>NZ_JQKX01000001.1 GCF_000746275.1 Thermopetrobacter sp. TC1
GATCCGACGACGACGGAAACGGCCATGGAGTTTGCCTGTTTTCCGGCGGGAACCCGAATGCTGACGGCCTCGGGGCCGAAGGCCATCGAGCGGCTGCGCGCCGGGGATCTTCTGATCACCGCCTCCGGCAAGGCGCGGCCGCTGGCCTTTCTCGGTGTGCAGACGATCCATCCTCACCCCGTTCACGGGCATGCCGCGCGCAATCTGCCGGTGCGGATCGCGGCGCACGCCTTCGGGCCGGGGGCGCCGGCGCGGCCGCTGATCACCAGCTGGTGGCATGGCATCATGCTGCAGGGCGGCTGGATCCGCCGCTGGTTCGGAGAGGAGCGCATCATCGTGCCGGCCGGGCGGCTGATCAACGGCGGGAGCATCCGCCCGCTGCCGGCGGCGGGCGTGATCACGCTGTACAACGTGGTGCTGGAGGCCCATGACGTGGTTTTCGCCGAGGGGCTTTCGGTGGAGACCTTCCGGCCGCTGAACGGCAACCAGCGCGATTTCGACAACTGGCGGGAGTTTGCGCCCTTCCATCTGCCGGATGCCGAGCTGGAGGCGCGCTATCCGCCATGCTGCCCGGTTCTGGACAGCGACGCGGAGGGACGGTTCATCGGACAGAACCTGCACCGTCTGGCCGGCGAACAGCTGACAGCGGCGCTGCTCTGGCCGCTGCAGGCCGCGTGAGCGCACCCCGCGTGTCCCTCGCAGTCCGCTCGTTGCCCAAGCCCTGCCTGCAAGACGGGTATGATCACTGAGTCATTGCAGGAGAGGACGATCCCGGAGCGTGAACAGGGGGATGGGATTAGTCCTCTCCTTGCATGGCGGGCACTCGTACCGGAAAGACCTGATCTTACCGCCATTTAAAGAGAAAGAATTGCCCTGCCCCTTGCCAGATCGGAGAAAGGCTCTACCTTTTGCCGGAATCGTGTAACGGACAAGGGAGCGTCCCTGGCATGAGATACATCGAATGGCTTTTCGAGGGGTTTCTGTGGAACGCCCGCCTCATCGTCATCGTTGCCGTGCTTGCCTCGCTCGCCGTGGCCTTCGCCATCTTCTACATGGCCACGGTGGATGTCATTTCCATGCTCGTGCATCTCGGCGGCTACAGCAGCATGGAAGGCGCCGAGCGCGCGATTTTGCATGACCAGACCATCAAGCACGTGGTGCAGGTGATCGACGGCTATCTGCTCGCCACCGTCCTGCTCATCTTCTCGCTCGGCCTTTATGAGCTGTTCATCTCCCGCATCGATCAGGCCGATTCCAGCACCGCCTCGCGCATTCTGTCCATCCGCAACCTCGATGATCTCAAGAACCGCCTGGCCAAGGTCATTCTCATGATCCTGGTGGTGAAGTTCTTCGATCATGCCATCAGCATGAAATTCAAATCCTCCTACGACATGCTCACCTTTGCCGGCGGCATTGCCCTCATTGGCCTCGCCCTGTTCCTCACCCACGCCGCCGAATCCCATCATTTTCACAAGCACGTGCCCGAGAATGACGATCACCGCCCGAAAAGTGCGCAAAAACAGGCCGCCGATGATTGAAACCGGCCGCCGCGCACGCCAGATTGGCTTTTGAGGACGGAAATCTGAACACCACCGGATTTTACAAGCGGGAGAAAACAATGACCGACAAGGGCCTGTGGGAGAAGATCGTTGCCGGTGATCGCGAAGCCTTCGATGCGCTGGTGGAACAGGAGATGGCCGGCCTGCTCGAGGCTGCCAGGCACGAAATCCGCTATTATGAGGATGTCGGCGATTTTCCGCCCCGTTACATGACGCCGGAGGAGCTGGTGGCGGAGGCGATGATCCACGCCTGGGATCACCGCAAGAAGAAGCCCGAGGGCATGCAGCCGCGCGCCTGGCTCTATGCCATGCTGTTCAAGGCCGCCGATGCGCTGGCCGCCCGTCGCCGCGCCATTCAGGAGCACGAGACCCTTTCCACCGATGAAAGGATCCCCGACGATCCGCTGGTGCTCGATCCCGTCTATGATGACGATGAGGAATTCTACGAGTGGTATCAGCCGGACGAGGCCCTGAAATGGGAGGACACCCTGCCGGCCGACACCCTGCCGCCGGAGCAGATCATCGCCTTCTGTGAGCGCGAGCCGCAGGGCCTCGCGCCTGTGGAGCGGCGCGCCACCCTGCTCTATTTCCGGCTCGATTTCGACATGGAGCAGGTCTGCCGCATCCTTCAGCGCAAGCCGGAGGAGGTCGGCCCCATGCTGGAAAAGGCCAAAACCAAGGCCGCATCCTGATCCTCAAGACCCCGGCATCATCAGGGGCCCGTCCTGGCGCCCGAGTGCACATAGGCATGCCCCGGATATCCCGGGGCAGCTTGCTCATGCGCACGCTTGTCCAAGAAAATTTAGGAAGCATGACGCAGCCATCGAACAGTCCGAAGAAAAAGACTTTCCATACGTTGGGCGCTAGTTGCTTAACTCATTGATAGACAAAAAGAAAACGTCATTGCCGCCCTTGCCTGTCCCGGGCTTGAACCGGGATTCCGGCAATCCAGGGCCACAAGCGAAACGGTTTTGGTGGGCGGTGGCGTCTGCCAGCAGGCTTGGTTTGCGTCATATGGATATAAAATGCCGGAACGGGATTTTATCCCGTTCCTTCAACATTTTGGTGGGGTATTCTCCCCCCTGCATGGTGAACAGGATCGCGGGGGTTGGTGGCGGGATTGAAAATCCCGCCTAAACGTTCCGGAAGGGGTTGCAAACCCCTTCCGGCAATAAGGTTCTGTTTGCCCAAGGGCAGCTGGCAAAAAGGGCGCATAGCTCTATCCTTCCCCTGATAGGGGGAGGTCGGCCCCGCAAGGGGCCGGGAGGGGGTCGGGCCACAAGTGTATGAGATTGTTGCCCGCCCTGTCGCCTAAAAGCAGATTCCATCTGCTTCCGGAACGGTCTGGCTGCGTATTCTCCCCTGCCATGGTACAATAAATTGCCATTCCACCACCGCGAGCACAGAACCATGGCGACGGATTATTTGGAGCTGAACCGGGAAGTTCTGGAGGAGCTAAAGGAGAGCCATCCCGTCAAATACCGCTCCCTGAAGCTCTATCTGGAATGCCAGAATATCTATGCCAAGACAGGCGACTGGGACCAGGCCGCCGCCCACTGGAACGCCTGGGCCGAAAATCTGCTGGCCGAACGTAAGAAGCTGGAAGAAAGCGGGGAATGGCAGGTAACAAAACGCACACCTTTTGGGACTGAGGGAAAAAATATTCTGACAAGGCATTGGCTGAATGCCGCTAGGGTAGATTTCTCTAATGTTTATTTTATTACAAAAACTATGAACAACGAAAATAATAATAAAAACAATTCTTACAGTAAAGCACGACTTCGTGTGTTGGTGAATGATCTGTTATTTAGGGATTTTATTTTTCCTAGTGATGCCATTTTTTGGAATGCAAAATTCAGAAACGATGTCACCTTTTCATATGCCACAATAGAAGGTGATGCCAACTTTCAAAATGCTGTTTTTACTAGAAGTGCTTGGTTTCTTGGTACAACGTTCTACAGTCGTGTTGGCTTCGAGAATGCCAAGTTCAAGCGTGACGCCAACTTTGGGGATGTCAAATTTAGCAAAAATTCCAAGTTTTCAAATGCCACATTCAATGGCGCAGCTTGGTTCAGAGAAGCTATTTTCAGCAGCGACACCTCGTTTAGAGAAGCTACTTTCAGCGTCGAGGCTTGGTTTGGGAAAACTATATTTAAAGGTGTTGCTTGTTTCAATGAAGCGATATTTAGTGGCTATACTCGGCTCGAGCATGTCACATTTAGCGGTGACGCCTGGTTCAATGGAGCAAAGTTCAGCAATGATGCTTGGTTTGGAAAAATTGCATTCAGCGGTGATGCTTGGTTTAAAGAAGCTAAATTTAATCGTGGTGCTTGGTTCGATGATACCACCTTCAATCGTAATGCCAATTTTCAGTTAGCGCAATTTGAGCAACCAGCGCTTTTCCTAAGAGCCCAGTTTCGCCAAAAAGCCGATTTTTCCTCCATCCGCAGCGAGAAGGGCTTTTCGTTGCATGAGGCGCGGTTTCAGGTTGTGCCGGATTTCAACGAGGCGGCATTTCATGCACCGCCGGTGTTGGATGCTGTGCATGTTGATGAACAGCTTACGGCAAAAAGGGGCGCTTGGCCCTTCCGGTTCCGGCACGTTCCCGAGCCGGGGGAGAACGCCAAACGCATTTCCCGAAACTTCCGCGCGCTGGGCAAGATGGCGCACGAGGCGCGGGACTGGCTCAACGAGATGGAGTTTTTCGCGCAAGAAATCCGCGCCCGCCGCTTCGGTCAGGATTTTCCTTTTGGGAAGAACATGGGCCGCTTCTGGTTCGGGCTGATCTATGAGAAGGCCTCCAACTTCGGGCGCAGTTTTGCCCGTCCGCTCGTCTTGTGGGCCGTCACCACGGCGCTGTTCGCAGCCCTTTATGCCGCGCTGGCGTCAGAGCGGGGCGCGTGGAATGGTTGGGACGCGCTGTATCTGTCGGTGCGGCACGGGCTGGTGGTCGGCGGGCTGGTGCGCACCGGCCACATGCAACAGGTCATCGAGGCCATGTTCGGCGAGATGGGCAGTGGTCTCGCCCTGCTGATGATGGGGCAGACGATCGTTTCCGCTTTCTTCCTGTTCCTCTTCTTCCTCGCCGTGCGCAACCATTTCCGGATTCGGTAAGCGCATCCCATGATTGCCAGGGCGGGATTGTATCCCGTTCCTTCAACGTTTTGGCGGCGTATTCTCGCCACAGTGAACAAGGAACGCGGAGGATGGTGGCGGAATTGAAAATCCCGCCAAAACGTTCCGGAAGGGGGCTGCCCCCTTCCGGCAGGAGATCGTCCGGTCTTCCGCAACGAAAAACGCCCGCGGGCGCAAGGGCCTGCGGGCGCAAGTGTTGGTGCGTGCAATACGCTCCGGAAAGGGCGGATTACACGGAGTAGTACATGTCGAACTCCACCGGGTGCGGCGTGTGCTCGAAGCGGATGACCTCCTCCCACTTCAGCTCGAGGTAGGCCTCGATCTGATCCTTGGTGAAGACGCCGCCGGCGAGCAGGAAGTCGTGATCCTTCTCCAGGTTCTCCAGCGCCTCGCGCAAGCTGCCGCAAACCGTCGGAATGCCTTCCAGCTCCTCGGGCGGCAGGTCGTAGAGGTCCTTGTCCATGGCCTCGCCCGGATCGATCTTGTTGAGGATGCCGTCCAGACCCGCCATCAGCATCGCCGCAAAGGCGAGATAGGGGTTGGCCGACGGATCCGGGAAGCGCACCTCCACGCGCTTGCCGTTGGCCGAGGGCGCATGCGGAATGCGGCAGGAGGCCGAACGGTTGCGCGCCGAATAGGCCAGCAGCACCGGCGCCTCAAAGCCCGGCACCAGACGCTTGTAGGAGTTGGTGGTCGGGTTGGTGAAGGCGTTGATGGTCTTGGCGTGCTTGATGATGCCGCCGATGTAGTACAGGCACTCCTTGGACAGATCGGCATACTCGTTGCCGGCGAACAGCGGCTTGCCGTCCTTCCAGATGGACTGGTGGCAGTGCATGCCGGTGCCATTGTCGCCATAGACCGGCTTGGGCATGAAGGTCGCCGTCTTGCCGTAGGCCTGCGCCACGTTGTGCACCACGTACTTGTAAAGCTGCAGCTTGTCGGCGATGCGGGTCAGCGTGTCGAACTTAATACCCAGCTCGTGCTGCGCCGCGCCCACCTCGTGGTGATGCTTCTCCGGCTCAAGGCCGAGCTCGGCCATCACCGACACCATCTCGGAGCGGATGTCCTGCGCGGAATCCACCGGGTTGATCGGGAAGTAGCCGCCCTTGGTGCGCGGACGATGGCCCATGTTGCCGGTCTCGTACTCCGCGCCGGTGTTCTTCGGCAGCTCCACGTCATCGAGGTGGAAGAAGCAGTCATAGGGCTCCGCGGCGAAGCGCACGTCGTCGAACATGAAGAACTCCGCCTCCGGGCCGAAATAGGAGGTATCGCCCACGCCGGTCTGCTTCAGATAGGCCTCGGCCTTCCGCGCCGTGCCGCGCGGATCGCGCTCATAGCGCTCGCCGGTGTCGGGCTCCAGAATGTCGCAGAAGATGCCAAGCGTCGGCTGCGCATAGAACGGATCCACATGCATGCTGGCCGGATCGGGCATCAGCACCATGTCGGACTCGTTGATCGCCTTCCAGCCGGCGATGGAGGAGCCGTCGAACATGATGCCGTCGGCGAACGAATCCTCGGTGATGGCGTCCGCCGTCATGGTGAGATGCTGCAGCTTGCCGCGCGGATCCGTGAAGCGCAGATCCACGAACTGAATGTCCTTGTCCTTGATGGTCTTGAGAACCTCTTCCGCCGTGGCTTCCTTCTTGGCCATGACTTGCCTCTCTCCTGTTGTCGGTTGCGGTTGCTCGTCGTTCCGGATTGCGCCGGATTCATCCGGGCGAGGAAACGGCACACCGCGCCGGTGATCACCCTAGACGGATGAACCGCTTAACGTTCAGGTGATCACCCGGATTTGGGTCGCCCCCTCCCCTTGAACATGCGCGGGAAAAAGGCTCCGCTCCTGACGTGATGTGCTCTCCCTCCCGATGCCAGGTTCGGGCATGCCCTGTTGCCCTTTATCATCATCCGGCCAGGGCAACGCCCGGAAAAAATCTGTCCTGAAACGTCCTCCCCTCTGTGCCGGCATGGAGCCGGCCGCTTCTTAGATGTCTCTGCCCTGCCTTACAGCGCCTCTTCGCCGCGCTCGCCGGTGCGGATGCGAATGGCCTCGGCAATGTCGGAGATGAAGATCTTGCCGTCACCGATGCGCCCGGTGCGCGCGGCCTCCTGAATGGCCTCCACCGCCTTGTCCACCATGTCATCCGGCAGCACGATCTCGATCTTCACCTTGGGCAGGAAATCGATGACATACTCCGCACCACGATAGAGCTCCGTATGGCCCTTCTGGCGGCCGAAGCCCTTCGCCTCGATCACCGTGATGCCCTGCACGCCGACGTCCTGCAGAGCCTCCTTCACCTCGTCCAGCTTGAAGGGTTTGATGATGGCTTCGATCTTTTTCACGGTCCTGTCCCTGCTCTGGTTGCGACTGGCCCGGCCCGCCCCCGCTCGCCGGGCCGCCCTCCCCTGTTTTCGGCTGACGCCTCAGGCCCGCATGCTCCAAGGTCGTCAGCCTTTTCCTTTCATTGTCTAGCAGGAACCATGCCAAGCCTGTCAATGCCGCAAATCGCGCAAAACCGGGGCTTTTCCGCACAAAACGCCGCTTTTTCCCGCACCATGATGATGAAAAAATATGCATTTGATCAAAATTTAATCACAGACCAATGCACAAGGAGAGCCGCAAAATTGAACCCCCAGCCTTGATGAAAGAGCAAAGAAAGGAGCAAAAATCCCTGCCCATCGGGCTTTCCTCTGCGGGGAACAGCTCGTATCGTGCAGACAGGCAGCGCGGCGCAAACATAACAGACCCGCGGGCAATAGCCGCCTTGTCCTTTCCTTTAGGCCTGTGATGATGAACTAAAGATTCCGGTTCCGGGAACAAGGCCATGACGAAACAGGAGAACACCGGCCTGAATGCGCCAGACGATTCTTGCACCGTGGAAGGGACACGCCTGTGCGCCTGTGACATTCTCAGCGTCAGGGAAATGTATGCGGCCGATGCCGCCGCCATGGAATTCGGCGTTTCCGGCCCCGCCCTGATGGAGCGCGCCGGCCGCGCCGTTGCCGAGGCCGCGCTGGCCCTGTATCGCAGGGAAGGCTTGCATGACAGCCCCGTGCTCGTTCTCGCCGGTCCGGGCAACAATGGCGGGGACGGTTTCGTTGCCGCCCGCATTCTCGCAGACGAACACCGCCTGCCGGTCACGGTGGCGCTGCTTGGCCCGCGCCAGCGCCTGAAAGGCGATGCCGCCCGCGCCGCCGCGCAATGGACCGGCCCGCTCGCCTCTCTGGACAGCCTGGCGAAGGAACGCAAGCGGCTGTACGCCTATCCGCTGGTGATTGATGCCCTCTTCGGCGCCGGGCTTGACCGCCCCCTGAAGGATCCGGTGGCGCGCATCGTGCGCTTTCTCAACGCGCTGCATGAACAGGGGCGTGTGCGCATTCTCGCCGTTGACGTGCCCAGCGGCCTGCATGGCGATCTCGCCCGTCCCCTGCCGGAAAGCCTCTGTCTGAATGCGGATATCACCGTCACCTTCTTCCGCAAGAAGCCGGCGCACGTGCTCTATCCCGGCAAGGATCTCTGCGGAAAGGTGATTGTCGCCGATATCGGCATTCCCGAGCATGTGCTGGCAGGCCGTTTTCACACCACGAAAGAAAGCCACCCCTGCTTATGGCAGAATCAGCTGCCCGGGTTTTCGCGCGCCCAGCACAAATATGAGCGCGGCTCCGTCGTCGTTCTCTCCGGCAATGCCCTGCATACCGGCGCCTCCCGCCTTGCCGCATATGGCGCATTGCACGCCGGCGCCGGCGCCGTCACCCTCGCCGGAGAGCCTGAAGCCCTGAAAATCCAGGCCGCTCATGTAACCGAAATCATGCTCGATCTCTTCACCCGGCCGGATGAATTTCCGGACGTGCTGAAGCGCAAGCGGGCCCATGCCGCCCTGCTCGGCCCCGCCGCCGGCACCGATCAGCGCCTAAAGGAGAGCGTTCTTGAAACACTGAAGACCCCCGCGCTGGCCTGCGTGCTTGATGCCGATGTCTTCACCGTTTTCCGCAACAATCCGCAAGACCTCTTCTCCGCCATTGCCGAACAGAACGCCCCGGTGGTGCTCACGCCCCACGAAGGCGAGTTCGCCCGCCTGTTCCCTGACCTTGCCGTGAATGCCTGCGATCTCAACAAGATCGAACGCGCCCGCACGGCCGCGCGGCGCGCCGCCGCCACCGTCGTGCTCAAAGGGCCGGATACGGTCATTGCCACGCCTTCCGGTGATGCGTTTGTTGCCGCACATGCACCGCCCTGGCTGGCCCGGGCCGGATCCGGCGATGCTCTTGCCGGTCTCATTGCCGGCCTTCTCGCCCGGGGATGCCATGGCCCCGTGGCCGCCTGCGCCGCCGTTCATGCCCATGCCGAGGCCGCCTGGCGGCTGGGCCCGCACATGATCGCCGCTGATCTGCCCGCCGCAGCCGGGCGCATTCTTGCGGAATTGTCCGGCCAGGAGCAGGTTTGGCGCGTTCGAAGATAGGACAGCCCGATGACAGATGACAAAAGCGCGGCATTGTGGTCATACAAACACTGGCCGAATGCCCGGGGCTTTGCTATAGAGCGCGCAATTCACCTCCTGGCGCATGCTTGAGCCGGAGGGCGTCCTGCCGTTTGCGGGCGTGGCGGAATTGGTAGACGCGCAGGATTTAGGTTCCTGTGGGGCAACCCGTGAGGGTTCGACTCCCTCCGCCCGCACCACCGGGCGGGGCGCGAACCGGGCGGTTGGCTCACGGCGTGCGCCGCTTCGCCGGCAGGCAAAAAAGGGGAATTCGAAAAACGGGGCCGTCGCCACCGCATTCGGATCAGGACCGGTCTGAAACCGGCCGTGACGGAGGCGAAAAACGGCGGCCAAGAGGGTTTTGCCAGAGGAATGGATCGAAACGTCATGGAAGCACAGGAAATTCTCAACGAGGGCTTGAAGCGCCAGTACAAGGTCACGGTTCCTGCCGCGGAGCTCGCCGGCCGGCTCGATTCCCGTCTTGCCGAAATGGCCAAGAACGCACGAATCCCCGGCTTTCGTCCCGGCAAGGTGCCGGTGAAGCACTTAAAGCGCCTTTACGGCAAGCAGGTCATGGCCGAGGTCATGGACGAGGCCATCCGCGACACCGTGCAGAAGGTGCTCTCCGACAATGCGCTCAAGGCCGCCTATCAGCCGGACATCGCCCTTGCTGACGAGAGCAAGGAGGCGGTGGAGAAGATCATCAACGGCGAGGCCGATCTCGTCTACACCATGACCTTCGAGATCACGCCCGAGATCGAGGTCGGCGATCTCTCCGACATTGCCCTCACCCGTTACAAGGTGAAGGTGCCGGAGGAGGATATCGAGGAGGCGGTCAAGAACATCGCCGAGCAGTTCAAGGATTATGAGGATCGCCCCGAGGGTGAGCCGGCCGAGGAGGGCGACCGGGTTGTCATTTCCTTTGTCGGCCGCATCGATGGCGAGGAATTCGAGGGCGGTTCCGCCGAGGATGTGCCCCTCGTGCTCGGCTCCGGTCAGTTCATCCCCGGTTTTGAGGAGCAGCTCATTGGCGTCAAGGCCGGCGAGGAGCGCACCATCGAGGTCACCTTCCCCGAGCAGTATGGCGTGGAGAAACTGGCCGGCAAGAAGGCGGAGTTCACCGTGCGGGTGAAATCCGTGGAAAAGCCGGTGGAGCAGGAAATCGACGACGCCTTCGCCCAGAAGATCGGCTTTGAGAACCTCGAGCAGCTCAAGCAGCGTGTGCGCGAGCAGGTGGAGGCCGAATTCGAGCAGACCGCCTATACCGAACTGAAGCGCGCCGTTCTCGACGCGCTCGATGCGCGCTATGACTTCCCCGTGCCGCAGCGGCTGGTGGATTCCGAATTCGAGCAGATCTGGCACACCCTCGAACACGAGATGAAGGACGCCGGCCGCACCTTCGAGGACGAGGGCACCACCGAGGAAGAGGCGCGCAAGGAATATCGCGACATCGCCGAGCGCCGCGTCCGCCTGGGCCTTCTGCTCGGCACCATTGGCGAGCAGGCCGGCATCACCGTCAGCGACGAGGAGCTGCAGCAGGCGCTCATTGAGCGCGCGCGCCAGTTCCCGGGCCAGGAAAAGCAGGTGTTCGAATATTACCGTGAGCACCCCGAGGCCTTGATCGAGCTGCGCGGGCCCATCTTCGAGCAGAAGGTTATCGATCACATCATCGAGCAGGCTCAGGTGACCGAAAAGGAGGTCACCCGCGACGAGCTGGAGGAAATCCTCAAGGAAGAGGAAGAAAAGGCCGAAGCCAAAAAGAAGGACGGCGCCAAGGAAAAGAAGGCCAAATCCGGCAAGAAATCGGCAAAGTCGGCGAAATCCGCCTCCGGCAAGGCTGCTGAAAAGAAAACGACAAAGAAGGCCTCCGCCAAATCCACGTCAGCGAAGAGCAAGTCCGCCTCCAAGAGCAAGAAAAGCACCAAGAAGAGCGCGGACTCCGAGAACAAGGACTAAGTGCCTACGTAAAGATTCTAAAAAGCCCCCCGCGCTCCCACCCAAGTACCCTGTTTGATGCACAAATATCGGGTAGCTTAAGTGGGGGCGTGGGGCGATGGGCGGTGCGAAAATTTGCCCGCGGGCGAATAGCTCTAAGGAGCCCCGATTACAACATGTCTTTGCGCCTTCGCCGGTTCTGGCCGGTGAAGGCGTTTTCTTCTTCACACCCTGAAACCGAAAGGGCGATGCATCCGGCGGGATGCATCGCCCTTTTCATTCTCGGCATCACAGAAGCACGCGGAATGAAAATCACAAACCAACCCTTGTCATTCGCGCAGGTCGGGCCGCAGGTCCATCACGCGATCCGCATGTTCTCGTGATGCCCGCACCAGCGCCATGAAATGCAGCGCAAAAATGCTGGCCATGGCCATGACCAGCAAGGCGAGAAAAATGATCAGTGCCGAAGACATTGATCCAAGCCCCCGTCCATGTGCGGCCTGCCCCGTCCGGCCGCGTGCCTTGCCTCTGTTCGAATCACCTGCCCCTGGGAAAACTTTAGCAGGCCCACAAGCCTCTGCAACCCGCACGCGCCTTTCGCGTGCGGTTTTATGCTTAACCGGGTGTTAAGCGCCTTTGGGCAATCTTGCTGAACATGACCGCCGGATTGCGCCGGCGTCGTGTCATGTCAATCGTGTCGATCTCAAGTTCCGGGGTTAAGGGGTCATGATGCTGTTTGTGGGCGCTTCCTTCCTTCTGGCCACCGTTCTCGTCTTTGCGCTGCATGCCATCGCCCTGCGCAAGGCCATGCGCGAAACCGAGGAGCTTTACGCCATTACCTGGTTCATGAACGAGGACGCCGACCTCGGCGAACAGGCCTGAACGCTCCCCTTCCCTGAAAGCCGCCTTTTTCCGGGCGCTTAAAACCCTGTCCGGGGCGGCATCAGCCCTTTATGGCGTGAATATCCAGCGCGGCCACCACCGGATGCGTGGCCGGATCCAGCCGCGTCCATTCCGCCAGTGAGCCGTCATAGAGCTTCGAGGGCTCTCCCAGCATTTCCGAGCGCACAAACCAGCCCAGGGAAGCCCTGTGGCCGGTGTTGCAGAAATGAATGGCCGCCCCCGGCTTCACGCCCAGCAGCTCATGCAGGCGCGCGGCCTGTGCCCGGGTCAGGAGCTTGCCCTTGTGGGCCAGCCAGTCTTCCGGCACGTTGATCGCGCCGGGAATGGTGCCATAGCGCTTCACCGAGCCGGACTTGAACACGCCCTTGTGCTGCCCCACCGGGCGGTTGTCGATCAGCTGCACCGCCTTCGTCTTCAACGCTTCTTCCACATCCGCCGCCTTGGCCAGCCAGGCTTCGGTGTAACGGGGTTCAAAGCGCTTGGCCTGTGGCTTGCGGCTGCCCTTTTCCAGCGGAAAGCCCTTCGCCGCCATCCAGCCGCGCATGCCGCCGGCAAGCATGGAGACGGCCTTATGTCCCATCGTCTTCAGCGACCAGTACACGCGCGTGGCCATGCCCACATCACCGGAGGAAAAGCCTGCCGGCACCACGATCACATGATCCTCGTTGCCAATGCCCAGCGCGCCGATCATCGCCGCCAGCTTCTCCGGTGGCAGCATCACACCCGGCACGCCGTTGATTTCCGTGCGCCAGTCGTCATAGGCGGTGAAAACCGCGCCCGGAATATGTCCCCGCGCATAGAATCGCGGCGAGGTCACATCGAGAATCACAATCCCCGGCTTGTCCAGACGCGCTTTCAGCCACTCCCGGCTCACCAGCGGCGCAACCGCGCTCTCGCCCGTCTTCGCCGCAACGGAGCGCACGCCGCCAACGCCCATGATCATCGCCAGCGCCGCCGCACCGCTCAACCATTCCCTGCGCGTGATGCCCTGCATGCTGACGCCCTCCCTTCTGGCATGGCTTTCCCTCGATAAGATAGGCAGCAGCCCCCCACTCTCACAAGGGGAGCACACCATTTCGTGATGCACTCAGGAAAGCCCGCAGGCAAGGCGTTTGCTCAGACTGTAATCCGAAACACCGCCTTCAACGCGCCAAAAAACAGGCAGGGAAAAGATGGAATGGAACGGATGAGAATCAGCCTTCAGCGCCGAAAGCGCAGCCGGGGCGTGCCGTCCTTTTTATAGAGCCCCTCAAACCAGCGGCCATTGCGATAAACACGGCCGCATTTGTAGCGCCCCTTCGTCCAGACCTTGAAGGAAACACAAAGGGCGTTGCCCTTGACCGTCCAGCGCCCTTCATCAAACCGGTTATCGGAAACCGCGCGCAAGGTGCCATTGGGCTCAATCTTCACCTTGGCCTTGTGCCCTTTCCAGATCGCCACATAAACCCCGCGCAAGTTTTTCAGCGTCGCGGCGGAAACCGGCGCGCCTTTCGCATGGGCCGAAACCGAAAGATGCGCAATGAAAACAAAGTTCAGGCCGGCCAGCAGAAAGACCAGGAGAAACGCCCGGAAAACGCCTCTGCTTGTGTCTTTAAACCATGAGCGATGAAACGGGCTGGAAAGTCTGACGATCATGCGGATACGGCTCGCTTCGCTTGATCAGGTCCCCCATTCACACGTCGTCTGAATGCCAAAACATATGGGGGAAAGCGGCAATGGCGCGCCCTAGGGGAATCGAACCCCTCTTTCCAGCGTGAAAGGCTGGCGTCCTAGCCGATAGACGAAGGGCGCCCGATTGGCGAGCCCTCTATAGGGAGGTTTTGCGAAGCTGACAAGAGGGAGAATGCATCTTCTGCGCCGGAATTGGCCCAACTTCCCTCTCATTACATCCCAAAACGGCAAAGTCTCCGGGATTGGGGCTCAAAAACCCGCTCCCCGAAAGATGACGAAAAAGACCCGCCGCATGATGCGCACAAGCAGGCTTTCCGGTTCCGCCTCCACGATCACCCGCCCACGACAGGCCTGTGGACAAAGATCCGCCTTCTCCGGAAAGCCATCCATCCGCGCCCGCAGCCGCAGCGGAAACATGCCGCGCCGCAAACGAATGGCGCCCCTTTCGTCCCGTTCCGCCGCCACCGGCCCGCCATGCACCGAGGCAAGATACGCAATATCGCGTCCTTCCCGCCGCGCCGCATCAATGCGGGTCAGCACAAGCGGTACGCGCGCCCGTGTCGGATCATCGGCGATGAACCAGGCCTTCGCTCCCGGCTTGATACGGCGGACCTCGGTTTCCACAATCAGGGCTGCCGCGCGCTGCCCTGCGCCATCGGCAATGCGGGCAAGCAGCGCGCCGCGCTCAACCCATCCCCCGGGGCGCAACCCGCGCGCCACATCGCGCAACTGCCCGCTCACCGGCGCTTTCAGAACAAGCGCCGCACGCCGCTTTTCCAGCCCGGCGATTTCCGCAAGCAGCGCCGCGCGCCGCTTTTCCAGCACCGCCTTCTTCTCAAGCAGCGTGCGGCTGGCCGCCAGCCGCGCAAGCTGCACCTCAACCAGCCGCAGGCGGATGCGCGCCCGCTTCAGCGCATGCGCAAGCTCCGGCGAATGAAGCGTTGCCAGAACCGTTCCGGCCTCAACCCGCTCACCGGGCCGGATATGGATCTCATCGATGCGTGCCGCTTCCGGCGCCCGGATCTCCGCCTCCTGCCCTGCCAGCAACACCGCCGGCGCCTGCACCGTATGCCAGATCGGCAACACCAGAAAGAGCATAAGACCGGCAAGGATGAGCAAAGGGCGCAGTGGCCGCCCCTGCCGCAGAACCTCCCCGCGGCGCGACCACCAGTCCCGAACCACGCCGCCCACAGGCTTCAGCACGAAAAACCAGATTCCCACCCCCGCCAGCGGCAGGCCCAGCACCTTGGGAAAGGCGTGATAGACAAGAAGGGCAATGCCCGTGAACAGCAGCAGGCGATAGATCCACGAGGCCCAGGCATAGAGAATGAGCCCGCGCGCCAGCCGCGACGGAAACTGTTCCGGCGGCGCCTCTTTCAGCCCCAGCAGCACCTGGCGCAAATGCCACAGAGCCAGGGCGAAGGCCCGCGGCTGCAGGTTGTGCATGCTCAAGATATCGGCGAGGATATGATAGCCGTCAAAGCGCATGAAGGGGCTGGCGTTGATCGCCAGCGTCCCCACCAGCGAGGTTACCGCAACGAAATAGGCCGCCGCGCGCCCCGGCCCGTCCGGCAGAAAGGCCCATAGAAACAGGGCAACACCCGCCAGCGCCAGTTCCACCAGAATGCCCGCGGCGCTGATCAACAGCCGTTTTTTATGATCGCGCACCCGCCAGGCATCGCCGACATCGGTATAGAGCATCGGCATCATCACCAGAAACGCTACCCCCATCGTCGGCACCCGGCAGCCAAAGCGCAGCGCTGTCAGGGCATGACCCAGCTCATGCGCCGTCTTCACGAACACGAGCGCCAGCGCATGCAGCATCAGCCCTTCCGCCGTAAGAGACCGCGCGAAGGTGGCCGAAAAGACATCCCACTGCCGCAGGGTCATGAACAGACCAAAAAGCCCGATCACCAAGACAAGGAACAGCCCCGCCGGTCGCCCCAGCCACAGCACATGGGGCAAAAGCCGCTCAAGCCACCTTTGCGGCTTCACCAGCGGAATGCGGAAGAACAGGTATCCGTGCAGAATGCGCTTCCACAGCGGCTGTCTGTGCGCCTGCGCCTGCCGCACCAGCCCTTTCCAGCCGCCGCCGGCGACGGCAAGCAGGCCGTTGCTCGCCAGGAAGCGTAGCATCGCCGCCACGCCCTCTTCCGAAACATCCAGCCCGTATTCGGCCTTCAGCGCTTCGCACAACCTGAACACGCTGCCCGCCTGCCAGCAGGCCAGCGCCCGCGCCATGGTGCGAGTGATGTGAAAATAGCGGTTACGCACGGGATCGAAGATCAGCCAGCCCTTTCCGCGCGCCGCATCCCGCCCCGCCGGCATCAGGCGCAGATCCTCCCGCAGCGGCGGCAGCGGCACATCTTTTTCCGCTGCCTCGCCGAGATCATCATCCTGCGGCGTGATGCCATCCCTTGCCGCGATGTGCAGTTGCGCCGTCATCCCCGCGCCATCCCCTAGAAGCCGAAATACTGGCGCAATGCCGCAATCGGCCGCCGGAACAGATAAAAGCCAAGCGGCACCGTCTCCCCGGAAATCTGCGCCGTACCGCGAAAACCGATGCGCAAGGCCTTCTGCGCCGCATCCTTCTTTGTCTGGGCTTTCTCCCTTTCACCGGCCGCAACCGCTTCCGGCTCGAAACGTGCCATGACCCGATAGGCCAGAACGCCGCCGGCCACTTCCCGCGCGTGATAGCCGGCGTCCGTCACCCGCGCCGGTATCGCATGCAGCGGATCGGCATCGAGAAAGACACGCACCCGCGCGCCGGGACGGATGGCAATGGCATCCTTCACCGGCACGTCGATCCGAAGCGCCAATATGTGCGGATCGGCGATTTCCATGATCTTCTCGCCGGTGCTCACCGGCCGCCGCACCCACTCCCGGCGGTCGGAAAACACGGCAATCCCCGCCTGCGCCGCCCGCAGCTCCACCTTGGACAACAGCTCCTGCGCCCGCGCCTGCTCGGCCAGCGCCAGGTCCAGCTCGGCCTGCGCCTGCGCCAGCTCCGCTCGCGCCCGCGGATCGTCAAACGCCGCCTTGCGCAGGGTTTCCACCCGGCTTGCCGCCACCGCCACCTTGCGCGCCGCCAGCTCCGCATCGGCCTTCAGGCGCGTATCGTCATAAACGGCAAGCAGCGTGCCGCGCATCACCTGCGCCCCGGGATCCACCACCACCTCGCGAATAACACCGTCCATGGGCGCGGCCACCACCAGCGGATCGGCCGCCACCACCTCCGCCGGCGCCATGACCGTCATCGGCACCGGCACCAGCATCAGCAGGGCCACGAGTGTCGCAACGGCAATAAGCACCCGCGGCTTGCGCCAGAAGGCCAGCCACGCCTTTCGCGGGCTGAGCAAGGCATGCGCCTGCCCCAGCGCTTCCGCCAGGCGCATGCCGATGGCCGCATCCGCCTCCGTGAAGGGCTCCGCCCGCAACAAAAGAAGCCCGGCCCGCGGCTGTGCCCTTGCGGAAGAAGGCGTTTCCCCTTCTGTGTCATTGGCCTCTGGCCCGTCTGCCTCCGGTGCATGCGGCGGAATGAGGGGCAGCCACAAGGCCTCGCGAAAGGCCCATTCCTCCATCACCGGCCCGTCAAGCCAGGCCTCCAGCCGCCCCATGCGGGCGGACAGCCCCGCCTCCGCCGCCGCACGCCCGGCCGCGGCCTCCATCATGGCGATCAGCGGTGCCTGCCTGTCGATCACCGACAGCCCCGTGGCCGCAAGAACCCGCGCTTTTTTGCGCCCGCGCCGTCCGCCTTCGTCCAGTTCCACGAAGAAGCCCTGCACGAAGGGCAGAAGCGTCTTCAGCTCATTGACCGCGAAAATGCGCATCGCGTTGACATCCGGCAGGCGGCGGATTTCGCCCTCCAGCCGCAGCAGGCGTTCCATGCGGGCGATGCGCACCGCATCCGCCCCCGGCAATGCGTTCTGTTCCTGGTCGGAATGCTGGGACTCCGCAGGCTGTTGCCGCCTTTGCGCCCGTGCTGCCATGGTCATGGCATGCGCCTTTCCTCTCGCGCCGGATCATGCCGGTCGGCCTGCTTTCTCTTGCGCATGAAACGCACAACCCCGCCCATGCCCGGTCGCACTGAAGGCGGCAACACCGCCATCCTGCCCGTAACCTTCACCGTCTGCGAAACCGGATCCACCACCGCGCCAATGCGGGCGAGCATGCCCTCAAGCCGCAGGTTCAGGCCATCCACATCCAGCGTGAAGCGTTGCTTGAGCTTCAGCCACGCCAGCCACGCCGCCGGCACGATCACGTCCACTTCCGGCTTGTCCGTGCTCACGATTTTCAGGATCGGCTCGCCGGCGGAAGGCGTCTCATGGGGATGCTTCAGCCATTCCGCCACCAGGCCGTTCCACGGCGCACGTATGGTGCATTCCTTCACCCGCGCCCGGGCCGCTTCGGCCTCGGCCGCCGCCTTTTCCGCCTCCGCCCCGGCCACGGCGACATCCAGCCGCCCGGCCGCCATGTGCTTCAGCATCTGGCGCTTGCTGCGCGCCTTCAGCGCCGCCGCCCGGGCTTCCGCCTGCGCCGCCTTCAGCGCCGCCTTCAGGCGGTCACAGTCGAAGGCAACGAGAATGTCGCCCTTGCGAAAGGCCTCGCCCTCGCGAAAGGGCATGCGCAGTATCCGCGCCGAAAGCCCGGCCGCCAGCGCCGCACTGTGCGCGGCCCGGATCACGCCCCGCGCCTGCCCTTCCGCATCAGGATGTGCGGATGTTCCACTCTGCAGATCACGCCCGTCAGAACCGGCGGCAACGGCGGAGGTCGTGGCCATGCCAGCGGAAGCGGCAAGCGCAGGCCCCGCAAAGATCACAGAACAGATCACGCCCGTCACACACGCCAGCGCCCATCCGGCAACCCGCCGCTCTATCCGCCCTGTGCGCACAAGTCCCCTGCGCCGCACCGCAGCTTCGTCATCGGCGGCGGGGCGAACCTCATCGCCCCCCACCGCCATGCTTTGTTTCGTCATTGACTGCCTCCTTGGGATTTCGCCATCCGGTCACTCAGCCGCATGCAGCGCCCGCAACAGGGCCGCATGCCGCTCCTCTTCCGGATCCAGAAGCTGCTTTTGCACATCGTTCAGCAGCCCCTGGCGCTGAGCGCCTGTTTCATGGGAAAGCACGGTGATGGTGCCGTCGCTGACGTTGACGCGCACAATCCAGCTTTCCATCACCACCTCACCCTGCATCCGCTCGATACGCAGGACCACCGCGCTCTGCCCGGCCGGCACGTCCACGAGGATCGTGCGCATATCAGCCCGGTTCATCTGCCAGGGCAGCGCCCGCCCTGCCGCATCGCGCACGCGCAAGGAGTCATGGGCGGGAAGCTCGATCGCCAGCAGGCCATCGCGCGTCACCAGCGTGCGCACCTGCATGGCCGTGCCATCCGCAGCCGCCTGCAGCAGATGATCCGAACCGCGGTAGGGCGGCGTGAAGAGATCATCGGCCGCCGGCGTGCTGTGCGCGGCATCAAGGCCCCTGTCTTTCGCGCCCAGATCGCGCGCCCAGGCCACCACGCGGGTGATGCTCCGGTCATTGCTCAACGCGGAAGCGGCGCCATCAAGCCCGCCCATGGCGTTGACCACGCCGCCAATGGCATTGTCACGGCCAAGAGCGCTGCCGCCGAGCGGATCGATGGCATCCACCACCGCGCCAATGAGGCCGCTGGAGCCACTGCCGTCGCCATCGCCACCGGGGCCGAAGCTGCCGGGATCGCCCGCGCCGGAACCATCACCGTCGCCTTCGCCCAGGCCGGTGCCGAAACCGGAAGCGCCACCATCACCGGATCCCCCTTCGCGGCCGTTGCCTGCGCCGGCACCGCCGCTCTCCTCGCCGCCATGACGGCCGCGTCCGCCGCCGCCATCGGGCGTGATGCGGTTGGGCGCCTTGGCGCCGAGGATGAAGGTGGTGCTGGCGGTGCCGCCCTGTCCGTCATCCGCCGTCACCGTGATCACGAAGGGCCCGCGCACGGAGGCATCCGCCGGCAGAACGCCGCTGATGACGCCGGTGTCCGGATCAATGGAGAGCCCTTCCGGCAGACCGCTGGCGCTGTAGGTGAGCCTGTCGCCATCGGCATCGACAAAGGCCTGCGCCGTTTCAATGCGCACCGGCTCGGCATTGTTGCCCTCCACATCCGCAAGCGGCGTCACCACCTGCGGCGGCACATTGCGCGCCTCATACGTGAACCGCAGCACCACAGCATGGCCGCCTTCATCCGTAATTGTCACCGCCACCGGATAGCGGCCATCACCATTCGGCCCGCCGGTGGAGGCATCCGGCGCCACCGTGCCGGAGATCACACCGGTGGCGGGATCGATGCTCAGGCCTTCAGGCAGGCCCGTGGCGGAGAAAGTGAGCGTCCCGCCTTCCGGATCCGTCACATAGGCGGACAGATCAAGCCGCACCTCTTGCGCATCCGAAACCGTCTGTGTGGGCACGACGGTATCGGGATCCACCTGCGGCTGCGGATCGCCGGGATCCACCGGACGCTGCGGATCCACCACCCGCGGCCCGTCATCACTACCATGCAGGGTGATGGACAGCGTCGCCGTATCCATGCCGCCTTGACCGTCGGCAACGGTGTAGGTGACGGTATCGGTGGCCGTCTCACCCGCCTTCAACGCCTCGCCAAGGGCATTGGGCACAAAGCGCCAGCGCCCGTCAGCCTCAAGAACGAGATCGCCATGGGCGAGATCGATCACCTGCCCCACATTCGCCGCCTCGCCATTGACGGCCGTCACCGTCAGGGCATCGCGATCCGCGCCGCCGTCATGG
The DNA here is from genome assembly GCF_000746275.1 of Thermopetrobacter sp. TC1. GTDB lineage: Bacteria > Pseudomonadota > Alphaproteobacteria > Rhizobiales > Aestuariivirgaceae > Thermopetrobacter. The sequence goes on from NZ_JQKX01000001.1 coordinate 20,458, forward strand.
TCATTGACCAGGACGGAGCCCGCCTGCTCGGCGCTGTCATCGCTAAAGGCAACATCATCCTCCGCCACCGGCGGCACATTGTGCACGGCATATTCGAAGGTGAAGGTCACCTGTTCGCCGTTCTCATCGGTCACCGTCACCGTGACCGGATAGCGGCCATCGCCGTTCGGTCCGCCGACGGAGGCATCCGGCGTAACCGTGCCGGAGATCACGCCGGTGGCCGGGTCGATGGTCAGGCCCGCCGGCAGGCCGGTGGCGGCAAAGGTCAGCGCCCCGCCCTCCGGATCGGCCACATACTGGCTCACATCAAGCGGCGTGATGGCCTCGCCATCGTTCACCGTCTGCACCGGCATGATGCTGTCCGGATCCGCCGGCTTCGGATCGCCCGGTTCGCCCGGATCGGTCGGGTCGATCACCACCGGCCCGTCGTTGGAGCCGGTCAGCGTGATCGACAGCGTGGCGGTGTCCGTGCCGCCCTGACCGTCGGAAACCTGATAGGTCACCGTATCCGTGACCGTTTCGCCTTCGCCCAGGGCGTTGGCCGCCGCATTCGGCGTGAACGTCCACGAGCCGTAAGCATTGATCACCACCGTGCCATGATCCAGCTGCACCGGCTGGCCTACGTTGGCTGCATCACCGGCCACCGTCGAGACCGTCAGCACATCGGCATCCGGCGCACCATCCGCATCGCCCGTCGCGACATCGGTGATGACATTGCCCGACAGCACGGCATCCTCACCACCCGCCGCCGCATCATCCTGCGCCACAGGCGGGATGTTGCGCACCTGTAAGGATACGGTGAACTGCACGTTCGCGCCGGAGGGATCGGTCACCGTCACCGTGACCGGATAGCGGCCATCGCCGTTCGGTCCGCCAACGGAGGCATCCGACGTAACCGTGCCGGAGATCACACCGGTGGCCGGATCGATGGTCAGACCCGCCGGCAGGCCGGTGGCGGAGAAGGTCAGCGCCCCGCCCTCCGGATCGGCCACGTATTGCGAGACATCAAGCGGCGTGATGGTCTCGCCATCGTTCACCGTCTGCACCGGCACGATGGTGTCCGGATCTGCCGGCTTCGGATCGCCCGGCTCGCCCGGATCGGTCGGGTCGATGACCACCGGGCCGTCGTTGGAGCCGGTCAGCGTGATCGACAGCATGGCGGTGTCCGTCCCGCCCTGGCCATCGGAAACCTGATAGGTCACCGTATCCGTGACTGTTTCGCCTTCGCCCAGGGCGTTGGCCGCCGCGTTCGGCGTGAACGTCCACGAGCCGTCGGCGTTGATCACCACCGTGCCATGATCCAGCTGCACCGGCTGGCCGACGTTGGCCGCATCGCCGTCCACCGCCGAGACCGTCAGCACATCGCCATCCGGCGCGCCATCCGCATCGCCCGTGGCGGCATCGGTGATGACATTGCCCGACAGCACATCATCCTCACCACCCGCCGCCGCATCGTCATTGGCCACCGGCGCAACGTTCGACACGGCGATGGTGAACTGCTGCGTCACCTGCGCGCCGCTGGCATCGGTGGCCGTCACCGTCACGGTGTAGAGGCCATCGCCGTTCGGCCCGCCCTGGCTGGCGGAATGGTCGATGGTGCCACTGATCGTGCGCGTGGCCGGATCAAACGCCAGCCCCTGCGGCAGGCCGCTCACGGTGTAGGTGACCGGATCGCCGTCCGGGTCGATGATCAGGTCGTCCAGCACGATCGGATCGATGGTCTCGCCGTCCGTGGCCGTGCGGTTGGTCAGCCCCACATTCGGCCCCAGGTGACCGCCATTGCCGCCACCATTGCCGCCACCGGTGCCACCGCCGGAACCACCGTTGCCGCCATTACCACCGGAGCCGCCATTGCCGGCACCGTCATCGCCCACGTGCACCGTCACCGTAGCGGTATCGGAAGCGCCCTGCGCGTCCGTCACCGTGTAGGTGAAGGTATCCGTGCCCTCAAAGCCCGCCTCCGGCGTGTAGGTAATGGAGCCATCGGCGTTCACCACCACCGTGCCGCGCTGCGGCTGATCAGCGATGGACGCTGTGAGCGCATCACCGTCCGCATCCAGGTCATTGGCCAGCACGCCCAGCTGCAGCGGCGTGTTCGGGTTCGTCCAGCCCGTATCATCCGCCGCCTCGGGCGCCGGGTTGGCAACGTTCAGCGTAAGCACGCCCGTCACCTGCTTGCCATCCGGATCGGTGGCCGTGATCAGCACATCATACGGCCCTTCCGCCGAGGCATCGTTCGGCAATGTGCCGGTGATGACACCCGTGGCCGGATCGATGGAGAGCCCTTCCGGCAGGCCGAGGCCTGAGAACGTCAGCGGCTGCCCGTCCGGATCGGTAAAGGCCGAACCCGCATCGATCGGCGTGATCGTCTCGCCATCCGTCACCTCCACCGGATCCATGATCACCGGCAGGCCGGAGCCGCCCGTGCCTCCACCGCCACCGGAGCCACCGGAGCCGCCGCCGGGGCCGACGATCTCCGGCACGCCGCCATCGTCATTGCCCACGTTCACCGTGACCGTCGCCTCGTCACGCCCGCCGTTGGCGTCTTCCAGCACGTAGGTGAAGGTATCCGTGCCGGTGAAGCCCGCCTCCGGCGTATAGGTCAGCGTGCCGTCCGGGTTCCGCGTCACCGTGCCGTGCTGCGGCTGATCGCTGATCAGCGCGATGTGCAGCGGATCGCCGTCCGGATCGCTGTCGTTGGCCATGGCGTTGATCACCACCGGCGTGTCGGCAGCGGTGTTCACCACGTCATCCACCGCATCCGGGCCGGGGTTGGAGACGTGGAAGGTGAACGTCTCCGTCACGTGATTGCCATCCGGGTCGATGGCCGTCACGTGCACCTCATATGGCCCGTGCTTCGAGGCGTTCGGATCGATGGTGCCGGAGATCACGCCCGTGGCCGGATCGATGGTCAGGCCCGCCGGCAGGCCCGTGGCCGTATAGGTCAGGTCTTGCCCGTCCGGATCGGTGAAGTGGCCGGAGACATCGATCGGCGTGATGGTCTCGCCATCATTGCCGGACTGATCGGAAAGTCTAGTGCCTTCCGGCACGCCCGGCAGCTGCGGCTTCGCCGGACCAGCGCCCACTTCCACCGTCACCTGCGCCGTCACCGTGCCGCCCTGGCCGTCCGTGACCGAGTAGTCGAAGGTATCGGTGCCGACAAAGCCCGTGTTCGGCGTGTAGGTGACGGTGCCATCGGCATTGATGCTCACCGAACCATGCGCCGGCGCCGTGGTGCCGGAGATGGCAAGCGCATCGCCGTCCGGCGCGCCGTCCGCGTCGTTCGCCAGCACGTTCACCACCACGGACGTGCCCTGCGTGGTCGCCGCCGCGTCGTCCTGCGCCTGCGGATCCACGTTCTCCACGGTGAACAGCACCGTCACCGAGGTCATCTCGCCACCGGGCCCATAGGCCGTCACCAGCGCGTGATACGGCCCGGAGACGGAAGCGTCATCGGCAATGGTGCCGCTAATCACGCCCGTGGCCAGATCGATGGAGAGCCCCTCGGGCAGGCCCGTCGCCACATACGTGAGCGGCAGGTTCTGCGGGTTGCTGATGGCCTGCGAGACATCAATCGGCGTGATCGTCTCACCATCGGTCACCGTGCGCTGCACCGCCGGCGGCGCGATGATCAGGCCGTCGTTGGAGCCGGTCACCGTCACCGTCAGCGTGGCGGTGTCAAAGCCACCCTGCCCGTCCGAAACCTCATAGGTGATGGACGTCGTGCGGCTCTCGCCTTCCGCCAGGGCATCGAAGTCCATGCCCGGCTCGAACGTCCACGAACCGTCCGCTTCAATCACGAACGTGCCGCCGCCGGAGCCGGCCACCGGCTCGCCCACATGGGCCGGCGAGCCCGCCACCTCGGACACCATCAGCGCATCCGCATCCGGTGCACCGTCGGTGTCGTTGGTCAGCACATTGCCTGTTACGGCCGCGTTCTCATCCGTGCTGGCCGCATCGTCCGCCGCCACAGGTGCCTGGTTCGACACCGCAAGCCGCACGGTCAGCTCCACGCTCTCGCCGTTGCCGTCGGTGGCTGTCACCACCGCCTCATACACGCCCGGCGCGTTCACCGGATCGGTGCCGCCCTGCGAGGCGGACGGATCAACAGTGCCGGAGATCACGCCGGTGGCCGGGTCGATGGAAAGGCCCGCCGGCAGGCCGGTGGCGGAGAAGGTCAGCGCCCCGCTCTCCGGATCGGCCACATATGGCGAGATGTTGAGCTGCGTGATGGCCTCGCCATCGTTCACCGTCTGCACCGGCACGATGGTGTCCGGATCCGCCGGCTTCGGATCGCCCGGCTCGCCCGGATCGGTCGGGTCGATCACCACCGGGCCGTCGTTGGAGCCGGTCAGCGTGATGGACAGCGTGGCGGTGTCCGTGCCGCCCTCGCCGTCGGTGATCGTGTAGCTCACCGTGTCCGTCACCGTCTCGCCTTCGGCCAGCGCGTTGGCCGCCGCATTCGGCGTGAACCTCCACGAGCCGTCGGCGTTGATGGTCACCGTGCCATGATCCAGCTGCACCGGCTGGCCGACGTTGGCGGCATCGCCATTCACCGCCGAGACCGTCAGCACATCGGCATCCGGCGCGCCATCGGCATCGCCCGTCGTGGCATCGGTGATGACGTTGCCGGAGAGCACATCATCCTCGCCGCCCGCCGCCGCATCATCCTGCGCCACCGGCGGGATATTGCGCACCGTGAAGGTGATGGTGGTGCGGGCTTCCGCACCCTCCGGGTCGGTGGCGGTAACGGTCACCTCATACACACCATCGCCGTTCGGCCCGCCCTGCGAGGCGGATGGGTCTATGGTGCCGGAAATGACACCGGTGGCCGGATCGATGGAGAGACCTTCGGGCAGACCGCTGGCGCTGAAGGTGAGCGCCGCACCTTCCGGATCGGCGAACACCGCCGCCGCGTTAATAGGCGCAATCGCCTCGCCGTCTGTCGCCGTCACGTCGGCCAGCACGTTGTCCGCATCCGGCGCCGGTTTCGGATCGCCCGGCTCGCCCGGATCGGTCGGGTCGATCACCACCGGCCCGTCGTTGGAGCCGGTCAGCGTGATCGACAGCGAGGCGGTGTCCGTGCCGCCCTCGCCGTCGGAAACCTGATAGGTCACCGTATCGGTCACCGTCTCGCCCGCGCCCAGCGCGTTGGCCGCCGCATTCGGCGTAAATGTCCACGAGCCATCGGTGTTGATCACCACCTCACCGTGCGGCAACTGCACCGGCTGGCCGATGTTGGCCGCATCGCCAGCTACCGCCGCAACCGTCACCGGGTCGGCATCCGGCGCGCCATCGGCATCGCCCGTCACCGCGTCCGTCAGCACGTTGCCGCTCACGGCCGCATCCTCGCCGGTGCTCGCCGCATCATCCACCGCCACCGGCGGCACGTTGTTCACCTTGATGGGCACGGTGAACTGCGTGCTTTCGCCCGAGGGATCGGTGGCCGTCACCGTGACGGTATAGCCGCCATCGCCGTTCGGCCCGCCCTGCGAGGCGGAGCGGTCGATGGTGCCGGAGATTACGCCGGTAATGGGATCGATGGACAGCCCCGCCGGCAGGCCGGTGGCGGCGTAGGTAAGCGCCTCGCCCTCCGGATCGGCCACGTATTGCGCCGCATCGAAGGTGACCGCCTCACCGTCCGTCAACGCCTGCTGCGGCACCACGGTGTTCGGATCGGCCGGCTTCGGCTCGCCCGGCTCGCCCGGATCGGTCGGATCAATCACCACCGGCCCGTCATTCAGGCCGATGACCGTGATGGTCAGCGTCGCCTGCGCCTCGCCGCCCTGACCATCAGAGACGCGGTAGATCACGGTCTGAATGGCCGTCTCGCCGCTCTTCAGCGCGTTGGCCGCCGCGTTCGGCGTGAACGTCCAGCTGCCATCCGCGTTCAGCACGATGGAACCGTGCGACAGCAGCAGCGGCTGGCCCACCTGCCCGCCGACGACGGCGCTCACCGTCAGCGCATCCGAGTCCGGCGCGCCATCGGCGTCGTTGGCCAGCACGTTGCCGCTCTGCGTGGCATCCTCCGTATCCAGGCTGGTGTCCGCCTGCGCCACCGGCGCCACGTTGGCCACCATCCAGGTGAAGGACATGCTGGCCGTGCCGCCGTTGCCGTCATCCACCGTCACCGTGACGGGATAGACGCCATCGCCGTTCGGCCCGCCCTGCGAGGCAGACGGATCAATGGTGCCGGAAATCCGCCCCGTGGCCGGATCGATGGACAGCCCCGCCGGCAGGCCAGACGCGTTGTAGGTCAGCCTATCGCCGTCCGGATCATTGAAGAAGGCGGAGACGTCCAGCACCGCCGGCTGCTCGCCGTCGTCACTGGTCATGTCCGCCGGCGCTGCGGCAGGATCCGGCTGACCGGTGGCCGGGTCGATCACCTGCGGCGCGTCGTTCACGCCGGTGATGGTGATGGCAAGCTGCGCCATGGCCGTGCCGCCCTGTCCGTCGGAGATGGTGTAGGTCACGGTGTCGGTCACCGTCTCGCCCACGGCCAGCGCATTGGCCGCATCATTGGGCGTGAATGTCCAGCTGCCGTCCGCAGTGATCACCAGCGCGCCATGCGGCAATTGCACGGGCTGGCCGACATTCACCGCATCGCCGTTCACCGCGGCCACACTCAGGGTATCCCCGTCCGGCGCCCCATCCGCATCATTGGCCAGCACGTTGCCGTCGGTGGACGTATCCTCATCCGTGGCCCCGGTATCGTCCGCCGCCAAGGGCGCAACATTGGTCACCGCCAGGGTGACGTTCACCGTCGCCTGCGCACCATCCGGATCGGTGGCAGTGATGGTGAACGGATAGACACCATCGCCATTGGGCCCGCCCTGCGAGGCATCCGCCGGCGCCGTGCCGCTCACCACGCCCGTGGCCGGGTCGATGGAGAGCCAAGAAGGCAGGCCGCTGGCGGAGAACGTCAGCGCATCGCCGTCCACGTCGCGGAACATGGCCGCGCCGTCGATGGAGATGGTATCACCGTCCGCGTTGGCCGCCGAGCCGGCGTAATCCGGATCGGGCTGGCCGGTGGCCGGATCAATGACCTCCGGCGCATCGTTCACGCGCACCACATCGATGTATGCCGTGCGCGGCACGGAATCGGCCTCGCCGTCGTTCATCACTACGGTGAATACCCGCTGCGTGGTATCCGGGTTCTCGGAACTGCTGCGGAAGCTCACCGCCTGAAGCGCGGCCACATAATCCGCCTTGCTGGCCGTGCCGGAGAAGGTGATCACAAGCGCACCGTTGGCGCCAGTAGAGACGGCATAGGAGATGCCGTTCACCGTGCCGGTATCACCGGCCTGCACCGCCGTGCCGTTCACCTCCAGCACGTCATCGGCCTGCGGATTGGTGAAGGTGACGGTGGTCGATTCCATCTCCGCATCATCCGGATCGATGAGCACGATGCCGGAAGAGATGGGCATGGCCGAATCGTTTTCCGTATAGGTGCCGGCGTAGTCACCGCCGCCCAGACCGCCGGAGTCGTCATCGTCCAGATCCAGCCCCGGCGCATCGTTCACCGCCACCACATTGATCGTGGACTGCACGACATTCGAGACAGCCCCGGCCGCATCCGTCACCTGGAAGGTGAAAGTGCGCGGCGTCGTGTCCGGGTCATTCGGACTGGTGGTGCTGGGCAGCAGGGTGAGCGACTGCAGCAGGTCGTTCCACTGCGCCATGGTCGTGCCCTGCCCGGCGGTGAAGGTGAGGGTCATCTGACCATCGCTGGCAAGCGTCTGACCCGGCACGGCCATGGCCGAAATGCCGCTGCCGGCCGGAATGACGTATTGCACGAGATCCCCGGCCTTGCCGTTTGTCAGCACCACCTCCAGCACCTGCACGTTGCCTTCGGGGTCGATGATCGCCGCATCCGTATCGACAATGGCAATGGCCGGATCGTTCTCCGTGTAGGTGGTCAGAAAATCATCCGCGTTGGCCGCGCCGGAGGAGCCATCCGCATCCGCCGTGATGGTGGGCGGCGTGTTCGGCTCGCGGTAGGCCACCTCGCCATCGCCCGGGGTAAGGTCTGCAAGATCCCTGGCCGGATCATTCACATCACCGTCCGGGTCGGCATAGGAGGCATTTACCGCATCATCGATGCCGTCCCGGTTCACATCCTGCCCGGAAAGCGTCAGGCCGGACTCCTCCGAATCTGTGAAGGAATCGTCATCGGCATTGGTGTCGAGATAATCCGGCGTGCCGTCCATGTCGGTATCCACCGGCATAACCAGCGTGGATCCGTCCGGCGCGGTGTATCCGGCCGTCGGCTGAGCCTCCACCGCATCGGGGATGCCGTCATTATCGGAATCCAGGTCGAGCTGGTCCGGCAGGCTGTCGCCGTCCGTATCCACCGGCGCGACACCGCTGCCGCCATTGGCCGCCAGCGCCACGCCGTCGTCGTTCACCGGGCCGTCCACGATGCCATCGTTGTTGGCATCCACGGTCGCGGCGTCCTGACCGCTCTCGATGAGATCGGAAATGCCGTCGTTATCCGAATCCACATCGAGGTAATCGGGCGTGCCATCGCCGTCGGTATCCTTCTCCTCTAGCAGCACGGGCGGGCTCACCCAGGCCGTATCGCCCTGATAGATGGTGCACGGCCTGATCGAGAGCGCATGCAGCCGCGTGCCCGTATCCTCGTAGCTCAGGCGATAGCGGATGACATTCGTATCCACATAAACGGCGGAGGCCTGAAACTGCGGATCGGTGCCAATGCCACCCAGATTGGTGCCATCGCCGATGAAGCCCATCCAGCCCGCACCAAAGCCGCCATAGGCCTCCTCGTGCGTGGGATCATCGGTAAACGCGCGCGTGGCCGTTGCGGCATCAAAGGCCACGATCTCGCGCCCGTCATTGTCAATCGCCGTCACGAAGAAGGTCTGCGGGTCAATGGGATCCGTCGTGCCGCTTTTGACGAACTGAATGGCGATCTGCACATGACCACCGGCCTGGTGAGTGATCATGGGCTGGAAGAAGACATCCTGACCATAATCGGCCGTATCCAGCTCCTCGATGGTGGTGCCGCCCGCCATCTCCTCGATGGTGACGATGGCATCCACCCCCTCATAGACGTTGTGGTAACGGAACTGATCGCCTTCCTGCGGATTGTACGGATCGGCGCCATTGATGCCCGTTACATTCTGCGCCGTGCTGAAATCGGGGCTGGGCAGCTCGTTGCAATTGACGGCCTCGTCGGCATTGAGGATGCCATCCCCGTCCGCATCCAGATCCCGCGTGTCAGGCACGCCATCGCCATCGGCATCGGCAAACTCGCGCCAGGCCGCTTCGTCATTGCCGGCAATCTCATCGGCCAGATCCGTGGCCGGATTGTCCACCACACCATCCGGATCGGCATAGGAAGCATAAACGCCGTCATCGATGCCGTCGCGGTTTGTATCCACGCCCACCAGCGTGGCAATGCCGGCCTCCACGGCATCAGGGCGCGTGTCATTATCGGAATCCGTATCGCGGAAATCCGGCGTGCCGTCATCATCGGTATCGATGGGCTGCTGCAGCCCGTCATCGTTCACGCCGTCATTGCTGGCGTTATTGGCGTGTGTCGGCGTCGCATACCCCGCGCTTGGCCGTGCCTCAACGGCATCCGGAATGGCATCACCATCCGAATCCAGATCGATGCGATCGGCCACGCCATCGGCGTCCGTATCCACCGGGGTCACGCCGCCATTGGCCGCAACCGGCACGCCATCGGCATCCACCGCACCATCCACGCGCCCGTCGCCATTCACGTCCACGGCCGCGTTCTGGCCGCTTTCGATGACATCGGAGATGCCATCGTTGTCGGAATCCAGGTCCAGATAATCGGCGATGCCGTCTCCGTCGGTATCCGTGGCCAGCGAGTAGCCCTCATAATGGATCAGGCGCACGCGCTGATCGTTCTTGGCTCCGCCCGTGCTGGCGCTGAAACCGAAGTAGGCCCTGGAATCGCCGCCCAGATATTTGTTGAAGAAATCAGGATCGGAGAGCTCCGTCACCTTCTGCCCGTTGAACCAGACAGCAAGGGTCTTGCTCTCGGCATCCCAGCGCACGGAAACATCGTGCCACTGGCCATCCTCGATATTGCCGAGATCGGTCACCGGGGTCAGCAGTCCGGCGACACCACTGACATCCGTATCGCGAATGGCGGCGTGATCATTGGGAATGTCGCCGAGATCGTCACCGGGCTTGTTGTTGTCCCATGTATCAAATTCGACAAAGATACCATCCTTGATGCCTACCGCGCCCAGACCACCGCCATAATTGCCCAGCGCGTTCGAGCCACGCGGATCGTTGTGCAGGGTGAAGGCGATGCCATCCGCCCCTGCCGCATCCGCCGTGCCGAGATAGACCTGGAAGTCGAAGACAAAGTCCTTCGACAGATCCAGCGCGTTGCGCGACATGGCCGTGCCGGCCTTTGAATAGTCATCCGGCGTCAGCTGCACCTCATCGGGCGCAATCTTCACCGCATCGCCATTCAGCACGAACAGGTTCTCGATATCCGTGAAATCGGCAAACGCGCCTTCATCCACGTTGAGGATGCCGTCATTGTCCGCATCAAGATCAAAGGCATCCGGCACCCCATCACCATCCGCATCAGGCAGCGGCTCGCGATAGGCCACTTCTGGCGAGGCCGGCTGATCATCGCGCAGATCGGCAGCCGGATCGTTCACATCACCGTCCGGATCGGCATAGGACGCATGCACGCCATCATCGATGCCGTCCCTGTTGGCATCCGCCCCAAGAAGCGTCAGCCCCGTCTCATCGGCATCCGGCGACATGTCATTGTCGGAATCGGTGTCCAGATAGTCCGGCGTGCCATCGGCATCGGTATCCACCGGCAGCCGCAGGCTCGTGCCGTCCGGCGCGACATAGCCCGTTGTGGTCTGCGCCTCCACCGCGTCAGGAATGCCGTCGGCATCCGCATCCAGGTCCTGCGTATTGGGCAGGCCATCGCCGTCGGCATCCACCGGCCTCACACCGCCATTGGCATCCACCGGCACGCCATTGGCATCCTGGGCACCGTCATGCACGCCGTCATCGTCGGCATCAAAAGCGGCCTGCTGCTGCCCGCTCTCGATCAGATCAGAGATGCCGTCATTATCGGAATCCACATCGGCATAATCGGGAATGCCGTCGGAATCCGTATCCCCCAGTGCCGTGAAGGTCATGGAGGGGAACATCAACGAATAGGCACCATTAGAGCGGTTATAATCGAAGGTGATGACACTCACGCCATCCGTTCCCAGCACGGCGGGAGAGAAACGAATGGTGCCGCGGTTCTCCGTGGTGCCGCTGCCATCACCGCGCACGATGTCATCACCATTCCAGGTGCTGGGTTCGACCTGACCCGAAACCTCATCCGGGAAGATGTTGAAATTGCCGAGATATTCCTGCTCGTTGCCGCTGGGAGACTGCAGCCCGTACAGCTCCAGGGTCAGGTCGCGCAGCGGCACGCTGGAGGTGATGGTGACCGGCACCGTGGTGGGGCCGTTGTTGGGAATGGCCGCCTTGCCGCCAATCTGCTCCCAGGTTTCGCCGTTGCCCAGGGTGAGGCTGAGCGTCACGCCCTTGATGGTGCCGGTGATGGTATCCGTCCCCCAACCGGTAAAGCCGGCGAGCGTATCAGTGACGGTGACGGTTTCATCCGCATTGAGAATGCCATCGTTGTCCACATCCAGATCATCCGGATCCGGCGTGCCGTCACCATCGGTATCCGCCGCCGCCACCGGCCCCAGGCTGAGGATGGCGCTGTCAGAGCCGCCGCGCCCGTCCTCCACCGTGTATGTGACGGGGGCCACATCCCCCACATAGCCGAACGCCGGCGTGAAGGTGTAGCTACCATCGGCATCAAGCTCCAGCGTGCCGGCCACCTTGCCCGGATCGGAAGCGCTGGGGATCAGAACAGGCTTCCCCACGGGCTGCACCGTTGTATCCGCCCCGATGGTAAAGCCGGTTACGCTCAAGTCATCGCCGGCATCGGGATCGGTATCGTTGGCCAGCACATTGCCCCTCACCGCCGTGTTGCCGGGCACAGCCTGCGGCCCGTCATCCGCCGCCACCGGCGCATCGTTCACCTCCACCACGTTGATGGACGTCGTGGCCACGTTGGAGTCCTGATAATTGTCATCAGTGACCTTCACCGTGACCTCGCGCACGGTCTCCGTATCCGGATTGTCGGAGGTATTGGCGAAGGCGATGGCGGAAATGGCCTGCTCATAATCCGCCGGAGTAGCAGTGCCGGTGATGGTGACCACCACTTCACCATTAGCGCCGCTCGTTACCGCATAGGTCAGGCCATTGACCGTGCCCGTGTCGCCCGCCTGCACCGCCGTGCCGTTCACAAGCAGCACATCACCGGCCTGCGGGTTGGTCAGCGTGACCTCGGCGCTGGTGAGATTGCGGTCGTCGGTGATCTTGATGTTCGGGCTGGCGATGGATACGGGCGAACCGTCCTCGAAGAAGGTGTTGCCATAGTCCGCGTTGGTATCCGTCACCTGCGGGTTTCGGAAGAACCCGCTGATGTTGCCGTTCATTCCGAAGCCGCCAAAGCCGGTGCGCTTGTAGGTAACGGTAAAGGCACTGGCCTTGGTAAAGTTGAACTGCACCGAATTCTGCGGCGAATTGGTGTTTCGGTCTTCATCAACGGCCTTGAAGCTGAGGATGCCGTTGTTCTCCGTCACCCGGACATCCGTGTTGCCCTCCAGGACATAGCCGTCGATCTCATCCCTGGACACCTGAATGACCTCATAGCGGCCGTTATTGTTGTTATCGAGGTCACTGATGAGCAGGCTGAAGTCGCCCCTGAACGGCGTGCGCGTGCCATGCAGCACCAGCTCGTAGCGCACCACGGATGTCGTGAGCGGCCCGGCGGCATGCTGAATGGAGGTGACAGCCAGCCCATCCCGGGTCTTGAACACGACATCGTCCGCATCATTGGACACCACCGTCGCCACCAGATCCAGCGCCTGGCCGTTCACCGTCGCCACATTGGCCCACACGGCGGTTTCACCATTACCTGCGCCATGAGTGGCCTCCGTCTGCCCCTCGTTGGTCACCACCGGCGGATCGGTGAAGGTCAGCGCCAGCTGCTCGCCTTGTCCCGGTGTGGGCGGTGTATCGACATAATCGAGATCAATGGTGGGCGGTTGGCTGGGCGGCAGCTGAAACTCGCGGAAGCCCACCTCGTCATTGCCGCTTATCTGATCGGCAAGATCGGTGGCCGGATTGTTGATATCGCCATCCGGATCGGCATAGGACGCGTTCACGGCATCATCGATGCCATCGCCATTCGCATCCGCGCCGGAAAGCGTAAGGCCGGATTCATCGGCATCAGGCGTGCTGTCATCATCGGAATCCGTATCCAGGAAGTCCGGCGTGCCGTCCCTGTCAGTATCCACCGGCATAACCAGCGTGGAGCCGTCCGGCGCGGTGTAAGTGCCCGTGGGCTGCGCCTCCACCGCGTCGGGAATGCCGTCGGCATCGGAGTCCAGATCGATGCTGTTGACCACACCATCGCCGTCGGTGTCCGCCTGCGCCTGACCGCCGTTGGCATCCACCGGCACACCATTGGCGTCCACGCCATTGTCATGCACGCCGTCATTGTCACTATCCACGGCCACGGCATCCTGCCCGCTCTCGATGAGATCGGAGATGCCGTCATTGTCCGAATCCACATCGAGGTAATCGGGGGTGCCGTCAGCATCCGTATCACGTGGCACGAAGGTGGCCACCTCGCCCACCAGCTGCGTCGGCCCGGCCACGATCTGGCTGATGGTCACCGCATTGGTGCCGGCGCTGTTCATGCCGATCGTGTTGAAGCTGCCGTTGCGCAGCTCCAAAGCCTCCAGCGGATCATTCAGGCTGCGCCGCCCCAACAATTCCACAGAGCCGTCATTGTGAATGATGACGCGGATGATCGGCGTGTTGCTGCTGCGCCCGTCCAGCGTCCAGATCCACGGGTTGTAGCTGCCGTCCGCGCGCTGCTCGCCATAGGCCGTGCCGTCGGAGGCGAACTGCACCACATTCCCCGGCTGCCCGGGCACGAACTGTAGCTCCTGATCGCCCAGCGCCGTGCCGTTGATGACCATGTTGAAGGAATTGTCGAGGTAGAAAATATCCACCACGGCCGCGCGCCCGGCGGGCAGAGTGAAATCCTGCGCGATGCTGGAGCCTTCAGGCTCGTTCGTTTTCTGCATGCTCAGCGGGGTGATGCCGGAGCGGGTGTTGATGCCCTCGTCGGTGTTCAGGATGCCGTCGTTGTCCGCGTCCAGGTCCTGGATGTCCGGGATGCCGTCGTTGTCCGTATCTACGAGATTGCTGGTGCGGAAGGCAGCGCCGTTGAGATCGGCCGCCGGGTCGTTCACATTGCCGTCCGGGTCGGCATAGGAGGCACCCACGGCATCATCGATGCCATCGCCATCGGCATCGTTGCCGGAAAGCGTCAGGCCGGATTCGGCGGAGTCAGGGCTAAAGTCCCCATCGGAATCCGTGTCCAGGTAGTCTGGCGTACCGTCGTTGTCGGTATCCACCGGCGTGTAGAGCGTGGTGCCGTCCGGCGTGGTGTAGGTGTCGGTGGCCTGCGCTTCCACTGCATCGGGTATGCCGTCGCCGTCAGTATCCAGGTCGCGCACGTCGGCCACGCCATCACCATCGGTATCCGGCAACGTGGCCAGGCCGCCATTGGCCGCCGTCGGCACGCCGTTCGCATCCACGCCGCCATCATGCCGCCCGTCGTTGTCCGCATCCACGGCGGAAGCATCCTGCCCGCTCTCCACCAAGTCGGAGATGCCGTCGTTGTCGGAATCCACGTCCAGACTGTCGGGAATGCCATCGCCATCGGTATCGCGCGGAGGCGATTCGAGGGAATACCGGATATTCTCGACGGCCCAGTCATCGCCCCAGTAGGAGCCGGAAGAGCCGTCATCGGAAATGCGCAGAGTGTAATTCCCGGCGCTCAGGCCCGTGGCCGAAAGCGTTACGGTCTGATCGTTGTCGGAACGGTTGCCCGTGGACGTGCTGTCCTCCCACGTGGTGGAAGCAACCACATTGCCGCTGGCATCGAGAATTTCGAACCTGCCGCGCGTAGTGCCGGGATAGGAGGTCGCGTTCCACTCGCGGCGCACCGTGAGGGAGATTTCCAGCGAGCCGTTGTCGTTGTCCACGCTGAAATGGCCGATTTCCACCACGCCATCGGCGGTGGTGCCGATTGATGCATCCGTGTTGAAGGTGATGCCATTGGGCGTGTAGCTGTTGGAAAGCACCTGCACGTTGCCACTGGACGAGAGCACTTGGTTCTGCAGGTCCACCTGGCCACTCTCGCTGGTGACGCCGCTTTCGGCGGCATCGAGAATGCCATCGTTGTCGTCATCCTCGTCCAGCAGGTCGTTCAGGCCGTCGCCGTCGGTGTCCGGAATCTCACGATATCCCACCTCCGAGGTGTCACCGAACTCGTTGGCCAGGGCGCTCGCCGGATTGTTCACGTCGCCATCCGGGTCGGCGTAGCTGGCATTGATGTTGTCGCCGATGCCGTCACCATCCGCATCCGCTCCCGGATTGAGGCCGGATTCGGCGGAATCGGGCATGCCGTCGCCATCGCTGTCCGTATCCAGGTAGTCCGGCGTCCCATCGCCATCGGTATCCACCGGCTGGTGGAACGTGGAGCCGTCCGGCGCCGTGTATCCCGTGGTCGGCTGCGCCTCCACCGCGTCGGGAATCCCGTCGTTATCGGAGTCGAGATCGTTCATGTCGAGCAGGCCGTCGCCATCCGCATCCTGCGGCATGGCGCGGGCGGGGCCGTCATTCGTGAGAGGCACGCCGGAAACGGGATCCACGTTGCCGTCGTGAACGCCGTCGCCATCGGCATCCACGGCGGAAGCATCCTGCCCGCTCTCCACGAGGTCGGAGATGCCGTCATTGTCCGAGTCGAGATCGCGATGATCGGGAATGCCATCGCCATCGGAATCCCTGCAGGGCTGCGACTGGGTCACCGGCTCGATGCGGATGCCGTCAACGGCCATGTAGGAATAGCTGTTGCCAGTCGTGCCGTGGGCAAAGATGAGCTGCTGGGTGTCGCTGGTGGCGGTGAAGACCAGGCTCACCCTGTGCCAGGTCTGGTTGCCCTGCCCAAGGTAGGGAATGTCGGGGCTGGACAGGGTCTGGTTGCCGAACGTCACATCCCAGTGCGCTTGGTCGCCCACGGGCGTGGCGCCTTCCGTGCCGGCATTGGCCTGGTAGAAGGTCACCCTGTACTGTTCGCCCGGCGTCAGGCCGGTAATCGTCGTACCGAAGCTTTCGGGCCCCCAGCGCCCGGCGGCGGCGAACACGCCACCGTCGGGAGACGGCGGCATGCCGTCGGCAAGGCCACCCCACACGCCACTGCTCGTCGTTGGCGTGGGCGTCACCCACGTGTCGGCGCTTCCTGAGAGGTTGGTCCAGCCGCCGCCCGTCACGTTGCTGTTGTAGGCGTCGGTGCCGGCCACATCGGCCAGGGCCTCGAAGGAACCATCCACGTTCGACGGCAGCAGGTTCGTGTCGCAGCCTTCATCTTCGTCACGGATGCCGTCGTTGTCGTCGTCCAGATCATCGATATCGGGCACGCCGTCGCCATCGGTATCGGCCAGCTGCACCGGGCCGAGCGCAAGGGTGGCGCTGGCGGTGCCGCCGTTGCCGTCGGAAATGTCGTAGTGGATGGGCGCCACGTCCCCGGTGTAGCCGGTCGCCGGCGTGAAGGTGAACGTGCCATCGGCGTTGATCACGATGGTGCCGGCATGCACCGAGGGATCGGAGGCGCTGGGCACGTTGTGCGTCTGCCCCACCGCCAGGGTGGTGGTGGAGGATCCGATGCGCAGCCCGGTGACCGTCAGGGTGTCGCCATCCGCATCGGAATCGTTGGCCAGCACGTTGCCGGTGAGTTGCCCGTTGTAGTCCACCGCGAACGGACCGTCGTCCACCGCCACGGGCGCACTGTTGGACGATCCGCCGCTGCCGGTGCCTCCGCCACTGCTGGCGGAAGTGCGGAAGGCATCGTTGTTCAGCGGCACGCGCACATTGCCGTCCGGGTCGGCGTAGGAGGCACCCACGGCATCGTCGATGCCGTCGCCGTCGGCGTCGTTACCGGAGAGCGCAAGGCCGGATTCGGTGGAGTCCGCCTGCCCGTCGTTGTCGGAATCCGTGTCGAGATAATCCGGCGTGCCATCGGCGTCCGTGTCCACCGGCGTGTAGGTGGCGGAGCCGTCCGGCGTGGTGTAGCCGGCGGTCGCCTGCGCCTCCACCGCGTCGGGAATGCCGTCGCCGTCGGAATCCAGATCCTTGTAATCCGCGACACCGTCGCCGTCGGTGTCCACCGCCGTGGCGCCGGAACCGCGCTCCACCGAGTCGGCGATGCCGTCATTGTCGGAATCGATGTCCACCCGGTCGGGCGTGCCATCGCCATCGGTGTCCACATCCGCCGGCGGGCCATAGGTGTAGCTCATACCGGCAAGGCCCCAGTCATCGCCCCAGGCACTCCAGCCCTGATCCGACTCTTGATCGCGAATGCGGATGAAATAGCTGCCGGCCTCCAGATTGGATGCGGTCAGCGTCACGCTCTCCGCATTGGCGGGGCCCACATTGTCATTGAGCGCCCCCTGCCAGTTCACGGACGCCACAACATTGCCGTCAGAATTAATGAGCTGGAACTGCGCCCGCGGCACGCCGCCATACTGGCTGTATTCCCAGGCGCGGAACGGACGGAACGTGGCGGAAACGCCCTCCCCCTGCTGCACCGTGAAGGGCTGCAGATCCACGTAGGTGGGCGAACTCTGCCCCGGCTCGTTGAACAGCAGCTCGTTGGCATAACTGCCGCTCTGGCCATATTGCCCACTGTTGCCCGGATACTGCACGCTGCCCTGGGCGGAAGCGA
The DNA here is from genome assembly GCF_000746275.1 of Thermopetrobacter sp. TC1. Lineage (GTDB taxonomy): Bacteria > Pseudomonadota > Alphaproteobacteria > Rhizobiales > Aestuariivirgaceae > Thermopetrobacter. The sequence continues at coordinate 38,357 of NZ_JQKX01000001.1, forward strand.
TGTGGCTGGCCCACTGCCCACTGCCGATACTCACCGTGGTGCCGGTGCCGCCGCTCAGCCCGGCATTTTCATCGGCATCAGAAATGCCGTCGTTGTCATCATCCGGATCATTGGCGTTGGTCAGGCCGTCCCCGTCCGGATCAGCATCCGGAGCGGCTGCTGCGGCATTGCCGCCGGTGGCCCCCTGCCCCGCTTCGCGATAGGCCACCTCATCATTGCCCAGCACCTCATCGTTCAGCCGGGTCAGCGGCGTGGACCCGGTGCTGGGATTCCACATCACGCCGGCAGGGTTGGCATAGCTGGCGCCGTTGCCGTCCTGCACGCCATCCTTGTCGGCATCGCTAAAGTTGGTGCCGTTGATGTAGTCGAAATTCGTTTGCAGGCCGGATTCCTGATAGTCCAGATAGCCGTCGTTATCAGAATCCGCATCCAGATAGTCCGGCGTGTCGTCGTTATCGGTATCCTGCGGCGTGTATAGGGCATTGTTCGCCGGCGGTGTGAAGCTGGCCGTGGGCTGGGCTTCCACCGCATCGGGGATCTGATCCTGATCGCTGTCGAGATCCACATAATCCGGACGCGTGTCAAAATCGGAATTCACCGGCGTCACACCGCCATTGGCCGCCACGGGTACACCATTGGCATCCACCGCGCCGTCAATGCGCCCGTCACCATCAGCATCCAGAGACGGATCCAGCCCCGCCTCGATGAAATCGGCGATGCCATCACCGTCGGAATCCACATCCAGCCGGTTGGGCAGGCCATCGCCGTCCAGATCGTCGGAGCCGGTATCGTAAGTGACCTCGCCATTCTCGACCGTATCGAGAATGCCATCGTTGTCGTCATCCAGATCGGTGACATCATCCACGCCGTCACCGTCCGCATCCGCCAGTACGGCGCGATACCCCGGCGCCGCAACAGCTGCCGTTTCCACCACGCCGACCTGCGCCTCCAGCTCCCAGTCACCACCGAACGCGGCTGCGCCGGTGACATCGGTGGACGCCGCAACATCCACCCCCGTGGCCTCCGCCAGCGCTTCAACCGCCGCGCGCCCGCGCGCCCAGCGGGCGAAATCGCAGCCATAGATGAGAATGTCGGCTTCCTCGCTCAGCGCCCGGGAGATCACCTGCATCTCATCGGCATAGCGCCGGGCCATGGAGGCAGCAGTCAGCTTGGCGGAACCGAGATCGAGCGTACCCGGCCGGCCATGGGAGACGATGTGAATGGCGCGCACATCGTGCCGCTCCGCCAGCGACTCCGCCATGAGGCGCACGCCATCCACCTCCGGATCGATCAGCACAACCTCGGCCCGCTTTGCAAAACGGCTGGCCAGACGCTCCCAGTCCGTCAGCGACGTATCAATGAAGGCGATTTCCCTCTTTCTGGCCGCTGCATTTTCGGTTGCCGAAAGCGCCGCAAACAGCGCATCGGCATCCCCGGCCGCGGCATCGCCCGCCTGTGCATCCCCTTCATGGGCAGATGCATCCGCCGCATGATCCTGAGCGGCATCCTTCGCCGCCTGATGCTCCATATGCTGCATCATCTCGGCGGCCGTGGAGACGGCGGCGCCGTCATAGAGCACCCGCGGCTCCAGCGCCATGCCCTCCGCCAGCAGGCCGCGCCCGGCCATGCCCTCCGTCCCTTGTGTCTTCGCAGGCTCGTTTTCGTGTCCTTTCCCGATGGTCTTCTTCGTCGTCTTCTCGTCCTGGCCGTTCTTGAACAGTCCGCGCTTGCGCATTCCTGATCCCTCCTCGCTCGGCAAAGGCCTTCTCGCCGCTCTCCCCTCCGGCGAGCAGGGCACACCCGCTATAGGCGAATTTCGATTCGGCTAACTACTATTGGGTGTATTCCTTAACTGATTCTTACCATTGCGCGCAAGCGCCTCTTCCCCGGGAAAGGAACAGAGAAGACCCGCCCCGGCAGACCGGCGCCCGTTCTTGAGTCCTCATCACTTGTTAAGAATTGACCGCTAATCTTGCGCCTTGCGGGGGCCCCAAGCTGATGGGAGGGGCTTCTGGGGCATGACGAAGACCAAGGGACAGATCGCGGTAAGCCAGGACATCGGCGGCGATGTTCACGCCAGCCGCACGCTTGCCGTCGAGAAAGAGATCCCTCACGACAAGCTGAAAATTCTCGGCGATGAACTGATGCGGCTGACCGAATCCTTCGCCTGGATCAGCCGCAACGGGCATGACATTCTCCTCTGGCGAGGCAATCCGCACGACATTCTCGGCATAGACCTCCCTGACGGGCACATCACCATAGACAACATCCTCGCCGCCTTCGATTCGCGCACGCGCGGCGACATGCGTCGCTGCATCGCCCGCAGCCTCACCCGCGGGGAATCATGGGACATGGATCTCGAGCTTGCCGCAACCGCCGGCAATGGCAGCGGCAAGTGGCTGCATGCCTCAGGCTCCGTCACCGACATTGACGGCGTGCGCTACCTCGTGGGCGTTTTCCGCAACGAAACCCGCATCCGCCATATGGAGGATCGCCTGGCCATGGAGCGGCGCGAGCGCACCCTGGCCACGCAGATGCTCACCCAGCTGCTCGATGTGCTGCCCAACGCCATCGCCGCCTATGATCCGGATGACCGCCTCATCTTCTACAACCGGCAGTACAAGATCTATTACGACCGCGCCGCTCCCGCCATCAACATCGGCGAGAAATACGAGAACATCCTGCGCTATGCCATCGAACACGGACAATATCGCGATGTCGATCCTTCCCTGGCGCGCTCCCGCGAATGGATGCTGCAGCGCCTGGAACGGCATCGCAAGGGCACGCGCACCGATCTTGTCCAGCAGCTCGCTTCCGGCCGCTGGGTGCAGGTGCGCGAACGCAAGTCGAAAAACGGATACACCGTTCTCATCAGCACCGACATTTCCGAGCTGAAGCGCGCCGAGCAGCGCATCCGCGAACAGGCCGAGACCGATGCCCTCACCGGCCTTCTCAACCGCACCAGCTTTATGAAGCGCTTCGAGGGCTGGCTCGGCCGGCGGCGTCATGATGATGAATGCTGCGGCTGTTTCATCCTCTTCGATCTCGATCACTTCAAATCCATCAATGACACGCTCGGCCATCAGGCGGGAGACAAGCTTCTGCAGGAGATTGCCGAACGCTTGAAAAGGGTCACGCGCGCAACCGACCTGCTCGCCCGCCTCGGCGGAGATGAGTTCGCCATTTTCCTGCCCATGCGTGATACGCGCCATTGCGATGCCGTGGTGCGCAAGATCCATGATGCCCTCACCGAACGGCTCACCATAGAGGGCAAGACCCTCAACCCGGGCGTGTCCATGGGCGTCACCATTGTGGAAGGCGATGATGCCAAGACCGACGAGGTCATTCGCCGCGCTGATACCGCCCTGTTTCATGCCAAGGCGGCGGGGCGCAATGCCTGGCGCTATTTCGACCATGCCCTGCAGGAACATTTCGAGCGCCGCCGGCGCCTGACCGCCAATCTGCGCGAGGCCATCGCCTGCAACGCCATCGACATCAATCTCCAGCCGCTCGTTTCGTTCCAGAACGGCGCCCACGTGGGCTTTGAGGTGCTCGCCCGCTGGAAGCATGAGGGGCAGAACATCTCGCCGGCGGAATTCATCCCCATCGCCGAGGATGCGGGCCTCATCCTCGACATTGGCTGCCTGGTGATGAAAAAGGCGCTGGCCTGGTTCACCGAGATGAAGCGCAAGGGGCTGCATCCGGGCCGCCTGGCCGTGAACATCTCGCCGGTGCAGCTTAAGTGCCAGAACTTCTTCGAGCGTCTGGAACAGGCTCTTGCCGCCTTTGATGTTCAGCCGCACGAACTGGAGTTCGAGATCACCGAGACGGCCCTCATCGGCCGTGATGAGGAGCTGATCGGCCGCACGCTCAAGCGCCTGGCCGAGCTCGGTTTTGTCATCGCGCTCGATGATTTCGGCACCGGTAATGCCACCTTCTCGCATTTGAAGCGCTTCCCCATCCACAAGCTGAAGATCGACAAGACCTTCGTGGACGATATCGGCTCCGATCCCGACAACACCATCATCACCCAGGCCATCATCAACCTCGCTCACAACCTCGGCATGGAAGTGGTGGCGGAAGGGATCGAGACGCAGCGACAGAAGAGCTTCCTGCGCATTTCCGGCTGCGACATCGGTCAGGGCTATCTCATCTCTCGTCCGCTCGACCTTGAGGCGGCCGAAACCTGGCTGAAGGGGCATCAGCCCGATGCCGATGGCACCCCGCGCGGCAATGGCCGTCATATCGTGGCCTGAAAACGATTTTTGCGCATGCCGCACACTCTCCCCACGACATGCGCCACAGGGCCGGATCCAGACCTGATGGATCCGGCCCTTCTCAGAGCCCAACCGGTAATTCACAAAACAGCCCCGCGTTCCCGCCCAAGCACCCTGTTTGGTGCATAATATCGGGTGGCCCAAGCGGGGGCGCGGGGCGGTGGGTGGAGGCTCTCAGCAAAGCGTTTCCGTTCTCCCCATCCTTAAAGCCTGCCTGTTGCAGGACGGGGCTTCCTCCCCGTCCTGCAATGACCATTCTTATTAAGAGGATGAAGCCTGCGTGCTTTCTGCCTACTGCCGGTGAAGACGCTTGAGAAAAAGTAACGGCACGGGACGCATCCGCCCCCGGTGGGATCGCCCCGTGCCGCCTCGCCGCATCCACATCCACGCGGCGATTCTCGGAATTGCATAGATCGATCCGCAGGAAAAATGCCACTACGCTGGCGATATGAAGCCCGGTATCACTGCCATACGCAGATGGCCACTCCGTTCCCTCACCGGGCGGAACCTGATCGCGCCAGCTGGATGCATCATGCATCACACGCTTTTACAGCTGGCAGCAATCTTTCAGGTCATTACTGGGCAACGCCCCCTCATCGTCCGATGGCATGTGCCATTTGACTGTGCATGTGCATCCGAACCTTGCGGATCGTCTCCCCCGCACCATGCATATGATAATAAATACCCGCTATAATTTCACTATGGTTGAATTACCATATGACAAGTGGTCACATGAACAATCCATTTTTGGGCATATTCCAAGTCCGCCTCACCGCCCTTTTTCCGCCTCCTTCTGCGCCGCACATAGTGTTTCATCTTCCCGCCCGGCATGCACTGAAAGATCCGTGATGGTGGGGTTTCGGCCGGTGAGCGGATTGTCGGGGCGCCATTTCAGCCGCACCTTTGTGAAGGAGGTGTCCAGGGCGTCATAGAGCAAAAGCCAGCCGGCGAGCGAGGTGCCAAAGCCCACGATTTCCTTGATTGCCTCCATGGCCTGCAGCGCGCCGATCACGCCCGGCAACGCGCCGATCACCCCCGCTTCCGCGCAGGACGGCACGCTCCCCGGCGGCGGCGCTTCCGGCAACAGGTCACGATAGCCGGCAAGAGGCTGCCCGTCCGCATCCCTTTCATAGGGCTTGAATACGGAAAGCTGCCCGGTGAACTGCCCGATCGCGCCCCAAATGAGCGGCTTTTTCGCGAAATAACAGGCATCGGAAACCAGATAGCGCGTGGCGAAATTGTCCGAGCCGTCCACAACCACATCATAACGCGAAATCACCTCAAGGGCGTTCTCCGCCCGCAGGCGAAAGGGCAGCGCCTCCACCGTCACATGCGGGTTGAGCCTTTCAACGAAGGCGGCCGCGCTTTCCGCCTTGGCGCGCCCGACATCGGAAGTGGCATGAATGATTTGCCTCTGAAGATTGCTCAGATCCACCGCATCGTCATCGACAATGCCGATGCGCCCCACACCCGCCGCCGCCAGATACATGATCACCGGGCTGCCAAGCCCGCCGGCACCAACAACGAGAACCGAGGCCGCCTTCAGTTTCGCCTGCCCTGCGCCCCCCACCTCCGGCAGCACGATATGGCGGCGGTAGCGTTCAAGCTCTTCCCGGGAAAAGGTTGCCATGAGCCAGGATGTCCCTCGCTTAAAGCCCCTCGAACAGGGCGGTGGAAAGATAGCGCTCTGCCGTATCCGGCACGATGACGACGATGCGCTTTCCCGCCATCTCATCCCGCGCCGCCACCTGCAGCGCCGCTGCCACCGCCGCACCGGAGGAAATACCGGCGGCAATCCCCTCCTTCCGCGCCAGCGCCCGCGCCGTTTCCATCGCCGTGTCGGAATCGATGCGGATTACCTCATCGATGATGCCGGTATCGAGCACATCCGGCACAAAGCCGGCACCAATGCCCTGGATCTTGTGCGGCCCCGGCGCGCCGCCGGAAAGCACCGGGCTTTCCGCCGGTTCCACCGCAATCATGCGCACATCACTTTTGCGCGCCTTCAAGACCTGGCCCACACCGGTGATGGTGCCGCCCGTGCCCACGCCGGCAACCACCGCATCCACCGCCCCCTGCGTATCGGCCCAGATCTCCTCCGCCGTCGTCAGCCGGTGAATTTCGGGATTGGCGGGATTCTCGAACTGTTGCGGCATTATCGCCCCCGGCGTGTTCTCAACAATGCGCCGGGCCTCTTCCACCGCGCCCTTCATGCCCTTCTCCGCCGGTGTCAGCACAAGCTGCGCCCCCAGGAGCTTGAACATCTTGCGCCGCTCAACCGACATGCTCTCCGGCATCACCAGAATCAGCGGAATGCCCTCGGCCGCACAGACGAAGGCAAGCCCGATGCCGGTATTGCCCGATGTCGGCTCCACCAGCACCGTATCGGCGCCGATCCGCCCCTGCTCTTTCAGCGCCCGCACCATGTTCATGCCGATGCGGTCCTTCACCGAAGAGAGCGGATTGAAAAATTCGAGCTTGGCCAGCACCTCCGCCTTCGACCCGGCTTCCGCCGGCAGCACATTGAGGCGAACGAGCGGCGTGCCTCCGATGGTCTCCGTAATCGAATCGAAAATGCGTCCCCGAGGCGCTGCCACGGAAAGGCGCGCTTTCGCCTGCCCCGTCTCGCCTGATTGGGCCCCGGTCATGTCGGAACGCACATCCTTTTGAGTGTTTTCTTGTTTATCGGCCATTGACGAACCCTTTCCTGGGGTGTGAAATGGTCTGCGTGTCGAACCACCCTTGCGGGTGATCGCGACATGTCCTTGAGAGATTTCCGACCACAGTTCATGATCGGACAGCAATTCATCGTCCGGGGAGGGAAGATACCATGGAAATGGCGCTTGTCATCGATCCCGACAAGTGTACCGGCTGCCGGCAATGCGAGCTGGCCTGCTCCAGCCGCCACACGGGAGCCTACAATCCGGCGCGCTCACGCATCGTCGTCTTCGATTTTCAGGAGGAGCGCGGCAAGTTCGTGCCCTACACCTGCACCCAGTGCGATCAGGCCTGGTGTCAGCAGGTCTGCCCGGTGGAGGCCATCACCAACGAGAACGGCGTGAAGGTGGTCAACGAGGCCATCTGCGTTGGCTGCAAGGTCTGCACCATCGCCTGCCCCTTCGGCACCATCAACTACGATCCCGCAAGCGGCAAGGTCATCAAGTGCGACCTCTGTGGCGGCGATCCCGCCTGTGCCGCGGCCTGCCCCACCGACGCCATCGTCTATACCGACATCGCGGTGCAGGGCTACGAGAAGATGCGGGAATGGGCGGCGAAAACCGACACCGCGCCGCAGGCCAGCGCATAAGGCCGGCATCACGCCGCCCCTGCCCTGCCCGGAAGCGGCAGTACGCATTTTCGCGGCGTGAACTAAAGATCCCGCCCACATGGAACCTGTCGGGCACATATCGATCGGATCCGAATGGAACATGAAGCGCCCGGGCTGATGACCGCACCTGTTAAGGCATCACCGCGCCGGGACAGCGAGGTAAGGCTGAGGGAGGAGTGAGACAATGGCTTGGGCCAGGCGCATTCTGCGCGTGAACCTCACCGAAGGAACCTGTAGCGAAGAGCCCCTCAACATGGAGTGGGCCATGCAGTATCTGGGCCAGCGCGGTCTGGCCACCAAGTATCTGGCCGAGGAAATCGACCCGAAGGTCGATCCCCTCTCCCCGGACAACAAGCTCATCTTTGCCACCGGCCCGCTGACGGGCACCGGCGCCTCCACCTCGGCCCGTTATTCCGTCATCACGAAAAGCCCGCTCACCGGCTGCGTGGCCTGCTCCAACTCCGGCGGCTACTTCGGCCCGGAGCTGAAGAACGCCGGCTGGGACATGATCATCTTCGAGGGCAAGGCGGAAAAACCCGTCTACCTCGTCATCGAGGATGATGTGGCCGAGCTGCATGACGCCTCCGAGATCTGGGGCAAGTCCATCTGGTATGCCGAGGACTGGATCAAGGAGAAGCATCAGGAGCCGCTGTTTCAGGTGGCCGGCATCGGCGTGCCCGGTGAGATCGGCGTGCTCTTCTCCGCCGTTGTCAACAACAAGCACCGCGCCGCCGGCCGCTCCGGCGTCGGCACCGTCATGGGCTCCAAGAACCTCAAGGCCGTGGCCGTGCGCGGCACCAAAGGCGTGACGGTGGCGGATCCCGAAGCCTTCGAGGCCGCCGTGGCCGCCGCCAAGAAGGTGCTCGCCGACAATGCCGTGACCGGTCAGGCCCTGCCCACCTACGGCACACAGGTGCTGATGAACGTCATCAACGAGATCGGCGCCCTGCCCACGCGCAATGCCCGCGACGTGCAGTTCGAGGGCGCTGACGACATTTCCGGCGAGGCCATGCACCGCCCGCGCCGCTCCGACGGCAAGCCGAATCTCGTGCGCAACACCGGCTGCTTCGGCTGCACCATCGCCTGCGGGCGTTTGTCCAACATCGATCCCACCCATTTCTCGGTGAAGGACAAGCCGGAGTATCATCACCCCTCCGGCGGTGTCGAATACGAAAACGCCTGGGCCCTGGGCGCCGATACCGGCGTGAACGATCTCGAGGCGCTCACCTACTGCAACTACCGCTGCAACGAGCACGCGCTGGATCCCATCACCACCGGCGCCACCATCGCCGCCGCCATGGAGCTGTATGAAACCGGCGCCATGACCAAGGAGGACACCGGCGGCATTGAGCTCAAGTTCGGCTCCGCCGAGGCGCTGGTTGCCGCCATCGATGCCCTCTGTGACGGCACCGAGTTCGGCAAGCTCCTCGGCCTGGGGTCCAAGCGCCTGTGCGAGAAGTTCGGCAAGCCCGAGCTGTCCATGACCGTGAAGGGCCAGGAGTTCCCGGCCTACGATCCGCGCGGCATTCAGGGCATGGGCTTAACCTACGCCACATCCAACCGCGGCGCCTGCCATCTGCGTTCCTACACCGTGGCCTCGGAGGTTCTCGGCATTCCCGAGAAGACCGATCCGCTGGTCACCGAGGGCAAGGCGGCGCTGGTCAAGGCCTTCCAGGACGCCACCGCCGCGGTGGATTCCACGGGCCTGTGCATCTTCACCACCTTCGCCTGGACTCTGGAGGACATCGCGCCGCAGGTCGATGCCGCCTGCGAGGGCGAATGGACGGTGGAGAAGCTCCTCGAGGTGGGCGAGCGCATCTGGAACCTCGAGCGCAAGTTCAACCTCGATGCCGGCATCACGCCCGATCAGGACACCCTGCCCCAGCGCATCCTCAAGGAGGCGGCCAAGACCGGCCCGGCCAAGGGCATGGTCAACCGGCTGGAGGAGATGCTGCCCGAATACTATCAGCTGCGCGGCTGGACGCCGGAAGGCGTGCCCACCCAGGATACGCTGGCGCGCCTCGGCCTGGCATGACGGCTGGCCAAATGACAAGAATGGCCAACCAGAAATCCTCCCCCTGGTAGGGGGAGGTCGGCGCAAAGCGCCGGGAGGGGGTCGGGCCATGGACGCCTGATGCTGTTGCCCGCCCCCTCCCTGTCACTCTCCCTGCCGGGAAGAGGGGTCATAAGGGCGCGCAGCATATTATTCACGGTTTTGCCAGTGCAAGGGAGAAGGCCATGCATCATCTCATCATCGGTGCCGGGCCCGCGGGCGTGCGGGCAGCGGAAACCTTGAGAAAGCTGGATCCGCAAAGCCGCGTCACCCTCATCGACGGCGAGGGCGAGGCGCCCTATTCCCGCATGGCCATTCCCTATTACCTCGAGGGCAAGATCGACGAACAGGGCACCTGGCTGCACCGCCCGCTGGACTGGTATGGCGAACAGGGCATTGAGCTCATCCGCGGCCGTGTCAAGTCGGTGGATGCTGCGGCCAAGAGCGTCACGCTCGAAAACGGCACCACCCTGCCCTACGATCGCCTGCTGCTGGCCACCGGCGCGCGTGCCGTCAATCCGCCGGTGGAAGGCCTCTCAGGCGCGCGCGTGCGCCATTGCTGGACGCTGGACGATGCCCGCGCCATCGAGACCTTTGCGCAGAAAGGATCCGACGTCGTGCTCATGGGCGCGGGCTTCATCGGCTCCATCATCCTCGAGGCGCTGGTGCGCCGCGGTGTCAACCTCACGGTGGTGGAGATCGAGGACCGCATGGTCCCCCGCATGCTGGACGAGACCGCCGGCAACATGCTCAAGGCCTGGTGCGAGAATCATGGCGTGCGCGTCCTGACCTCCACCCGCATCGAACGCGTCGGTGAAACGGACAAGGGCCTTGAGGTCTTCACCTCCAACGGCGAGACCCTGCACGCCGATCTGCTGGTCGTTGCCGCCGGTGTCACCCCCAACATCGAGTGCATGGACGGCACCGGCATCGAGAAGCGCACCGGCGTCATCGTCAACGCCCGCATGGAAACCTCCCTGCCCGATGTCTGGGCCGCCGGCGACTGTGCCGAGGGCTGCGATTTCTCCACCGGCGATCTCAACACGCTTGCCATTCAGCCCGTTGCCGTGGAACAGGCGGTCATCGCCGCAAAGAACATGGCCGGCATCCCGGCGGAATATCATTGCGCCCTGCCCATGAACGTGCTGGACACCATGGGCCTGATCACCACCAGCTTCGGCCGCCATGACGGCCTGGAAATCGGCGAACGCGCCGTTCTGCACGATCCCGATCACTGGCGCTATATCCGCCTGGAGTTTCACGAGGACCGCATCATCGGCGCCCAGACGGCGGGGCATGTCAACATGGTCGGCGTGCTGCGCGGCCTCATTCAGGGGCGCATGGCCTTGGGCCCCTGGAAGGAACGCCTGCTCAAAACGCCCCATCGCGTGGCCGAGGCCTATGTCGATCTCGCCCGCGGCCTGTCCTGAAGCCCTTCTCGCCACCGGTGCGATTGGGCCCCACAATGCGGATCAGGTGCGATGAGAAGGCAAGCGACATATCGGTTGGGAATTTTCGCCCTTTTCATCCTCTTGACCGCCACGCCTTTTGCCCGGGCCGGGCAAAACGTTTGCGCCGATTATCCGTCCAGGAAAAAGTGCATCGCGGAATTACGGGAGCAACTTAGCCATTACACATCGGAAGTCGAGGTCTGGTGGCAGCACTTAAGTGACGATCTGGGAGAAAAGGCCGCATCCCGCGTGCAGGCCGCGCACCGGGCCTGGCAAAGGGCCCTGCACAGAAAATGCGGCGTGAAAGACCATCGCGTGCCGAAAGATGAGAAAACCATGTCCTGCCTGATAAAAGGCATGTATGATTGTCTCTGGACCTTGCGCGATGCCGTCTTCCGCCTGGAAAATGGTCAATCCCTGAATAGCTGGCCCCCATGCGCATCACGATAAAGCTTTTCGCAACACTGCAGAAATACCTGCCCGCCAACGCCACGGCCACCTCGGCCGAGATCGACGTGCCCGAAGGCGCCACCGTGGCCGATGTGCTCACCCGCCTCGGCATCCCGGAGCAAGAGGTGCACATGACCCTGATCGACGGCCGCTATGTCGCGCCGGAAGAGCGCGCCAGCACAAGGCTCTCGCCGGATGCCGCCCTTGCTGTCTGGCCGCCCGTGGCCGGTGGCTGATGAAGAAGGGATGCCACATCAGGCCGTTGAAACGAAGGCTGCTTTCCTCAATCCATCATGAACACTCCGACATGATCGTGGAGATGGAAATGAGCCTCAGCCTGAAGGAGCTGCGCCGTCAGCTGAAGGCCCTGTCCGGCTTTTCCGCTGAGACGGAAACAATCACTGCCTGCACCTGGCGCATCGGGGCCGCTCGCCTGCACATCACGCCTTTGCCGCCGCGGCGCACCGGCGCGCTCACACTCCCCCGCCTCGCCCTGCGCCTGGACCTTTCCGCCCTTGCACCAGAAGACCGCCGGGACTTCCTTGATCGCTTCCGCCGTCTCACCTTCCGCGGCGGCGGCTGATGAGAAAGCCATCTCCAGTCTTGAACCATTTCCCGCCTTGTCCGGCGCATCCGCCTGTCCTACCCCTCTCAAGACAAAGAATCCGATCAGCACCGCCGGCAGCTACGGGCGCGGACAGAAGAAAACAACGGGGTTTGCGATCATGAGCGAGAATTACCGCATCGAGAAGGACACGTTTGGTGAGCTCAAGGTCCCCGCCGATCGCTATTGGGGCGCACAGACCCAGCGTTCGCTTCAGAACTTTCCCATTGGCACCGAGACCATGCCGCGCCCGCTCATCCGCGCCCTCGGCATCATCAAGCGCGCCGCCGCCGAGGCCAACATGCGCCTCGGTGTTCTCGATGAGCGCATCGGCCGCGCCATCGTGCAGGCCGCAACCGAAGTGATGGAAGGCAAGTTTGACGATCACTTTCCGCTGAAGGTCTGGCAGACCGGCTCCGGCACCCAGACCAATATGAACGCCAACGAGGTGATCGCCAACCGCGCCATTGAAATCCTTGGCGGCAAGATCGGATCGAAGGATCCCGTCCACCCCAACGATCACGTCAACCGCTCCCAGTCCTCCAACGACACTTTTCCCACCGCCATGCACATCGCCGCGGTGGAGGAGCTCACCGGCCGGCTGCTGCCCGCGCTGGAGCACATGCTGCGTGTTCTGGAGGAAAAGGTCGCCGCCTGGGCGGACATCATCAAGATCGGCCGCACCCATACCATGGATGCCACGCCCCTGACCCTCGGGCAGGAATTCTCCGGCTACGCCCAGCAGGTGCGTCTGGCCATTCAGCGCCTGCGCGATACCTTGCCCAGGCTCTATGCCCTGGCTCAGGGCGGCACCGCCGTCGGCACCGGGCTGAACACCAAGAAGGGCTTCGATGTGCTCGTTGCCCGCTTCATCGCCGAGATCACCGGCCAGCCCTTTCGCACCGCGCCCAACAAGTTCGAGGCCCTGGCCGCCCATGACGCCATGGTCGAGCTCTCAGGCGCCCTGAACGTCACCGCCGCCTCCCTGTTCAAGATCGCCAACGACATCCGCTTTTTGGGCTCCGGCCCGCGCTGCGGCCTGGCCGAGCTGATCCTGCCCGCAAACGAGCCCGGTTCTTCCATCATGCCCGGCAAGGTCAACCCCACCCAGGCCGAGGCCTTAACCATGGTCTGCGCCCAGGTCATGGGCAATCACGTCACCGTCTCCATGGCCGGCAGCCAGGGACATTTCGAGCTCAATGTCTTCAAGCCGGTGATCTATTACAACATCTGGCAGTCCACCCGCCTGCTGGCCGATGCTGCCGTAAGCTTCACCGACCGCTGCCTTGCCGGCATTGAGCCCAATCGCGCGCGCATCGCCGAACTTATGGAGCGCTCCCTGATGCTGGTTACCGCTCTTGCTCCGGTCATCGGCTATGACAAGGCTGCGGAAATCGCCAAGGCGGCCTATGCCAACGGCACCACGCTGAAGGAGGAAGCCGTGCGCTTGGGTTACGTCACCGCGGAAGAATTCGACCGCATCGTCCGCCCCGAAAAGATGATCGGCCCTTCCGAGTGATTATGGGCCGTCTCTTGATGCGGGCGGGATCACAACGTGCCGTATGCGATCAAGGCTGCACAAGATGAGTTTCCTGCGCTAGGAAAAGATAAGGAAGCCATCTGCCGCAAATGATGGGCAGCCATGACCGATCCGCGGCCAAAGAAGCGATCCGTGATCATTTCCGGACACGCCACAAGCATCTCCCTGGAGGATGAATTCTGGCAGGAGCTGCAGGCCATTGCCCGCGAGCGGGGGCAGACCATATCGCAGCTTTTGAGCGACATCGATGAAAGCCGCGGCCGCCGCTCCTTGTCCTCGGCCGCGCGTATCTTTGTGTTGCGCTGGCTGAAACGCAAGATCAGCGGCGCCCGCCCGCCGGAGGCATAAGCGTTTTATCTCAAAGCGGCGCGCAGGCCTTCTTCAGCCATTCCTGCGCTGATGTATCGCCCAGCTCTTCAAGCAGCGGCAGGATTACGCGCGCCACATGCGCATGATAGGCATCAAGCCAGGCGCGTTCCTCGGCACTCAGCAGGGACGGCTCGATCAGGCGCCTGTCGATCGGCGCCAGTGTCAGCGTTTCAAAGGAGAGCATGGCCCGCTCCTCGCCCTCCCGCCGCTCGGCCTTTCTGCACAGTATGAGGTTTTCGATGCGGATACCGTAATGCCCCTCGCGGTAATAGCCCGGCTCGTTGGAGGTGATCATGCCGGGGCGCAACGCCACATCGCCGCCCCGGGAGATGCGCTGCGGCCCTTCGTGTACGGAGAGGAAGGCGCCCACGCCATGGCCGGTGCCGTGATCATAATCCAGCCCGTGCTGCCACAGGGGCTGCCGCGCAAGTCCATCCAGCTGCGCGCCTGTGGTCCCTTCGGGAAAACGAATGCGGGAGAGCGCAATCATGCCTTTCAGCACCAGGGTGAAATGAAATTTCTGCTCCGGCCGGGGCGTCAGATCAGGCGGGCCGATGAAGACCGTGCGCGTGACATCCGTGGTGCCGTCCCGGTACTGCCCGCCGGAATCGACAAGATAAAGCGAGCCGGGTTTTAAGGGCCGCACCGTGTCACAGGTGACACGGTAGTGCACGATGGCACCATTGGGCCCGGCACCGGAGATGGTGTCGAAGGAAATGTCGAAAAGCGCGCTGCCCAGCGCCTCGGCTGTTTCGATGCGAAATGCTTCAAGCTTCGCCACCGCGTCGATCTCGTCCACCTCCCCGCGCGCAGCCGCCTCCTCAAGCCAGGCCAGAAAACGGCACAGCGCCACACCATCCCGCATATGCGCCGCGCGCATACCCTCCTGCTCGGCTTCCGTCTTGCAAGCCTTGGGCATCAGGCAGGGATCCTCGCCCTCAACGACGGAAACCCCCGCCTCTTCCAGCCACAGATACAAAGCCTCGGCCGCGTGCGCCGGATCGATGAGTACCCGTGCCTCTCCCGGCAGAGAGGCAATGGCCGTCTTGAGCATCTCGGGAGCGAGGATCTCCACATGCCCGGCAAGCGCCTTTTGCATATCATCCGGCACTTTCTGCGGCGCGATGAACAGGCGGGCCGGCCCCTGAAGCGGCACCAGCGCGAAGGCCAGCACCACCGGCGTGTGCGGAATATCCCGGCCGCGGATGTTGAACAGCCAGCTGATCGAATCCGTCAGCGTGATCAGCGCATGTGTCGCCTGCCGCTCGGCAAGGGCGCGCTTCACATCCTTAAGCTTTTCGCTCACGGAGCGCCCGGCCAGAGACTCAGGCTGCAGAAAGATCGGGGTGTCTGGCTCCGGCGGCCTGTCTGCCCACAAGGCATCCACGGGATTGGTCCAGACAGGTTCAAAAGCCGCACCGCGCTTCTTGAGTGCCTTGCGCCAGCGGCCCGCCTGGCCTTTCGTCATCAGCCACGGATCGAAAACCACCCGCGCTGAGGCTTCAAGCCGCTCTGCCAGCCAGTCTTGCGGCTTCACATGCGGCACCTGCAGGATTTCGAACAGATCGCCCCGCACCTGCTGGCGCGCCTGAATGGTATAGCGCCCGTCCACGAACAGCGCCGCCCCTTTGGCCAGCACCACCAGCAAACCGGCCGAACCGGTAAATCCCGTCAGCCACTTCAGCCGTTCATCACAGGCGCGCAGATATTCGTTCTGCCAGGCATCGGATCGCGGCAAGACGAAAGCATCCACCTTTTCCGCCCGCATCCATGCCCTTAAGGCATCAAGCCGCTCTTTTGCCTTTTCCGGCTCGGCATCATCAACAAAGCTCTGAAATCGCGTGCGTTTTATCCGGCAGCTCATGCCATGATCCTTGTGCTTTTTTTGAGGCCACTTCCGCAAACGCAAGAACAGCGAAAGGCTCATGCCCTTGTCCTGTAAAGAGTGCGCGTTCAAGGCCTTCCCTGTGTGGTGATGCCCGGGCCAGGGCAGGGCATCAAGAGAAAAGCGGCATTTTTCCCTTCATCCGGCCCATTCGGCCCTCACCGACAAAAGCGCGGAGCAAAGCGCCGTATGCTTTTCTGGCCGAAAGGCGATGCGGCGAAAGGCCAAAGATCGCGCCCTGAAATGTGAACATTTTGTGGCCTGGTTTCGACCAGTTCAAAATTTGACAGCTTTTTCAATAAGATAAACGCATCATTAGGTATGCATTCAGTGCATATCCGGATTTCCGCATTTGCGCTTGTCCTTATATGAGAACGCCCTCATATAGGGGGCGAACAGTTGGTCGGGCTGCACGGGTTGGCAAGGCGGGGCGCCCTCCCCCGCCGGAAACACCGCGACAACCAGGCCATCGCACTCCCTCGTGTGAACGCGGAGTTAGGAGCCATGAGCATTCTCGCGCATGCCCATGCAGACAGGTTGCCCTCTCTGCTCGAGACCGTCCGCCAGGGCGTGAAGCAGGCCATTGCCCGGTATCGTCACCGCATCGCCTGCCAGCGCGCCGAGGCGGAGCTGATGGAGATGAGCGACCGCGAGCTTGCCGATCTCGGAATCACCCGCGGCGAAATCCATCAGAAGGTCTGGGGTCAGTAAGTTTAAGATCGGTTTCCCCTCCCTCTGACGAAGCAGGCCAGGCAAAGAAGTTTCTTCCCTCCCTCTTCTTCTTTCCTCCCTGGCTTCAAGACTTCCCCGGCCCCTCCCGGCCGGGGATTTTTTTATCCCTTGTCCGATGCCGCCAGCATCAGCGCCCCTTGCGCAGCACCAGGGTGGACCAGCCATCACTGCGGATGCGAAAGGCGTGTTCAAAACCCAGTGCAGTATAGCGCATCAGCACCATGGCCTCCTGCTCAATGAGAAGGCCGGAGAGCACAAGCCATCCGCCATCCGCCACACAGGCGTTTATAGTGCGGGCCATGGCCCGCAGCGGCCCGGCAAGGATGTTGGCCATGACCAGATCATAGCCGCGACAGGCCGCCCTTTGCTTTTTAACAGCAACGCGCCGCCGTCCGCTGCCAAATCCAGTGGCCAGACGTATGTATCCCAGGGGCATGAACCGCCGCAGGGCCGCCTCCGCCCCCTGTGCAGCGGGGCCGGTGTGTACGCGTTTGAAGTTCCTTTGGCCTGGCCGACGCCGCCCTCCGGCCCGCCAGGGGGGCTGGGGCAGGCGCTGCTGGCGCACCAGCGCATGGCGCACGCCATCGGCCACGACCGTGCGCACCAGGGGCCTTGTCTGATTCAGACGGAAGTTTTCAGCCGCCACCTTCAGCGCGGTGGCATCGATATCCGTGGCCAGCACCGGAATGTGCCACAGCCGCACCGCCGCCATGGCGAGAACGCCCGAGCCCGTGCCCACATCCAGCGCCTGACGGGGAGAAAATCCGGCCCGTTGCATCTTTTGCAAAGCCAGCAGGCAGCCCTGGGTGGTGCCATGATGGCCGGTGCCGAAGGCCTGACCCGCCTCCAGCTCAAGAGGGATGCTGCCCGCAGGCACTTTCCCGCGATCATGCCGGCCATGCAAAAAGAAGCGCCCGGCCCGCACCGGCGAAAGCCGCCGCTGGGATTCACGCACCCAGTCCAGCTCGGGCAGGGCTACCGCCCGCAGCACCGATGGCGCAAAGCCCGCAGGTTTCAGCACCGCCGCCAGTGCCTCAATATCAGGAGGCGCCTCATAAAGCGCCTCCACCTGCCACAGATCGGCCGCCTCATCCACCTCGAACACCGAAACCGCCGCCGCTTCCGGCACCCCCGCCTCGGACAGCACCGTCGCCAGCCGCCCCGCCGCCTCTTTCGGCAGGGCCCGGCTCAGCATGCGCACCAATGCGCTCATGAACGCTCCTTTCGCAACGGTATCTCCCTTTTCCTGCGGGCGTTATATACCGCAGCGATCATGCGAGGCGAGAGATGCCGCGCATCATACGCCCTTATTTCACGAAAATGCCGGTGCGGCCCCTGGAAGAAAGTCGTTCAGCGCTTGCCGGGCACGCCGGTGGCACCCAGGAAGATGGCCGCCTGCGAGCGCACGTTGCTCATGCGGGCGCCGGCAAAGCGCGCGCCGATGAATCGGCCCTTGGTGAGCGAGGCGCCGGAGAGATTGGCCCCGCGGAAATCCGCGCCGGAAAAGTCGCTCTCCTCGGCCGCCGCACCCGTCAGCTCCGCGTTGCGAAAATCGGCCCAGCGAAAATCACCGCCAATGATCACCGCCCGCAGCATATGCGCCCCCACGAAGCGGGCGCGGCGAAAGCGCGAGTTTTCCATCACCACGTCCTTCATGAAGCTTTCGGAGAAATCGGCGTCATCCCCGTAAGCGAAGGAAAATTCCGTGCCGAACAGGAAGGCGCGCCTGAAATCCGCTCCGCGCAGCATGGTGTCGGCGAGATTGGTGTGAAACAGATCGGCGCTTTTCAGGTCGGCGTATTCCAGGAAGCAGCCCGAAAGATCCGCCCATTTGAACGAGCTCATGCGCAGCCGCGCACCGATGAGGTCGCAGCCGGGCATTTTCGCGTTGTCGAACTTCACGCCCGTGAGATTCGCCCCGTGCAGATCAATGCCCGCAAGGTTGCGCCCCGAAAAATCACAATGGCGCAGATCGGTCTTCGGCTTTGGTGCCGCGCAATCGCCCTTCGGCAGGCGCACCCGCGGCCCTTCCCGCTCCTGCGCCGGCATCTCCACAATGCCACCGGCAAGCACAAACACTGCAGCCGCCCCTGCCAGCACGCCGGCCCGCCGCCAGGCAGCCCGGCGCCTTTCCGGCCTGTTTGCCCGCATTGCGTCTCCTCCCGTTGATTTTAAGGATCGTTATCGTTTGCAGGCCGCATTATAGACCATCCACTTCCCAAGCAAACAGCCCCGCCCCGCCGCTTAAGGGCACGGGTGCAATCCGGCGCCTTCATGAAAGGATATGCGAAAGGCAAACGTGAACCGCATGGCTTTTATCTAAGGCTGTCCTCCGCACGGACTGAGCTCAGACACACCGCCTTCTCTTCCATACCCCCCACCGCCAGTCGCCCCTGGACAGCCGGGACACTTCCGCCGGAAGGGGATTTCATCCCCTTCCGGAACGTTTTGGCCGGGTTTTCAACCCGGCCATGTCTTCCGTTGCGGCATCGGCTGATGGGCAGGGATACAATCCCTGCCCAAACGTCCGGGACGGGGATGCAATCCCCGTCTCGCAAGGAACACATCGTCATACCGGCGAAAGC
>NZ_JQKX01000002.1 GCF_000746275.1 Thermopetrobacter sp. TC1
TGGTTGAAGCAAAATCTGAAGGTCAAGCGTTTCATGGGCGAAAGCCGCAACGCCATTCTTGTACAACTGTGGGTGGCGGTGATCGCCTGGCTTCTGCTGCGTGAATATCACCGCCTGGTCACGAAAGCAGATACCGCAAGTGGTGCAATGAGGCTCAAGGACATCCGCGTGCTCGTGGCCGCAACCCTTTTCCACCCGCCGCCAAAACCGCCACGCGCCACACCCCACCCCACCACTTCCCTGCCCCTTTTCGAGGAGCTCCTCCCATGCTGAACTTTCCTTGGACACCAGTGGGCTTTTGCCGGTATGACGATGCATGTGTCGTGTAGCGTGATTCAGTGGATGCCGGCGACGCAGCGATTGCTGTCCACCTCCGGATAGGAATGGGCGAAGCGGCAACCTGGTCCGACGCTCTCAGCCGGAGGCGGCCGGGCCCTTGCACAGCGGCTCGCCCTCCTCGCCGGGGGTGGCGCAGTAGAGGGTGTAGAGCGTGCTCATGATCTTGGCCGCCTCTTCGGAGGCGAGAGAATAATAGATGGACTGGGCCTCCCGCCGGGTCTTGACCAGGTTTTCCCGGCGCAGGACGGCCAGATGCTGGGAGAGGGCGGACTGATTGAGACCGATGAGCCTTTCCAGCTCGCTGACCGAACGCTCCTTCTCCGCCAGGTGACAGAGAATCAGCAGGCGCCATTCATTGGCCATGGTCTTGAGCAGCACGCTGGCCTTGGAGGCGTTGTCCTGCAACTTGGCGATGTCCATCCCGACTTACCCCTTCCGGCAGGGCCGCCCCTCATTCCCTGACAGAGATGCCCGGCATTCGCCCCCAGACGGGATGCCGCCGGGCCTGCAATGCGTTGCGATCCGAGAGCGGGCGGCTGTCCACTTCGTTCCGGATGTCCTTTTTATGCTCATATTCACATATGCGCAAGACGACAAATGTCTGCCGCCTTTCACAACGGCGAGAGCCCCTGCGGCAGGCTTTTTCAAGGCCGCGGGCAGGGAAAAATGCCCTTTCAGGCGGATTCAAACATTCAAACAGTTGAATATCTGGAAACGTGAAGGCATAAAGACGCCTGCCGGTGCCGCCCTCGCCTGCTCAACCATGCGGGAAAACGACCGCAACGGCGAGAAGGGCAGCGGCCAACACACGAAGGATCTTTCAGGAGGAAACGGCACAACGGGAGGAGAAGGGGCATGGCCGGTCTTGAAGAGCTTGAAGTTTCCACCCTCATGGGCATTACCGGGTTCATCATCGGCATCGCCTTCGGGTGGGTGACGCATCGCACCAATTTCTGCGCCATGGGCGCGGTTTCCGACATCATTTCCTTTGGCGACTGGCGGCGCATGCGGGCCTGGATGCTGGCCATGGCCACGGCGATTGCCGGCGCGCAGACGCTGCATCTGATGGGGCTCATCGATCTCACCCGCTCCATCTATCTCAACAGCGCCTTTCCCTGGCTTGGCATCATCATCGGCGGGCTGATCTTCGGTTTCGGCATGGTCATTGGCGGCGGCTGCCCGGGGCGCAACCTCATGCGCGTGGGCAACGGCGACTTGAAGGCGCTTGTCGTGCTGTTCTTCATCGGCTGGGCCGGCTACATGGCCATGCGCGGCATTCTGGCCATGCCCCGCATCTGGCTGCGTGATCTGCTGGCGGTCAATCTCTCCAGCTTCGGCTTGAGCGATCAGGGCATTGCCACCATCGTTTCGGGTCTCACCGGACTTTCGCCTTCGGTGACGGGGCCGGTGGTGGCCTTCCTCTTTGCAGCGGGCCTGGCGGGCTTCGCCTTCAAGGATGCGGGCTTTCGCCGCTCGCCGCGGCATGTGCTGGCCGGGCTGCTGCTGGGCGGGCTTGTGGTGGCGGCCTGGGCGGCCACGGGCATTCTCGGCTATGACGAGTTCGAGCCGGTGCAGATCACGGGCCTGACCTTCATTGCCCCCACGGGCGATGCCTTTCAGTATCTGATGACGTGGACGGGCTCGACCATCAAGTTCGGCATCGCCACGGTCTTCGGTGCCATTCTCGGCTCGTTCATCAGCTCGAAGCTGACGGGGTCGTTCCATCTCTCCACTTTCGTGGACACGCCCGATACCGTGCGCAACATGCTGGGCGGTGTGCTGATGGGCTTTGGCGGCATTCTGGCGCTGGGCTGCACCATCGGCCAGGGCATCACCGGCATGAGCACGCTGGCGGCCGGCTCGATCCTGGCAACGCTGTCGATCATCGCCGGTGGCGTGGCGGGCGTGAAATACATGGAAAAGGTGCTGGATATCTGAAACCCGGGCCGTAAAGCCGCAAGCGGCTGCCCGATGGCCAAGCAGCGTCTCCCTTGCAGGGTTGACAGGGTGCTTGTGGCCGTCACCTTGTCAGGACGGAGCGGTGAAGGCCGCGAGGCGGGTTGTGCGTGACAGGCAGTTTCGCCTTGACCCTGCGCCGGCTTCGGTGCATTCAATGACGCTAATATGACAAGAAGACGTCCGTGGCATGGAGGCTCGGCGAGCTATTTCCGGAGACTGTTCTTGCGGAAACGGACAAATCACTCCGCAAGGACAGCCGGGGGCAAAGCACAGGATCGGAATCATCGCCGGCCGTTCGTCAAGGAGGGGAGTGAAGTCCGATGACCGAAAGCAACGGGGCCGAAACCGCCATCAACCCCAAGTCCTTAAGCATCATCGTCACCAAGGGATCGCTGGACTGGGCCTATCCGCCCTTCATCCTGGCCACGACCGCGGCGGCGCTCGATTATGAGGTGACGCTGTTCTTCACCTTCTATGGCCTGCAGCTGGTGAAGAAGAAGCTGGATCCCAAGTTCACGGTGCTGGGCAATGCCGCCATGGAGATGCCCATGTTCGGCACGCATATCGCCATGCCGAACTTCATGGCCATGATCCCGGGCGTGGACGCCATCGCCGGCGCGATGATGAAGAAGATGATCAAGGAAAAGGGCGTGGCCTCGCTGGAGGAGCTGCGCGAGGCCGCCATCCTCTCGGATGTGCGCATGATCGCCTGTCAGATGACGGTGGATCTGTTCGAGTACAAGCGCGAGGATCTCATCGACGAGATCGAGCTGGGTGGTGCGGCCACCTATTTCGAAGTGGCCTCCAAGTGCCACATCAACATGTTCATCTGATCATCCGGGATCTCGGCAGGGACATCCCGGTGACACCGCCGTACCGGGGAGCAGGTGCTCCTGCGCCCTTCCCTCCCCGGCACTAGGAGCAACGTCAGAAGGCAAGGAGAAGAGGAAAGATGTCCGAACACGTTCTCGACGCCAAGGGCCTGAACTGCCCGCTGCCCATCCTGAAGGCCAAGAAGATGCTGAAGTCCGTGCCCAAGGGCGAGATTCTGGTGGTCTACGCCACCGATCCGGGTTCCGTGGCCGACTTCGCCGCCTTCTGCAACCAGACGGGCAACGAGCTGGTCGAATCCTCCCAGGACGGCGACGTCTACGTCTTCAAGATCAAGCACACGGCGGACGCCTGATTCGATCCTGCGGCACAGGCCGCAGCCAGATCTGTTGCGCAAAGACAACAGACGATCACGAAATCGGCGCCATGCCCATGCGCATGGCGCCTTTTTCATGTCCATTACCGCCGGGGAATCTGGACAGCGTGGCAACAATGTGTTTATTTGCAAAACCATGAATGTGAGTATTATTCATTTATATTAGAAAATTTTGATATGTTTTGATTGTAACCGATGCGGAAAGGCGTTTTTGCCTGTGTGGCATCGGTTGACGTGGGATGAGGGCATGATGCTCTCATCAGGCAGGACACGGGGGATGAGAGGGCGCCTTTTTAAATGGCGCCCGGCGTGACGAACAGGCGGCGATGGGTCAGTTGAGGAAAGTTCCCATTGCCGTGATGTTGCGACAGAATGTGATGCAAGCTCGAGAGGGGAGAACGAAGGACATGCGCAAGGCACTGCGTCTGGCTGTATCGACGATGGCCCTGGCCACCGGACTGGCCCTGGCCGGTGAGGCGTTCGCCACGGAAGGCTATTTCCAGCATGCCTATGGTCTGCGGCACAAGGCGCTGGCGGGCGCGGGTGCGGCCTCCATCGAGGACGGCACCGGCATTTCCATCAATCCGGCTGGCCTGGTCGGCATCGGTGATCAGGTCAATCTTGGGCTTTCCGTGTTCATTCCCATTCGCGGGTTCAAATCAACCGGGAGTGCCACGCCACCAGCCGCAAATGCTTACACTGGTGATTACAAGAGCGGCCGCAAGTTTTTCGGCGTGCCCACCTTCGCCTATGTGCGTCAGCTGGATGCCGATTCGGCTCTCGCCTTTTCCATCTTCGGCAATGGCGGCATGAACACCACTTACAAGGCGAATTCGGGAAGCAACAAGAGCGGCCCGTTCGGCGGCGGTGAAACCGGTGTCGATCTCATGCAGATGTTCATCTCCGCGGCTTACGCCCGCAAGTTCGGAGACAGCTTCAGCATCGGTGTTGCGCCGCTGTTCGCCGTTCAGCGCTTCAAGGCTTACGGCATCAGCAGTTTCGGTCTTTTGTCTACAAGCTCCGGCAATCTTTCCAACCGGGGCTACAGCTATTCCGTGGGCGGCGGCGTGCGTGTGGGCGTGCTGTTCCAACCCTCCGATTTCTTCAGCATCGGCGCGTCCTACCAGACCAAGATGTGGATGTCGAAGTTCAAGAAGTACAAGGGGCTGTTCGCCGAGGGCGGCGACTTCGACATTCCGGCCAACCTGCAGGTCGGCATTGCCCTGAAACCCACGGATGCGCTGAAATTGATGGTGGATTATCGCCACATTTTCTATAGCGATGTTGAAGCCATCGCTAACAGAGGCGTGTGCACCACTGCTTCGACACGACTGGGGGCCAGTGATGGCTGTGGTTTCGATTGGCGCGATACCAACACCATCAAGGTCGGCCTCGAATACCAGTGGAGCGACGATCTCATCCTGCGCGCCGGCTATGCTTATACCTTTCCAAATCCCGTTCGCAAGAGAGCTGTAATCTTCAATATTCTGGCACCAGGCGTGATCCAGCATGAGATCACCGGCGGAGCAACCTATCGGCTCAACTCCAACAATGACATTGACTTCGCTTTCATGTTCGCACCCAAGACGTCAGTGACTGGTCCAGAAATCAATCCGGGGTCCGGGTCCTCCACGGGCAATACCATCAAGGACTGGATGTATCAGTTCGAATTCTCTGTTGGCTGGACCTACAACTTCGGCGCCGGATCCACACGGGCGCGCTGAACATCCGCAAGCTGCTCGCATAAAACACGCACACTCGGGAACGCGACAGCGGCTTTCACACAAAAGCGCCATGACCATCACGGTCATGGCGTTTTTTCATGCGTACTGACCAAATCAGGGGGTTAGGCTTGAGTAAGGGCGCGTACTATACGACACACCGTTGCCGCCTTTCTCATCACCTCGGCGCAAGCCTTGGGTCTTGAGCCACAAACGCATGAGTAAATGGCTTGAGATGCCGGCTTTCGCCGGTATGACGATGCATGTGTCGTGTTTTCCGCCGAATATTTCTTCAAGAGGGTATAAACCTCTATCGGCAAGGGAAATACATACATAAAAATGGCATTAATCAGAATTATCAAACAACCATTAGAATAATTTTTGCAAGATTATTGCAAATCCTTCAGACAATTATCCGTCACAAAGAAGGCTAGACACCCCGCATGCGAACCTGTATATGAACGCATCGAGATGTGTTCATGATTAATATGAGGAATTACTTATACAATATTTTTCTAATATGAGACTTTTCTCACATGCGAATCGTTGGCAAATGCAATGCGGGCCTTCGGGGGGAGGCCCGGAACAGAGAGGACATGAGGGAGGGGAGTGATGCGTCCTTTGGCTTTTGGCCTCAAAAAGATGAAAAAGACGGCCTTTCTGGCACTTGCCATCACGGCTCTTGCCGGCACGGAGGCGACATGGGCCACGGAAGGCATGTTTCAGCATGCCTATGGCCTGCGGCACAAGGGACTGGCGGGTGCCGGTGTTGCGGCGGTGGAGGATGGCACCGGCATTTCCATCAATCCGGCCGGGCTTGTCGGTATCGGCGATCAGTTCAATCTGGGCATGAGCATTTTCATGCCGTTTCGCGAATATCGCGCGTGGAACACAACACGGATCTCATCCGGTCGGCACAAGAGCACGGGGAATGTCTGGCCGGCGCCCACCCTCGCTTATGTGCGCCAGCTGGATGCGGATTCCGCCTTTGCCTTTTCCATTTTCGGCAACGGCGGCATGAATACCACATACAAGAAATTCCGCTCTTCCCTGGGCTGTGCAAACGGCGGCGCCTTCTGCTTCGGCAAGGCCGGCGTGGATCTCATGCAGATGTTCGTCTCCGCGGCCTATGCCCGGCGGGTGACCGACCGGCTCTCGCTTGGCATCGCCCCCATCTTCGCCGTGCAG
Organism: Thermopetrobacter sp. TC1; assembly: GCF_000746275.1. Lineage (GTDB taxonomy): Bacteria > Pseudomonadota > Alphaproteobacteria > Rhizobiales > Aestuariivirgaceae > Thermopetrobacter. The sequence continues at coordinate 6,415 of NZ_JQKX01000002.1, forward strand.
CGCTTCCGCGCCTATGGCCTGGGCAACAACGGCGCAGGGTTCTCTGGGATGTCGGCCTATCCTTCGCGTTTTTCCGGCAATGGCTATGACTGGTCGGTGGGCGGGGGATTCCGCGTCGGCCTGACCTGGCAGGTGACCGATGCATTCAGCTTCGGCGCGTCCTATCAGAGCAAGATGTGGATGACGCGGCTTGACAAGTACAAGGGCCTGTTCGCCGAGCGCGGCAATCTCGACATCCCGGCCAATCTGCAGGTGGGCATTGCCTGGCAGGTTACGGATATGTTGCGGCTGATGCTGGATTATCGCCACATCTTCTATGACGGGGTGAAGGCCATCGGGCGCAGCAGCATCTATAATGGCACCGACAAATTCGGCACAGACAGCGGCCCCGGCTTCGGCTGGCAGGACAGCAACACCATCAAGCTGGGCCTCGAATATCAGTTCAGCAATGACCTGATCCTGCGGGCCGGCTATGCCTATATCTGGCCCAATCCGGTGCCCTCCTCGCAGGTGGCGATCAACATCATCTCGCCCGGCGTGATCCGGCATGAATTCACCGGCGGCGCCACCTGGCGCATCGACAAGCACAATGATCTGGATTTCGCCTTCATGATCGCCCCGACAGGAAAGCAAAAAGGCCCGGTGCCCAGTGTATACGGCGGCGGACATGCTCGGCTTGCCATGTATCAGTTCGAGGTTTCCCTGGGCTGGACCTACAATTTCGGCAACGGCTCCGCCCGCGCCCGCTAAAGTCAGGCACACTATACGACACAACGTCGCCATCTTTCTCATCACCCCGTAGATCAGCCGGGGTCTCGAGCCACAGACGCATGAGTAAGTGGCCTTAGATACCGGCTGATCTACGGTGTGACGTTGGGAGTGTCGTGTGCCCCGCTGAAACGTTGGGTGAGGATGTACAATATTCTTCTGGCGGAGGGTCTCTCATTCGATATCTCCATTCCAACAAAAGAGGCCGGAACGGGTCCAGCGCCCGCTCCGGCCATTTGTCATGCTTTTTTGTGCATTCCGACGCCGGTTATTGGCAGAAAGTGATTGTATATAATATTCAAAATATGCTATATGTCTGGCGGGGAACGGAGGCGACACATTTCATCTGTCGGTGTTTCTCCGGCCTTTCTCCTGTCCGACTTTTTCCGCTTTTTGCCTGGCAGGGCTTGCGGACGTTTGGCGTGCAGGGAGAAAAGGCGGAGAACAAGACGGATGAAACCCGCCGCATTCCCCACAACTTAAGAACGACAAGCGCCGGCAAGAGCGCATCGGGAGGAAATGGGGCGGCTTTGCGGAAAAAGCCGGCGGGCACAGGCGAAAAGACAAACGCCGCATCGGCCCGCTGATTGACGCAAAACCGTCCAACCAGGAGGGAGACCATGAAGATCATCAAGGGTGCCATCGCCATATCTGCGCTGTCCGCGCTTCTTGCCATTGCTCCTGTCACGTCGGCGGAGGAAGCCAAGAGCACCGGCGGCGACATTGCCCAGGCCTACGGGGATGCCGCCAAGGCGATGACCGATTCCATGATGCTCATGATGAGCGCCATGTTCAAAATGTACAACGAGACGACCAAGCCGATGTGGTCGTCCATGTCGCAGATTTTCGGCGACTATGGCGAATGGTGCACGGCCTGCCACGCCCCGCTGTCGAACATCTATGACCAGCTGGGCGAGTCCTTCGATCCCAACGTGCACAAGAAGCTTTCTGATGCCGAGCTGAAAAAGGCGCTCGAGGCCTATCAGAAATCCAAGCAGAAGAAGGACGCCAACTGAGCGGCACCTGGATCACGACCGGATCCTCGCGCCCATGAATCCCATGCGCGAGGCGGCCGGGGTGTGTCGCTTCTCGCCGCATCGTCCCGGCGGCGCATCCCGGCCGATCCGGTATGTATTGCAATCCGCTCTTTTCCAAGAATGCCAACAACATCGAGGAACGCCCAATGTCCGCATTGCGCTCGCTTCTCTCTTTGCCGGCCCTGGGGCTGATGACCGCGCTTTCACTTAGCCCTGCGGCGAGCCTTGCCGCCCAGACCGACTCGCCCGGACTTTCCCTGCCCTCTTTCGGCTCCACGCAGGACTGGCTGAAGGCGCTGAAGGATCCGAAATGGACCAACCTGTTTTCGGCCACGCCCTCGCCCAATCAGATCACGGCCTTCATGGGGATCCTCTCCAATCCGAAGATGATGGAGAGCATGATCACCATGGCCGATCCGGAGTTGATGAGCGAATGGATGAAGCTGGCCACCAATCCCGCCTTTTTCGAGGCCATGCTGAAGCTGGGCGATCCGACCCTGCTTGGCAACTATCTCAACATGCTGGGCGATCCGCGGCTTTTGGAAACGCTGGTGAAGCTGGGCGATCCGAAGATCGTGGAACCGATGATGCGGATCATGACCCATCCCAGCTTTATTAAGGCCATGATCAAGATGGCCGACCCCAAGCTTGTCGAGAACTACATGCGGATCATGACCGATCCGAAGATGTTCAACGGGGTGATGAAGCTGGCCGATCCGAAGCTGATGGAAGGCTACATGCGGGTGATGGCCAACCCGGAGTTTCTCAAGGCGGCGGCGAAGATGGTCGATCCCAGGATCATGGAATCCTACATGAAGCTCGTCGCCGATCCGAAGTTCATGGAAAACATGAGCAAGCTGGCCGCCGATACCGACATCTATGCGGATTTTCTGAAGCTGATGTTCGATCCGCAATGGTATTCCACCATGCTGGCCATGGTCGATCCGGCCCTCATGCAGCAGTGGATGAAGCTGATGATGGAGCCGGAAATGCTCGATTCCATGATGAAGATGATGGATCCGAACCTCATGGTGCAATTCATGCGCGCAAGCCTGGCCATCATGAACGCCACGCCAGAGGCCTTGGGGATCAATCCGCCGAGCCAGATGCAGAAGAAATGAGGTTCGCTCCATGTCCGCCCGGACAAGAAGGACACATTCCGAAAGCGGGCGAAAGAAAATGAAAGGATCCGGCCACGGGCCGCACCCCTATCTCAAACATGCCGAGCGATGAGGCGGGTGCGCCATTGGGCCGCAAGACCAATCGCGTTGGATGGGGAACGAAGCGCCATGAAGAACGGGTTTCAGTTGCTGCTGGCTGCAGGGCTTTCTGTTCTGCTCCTGGGAAGTGCCGGCGGGCCTGGATCGGCTCTCGCCCAGGAGATGGACGAGGAAACGGCCAAGATGAACGCCAAGAGCTATTATCACGGCACGCCGCCGATACCGAAACGCCTGCCGGAGCAGAAGGGCTGGCTGCAGATTCCGACGCCGCCGAAGGAGAAATTCATCAAGCATCAGTTCATGCCGCCCATCTCCGCGGAAGCGAAGATGAAGGCGATGCAGTCGCTGATGTATTACAATCCCTTTTCGCTGAAGCAGATGATCAACTTCATGGCGGCGAAGAAAAAGGCCGCCAAGGGGCTTTCCTTCGATGAGGTTGTGGAATCGATGAAAATGAAGGCCAACGAGCTGAACATGAAGTTCGTTGGCGTCTCCACGCCCTACAAGATCATTCGCGAGATCTATGACAAGAACTATCCACGGGTGGAGATCTATTCCTTCTGTGATCTGCAGACACTCGCCTACATTCTCGAATACGTGCCGGAATTCATTGTTTTCATCCCCTGCAAGATCGCGGTGATGGAAGACAGAAACGGCGACATCTGGCTTGTCACCCTTGACTGGGACGTGCGCTGGATGGACACCTCGCCCAACCCCAACCGCATCTCCGATGAGCTGCGCAAGCGGGCGATCTCCGTGCGCGAGCGGCTGGAAAAGATCATGGAAGCCGGCGCCAACGGCGATCTGTGATCCTTTGCGTGACTGTTCATGACACAAGGCGCGGCCGGGCCCCCTCCGGCCGCGTGTCGACTGGCCGGATCCGGGCATCGGGAATTCTTCCGCCAGGGCCAGGAAACACCAAAAAGAGCCCTTACTTTGGGGAGAACCTGTGGAAAACCACACGCGCCCCTCTCATGAAACGCATACCGGTTGTTGACAATATCCATTTATCTAAATAAAGTTGTAAACGATACAAGAAAGTGCAAGAGCTTTCTTGCGGGCTCTGTTCCTCATGCGCCTCTCGCCCCGTTATCCTGCCCCCATGACGAGCGCCTCAGGAACGGAGCCCTTTTTTCTGCACAAAAACACTGGCTTATATCTGGCACCCATCCTTGACACCACACAAGGTGGCATGAAGTTCGCCATCACTTCTGATTGAATTCCGAGAACATCTTTCCTGCTACACGACACCCAAATCGTTATACCTTAGATCAGCCGGTATCTCAGGTCACAAAGGCATGAGTTTATGGCACGAGACCTGAGGCTTTCGCCCATTTGTATCCAACTAAATTACTCTATGCGTTGAGAATGATTTTCATCATTAAGAGTGTAAGCACTCACATGCACCATAGATGCTTTTACCAAGGCATTCTCCCACCATCGCCCGAACTTGGAGATTGTTGTTTTTGTGTGGAATATCAACAAGTTACGTCATGCCCGGGCGTGTCCCGCATGCTACTTGCCCCTTATATCGTCATATCGGCGAAAGCCGGTATCTCAGGCCAGTTACGCATGCGCCTGTGGCTCGAGACCCCGGCTTTCGCCGGGGTGACGAGTAAGATGGCAGCGTTGTTTCGCGTAGGGTGCTTGTCCCGGATATCCAGGGGCGGTTTACGCATGCGGTGATGACAGTCAAGATTGGTTCTTCAGGACTCTCCCCTTCAAGAGGAACCTCCCATCAAAAAAGCATACGACGCAAATCAAGCCTGTTGGTGAGCACCATCACCTACCAAAAACGCCCTTACCGCCGGAAGGATATTGCATATCCTTATCCAACGTTTCGGCGGGGTATATTACCCCGCCATTCACGCCTTAGGCGGGGTTGCAAACCCCGCCAAAACATTCCGGAACGGGATACAATCCCGTTCCGGCATTTTATATCCATACGGCACAAACCAAGCCAGTCGGCGAATGTTGTCGTTCTCCAACTTCCCCTCATTCCTGGCCCCGGATTGCCGGGATCCCGATTTAAGCCCGGGACAGACTGGGGTCCGGTGATGATGTTTTCTTTTCTTTATCAATGAGTTAAGCAACAACCCAACTTATGCACACTACATGACATTTATACCGTCATACCGGCGAAAGCCGGTATCTAAGGCCAGTTACGCATGCGCCTGTGGCTCGAGAACCCGGCTTTCGCCGGGGTGACGAGAAAGATGGCAAAGTTGTGTCGTGTAGTGTGCAACTTTTGGAAAGTCTTTTTTCTTCGGTCGATTGGCGTCGACAACACGTTTCTTGAATTTTCTTGGACACGACTGGGCTTTTGCCGGGGTAACGAGTAAGATAGCAGCGCTGTGTCGCGTCGTGTGCTTATCCAGGGCATCCAGGGGCAGCTTGTATATGCGGCAAAGGCAATCGTGAGCGATTCTTCCGAGCTCGATTGCCGAAATGGGACTGGCCGGGTGATCATCCTGCCATGATAGATCTCCCCTGATGGCCTTTGCGGTCCCGTTTCAGTTTCAGCCCCTGCGGCGCAAGACATCGGCCCTCGCCATCATGTTCACATGATACGTGTGGTCATGGGCATTTTTTCGCGGAACGATCCTGTCAAGTGTAACTTCTGCCCATGGAGACCCGGGCAGGCTCATGGCAGCATAAGCACGCACACTTGAAGGGGGCGGGTCTGAACAGGCCCCATGCCATGCATGCCCGGCCAGAATGAAGGGCCTGTCGGTATCGCATCGGAGAGAGGGAAAAACGGGCTCTGCTCCCACGGGCACCTGTCATGGGGGCAGGTTACGGGGCGAGAGGCGCCTCGGGAACAGAGCCCTGACCGAATGTTTCTGGACCGGCTCTTCTTCCCTACTCTGCACCGGCAGGCCCTTCCTCTTTCGGAGGCCCCGCCGGTTGTGCTGCACAATCACAGGGGAAGAGCATAGCCAAAGGTGACAGAGGAATATTCAAAAACGGTTAAGATTGCAAGAAGAAAGTGCATGATTTCATATTTGCATTGAGAAAGACAGATTTGATCTTTTCTAATTTGTGGAATTCATGATTTTGCTCACAATTCCAATTTCATGATCTTCTACTTTTAATCGGGGATTCTCTTTTCATCCATTTAGACGTGCCCCTGGCGTCAGCCCAAAATTTTCCCTCGACACATCCGATGCATATCTCCCTCGCGTCTCTGTCCGCAGGAACAGGCAACTCTTGCCAAGCGTGTCAAAAGTGTGAATATACGCCATGGTCGTGTGGTTGGCCGGGGCATCAGGAACAGGCGTATGCAGGGGGCAGCCTGATGTTTCGGCAACCACGCGGCTTTTCATGCCGATCTCCATTCAGCCCCCTTTTTTTCGCCATTTTTCGTCAATTCCTCTCCATCGGGAACATATTCCAGATCATTTTACGCCTGTCCCTGCCGGAGCGCCTGCCCGTGTCCTGTCATGCACCTTGGCGCAAACGCACATATCCATGGCCTTAAATTCCCAGCATAGCCCAGGCCTATTCAAGAAAACTCAGAAAACAGGATGCTGCCGTCAAAACAACCGAAAAAAGACTTTTCATGAAGCCAGGGATTGGCTGCTTAACTCAATGACAAACCATAAGAAAACATCATCACCGGACCCCAGTCTGTCCCGGGCCTGAACCGGAATCCCGCCAATCCGGGGCCAGGAATGAGGCGGGTATGGAGCACGACGACGTTCGCCGGCAGGATTGACCTGAGCCGTATGGACATTGGAATGCCGGTGCGAGAGGTTGAACACTGCTGAGGGGGGCTGCCTGTTCATTTTGCACACGGGCACGCCTGTCAGATGAAAAGGCCCCGCAAGCGGCTGCGGGGCCCTTTGGTCATGGTCATGGCAATGGCGTTATGCCAGTTTCTCCAGCTCCTCTTCCTTTTCATGCGCCCAGTCCACCGGATCGTCCGGGCCGTAGCCCATCTTCTTCAGCTTCCGGCGCATGTAGCTGAAGTAGAGCACCGGAATCACCACCAGAGTGAGGATGGTGGAGACGAAGATGCCGAAGATGAGCGAGATGGCCAGCCCGTTGAAGATGGGATCGTCCAGGATGAAGAAGGCGCCCATCATCGCGGCGATGGCGGTGAGCAGGATGGGCCGGGCGCGCACGGCCGCGGACTGGATGATGGCCTCGCGCAGCGGCACGCGGCAGGCGCACTGCTGATTGACGAAGTCCACCAGCAGGATGGAGTTGCGCACGATGATGCCGGCCAGCGCGATGACGCCGATCATGGACGTGGCCGTGAACTTCGCGCCCAACAACGCATGGCCCGGCATGACGCCGATGATGGTGAGCGGAATGGGCGCCATGATGATGAGCGGCACGAGATAGCTGCCGAACTGCGCCACGATGAGGAAGTAAATGCCGATGAGGCCCACCGCATAGGCAATACCCATGTCGCGGAAGGTCTCATAGGTGATCTGCCACTCGCCGTCCCATTTCAGCGCGAAGTTCACCGGCGCCTCCGGCTGACTGATGAAGTGCTGCTCGATCGACCGGCCGGTGACGGGATCCTTGGCGTCTTTCAGCGTGGCATACATCTCGAACATGCCATAGAGCGGGCTGTCGATCTTGCCGGTCATGTCGCCCATGACATAAACCACCGGCAGCAGGTCCTTGTGATAGATGTCCTGCTCCACGCGGTCCCGCTCGAGGATGACGATCTCGGACAGCGGCACCAGCTTGCCGGTGACGGCGCGCACCTTCAGGTTCAGCAGGTCCTCGATCGAGCCCTTCTCAGAGGCGGGCAGCTGCACGCGGATGGGCACGGGATACTTGGAAGCCTGCGTGTGCAGATAGCTGACATCCTCGCCGCCCAGCGCGGTGACAATGGCCTGCGCCACCGCCGACTGCGGCACGCCCAGCGCCGCCGCCCGCTGACGGTCCACGCGCACGATGATGCGCGGGTTGCCGCTGGCGATGGTGTCATCGATGTCCACGATATCCTTCGTGGTTTCAAAGACCTTTCGCACCTCTTTCGCCACGCGCAGCTGGCCGTCATAGTCCAGCCCGTAGATCTCCGCCACGATGGGCGAGAGCACCGGCGGCCCCGGCGGCACTTCCACCACCTTGAAGGTGAAGTCCGCATCCTTGAAGCGCTCAAGCAGCCGGTTGCGCACATCGGCGGCGATTTCGTGGCTCTTGCGGTCGCGCTCGTGCTTGTCGATGAGGTTGACCTGAATGTCGCCGAAGCGCGGCTCCTGCCGCAGGTAATACTGACGCACCAGGCCGTTGAAGCCCACCGGCGAGGCGGTGCCGGCATAGAGCTGCCAGTTCTTCACCTCCGGCACCTCTTTTAAGACTTCGGCCAGGGCCTTGAGCGTGCGCTCGGTCTTCTCCAGCGCGGTGCCCTCCGGCATGTCCACCACGATCTTGAACTCGGACTTGTTGTCAAAGGGCAGCATCTTGAGAATGACCAGCTGCACCACGCCCAAGGACATGGAGGCGCCGAGCAGGAAGATCATGGTGAAGATGAGCAGATAGCGCTTGGTGCGGCCCCAGGCGCCGAGCTGCAGGAAGGGCCCGAGCACGCGGTTGAAGACCCGGCGGGCGAAGGTAAGCTCCGCCTTGAGCTCCTTTTCCTCCTCCTTGGTGTGCTTGTGCCCGCGCACGATCAGGCGATAGGCAAGCCACGGCGAGATGATGAAGGCCACGGCCAGCGAGAGCATCATGCCCATGGAGGCATTGATGGGAATGGGCTGCATATAGGGCCCCATGAGGCCGGTGACGAAGGCCATGGGCAGAAGCGCGGCGATGACCGTGAGCGTGGCCAGAATCGTGGGTGAGCCCACTTCGTCCACGGCCTGCGGAATGAGCACCCAGGGCTTGCGGCCATCGCCCATTTGCAGGTGGCGGTGAATGTTTTCCACCACGACGATGGCATCATCCACCAGAATGCCGATGGAGAAGATGAGCGCAAAGAGCGAGACGCGGTTGATGGTAAAGCCATAGGCCCAGGAGGCGAACAGCGTCACCGCCAGGGTGGAGATCACGGCAATGCCCACAACAACCGCCTCGCGCCAGCCCATGGTGAACAGCACCAGCAGCACCACCGAGGCGGTGGCGAAGATGAGCTTCATGATCAGCTTCTTCGCCTTGTCATCGGCGGTCTTGCCGTAGTTACGGGTGACGGTGAGCTTCACCCCGTCGGGGATGAACACGCCCTTGATCTTCTCGATGTGGCGGATGAGCTTGTCGGCGATGACCACGGCATTCTGCCCCGGCTGCTTGGCCACGGCGATGGTCACCGCCGGGAAGCAGCCGGCGGGTGCGCCCTTCTTCAGCTCATCCGGGCCGGTGCAGTAGGAAACGTAGTTCTTGGGCGTATCCGGGCCGTAGGTGATGGTGGCCACATCCGCCAGATAGACAGGCTTGCCGCCAAAGACTCCGACGACGAGGTTCTGCACCTCCTCCGGGCGCGACAGGAAGGTGCCGGCGCGCACCGGGATGTTCAGGTTGTCGGAGATGATGCTCTGCCGGTCGGTGGAGGCATTGGAGGCCAGCAGCGCCTTGCGCAGGTCATCGAGCGCCAGGCCATAGGCGGCCAGTTTCTGCGGATCGATGGCCACGTTGACCACGCGCTCCGGCCCGCCGATGGTGCGCACCTGGCGCGTGCCGTGTATGCGCTTCAGCTCCGCCTCCAGCGTGTGGGCGATGCGTTTCAAGTCATGGGCGGTGCGCTTGCCGGAAGGATCCCACAAGGTGAAGGTGACGATGGGAATGTCGTCGATGGAGCGCGGCTTGACGATGGGCTGGGCCACGCCGAGGTTCTGCGGCAGCCAGTCGAGATTGGAGAAGATCTTGTCATAGAGCCTGAGGATGGCATCCGTGCGCGGCTCGCCCACCTTGTATTGCACGGTGATCATGCTCATGCCGGGGCGCGAGACCGAGTAGATGTGTTTCAGTCCCTCGATCTCGCCCAGCACCTGCTCCGCCGGCGTGGTGACCAGCTGCTCCACCTCCTTCGCCGAGGCGCCGGGAAAGGCGATGAACACGTTGGCGAAGGTGACGTTGATCTGCGGCTCCTCCTCGCGCGGGGTGATGAGCACCGCAAACACGCCGGAAAGCAGCGTGGCGATAAGGATGAGAAGAGTGACCTGATTGCGCACGAAGGCGCTGGCGATGATGCCGGAGATGCCCAGCCTGCCGCTGTTCGGCCCCGGTGCACCGGGCGCACCCGTGGAGTTGTTCGCGCTCATTCCTGCGCCTCCTTCGCCGCGGCCTCATGTTTCGCATGCTGTTCCTTCAGGAGAATGGCGGCCTTCAAGGGATCGAGCGCCACCACATCGCCCTCCTGCAGGCCGGCGAGGACCTCCACCAGGCCGTTGCCCAGCGGCCGGCCGGTGCGCACCTGCAGAAACTCGATCTCCTTGCCCTTGAGGCGATAGACACCGGCAAGCTCGCCCCGGCGCGCCACCGCCTTTTCGGGCACGGCCAGGACCCTGGCCTTTTCGACCATGAAGGCGCCCTTGATCAGCATGCCGGGAAACAGCCCCTTGCCCTTGTCGGTCATGTAGAGGCGCACGGTGACGGTGTTGGTCTTCGGATCGGAATAGGGAAAGATGACCATGCGCGAAACCTCGCGCCGCACGCGCCCGGCCAGATCGAGAACCACGGCGGCCTTGCGGTTCTTGCGGATGACGGGCACATAACGCTGCGGCAGGTCCACATGCGCGCGCATCTCTTCCGTTGAATAGCCGCTCATCAGCGGTGTGCCGGGCGCGGCCAGCTCTCCCACCTCCACATGCCGGGCGGTGACGATGCCGGAATAGGGCGCGCGCACCTTGGTGTAGGAAAGCTGCTCCTCCGCCTGTTTGAGGGCCGCCTTCGCCTGGGCCAGGCCGGCGCGGGCCGCATCCAGTTCAGCCTTGGACTGATCAAAGCGCGCCTTGGGCACCGTGCCCTGCTTATAGAGGCGGGATACGCGGGCGAAATCCTGCTCCGCCGCCAAGAGGCGGGCCTCTGCACCCTTCACGGCTGCTTTCGCCTGTTCCAGCTGCGCCTTCTGCTGGGTGTCATCCAGCTCGATCAGCAGGGCGCCCTTCTCCACCCGGTCGTTGACATCGAAATAAATCTTGAGAATGCGCCCGGAGGTCTGCGCGGCGATGGTGGATTCCTTCACCGCTTCGATGACGCCCTCGAAGAACCGCTCGCGCTCGGCCTCGATGCGCTTGACCGTCGCCGTCTTCAGCGGCAGCGCCTCTTCGGCATGGGCGGGATCTGCACCGGGCAGCGCACCGCCCGTGAGAGATGCGCCCAGCACTAGCCCAAGGCCAATTGCCGCGAAAATGCCCCGTATCATGGTCGTTCCCCTGTCTGGATCGTTTCGGCCGTACGCCTTAACCCATCTTGGCGAAAGGCACCCCCAGGCGGCGCTCCGTTTTCTTCAAGGCACCGGGCCGATTCATCGCCACCTCGCCTTGAACATTGTAGGCGCTCGCCATCCAACCGCAAGCGTGCCCCCGCCGGTTTGTCATGGCGGAATATATTAGCAAAATCTAATATATCAATGGCGCGCATGCGCATCGGGTCTCTTTTGCCTCTCTCTCCCGCCTGGTGGGACGGCAACATCATCGTGCAGGGGTCTGTATCCTTATCTTCGGACCTGAAAGGCATAAAAAGGTCAGGTTTCCGACGCAGCCAGAGTTTGTTTGCCTCGGCATGCGACATGCGGCCTGACGCATTCACCCATTTTTCGGCAATCGCCGCTCTTGACAGAGACACGATGACGGCCTACGTGAAAGCTGCACTTGCAAATCATTCGCAATTGGTTTGATCCAGATCAAATACATGTTCACGAAAGTGTGGCAGAGATGGTTGCGAGTGATTTGCATGCGCGTTTGCATCTCGCCCCGTCCCGCCCTTTGCCGGACCGGTAGCGGCAGGAGAATGAGGCCCCGGTGCGATGCTCCGATGGTGTCTGGGGATTGAAAGGCCAAAGGGCGCAGGATGCGTCTGGTGCGGGATGACTTGGCAGCGGCGGGATGCATAAGGATGCATCCGCAATTGCGAAAACGGTGAGGCAGTGGCGAATATCGGGAAAGAGTGACGGATCATGACCTTGCAGGCAGACCTTCATGCGCACGCCTTGAGAGAGCAGGAAACGCCCGGCGAGAACGGGGCTGTGCCGGCGCAAACGGCGCAAGTCTCTTCCGCTGCGATGAATGCGCAGGACCGCAAGGCTGATCCGCTCACCGCTGTGCATCATGCGGCCGATCGCCTGTCCCCGCTCACCGAGGCCAGGGCGGGAGAACGGCTGTGCGTGCGTTCTGTTGCCGGCAGCCCAACCTTTTTGCGCCGCATGATGGATCTGGGCTTGCGTGCCGGCATTCCCATCGAGATCGTGCATAAGAACCCGGCCGGTGTTGTGGTGCGTCTGGACGGCATGCGCATGGCCATCAGCCCGGCGGCCGGGCGGCACATTTTCGTGACACCCTGCCCCGGCCGCCCCCGGCGCTGACATGCCTTGATCCTCTCTTCCGGAGCGCGCCATGAAAGCCTGCTGCACCGACGCCGCCCCCGATCCGAAAGGACGCACGGGCGCCACCGGCAAGGACAGCGGCGAACCCCTCAGCCGCACCCTGCGCGTTGCCATCGCCGGCAATCCCAACTGCGGCAAGACCACGCTGTTCAATCTCTTCACCGGCGCGCGCCAGCGCACCGGCAACTGGCCGGGCGTGACCGTGGAACGCAAGAGCGGCACCTTTGCCGATGATGAGGGCACGCTGGAGATCATCGATCTGCCGGGGGTCTATACCCTGCGCCCCATTCCCGGCCGCGAGGATCAGTCGCTGGATGAGAAGATCGCCCGCGATGCCATCGTGCGCGATCCGTTCGATGTGGTGGTGGACGTGGTCGATGCCACCAATCTGGAGCGCAATCTCTATCTTTTGGCGCAGCTGGTGGAAACCGGGCGCCCGGTGGTCATTGCGCTGAACATGATGGACGAGGCGCGCCGGCAGGGGCTGGCCATCGATCCGGCCGCACTGGAAGAGGCAACCGGCGTGCCGGTTGTGCCGATGGTGGCGCGGCAGGCGGAGGGCTTTGCCGATCTTGTGCGCACCATCAGGACGGTGGCGCGCGAGGGGAAGAGGCCTGAGCGTACGGTTGTTTATCCGGAGCCGGTGGAGCGCCTGATCGCCGAGCTTGAGCCGGTGATTGCCTATACCGCCCAAAAGGAGGGCGTATCCCCCCGCTGGCTGGCCGTGCGCCTGATTGAGGGCGATGACCTGGCGCTCAAGCTGGCCGGTGAGGAGACGGCGGGCGTTTTGCGCCGGGCCCTGCCCAAGCTGAAAAAGGCGCTGGGCGAGGATCCGGATCTGGTGATCGCCGATGCGCGCTATGCCTTTGCCCATGCGGCGGCACAGCGGGCGGTGCACCGGCGGGGCGAACTGGCGGCTTCCGCGTCTGATGCCATCGACCGGGTGGTGCTGCACTGGCTGGCAGGGCCGGCGATCTTTCTCTTCGCCATCTATCTGATGTTCCTGCTCACCATCAATGTGGGCGGCGCCTTCGTCGATTTCTTCGATCTGTTCGCGCAGGCCCTGTTCGTGGACGGCACGCGTCAGATCCTCTCCGCCCTTGGCGCACCGGAATGGCTGATCGTCATTCTTGCTGATGGTCTGGGCGCCGGTATCCAGACGGTGGCCACCTTCATTCCCATCATCGGCATTCTCTTTCTCGTGCTCTCGCTGCTGGAGGATTCCGGCTATATGGTGCGGGCCGCCTTTCTCATGGACCGCCTGATGCGCACCATCGGCCTGCCGGGCAAGGCCTTCGTGCCGCTGATCGTCGGCTTCGGCTGCAACGTGCCGGCGGTGCTCTCCGCCCGCACGCTGGAAAATCCGCGCGAGCGCACGCTGGCCATCCTGATGACGCCGTTCATGTCCTGCGGGGCGCGGCTGACGGTCTATGCCCTCTTCGCCGCCGTCTTCTTCCCCAAGGGCGGGCAGAACGTGGTTTTCCTGCTCTATCTCGTCGGGATTGCCGCCGCCATCCTCACCGGACTGCTGTTCAAGCGCACCTTGCTGAAAGGCGAGGCCACGCCCTTCGTCATGGAACTGCCGCCCTACCGCCTGCCGCGGCTGTCCAATCTGTTCCTGCATGCCTGGAACCGGCTGAAAGGATTTGTTTTCGGGGCGGGCAAGGTGATCGTGGTGATTGTTGCCGTGCTCTCCTTTTTCAATCAGATGGGCACGGACGGCAGCTTCGGCCATGCGGACACGGAGCGCTCCATGCTTTCGGCCACGGGCAAGGCCATCACGCCGGTGTTTGCGCCCTTGGGCATCCGGGAGGAGAACTGGCCGGCCACGGTTGGGCTATTCACCGGCGTTTTCGCCAAGGAGGTGGTGGTGGGCACGCTCAATGCCCTTTATGCCACCTAGACGCCGGCGCCCGCCCGCAACAGGAAGAGAGCCCCGGCATCGGCGAAAAGATCGCGGCGGCCTTCGCCTCCATTCCGCAAAACCTCAAAGATCTCGGCGAGGCCTTCATCGATCCGCTCGGCCTTTCCGCCACGGGCGATGCCGAAGCCGTCAAGACCGATCAGGGCGTGAACGAGGCCACCTTCGCCGCCATGCGCAGCCGTTTTGACGGCAAGATCGGCGCCTTTGCCTACATGCTCTTCGTGCTGCTCTATTTCCCCTGCGCGGCCACCTTTGCGGCCATTGCCCGCGAGGCGGGCTTACGCTGGGCGGTGCTCTCCGGCGCATGGAGCTCATGGCTGGGCTGGTCCGTGGCCGTGGCCTTCTATCAGGCGGCCACATTGCCGCGGCATCCGCTTTCTTCCGCCTTGTGGCTCATTGCCCTGGCGGCGGTCATGGCCGGGATCATCGCCCTTCTGCACGTCATCAGCCGGCAGAAGCCGGGCACGCCCTCCTCATTGCCGGCAGCGGCGGAATGATGCTGAAGGGAATGGTGCTCGTAGACATTTGCGGCCACATCGGTCAGCCCCCAGGAACCCCGCTGCGGCCATGACGGTGAAAGGCTCATGCTGGATGCCATTCAGACATATCTGAAGCGCCACAGGCAGGCCTGTCTTGCCGATATCGCCCAGGCCGTCAATGCACCGGCCGAGGCCGTGTTGCCCATGCTGGAGCTTCTGGAAAGCAAG
Source organism: Thermopetrobacter sp. TC1 (assembly GCF_000746275.1). Taxonomy (GTDB): domain Bacteria; phylum Pseudomonadota; class Alphaproteobacteria; order Rhizobiales; family Aestuariivirgaceae; genus Thermopetrobacter. The sequence continues at coordinate 21,570 of NZ_JQKX01000002.1, forward strand.
GGGCGCATTGCACGCGCGCAGACAGACACCCGCGCCTGCGGCGGCTGCACCCGCTGTGACCCTGCCGCACTCACGGTCTGGACCTGGCAGGATCAGGCCGAATGAACGCGGGTTATGCCCGGTTTTGAGGCGTCGGCCTGCCCCGGCCCGGTCACTGGGCGGAGGCGCCACTGGCTGTTTGTGGCGGGGCGGTGAAGCGTGAGAAGAAGTTGGTCTTCACCGAGCGCTGGGCTGTGGGCGTTGGCTGCTCCGGCGCCTTTTTGGCATTGGCCGTCTTGCGCGGGCGAAGCCGGGCGCGGCGCGCCTTCTTGCGGCGCTGTGCGGGCCGGGTCTTTTTCGCCGTCGTCTTCTTGCGCACGGTCTTGCCCTTGCCCGTGGCGGGCAATGGCGCCAGCTGAATGGGGCCGGTGAAGGCGGCCGCGGCGCTCTTTTCCGGAATAAGCAGCTCCGTGCCGGGCTTGAGGTTGCGCACGGAAGCGATGCGATCGGCATTGGCGCGAAGAATGAGCGGATAGGCGAGCACATCGCCATAGGCCTCAAAGGCGATGCGGCTTAGGGTATCGCCGCGGCGCACACGGGTATAGCGCTTGCCGTTGCGCATATAGAAGCGCCCGGAATCGGCCGCCGCGCCCGCGGCGAGGCTCGTGTGCGCGCCTTCGCGCTTCAAGGCCTCGATATAGCCCTGCTCACCGGCGTTTCCGGCCTCGGCCGCATCCGGCGGAATGATGCTGGCCAGCAGCAGACGCAGATCTACCTTGCCATCCGCACCGCGCAGGGCGGCGGGCATGGCGGTCTGGCCGGTCTCGTCCAGCGCGCGTTCCAGAAGCCGGGTGACATCCTCCTGACTGCGGCCCTCCGCCAGGGCCCGATCGACCAATGCGGCCAAGGCGCTGCGCAGATCGGCGGTCTGCCGCGGCGTGACGGCGGTGCCGGCGCGGGTGATGTTCTGCAATGCCGCCACCACGTTTTCGGTCAAGGCCTGCATGTCCTTCCTGCTGGCCGCGCCCATGCTCACCGGCGGCTCGGCAGGCGATGCGGCGGCCGCCCTGGCGGCCTTCCTTTCAGGCCCTTTTGCCTTCTCGGCCGATTCATTCTGCGGGGCTGCGGCCTCCTTTCCGGGATTGCCGGCCATGGCCTCACCCACCACGGCGGCCAGCGCCAGGCGCGTATCCACAGCGGCCTGCTCCGTGCCCTTCGCCGGGGCGGATTTTTCCTTCGCTTTCTCCTTCATCTCACCGGCGCCCTTTGCCGGTGCGGACGACGCAGGTATGACAGCCAGTGTTGCGGGCGCTTCCGCAGCCGGAATGATGCGCTCCTCGTCCTTGCGGATGCGCTCCTTGTCATCGGACGCAGATTTGGCTGCGACAACGGACGGCGCCTGTACAGGCGACACGGCCGCAGGCGCAGGCTTCTTCTGCATGGCCTTCCCCTTTTCAGGCTTTTCAGCATTTGCCTCAGCCTTGACGGTGGATGGCATCGTCACCGCCGCCGTCGCTATTACAGCCGCCTTTGTGCTTTCGGATGTGTTTTTGGCGCCTGCGGCAGGGCGCACCGGGCGCAGGATGGTCTCGTTCCTGCGGGGTTTTTGCGCGACAGACGTGGTGTCGCGGACCGCGGCCACGCCCGCATGCTGGGGCGTGGCGGGCGGACGGGCGGCAAGCAGCAGGCCGGCAAGCGTGCCGCCGGCGATGGCGGAGACCACGAAAATGGCCGCGAGAATGGGAAAATGCGCGCGCCAGCCGCCTTCATCCTCCAGCCCGTCAAGCGGCAGATCGGCAAGGGCCTCGCCGCCGCCATGCGCGGGCGCGTGTCCGTGACCTGAGCCCGTGGCAGATGCGGCCGGGGCTGTCCGGGTGCCCGGGCCGGGGTGCGCTGTGGCACCGTTATGTTGGCCAGACAATGGCGCCCTGTTCTGCATGGGCGGAACGGCCTCGGCACCGGCGCGCAGGCGCAGCCTTTGCAGCACGGCCTCGGCGGATTCTGCTGGCGTGCCGGCGGGCCGGCCCTGCAGTCGATCGGGAAACAGAGGTTTGGTCATGACCTTCCGTCCTTTCCGTTTCGCCCCCCGGTCCTGTCTTTGGCGCACATTGCGCGCGAAACGCCCCGTCTTCCTTTCTTCCTGTTTCTCACCGCCGCCCTTGCTTCGCCCTGCCGCCGGGCAATTGGCCGCTGAAGTGCGGCCTGTTTCAGGGCAGCCTGAGCTTCTGCCCGACGTAGAGCAGATCGGGATTGCTCAGGCGGTCCTTGTTGGCCTCGTAGATCTTGCGCCACATGGCGGCATCGCCATAAACGCGGCGGGCGATGGTGCCCAGGGTATCGCCGGGCTGCACGACTACGGTCTTGCCCGCGGCTGCGGCCTGCTGCTCGGCGCGGCCCGCCGTGTCTGCCTCCACGGTGGTGCTTTCGCCCTCGGCCTTCAGCGCGCGGGTGTAGGCATCCTCAGGCGCGGCCTTCTTTTCGGCGCGGCGCACAAGCTCAGCCAGCAAGGCGCGCGGCTCCATGCCGCGACGGGCAAGCAGCTCCTCCAGAGAACCGCCGCCGCGGCCTTCCAGCGCCTCCTGCAACAGCTGCAAGACGTCCTCGGTGCTCTTGCCCTCGGCGGTGGCCTTGTTCACAAGCGCCTGCAGCGCCTGCATGAAATCCTGCCCGCCCGCGGCCGTGTTCTTTCCGCCCGCGGCGGCCTTGCCCTCGCCTGCGGTGAGGCTTTCGATCACCTTTTCGGTAAGGGCCTTCAGCTCCTCGACGTCAGCGCCGGAGTCCGGCATGGGCAGCGGCTCCACCTCGGCGGGGGCCTGCTGCGCCAGCGCGGGCCGCGGCGCGGGCAACAGCCCCGTGGCCATGGCGAGAACCAGCGACAGAACAAGGCCGCTTGCGCCTTTGAACATCTGGATATGCCGCCCGCGCCACTTCATTTCCTGCCTCCCTGCGGCTTGACGGTGGTCAGGCCGAGAAGCTGCCAGCTTTGCATGCCGCCGCGGTAATAGTGCAGCTTTTCCGGCGGATAGCCGGCGGCGATGAGGTTGCGGATCGCGCGCGGCGACTGACCGCACCAGGGGCCGTTGCAGAACAGCAAAAGCTCGCGGGCGCCACCGAAATCCCAGGTGCCGTCCTCCAGCTTCTTGGCGCCGAGCACGAGCAGGATCTTGTCGCGATAGGGATTGTCCGGCGCCAGCAGGGTGAAGGGAATGTTGACGGCGCCCGGAATGGTGCCCTTGCGATACCAGGCGGGAATGCGGGCATCGACGAGAACGCCCTTGCCCTTTTCCACCTTCTTCTTGAGAAAATCGATGAGTTCAAGCTCGCCCACCGTGTTCACGCCCGGGGCCGCCGTCATCGGCTGAATGCAGAACGGCGGACAGGGACGGGATGTCTTGGTATAGCTGTTGGTGAGCCTGTGCTTGGTATCCTGGATGCGTTCGATGCGGATGGTCTTGCCGCCAACCTTGACATCCACATAGGGCATGCCCGGCGCGATGTTGACCTTGCGCGTCTCGGCCGCCTGCACCTGAACGGCAGCCAGGCCGAACAGCGCCGACAGAGCAATGATACGCCAAACACTCTTGAATATACGCACACCACCTGACACGAACATGGCTCGTCACTCCGCCTTGCGCCCCCCTGGTCATAGAGCGCTGCGGTGCATCCCGTTTGCGCACATCCGGCGCGGGCCGCACCGGCATCATGCGCATACGCCACCACAACACACGCCCCGCCTGCCGGGCGATGATAGCGGCGTCAAACGCGGCAGGTCAGCAATTTCTTTATATAAGGTTAATGCGGCAGTATGACCAAATTGCGAACGCATTCAGACGCTTCCATGCCAGGCAGTATCAACGGCCACGTTACACGACGCAACGTTGCCATCTTTCTCGTCACCCCGGCGAAAGCCGGGGTCTCGGGCCGCAAACTCATGCGTTTGTGGCCTTAGATACCGGCTTTCGCCGGTATGACGATGGGGGTGTCGTGTAGTATGATCAGCGGCCACACATGATGGCGGGCAAAAAAGACCCGGAAAAGGCCGCGAGGGGCCGTTTTCCGGGTCAAGTCCAGGGAGGATAAACGCACTCACGATCGCAAGGTCAGGACCGCCTTGGCCTTGCCGGTTGCGAAAGGCAAAAGACTTTCATCCCGGCTTCTCACATCCGTCCTTTAGTCCTGCACAGACGAACGGACTGACGGGGTTGGCCGCTCGTGGTCAGCGCGTTCAGCGGCTGTTGCCGCCGGTGGAAGGCGTCATGGAGGTGCCCATCTTGGCAAAGGCATCCATCCAGGTGGTCATCATCTTCATCCACGGATTGGGATCCATCATCTTGGCCATGGCGTTGATGTAGTTGGGATCAGTCATCATCTTGATGTAGGGCTCCATGATCTTGGGATCGGCCCACTTCATCATGGCCTCGACATACTTGGGATCGGTCATCATCTTGATGTAGGGCTCGATGACCTTGGGATCCACCATCTTGGCCATCATTTCCATGTAACGCGGATCGGTCATGATCTTCACATAGCTCTCAACGAGCTTGGGATCCGCCATCTTCATCATCATTTCGATGTAGCGCGGATCCGTCATGATCCTGACATAGCCCTCGATGAGCTTGGGATCCGCCATCTTCATCATCATCTCGACATAGGCGGGATTGAGCATCAGGTTCATCCAATCCGTCATGAATTTCGGATCGAGAACCTGGGTCATGGCCTTCGCCCAATCCTCGGTGGAGGTGGCAAGGCTCCCCGCCATGTCGGATGCGGCCTTCTCGGCCATGGTCGGCGTGACCACCAGGGCAAGCCCCAGCGCCACGGCAGCAGCGCGCAGTGTCTTTTTCATGTCAACCCTTCCTTGATGCCTCGATGTATCCGGATGATCCGTCCACGCAACCGGATAACTGGCGTTTCCCTCTTCAGCCGGCGCCCTACCCTTCTGCGATGGCGCGCCCTCTTCCGGCCGGCTTTGAACAACCATGCAAGCGGCATGCGGCGGGCAGCCAGAAAAGGCGGCCGGCGGCACGGCCCGTTTTATATACTCATATTCAAATATATGAAAGCGTATATGGGTGAGGCAGGTTGTCGCAAGTGTCTATCACTTTTCAGGAGGCATCTGAAGCGGGTGTTCTGGAGTGAGCATCTGTGCTTTGGCGGGCGCGCATTCTGGTGCCGGTTGTGGCGCATGGCAGGGCATGTGTGCGGCCTGAAAGAGGCCAGGCCGGAAAACGTGTGGTGTTTCAGCTTTTGACTCTTCATCAACCTTTTGTTTACCCTTTCATCAGGTGCGCCGCTTGCGGGCCCGCCCTGAAAGGCGGCGCTGGCATGCGCCCTGCATCGGCGGGAAAGGCTGTGTGCAGGCGTTTCATGCCGGATCAGGCAATGGCGCCGGTGGCATACGCTGTTTAGGCTGATGGTGCGCCCGGTCTGCCATGCAGGCGGATGAAAAGGCGTACTGATGGGAAGGGGAGACTGGGCACGTGCAGCGTGCGGGTGTGAGCGGAGTGGTGTTCGGGCGTGGCCGGCGGGCGGTGATCGCCAGGGCGGTGATGCTCGCCCTGTTCGGGCTCGGATACGGGGCGCTGCCGGCCGAAGCGGCGCAGGCGGTGGCGCAATTCCGGGTCGGTATTCGCATCCTGCCGGTGAAGCGCACGGATACGCTCAAATCGCTGCCGGTTCAGCCCTCACCCTCCGCTCTGGCACAGACCACGGCTGTCACTGCGCCGCCGCTACCGCGCAAACGCCCCGCCTTGCTCATTCCGGCACGCTTCACGCTTTCCGTGCCTGCTCAGGCCCAAGCGGACAACGACTGAGCCCTTGCGCCCGTGGCACCTCCGGTCCCGAAAGAGGGGCGCCTCCTTATCAATAAATGAATCATCCGGCCGTTTAGGCTTCTTCTTCATGTGCGGAGGTGGGCCAGGGGATGTCCTCGTGGCCGCCGTGATCATAGGGCTGATAGCGCCGTCTGGCCTTGCGCAGGATTTCCGTGGTCTTCTGATGCCAATCACCGTCCACGGCGTTGATGCCGCCCTCGCGCTCGCCGGCCTCGGCGAAATGCAGGATCTTTTCCGCCTTGCGCAGGCGCTGGCGCGCATAATCGAGGATCTGCGGATGACAGGGGCCGGGCTTGCGCGGCCGCATCTCGCGCACGCCGCGCTCGATGTTGGCCGCCACCTCCACCTGCAGCAGGATCCAGTCGTTGAACTCGCGATCGCGGATATCGCGCACCAGCGCATGCGCCTCGCGCCACTGATCGGAGCGCTTCAGCCGCTCGCGGGTGGGAAAGGGATGGGCCTCAAGAAGATCAACGATCAGCTGCCACTTTTCCACCTCCCGCCGCGCGTTGTCCACATAGGAGACGGACTCGCCCGCCTCCTGCATCTCCACGATGGCGTTGATGCGCGCCAGTTTTTCCCGGGCGGACAATGTGCGGAAAAGGGACATCGTGCTTCCGAAGTGATCCGTTTGGGCGCTAGGGTTGCCAAAAGCGCCCTCACACTTTATGCCTCGCCAGCACGAATGTGAAGCATTCGCAGTTTCACCTCCCGGAATCGATCACAAAACCGGAACGCGAAGGCAAGGCCCATGCGCATCGCGCAGATCACCGACACCCACATCGCCGTGCCGCCTCTGGCCGCGCGCGAGGCCGATCTTGAACGGCACATCAATGCCATTCTGGCGCTCGATCCCCGGCCCGATCTCGTGGTGCACACCGGCGATGCCGCCAATTCCGGCAGCGCGGAGGAATATGCGGTTTTGCGCCGGCTGATGGCGCGCCTGCCCATGCCCTGGGTCATCGTGCCGGGAAACCGCGATTCGCGGGCGCGCATGCGCGCGGCCTTTGCCGGTCTGCCCTGGATCGAGAAGCAGGACAATGCGCAAGGCGATGCGCAGGCGCCGCTGATTTTCACCGTGCAGCTGGGCCCGCTTTTGCTGATTGGCATGGACAGCAAGGGCCCGCGCACCAACAAGGGCTGGATGGATGAAGAGCGCCTGGCCCGGCTCGATTCGCTGCTTGCGCAAGCGGGCGGCGCGCCGGTGGTCATCGCCATGCATCATCCGCCTTTCGTGATTACTGAGATGAGCGATTCCCGCCAGTTTGCCGACTGGGACCACGTGCGCGCGCTTGAGGCCTGCCTCCTTCGCCATCCGAACGTGGAACTCATCATCACCGGCCACACCCATCGCTTCGCCCGCGGGCAAATCGCTAAGCGCCCGGCCTTCACCATGCCCGCCGCCGCCCATGATCTCCGCAAAGGCTCAGCCCGCGCCCTGGGCGAGGCCCCGGCCATCCTCATGCATGATTTCACCGCCAACGGCCGCTGGCAGGAAACGCGGCTCATACAGGGCAAGACCGATCCTGCCCCCGCCCCTCTCCCGGCCGCCAGCGAGTGCTGACGAGCTTGCGGGGCTCCCGGTGGCTCTTTTTGAAGGAAGGGGCCTCTTCAGGATTAAGTTTAGGGGCTGTCCTGGAAACTGGTTTTGCTGTTCCACAACTCATTGAATGTCAAGCACGGCCCTGTGGGCCGCCGCGTAGCGGTTTCATGCTTGACATTCAATGAGTTGCGAAAAGAATGGTCATGAAGCGCCAATGGCGAAAAATCGCCATTGGCGCTTCTCTCAGCCCTGAAAAATCATGCTATTGAGAAATTGAAAAATCACCACGATCTCAATAACATAAAGCAAAATTGATTTATTTATCCTGGACAGACCCTTTATAAAACAGCAGTTATTTTGCTGAAACAGCAGCTTTGTTCTCGCTCCTGCTCCTGATTTCCTGCAAGGTTTTTCTGATCGGTTTGATCAACGTTTCGTCTGGCTGCTTCCCAACCATCTTGCAGGTCTGCACATAGCGATCCAGGAACGTTTCCGTACGGGATGGGGGGATGTAGGACTTTTGCACGGCCAACGCAATTGTCCGCAGGGCTTCGGCATAGCTGCGACATGCCTGCGCCGGCTGTCCGGCGTGCATGTGAATGCGCCCCAAATTGCCCAGGGCATTGGCCAGGGACAACAGATGAAAGGGATTTTCGCGCGCCATGTTGCGATAAAGAGAGATGGCCTCCTTTTCCGTTTCGAGAGCTTGCTGTTGTTTTCCATTTTCGTCAAGACGCAAGGCCAGTTCATCAAGGGCCGGTGGAAGATTTTTTGCAAAAAAATCAGGATTTTTCTTGGAGAGTTTGCGAATTATTTCCACGGCAGTCTTTGCATCGGCAAGGGCTTCTTGTTTCTTGCCCAATTTGGAAAGGATCGCCGCCTTGATAATGAGATTGTGCGATTTGAGGAAAAGGGCCACTTCCTCCTCTATTTTTTTGCTGAGCATCTGATCCATGAGAAGGGCTTTCTGAATCATATCTAATGCTTGATGAAAATCTCCAGCCTCTTGAAGCATTGTCGCAAGATTGCCAAGTTCGACATCATATGGAAATAGATAGCTTTCTGGATGTATAAGGGATAGCTTGCGCAATATTTTTACAATTTCTTTCTGAAGTTGTATCGCGTCTTTATGGTTATCGGCATTTAATTGCTCGTATATGGAATGCTTTAACTCATCAATATATTTTCCTCCAAACTGAAGTGGAAATTTTTGATAAAAATTCTTGAGCATCGTCACTCTTTGTTCTTTTATTTTAAGGGCATCCTTTTTCTTGTTCATTTTCTTATAATGATTTTCCAGTATTTTCAGGTAATCAATCAGATTTCGCCCGTGAAATTGCGGATTGGCCGCAAGCCCGTCCATTTCAATCAGAATCGCTTCATTGAGCGCCTTCAGCGCTTCCTGATTGCGCCCCCGCTCGGCCAGACGATGATGGAGGTCGATCAGGCTTCTGGAGAGATCGGGCAAATATTCTTCAGGATCCTTTTTGGCCAGCTCGCGATATCTGGCCACGGCCGCCTGGGCCGATTCGAGCGTATCATGCGTTTCTGTCCGCCTCTTTAATCGATCCAAAAACTTTTTCAGTTCAGCATTCCCTTCAATATCGGGTTTGTTGTTCTTCTTTTCAGAACACTGAAGTATGCCTCTTCGGCGTTCTAAACCGGGGCTATTCGGAGAATCCACATAAAATGCCATTTTCTCTTGGTATTGATGCGTGCGGGACGAAAAATCATGTATTTGGCTTTCCAGGGCAAAGGCACTTCCCGTCGCGATGATCAGGGTGAAAATGTTGATGAGCGCGGCGCAAAGCCCTTTTTTCTTCCAATACATGAAAACAAGCCGGGCGAATGCATCTTTTGCGCTTTTCCTGATCATCCTGTGCCGCATTCCATCTCATGGGATCAATCACACTCCCGCGATGATAGAAAATTATTCAGGAAATGCAACCAGAAACATCCGGGGCGAGGATCTCTCTGCCCGGAATGAGAAGAAAGATCACGTCTTTTCATTCCGCCGCGGGTTCGGCGTGGTGGCATAGGCCGTATACTTATCGGCGCGGCCGCGGGCCTTTTCGGCGGGGTAGCGCTGTTCGTTCAGGGCGATTTTCTCTTCCGCCGCCTGAGCGAGGTCAAAGCCGGCGGCTTCGGCGATCAACAGCAGATAGAGCAGCACATCGGCGCATTCCATGCGCAGCGCCTCATGCCGCTCTCCGCCGGGCCGCGCCATGGCCTCAAAGCGCGCCTCATCGATCCACTGGCAGAGCTCCAGCGCCTCCGCCGCCTCGAGATTGAGCGAGATGAGCAGATTCTTCAATGAATGAAACTGCTTCCAGTCCCGCGCGTCGCGAAAGGCAATCAGCCGCGCCGTCAGCCGCGCCAGCGCATCATCGCCGCCGGCATCGCTGCCTTCTGCATCGCTCCTTGCGCGCATTGCCTCATCCATGCCCGCCGTCGCCTCTTGCCGTTCGCGCCCGTTCCTGAAAGAATGCCATCGTGCGTCCGTTTGCGCGGCACACGAACCGACATGACGGTTGCCCGATGCCGGCAGCATCGTCAACGGGGGGCAAGATGCCGCACCCTGTTGTCCACATCCGCCTTGCGGGAAGGCGGGCGCTTGTATATCAGACAAATTTGATTTACACGATCATGAATATGTTGGAGGGGTCACCCTCCGGCATGGGAAGAGGGAACCGACTGCAGGGGGTCCGAAAAGGAAAACCCTGAAGGGATGTCCATCCTCTCCCCATTTCGGTGCGGGAGGGGGTGCGCTGTGCAGGGCGTTTTCGTGACGGCGTGTCGCGCCTGGGCACTGAACCGAGCCTTCGCGCGGGACGTTTTTCGCGACGCCCGATAAGGTTCACGCCAACCAGAAAGAGGAGAGGCATGCCTACTTTCGTTCACACCGAAAAGTGCGATGGCTGCAAGGGCGGTGAGGTCACCGTCTGCATGTACATCTGCCCGAACGACCTGATGAAGCTGGACGTTGAGGGCGAGTTCACCGGCCACAAGATGAAGGCCTTCAATCAGGAGCCCGATCAGTGCTGGGAGTGCCTGTGCTGCGCCAAGCACTGCCCGCAGCAGGCCATTGAGCTGCGTCCCTTCGCGGACTGGGCGCCGATGGGCGGCACGGCCATTCCGCTGCGCACCGACCAGGCCATCATGTGGACCATCAAGTTCCGCGATGGCGAGCTGAAGCGCTTCAAGTTCCCGATCCGCACCACGCCTGTGGGCTCCATCGATCCCTACGGCAACAAGCCGGAGGCCGATCCTGCCGATCTCGACAGCCCGCGCCTGTTCACCGAGACCGAGGTGAAGCAGGTGGATCCGTCGCGCGGCGCCTGATCGGCCCGGGGGAGCAAGGATCACGAAGAACCGTCACGAGGGGCGAGATCGCGTCGCTTTGAGGCGCATGGCAAAATGAAGGGGCCGCGATGCATGAGCGGGCCTGATCGCCCCGAGGGAGTGGTGACCGATAACTGTTTGCATGAGGGAAACAGACGATGAGTGAACCCAGCTTCGGCAATCCTGAAATTGTCGAAATCGATACCGACATCCTGATCGTCGGCGGCGGCATGGCCGCCTGCGGCGCGGCGTTCGAGGCCAAGCGCTGGGCCGGCGACGACATCAAGATCACCCTGGTGGACAAGGCGGCCATGGACCGCTCCGGCGCCGTGGCGCAGGGTCTGTCCGCCATCAACACCTACATCGGCGAGAACGAGGTCGAGGATTATGTCCGCATGGTCCACGCCGACCTGATGGGCATCACGCGTGACGACCTCGTCTTCGACGTCGGCCGTCACGTGGACGATTCCGTGCATCTCTTCGAGGAGTGGGGCCTGCCCATCTGGAAGACCCTCGATGACGGCACCCGCGTGGACGGCGCCACCTGGCAGAAGAAGGGTGGCAAGATGCTCAAGGACGGCGGCAAGCCCGTCCGCTCCGGCCGCTGGCAGATCATGATCAACGGTGAGTCCTACAAGGTCATCGTTGCCGAGGCGGCCAAGAAGGCTCTGGGCATGGAGAACATCTACGAGCGCGTCTTCATCATCAAGTACGTGCTCGACAAGAACGAGCCCAACCGCGTCGCCGGTGCCATTGGCTTCTCCAACCGCGAGCACAAGCTCTACATCTTCCGCGCCAACGCCATCCTCAACGTGGCCGGCGGTGCGGTGAACATCTTCCGTCCGCGCACCACGGGCGAGGGCATGGGCCGCGTGTGGTATCCGGTGTGGAACGCCGGCTCCACCTACGCCATGGCCGCGGAGGTCGGCGCCGAGCTGACCATGATGGAGAACCGCTTCGTGCCCACCCGCTTCAAGGACGGCTACGGCCCGGTGGGTGCCTGGTTCCTGCTGTTCAAGTCCAAGGCGCAGAACGGCTTCGGCGAGGACTACATCGTCAAGAACGCCGACATGCTGAAGGACTTCGCGCCCTACGACAAGGCGGCGGTGGTGCCCACCTGCCTGCGCAACCACGCCATGCTCAAGGAAATGAAGGAGGGCCGTGGTCCGATCTACATGGACACGCCGACCGCTCTGAAGGAGCTGGAGCAGACCCTCACCCCGCAGGAGGTGAAGCACCTGGAGGCCGAGGCGTGGGAGGACTTCCTCGACATGTGCATCGGCCAGGCCTCGCTGTGGGCGTGCCTGAACATCCGTCCGGAGCGTGACAAGTCCGAGCTGATGCCGACCGAGCCCTACCTGCTCGGCTCGCACTCCGGCTGCTCCGGCATCTGGGTCTCCGGTCCGGAGGATCTGGAGGGCATCCCGGATCACTATCACTGGGGCTACAACCGCATGACCACGGTGAAGGGCCTCTTCACCGCCGGTGACGGTGTCGGTGCCTCCGGTCACAAGTTCTCCTCCGGCTCCCACGCCGAGGGCCGCATCGCCGGCAAGTCCATGGTCCGCTTTGTGCGCGATCACAAGGACTTCAAGCCGGAGCTGTCCAAGTCCGTGGACGAGCTGGTCGAGGAGATCTATCGTCCGGTGCGCAACTTCCTCGAGCACAAGGACAAGACCACGGCCATCGACGTCAACCCGAACTACATCACGCCGCGTATGCTGCAGCTGCGCCTGCAGAAGATCATGGACGAGTACGTGGCGGGTGTGGCCACCTACTATCAGACCAACAAGACCCTGCTCGAGGAAGGCCTGAAATACCTCCTGATGCTGAAGGAGGACGCCAAGAAGATGCGGGCCAAGGATCTCCACGAGCTGCTGCGCGCGTGGGAGAACTATCACCGCATCTGGGCGGCGGAGGCCCATCTGCGTCACATCCTCTTCCGCGAGGAGACGCGCTATCCGGGCTTCTACTATCGCGCCGACTATCCGAACCTCGACGAGGAGAACTGGCACTGCTTCGTCAACTCCCGCTACAACCCCGAGACGGGCGAGTGGGAGATCAAGAAGGTCAAATGGGTGGCCCTCGTCGATCACCCCGCCACCAACTTCAAGGCGGGCGATTCCGGCCCGGGCGAGGCGCAGAAGCCCGCCAACGTCTGATCCGGAATTTCGGCAGAAGGACGAGGCATCCCACACGCTTCACGAACCGGCAAGGGCGCTGCTTCCCACAGAGGGGGCAGCGCCCTTCCCCTTTCCGGTCCGCCTCGCCTGATCACATCTCCCCCAACGGCCTGAACCGGATGGACTCTATACGCCCACCCCACGACACACACATCGCCATACCGTAGACCATCCGGTATCTCATGCCATTAACTCATGCGTTTGCGGTCCGACTCCTTAGGGGCCGATTTCTCCTATCAGGGAGAGGTTAGGACCATGCGCTCTTCCTGCCTGCCGCCCTCTGCACTGGGACCAATTTAGCTTCTGACGACAAGCGTTTGCTTAAGCCATTGAAAAACCATAGAAAAGCGCCATCAACTCAGTTGCCCTTGATATCCTATCCATACATGAAGCATCGCTTTTCCCTCCCCCTGGTAGGGGGAGGGGCAGGGAGGGGGTCGGGCGGCAACCTCATGAGCCTGCGGCCCGCCCCCCTCCCGGCCCCTTGCGGGGCCGACCTCCCCCTATCAGGGGGAGGTTAGGACCATGCGCCCTTTCTGCCTGTTGCCCGCTGCACAGGGACCAATTGAGCTTCTGACAACAAGTGTTTGTTTAATTCGTTGAAAAACCATGGGAAAACGCCATGCCCGGGCGTGTCCCGGGCATCCAGGGGCGGTTTAAGCATGCGGTGATGGCTGTCAGAAATGGCTCTTCCGGGCTCAAGTTCTTACTGCCGGAAGGATGTTGTACATCCTTCCGGAACCTTTTGGCGGGGTTTTTTAACCCCGCCTATAGCATGGCCGGCGGGGTAATATACCCCGCCGAAACGTTCCGGAACGGGATACAATCCCGTTCCGGCATGTTATTTTCATACGGTCAGGTCAAGTCTGCTGGCACACTACACGACACACCGTTTCCATCTTTCTCGTCACCCCGGCGAAAGCCGGGGTCTCGGGCCACAAACGCATGAGTCAATGGCCTGAGATACCGGCTCTCGCCGGTATGACGATATGTGTGTGTGTGTGTCGTGGAGTATGGCCTGCTGGCGGGCGCCATCGCCCACAAAACTGCCTCAGTCCGAGACCCTGGATTGCCGGGATCCCGGTTCAGGCCCGGAACAGGCAAGGCAAGACTGTGACGCGATGCGTGAAAGGCCCGGGCAAACAAAACACCAGGCGCAATCCTCCGGCGGTAAGGGCAATCCGCAAGGCGCCTGGTGTTAAGGCATCTGCAAGCGGGATGGCCTGGCCCTGCTGTCATCACAAGCGGTCCATGCCTGCGCGGGGCAGGCCCGGACGGCGAAAAGGCGCCAGAAAAGGTGCGCGTCTTTTGCACAAGACGTTTTCCTTTCTGCGTCATGAAGGGTATAAGAGGGCCACGGAGACTTCGCGCATCCGCCCCGTGCGCGTAAAAACAAACGAGGCGTGTGATCCTGTGCATCTTGCCTTTTCAAGGCCGTTGCGCCGTTTTCAGACGCAAGAATGGCCGGCCTCTCCTCCGGCCCGATGCTGATGCCTGAGCGTGCGGGCGAAGGGGGCGGGGGAGAATGCAGGGAGCCGTTTGAAACGACGCAAGGCAGGAGCCGTTTGATCCGAAACGAGAAAGAGTGTGTCACCCATGTCTGATCAGAAGGATTACGATCCGCTCGACGATGATTCCGTGCTCTCGCCGCCGGAGGCGGAAGAGGACGGCTGGATGGCCGAAGGCGTCGGGCAGCGCATGAACGTGTTCGAGGGCCTGCACACAGACAGCCCCATTCAGCCGGTGGAGCTGAAGCCCGACACGCGTTTTCGCTTCCGCTGTCACAAGGGGGTGTCCTGCTGGAACAGCTGCTGTCACGGCGCCGACATCACGCTGACCCCCTATGACATTCTGCAGCTTGCCCGCTTCTTTTCCGTGCGGCCGAAGGACATCGTGGCCGATTTCGCCGTGCCCGCCATTCACGAGGCTTCGGGCATGCCCGTGCCCAAGCTGATCATGCGCGGCAAGGAGGGCAAGGGCGCTTGCGTGTTCCTGGACGAGGAGGAGGGCTGCAAGGTTTATGAGGCGCGCCCGGCCACCTGCCGCTATTATCCGCTGGGGCGCGCGGCCATGAAAATGAAGGGCCATGAGCAGCGCACCGACATGTATTTCCTCGTGCGCGAGGACTACTGCAAGGGCCACGAGGAGCCGCGCGAGCAGACGGTGGAGAAGTATCTGCAGCAGCAGGGGCTTGAGCCCTATGACGTCTTCAACGCCCGCTGGGAGGAAATCCTGATGAAGGCGGCCTCCTGGCGCTCCGTCGGCGGGCCGTACGGCAAGGCGATCCCCAAGCCCATGCTGCAGATGTTCTACATGATCTGCACCGATGTGGACAAATTCCGCGAATTCATCTTCGAAAGCACGTTCCTGGAGCGCTACGACGTGCCCGAGGATGTGCAGGAGGCCTTGAAGAAGAGCGACGAAACCCTCATCCTTTTCGGCTTCGACTGGCTCAAGCACGTCATCTTCGGCGAGGAGACCGTCAAGCTCAAGGATGAGGTCTTCGCCGATGCCTATGCCGAGGCCCGTGACAACTGGATGAAATACGGCGAGCTGCGCAACACCTGGAAATACAAGGGCCGCAAGAAGAAAGAAGAAAAATCGGACGATGGGGCGGAAAAATCTGCCTCTGACGATTCCGCCTCTTCGGCCTGACAGACCGGACGACACTTCATAGATCCTCTACGGCACCGCCGAAACAGCCGCCGGCGCGGGCGCGTGAGCCGCTCCGGGGCGTTTCGGCGGTGCCATTTCATGACACCAGGCATGGCAAGAAAGGCGGGATTGCACTTACCGCCATACTGATTTGGCAGGCCATGCGATATCCTCCCCCGGAAACCTCGGCAATGGACATTCTTCTCTTGCTGAACGGCCGATGAATGGCGTGTTCAGGGCAGGGCAAGGGCCCGTGCGGCATATTCCGAGCACGATGAGACCACAAGACCATTCAGGGAGGCGGAATCATGCCCGGGACAGGCTTCAGGCATGGCGGAGTGCGTTTTTTCAGGTGGCTGGCCGCTCTCGCGGCCGGCGGGCTGACGGCGCTGGTGCTGACGCCTTCGGCCAAGGCCGCCTGTGTGGTGAACGTGCCGTCCTGGGATGTGCTCAACATGCGGGCGGGCCCGGGCGTGCGCCATCGCATCGTGGGGGCAATTCCGCCGGATGCCTGCGGCGTGCGCATCACCTGGCCGTGCCGCGGCCGCTGGTGCAAGGTGCGCTGGCGGGGGCGCGAAGGCTTCGTGCATATGCGCTACATCAGCGAGGAGGCGGATGCGGATGACGACACCGCCTGTGTGGTGCGGGTCGCGCCGTGGGATGGGCTCAACATGCGGGCGGGCCCGGGGGTGTCCTATCCGGTGGTGGCGATAATTCCGCCGGATGCCTGCGATGTGCGCATTCGTCCCTTCCGCGCCGTCGGCAACTGGTGGCGCGTGCGCTGGCGGGGGATGACGGGATGGGTCAACCGCCGCTATCTCGGCTGGTAGTTCGGGCGCTTTCGCCCGAGATGGTCAATCCTTCAGGGGCTTGTCGTCCTCGTCATCGAGGATGCGCAGGGCCTCGCCGTCCAGGTCCTCGAACTGGCCGGAGCGCAGGGCCCAGATGAAGGCGCCCAGGCCCAAAAGTCCGAGAAACAGGGCGATGGGGATGAGAAAGACGAGAACGTTCATGCCGCCTCTCTCTTTTTCTTCTCATGCGCCTCCTGCCGGCCGGCCGCGCCGTCCTTCAGCGCAAAGCCGCGGCGCAGGCGCCGGTCGATGAGGCCAAGGCGCAGGGAATTGCTGACCACCACCAGGGAGGATGCCGACATGGCCACCGCCGCGAACAGGGGCGTGGCATAGCCCAGCACGGCAACGGGCACGGCAAAGGCGTTATAGATAAGGGCCATGACGAAATTCTGCGTCATCAGCCGGCGGGCGCGCAAGGCAACGAGGCGGGCAAGCCAGACGGCGGAAAGCGACTGTCCGAGGAAAACGATGTCAGCCGCGGTGCGGCCGATGTCGGAGGCGGTGGACGGTGCCATGGAGGCATGCCCGGCGGCCAGGGCCGGGGCGTCGTTGATGCCGTCGCCGACCATGAGCACCTTGGCACCGGCCTTGGCCAGTCCTTCGACATAGGCCAGCTTCTGCTGCGGCGTCCAGCCGGCGCGCCAGACGTCGATGCCCAAAGCCTGCGCCATGGCGCGCACCGGCCCTTCCCTGTCGCCGGAGATCATCTCCACGCGCAGGCCCGCCTGCCTGAGACGGGCCACGGTTTCGCGCGCATCGGGGCGCAGGGTGTCCTCGAAGGTGAAGAGCACGGGGCGCTGGCCCTCAATAACCAGGGCGATCTGCGGCATGTCCGTTTCCGGCACCTCCTCTCCGACACCGCAGAACGCGCGCGAGCCCAGACGGACTTCAACCCCGCGCCAGCGCCCGGAAAGCCCGCGGCCGGGATGTTCGACAACATTCAGGACAGGCTCCGGCGTGATGCCGCGCGCCTCCACCCCGGCGAGAAGAGCGCGGGAGAGCGGATGGGATGAGCCACGGGCAAGACCGGCGGCCACGGCGAGGGCCTCGGTGGAGACGGGGCCGGTGTCCATCAGCCGCGGCTGGCCGAGGGTGAGGGTGCCGGTCTTGTCGAAAACGACGGTGTCGATCTCGGCGAGGCGCTCCAGGGCGCTGCCGCTTTTCAGCATGATGCCGTTGCGGAAGAGCACGCCCGCCGCCACCACCTGCACCGCCGGCACCGCCAGGCCAAGCGCGCAGGGGCAGGTGATGATGAGCACGGCGATGGCATGCAGCAGCGAGACCGGCCAGTTAAAGCCGGTGATGAAGAGCCAGCCCAGGAGCGTGCCGCCGGCGAGGACATGCACCACCGGGGCGTAAAGGGCAGCGAGCCGGTCGGCAATGCGCACATAGGCATGGCGGCTCTTCTCGGCGGAATCCATCAGGCGGATGACTTCGGAAAGGAAGGTGTCCTCGCCGTGGGCCTCCAGACGCAAGATCAGGGGGCCGGTGAGGTTCATGGCGCCGGCATAGACGCGGCTGCCCTCCTTGACCGGCTCGGGCGTGCTCTCGCCGGTGATCAGGGAGAGATCGACATCGGAGGCGCCCTCAATGACCGTGCCGTCCACGGGGATGCGCTCGCCGGGCGCGACCAGAACCTTCATGCCCTTTTGCAGATTCTCCATGGGCAGGAAGCGGCGGCGCCCCTCCTCATCGAGCACGGTGGCGCCGGTTGCGGTCAGCGACATGAGCTGGGAGACGGCGGAGCGGGCGCGCACCTTCATGCGATGATCGAGATAGCGGCCGATGAGCAGGAAGAAGAGCAGGGAGACGGCGGCGTCGAAATAGGCATGCTGCTGATGGTTGACCGTCTGATAAAGGCTCATCATGGCCGCGGTGAGCACAGCCAGAGAAATGGGCACGTCCATGTTGAGGCGGGCGCGGGAGAGCGCCGCCCAGGCGGAGCGGAAAAAGGGCCGGCCGGCGAAGACGATGGCCGGCAGGGCAATGGCGGCGGAGATCCAGTGAAAGAGATCGCGGGTGGCGCCCTCGGCCCCGGCCCAGACGGAAATGGACAGCAGCATGATGTTGCCGGCGGCGAACCCGGCCACGGCGAGCGCCAGCAGCAGTTCGCGCCCTTCCCTGTCCTCGGCGCCAACGCCGGCCTCATCCGGATCGAAGGGACGGGCGGAAAAGCCCAGGCCCTCCAGGGTGTCGATGATGGCATCGGGATCGAAGGCGGGATCGCGCCAGCGCACCTTCACCTGCTTGAGGGTATAGTTGACGCGCGCTTCCGTCACCCCCGGCAGGGCTTTCAGGCCCTTTTCGATGGCGCGGATGTCCTCAAGCCCCTCCATGCCGGGGACAAGCAGATGCAGTACATAGCCGCCCTCGCCGTCCTCGCGCATCCAGAGGGCGGCGCTGCCCGGCGCGATGCATTCGTTTTCGCCGCGGATGCCACAGCAGCCCATGCCGGCGACCCTCCCTGTCGCTTGTCTTTCCGATCAGCCCTTTGGTGCGATCATGAACCGCGCATGGGCGCGCCAGACTTCCTTGCCGTCGCGCGTGAAGGTGACCAGCATGCGCCAGGCACCGGATTTCAGGGGCTCGTCGATGGCATAAACGCCCACCTTCGTCTCCTTCAGCATGACGGTGCGGTCCTCCCGGTCACTGGCCGGGCGCCCGAGCTGGGCGGTGGCCTTCAGGGCGGTGACGGGCCGGCCCTTGTTGTCCTCGACCTTGATGGCGACCATGCCGTTTGAGCGCACGAGGAGATGGGTCTTCCAGCCCTTGGCCAGCATGGCCCGCACTTTGGCGGCTTCCTTGTCGTACTTGATGGAGGCCTCATAGCCGTTGCCGGGCAGCAGGCCGGTCCAGCTCTTCTGGGAGAGATAGGCCATGTAGAAATTGGCGGCGAACACGACGCCGAAGAAGGCCACCAGCATGGCCAGCACATGCCAGCCTGTCAGGCGAAATTCGCTCTTGCTGTCGCTCATGGTCCGTGCTCTTTCGCTCGTTGCCTCAAAACCGGCACCCTCTGCCGGCCTTTTCCCAACAGCACGGCAGTCCCTCCCCTCTTGCTTAATGTATCAGGCCACGGCGGGCGCTGTCATGAGGTCTTTTGCCGCTTGCGCATCAGGCCGCAGCCCCCTGCCCTTTTGGGCTGCATCCTTGCAAACATGGCCCAATTTAAACAAACAAGAGGCAGGGTGGAGATCGGGAAATGCATGCATGCGTTCGTGGCCCGACCCCCCTCCCGGCGCTTCGCGCCGATCCTGCCCTATCAGGGAGAGGATGGGAACATTCATCCTTCAGGCCAGCCCTCCCTTCAACAACCAAGACAAGACAAGGCCGTGACGTAGTGGGAGAGTAATGCCAAACACCACTAATCTCATCTTGCAACAAGAAAGGAGATCATTGTTAAAGCATTGAGTTCGCACACTTTTTTTGTCATGCCCGGGCTTGTCCCGGGCATCCAGGGGCGATTTAAGCATGCAGTAATGGCGGTCAAAAGCGGTTCTTCGGGGCTCAAGCTCTTACCGCCGGAAGGATATTGTATATCCTTCCGGAACCTTTCGGCGGGGTTTTCTACCCCGCCTAAGGCATGACCGGCGGGGTAACATACCCCGCCAAAATGTTCCGGAACGGGATACAATCCCGTTCCGGCATTTTTTTGCATACGGCTCAGATCAAGCCTGCTGGTGAGCATCACCGCCCACCAAAAACGCCTCATCCTTGGTCCTGGATTGCCGGGACAAGGCCCGGCAATGACGTTTTCTTGTGATTTATCAATGAGTTAAATAACAAACCCCTAGCTCATGGAAAGTCTATTTTCCTCGGTCGATTTGACGACTACAGCACGCTTCCTGAATTTACTTGGACACGACTGGGCGAAAGCCAGTCTCGGGCCACAAACGCATGCGTCAATGGCCTGAGATACCGGCTGATCTACGGTATGACGATGCATGTTTCGCGGAATGGCGCCTTCTGCTCATTTGAGCCTTAAGAGGCTGCTCACACCCGGGGAGGAAGGGAGCGAAAGCCCGGCACGGGCGTGTGCCGGGGCTTTCGCCTCTGCCCCCTTCAGCATACCGGGCGGGCCCGGTATCCGGCTTATTTCTTCGGCCCTTCAAAGACGGCCTTCTTGCGGGCGGATTCGGTCACCTTGCCGTCCTTGTCCAGGGCGTCGATGCGGAAGTAGAAGGTCTCGCGGCGCTCCTTGAGCTTGGCGGGATCGGCGGTGACGAACACGCGCACGGTGCGCGCCTTGTTGCCGGGCACCTCGATCTCGACACTGCGGCCCTCCGGCGCCTTGATGCCGACCACGCGCATGCGTGCGCCTTCAAGCCCTTCCATGGAGACGCGGAAGGTGCGCGGCTCCAGATCCATATTGAGCAGGCGCAAGGTGTAGCCGTTGCGGATCTCGCCGGAGGAAAGCGTCACGTAAAGCGGGTTGCGGTCGTGCACCACGTTGATCTGCAGCCGGTCACGGAAGGTGAGGTGCAGGAACATGGCGGCGGCGATCAGCGTCCATAAGGTGAGATAGACGATGGTGCGCGGCCGGATGAAGCTGCGCCAGGTGAAGTTCACCGCCTGACCGGTGACATGGGCGTTGTAGGTGTTGACGTTGGAATAGGAAATCAGGCCCTGCGGCTTGCCGATCTTCTCCATGACGCTGTTGCAGGCATCGATGCACAAGGCGCAGGTGATGCAGGCGAGCTGCTGTCCGTCGCGGATGTCAATGCCGGTGGGGCAGACGGCGGCGCACAGGCCGCAATCGATGCAGTCGCCATACTGGATCTCGGGGTGCTTCTTGCGGTCACGCTTGGAGCCGCGGGGTTCGCCGCGCCAGTCGTTGTAGGTAACGATGAGGGTGTCCTCGTCCACCATGGCGCCCTGAATGCGCGGCCACGGGCACATGTAGATGCACACCTGCTCGCGCATGTGGCCGGCGAATATATAGGTGATGGCGCCCATGATGGCGACGGTGGAATAGGCCACGAAGGGCGCCTGGCCGGTGAAGAACCAGTAGGCGACATCGGGCGCGTTGCCGAAATAGAGGATGAAGGTGAAGGAGGTGGCGAAGGCGATCAGCGCCCAGATGCCGAATTTCACGGCGCGCTTGAAGATCTTCTCCGCCGTCCAGGGCGCCTTGTCCAGCTTGATCTGGGCATTGCGGTCGCCCTCGACCAGGCGGTCCACCAGCATGAACAGGTCCGTCCACACCGTCTGCCAGCAGGCATAGCCGCACCAGGCGCGGCCGAACATGGAGGTGGCGATGAACAGGCCGATGGCGGCGAGAATGAGCAGGCCGGCGACGTAATAGAACTCCTGCGGCCAGATCTCGATCCAGAAGAAGTAGAAGCGGCGATGGGCGAGATCGACGAGCACGGCCTGATCGGGCAGGCCGGGGCCGCGGTCCCAGCGGATCCAGGGGGTGATGAAATAGATGCCGAGGAAGATCGTGGCGAGAATCCACTTCAGGCGGCGGAACCGGCCGGTCACGGCCTTGGGGTACACCTTCTTGCGGGCGGCATAGAGCTTCTTGGGCCTGCCGCCGCCTGCCTGAGCAGAGGTGTCGCGGTTGTCATCGGAAGCCTTTCTGGCCGCCTTGTCCACGGTGTTGAGCACTTCCACCATCGTTCGACCCTGTTCACCTGTGCCGACCGCGCATGAAGCGGTCGCTGATGCCTGCAAAACCTTTCAATCGCGCCTGATCGCCGCAGCTTGAAGTTCTTGTCAGCGTCCCTGCCCTTATCCTCGTGTAAGGCCGGTTTCGCCTTTCGGATCACCTCATCAAATCGGATCACCCAATCAAAGGCACGGCTTTTTCAACGCCTTGCTTGTTCTTGCGCATGTTCCTGCGCATGCAGCGCCCAAAGCTGTGCGCCCTTGCCAAACGGCGCCTGTTGCAAGGGCCTTCTGCCCGTTTGTCCTGTTAGTCTTCAATTTATGGAAGAGTCCGTGATCATGTCACTTAAAAGCATTTTCACGAACGGGAATTTCGCCATGTGGCGAGGCATGATCACCAGGCCCTTTCGCAACGGGTACACTTCCCGGCGGACGCATCGCCGATCACGCAGCGCGCCATGCCTTCTTCCTTTGGCGCCATCCGGCCCTGCCCGTGCGCAAGGCCCGATGCCTGCAAAAAGCGCCGGGCAAGACGGGCGGATGCTACCGCACAGGTTTTCTGCCCTGCCCGGGGCTTTCCCGCTGCCGGCGGCACGGCCGGAGAAGGGCGGGAATGGCGCCCTGATGAAGCGCCATTCCCTTTCGTGTGTCTTTTCATTACGTTTTCGGGATCGGTGGGCTTCACGCCGCCAGGCAAGGGATTGGGCGGCCTGAAATCCCCCTTTCCGTCACGACTTGGCGCCACCGCCACCCAGCGAGTAGACGTAGATGGTCAGCGCCTTGATGGTGGCCTCGTCCAGACGGCCCTTCCAGGCCGGCATGACGCCATGGCGCGGCTTGGTCACCTGCTCCACGACCATCTTCTTGATGGCCTTGGGATCGCCGCCGACGTCATAGAGCCAGATCTTGTCGGCCAGACGCGGGCCACCCACGTCCTTGATGCCCTCGCCCTTGTCGCCATGGCAGCCGTTGCAGCCGGCGTCCTCCATGTAGATCTTCTGGCCCTCTTCCGCCTTCTTGGCATCATGCGGCAGCCCGGCCAGCTTGAGGACGTATTCGGAGACGGCGTCGATCTGCTCAGGTGTCAACTGACCATCCGGCCCGCCAAAGGTGGGCATGTCGGACTGACGGGTCTCCTCGTTGGTATCCGGGTTGTAACGGATGCCATGGGTGATGGTGTAGTGGATGTCCTCCAGGCCGCCACCCCAGATCCAGTCGTCATCGTTCAGGTTGGGGTAGCCAAAGCCGCCCTGCGCGCCGGAGCCGTGGCACTGCACGCAGTTGAGCTTGAAGGACGTGGCGCCCATGCGGATGGCGAACTGGCGGAGATCGTCGTTCTTCCAGATCTCGTCGAGAGAGAGCTTCTCCAGCTTCGCCAGTTTCTCCGCCCGCTGCTGGCGCACGGCGGCGAGCTCCGCCTTGAGCTCGGCGCGGTTGGTGGTGTTGAGCAGCCCCTTGGTGTTGGTGCTCACCAGCGGGATGGCCGGATAGAGGATCATGTAGATGATGCCCCAGATGATGGTGCCGTAGAAGGTCCACAGCCACCAGCGCGGCAGGGGCGTATCCAGCTCCTTGATGCCGTCCCATTCGTGACCGGTCGTTTCCGTGCCGGTCACCTCGTCGCGTTCACGCTCAGCCATTGTTCCTTTCCCTGTCCTCCTCGTCCTCGAGGGGCAGGCGGGCCAGCTCCTCGTAGGTCTTCGTCGAGCCCGGGCGGAAGATGAAGATCAGCATGCCCAGGAAGAAGAGCCCGAAAAGCACCGTGGCGATGGTGCCGGCCCAGCCTGCCACACTCTCATAGGACATCGTCCGCTCCTTACCTCAGGTTCTCGACGTCGGTCTCGTCGAAGGTCTTGAAGTCGACAAGCGTGCCGAGCATCTGCAGGTAGGCGATGAGGGCGTCCATCTCCGTGATCTTCTTGGGATTGCCGTCGAAGTCACGGGCCTTCACCTCGGTGGCGCTGCCCCAGCGCTCCTTGCCGTAGCGCTTGATCAGGCCCTCGGTGTTCTCGCCCGTCGCCTGCGCGATGAGGTCCTCCTTGGCGTGCTTGATCATGTCCTCGTCATAGGGCACGCCAAGCAGGGCGTTGGTGCGCAGATGATCGGCGATGTCGTCGAACTTCAGCTCGGTCTTGGCCAGGAACGGATAGCCGGGCATGACCGACTCCGGCACCACGGAGCGCGGATCCTCCAGATGCTGGACGTGCCACTTGTCGGAGTACTTGCCGCCGACGCGGGCAAGATCCGGCCCCGTGCGCTTGGAGCCCCACTGGAAGGGGTGGTCGTACATGCTTTCGGCCGCCAGGGAATAGTGGCCGTAACGTTCCACCTCGTCACGGAAGGGGCGGATCATCTGCGAGTGGCAGAGATAGCAGCCCTCGCGGATGTAGATGTTGCGCCCGGCCAGCTCCAGCGGGGTGTAGGGCCGCATGCCCTTCACCTTCTCGATGGTGTTGTCGAGCCAGAAGAGCGGCACGATCTCCACCAGACCGCCGACCGTGACGACGAGAAAGGACAGGATGAGCAGGAGCGTGGCGCTCCGCTCGACCTTGTCATGCTTGTTGATCAGTCCCATAGTCACTCACCTCCCTCACGTCAGGCCTTGGCGGCTTCCAGCACCGGCTCGGACGCGCGGATGCGACCGCGGATCGTCTGCCAGAAGTTGTAGGCCATGATGATGCCGCCGGTCAGATAGAGCACACCGCCGAGGGCGCGGATGACATAGTAGGGATGCATGGCCTCCACCGTCTCGGCGAAGGAGTAGACCAGGAAGCCCTGATCGTCATACTCGCGCCACATCAGGCCCTGCATGATGCCGGACACCCACATGGACGCCGCGTAGAGCACGATGCCGAGCGTGGCCAGCCAGAAGTGCCAGCTCACCAGCGTCTCGGAATACAGCCGCTCGCGGTTCCACAGCTTGGGCACCAGGTAGTAGAGGGAGCCCATGGTGATCATGCCCACCCAGCCAAGGGCGCCGGAGTGCACGTGACCGACCGTCCAGTCGGTGAAGTGCGACAGCGCGTTCACGGACTTGATGGACATCATCGGACCCTCGAAGGTGGACATGCCGTAGAAGGCCACGGCAATCACCATCATGCGCAGCACCGGGTCCGTGCGCAGCTTGTCCCAGGCGCCGGAGAGCGTCATCAGGCCGTTGATCATGCCGCCCCAGGAGGGCATCCACAGGACGACCGACATGACCATGCCCAGGGTCTGCACCCAGTCCGGCAGGGCGGTGTAGTGCAGATGGTGCGGGCCGGCCCAGATGTAGGTGAAGATCAGCGCCCAGAAGTGCACGATGGACAGCCGGTAGGAGTAGACCGGCCGGTTGGCGCGCTTCGGCACGAAGTAGTACATCATGCCGAGGAAGCCGGCAGTGAGGAAGAAGCCCACCGCGTTATGACCATACCACCACTGGGTGATGGCATCCGGCGCGCCGGAGAGCAGCGAATAGCTCTTGGTTCCGAACCAGGACACCGGCACGGCAAGGTTGTTGCCGATGTGCAGCATGGCGATGGTGACGATGAAGGAAAGATAGAACCAGTTCGCCACGTAGATGTGAGAGACCTTGCGCTTGACGATGGTGCCAAAATACACCAGGAAATAGGCCACCCACACGACCGTCAACCAGAGATCGACATACCACTCCGGCTCGGCATACTCGCGCGACTGCGTCACACCCAGCACATAACCGGTGGCTGCCAGCACGATGAAGAGCTGATAGCCCCAGAAGACGAACCAGGCGAGGTTGCCGAAGGCGAGCCGCGCGCGGTTGGTGCGCTGCACCACGTAGAAGGAGGTGGCGATCAGCGCGTTGCCGCCGAAGGCGAAAATCACCGCCGAGGTGTGCACCGGGCGGAGACGGCCGAAGTTCGTCCACGGCAGATCCCAGTTCAGCCACGGGAAGGCCAGCTCAGAGGCGACATAGACGCCCATGAAGAAGCCGATCACCCCCCAGAAGACCGTGGCGATCACACCCGCCCGGACGACGGAATCCATGTATTCGCCCTCGTCCGCCGGCTTCTCCTTGAAGGCGGAGCGGGCCAGGTAAATCAGGCCCAGGACGGTGGCGATCAGGAAGATGCCAGCATGGATGGCGTAGTTGGTGTCCGCCGCGTTGGCCATCATGATGATGGACAGGATGGCGAACAGCCCCAGCACACCCATCTGTGCCAGTCTGACTGAAACCCCCATCTTTCCCTCTCTCGCGTTAGATGGTTGCCCTTAAGGTTCTGCGGCCGCCCGCCCCGTTTCCCCGAAAGGGCGGAGGCCCTTTTTGTGTCATCTTGTCTCTTCCGTTGCGGCTCCTGCATGCGCCCTTCACGCTGATGTGTCAGGCCGGCATGCCGGGGCCGCCTTTTTCCGTCCGCCGGTGGGTGCGGGGCCGCCTGCACCGCGGCCCGACCCGGGCGAACGCAGACCGGGCGGAATCTCCGTCCGTGATCCAGATCATTCCTTTAACATAAATTTTTGGTCATTGACCTGGATCATCTTGTCCTGCGACAGTTTGCGCACCTTGTCCACATTTTTCGGCGCGTCTGCCCCCGCCAGATTGATCCAGATCAGCTCCGAAGCAGCTTTCGGCTCCGGTCCCTGCGTTCGATCATGAGCCAGACTTTCCGCAAATGCCGGGCTGTTTCCCGTAAAGGTCCGGGCCGTTCAGGCGTTGCCAGGCAACTTGGCTTATGCGCCTGTGGCCCGCCCCCTCCCGGCCCCTGCGGGGCCGACCTCCCCCTGTCAGGGGGGCATTCATCCTTCAGGCCAGCCCTCTTTAGATAACCAATACAAGATAAGGCCATGACGCAGTGGGGTAGCAAGAACAAATACAACCAACTTCACCTTGCAATAAGGACGCACTACACGACACCTGCTTCGTCATACCGGCGAAAGCCCACTGGTGTCCAAGGAAAGTTCAGCATGGGAGGAGCTCCTCGAAAAGGGGCAGGGAAGTGGTGGGGTGGGGTGTGGCGCGTGGCGGTTTTGGCGGCGGGGGAAAAAAGGGTGCGGCCACGAGCACGCGGATGTCCTTGAGCCTCATTGCACCACTTGCGGTATCTGCTTTCGTGACCAGGCGGTGATATTCACGCAGCAGAAGCCAGGCGATCACCGCCACCCACAGTTGTACAAGAATGGCGTTGCGGCTTTCGCCCATGAAACGCTTGACCTTCAGATTTTGCTTCAACCACTTGAA
>NZ_JQKX01000003.1 GCF_000746275.1 Thermopetrobacter sp. TC1
ACAGTTTATACCCGCTTCTGGCGGTGGTCGCGCAAGGGCGTTTGGGAGCGCCTTTTCAAGCACTTGCGTGAAGATCCGGACTTTGAATATCTGATCATCGACAGCACCATCGTGCGGGCGCATCAGCATGCTGCCGGCGCAAAAGGGGGGCTCAGGATCAGGCCATCGGACGCTCGCGCGGAGGGCTGAGCTGCAAAATCCACGTCCTTGTCGACGGGCTTGGCAATCCTCTGCGTTTCATTCTCACCGCCGGTCAGGTGGCCGACATTGCGCAAGCCATTGATCTTCTCAAGGGCCTTTCCCTCAGCAAGGTGCTGGCTGACAAGGCCTATGATTCGAACGAACTGCGCGCCTTCATTGCCGGGGCTGGTGGTGAGACGGTGATTCCCTCGAAGCGTTCCCGGACAGTTACCATCCCCCATGACAGAGAAATCTACAAAGAACGCCATCTGGTTGAGTGTTTCATAAACAAAATCAAACACTTCAGGCGCATTGCCACACGTTATGAAAAAACGGCTCTCTCTTTCTACTCCATGCTCTGTCTATGCGGAGCCATGATCTGGATGCGGTAAATGTAAACACGCCCTAGACAAGCGCGCGGTAATAAGAGGAGACAGGGCGGACCAATATGTCTCGCTCAGAAGCCTTCCAGCGTGCGCAGGAGCATGCGCCGGGCGGCCTCGAGATCGGTCAGGGCCAGCTTCAGGTCCTCCAGCTCCATAGCCGAAGCCGCTGCTGTCACAGAGATTGAAGACCTTTCTTCAACAGGCTGTTTTTTAACCGGTTCTTCCGCCTGTTCCTGCGGGGGGACCTCCCGTCGCTCGATGACGTCCCGCGCCGCTTTTGGCAGGATGGCACGGGCCTCGCCAACGGGGGCGATTTCAGGGCGCGCCTCGCCGCGGCCAACGGCGATGACGTGTTTCACGCCCTTCTCGCGCAGGATCTTCTGAACGCCCTTGATGGTATAGCCCTCACCATAGAGCAGGGCGCGGATGCCCCTTAGCAGATCGACATCCTCCGGCCGGTAATAACGACGGCCGCCGGCGCGTTTCATCGGCCGGATTTGTGAAAAGCGCGTCTCCCAGAAACGCAGGACGTGTTGCGGCACGTCCAGAAGTTCCGCCACCTCCGAGATGGTGCGGAAGGCCTCGGGCGCCTTGTCCTCCATGGTCCTCTCCCTTCATCGCGCGCATTTACGGGCACACCATGCCGGCGCGCGGCCGCATCCGCCCCTGCCCCAGCCCCGCAAGGCGTGTCTGGTTTTGTGTGATGTACACCCGCAAACGCAACGGACAGAACCGGCCAGGCGAATCCAGGCGAATCAGGGCCTTCAGGATTCACCGTTGATGCGTTTTTTCATCACCTGGCTTGCGCGAAACGTGAGAACCCGGCGCGGCGTGATAGGCACCTCCTCCTTGGTCTTGGGATTGCGGCCGATGCGCTCCTTCTTGTAGCGCACCTCGAAAGTGCCGAACGAGGACAGCTTCACCGTCTCTCCTTTCACAAGGGTATCGCTGATCTCTTTCAGGACCTGATTGACAAGATCAAGCGATTCACTGCGCGACAGGCCCACCTGCCTGTGAACGGCCTCGCCTAAATCAGCCCGTGTGATCGTTTTTCCCGCCATGTTTCCCCTCACACTCCCTGGATGGGCGGCAGGTTAGCACCGGGTGTTTTCATCGGTCAATATGCACAGACCACCAAGTGCCATTGAGTATCAATGACTTGCCCTGGCCTTTCAGCAAGGTGCCGCACGGTTTGACGCAAATTCCTCATTGAACGCATCAACCCGGCGAAAGCGCAGTCATCCCGGGAAAATTCCCGAAAAGATGACCCCGCCCGCAGATGAGAAAAATGGATATTTACACATTCCACGATACAAGATTGCCATTATTCTCGTCACCTTGGCGAAGCCCGGTCTCATGTCGCAAACTCATGGGTTTGTGGCCTGAGATACCGGCTGATCTACAATAAGACGATAAATGTGTCGTGTAGTGTGACCCCGCCATTCATGCCGTAGGCGGCGTTGAATGCCCTGCCGAACTGTTCGGACCTTGCAATGTTAGTGTGTGATTCCGGTTAAGTCTATGAACCATCAAGGCAAAACCGCCCCCGTTCAGAGCACCACCCAATCCCGCATGTGCCCCTTCAGTGCGCAATTGTCTCGGCGGCGCGGGCGGCAAACCAGTGATCCAGCGCCTTGCGCAGCGCGCCATAGGGCGCGAGCATGACCAGCGCCATCAGCATTTTCACCACAAGATCACCCAGCGCCCAGGACACCCAGCGTGGCGCCTCGGTAAGCCCCGGAATGCCAAACAGCGGCGCTGTCGCGGTGGCGAAATCATCGTTCAGGCCCATGACCGTGCCCGCGGCGGCCGAGAAGGCAAGCGAGAAGAACACGAAGGTATCCACAAGCGAGCCGATGAAGGAGGAAACGAGCGGCGGCAGCCACCAGGCCTTCTGGCGCAGGCGATTGAAGATGAAGACATCCAGAAGCTGCGCCACCAGAAAGGCCGAACCGGAGGCAAGCGCGATCCGGTAATTGGCCAGCCACACCGAGAGGATCACCGCCAGGGCAAAACCGGCATAGACGACCGCACGCGCCGCCTTCGGGCCCAGCTGCCGGTTGGTGAGATCAGTTACGAGGAAGGCCACCGGATAGGTGAACGCCGCCCAGGTGAGCAGATCGGCAAGATTGACCGGCCCGATCTTCGCCTGCACCGGAAACTGCACGAGAAAATTGGACACCGCAACGATCGCCGTCATCGCCCCAATTCCGGCGATGATGCCACGCAAACGCGTCCTTTCCGAAAGCCTTGCAGGAGAAGCGTTCTGCATGCGCCTGCCCTCCTCAACCTTATTGCCCGCAATGACCGCCGCGCGCCGCGCTTTCGCACCTTAAGTTTTTGGCCTTGCCAGGCGCGCCCCGGGCGGCACCGAACCGTAAGGGACTAAAAACGGAAACGCCGGCATCTTTCAAGATGCCGACGCCCCAATTCACAATCACGGCGTGCGCTTTTCATCAGATGGCACGCCACAGTCCTGCCTGCCGTTTACCCGACGATCTCCGAACCGTCGAAGCACAGGGCGATTTCCTTTGCCGCATTCTCCGGGCTGTCGGATCCATGCACGGAGTTGGCCTCAATGCTTTCGGCAAACTCGGCGCGGATGGTGCCGGGTGCTGCCTCCTTCGGGTTGGTCGCGCCCATGACCTCGCGATATTTGGCAATGGCGTTCTCGCCCTCCAGCACCTGCAGGACGATGGGCCCGGAAGTCATGAACTCGACAAGATCGTTGAAGAAGGGCTTGTCCTTGTGCACGGCGTAGAACTGCTCGGCCTGATAGCGCGTCCAGCGCACGCGCTTCTGCGCCACGATGCGCAGGCCCGCCTCCTCGATCTTGGCAATGATCTTGCCCACGATGTTGCGCCGGGTGGCATCCGGCTTGATGATGGAGAGCGTCCGCTCGACCATGATTGACTGTCCCCTTGCTGTTATCCCGGCCCGATCAGTGATGGATCGGCGCCCTCATCCGTTTCAGACAAAGCGAAACGGCCACCTTGCCGCGGCGGCCGCATTCGATGTGGGCTTATAGCCCCAAGCATGAGCGATCCGCAAGAGAGGCCGGGGAAGAGCCTCCGGGAAAAGCGCACCATTGTCCAATTAAATCACCCTATACATTGAGAATGATTTTCACCATGAAGAGCGTGATTGATCACATGCTATGCAGCTGCCTTTATCCAAGTATTCCCCCCTTGCCCAAACTTGGGAGGTTGTTATTTTTGTATTGATTATCAATTACTTACGTCATACCCAGGCTTGTCCCGGGTATCCAGGGGCGGTTTACGCATGCGGCGATGGCAGTCAAATTTGGTTCTTCGGGACTCTATTTTTCGAGAGGAACCTCCCATCAAAAAGCATACGACACAAATCAAGCCTGCTGGTGGGCACCATCGCCCACCAAAAACGCCTCATTTTTGGCCCTGGATTGCCGGAATAAGTCCGGCAATGACGTTTTCTTTTGTTTATCAATGAGTTAAGCAATACCCCCTAGCTCATGGAAAGTCTTTTTTCTTCGGTCGATTTGGCGTCAACAGCACGCTTCCTGAATTTTCTTGAACAGGCATGGGGAAAAGCGGGAGAAAGCCGTTGATATCCGTCCCCCTTCTGCCCGCCATTCCTGCCCGCCCCCTTGCATTGCAGCCAAAGCGGTTGCATTAAGGCCGGCAACGGGCGGTGCGGTTCATGCCGGGCCTGCTCCTGTTTAAAGGGGATCCGACAGACATTTCGCTCAAATTTCCAGCGGGAAAGGATAGCCATGCTGCGCATCGCTTCTGGCCTGTTCGCCCTCATCCTTCTGCCGTTTTTCGCTCACGCCGCTCTTGCCATGGAACAGGCCGAAAGCCATTTGCGGGATCTCACCACCAGCCCCTTTGGCATTGCCGCACTCATCATTTTCATCATCGCCTATATCTTCGTGATTTTCGAAGAGACCCTGGAGATGCGCAAATCCAAGCCGGTGCTGCTTGCCGCCGGCCTCATCTGGCTTCTCATCGGCCTTGCCTATCTGGGCACGCCCCAGCAGGAAAAGGTGACCGAACTGGCCCGGCACACCCTGCTTGAGTACGGCGAGCTGTTTCTGTTTCTCTTCGTGGCCATCACCTATGTGAACACGCTGGAGGAGCGGGGCGTGTTTCTGGCCCTGCGGGAAAAGCTGGTCTCCATGGGCTTGAGCTACCGCAAGCTGTTCTGGATCACCGGCTTTCTCGCCTTTTTCCTCTCGCCCTTGCTGGACAATCTCACCACCTCGCTGGTGCTGGGCGCGGTGGTCATGGCCGTGGGCATGAAAAGCCCGGCCTTCATTGCGCTCGCCTGCATCAACGTGGTCGTGGCCGCCAATGCCGGCGGCGCCTACTCGCCCTTCGGTGACATCACCACCCTCATGGTCTGGCAGAAGGGCAAGCTGGAATTCAGTGAATTCTTCGCCATCTTCCTGCCCTCGCTGGTCAATTTCCTCATTCCGGCGGTGATCATGACCTTCGCCATCCCCAAGATCACGCCGGAGCCGCATGAGGGCAGCGTGCACATGAAGCGCGGCGCCTGGATCGTCATCGGGCTTTTCGCCGCCACCATCGTCACCGCGGTGTCCTTCAAGAACTATCTGCATCTGCCGCCTGCAATGGGCATGATGCTGGGGCTCGGCTATCTCGCCGTGTTCAGCTACATCTTCAAGGTCTTCATCCGCCGCCGCATCGGCAACAACAGGGACATCCTCCTCGATTCCTTCAAGGTGATGGAGCGCACCGAGTGGGACACCCTGCTCTTCTTCTTCGGCGTCATCTTCTCCGTGGGGGGCCTGGGCGTGATCGGCTATCTCGCCAAGATGAGCGAAATTCTCTACGTCGGCCTTGGCCCCACCGTGGCCAACACCATCATCGGCATTCTCTCGGCCATTGTGGACAACATCCCGCTCATGTTCGCCGTGCTCACCATGGACCCGCAGATGTCCGACGGGCAGTGGCTGCTGATCACGCTCACCGCCGGTGTTGGCGGCTCGCTGCTCTCCATCGGCTCTGCCGCCGGCGTTGCCCTCATGGGCCTGGCGCGGGAGCATTACACCTTCTTCAAGCATCTGAAATGGACCTGGGCGGTGGCGCTGGGCTATTTCGCCTCCATCGCCGTGCACCGTATCCTCAACGCGCACCTGTTCTGAGGAAAAGGGCCGCCCGGCGTAAACGGGAAAACCGGAAGATCCGCCCATGCCTTGTGAAGTCCACACGCCCGTTCCCTCAACACCGGGCAATGCTCTGCAACTGGCCGTCTGCCGGTTCGGCCGCGCGGGGGCCCGCCCCAAGGCCTATATTCAGGCGGCCATGCACGCCGATGAAGTACCGGCCATGCTTGTTGCCGCGCACCTGCGCGCGCTGCTTGAAAAGGCGGACACAGACGGGCGCATTTCGGGCGAAATCATTCTCGTGCCGCAGGCCAATCCCTTGGGCGGTGCGCAGGAGCTGCTTGGGCATCACCTGGGGCGCTATCACCTGCCCTCGGGGCGCAACTTCAACCGCCACTGGCCGGATGCCTCCGCCGCCGTGTGCGCCCGGCGCGAGACCTTCGGCGATGATCCCGCGGCCAACGTCCTGCGTGTGCGCGATATCGTCAGGGAATGGCTGGCCGCATTCACGCCCAAACAGCCGGATGAATACCTCAAGCATTTCCTCATGACCCTGGCGCATGATGCCGATGTGGTCCTTGACCTGCACACCGATGCCGAGGCCCTGCTGCACCTTTATGTGGACAAGGATCGCTGGCCGGATCTCGCCCCGCTTGCCGCGCTTCTTGATGCGCAGGTGGTGATGCTCTGCCGCGATTCCGGCGGCAATGCCTTCGAGGAAACCGTGGCAGCGCCCTACATTGCCCTGCGTGAGGCGGGCGTGGCGGTTGATCTGCCTGATACCGTCACCGTGGAGCTGCGCGGGGCGCAGGATGTCTCTGACGATCTCGCCGCCAGGGATGCCGCCGCCCTCTATGCCTGGCTTGTCCATCGCGGTGTTATTGCCGCCGCCGAGAATGATCCGCACGCCCGCAGCATCCCGACTTTTACCGGCCTTGCCGCGCCCTTTGCCGCCACCGAGCCGGTGCGCGCCCCTGTGGGCGGGCTTGTCATTTTCACCCGTCCTTTAAGCGCCATGATCGAAACCGGCGAGACCATCGCCGAAATTCTCGATCCGCAAACCGGCATGCGCACGCCCGCGCCGGCGCAAACATCTGGCCTGCTTTTCACCCGCACTTTGCACAAATGGGTGCAGCCCGGCGCCGTGATCGCCAAGATTCAGGGCAAAACCCCCTTGCCGGATCGCACGCCCGGTCAGATGATGACAGACTAGAGCACACGAAATCAGCCCCCGGCGTGAACGGTACGAGAGAGGGAAAGCCATCAACCGCGCAAGGGATCGCCATGCCTGAGATAAGGCCGAAAGCGCTGATCTTTGATTGCTACGGCACACTCATCGACTGGGAAACCGGCATCTGGGATGCCTTTCAGCCGGCCTTGCTCGCCGCAGGCCGCAGCGATATCACCCGCCCGCGCCTGCTGGCCGCCTATGCCGAGGCCGAAAGCCGCATCGAGGCCGAACATCCCGCCCTGCCCTATGATGAAGTGCTGCGCCGGGTTCATGAGGCGCTCACCCTGGCATTTTCGCTTGCGAACATCACGCCTGACATGCACACGGCCTTTGCCCGCTCCCTGCCCCACTGGCCGGCCTTTCCTGACAGCGCCGATGCCTTGCGCGCACTGAAAGAGGCCGGCTTTAAGCTCTTCATCCTCTCCAATGTCCACGAGGCGGGCATTGCCGAATCGGTGAAAAAGCTTGGGATCGCCTTTGACGGCATTTTCACCGCCGAGAAAATCGGCACCTATAAGCCCGATCTCAACAATTTCCGCTATGCCCTTGAAAGGCTGGAAAAAGATTTTGGCATTGAACGCGATGACGTGCTGCATGTGGCCCAGAGCCTGTTTCATGACATCGCGCCGGCCAAGCACCTGAAATTGCGCTGTGCCTGGATCGACCGTCAGAGCCTGCGCCATGGCGGTGACTGGGGCGCAACCAGCCCGGTGGAAAATCCGCCGCAGCCCGATTTCGTCTTCGACACGCTCGCCGATCTCGCCCGCCACCTGGGGGCGATGGCACCATCGTCATGAATTCCCGGGACAAACCGGAAAGGAATTTTCTCCGGCGTGAAAACAACCGCCGCCGGCTGTTTCAGCCTTTCTGGCGCATTCTGCGCAGTCTGGCCCAATGGGCCAGGCGTTTGGCGATTTCGCGCTCAAAGCCGCGTTCCGTCGGGCGGTAGAACTGGCGGCGGCCCATCTCTTCGGGGAAATAGTCCTGCCCGGAAAACCCTTCCGGCTGGTCATGATCATAGAGATAGCCGGCGCTATAGCCCTGTTCGCGCATAAGACGCGTGGGCGCATTCAGAATGTGCTTGGGCGGCATCAGCGAACCGGTCTGGCGCGCGGCGGTCATGGCGGCGGAAAAGGCGGTATAGACGGCGTTTGACTTGGGCGCACAGGCCAGATGCACCACCGCCTGGGCAATGGCCAGCTCCCCTTCCGGCGAGCCGAGGCGCTCATAGGCCTCCGCCGCCGCCAGCGCCAGCGGCAGCGCCTGCGGATCGGCAAGGCCGATATCCTCGCTGGCCATGCGGATGACGCGCCGCGCAATGTAACGCGGATCCTCGCCCGCCTCCAGCATGCGCGCCAGCCAGTAGAGCGCCGCATCCGCATCCGAGCCGCGCACGGACTTGTGCAGCGCCGAAATGAGATTGTAATGCCCGTCCTGCGCCTTGTCATAAAGCGGCCGCCGCTTCTGCACGAGCGCGGCCAGGGCCTCGGCATCAATCTCCTCCTGCTCAGCTTTCAGGCCCATGGCATCGGCCAGCGCCTCCACCATGTTGAGAAGCGCGCGCCCATCCCCGTCGGCCATGGCAATCAGGGCCTGTTTTGCCGCCGTTGTCAGCGGCAGGGGGCGTCCCAGCGCCTTTTCGGCCCGCTCAAGCAGGATGTTTAAGGCCTTTTCATCGAGCCGCTTCAGCACCAGCACCTGACAGCGCGAAAGCAGCGCGCCGTTCAGCTCGAAAGAGGGGTTTTCCGTTGTGGCGCCGATCAGCGTGATGGTGCCGTCTTCCACCACCGGCAGGAAACTGTCCTGTTGGGCACGGTTGAAGCGATGGATTTCATCAACGAAGAGGATCGTGCGCCGTCCGCGCGCCTTTCGTGCCCGCGCCGCGGCGAAGACTTTTTTCAACTCGGCCACGCCGGTGAAAATGGCCGAGATCTGCTCGAAATGCCCCTCCACCGCCCCGGCGATGAGGCGGGCGATGGTGGTCTTGCCGGTGCCCGGCGGCCCCCACAGGATCAGCGAGGGCAGATGCCCGCGCTGCAACCAGCGCATGAGCGGTCCGTCCGCGCCGGTGATGTGCGCCTGTCCCACCACGTCTTCAAGCCGCTGCGGACGCAGGCGATCGGCAAGCGGCCGTCCATCCGCAACCGGCCCGCCATGATCGGCCTGCCCGGCCTCACTGGCGCGCGCTGCTCTCTGATTTTCCGCTCCGGCCCCGGCATCACCCGCCGGCGCATTGGCATCAAGGCCGAAGAACAGATCGCGCTCATCCATAGAGGGCATCGATATTCTCCAAATGTTCCACCCAAAGGCAGATTACGCCACACGCATCGCTTCTGCAACATTCGGCCTCTGGCAAGAAAAGCGTCAGACGGCTATGCTGGCCCTGATCGCGCTACACGACACTTATACCGTCATACCGGCGAAAGCCGGTATCTAAGGCCACAAACGCATGAGTTTACGACCCAAGGCCCCGGCTGATCTACGGGGTGACGAGTAAGATGGCAACGTTGTGTCGTGCAGTGTGGAGCCCGATCAAGCATAATGATAAAGGCCGCAAAAATCGGGCCTGAAAGCCTGATCTCATGCGGCTTATAAGGGAGGAAACGAACAGGCCATGATCACATCCGCTCTTAGCCATGCCATCAGGCGGCTTGCTGCGCTTGTCTCCGTCATTCTCATGCTGGGTCTTTTGCCCCTGCAGGCGCAGGCGAAGGAAGTGCGCATCCCCTTTGGCCAGCTTGTCTTGAACGGCAATCTCGAACTGGCCGAAGGCAAGAGCCTTGCCGACGGTGTTCTGCTGATGGTTCACGGCACGCTGGCGCATAACCGCATGGAGCTCATCGCCACCCTGCAAGAGCTTTTGAAGGAGCGCGGCATCAACACCCTGGCCATCAACCTCTCCTTAGGCATATCCAATCGCCACAACATGTATGACTGCAATCAGCCCATGCGCCATCGCCATGAGGATGCGGTTGCGGAAATTGCCGCCTGGGTGGACTGGCTGAAGACGCAAGGGGCAAAAACCATCTGGCTGTTCGGCCATTCCCGCGGCGGCAATCAGGTGGCCTGGTATGCGGCAACACGCGCGGATCCGGCGGTCAAGAAGGTCGTGTTGCTCGCGCCCATGACCTTTGATGCCGACCGCGCCGCCAAGACCTATCAGACGCGCTTCGGCACACCGCTTGGGCCCATGCTCGATCAGGCTGCGGATTTCGCCCGCAAGGGCCACGGCAATGAACCCATGGATCTGCCCGGCATCCTCTATTGCAAGAATGCGCGGGCCACGCCGGAGAGTTTCCTGAGTTACCATGCCCCGCGCCCGGAGCTGGACACCCCTTTCTGGCTGAAAAGGATCACCCTGCCCACGCTTGTGATCGCCGGCAGCGAGGACACCGTGGTTGAGGGCCTGATCGAGAAGGTGAAGCCGCTGGCGGACGGCAAGCGCATCACCTTGCGCGTGATCGAGGATGCCGATCACTTCTTCCGCGATTTCGCCGCCGAGGACGCCGCTGATGCCATCGCCGCCTTCCTGAAAGGCGCCTGATAACGGTCATTATCGCATTTTAGGAAGAGTAAGGCCCGCCCCCCGCCTTTTGCGCGGGATGGTTCCCTTACGGCTTCTTCGGCAAGGCGATGAGGAAAATCGTAACTGCAGGTGGTTAATGCCTCATCACCACAGCCCCACTAAGCCCGCCTTAACACTCTTCGCATAGGTTTCATAAGGAGATCGCATTACGCGGGAGGGCATCATGCTGATCACCACCACCCCATTCGTCGATGGACATCGCATAATCGAATACCGGGGCATCGTTGCCGGCGAGGCGATCATGGGCGCCAACATCTTTCGTGACCTGTTCGCCAGCATCCGCGACATCGTGGGGGGTCGCAGCGGGGCCTACGAGAAGGTGCTGCAGGATGCGCGTGATGAAGCCCTGCAGGAAATGGCGGAACGGGCGCTGGCACTGGGCGCCAATGCCGTGGTGGGTGTGGACATCGATTATGAAACGGTAGGACAGGGCAGCTCCATGCTCATGGTGACCGCCTGCGGCACGGCGGTCGTGGTGGATTAGACGTCCTCTCTTACGAACACGTCAAGCCGCATCCGCGTCCTGCCTCCAATGGAAACGGGAACATACCCTGATCAGCATCCGGCCTGCCTTGCAGGGCGCCCAGACAGACCGGAGCGGGCCACGCCGCTTTCCCTGCAAGGTCATGCTGACCTGAAAATGCCGATGTCGGATCGTCAGATATGAATGGCGCGGCCGAAGGCGGCCAGCACCGATTCATGCATGGTCTCCGACAGGGTCGGGTGCGGAAAGACCGTGTGCATCAGCTCCTCTTCCGTGGTCTCAAGGCCCATGGCGATGACAAAGCCCTGGATCATTTCCGTCACCTCCGGCCCCGCCATGTGCGCGCCGATGAGCTCGCCCGTTCTGGCATCAAAGATGGTTTTCACAAGCCCCTGATCATCGCCCAGCGCAATGGCCTTGCCATTGGCCAGGAAGGGAAAGCGCCCCACGCGCACCTCAATGCCGCGCTCTTTCGCCGCCTCTTCCGTCAGCCCCACAGAAGCCACCTGCGGATGGCAATAAGTGCAGGCCGGAATGCGCAGGGGATCCATGGGGTGCACCTCAAGCCCGGCAATGGCCTCCACGCAGAGGATGCCCTCATGCTCCGCCTTGTGCGCCAGCATCGGCGGCCCGGCGACATCGCCAATGGCATAAAGACCGCGCACGGATGTGCGCATCAGGCCATCCACCTTGATAAAGCCCTTCTCCACGACAACGCCGGCTTCCTCCAGCCCGATGTCCTCGACATTGGGCACAACGCCGACTGCGGAGAGCACGCGCTCCACCGTCAGGCGCTCCTCGCCGCCATCGGCCAGCGCAATGCGGGCCGTCACTGTCTCCTTGCCCTTTTCCAGCGCCGTCACCCTGGCACCGGTGAGTATGCGAATGCCCCGTTTCTCGAAGCGCTTGTGCACGAAGGCGGCGATTTCCGCATCCTCCGCCGGCAGGATGCGCTCAAGCAGCTCAACAACCGTCACCTCAACCCCGAGGCTGGCATAAAAGGAAGCGAACTCCATGCCAATGGCGCCGGAGCCGACAACAAGCAGCGAGCGCGGCAGGCGATCGGGCTTGAGCGCCTCGAAATAGGTCCAGATCAGGCGGCCGTCCGGCTCAAGCCCAGGCACCACCCGCGGCCGCGCGCCTGTGGCGATGATGATGTGCGGGGCGGTGTAGTCTCCGGCATCCTCGCCCGAAACCTTCATGCGGCCCGGGCCCAAAAGCCGCCCGCGCCCGCGAATGACACGCACGCCGTTTTTCTTCAAAAGATGGGCAACGCCCTTGCTCAGCCGCTGCGCCACCTTGCGCGAACGCGCCACCATGGCCGCAAGATCAAAGGAGACATCTTTCGCGCTGATGCCATAGTCCGTACCATGCCGGGCCAGCTCCAGAACTTCCACCGAGCGCAGCAGGGCCTTGGTGGGAATGCAGCCCCAGTTGAGGCAGATGCCGCCCAGGTGCTTTTCTTCCACCACCGCCGTCTTCAGCCCCAGCTGCGCGGCCCTGATCGCGGCGACATAACCGCCCGGCCCCGCCCCCAGCACGATGAGATCGAATGCATTTTCGGCCATGTCCCGGCTCCGTGTCTCCTTGCTCTGTCGGCCCTTTGCTTTGGCCGTTATCGGAATTCCCGCCTGGCCCTTGCTGTGTGCGCGTGAAACGGCAAGCCCGGATGAAGAAGGCAGAATCTATCACACCCCAGCCAGCATCAGGGCCGGTTCCTCGATGAAGGCCTTGAAGGCGGCGAGCGCCTGCGCGCCCACGGCGCCATCCACGGCGCGATGATCCACAGAGAGCGTGACCGTCATCATGGTGCGCACCACGATCTCGCCGCCCTCCACCACCGGGCGCGGCTCGCCGCGGCCAACCGCCAGCAGCGTGGCCTGCGGCGGATTGATCACCGCCGCGAACTGCTCCACGCCAAACATGCCGAGATTGGAAATGGAGGTGCTGCCGCCCTGATACTCCTCCGGCATCAGCTTGCGCGCCCGCGCCCGCGCGGCAAGATCGCGCATCTCCTGCGAAATGGCCACAAGCCCCTTTTCATCCGCCTGCCGCACCACCGGCGTGATCAGCCCGCCCTCGATGGCCACCGCCACGGAAACATCCACCTGATGATGGCGCAACAGGCCCTGTCCGCTCCAGGTGACATTGGCATCCGGAACCCGGCGCAGGGCCATGGCCCAGGCCTTGATGATGAAATCGTTGACCGACAGCCGCCATGCCGGCTTGCCGTCCTCCCCCTTGGGCGCGGAATCATTGATGCGCGCCCTGGCCTGCAGCAGCCGGTCGAGCGCGCAGGAGACGGTGAGATAGAAATGCGGCACCGTCTGCTTGGAAAGGGTCAGCCGCTCGGCAATGGTGCGGCGCATGGAATCGACGGGCAGAAGATCATAGGAGCCCTCGGGATATAGGGCGAAAATCTCCGCATCACTCATGCCCGCCGGCAGACCGCCCGCCACGGCCGCAGGCGCCACAGCTGCAGGTGCCGCCTTTGCTGCAATACCCCTGGCGATGGCCTCTTCCACATCGCGCTTGATGATGCGCCCGCGGGGGCCCGAACCCGTGATCAGGGAAAGATCGATGCCATGCTCCTTCGCCAGCCGCCGCGCCAGCGGGCTAGCGAAAATGCGCTTCCGCTCACCGCCAGAGCCGCCGGCAGGACCGGCTCCTCCTGTATGTGTGCCCGCAGCTGCCGCTGCCGCCTGCGGCGAAACCCCTGAGGTCGCCGATGCAGCCGATGCCGCCGTCTTCGGCGTTTGTGAAGAGGCTGCCGGTGCAGCGGCCTTCGCCCCTTCGTTTGCCCGGGGTGAAGAGGCCGCCGCTTCAGTGCTTGCGGCTGCATCCTTTGTGGCCGTCTCGTTCGTGGCTTTCTCTTCGCCTTTCTCCTGGCCGGCGATGAGGGCATCGATGTCGATGGAATCGGGGCTTTCGCCGTCTTCGGCGAGAACGGCGATGACCGCATTCACCGGCACGTTCTCCGCCCCTTCCGGCACGATAAGTTTCGCCACCACGCCTTCATCCACGGCCTCCACTTCCATGGTGGCCTTGTCGGTTTCGATTTCGGCGATGACGTCACCGGCGGCGACATGATCGCCCTCCCTGATGTGCCACTTCGCCAGCTTTCCATGCTCCATGGTGGGCGAAAGCGCCGGCATGCGAATGGCAATGGCCATGGATCTCACGCCTCCCTGTAGAGAACGGCCTTCGCGGCGGCCACGACCTCATCGACCGACGGCAGCGCCATGCGCTCCAGATTGGCGGCATAGGGCATGACCACATCCTTCCCGGTGACGGTCAGCGCCGGCGCATCCAGCCAGTCGAAGGCTTCCTGCATCACCCGCCGCGCGATCTCCGCGCCGATGGAACACACCGGCCAGCCCTCCTCCACCGTCACCAGCCGGTTGGTTTTCTTCACGCTTTCGATGATGGCGGGCACATCCATGGGCCGCAGGCTGCGCAGATCGATGACCTCGGCCGATATGCCCTCTTCCGCCAGAATATCCGCGGCTTCCAGCGCATAGGTCATGCCGATGCCGAAGGAGACGATGGTGACATCCGTGCCCGCACGCGCAATGCGCGCCCGCCCGATGGGCAAGACCCAGTCCTCCACCTTCGGCACCGGAAAGCTCTTGCCATACAAAATTTCGTTTTCGAGGAAGATGACCGGATCGGGATCGCGGATG
Organism: Thermopetrobacter sp. TC1; assembly: GCF_000746275.1. Taxonomy (GTDB): domain Bacteria; phylum Pseudomonadota; class Alphaproteobacteria; order Rhizobiales; family Aestuariivirgaceae; genus Thermopetrobacter. The sequence continues at coordinate 14,658 of NZ_JQKX01000003.1, forward strand.
GCCGCTTTCAGCAAGCCCTTGGCGTCCGCCGCCGTATAGGGCATCACCACCTTCAGCCCCGGAATGTGCGCATACCAGGAGGCATAGTCCTGGCTGTGCTGACCGGCCACGCGCGCCGCTGCGCCATTGGGCCCGCGGAAGACGATGGGCACGGAAACCTCGCCGCCCGACATGTAGCGCTGCTTGGCGGCGGAATTGATGATGGCGTCGATCGCCTGCATGGCAAAGTTGAAGGTCATGAACTCCACAATGGGCCGCAGGCCCGCAAAGGCCGCGCCCGTGCCCAGCCCGGCAAAGCCGTATTCGGTGATCGGCGTGTCGATCACCCGCTCAGGCCCGAATTCTTCCAGAAGCCCCTGCGAGACCTTGTAGGCACCCTGATATTCGCCCACTTCCTCGCCCATCAGAAAAACGCGCGCATCACGCCGCATCTCCTCGGCCATGGCGTCCCGCAGCGCCTCGCGCACAGTCTGTTCCACATATTCCACATCCGCCGGCAGCTCCGGATCGGCAAGCGGTGGTGGCGTAATGGACAGATTGCGCTCAGGATCCGGCCCGCCATCACCATAAACGGCGGAGGAAACCGGCGTGGCAACAGATGCCGCCCCCTGCACCGCCGGTGCTGCCGGCCCGCCTTCTCCGGATGCCGAATCTCCGGCTGTGGAGGCACCGACTGCTTCTGCCTGCGCTGCTGCAGACCCTGTGCCGGCTGCCGTTTCCGAGGACGCGCCCTGTGATGCCGTTGCCTGCGCACGGGGCTGTTGCCCCGCGCCCACTTCCGCAAGCAGGGCTTCAACATCCACCTCCTCACCCTCATCGGCGATGACGGCAATCGGCGTGTTCACCGCAACGCCCTCGCTGCCCTCAGGGACAAGGATGCGGGCGACGATACCCTCCTCGTCGGTTTCCAGTTCCATCGTCGCCTTGTCGGTCTCGATCTCGGCGATCACCGTGCCGGGGGAGACCTTCTCCCCTTCCTTCACCAGCCAGCGGGCGATGCGGCCGGTTTCCATGGTCGGCGACAGCGCCGGCAGCAGAACGACGTGAGCCATGGCTGCCTGATCCTCCCTTATCCGTTCACCGGCGCATAGACATCGCGCCACAGCTCCTCGGCCGGCGGCTCGATATCGGCCATGGCGAATTCCGCCGCCTCCGAGACAATGGCGCGCACTTCCTTGTCCACGGCCTTCAGCTCATCTTCCGTGGCCCAGCCCTTTTCCAGCAGGCGCCGGCGCACCTGCTCGATGGGATCATGTTCCTCGCGCATGCGCTGCACCTCCTCACGCGAGCGATACTTGGCCGGATCCGACATGGAATGGCCGCGATAGCGATAGGTCTGCATCTCCAGCACATAAGGCCCCTTGCCGGCGCGGGCATGGTCAAGCGCCCGCTCGCAGGCCGCTTTCACCGCCCGCACGTCCATGCCATCCACCTGCTCGCCGGGAATGCCGAAGGGCGCGCCGCGCATGTAAAGCTCCTCGGCCTTGGCCGTGGCGCGATGAATTTCCGTGCCCATGGCGTAACGGTTGTTCTCGATGACATAAACGACGGGCAGCTTCCACAGCGAGGCCATGTTGAAGCTTTCATAGACCTGGCCCTGATTGGCCGCCCCCTCGCCGAAGAAAGCCATGGTCACGCGCTTCTCGCCAGTGTAGCGCGCGGCAAAGGCAAGGCCGGTGCCCAGCGGCACCTGTGCGCCGACGATCCCGTGCCCCCCCCAGAAATGCCCGGCCACGTTGAACATGTGCATGGAGCCGCCCTTGCCCTTGGAGACACCATGCAGCCGCCCGGTCAGCTCGGCCATGACCGCCTTGGGATCGGCGCCGGAGGCCAGCACATGGCCATGGCAGCGATAGGAGGTGATGATGTCGTCATCGGGCCTGCGGGCCATGAAGGCGCCGGTGACCACCGCCTCCTGCCCGATGTAGAGATGGCAGAAGCCGCCGATGTATCCCATGCCGTAAAGCTGGCCGGCCTTTTCCTCAAAGCGGCGCACCAGCAGCATGGTGCGCAGGGCGAAGAATTCCTCCTCGCGGCTGAATTCGGCCGGTGCCGCACCGGCCTGTGATGCGCGCCTGCGGGCGCCTTTCGATGAGCGTGCAGAGCTTGCGCGTTTGGCCATGGGCGTGATCTCTCCCCTCGTGCATCACAGGCCCGCCCCCTCCGGGCCAGGCTTGTGCAGATTCGCAGCGATAAAGAGAGTTTACACGCAACCGCGTGAAATTTATAGACTTTCCGTCAATTAACCGGATTTTGGTTCAACAGGCTGGAAACAAGGAGAAAACCGCGTGATCACCGCCCGGCTTCAGCCGCCTGTTCGGGTGCAAGCAGCGTGATCTGTTCCCTGGGCCGGGCGAAACCCAGCATGCGCCGCGCCATTTCGTCCAGCATGTCGGGATCGAGGCTTTCCGCCCGTAACAGGGCATTATGCGCTTCCAGCCGCTTGCGCCGCGCCCGCACCGCCTCAAGCTTCGCCCGCGTTTCCTCTAACCTTGCCTGCACCTGCGCCTGATAGGCAAAGGAGCGCGTGCCATAGTGGGCATGCCAGGCAAAAAAGGCCCATGCGGCCAGGATCACCGCCAGGATCGCCAACCGTGTGCCCGCGCGCCGCATGTTCTCCCCCATGGTGCATCTGAAGCGTCAATGTCTCGTTCCAACCATGTCAGGGGATGGTTAATCAATCCTCAAAACTGCGATTCTGCCACCAGCCTTTCTCAATCAGAACCATGTGTGTCTTCAACGCAACACAATTTCTAATTCTTATCTTTCTCTCTTATCGTGACCCGATAACCAATTGACAATTATTGAGAGTATATAAGAATCACCCATTGAAGCAACGTCAGGTGGTGGAAACGAAAAAGAGGGGATCGGGCCTCTGTGGCAATGGCACCTTCTCCGGGTCCCTGGGCAACGGATCTTGGCCGGCCATTGCCAATGGCTGCCATCAAAAACATGCTTCTGCATGTCAGGGGCATGTCATCCTCTTTCGAATTTCCAATCCATCTGAAAAAGACGGTGAACGGCAAAACGGGAGAAGGAGCGCATACCTAAAACCGAATGGAAGCGACATTTTCGCTGATGGTCTCCGATCCACCAGAAATGAAGCGGCAGCGATATCCGGCTTTCATGCATTGGTGGGGAGGACATGATTCAGGATTTCCTGCCCATGTCACGGTTCCGTCCGCCAATGAGTAACGCGGCATATGCCGGAAAAGACGGAGCCATGTCCGTTTGCCGTCGATGACGAGAAGGAGAAGTGTGTCATGAAGGGGGTTCTCACGCGTGCTTTCGCTTTCGCAGCCGTGCTGGCGGCTTCGGTTTCCGGTGCCGTGGCGCAGGAATCGCCGTGGGATGGGTTCTATGCCGGCCTGCAGCTGGGCGCGGTCATCGGCCGGGGTGATGTGTCCATCCCCGCCTATTCATCCAGCTTCGTCACCCATCCCACCAGCTTCGCGGGCGGGCTTTACGCCGGTTACGGCTTCGATTTCGGCTCCGGGTTCTATGCGGGGCTTGAGGCGGATGTGAATGCCGTTACCGCGCACAAGAAACACTTGAGCGGCGGTGGGGCCGGCGAGGTCTATCACTTCAAGCAGAATTTCGATTCCTCCGTCCGCGCCCGTTTCGGCATGGACATGGGCGGCTACATGCCCTACCTCACCGGCGGTCTCGCCATCGGCCGCATGCAGGCCCGCTATGAGCCCACCACCGGCGGCACCAACTGGAAAAACGACACGCGCGTGGGCTGGACCGTGGGCGCCGGTGTGGAAATGCAGATTTTCGAGCGCACCTCCGCGCGCATTCAGTATCGCTACACCGACTACGGCAAGGCGAGCTACAGCCACACCCGGTCTTCCAAGGTGGACTATACCAGTCACATCATCCAGCTCGGGCTGTCCTACAAGTTCTGAACGGAACAAGACAAGGGCTGACGCCAGCCAGCCAAAACCATGAGCACACCACGTGTGCATGTCACAGGATCATTGATCTTGTCGCCGTGGTGCAAAAGACCCAGGGAATTTACCGTTGGGGATCTGATCCATCCCCACTCCCACGTTCATGACCGGCCTTCGGGCCGGTCTTTTTTATGCACCGGTCTCGTGATTGCGGGGCACGTCATCACCACGCGAAAGGCTGTAACAGAAACAGGCCGGGCCGAGCATGAGCACCGAGTTCATTGCGCAACCAGCATTTTTCCTTGTCACGCGCCCTGCCTTTGCGCACAAAGAGCATGGCACCCGAAAGGCACATTTTTTGAGCTTTGCTTGAATGACAATGCAGGACACTGCGGCCGATCCCCCCTTGCAGGAGGCGCAACAAGCCCGAGGCTGTCCGCCGCTTGAGGGCGAAGTGGCACAAAAGCCCATGCGCATACGCGTCTCCTGGCGGCGTCCTGCGCACATGCTGCATTTTTCCCTGCATCACGCCCTGCTCAACCTTGTCACTCTCGGGCTCTATCATCCCTTCGGCAAGGCGGAACTGCGCCGCGTGCTCTGGCAGGCGGTGCGCATCAACGATGTGCCCTTGCGCTATACCGGAACGGGGCGCGAGCTTTTTGCCGGCTTTCTTGTCATGCTCGGGCCCTTCACGCTCATCGCCGCCCTCTGGCACGGCTTCGTGCGCGCTTCTTCCGGCAATGATCCCTGGCTTGCCGCGCTGTGGGGCATTCCCGCCGCCATTGCCGGATTCTGGATCAGGGCGCTTGCCCTGCACCTGGCCTGGGCCTTTCGCCTGCGCCGCACCCGCTGGTGCCATATCGGCGGCGGCCTGAGCGGAAACGCCCTCGCCTATGCCAATGCCTATCTCATCACCGGTCTTGTCGTGCTGCTCTCGCTTGGCCTCGCCTGGCCCTGGCGGCAGGTGCGCCTGCGCAAGATGCTGGTGGATGGCATGCATTTTGGCGGTGTGCGCTTTGCCCTGAATGCCGACTGGCGCGCGCTTTTGCCGCGCTTTCTTCCTCTTTGGCTCACAGGCGTGCCGGCGCTGGCCTGCGGCATCTGGCTCATTTCGGATCTCGCCCAGACCCGCTCGCTCCTCGCCACGCTCGCGCAACCTTCCGCCCTCGCCCTGGCGCTTGCCCTGCTTGTGCTCTTGCCGGCCCTGCTCTCCTACAAGGCGGAGGAGATCAACGTGCTTGTCAACGGCACGCGCATCGGCCCCTTGACCCTGCACATGACCATGACCCCCCGCAGCATGTTCCATCTGTTCCTGAAGCGGGCGGTGAAAATGCTGCTGTCCTTCGGGGTTCTGGCGCCGATGGTGCTGGCCGATGTTCTTGGCATTCTCGTCACTCATCTGAACGTGAAGGGAAAAATCATGCCCGCCGCCCTCAAGCCGCATGAGGAAACCGGCGAAGCCCCCGGCGAGGGCCTTGCCAGTCTCTTGCATATCGACGGTCTGTAATCGGTTTCGATCCCCCGGCACGGGGTGCTGAAAACATCACGAAGACGCTGCGCCTTTCGCCACCGTTCGCCGGTCGATGATGGTCACTTCCTTGCGCGGATAGGGAATGCGGATATCGTTTTCCTTCAGCGCATCCCAGATCAGAAACAGCACGTCGGAGGAAAACTTGTTCGGGCCGTCGTCGATGCCTTCGACCCAGAATTCCACGGCAAAGCGCACGCCGTATTCCCCGAATTCCCTGAGCTCGCAATCGGGTTTTTCCGGCTGTTGCAGGACACGGGGATGACGCGAGACCGCCTGTTCCACGATCTCCGGCACCTTGTGCAGGTCGGTCTCGTAATCGACGAGAAACTCCACCTCATAACGCTGGCGCGGATCGTCATGCGTCCAGTTGATGAAGCGGGTGGTGATGAACTTCTCGTTGGGAACGATGATCTCCTTGCCGTCAAAGGTCTCCAGCGTGGTTGAGCGCATGTTCACCTGCTTGACCACGCCCGCCTTGCCATCCTCCAGCTCGATGTAATCACCCACGGTGATCGAGCGCTCCAGCAGGATGATGATGCCGGAAATGAAATTGGCGGCGATCTGCTGCAGACCGAAGCCCAGGCCCACGCCAATGGCGCCGCCGAAAATGGCCAGGGCGGTGAGGTCCAGCCCCAGGACCTGCATGAGCAGAATGAAGATGACGGCATAAAGCGCAAGCTCAAACAGCTTGGCAAACAGCTCCCGCGTGGGCCTGTCCAGGCTCTCCTGCCGGCGGATCGCCCCCTGCCCCGCCTCGGTGGTGATGCGTCCCAGCCAGAAGAACAACCCGCCGAACACCGCCGCCTTGATCAGGAAGTAAAGCGACAGGCGGATATTGCCGACACTGAGGGAGATGCCATCCAGCACGCGCACCACATCGTCATACCAGCCGAAGACGTGCAGCGTGGCCACCGGAATACCCAGCCAGATGGCCAGCGTGCGCAGCATGGGATGGGTGATTGCGCGATCGATCGCTTCATAAAGCAGCCAGATCAGCGCGGCGGACTGCGCCAGCCGCACCAGCCATGACCGGCCCAGTGCCGCATCGGATACGGAAATGGCCACCGCCAGAAAGGCCACGGCCAGAAACGGCCAGAGAAGATCGCGAAAGCGCAAGAGAATCCGAATGAGTTTGGCAAGAAGTCCCTTCGCTCTGATCTCGGGGGCCTCACCAAAGAAAGGCACGCGCTTCTTGACAAGGCGCGCGGTGATCCAGGCCAGGATCAGGGCGATGAGAATGGCGGCGATCTGACCGTAGAACGCGGGAGAGGTGAACCAGGTGACGAGGCGGTCGATGACGACATCGCGCCACTCGGATAGCCGTGCCGTCCATGCGGAAAGAGAAGCCATGACCCGCCTGCCTGGAAATGTTCCTGACCGGGCATGATGACCGGAAGGAATACGGCGCGTTAGCCCTTCGGAATATGAAAATGGTGGGCGGTGACAGACTCGAACTGCCGACCCTCTCGGTGTAAACGAGATGCTCTACCAGCTGAGCTAACCGCCCACCCTCGCCGCATGTATTAGCGACAAACCCCGCTCTCTTCAACCCGCCGTCAGAACCCGGCACGTGCCCCCTTCATTTTGCGTGATCCCTGCGGCTGCGCAGCTGCGCCCAATTAAATTGCTTTATGCATTACGAGTGATTTTCACCATGAAGAAGGTGATTATTCACATGCCAAACTGATACTAAACAAATGTTTTCACCAAGGCATGCTTCCATCCTTGCCAAACTTGGAAGATAGCTATTTTTACTTGTCTAATCAATCACTTATACCATATCCGATCTTGTCCCGCATGCTAAACGACACATGCATCGTCATACCGTAGATCAGCCGGTATCTCAGGCCATTCACTCATGAGTTAGCGGCCCGAGCACACTACACGACACTTGTATCGTCATACCGGCGAAAGCCGGTATCTCAGGCCACAAACGCATGAGTTTGCGGCCCGAGACCCCGGCTTTCGCCGGGGTGACGAGAAAGATGGAAACGGTGTGTCGTGTAGTATGAAAGAAAGGCCCGTGCGCACGGGAAACTGCGCCTAGCACCCAGAGATCTTTTTAGCTCTTTCCTCCAAAGTCTCAATGAGGCCCATGCGCACGGGAAACTGCGCCTCCCTCTCTGTATCCCACTGATTTCAAAGAGCCTTTCGGGGTGTTTCGTCACCCCCCAGCCATTTTCGGCTGATTCGGGCACACTACTCTTCTTCTTATATAACTTCTTGCCACAAAATAGTCTTTATTTCAAGACGTTACGCATTTTGTCACCCCCCTGCCCACACTACACGACACTTATACCGTCATACCGGCGAAAGCCGGTATCTCAGGCCACAAATGCATGAGTTTGCGACCTGAGACCCCGGCTTTCGCCCATAGGTGTCCAATTAAATTGATTTGTGTGTTGCGAATGATTTCCGCTACGAAGAGCGTGATTAGTCACATGCTACGCAGATGCCTTTATCTAGGCATTCTTTCCCCCTTGCCCAAACTTGGGCGGTTGTTATTTTTGTTTTGAGTATCAACTACTTGCGTCATACCCGGGCTTGTCCCGGGTATCCAGGGGCGGTTTAAGCATATGGTGATGGCAGTCAAGAACGGTTCTACCGGGCTCTATCCTCAGAGAGGAACTTCCTTTCAAAAAGCATACGGTTCAGATCAAGCTTGTTGGTGAGCACCACCGCCCACCAAAAACACCTCATTCCTGGCCCTGGATTGCCGGGACAAGGCCCGGCAATGACGTTTTCTTGTGATTTATCAATGAGTTAAACAACAACCCCCTAGCTCATGGAAAGTCTTTTTTCCTCGGTCGATTTGGCGTCAACAGCACGCTTCCTGAATTTGCTTGGACAGGCATGGGCTTTCGCCGGGGTGACGAGAAAGATGGCAACGTTGTGTCGTGTAGTATGTTCATGGAAGGTATTTTCTTCTCAGCCGATTTAACAGCAACATCACGCTGCCTGAATTGATGTGCGACGGCGGGTTCATTCACGCAAAAAAGAGAGCGGGCCGAAACATGCCTGCTTCGGCCCGCTTCCCATTGGTTCGCATGGTTTGCGGCTGACCCTTCGGGCACTGATCCGGCCACGGGGCCAGGCCTGTATCATCACACGGCGGCTTAAGACTCCTCGGATCCGGCCTCGGCAGTGTCGCCGGCGCCGCCTTGTGCCTCGGCATCGGATGCCGGCGTCTCCGCCGGAGGCAGGGCCGCCGCCTCCGCCGCGGCCAGCTCCTGCGCCCGCTTCTCCGCGGCCTTGCGCTTCTCCTCGAGGATGAGGCGATCGCGCTTCTCCGCGATCTGGCGGAAGCGCCGGATCATGCCGCCGGTGCCGGCGGGAATCAGCCGCCCGACGATCACGTTCTCCTTTAAGCCCTCTAGGCGGTCCACCTTGCCCTGCACGGCCGCTTCCGTAAGCACGCGGGTAGTCTCCTGGAAGGAGGCCGCCGAGATGAAGGAGCGCGTCTGCAGTGAGGCCTTGGTGATGCCGAGAAGCACAGGATTGGCTTGCGCCGGCTTCTTGCCCTCCTTCTCCAGCTTCTCGTTGATCTCCTGCAGCTCCCAGCGGTCCACCTGTTCGCCGACCAGGAAGTCGGTATCGCCCGGATCGGTGATCTCCACCTTCTGCAGCATCTGGCGCACGATCACCTCGATGTGCTTGTCGTTGATCGTCACGCCCTGCAGGCGATAGACCTCCTGGATCTCGTTGATCAGGTAGAGCGCCAGCTCCTCCACGCCCTTGATGGCCAGGATGTCCTGCGGCGCCGGATGGCCATCGAGCAGGTATTCACCCTTCTCGATGATATCGCCTTCCTGCACCTGCAGGTGCTTGCCCTTCGGGATGAGGTATTCCACCGGCTCCTCGTTGGGATCCAGCGGCACGATGCGGATGCGCCGCTTGTTCTTGTAGTCGCGGCCGAATTCCACCCGCCCCGTGACCTCGGCGATAATGGCGTGATCCTTGGGCCGGCGCGCCTCGAACAGCTCCGCCACCCGCGGCAGACCGCCGGTGATGTCGCGCGTCTTGGCGCTCTCCAGCGGGATGCGCGCCAGCGTATCGCCCGCCTTGACCTTGTCCCCGGGCGAGACGTTCAGCACCGCATCCACCGAGAGCAGATAGCGCGCCTCGCCGCCGCGCTTGAGCTTCTTCACATTGCCGTCCTCGTCCTTGATGACGATGGCCGGCTTCAGCTTGGCGCCGCGCGGTGTGGAGCGCCAGTCGATGACCACGCGCTTGGTGATACCGGTGGATTCGTCCGTCACCTCGTGAACGGACACGCCCTCCACCACATCCTCGAAATCGACGATGCCCTCGGCCTCGGTGAGGATGGGCCGCGTGTGCGGATCCCACTCGGCCAGCTTGGTGCCGCGCTTGATGGCCTCGCCGTCCTTCACCAGCAGCTTGCCGCCGAAGGGCAGCTTGTGAATGGCCCGCTCGTTGCCATGCTCATCCACGATGGCGAGCTGCATGTTGCGGCCCATGATGATCACATCGCCGTTGGAGTTCACGGCGGTGTTCTCGTTGATGAGCTTCACGGTGCCGTCATAGTTGGCCTCGATGAAGCTCTCGGAGACCACCTGCGCCGTGCCGCCGATGTGGAAGGTGCGCATGGTCAGCTGCGTGCCCGGCTCGCCGATGGACTGCGCGGCGATCACACCCACCGCCTCGCCCAGGTTCACCGGCGTGCCGCGGGCAAGATCGCGGCCATAGCACTTGGCGCACACGCCATAGGGCGTCTCGCAGGTGAGCACGGAGCGGATGCGGATCTCCTGGATGTTGGCGGCATCGATCTTGGCCACCGCCTCCTCGTCGATCTCCTCGTTCTTCTTGACGATGACCTCGCCGGTCTTGGGATCGACCACATCCTCCGCCGCCGTGCGCCCCAGCACGCGCTCGCCCAGCGAGACGGTCACCTCGCCGGATTCGATCACCGGCCGCGCCGTGATCGAGGCCTCGGTGCCGCAGTCCTCCTCCAGCACGATGCAGTCCTGCGCCACATCGACGAGACGACGGGTGAGATAGCCGGAGTTGGCCGTCTTCAGCGCGGTGTCGGCCAGGCCCTTGCGGGCGCCGTGCGTGGAGTTGAAGTACTCCAGCACGCTCAAGCCCTCCTTGAAGTTGGAGATGATCGGCGTCTCGATGATCTCGCCGGAGGGCTTGGCCATCAGGCCACGCATGCCGGCCAGCTGCTTCATCTGCGCGGGCGAGCCGCGGGCGCCGGAATGGGCCATCATGTAGATGGAGTTGATGGGCTTCTCCCGGCCGGTCTCCTCATCGATCTGCACCGCGGAGATGCGGGTCATCATCTCCTCGGCCACCTTGTCGGTGCACTTCGCCCAGGCGTCCACCACCTTGTTGTACTTCTCGCCCTGGGTGATGAGGCCGTCGATGTACTGCTGCTCGTATTCCTTGACCAGCTTGCGGGTCTCCTCAACGAGCTTCTCCTTGGTATCCGGCACGACCATGTCGTCCTTGCCGAAGGAGATGCCCGCCTTGCAGGCATAGGAGAAGCCAAGGCCCATGATGCGGTCGCAGAAGATGACCGTGTCCTTCTGACCGCAATGGCGGTAGACGGCATCGATCATCTTCGAGATTTCCTTCTTGGTGAGCAGCTTGTTGCACAGATCCAGCGTAATGCCCGGCTTCTTCGGCAGCAGCTCGCCGATCTTCATGCGGCCCGGCGTCGTCTCATAGATCTTGGTGACCTCGTTGCCTTCTTCGTCCACCTCGGTGAAGCGGGCCTTGATCTTGGCATGCAGGGTCACCGCGCCGGTCTCCAGCGCATGCTCGATCTCGGCCATGGACGAGAAGGCCATGCCCTCGCCGGGCTCGTTCTTGCGCACCTGCGAGAGATAATAGAGGCCCAGCACGATGTCCTGCGACGGCACGATGATCGGCGAACCGTTGGCCGGGTGCAGGATGTTGTTGGTGGACATCATCAGCACCCGCGCCTCAAGCTGCGCCTCAAGCGACAGCGGCACGTGCACCGCCATCTGGTCGCCGTCGAAGTCGGCGTTGAAGGCCGCGCACACCAGCGGATGCAGCTGAATGGCCTTGCCCTCGATCAGCACCGGCTCGAAGGCCTGAATGCCCAGGCGATGCAGCGTCGGCGCGCGGTTGAGCAGCACGGGGTGCTCGCGGATCACCTGATCGAGCACGTCCCACACCTCGGGCTTTTCGCGCTCGACCATCTTCTTGGCCTGCTTCACCGTCGCCGCCAGCCCCTTCTTCTCCAGCTGCGAGTAGATGAAGGGCTTGAACAGCTCCAGCGCCATCTTCTTGGGCAGGCCGCACTGATGCAGCTTCAGCTCCGGGCCCACCACGATCACCGAACGGCCGGAGTAGTCCACGCGCTTGCCCAGCAGGTTCTGGCGGAAGCGGCCCTGCTTGCCCTTCAGCATGTCGGCGAGCGACTTCAGCGGCCGCTTGTTGGCGCCGGTGATCACCCGGCCGCGGCGCCCGTTGTCAAACAGGGCGTCCACCGCCTCCTGCAGCATGCGCTTCTCATTGCGGATGATGATGTCCGGCGCCTTCAGCTCGATCAGCCGCTTCAAGCGGTTGTTGCGGTTGATCACGCGGCGGTAGAGATCGTTGAGATCGGAGGTGGCGAAGCGCCCGCCATCCAGCGGCACCAGCGGCCTGAGCTCCGGCGGGATCACCGGGATCACCGTCATGATCATCCACTCGGGCCGGTTGCCGGAATGGATGAAGGCCTCCACCACCTTCAGCCTTTTGGCCAGCTTCTTAGTGATGATGTCGGACTTCGATTCCGCGATCTGCTGCTTCAGCTCATCCCGCAGCTTCTCCAGATCGATGGCGGCCAGCATGTCGCGGATGGCCTCCGCGCCGATGCCGGCGGTGAAGGCGTCCGGCCCGTATTTCTCCTGGGCGTCGAGGTATTCCTCCTCGGAAATCAGCTGCCCCTTGTCGAAATGGGTCATGCCCGGCTCGATCACCACGTAGCTCTCGAAATAGAGCACGCGCTCAATATCCTTGAGCATCATGTCGAGCATCAGGCCGATGCGGCTGGGCAGCGACTTCAGGAACCAGATGTGCGCCACCGGAGCGGCAAGCTCAATGTGGCCCATGCGCTCGCGCCGCACCTTGGACAGGGTCACCTCCACGCCGCACTTCTCGCAGATGATGCCCTTGTATTTCATCCGCTTGTACTTGCCGCACAAGCATTCGTAGTCCTTCACCGGACCGAAGATGCGCGCGCAGAACAGGCCGTCGCGCTCCGGCTTGAAGGTGCGGTAATTGATGGTCTCCGGCTTTTTCACCTCGCCGTAGGACCAGGAGAGGATCTTCTCCGGCGATGCGATGCCGATGCGGATGGCATCGAACTGTTCGGGCTGTCCGCCGGGGTTGAAGAGGTTCATCACTTCCTGGTGCATCGCACTTGCTCTCCCAAGCTGGCCCGTCATCTCCGGCGCCCCTTAGCGCCCCTGCGGGCCTCAATCATCATCTTTTTAGATCCCAAGCCTCAGTACCGGTGCCGTCATCAGCCGGCCGCAACACTCACCGATAACCCGGATCGGCCGTTTTCATTTTTGGCACCGGCCGGACAGGGCATTCATTTTTGCCCTGCCCGGCTTTCGCGTCATGATCCTTGCGCCACACTTGCTACTTCCCGCGAAGGCCCCGGTGCTTCCAAGCGCTCTCCCTTCCCCGTCAGGGCTCAAGGGAGAAGGCGCCAGGCCCTGTGCGGGTGTCAGGATTTCTCCTCCTCGCGCTCGGAGACGAGCTCCACATCCAGGCCGAGCGAACGCATCTCCTTGACCAGCACGTTGAAGCTCTCCGGAATGCCGGCCTCGAAGGTGTCGTCGCCGCGCACGATGGCCTCGTAGACCTTCGTGCGCCCGGCCACGTCGTCGGACTTGACCGTGAGCATCTCCTGCAGCGTGTAGGCCGCGCCATAGGCCTCCAGCGCCCACACCTCCATCTCGCCAAAGCGCTGGCCGCCAAACTGCGCCTTGCCGCCCAGCGGCTGCTGCGTGACCAGCGAGTACGGGCCGATGGAGCGGGCGTGGATCTTGTCGTCCACCAGGTGGTGCAGCTTAAGCATGTAGATGCGGCCCACCGTCACCGGCCGGTCGAAGGGCTCGCCGGTGCGCCCGTCATAGAGGGTGACCTGCCCGGTGGTATCCAGGCCCGCCTTTTCCAGCATGCGGTTGATATCTTCCTCCTTGGCGCCGTCGAACACCGGCGAGGCCATCGGCACGCCGTTGCGCAAAAGCTTGGCCATCTCGATGAGCTCGTCATCGGAGGCGTTGCGGATCTGCTCCTGCTCCTCCGGGTTCTCGTAAATGTCGAGAAGCTGCTCGCGCAGGGCCTTGATCGCCTCCTCCCTGTGCTCGGCGTTCCACTGATCCAGCAGGGCGGCGATCTTCTTGCCCAGGCCTTCCGCGGCCCAGCCCAGATGCGTCTCCAGGATCTGGCCCACGTTCATGCGCGAGGGCACGCCCAGAGGATTGAGCACGATGTCCACCGGCGTGCCGTCCTCGAGGAACGGCATGTCCTCCTCCGGCAGAATGCGCGAGACCACGCCCTTGTTGCCGTGACGGCCGGCCATCTTGTCACCCGGCTGGATCTTGCGCTTGATGGCCACAAAGACCTTGACCATCTTCATCACGCCGGGCGGCAGCTCATCACCGCGCTGCAGCTTCTCCACCTTGTCGAGGAAACGCTCCTCCAGCCGCTTGCGCGAATCCTCATACTGGCGGCGCATGGCCTCCAGCTCGGCGGTGGCATTGCCGTCGGCCAGGGCGATGTCCCACCACTTGGACTGCGGAATGGCCTCCAGCACCTCCTCGGTGATCTCGCCCTTCACCTTGTGGCCCTTCGGCCCGCTCACCGCCTCCTTGCCGATGAGGAATTCCTTCAGCCGCGTATAGGTGTTGCGGTTGAGGATGTTCAGCTCATCATCACGGTCGCGGGCCAGGCGCTCGATCTCCTCGCGCTCAATGGCCAGCGCGCGCTCATCCTTCTCCACGCCATGGCGGTTGAACACGCGCACTTCCACCACCGTGCCCGAAACACCCGGCGGCACGCGCAAGGATGTATCGCGCACATCCGCCGCCTTCTCGCCGAAGATGGCGCGCAGAAGCTTCTCCTCCGGCGTCATCGGGCTTTCGCCCTTCGGCGTGACCTTGCCGACGAGGATGTCACCCGGCTTCACCTCGGCACCGATGTAGACGATGCCGGCTTCGTCCAGGTTCTTCAGCGCCTCCTCGCCGACGTTGGGAATGTCGCGCGTGATCTCCTCCGGCCCCAGCTTGGTGTCCCGCGCCATCGTGTCGAATTCCTCGATGTGGATCGAGGTATAGACGTCATCCTTCACGATGCGCTCGGACAGCAGGATGGAGTCCTCGAAGTTGTAGCCGTTCCAGGGCATGAAGGCGACAAGCACGTTCTGGCCAAGCGCCAGCTCGCCCAGATCCGTGGAAGGCCCATCGGCAATGATGTCGCCGGCCTTCACGTAATCGCCCTTGTTCACCAGCGGCCGCTGGTTGATGCAGGTGTCCTGGTTGGAGCGCTGGAACTTGCGCAGGTTGTAAATGTCCACGCCCGGCTTGGTCGGGTCGGTCTCCTCCGTGGCGCGGATGACGATGCGCCGTGCGTCCACCTGATCGACGATGCCGGAGCGCTTGGCGATAACCGCCGCGCCGGAATCCCGCGCCACGCGCGCTTCCATGCCGGTGCCCACCAGCGGGGCCGAAGCCTTCAGAAGCGGCACCGCCTGCCGCTGCATGTTGGAGCCCATTAGCGCGCGGTTGGCGTCGTCGTTTTCCAGGAACGGAATGAGCGAGGCCGCCACCGACACGATCTGCTTCGGGCTCACGTCGCAGAACTCCACCATGGAGGACGGCACCATGGTCACATCGCCCTTGTGGCGCACCGGCACCATCTCCTCGATGATGCGGCCGTCCTTGTCGGTCTTCACGTTGGCCTGGGCGATGTGATAGCGGCTTTCCTCCATGGCCGTCATGTAGACGACCTCATCGGTCACCTTGCCGTCCACCACTTTGCGGTAGGGCGTTTCGATGAAGCCGTACTTGTTCACCCGCGCGAAGGTGGCCAGCGAGTTGATCAGACCGATGTTCGGGCCTTCCGGCGTCTCGATCGGGCAGATGCGGCCGTAATGGGTGGGATGCACGTCGCGCACCTCAAAGCCCGCGCGCTCGCGCGTCAGGCCACCCGGACCCAGGGCCGAGAGACGCCGCTTGTGCGTGATCTCGGACAGCGGGTTGGTCTGGTCCATGAACTGCGACAGCTGCG
The DNA here is from genome assembly GCF_000746275.1 of Thermopetrobacter sp. TC1. Lineage (GTDB taxonomy): Bacteria > Pseudomonadota > Alphaproteobacteria > Rhizobiales > Aestuariivirgaceae > Thermopetrobacter. Next base: position 30,357 of record NZ_JQKX01000003.1, read on the forward strand.
AGGATCCGAAGAACTCGCGCACGGCCGCCGCCGCCGGCTTGGCGTTGATGAGATCGTGCGGCATCACCGTGTCGATATCCACCGCGCTCATCCGCTCCTTGATGGCGCGCTCCATGCGCACCAGGCCCACGCGATACTGATTCTCCATCAGCTCGCCCACGGAGCGCACGCGGCGGTTGGAGAGGTTGTCGATATCATCGATCTCGCCATGGCCGTCGCGCAGCTCATGCAGGGTCTTGACCACGGCCAGGATGTCCTCCTTGCGCAGCACGCGCACATCATCCGGCACATCCAGCCCCAGCCGCATGTTCATCTTCACGCGGCCCACCGCGGAAAGATCATAGCGCTCCGGATCGAAGAACAGCGAATGGAACAACGCCTCCGCCGCCTCGCGGGTCGGCGGCTCGCCCGGGCGCAGCACGCGGTAGATCTCCAGGAGCGCCTGCTCGTAGTTCTCCACCTTGTCGGCCTTGAGCGTGTTGCGGATGTAGGCGCCGGTGTTGACGTGATCGATGTCGAGAATGCGGATCTCCTTGAAGCCCGCCTCCCTCAGCTGCTGCAGCCGCTCAGGGTTGAGCTCCTCGCCGGCCTCGCCATAGATCTCGCCAGTCTTGGGGTTGACCAGCTCATCGGCGAGGAATTCGCCGGTGAGATCCTCATCCGTCAGCAGAAGCTCCTTCAAGCCCTCTTCCGCCGCCTTGCGCGCCCGCCGCGGCGTGATCTTCTGCCCGGCCTTGAACACCACCTCGCCGGTATCGGCATCGATGAGGTCATGCTTGGGCTTCAAGCCCTTGAAGCGGTCGGGTTTGAAGGGCGTGCGCCAGCCCTTCTTCTTCTCGTCCCACTTCAGGGTGATCGTGTCATAGAAGTAATGCAGGATCTCCTCGCCATCCATGCCCAGGGCATAAAGCAGCGTGGTGACGGGGAGCTTGCGGCGCCGGTCGATGCGCACATGGATGATGTCCTTGGCGTCGAATTCGAAATCGAGCCAGGAGCCGCGATAGGGAATGATGCGCGCCGCAAACAGCAGCTTGCCGGAAGCGTGGGTCTTGCCCTTGTCGTGATCAAAGAACACGCCCGGCGAGCGATGCATCTGCGAAACGATGACGCGCTCGGTGCCGTTGATGATGAAGGTGCCGTTGGGCGTCATCAGCGGGATGTCGCCCATGTAGACGTCCTGCTCCTTGATGTCCTTGACCGACTTCGCCTCCGTGTCCGGATCGATCTCGAAGACGATCAGGCGCAGCGTCACTTTCAGCGGCGCGGCATAGGTCATGCCCCGCTGCTGGCATTCCTCGACGTCATACTTGGGCGGCTCGAATTCGTAACGGACGAATTCCATCATCGCCTGGCCGGAATAGTCGGTGATCGGAAACACCGACTTGAACACGGCCTGCAGGCCCACGTCCTTGCGTTCCTCGGGCGGAACGTCCATCTGCAGGAACTGATCATAGGATTCGCGCTGAACCTCGATGAGGTTCGGCATGTCGGCCACCTCGCGGATGCGGCCGAAATTCTTGCGGATGCGCTTCAGTCGGGTCATGGACTGCGTCGTGGACTGCGACATGTCGTTTCCCTGTGTGATCGACGTCAAGATGTGAGTGTTCGCCCTGCTGCGTCTTTTTGTGCGGCATGCATCAGCCGCCCGCCGCTGCGGCCCGCTCCGTCAGCATAATTGCTGAACGGATGCACACAGGCCGCCAATGCCAAGAGGACGGCTTGCCGCCCCTCCCGCCGGCTGGGGCGGGAAGAGTGGAAAGCCGTCTGATGAAAGTTACGTCCCATCGTGCCGTTGCGTGAGCACCTGCCCGTGTCATCAGGCGATCATTGCGCCTGCCTGCCGCATCATCATCGCTGCCCCGGGCCGCGCCGCGATCCTTTTAAGCCGCCTCAGCGCCGCCACATGGGCGAAGAAGCCTGGTGTCCGGAACACCGGCTGCATGCGCAAAACCGGCGTTCCGGACCCGGATGGCCATGGATTACTTGACCTCGACGGTGGCGCCAGCCTCCTCGAGCTTCTTCTTGATCTCCTCGGCCTCCTCCTTGGAGACGCCTTCCTTGACGGTGCCGCCCTTCTCCACCAGCTCCTTGGCCTCCTTCAGGCCCAGGCCGGTGATGGCGCGCACTTCCTTGATGACGTTGATCTTCTTGTCGCCGTGGTTGACGAGCACCACGTCGAACTCGGTCTTCTCCTCGCCACCGGCCTCGCCGCCGGCCGCAGCGCCGGCCACCGCGGCCACCGCCACCGGCGCCGCCGCGGACACGCCCCACTTCTCCTCGAGCATCTTGGCCAGCTCGGCGGCCTCAAGAACGGTCAGGGAGGACAGCTCCTCAACAATCTTCTCCAGATCAGCCATCGTTCGTTTTCCTCACACGTTTCCGGTTTGAACCCGTAGTTTCGTTTCATCCGGCCTCCGGCGCCGCGCCGGAAAGCCCTTCGCGTGTCGTATCTGCCTGATGGCCTCAGGCAGCCTGCTCCTGTTCGGCACGCGCCTTGAGCACCCGGGCCAGCTGACCCGCCGGCGCCTGCGCCACGCTGGCCAGCTTCTGGGCCGGGGCCTGAATGAGGCCGATGAGCTTCGCCCGCAGCTCGTCCAGCGACGGCAGCTCGGCCAGAGCCTTCACGCCCTGCTCATCGAGCACGGACGCTTCCAGGGCACCGCCAAGAATAACGAGCTTCTCGTTCTTCTTGGCGAACTCGACGACGATCTTCGGCGCGACCACCGGGTCGTCCGAATAGAAGAGCACCGTCGGCCCCTGCAGCAGATCGGCCAGAGCCTCCTTCGGCGTGCCTTTCAGAGCAAGCTTGGCAAGGCGGTTCTTGGCCACCTTCACGGAGCCGCCCGCCTCGTACATGCGGTTGCGAAGATCGGTGATCTCCGCGACCGTCAGGCCGAGATTGTGGGCCACCACCACGGCAGGCTTCGTTGCGAAGACCTCCCGCAGGAAGGCGACCACTTCACGTTTCTTGGCTCTCTCCACTTGCTCTCTCCTCTCAGTGATCCCCGAACGGTCGAAACCTCTCGGTCCGGGAACCCCGGTTGGACACGCCGCGCCGGCCTCTTCGCATCCGCCCCGGCGCTGCCGGCATCGCCGCCGGACAGGCCAGGACCCGAAAAGAGCCGGTCACGGCATTTCTGGCCTGTCCGCGAGCATCTCGGAACGAAACCGCATCATGCGCCTTCGTTCCCGGTTCAAACCGGACATGCGCGACAGCCCACGCCTTTTCGGGCTGCGCCCTCCCCTCACGCTTTCCCGGCCGCCACACCGGCCGGCGCAAACGCGACAAGGGAGACACATCCGTTTTGACCCCATCTCGTGCAGGCCGGCAAAGTTTCAGGGGAAAATCCGGCATCACCTGAAGTCAGGCCGAACCCCGGTCTTTGCCGTTTAAGCGCCCTTTCCGTCAGCCTTCCGGTGTGTTCATCGAGCGATCGCCGCGCCGATAAACCCAGACAGATCAGGCGCACCTGCAGTCTCGGACAGGACCCACCTTCCGCCGCCAGCGCCTGCCCTGTCAGGCCAAGGACGCCAGCAGCGGAAGGAATTCTTCCTGGATGGTTCCGCGAGATTTCCCCGCCAAACCATCAGTTACTCATGGAGCTGAAAGATCAATGCCTTATCGCCAGTCTTTCATGCTCCACATCAACACAATGCCTCAGCCGGTGATCGAGGCCAGATCCACCTGCAGCCCCGGCCCCATGGTGGAGGACAGGGAGACCTTCTTCACATAAGTGCCCTTGGCCCCTTCCGGCTTGGCCTTGATCACGGCATCGACGAAGGCCTTGACGTTCTCGGCGATCTTGTCCTCGTCGAAGCTGACCTTGCCCACGCCCGCGTGCACGATGCCGGCCTTCTCCACGCGGAACTCCACCGAGCCCGCCTTCGCGGCCTTCACCGCCTCGGCCACGTTGGGCGTCACCGTACCCACCTTCGGGTTCGGCATCAGGCCGCGCGGGCCCAGGATCTTGCCGAGCCGGCCCACCAGCGGCATCATGTCCGGCGTGGCGATGGCGCGATCGAAATCGATCTCGCCGTTCTGAACCTTCTCCACGAGGTCCTCCGCGCCGACGATGTCCGCACCGGCGGCCTTGGCCTCCTCGGCCTTCTCGCCCTTGGCGAAGACCGCCACCCGCATCTCCTTGCCGGTGCCGGCCGGCAGCTGCACCACGCCACGCACCATCTGATCGGCATGGCGCGGATCAACGCCGAGGTTCATGGCCACTTCCACCGTCTCGTCGAACTTCGCCGAAGCCGTCTCCTTCAGGAGCTTGATGGCCTCATCAAGGCTGTAGACCTTGCGCCGGTCCACCTTCTCGTAGATCTTGCGCAGACGCTTCCCGTGCTTTGCCATGGCCCTCACTCCACGATTTCCAGGCCCATGGAGCGGGCCGACCCTTCGATGATGCGCATGGCCGCGTCCAGATCGCGGGCGTTGAGATCCTTCATCTTCGCCTCGGCGATCTCGCGGATCTGCGCCTTCGTCACCTTGCCGACGAGATTGCGGCCGGGCTCCTGCGAGCCCTTGTCGATGCCGGCGGCCTTCTTCAGATACCAGGAGGCCGGCGGCGTCTTCATCTCGAAAGTGAACGACTTGTCCTGGTAGATGGTCACCACCACCGGGATTGGCGCGCCCTGCTCCATGTTCTGCGTCGCCGCATTGAAGGCCTTGCAGAACTCCATGATGTTCAGGCCGCGCTGACCCAGCGCCGGACCGATGGGCGGCGAGGGATTGGCCTGCCCCGCCGGCACCTGCATCTTCAGGTAGCCTTCGATTTTCTTGGCCATCGTTCCTCTTTCCCTTCATGGCGACGGCGCCCGCTCAGACGAACGAACAGCCGCCGCGATTGAAGTTCCGTGGTGCGGCTCCGAAAAGAGCGATGGCGCATCCCTTTCCGGAAAGCCTCCCACGCCTCTCAAAATCACCGGGCCTGCAACCGGCGATCATCCCGCCGCCGGCCCGGCTACGGTCAGGATTTCTTCTCCACCTGACCGAATTCCAGATCCACCGGCGTTTCGCGCCCGAAGATGGAAACCGCCACCTTCAGCCGTCCGCGATCGGGATCGACCTCTTCCACCACCCCCTCGAAGGAGGCAAACGGCCCGTCGATCACCTTCACCGGCTCGCCGATCTCGAAGGAGACGGTGGTCTTTGGCTTCTCCACCCCCTCCTTGACCAGACCGAGGATGCGGTTGGCCTCCTCCTCGGAGATGGGAATGGGCTTGTTGCCGCGATCGGAACCGAGAAAGCCGGTGACATAGGGCGTGTTCTTGATCAGATGGAAGGCCTGGTCGGTCATGTCCATCTTCACCAGCACATAGCCGGGGAAGAACCGCCGCTTCGTCTTCACCTTGCGCCCGCGGCGCACCTCCACCACTTCCTCGGTGGGCACCAGCACTTCCTCGAACAGATGCGCAAGCCCGCGCGTCTCCGCCTGATGCCGGATCTCTTCGGCCACCTTTTCCTCGAAGTTGGAGTAGGTGTGCACGATGTACCAGCGCTTAGCCATGGATCGGAAATCCCGCCTGTCGTGACAAGAACCCTGAAAACACCCTGACCGCTGCCAAAGGCGAAGCGCGATGCCTGCCCCGCGGCGCCCGGGCGCGCAATGAGCCTCACTGTCCGTAAATGACGAATTGCACCACCTTGTGCAGGATGGCGTCGACCACGAAGAAGAACAGGGCCGTCAGCGCCACCATCAGCAACACCATGACGGTGGTGATGATGGTCTCGTTGCGGCTGGGCCAGGTCACCTTGGCCATTTCCTGCCGCACCTCGCGAATGAACTGGAAAGGATTGAACGCCTTGGCCGCCATGCCCTGAACCGAGCCTCCCTGCATCCTTCACATCAAAGCCCGGCCGCCCCGTTCCGGTCCGGCCCGCCTGAAACCTCCTGCCGCACCCTCGAACTTCAGGCCGCCCGCCTTAAAGATTCCGTCGCCTTTTCGATTCTGCCGCCGCTATCGTCCGCCCTGTTGCCGCCCCGGCGCGCCGGCAAGCGCCATTCAAGCCGGATTTCCCTGACGAATCAGACACTTGCCAGACACAAAAACCGGCGCCCCGCAGACACATCTCGTGTGATGCGGGACGCGTCAACAAGACGGACCGGCTCGTTTGCGCGCAACCTAGCCGAAAGCCCGCGCCATGGCAAGAGCCTCCGTGAAGGCCTGCGCTTTCAGGATGCGAGCGCCTTGCCCAGGCGCTTCATCCGAGCCCTCGCCCGGGCTCTGCCCCTTGACCATTAGCCTGCACGATCAGACGCGAGCCCAGGGTGCGGAAGAGAAGGAAATGGCAGGGGCGGAGGGACTCGAACCCCCGACCTGCGGTTTTGGAGACCGCTGCTCTACCAACTGAGCTACACCCCTGCAGGATCTCGCGCGGCGGACAGGATAGCGAATCACGTCCGCCGCGCAAGACCTTTACTCGATGATTTCGGAGACGACGCCGGCGCCGACGGTGCGGCCGCCCTCGCGGATGGCGAAGCGCAGGCGCTCCTCCATGGCGATCGGCGCAA
>NZ_JQKX01000004.1 GCF_000746275.1 Thermopetrobacter sp. TC1
CGCAGGCTCGATACAGCGCCAAGTTGTGACACCAGCAGCGCCAACAGGTGCGCCCGCGTGTGAAAACGCTTGCGATAGCGGTCGCTGTTATGCCGGCGCACCACCTCCTCAACAAGGCGGTCAGGAAGCAGTTGGACAATGCGATGAAGCGTGGTAGGTTCAAACATCGGGATTGTTCCTCCGCTTGTGGCAAATCAAGCCTTGACACTTCACTTTTACCACAAGTGGCGGACAATCCCGTACTTTTTTCACCTAACCATCATCTTTCTTGGACACCAGTGGGCGAAAGCCGGGGTCTCGGGCCGCAAACTCATGCGTTTGTGGCCTTAGATACCGGCTTACGTCGGTATGACGAGATGGGCATTGTGTTAGAGTGTTCCACAAAAACCAACAGGCACCTTACTTAACCTATTGAATTCATTTGGTATTAAGAGACGCGTAAATCCCGTAGGGGCCGCATGCATGATCAGGGCAAGCCTCTCGCTTGCCTGCGCGCCTGTTCCGGCGCAACAATAATGTTCCTTACGGCGTTCATGCCGCCTTTTCCTTGATAAGGCTCTATGCCCCATCCGGAGACCGTGATGTTCACCGAAGAAGACTTTGAACAGGCCTGCAGGGCCGTCTATGCCGCCATGCAGCCCACGCTTGCCCATCCCTGGCCTCTGTTGCAACAGGCCACGGGCGTGAAAACCTGGGTCAAGCACGAAAACCACACCCCCACCGGCGCCTTCAAGGTGCGTGGCGGCCTGAATTATCTCGCCCGCCTCATGGAAGACGGTGCGCCCCGCCCTGCCGGCCTCATCTCCGCCACGCGCGGCAATCATGGTCAGTCCATTCCCTTTGCGGCGGCGCGGCATGGCCTGCCGGTCACCATCGTCGTGCCGCATGGCAATTCCCGCGAGAAGAACGCGGCCATGCGGGCGCTGGGGGCGGAGCTTGTGGAACACGGCACCATCTTCGATGAGGCGAAGGATCATGCCGCACAGCTGGCGAAAGAGCGGGGGCTGCACATGGTGCCCTCGTTTCACGAATGGCTGGTCGCCGGCGTGGCCACCTACGCCAGGGAGCTGTTTGAAACCGCAGGGGAGCTGGATGCGGTCTATGCCCCCATCGGCATGGGTTCGGGCTTGTGCGGCTTAATCGGCATGCGCGACCTGCTGGGCCTGAAGACGGACATCATTGGTGTCGTCGCTGAAGGTGCACCGGCCTATCTGCACTCATGGAAGGCCGGCACACCCGTCTCCGCCCCCGTTGCCACCTTCGCCGACGGCATGGCCGTGGGCGTGCCGCATGAGCAGGCGGTGGCGGTGATCAACCGCGGCGCGGCGCGCATCGTCGCGGTCTCCGATGATGAAATCGCCGAGGCCATGCGCCTGTTGCACACGGCCACGCACAACACAGCGGAAGGCGCAGGGGCGGCGGCTCTTGCGGCCTTGATGAAGGAACGCGAGAACATGCGCGGCAAGCGCTGCGCCGTTATCCTCTCTGGCGGCAACATCGATGCAGAGAAATACGCCGCGGTCTTGAGCGGAGAAACGCCAGGGCCCTGATCATGAGCCTTCAGCGGCCTTTGCCGCATCGGCGGAAACGTCGTCGCCATCGGCCTCTTTCGCTTCCGCACCCGCGGCCTCATCCGGCAGCATCAGGTCTTCAATGCTGTTCAGATGAATGGGCGGCTGGCCGGGCAACTCCACGATCAGCCGCAATCGCCCCCCGAGTGCATTGACATAAGACGCCAGGGTGGAGAGCATCCAGTCCGTGCGCTTTTCCATCTGTGCCACGGAAGGCTGACTGATGCCCAATCTCCGTGCCACCTCCACCTGCGATGTGCCCAGCGCCCGCCGCAGGTCCTGCAGCGCCCGATATTCGCGCTTCAGTGCATCGGTACGCTCAAGAATCCTCTGGCGTCGCTTTTCGGGAAGCGCTGCGAGAATGCCCTCATATGTCCTGTTTCCGGCCATCATCCTTACCTAGCGCTCATCAGGGCAGCCGAAAAACAATCACACACTCAACAGGAAGTTGAATTGCCCGCAACCTCTATAACGTCAATCCCATAATCGCAAACCATCCGGGAAAAGGCAGCACAGGCCCTCTTCTGCCCTTGCAAGATGAAGCGGCGGCACCGATCTGATGATGTGATGAACAAGGGTGTTGACCGCTGCGCGGGAGGGCACATGCGGCGCATGTCACCGACTGCCTCGAAACCGGCCTCATCGCAGCCGGGGCTGAAACGCGTGCTCACGTTGCCGTGGCTTCTGGCTTATGGCCTGGGCACCACCATCGGTGCCGGCATCTATGTGCTTGTGGGCAAGGTGGCCGGTATTGCAGGCACGCAAGGGCATTATGCCTTCCTGCTGGCCGCAGTGGCGGTATCACTGCCGGCGCTGGCCTATGCCGAATTCGTGGGCCGCGCCCCGTCCGCGGCGGGATCGGCGCGTTTTGTCGCCGTGGGATTTCGCAGGCAGTGGCCGGGCACGCTCACCGGGCTGGCGGTGGCATTCGCGGGGCTGACATCCTCCGCCACGCTGGCGCTGGGCGCGGCGGGCTATCTCGCCCGCTGGCTGGCGCTGCCGGAAGCCGCCCTTGTCATCGCCCTCGTTACCGCCCTGACCGGCATCGCCATCATCGGCATTCGTGAATCGGTGCTGGCGGCGGGAATCATCACCCTGCTGGAGGTGGGCGGGCTTGTCTGGATCATCGCCGCCGCCCTGCTGCAGCGCCCGGATGACATGGCAGCGGCGCTGGCGCATCCGCCGCCCATGACCACGCAAGAGGCGGCACGCGTCCTGTCCGCAAGCCTGCTTGCCTTTTTTGCCTTCATCGGATTCGAGGACATGGTGACCGTTGCGGAGGAAACCAGACGGCCGGGACCGACCATCGCCCGCGCCATAATGCTCACCATCGCGCTAACCGCCATCATTTACCTCGGCGTCTATGCCGCCGCCATTGGCACGGTCACGCCAGAGGCTCTTTCCGCCTCGCGCGAACCACTGGCGCGGGTGGCTCGGGAACTTGCCGGCGTGCCGGCCGATGCCATCGCCGCCATCGCCTCCTTTGCCGTCATCAACGGCATTCTCATCCAGATCATCATGGCCTCGCGCATCTTTTACGGCCTTGCCCGCACCGGCGCCCTGCCCGCCCTGCTGGCATGGGTGCATCCCCGTTTTCACACGCCGCTACCCGCCATTGTCCTTTCCGGGGCCGTCATTCTCGCGCTGGCGCTGGCCGTACCCCTCACCGCGCTGGCCGATGTCACCGCGCGCATCGTACTGGGGGTGTATGCCCTGGTGTGCGCAGCCCTGTTGTGGGTGAAATATCGCGGTGATCCCCTGCCGCAAGGCGCTTATCATGCACCGGCACCGGCTGTGGCCGGAGGGCTGATTGTGTGTCTCCTTCTGCTTTTTGCCGCCTGAAAAACAACAGGGCCGCAGCTATTGCCGCGGCCCCGCCGGAAATCGTATAGCCCGTGCGCCTCAGATCTGCACCACGCCGGCGAAGACACATCCCGTCTTCTCCACCACGTGCTCGGCGAAGATGCTTTCCATGTGCGCCACTTTCAGCCCGCGATTGTGAATGGCCTCTTCCGCCATGCCCCGCACGATCTCCTCGGCCTCCTTGCCGGAGCAGGCATCGGAAAACTCCATGATCACACCGGCACGCTCCGGATCATCCGGCTTGGCAATGGCCACCGCGGCGGCAATCCGTTCGCCTTTCACATCGGAGCACATCTGCGCATAGGCCGTGGGCACCAAGAGCCCCGGCGCCAGTTTCACCGGCTCGATGCGCTTCACATGCGGCCCGACGATGGAAGACAGCCGCACTAGATTCACATCGGCGATCCCCGCCCGCAACAAGGCCTGATCGAAGGCAACCAGCCTGCGTTCGGCATCGCCATACCCGGCGCAAAGAAAATAGGCCTGCGGCCGAAACAGCGCCGAGGCAGCCAGCTGCGCCACGTCCAGATGTGTGAGATGAGAGGTGTGAATGTTCATTCGGCGACCCTCCAGTTTTGCAGGATACCCATCGCCACAAACCGGCCATCGGTTCATGACGACCCAGAGTCAGTCGCGCTTTCGCTCTTGTTCGGGTGACCCAGAAGCCGAGCCAGCGCCAGTCTGTCACGCCGCCGTCCTGGCTTGACGACGCGGCGAGGTCTTTTAGCCCCTCTCATGCGCCGTGGCAATATCGCATCCATCCCCGACGCCTGCATGGATCACAATGCAGGCTTGCACCTTTTGCATGGGCAAAGGCCATTTGCCGCTTCCCGGCCAAACCGGTTATGGTCCCGGCACCGCAGACTGTAGACGGAAAAACACCTAAGACCCCATGCGCAACATCACCTTTGCCGACGAACTGGGCTATGCCGCCGCCTCACTGGCCGATGCCACGCGCAATCTGCTTTCGCCCGCGGTTCGTCTCGGCGTCACCGGCCTCTCCGGCGCCGGCAAGACCGTGTTCATCACCGCGCTCGTGCATGACCTGCTCAACGGCGCCTCCATGCCGCTGTTCGAGCCCGCCCGCGCAGGCCGCATTCACGACGTGCATCTTGAACCCCAGCCGGATGTGCATGTTCCCCGTTTCGCCTATGAGGAACACCTGGCCGCCCTCACCGCCGGTGAGGATCGCCACTGGCCGGAAAGCACCAAACAGCTCTCCCAGCTTCGCCTGACCCTGCGGTATGAGACCACGCGCACGCGCCTGCCCTGGTCGGAGCGCATGCGCACACTCCATCTCGACATCGTGGACTATCCCGGTGAATGGCTGCCGGATCTGCCGCTTCTCGATCTTGAGTATGAGGAATGGAGCGCAGGACAGCTCAAACGGCTCTCAAGCCTGGCTGCGGAAGAAGGCGAGAAGGATCCCTTTCTCGAACGCATCGCCGGCCTGGATGCCGCCGCGCCCTGGCGGGAGGAAGAGGCGCTTGCCCTCGCCCGCGCCTATCGCGAACGCCTGCAGACCCTGAAGAGGAAAGGCGGCCACTATGACCTTCTGCAGCCCGGCCGCTTTCTCATGCCCGGTGACCTGGCCGATTCGCCCATGCTTACCTTCGCGCCGCTGCCGGCGCCGGATAATGGCGCCTCCCGCACCAGTCTCCATGGTGAGATGAAGCGCCGCTATCAGGCCTATGTCAGCCGCATCGTCCGCCCGTTCTTCTTTGAGCATTTCGCCCGCATCGATGTTCAGGTGGTGCTGGTGGATGTGCTTTCCGCCATCAACACCGGCCCGCGCGCCATTTTTCAGCTGCAGGAGGCACTCACCCATATCCTTGAATGCTTCCGCATCGGCCCTTCACGCCTTTTCGCCCGCCGCGCCGAGCGCATCCTTTTCGCCGCCACCCGTGCCGATCTCGTCCATCACACCCAGCATGAGCGCCTGCGCCGCATCCTCGCCTGGCTGGTGGAACGCGCCGCCCGCAAGGCCGGACACGCCGGCGCCGAAGTCGCCACCCTGGCCCTTGCCGCCATCCGCGCCACCCGCGAGGGTGAAATGGAGCATGCCGGCGAAACCCTGCCTGTCATCATCGGCGTGCCGGAAGCCGGAGAAAAACTGGGCGATCAGACCTTCGACGGCAGAACCGAAACCGCCGTCTTCCCCGGGGACCTGCCGGAGCATCCGGAGGATCTGTTGAAAGAAGAAACGCGCCCTTCCCTGCGGTTTCCCCGTTTCAGACCGCCGCTCATTCCCCGGCCCGTGCCGCTGGAACCTGCGCCCTCGTTTCCCTTCATCCGGCTTGATGAGGCATTGCAATTCCTGCTTGGAGAGCGCCTGTCATGACCCGCCGCCCGCCACAGTCTCCCTCTTCATCACCTGCATCCAAACACGCAGGCCGCGCGCCCGTGGCCGTGCCCTTATCATCGCAAAAATCATCCGATGCCAACGAAAGCACCAGGAGCGCCCGCCCGCCGCAGGCCCTGCAAGACCCTGGCTGCAGCGTGCGGGAAACACCGGATCCTTTCACGCCCGCCAATGATGAAAAGGAGCACGCAAGCACAAAGGCTGACCCGCGCTTAAACAAAGCCCCCGCCTGGGGGCGGCTGTTCTTCTCCGCCATCACCGCGCTCATCGGCCTGTATGCCGTCAATGCCCTCATGTCCTGGATGCAAAGGCTGATGAACACGGGCGGGCCTCTTTCCTGGCTGCTTCTGGCGCTTGCGGCTCTCGCGGTCCTGTCCGCTCTTGCGCTTGTTCTTTCGGAACTTTTCGGCCTGCTCAGGCTCAAAAAGCTGCGCGGCCTGCATGAGGAAGCCGAAACCGCCATCGCCACCGGCGATGCCCATGCCGCCCGCCAGGTCTTTGACCATCTCATTCAGCATTTCCGGCACAGGCCGGATCTTGCCTGGCCGCTTGCCAGGCTGAAGGAGGTGGACACAGCCCTCATCGCCCCGGCCGATCTGCTCATGCTGGCGGAAAAGGAGCTTCTCGCCCCACTGGATGGGCGCGCCCACGATCTCATCCTTACAAGCGCGCGCCGTGTCGCGCTTCTCACCGCCCTGCTGCCCACGCCCTTTCTCGATCTTCTCATCGTCATCTGGCAGCTGCTCAAGCTCGTGCGCGCTCTTTCCACACTTTATGGCGCCCGCCCCGGCTGGATCGGCAGCGTGAAACTCATGCGCATGGCGCTTGTGCATCTTGCCGTCACCAGCACGCTCGCCCTCTCCGACACTTTCGTGCAAACCATCCTCGGCCGCGGGCTGGCGGGGCGCCTCTCCGCCCGTTTTGGCGAAGGCGTCATCAACGGCATCATGACCGCCCGCATCGGAATTTCCGCCATGGAGATCGTCCGCCCCCTGCCGTTCAAGGCCCTGCCCGCGCCCTCTTGGCGCTCCATGGCCAGGGCGCTGATGCACGGCAGCGAGCCGGACAAAACCCCGGAAAAACCCGGTTCTTGAAGACTCACCGGATCAGCACGGTCATCAACTCAGTTGCCTTTGATTTTCTTTCCATACATGAAGCACCACTTTTCTCCCTCCCCCTGGTAGGGGGAGGGCGGGGAGGGGGTCAGGCAACTTAACGTATGCGTTTGTGGCCCGACCCCCTCCCAGCGCTTCGCGCCGACCTCCCCCTATCAGGGGGAGGTTAGGATCATGCGCTCTTTCTGCCTGCCGCCCGCTGCACCGGGATCAATTTAGCTGTCCGACGACAAGTGTTTGTTTAATTCATTGAAAAACAATAGGAAAACGTCATGGCGCGGGGAATGGACGAGTCTTACGCGTCCTGGCAGAAGCCGCCGAAACGACAGCCGCCGCGGCGAAGGAAGGGCGGAAGCTTCTGATAGATACGCCGCAGCCACGGACGCAGGTATTCGAGATAGGCCATGCCGACAGCGCGCCCCTTTGCCGTCAGCGGCAGATAGAAATCCCGCACAGGCGCAACATCACTGCACCAGGACATCTTGTGCGGCACCACCGGCACCAGCAGATCGAAAATGCGGCAGCCGTCCTTCAAGGCCTTGCGCTGGGACAGGTCCATGTGCAGCCGCCCCGGAGAAAGCCGGGTCAGCTCATGATCATGCGCGGTGATATAGGCATGATGCCGCCCGCGATAACGAAACCCGAGCTCCCAGGAAATCACCCGGTCCTTCACCCGCATGCGCGTGAGCACCAGCCCGAAATCTTCCGCGCACGCGCCCTGTGCGCCCTTTGCCATGCCCACCGGCAGTGACGCGAGAAAATCCACCACCCGATCGCTCTGCAACGGACGGGAATACAAGCCACGGTCATGTAGCCACAGCCGCTTCTGTTCAATGAGCTGCCTGATCTCGGCGCGGATGGCCTCGGACCCGCCCGTGACGGTTTCAAACGCCGGCTCCCCGCCCAGCGCCTTTTTCAGCGCCTTGCGGATGCGCCGCCGCCGCCGCCGTTGCTCACGGGTATAACGCGCATCATAGGCCGCCTCATCGGCAAACTGTGTCAGATCCATGTAAGGCGCGCCATCTTCCCACGCCGCCCGGCGGAAGCGAAGATCCAGATAGGGCCTGATATGCGCATCATCCCGCACATGCCGCAGCCGCACGATATCGGCCCGCACGGCACGCATCACCTCGGCAAAGGCCTGATCTAACGCATCATTCAGGGCCGGACCGGAAAGAGTGGAGAGCACATCGCCATATTGCATGAAGGGATCGCTCAGCCAGCGCAGCAATGAAACCGGCCCCTGCCGCGTGAGCATGAACGGCAGCAGTAACACCGGCTCGCCGCTTTGAAAAACCACAGCAATGACGGGCTTTTCATCCCGCGCCTCATCCAGGCAGTGACGCACCCACGGGCGGCACCACTCCCAGTTCTGAAAGGCCTGCACGTCGCCTTCACTGCGATCCTGCAAAAAGCGCCATGTCTGTTCCAGGCCGGCGAAGGCCTCCGCGCCCACATGCACCCGCACATCCCACCCCCGGGCCGCAGGCATGGATGCCCCATGGGCAGCGGATGAGCCAGAATGCCCACATGCAGCCTGTGCACCGAAGACGGCCGGCCCCATGCCTTCGGGATCCATGCCCCGAAAGGCCATCCGCTCTGCTTCGCCGAGCCTGATCATCTCCCCGCTCCGGTGCCGTGCCGTTGATGAAAATTTGATCTCAAGTTGGCATCTGACACACTTTCAACGCACGTGCCATGAAAATCGTCTCCCTTCGTTAACGGAAGGGCAACCCTGCACGCGATGCGCGTGAAATACAGAGTTGAAACACGCAAATATCGGTAATTCCGCCCCTTTCATCGAAAAAATTTTCCGTCACCGCCCCGAATGGCGTTTTTTTCGATTGCTTTTATGCAAAGTTTTTAATATTAGCATATGTGCATATACGGGGGCCGCGACAGCCAGGGACGGCGGACGCACCATCCGCTGTAAAGGAGGGGAACGACATGCGACAGACATTTTCCAGACTGCTTGGCGCGCTCATGCTTACCGGCCTGCTGACGGTTACAGGCGCGGCCACCGCCAAGGAGCCTGATGC
This sequence comes from Thermopetrobacter sp. TC1, assembly GCF_000746275.1. Lineage (GTDB taxonomy): Bacteria > Pseudomonadota > Alphaproteobacteria > Rhizobiales > Aestuariivirgaceae > Thermopetrobacter. The sequence continues at coordinate 8,951 of NZ_JQKX01000004.1, forward strand.
GGCCCAGTCCGGCGAGCACAAGTTCGAGAAGGCCGTTGGCTATTACACGGAGTGCAAGCAGGCCTCCCGCGCCGAATTCGAGAAGATCAAGCCCTATCTGAAGGCCTTCACCGATTCCGAAATCATGGCCGAGACGGTCAACGATCCCGAGCGCTTCTTCAAGCTCATGGAGATCGTCAACGATCCGCGCACCTTTCATGTCATGGCCAATTGCGCGCTGGAGCCGGTGATGTGGAACACCTGGCTGCGCGGGATGATGGACTGGCCCAAGCTCATGCGCGCCAGCGTGAAGATGATGAAGCCGGAAGGCATGGCCAAATGGATGATGGCGCCGATGAATCCCCGCATCTGGGGGCTGATGATGGCGCACATGGACCCGAACCGCTATGTGCGCTGGGGCGCGGCCTTCACCAACGCCAACTTCTACAAGCCGCTCACCAGCTTCTTTGATCCGTCCTGGTACGAGCCGCGGCTGAGCTGGTTTGTGGACCCCAACACCTACGCACCCTTCTATCAGGCGCTGCAGGTGCCGGGGCTTTCCGCCGCGCCGGAAAAAAGCGCTCAGGCCGAATGACTTAAAGGAGAAGAACACCTCACGGTCCATCCCGCCACACTGAAGAGCAAAAACCTGAAAAAGCCTTTTTAAGCGGGTTTGGACAAGACGGGTTTTCCGGGGCCATGCCCCATTTCCTCCCTCAGAGCCTTGCATGGCCGGTCGTTCGCGATCGGCCTTTTTTCTTGTGTCCTTGCAGCCCTCCACGCCTGTCATCGCAAAAAGACCTGCGGCTTGACCAATAAGGCTTGTCCTTGGCCGGCCTTTGCGCCTATCCCACAGATCGGACAGACGAGAAAACCTGAAAAAAGGCCATGACCGGCGCAAAAGCCATCAACCGCAGAGACTTTCTGAAAAACACGGGGGCATCGGCCCTGAAAGCCTCTGCCCTGGCCAGCGCCTCTTTGGCGGCAATGCCCGTCATCCTGCCCAAAGCGGCCCATGCGCGCGCATCTCTTTTCATTGCCGCCGCCAGCAGCCTGCGCCCGGTTCTGCAGGCACTGAGGCAGGACGTGCCAGCGCTCAAGCGCCTCAACATCCGCTTCGCCTGGGGCGCCACCGGCAAGCTTGCCACCCAGATCATCAACGGCGCGCCCTTTGACCTTTTTTTCGCCGCCGATGCGATCCGCCCCGCCCTGCTTCAGCAAAAGGGGATCATCCCTGCCGCCTGCCGCCGCACATTCGCCCTTGGCCGCCTATGCCTTTTCGCCGCCGATGGCCGCACGCTGAAGGACGCGCCCGCCATTCTCTGCGAAGGCCGCTTTCGGCATCTCGCCATGGCCAACCCGCGCCATGCCCCCTATGGCAGGGCGGCGCGCGAAACCCTGATGCATCTTGGCCTGTGGGAGAGCATACGCCCGAAAATCGTCTATGGAGAAAACGTCGGACAGGCCTTTCAGTTCCTGCGCGCCGGCGCCGCCGAGCTGGGCTTTGTCGCCCTCTCCCAGGTTCTCACCCTCACCGGCGCCACGGCGCCCAACCTCTGGCTGGTGCCGCAAAGAATGCACCATCCGCTGGCGCAGCAGGTCGTCATCCTGAAGCCGTCCCGAGAGGCCGATGCCTTCCTGCGCGCGCTGCACAGCCGGCAGGGTATGCAGATCCTGCGGCGTTTCGGCTATGATGCCCCTCCAACGGAAGACGGACAGGCACAAGGCGGCCCATGCTCACCCCGGCGGACATCCAGGCCTTGATCGTCACACTCAAGCTGGCGGCGATGACCACCGCCATCCTTCTAGTGTTCGCCATGCCGCTCTCCCTGTGGCTGGTGCGCAGAAAGCGGCGCGGTCAGGCCTTGATCGAAAGCGTCATCGCCCTGCCTCTGGTTCTGCCGCCCACCGTGCTGGGGTTTTACCTGCTCGTTCTCCTCGGGGCGGAAGGGCCCATCGGCCGCCTGACCACCGCCTTGGGCATCGGCCCGCTTGCCTTCACCTTCACCGGCCTCGTCATCGGCTCCTGCATCTATTCCCTGCCCTTTGCCGTTCAGCCCCTGCGTGATGCCTTCGCCGCCATCCCCCGCCGCCAGTGGGAAGCAGCCGCCACCCTGGGCGCTTCACCCCTTGCCGTCCTCCTCCGCGTTATCCTGCCGCAGGCGCGCAATGGCCTGCTCACCGCCGCGGTGCTCACCTTCGCCCACACCATTGGCGAATTCGGGGTCGTGCTCATGATCGGCGGCAACATCCCAGGGCGCACACAGGTGCTCTCCATCGCCATTTATGATCACGTCGAGGCGCTGGATTACACCCACGCCCACATCCTCTCCGCCGGGCTGCTGATCGCCGCCTTCGTCATGCTCGCCCTGCTCTATCGCTTCAACCGCAGCCACGGAGTTCTGCCGCGATGACGCACCCCCGTGACAGGGCGCAGCAACAGCATGCCGATCCCGGCAAGGCCCTGCATTGCCGCCTGCGCCTAAGCCACGGCGATCTGGATCTGGATGTGACCGCCACTTTCGCCGCCGGGCGCGTCACTGCCATTCTCGGCCCCTCCGGCGCCGGCAAGACCACCTGGCTGCGCGCCATCGCCGGGCTGGAGCGCGAGGCCCGCGGCCTTTGCCGCTTGAACGGCGAGATCTGGCAGGACAGCGAGGCCGGAATTTTTGTGCCGCCTCATCGCCGCGCGGTGGGCTATGTCTTTCAGGATGCCGCCCTTTTCCCCCACATGACCGTGCGCGACAACCTGCGCTTCGGTATGCGCCACCGCGCGCACCGCACCGGCGCGCACATGGATTTCGACGAGATCGTCACCACCCTTGCCCTTGCCCCGCTGCTGGATCGCCGCCCGCCCACACTTTCCGGCGGCGAGGCCCAGCGTGTCGCCATCGCCCGCGCCCTGCTCTCCGCCCCGGAAGTCCTGCTCTTCGACGAGCCATTGTCTGCCGTGGACGAGGCCGCGCGCCGGCGCATCCTCGATCTTCTCGAAAATCTCTGCCGCCACACCGCCGTTCCCGTCCTTTATGTCTCGCACAATCGCGCGGAAGTGGCCCGCCTTGCCGATCACGTCCTGCTCATGGAAAAAGGCCGGATCCGCACGCAAGGGCCCGTGACCGAGATCTTCGCCCGCCTCGATGTCGCCCTCGATGCCGGCTCTGATGCCGCCGCCGTTGTCGAGGCCACCGTTTCGGACAGGGATGAGGCCTGGAACTTAAGCCGCCTGACCTTTTCCGGCGGCACCTTTCTCGTCGCCGGCATTGAGAGGCCCACAGGCACGCGCATCCGCCTGCGCGTCCTCGCCAGGGACGTTTCCCTCACCCTTGAGCGTCAGAAGGACACGTCCATCCTCAACATCTTTCCCGCCACCGTCACCGATCTTGCGCAAAACGGCCCCGCCGGCATGCTCATCCGGCTCGATGTCGGCGGCACACCCCTGCTTTCCGCCATCACCCGCAAATCCGCCCACGCCCTCAATCTGCATCCCGGCAGAAAGGTCTTCGCCCAGGTCAAGGCCGTGGCCCTGATCGATTGATCCCGCCCATCCTGTCTGCCGGATATACGCACCTTGCCTCATCCACGGACAGAGGCCTTGACCCGGTCCGCCAATGCGCCAATAAAGAGAACACGATCCTGCGCCGCATCATGATGCTGCATCCTTGATCGTGGCGGCGCATTAAAAACACGCCCCTGTGGCGGAATTGGCAGACGCGGCAGACTCAAAATCTGCTGGCCTTTGGGCCGTGCCCGTTCGAGTCGGGCCAGGGGCACCACCTTCATCCTTCACCGCCAACCGCCTTTGGAGATCTCCATGCGCGTTGATGGCACGCCCTACCGTTCCATCTGGTTTGACGAAGCCGAACAGACCGTTCGCATCATCGACCAGCGCTGGCTGCCGCATGAATTCCGTGTGGTTTCCTTGAAAACCCTTGAGGATTTCGCCACCGCCATTCGCGACATGTGGGTGCGCGGCGCCCCGCTCATCGGCGCCACGGCCGCCTGGGGCCTGGCTGAGGAAATGCGCCGCGATCCTACTGATGACAATCTGAAAAACGCAGCCTCAGCCCTGCTGGCCACTCGTCCCACCGCCGTCAACCTGCGCTGGGCCGTTGAGCGCATGCAGAAGAGACTGGCGCCGCTTGCGCCCGAAGCCCGCGCTACTGCTGCGAAAGCCGAGGCAGAAGCCATTTGTGATGAGGATGTCGCCATCAACGAGGCCATCGGCGAACATGGCCTTGCCCTCATCCGCGAGATTGCCGACCGCAAGGGAGGCGAGCCGGTCAACATCCTCACCCATTGCAACGCCGGCTGGCTGGCCACCGTGGACTGGGGCACCGCCACCGCCCCCATCTACAAGGCTCATGACGCCGGCATTGCCGTTCATGTCTGGGTGGACGAAACCCGCCCGCGCAATCAGGGCGCCCATCTCACCGCCTGGGAAATGGCCAGTCACGGCGTGCCCCATCACCTGATCGTGGACAATGCCGGCGGTCATCTCATGCAGCGGGGCCAGGTCGATCTCGTCATCGTCGGCACTGACCGCACCACCCGCACCGGCGATGTGGCCAACAAGATCGGCACCTATCTCAAGGCCCTCGCCGCCCATGACAACGGCGTGCCGTTCTACGTCGCCCTGCCCTCGCCCACCATTGACTGGTCCCTGCGCGATGGCATGGCCATTCCCATCGAGGAACGCAGCGAGGAGGAGGTGACCTTCGTCTGGGGCAAGGGGCGCGATGACGGCAAGGTGCGGCAGGTGCGCATCTGCCCGGAGAAGACACCGGCGGCCAACCCGGCCTTCGACGTCACGCCGGCGCGCCTGGTCACCGGCCTGATTACCGAACGCGGCGTCTGCCCCGCTTCTGAAGAGGGGCTTCTTTCCCTCTTTCCCGAACATGAGGGAGAGCCGGCATGAACGCCGCCGATGCTTCCCGCGAACAGGCCTTGCGCACCGCCGTTGTCAGGACCGCCAGGGCCCTTGCGGAACGGGGGCTCAACCGCGGTGCCGCCGGCAATGTTTCCGCCCGCTGGCGCGATGGCTTTCTCATAACGCCGTCCGGCATTCCTTATGATGCCCTGCAGCCGGAGCAGATCGTGCATGTGAACATGCAGGGCGCCTGGCAGGGGGCGTGGAAGCCTTCCAGCGAATGGCGCATGCATCGCGACATATACGCCAACCGCCCGGAAGCCGGCGCTGTCATCCACACCCATTCCGATTACGCCACCGCGCTGGCCTGCCGCGGCGAGCCCCTGCCCGCCTTTCACTACATGGTCGCCATCGCCGGCGGTGAGTTCGTGGACTGTGCCCCTTATGCCACCTTCGGCACCGAGGCCCTCTCCCGCAACATGCTGAAAGGCCTGGGCGATCGCAAGGCCACCCTTTTGGCCCATCACGGGCTCATCTGCTATGGCCGCGATCTTGCCGAGGCCTTTCTCATCGCCGAGGAGATCGAGGGTCTGGCCCGGCAGTATCTCATCGCCCGCGCCGCCGGGCCGGTAAAACCATTACCGCCGGACGAAATGGCCCGGGTGCTTGAGAAATTCCGCACTTACGGCCAACAGCCAAAGGGGCGGAAGCACGCCTCCCGCCCCGAAACAAGCGATGATGATGTCTGAAGCCTTTGCGCCTCAGCGGCAGAAGCGATAGCGCCCGGAATAGGTCAGATAATAGCCCGTCTCCGGATCGAAGCTGCGATATTTGGCGCTGCAGTAGTCATACCACTCCGGCGTCCACGGCCGCGGACGATAGCGATAGACCTTGTGACGCCGCGCCCGATAGCGCTTCTTCCACTTCTTCTTCTCATGGTGGTGGATGGCACTGGCGACGATGGCCGTGCCGACCACCCCGGCGGTAAGACCTAACAGGAAGTTTTCCGTCTTGGAAGCCGCACGGGCAGGTTCGGGCGCAGCCCCCATCACGGCGAATGCCAAGGCTCCGGCAAAGACGGCAGCCAGCGAAAACGTGCGGTTCAGAGCAAGGCTTGTCATGTCGTCCACCTCCTCGCTATCAAGGCCTTCTCGCCCCCCGAAACGCCAATGCTTTCAATTGGAACGGTTTACCCTTCGATGTGGCGTTTTCATGGTTTCCGTTCCAGCCAGGTCTCACGCATAGGGGCCTGCTTTCATCACGAATGATGGTGCCAGCCCTTCCCTGAACCAGAGCTGAATGCAGCGGTCAGATTGTCTTCACCTTTCATCCAAATCCTCGCCCGGTGGAAGGCGGACATCTTAAGCCGTATTGTAATAAAAAAGCCGGAACGGGATTTTATCCCGTTCCGGAACGTTTTAGCGGGGTATGTTACCCCGCCATCCATGCTTCAGGCGGGGTTGAAACCCCGCTGAAACGTTCCGGAAGGATATGAAATATCCTTCCGGCAGTAGTGGGAGCGCAATTTCCCAAATCCCTCATCTCCAAATTCATCAATATATACATGAAAGTCATATTGCCTTTTCATTTCATGGCTCCACAAACTCCTCTTTTTTATATCCTTGTATATAAAGCAATGCCGTCAGATCCCCGTGATCGATGCGCACGTCTGCCACCTGCCGCAACAGCGGCTTGGCATGATAGGCAACACCCAATCCCGCCCGCTCCACCATGGCCGCATCATTGGCGCCATCGCCCACGGCCAGGGCGTCCGCAAAATCAATCCCCAGCTTCTTCACCAACCGCTCAAGCGCCTCGAGCTTGGCATCCCGCCCCAGGATCGGTTCCGCCGTCTCGCCGGTCAGAACGCCGTTTTCACACGGCAGACGATTGGCCTGAAAACAGTCAAATCCCGTCACCTTCGCCACATGTTCGGCAAAGGGCTCAAACCCGCCGGAAACCAGAGCCGTATAGGCGCCGTGCGCCTTCATCGTCCGCACGAGGGTCTCCGCTCCCGGATTGATGCAGATACGGCCGACGATCACCCGATCAATGGCTTCCTGCGGCAGGCCCTTGAGCTGCCGCACCCGCTCCTTTAAGGCCTCGCGAAAACCGAGCTCGCCGCGCATCGCCCGCTCGGTGATTTCCGCCACCTCATCGCCCACGCCCGCTTCCGCCGCCAGCTCGTCGATGCATTCCTGCCCGATGATGGTGGAATCCATGTCAGCAATGAGAAGCTTCTTGCGCCGCCCCGCCAGCGGCAACACCGCCACATCAATGGCCAGTCCCATCAGCCGCGCCCGCAGCCGCTCCTCCAGTGAGCGCGGATTGTAGTGCGATGCCGGCGGCGGCGTAAAAGCGATCTCGCAGGCCTCCCGCCCGGTCTCATCCAGCCAGCGCACCTCCGGATTGGCGAAAAGCAGCGAGACGGTAGAAACGGCCTCGGCGATCACCGAATCGTCGATTTGCGCCTTGCCAGGCGCGGCAACGAGCACGATAACCTGATCATTGAGCCTTTCATCGGCTTGGGAATGGGCAACCGTGGCCATGGCCTTTAATCAGCCCCCGTGACACCTGATGAACCGGAACATGACGGACCAAGACGCGACAGTGAAGGCAAGGACCGCGCGCGCCTGCAGCGCCATCCTTATTGCAGGCCCGACCGCTTCCGGCAAGTCATCCGCCGCCCTGCGCATTGCGCAAGCTTTGAATGGCGTGGTCATCAATGCCGATTCCATGCAGGTCTATCGCGATCTGCGCATTCTCACCGCCCGCCCCAGCCCACAGGAAGAGGCCGCGGCAACACACATGCTCTATGGTCATGTTGACGCCGCCCGCCGCTATTCCGCCGGCGCCTGGCTGCGGGATGCCGAAAGGGCCTTGCAAAACATCCGCAGCCAGGATCGTCTGCCCATTTTCACCGGCGGCACCGGCCTGTATTTCCGCGCCCTTGAACAGGGGCTGGCCGACATTCCCGACATCCCCGGGCATATCCGCGCCGAAGTCGCCGAAATCGCCGCCCGCGGATTGGATGCCCTGCTGGCCGCCGCCCGAAAGGCCAGCCTTGAAAGCCCGCCGCAGGACAAGCAACGTCTGATCCGGGCGCTGGAGGTCGTTCTCGCAACTGGCCGCCCCCTTTCCGCCTATCACGGCAGCGAGCGCCCCCTGCTCGGGCCTGAGGAACCGCTCCTGCGCATTTTCATTGCGCCTGAGCGCGAATATTTGCGCACCGTTATCGCCCAGCGTTTTCACGACATGTTGCGGCGCGGCGCAATCGAGGAGGTGAAAAGCCTGCTCGCTCGCAGGCTGGATCCGGATCTGCCGGCGATGAAGGCCCATGGCGTGCGCAACATCGCCGCTGCCCTGCGCGGCGAGATCACCATGGATGAGGCCGCCGCCGGCGCCATCGCCGAAACCCGCCAGTACGCCAAGCGCCAGATGACCTGGGCGCGCAAATACATGCGCAACTGGCACTGGGTTCCGGATCCGGACACGGCCGTGCGCCTCGCGCTCGACCGCTTGCAATCGGCACACAACACCGGCAACGCTTGACCATGCGGAAAAGAATGGGCTAAACACCCGTTCCATGATGTGGTGTCTCGTAGTAGAAACCGGCGCGCACTAACGGAGCGGGATAGCCCTCGCTCCGAACGCTCAGGTGCGCGCCGCAAGGTCCCGTTTTCGGGGCCTTTTTTGTTGCCCATCCCGCATGGACGGGCTACTGGAAACCGGATGCTGCCGATGGGGTTTTCCAAGCTTTCGGCGGTGGTGGACGTGGAGGATGAAAAGACCATGACGCAAGAGATCACAGGCGCACAGATGACGGGGGCGGAGATCGTTCTGCAGGCGCTGAAGGATCAGGGCGTGAAGGAGATTTTCGGCTATCCCGGCGGCGCGGTCCTGCCCATTTATGACGAGCTCTTCCAGCAGGATGAGATCAAGCACGTGCTCGTGCGTCATGAGCAGGGCGCAGTGCATGCCGCGGAAGGCTATGCCCGCTCTTCCGGCCGCGTGGGCGTGGCGCTCGTCACCTCCGGCCCCGGCGCCACCAACACCGTCACCGGGGTGACCGATGCGCTGATGGATTCCATCCCCATCATCGTCATCACCGGCCAGGTGCCCACCACCCTCATCGGCACGGATGCCTTTCAGGAATGCGACACCGTGGGCATCACCCGCCCCTGCACCAAGCACAACTATCTGGTCAAGGACGTCAACGATCTCGCCCGCATCATTCACGAGGCCTTCTACGTCGCCACCCACGGGCGCCCGGGCCCGGTGGTCATCGACATCCCCAAGGACGTCCAGTTCGCCACCGGCACCTACACGCCGCCGGAGAAGGTGCGCCACCGCACCTATCATCCACAGACGGAAGGCGACCCGCAGGCCATTGAACAGGCCGTGGAACTGATGGCCTCCGCCAAACGCCCGATTTTCTACACCGGCGGCGGCGTCATCAATTCCGGCCCCGCAGCGGTGGCCGCCCTGCGCGCCCTGGTCAAGGCCACGGGCTTTCCCATCACCTCAACGCTCATGGGCCTGGGCGCCTTTCCGGCCTCGGATCCGCAGTGGCTGGGCATGCTTGGCATGCACGGCACCTATGAGGCCAACCTGGCCATGCATGACTGCGATGTCATGATCGCCGTCGGCGCCCGCTTCGATGATCGCATCACCGGCCGCCTCGATGCCTTCTCGCCGGGATCGAAGAAAATCCACATCGACATCGACCCCGCCTCCATCAACAAGACGGTGCAGGTGGACATCCCCATTCTCGGCGATTGCGGCCGCGTGCTGGAGGAAATGTTGCGCCTCTGGCACGAGAAGAAGGCCGAGCCCGACCGCGAGGCACTCAAGCGCTGGTGGGATCAGATCGACCTTTGGCGTGCGCGTCAGTGCCTGGCCTATGAGAACCGCAATGACGTGATCATGCCGCAATATGCCGTTCAGCGGCTTTTCGCCCTCACGCGCGATCTCGATCCCATCATTTCCACCGACGTCGGCCAGCATCAGATGTGGGTGGCGCAGTTCTATGGATTCGAGGAGCCCAACCGGCTGCTCACCTCCGGCGGGCTGGGCACCATGGGCTATGGCCTGCCTGCCGCCCTCGGCGCACAGGCCGCCAATCCGGACAAGACCGTGATCTGTGTTTCCGGTGACGGTTCCATCCAGATGAACATTCAGGAACTCTCCACCGCCATTCAGCACAATCTGCCGGTGAAGGTCTTCCTGCTCAACAACAACTATCTCGGCATGGTGCGCCAGTGGCAGGAGCTTCTGCACGGCAACCGCCTCTCCGAATCCTACGTGGAGGCCCAGCCCGATTTCGTCGAGCTGGCCCGCGCCTATCGCTGGACCGGCATCCGCGTGGAAAAGCCCGACGAGCTGGATGATGCCATCAAGCGCATGCTTGAGACGGAAGGCCCCGTGTTCGTGAATGTGCAGGTGGCCAATGTTGCCAACTGCTTCCCCATGATCCCGGCCGGGCACGCCCACAACGAGATGATCCTGAGCGAGGAGGTGAAATCATCCGAGGAAGCGGGCGTATGATCGAGAAAAGGTGCCCATAGCAGCATCCCCGGGCAGGCCTGGGCCTGCCGCAGGACGCCGGGCACAAACCCGCATGATGGTATCATAAGGACGCACTAAAATTCGCGTGTGACAATTCGGGAGCGACGCCATGAACAAGCCAGCCACCGGCATTCCCCCTGCCTCCACCTACTTCATGGTGCCGGAATCGGAACGTGAGGAGCAGCACACACTGGCCGTGGTCGTGGACAACGAGCCCGGTGTGCTCGCCCGCATCATCGGCCTGTTCTCGGCCCGCGGCTACAACATCGAGCAGCTCACGGTCTCCGAGACCGAGCATGACAAGGGCATCTCCCGTATCACCATCGTCTGCCGCGGCACGCCCAAGATTCTAGCCCAAATCCGCAATCAGCTCTCCCGCCTCGTGCCGGTGCATTCCGTGGCCGATCTCACCATGGAAGGCGAGCCCATCGAGCGCGAGCTGGCGCTGGTGAAGGTGCGCGGCGAAGGGGACAAGCGCATCGAGGCCCTGCGCCTGGCCGATGCCTTCCGCGCCCGCGTTGTCGATGCCCACACCGGCTCCTTCGTGTTCGAGATCACCGGCAAGACCCGCAAGGTGGATCAGTTCATCCAGCTCATGAAGCCGCTCGGCCTCATCGAGGTGGTGCGCACAGGCATAGCCGCCATCTCCCGCGGGCCCGAGGCCATGAAGATGTGATGCGCCCAAATCCGCCGCGGAAGGCGGCCCAGAACACCCGGTCGCCATCCATGGCCTTTGAAGAATCCCTCTTGAACGCGCAGGCGCGAAGGCTTAAGGCAAGAGGGCTTTCATCGCCGCTCTCGTCTTGACCCACATGGCGTGATGAATCCGAAACGGGCCAAGCCATGATCAACCTCTCGGTCAATCTCAACGCCGTGGCGCTGTTGCGCAATCGCCGCAACCTGCCCTGGCCGGACCTGTGCGACATCGGCCGTCTCGCCCTCGGCGCCGGTGCTGCCGGGCTCACCGTGCATCCACGCCCGGATGAGCGGCACATCCGCAAGAGTGACATCTTCATTTTGCGCGACATGCTGCGGCAGGAATATCCAGACAAAGAATACAACATCGAGGGCTTTCCCGACGAGCGTTGGCTGGCCATCGTGGAGGAGGCCATGCCCGATCAGGCCACCCTCGTGCCCGATGATCCCGATCAGGCCACTTCGGATCATGGCTGGGACTTCGCCGCTCAGCGCGACTTTCTCGCGCCCATTGTCGAGCGGCTGAAAAAGCGCGGCATCCGCGTCTCCCTCTTTGCCAATCCCTCGCCGGAGGGGCTGGACATCGCCAAGGAGATCGGCGCCGACCGTGTGGAGCTTTACACCGGCCCCTATGGCGCATCCTTCAATGACCGGGAAAGGCAGGCCAAAGAGCTGCAGAAGCTGGCCTTTGCCGCCCAGCGCGCCCAGGAGCTCCGCCTCGGGCTCAATGCCGGGCATGACCTCACCGTGCAGAATCTCACCCCACTGGTCATGGCCCTGCCGAACCTGGATGAAGTCTCCATTGGCCATGCCCTCATTGCCGATGCCCTCAAGTTCGGCATCGCCGAAACCGTGCGCCGCTTCCGCCGCGCCCTGGGCGATCCCTGCTGAGCGGAAATGGAAAAATTCTCTTGTGCGTCATAATGCCAAATTTTCATCTATGCTTTGCAGAAAAGCATGGATATTGATGTGCAAATTCAAAATTTAATCGCATGACAAATCAAAGAACATGTTATGGATCAACATGTTTTACGTAATATTAAAATAAAATACACCTAATAATTGTATGCGATCTATAATGAGTTTTAAATTCATTTGTAAAACTAATACAAAAATTATTCATAGGCCTAATTGCTATAGATTTACAAAAATATATGATCATACATGGGGGGACGAATTAAGGGAGATGACAACCATGACCCCCATGAAAGTTCTGGCCAGCGCCACCATGGCCTGCATGCTCTCCTTTGTTCCAGCATATGCCAGCAGTGTCGGCACAACCGCTCACTCAGCCCAGCCCCAATGTCAGTCAGCGAAGGCAACACGCCTTGCTTTAACGTCAAAAAGCAGGCTCTGTTGCAAGAAGTGGAAACAGACCTGCGCGAAAAAAGATGAGAGCGGCAAATGCACCGAATGGAAAATGACCTGCGAGAAATACGGCCCGCCCCCTTGTCGTCAGCCCTGATTCAAATCTAATGAAAATATGCAAGGAGGGCTCCTCTGGCCTCCATTCCTTCCGCTTTCATCATGAAGGCATCGCCTCCATTTAGGGCGTGGACTGAATTCAAAGACGACGATGCCAGCGGCATTTTTTTGAAAATCGCTGATCTTTTCGCTCGCAGGAAATAGCCAAAGCTATTTTCAAGAATGAAAAGTCAGCGAGATGCAGCGAAAATGTCGACCTTTAGGGGCTGGCGCGCCGGATTTTACGAGGACACGCCCTGGCCTAAGGGGCGATGCCGCCCATCAACCGGACAGAAAAATGACGTGTATCCGCTTATTTATGCGCGCCGTCATGGCGAGCGCAATCCTTCTGGCATGCTCCAGCGCTGGATCGGCCAAGGACCATGCATATGTTCATTGCCTGCGCATGAGCATGAGCGCCAAGGGAAAACCTGTGCATTTTCTAGACAAAACACCGGGCAAAAAGGAAAAGAATGCCATTGTTGCCTGGGAAAGTCTGGCACGGGAAAAAGCTGGCGCTCTTTACGCACACTGGAATTATGCGGCGGACAAAAAAATCGAGTGCTATCACCTCAATCGCTCCTACATGCAGTGCCAGGCTAGCGCAACCCCTTGCCTGCCCGGGAAATGACCCTGGCTGAGGACTGAGGCGTCCTGATTGGTCCGAACGGAGCCAGCATCATCATGTGCTGATTGTCCCCTCTTCACAGAGCGGGAGAGGCCTTGTATGCCATGCGTGATTGAACGATATTCCCGTTGAAAACGATCACAACAAGAAGAACACGAGGGAAAAGCGGCCATGGCCATGGATGCAGCCGAGATCGAACGTCTGATCAAGGAGGCCCTGCCGGATGCGAAGGTGGAGATTCGCGATCTCGCCGGGGATGGCGATCATTATGCCGCCACGGTGATTTCCGAAGCCTTCCGCGGCAAGACCCGCGTGCAGCAGCATCAGATGGTCTATGCCGCCTTGAAGGGCAAGATGGGGGGCGAGCTGCATGCACTTGCCCTGCAGACCGGCGTGCCGGAGGATACGCCCTGATCCTGGCTCTTAATCCCGCAACGGGATGATCATGAGACGCTAAGAATGCAGAGTAATCCGCGCGCGATCGACACCCAACACAAACAACAACCCGTGAAGAAAGGCGAACAGAGACGATGAGCAACCCCGTTCACGACTGGATCGACTCGGTGGTGAAGAGCAACGATGTGGTGCTGTTCATGAAGGGCACGAAAGAACAGCCCATGTGCGGCTTTTCCGGCCGTGTTGCCCAGATCCTGCAGTATCTCGACGTGCCCTTCACTGATGTCAACGTTCTTGCGTCCGACGAGCTGCGGCAGGGGATCAAGGAATACACCAACTGGCCCACCATCCCGCAGCTTTACGTGAAGGGCGAATTCATCGGCGGCTGCGATATCGTCACCGAGATGTTCCAGAACGGCGAGCTCGTCAAGCTCCTGTCCGACAAGGGCATCCCGCACCGCGCCCCCACCGCCTGACCGGCGGAGATGAATGCTGAAGCAAGAACGCGCATCCCATCTCCGAAAATAAATCGCGCGTTCAGGCGGCAACCAATCGACACGCATCAGAAGGCCCTGTAACGGGGCCTTTTTTCTTACCCCTTTCAAATGCCGGAACGGGATTTCATCCCGTTCCTTCAACATTTTGGCGGGGTATGTTACCCCGCCATCCATGCCCGAGGCAGGGTTGAAACCCCCGCCAGACTGTTCCGCAAGACGGCAAAGGGCCGTTTTCTGACCACACCGGCCTTCGCCACCCGCATGCAAGAACCGTAAAGGCCGGCTAACAAGGCGGCCTTCCGGCGTGTCGCTTTGCACTTGCCCGCTCAAGTCGGGCCGAAACAGGCGGTCCTGTGTCAATAACCGCCCTTGCGCTTCGATTCCGGCAAGCCCGCGATGCGTCCGCCCTGCTTGGAAGGATCGAGCGGAAACAGCTCATAGACGTCCTTCTGCTTCACCTTGGTGCCCCACTTCTCGCTCATCGCCTTGATGATGGTGCGCGTGTTGGGCTGATTGCCGTTGTTGTTGAAATACTCATCGCGCAGATAGTTGATGATGTCCCAGTGCTTGTCGGTCAGGGTGATGCCTTCGGCCTCGGCCATGGCTTCCGCCAGCTCCTCGCTCCAGTCCGCCTGATTGACGAGAAAACCGTTGGCATCGGTCTCGATCTCACGGCCCTTGAACTGAAAGCCCATGATCTCTCCCTCCTCTTCTTGAAAGCCTCGAAAATCTTATGGGGGTCCGCTGCTGATTGGGAATGAACGCATAACCCCGATCGGTTGCCTGTTATTTCATGGCGAAAGCCATCGCTCAATCCGCGCCAATGCCGCATCCAGTGCCTTTTCCCGCAATTCGGCACAGAGACGATCTTCAGGCTCCGCCTCGCCAATGAAGGAGACAAGCCCCTGCGTCCTCAGCCGGTCACAGAAAGCGCGCATGTTGCGCGGCGGGGTTAAAAGACCACGCACCGCCAGCCAGCGCGCAAGCCCGGCATTCGCCGACCAGTGCAGCGCAAGCCGGCTTTCCCGCATGGGCCATAAACACAGCGGTTTTCCCGTCCGCACCGCCTCCGCGATCATCGAGGCGGAATCGGAGGTCACGATAAAGCGATCCGCCAAAGCCAGAAGCGCCCGGTGCGGATTGTCCTCGGGCCGGCGCCCATCGCGCCAGAAATAGAAATAGCCCGGTTTCTTAAGCGCTTCGTGCAACGCCCGCGCCTGCCTGATTCCGGTGCGGGGCGAACAGGAGACAACCCAGGCCCCGCCGGTTCTTTCCCGTTCCGCTAAAACCGCCCTGCCCAGGCGCTGTGCATCATCGGCGTCGAACAGAACGGGCCAGCGCGCCCCGCCCACCAGCACCGCCGTCAGCGGCCGCGGCAGATCGGCAAGACGCGCCCGCCAGCGCGCCAGATAGGCATCCTCCACCGCCGGCGCCCGTGCCGGGGGCAGATCAAGCAGGATCACCGGCCCCTCTTCCGGCAGACCGTATTGCGCGGTGGTCAGCACCATGTCGAACCAGGCAAGCGGCGCCCGCGGCCGCCCCAGCCAGACAAGGCGCACAGGCCTGGTTCTGGCCATGCGCCTGATCCATAACCCCGCCGGCACCGACCGGCGCCCCACGCCGATGATCAGATCAGGCCAGGGCGGAGCAAGCTGCTGCATGCTCTCCCTGGTCAGAACCAGAGGAGCCGCGGCACCGATCAGCAAGTTGGGCAAATTGCGCAACAGGCGATAGCGCAAAGGCTTTTCCGTAACGATCGCGCCGGTTCTTTCCGCGATCATCGCCGCCAGGGCCTGAACCTGCGCATCATCGCCGGCGCGCCCGCCCAGAAGCGCCCAGATGCGGGGCGCCTTCTCTCCTTCCCCTGCCGCGCCATTGCCCACCATGATCGCCTCAAGCCCGCTTGAACAGCCGCTCCAGATCCGCAAGCGTCAGCTTCACCCACGTCGGGCGGCCATGATTGCACTGCCCGGAGCGGGGCGTGCGCTCCATCTCGCGCAGCAGCGCATCCATCTCCTCCCGGGTCAGGAAGCGCCCGGCCCGCACCGAATGATGACAGGCGAAGGTGGCCAGCACGTGCTCCAGCCGCTCCTGCAGGGCCTGCGGCAGATCATGGGCGATGAGATCCGCCGCCACATCCCGCACAAGCCCTGCAACGTCGCAGTGCCCCAGCGCTGCCGGCACCTCCCGCACCAGAACCGCGCCGGGCCCGAACGGCTCCACCACCAGCCCCAGATCCGCAAGCATCTCCGCATGGGCAAGCACGGCATCGGCGCTGTCGGCATCCAGCTCCACCACTTCCGGAATCAGAAGCCCCTGCCGGCTAATGCCGCCCGCCGCCCGCTCCCGTTTGAGCCGTTCCAGCACGATGCGCTCATGCGCTGCGTGCTGATCGACGATGACGATGCCATCCTGCGTCTGCGCGATGATGTAGGTGCCATGCACCTGCGCCAGCGCCGCCCCCAGCGGATGGTTTTCCGCCGCTTCCGCACCGGTTTCTGCCGCACCCGCATCCGCACCCGCATCAAGGCCAGCCGGCGAGAGATCCGGCGCGGAAACATCCGCGACACCTGCAAAAGCCGTCTTGCTTTCAGCTAAACCCGCGCTGTGCCGCCCCTGCGGCGGCAGATCCATCAGCGGCGCCTGAGCCGCCAGGGACAGGCGCGCCGCCTCCTGCGACAGCCGATCAGCAAAAGCCGCACCAGCCGCCGGCTTTTCCTGATGCGGAAGCTTATTGTCATCTCCGGCCGGGACCATTCCCCGCACCGGCATCGCGGTGCGCTGCCCTTCCCGCGCAATGGCCTCGCGCAAGGCATTGATGATGAGACTGCGCACCAGCGCCGGCTGCCGAAAGCGCACCTCGCGCTTGGCCGGATGCACGTTCACATCCACAAGCTCCGGCGCACAGGCGATATGCAGAACCACGGACGGATGCCGCCCCTTTTCCAGAACATCGCTGTAGGCGGCGCGCACCAGGCCGGAAAGCTGCCGGTCGGTCACCGGCCGTCCGTTGACGAAGAGATACTGCTGATCGGGCTGGCCCCGCGAGAAGGTGGGCAGGCTGCCCCAGCCGCGCACGGAATAGCCCTCGCGTTCCGCCGCAAAGGCAAAGGCATTGTCCAGAAAGGCGCGCCCGAGAATGGCAGCAATGCGCGCCTCTTCCGTCCCCGGTGCAAGGGAAAAGACCGCCCGCGCTTCTGTTACGAAGCGAAAGGCCACATCCGGATGCGCCAGCGCCAGCCGCCGCAGCACCCGCGCCGCCTCCATGGTTTCCGCCCGCGCCGAGCGCAAGAACTTCAGTCGCGCCGGCGTGGCAAAAAACAGATCCCGCACGCTCACCGTGGTGCCGGGTGCCCGCGCCGCCGGCCGCGGCTCCTCCTTGCGCCCCGCCTCCACCCGGATCTCCCAGGCCGTATCCGCCTCCTGCCGCCGCGAGATGATGGCAAGCCGCGCCACCGCGGCAATGGATGCAAGCGCCTCGCCGCGAAAGCCTAAGGTAATGATGCGCACAAGCGAGTCATCATCGAGCTTGGATGTGGCATGCCGCTCCACCGCCAGCGCGAGATCCTCCCGCGTCATGCCGCAGCCATCATCCCGCACCTCGATGAGACTGCGCCCGCCGTCGCGGAAGATGGTTTCCACCTCTCCCGCCCCGGCATCGAGCGCATTTTCCACCAGCTCCTTGACCACGGACGCCGGCCGCTCCACCACCTCACCGGCGGCGATGCGGTTGATGAGGGTTTCGGGCAGACGACGGATGGCCATGGCCGCTTTCCATCAACATGGGGGATGCAAGGGATGAAACATTCATCCCGCACCATCAGACAGCCTAAGAGCGGAAAGTCAAATGCTTCCCTGTGGATACGTTCATTCGAGAAGGCCGAGGAAGCGCAGCCGCTCCGGATCCTGATCCCACTTCTCCCGCACCTTCACGAACAGGAACAGATGCACCTTGCGCCCGCCCAGCAGGGCCGAAAGCTCCTGCCGCGCCGCCTTGCCGATGTCCTTGATCGTCTGCCCGCCCTTGCCGATGACGATCTTCTTCTGCGATTCGCGCTGCACATAGATGGTCTGTTCGATGCGGATGGAGCCGTCCGGCCGCTCCTCCCACAGCTCCGTTTCCACGTGCGAGGCATAGGGCAGCTCATCATGCAGGCGCAGATAGAGCTTCTCGCGGGTGATCTCCGCCGCCAGCATGCGCAAGGGAAAATCGGAGAGCTGATCCTCCGGATACAGCCATGGCCCCGGCGGCATGCGCTCGGCCAGATAATCGCGCAGATCATCCACGCCGGACCCCTTCAGGGCCGAGATCATGAAGGTGGCCTGAAAGGGAAACTCCTTGTTGAAGGTGTCAGCAAGCTCCAAAAGCTTCGGCTTCTCAATGAGATCGATCTTGTTGAGAACCAGAATGGCATCCCGGCCGGAATCCTTCAGCCCCTGAAGGATGCGCGCGTTCTCCTCATCCAGCCCCCGGCGCGAATCCACAAGCAGCGCCACCACATCGGCATCGGCCGCCCCGCTCCAGGCCGCCTCCACCATCGCCTCGTCCAGCTTGCGCCGGGGTTTGAAGATGCCGGGCGTGTCCACGAAGATGATCTGGCTCTTGCCCACAATCGCCACCGCCCGCACCCGTGTGCGCGTGGTCTGCACCTTGTGGGTGACGATGGAGACCTTCGCCCCCACCAGCGTGTTGATCAGCGTGGACTTGCCGGCGTTGGGCGCGCCGATGATGGCCACAAAGCCACAGCGCATCCCTTCCTCCTCTTGCGCTTCCTGCGCCTTTTCGCCGCTTTCCGCATCATCATCAGCAGCAGCGTGATCAACAGGCGCCGGATGCGTGCCAGCTTCAGCCGCCTTGTCTTCGGCGCTGTCTTGAGTGCCCTCTTCCGCCGCGGTCATCGCCGCATCCGCAGCTGCATTCTGGTCGGTCTCCGTCTCCTTGTTGGTCGTGCTTATGCCGGCTGTGTCCTCAGCCTGCGCGATATCCGCTTTCTCGCTGTCGTTTTCCGTCGTCATCCCGTTTCTTTCTCGACATGCTTCAATAAGGCTCCGGCAGCGGCCTGTTCGGCCTTGCGCTTCGAGCCGCCTTCGCCCCGCGCCGTGCCCAGCCCCTCGATCTCCGCCTCCATGACGAACTGCGGATCGTGATCCGGGCCCGACC
This sequence comes from Thermopetrobacter sp. TC1, assembly GCF_000746275.1. GTDB lineage: Bacteria > Pseudomonadota > Alphaproteobacteria > Rhizobiales > Aestuariivirgaceae > Thermopetrobacter. The sequence continues at coordinate 28,207 of NZ_JQKX01000004.1, forward strand.
GCGACACCTCGCGATAGGACGGGGGCGGATAGCCCCGCTGCGCCGCCCATTCCTGCAGGGCGGATTTGGGATCGCGCGGCGCGTCGCGGTAGCGGGCGAACAGCGGCTCCCAGAAGGAGATGATGAATTTTCGCGCCGCTTCAAGACCACCGTCGAGATAAATCGCCGCAATCACGGATTCGCACAAATCGCCGAGCACGTTGACCGAGCCTTCCGCCTGCCGCCTCAGCGTGGTCTCGCCGGTGCGCATCATCTTGCCCAGCCCCAGGCGGCGGGCAATGTCCGCACACGTCTCCTTGCGCACAAGATGATTGTACTGGCGCGCCAGTGCCCCCTCCGGACTGTCGGGATGACGCCGGTAGAGCTCCTCGGCGATCACCAGCCCCAGCACCCGATCGCCCAGAAACTCCAGCCGCTCATACCCGCGGGCGAAACCGCCCGGCTTTTCCTCCACCGCATGCGTGAGCGCCTCCAGCAGCAGGCTGGGATCGGAAAAACGATAGCCCGCCCGCTCGGCGAAGGCCTCCGCCACCCTTTTAGGATCGTCGAAGTTCTCTGCCGTCACGGACTTATCCATGTGCCAATTCTGCTCCAGCGAATGCCGGTAATCCATGTCCAGGGCTTGTAAAGGGCCGCATCCGGCGAATGCGAGAAGAAGATGATCACCGCCCGCCCCACGATATTCTCATAGGGCACATACCCCACATGATCCAGAAACCGGCTGTCCGTCGAGTTATCCCGGTTATCGCCCATCATGAAGTAGTGACCGGGCGGCACAACATAGACATCCGTGTTGTCCTCAATACTGCCGTCATAGAGATCGAGAACCGTATAGCTTACCCCGTTGGGCAGGGTCTCGCGATAGCGGCGAATGCGCCTGCCCTTCTCCGGCCCGTCCGGCACAACATAGTCCTCGATGCGCTCGCGCTTCACCGCCTCGCCGTTGATATAGACCACGCCGTTGATCACCTGAATGCGATCGCCGGGCAGGCCGATGATGCGCTTGATGTAGTCGATCTTGGGATTGCTGGGCAGCTTGAAGACGACGACATCGCCCCGCTTTGGTTTTCTGGCGAAAATGCGCCCCTCGATCGGCACCGGCCCGAAGGAAAACAGATCATGGCCGAAGAGCGACAGGGTGAAATCGAAGGAATGCTTGCTGTAGCCGTAGGAGAGCTTGTTGACGAAGAGATAGTCGCCGATGAGCAGGGTGGGGATCATGGAGCCGGAAGGAATGTTGAACGGCTGATAGAGAAAGGTGCGGATGATGAAGGCAATCAGCAGCGCCTGCAGGATCACCTTCACCGTATCCCACAGCCCCTCGTCCTGGCGCTTTTCCACCCGTTCGCTCAAGGCCTGATCGTCCTTCGTCTCCATCATCGCCCGCCATTCTCAACAAGTCGCCTGAACACCGCATCCAGAGGCATCGCGCGCGATTTCTAGCGGTTGTTATCCATCCCGGCCGCCAAGTCAATCGCGCGCAAAAACCCTTTAAGCCCTTCCGGCACGCATTCCGATAGACAGAACAATCGTGTCATAAGCGTGGCACAAGAAAGGCGTACGTCATGCGGGAAGGACGCCTTTTTCTGAACAGCACCGATCGAGAGGCTTTCATTATGAGTGCTGTGGCAAGATTAGGGCGTGGACTTAATTCAAAGACGGCGATGCCAGCGGCATTTTCGCAAAATATCGCTGGTCTTTTCGCCCGCAGGGAATAGCCAAAGCTATTTTCAAGGGCGAAAGGCCAGCGAGATGAAGCGAAAATGTTGAGCTTAAGGGGCTGGCACGTCGGATTTTATGAGGACACGCCCTAGTGCCGCGGCAAGGGGCGCGCCTCGATGATCACCCAGGCCAGGGCATAGGGCGGCTCGTCACTCAAGGAAAGATGCAAAACCGCCTCGTATCCATCCGGGACAATGCGCGCAAGCCGCGCCTGTGCGCCGCCATGCAGGGCCAGACAGGGCGCACCGAGATCGCCACGCACCACCTCGATATCCCGCCAGCCCACACCAGAGCGAAACCCCGTGCCCAGGGCCTTGGCCGCCGCTTCCTTGGCTGCAAAGCGCCGGGCAAGAAAAGCGGCGCCATCGCCGCGTCCGCGCGCAGCCTCCTGTTCTGCCGGTGTGAATACCTTGCAAAGAAAACGCCCTCCGTGACGCTTGAGCAGGTGCTGTATGCGGCGCACATCCACAAGATCCGCGCCCATGCCAATGATCATCGCCTCCGCTCCCTCAACCCGGCAATCGACGCTTTAACATGGATATTCAATGCGTTAATAAGAGACCCATCTGTTGCCAGGAGACAGTTAGTTGTGTTTTTCCTCACAACAACACCCTTTATCACACCCCTGGCCTGCCCCTGCGGTGTAGGGAGGTTAGCAAGAAGGGTGCATAGCTCCATCCTCCCCCTGATAGGGGGAGGTCGGCCCCGCAAGGGGCCGGGAGGGGGTCGGGCCACAAGCGCAGAACTAAGTTGTTCAACCTCCTCCCTGACTCTCCCCCTCCCAGGGGGAGGGGAAAAACAGTGCTTCATGTATGGAGAGAATATCAAGGGCAACTGAGTTGATGTCCACTTTGCCTGCCCCCGGACCAGAGCGTGGGAAAACAAAAGCCCTCACTCCGCCGGCTCCTGGCGCGTGATCCGACGCGCGATAACCTCCCGCCGTCGCGCCTGATAGCGCTCCACCGCCTTGCGCACGAGAAAATAGAAGAAGGCACCGCACAGCCCGCCCAGCGGCAGGGCGCCCACCGACATGGGCACGATCACCGGCCCCAGCGCATCCCAGAACGCACGGCCGAAGGCCGCCGGATCATGCAGCAAGAGCCCCCAGAAGCCATGGGGCAGAGCGATGTGTATCTCACCCTTGTGTTCATAGCCGAGAAGCAGGCCGCCCAGATTGTAGGTCGCCCACCAGATGAAGGGAAAGGTCAGCGGATTGCCCACCGAGGTGCCGAAAGCGGAAGCCAGGATCGACCCGCGAAGGATCCAGGCCATCAGCCCGGCGAGGATGAAATGAAAGCCGATGAACGGCGTGAACGAGATGAAGGCGCCGCAGGCAAACCCCAAAGCCACCGCATGCGGCGAGGCCGCAATGCGCTTGGCCCTGAGCCAGATATAGGTATAGGCGCGCTTCAGCCCCCCTCGCGGAAAGAGGAAATACCACACCCGTTTCGGGATCGAGAGTTTTTCACGCCGCGCAAACATGCTCCCTATCCTAGCCGCTCCTTCTTTTCGGAGCGTAAAAGGCGGCCCCTTTCACAAGGGCCGGAAATACCCGCGCAAGGCCCCATTAGCCGGCGCGCATCTAGCCGGGAGAAAAATGGCAATAGCCGGGCAAAGGCCTTTTCCCTGTTCCGAGTCCTGTAAGCAAGCGTCTGTCCGCGACTGTGCCGACAGCTCCGGTCAACGCCTGCCATCAAGCGCGCAGTGAAACCGAGGAAAAATGGCCCGCCTGTCGTTCCCTCCCGGAAAATGTGCAAAGGCCAGCTTGTCCCTGCGGCTATACATATCCCGCCCCCCTTCCCTGTCAACTCGCCATCTCTCGTCCATCCGGACAGGAAAATGATCAACATGCCCCATCAGCGTTCAGGCTTTGGCGAATCAGTTGACAAGACAGGCGCCCAAACTCAATCATTGGTTGACTGCGTGAATCGGTTCCTGCCGCCTGTGGAGAAAACATCTGCGCGCAAGGAACCCACCGCCTGCAGAACCAGCGAGCAGCGATCCAAAATCGCATGATCAGACCGGGGGAAAATGCGTCATGACCAAGCAGACCGACCAGGAACAGCTCATGCTCGAGCTGATCAACCGTGCCCGCCTCGACCCGCAGGCGGAAGCGGACCGCTATGGCATTGATCTCAACGACGGCCTGCCCGCGGGCACGATTGATGCCTCCCCCAAGCAGCCGCTGGCGATGAACGATCTGCTCATCGACGCCGCTCGTGCCCACAGCCAGTGGATGCTCGATACGGACACCTTCTCACACAAGGGCGCCAACGAAAGTACGGCCACGGACCGCATCCAGGACGCCGGCTATCAGCTCATCAGCCCCTGGAAGACCGGAGAGAACATCAACTTACATGGCGTCTCACCCGGCCCCATCGATCCGACGGCATCCATCTATGAGCAACACCGGGGGCTCTTTCTCAGCAGTGGCCATCGCACCAACATCCTCGATGACGAATACAGGGAAGTCGGTGTTGGTCAGAAAATAGGAACCTTTACCGACGATCAGGGGCAGGACTGGGATTCGTCCATGATCACGCAGGATTACGCTTCCTCCGGCAGCGGTCATTTCATCACCGGCGTGATCTATGATGATAACGATAACAATGATTTCTATTCGGTCGGTGAAGGAAAGAGCCTGGGCATCCAGGCCGACACGACTTCGGGAACGACGAACATCACATCCGGATCATCCGGCGGTTATGCCCTTCATGTGGATGACAACCAGGCCATCACCCTGACTTTTGGCAGCGGCGGCGGTGCCATCATCGTGCGCGTGGATATCGGTTCGGAAAACGTCAAGGTCGACCTGGTCAACAACACCATGGTCCTGACGTCCGGCGACATCACCCTCGTTCAGGGAATTACGGAGGCGAAGGCCCTGGGCGTGACCGATGCGAACATCACCGGCAGCAACAGCGCTGATACCCTGACCGGCAGCAAGGGGAACAACATCCTTTCCGGCGGAGAAGGAGAGGATTTCCTTTACGGCGGTGCCGGCAATGACACGCTTTATGGCGGCAACGCCCTCGACTTCCTTTATGGCGAAGACGGAGACGACGAACTGCATGGCGGAGGTGATGGCGACAACCTTGAAGGCGGTGCCGGCAACGATACGCTCTATGGTGAAGCCGGCATGGATTCCCTTTCCGGAGGAGATGGTGATGACACGCTCTATGGCGGCGATAACGATGATTATTTGATTGGCGGTGCAGGGAATGATGCACTTTGGGGCGACGTCGGACAGGATACGATCCATGGCGATGAGGGCAACGACACCATTCATGGCGGTGATGATTATGACATCATCAATGGCGGCGAAGGAAACGACACCCTCTATGGCGATGCAGGGGCCGACATCATTCATGGCGGTGCCGGGGATGACACCATTGAGGGCGGAGACGATAATGACCGGCTGATCGGCGGCGCCGGCAATGATTGGCTCACAGGTGGCGCGGGGGCCGACACATTCGCCTATGACGGGCAGCTTGATCAGAACGGCAATCCCATCACGCCGGACTTCGGCAACGACGAGATCACCGATCTCGATGCGAGCGCCGACAAGATCCGGCTGGACATGTTCGTCGATGACGGCGGCACCATCCGGCCGATCAACCGCAACGACGTGGACATCACGGACGACGGCAGCGGCGGCAGCTATATAACCGCGAAAAATCCGGCCTATTTCAGCGGTCAGATCCATGTTCGCAATTCGGATCCGACGACGACGGAAACGGCCATGGAGTT
>NZ_JQKX01000005.1 GCF_000746275.1 Thermopetrobacter sp. TC1
CCGCAGGCTCGATACAGCGCCAAGTTGTGACACCAGCAGCGCCAACAGGTGCGCCCGCGTGTGAAAACGCTTGCGATAGCGGTCGCTGTTATGCCGGCGCACCGCCTCCTCAACAAGGCGGTCAGGAAGCAGTTGGACAATGCGATGAAGCGTGGTAGTTTCAAACATCGGGATTGTTCCTCCGCTTGTGGCAAATCAAGCCTTGACACTTCACTTTTACCACAAGTGGCGGACAATCCCGTACTTTTTTCACCTAACCATCATCTTTCTTGGACACCAGTGGGCAAAAGCCGGTATCTCAGGCCACAAATGCATGAGTTTGCGGCCCGAGACCCCGGGCTTTCGCCGGGGTGACGAAAAAGACGGCAACGGGGTGTCGTGGTGTGTGCCGGCAGGGTTTCCATCACCGCCAAGACATTGAAGAAACGGGACAAAATCCCGCTCCCGCGATTTAGTCCTCACCTCCCCCTGCCTGGGTAAGGTCGGCCCCGTCAGGGGCCGGGAGGGGGCAGGCCACTCGCGCATGCGCATGCGTTAAAATGCCCGCCCCCTGCCCTGTTTCTTTTCCTGCGACTTTTTCATGAATCTGCCCGTCCGTAGCCGCCGCCGCCTGGGGTGCGGATGATGATGGCATCACCGGCGCGGACATTCACCGTGGCGCAGGAGGAGAGCTTCTCCTCGCTTCCGTTGGCGCGGCGCAGAATGTTTTCGCCGCAGGCGCCCGCAGCGCCCCCTTCAAGGCCGAAGGGGCAGACCCTGCGCCGGTTGGTCAGAAGGGAAGCGCGCATGTCCTCACGGAAAACAATGATGCGCTCCACGCCGTCACCGCCGCGCCAGCGCCCCGCCCCCCCGGATCCTTCGCGGATGCGGAAGGTTTCAAGCAGCACCGGATAGCGGAATTCCAGCACCTCCGGATCGGTCAGGCGGGTGTTGGTCATGTGCGTGTGCACTGCGCTTTCGCCGTCCCAGCCCGGCCCGGCCCCGGCGCCGCCGCAGATGGTCTCGTAATACTGATGGCGGGCATTGCCGAAGGTGAAATTGTTCATGGTGCCCTGACAGGCGGCCAATGCCTTCATCGCCCCGAACAGCGCATCGGTGACCGCCTGTGAGGTTTCCACATTGCCGGCCACCACCGCCGCCGGATAGCGCGGGCTGAGCATGGAGCCCGCCGGAATGATGAGGCGGATGGGCTTCAGACATCCGGCATTGAGCGGAATGGCATCGTTGACCATGCAGCGGAAGACATAGAGCACCGCCGCCCGCGTCACCGGCTCCGGCGCATTGAAATTGTCGGAAAGCTGCGGCGATGTGCCGGTGAAGTCCACCACCGCCTCGCGCCTGTCCCGATCAACACGGATGGCCACCCGAATGACCGCGCCATTGTCCATGGCGTATTCGAAGCTGCCGTCTTTCAGCGCGTCGATTACCCGGCGCACGCTTTCCTCGGCATTGTCCTGCACATGCTGCATGTAGGCCTGCACCACATCGAGGCCGAAATGCTCCACCATCTTGAGCAGCTCGCGCACGCCGCGCTCGTTGGCGGCCACCTGCGCCTTGAGATCGGCGATGTTCTGATCCGGATTGCGCGCCGGCCACGGCCCGGAAGTGAGCAGGTCCCGGATGGCCTCCTCGCGGAAGATGCCGTTTTCCACCAGAAGGAAATTGTCGATGAGCACGCCCTCTTCCTCGATGCGCTTCGCATCCGCGCTCATCGAGCCCGGCGCCAGCCCGCCGATATCGGCATGATGCCCGCGCGAGGCCACGTAGAACAGGGGCCGGTCATGCCCGTTCAGGAACACCGGCGTGATCACCGTGACATCCGGCAGATGCGTGCCGCCGTTATAAGGCGCATTAAGCACATAGACATCGCCCGGCTTCATCTGCGGATTGTCGCGGATGATGGTCATCACCGAGCGGTCCATGGAGCCGAGATGCACCGGCATGTGCGGCGCATTGGCCACAAGCTGCCCCTGCGCATCGAACACCGCGCAGGAGAAATCGAGACGCTCCTTGATGTTCACCGACGAGGCGGTCTTGCGCAGGGCCTCGCCCATCTGTTCGGCGATGGCCATGAACAGGTTGTTGAACACCTCCAGCATCACCGGATCGGCCGTGGTGCCGATGGCCTCGCGCCTTTTCGCGGGCACCGCGCGCTCAAGCAGCAGGTGGCGGTAGCCGTTCATGCGCGCCTTCCACTCCGGCTCCACCACGATGGTGGAATTGGGCTCGATGATCAGCGCCGGCCCCTCAATGTTCATGCCGGGCCTGAGGTCCTCGCGCATGAAAACGGGCACCTCCTGCCAGCGCCCCTTCACATACATGCGCGCTTTATCGGCCGGATCGGGCGCGCCCTGTGCCTCCTCAGGTTCAAGCCTCTCCGGCACGCGTGCACCGCCGCCGCTGGCGGAGACTTCCACCGCCTCGATGATCAGGGCCTTTTCCGGCTGCACAAAGCCGAACTGGCGCCTATGCTCCCGCTCGAAGGCATGGCGTAAGGAATCCACCGTCTCGCGCATGAGGACGGAAAGGGCGGTGTCCGTGCCCTCATAGCGCAGATGCAGCCTGTGCACGACCGCAGCTTCTTGCGGCGCCACACCTTGCTCGGCCAGTTCCTCCAGAACCTCTCTTTCCAGCTCTTCCGCCAGCGTTTTTGCCTTTTGCAGCCCCGTCTCGTTCAGGCGCGCCTCCAGCGAACGGGCCCGCTCGGCGCGAATGTCGGCAAGGCCGATGCCATAGGCCGAAAGCACACCGGCCAGCGGATGCACCAGCACGGTTTTCATGCCCAGCGCATCGGCAATGCGGCAGGCGAACTGGGCGCCGGCGCCGCCGAAGCAGTTGAGGAGATATTCGGTGACATCCCGCCCGCGCTGCACGGAAATGCGCTTGATCGCATTGGCCATGTTCTCAACAGCGATGCGCAAGAAACCTTCCGCCACCTCTTCCGGTGTGCGCCCGTCGCCAATCCGTTCGGCGATTTCCGCAAAGCCAGCGCGCACCGCCTCGACATCCAGCGGCAGATTGCCCTCCGGCCCGAAAATGGCCGGAAACCACCTGGGCTGAATCCGTCCGAGCAGCACATTGGCATCGGTCACCGCCAGCGGCCCGCCGCGGCGATAACAGCGCGGGCCCGGATCCGCGCCGGCCGAATCCGGCCCCACCCGGAAGCGCTGGCCGTCGTAATGCAGAATCGAGCCGCCGCCCGCCGCCACCGTGTGAATGCGCAGCATGGGCGCGCGCATGCGCACGCCGGCCACTTCCGTTTCAAAGGCGCGTTCGTATTCCCCGTCGAAATGGGCGACATCCGTGGACGTGCCGCCCATGTCAAAACCGATCACCCGTTCAAAACCGGCAAGCCGCGCCGTGGTCACCATGCCGACCACACCGCCGGCCGGACCGGAAAGGATGGCGTCCTTGCCGGCAAAACGATCCGCCGAGGTCAGCCCGCCAGAAGACATCATGAACATCAGCCGCGGGCCCTTGCCCGCGCCGCCTTCTCCGCTGCCAAGGGCGCGCGCCACCCGGTTCACATACCGGCGCAGGATCGGCGTCAGATAGGCATCCACCACCGTGGTATCGCCGCGGGAGACCAGCTTCATCAGCGGCGAGACCTCATGCGAGACCGACACTTGCGTGAAACCGAGCCGCCGCGCGATCTCGGCCGCCCGCTTCTCATGCGCATCATGGCGATAGCCATGGAGAAAAACGATGGCGAGGGAGGCAAACCCTTCCGCCTTCAAGGCCCGCAGCTTCTCCTCAAGATCGGCCTCATCGAGCGGTATGAGCACGTCACCGTCCGCAGTGACGCGCTCTGTGGCCTCAACGACCCTTTCATAGAGCACCTCGGGCTTGCGCACCTTCAGGGCGAAAAGGTCCGGCCGGTTCTGATAACCGATGCGCAGGGCATCCGCATGGCCTTGCGTGATCACCAGGGCGGTGCGCTCGCCGGTGCGTTCTAGCAGGGCATTGGTGGCAACAGTCGTGCCCATCTTCACTTCGGCGATGGCGGAAAAGTCAAGCGGCGCGCCGGGAGGCGTGTTCATGAGGCGGCGGATGCCCTCAATGGCGGCGTCCTCATAGGCTTCCGGATTTTCGGATAGCAATTTCAAGGTGTGCAGCCGCCCTTGCGGATCCAGCGCCACCACATCGGTGAAGGTGCCGCCGCGGTCAATCCAGAAGCGCCAGCGCTGATCGCGCTTGAGTTCATGCCCGTTTGCCCCCTCTGCGGCGTGCACATCCCCGGTTCCGTTCATGACAGGCCCCTTAAGTTTGCCGATCCCGATCACTGTGCCTGCGCACCGGATCTTGCGCCGGCGCCCCTTCGCTATACCATAATCACCATAATCAGGTCTGGCTTTCTGACCAGTCATATGCTCCAATGGCACAAGGCCGCCATGGCCCATTCGCAGCATAGATCAAAACAGGGAGGGTAATCGATCATGCGCATCACCAGACGTTATGCCATCGCCGGCGCGGTGGCCTTTGGCCTTTCGCTTGGTGCCGCTGCCGCCGCCTCCGCCGCCACCTGGGACATGCCCACGCCCTATGGCGACAAGACCTTCCACACCGTCAACATCCGCCAGTTCGCCAAGGACGTGGAACAGGCCACCGGCGGCAAGCTGAAGATCAACGTGCACTCGGCCGGATCGCTCATCAAGCATCCGGAGATCAAGAATGCCGTGCGCCGCGGGCTTGTGCCCATCGGCGAGGTGCTGATGTCGCGCCTGTCCAACGAGGATCCGGTCTTTGCCGTCGATTCCATTCCCTTCCTCGCCACCAATTATGACGAGGCCAGGAAGCTGTGGGAGGCCTCCCGCCCCGTCATTGAGAAGAAGCTGAAGCAGCAGGGGCTGATGCTGCTTTTCGCCGTGCCCTGGCCGCCGCAGGGCATTTACGCCAAGAAGGAGATCCGCTCGCTCGATGACATGAAGGGCTTAAAGATGCGGGCCTATAACGCCGCCACCGAGACCCTGGCCAAGCTCGCCGGGGCCGTGCCCACGCAGGTTGAGGTGCCGGACATTCCCACCGCCTTCTCCACCGGTCGCGTGGATGCCATGATCACCTCACCGTCCACCGGCGCCAATTCCAAGGCCTGGGACTTCGTGAAATATTTCCATCACACGCAGGCCTGGCTGCCCAAGAACATGGTGATCGTCAACGCCAAGGCCTTCGCCAAACTGCCGGCGGATGTGCAGAAGGCCGTGAAGGACGCGGCGAAGAAGGCCGAGGTCCGCGGCTGGGAGATGTCCAAGAAGGAAACGGCGGACAAGATCGCCATACTGAAAAAGAACGGCATGGTCATCGTCACGCCCACGCCGGAGCTCATGGCCGGCTTAAAAAAGATCGGCGAGCAGATGACCGCCGACTGGGCCAAGAAGGCAGGCGCGGACGGCGAGGCCATTCTCAAGGCCTATCGCGGGCAGTGAGCCGTTTTCTGACGCTCTATTCGCCTGAAACATGACACTTTTCCCCTCCGGCCGGAAAAAGCGGGCAGCGCTTAGGCCCGCTTTCGGTCGGGGGGATTGGCCTGTTTCCATCAGAATCTTTTAAGCGCGCCGGGCCTGACCGGTCAGGGCGGCATATCTGCGAGGGGAGAGAACGCCATGCTGCGCAAGGGGCTTGACTGGCTCTATGCCGCATCCGGGGCGGCATCCGCGGTCTTTCTCATCCTGATCTGCGGCATCGTCAGCATCCAGATCGGCCTGCGCGCGCTGGATAATCTGATTTACCTCATCTCCGGCACCCGCTATGGCCTCATGATCCCCTCTGCCGCGGAAATCTCCGGGTTCTTTCTGGCGGCGGCCTCCTTCCTCGCCCTGGCCTATACCCTGCGCCATGGCGGGCATATTCGCGTCAATCTCATCATTCGCAACCTGAAAGGCCCTGCCCGCCGGATGACGGAGATCTTCTCCCTTGCCGTTGCCTTTCTGCTCACGGCCTTCTTCGCCTGGAACGTGCTGTGGATGGTCGTTGATTCCTGGCAGTTTCACGAGGTCTCCTACGGCATCGTGCCCGTGCCTTTATGGATTCCGCAGTCCAGCATGCTGATTGGCCTTGTTATTCTCGCCATCGCCCTGCTCGATGACCTGATCGTGGTCATGCGCGGCGGCGATCCGTCCTATCGCCGGCATGAGGAGGCCGAGGCCGCGCAAGCCTCTGAAGAGGCCCTGGCCGAGGAAATCGAGCGGGAGGTCTGATCATGGAGCCGCTGTGGGCCGGTCTCGTTCTGCTCGTCATTCTGTTCATCCTGCTGTGCTCAGGGCTTTGGGTGGCCTTCTCGCTCTTGGGCGTGGGCGTGGCCGGCCTTGCCCTGTTCACACAGGCGCCCGTGGGTCAGGCCATGGCCACCACCATCTGGGGCTCTTCCAATTCCTGGGCCCTGGCCGCCCTGCCCATGTTCATCTGGATGGGCGAAATCCTCTTCCGCACCCGCCTCTCCGAAGACATGTTCCGCGGCCTTTCGCCATGGCTGACGCGCCTGCCCGGCCGGCTTCTGCATGTGAACATCCTAGGCTGCGCCATATTCGCCGCCGTTTCCGGCTCTTCCGCGGCCACCGCTGCCACCATCGGCCGCATGACCATCCCGGAACTTCACAAACGCGGCTATCATCCGCTCATGAGCATCGGCACCCTGGCCGGATCCGGCACGCTGGGGCTGCTCATTCCGCCCTCCATTATCCTGATCGTCTATGGTGTCGCCACCGATCAGTCCATCGCGCGGCTGTTCATCGCCGGCGTCTTTCCCGGGCTGATGCTGGTGGTGCTGTTCATGGGCTATGTCATTCTCTGGTCACTTCTGCATCCTGAGGGTGTGCCCGGTGAAAAGGAAAAACCAAGCTGGCGGGAAAGGCTTGTGGCGCTGAAATTCCTGGCGCCGGTCACCCTGCTCATCATGGCCATCATCGGCAGCATCTATGCCGGGCTGGCCTCGCCGACGGAAGCGGCCGCCCTTGGCGTGGTCTTCTCGCTCATTCTTTCCTGGCTGTCCGGATCGCTTAACCGCGAAAGCTTCCTTGCCGCCCTCATGGGCGCGGTGCGCACATCGGCGATGATCGCCTTCATCCTCGCTGGTGCTGCCTTTCTCACCGTGGCCATGGGCTTTACCGGCATTCCGCGCGAGCTTGCCGCCTGGATCGGCGGCATGCACCTCTCGCCCTATGCCCTGATTGCGGCGCTCACCGTCTTCTTCATCGTCATGGGCATGTTCCTGGACGGCATTTCCGTGGTCGTGCTCACCACCTCGGTGATCATACCCATGGTCGAGCAGGCCGGTCTCGATCTCATCTGGTTCGGCATCTACATCGTGCTCGTGGTGGAAATGGCGCAGATCACACCGCCGGTGGGCTTCAACCTCTTCGTCCTGCAGGGGCTAACGGGGCGCGACATTCTCACCATCGCCCGCGCCGCCCTGCCCTTCTTCCTGCTTCTGTGCATCGGGGTGGTGCTCATCGTACTCTTTCCGGAAATCGCCACCTGGCTGCCCTCCCGCATGGGCGCGCACTGAATGCGCTTAAACTTAAAGGCGCAAAAACAATCGCCCGCGGAAAATCCGGATACCGCGGGCGATGAAAGCGTCCATGCAGCGCATGTGCGCGAAAGGGCCGAAAAATATGCCGTTTTCAGACAGCGGGCGCCTTTTCGGTCATCAGCACGCTCTTGCCGGCATAGCGGGCCTGCGCGCCCAGCTCCTCCTCGATGCGGATGAGCTGATTGTACTTGGCCACGCGATCGGAGCGGGACAGCGAGCCGGTCTTGATCTGTCCGGCATTGGTGGCCACGGCGAGATCGGCGATGGTTACATCCTCCGTTTCGCCGGAACGGTGCGAGATCACCGCGCGATATCCGGCGCGATGGGCCATTTCCACCGCATCGAGGGTTTCGGTGAGCGTGCCGATCTGATTGGGCTTGACCAGGATGGCATTGGCCACATCCAGACGGATGCCCTCCGCCAGCCGCGCGGTGTTGGTCACGAACAGGTCATCGCCGACAAGCTGCACACGATGGCCGATGCGCTGCGTGAGCTCCTGCCAGCCGCCCCAGTCGTCCTCGGCCATGCCGTCCTCGATGGAAAGGATGGGATAATTGTCCACCAGCGATTCCAGATAATCCACCATGCCGTGGGAATCGAGCACATGCGTTTCCTTGCCGGAGAGGTGATAGACCCCGTCCTTGTAGAACTCGCTTGAGGCGGCATCCAGCGCCAGCCACACGTCCTTGCCCGGCTCGTAACCGGCATCGCGGATCGCCTGCATGATAAAATCCAGCGCCTCGTGCGTGCCGGGAATGTCAGGGGCGAAACCGCCCTCGTCACCAACGTTCGTATTGTAAAGGCCCTTCTTGAGGGCGGCTTTCAGGGCATGAAACACTTCCGCGCCCATGCGCACCGCATCTGCCATGCTGGAGGCAGACACCGGCATGATCATGAATTCCTGAAAATCGATGGGGTTGTCGGCATGGGCGCCGCCGTTGAGGATGTTCATCATCGGCACCGGCATCACATGCGCGTGCGGCCCGCCGAGATAGGCATAAAGCGGCACCCCCAGCGAGGCCGCCGCCGCCTTCGCCACCGCCAGCGACACCCCGAGAATGGCATTGGCGCCCAACCGCCCCTTGTTTTTGGTGCCGTCAAGCTCGATCATCGCCCTGTCAATGGCGATCTGATCCCGCGCATCCATGCCGCGCAGCCGCTCGGCGATCTCGCCATTGACGGCCGCCACCGCCTTGGTGACACCCTTGCCGTGATAACGGTTGGGATCATTATCGCGCAGCTCGATGGCCTCATGCGCGCCAGTGGAGGCGCCGGAGGGCACGGCGGCGCGCCCCCTGCTTCCGTCTTCGAGAATGACATCGACTTCAACGGTGGGATTGCCGCGGCTGTCGAGAATTTCGCGGCCATGGATGCTGACGATGCTGGTCATGGGTTGTCGTCCTGACATGATGCGGTTGTCGATTCCCCCATGGATCGGGGCCCTGTTTAGCGCCGCCTGCGCCGGCATGCAATCCGCCATGGCCCGTGCCGAAATCAGGCAGAAGCGGCCTTAAGCCGGATGCGCCTGAAAGCCTGATTGCCAACTGGGCTTTCCCCTGCCCTCTCATCCGGACGGCGGCAGGGTGCAGGCATGCTGCTTGGCGATGGCGTCGAATTCTTTCAGCAGGCGCACAAGACGCGGCAGATCCTTGAGCGGCACCATGTTGGGCCCGTCGGATGGCGCATGATCGGGATCCTGATGCGTCTCCATGAACACCGCCGCCACGCCGACGGCCACCGCCGCCCGCGCCAGCGGCTCGACGAAGCGCCGATCGCCGCCCGAGGCGCCGCCAAGCCCGCCCGGCTGCTGCACGGAATGGGTGGCGTCAAACACCACCGGCGCGCCGAACCCCTTCATCACCGGCAGGCCCTTGAAGTCATTGACCAGCGTGTTGTAGCCGAAGCTCACCCCCCGCTCGGTGATCATCACCCGCGTATTGCCGGAGCCCGTGACCTTGGCGATGATATTGCCCACATCCCAGGGCGCCAGGAACTGCCCCTTCTTGACATTGACCACCCGCCCTGTTTTCGCCGCCGCCACGATCAGGTCCGTCTGCCGGCAGAGAAAGGCCGGGATCTGCAGGATGTCCACCACCTCGGCCACACGCGCGCACTGCTCCGGCCAGTGCACATCGGTCAGCACCGGCATGCCGAAGGTTTCGCGAATCTCGGCAAAAACAGGCAGCGCCGCCTCAAGGCCGATCCCGCGCGGGCTGTTCAGGGATGTGCGGTTGGCCTTGTCAAAGGAGGTCTTGTAGATCACCGGCACGCCTTCATCCTCGCCGATGCGCGCCAGCGCCTCCGCCATCATCATGGCATGATCGCGCGATTCCATCTGACAGGGCCCGGCGATGAGCACGAAGGGCAGATCATTGCCGATACGCACATCACCGACCGTGATCACGGGATCGGGCGCGGGATAGGCCGAATCCGTCATGCTCCGGTGTTCCTCGTTGTTTTGAAAACGCGATCCGCTTCTTATCCGCCCTTGCAAGAGATGCCGAAAAATATCCTGTGACACCTCAAAAGTGTCCTGTTCAAAGCCTTGTGCCCCCCAAGCGGAAATAGACGTTCAGCCTTCTTCCGCGGCAGCCTTGCGCCGGGCGGCGATCTTTTCCGGATCCTCGGCGAGCATGGCGGAGACCACCGCTTCTGCCACCACCTCGCCGTTCACCTTGGCCTGACAGTCGAACCAGTAGATGTTGCGCCGCCCCTTGAGAGTGCGCACTTCAAAGCGCACCGTGTCGCCCGGCACCACCGGCTTGCGAAAGCGTGCCTTGTCGATGGAGACGAAATAGACAAGAGAATCCGCCGCCTTGATGCCCTTGTGCGCCAGCACCATCACGCCGGCCGTCTGCGCCATGGCCTCCAGCAGAAGCACGCCGGGAAACACCGGCTTTCCCGGAAAATGCCCGGCCAGGAAAGGTTCCGTGGCCGTTACGTTCTTGATGCCGACGGCAGACGATTCGCCGTCCATCTCCTCAACCCGGTCGATCAGCAGCATCGGGAAGCGATGCGGCAGGATTTCCATAATTCGCTGAATATCGGCCGAGTCCAGAGCTGCCTGGTTATCACTCATGAATGCCTCTGCACGTCATGCTTTTCCCATCCCGGCAGATTCCTCAACCCCCGTGCCTGCTGCCGCCGCCATTTTCACCATCCATTCTGAAACCGGCCTTGCCGTTTGGCCCGGTTTCTTGCGGATGCAATGCGAGACACCCCCCTTGCCTTTCACCGGGCGCAAGCAAACTTGCGAGGCTTCGGACCACGGTGATCACGCTGGTTTCGCCGCTCAGAACTTGGTGCCAACACCAAACTGAACGATCTGGCGCTTGTCATAGGGCGCCTTGGCGAAGGCATAGGCCACATCCAACCGAAGCGGCCCGAAAGGCGACTTCCAGATCACGCCCGCACCCACCGATGCCCGGAACTTGGCGTCGTCCTGAACATTGTTGCCCGGCGCATTGAACACGGTGCCGAAGTCCGTGAACACCGAACCGGAAAGCCCGAGCGCCTCCGGAAGCCCGAGCGGGAACATCACTTCCACCGTGCCGATAGCATAGGTCTTGCCGCCCACGGCATTGGCTTCCGGCGTCGTATCGCGCGGGCCGACGCCGGCCACCTCAAAGCCCCTGAACGACGCCCCGCCCTTGTAGAAGCGATCGGAGACCTTCACCTCGTCACCCGACCAGCCTTCGATGTGCCCGGCGGTGGCCTTCAGTTTCAGGGTCACGCCCTCGAAGAACAGCGGCATGAAGTAATAGGCGGCGCCTTCCGTCTTCACATAGTGAATGTCACCGCCCAGACCGGCCACGTCCACCGCCAGCTGCCCGCGGAAGCCGGACGTCGGATCCAGCGGATTGTCCAGATTGTCGTAAACGTAGGAGACACCGGCAAGCGAGATGTAATCCGTTCCCTTCAGATCGCACACCGACGGCGAATAGTTGCTGCTGGCCGGATCGCAAATGCTCGCATTGCGAATGGAGGTATCCCGCACGGAGAACGAATAGCGCAGATGGAGCTTCTGATAGTCATCCAGCGGAAAACCCACGCGCAGGCCAAAGCCGCCTTCGTTGGTGCGGTAGTTGGATTCGTCCTTGAAATCCGTGCGCGAGCCAAAGAGGTCAAAGCCGGCATCCATGTTGTAGCCGAGGAAATAGGGTTCGGTGAAGCTGAAGTCCACGGACTGGCGCTTGAAGGAAAGCGAGGTGCGCAGATTGATCTTGCGCCCCGTACCCAGAAGGTTGCGCTCGGAAAAGTCGACGGAAGCGATGGGACCTTCCGATGTGGAATATCCGGCCGAAAAATGAATCGAGCCGGTGGACTTTTCCTGCACGCGAATGACGAGCACCACCCGGTCCGGCTTGCTGCCGGGCTCTTCCTGAATGTCCACCTTGGAGAAATAGTCGAGCGCCACCAGACGCCGGCGCGCGCGATCAAGGAGGATGCGGTTGTAGGCATCGCCTTCCGCCAGCTTCAGCTCGCGGCGGATCACCTCGTCCAGCGTGCGGGTGTTGCCCACGATGTCGATGCGTTCGATGTAGACCCGCGGGCCTTCCTGGATGTCATAGGAGACGCTGAGCTCCCGCGTTTCCGGATCACGTTCAATGCGCGGCTGCACCTGGGTGAAGGCATATCCCTTCTTGCCGGCCTCGATGGTGATTTTCTCGATGGACTTGTCCACCTTCGAGGCATCGTAGATCTGCCCCGGTTTCGTCTCGACGATCGCTTTCAGCTGCTGCGGATCGAGGTCCGTATCGCCGGCGTTCACCTCGACATCGCGAATCTTGTATTGCGGCCCCTCGTTGATGACGAAGGTAATGTAGAAGGACTCGCCATCCGGGGCCAGTTCGGCTTCTGCCGAGACGATCTCCACGTCCGCAAAGCCGTGCTTGAGATAGAACCGCCGCAGAAGCTCCTTGTCATAGGCCAGCCGATCAGGATCGTAGGTGTCAGTAGAGGAGAAAAATTTCCACCAGGCCGATTCCGATGTGGTGATCACGTCCTTGAGCTTGCTGTCAGAAAAGGCCTTGTTGCCGACGAAACGGATCGCCGCGATCTTGCTGGCCTTGCCCTCGTCGATCTCGAAAACGAGATTGACCCGGTTCTGGGGCAGCCGGATGATCTTGGGCTCCACCCGCACGCCATAGAAGCCGGCGCGCCTGTAGATGGCGCGGATGCGATCGACATCCGCCTGCACCCGCGCGCGGGTGAGCATCATGCGCTCGCGCAGCTGGACCTCCTTGGCGAGATCCTTGTCGGAAATTTCCGAATTGCCCTCGAAGTTGACGCGGTTGATGAGCGGATTTTCCTTCACCCGCACCACCAGCGTGTTGCCGCGGCGCAGGATCTGCACATCGGAGAACAGCCCGGTCTGAAACAGCGCCTTCAGCGAGGCGTCGATCTTCTCCGGATCCATGCGCTCGCCGGGCCGGATCTGCATGTAGGCAAGAACCGTCTCCGGCTCGACCCGCTGATTGCCCTCAACGACAATGCGTGAGACGACCTGTGCCTGGGCCGCCGTGAGGACCCCCGAAACCCCGACTGCCGGCGCGGACAGGAGAAGCGCCAGCGCAAGTCGCCCGATGGAACCAAATTTGTTCTTGTTCATCAGACAGTTATCCCCGCTTCTTGGCGCCACCCCGTGCCCTTGTTGTTATTGTGCGAGTCTTTTACGACAGTTCGCGGCAATTGCAAACAGTCATACCGCATTTTCTGCCAGGCGCATGCGGCAGATTCATGACGAGAACAGGTGCTTTAAGTCATTGAACGTCGCAATCAGCATGAGCGCAAGAACCAGCATCAGTCCCACCTTGAAGCCGAATTCCTGCGCACTCTCGCTGAGCGGGCGTCCCCTCACCGCCTCGATAAGGTAATACAGCAGATGCCCCCCATCCAGCATCGGGATGGGAAAGAGGTTAATGAGGCCTATACTGACCGAAAGCACCGCCGCCAGGGAGATAAGAGCGGAAAGCGACACGGAAGCGGCCTGTGACGTGACCTGGGCGATGCGGATCGGCCCGGCCAGCTGATCAGCGCTCTGCTTTCCGGCAACTAGCTGTCCGAGATAGCCCATGGTGCCGGCTACGATGCGCCAGGTGGACTTGCCGGCGAGCATGACTGCCTCGATCGGCCCCTTGCGTTCATATTTGACCGGACCCGTCACCTTGTGCGTGATGCCCAGCACGCCAATGCGGATCTTGCCGCCGAAACCATCCGGCACTTCCCTGAAATCGGGACGGGCCTGCAGCGTGATCACCCTCTCCCCGCGCTTGACCTTGAACTGCAGGGTCTTTTCCGGGTTTGTCGCCACGATCTGCCGCAGCTCGGCAAAAGAGTCTATGCGCTCGCCATCCACTTCGAGGATGCGATCCCCCGGCATGAAGCCAGCGCGCTCCGCCGCGGAATTGGGCAACACATCATCCACCACCGGCTCCATGACCGGCACGCCGATGATGGAATACATGCCGGCGAAGATGACGATGGCGAGAATGAAATTGGCGATCGGCCCGGCCGCGACGATCAGCGCCCTCTGCCATAAGGGCTTGGCGGGAAAGCTGTCGGGATCCTGCGTCTCTTCGGAATCGAAATCCGGCCGCGAGGTGGGATCGGCATCGCCCTTGAAACGCACATAGCCTCCCAGCGGCAAGATCGCGATGCGCCAGTGCGTGCCGTGCTTGTCGTCCCAGCCGTAGATCTCCTTGCCGAAACCGATGGAAAAGGCCTCCACCTTCACGCCGCACCAGCGCGCCACGAGAAAGTGCCCGAGCTCATGAAAGAAGACAATGAAACTCATCACCGCCAGAAATGGCACAATGTACCAGAGTATCGTCTCGATCTGGGAAAACGGCGAGGCCAGCAGTGCGTTCAGATCCATCGACAAATCTCCCCGAAGTTGCGTCGCCCTTATTATAATGCTTCCAAATTCCACGTCACGTGACGATTTGGAAGGTCCGCCCCGATTTTCACGATTGGGGCTGCAAGCTTCGGGCCATAACCTCCCGGGCCATGTCACGGCCGAAGGCATCCGCCTGCCAGACATCATCAAGCGTTTCAAGGTGACCAAGAACGCCGGCGCGCTCCGCCCGTTCCAGCACCCGCTCCACCAGGGGCACGATATCCGTGAACCGGATGCGCCGATCAAGAAAGGCCGCCACCGCCACTTCATTGGCGGCATTGAGGATGGTGGTGGCATTGCCGGCGCGCTTTAAGGCCGACAGGGCAAGGGCCGGCGCTGGAAAGCGCTTTTCGTCGATGGCCTCGAAGGTGAGCTGACCGAGGCGGGCGAGATCGAGGCGTTCAACCGGTGTTTCAATGCGCTCCGGCCAGGCCAGCGCACAGGCGATGGGCGTGCGCATGTCCGGCATGCCAAGCTGCGCCAGCACCGAGCCGTCCTCGTAGGCCACAAGCGAATGGATGATGGACTGCGGATGAATGATCGCCTCCAGCTGATCGGCACGCACGGGATAGAGATGATAGGCCTCGATCAGCTCCAGCCCCTTGTTCATGAGCGTGGCGGAATCGATGGTCACTTTCGCGCCCATGTTCCAGTTGGGGTGTTTCAGTGCCTCCTGCGGCGTGACATCATGCAGCTCGGAAAGCGATCGCGTGCGGAAAGGGCCGCCGGATGCCGTGAGGGTGATTTTCTCCACCCGCGCGGCATTGTGCGGCTCAAAGCACTGAAAGATGGCGCTGTGCTCGGAATCGACGGGGATAATGTTCACCCCCTTTTCGCGCGCCCGGCGCATGAACAGCTCGCCGGCGGAAACCAGGCATTCCTTGTTGGCCAGCGCCACCGTGTTGCCCGCTTCCACCGCCGCCAGCGTCGGCGCCAGCCCGGCTACGCCGACAATGGCGCCCATGACCATGTCCACCTCCCGCGCCGCCGCTTCCCGGACCGCATCCTCACCCGCCGCAACCTCGATATCAGTGCCGGCAAGCGCTTCCCTTAACTCGGCATAGCGTGTCTCATCCGCGGTCACGGCAAGGCGCGCGTTCGTGGCGCGGGCATCGGCGGCGAGCTGTTCGACATTGGCATTGGCGACAAGAGCCTCAATGCGAAATCGCCCGGGATGACGGCGCACGATATCCAGCGTCGACTGCCCGATGGATCCGGTCGCTCCGAGTATGGTCAATGTCTTCATCTCGTCCCTACCAGAAAAGAACGCCACAGGCCGCATCCCGCAGCGACTGCGTTGATGCCAGCCCCCAGAGGAAGGCAAGAATGGCCGCGGCAACAAGGCCGTCCACCCTGTCGAGCACGCCGCCGTGACCGGGGATGATCGTGCCCGAGTCCTTCACGCCATAGCGCCGTTTCAAGGCACTCTCAAACAGATCGCCCAGCTGCTCCCAGGCGCCGAGAACGAAGCCGGCCACAATGAGCGGCGCGTTGAACATGCCACTGAACAGCGCAAATACCAATGCGGCAACGCCGCCGCCGAACATGGCGCCAAGAAAGCCCGCCCAGGTCTTGTTCGGCGAGATTTTCGGTGCCAGCTTCGGCCCGCCCAGGGCCCGGCCCGCGAAATAGGCCAGAGTGTCGGCCATCCACACCACCATGAAGAGAAACAGGATCGCAGGCAATCCGCACGTTTCGCTCATGCGCAGGGCCACAAGCGCCAGCGCCGCCAGGCCGACATAGGGCGCGCCGGTGATGTGATAAAGCGAAAAACCGCGCCGGGTTTCGGCCCGCAAAAGGATCGATCCGGCCCAGGCCAGCGCCATGACACACAGGGCCGACCACAGAAAAGGCCCGCCCAGCCCGGCCACAGCCCCGGAGACACCGGCCGCGGCCAGCATCAGCCGCTGTCCCGCATCCCCGTCAAAGGCGATGTCGGCCCATTCCTGCGCCATGATGAGCGCAACACCGCCCACGAGAAACATGAAGGCAACCGGCCCGGCCCAGACCGCCAGCAGCACCATGGGAATCAGAACCACGGCGGCCAGAACGCGCACCGTGAGATTGCTCATTCCGCTTCTGATTGCGGTCATGATCGTGCCGGTCCTGACTGGTTTGTTGACGTTTCCGAGGCATGGCGGCCGCGCCGCCCCGCTTTCCCTCAATGGCGGAACACCTTGGCCGATGGATCACCGGGAGGCGGAAGCCGCATCGCCGCCATCGAGGATGCCGCCGAAACGGCGCTCGCGCGCGGCATATTCCGCCAGGGCCTTTTTGAAGGTCTCTTCGGTGAAATCGGGCCAGTATTCCTCCACGAAGACGAATTCCGCATAGGCCGCCTGCCAGAGCAGGAAGTTGGACAGGCGCTGTTCGTTGCTGGTGCGGATCACAAGGTCGGGATCGGGCAGATCCGGCGCATACAGGCGCCGGGAGAAGGCATCCGCATCAATCTCCTCCGGGTTCAAACGCCCGGCGCGCACATCTTCCGCCAGACGCCGGGCGGCGGCTACGATCTCCTGTCGGCCGCCATAATTGAAGGCGAACACCAGCGTCAGGCCCGTGTTCGCTGCCGTCAGCGTCTCGCAGTCATCGAGCAGGCGCACGATATCTTTGTCCAGCCCTTCGCGTTCGCCAATGATGCGGATGCGCACGTTGCGCGCATGCAGCTCCGCCACATTGCGATGCATGAACCGGCGCAAAAGCGAGAAGAGAAAGGCCACCTCCTTTCGCGGCCGCGACCAGTTTTCCGCGGAAAAGGCATAGAGCGTGAGCACCTCAATACCCAGCCCCTCCGCCGCCCGCACCGCGCGCCGCACCGCCTCCACCCCGGCGCGGTGCCCGGCCGAGCGCGGCAGGCCCCGCGCCTTGGCCCAGCGGCCGTTGCCATCCATGATGATGGCCACATGCCGCGGGATCCTGCTTGTTTCTCTGGCCGTGCTCGTGTTGCCGCCCTTGTTCATGCCATCACCCATGCCGGTTCATGCCTCGTGCAAAGGCCCCGGCACGCCCCCGTTTTCCTGACCAAGAACGCGGATCAGCCCGCACCTGAAGGGCGCTCGGGTTACAACTCTACAAGGCACACTTGCCGGGCCATTCGGCAGGATCGGGCCCGTTGCCCGGCAAGCGCAGGTTACACCTGCATGATCTCCGCGTCCTTTGCGGCCAGCATCTCGTCGATCTTCTTGATGTAGGTGTTGGTCAGCTCCTGCACCTCATCGGCCAGCCGGCGATGCTCGTCCTCGCTGATCTGATGCTCCTTTTCCAGACGCTTGAGCGTCTCCATGCCGTCGCGGCGCACGTTGCGCACCGCCACGCGGGCCTGCTCCGCATACTGATGCGCCACCCGCGAGAGCTCCTTGCGCCGCTCCTTGGAAAGCTCCGGAATCGGCACGCGGATGACGTTGCCCTCCGTCTGCGGGTTGAGGCCAAGGTTGGCCTCGCGGATTGCCTTTTCCACCGCCGAAACCACGGAGGCATCCCACACCTGCACCGAAAGCAGCCTCGGCTCCGGCACGGAGATCGTGCCCAGCTGATTGATCGGCATCTTGGAGCCGTAGGCATTCACCTGGATGTGTTCCAGCAGCGCGGCCGAGGCGCGCCCGGTGCGCAGCCCGGCGAATTCCTCCTTGAGCACGTTGACCGCGCCTTCCATGCGGCGCTTGAGATCCTTCAGGTCGAGACTGTCGGCATCCGACATGATCCTACTCCCGCTCGTCGTCCCAAGACTGTTCGCGACTTTTCACCGATCTCACCTGCCCGTGGTAGAATGGGCATGGAACGGGCCCTTAGCAAGCCCTCTCTTGCGTGGTGGTTATGATCACTCTTCTTCAGGCGTCACCAGCGTGAAGCGCCCCTCGCCCCTGATCACCCTGGGCAGCATGCCTTCCTCGCGGATGGAGAAGACCACAAGGGGGATGCGATTGTCCCGGGCAAGAGCGATGGCGGCGGCATCCATAACCTTAAGATTCCGCTTCAGGATTTCATCATAACTGATTGTATCGAAACGCTCCGCATCCGGATTTTTCTTGGGATCATCGCTGTAGATGCCATCCACGCTCGTGCCCTTGAACAGGGCATCACAGCCCATTTCCGCCGCGCGCAGGGCCGCGCCGGTGTCGGTGGTGAAATAGGGATTGCCGGTGCCGGCGGCGAAGATCACCACCCTGCCCTTCTCCAGATGGCGCACCGCCCGCGGCCGCGCGAAGCTTTCGCACACCGTCGGCATGGGGATGGCCGACATCACCCGCGCATCGACACCGATTCGGTGCAGGGCGTTCTGCATGGCCAGCGCATTCATCACCGTGGCCAGCATGCCCATGTAATCGGCAGAGGCCCGTTCCATGCCGGCGGCCGCGCCGGCCAGCCCGCGAAAGATGTTGCCGCCGCCAATGACGAGGCCGATTTCATGCCCCTGCGCATGGGCCTGCGCGATCTCGCCGGCGACGCGATCGACCATGTCCATGTCCAGGCCATAGTCGCGCGCGCCCATCAGCGCCTCACCGGAAATCTTCAGCAAGATCCGCTTAAACGACACATCCCCGGTCATGAAACCGCCCTCCGCAAAATGTCTTCCCCCGCCGCCGCACCTGCATGCAGGGCCTTTCCGGCCCAGGCACGCCTGCATGCACACACGCTTGCCTCAATCCGGAATAAAAAGGCCCTGCCGAAGCAGCGATCGGCAGGGCCTTAGCACATTCATCCGTCTTCCGCCAGCGAGGCCTGATCCGCCCTGGATGCAAAAGCGCCTCACAGCCCCCTGGCGATCCGGTGTGGAAAGCGGCTTAGATGCCGGCGGTCTTGGCCACTTCCGCGGCGAAGTCCTCTTCCTTCTTCTCCACACCCTCGCCGAGCTGCATGCGCACGAAACCGGCGAGCTTCACCGGCGCGCCCACCTCGGCCTCGGCGTTCTTGACCACCTTCTCGATGGGCGTTTCGTTGTCCATCACGAAGATCTGGCTCATCAGGACGGATTCCTTGAAGAACTTCTTCATCCGCCCTTCCACCATCTTCTCGATGATGTTGTCCGGCTTGCCGCTTTCTTTGGCCTGCTCGATGTAGATGGCGCGCTCCCGCTCCACCACCTCCGCCGGCATCTCCTCCGGCGTCAGCGCCAGCGGGGCCGCGGCGGCCACGTGCATGGCCAGCTTCTTGCCAAGCTCGGCGAGCTTTTCGGCATCGCCGCTGGATTCAAGGGCGACAAGCACGCCGATCTTGCCGAGATTCGGCGCGGCCTGATTGTGCATGTAGGCCACGACGACACC
Organism: Thermopetrobacter sp. TC1; assembly: GCF_000746275.1. Classification (GTDB taxonomy): domain Bacteria; phylum Pseudomonadota; class Alphaproteobacteria; order Rhizobiales; family Aestuariivirgaceae; genus Thermopetrobacter. The sequence continues at coordinate 19,685 of NZ_JQKX01000005.1, forward strand.
CTCGGGCACCTCGAGATAGGCGGTGCGGCGCACGGTCATGTTCTCGCCGATCTTGGCCACCATCTCCTTCACATAGTCCTCAACCGACATGCCCGCGCCCGGAAACTCCGCCGCCTTCAGCGCCTCAAGATCGCCCTTGGCCTCAAGCGCCACATCGGCAATACCGGAGACCATCTTCTGGAACTCCTCGTTGCGGGCCACGAAGTCGGTCTCGGAGTTGACCTCCACCAGCGCGCCGCGCGTGCCCTCGGTCTTCACGCCAACCAGCCCCTCGGCGGCCACGCGCGAGGACTTCTTCGCCGCCTTGGACAGGCCCTTGGCCCGCAGCCAGTCGATGGCCTTCTCCATGTCGCCGCCGGTCTCGGTCAGCGCCTGCTTGCAGTCCATCATGCCTGCGCCGGTCTTCTCGCGCAGCTCCTTCACCATGCTTGCGGTGATCTTGCTCATGGTTCTCAATCCTTGCGTGTTGATGCGATGAATGTTCAGCGCGCCGCCCACACAGGCGGCCGATAGCCTTCATCCTGAGAAAGGCAGGCCGAACACCTCAACGGATGCACCCGGCCGCATGCCTTCAGCACTGTGTGCGGCCCATGGCGCGATGCCCTTTCCGGATCAGGCCTGTTTCTCCGCCTCGGCCTCGCCTTCCTCAGGCGCAGCCTCTGCTTCCGCCGCCTCGGCCGTTTCCGCCGCCTCAGGCGCCTCCTCTGCCGCGGCGGTTTCAGATGCGGCATTTTCCTCGGCAGGCGCTTCCGTTTCGGCTGCCTCGGTCACGGCCTCCTCGACAACCGGCTCTTCCATCTCGCCGAGATCGATACCGGACGCCGCCGCCGCCATGGAGATGCCCTCCAGCGCCGCCTTGGCCACGAGATCGCAGTAAAGGGCGATGGCGCGCGAGGCATCATCGTTGCCCGGGATCGGATAATCGATGCCGTCCGGATCGCAGTTGGTATCGAGAATGGCCACCACCGGAATGCCGAGGCGGTTGGCCTCCTTCACCGCGATCTGCTCCTTGTTGGTATCGATCACGAACATGATGTCGGGCAGACCACCCATGTCCTTGATACCGCCCAGGGCGCGCTCCAGCTTGTCGCGCTTGCGGGTGAGCTGCAGAAGCTCCTTCTTGGTGTAGCCGGCGGAGCGCTCGGGATCGTCAAGGATCTCCTCAAGCTCGCGCAGGCGGCGGATGGAGCGGGAAATGGTCTTCCAGTTGGTCAGCGTGCCGCCGAGCCAGCGGTGATTGATGTAATACTGGGCGCAGGCCTTGGCCGCCTCGGCGATGGGCTCGGAGGCCTGACGCTTGGTGCCCACGAAAAGCAGGCGGCCGCCGCCGGCGATGGTGTCACGGATCTTTTCCAGCGCGGCGTTGAACAGCGGAATGGTCTGGGACAGATCGATGATGTGGATCCCGTTGCGCTCCCCGTAGATATAGGGGGCCATCTTGGGGTTCCAGCGCGAGGTCTGATGACCAAAATGCGCGCCCGCTTCAAGAAGGTCGCGCATGGAAACTTCAGGCAGAGCCATGGTCTTATGTCTCCTTTTTCCGGTTGCTGAACTCCTCCGTGCGCCGTTTCACCGATTGCGCCGGAGCCCTGATGGGCTTCCGGGTCCGCATCGGCACCGGAAAGGGCACAGGGCTCATCCGCCCCGCTCAGCTGGACGGACATGCACAAGGCCCTCATGCGCACGTGCGAATTTGGCCGCCGAAAAGGCTTTCCGGCGGCCCGACGCTTGCGGCTTTTAGGCCACCGCGCACAACTTGGCAAGCCCTAAATTGCGCACATTCGCAGACGGAAATCGTGATCGGATCACCTTTTCCTTGTTTGGCAGAAACGGTCATCCTGACAAGGGGGATTTGGAGGTGTAGGATAATCAGCAGATTAGATGAATCGCGCGGCCGGGGGCGGCCTGTTCAAGCACGGGAGTTGTGTGCCATGTCCGCTCTGCCCCTGTCCGCCATCGGCCTTTCCCGACAAAACCGCCCTCTTGCTTCCAAACGCATCTTCGCCGCCCTTGCCGCCCTCGCCCTGCTTGTGAGCGGTGGCGTGGTCCAGGCCGGTCCGGCTGCGGACAAGGCGGCGGAAAGCGAACGGCTGCTTGCCGCCGGCAAGGCCTTGCAGGCCTGGCAGGTCATGGACGAGGCAACACTCGCCATCTGGGAAAAACTGCCGCTGACCATCGCCAAGGCCCTGTTCGTCGTCGGTGATCCGCAGGGGTATGGCATCTACAATCCGCGCGAAAGCAGCGTTTTCAAGCCCGGTGATACGCTTGTTGTCTATGTGGAGCCGGTGGGCTTCGGCCATGCCTACGCCAATGGCGTCTATACCATCGCGCTGAGAGCCGATCTCGTGCTCAAGGACAAGGCATCGGGCCGCGTCCTGTTCAAGCGCGAGGGCTTTGGCGATTTCCGCCTCAATTCACGCAAGCCCAATCGCGAGTTCTTCCTCAAGCTTTCCATAGATCTCAACAACGCACCGGAAGGGGATTTTCTCCTCACCATCCCCATCATCGACAAGGTGAAGGGCCAGAAAGCGGAATTCACCCTGCCCTTCTCCGTGCGCAAGTGAGAGGTTCCGATTTCCGGTCTGATAACTCCGCCGGGGCGAAGCAAGGGTCTGGTTCGGCGGATCGGTGTTCACCCCTGTCATGCCCTACGCGCACAGGAAGGGCATCTTCAAGGGACTTGGCCCGCATGCCGCATGCGTGATCATGAATGATCGGGAAAGGCGAAGACGAACCGTTCAGAAATCATCCTCGTCGTCTTCGTCATCCTCGTCATCAAGCCGCGGCAGGATGTTGGCGGTGGCATCGCTCTTGGGGCGCGAAGCGTCCAGCTTGTCGCCGGTGACCATGTAATAGACGTTCTCCGCGATATTGGTCACGTGATCGCCGATGCGCTCCAGATTGCGCGCACCGAACAGCAGATGGGTGCACAAGCCGATCGTGCGCGGATCTTCCATCATGTAGGTCAGTAGCTCCCGGAACAGGGCGTTGTAGGCCTCATCGATCTCCTCATCCCGGCGCCAGACCTCAACCGCCTTCTGGGCATCGCGCGTGGCATAGGCCTCCAGCACGTCATGCAGCTGGGCGATCACCTGCTTGCCCATGCGTTTCAGCCCCTTTTTCAAGGGCTTGGGCGGCTTTTCCGAAGCCAGGGTGATCACGCGCCGGGCGATGTTCTTGGCAAGATCGCCGATGCGCTCAAGCTCGCCTGCCGTCTTCATCGCCCCGATCACCTGCCGCAGATCATCGGCCAGCGGCTGATGGCGGATGATGATGCGCACCGTGTCGTCCTCGATGTTCTGTTCGAGGCTGTCCACCTGCCGGTCCTTGACGATCACGGTCTCGGCCTTTTCCGGATCGCGCTTGCGCAGGGCCTTCAACGCCCCCTTCAGCTCCTCTTCCGCCAGTTCGCCCATGCGCATGATCTTGGCATCCAGCTCCGCCAGATCCCGGTCGAAGGCCTTGAGAATGTGCGAGTGCGGCATGGCGCCCTCCCTCTTGTCAGCATGCGTTCAGGCGGCGCGGATCATCCGAAGCGCCCGGTGATGTAGGCCTGCGTCTTCTCCTCGCGCGGCGCGGTGAAGATCTGATCGGTCTCGCCTTCCTCGATGATCTCGCCCAGGTACATGAAGGCGGTGCGATCGGAGATGCGCGCGGCCTGCTGCATGTTATGGGTGACGATGACGATGGTATAATCCTCGCTCAGCTCCATCACCAGCTCCTCGATGCGGGCGGTGGAGATGGGATCGAGCGCCGAGGTCGGCTCATCCAGCAGGATCACCTCCGGCTTCACGGCAATGGCCCGGGCAATGCACAGCCGCTGCTGCTGACCGCCGGAAAGCGCCGCCCCACTCTTGTGCAGCTTGTCCTTCACTTCATCCCACAGCGCGGCGCGGCGCAAGGCCTGTTCCACGCGCTCCTCCAGCTCCGCCTTGGGCAGACGTTCATAGAGGCGGATGCCGAAGGCAATGTTGTCGAACACGCTCATGGGAAAGGGCGCGGGCTTCTGAAACACCATCCCCACCTTCGCCCTGAGCAGGTTTACGTCCACATCCTTGCCGAGGATGTTCTGCCCGTCCATCCAGATCTCGCCTTCCGCCCGCTGGTTGGGATAGAGCGAGTAGATGCGGTTGAAGGTGCGCAGCAGCGTAGACTTGCCGCAGCCCGAGGGGCCGATGAAGGCCATCACCTGCTTCTCGGGGATCTTCAGGTTGATGTTCTTCAGCGCCTGATGGGTGCCGTAATAGAAATTGAGGTTGCGGATATCGAGTTTCGGCTTCGGCCCCTGCCGTTCCGCCGGCAGGTTGGCCGTCTCTTCCTTGGCCGTTTCGGCTGCGGCCCTGGCGTCATCAGCCGCGGGCGCCGCCGCATCCGCCGTTTCTGCCTGCTTGTCCCTGTTCTCGGTCATGAACCCGATACCTCAGTGTTTCTTGCCGCGTAAGAAAGCGCGGGTGACGATGTTCAGCCCCAGCACCACCAGCGTGATCAGCAGTGATCCGGCCCAGGCCAGATCGTGCCAGTTCTCATAGGGCCCCATGGCGAAATTGAAGATGGTCACCGGCAGGTTGGCCATGGGCTTGGTCATGTCCAGCGAGAAGAACTGGTTGTTCAGCGCCGTGAACAGCAAGGGCGCCGTCTCGCCGGCGATCCGCGCCACCGCCAGCAGCACGCCGGTGAGCACGCCATTGCGCGCCGCGCGCAAGACCACGCTTAAGATCACCTTCCACCGCGGTGCCCCCAGCGCTGCCGCCGCCTCGCGCATGGTATCCGGCACCAAAAGCATCATGTCCTCGGTGGTGCGCAGGATCACGGGCAGCGCGATGATGGCCAGCGCCACCGCGCCCGAAAGCCCGGAAAAGCCACCTAAGGGCGCCACCATGATGCCATAGACGAACACGCCGATGACGATGGACGGTGCGGAAAGGAGAATGTCGGAAACGAAACGCACCGTGGCCGCCAGCCATGTGCCGCGCCCGTATTCGGAAAGATAGATGCCGGAAAGAATGCCGATGGGCGCGCCGATGAAAATGCCCGTGAGCGTGATCAGCAGCGAGCCGACGATGGCGTTGCGCAAGCCGCCTCCTTCCGAGCCCGGCCCCGGCGTGTCCTCGACAAACAGCGACCAGTCCAGCCCGGCGAAGCCCTTGGCGAACAGCTCCCACAGGATCCACACCAGAAAGAACAGGCCGAAAAAGGTGGTCAGCACCGAGGCGGTGAGATTGAAGGCATTGATGAACTTGCGCCGTGCATAAAGGTTCATGGCCCCATTCTCCTCACGACCGGCCACCATAGGACTTCGCCATGCGCACCAGCATCAGCCGCGCAAGCGTCAGCACGATGAAGGTGATGAGAAACAGCACCAGCCCCAGCGCGATGAGCGAGGCGGTGTAGATTTCGCCGTCGGCCTCGGTGAATTCGTTGGCGATGGTGGAGGCGATGGAATTGCCGGGCCAGAACAGGCCGATGTTGAGATCATGCGAGTTGCCGATGACGAAAGTCACCGCCATGGTTTCGCCCAGCGCCCGGCCCAGGCCCAGCATGATGGCGCCCACCACGCCGGCGCGCGTGACCGGCAGCACCACCTTCCACATCACCTCCCAGGTGGTGCAGCCCAGGCCATAGGCGGATTCGCGCAGCTCGCGCGGCACCGTCTCGAAGACGTCACGCATCACCGAACTGATGAAGGGAATGATCATGATGGCGAGGATGAAACCGGCGGTGAACACGCCAATGCCCATGGGCGGGCCGTCGAACAGCGCGCCGATGATGGGCAGCTGCCCCAGCGTGTCGGTCATCCAGGGCTGAATATGTTCGGAAAAGAAGGGGGCGAAGATGAACAGCCCCCACATGCCGTAGATGATGCTGGGAATGGCGGCCAAAAGCTCAATGGCCGTGCTCACCGGGCGCTTCAGCCACACCGGGCACAGCTCGGTGATGAACAGGGCGATGCCGAAACTGACGGGCAGGCCGATGAGAATGGCGATGGCGGAGGTCACCAGCGTGCCGTAGATGGCAGTGAGCGCCCCGAAGTTTTCCGTGACCGGGTTCCATTCGGCACTGGTGAGAAAGCCGAAGAAGCCGAATTTCTTCAGGGCCGGCCAGGCGCCGATGACCAGCATGGCGATGATGGCGCCAAGCGTGGCGAGAACGAAAACCGCCGCGGAAAAGGAAATCCCCTTGAACAGGGATTCGGCCAGCGGACTGTGCTTCGGCCTCTCCCCCGTTGCCTGTCGTGCGCTCATGGGTGGTGCCCCTCGCAGTCTCTGTCCGCTTTCATGTGGCAAAAAACGCCGCCTTCGCGCAAGAGCGATGGCGACGTTTTCAGAAACAAACCTGCCCTGTCATGACATTGGCATCCCCCTCACCCCGGCGGGATGAGGGCTCGGGCCGCAAGCCCATGCGCCCGTGGATCTCTCGTCATCCTGGCGAAAGCCCACGCTTGTCCGAGAAAATTCAGGAAGCGTGCTGTTGCCGCTAAATCGACCGAGGAATAAGAGTTTTCCATGAGCTAGAGGTTTGTTGTTTAACTCATTGATAAGTCACAAGAAAGTGTCATTGCCGGGCCTTGTTGTTCAGCCCGGGGACATAGCTGACAGGTGTTCGGGGACATGGTTGACACTATACGCACCGCGAACAGGGCAATCGGAGAGGTGCGTGATGGGATGGCAGGAGGTGTCGATCATGGACCAACGCCGGGAATTCGTCATGTTTGCCCGCCGGGAGGGGGCGAACATCAGCGCGCTGTGCCGTCGCTATGGCATCAGCCGCACCACGGGCTACAAATGGCTGCATCGCGCGGCGGAAAACGAAGCGGAAGACTTTCGCGACCGCTCGCGCCGGCCCTTGCGCTCACCTTCGCGCACGCCGGCGGAGGTGGAGGCTCAGGTGCTGGCGGTGCGCGATGCGCATCCGGCCTGGGGCG
>NZ_JQKX01000006.1 GCF_000746275.1 Thermopetrobacter sp. TC1
TCCACATCCCGCAGGCTCGATACAGCGCCAAGTTGTGACACCAGCAGCGCCAACAGGTGCGCCCGCGTGTGAAAACGCTTGCGATAGCGGTCGCTGTTATGCCGGCGCACCGCCTCCTCAACAAGGCGGTCAGGAAGCAGTTGGACAATGCGATGAAGCGTGGTAGGTTCAAACATCGGGATTGTTCCTCCGCTTGTGGCAAATCAAGCCTTGACACTTCACTTTTACCACAAGTGGCGGACAATCCCGTACTTTTTTCACCTAACCATCATCTTTCTTGGACACCAGTGGGCGAAAGCCGGTATCTCAAGCCATTGACTCATGCGTCTGTGGTTCGAGACCCCGGCTTTCGCCGGGGTGACGCGAAAGATGGCGGCGTTGTGTCGTGTAGTAGGCAACAAGGACGGAGATCGTTTTTAAGACATTGAATTCGCACACTCTTTTTGTCATGCCCGGGCGTATCCCGGACATCCAGGGGCGGTTTACTCATGCGGTGGTGGCAGTCAGGAACGGTTTTTCTGGGCTCAGTGGCTTACCGCAGGAAGGATGTTGTACATCCTTCCGGAACATTTCGGCGGGTTTTTTACCCCGCCTTTAGGCACAGATGGCGGGGTAACATACCCCGCCAAAACGTTCCGGAACGGGATACAATTCCGTTCCGGCTTTTTTCTATACGACGCAAATCACGCCTGCTCCCTTGCGTTCGTGGCCGGCAAGGCGGTCAGGCGGTGGATTTCTGTTCAAATATCGGGGGTTTGGGCTTTACCGCGTGACAGGCTCACGCATAATCGTGTGGTCTTCTTCGCGGACCACCTGCCGCTTTTGTCCGGGCGAAAGGGAAAAAGGGCATGGGCCCCGCGTTCTGCCCCGGATCCGGCGCAAGGGCAAGGTCAGGGGCGAAGGAGAGGCGTTTGTGCAAGCAGGGTGCAGGCAGGCGATGGCCATGGCAGATGCGGGCGGACAGGATGGCGGCACGGCGGCTGCGCCGCATGAGGGGCCGGGCGCCCAGAACGGGCAGAGCGCGCCGGATGCGCCGCCCCTGCTGGAGGTGCAGGATATTACCCGCCGCTTCGGCGACATCCTTGCCAATGACAGTGTGTCGCTCACCCTGCGCCGCGGCGAGATTCACGCCCTGCTCGGCGAGAACGGCGCGGGCAAGTCCACCCTGGTCAAGATCATCTATGGCGTGCTGCGCCCCGATTCCGGGCGCATCCTGATCGAGGGGCGGCCGGTGCGCATTGCCTCGCCCGCAGAGGCGCGGGCGCTGGGCATCGGCATGGTCTTTCAGCATTTCTCGCTGTTTGAGCCGCTCAGTGTGGCCGAAAACATCGCGCTGGCCCTGCCACAGGGCACGGCCGATGCCGCATTGAAAGAGCGCATCGCCACCATTTCCGAAACCTATGGCCTGCCGCTGGATCCCGATGCCATCATTGCCGATCTCTCCGTGGGCGAACGCCAGCGGGTGGAGATCGTGCGGGCGCTGTTGTCGGATCCGCGCATCCTCATTCTCGATGAGCCGACTTCCGTTCTGACACCGCAGGAGGCGCGGCAGCTGTTCGCCACCCTGAAGACCCTGGCGGCGGAAGGGCGCGGCATTCTCTATATCTCCCACCGGCTGGAGGAGGTGCGCGAGATCTGCGATGCCGCCACGGTGCTGCGGCATGGGCGGGTGGTGGCGGAGGTGGCCGATCCGCGACGGGAGACCGCGGCATCGCTGGCGCGGCTGATGGTGGGCGAGGACATTCACGCGGTGAAGGCAGCGCCGCCCCCGGAAGAGCCGGGGCCGCCGCTTTTGCATGTGCGCGATCTCACGCTCCCTGCCGACGGGCCCTTTGGCGTGGCGCTCTATGGCGTGTCGCTGGATGTGCGCGCCGGCGAGGTGGTGGCCATCGCCGGGGTGGCCGGCAATGGTCAGCGCGAGCTGTTCCGGGCCTTGAGCGGCGAGCGGCTGGCGCAGGGGCATGGGGTGATCCACATCGAGGGGCGCGATGTCTCCCTTTGCGGCATCAATGCCCGGCGGCGGGCGGGCGCGGCCTTCGTGCCGGAGGAGCGGCTGGGCCATGCCTGCGTGCCGGAGATGAGCCTGACCGACAACGTGGTGCTCACGCGCCATGCCGCCTCGGAGAAGACGCAGGAGCGCCTGGTGCGCCACGGCCTGATCAACATGGACGCAGCGCGGCGCATCTGCGCGCGCATCATCGGCGAACACGACGTGCGCGGCGCGGCGCCGGAGAAACCGGCGCGGGCGCTTTCCGGCGGCAATCTGCAGAAGTTCATCATGGGGCGCGAGCTGGACAGGCAGCCGCGCGTCTTCGTGGTCAATCAGCCGACCTGGGGCGTGGATGCCGGCGCGGCCGCCATCATCCGTCAGCGGCTGGTGGATCTGGCGCGCGCCGGGGCGGCGGTGCTGGTCATCTCGCAGGATCTCGACGAGATTTTCGAGATTGCTGATCGCATCGCGGTCATCTCCCGCGGCGAGCTCTCCCCGGCGCGGCCGGCGGCGGAGCTGGACCGCGAGGCCATCGGCCTGCTCATGGCCGGCGCGCATGAAAAACGCCACGGGCGGGCAGACAACGGAACGCATGCGGCGGAGGCGCGGCCATGATCGTTCTGGAAAAGAGAGCGGAGCCCTCGCGCCTGTGGGCCTTTCTGGCGCCGGTGGTGGCCATCGCCGCCGCCGGGCTGACCGGGGCGGTCCTGTTTGCCCTGCTGGGGCGGGACCCGCTGCTGGCGATGTGGACCTATTTCATCGAGCCGCTCACCTCCGCCTGGTCGCTGGAAGAGCTGGCGGTGAAGGCCACGCCGCTGGCGCTCATCGGCGCGGGGCTGGCGCTGGCTTATCGCGCCAATGTCTGGAACATCGGCGCGGAGGGGCAGCTGGTCATGGGCGCGATTGCCGGATCGGCCATTCCCATCCTGCTGCCGGAATGGAACGATCCGCTGGCGCTCTTCGTGATGCTGGCGCTGGGGCTGGCGGGCGGGGCGGCCTGGGCGGCGATCCCTGCCTTCCTGAAGGTGCGCTTCAATGTCAACGAGATCCTCTCCTCGCTGATGCTGGTCTATGTGGCGCAGCTGTTTCTCGACTGGCTGGTGCGCGGGCCATGGCGCGATCCCATGGGATTCAACTTTCCCAAGTCCGTCTCCTTTACGGACTGGCACGTGCTGCCCGCGATCAGCGGCCGGGTGCACCTGGGCGCGCTGCTGGCCCTGCTGGCGGTGGCGGGCCTGTGGCTGCTTCTGCGACGGGCGCGCATGGGCTTTGCCTTAAAGGTCATGGGCAGCGCGCCGCGGGCCGGGCTGTTCGGCGGCTTTTCCATGGCGCAGGCCTGCTGGATCAGCTTTCTCATCTCCGGGGCGCTGGCGGGGCTTGCCGGGATTTGTGAGGTTTCGGGCAGCATCGGGCAGCTGCAGCCGTCCATCTCGCCGGGATACGGGTTCACGGCCATCATCGTTGCCTTTCTCGGGCGGCTTTCGCCGGTGGGCGCGCTGTTTGCGGCGCTTCTGCTGGCGCTCACCTATCTTGGCGGTGAGGCGGCGCAGCTGGCCCTGGGGCTTTCGGCGAAGGTGACGCAGGCGTTTCAGGGCATGCTGCTCTTCTTCGTGCTGGCGGCGGACGTGCTGGTTCACTACCGCTTGCGCCTTCAGCGGCGGGAGGCGAAATCATGAACGGGCTGGAAGCCTTTCTCGTCACGGTCATCCCGGCGGCCACGCCGCTGCTGCTGGCGGCGGTGGGCGAGCTGGTGGTGGAGCGCGCGGGCGTGCTCAATCTCGGCGTAGAGGGCATGATGGCCACCGGCGCGGTGTGTGCCTTCGTGGTGGCGCACATCAGCGGCAACCCCTGGCTGGGCGTGCTGGCCGGGGCGCTGGCCGGAGCGTTGATTTCCACACCCTTCGCCGCGCTCACGCAGAAGCTGGCCGCCAATCAGGTGGCCACCGGGCTGGCGCTGGCGCTGTTTGGCCTTGGCGTGGCTGGGCTCATTGGCGAAGCTTATGTGGGCCAGCCGGGGGTGCGGCTGCCGGCGCTGAATATTCCTGTCCTCTCCGCCCTGCCCTTTCTCGGGCCGGTGCTGTTTTCGCATGACGTGCTGGTCTATGCCTCCTTCGTCTTCACGGCGCTGGTCTCCTGGTTTCTGTTCCGCACCCGCGCCGGGCTGATGCTGCGGGCGGTGGGGGTGAATCATGACGCCGCCCATGCCCTCGGCCATCCGGTTGTGCGCATCCGGGTTTTCGCCATTCTCTTCGGCGGCGCGCTGGCGGGGCTGGCCGGTGCGCATCTTTCGCTTGCCTATACGCCGCAATGGGTGGAGAACATGACGGCAGGACGCGGCTGGATCGCCCTGGCGCTCGTGGTCTTCGCCACCTGGCGGCCATGGCGGGTGCTGGCCGGCGCCTATCTGTTCGGCACGGTGTGGATCCTGGGGCTGCATCTGCAGGCAGCGGGCATCGGCCTGCCCTCGCAGCTGTTGAGCGCCCTGCCCTATCTGGCAACGGTGGTGGCCCTGGTGATCATCTCGCGCAACCGGGTGCTGACCCTGACCAACACCCCGGCCAGCCTGGGCAAGCCTTTCGTGCCCGAGCGTTAGGGGAAGATGAACAAGGGAGCAGGGAGACGACGCACACGCGGCATCGAGCCAAACGTCTTTGACAATCACAGGTTTACTCGGAAGCAAACGGGGAGTGCACGCACGATGAGCATCAATCGCAGAGAGACACTGAAACTGGCGGCCGCGGCCGGTCTGGCGGCGGGCACGGGCCTTGGCCTGTCCTCCCGCGTCTTCGCGGCGGAGCCGCTGAAGGTAGGCTTCATCTATGTCGGCCCGGTGGGCGATCATGGCTGGAGCTATCAGCACGATCAGGGCCGGCAGGCGATCGAGAAGGCCCTCGGGGACAAGGTGAAGACCAGCTATCTGGAAAAGATCCCGGAAGGCGCGGACGCGGAGCGGGCGCTTGAGCGGCTGGTGCGCTCCGGCCACAAGCTGATCTTCGCCACCTCCTTCGGCTACATGGACACGGTGCTGAAGGTGGCCAGGCGCCACCCGGACGTGTTCTTCGAGCACGCCACCGGGTACAAGCGGGCGAAGAACGTCTCCACCTATTCCTCCCGCTTCTACGAGGGCCGCTACATCATCGGCCGCATCGCCGGCAAGATGTCGAAGAAGGGGCTGGCCGGCTATATCGCCTCCTTCCCCATTCCGGAGGTGATCCGCGGCATCAATTCCTTCCTGCTGGGGGCACGCTCGGTCAATCCGGACTTCCGCATCAAGGTGATCTGGGTGAACACCTGGTACGATCCGGGCAAGGAATCCGATGCGGCCAAGGTGCTCATCTCGCAGGGGGCGGACATCATCACCCAGCATACGGATTCGGCCGCGCCAATGCAGGTGGCGGAGGAAAAGGGCGTTTATGCCTTTGGGCAGGCCTCGGACATGATCAAGTTCGGCCCGCATGCGCAGCTGACCGCCATCATCGACAACTGGGCGCCCTATTACATCAGCCGCGCCAAGGCCGTGCTCGAAGGCACGTGGAAGAGCACCGACACCTGGGGCGGGCTGGCCGCCGGCATGGTGAAAATGGCGCCCTATACCAACATGCCGGATGACGTGAAGAAGATGGCCATGGAAACGGAAGAGGCCATTCGCTCCGGCAAGCTGCACCCCTTCCACGGCCCCATCCGCGACCAGCAGGGCAAGCTGCGGGTGAAGGAAGGCGAAGTGCTCTCCGACAAGGACCTGCTCGGCATGAACTGGTATGTGGAGGGCGTGGACGACAAGCTGCCCAAGTGAGCGCAAGCTCGTGATCCTTCATTCATGCATGCCGGAACGGGATTGTATTCCGTTCCGGCTTTTTCTTTCCATACGGCCCCATCAGGCCTGCTGGCGGGCGCCGTCGTTCTGCATAACCGCCTCATTTGTGGCCCTGGATTGCCGGGATCCCGGTTCAAGCCCGGGACAGGCAAGTCCGGCAATGACGTTTTTCCTTGTTTATCAATGAGTTGAACAATTTACTCCAACTTATGCACACTACATGACATTTATACCGTCATACCGGCGAAAGCCGGTATCTCAGGCCAGTTACTCATGCGTTTGTGGCACGAGACCCCGGCTTTCGCCGGGGTGACGAGAAAGATGGCGACGTTGTTTCGTGTAGTGTGCAACTTTTGGAAAGTCTTTTTTCCTTGATCGATTTGGCAGCAACATCATGTGTCCTGAATTTCCTCGGACACCAATAGGCTTTCGCCGGTATGACGACAGAGGGGGGTGCATCATGTAGCCGTGCGGCTCGGTCAGGCTTGGTGCCGCAAAAATTTTGCCTGAGACCGGGCGGCTCAATGCAGCAAGCGGCAGGCAGGAAGGGTGCATGCTCCCCTCCTCCCCCTGATAGGGGGAGGTCGCCGCGACAGCGGCGGGAGGGGGGCGGGCCGCAGGTGCATGAGTCAATGGCCCGAGATACCGGCTTTCGCCGGTATGACGACAGAGGGGGGACATCGTGTAGCCGTGCGGCTCGGTCAAGCTTGGTGCCGCAAAAATTTTGCCTGAGACCGGGCGGCTCAATGCAGCAAGCGGCAGGCAGGAAGGGTGCATGCTCCTCTCCTCCCCCTGATAGGGGGAGGTCGCCGCGACAGCGGCGGGAGGGGGTCGGGCCGCAGGTGCATGAGTCAATGGCCCGAGATACCGGCTTACGCCGGTCTGACGATAGAGTATCGTTATCTTGAAGGCTTGCGGCTCGGTCAGACTTGGTGTCGCAAGCCTATCTCCGAAAGCCGGATACACCCTAGTGCAGCGGGCGGGAGGTGTCGGGCACGTCCAGCGCGAAGGCGGGAATGGCGACCTCGAAGAGGCTGCCGTCCTCCGCCTGCATCTGATAGCTGCCGGCCATGAAGCCGCTTTCGGTCTGCAAGGGCGTGCCGGAGGTGTATTCAAAACTCTCGCCGGGGCGCAGAACCGGCTGTTCGCCGACAACGCCGGCGCCGCGCACCTCCTGAACATGGCCGCGGGCATCGACGATGCGCCAGTGACGGGTCATGAGCTGCACGGTGTGGCGGCTGCCGTTGTAGATGCGCACGTGATAGGCCCAGACGAAATAGTTCCGCTCCGGGTCGGACTGATCGGGCCGGAATTCCGGCCTGACGCTCACTCGGATGCCGCGGGTGACCTTCTCATACATGGCGGAAGGATGTCGCCTCATTAAATATGCGATTTGGGATCTCTAAGGGTTCAAACGAAAATTCGCCTTTCGCCGAATTTTCATACCACCCACCGCCCCGCGCCCCCACCCAACCACCCGATATTATGCCAAACCGAGGTGCTTGGGCGGGGACGCGGGGCGGCCCGATGAATCATCGGTTAGGCTCCTAAAGTCTTTTAGCACACTTTGCCTGCGGGGCCAGATCAATAGGCCCCCGGCTTCATGCTGCGGAAAAGGGCCTTGTGCGCATCAGCGCCCGGCGCGGCTTTGGCGCTCGCGTATCAAGCGTGATAGCCTTTCGTCATGATGCACGGAAAAGCGGCAGATAAGGCCCACAGAGCGGCGGCGCTAGGCGAAAAGGCCTTCCCTGGCGCCTGGGCGGAGGGGCTTGCGCTGGCCATGCCGGGATGGATCGGCCTTGGCCTTTTTGCCCTGGGGCCGGGGATGGTTGCGCGCCTTGCGGTTCTTATCATCATGGTCTGGGCCGGGGCGCTGGCCATGGGGCTTGCGCTGTCCTGCATAACGGGCGGGATCTGGAAACGGAATATACCGCTGGCCGTCCTGATGGCGCTGGGTGCGCCGCTGTCCTTGGCGCTGCCCCTGCTGGCCGGGCTGATCGTGCTCACGCTGGCTCTGCTCGCCGCCGCCAGCGTTCATGGGCCGGTGCACCCGGCCTGTCGCGCGCTGCGCAGCGCCTGCACCTTTCTGGCACCGGTTGTGGCCCTCATGGGTGGCGTGCTGATCGCCGCGTCATGATCCGGCAAGGGTTGCCATGCGATGCAGGCCCCTGCCCTGCCGAAAGGTTGGGTGAGGATATGAAATATCCTTCCGGCGGTGGGAAGGTCATACACACTTAATACAAAATACAAAGGGGATGCCTGCGGTGGCATCCCCTTGTTCTTGCTGCGTGATGGAGGCCTTTGCCGTGTAACCGGTCAGGCGGCGTTGGGGGCGTTGCGGAAGCGCTCTTCCAGTCGCTGGAGCACGGCGCGGGTGGGCTGTCCGTTGACGCGCATGCCGGTTTGCAGCTGGAAGAGGCGAATGGCGTTGGAGGTGCGCACGCCCATGACGCCATCGGCCGGGCCGGGATCGAAGCCGAGCTTGCTCAAGAGCTCCTGAATGCGACGGATGCTCTTCTGATCCTTGAGAACCTTGTCTGCCACATCGGCGGTAAGGGCGGCCTTTTCCACCTTCTCCCCGCCGGCCTTGGCGGCCTGCGCCGCATCGCCCTTGCGCCAGGCGGGATCGAAGACGGCGATGTTGGCCGCCATCCTGGCGCGTCTGGGCGCAAAGGCGGCGCTGCGCTTATCCAGATCGGTGCGCGTTTTGGCATCGAGATAGGGGGCCAGGGCCTCCTTGCGCTGGGCGGCATCGGCATCGCCGGTGCGGGCAGCGACGCCATACCAGTAATAGGCCTGTCCATTGTCAGCCTTCACGCCAAGGCCGCGCTGATGGAGCACGGCAAGGTTATACTGGCTGTCGCGCAGGCCATGCTCGGCAGCGGCACGGAACCACTCTGCGGCCTGTGCGTAATCGGCCTTCTCGCCGCTGCTGGCGAGGAGAACGGCCAGATTGTGCATGGCCTTGACGTTACCGGCCTTTGCGGCGCGCTCATACCACTGCCGGGCCTTCTGAAGATCCTTGGCCACGCCGATGCCGCGCTCATAGAGGAGACCGAGGCGATATTGCGCGGGCACAAGGCCCTTTTCCGCCGCCTTGCGGAACCAGACCGCGGCCCTGGCGGGATCCTTGGTCACCTCCTTGCCGGTCATGTAATGAATGCCGACGAGATACATGGCGCGGGCATCGCCTTTCTGCGCGGCGATGCGCAGGGCGGGCGTGCCCAGCGACAGCGGCAGCGGCTCTTCGGATGCGGCAGCGGTGGCCGCCTGTTCGGCCAAAGCGGCGCGCGTGGCGGCCGCGGTGGAGGTTGCGGTGACGGCAGCCATGCGGGCCGGATCATCACCGCGGGTGATGGAGGCGGTCTGCAGGGCATCGGCCGCGCCTGTTTCTGCAAGACGCGTGGGGGTGTCTTTCTCAGGCGCAAGCAGATCGGAGCGCTGCTTGTGTTTTCGTGCCTTGCTGCCGGCCTTGGCCTTGACCTTGCTCTTGGCCTTCGCCTTGGCCTTGGCGCCGGCCTTGGTCTCCTTGCCGGGCTTGACCTTGGCGCCCTTGCCATTTTCCGCCGGGGCCTTTTCCACCACCGGCTCGGCAGGGGCCATGACGGCCTTGTCGCCACCGCCGGTCTGGGTATAGGCCCAGCCGAGCACTGCAACCAGCAGGGCGGCGGCGGCAATGAGCAGGCCGCGGCGCGAGCCGCCTTCCTCTCCCGCCTTGCCCGGGTTTGCGGATTTCTGTGCGCCGTCCTTGCCCGCGCTCTTGCCGGTGAGGCCCTTCAAACGATCCATGAGGCCGGAGAGGGCAGACGTGCTTTGGGTATCATCCGCGGCCTCGGTGGCCGCAGCGTCGGCCGTCTCATCGGCGGTGGCGGCGGGTGCGCCGATATGGGGTTCGGCCTGTCCGCCGCGGGCATGACGACGGCGGAAGCGGTCAAGAAGCGAGCCCGTTTCCCCAGAGGCATGCTGCTGGGCGCCACCGCCCTGTTCGGCCGCGGCCTGAGCAGCGCGGCGGGCGGCGGCGATGAAATCCTTGTCCAGGCCGCTTGCCTCGGCGGATTCGCCAAAAGGATTGCTCATCTGCGGCGCGCCCATGTTTTCCGCACCCGGGGCGGTGAAACCCGGCGCCTGCATGCCGGGCATGCCCTGCTCCGCCCCCTGCGGGGCCTGGGCACTGGCATCGCCATCCACGGAACGGGCAGCGGCGAGGATCTCGGCCGGATCGAACTGCGGCATGGCGGCGGCATCGCCGGACGGGGCCATCTCGGGCGCCTGCGTGGCGGCCGCGGCCGGATCCATGCCCTGCATGCCCTGCGGCTCCTGTGGGCCGGATTCGCTACCCTCCCCGGCCTGCGGCATCGGCGCGGAGCCGTCCATGCCGGGCATGCCGGCGGCGGCGTTTTCCATGCCAGGCATGCCGCTGGCTCCCCCCTCCATGCCGGGCATGGTCATGGCCGGATCCATGGCCTGGGGGAGCATGCCCTCCAGCCCGGTCATGGCGGGATCAACGGAGGCTTGCGCGGGATCGGCGCTCATGGCAAAGCCGGCCGCGCCCATGCCCGCCATGGCAGCTGCACCGGCGGCAGCGCCCGCGCCGGCGGCCGTGGCGGCCATGCCCTCGGCATGCTTCTCCACGAGATCGAGGGTGCGCTCGGTGAGGCGCTCCTGGCTTTCCTCAAGCTCGGCGATGCGATCGACGATGCGCTCCAGGGTTTCGTGAACGGCCTTGAGGGTTTCCTGGGTGCGGGTATCGGCCTCCTCGGCGGCGGCGCGCACCGCATCCAGCCCCTCGCGCAGGGCAGCAATCTCCTCGGCGCTGACGTCGCTCTTCGCGCCCGCATTCTCCTCACGTTCGGCGAGGATCTCATGGGCGGTTTCCTCGACGATGCGGCGGGTTTCCTCGGTGGTGGCCTCAAGCGACTGAAAGAGCCGGGCCACGGAGCTTTCCAGCTGCGGCAGGTAGGAGAGCTGCTGTTCCGCACCGGTGAGGCGCTCCTCCAGCCCCTGCACCAGCTGCTCGACGCGGGCGATGTCCTCCGGGCGGGCCTGCCGGCCCGACAGCTCGGAAAGCGCCTGCTCCAGAGCATCGATGCGCCGGGAGAGCTCGGCGAATTCCGGATCCTCGGCGAGAACGCGGCGCTCCTCCTTGAGGATGGCGGTCATCTCCTCCAGGCGCTCGGCAAGGGCCCTGACCTCCTCGCGGTCGGCCTTGTCCTCCACCTTCAGGGAGAGCTTCTCCAGCGTCTCGCGCAGGGCCTCGACCTCAGCCTGCCTGACGGCCTCCTCGGCCAGCTCATCGAGGCGCTTGTTGATGCGCTCCACCTGCGCGCCGATGCGCTCCACATCAAGCACACCGGAGGCCATCTCCTCCAGCTTGGCGCGCAGACGGCCGACCATGTCCTCGATATGGCGCTCCACCTCGTTGAAGCGGCGGCCGGCGACATCGGTGACCAGTTTTTCCACGCGCTCGGGCAGCTCGCGGGAGGCGGCATGCACGGCCTGAAGCTGTTCGCCGAGGCCGGAGATGCTGCTTTCCACCATGCCGCGGGCCTCGGAGAGGGTCTCGCCGCGCAGTTTCTCCATGCGGGTGGCGAGCGCCTGCAGGCGTTCCTCGATGACGCGGAGATCCTCGCGCTTGCTGCCCTCGGCGGCCAGACGCAGGGCCTCGGCGGCGCGGGCGCCGACATCGTCCAGCCGCTGGCGCAGCTCGTCGAGCACGCGGGCATTGCGCTGTTCATAGAGCTCGATGTGCTCCATGACATTGCGCAGGGCGGCCTCGAGCTCATGACCATCCGGGCGGCCGCCCTCCTCGCGCAGCCGGGTGATGCTGCCGGCAAGCTCCTCGATGCGGGCGCCGATCTCTTCCAGCGTGCGGGCGGTGCGCTCCTCGTTCTCCTCGATACGGGCGACGATGCCGGCGAGAATCTTGGGATCGGCATCGTTCATGAAGCGGCCGGCGGCAGTCATCTGCTCGGAACGGGAGAGCT
The DNA here is from genome assembly GCF_000746275.1 of Thermopetrobacter sp. TC1. Lineage (GTDB taxonomy): Bacteria > Pseudomonadota > Alphaproteobacteria > Rhizobiales > Aestuariivirgaceae > Thermopetrobacter. The sequence continues at coordinate 11,789 of NZ_JQKX01000006.1, forward strand.
GTTCCAGACGATTGGCGAGATCATCAATGCGACGGGCAAGGTCACCAACGGCATCGTCCTGCGCAGGCGCAGGGAATTCGGCCTTTTCATCAGCGCGCGCAGGAGAGGCCGGCGCCTTTTCATCCGGATTGGCCGCCATGGCGCGGGCCTCGCGCATGATCATCTCGTTGAGCCATTCACCAAGGCTCATGCCGCGCTCTTCGGCCGCGCGCCGCGCCGCCTCGCGGGCCTTGCCGTCGATATCGTCGATGTTCCAGGATCCTGCCGCCTTCATACCTTGCGATCCCTTACGAGTATTTCCGCCCTGCCTGGCCCGGGGCGGGCACACGGCGGGCATGGACTGGTTCGCCCATAAGGTTAACGAAAGCGGTAAACATTCCCTTAATGGGGTGATTTTCCCCGCTTCACGACACCCGCAGCATCATGCCTTAGATCAGCCAGTATCTTGAGCCATCCACGCATGCGCGTACGGCCCGACCCCCACCCGGCGCTTCGCGCCGACCTCCCCCTATCAGGGGGAGGTGAGGACCATGCATTTCCCCTGCCAAATACCTGCCGGAACGGGATTGCATCCCGTTTCGGAACGTTCAGGCGGGGTATGTTACCCCGCCATCCAATCCTCTGGCGGAGTTGAAACCTCGCCGGAAAAGAGGGTTTTTCCATGTTCTGCGTCTTGCGGACAATGAGATATGCGGATTCTGCAACTCCCGTGTGCGCACATTTCAGGATATCCGCCTGGCCTACAGCGACGGAAGGGGCGCCCGGCGTGCGTTAAACCGGCACCAACGTCATCTTGACGAGAAGATCAAAAGGTTGGATGCAAAAAGTCCGTAGACGGATGATTAATTGACGGCGCATCGCACGCACGCCATAGGCGCTGGTTGGCTTGCCAAATCACAAAAAGTGGTTAGAAATTATTACCACACTTACGAGGGCGAGGGATGCCCGGTTTTCACCGGCATCCGGGACACGGGAGCGGACAGATGAACGAAAACCAGAACAGCGCGGGAAACGCCCCTGCCGCAGCCGGCACGCACGGCAAAGGCACGGGCGAAAACCCGCGTGAACGCACCTACACCATCACCCAGCTGTGCCGCGAATTCGGCGTTACCCCGCGGGCGCTGCGCTTTTATGAACAGAAGGGCCTTCTGCATCCCTCACGCCGCGGATGGACGCGCATTTTCAGCCACAAGGACAGATCGCGCCTGAAGCTGATCCTGCGGGGCAAGAAGGTCGGCTTCACGCTGGCCGAGATCAAGGAGATGCTTGATCTTGCCAACATCAAGGACGGGCAGATCACGCAGCTGAAGGTGGCCTCGCGCAAGATGCACGAGCGGCTGCAGGCCCTGCGCCAGCAGCGCATTGAGCTGGAAGAGGCCATAGCCGATCTGGAGCGTACCTGCCGGATCATCGACGGCCTGCTGAAAGAGCGGCTTCAGCGCCAGCAGCGCGGCGATAAAACCTGATTCTCTCCTGTTTTCGTCACCCGCAGCAGAATCCGGCTGATCTGCCTTTCAATAGCGGCAGAGGTAGCGGCCGAAGGCCCAGCCCCGCATGCCCTCTCCTGGGCCGGTGAGGATTTCGATCTCCCACCAGCCGCGGACGGGATCGGGGTTGATGCTGACGACCTGCGTGCCCGGCCCCATGCGGAAGATCTCGCGGCAGCGCGTGGAGGGGCAGGTGCGCAGGGACAGATAGTTGTCGCCATAGGGATCGAGCCGGCAGACCTCGAAATATTCGCCATCATAGGCCTGCACGGCCGTTGCGGCGAACAGGGAGATGCCCATGGCGGCGAGTGCGGCGATCAATGCACGGCGGGAGAGCATGCGAACACCTCTTGATGGTTCATGACAGCCGCCGTTTCGCTCCCCTTCCTGACATGGGGGTTTTTCCGCCCGCTTTGAAGCGGCTATTGGTTGCATTAAGCTTGCGTTTCTGGCATGGCGGGCAGAGAGGGGGAGGAAGGCCAGCGAGGCCGGATGATCATCCGACCTGATGCTGAAGCGATTGCGTGCTTCTTCTGCCGGGAGGATTGCCATGCCCTATTGCTATGACTGGCCGCGGCCGGCGGTGACGGCCGACGTCTGCGCGCTCAGCCGCGATGAGGATGGTGCATGGCATGTTCTGCTGATTGAGCGGGCCAATCCGCCCTTTGCCGGGCATCTGGCGCTGCCGGGCGGGTTTCTGGACGTGGATCGTGAGGATCTTGAAACCACCGCGCGGCGCGAGCTTTTCGAGGAAACGGGCATTCACGCGCCCAAGGCGATGCCGCTGCTTGGCATCTATTCCAATCCCGGGCGCGATCCGCGCGGGCATACGGTGACGGGGGTGTGGCTGGCGCTGTTCGACTGGCCGCCGCCTGAGCCAAAGGCGGCCGATGATGCGGCCGCGGCGCAGTGGCTGCCGGTTTCGCAGGCGCGGCCGCTGGCCTTCGACCATGAACGCATCCTGGCCGATGCCCTCGCCTTTCTTGCCAGCCGCGAAGAGGCGGGTTTTGGCGACAAGGCGGAAGGGGGCAACAAAGAGATCTGATTTTTCAAATATTTATGAATTATTTTCGTTTTGTTTGAATTTTGTTCTTGACATCCGTGCCGCTGCGTGCTATGAGGCCTGGCACACTCGGAAGAGTGGGCGAGCTGCTTAAGGGCGGCTGGGGCAAGAGGAATGGATGTTTATCGATGCGCTCTGCGGAAGAGAACAACGCGGGGCGTGATGGGAACAATGATCATGGTGCGTTGCGGGGGAGCGCAAGGGGTGATCTTTTTGCTGTGGTGCTGAATTTTCTTGCTGGAACGGGATACAATCCCGTTCCGGAACGTTTTGGTGGGATATGGTCCCCCGCCATCCGCGCTTTAAGCGGGGCTGAACCCCCTTGCTGGGACGGGATCTTGTCCGGGTCCGGACTGTTTTGGTGAGTGAAGCAGCACGCAGGCCCAACGTGCGGGCTTGATGGAATTGCATCCCGCTCCGGGCTGTTTGGCAGGGTTTAAAAGTCCGCCAAAACGTCGGGCAAGGATGTGCAATGTCCTTCCGGCGGTAAGGGGCAGGCAACATGGTCATGAGCGTGCCGCTCGTCCCCTACCCGGCGCTTCGCGCCGCCCTCCCCTATCAGGGGGAGGTGAGGATCGTGCGCTCTTCCTGCCCGCCGCCCCTGGATTGCCGGGATCCCGGTTCAAGCCCGGGGCAGGCAAGGTAAGGCTGTGGCGCAATGGGGAGAGTAAGGACAAATGCAGTCAATCCTACCTTGCAGCAAGGTAGAAGATCGTTGTTAAGGCATTGAATTTACGCACTCTTTTGTCATGCCCGGGCGTGTCCCGCATACTACACGACACTTATACCGTCATACCGGCGAAAGCCGGTATCTCAGACCACAATCACATGCTTTGTAACTTAAGACCCCGGCTTTCGCCGGGGTGACGAGTAAGATGGCAGCGTTGTGTCGCGCAGTGTGCTTATCCCGGGTATCCAGGGGCGGTTTACGCATGCGGTGATGGCCGTCAGGAACGATTCTTCCGGGCTCAAGCTTTCCGCCGGAAGGATATTATATATCCTTCCGGAACGTTTTGGCGGGGTATATTACCCCGCCATTCATCCTCAGGCGGGGCTGAAAGCCCCGCCAAAATGTTTAAGGAACGGGATACAATCCCGTTCCGGCATTTTATTTTCATACGGCCTGGGTCTGGCCGGTTGGCGTATGCCGTTGTTTTCCAAAAACGCCTCATCCTTGGCCCCGGATTGCCGGGATACCGGTTCATGCCTGGGACAGGCTAGGTAATGCTATGATTCCATGGAGGAAGTGAAGAAAGATACCATCACTTGACTGAGTCGGAAGAAATAAGTCTGTTGATCAGGCTCTGAAACCTGCCGAATTGTTTCTTCAAGAGGGCGAAAAACCTTTTCGAAGATAAATTGAAGCTTTATATCCAACTTTCTGGTTTTTTCAATATATGACCATTCGATAATTTGATCTGTTGAGGTAATTGTGAATTTTTAAGTTTATCCTTGCCAATATAAAGATAAGCATTAGCCACTTGTTTCAATTCAACAGAAACGCGTTTGGGTGGAAAGGCGACAATGATTCGTTTTTCCGGAAAATAATTTCTTATAGCTTTTATCGGCGGAGATAAATCACTATCACCAGAAACAATAATAGCGGTGTCAAATTTATCATTAAAAGCATCAATTAATATCTGTGTTGCAATATTAACATCTGTTTTCTTCTCTTTGGGTTCTGCCCACTTACATCCACATTTAAAGCAGTTCCTATAATTAATCATATATTTTCCATATATACAATCTAAATTATCTAATGTTTTTAACGCATCTAAATAAACTTTCTGCTTATTAGCATCTTGGTGACCATGATCACTACTTTTTATTCTCGCAGTAAAGTAACGACATACGACCAGAACCTGGTTGCTCTTGAGTAATTTCTCTGACAATGATACAGGATTAAGCCAATAAAATCTTTTCCAATTTTTTTCTCTCAAGCCATAATACAAATTAAATCCATCTATATATGTTATTACTCTTTCCAAGGGACTTTCCTCTCATTAGCTCCTGGTCATTAGGTAAACCATTTTTCAATCTTTACAAGGCATGATTGTGGACGACCTTTATTAGCCATTGACAGGAAGAATTTTCAAGCTTAAATCTCGCTACAGGCATATGACCTCCCCGGGGATCGCATCTCCGGGCCGGCGTCGGAGAAATCCGGCGCCTCTTCTTTTTTCGCCTCTGACGAACCGCTTCATCCGACAGTTCCGTTCAGGTGATCCGATGCCAACGATGTTTTCCCGCTTGCGCGCGGCTTTCAAGCGGGTGATGCCCTTTGCCCGCGCGCAAGAAAAAAGGATGCGGGGATTTGCGCCCGCCTCTCCTGGCGCTTTTGCAAAAACGGCGGCCTTTCATGCCGAGGCGCCGGAGCGGCGCGGTTTTTCCTGCGGCTTTTTTGAACTGCATACGCTGCTGGCGCCGGAATGGTCGCCCGGCAACGCCCAGGCCTTCGCGCGCGAGGGTTTTGCCGGCAATCCCGTGGCCTATCGCTGTGTGACCATGATTGCGCGGGCGGTGGCCGCTGTGCCGCTGAAAAGCACAGCAGGAAGCGGCGAGAAGCGCGCAGCGGCTGAGAAGGCGCTGGCGCTTCTGCACCGGCCCAATGCGCTGCAGGCCGGGCGGGAGCTGATCGAGGCGCTGATTGCGCACACCCTGATCGCCGGCAATGGCTTTCTGCGGGCTAGCCTGCTGGATGGTGCGCCGGTGGCGCTGCATGTTCTGGATCCGAAACGGGTGGAGATCATCACCGACGAGGCGGGCTGGCCCGCGGCCTGGCGCTATGAGGCGAACGGGCGGCACATCACCCTGCGCCAGGGGCCCGATGAGCCGATTACGCCGGTGATGCATCTTAAGCTGTTCTCGCCCTTTTCGGATATCGAGGGCCTATCGCCCTTTGCTGCCTGTGCGCGCGCGGTGGACATTCACAATGCGGCGGCGGCCTGGAGCAAGGCGCTTCTCGACAATGCGGCGCGGCCCTCCGGCGCGCTCATCTATCGCGGCGAAGGCGGCGGGCTGACCACGGAGCAGCTGGCGCGGCTCAAGGATGAGCTGGAGACGGCCTATGCCGGAGCGCAGAACGCGGGGCGCCCCTTGGTGCTGGAAGGGGGACTTGAGTGGATGCCGCTGGCGCACAGCCCGAAGGACATGGAACACATCGCGCTGCGCCACGCAGCAGCGCGGGAGATTGCGCTGGCCTTTGGCGTGCCGCCCATGCTGCTTGGCATTCCCGGCGACAATACCTACAGCAACTTCGCCGAGGCCAACCGGGCCTTCTGGCGCATGAGCGTGTTGCCGCTGGCGCGGCGGCTGGCGGAGCATCTCAACGTCTGGCTGGCGCCGGCTTATGGCATGGAGACGCTTGATCTTGTGCCGGATGTGGACGCGCTGGAGGCCTATGCGCCGGAGCGCGAGGCCCGCTGGAAGCAGGTGCGTGACAGCGATTTCCTCACCATCAACGAAAAACGCGCCGCCCTGGGCTATCCGCCCCTGCCGGGCGGTGATGGATTGAAACATGACTTCATGAAGACACAGGCATGACCTTTTCTGGCCTATCAAGGAAACGTTGTGTTATGTTCCTTCATGCAAGGAAACGTCATGATCCATGCAGTCGTGGCGAGATGGCGTTTCTAGCTGGTCAGCTGATCAGCGACCAGGATGCTGGCAACCGCGATTGATGGGATGGCGCCGATGAATCCGCTCCTGAAGGAACTGGAAAAGATCAAGGTGACGACGCCCGAAGGGCGCCGGATGAAAAAGATCGTCGAGGACTATCTCAAGCGACCAAAGACGAAGGAAGAGGCCTTCGAGGCGCTGAAGAAAATCGGTGTCTATTTCGAGGATGGCACGCCCAACCCCTACTTTTTCGACGATGTGGAAAAGAAGACGTGATTCTCTTCCATCGGCATGCATAACCTGTCTGCCTGCTTCGTTCTGGGCTTTCACGGGTGTGACAGGCGTGTGGCCGAGCGCCTGATTCGCCGCCGGGAGCTGTTTCGCCGCAGCGAGAACAGTTACGACTGGCTGGGGCATGGCATTTATTTCTGGCTGGAAAACCCGCGTCGCGCCTGCGAATGGGCGAGGGAAAGGGCACGGCTTCAGAAAGAATTTGTTCCCGCCGTTGTGGGCGCGATCATCAATCTCGGCAATTGTCTGGACCTGACCACCTCGGCGGGCATTGAACATGTAAAGCTTGGCTACCTTGCCCTGAAAGGCGATTATGCCGAACGAGGCGTGCCGCTGCCGGAAAACAGCAGGGCACATGAAAAGGATGGTGATCGCCTCATCCGCCGCCTGGACTGTGTGGTCATAAATCAAACTTGCCAATTATTGGAAGACAATGGCACACCGGTGGACACCGTGAAGGGCATCTTCACCGAGGGCGGCTGGGCCTATCCCGGCGCCGGTTTCAAGGAGCGCACGCACACCCAGATTTGTGTGCGTAATCCGGAGTGTATCCTGGGCGTTTTCTATCCGCCGCGTGAGGCGCTGGGCGAAGATGCACTCCTTTGCAACGATACTCCCAGCTGACCAAATGCTTTTTTCCGGGACTGGCCTGGCTATAGTGTCAACCATGTCCCCGAACACCTGTCAGCTATGTCCCCGGGCTGAACAACGGCGCCCGGAAATGACGTTTTCCCATGGTTTTCCAACGAATTAAACAAACACTTGTCGTCAGAAGCTCAATTGGTCCCAGTGCAGCGGGCTGCAGGCAGAAAGAGTGCATGATCCTAACCTCCCCCTGATAGGGGGAGGTTAGCGCGAAGCGCCGGGAGGGGGTCGGGCCGCAAGCGCAGCGCTAAGTCGCCC
>NZ_JQKX01000007.1 GCF_000746275.1 Thermopetrobacter sp. TC1
AGCTTCAATGAGGCCGCGGCAAGTAAAGCCGCGGATCAGCCCGGCTGCACCCCCTTGCGAACGCAGGCATTTTTTCAGAAAAAACGAACGCTCGCTCTCTCCAGATATGCAGCCGAATAGTGTTCATGTTTTATTCCATACCACGATTTCAAAAAGCCGTCAAGGATCAACTGCTTCCGCCGTTGCGAGCCCTCTGCGCTCTTCTTCGCGCATCCCAGCGCTCGCCAAGCACGCGGCAGTTTTTCCTTTCTTTTTCAATTTAAATGATATGCGGTTTTCGTTCCAGCTTCTGAAAGGTTTTCCCCAGACTCTCCACCTTGAGCTCCACCTTGTCCGCCGGCCCCAGATCCAGAATCAGCACATGATCGTCTCCATGATGAATGGCCTGCTCCAGTTTCATGGCCATCTCCACCCGCCTTCGCGGCGTCAGCCGGCATTGAAACACCGAAAGCTGCAACCAGGCGCCATATCCTTTCATAATGTTGAAAACCCGCTGCCAGCGCCGCCTGTCAGAAATATCATAGGCCACGACATAAAGCCGCTCATTCAGCGCCATGCGCCATCCCCCCTTTCCTAACGCGGGCAATAATGCGGATATTCGCGGATCTCGCCATCGAGATAGCGCGAAAGCAGCCGCATCTGCACATCAATCAGCCGCCGCATGCTCACCTGATAGCCGAAGACCGGATGCGTGGTTTCCTGCTCCAGCCGCCGCTCAAAGGCGGCCAGAAAGGCCTTCTTCCCCCGCGTCTTCAGCGCACAGGCCGGCCCGTTCCATATGAAATCACCGGGACGCACCTCGCAATTGTTTATGGCCATGAGCACCACAGAATCCGCCACAACCGGCCGATAGGGCTCCATCATGTCCAGCGCCAGCGCCGGCCGCCCCGGGCGCACCGTGTGATAAAACCCGTTCCAGGCATCAAAGCCCACCTTGAGCAAGGCAGAAGTGAACAGCCGCACAAGAATGGCATAGCCGAAAGAGAGCAGCGCATTCACCGGATCCGTGGGCGGCCGCCGGTTGCGCGTGGCAAAGGAAAAGGTAAAGCCCTCCGCCGCTTCCAGCGCCAGCATCTTCTCGAAATGCCGGAAATAAAGCGCCGCCGCCTCCCCCTCCAGCCCCAGAAGCTCCTGCATGGAACGCGCATGCCGCGCCCGCTCGTATAGCCGCTTCAGACGCTGCAGGGTCTCTTCCTTTTCCGCCGTGCCCCGTTCCCGCCGCCAGTTACGCCGCAGAATCGTGCGCTGATTGCGGATCTTGGCCTCCACGATCCCGCGCGCCAGCCGCAGCTTGCGCTTGTCGTCAAACAACGCCCGATATTGCGCCTCGCGCACATATGCCGGCCGCGCCCCCTCTCCCGTCGCCAGCCCCAGAAACCAGCCGCCGCTGGAAAACCAGGCAACGGAGATATCCTCGCGAAACAGCGCGGTCAGCGCCGGCGTGCTGATATGAACCGGGCCATAGACCGACACATCGGAAACAGCGGCCAGCGGCACCTCCACCTTCTCCTCATCATCCGGCAGGGTGATGACAAGCCGCGCGCCCTTCTTGCCGATGCGACTGCCCAGCGTCACCACATGCAGGGGCATGGCCGCATCCGCCGCCGGATTGAACGGCCGCGGCGGATCATGGCGCTTGAACCAGCCCACCTCATCCGGCAGGCAAATTCCCGCCAGCGCACAACGCACGCATTTCGGCGAATTCTCCAGGGGCGGCGGCCGTCGCCGTGCCATGGCCGCCAGCCGCAGGTCGGACGCCGCCTGCAGCGCCTCCGCCCGCAGCTCTTCATCCAGTACCACCTTCACCCGCTCGCGCGAGCCGGCAAACCAGATGACGCCTTCCGGCACCTCATAACCATTGTCCTCCAGGATCATGGCCTGAAGCGCCACCTGCACCCTTTCTGGCTGATAGGCGCCCTTGGCCACATGCGGCCGCTTGCCTTTCTTGATCTCCACCGGAATTGCGCATTTCCCGTCCGCCTCCACCATGTCGATCTTGGCAATCAGCCCCAGCCGGTCGGAGGAAAGGGTCACAGCCCGCACCTTGCGCGCCAGATCCTTTTCGGAATCGGCATCGGAATCGTCATGCGCAGCCTCTTCAGCGGCCGTGCCCGCTTCATCCACCTCTTCCGCTGCCGGCAGGCTGCCGCCGCCCGCATCCGCCCGCATATGCGCCCGCTTGCCGGCAGACGTATCGGCCGTCTCCGCCCATTCGCCCTCCACCCACATGAGGTACGCAAGCCTCGGGCAATAGATCCACTCGTTCACCATCCGTACCGGCACGAGCGGCTGATCCTCCGCCCGCGGCGGAGCCGGCAGGGGCAGGCGCAACTGCGAATCCCGGCGCGGCATGATCTTTTTCCAGCGGGAAGAATTTGAACTGGAATCGATTAAACCACGCGTTGCACTTGCTGAAAAGTCCCGGTCGAGGCTTACAAATGAGCGCGCCGCCCGCTTTTACGGGCGACGCACCACAATGAGGCCGCGACTACCCGCCGCGGAGGGGGATTGGGCATGGTTCCATAACCCATAATCCGCTTAGTCTTCAATGAGGCATCTTTGCCAAAGACTGCTATCAGATAGAGAGCTTTCAAGTTTATGTCAACTCGTTTCCTAAGTGGATTTTTGTCATGGAAAATTGAAATTATTGACTGACTCCGCTGTACGGTTTATAAAAAACCCGTCACGGCTGCCACCGTGACGGGTTGTAACTAGAGGCCGCACAAGCAGCCTCCCGGATGCATTTTTATGTTAGCGCAGGCAACACACGCTAGCAAGCTGCTTGTCGTGGCCTCCAAATATGGAGGTCAGAATATGTACGAAGAACGCTTTTTGCGTCAGCTTCTTTCCCTCGAAAACAGCGATCCTCAATTTTATGAGCCGCACATTCGCACCTTGCGAAAGATTATAATGGATTATCAAAAACATGCACCAAGAGGGGGTAACCGCTCATCCCAAGAGTGGCTAGAAACTTCTGCAAAAATAATCCCCTTCTTTCCCCAGGAAGACACGTGACTGGTGCAAAAGCTGTGGAAAAATTACCAGCGCAGTTGACGTATCGTCATGTTGGAAACATGATGAGAACAAAAGGGGGATGGGTGGCATGAACGGCCCGGACTTGAGAACATCTTTCGGCGCGCTGATCACGCCGCCTAAGAGCAAACCACAGTGGGAGCCACTAGCCTGGCAATGGGCGCTGCTCAATGACTGGCTGCTGAAAGGCGCCCTGCCCGATGCGGTGGATATTCCCACCGGCCTGGGCAAGACGGCGGTCATGGCCCTGTGGCTTTTGGCGCTGGCGGCCCAGATCCATGAAACAGGCACACCGAAACTGCCGCGGCGGCTCATCTATGTGGTGGATCGCCGCGCCGTGGTGGATCAGGCCACCACGGAAGCGGAAAAGCTGCGGGAAAACCTGGCCACGGCGCCCGAGCTCGCCTGGATGCGCGATGCCTTCGGGCTGGTGGAGGGCGAAAAGTTGCCCGTCTCCACCCTGCGTGGCCAGCTGGCGGATAACCGGGAATGGCTGGCTGATCCGGCCCGTCCCGCCATTATCGTCGGCACCGTGGACATGATCGGCTCGCGCCTGCTGTTCTCCGGCTATGGCGTCAGCCGCCGCATGCGCCCCTATCACGCCGGGCTGCTGGGCGTGGATACGCTGGTGCTGCTCGATGAGGCCCATCTCGTACCGGCCTTTCAGCGGCTGCTGGAAGCCATCGATCCGGAACAGAAAGGCTCTGCCAGCCCATGGCACACAGGCACGCTCTGGCCAGAAACCACCGTCATCAGGCCTTTGCGTGTTCTGCCCCTTTCGGCCACACAACGTGATGGAGGCCCGAGCGACAGGAAAACCATTTTCACGCTCACAAGCGAGACACGCACTGACGCCATCACGCAGCAACGCCTTCAGGCGCGCAAGGCGCTGGAGTTGCGCGCCTTCGAGCCGGGCAAAAAGGAAGACGACGCGCTGGCCGAAGCACTGATGCAGGCCGCGCAGGAGCTGCTGGAAAACGAGGACGGGGGCCTGAAACCCCGCCACCTGCTCATCTACTGCGACAAGCGCAAGGTGGCGGAAAAGCTCCACGACGAGCTGCATAAAGAGTGGGTCAGGAAAAGCAAGCTGCTGGAAAAAGACAGACTTGAACTCTTCACCGGCGCCCGCCGCGTGTTCGAACGCACCAAAGCAGCAGCGAACCTCAAAGACCTCGGCTTCATCGCCGGAAAGGAAGCGCCGGAACCTGAAAAGCCCGCCATTCTCATCGCCACCTCGGCGGCGGAAGTGGGCGTGGATCTGGATGCCGATGACCTCATTTGCGACCTCGTGCCGCTGGAGCGCATGATCCAGCGCTTCGGCCGCGTCAACCGCCGCGGTGAACAGGACGATACTCGCATCATCGTCTTGCATCCCGATCCCTTGCCGAAAAAGGCCCGCCATGCCGAACAGCTGCCCGCCGCGCTGGAAGCCTTGCGCAAGCTGAACGGCGATGCCTCGCCCCAAGCCCTGCGCGACTTTGCCACGCAAGAGCGGGAACTGGTCAGACAGGCCAGCACGCCCGAGCCGCTGCATCCGCCGTTCCCCCTTGCCGTGGTGGAATCCTGGGCGCTCACCAACATCACGGAACACCCCGGCCGGCCGGACATCCAGCCCTGGCTGCGCGGCTGGGTGGAGGATGATCAGCCACAGGCAGAAATCCTCTGGCGCGCATTCCTGCCCTGGCCGGAGGGAGACGCGCCAAAAGAAAAGGAGGTCAACGCCTTCTTCGCCAGCGCCCGACCGCACCTGCTGGAAGTGCTGGAAACAGATGTTGACTCCATTGCCAAAATGCTCGTTACGCGAGCGAAAAAATGGAGTGGTGAAGGACTGGGAATCCTTCTGCTCAACCGCCGGAATGAGCTGGAGAAATACCTGTCCATGGAAGAGCTGAAGGCCATGAAGCCCGCTGACCTGAAAGAGCTGATCGCCTTCAGAAGGGTGGTGGCACCGGCGGCGCTGGGCGGACTGAGTGAAAGTGGCTTGCTAGCATCGAATGCGGCCAACCCCGTCAAGGCGCTCGATACGATTGAAGAAGAAACATGGCAACAGGCGGTGGGCTTTCGCGTGCGCAAGGAAAGTGTCGACAAAGTGTCGGGCAATGACTGGCGCATCGATTATCGTTTCAATCCCAAGCCTGATTCCGATGAGGAAGAAGGCGGCGAGAAGATCATCGTCGAGGTCTGGCGCGGCGGTGGCGAAGCGCCGCTGCTGGGCGATCCGGCCATCACCCGCATGAAACAGAAGTTGCGCGATCATCTGAACGACGTCGCGCAAAAGGCAGAGGAGCTGGCCGACAAGCTGAACCTGCCGGACAACATGCGCGAGGCGCTCATCCTCTCAGCCCGCCTGCATGACCTCGGCAAGGCGCATCGCATTTGGCAGAAGGCCATGAATGGCAATCTGGAGGATCCCCTGGCCAAAAGCACTGGCGGCAATACGCGTATGCTCGCCGGTTTCCGGCACGAATTTGCCTCCATTCTGGACGTCACCCTGCCGGAAAATATCAAGCGCTTCACTTCAGGCGTTCATAACGAGCTCGCCAGCGAACTTCGGGAACAATTGAACAAACATACGGAAGAAGAGCGCAACCTTATCCTGCATCTCGTGGCGGCGCATCATGGCTTCGCCCGCCCGCTCATGCCGGACATCGACAACACCCTGCCCCCTTCCGCCGTCAAGCCGCACGTGCAGGCCATCGCCCTGCGCTTCGCCATGCTGCAGAAGCGTTTCGGCCCCTGGGGGCTTGCCTGGCTGGAAACCCTGCTGCGCGCAGCGGATCAGCGTGCCTCCGCCTGTCTCGACGCCTCCAATGCTCCCGAAACGAAGGAGGCAAGCCATGGCTGAAGCGCGCATTCCCGTGGATCTGTTCAACCCCGGCCAGGTCTTCGCCTGCCTTGGGCTCATGGAAGCCGCCGACATTCTTCTGGGCGACGCCACCGGCGCCTTTGACTGGCGCGATGAAAGCGCCCCTGCCTTCATCCTCCGCACCGCCGGCGCAGATGACCCATTGCATACGGTCATCGATTTTCTGCTCACCGCACAGGTGGACGCGCTCAGTCCTGTTAACTCAAAAAATCGCACCGAGAAATGGGATGTACCTACGGCAACACTGCCAAATACTGCGCCCCTCCCTGCGCCCGATCCCAAAAGTCCAGCCACGTTGCCTGCACGCCTCTTTACGGAATCGCACACGATCATTCTCGATTACTGGATGGACGGGGAGGAACATACCGGCCGTGATAACGCCAAGTTCTGGGCCGGTTCGGGCGGCTATCCCGGCGCAGCTCTATTGCGTGATGCCATTGCCTTGATGCAGGCCGAACCGCAGCGAGTGAAAGGCGAGCTCCTTGATTTCGCCGTCCCCCAAAGCAGCAGCTTCCGGCTGGACTGGCGGCGCGATTACATTCCGCTGGATACCGGCTTTTCCCTCAACGAACACAATCACATCACCACCGTTGGCTATCCGCTGGTGGAGGTGCTGGCCGCCATCGGGCTCACGCATGCCCGCCCGCAGCGCCTGCATGACAAACTGCACTATCGCTATGCCGCGCTGGGCCTGCCAGACCTGCCGAATGGCGAAACGGTGCTTCATCCGCCCATGTTCCTGCGCGCCGCGCTGGGCTGTGCTGAACTGCCCTTTCCCATGCGGATTTTCCAGATGCAGCTCAACTGGCCCGGACAGGCCGGACAGGCCCGCGCCATTACCCATGTTTACGAGGAGACAACACTATGAGCACGCTTGACGAACTTGCCAACAGAATGCTCAGCACCGGCCCCGATGCCCCGGTGGCGCTCACCCGCCGCATCCGGCTGGAGTCGGTGGAAGGAGAAGATGCCGTCATCTTTCCGCCCACCTATGCCAACATCGGTTATAACATCGACACCCTGGCCGACGGCACCAAGGTGGCCCTCATCGATTCCGTGGGCTCTCAGGCCAACCGCATGGAGCCGATTTTCAAGGATTCGCCTTACGCCGATCTCGTGCCGCAAATCACCATCAAGGCCGGCAACAACAAGGAAATCTCCATCTTCGAGGTGGGCCACCGCGTGGCCGACGCGCTGGTGCGCAGCGCCGCACTGGAAGGCGCTGAAGAAAGTCTGGCGGAAAAGGTCAGCCATGCCTTCGAGGAACTTGCGCGCGGCAATGCACTGGAAATGGCAAAACTCGCGCCCACCTCTCTTGTTTTCGGCGTGTGGGATTCCCGTGGTGAGGGCATGAAGGTGCCGCGCCTGATCAACTCCGTCATCCGCGCTTACGACGTCTCGCAACTACATCGCTCGGCCACCTACATTCCGCCCTTGATGCCGGAAGATTATGCCGAAATTGCCGGCTTCAAGAAGGAGGAGCTGGAAAAGGCCGAGGGTGATCCAAAGAACCCCATGGCCAAGGCCGGCTTCGTGCATGTGCCAAGCGTAAACGATCCCGGCGGTATCATCGCCAAAGGCGGCATCGATCGCAATGTCACCATCAACCTCGTTGCCTTGCGCAAACTCGAAGCTGGGGCCGAAACGGAGACGCTGCAACGCTACATTCTGGGGCTCACGCTCGTCGCCGCCACCTATCCGCAGGATGGCTTCCTGCGCCAGGGATGCCTGCTGGTGGAAAAGCCGGAGGAATCGACGCCATGGCAGGTAATGCATCGCGATGGCCGGCACGAGGAAATCTCTCTTTCGCATGACGATGCCCTCGCATTCGCCCGGGAGGCCTCACAAGCCTTTGGCGTCGGCCCCTCGCTGAAGGCCCGTTTCGATGCCAAGTTGGCGAAAGAGGTTCTAGCCGCGGCGAAAAAGCAGAAGGATTGAGACGATGACGGCGCAGGCGCCCCATCTCGCCATACATGTGCACCTGCTGGAAGAGCGCTGGCATGGTCTGCCCGATTGGCCGCCGGCCCCTTTCCGCCTGTTCCAAGCGCTTCTCGCCGCTGCCGCACAAGGCGAGCAGGTCACAGAAGAAGATGCCGAAGCCCTGCGCTGGCTGGAGGCCCAGCCCGCACCGCTCATCCTCGCGCCTCTTTCCATCCCCGGCACGCATTACACCACTTTCGTGCCGAACAACGATCTCGACGCCGTCGGCGGGGATCCAGACAAGATGGAAAAAATCCGCGTCGGCAAGGATATCCGCCCCCGCCTCTTCACCCGTCTGCCCTCCTTTACCTATGTCTGGCGCAATGCTGCCGAGATCATCCAAGCGGAAACCTTGCAGACGCTGCAGGCAATCGTCCATCGCCTCTATCAGTTCGGCCGCGGTGTGGACATGGCCTTCGCCCGTATCGAACGGCTGGATGATGCCCGGTTGGAAGACCTCGCCGAACAGCCCGACACCCTGCGCTATGAGCCGCAGAAGGCCGGTCATGAAAACCTCCTGCCCGTGCCCGAGCCCGGCTCGCTGGAAAGCCTGCTGGAACGCTTTCGCGCCAACCGCCAGCGCCTGCAGGCCGAACAACGGGGCCGCAAGAGGGTCGTGTGGCATTTCCGCCAGCCGCCCAAACCCCGCGCCCGCAGCGTCTGCTATGCCTGTCCGCCACACATGCGCGTCTTCGACCTGCGCGCTGCCGAGGATGAGGCCGCCTTCGCCCCCTGGCCGCGCACCGGCGTTGCATACCTCATCAAAAATCTGCGCGATGCCGCCGCCGCCCGCCTGAAAGCCGCCCTGCCACAGGAGCGTCACGCGGAGATCGAGCGCTATCTCATCGGCCGCAACGCCGGCAAGCACGACAAGAACCGCCGCATCCGCATCATCCCCTTGCCCTCCATCGGCCATGCCCACGCCGGCGGCAACATCCGCCGCCTTCTCGTGGAAGTGCCACAGGGCTGCCCGCTTATGCCCGATGATGTCTTCTGGGCCTTCGAGGGCACAAGCCCGGAAGAAAACATCGATTGGGAAACCGGAGAGATCTATGGTGTGGCCAAAAGCCGCCTGATTGCTGCCGCCGACGCCGCCTTCGCCGCCCGGCATTATCGCATTGGTCACCTCGGCAAATTGCCGCGAGAACTGCGCTGGCGCACAATCACCCCCGCCGCCCTGCCCGCCCATCGCGGCGGCCGCACCGGAACCGCCCGCCTCTCCCGTGAAGCGCGCGCCATTCACGCTGTCAAACAGGCCCTGCGCCACGCCGGCATTTCCGCTAAGCCTTTGCGCATTCACGTACAGCGCGAACCCTTCAACCGCAATGCCGCCCGCGCCGATCGCTATGCGCCGCAGTCGGATCCCGACCTTAAAGAACGCTTTTCGGCAAACCGCCTCTGGCATGCCGAGATCATCTTCGATCGCCCCTTGGCGGGCCCGCTCATCATCGGCGATGGCCGCTATCTCGGCCTCGGCCTCATGGCGCCGGTGCCCACCTATGCCCGCACCGAACAGGGCGAGGCACGCGAAGCATTCCTCTTTCATTTGCCCGGCGATGGCCTGCCGTCTGAGAAGATGGAGCCTTTGCTGAAAGCCTTGCGCGCCGCCCTCATGCGCCTGGATGCCGAAACGCATGATCGCCAACAGGCCTGCCGTCTTTTCAGTGGCCATGAACCGACATCAAGCAAACCGGCCCGGCGCGGCGCCCATCAGCATGTCTTCCTCGCCGCACCGCCCCAGGAAGACGGCCGCATCCGTGTGATTTTCGTCATTCCGCCCTGGCTGGCCGACAATCACCCGGACAATGCCGCCCTTGCCAGAAAGGAAAACCTGCACTTCGCCGAGATCACAAGCCGCCTGCGTGTGCTCTTCGGGCCTGACCTACCGCGCACGCCGCTTCTCGCCGCGCCCCCCGCGGATGCGGCCCGACATTCGCTTTTCGCGCCGGCCCGCATTTGGCGGAGCGCAACTGCCGTCATCACCACCCGCCACTATCGCGCCAGCCGCGACGGCAGCCCCGAACACTTCCTTGCCGAGGACATCCGCCGCGAGCTTGTCCGCCGTCACCTGCCCCGTGGCGCGTTCAGAAAAGGCCAGACACCCCTGCCCGACATCGAAATCACAGACGCCGCCATCACTACCGACTCCCGCGTGCGCGGCCACGCCCGCATCATCTTTCATCGGCCCGTGCCCGGCCCCTTCCTGCTGGGCTGGCAGAGCCACAAAGGCGCCGGTGTGTTTCATGGCATCTCTGACCAAGGGACGCGTGGGACTTTGAAATCCGAGTGAATGGCCATCAAAACCGTCCCACGTTCCTGCCCAAGCATCTCATGAAGGAAAAAATCTGATGGCCAAGCGGAGACGGGGGCTGCAGAAGCTGGTGAAAATGCGCCGAAAACGGATACGCGATTGAACATATAAATCATGTCACAAAATGGCTTTGGGATCACTCTGCACATATCAGCGCAACGTCCATGGATGGGGCGTGACCAACACAATGCTTCAAGTCACGGATTGGGCGCCCGTTTATCTTTCTTTGGCGCTTCAGGGCGTCAGGGCCTTCGGGCGCATGAAATGAACGAGCCGGCCTGGCGTGGTCTCATCCAGCGCCTGCCAGTCATCAATTGGCAGGTCGATAACCGCCACGGCCGCTGTCGGAAATTTCTTGCGCAACCGTTTCAGCGCCGCTTCCTCTCCTGTGCGGGCCAGCGCCACGGCCAGATCATGCAGCGCCTCGTTGTGTCCGACGATCATCAGGGTATGCGCATCGCCCCCTTTCTCACGGATCACCTCAATGAGCGGCCGATGATCATCGAAGACATAAAGCCGCTCATCCGTCTGAGCCGGCACATCTTCGCCCAGCGCATCACGCGCGCCCGTCCAGGTCTGCACCGCCCTCTGCGCCGGTGAGAGCAACACCTTATCCGGCACAATGCCCATGCGCTTGAGCCACATGCCCATTCTCGGTGCATCGCGCATTCCGCGCGGCGCCAGCGGACGCGCCCTGTCGGCCCGCCAGGGATCGCTCCAGTCCGACTTGGCATGACGAAAAAGCACAAGCCGTCTTGTCATCTCATGCCTTGTCAGCGTCCGCCGCCTGCGCGGCCTGCTCCCGCGTCATGCCGCTGCCCGGACGCGCATTGGTGATAATGCCGATCTTGTCGATCTCAAACGGCGTCGTCTGATACATCTCGTTGATCCAGTTGCCGAAAAGCAGATGCGCATGCGAACGCCACCGGTTTTCCGGCGTGGCGTGCGGATCGTCATTGGGAAAGTAGTTGGCCGGGATCTGGATATCGATCCCCCGCTCCACATCCCGCCAGTATTCTTCCGCCAGGGAGGTGGTGTCATATTCAATATGGTTGAACATATAGAGCATGCGCTTGTCCTGATCCTCGATCAGGCACAGGCCGGTCTCATCACTCTCCATGAGGATCTCCAGCCCCGCATCGTCCGGCAGGTCCATCGGGCGCACCTCCGTCCACCGCGAGACGGGGATGGAAAAATCATCGGAAAAGCCGCGCAAATAGGGCGAGGCGGGCTTCAAATTGCGATGCCGGAACACGCCAAAGGCCTTGCGCGGCAGGGCATGCTTGGGCACGCCATAGAAATGATGCAGCGCCGCCTGCGCCCCCCAGCAGATGCACATGGTGGTGTGCACATGGCTTTGCGTCCAGTCGAAGACCTCGCGCAGCTCCTCCCAGTAGTCCACTTCCTCGAAAGGCAAAAGCTCCACCGGCGCACCGGTCACGATCAGCCCGTCGAACTTCTCGCCCGATTCCTTCACATCCCGGAACGTGCGATAGAAAGCGGCCAGATGCGAAGCCGGCGTATTGCGCGACTTGTGCTCCGTCATGCGGATGAGCGTCATCTCCACCTGAAGGGGCGTGGCCCCGATCAGCCGGGCAAACTGCGTCTCGGTGCGGATCTTGTTGGGCATGAGGTTGAGCAGGGCAATGCGCATCGGCCGGATGTCCTGGCGGATGGCATCCGTCTCCTTCAGCACCATCACCCCCTCCTGAACGAGGGTCTTGCGTGCCGGCAGATCGTCCGGGATCTTGATGGGCATGGCCCCTATCCTCACAACCTCGCTTCTCTCACTGTGGACCGCCAGCGTACATACGTGCTTCGAGATGATGGAGCGGCCCGCAGCTCATGTTAAGAACGCTCAGGCATCTTTCTGGCACACCCTGTTTTAGGAAGCCTCCCCCCTCACTGCAAGAACGCACGCCTTGCCCAAAATCTGCGCACAGCCCAACACACGCACATGGCGCGAATCATGCAAATGTGCTAACCACGCGTGCGAAGCATGCGCGAGGGATTCGCTAAAGGCGCCGCGCACCCGGGCACATGTGGCCGAAAGGACGCACACTGCCGTGCATGATCGGCCCAGGCGGTGAAACAGGCATGGATATTGCACATTCACCCATGCTGGCACGGCCGCTGTCTCCGTTTGTGCCAGAGGGCCATGCCGGAATGCGAATTTGGATTTGGCCGTTTGAGACACAGGCGCTTGTCTCCCGGCGCATTTGACGGGAAAATACGGGTCGGATGAAGCTGAAACCGTTCGACATATTCGAGGAAGTGCGCACGCCCTTCGCGTCGCTGGAAGAGGCGCATGACTATATGGCCGATCTCAGGCGACGCTTCGGGGTGGCCAATGTCTCCTACTGGAAGCTGGGGCGCGGCGGCACCAGCGGTCGCGCAGGCTGGATATCGACCTATGATGAGGAATGGATGCGCCGCTATCGCATGAGCGGCTATTTCACGGTCGATCCCGTTTTCAAGCACGCTTTCTCGCGCATGCTGCCGCTGGACTGGGACGAGGTGAATTCCACCACGCCCAAGGCCCGCGAAATTTGCACCGGTGCCGAACGCTTCGGCATCATCCCGCGCGGCATGTCCTTTCCCATTGTCGATCCCGATGGGGCCCGTGCGCTTTTCTCCATCAACGTCGATATGGACGAGAAGGACTGGAAAGGCGTGCGCGGCGAACTCGCCCAGCTGTTTCACCTCATCGCCCATTATTTCCATCTGCGCATTGGCGAGACCTTCCACACCGGCATGACCGACAATGACGGCCTGGAACTGAGCATGCGCGAAAAGCAGGTTCTGCTTCTGGCCGCGGAAGGCAAGACAGCGGGCGAAACCGCCAAGGAGCTCAAGCTTTCCGAATCCGCCGTGCGCCTTTATACATCAAACGCCTTGCAGAAGCTCGGCGCCACCAACAAGACCCAGGCCGTTGCCATCGCCTTCCGCAAGGGCCTGCTGGATTGAGGGGATTCAGTTCCGCCGCACCCCGCCGCGGGGGGACATCTACGGCATTCACACAAATGATTCGTGTTTAAAAGGCCAATAATTTCAAATGGTTATGAATCATGAAATGCGATAACGCCACACTACATCACACACCAAAAGGCCACCATCTTCCTCGTCACCCCGGCGAAAGCCCACTGGTGTCCAAGGAAAGTTCAGCATGGGAGGAGCTCCTCGAAAAGGGGCAGGGAAGTGGTGGGGTGGGGTGTGGCGCGTGGCGGTTTTGGCGGCGGGGGAAAAAAGGGTGCGGCCACGAGCACGCGGATGTCCTTGAGCCTCATTGCACCACTTGCGGTATCTGCTTTCGTGACCAGGCGGTGATATTCACGCAGCAGAAGCCAGGCGATCACCGCCACCCACAGTTGTACAAGAATGGCGTTGCGGCTTTCGCCCATGAAACGCTTGACCTTCAGATTTTGCTTCAACCACTTGAACACCACCTCGATGCGCCA
>NZ_JQKX01000008.1 GCF_000746275.1 Thermopetrobacter sp. TC1
CGAAGGCGAACGCAAGGGCCGGCGCGAGCGGTCGCGAAAGTCTTCCGCTTCGTTTTCCGCCGCGCGATGCAGCCATTTGTAGCCCGTGGTGCGGCTGATGCCATAGCGACGGCACAGCGCGCTGATGTTCGCCCCCTCCCGGCGGGCAAACATGACGAATTCCCGGCGTTGGTCCATGATCGACACCTCCTGCCATCCCATCACGCACCTCTCCGATTGCCCTGTTCGCGGTGCGTATAGTGTCAACCATGTCCCCGAACACCTGTCAGCTATGTCCCCGGGCTGAACACGTGTCCCGGCAATCCAGGGCCAGGAATGAGGCGTTTTTGGTGGGCGATGGTGCTCACCAGAAAGCTTGATTTGAGCCGTATAGAAAAAATGCCGGAACGGGATTTCATCCCGTTCCGGAACGTTTTGGCGGGGTATGTTACCCCGCCATCTGTGTCTAAAGGCGGGGGAAAAAACCCCGCCGAAATGTTCCGGAAGGATATAAAATATCCTTCCGGCGGCAAACCCTGAGCCCGGAAGAACCGTTCCTAACTGCCATCACCGAATGCGTGAATCGCCCCTGGATGCCCGGGACATGCCCGGGCATGACGTAAGTAATTGATATTCAAAGATAAATTAGCTATCTCCCAAGTTTGGACAAAGGGGGAAAGAATGCCTAGACAAAAATATTTGTGCTGTATGTGATTAATCACGCTCTTCATAGCGAAAATCCTTCGCAACGCACAGAGTAATTTAATTGGACGATAGTGGGCGAAAGCCTGAGGTCTCGTGCCGCAAACGCATGCATTTGTGGCTTTAAGTTTCCGGCTGATCTACGGTATGACGACATATATGTTGTGGAGTGTGAACGGCCGGAACGCCAGCGCATTCCGGCCGCAATAAAACATGCTGCAATGACGGGTTTCCTTAGGCCGCAGGTCTTACCGTTCCGCCACCTTCAGCGTCCGGCAGGTGCGCATGGCCGCGCGCGCCTTGGCTGCCGCCTTGGCCCGCAGGATCGCCTGCGGCCCGCCCTCCTTGAGCAGGCGGTAATGCAGGGCCTTCACCCGCTTATAGAGCGACAGCGCCACAGGATAAGGCAGCCGCTTGCAGCGCAAATCGAGATAATAGGTGCCGGCCAGCGTCACATAGCGCCGCTCCAGCGTTTTCACCGCACCCGCCCTGGCGGAAGACTCCTTGCGCGCTGCCGTTTTTGCCGCAGCCGTGCGCTTCTCAGGTTTTGATGCCGCGGGCTTTCTGTTCCCGGCCATGTCCCGCCTTGCCGGCCGCAGCATTTTCGGCCCGTGCCTGTGCGCCCGCTCCCGCTTGCGCTCAAGCGCGGGCAGGTCATCCCCTGCCCTGCCCGGGCGCAGTCGCGGCATTACAGCAGCGACCTGACTCCGCTGCTCCGTAGAAGCGGCGACCGCATCCTCCGCCCTGTTTCGTGCGGAAACGGAAGAAGCGGCATGCTGCTCACGCTTCGGCACAGAGGCCCCCTCCTGCGCGGTCTGTTCGCCCTTGTCCCGGGGCATGCCATACAGGGCCCGTGCCTGACGCATGGCCTCGCGCGCCGCATCAAGAGCGGCAAGGACGAAATCCTTGCTTTCCGCGGAACAGGCCTGTGCTTTTGCCTCCTTGCGGCCTTCATCCAGTGCCTTGCGCACCGCTTCAATGCCTTCGCGCTCCGCTGCGGCCACCTCGGCCTTGGCGGCATAATCGGCAAGCTCATCCTTGGCCTCGGGCACGAAACCGCAGCGCGCATTGAGCTCCCGCGCCTCCACCAGGATCTTCAGCGCCGCCACCGGCCGCATGCCGCCGTTTTGCGCCATGACCGGAAAAGAGGCCCCAAGGCCGAGAAGCATACAGGCGCCACCTGCCAGCATCAGCGGCAGAACGTTGCGCATGATCACACCCTGTTTCATCGTCCCAATGCTCCCCAAGTGCCTGTGCGATCTCCATGCAATCTTTTTGAGGGGATCAGCCGTTGTCACCTGCCGCGAGAGTGACCGCCCCGCCCTTAACGGGCCGTCAAGCATCGCCGGAAATTGAAGGAAGGGTTAATGAAGTCCTGACAACTGCGCGCACCAAGGCAACATCGAGGAAAGAACCGCAAAGACACGCAAGCGGCGGACAGAAAGGGTGCATGCCCTCATCCTCCCCCTGATAGGGGGAGGTCGGCGCGAAGCGCCGGGAGGGGGTCGGACCACACGCGCATGATGTTGTTGCCCGCCCCTGCCAGACAAAACGACACGCCAAGGAGGAAAGAAACGCCAGGGGCAGCCGCCTTGACGATGCCTTCACCAGCCCCATGCGCGCTTTGACGATGAAGGAATGGCGCAAGGAAGCGCTTTGTCACCAATGCGAATGTGGGGAGGAAAAGGAAGGGAAAGGGAGAAGAAGATGGCTCCCCGGGCCGGACTCGAACCAGCGACCCAGCGGTTAACAGCCGCTTGCTCTACCAACTGAGCTACCGGGGAACACCAGGCGCAGCCACCATAACCGGCGGTGCTGCTCTCTGCGCAGGTGCATATAAGCGAATGCCCGCGCCTTGTCAAAGGGCTTTCGCCCTAAAAGCGCCTTGCGGCCAGTGATAATGGCGCTTACGGCCATTCGCCTGCAAATGAAACATGAAATTCTTTCCATCTCCTTGCCTTTTGCGTGCATCCGCGCCACCTTTTCGCAATCGCCTGCACCGCATGATCCCGCCGAATTTTGGCGCGCATCGTGAAACCTGTGCGGCAATGCATTGATGCATCAAGAAAAAACGGTCACATGAAACACATTTCCATAGGCAAATGGCGCATTTGCATGCCGGCTTCCCGCATCGGGCGCATTATTATCGGCGTGCTGCTGATTATCCTTGGTTTTTTCGGCTTCCTGCCCGTTCTTGGCTTCTGGATGATTCCGCTGGGCATCGCCGTTTTGTCCTATGACATACCCGCCGTGCGCCGCCTGCGCCGCCGCTTCGAGGTCTGGATGTTCCGCCGTCTCAACCGCTGTTGCCCGCGCCTGATGGCATGGAGCGGTCTGTCACGCTCCGGCGCACAGCCAGCCCGCATGCGCAGAACACCGCCCCGCTAAAAGGGTAAAGGGTAAAGGGTAAAGGGTAAAGGGCATTGGTCTGGGCGATCAGCCAAGCCTATCAGCGCTTTTCCTGCACACCCCAAAAAGAAACGGGCGGAAAGGCTCAGGCCGCAAAGCCCCTCCTTTCCGCCCGCTGGTATTAATCGCCTGTGCAGCAGATCCGCCGTTGAAAGCCGTGAACACAGGCGATTCGTTTCAAGATCACTTGATGACGCCAAGCACCGTCCACTTGCCGTCCTTCACCGTCAGCTGCTCGATCACGCCCGGCACGTCGCCATTGGCGTCAAACTCATGCGAGCCGGCCGCGCCCTCGTAATTGATGTCCTTGCCCGCGGCCAGAAGCTTCTTGGCCTTGGCGAATTCGCCCGGCAGGATCACCTCGCCCGGCGCCGTGGCCACCGCGCGCAGGGCCTTGTTCAGGCCGGCCCGCTCCGCCTTGCCGTTCTTTTCAATGGCAAGCGCAAGCAGCATGGCCGCATCATAGGCCTGCGCGGCAAAGATCGCCTTGGGATCCAGCCCCGCCTTCCTGGCAATCTCGGCAAAGCGGTCCGCCCCCGCCGCCTTCGGCGCGCCGGGACGGGTAGCAATCACCCCTTTCAGCGAATCGGCGCCGATGGCCTTGATCAGGGCATCGGAAACCATGCCGTCACCAAGGGCAAACTTCTAAAACCCGCCGCTCTCCAGGGCCTGGCGCAGAATGGTCTGCCCCGAGCCGTTGGCATAGGCGAGAATGACGAGAATGTCCGCCCCCGATGACTCGAGGTTGCCGATTTCCGCACGATAGTCGGCCTTGCCGTCCTCATGCGGCTCCATGGCCGCCACCGTGCCGCCCTGCTTCTTGAACGCATTCGCCAGCGCCTCGGCAAACCCCTTGCCGTAATCGTTGTTCACATAGGTGATGGCGACGGACTTAAAGCCCTTGTCCTTCAAAAGCTTGGCCATCATCTGCCCCTGATAGGCATCCGAGGGCACCGTACGGAACACAAGGTCGTTGTCCTTCAGCGTCGTCAGCGCCGGAGAGGTGGACGCCGGCGAGATCATCACCACCCCGCCGGGAATGGCCGCATTGTTGGCTGCCGAGATCGTCGCGCCCGAGCACAGCGCGCCGACAATGGCCAGCACCTTCTCGCTGTTCACCAGACGGTCGGCGGCATCGGCGGCCTTGGTGGCATCCGCACAGGTGGTATCGCCCGTGGGCATCTCGATCTTCATGCCATTGAGCACACCACCGCTTTCGTTCACGCCCTCGATCGCCAGCTTCGCTCCCTTGGCGATCGGCGGCACCATGCTCTCAATCGGCCCGGTAAAGCCCCCGAGGAAGCCGATTTTCACCTCCATGGCCATAGCTGAAGCCGATGCGGCAAGCCCCGTGATCAGGGCCGCCGTCAGTGTCAAGTTCTTCAGGCCTTTCATGGTCTCATACCTCCCGTGCTTGCCTGATTGATTCACTTCCGTTTCATGCCACGCTTGCATTATCCCGGCGAACCCGCCGGCCGCAGGCCCATTCCAACCGGCATGGAACACGGAAATATCGTTTGCCGCAAGCACGAAACACTGTTTGCTGAATGCTTCTGCCCACATTACCACCTCAGAACACGCCCTTCCCGCTCTTGCGCAGAACGGTGAGCTGGTGTTTATACGGGGCAATTCCGGGCCGCGGCCTTAAAACCAAGGGGCCCTCTTTCGCCATTCATCCCAGCAACCTCAAGGATTGCCGATGCTGGAAAAGCATTTCGACCCGAAGACCGTCGAGCAGCGCCTGTATGAAGCATGGGAAAAGGCCGGGGCTTTTCAGCCCTCCGGCAAGGGCGAGCCGTTCTGCATCGTCATCCCGCCGCCCAACGTGACGGGCTCGCTGCACATGGGCCATGCGCTCAACAACACGCTGCAGGACATCCTCGTGCGTTTTGAGCGCATGCGCGGCAAGGACGTGCTCTGGCAGCCGGGCACGGATCACGCCGGCATTGCCACCCAGATGGTGGTGGAGCGCAAGCTGGCCGCGGAGGGCAAGCCCACCCGCTGGGAGATGGGCCGCGAGAAGTTCCTTGAGGAGGTCTGGGCCTGGAAGGAGCAGTCCGGCAACACCATCATCAACCAGCTCAAACGCCTGGGCGCCTCCTGCGACTGGTCGCGCCTGCGCTTCACCATGGACGAGGGGCTTTCCCGCGCGGTGCTCAAGGTCTTCGTCACCCTGTGGAAGGAGGGCCTCATCTACAAGGACAAGCGGCTGGTCAACTGGGATCCGAAACTGCGCACCGCCATCTCCGACCTGGAGGTGGTGCCGAAAGAGACGAAAGGCCACCTGTGGCATTTCCGCTATCCCGTGGAAGGTGAGGAAGGCCGCTATATCGTTGTCGCCACCACCCGCCCGGAGACCATGCTAGGCGACACCGCCGTGGCCGTGCATCCGGACGATCCGCGCTATCAGGACCTCATTGGCAAGCACGTGATCCTGCCGCTCGTGGGCCGGCGCATTCCCATCGTGGCCGATGAGCACGCCGATCCGGAAACCGGCTCCGGCGCGGTGAAGATCACGCCCGCGCATGACTTTGACGACTTCGAGGTCGGCAAGCGCCATGGCCTTCCCATGATCAGCGTCATGGACGAAACGGCGCACATGGATCTCAAGGACAATGCCGACTTCCTCGCCGGGCTGGAAATGACCCCGGAGATTGAAGAAACGCTCTCCTACCACGGGCTCGATCGCTTCGACGCGCGCAAGAAAATCGTCGAGCGCATGGAGAAGCTCGGCCTCCTGGAAAAGGTCGAGGATCATGTGCACATGGTGCCCTATGGCGACCGCGGCGGCGTGCCGGTGGAGCCGCGCCTCACCGAGCAGTGGTTCGTGGATGCCGCAGCATTGGCCGCCGGGGCCCTGCGCGTGGTGGAGCGCGGCGACACCAAGTTCTTCCCCGCCAACTGGACGAAGACCTACTTCGAGTGGCTGCGCAACATCCAGCCCTGGTGCATTTCGCGCCAGCTGTGGTGGGGTCATCGCATCCCCGCCTGGTATGGCCCGGACGGCAAGATTTTCGTCGCCGAGACGGAGGAAGAGGCGCTCAAGCAGGCGAAAAAACACTACGGCGAGCCGGTGACGCTTGAGCGCGACCCGGACGTGCTCGACACCTGGTTCTCTTCCGCGCTCTGGCCCTTCTCCACGCTTGGCTGGCCGGACGAGACGCCGGAACTGAAGCGCTACTATCCCACCTCGGTGCTGATCACCGGCTTTGACATCATCTTCTTCTGGGTGGCCCGGATGATGATGATGGGCCTGCACTTCATGCACGACGTGCCCTTCCATGACGTCTATATCCATGCGCTCGTGCGCGATGAGCACGGGCAGAAGATGTCCAAGTCCAAGGGCAACGTCATCGATCCACTCGATCTCATCGAGAAATACGGCGCCGATGCCCTGCGCTTCACGCTGGCCATCATGGCGGTGATGGGCCGCGACATCCGCCTCTCCGAATCCCGCGTGGAGGGCTACCGCAATTTCGGCACCAAGCTGTGGAACGCCGTGCGCTTCCTGGAGATGAACGAGATCGGGCGCTATGAGACCTTCGACCCCGCCGGCGCACGGCTGTCGCTGAACCGCTGGATCATCGGCGAGGCGGTGAAGACCGCGCGCGAAGTCACGCAATCACTTGAGGATTATCGCTTCAACGACGCCGCCGCCGCCATCTATCGCTTCACCTGGGATGTCTTCTGCGACTGGTACCTGGAGCTCATCAAGCCCGTGCTGCGCGAGGGCGACGCGGCCGCCCAGGAAGAGACGCACCAGACTGCCGGCTGGATACGCGATATCATCCTAAAGCTTTTGCATCCCTTCATGCCCTTCATCACCGAGGAACTGTGGCAGCGCACCGGGGGCGAGGGCTTCCTGATGCTTCAGCCCTGGCCGGAGGTGAACGAGGCGCTCATCGACGAGGCTGCGGCTGAGGAACTGAACTGGGTCATCACCTTCATCCGCGAAGTGCGCTCCACCCGCTCGGAGATGAACGTGCCTGCCGGGGCGCAGATTCCGGCGGTGCTGGTCAGCGCCGATGAGGAATCGCGCCGGCGCCTGAAGGAATGGAAGACGGAGATCATGCGCCTTGCGCGCCTCTCTGACATCACGCTGGCCGATGAGGTGCCGCCGAAAGCGGCGCAGATCGTTCTGGCCGAGGCCATCATCGCCCTGCCGCTGGAGGGGGTCATCGACCTCGATGCCGAGATCAAGCGCCTGGAGAAGGAACTGGCGGCAGCGGAGAAGGAAATCCGTTCGCTGGAAGGGCGCCTGTCCAACGAAAACTTCCTCACCAAGGCCAAGCCCGAGGTTGTGGAACAAACCCGCCAGCGCTTGGCCGAAATGCAGACCCGCCGCGAGAAGCTGGAAGAAGCCCGCGCCCGGCTGGCCGCCATGGCCTAGGGGCAATCATCTTCTGCTGTGGCCAAAAAGCATTCATCAGCGGATGCGCCATGAGTGATTTTTGATAGTAAGCATCCGCCTGCATCTGGATGGAGGTGAACAGTGCTACTGCCGGAAGGATATTTTATATCCTTCCGGAACGTTTCGGCGGGGTTTTCTACCTCCCCTTTAGGCACAGCTGGCGGGGTAACATACCCCGTTAAACGTTCCGGAACGGGATGAAATCCCGTTGCGGCATTTTATTTTCATAGGACGCAAATCAAGCCTGCTGGTGAACGCCATGGCCCACCTAGACCGCATCGTCCGTGGCCCTGGATTGCCGGGATCCCGGTTCAAACCCGGGACAGGTTTGGGCCCGGCAATGACGTTTTATTGTTGTATATCAATGAGTTAAACAAACACCTCCCAACTCATGGAAAGTCTTTTTCACGGCCGATTTGGCGGCAACAGCACGCTTGCTGAATTTCCTCGGCCAATGTTGGACTGATTTATGGGGTGATGAGGACAATCACGATCTCGTATCGCGTGATGTATTGGTCGGGATGGAGGCCTCGCCCGGAATCGAACCGGGGTAAACGGATTTGCAGTCCGCTGCGTCACCACTCCGCCACGAGGCCTCAAATCATCGTGGGCTTGCGGCTCTGATATAAGCCAAGCCGGCAGACTTGACAATCATTTTTGCCTCTATGCCGATTTCACCGTTTGGAGAATGGCGCTGCATGAAGGCCACAGGCGCGCCAAAAAGCGGAAGAGGCCCCCGTAAGGAGGTGACACGCCGCCTCGATGAAGCTAATGTCGGATCAATCAGATTCGGGGGAGCTGAAACTGTCCTGAACGTGATATGATCGCCTTCATCGCATGCATGCGATGAAGAGGCGGTGTCGCAAGCGTTTGCCCCGTCTGTTTGTTCGCAGCAATGTCTTCTGGGCCTTGGATGGATCATCCACACGTTACGGGGGCTTGAAATGGTGCCTGCTGGGAGGCGAAGAATGACGGCGGACAACATCCGTTCTTCTGATGTCCGGATAAGGAAGAAACCCGCCCCTCATGGTACAGGCACAGTGCTTGCCGTTGCCCTTTCGGCAATGCTGCTTCTGGGATCGGCGACACAAGCATCTGCCGAAAGCCTGATGCGTGCGCTCTCAAGCGCCTACATGAACAATCCCGATATCGCCGCAGAGCGGGCGCGCCTGCGCGCCACGGACGAAGGCGTGGCCAAGGCCAAATCCGGCTGGCGCCCGCAGGTTTCGGTCAACGCCAATGCCACCGTGGGCCACACCCATTCCAACCGCTCCCAGCCCATCGTCGGCAAGGGCGTGAATTATGATTCCGAAAGCGTCACCATCAGCCTCACCCAGCCTCTTTTCAACGGTTTCAAGACGGTGGAAAGCGTGCGTCAGGCCAAGGCGGCGGTCAAGGCGGGCCGGCAGAACCTTCTCGCCGTGGAGCAGCAGGTGCTGCTCGATGCCGTGAATGCCTACATGGACGTGGTGCGTGATCGCGAGATCGTCCGGTTGCGCCGGCGCAACATCGACGTGCTTCGCGAACAGCTCAAGGCCACGCGCGCCCGCTTCAAGGTGGGAGAGATCACCAAGACGGACGTGGAACAGGCCAAGGCCGCGCTGGCCAAGGCCCGCTCCGACTATGCCCAGGCGCGCGCCCAGCTGGCCGCCTCCATGGCAGCTTACGAGCGCGTTGTCGGCCACAAGCCCGGCGCTTTGCGCTTTCCGCGCCGCTTGCCGCCGCTGCCGCGCAGCCTGCGGGATGCGCTTGTCCGCGCTGAACGGCTCAATCCCGCCATTCTTGCCGCCGCCTACCAGGCCACGGCGGCCGAACATGGCGTCAAGGTGGCCTTTGGCGACCTTCTGCCGCAACTGTCCGTGACCGCATCGCTCACCGCCAAGCGCGACAAGCGGGAAGGCTCGCCCGTGAGTCGCACGCGCGATGCCCGCATCATGGGCACGCTGACCATTCCCATCTATCAGGGCGGCATGGTGCACGCTTCCGTGCGTGAAGCCCGGCACAATGCCGAAGCCGCCCGCCTTGGCGTCTCCAGCGCCCGCTTAACCGTGCGCAAGCAGGTGGCGGCGGCATGGAGCGGTCTGATTGCCGCCCGTCAGGTGATCGCCGCCGCCTCCGCCCAGGTGCGCGCAGCCAGAGCGGCCCTGGATGGCGTGCGCCAGGAATACAAGGTGGGTTCGCGCACCACGCTGGACGTGCTCAATGCCCGCCAGGCCCTGCTCGACGCCCAGGTGGCGCTGGTCACCGCCCGTGCCGAAAAGATCAAGGCCGCCTACGGGCTGCTGGCCGCCATCGGCGAGCTCACCGCAACGCGCCTCGGGCTGTCCGTGGCCGCCTATGATCCGACCGAGCATTATCGCGCCGTGAAAAACAAGCTCTTCGGCACCAGGCGCTGAAAAACCCGTCCATCTTTTTACGATCAGGAACGTTGCCGAATTGCTTTCGGCCTGATCAGGGCTTTCTTGGCACGGCCCTGTCTCTGGGGCCGTATGCTTTGGCCCGGCTCGGGCTTTTTGCGGTTTTCCCGTTCCGAACGATGGCAGACGCGTCCCATGCGCCATCCCGACAGCTTTCCTGTGCAGAAGATGTGTGCAACCCGAATCAGGGAGATTGTCCAAAACGCCACTTTCCGCCATGCTGTCTTTGGAAGGTCGGTCAGGATGTGCTGATTCGCGGCACACGAGAATCCGGCAGCAAAGAGCGAGCAAACACGGCGGAAGACCCCATGACCCGACAGGAAGACAGGCGGACCATGGAGGCCATGCTGGCCGCCATTCGTGACGCCATCCATCAGGAAACGGCGCTGCAGGTGGCGGGGCTCAATGCCGCCAGCCTGCCGGAAGAGAACCAAACAGAACACAACACGCCTGCCGAATCCGCTGAAAATGAGCCCATGTCCGCAAACGGCCTCAGCACCCCCGTGGCAGAGACGGATGAACCAGCTACAATCCCGCAGGCACGCCAGCCTGCCCCCGCCTCCGCCACAGAACACACGCCTGTAGGCGCTGAAGATTTGCTGGCCGAACCTCTGGCGCTGGAAGCGCTGCTCGATGAAAGCCTGCAGGATTTGGTCACGGCAGAACCCGACAACGCCGACGAAATCCATGCCCCGTCGGGCCAGGCTCCTGCCAATGAAGCCCAGAATTCTGAACGTGACGATCAGGAGAATTTTGCCGCCTCTCCAGCTGACACCATCCCGCCAACCGCCAAGGCATCTCTGCAAGGGGCAAACACCCTCTCGTCACAAACCGCGCCCTTTGCTCCTTCCCGTTCTTCGACCGCATCCATGACCGGAAAAAGCGGTTATGCTTCTCCCAAAGGCGGCATCGCCGACATACTCTCCGGCAAGATCAAGGCCGCTCCCTCCGCAAGGAGCACCCGCCCCATGCGGGCAGACATGGCGGGAAAATCGGATGCATGCATGAACCCTGCTGCGAAACCGGCAGGCCACGCCTCATCCCGGCCGCGCTCGTCCTTTGCATCTTCCGCAACCGAGGCAGCCGATGATTCATGGCGCACATTCTCCAAACCACGAAAGGCGCCCGAAGCCGCTTCAAACGCGCACCTGGATGAAGAGCCCCCTGCTCCGGATGATGACGCCCGGCTGCTGAACACTGAAACCGCACAGCGAGCCCGCGCCGCATTCGACCGCCTGCGCCGCGGTCATGCGCAGAACGGAAACACCTCGGCGAACCTGGGCCAAAAGATGCTTGCCGCTCTTGATGAGGAGGAGATCCAGGCCCTAGTCCTGAAGGCCTTGCGCCCCATGTTGCGGGACTGGCTCAATACCCACCTGCCCGCCCTTGTCGAGCGCCTGGTGCGCGAGGAAATCGCCCGCATCGCCCATGGCGCCAGTGACAAGGATCAGGGCAGAGGAGCCTGAACACCAGGGTGAAGAACCAGGCAATGCCTGCCAAACAGAAACAGGCGAAAGAGGTGTGGTTTTCCGCACATTCAGCCTGAAGAGGCAAGCTTCCCATCCAAAAACAGGGCCTTTCTTTTCATCGCTTGTAAAGCGCCGTGAATGCGGCTTGAGCGAGCGTATGCGCCCTGATCAGGGAGATCACCTGTTCGGGCGCCATGTCTGGCCGCACATCAAGCCGTGTGACATCCAGCGCATGTATGGTGAAGACATAGCGGTGTGGCTTGTCGCCTAAGGGCGGACAGGGCCCGCCATATCCGGCATGGCCAAAATCCGTGCGCGTTTCCACCGCCCCGGCAGGCATTGCCCGCCCGGACGCGCCGCTGGGCAATGCGTGCACATCCGCAGGCAGGTTCACCACGATCCAGTGCCACCAGCCATGTCCCGTAGGCGCATCCGGATCGAAAACCGTCAAGGCAAAACTTTTCGTGCCCGCCGGCTCCCCGGACCAGGACAGCGCCGGCGAAACATTTTGCCCCGTACAGCAATAGCCGCGATATTCCTGCGTCTTGTTCAGCCAGCGCCCGACATCCGGGCTTGTCAGCTCAAACGCCGCCGCCCGCCCCATGCCCATTATAGGCATGGCTGACAAAGCGCCGATGAGCAGCCCAAGCACAACCCGCCGCTGCAGTGGCATGTTCGTGGCCATCATGATGCCCTCCCGATCCCTGAGGCGGCATCGCCATATCCGCCTCGGCCCCGTCACGAGGGAATGATTGCATGATATCAACCCGCACAGGCCCTGGGCGATCTCATCCGCATTGCGGCTGATCTTGAGCAGGCGGCCCATTTCCAATATATTGACGGTGCTTGTAGGGAAGACCCGGTGGTGAGGGCAGCAACTCTACAGGCAGTAGGCCGGTGAACACCTACAGCCGGCCTTCATCTTTTTATGCCTGCAAAGCAATGCTCAGCCATCACTTTTCCAGAAACCCTTTCATGAGCTTCCTGCCGCGCTCTTGCACAAATGCCGTTACACCCGTCCCACGCCAGGAGCTGAACGCTTGAGCGCGCTGGGCACGCAGGGGGAAAGCACGCCCGTAACGTCAGGAGGAAAGGGTGCTCAGCACAATAGGATACCGTATCTGTTTTCAGCGCCCCGCGGCGCAGGCCGTGCGCAGGTGCGTGTCGTAAATCACCCACATCCCACCAGTCACGCCCGCCAGAAATGTGTCATCGGCTTGCTGATACACCTCATGTTGAAATAGGATAAATCGCGCTCCCGAGCCATGTTCGCCAAGCTGGCCTTGTTGCCAAGAGGGGGTGGCGGCCCTCCGGGAGCACATCTTTGACATGGGCAGATTGCCTTTTTGCGCATGCCCGTTATAGTCGCAATTGCGGCCGTGCTAACGGGAGGTGACCCGAGAAGGTCACGAGGGTGTGCCCGCCCCTTTGCGGCCCACATGACGCTGTGCATGTAGCGGCTGTGTTGATATGATGCGCGCCTTGCGCGCTCCTCTGGACAGAGAAGCGTTTTACGTGCAAACATGACCCTGGCGGCCTCCGAGCCATATTCGCCGAACCAGCCTTGAGCTGCGGGGGTTTGATGGCGGCCCCCCGGAAGCCGTCTTTTTGCAGGCCGCGTTGAAAGCGCCCTGCGCGCGCAGGCTTTCGAGCCATTCTCGTGCAACCGGCCACTGTTGCCGCAAGGGTCACGGCCCTCCGAAAGCCCGCGCGCTTTACGTGTCTGTGAAAGACTTCTATGATCTTCCCGGCAACGGCTGAGCAAATGGGGCATGTCCGCTAGGGGCATTCCGAGGTGACCCCTCCCTCGGCAGCCGTTGCCTTTTTGTGTAAAGAGGCCGCGGCAAGTAAAGCCGCGGATCTGGTGTTTGTCCACCCGGTGGCCTTGCGGAACGCCTGCTTCAATGAGGCCGCGGCAAGTAAAGCCGCGGATC
>NZ_JQKX01000009.1 GCF_000746275.1 Thermopetrobacter sp. TC1
GCGTCAGGGTCTCCACATCCCGCAGGCTCGATACAGCGCCAAGTTGTGACACCAGCAGCGCCAACAGGTGCGCCCGCGTGTGAAAACGCTTGCGATAGCGGTCGCTGTTATGCCGGCGCACCACCTCCTCAACAAGGCGGTCAGGAAGCAGTTGGACAATGCGATGAAGCGTGGTAGGTTCAAACATCGGGATTGTTCCTCCGCTTGTGGCAAATCAAGCCTTGACACTTCACTTTTACCACAAGTGGCGGACAATCCCGTACTTTTTTCACCTAACCATCATCTTTCTTGGACACCAGTGGGCTTCCGCCGGGGTGACGAGAAAGATGGCGACGTTGTGTCGTGTCGTGTGGGATTGTATCCCGTTCCGGATCGTTCTGTTCGAACTTTCAACCGGGACATCTCCCGCCGGAAGGGGATCTCATCCCCTTCCGGAACGTTTTGGTCGGGTTTCCAACCCGGCCATGTCTTCCGTTGCGGCATCCGGCTGATGAGCAGGGATGCAATCCCTGCCCAAACGTTCGGGACGGGGATACAATCCCCGTCCCGCAATGGGAAAGAAGTCGCGCTACGTTCACCCCGCCGCCTTCGCCCCGCGCAGCAGACCGGCGACGCTGATGTCTTCGTCAAGGTCGGGCCAGTGAATCCCCTCGCCGTCACCAAGCAGTACCCAGTTCTCCCGCTGCGCCCTTGAGGCGGCGGCCAGCCGCGGAAACCACGCCAGCGGCACGGCAATCCGCCGCCCATCCACGAGCGAGACGATTATCTCGTCTTCCGTAAAGACCACATCCCGCGCCAGCGCCTGCGCTTCAACCGCCGAAATAGTCATGCCACGTCTCCAGCATCCGTTGCCTGTGTTTCATAACATAGCGCAACAATGTGCTCAATTCATGCGCGGAAAAGTGTTTCGAGGAGGCAAGCGCCACAGGTTCCAGCCAGAATTTTGCCAGTGCCCTCTCCCGCTGTACATGCACATGCGGCGGGTGCAAGGCAGTGGAGGTCAAAAAATCCGTCCGAAGGCGAATTTTCGTTTGGATTTTCAGACTCAAAAAAACTTCCAACTAATCATAAATCTTTTATTTCCTTCAACATTGGGTGAACCTCGTCTAAAGGATTTGCTATTATTTTATTGACAATATTTGAATAAGATCTGTTAGGCTTCCATAGTCTTCGATCAGCTGTAACATCATTATATATAAAATTATGCTTCTTCAAAATGCGAAGAATATCTGGAATTATCGCCTTCTGAGACTGCGTCAATGCTCCTCGATAAAATGCCGATTCCTGCCGAGCGGAACCTTTTTGCAAAAAAAGTTTTTTTAATATGGTAATAAGTACTCTTATAGATTGAGGCATATCTCCATACTTTAAAATCTTAGAAGAAACAATTGCCTCGTCCGAATATTTTTCTATATTAACTTTATCCCATTGCTGAGGTCTTACACCTTGCAACTCATAAATATAAACTCCTGACTCTAATACTGGAAGAAAGCTCAAATTAAAACCTTTAGATATTTTAACAAAATTTAAAATACATCCATCCTGCAAGATTACACTTTTTGCCCACTCTTGCTCTTTGCATGAAAAATTAAGAAAATTAGAAATCCCCTCATCTATATAAATTTTAACATTATTAGGATTTTTAATATGTATTCCAGAATTTATAAATATAGTAAAAATATCCATTGCCAAGAAACTATTATTGTGTTTTCTAGAAGCTACATCTAGTACATTTATTGATGATTCACTTTTATAATTAATCATAAAATCTGATATTATATTTATTGTTAATTCACTAATCGAATCTGCAATCTCTTCGCTTTTTAATGGATATTTATACTGATGTGGAGCCTTTATATATTTTATTATTTCAAATGACATCGCCGCACGCGCTAAAGTATCATCAACAAATGTTCTTCCCTCTCCCGTAGAAGACTGCCCCAACCCAGGAAACCGCATTAAAAGCGGCATACTATTTTCATCTGGATATTGATTTGTAATTTCTCGGAACACATTTTTTATATCATCTATAGAAAACAAGCCTAAAGAATCTGTAGTTTTTCTTGCGTAAGTTGCCAAACGCTCTATAATAAGCCTAATATATTCCTTATCAATAGAATCATGCTGCGAAGCTTCACGATCTGATATCATATCCAATATAGAATCCCATCCAGTATAAATAGACATATTCTTGTCCATTTTAGGTATAATATTTTTCCTAACAGCATAATCTACAAATAACGGCTTTGCAGGAAGCCAATCTGGATATTCAATATCAATTCCATTTTTTTTCATATACATTTCGATTTGCGTATCTTCAAAGTCAGTCGTTTGTAACACTAAACAGTCATTTGTTATATTTAAAGCATCTTTAAACTCAGAATCACTATCAAAATAGTTATCCCTTCCAGAAACAATCACATAAGTCCTAACAGGACTATCTTTTATAAAATTTTTAATTAGATCCATAGACTTCCTTCTAAACTCTTTTAACCTATCTCTACTACCAGTCCAGCGCAACACTGATAATTCATCAAAACCATCCAAAATAATCCGACAAAATCCAGCTTTCCATGCTTTTATCAGATCCATATAATTTTTAAACCCTATTAATTCGCAATGCCTCATAAGTGCTTCTTGAGGATTTCTTTGACCAATATGCTCATAAAGATTGATATAAACTGGACATAAGTAAGATTTTCCCTTTTTATATTTACACGCCAAGCTATCAAACACTTTATAAAGGGAAAAACTTTTGCCAGAACCATAGCTGCCTATTAAATATATATTCCTGTCATTTTTATCTATATAATCTTCAAATTTTTCCCAATTAACAACTTCTTTTGTTTTTTTATTTATAAAGTTCATGGGGATAAATTTATTAATATTTATAATACTTCTATTATTTTCGAAATCATAAGTGCTGCCAAATCTATGATTATAACGGCACATTAAATATTCATTACCATCAAAAATTCTAGATCTAAAGCTGTCATAAGATTCTACGCAAATGTTATACTTTTTAAATGGCTTTATTATATCTCTTTGATCTGCAGTGAGTTCGTTTTTCACAATTAAAAACCCCCTAACTATCTCATAATCTCTTTTACTGCTTCGAAGTTCTGTTATTGCGTTCTTTAATTTTCCCAAGTCATTTTTTAACTTACTTGTTGACCTTTGAATTGTACATTCAAGTACATAAATAGTGTCAGAAGTTCTAAATACTCCATCAAACTCTCTATTTCCTATATTTTCGGCACCTCCTTCGGGGTCTCCCCAAAGAGCCCGAGCTATACGTCTCACCGCTTCTTCGAACTCTCTACCTTCATTCATCATTTTCTCTCCCGCATACTTTTATCCTACCTCCACCCCCTCGGTGCCTGCCTTCCTGTCTGCGCGCGTTTGCCGAGCCACGGGCGCATGTCTTTTTCCGTGCGGGTGCGGCCGGCAGAATCCTGCCATTGCAGGCCGTCTTCCAGGCGGAAGGGGCGGGCGTCGGCCAGCTCGCCGCCTTTGGCATAGCGCTGCAGGCGCACGCCCTTGCCGCGCCCCATCTCCGGCAGCTCGCTTAAAGGAAACACCAGCATCTTGCGGTTCGTGCCCACCACGGCCACATGATCATGCCCCTCGCCAATGCGGCGGCAGACCACCATTTTCGCTGGCGGCTTGACGTTCATCACCTGCTTGCCCTTGCGCGTGTTGGCCACCACGTCCGCCTCGCGCACAATGAAGCCATTGCCCTCGGAACTGGCCAGCAACAGCCGCCCGTCCTTGTCATGCACAAAGAGCGCCACGATCTCGTCCGCCGCATCCATGTCGACGGACAGGCGCACTGGCTCGCCCGCGCCGCGCCCGCCGGGCAGCTTGCCCGCGTCAAGCGTGTAGAACCGGCCCGATGACGCCGCGAGCAAGAGCTTGTCGGTGGTATGGGCATGAAAGGCGAAGCGGCCCGAATCCCCCTCCTTGTAGGAGAGCTTGGCGATCTGCTCATCGGTCAGATGCCCTTTCAGCGCGCGGATCCAGCCCTTGGCCGAGCAGACAACGGTGATCGGTTCTTTCTCGGTGAGCGCCGCCTCGAGATCGATCTCCACCGCCGGCGCCTCGGCGATCTCCGTGCGCCGCCGGCCCAGCTCGGTCTTCTTCGACCACCTGTCGCGAATGGCGCGGACCTCTTCGGCAATGCGCTTCCATTGCAGCTCCTCGGAAGCCAGAAGCGCTTGCAATTCCTCGCGCTCCTTGGCCAGCTCCTCATGCTCGGAGCGGATCTCGATCTCCTGCAGCTTGTTCAGCGCCCGCAGCCGCATGTTGAGAATGGCTTCCGCCTGCACCTCCGTCAGGCCGAAGCGCTCCATCAGCTCCTTTTTCGGCTCATCCTCAAAGCGGATGATGCGGATCACCTCATCGATGTTGAGGTAGGCAACAAGCAGCCCTTCCAGCACCTCCATGCGGTGCGCGATTTTCTCCAGCCGCCAGTAGCTGCGGCGGATGAGCACGTCCATGCGGTGCTCCAGCCACTCGCGCAGCACCTCGCGCAGGGACATGACCTTCGGCACGCGCCCCTGCGAGAGCACGTTCATGTTGAGCGGAATGCGCACCTCAAGGTCGGTGAGGCGAAAGAGCGACTCCATCAGCACCAGCGGGTTGACATTGCGGCTTTTCGGCACCAGCACCAGCCGCACGTCCTGAGCCGATTCATCGCGCACATCATCCAGAAGCGGCAGCTTGCGGGCGGAAAGCAGCTCGGCGATCTTCTCCACCAGCTTGGCTTTTTGCACCTGATAGGGAATTTCCGTCACCACGATCTGCCACTGCCCGCGGCCCAGCTCCTCCTTCACCCACTTCGCACGCAGGCGGAAGGAGCCGCGCCCCGTTTCATAGGCCTTGCGGATATTCTCCCGCGGCTCCACCAGCACCCCGCCGGTGGGAAAATCCGGCCCCGGCATGAACGCCAGCAGTTTCTCGATGCCGGCGTTGGGATGCTTGATCAGATGCAGCGCCGCGTTGCACACCTCTTCCGCATTGTGCGGCGGAATGGACGTGGCCATGCCCACGGCAATGCCCTGCGCGCCATTGGCCAGAAGGTTGGGAAAGGCGCCGGGCAGCACCACCGGCTCGGTATCCTCGCCGTTGTAGGTCTCGCGAAAATCAACGGCGTCTTCCTCAAGCCCCTCCAAAAGGGCCATGGCCACGTCCGTCAGCCGCGCCTCGGTGTAGCGGTAGGCGGCTGCGCCATCACCATCGATATTGCCGAAGTTGCCCTGGCCCTCTACCAGCGGATAGCGCTGGGCAAAATCCTGCGCCAGGCGCACCATGGCGTCATAGACGGCCTGATCGCCATGCGGGTGAAACTTGCCGATGACATCGCCCACCACCCGTGCGCACTTCTTGAACCCGGCGGACGGATCGAGCCGGAGCACGTGCATGGCATACAAAAGCCGCCGGTGCACGGGCTTCAGCCCGTCGCGCACATCCGGCAGCGCGCGGTGCATGATAGTGGAGAGCGCATAGGCGAGATAGCGCTCCTCCAGCGCCTGTTTCAGGGAGATGACCGAAGCCGGGGTCGAATCATGTCGTTCATGCTCACTCATGGCGGAACGTTACCGTAAGGTGTGCGCAATCGCAAAGCATCCCGCGCCGGTGCAGTGGGAAAACACCGCGAAAAAGCCCGGGCTCAAGGAGAGGATGCAGGACTTTTGCGAAGTTTTCAGGATTTTCCGTCATACTCCTGCCCAAGATGGCGGGCATGCATGCCAAAAGATGGGGACGGGATCGACGAACTAACGTGAAGTTTTGCGTGGCGAGGAGGCGACAAGGTGAATATCCGGATTGACGATACGCCCCGGGAAGCGCGGGAGCGTCTGGCCCTGTTCCTGCCGGCATCCTTGATGCGGGAGTTGCGCAGCCGCGTCCCCGCCGGTCATCGCGCCGCCTTCGTGGCCAGGGCCCTGCGCCGCGCCCTGCGCGAGCTGGACAGGGAGCCCGCCGAATCCGCCACCACCGCCAGCGAGGAACGCCGCGCCTGACCGATCAGGCCTCCTCTCCCTTCGCCAATCAAGCAAGGCCTGGCCCGCTCCTTACAGGCAACGGACTTAACCCACAAGCCGCACTTACGATCGCACGAAGCGGTTGCCCGGCCAGTGGCGGGTGGAAATGGGCTCACCCAGATCAGCCTCGATCAGGCGCTCGCGCGCATCGAGCAGGCGGTTGACCAGCGCCTCTTCAATGGCCTGATAGGCAAGCGGATTCTTCTCCCGTTTCACCACGATGCCGAGCAGCTCGGTAATGGCATTGCCCACCGAGTTCTGCGAGATCGTCACCACCAGCCGCCCCTGATCATCGCGATACAGAAGCTGCTTGTACGCCGGCCGCCAGCGGATCTCGTTGGCGAATTGCGGATCCTGGATCACCCGCTCGCGCAGATCCCGCGCCACGCGCACGAACTTCGTGGAGCCCAGGAGAATATCGGCCACAGCATTGGGAAAATTGGCCTCCGGCGGCACCCGTTCCTCACCAGTGGAGACGAGATTGAAGAACGTGCGGTAGAAATCGAGAAAACGCAGGAGAATCTGCTCGTATTCGTACCAGAAGTACTTGTCGTGCAGCCGCGCGCGCCCGTCCACAAGAATCCAGCTCGGCAGCCCTTGCGGATACCCGGTTACGGCGAGCGAGACGTCATCGCCGGAAACCGCCTTGAGGATCTGCAGATCCAGCCCTTCGAAAAATTCCAGATAGACATCCGAAAGATGCCGCAAAAACAAGGAGTTGTGCCCGGCGTCCGTAAGGTTGACGTTGTTGGGATCCGCCTCCTTCGCCGATTTCAGCGTCTCCATGGGAAAGACGATGAAATGGTTGTGGATCATGCGGATGGACGGCACGCCCGGCTTGTTCAGCGGCCAGGTGGCATCCAGCGAGGCCTCGCCACAGAGGATGACGTGTTCTTCCGGGTCGGGATAATGCTCCAGCATGTAATCGATCAGGATCGCCGTCATCTTCTCCCACACCCGTTTCGCCTGCCGCTCCATCTGATCGCGCCGCACCGGCCGCCCCAGCGGGTCGAGGATCTTGCGTGAGGTATCGAGGATGATGGAGGTGTCGAACTCCACCGAATGCCCGATGAGCTTGCGATACATCAGCAGGTTCTCGGGCGTGCGGAACAGGCCGTTTTCCTCCGCCAGGTTGCGCAGGTTGGCAGGCGAATTGAAGAATTCCACCGGCGTCATGCCCTCCGGCACGTGAATGGGGATCTCCGGATGCGGCGTGACAACCTCTTTTGGTGACGGCTTCATCCCAACGACAGACCTCCCTGAATGACCGATCCCGGCAAGCGGATAAAAGGCACCGTTTCCATAGCACTCGCCACCGGCCTTGTCCGCCCCTTAAACATGAAAAACCACCGAAACGGTGTCGCAGCCCAATCACGGATCAATCGCCCCGTTGGATAACGCATGGCTCACCGTCTGAGGCCAGCCACGGCAGAGGGGAATGCACAGGAAACGCGAAATGTGTTATATTGACCATGTAGCCACAATGTGGCCCATACTGGAGGAAAACAGCCATGAACAAGACTGCCACCGTTCGCGCCCGCATCGATCCGGAAACCAAGCGCAAGGCGGAGGCCATCCTCAAACGCCTTGGCCTGACCCATTCCGCCCTCATCACCATGACCTACCGCGCCGTGGCCGAAACCGGCGGCATCCCCTTCTCCCTGCATGTGCCCAATGCCGAAACGCGCGCGGCCATGGAGGAGCTTGAATTGGGCAAGGGCCATGAGGCGAAAGGGAAAAACGCAAAGGACGTCCTTGCACACATTCTGGAGGATGAAAGCGAGACTTAAGCGTCATCGAGTAGCAAAAAACAAAGGTAAGCAGCCATGAACAAGACCGCCACCGTTCGTGCCCGCATTGATCCGGAAACCAAGCGCAAGGCAGAGGCTATCCTCAAGCGCCTTGGCCTGACCCATTCCGCCCTCATCACCATGACCTACCGCACCGTGGCCGAAACCGGCGGCATCCCCTTCTCCCTGCATGTGCCCAACGCCGAGACGCAGGAAGAACTGCGCCGCGTGCGCAACCCCGAGGAACGCAAGCGCCTCCCTGCGTTTGACAGCATGGAAGAGCTCATGGCGGATCTTGAGAACGACCCCTCCTGATCGAAAAAAAGACCGGCGCACGGGGTTCATGCCACCGGTCTTGTTCAGGCGTTGAACAGGGTGCCTTTCAGTTGCTGGCCACGAGAATGCGCGCATCGGCCACGCCGGCCTGCGCCACCCGCGGCAACACCATCTCGGCATCGGAGCGGCTCTCGAATGGCCCAAGCCGCACCCGCCAGAACCGCATGCCGGTGACATCCACCGGCCGGATCTCCACCGGCGCGATGCGTGAAAACCGCGCCCGTGCCGCTTCGGCATTGGCCGGATCGGCAAACGAGGCCACCTGCACGTAATAGCCGCCCGCACCCGGCGCCGAAGCCGGCTGAATACGCGCTCCCTCAGACACGGCGCCATGCGAACGCCGCCGCTCGTTGCGGGCCACCATGACCGGCCGCGTCTCCGGCACCGAGCGGCCTTTCACTGCGGCGATCAGGGTCTGGCGCGGCGCATGGCTCATGCGGTTGAGCCGCGCCAGCAGCACGCGGTCATCACCCAGCGGCGCCGGGCCGAGATACTCCACCTTCACCTTGGCCTTGCCCTTGCGCAGA
Organism: Thermopetrobacter sp. TC1; assembly: GCF_000746275.1. GTDB lineage: Bacteria > Pseudomonadota > Alphaproteobacteria > Rhizobiales > Aestuariivirgaceae > Thermopetrobacter. The sequence goes on from NZ_JQKX01000009.1 coordinate 8,698, forward strand.
TACCCGAGCCGCGCCGCCGCCGCCTTTGAAAGGTCAATGATGCGCGTGCCGACAAAGGGGCCGCGGTCATTGACCCGCACCACAACCATGCGCCCGTTCTCCAGATTGGTCACCCGCACATAGGAAGGCAGCGGCATCGTCTTGTGCGCGGCCGAGAGATAGTTCATGTCGAACCACTCGCCGTTGGCCGTCTTGCGCCGGTGAAACTTGGGGCCATACCAGGAGGCCATGCCCACTTCCACCGGCTTCGGCCGGGCGGTGGGATAATAGGTGCGTCCCGCCACCTGATAGGGCTTGCCCACATGCCGGCGCCCGCCGCCCTTGGGCAGCGGTCCGGCCTTGGTATATTTCGGGCTGCCCTTGCCGGCGAAGGGATCCGGCTTGTCGGAAGAGGAGCAGCCCGCCAGCAGCAGGGCCAGCGCCGCCGTCATCACCAGCCCGCTCACCGGGCCCCTTTTTTCAACCATGATGGACCTACGCATCGGATGCCTCACTTAAAACCCTGTGCATGTCCGCCCATGCCCGCCCGCCGCCGCGGGGGCTTGCCGTTACGGAACCCTTTACGGCGGATCATGCCGTTTGATCCTTTCTGGTCAGGGATTGTGAACCCTCCTGGGTAAATGGCGGGTTCAGAAAGGTGGTTAACGGAGGCTATACGCCCACGACTGGTTGCATTCATCGACAGCTCGCTTGCCTTGCGCCCACGGCGGCGCTACATGACCGGGCATGGCCACGCATCGCTTCGTCAAATGGCTGCCGCATCCGCCCGAGCATCTGTTCGCCATCGTCTCCGACGTGAGCGAATACGGCCGTTTCGTGCCGCTGTGCGAGCGCGCCGAGGTCTGGGATGTGCGGCAGGACGGTCCGGTCAAAAAATTCCGCGCCAGGCTGGAGATCGCCTATCCCAAGCTGGGCCTGCGCGAATATTTCGTTTCCGACGTGGAAGCCGATGCGGAAAAGCTTCTCGTCATCGCCCGCTCCCGCGAAGGCGCGGTGAAGGATCTGGAAAACCGCTGGCTTTTCAAGCCGCGCCGCGGCGGCACCGACATTCATTTCTCCCTGCGCTTCACCATGTCCTCCCGCCTTTTGCAGAAGGTGATGGACGCCGCCTTTGATTATGCCTCGCGCAAGATCCTGAAGGCCTTCGAGGAGCGCGCCGATGAGCTCGCCCGCCTGCAGCGCCTCTCCGATCATGAATAAGCTGCAGCCGCCCGCTCTTCATCCCCTTGTGCCTGAATACAAAAAGGCCCGCCTGCAGAATGAGGCGGGCCACAGGCTCGATTGATCCCGGCGTGATGCCCATGAACCCAACCATAGGGCATAAATCCGCCCCGCGTCCCCGCCCAAGCACCCTGCTTGCACACAATATCGGGTGGTTGGGAGGGGGCGCGGGGCGGTGGGTGGTTTGAAAATTCGCAACTCGGCGAATTTTCATCATGCGCTTCTGGGCATGAGTTTGGCCATCAGCGCACCGGCTTGGGCGTCTTCTCCGTGCTCGGCGGCAGGAACGGATAGGTGATCTCGGGCTGACGGCCCGTCAGCGTCTTCAGAAAGGCGGTGATGGCCGTCACATCATCCTCGCTTAAGGTGCCTTTGCCCAGCTGGGCATCCCCCATGATTCGCACCGCTTCCCTCAGGCTCCAGACCTTGCCCGAGTGGAAATAGGGAGCCGTCAGCGCCACGTTGCGCAAGGGCGCCGCACGGAAGGAGAATTCATCATCCTTCGCCTTGGTCACCTTGAACCGCCCCTTGTCATCCGGCGGCAGAATGTCCGCACCGGGCTTTTCCACCACGCCGAAGGGGAAATAATCCTGCCCGCCGATGTTGATGCCCTGATGACATCCGGCGCAGCCCTTGTCGATGAACAGGGCCAGGCCCTTCTTTTCCAGGTCGTTCAGGGCCTTTTCATCGCCGCGCAGATACTGGTCGAAGCGGGAATCGGGCGTGGTCAGCGTGGCCTCGAAGGCCTCGATCGCCTTGGCCATGTTGTCGAAGGTCACCGGATCCTTGTCCTGCGGAAAAGCCTTGCGGAAGGCTTCGACATACTCCGGAATGCTCTTCAGCGTCGCCACGACCACCTCCGGCCGGTTGTTCATCTCCACACCGGCCTGCACCGGTCCCTTGGCCTGCTCCTCCAGATCCTTGGCCCGGCCATCCCAGAACTGCGCCACATTGAACACCGCATTCAGCACCGTGGGCGCATTGCGCGGCCCCTTGGCAAAACCGTGGCCGATCGATGTCTCCAGATTGTCATCACCGCCCATGCCCAGATTGTGACAGGTATTGCAGCTGATCAGCTGACTGGCTGACAGGCGCGGATCGAAGAAGAGCATCTTGCCTAGCTCGATCTTTGCCGTCGTCAGCGGATTGTCCTTCAGCTGCGGGGGAAAGGTCGGAATGGGCTGAAACAGCTCCCGCGCCTGCTTAAGCAGACTGTCTTCTGCCTGGGCTATCCCGGCGGAAACGGCAAGCACCGCTGCGGCAGCGGCAACGAGCACAGTCTTGAGTTTCATGGTGGCATCCTCCTGGATCGCCAGCCGTCGCTTCTTCCTGAAATTATTTTTATAAAAAGAATCGTTTTAAAAAAGAGAAAGCGTCACATTTCATGATCTGCATCAAGGCTTGTGAAAACCACGCCCGATCCGACTGCCGGAAGGATGTTGTACATCCTTCCGGAATGTTTTGGCGGGGTTTCCAACCCCGCCTAAAGCAGGGATGGCGGGGTAGCATACCCCGCCGAAACGTTCCGGAACGGGATAAAATCCCGTTCCGGCATTTAGCACTCACATACACCAAAGAAGCTTTTTCCAAGGCATTCCTCAACCCTTGCTCAAACGCGGGAAATTATTATTTGTACTGAAGATCAATAATTTACGTTATAAACTCAGTTGCCTTTGATATTCCTCTCACACATGAAGCACCACTTTTCCCCCTCCCCCTGGCAGGGGGAGGGTCAGGGAGGGGGTCGGGCAACTTAGCACAGTGTTTGTGGCCCGACCCCCTCCCGGCGCTTCGCGCCGACCTCCCCCTATCAGGGGGAGGTTAGGATCATGCACTCTTTTTGCCTGCAGCCCGCTGCACCGGGACCAATTCAGCTTCTGACGACAAGTGTTTGTTTAATTCATTGAAAAACCATAGAAAAACGTCGTCATACCCGGGCTTGTCTCGGGTATCCAGGGGCGGTTTACGCATGCGGTGATGGCGGTCAAGACTGGTTCTTCAGGACTCTGCCCTTCAAGAGGAACCTCCCATTAAAAAGCATACGAC
>NZ_JQKX01000010.1 GCF_000746275.1 Thermopetrobacter sp. TC1
ACAGTTTATACCCGCTTCTGGCGGTGGTCGCGCAAGGGCGTTTGGGAGCGCCTTTTCAAGCACTTGCGTGAAGATCCGGACTTTGAATATCTGATCATCGACAGCACCATCGTGCGGGCGCATCAGCATGCTGCCGGCGCAAAAGGGGGGCTCAGGATCAGGCCATCGGACGCTCGCGCGGAGGGCTGAGCTGCAAAATCCACGTCCTTGTCGACGGGCTTGGCAATCCTCTGCGTTTCATTCTCACCGCCGGTCAGGTGGCCGACATTGCGCAAGCCATTGATCTTCTCAAGGGCCTTTCCCTCAGCAAGGTGCTGGCTGACAAGGCCTATGATTCGAACGAACTGCGCGCCTTCATTGCCGGGGCTGGTGGTGAGACGGTGATTCCCTCGAAGCGTTCCCGGACAGTTACCATCCCCCATGACAGAGAAATCTACAAAGAACGCCATCTGGTTGAGTGTTTCATAAACAAAATCAAACACTTCAGGCGCATTGCCACACGTTATGAAAAAACGGCTCTCTCTTTCTACTCCATGCTCTGTCTATGCGGAGCCATGATCTGGATGCGGTAAATGTAAACACGCCCTAGTTCGACAAGCGAAAAATAACATCGGGGGAAGTGCTGACGGTCCATCAAGCGCAACCGGTCTTGGTCGTCGGCCCGGCTCTTGAGGAGCATCACCCCATGAAGAAGAACCGCCATGTGCGACGGGATCTGTTTACAGGATGGATTCTGGGCGCTCTTGTGTGGTCCGGAATAGCAGCACAGGCGGCATCCATTCATGCCGACAAGACCCGCCAGATGCAGGCCTGCCGTGATCTGGTGGCGATCATCGGCGGCACCCAGCGGCTGGAAGAAAGCTTTGAGAGGGCGGCGACGCCTGCGCGTATCCGCTTTCAGATCAAGCAGCTGGATGAGACCTATCGGCGTTTGCGCGGCCATGCCGCACAAAGGACCCGGTCCAATTCTTTGCCTCTGCAAGGTTATGACCAGACCTTCTGGTATCGGCCCGCTTTCCGGCGGGCGGCGCTGCGGCAGTTCAAGGATCAGGCGCGGGGATACAACTGCACGCAGATCCTCTCCGGCCGGCTGGGAATGACGAAAGCAAAGCCCGGTGAGACACGGCGCAGTTTCCGCAAGATGGGGTTCTGGTCATTCTGGAATGACACGACGCGCACGGCAGCCCTTGCCTTTTTGTCCCTCGCCGTGGTGGCCCTGTTTGGTGTGGTGGTGCGCGACCGATTGGAGAAACGGCGGGAGAAGCGCTACATCGTGCGCATCAAGACCATTGCCGAGCGGGACGGGCGCATCGAGGCGGTGGTGATTCACAATATCAGCCGCGGAGGCGCCAAGGTGCGTTTTCTGCCCATCCGTCCCTTCAGGAAAGGCGAGCGCCTCGCTTTGCGCATCGGCGATGTCTTTGTGCCGTGCAGCGTGGTCTGGGTGGGCGAAGGCATGGCGGGCCTGCGATTTGCCAGGCGCATTCACATCCCCAAGGCCTATGTGACGGCTTCTCGCGCGGCAGTGTGAAGTCAGGCCTGCCATTCAAGCCAGAAAATCAGGACGATGAAGGCGAAGAAGGCGAGCTCGAACAGACCGAGCACGATGAGGATGAAGGAGATGCGCCGGCCGGAGGGCTTCATGCGCAGCCAGAAACTGTCGAGAAAGGCTCTCCCGCCGGGGAGACGTTCCAGCCATCGGCGGTGGCGAAAATGGCGGTAAAGGGCATGGGCCCAGGGCAGCAGGGTAGTATCAACCTCATCGGTGCGGCGGGAACGTTCCTCTTCAGGCACGCCGGAATAATCATCGATCAGCACTAGGCGTGACAGGGTGCCGGCCGGTGACTCTTCGGCAGGGGGCAGAATGCGCATTTCGGTTGCTGTCTTCAGCCAGCCTTGCCATGTCAGGCGCAGGCCATTTGGCATCTGCCGGATCTTGAAGGTCAGATCATGCTCCTGCTCCGTTGCCAGATTGCGCAGCCGCAGCCGTCCCGCATCCGGTGCGGTTTTTTCGAAATGCTCGATTTCATAGAGGGGATTGACCCGCAAGAGCGGTTCCACGGCCTCAACCAGCTGGCGCAGGCGCGCTGGTGAAAGAGGGGTGGCGATATCCACCCGCGCTTCATCGCGCGCATTCTCCTGATCCCGGCTTTGGGGCTCAGGGGCAGTCCTGCCGGTTTCCGCGGCGGTGTATGGGGTGTCTGGCATCTGTCCGGAAAGTGTCTGCATGGGCCTTTACGGATTTTTCTGGCTTGCCAGCGGATTGGGCACGACGATGAGAGGGCAGGGCAGCGCGCGCATGAGGCTTTCCGGCTTCATGCGGGAGCGATAGCCCGGCACGCCTTTCGGGCGGGGGGCGCCGATCATGACCAGATCCGGATTTGTCTCGGCGACGGCGCTGAGCAGACAGGCATCCGGCCGGCCGAACATGGCGCGTATCTCCATGGCAATGCCGCGTCTTTCGGCTTCACCGGCCACGCGGCGCACTTCCTTTCGCGCCTCGCGCAAAAGCTCGTTTTCCAGATAATCGCCGAAGGCCTGTTGGGTGACGACGTTGTTCAGCCAGTCATCCCCGCGCATGCCGCGCCAGAAGTCCGGCACCACATAGAGAAGCACGATGGCCGCGGCGGCCTCTTCCGCCAGGGCAAGGGCCGCTTCCTCTGCGGCGCGGGCGCCCGGCGTGCCGTGACTGGCCAGCAGAATGCGGCGAGGAGAAAGAAGCGTTGCGTTCATGAGGTGGGCCGTTTTTTCAAGATCCGTTTGGCAAGGAAGGCGATGGCCCGGTGAGGCATGATGCGCTTTTCACCGGGCCATCCGATATGTTTGGAATGAGGCGCCCTAATCCACGAAGAGATAGACGCCAAGGGCGATCAGCAGGGCCAGCACCAGCGCCATGAAGTCCTCGGTACGGTCCGAGCTGAAGATGGACAGCGCTGAGCCGCGATGATAGCGGAAGCCGTCCTCCTCATGGATGTCGATGGTCTGGGTCTCATCCCCGTTGCTGCTGCCGTTGGCCATGGGCTTTTTCTCGGACATGGTTTCCTCCCCAGAATGTGCGTTTGTGGCGGGCGGGCCGGTGCCAGACCGGCCATCAGCCCCTTTCATGTCGGTTCACGTCAGATGGTCTCATGGACAAAGAGCAGGATGACGATGAGCGAGAGCACCGCCTTGACCGTGCCGACAATGCCGCCCACCACCAGAGGCTGACCACCGGCCTGACGGATGGCGGCCATGGTGATCTGCATGCCAAGCCCTGTGAGACCGAAGGCGAACAACAGCGTGATCCACTGTCTGAACTTCTTGATTTTCTTGGCCGTATGGCGAACGGCCTTGTGCGCCTTCTTCAGCAGCTTGTTCGCCTTCTTCGACATGATCTTGGCATTGTTCAGCCCGCGGATGAGGGCATCATCCTCACGGCTCATGATCTTGCGGTTCTCAATGAGTCGCTGCAGGGCCGGGGCATATTCGGGCTTGGCCTGCTTGACCTTGTCGAACTCGGCCTTGAGAACGGCCACTTCCTCGGGCTTGAGAAGCTTGGATTCCGGTATGTTGTTGTCGAAATACTTGCCCTTGTAGTGCTGCGGCGGCGCGAAGATGCCGGTGGAGGACAGGGCGAACATCAGGATGAAGCCCAGCACGAAGATGGGGAACTTCTGAAAGATCACCTGAAAAACGTTCACCCGTTCGTTGCCCTCCTCGCGCTTGACGAACCACAGGGCCAGCCACAGCACGATGATGGGCAGGAAGAGCACGCGGGTGATGTTGAAAATCTCCGCCACTTTCAGGGTTTCGATGCCGTCCGGTTGATAGGCGAGGGCAGCACCCGCCACCTGGGCGGAGTTGAGAATGCCGGTGCCGGCCCAGGCGCCGAACTGCACATAGCCCATGTCAAGCATGTTGCCGATGATGGGGAAGAGGAACATGCAGCCCACGCCCCAAAGCAGGATGGTACCGATGGTGTAGGCGATTTCCACCGGCTTGGCCTTCACCACGGGCGAGGCGGCCACCGTGGCGGAAACGCCGCACACACCCATGCCTGCGGAAAGCACGCCGGTCATGGAATTGGGAAGGCCGCGCAGGCGCCCGAGCAGGAGCACAAGCCCCACCGAGCCGAGGACGAAAAAGCCGATGAGAACGACGGAAAGCTTGCCCAGCTGCTGCAGCTCCGCCAGCGAGTAGAGCGTGCCGAGCAGGATCACGCCCGTCTTCAGGCCGAGACGGGACAAGCGCACGCCGTTTCGCGCCCACATGGGCACGCCGATGGTGTTGGTGATGATGATGCCGGCGAGAATGCCCAGCACCACGTAATTCAGGCCCAGGACCTGATGCAGGTATTTCGCGCCCATGACGGGCCCGAGCGCCTTGCTGAGCACGGCGACATAAGGGGCGACAAACCAGCGGATGATCATCGCCACCAGCATGATGAAAATGGCGCCGGCGACTGTTGAGCCATAATAGTCGAGATCGCCTTCCTCATGCCGGCCCCACAGGTGCCAGGCGCCGAAGACGATGCCAATGACACCGAGGATATAGCCGAGCCAGATCATCTCGCCCTTGTACTTGCCGGCATGCAGATAGGCGATCAGCCCGTCCAGCGCACCGGTGCCGACCAGTATGCCGATCAGCAGGAATATGCCCCCCATGATCAGCAAGGCCGGATGCTTGTGGGTGTAGACCATGCGTTTCCCCTCCCTAATTGCTTTTTGTTCCTTGATCGAGATCAACCCGGCACGGGGAGTTTATAAAATGGAAAGAAAAAAGAAAAGATATTCATGTTAGCTAATATAAAAATATCATGATAAACTATTGAATTTCCGAGTGTATTTAAAATTATTCGCGAAAATCCATCAAACTAAGCTTTTATGCTAAAGAGTAATTAATAAAAATTTTATAAATAACCTCTTCTGGTTTCAGATGTTGATGCAAATAGATCCGATCTTGTTTGGAGAAGTAGTGTATGTTTTTGGGAGAAGCCGTGTGGACTTTGCGAATTAGTCTGGTGCGGGCGGGGGGACTTGAACCCCCACGGCTCGAAGGCCTGCGGATTTTAAGTCCGCTGCGTCTACCGGTTCCGCCACGCCCGCAACATGCTGCCCTTTTTTCTGATCGGCAGCCGTTTATCGGTTTGGAAAGGTGCCGCGGGATTGGAATCCCGTGCGCTTAAACGTCGTCTTCCTTATCCTTCAGAATGACGGCTTGGGCAACCACGATGCGCCCCTGATCCATGGCAATGGCAGGCGAACCGTAAAGCACATAGCCTTCCTCAAGGGCCTGGGAGACTCGGGCGCAGAAGCTGGCGTCATCCGGGCCGGTGAGAAGACGATAGCGCAGCCGCCTGCCCGTATTGCGATTTTCCCCTGCGTCATCCCGGTCCGTCAAGCCGGGCCTGTTTTCATCGGTCATGGTCGCGCTCCCTGCAAGTCCTTGCTCATACCACCCTGCATACTGAACCACCCACCGCCCCGCGCCCCCACCCAACCCCCAAATTATGAAAGACAAGGGCTTGGGTGGGGACGCGGGGCGATTTCACCGGTCAGCCTTTGCGCACCTTGGTATCATACGGAATACTTCGGCGGGCGGCATGCATCGGCTTTGTCCTGCCGGACCGGCTGATTCTTTCCCGGCCGATTCATGCCGTTCCCGCGGAGGAGGGTGATGCCCTGTTGCGGCGGGCCTGATCAAGGGCGAACAGGGCGATGGCGGCGGCATTGGAGACGTTGAGCGAGCGGATGGGGCCCGGTGCGTCCAGACGCAGCAGGGCGTCACAGTGCGCGCGCGTCTTGTGGCGCAGGCCCTTGCCCTCGGCACCGAGAACAAGGGCAACGGCGCCGGAGACGGGCAGGGAACAGTCGAGAACGCCCTCGGCCTCACTGTCCAGACCGTAGATGGTAAACCCGTAGTCCTTCAGCTCATCCATGGCGCGGGCGAGGTTGGTGACCTGCACGAGCGCCACATGCTCCAGCGCGCCGGAGGCCGCCTTGGCGAGAACGGGGGTCAGGCGCGGGGCGTGGCGGGCGGTGGTGATCACGGCGTGAACCCCGAAAGCGCACGAAGAGCGAAGGATGGCGCCGACATTATGCGGATCGGTGACCTGATCGAGGAGCACCACCGTGCCCTCGCGCGCGATCTCGTGCAAAAACGGGCGGGGCAGGGGCTCGGCGAGCAGGGCCACACCCTGATGCACGGCCTCCGGGCCGGTGATCTTCTCGATCCTTGAGGGATGCACGATCTCGGGCTCAATGCCGCTTGCGCGCAGCGCCTCGATTTCCGGCGCCAGCCTGCGCGCGGCATTGGCGGTGATCAGCAGCGCCTGAATGCGCCGGCGCGGATTGCGCAGGGCTTCCGCCACCGTGTGCAGGCCATAAAGAAGCTCCACGCCTTCCGGCAAGGGCTCATGCGCGGGCGGAGAAAGGGCATCGCCCGAAGGGGATCTCTTGTTCCGTTTCATGGAATACTTATATCCTGTTTCGCATCCTGGATACACCCTTGCGCCGACGGCCGTGCACAGGGGCGAAAAGGCGGCGTTTGAGCGGTCTTTCTGCCGGATGCGTGGCCGGGCTCTTTTAGCCGCTTGACAGGATGGAGGCTTGTGCGCATAAAGCCTCCAGCCCGGGCCGGGGAGATGGCCGCGGCCGGATCGGGCGCATGTATGGAGGGGTGCCCGAGTGGCTAAAGGGGACGGGCTGTAAACCCGTTGGCTTTTGCCTACGCTGGTTCGAATCCAGCCCCCTCCACCATTTTCCCTCCCTTCGTTTTTTCGCGGAATCTTGCCGGACTTCTGCGGCGGATTCGCGAAAGGGTGAGGGGAGCGGACGCCATGGGCAAAAAGGAGCCTTCATTGGCGTTGTGACGTTCGTGACGTGTCGCGCCAGGGGCCTGGTTTTCCGGTTCGTCAACGGCAGGGTTTCGGAGGCGATTTCACCTTTGTGCTTTCAGGATTCCGGTTGTATGGCCGGTTCTTTTGCGGGTGTAGCTCAATGGTAGAGCAACAGCCTTCCAAGCTGAAGATGGGGGTTCGATTCCCCTCACCCGCTCCAATTCCTCTTGCAAGGCGGCAGAACACAGGCTAGGGAGCATGTCGACGATTCCGGCTGCGCCCTGTCTGGTCTGCACGGAATGTTTCGAAACGAAACGAGGATGGGCCGTCGGCGCGGGTGGATCGAATCCTGGCCGTCCCTGGCCTGATATGAAGGCGGGGCGGCAAGATGGTGCATGATCAAAAGGGTTTCTTGCGGTCGCCGCTTTTTCCGGCTCTTTCGGGAAACGGCGGAAAGCGTGAAGGAAAAGGACGATGGCGAAGGAGAAGTTTGAACGGACGAAGCCGCACGTGAACATCGGGACGATTGGTCACGTGGACCATGGCAAGACGACGCTGACGGCTGCGATTACGAAGGTTTTGTCGGAGCAGGGCAAGGCGCAGGCGACGGCGTATGACGAGATTGACAAGGCGCCTGAGGAGAAGGCGCGCGGCATTACGATTTCGACGGCGCATGTGGA
>NZ_KN050828.1:0-12919 GCF_000746275.1 Thermopetrobacter sp. TC1
CCCCGCCTATAGCATGAGTGGCGGGGTAATATACCCCGCCAAAATGTTCCGGAACGGGATATAATCCCGTTCCGGCATTTTATGTCTATACGGCTCAGATCAAGCCTGTTGGTGAGCACCATCGCCCACCAAAAACGCCTCACCCCTGGCCCTGGATTGCCGGGATCCCGGTTCAAGCCCGGGACAGGCTTGGCCCGGCAATGACGTTTTCTCTTGATTTATCAATTAGTTAAACAATCAACACCCAACTTATGTATACTACACGATACAACGTCGCCATCTTTCTCGTCACCCCGTAGATCAGCCGGGGTCTCGAGCCACAAATGCATGAGTCAATGGCCTGAGATACCGGCTTTCGCCGGTATGACGGTATAAGTGTCGTGTAGTATGCAACTTTTGGAAAGTCTTTTTTCCTTGGTCGATCTGACGACTCCAGCACGCTTCCTGAATTTTCTTGGACACGCTTGGGTTCAAGCCCGGGACAGGCAAGGACTCAGCCGTCGCGGTAGAAGATGTGGCGTCCGATGCGCACGACGCGGCGCATGGAGTAGCTCCATTTCGGGCGCACGTAATCGGCGTGATAATAGGTGACACCGGCAAGGGCGGGCATGGAGATACGGCCCTTCATGGCCTTGGCGGCGATGCGCCGGGCCTGGGCCCAGGCCTTGCGCTGACGGGGCACGTCCGGCCGGCCGTCACAGGCGAAGGAGAACTGACAGGCATTGCGCTTTTCCGCCCCCTGATAGACGACACCGCAGATGGTGTTGGGGAAGCGGGGATCCTTCACCCGGTTGAGAATGACCTTGGCCACGGCCATCTGCCCGCGTATGCCCTCGGAGCGGGCCTCGAAATAAATGGCGCGGGCGAGACAGGCGAGTTCACGCTGACGGAAGCGGCGCTGGGCGAGGATGCGGCGGCGGGTTTCGCGGCCCAGACGCCAGGCCTCCTCCAGCTTTGCGATGGGCGGCGTGTTCACCAGAAGGCGCCGCACGGCGCGGGCGGCATCATCCTTGCGGGCAAGGCCGGCGGCATCGCGGAAGGTCTCGCCAGTTGAGCCCGCGCCAAAGCCCAGCACGCCGGCCGCGGCCATGGCCACGTCCCCCACGCTGATGAGCCGGATGGTGGCGATATCCTGTCGGTCGCCCTTGCCGGCGCGGGCGACGCGCTGCTGACCGGCTTTTTCCGCATCAGGCCCGTTGTCCGCCTCCGCGGCGCTGAGAAGGGCCGCTTCCCTGACGGTCTCGGCCATGTCGGATTTCAGCGGCGCGGACATGCGCGGCGGCGCAACCATGGGCAGGGGCGCGGGCGTGGCCAGCCGCAGCCACTGACCATCGTCCACGGCGCGGGCGTTGGCATGGGTGGCGAAATAATGCCCGGAAAAGGCAACCGCCGCGCCGAGCAGCAGACCGGCCAGGGAAAATGTGAGAATCTCGGACGGACGCCAGGCGCGTTCCTCCGTGACAGACTCCGTCAGCGACAGGTCCAGCCCGAGATCGTCGTGCGAATGATGCATACCCCGCCCTACTTCGAGAATGTGCCGAAACCGTGATCCTTCATGCATCAGCGCCCGGTATGGGCCCGAGACAGAATCGCCGTTCCGGCCATGCCTGCGGCCAGTATGCCCCCGCATCCGTTTATCACGGGTTAACCATGTTTCCAAGGGGTGAGATGCGCCTTCGGGTCCAGGGCGGCGTGGGCGGCGGCGAGACGCATGAGGGGGATGCGGGCCGGCGGGCAGGTGAGATGGGTGATGCCGAGCGCCTGAAAGACAGGCAGGGCCTCGGCCTTGCCGGCGAGATCGCCGCACACGCCGATGGGGACATCCTCTCTTGCCGCGCGCGCATTCTGAACGGCCAGACGCAATAGCGGAACGAGGCGCTCTTCATCGAGATCCGTGAAGGGATCGGTGGGTAGGAGGCCTTCCTGCACATAGCGCGGCAGGAAGCGGGCGGCATGCATGCGCTCAAGGCCCAGCGCCGTCTGTGTCAGCGCATCAAGGTCGATGATGAGGGAATCGGCATGGCGGGCGAGCGCCCCGGCGATGAAGGCGGCGGCGGGCAGCGCGATCACCGCCGCGATGCGACAGGGGATCTGCTCGCCGTTTTCCTGCACGTTCTTTTCGGCCACGGCCTGCAGGCGCGTGGCGGCCCAGGAGAGCTCTGCCGCGGACAGCAGGAAGGGGATCTGAATTTCCAGCCTGGGCGTGGTGCCGCTTTCTTTTGCGGCCTGCTGCGCGGCGGCGAAAAGGGCGCGGGCCTGCACATCCAGAAGATCGGGGCGGAGATGTGCCAGCCGCACGCCGCGCACGCCCAAAAGGCCGGCGCCCTTTTCCCAGGACCGCAGAAGATGACGCACGACCGTCTCGCTCATGCCAAGGCTTGCGGTCGTTTCCCCTATCTCCGCCTCGGTTGCGGACAGGACGGATGTGGGCAGCCGGTCCAGAAGGCGGACGGAGACGGGCCGTTCTGGCATGGCGGTGAGAATGTCTTTCAAGGTCTGCTGCAGTTCGGCCTGCAGGGTTTGAGCCGCACGAGCGCGCTCCTCTTCCTCTTCGGCAAGCAGCAGCCGGCGCAAGGCGGCCGCTGCGGCAGGGGCGGCAACCATCCGCTCAAGGCGGCACAGGCCGATTCCTTCCGCGCCCAGGGTGCGGGCGGTGGCAGCGGTTTCGGCCGTGTCCGCCTCGGCCAGGATCCGCAGCGTGCGAAAGCTATCGGCCCAGGCCATCACGGTAGTGAAATCCGCGCCCGGATCGGGCTGGATCATCGCCGCCTGCCCTTTCAGGATCTCGCCGGACTCGCCGTCGATGGTGATCCAGTCTCCGGCATGCAGGATCACATCATCGGCCTTGAGGATGCCGGCGGCGCCATCGAGAATGAGCCCGCCGGCGCCAACGACGCAGGGCTTGCCCATGCCGCGGGCGACGACGGCGGCGTGTGAGGTCATGCCGCCGCGGGTGGTGAGAATGCCAGCGGCGGCGTGCATGCCGTGAATGTCCTGCGGTGCGGTTTCCGGGCGAACCAGGATGACCGGCTCACCCTGGGCCGCTATGCGTTCGGCCTCATCGGCATTAAAGACGATGCGGCCCGCAGCCGCCCCCGGCGAGGCCGGCAGACCGCGCCCGATCACGAGGCGCGCGCCTTGCGGGGCGATGGCCGGTCGCAAGAGCTGCTCCACATCCTGCGGTCGGATGCGCAAAACGGCCTCGCGCCTGTCAATGAGGCCTTCCGCCACCATGTCCACGGCGATCTTCAGGGCGGCGCGGGCGCTGCGCTTGCCGGTGCGGGTCTGCAAAAGCCAGACCTTGCCGCGCTCGATGGTGAACTCGACATCCTGCATGTCACGAAAATGCCGCTCCAGCCGTTCAAGAATGCGTTCAAGCTCGGCAAAGGCCTGCGGCATGGCTTCCTGCAGGGAGGGCACATCCAGGCCCATGGCGCGGCGGGCGGCGGCGGTGAGCGGGCGGGGCGTGCGCAGGCCGGCGACGACATCTTCTCCTTGCGCGTTGGGCAGGTATTCGCCATAGGGCCCCTTCTCGCCGGTGGCGGGATCGCGGGTGAAGGCAACACCCGTGGCCGAATCCGCGCCCAAGTTGCCAAAGACCATGGCCTGAACATTCACGGCCGTGCCCCAGTCTTCCGGGATGGCGTGCAGCTGGCGGAAGGTGCGGGCGCGCGGGGTGTTCCAGGAGGCAAAGACTGCGGCGATGGCTTCCCACAGCTGCGTGGTCACATCCTGGGGGAAGGGACTGTCCAGTTCGTCTTCAATGAGCGCCTTGTATCGGCGCACGATTTCCCGCCAGTCCCGGGCGGTCATCTCCGCTTCCTCAACGAGGCCATGCGCCTCACGATAATCCTCGAGCACATCCTCGAAGAGATGATGATCGATGCCGAGCACGACATCGGCATACATCTGCATGAAGCGCCGATAGGTATCCCAGGCGAAACGTTCATCCCCTGAGAAGGCGGCCAGGCCCTGCACGGTCTCGTCGTTGAGGCCGAGGTTGAGGATCGTGTCCATCATCCCGGGCATGGACACACGGGCGCCGGAACGCACCGAAAGCAGAAGCGGGCGGGCGGGATCGCCGAATTTCAGGCCCAAGGCCTCTTCCATGGCGGCAAGCGCGGCCTGCACTTGCGATTTCAAGCCTTGCGGAAGGCTGCGATCATGGGTGAGGAAATGCACGCAGGCCTCGGTGGTGATGGTAAATCCCGGCGGCACCGGCAGGTTGAGGCGGCTCATCTCGGCGAGATTGGCGCCCTTGCCACCGAGCAAATCGGCCATGCCGGCATGCCCCTCCGCCGCGCCGGCGCCGAAGCGGTAGACATATTTTCTTTCGCCACCGTTCATCTCTAACGGCCTGTTTCTTCCTTCACCTCAGCAAGACTTATGGCCCGCCGCGCGCGGCAAGAAAAGCCGGCAATGCATTGCATGTCATCACGCCCATGACACGGGAGATACGCCGGGAAGACGGCGATGAAAAGCGCTCCGGCCCGCTTTCCGCCCCGTGAGAAGGCAAAAAAAAGACCGCGGCACGAACGGCCGCGGCAAGTTGACGGAGTAAGGACGGAGTAAGGAGCGGTTCGGAGAACGATCTCCCCCGTACGGCAAGGCCGCTCCACGCCTTACCGGAAGAGCGAGAGGATGGTCTGGCTCGTGGAGTTGGCGATGCTGAGCGCCTGCACGCCGAGCTGCTGCTGCACCTGCAGCGCCTGCAGGCGGGTGGATTCGGCATTCATGTCCGCATCCACGAGCTGACTGACGCCGCGCGTGATCGAGTCCATCAGCGAGCTGACGAAATCCTTCTGCAGGTCGATGCGCTGCTTGGCGGCGCCGAGGTTGCTGGCGGCGGTGGTCATGCTGTCCAGCTTGGAATCCACCCAGCCGATGATCTGCTCCAGATCCTGCAGATCGGCGGAGCTGTCGGTCAGCGAGGAAATGTCCAGCGTGGCCACGGAATAGGTCACGCCGCCGTTGGAGGTGGTATCCTCATCATCGAGAATACCATCTGCCGTACCCGATGCGTCATAGAGCTTGATGTTGTCGATGTTGATGCTGATGGTCTGGATCTTCACGCCGGTGCTGGTGCGGGTGAAGGAGGCGACCACCGTCTTGGTGCCATTATAGCCGGAGGCCGAGGAATCGACGCTCAGCCAGTTCTCCTCGGAGAACGTGGCGGATTCGGCGATGCTCTTGAGCTGGTTCTGCAGCTCGTCGATCTCGGCCTGAATGGCGGAGCGATCCACACCGGGCTCGCGGGCGGCGACCAGCTTGGCCTTGATCTCGCCCACCACCTCGATGGATTTTTCCAAAGCGGTGTAGGCCACATCCACGGTGGCGGCGCCGAGGCCCAGCGCATCCTTGACGGCGGAAAGGGCCTTGTTGTCCGAGCGCATGGTGGTGGCGATGGACCAGTAGGCCGCGTTATCCGCCGCCGTGCCCACGCGGTAGCCGGTGGAGATGTGGTTCTGGGTTTTTTCCAGCGCCTTGTTGGTCTGGGTCAGGGATTGCAGCGCCGTCATGGCGGCGGCATTGGTCCGGATGCTAGACATGTTTCAAGCCCCTCAAAAAGCCTGGTGAACGACTGACATCTTTCTTGTTCAGGGGGGAAAAAACATGTCGGACTCGCACCGACATGACGGGAGCGGCCTTCATGCCTTTGGACGCCGAAAATCTCGCGGAAGGAACCGGCCAGAGGCCGTCGTGCTCGATCAGTCAGGTGGCGGCGTCCAATCCGTCATCTTTCGTGAGGTTGATGGCATCCTTTCACGCCAGCCTCTAACAAATGGTTAACGACGCGATAAAAAACCGACGCATGCACGATACTTTCCAGCAATCTGGAAAAACACGACGCCGCCGTCTTCTACCGCCCAACTCATGGAGGGCTGGTGAAAAACGGGGGGGGGGGGGTAAAGCTCCACATGTGTGCCCGATAATAAAAAGGTGAAAGTCGTAAAATGCCGTATGCCCGCGAACGTGGCTGAAATCCCTGCCATTCAGGAGAAGCGGATCATCGATCAGGCCCAGGGCGTGTCCTCATAAAATCCGACGCGCCAGCCCCTGAAAGTCGACATTTTCGCTTCATCTCGCTGATCTTTTCGCCCTTGAAAATAGCTTTGGCTATTTCCTGCGGACGATAAGATCAGCGATATTTTGCGAAAATGCCGCTGTCATCGCCGTCTTTTATAAGTCCACGCCCTAGGCAATGGTGCCCTGCAACACGAAGGCTGTCTCATGATCCGATGGAAGATGAACCCAAGGCAGGACAGTATCGCGAAAACCCCATGTAGATTCGATAACGCCCCTTTCATCCATTTGACCCCTTTTGCCAACAGGGGCGCGTGCCTGGGGTCAACGGAGGATGTCGCGCCACAGGCGCATGAGATTGCGATTGTGGTTTTCATATAACGTGGCAATGCAGGCGGGATCGGCACCGCATTCCGACCGGGAGCGGGCAAATCCCCGTTCGCTTTCAAAAAGGCGGGTTTCCCAGTGTTCGGCCCAGCCGGGCTTCTCCTTCCGGCGCTGTTTCAGATACCCGGCAAGATCCGCATGCAGCGCGGCCCTGATCGCCTCAAGCTTGCGCAAGTATGGATCGTGGCAAACGGTCTTGATATCCGGCGTTTCGGCCTTGTCGCAATGAATTTCCTGCGCCTGCGCTGCTTGCAACAAAGGCGCCATGACAAGCAGCCCGAAAGCCAGCTTCCATGATGCGGCCATGAATGTTTTGCGCATGAAAAGCCTCTTTGATGTGATGCATGCCTTGGTCCTGAATGTTTTTCACCTATTACAGCTTACAGCAACAAGAACCACATTACATGACACAACATTGCCATATTTCTCGTCACCCCGTAGATCAGCCGGGGTCTCGTGCCGCAAACTCATGCGTTTGTGGCCTTAGATACCGGCTGATCTACGGTATGACGATGCGGTTGTCGTGTAATGTGTACAGGGACTTTAATTATGAACCAAACTGATATTTTCACGAGCATTTTCCGATGATGGGCCTGCACGACGCGGAATGCGAATCCGGCCCTGCACACCGGCTTCAGGGCGAACGAAAGTCTTAATGGCCGATCTCTTGTCTCGTCGTTGTCTCGCTGCCAAGCTCCTGCTTTCGAGGATGGGGGGCTTTTTCCCCGTTATCGCTCACCAAACACAGGGAGTGCGTCATGAGTTCTGCCGAGCCGCTTTCGCCCGCCGCTTTTGACTGGCGCGATCCGCTGGCGCTGGATGCCGCTTTGAGCGATGAAGAGCGCATGATCCGCGATTCTGTGGCCGCCTTCGCCGCTGAGAAGCTGGCGCCGCGCATCCGCGAGGCCTTCCGGGAGGAGCGTTTCGACCGCGCCATCATGACCGAGATGGGCGAGATGGGCCTGCTTGGCATCATGACCGATCCGGCCTATGGCGGCGCCGGGCTTGGCTATGTCGCCTATGGCCTTGCCGCGCGGGAGATCGAGCGGATCGATTCCGGCTATCGCTCGGCCATGAGCGTTCAGAATTCGCTGGTGATGTATCCCATCGAGGCCTTCGGCAGCGAGGAACAGAAACAGACATGGCTGCCGCGGCTGGCCACGGGCGAGGCCGTGGGCTGTTTCGGGCTGACGGAGCCGGATGCCGGATCCGATCCCGCCGGCATGAAGACGCGGGCGATCAAAAGCGCGGGCGGCTATGTTCTCAACGGCGCCAAGATGTGGATCACCAACGCGCCGATCGCGGATGTGCTCATCGTTTGGGCCAGGCTGAAGGATGAGGACAGCGGCGAAGAGGAGATCCGCGGTTTTCTACTGGAACGGGGGCTTGAAGGGCTTTCCACGCCGGTGATGGAGGGCAAGCTCTCCTTGCGCGCCTCGATCACCGGCGAGATCGTGCTTGATGACGTGGAGGTGCCTGAAAGCGCGCTGCTGCCGAAAGCGCGGGGGCTGAAGGCCGCCTTTTCCTGCCTGAACAAGGCACGCTACGGCATCGCCTGGGGGGCGATGGGCGCGGCGGAAGCCTGTTTTCACACGGTGCGGGATTACGTTCTGGAGCGGCGGCAGTTCGGGCGGCCGCTGGCGGCCAATCAGCTGATCCAGAAGAAGCTGGCGGACATGGAAACGGAAATTGCGCTGGGGCTTTCGGGCTGCCTGATGCTGGGGCGCGGGCTGGAAGAGGGGCGCGTGGCGCCACAGGCGATCTCCCTGATGAAACGCAACAACTGCCGCAAGGCCTTGCACATCGCGCGCAATGCCCGCGACATGATGGGGGCCATGGGCATCATGGACGAGTTTCCGGTGATGCGGCACATGATCAATCTGGAAACGGTGAACACCTACGAAGGCACCGAGGACATGCACGCCCTGATCCTCGGCCGCGGCATCACCGGCCTGCAGGCTTTCCGCTGCTGATGTGAAAGAGCGGCCCCGGCACCTTCGCGCCGGAGTGGCCTTTCAGGCGCTGGGGGTATTGATGGAGAGGCCCTTTCTTTAGGCGGGTTTGAAACCCCCGCCGAAATATTGGGCAAGGATATGAAATATCCTTCCGGCGGTAGATCGTCTAAAAAGGGCTGGCCTGAAGGATGAATGTTCCCATCCTCCCCCTGATAGGGGGAGGTCGGCGCGAAGCGCCGGGAGGGGGTCGGGCCGCAAACGTAGAGTTAAATTGCCCGACCCCCTCCCCGCCCTCCCCCTACCAGGGGGAGGGGGAAAAGTGGTGCTTCATGTGTGAAAGGACTGTGAAAGGCAACTGAGCTCATGGTCTAACTAGTTGATTATGAATACAAAAATAGCAACCCTTCAAGTTTGGGCAAGGGTCGAAGCTCGACTTGACAAAAGCATCTATGGAGCATGTGAGCACTCATACCACTTGCGGTGAAATCATTCGCAACGCACAGAGCACTTTATTTGGACATCTCCTGCGCCGGGGTGACCTTTCAGGCATTGGTGGTTTTGATGGAGAGGCCCTTTTTCAGGGCGGTGGTGAGCGTTTGCAGGCGCGGATCGGTCAGTCTTTCGCGGCGGGCGGCGAAGACGGCCTGTGAGCTCAAGATAACGCCGTCATCCAGCACCTTGAGGTGATTGGCGCGCAACGTGGAGCCCGTTGAGGTGATATCCACGATGATCTCGGCGGTGCCGGCGGCGGGGGCGCCTTCCGTGGCGCCGGATGAGAGCACGGTGCGATAGCCGGCAATGCCCTTCTCGGCGAAGAACTGGCGGGTCAGGCGCAGATACTTGGTGGCCACGCGCAGGCGGCGGCCATGGCGGCGGAAATGCGCCTCGGCGATTTCCTCCAGATCGTCCATGGTGGCGCAGTCCAGCCAGCTTTCCGGCACGGCCACAACGACATCGGCATGACCAAAACCGAGCGGCACCAGCACTTTCACACGCGCCTGCCAGTCCGGAATGGTTTCCTGCAACAGATCCTCGCCGGTGATGCCGGCGTCGATCTTGCCGCTTTTCAAATGACGGGCGATCTCGGAGGCGGAGAGGAAGGCCACTTCCACATCGTCCAGCCCCTCGATCATGCCGCGATAGCCGCGATCGCTGCCGATGCGGCGTATGGGATGGCCGCCGGCCTCGAACAACGCGGTCGCCTTCTCCATGAGCCGGCCCTTGGAGGGCAGGCCGATGACGAGCGGCGCATCCGGCTTTTCCCGTGTGGCGGTGTCGGCTGCTGCGGCGCTCATGCTGTCGCTCCGTTGTGTGTGGCCAAGAACAGGCGCTCGGTATGAATGCCGAAGCCGCAGGCCGGCACATCCGGGCCGCCCAGGCTTGAGAGCATGTCGTCATAGCGGCCGCCGCCGGCAACGGTGAGCCATTCGCCGCCGATCTCGGCCTCGATGGAGAAGACCATGCCGGTGTAGTATTCGAGCGTGCGGCCGAAGCCCGCCGAGAAATGGCATTCCCCGGCGGCGAAGACATCCTCGAGCCGGCCGATGACATCGGCAAGGCGGGCCACCGCTTCGGCAAAGTGTCCATCGCCCTTTTCGCTCAAGGCCGCAAGGGCGCTTAAGGCCCGCTGTGGTTCGCCCTGAACCGCAAGGAGTGCCTCGATGCGGGCAACATGCGCATCGGCCAGGGGCGGCAGGCGCATGTCCTCGGCCTTCTCCAGCAGGCGGCGGGCAATGTCCTCCACGCTGCGCCCGGCGAGCACCTCCGTTCCCAGCTTATTCAGATGTGCCTGCACCAGCGCTGCCGCCGCCTCGATGTCGGCCGGGGCAAGGCGGGCGATCTCCTTCAGAATCCCGGCAAGCGCGCCTGTCTCATGTGGTATGCGTCCGGCCATGGTCATCAGGGTCTGGCGGAAGGCCTGTTGCCGGTTGAAACGCATCAGCAGCTTCTCGCGCCAGCGCGAAGGGATGGGCATGTCAGCAAGCAGCGCGCGCACAAGGCCGATGTCGCCCAAGGTGAGGCGGAAGCGCTTCAGCCCGGCGCGGCGCAGGGCCACCACGCACAGGCGCACAACCTCGGCATCGGCGGCAGCGCGCGCATCCTGCGCATGGCCCAGCCATTCCACGCCCGCCTGATGGTATTCATCGGGAAAGCGGGGATCCTTGCGGGCATGATAGCGAAAGACCGGGCCCAGGCAGGCATAGCGCGCTTCCGCGGCGGGATCCTCCGCCTGTTGCAGATGCAGGCGGCAGATGGGCACGGTGAGATCCGGGCGCAGGCACAGCTCCTCCCGCCCGTCCGGATCGGTGAACAGGAAGGTGCGGGCGCGGATCTGCTCGCCGGAGCGTTCGAGAAAGACATCGGCCGGCTGCATGATGGGCGGCTGAACCGGCACATACCCGCGGGCGCGAAAGAGATAGAGCAGACGCTCGTTCTGCTCTTTCAGCGCCTCCGCATCCTTTCGGGAGAGGATGAGGGCGGCGGAAGGCGCCGATGGATCCTCAAAGGCCGGGTTCATGCCTCGCCCTGTCCGTTTGCGGCCGCCTTTGCAGCCTGGCCAGCAGCCGGATCCGCGTTCTGATCCGCCGCTTGCGCAGCAAGTATCTCGCGCACGGCCTCAACCAGTTGCGCCCGGGGCACGGAGACCTGGGCCGGGCGCTGTTCGATCCACTCCTGGCGCGAGGCGATGGCCTGTGCCTTGCGGCGGCCCTCGATGAGATCCTTGATCTGCACCTCGCCGCGGGCGCGCTCGTCCTCGCCCTCGATGATCGCCAGGGGCGCGCCGCGGCGGTCGGCATACTTCATCTGCGCTTTCAGGCCCGATGTGCCCATATAGACCTCGGCGCGGATGCCGGCATTGCGCAGCTCCTCGCTCATGCGCCAGTAATCGGCCATGCGCTCGCGGTCGAGCACGAGGATGACCACGGGCCGCTCTTCGCCCTCGCGGGATGTGCGGCCCAGATGCTGCAGGGCCGAAAGCAGGCGCGACACACCGACGGAAAAGCCCGTGGCCGGCACGCGTTCGCCCCTAAAGCGGGCGACGAGATCGTCATAACGGCCGCCGCCGCCCACGGAGCCGAAGCGCACGGTGCGGCCCTCCTCGTCGGTGACGGGGAAGGTGAGCTCCGCCTCAAAGACGGGGCCGGTGTAATAGCCAAGGCCGCGCACCACGGCGGGATCGAAGGTGATGCGGTCCTCTTCATAGCCCACCGCATCGAGGAAGGCGGCGATTTCCTCAAGCTCGGCTATGCCTTCCGCGCCCGTGGCGGAGGTGCCCACAAGCGGCTCAAGCCGCCTGATCACATCTGCGCGGCCGCCGCCTTCCAGCCCGGCTTCCACAAAGGCCATCACCTTTGCGATCTGATCGGGATTGAGGCCGGCGCCGCGGGTGAAGTCGCCGGATTCGTCAAGCCGGCCCTCGCCAAGCAGGGCGCGCACCGCATCGGGCCCGAGGCGGTCGAGCTTGTCAATGGCGCGCAAGATGGTGAGGCGGCGTTCCTCATCAGCCTGGCCGATGGTTTCCAGCACGCCGTCGAGGATCTTGCGGTTGTTGATCTTGAGCAGATAGTCGCCGCGGGGGATGCCGAGCCGCTCGAAGGTGTCCGCGGCCATCATGCACACTTCGGCATCAGCGAGAACGCTGGCGGTGCCCACGGTGTCGGCATCGAACTGCATGAACTGGCGGAAGCGTCCGGGGCCCGGCTTTTCGTTGCGGAAGACCCAACCGGCGCGCCAAGAGCGAAAGGGCTTGGGCAGGCGATCATAGTGTTCCGCGACATGCCGCGCCAGTGGCGCGGTGAGGTCATAACGCAGGGAGAGCCACTGTTCATCCTCGTCGCGGAAGGAAAAGACGCCTTCGTTGGGCCTGTCCTCGTCAGGCAGGAACTTGCCCAGACATTCGGCATATTCGATGAAGGGCGTTTCCAGCGCCTCGAAGCCGTAAGATTCATAGACAGCGCGGATGGTGTCCATCATGCGGCGGGTGGCGGCCATCTCCACGGCGGAGATGTCGCGAAAGCCCTTGGGCAGGCGCGCCTTCGGGCGCTGGGATTTTTTCTTCTGCTTGGCCATGGACGGAAAATCCCGAAAAAACAGCAAAAACGCCGCCGGTTTTTCCGGCGCGATGCAGGCTCACCCGGCTTCTAGCCAATGCCGCCGCGGCGGGCAAGGGCTGAGGGAAATTACCGCTCAGCGGGGTTTTCGACCCCGCCCAAGACACAGGTGGCGGGGTAACATACCCCGCCAAAACGTTGGGTAGGGATATAAAATATCCTTCCGGCGGTAAGTGCATAGTCTCAATCCTCCCCCTGATAGGGGGAGGTTGGGATCATGCGCTCTTTCTGCCTGCCGCCCGCTGCACTGGGACCAATCTAGCTTCTGACGACAAGTGTTTGTTTAATTCATTGAAAACCCAGAGGAAAACGTCATGCCCGGGCGTGTCCCGGGCATCCAGGGGCGGTTTACGCTTGCTGTGATGGCAGTCAGGAACGGTTCTTTTGAGCTGGGAAGCTTACCGCCGGAAGGATGTTGTACATCCTTCCGGAACGTTTCGG
>NZ_KN050828.1:12929-103097 GCF_000746275.1 Thermopetrobacter sp. TC1
CCCCGCCTATAGCATGAGTGGCGGGGTAACATACCCCGCCAAAATGTTGAAGGAACGGGATAAAATCCCGTTCCGGCATTTTATGTCCAGACGGCACAAATCAAACCATTTGGCAAGTGCCATCGCCCACCCAAAACGCCTCATTTTTGGCCCTGGATTGCCGGGACGGGGCCCGGCAATGACGTTTTCTTTTTTCTATCAATGAGTTAAGCAACTAGCACCCAACGCATGGAAAGTCTTTTTTCTACGGTTGATGAGGCGGTAACCTCATACTTCTTGAACTTCCTTGGACACGCTTGGGCTTTCGCCGGGGTGACAAGATAGATGGCAATCTTGTGTCGTGTGGTTAGTTCTCGTGGGCCAGGTCCGGGGTATCGCTGCGGGAAGCCGCACGAGGAGCCGTTCAGCTGCCGGCAAGGGCCTTCTGCGCCTCTTCGCGGATGCGCTGCATCATGGATTTCAGGCCGTTGGCGCGCTGGGGCGTGAGGTGTTCCTCCAGGCCAAGGCGGCGCATGTTGCCCTCCATGTCCATCTCAAGGATCTCCCGGGCCTTGCGGCCGGAGACCATGGAAAGCAGCACGGCGATTAAGCCCTTGACGATGAGGGCATCGGAATCCGCCTTCAGATACAAAACGGCTTCCTCCGTGCCCGGATTTTCCACCTCCGGCAGGATCCACACCTGCGAGACGCAGCCATGCACGCGGTTGGCCTCGGTGCGCGCCTCATCGGGAAAGGGCGGCAGCTCCTTGCCCAGCTCGATGAGATAGCGATAGCGGTCCTCCCAGTCCTCGAGAAACTCGAAGTCCGCAGCAATGTCTTCAAAGCGGCGATCGGTCATGGCGTTTCAAACCGTTGAGAAAGGCCTTTCCCCGCCGCCGGTGATAGCCGTCCTTTCAGGCGGGCACAAGGTGTTGGGTTTAAGGGAGCGGGTTTAAGGAGCACTCCTTTCGCCGGAAGCACTCCCATCGCCGGAAAGATATTGTATATCCTTCCGGAACGTTTCGGCGGGGTTTTGAACCCCGCCTCAAGGCATGGATGGCGGGGGAACATGCCCCGCCAAAATGTTGAAGGAACGGGATGAAATTCCGTTCCGGCATTTTATGTCCAGACGGCACAAATCAAACCATTTGGCGAGCGTCAACGCCCACCAAAACCGCCTCATTCCTGGCCCTGGATTGCCAGGATCCCGGTTCAAGCCCGGGACAGGTAATGCCGTCAATGACGTTTTCTCTTGCTTTATCAATGAGTTAAACAATCAACACCCAACTTATGCACACTACACGATACAACGTCGCCATCTTTCTCGTCACCCCGGCGAAAGCCGGGGTCTCGAGCCACAAATGCATGAGTCAATGGCCTGAGATACCGGCTTACGCCGGTATGACGGTATAAGTGTCGTGCAGTGTGCAACTTTTGGAAAGTCTTTTTTCCTCGTTCGATTTGGTGTCAACAGCCCGCTTCCTGAATTTTCTTGGCCAGGCATGAAAAAGGGCGGGATTTCTGGTCCCGCCCGGGTGGTGTCTGGCCTCTTGATGAGCGATCGGCCGGTTATTCCACGACGATGCGCGGCATGGATTTCTTGCCGGTGTCGCCGGTCTTGAGCTTGGCCCAGACGGCCTCGGCCATTTCGCGGTAGGCCTTGGCGTGCGGGCTTTCCGGCTCGGTGGCGACGATGGGGCGGCCGGTGTCGGAGCGCTCGCGCAGCTCCGGATCCAGCGGAATCTCGCCAAGGAAGGGCACGCCCATGCGCTCGGCCTCCTGACGCGCGCCGCCGTGGCCGAAGATCTCGTGCCGGGTGTCGCAGTTGGGGCAGATGAAGTAGCTCATGTTCTCCACAATGCCGAGGATGGGCACGTTCACGCGCTTGAACATGTTCAGACCCTTTCGCGCATCGATCAGCGCCAGATCCTGCGGCGTGGAGACGATGATGGCGCCGGAAAGCGGCACCTGCTGGGCCATGGTCAGCTGCGCATCGCCCGTGCCCGGCGGCATGTCCACCACCATGACATCAAGATCCCCCCAGGAGATCTCGTGCATCATCTGCTGCAGGGCCGACATGACCATGGGCCCGCGCCAGATGACCGGCGTGGCCTCGTCCACGACGAAGCCGATGGACATGGCCTTCAGCCCGTAGGCCTCCAGCGCCGCCAGCTTCTCCGGATTTTCCGGATCGGGCTGCGGCTCCTGCTTCAGCCCCAGCAGCTTGGGCAGCGAGGGGCCGTAGATGTCCGCATCGAGAATGCCGACCTTCAGGCCCAAGGAGGCGAGCGCCAAGGCCAGGTTGATGGCGGTGGTGGACTTGCCCACACCGCCCTTGCCCGAGGCGACGGCGATGATGTGATCCACGCCCGGAATGCCCGGCGCCTGCGAGGCGGTGGGCGGCTGGGGCTTGCGGCCGCGCTGCTGGCCCGGCTGGCCCGCGCCCTCCTTCTTCTCGGCGGTCAAGGCCACCATGACTTTGTCCACGCCCTCAAGGGCGGAGACGGCCTCCTCCGCCGCCTTGCGCACCGGCTCATAGGCCTGGGCCTGATCGGGGTCCACCTGCAGGGCGAACATGACGTTCTTGCCGGCGATGACGATTTCGGAAACCATGCCGGCGGACACGATGTCCACATCCCCGCCCGGCGCCTTCACGGCCTTGAGGGCCTCAAGAACCTTCTCCTTCGTAATCTCGCTCATGACTTCTCTACCTGCTGACTGGCTGTGATGCGATTGCGTTCATGATCCCTGCCGTCCGGCCGCATGCGAAAGTTAGGCGGCCGGTCTGCCGGGGCCTTGCTAGCACATTTGCGCCCCGGCGGGTAAGTGCCGATTTCACGCTGGCGCGTTCTGATGCCCTGTTTCCCCCGAAACGCCGGATCCTGGCCGCACGTCTCCCTGCCCGCGCGGGGCGGAGAAGACGCTGTGTTGAGACCCTGCGTGGCGCACAGCGGCGCCTGCCCCATCCGTTTTTACGGGCGCCCGGCCCGATGGCCACACGGGTGAACCGTCACGATCCCGTCTTCTGCAGGCGCACGGGCCAGCGGCCGCCCATCTCATGGGTGATGTCGGCAGCGGCCTCCATCACCAGCGCGCCCAGCTGACCAAGGCGGGCGGAGCCGATGCGGGCAGCGGGGCCGGAGACGGAGATGCCGGCGATGGGCTCGGCATGTTCGTCGAAGATGACGGACGCCACGCAGCGCAGGCCGATGGCGGTTTCCTCGTCATCGATGGCGAAGCCGCGGGAGCGGATGCGGGCCAGCTCCTTGCGCAGCTCGCTTTCCGAGGTGATGGTGCGCGCTGTCAACGGGCGCGGATCCCAGCAGGAGAAGATCTTTTCCTGCACCGGCTCCGGCGAGAAGGCGAGCAGGGCCTTGCCGATGCCGGAGGCATGAATGTAGGCGCGGCCGCCAACGCCGGCGATGGCCCGCATCATCTTCTTGGTCTCCACCTGGGCGAGGTAGATGACCTCGCAACGGTCGAGAATGCCGAGGTTGACCGTCTCGCCGGTGATGGTCATCAGCCGCCGCATGATGGGGCGGGCGATCTGAATGAGATCCCGGGAACGGATGAAGGCCGAGCCCACCTGAAAGGCCTGCACCCCGATCATCCACACCGAGCGCTCGTTGTCGAAGCGCACATAGCGCTCGTTCTGCAGGGTGGTGAGCAGGCGATGGGCGGTGGAATTGGGCAGGCCCACCTCGCGCGCCAGCTCCGAGAGAGACAGCCCCTGCGGATGATAGGACAGGGCGTTGAGCAGCTTGAGCGCGCGCGACAGGGACTGCACCTGTCCCGAAGAGCGCAACAGCTCCTTGGACGGGACGCGCACGTCCTGCCGGCGGACGCCGCAGGGGGTGAGGTTGTTCATGTCGCTCGTCATCTCGTTCACCAGTCTTCTCCCGTCTTTCCTGTGGCGAGCCGCGGCGGAATGCGGCCGCCTCGCCCGGTGTTCCTGCGCTGCATCCCGGGAGAGGCCGGATGCATGCGCTCCTATCTGACAACGGGGACGCGGCGCGAGGCGAAACGCGACAGCGGCTCTCCTGGCCCATCAGCGACCTGACCTGGGCCCTTTCAGGCCTTGTGCGGGATCGCTTGCGTTCGCCCCCGGTTCGCGCCAACCGTTCATGCAAATGCGAGGCGCTTGCATCAATCGGTCAAACTGTGATGCATGCCTCTTTTTCCGACCTTTTTACTCGGTTTTTTGAACGAGTCAAGCCTTTCCTGCCCGTCCATCTGATGGAAGGGCATTCCATTGTGGATAAAGGTGTTCGAGCTCAGCGTGCAGTGACGCAACTGATCATCGATCACCCCATTCCTGGTCCTGGACTGGCGGAACACGTGGGACGGTGACGATTCGTGTGGTGATTCAATGCCTTAAGAACCACCCTTTTTCCTTTTGCTAGGCCGGCGCGAATCATGTTTATCCGCGTCTTCCCCACTCTGTCACAATCGGGCCTTGTCCCGGCTGTCCAGGGGCGGCCAGCGATACAGAGTGGGGCTTATGAGATGTCTGATCCGGGGCTGAGCCTTTGAATGGAACGGTTTTTCAAAAGAGCCATACGCTTCTGGCCTTGCCGGCCAGCCAAAGCCATCGCCTTGCAAGACCGCTTCGAGTCAGAATCCGTGCCGGTCACATGTTGGGATAGTTGGGCCCCTCGCCGCCCTGGGGCGGGGTCCAGGTGATGTTCTGATAGGGATCCTTGATGTCGCAGGTCTTGCAGTGCAGGCAGTTGGCGGCGTTGATGCGGAAGACCTTCCCGCCCTTTTCCTCCACGATTTCGTAGACGGCCGCCGGGCAATAGCGCTGTGCGGGCTCGGCATATTCGGCCAGGCCTTTGCGCAGGGGCAGCTCCGGATCCTTCAGCTTCAGGTGAACCGGCTGATCCTCCTCGTGAAAGGTGCCGGAATAGGCCAAGGAGGTGAGGCGGTCGAAGGTGATCCTGCCGTCGGGCCTGGGATAATCGATGCGGCGGGCACGCTGAGCAGGTTTCAAGGTCTCGTGATCGGCGTGGCGGTGATGCAGGGTGCCGAACAGCGGCCGGCCGAAAAGATGCGCCCACCACATGTCCAGCCCGCCGAGAATGAGCCCGCCGAAAAGGCCAAAGCGGGAGAGCAGGGGCTTGACGTTGCGCACCCTGGCGAGATCCTGCCAGACCCAGGAGGCCTTCAGGGCCTCTTCGTAGGTGGCAAGGGCCTCGTCATGGGCGCGGCCGGCGGCAAGGGCCTGGACAACCGCCTCGGCGGCGAGCATGCCGCTTTTCATGGCGTTGTGCGAGCCCTTGATGCGCGGCACGTTCATGAACCCGGCGGAACAGCCGATGAGCGCCCCGCCGGGGAAGAACAGGCGCGGGATGGACTGCAGCCCGCCTTCGGTGAGGGCGCGGGCGCCATAGGCGATGCGGCGGCCGCCTTCCAGCATCTCCGACAGCAGCGGATGGCGCTTGAACTGCTGGAATTCCTCAAAGGGAGAGAGCCAGGGATTGTCGTAGTCCAGATGCACGACGAAGCCGACGGCAGCCAGGTTCTCACCGAAGTGATAGACGAAGCCGCCGCCGCCTGTGCGCACCCCCAGCGGCCAGCCCATGGTGTGCATGACCAGACCGGGCTTGTGCGCCTCAGGCCGCAGCTCCCACAGCTCCTTGATGCCGATGCCGTATTTCTGGGGATCGCGGCCCTCGGCCAGGCCATAGCGGGCGATGATGTCCTTGGCGAGGGAGCCCCGCGCGCCCTCGGCGATGAGCACATATTTGCCGGTGAGCTCCACGCCGGGCTCATACTCCGGCTTTGGCTTTCCTTCCCGGTTGAGCCCCATCTCGCCGGCGATGACGCCAATCAGCGCGCCCTTCTCGTCATGGATCGGGCGCGACGCGGCAAAACCGGGATAGATCTCCACGCCCAACGCCTCGGCCTGCTCGGCCAGCCAGCGGCAGACATTGGCGAGCGAGGCGATGTAATAGGTCTCACGGTTGCGGATGAAGGGCGGCATGAGGGCATGAGGCAGGCGCATGCCGCCCGCCGGGCCCAAAAGCCAGAACTCATCGCGGGTGACGGGCTGCTCCAGGGGGGCGCCGCGTTCCTGCCAGTCGGGAAAGAGTTCGGCAAGCGCGATCGGATCGATCACGGCGCCTGAGAGAATGTGTGCGCCGATTTCCGAGCCCTTGTCCAGCAGGCAGACGGAAATATCCTGCCCCGCCTCGGCCGCCTTCTGCTTGCACCGGATGGCCGCGGCCAGCCCGGCGGGCCCGCCGCCGATGATCAGCACATCATAGTCCATGCGTTCGCGCGAGACGGGCTCGGTCATGTCGCCTCCTGCCCCTCGTTCGTGATCCTGTTCATCCCATGCCGCATGCATCCGGCAAGGGCCGCCGGATGGTGTCCGGCATTCTACACGTCCAGCCCCTCCCGCATCAGCCCGGCAAAAGTCTAGATCCGCCTCCGGAGCTATGGCGTTCCCCGGCGCTTGAAGCATGCCGGCACACGACACACACCGTTTCCATCTTCCTCGTCACCCCGTAGATCAGCCCATTGGTGTCCAATTAAATTGCTTTGTGTGTTGCGAATGATTTTCGTTATTAAGAGTGCAAGCACTCACATGCACCATAGATGCTTTTACCTAGGCATTTCCCCCACCATCGCCCAAACTTAGAGTATGTTATTTTTAACTGGAATATCAATAAGTTACGTCATGCCCGGGCTTGTCCCGGGCATCCAGGGGCGGTTTAAACATTCAGCAGTGGCAGGCAGGAACGCTTCTTTTAGGCTCTGTCCTTAAAAAGGGACCTCTCATCAAAAAAGCATACGGCTCCGATCAAGCCTGCTGGCGAACACCATCGCCATCCAAAACCGCCTCATTCCTAGCCCTGGATTGCCGGGACAAGGCCCGGCAATGACGTTTTCTTGTGATTTATCAATGAGTTAAACAACAACCCCCTAGCTCATGGAAAGTCTTTTTTCCTTGGTCGATTTGGCGTCAACAGCACCTTCCTGAATTTTTTGGACAGGCATGGGCGAAAGCCCGGGGTCTCGGGCCGCAAACTCATGCAAGTGCGGCCTTAGATACCGGCTGATCTACGGCATGACGAAGTGTATGTCGTGCGATCTGGCGCAGGACTTGCATCGATTTTCTTACACACGCGCAAGCCGTCCGCCCCGTCCCGAAATGGCACAGAGGCGGGCGAAAAAGCGGTGCGATTGGTTGACAAGACATTGAAAGGAGAAGGCGAATTGTCCCGCGCCTTCAAGCGCGCCCTTAAGCCCGGTGTGGCAGGATCGGTTCCGGTGGGATCAACGGGGAGTGACGCGGAACCGTCCGCTCGGGAGGACGCCAAGATGAAAGCGCTACAGACCATGCACGGGTTTTCGCCTTCCATGCGCGAGATGCATGGAGGCAGAGCGGCGCCAACGGACCGCGCCCGCAGGCCGGCCGAGGACCAGGATCGGGGGCTTGCGCGCGATGCGTTCATGCCGGGCAAGCCGGCGGCGACGCCAAACGTGGCCAAAGAAGGGCCTAATCTCAGGAAGCATCCGGATGGACAGGCGAACGAGGCCAAGACGGCCTACATTGCGCCGGAGATCATCCAGCGGCTTGTTAAGATCGGCGATTTTGCCGCGCTGCTCACCCTCGCCGTGTTCCTGACCGTGCCGTTCATGCGCGATGCCTATCAGACAACGCTCGTGGGCTTTTTCGCGCTTACGCTGACGTTCACCACGCTGGTGGTGCTGCGGGCGGCGGGATTGTATGAAATTTCGGCGATCACGGCGCCTGTCCGAAACATCCCGAAAGCGGTCCTGCTGTTGTCTCTCGTCGGCCTGGCCGGCTTTGCGCTGCTGCATGCGATCCTGCCCGTTTCGGGCTGGCAGCGGCTGGCGTGCTGGACCGTGCTGGGCGGTGCCTGGATGGCGCTTTCCCGGACCGGGCTGGCCCTGTGGGCCATTCCGAAGGCGAAGGCCGGCGCCTTCCGTCTGCGCATTGCCATCGTCGGCGGCGGCGAGGCGGCGGAAGAAGCCATTGACACGCTGGAGTCCTCCCCCGGGCTGGATGTGGAAATTGTTGGTCTGTTCGATGATCGTCATGACGAGCGCTCGCCGGAGCACATCCGCCGCTATCGCAAGCTGGGGCGCATCGCCGATCTCAACGATTATGCCCGGCACAACCGCGTGGATCTGGTCATCGTCGCCATTCCGCTTTCGGCGGAAGAGCGGCTGCTGCACATTCTGAAGCGCTTGTGGGAGCTGCCGGTGGACATCCGCATTTCCGGTCAGGCCAGCCGCCTGAAGCTCTCACCGCGCGCCTATGATTACCTGGGCAACCTGCCTCTGCTTGCGGTCTTCGACAAGCCGCTCGGCACCTGGGGCTGGTTCGTCAAGGAGGTGTTCGACCGGGTGGTGGCGGCACTCCTGCTCATCCTGTTCGCGCCGGTGATGGCGGCGGTGGCGCTGGCCATCAAGCTGGAAAGCCCGGGCCCAGTGCTGTTCCGGCAGAAGCGCTATGGCTTCAACAACGAGCTGATTGAGGTTTACAAGTTCCGCTCCATGTATGTGGATCGCTGTGATGCCAACGCCAGCCGTCTGGTGACCAAGGATGATCCGCGCGTGACCAGGGTGGGGCGTTTCATCCGCAAGACCTCGCTTGATGAGCTGCCGCAGCTGTTCAACGTGCTGAAGGGCGAGCTCTCCCTGGTGGGCCCGCGCCCGCACGCCACCCAGGCCAAGGCGGCGGATGCCCTGTATCAGGAAGTGGTGGACGGCTACTTCGCCCGTCACAAGGTCAAGCCGGGCATAACCGGCTGGGCCCAGATCAACGGCTGGCGCGGCGAGACGGATACCTACGAGAAGATCATCAACCGGGTGAAATACGATCTCGAGTACATCGAGAACTGGTCGATCTGGTTCGACATCTACATCCTGCTGATGACGCCGATTGCGCTGTTCTCGCGCAAGAATGCCGAGCATGCCTATTGAGCGGGGCCTTTACGCCCCCTCGCCTTCGGCCGGGTGTGATGCCGCCGCACACCCGGCCGGAAGCGTTTGAAAAGCTTGCCGGGTGTTCATGCTTTTGTCCTTGCCGTTGCGGCGCTTGCGGGAGTATCTAGACAGACACGTGCGATCATGCGCCGCCGGATTTTGCCTGCAGGGCAGCCGTTGCGGTATTGGGAACGCCAGAGCAACAGCCGAAGGCTTCAGCACAGACAGATCCATGCCCGCATTCCTCTCGCGCCGAAAGATCCGAATCACTTATCCCCTCGCCCTGTTCCTCTCCTTCATGGCGGCCGGCATGGCGACCAGCCAGGCCAGACCGGAGGATCCGCCAAAAGCGGAAAGGCAACAGCTGGAAGAATGGGTGGGCACCTCCCGCTCGGGCAGCTATCTGGCCGGGCGTTTCGCGGCGCGGCAGCGCGATTATGAGCATGCGGCACGCTTTTTCGAATCCACCCTGTCCTATGATCCGTCCAATCCTTCGCTGCTGCATCGCGCCTTTGTGCTTTATGCCTCCAGCGGCCAGTGGGCCAAGGCGGATGCGCTGGCGCAGCGGATCGTGCGCGCCAATCCTAGCGCGCGGCTGGCGCAGACGGTGCTGGGCCTGAAAGCGGCGGAAAAGGGCCGCTGGGCGCAGGCGCGCAAGCATTTCCGCAAGGCGGCAGTGACCCCGATCGGCGAACTGACCTCGGGATTGCTCACCGCCTGGGCCCACGCCGGCGAGGGCCATCTGGCCAAGGCCTTGGCGGCGCTCAAAAAACTGGAGAAATACGAGACCTTTTCCAGCTTTCGCGACTTTCACGGCGCCCTGATCGCGGACTTTCTGAAATCGCCTTCCCGGGCCGAGCAGCTCTATGCCCGCGCCTACAGGGACATTTCGGGCTCCCTGCGCGTGGCGCAGGCCTACGCCAATTTCCTGAGGCGGCATGGCAAGATCGACGATGCGCGCAAGATCTACCGCGCCTTTCTCAAGGCGGCGCCGGAAACCGCCATTATCAAGGCCGCCCTTGCCGATCTGAAGAAGCATCCGCGCAAGAAGCCAAAGCCCATGATCCGCACCGCCCGGCAGGGCATGGCGGAGGCGCTGTTCTCACTGGCCTCGGCGCTGATCGACGATCGCAGCCTGGATATCGCCCTCATTTATAACCGCATGGCCCTGCGCATGCGGCCGAACTATCCGGTGGCGTGGATGCTGCTCGGCGAGATCTATGAGAACATGCGCAAGTTCGACAAGGCCATCGCCGCCTATCGCCGCATTCCAAGGTCGCATCCGCTGTGGGTTCCGGCGCAGATCCAGATCGCGCTCGATCTTGACGATCTGAAGCGCACCGATGAGGCCATCGCCCTGTTGCGCCGGCTGAGCAAGGATCACCCGCGCGAGTACAAGATTTTTCTCACCCTGGGCAATATCCTAAGAGCACACGAACGCTGGAAGGAAGCGGCAGAGGCCTATACCCGCGGGCTGAAGCTGATGGGCAAGCCCGAGCCGCGGCACTGGAGCATCTACTATTTCCGCGGCATCGCCTATGAGCGCTCCGGTCAATGGCCCAAGGCGGAGAAGGACTTCCGCCTGGCGCTGAAGCTCAATCCGGATCATCCGTCCGTGCTCAACTATCTGGGCTATTCGCTAATCGACCGCGGCGAGAAACTCAAGGAAGCCCTGGAGATGGTGAAAAAGGCGGTGGATGCCCGCCCCAACGACGGTTACATCGTGGACAGCCTGGGCTGGGCCTATTACCGCCTTGGCCGCTATGATGAGGCGGTGAAATACCTTGAGCGGGCGGTGGAGCTGCGGCCGGGAGATCCGGTAATCAATGATCATCTCGGCGATGCCTACTGGAAGGTGGGGCGGCGGCTGGAGGCGCGCTTTCAGTGGCGGCATGCGCTGGATTCCAAGCCGGAGGAAAAGGATATTCCCCGCATCAAGCGCAAGCTTGAGGTGGGCTTGGACGTGGTTGAGCGCGAAGAGGCCGCCAAGACGCGCAAGACCGCCAATGGAACGGATCAGGCCCGCTGAATTCCGGCCTTTTCTGTCATGCCAACCTGCATCATGCCCCCCACCGCCCCGCGCCTCCATGTAAAAACGAGGGCTTGGGCGGTGGCGCGGAGCGATTTCACCGGTCAGCCTTTGCGCAACCGGGGATAACGGGCGGTTACCTTGATCGGCCTTCGGCGTTCCGTGTGCGCGTTTTCTGGGCTATGCTGACGGATGCACAGGCGAGGCAGACGGGGCCAGGCATGGAAACGCGCTCGGACATTGCGCCCACAGAGACCGATCAGAACACGGCAGACGCCGCGCTGAAAGGACAGGCCTTTTCCGGCGGCTGGCATCTGCCCGATGAGAAAGAGCGTATCTGCACCCCTGCCCTGCTGACGGCGGAGGAACTTTCCGGCGATGGCGACGTTGCGGCGCTGGCCCGCTCGCCGCACCGTTTCGTCAACCGCGAGCTGTCCTGGCTGGGCTTCAACATGCGGGTGCTGGAGGAGGCACGCAACCGCCGCCATCCCCTGCTGGAGCGCCTGCGGTTTCTTTCCATCTCCGGCAACAATCTCGATGAATTCTTCATGGTGCGCGTGGCCGGGCTGGTCAGCCAGGTGCGCGGTGGCATCACCCGTCGTTCGCAGGATGGCCTCACACCGGCGCAGCAGCTGAAGCGTGTGCATTCCTTTGCGGCGCGGCTCATGCGCATGCAGGATGAGCGCTGGGCGGAGCTTGTGCGCGAACTGGCGGCGGAAGGCATTCACATTCTCAAGCCCGATCAGCTGCTCAAGGGCGACTGCGCCTATCTCGACCGGCTGTTTCTGGAACGCATCCTGCCGGTGGTGACCCCGATCGCCATCGATCCCGCCCATCCCTTCCCCTTCATTCCCAACAAGGGGTTCGTCATTGCCATGCAGCTAAGACGGCGGGCCGATGACCATCCCATGAACGCGCTGCTGCCGGTTCCGCAGCAGCTGGAGCGTTTCATCCGCCTGCCGGACGAGGAAGGCTCCGGCCTGATCCGTTTCATCGCGCTTGAGGATGTCATCGCGCTTTATGCCGGTCAGATCTTTCCTTCCTACGAGGTGCTGGGCCTGGGAGCGTTTCGGGTCATCCGCGATTCCGATCTGGAGATCGAGGAAGAGGCGGAAGACCTGATGCGCGTGTTTGAATACGCCATCAAGCGGCGGCGGCGCGGGCGGGTGATCCGCCTGGAGGTGGATGCGCGGGCGCCGGAGAGTCTGGCGCGCTTCATGGCACGACAGCTGGATGTTCCCGAAGAGGGTGTGGTGATCTGCGAGGGCGTGGTCGGCTATGCCGATACCGCGCAGCTGATCGTGGATGACCGGCCCGATCTGCTGTTTCCGCCCTATACGCCGCGCTATCCCGAACGCATCCGTGAGCACGGCGGCGACATCTTCTCCGCCATCGCCCGCAAGGATTTCATCGTGCATCACCCCTATGAGAGCTTCGATGTGGTGGTGCAGTTCATCAATCAGGCGGCGGAGGATCCCGATGTCGTCGCCATCCGGCAGACGCTCTATCGCACCTCGGCCAATTCTCCGATCGTGGCCGCCCTGACGAAGGCGGCGGAGGCGGGCAAGTCGGTCATGGCGCTGGTGGAGCTGAAGGCCCGCTTTGACGAAGAGGCCAATATCCAGTGGGCGCGCAACCTGGAGCGGGCAGGCGCACAGGTGGTCTTCGGCTTTCTGGAGCTGAAGACGCACGCCAAGGTCTCGATGGTGGTGCGGCGCGAGGGCGAAGAGATGCGCACCTATGTGCACTTCGGCACCGGCAACTATCATCCGGTTACGGCCCGCATCTATACCGATCTCTCCTTCTTCACCTGCGATCCCGCCCTGGGGCGGGATGCGGCGCGCCTGTTCAACTTCGTGGCCGGATATGCGCCGCCGGAGAATCTGGAGAAACTGGCGGTTTCGCCCATCAACCTCAAGGAGCGACTGCTTGAGCATATCGAGGAGGAAATCGCCCATGCAAAGGCGGGCCGGCCCGGGCACATCTGGATCAAGTGCAACGCGGTGGTGGACGCCGGGATGATCGATGCGCTCTATCGCGCCTCGCAGGCGGGGGTGAAGATCGAGATGGTGGTGCGGGGCATCTGCTGTCTGCGCCCCGGCGTGCCCGGCCTTTCCGAAAACATCCGGGTGAAGAGCATCATCGGACGTTTTCTGGAACATGCCCGCATCTATGCCTTCGGGCGCGGGCATGGGCTGCCGCATCCGAAGGCGGCCGTTTATATCTCCTCGGCCGATCTGATGCCGCGCAATCTCGAACGGCGGGTGGAGACACTGGTGCCGCTTGAGAATCCGACGGTGCATGCGCAGGTGCTCGATCAGATCATGGTGGCCAATCTCATGGACAACATGCAGAGCTGGCGGATGATGCCGGATGGCGCCACCTGTCGCATCGTGCCGGGGCCCGATGAACCCCCCTTCATCGCCCACAACTATTTCATGGAAAACCCTTCCCTTTCCGGCCGTGGCGAGGCCTTGCGCCGCTCCGCGCCGGACAGCATCGTGCCGGCAACACCGCAGGACGGGGTCAGGGATGAGCCTGTGAAGGATCAGGGGCATGAGCCAGCCTGAACTTGGTGACTTCACCATCGACCAGATCGAGGAGAGCACACCGCCGAAACTGCGGCCGGTGGCGGTGGTGGACATCGGCTCCAATTCGGTGCGCCTTGTGGTCTATGACGGCCTGCGCCGCACCTCCGCCCCCATTTTCAACGAAAAGGTTCTGGCCGGGCTGGGCCGCGGCGTGGCCACGAAGGGCGAGCTTTCCAAGGAGGGGGCGCGGCGGGCGCTTGCGGCCCTGCGGCGGTTCAAGGCCATCAACGCCCTGCTGGATGTGGGCGAGGTCTATGCCTTCGCCACGGCGGCGGTGCGCGAGGCGGCCAATGGCGCGGCGTTTCTGAAAAAGGCGGTGGCGGCGCTGGATGAGCCGATATCCGTCTTAAGCGGGCAGGAAGAGGCGCATTATGCCGCCTGCGGTGTTATCGCCGGTATTCCGGAGGCCGACGGCGTGGTCGGTGATCTGGGCGGCGGGTCGCTGGAGCTTGTGCGCGTGAAGGAGGGCAAGATCAAGAAGGGCATGACCCTGCCGCTGGGCCCTTTGAGGCTGCATGACCTTTCGGGCGGAGAATTCACGCGCGCGGCCGATCTCATCGAGGAGGCACTGGCAGAAGCGCCCGTGCTCAAGAAACTGGAATCGCGCAGCTTCTATGCCGTGGGCGGCGCCTGGCGCAATCTCGCCCGCATTCACATGGAGCAGACGGGCTATCCGCTGCGGGTGATTCAGCAATACACCATTCCGCGGCATGAAGCGCTGCTGCTGACGGAACGGGTGGCGCGCATGGCGCCGGAAGAGATCGCGGCGGTGCGCGGCGTTTCCGAAAGCCGCGCGACGTTTCTGCCGCTGGCCTCACTGGTGCTGAACCGGATCCTGGCCAACTCGGGCGCGCGTAATATCGTTTTCTCCCTGTTCGGCGTGCGCGAGGGTGTCCTGTTCTCGCGGCTGCCAAAGGAGGTGCGCCGGGCCGATCCGCTTCTCTCCGCCTGCTGGGACTTTGCGCGCCGCTATGCCCGCAATCCGCGGCATGCGCTGGATCTGTGCCGGTGGACGGATCAGATCTGCAGCGAAGAGGGCATGACCTGCACCCGGCGCTGGACGCGGCTGCGCTATGCCGCGGCCATGCTTTCCGACATCGGCTGGCGGGCTCATCCGGACTATCGCGGCAGCCGCGCCTTCACCATTGTCAGCCAGGCCAATTTCACCGGCATCGATCACTATTCCCGCGCCTTTCTGGCGCTGGTCACCCTGTTCCGCTACGAGGGGCCCGGCTATACGCCGCCTGCGGAAATCGCCGCGCTGGTGGATGACAAGGCCATTCGCCGCGCCCGTATCCTTGCCGCGCTGTTCCGGCTGGCCTACCGGCTGTCGGCGGCGGTGCCGAATGTTTTGCCGCGCATCCCCTTGCGCCTGGAGAAAAAGAAGCTCGTTCTCGACCTCACTTCCTGTAACGGGGATCTGGAGGGCGAGGCGGTGGAGAAACGCCTGCAGCTTCTGGCGCGCCTTTTAGAGCGCAAGGGCGTGATCGTTTGACCGCCAAGAGGCCTCCGACGCTGATACTTTCCTGTCGTGATCATGCGCGTGACGAATCAATCACGCCTCATCATCCTGTGGTCGCAACAGAGCTGCACAGTGAAAAATGCGCCGCCAAAACGAATGAACATGTTACGGTTTTCCACAGTTTTCCGCTACGTGAGAAAAAATTTTTCTCTCTTCCTTCGCTATCCAGAATTGCATCCCGTTACGTAATCTTGAAGAAAGAAGCCAAACCGAGGCATTGTTCCAGGCCCTTTCTGACTGCATCTGCAATGCCATGAGATTGATCATGACAAGTGTGATCAGATCACGTTTTTGCGATCGCTTATTTCATAAGCAAAACTGAAAATAAATGTTTTTTCCTATTGACATCCAATAATGCTCAAGCATAAAAGCGAGTATAGCCTGCTGTGGCGAGGTGAGGGTCTGTTCTCTAGGCTTCTTTTTGCCCGTCAGTTCGGTCGGTATCGATTGATTCGATTTTTTGGCGTGAAAGCAAATTGGGAACAGGCTCTTGCAAATGGGGGCAGGCTGCAGTCACGGTTGCCTGAACAATCAAAGGGACGAGAGAATGAGTGAAGAAAACAAGGACGTTGCACACAACAACGCATTTGTCGAGCTGACGGCCGACATCGTTGCCGCCTATGTCGGCAACAATGCCGTGCCGGCCAACGAGCTGCCGCAGCTCATCCATGACGTCTACAAGGCGCTGGCTTCCGCAGCCACGGCGGAGCCGGAGGAGAAGAAGGAGGAGCTGAAGCCGGCGGTGCCGATTCGCCGCTCGGTGCAGCCCGACTACATCATCTGCCTTGAGGACGGCAAGAAATTCAAGTCGCTGAAGCGGCACCTGCGCACGCATCACAACATGACGCCCGAAGAGTACAAGGAAAAATGGGGCCTGCCGCCGGATTATCCGCTGGTGGCGCCGAATTATGCGCAGGCGCGCTCGCAGCTGGCCAAGAAGATGGGCCTGGGCCAGCGCCGTAAGGGTGGAGAAGAGAAGAAATAACCGTCTCTTCTTTCCCAGCCCCCATTCGATTTCTCGACCGGCCGGGTGCTGCATCCGGCCGGTTTTTGTGTGCCTTGTTGCACTCAAGGTCAGGGCAGTGCCCCTTCATGCCTTGCGATGTGCGCTGGCCTTTCCTTGCGCCATGTGTCGGATGCGCCAGAGGGCGGCGAGCATGGCGGCCGCACCTATGACGGCGGAGCCGAGCGCGGAGCCGATGAGCAGGCCATATGCTCCCCAGAGGCGGGCCATGACCTCCACCGGCAGGATGGTGCCAACAGTGGCGCGTGCCCAGTTGAAGAGGGTGGAAAGGCGGGCGCTGTCCAGATTGTTGAAGGCGGCCTGGGCGACGAACTGCATGCCGGTGAACATCCACGTCCATGCAAGCCAGGTGCAGAAGAAGGTCACCAGTGCGGCGGCCTCGCCGGAGAGCTTAAACCAGCCCGGCACCTGATGGCGGAAGATGAAGAGCACCGCGGCCATGACCAGCGTATAACCGCCCGCGAGCGCAAGGCCATGGATATAGGTATGCATCACCCGGTCCAGGCGCTGCGCGCCATAGTTCTGGCCGATGATCGGTCCCACGGCGCCGGAAAGGGAAAAGACGACGCCGAAGAAAACCGGCACCAGGCGGTTGATGACGGTGGTGGCGGCAACCACGGCATCACCAAACCGGGCCGAGGCGAAGAGGAGATAGGCAACCAGCGCCGGCGTGGCCAGCTGCGTGAGGGTGACGGGAACGGCAACACGGGCGATGAGCGGCAGATGACGGCGCGTCTGCGCCAGGGAAGGGCGGGCGAGCATGTCACGGATGCGCACAAGCCCGTGCAGGCCAACGAGGAAGGATAGAAGGTTGGCCGATATGGTGGCCAGTGCGGCGCCGGCGATACCCAGCCCGAAGCCGAAGATGAAAAGCGGATCGAGCACGGCGTTGGTGATGGCCGTGGTGAGGGTGACGAACATGGCGCGCAGGGGATCGGCGCTGGCCCGCAGGCAAAAGCTGAAGATGATGGCGCCGGCGAGCAGGGGAAAACCGAGGGCGACGATGCGCAGGTAAGTCGCCGCCTCCGAGAGCGCAGCCCCTTCTGCGCCCAGGGCCCGCAGGAGAGGCTCGGCAAAAAGCAGAACGCAGACGGCGATGCCGGCGGCGATGGCCATGGCGAGAACAAGGGCCGATGCGGCGATGCGCCGGGCGCGCGGGCGGCGGCGGCGGCCGAGATGAATGGAGACAAGGGCACCGGTGGCAATGCCGAGGCCAAGGGCGAGGGAGAGGTTGGCAAAGGCGATGGTGCCGGCAAAGCCCATGCCGGCGGTGGTCTCCACCCGGCCAAGCAGGGCGATGAACCAGAGATCGGCGAGATCGACGGCGAACATGGCCATGAGCCCCACCGCGCCGGTGAGGGTCATGACCACGAGATGGCGGAAGATGGAACCGGTGACGAAACGGGCCGGATGCACGGCGGATGACGCCGCGAGCGCGGAAGCCTCTTCCGTCTCCTCCGGTGCCTCGGTCTGCCGGGTCATGGGCCTAGCCGCCGGTGACGTTCATGTGACGCCGCATGACCCCGTGGGTGCCGCTGTCATCGATGACGAATTCGTGGCCCTTCGGCTTGCGGGCGATGGCCTCGCGGATGACCTGGCGCAAGTGCGCATCGGATGCGGATTCGCGCAAGGGTGTGCGCAGATCGGCGGCATCGTCCTGCCCGAGACAGAGATAGAGCGTGCCGGTGGCGGTGAGGCGCACGCGATTGCAGCCGTCGCAGAAATGGGCGCTGAGCGGGGTGATGAAACCGAGGCGGCCGCCGGTTTCCTTCACGCGCACATAGCGGGAGGGACCGCCGGTGACGTGATCATCGGGCTTGAGCGTCCAGCGGCGCTCCAGGGCCTCGCGAACGACAGAGAGCGGCAGATACTGATCGCAGCGATCGCCGCCAATCTCGCCCATGG
Source organism: Thermopetrobacter sp. TC1 (assembly GCF_000746275.1). Lineage (GTDB taxonomy): Bacteria > Pseudomonadota > Alphaproteobacteria > Rhizobiales > Aestuariivirgaceae > Thermopetrobacter. The sequence continues at coordinate 30,944 of NZ_KN050828.1, forward strand.
GCATGGTTTCGATCAGGGTGATGTCAAAGCCCTCGCCATGAGCCCATTCGATGAGGCGGGGGATTTCCTCCTCATTGACGCCGCGAAGGGCCACGGTGTTGATCTTCACGGCCAGCCCCGCCTCCTTCGCCGCTTTCAGGCCGGCGAGCACCCTGGAAAGATCGCCGCGGCGGGTGATGTCGCGAAATTTTTCGGCATCCAGGGTATCGAGCGAGACGTTGACACGGCGCACGCCATGGGCGGCGAGATCGTCGGCATAGCGGGCCAGTTGCGAGCCGTTGGTGGTCAGGGTCAGTTCATCGAGACGACCGGAGCGAAGATGGCGCGAAAGACGCTCAATCAGCCACATGAGATTGCGGCGCACCAGGGGCTCGCCGCCGGTAAGCCGGATCTTGCGCACCCCCATGTCCACGAAGGCGGTACAGACGCGATCCAGCTCCTCAAGTGTCAGGATGTCACGCTTGGGCAGAAAATCGGGATCCGCCGGCATGCAGTAACGGCAGCGGAAATCACAGCGATCCGTGACCGAAACCCGCAAATAGGTGATGGCGCGCCCGAAGGGATCAACCAGGGGCGCGATCGTCTCCTCGCCCTGCGCCAAAGCGTCACCGCCGCGCGCTTGCGCGGAGGCGGCGGGGGCGCGCAGGCTTTCCTCTTCGGCCTTTTCGCCGGTATGTCCGGGCTTGGCATCCATGGCGCCCAGATTGAACGTCCTTGATGTTCCGGTCAAGGCGGCAGGGGTTTAAGGGGCGTGCGTTTTTCACGGTTCAGCAGCGATCAATGGCCGCTTCCTTCGTTCTTGCGCCGCCTGTCGGATCACGATCCGGGCAAGGGGCGGCTTGACTTCGCCCATGACGACACTGATACCGGATGCGCGCAACCCGCATGCGGGTCAGCGGGAGATTTTTCGACGTTCAGGAGGCAGGCGCCGCATTCATGGTTGACTGGCTGCAGCATTTCATCGACGCCATCATCCGTTTCACCGCCGACAATCCGGCGCTGACGGGGCTTTTGCTTCTGTTCTTTGCCGGGGCTGAGGCCGTGATTGTCGTCGGTGCGCTGGTGCCGGGCGAGGCGGCGGTGCTGGCGCTGGCGACAGCGGCGGGCGCGGCGGGCATGAACCCTTGGCAGATGCTGGCCTGGGTGACGCTGGGCGCGGTTCTTGGCGATGGCGTCTCCTTCTGGATCGGGCGGCGTTATGGCAACGGCGTCTTGCGCTGGCCGCTGGTGCGCGCGCATCCGGAGCTTCTGGACAAGGCCGAGGCCTTCATACGGCGGCAGGGGGTGAAGGCCGTGATCATCGGCCGCTTTCTGCCGGGATTGCGGGCGATCATGCCGGTGGCGGCGGGCGTGCTGGGCATGCCGCCGGGGCGGTTTTATGTGGCCAATGTGCTCTCGGCTCTGGCCTGGGCGGCGGTGCACGTGTTTCCGGCGGTGCTGCTGGGCGAGGCCTACAATCAGCTGGGCGCGGTGAGCGGCCGGCTCACGGCGCTTTTGGCGCTGCTGCTTCTGTCGCTGTTCCTGCTGGTGTGGCTGGCGCGGGCGATGTTCGTCTGGGTGGCGCCAAGGCTGGAAGCCCTGCAACTTCATCTGGCGGCATGGCTGAATGCGCGGCCGGATGCCTTCTCGCGCAGGCTGGCGCGCTGGCTGACGCCAGAGAAAGGCGGCCTGGGCGGCATGCTGCTCTGGGGCGGGCTGTTCATGCTCGGCGCGGGCGGGCTGATCGCGGTGATGGAAGATCTGCTCACCGGTGATCCGCTGGTGCGGGCCGATGTCGCCATTCACCGTTTCCTGCAATCGCTGCGCACGGAACCTGCTGATGCGGTGATGGTGACGATCACGGCATTGGGCGATGGCATCGTCATCGCCGCGGCGGCGGCGGCGCTGATCGGCACGCTTCTGTGGCAGCGGGCATGGCGGCTGGCGCTGGCGGCGGGCACGACGATTGCGGCAACGGCCGTTCTCGTGCCGATCATGAAACTGCTGCTGCACAAGCCGCGGCCGATCACCATCTATCGCGGCGCGGAGGCCTTCAGCTTTCCCAGCGGGCATACGGCAATGACGGCGGTGGTCTTCGGCATCGCCGCGGTGCTGGCGGCGCGGCGGTTGTCCTTTGGCATGCGGCTTGCCGTGTTCGGCCTTTATGCCCTGTGGGTGGGGCTTGTGGGCTTTTCCCGCATCTATCTGGCGGCACACTGGCCTTCCGACGTTCTGGGCGGGCTGTTCATGGGGCTGGCGCTGGTGGCCGCCTTTGCCTTATGGCTGGATCTCTCCGAAGAGGCCGAAAGCCCCCGTTCATGGCGGCAAACGCTGATGGCGCCGCTGGCGGCGGTGCTGGCGCTCGTAGTCGTGGGCAGTTTTCATGTGCCCGGCCAGTTTCAGCGCAATCTCGTGCGCTATGCGCCGCGGCAGGAACAGATCCTCTTGCCGCTGAATGCCTGGCTGAACGGCGGCTGGCGCAGCCTGCCGCAGCGGCGCATCGACCTGAAGGGGGAATTTAAGGAACCCCTGCTTCTGCAATGGGCGGATAAGCCGAACACCATTCGCGGGCTGCTGGGCCAAGGCGGCTGGCGGGCGCATGCCCTGCCCACATTCCGGGATGCGCTCATCTTTCTGCTGCCGAATGTGGCGCTTGCCGATCTGCCGCCGCTGCCGCTTCTGCATGAGGGGCGCCTGCCGGTCATGATGTTCAGCCAGCCCCTGCCCGGCGGCGAAAGCCGGCTGGTGCTGCGCTTCTGGCGCAGTGGCGTGCGCGTGCGCACGCTAGCGGGCGTGCGTCCGCTGTTTCTAGGCGCGTTGACCGAGGAAAGGGTGAAGCATGTCTGGCTGCTGGGCACGGTGCTGCGCGAGCGGCCGATCGAGACCCTGCCGAATATGCTCAAGACTGCGGTGCGCACAACGGCACGGCTGAGCGTCATTGAAACAGATGCCGGCATCATCCTCATTCATCCGCACGCGCAGAAGAGCAGGCCATGACCATGACCGCCGCCAGCACGCCCTTCCCTGCCCTTGCAGATGATCATCACCGCAAGCGCCTGTTCATCATCGTCAATCCGGATGCAGGCCGGGGGCGGCGCAACCTGCTCGATCAGAGCGTGCGCATGCTGCGCGCCCGAAAAGCGCACGTGAGGACCGTTCTCAGCGCACAGCGCGCGGACAGCACGCGCCTTGCCGCAGAGGCCGCGCAATCGGGCCGCTATGATGCCGTCATCGCCGCCGGCGGGGACGGCACCGTGCATGACGTGGCAAAAGGGCTGATCGGTAATACGGTGCCTTTGGGCATCATTCCGCTGGGCACGGCCAATGTGCTGGCACGCGAAATCGGCATGCAGCCGGAGCCGGCGATGGTGGCGGCCACGCTGCTTTCAGGGCCGGCGCGGGCAATCCGCCTCGGCATGGCGGATGCGGAGCCGTTTCTGTTCGTGGTCGGTATCGGCCTTGATGCGGCGGCGGTGCGGCATTTCGAGGCAGGCAAATTCCGCCGCCTGGGGCCGCTGGGGCTTGTGCCGCCGGTGATCCGTGCGCTGGCGGAGGATCAGGAGCAGCCGCTAGCGATAGAGCTGAATGGTGCGCGGAAAACGGCGCACTGGGCCCTTATTACCCGCGTGCCGCATTATGCGGCGAATATCCTGCTGTGCGAGGACGCCAGCCTGTTTTCAGAAGACGTGTGCGTGGTGCTCTTTCATGGTCGCGGATGGGCCGTGCGCCTGCGGCAACTGACGGCCATGGTCACGGGACTATTGCGGCACGATCCGGGCGTGTCCATTCTGCGGGCAAGGCGCATCCGCATCTCAGGCCCGGCCGACACCCCCGTGCAGATGGACGGCGAAAGCACCGGCCGCCTGCCGCTTTCGCTCTCGGTGAGCGACAAACACCTGCGGCTGATTTTTCCTCCGGCACCATAACCACGGAAATGGAACATGCTCATGGGCATGGCGCACGCATGATGCACAGCCCCGTTCATGACGTTTCGCGCATTCCGGCTTTCTGAAAGCGAATTATGTTCATCGCGCCAGGGATGCGGGAAGGTCTGGGACGGATGCCGTTTCCTCCTGGCCGCGCGCCCTGTTCAAGGGGTGGGCATCCACGGCGCTGCCACCAGGAATGGCATGCGGAACTTCGCTTATGCCATCACCGTTTTCATCCCTGAAACCTTCGGCGGCTTCATCGAAATCTCCATAGTGATTGCCGAGGCGGCCATCATCCCAGTCGTTTTTTCCCGGCTTGAAATAGTCCTGATAGCTGCGCTGAAGTGTTGGATATTTCGACATCTTGTCCGCAAGTGAGCCAAAACGCTTGCGCACAAGGTCCTCGATCTTGCGGGGGCTATATACCGTGGTGGAAACGTCCAGGGCATCGCCCCTTACGTTGTTTTGGATGTCATTGCGGGCAATGACATTGCGCGTGGGGCGTGATTCGGCACGCTCTAAAAGGTAATCACCAATTGCCACCCCATGATCCCGGTTGGACTGGATGCGATTGCCGAAGACCCTGTTTGATCTGGATCCAGAGACGATGAGCACGCCCGTGCGGTTCGTGCGGATGAGATTGCGTTTTACGCGATTGTTGTTGACGAGAAACAGTGTCACGCCATCCCCGGCATTGGAGACAACGATATTTTTCACGACTTCATTGTCATGCGCTTCACAGGACAGGAGAATGCCGGTTGCGGCATCCCGCTCATCTTCAGCCAGAACCTGCCGGATCTGTGTCAGATAATCGGCCTTTGACATGCCCGGCCAGGGGGTCTGCCTTGTGTAAAACTCGAAAAAGCGTTTTTCCGGGGCGAAATCGGGCTTCACCTCCAGGCCCGTGTTATCGACCGTGTTATGGCTGATGGTGCAATGATGGCTGTACCAGGAGACGGCAATGCCATAACTGCCGTTTCCGGTGATGCGATTGTGCGTGATGATGACACGCGATGATGGCCTGCTCTCATTCTGGATACGCGAGAGCTTTGCCAGATCACGCGGCCATGTGTTTCCCGGCAGGGTAACCAGTCGCGTTACCAAAATCCCGCCACCATTGTTCTGCACCCGAACATTGCGCACAAGCGCCTTCCTCACGCCTTCGAAGCTGATCCCGTCAAAACGGTTGTGACGAATTTCGGAATTCGTGATGCGCAGACCAATGGCACCGCGGGCGCTGATGCCGTTGCCGTTGTTTCGCACCAGGAGGGAATCAAGACGGACCTCGGGCGCCGTAACCAGAATGCCGCTGCCGAGCCAGAACAGATAGATCCTGTCATCAATGCCGGAATTGCGCACTTCCAGCTTTCTCACCACAGCGCGTTTGCCATCCACACGCAGCACGATGCCGGTGCCACCTCCATCGAGAATGGCGCTGCGTTGTCCATCGGCGCTTTCCAGCGTCACCTGCTTGCGGATGTGAAAATGACCATGATAGACGCCACAGCCCAGCTTGATGACGGCGCCGGGGCGAGCAGCATCGAGAGCTTCCTGCAAGCCATTGTAATAGCGATTTTCGCTGGCGTTCAGCACATAAGGCGGCGCATCGCAGTGGCTTGCCTGTTCCATGCGGTCCGTCTTTGGTGATCCTTCCTCCAAATGCTGGCGCCGTTTTTTGCGGCTATAGGCCTGCAGAGTGCGCTGGGGCCGGTCTTTCAGGGCATTGAGCTCGTTCAGGTCGAAATTGCCGGGCAAGTCATCGTCGCGCCAGGTGGAAACCTCAATCTCCAGATCGCGCACATGCAGCCGGTTGGTGACGGGATATTCCCACGTGTTCCATCCGCCCAGCTTGATGAAAATGCGACGCGCATCCGTTCCGTCAAACAGGCGGGAATGATAGTTTCTGAACACTTCACGCCAGGTTCTGCCCCGTTCGGACTCGAAATAGCTCCATCCCACACGGCCATCGTTGTCTCGGGTTATGACCAGCATGAAAGCGCGTGGCGCGTCGGGAAAACGCGCCTTGCGGCTGCTTGAGCGCGCGCTTGTGCCATCTGCCCCCTCTTCCAGAAAATAGACACTGGGGCGCCAGCTTCTGATGCCGATGTGAAGGAAGTTGGCATCACGGCGGCCATAGCGCTCATTGCCATGGGCAAAGAGCGGATAGCGGGCATGCACGCGCAAGGCCAGTTCCGGATAATTGCTGCGGGCAGCCGGTTCGCGCCACCATACCCCCCTGATCTGAATGGATCGCCATTGCGCCGGCAGATTGATGGGCGGAGAGAGGAGATAGGCATAGCCGTGGGTGTCGGGATCGCGTTTCGGGCCGGAATTGGTGCGCCGGATAACGAAAACGGCCTCGCGTGCGCCGTTCAGTTCCACATGCGATCCATTGCCGCCCACCTGGCTCCATCCGAAAAAGCCCAACGGCGTGAGCGCCAGAAGCAGCCCGGTGAACATCAGCAGGACAAGAGCGGCTCCGCTGCGGAGCATGAGGGAAAAGCGCGCAGGCATCATACGCCCTCCGATCGCTGCGCTTCCTTCCCTCTCCATTTTCATATCTGGGGATGGGACGATGCGTTTTTAATGGGGGACGGAGCCAATCATGCGCGTGATTTTGTCGCGTCCTGGCGCAATGTATCTTGCCGCCCATTGCGCGGGGCAATTCCCGGGGATGAACACCTTTGCCGCTGATGCAGCGGATGCCTGCCATCTTCATGGACAAGTCACCGCAAGAGGCTGACTTGCCCGGCATGCAAGCAGGGGCATTTCCCTGTCTCGCAAGCTGGCCTGCGCCATTTTGCCCTTTGCGTTTTACACCGCCTTGGCGTGGCGGTTGGGGGCGGGGCGGTAGTGCGCGTCGAAGGCGGAGGCGACGGTGCGCACGAAGAGGCGGTGTTCATCGGGCACGATGACCTCGCCTTCGGCCGTGATCTCGCACAGGCCGTCCGCCGCAAGCGGGCGCAGCTTTTCCCAGGCATCGGCGATGCTCTCCTCGGGAAAGCCGTGTCTGGCCACGATCTCGGCCGGACGCACGCGCAAGAAACACATGAGCTTTTCGATGATTTCGCCGCGCATGCGATCCTCCGGCGTATAAGTCAGGCCGCGGTCGATGGTCAGCCGCCCCTCCTCGATGGCGGTGGCCCAGCGGGCCATGTCGCGCGCGGCCTGGGCATAGCCCTGCGGCATGGAGGAGATGGCCGAACAGCCAAAGCCCAGCAGGGCATCGGCGGGATCGACGGTGTAGCCCTGGAAATTGCGGCGCAGGGTGCCGTTTTCCAAGGCGGCGATCATGGGATCGCCCTCGCGGGCATAGTGATCAAGGCCGATGGGGGTATAGCCCTCCTCGATCAGGGTGCGCTCAATGGCGCGGGCCTGTTCATAGCGCGCCTCGATGCCCGGAAGATCCTCATCGCGGATCATCTTCTGATGCTTCTTGAACCAGGGCACGTGTGCATAGCCGAAAACGGCGATGCGATCCGGGCGCAGGCCGGCGGCCTGACGCGCGGTTTCAACCACGCTGTCCACGGTCTGGCCCGGCAGGCCGTACATGAGATCGAAATTGACCGCCTCAATGCCGGCGTTGCGCAGATCCTGCACGCATTGCGCCACCATTTCATAGGGCTGGATGCGGTTGACGAGGCGCTGAACCCGCTCGTTGAAATCCTGAACGCCGAAGCTGCCGCGGTTGAAGCCCATGTCCGCCAGTGCTTTGGCCTTTTCGGCGGAAAAGGTGCGCGGATCCATCTCGATGGCCACTTCCGCCTCATCGGCAAGGCCGAAGCGCGCGCGCACGTGTTCGACAATGCGGGCAAGGTCCTCTTCCGTCAGATAGGTGGGCGTGCCGCCGCCGAAGTGAAAATGCGTGACCTGGCCCTTGCGCACGGAAAGCAGCGGCGCGGTGATGTCGATCTCTTTCAGCAGGCGCTCGACATAGCGCGTGGCGCGGTCATAGGTGTTGGGCACGGAGGTGTGACAGCCGCAATACCAGCACATTTGCCGGCAGAAGGGCACATGAATGTAGACGGACAGCGTGGCGTCCTCGGGCAGACCGGCCAGCCAGCCCTTCCACGTCTCGTGCGGAAAGTCGTTCTGGAACTGAACGGCGGTGGGATAGCTGGTGTAGCGGGGCACATCGGCGGTGGCATACTTGACGAGACGGGGATCCATGGCCTGACCCTTGTTTTCTTTTCCTGGCGGCGTTTTTCATGCGGCCGACCGCTCTTCCCTGCCCTCTTTCCCTGCCGCATCACGGCGGCAAGAGCGAGCCGGGAGAACGCCGGCGAAGTGCATCATCCTTGCGCCCTTCTGTCTTTACGCCTTATAGCGCCCCGGCATGGGCGGCGAAAAGGGGGCCTGCCATGCTGCGGCGCAGGCTTTCGCAAATTTCATGTTCATGCGCGGGGAGAGGGTCTTCTTAAGCCTTGGGGGGACGGCTGAGAGGGGGGAGCGCACTACACGACATGTGAATCATTATGACGTAGATCAGCCGGATCTTTAGGCTGTTGACTCATGCGCTTGTGGCTTAAGACCTGAGGCATTCGCCGGGGTGACGAGGAATAATATCGACCTTGTATCGTATAGTTATGTGCGAGAGTGGCGAATGTAATCGTGACGATTGAAAAGTTACGTTTTGATATTATACTCAATGCGTGTAATGAGCCTTGGATGTGCCTCTGTCCCGAGAGGGATAAGCAGCCAAGGACAGGATAGCATATATGCATCGCCCCGTCACCACCATTGGTTGGTGGCGGGGCTTTCATCTGTCTTTTTGCTCTTCCTTAGTCTTCCGTTTCCAGCGCGTCCGGCGTCTGGCCAGTGCGGGCCAGCCATTCGCGCACGGCTTCGGCGTCGCGGGGGGTGATGTCGGGGAACTCGGGGTCGGTGCCCACGTCCTCGGTGATCTTCCAGGAGCGGGCGCACTTGCGGCCCTTCGCCCTTTCCACCACCACGGCCACGCCCGGCACGTCCTCCAGACGGAAAGCCTCCGCCGGCCCTTCGCCCTCGCGGATGTCGATGGCCGACGTGATGGTCACCTCGGCCATGTCCACGCCATCCAGCGCCGCCATCAGGTCGGCGTCGGAAATGAACACCACTGGCGCCGCCTCCAGCGAGGAGCCGATGCGCTTCTCCTTGCGCTCCACTTCCAGCGCACCGGTGATGACGGAGCGCACCTTTCTGATCTTGCGCCACTTCTCCGCCAGGGCATCATCCTGCCATTCATCGGGCAGCGGCAGGAACTCCTTCAGGTGAATGGAGTCGTCCATGTTGCCGGTGCGGCTCCAGAAGGCCTCCTCCGCGGTGAAGGCAAGCCACGGCGCCAGCCAGCGCAAAACGTGCTCAAACAGGGTGTCGATGACCGTGCGGCAGGAGCGCCGACGCATGGAGGAATAGGGATCGCAGTAAAGCGAATCCTTGCGGATGTCGAAGTAGAAGGCGGAGAGGTCATTGACCATGAAGTTGAGTATGGCGGCGTAGGCGCGCTTGAAGTCAAAGGCCTCATAGGCCTTCATCACCTGCTCACCCACTTGCCTGAGCCGGTGCAGGATATAGCGCTCCAGCTCGGGCATCTGTGCGATGTCGTCCACCCGCTCCGTTTCCGGATCGTAATCGGCGAGCGCGCCTAGCATGTAGCGGATGGTGTTGCGCAGCTTGCGATAGGCATCGGCCATGCTTTTCAGGATCTCCGGGCCGATGCGCAGGTCTTCCGCATAGTCCGAGGCCATGACCCACAGGCGCAAAATGTCCGCGCCATACTGTTTCATCACGTCCTGGGGGCTCACCACGTTGCCCAGGGACTTGGACATCTTGCGGCCTTCCTCGTCCAGCACGAAGCCGTGGGTGAGCACGCTCTCATACGGCGCGCGTCCGCGTGTGCCGCAGCTCTCGAGCAGCGAGGAATGGAACCAGCCGCGGTGCTGATCGGTGCCTTCCAGATACATGGAGGCAGGCCACTTCAGGTCCTCGCGCTGCTCCAGCACGAAGGCATGCGTGGAGCCGGAATCGAACCACACATCCAGAATGTCGCGCACCTGCTCCCAGTCGTCCGGGTTCTCCACGCGCCCTTTCAGATAGCGCTCCTTGGCGCCGTCCTCGAACCAGGCGTCCGCCCCGCGCTCGCGGAAGCTTTCGATGATGCGGCGGTTGACCTCATCATCGACGAGGATCTCGCCCGTTTCCTTGTGCACGAAAATGGCGATGGGCACGCCCCAGGCGCGCTGGCGGGAGACCACCCAGTCCGGGCGGTTCAGAATCATGGATTTGATTCTGCGCTGCCCAGCGGAGGGTATCCATTTCACCTGCTCATCGATTGCCAGCAGTGCGCGATTTCTTAAGGTGTCGAATGGATCATCCGTATATGGCTTGTCCATTGGGATGAACCACTGCGGCGTGTTGCGGAAGATCACCGGTTTCTTGGAGCGCCAGGAATGCGGATACTGGTGCTTCAGCCGGGCGCGGGCGATGAGCATGCCGGCGTCCTTCAAGGCCTCGATGACGGCCTCGTTGGCATCGCCCTTCTTGCCTTCGGGCGTGAGCACGCGCCTGCCGGTGAAGCCCGGTGCCTCTTCGGTGAGCACACCGTCTTCATCGACGGTAAAGGGGATGTATGTGGAAATGCCCTTTTCTTCTAGCCACTTAGCGTGATCCATCCATACTTCATAGTCCTCACGGCCATGGCCGGGTGCGGTGTGCACGAAGCCGGTGCCCGCCTCTTCCGTCACGTGCTCGCCCGGCAGCAGGGGCACGTCGAAATCGTAGCCCAAATGCTGCAATGGATGCTTACATGTCATTACAGCCAAGTCATCACCAGGAACGTCACGAATTCTGCTATAGTTCTCCACTCGCGCAGCCTTCATCACATCAGCTGCGAGTGCGTCAGCCAGAATGTAACGCTCGCCCGGCTTGGCCCAGTTGCCTTCCGGCGCCGCTTTCACCTCGTAAAGGCCATAGGAAATTTTCGGGTTGAAAGAGATGGCCCTATTACCGGGGATAGTCCACGGCGTCGTTGTCCAAATAACGATAAAAGTATTTCCATGGGGGAAGTCCTCAGTGGATTTCTCTGCCAAAACAATCTCTAAGGGAAACTTCACCCAAATGGTGTCCGAGGTGTAGTCGTGATACTCCACCTCGGCCTCGGCCAGCGCGGTTTTTTCCACCACCGACCACATCACCGGCTTTGAGCCGCGGTAGAGCTGACCCATCTTCGCGAACTTCAGCAGCTCATTGGCGATGATGGCCTCGGCCTCATAGGCCATGGTGGTATAGGGGTTTTTCCAGTCGCCGATGACGCCGAGCCGGATGAACTCCTCGCGCTGCACGTTGATCCAGTGCTCGGCGAACTTGCGGCACTCGGCGCGGAAATCGTTGATGGGAATCTCGTCCTTGTTCTTGCCTTCCGCGCGGAACTGCTCCTCCACCTTCCATTCGATGGGCAGGCCATGACAGTCCCACCCCGGCACGTAGTTGGAGTCATAGCCCATCATCTGCCGGGTGCGGGTGATGATGTCCTTGAGGATCTTGTTCAGCGCATGCCCGATGTGCAAATGGCCGTTGGCGTAGGGCGGGCCGTCGTGCAGCACGTATTTCTCGCGGCCCTTTGCCGCCTCGCGGCAGCGGCGGTAGAGATCCATCTCCTCCCAGCGCTTGAGGATCTCCGGTTCCTTCTTCGGCAGACCGGCGCGCATGGGAAAATCGGTTTTCGGCAGAAACAGGGTCTTGCGATAATCGCGCTTGCCAGCGGCCTTGTTTGTCTCGCTCATGGCGTCTCGCTTTTTCGCTTTGCAGGATCGGATGCTGGTTTTTTTCTTATTAAAGGCGTGCGGCGCCGCCCCCTTTATGTAACGTGGCTTTCAGGGATCCAAGAGCGCGCTTGAGCTTACACGCCGGTCCTGCAGGGCTTCTAGAGCAAATGGCCCGTCATGGGAAGATGGCCCGGGCAGGTTCCTTTATTTAAGGCCGCTTTGATGCGGGCAAAGGGCACTGGAAAACTGAGCGCGCTGACGGAGGACTTAAAACGCTCACGCACAATCCCTCAGCGCCCGTTTTCACCATGCGGCAGGGGATATGTGCGGCGAGCATGAACGAGATATTGCTAATCATTCTCACTTATGACATACTCACTCCTGCAAACGGAGCGACTGGCAAGCGGTTTCACCACCGAAGTCCCTGCCGCAGGGCGCGAAACTCCCGCTCATGGCCCTTCATCCCGGGGTCATGCCGAACGGATCCCCTGTCGCGTCCTGATCGTGAAACTCCGACAGGCCCGCTCATGCACCCGGCCCCGCCTCTCCCGCTGGCGGGGCCGCTTTTTTTTTTTTTTCGGGCTCCTGACTTTCCGTTCGCAACGATCCCCCTGCCCTCTCATGGCGGCGTTCCGCCGCGGCAGGGCCTTGCCGGAAGAGGTTTTCAACCTCTTCCGGAATGTTTCAGCGGGGTTTTCAACCCCGCCTAAAGCATAGATGGCGGGGTAACATACCCCGCCAAAATGTTCCGGAACGGGATACAATCCCGTTCCGGCATTTTTTCTATTCGGCTCAAACCAAGCCAGTTGGCGAATGCCGTCGTTCTACAACCCCGCCTCATCCCTAGCCCTGGATTGCCGGGATCCCGGTTCAAGCCCGGGACAGGCTTGGGCCCGGCAATGACGTTTTTCTTTTGTTTATCAATGAGTTAAACAACTAACGCCCAACTCTTGGAAAGTCTTTTTTCCTCGGTCGGTTTGACGGCAACATCATGGTTCCTGAATTTCCTCGGACACCAGTGTGCCGCGGTAGGGCTTGTGATCCGTCATGCAAGAACCGATCAGCGTGCCTCTTGGGCTGTGCGGCGGATGGGATCGGGCAGCTCAAAGCAGATCCAGGGGGGCAGCGTGATGCGGATGGATATTCCCTCTTCCGTCTTCAAAGGTTCGCCGTTTTCCAGGGCGGTGGCGGCGCGATCGAGGCGGATGAGGGCGATGGCGCGTTCATCGGCGGTGGAGGAAATCTCTCCCATGCGTTTTTCCGCGCCGGTGATGACCATGCCGGTGCGCAAGGGGGCATCAGCCAAGACGGGCAAAAGGCGGTTGCGCACCGTGGTGCGGTGCTGCATGCGGGAGACGACTTCCTGGCCCACATAGCAGCCCTTGGTGAAGCTGACGCCATTGAGACAGTCGAAATTGGCCTCGTGCGGAAAGAGTTTCTGGCTGCCGATATCGCCATCGGAATCCGGAAGGCCCAAGGCGATGCGCCGGGCATGCCATGCCGTTGCATCTTCGGCGAAGTTCGCCGCGGCCTCTTGGGGCAGAAACGCGCGGGTGCCCATTTCCGCATAGCGGGGATCGGCATAGACAATGGCCCCGCCGGGCGCTGCGTCTTCAGCCAGATCAACGGCCACGGCCAGATCTTCGCGCGGCGTGATCGTCACCTGACGGCGCAGTCGATACATGGTCATGCGGGTGATGAGGGCATCGCGGCGCGAAGCCGGTGCATCGAGCAGAAAACGCTCTTCGTTTCCCTCGCCGGAAAGGGCATGAATGAAGAAGTCAAACAGGATCTTGCCCTGGGGCGTGAGCAGCGCGGCCCAGCAGGTCTGACCGGCCGGAAGGTTCATGATGTCCTGGGTGACGAGAGAATGGAGATAGGCGCGGGCATCGGCGCCTGCGATTTCAATGACGGCGCGTTCTTTCAGGTGTATCGGCTGCATCGGCATGGACAAGCCCCGTTGCTGCGTGCTTTTCTCCGGAGAGTTAAGGATGCCGCCGTTCATTCCGAAAAGGGAGGAACGGCTTGGCGAACCGGAATGACCCCTTGCTGAACAGACATAGACCGCGGAGACCGTCTTTTCCATGGCGCAATATGATCTTCTGCTGAAAGGTGGAACGGTGGTTTCACACGCCGGCATGGCCAGCGCCGACATCGGCGTGCTGAACGGGCGCATCGCCGCCATTGGTGATCTGCCGGAGGCTGCGGCGGAAACGGTGATCGACTGTCGTGGCCTGCATGTGTTGCCCGGCGTGATCGATACCCAGGTGCACTTCCGCGAGCCGGGCCATGAGCACAAGGAGGATCTGGCCACGGGCTCGCGCGCGGCGGTGCTGGGCGGGGTCACGGCGGTTTTCGAGATGCCGAACACCGCCCCGCCCACAACCACGGAAGACGCGGTGCGTGATAAGATCGCGCGGGCAACGGGGCGCATGTATTGCGACTTTGCCTTCTATGTGGGCGCCAGCGCCGAGAACGTTATGGACCTGCCGCGGCTGGAGCGCCTGCCCGGCGTGGCCGGGGTGAAGGTGTTCATGGGTTCCTCCACCGGCTCCTTGCTGGTGGATGATGATGAGACGCTCTTGCGCGTTCTCTCCGTCATTCAGCGGCGGGCGGCGTTTCATTCCGAGGACGAGGCGCGGCTGAAGGCGCGGCTGAATGTGCGCATCCCGGGCGAGCCGGCCAGTCATCCGCAGTGGCGCGATGTGCAAACGGCGCTTACTTCCACGAAGCGGCTTCTCACCCTGGCGTGCAAGGCGGGCAAGCGCATTCACGTGCTGCATGTGAGCACGGCGGAGGAGCTGCCGCTTTTGGCTTTAGCGCGCGATTTCGCCACCGTGGAGGTGACACCGCAGCATCTCACCCTGACGGCGGAAGAGGCTTATGCGGAGCTTGGCACTTTCGCGCAGATGAACCCGCCCATCCGCGAGGGCAGGCATCGTAAGGCGCTGTGGCGGGCGGTGAACAGCGGGCTTGTCGATGTCATCGGCTCCGATCACGCCCCGCACACGAAGGATGAAAAGGCAAGGCCCTATCCCGAATCGCCCTCCGGCATGCCGGGAGTGCAAACGCTGCTGCCGATCATGCTCGATCATGTCAACGCCGGGCGGCTCACTCTCCTGCGGCTTGTTGATCTCGTCTGCGAGGGGCCGCACCGCGTCTTTCAGATCGCGGGCAAGGGCCGCATCGCGGAAGGCTATGACGCCGACTTCACCATCGTGGACTTAAAGGCCGAGCGCGTGATCGAAGAATCCTGGCTGGCCTCGAAATGCGGCTGGTCGCCGTTTCTTGGCCGGCGCGTGCGCGGCTGGCCCGTGGGCACCATCGTGCGCGGCCGGCGCGTGATGTGGGAGGGTGAGGTGATCGGCGATCCTGAAGGCGCCCCTGTGCGTTTCATGGAAACCTTGAATGCGGCGGCCTGAAGCGGCGCAGGGGCGCGATCGTATGTTGGAGCATTCCCCTTTTAGCTGGCACTTACGCAACCGCCCCGGTTGCCGAGGCGTATGTCCATTCAGGCATGTCACAGGCAGAGGGCGGAATGGCACATGAGCGGCAAGAAGAAAAGGGCGCATGATCTTATCCTCCCCCTGATAGGGGGAGGGAAAAAAGCGGCGTGCCAAAGCCTTGGCACCTGATTGATGACGAGGCCGGGAGGATGGACGGGATTGCAGGCTGGCTGTTCAGCGGGGCGGAAGCGGGTGATGCGCTTCTCAGCCTGCTGTCGCTGAGCCTTCTCGGCATTCTTCTCAATATCGACAATCTCGTCGTTCTCACCATGGTCTCGGAGCGCCTGCCGGAGGACAAACGGCGGCTGGCGCAGGCGGCGGGGCTTTCGCTGGCGCTGGTGCTGCGTCTTGTCATTCTTCTGTTCATGGCGCGGCTGAAGGTTCTGACCGCGCCGGTGATTGCGCTGCCGATGATCACGCTTTCCTGGCATGACATCCTGCTGCTCACCGGCGGCGGCTATCTGTTCCTGAAGGCGCTGGGTGATGTGCGCCGGCTGGCGCGGGCGGAGCCGAAGCGGGCCGTTAAGCGCATGCGCGAAAAACGGCAGAAGGCTAAAACCGCCGCCGTGATCCCGGTCATGCTCACCATTGGCTGGCTCGATTTCGTCTTCTCGGTGGATTCCACCGTGGCGACAGTGGCGCTGGCGCCCACGCTGTGGGTGATGATCGCGGCCAATGTGATTGCAGTGGCGGCAATGCCGCTGGCGGCGGGACCGTTTGAGCGGCTGCTGGAGCGTCATCCCGCCCTGCACCTGCTGGCGGCGAGCTTCGTCCTGATGATCGGCGCCGCCCTGATCGCGGAAGGGCTTCACGTGCCGGTGCCGCATGGCTATCTCTTCGGCGTCATTCTGCTGGCGCTGGCGCTGGAGGGCCTTTCCGGCCTGAGGCGACGCCCCGGCGGCAGGCGCTGATAAAGGCCATGGGATTTGTCATGCCCGGGTTGCGGGCCTATATTGCCGACACCTTCGCAACAAGAACGGATGCGCATGGCCATGAGCGACGGCGAGGCTATTCCCTTTCGCAAGATGAACGGGCTGGGCAATGACTTTGTGGTGCTGGACGCCCGCAGCCGGCCCATTCCGATGACGGCGGAGATCGCCCGCGCCATCGGCGATCGCGAAAAGGGTGTGGGATGTGATCAGATCATCGTGCTGCGGCGCGTGAACGGCGCGGATGTGTTCATGGAAATCTGGAACCGCGGCGGTTCGCGCGTGGGCGCCTGCGGGAATGCCACACGCTGCGTGGCCGATATCCTGATGAACGAAACCGGGCGCGATCATGCCGTGATCCGCACCGATGCCGGGCTCTTGCTGGCCACGCGCCGCGAGGACGGTCTGATCCAGGTGGACATGGGCGCGCCGAAGTTTGACTGGCAGGACATCCCGCTGGCGGAAGAGTTTCGCGATACGCGCGGCATTGAGCTGCAGGTGGGGCCGATCGACAACCCTGTGCTGCACACGCCCTCGGTGGTCAATGTCGGCAATCCGCATGCCATCTTCTGGGTGAAGGATCTGGATGTCGTCGATCTTGGCAAGGTGGGGCCGCTTCTGGAGAATCATCCGATCTTTCCGGAGGGGGCCAACATCTCGCTGTGCAAGGTGGAAGGGCCGGATCATCTGCGGCTTAAGGTGTGGGAGCGGGACGCCGGCCTGACCAGGGCCTGCGGCACGGCGGCCTGCGCGGCGGCAGTGTGCGCGGCGCGCAAACGGCTGACGGGGCGGAATGTGCGCGTCACTCTGCCCGGCGGGGATCTGCACATCCGCTGGCGGGAAAGCGATGATCACATCCTCATGGCCGGGCCGGTGGAATACGAATTCGAGGGCACGTTGCCGGCGGAGACCTTTACGCGCCCGGCGGCCTAGAGAAAGCAAGGGAATGCGCTGATCCGCCCCTCATGTCCGCCCGTGTGCGCATAAGTATACGCCCCGATATCCGGCAGAAGCTTATGATGCTGGCGCTTGCAAACGGAAATTTAAGCGGAACGGATCGTTCATGAACGCACCGCACATCATCACCTTCGGCTGCCGCCTCAATGCCTTCGAATCGGAGGCGATGCGCCGCCATGCCGAGGCCGCCGGGCTCAGCAACGCGGTTATCGTCAACACCTGTGCGGTGACGGCGGAAGCGCAGCGTCAGGCGCGGCAGGCCATCCGCAAGGCGCGGCGGAGCCATCCGGAGCGGCCGCTGATCGTCACCGGCTGTGCCGCCCAGACGGACGGTGCGGCCTTCGCCGCCATGCCGGAAACGGATGCGGTGCTCGGCAATGTCGAGAAGCTTAACGCCAAGGCCTGGCGCAGGCTGGCGCAGGCGCTTTCGCATGCGGAATGCAGCCCGCCGGGTGATGAGCCAGCGCCGGCCGTTGTGGAAACGGAAAAGCCGGTGATGATCTCCGATATCATGGCGGCGCGGCGGCTTGCGCCCCTGCCGGTTGCGGGCATGAGCGGGCGCACCCGGGCTTTCGTGCAGGTGCAGAACGGCTGCAATCATCGCTGCACATTCTGCATCATTCCCTTTGGCCGCGGCAATGCGCGCTCTCTGCCCATGGAGGACGTGATCGCGCAGGTGCGGGCGGCGCGCAACGCCGGACACAGGGAAGTTGTGCTGACAGGTGTGGACCTCACCAGCTGGGGCGAGGATCTTCCCGGTCAGGCCCGCCTGGGCGATCTTGTGGCCGCGGTGCTGAAGGCCGTGCCGGAGCTTGAGCGGCTGCGCATCTCCTCCATCGACGTGGCGGAGATCGACGAGACTTTTCTCAACGTGCTGGCGCAGGAAGAGCGGCTGATGCCTCATCTGCATCTCTCCCTGCAGGCGGGAGATGACATGATCCTCAAGCGCATGAAGCGGCGGCACAGCCGGGCGCAGGCGGTGGATTTCTGCGCCCGGGTGCGCGCGCTCAGGCCGGATGTGGTCTTCGGCGCCGATCTGATCGCCGGCTTTCCCACCGAAACGGAAGAGATGTTCGCCAATACCCTGCAGCTGGTGGAGGACTGCGGGCTGGTGTGGCTGCATGTCTTTCCCTTCTCGCCCAGGCCGGGCACGCCGGCGGCACGCATGCCGCAGGTGCCGGCAGCGACGGCCAGGGCGCGGGCCCAGACCTTGCGCGCGGCCGGCGAGCAGCAGAAGCGGGCGCTGTTCGATTCCCTGCTGGGGGAGACGATGCGTGTGCTGGTGGAGCGGCCGGGGCTGGCGCGGGCGGAAAATCACGCCGAGGTCATGGTTCCTGAGGCCCTGCCGGTGGGCGAGATCGTGCGTGTGCGCATTACCGGTCATGACGGGATGCGGCTGAACGGAGTAGCGGCATGAGCGAATCGACGGGCGGGCTGTTCGGGCGTCTGTTCAGGCGGCGCAGGAAACAGGAAAAAACCGCCGAAGCCCCCAAAACAGAAGCGCAAGAAAGCCTTTCCACACCGCAGCAGCCCCATGCGGATGAAGCGCGGCAGGCGGAGGGGGCTTGCGCGCCTGATACGGAACGCCTGCCGGATGAAGACGACTCCGCCTCTGCTTCTGCAGAAGCCGCCGCGTCGCCTTCCGGGCAGGAGGGGAATACCGCAGCCTCTTCCGGGGAAGAGGATGTGCATCCGGACATTGCCGAAGCAGAACCGGCAGTGAAGGCTGAAAGGGCGGTTGCGGAAACGGAAGAAACGGCCTCCGCCCCGGCGGAAGAGGCGGTTACGACTGATAGAGCGCGCAAGGGCTGGTTTTCACGGCTGCGGGAGGGGCTGGCGAAGTCTTCCTCGGCTCTGGGCGGTGGCATTGCCGGAATTTTCACCCGACGCCGGCTTGATGAGGACACGCTGCAGGAGCTTGAGGACATTCTCATTCAGGCCGATCTTGGCATCGACATGGCCGAGCGCGTAATCGAAC
The DNA here is from genome assembly GCF_000746275.1 of Thermopetrobacter sp. TC1. Classification (GTDB taxonomy): domain Bacteria; phylum Pseudomonadota; class Alphaproteobacteria; order Rhizobiales; family Aestuariivirgaceae; genus Thermopetrobacter. The sequence goes on from NZ_KN050828.1 coordinate 49,964, forward strand.
GGTTGCGGCGCGAGCGCTTCGAGAAAACGGTGACGCCTGAGGAGGTCAAGGCGGTTCTGGCCGAAGAGATCGCGCGGGTGCTCAAGCCGGTGGAGCAGCCCTTTGAGATCGATGAGGAAACACGGCCGTTCGTCGTTCTGGTCGTGGGGGTGAACGGTTCGGGCAAGACCACGACGATCGGCAAGCTGGCGGCGCTGGCACGGCGGGAGGGGCATTCGGTGATGCTGGTGGCGGGTGATACCTTCCGCGCCGCGGCGGTGGAGCAGCTTGGCGTCTGGGCGGAGCGGGCCGGGGCTGCCTTCATGAAGGCGGAGACAGGCGCGGATGCGGCCGCCCTTGCCTTTGACGCCCTGAAAAAGGCGCAGGCGGAGAACGTGGACATCGTGTTCATGGACACGGCCGGGCGCCTGCAGAACCGGCGCGAGCTGATGGATGAGCTGGCCAAGATCGTGCGGGTGATGAAGAAGGTCATTCCGGAGGCGCCGCATGCGGTGCTGCTGGTGCTGGATGCCACGGTGGGCCAGAACGCGCTGATGCAGGTGGAGGCCTTCCGCGAGGTGGCGGGGGTGACCGGCCTGATCATGACCAAGCTGGACGGCACGGCGCGCGGCGGCATTCTCGTGGCCATCGCCGAGAAATACGGCCTGCCGGTGCATGCCATCGGTGTGGGTGAGCAGATCGACGATCTGCAGCCTTTCAATGCCGAGGCTTTCGCCCGCGCCATCGCCGGGCTGGATGCGCGAATGTAAAGGCGCGAACGTAGAGGACTGGGCGCGGATGATGCCGGAAAGCCTGGAGAAGACCGAAGGACAAAAATCACAGGCGGCACAGGCCCCCGAACAGGCGCGCCGGCTTTCGCCGTTGATGCGCTTTGTCATCGAGGCGGGGCCGTTGCTGGTCTTTTTCGGTATCAATGCCAAGTGGGGGATCTTCGCCGCCACCGCCGCCTACATGATCACCGCGCCGCTTGCCATCCTTGCCTCGTGGCTTATGGTTCGGCGGGTGGCGCTGATGCCGATCGTGGCCATGGTCTTCGTGCTCGCCTTTGGCGGCCTGACCATCTGGCTGCATGACGAGACCTTCATCAAGATCAAGGTGACGCTGGTTAATGCCCTGTTCGGCACCATTCTGCTCGTGGGCCTGCTCTTTGACAGGCTGTTTCTCAAGATGCTCCTGGGCGAGGGCATGCAGCTCACTGATACCGGCTGGCGCATTCTCACCCGGCGCTGGGGGCTGTTCTTCTTTTTTCTTGCCGGGCTCAACGAGGTGGTCTGGCGCAGTGTTTCCACCGATGCCTGGGTGAATTTCAAGGTCTTCGGCCTGCTGGCGCTCACCTTCTTCTTTGCCATCGCCCAGACACCCCTGATGATGAAACATCACATCGAGCCGCCGAAAACCGAAGGCTAAAGCCCCTTTGCCGGCAAGACCATTCGGTCATTCACGCCATTGTCTCAGCCTAACCCGTCAGTTTCGCGCAAGGCAGCCTGCCTAGCCTTGCCGGCAGGAGGCCGTTTTCCGCGCCGCGCCTGAGGCGGCGCGGGATGCATGCGCAAACCATTCAACCGCAGGGGAGTTTTCGCGCTCATGACCGCCTTGCTGGGCTTTGTGGTCGTCATCGGCTGTCTGCTGGGAGGCTATGCCATGCAGGGCGGCCATCTGTCCGTCCTATGGCAGCCCTACGAATTCATCATCATCGGCGGTGTCGCCTTCGGCACCTTTCTGGTGGCCAATCCCATGAAGGTGGTGAAGGACGCGGGCAAGGGCGTGATGGAAGCCATCAAGGGCAAGACCGTCTCCACCCGCGACTATCTGGACGTGCTCGGCCTGCTGTTCACCCTGATGCGGGAGATCCGCGGCAAGTCCCGCGGCGAGGTGGAGGGGCACATCGACAACCCCGAAGAATCGGAGATCTTTCAGCGCTATCCCAACGTGCTCAAGGACAAGCAGCTGACCAACTTCATCTGCGATTATGCCCGCCTCATCCTCATCGGCAACGCCAAGAGCCACGAGGTGGAAGCGCTCATGGACGAGGAAATCCAGACCATGACCCATGACGCGCTGAAATCCTATCACGCCCTTGTGGGCATGGCCGACGGCCTGCCGGCCATCGGCATCGTCGCGGCGGTGCTGGGCGTGATCAAGGCCATGGGCGCGCTCAACGAATCCCCGGAAGTGCTGGGCCATCTCATCGGTGCGGCGCTTGTCGGCACTTTCGCCGGCATCTTTCTCTCCTATGGCATCATCGGCCCGCTGGCGAGCAAGATCAAGGTGGTGCGCACGCACAACATGCGCATCTTCATCCTCGTGAAGCAGACGCTGATCGCCTTCATGAACGGGGCCATGCCGCAGGTGGCGGTGGAATTCGGACGCAAGACCATCTCCTCGCACGAACGGCCGCCGATCGACGTGGTGGAGGAGGAAACCATGAACCCGGGCGGTGGCGAACAGAAGGCAGCGTGAATCCATGTCGGCCATGCAAGACGCGATCCTTGCCGAAGAGCTTCCCCGCGGTGGCAACGCCGCGCTGGTGGCCGGTGCCGGGCGCATTCCGCCGGAGAGAATGCGCACGCTTTCCCGCCTGCTGCAGGAGGCGGCCGCACACTTTCGCGAAGGTTTGGAAGAGGTGGCGGGCCTGCGCTTTGAGGTCTCCGGCGAGGAGCCTGTCGTGCGCACGCCGGCCGAGACTGACCTTGAGCCCGGCGCCTAGGCCGCCTGTCCGTTCGAGGCCGGTGCGCACGGCCATCCGGCGGCGATCCTGCTGGACAGGCAGGCGGTGAACCTGGTGGTGGAAACCTTCCTCGGCGGCGGCGCTGAAGGGCGCGCCCCGGCGCCGGAGCGGACGTTCTCCTCCTTCGATCTGCTGCTTGCCGGACAGGCCGCGAATGTGCTGGCGCGGGCCCTGAACGACACGGTGGGCAAGGCTGCCGGCATCGAGATTGCGCCGGATGCCGCCGATGCCGACCTTGCCGTGCGCACGCTGGCGCAGGATACACGGGCGGCCATTGTCTGGCCGGTGCGGCTTGCCGCTGCCGGAGAAGAGGGGCAGGCGCTGCTTGTTATGCCGGCCACCCTGGCGCAGGCGCTCAAGCCCTGCCGCGTGGCACATGAGGAGACGGAACACGCCGATCCGCACTGGCGGCGGGCGCTGGATGCCCGCCTTGCCGAAACGGGCATTGCCTGTGCGGCGGTGCTGGACGGCGGCGAGATGCCGCTTAATGCCGTGGCCAGCCTGGAGGTGGGTGACATTCTCTGGCTGAAGACGACGCCGGATACGCCGGTGCGCTTCGTCTGCGACGGCGAGACCCTCTTTACCTGCGAACTGGGACAGGAGCGGGGCTTCTTCTCCCTGCAGCTTCTTGGCACCGAGCCGGGCACGCGAGACTTTCTCGCCGGTCTGGCCCGCGCTGCTGAAAACAGACCTGAGCGTTGACGGAACGGATGCGCCATGAACGAGACCGATACTGATCGCGCCAATCCCGCCGCGGAAGGCCAACAGGCGCAGACCGCGCACAATGATGCGCCCTCGCAGGCGGCTCCCACGGCCGGCTCCGGCACGGAGGGACAGGCTGCGGAGGCAGGCGCAGCGCAAGGCCCGGCCTCCGCCACAGCAGCGGCGTCCGCCTCTTCCGTTGCCGCTGCCGGGCAGGCGGCAATGGCCGCTTCTTCTGCCGCGCCTGCCGACAGTAACGGGGCCGATGCGGCGGCATCCCCTGCGGCGGGCGGAGGGAATGGCGCCAGTGACCATGCCGGCGGCAACGGGCGCGGTATGGGCGGAGCCCGGCAGGCTGGCGCGGGGCTTGATCTTGTCATGCGCATTCCGGTGACCGTGGAGATCGTGCTGGGCACCGTGCGCATGACCATCGCCGAGCTGATGCGCCTGGGCCCCGGCTCCTTCGTGCAGCTGGACCGTCATGTGGGCGAGCCGGTGGACGTGATGGTCAACGGCAAGCTGGTGGCGCGCGGCGAAGTCGTCGTCTCCGAGGAGGACGAAAGCCGCCTTGGCATTCGGCTGACCGAGATCGTGGAACCGGGTGCGATGTGCTGACGGCCGCATGAGGCTCAGAAACCGGCGGTTTTTAAGCACTGCAGAGTCATTCACTGGGCACGTTTGATAAAGACGAAAGGGCGATCATGACGATCGACACGATCCTCTCCCGGCCGGGCATGTCTCCCAGCTTTCTGATGGCGCCGGAGGCGGGCGGCGGGCAGCAGCGGCCTTTGCCCGGGCCGTGGAAGGCCGCCACCGTGCTCAATACGCTCGATGCCGAAAGCCTGGAGAAGCTGCTCAGACATTTCGACCGCGAGGATCTGGAGCGGCTGCAGGCGCTGGATATCGATCTCGATCCGGTCTCGGCGGAAGATTTTTCGGCCATTGTCGAGGACTTCGCCCGGCGCTTCGCCCGGCGGCTGCACAGCGTGGGCGATCTGCGCCGGCCGCGGGCGCTGCTGGAAGAGGTGCTGGGCCCGGAAAAGGTGGCCGAACTGATGGGGGGCGAGAGCGATTCGGAAATCTGGACCGATGAGCGCTTCTCCTCGGTGGACATTCTGGAACCGCTGGTGCGCGAGGAACATCCGCAAACGGCCGCCTTTCTGCTATCGCGCGTGGATGCGGAGGTGAGCGCCACCTTGTGCGCCATGCTGGAGGATGACCGGCGCAACGACATCCTGCTGCGGATGCTGCACATTCGCCCCGTGGACCGGCATGTCATCATGGCGGTGGAAAGCCACATTCGTGTCACCTTCATCCAGGGCGGTGCCAGCGAAATGATGGCTGAGGCGCGCAACCGGCTGGCCAGCATCGTCAACCGCATGGACAAGGAGGTGGTGGAGCGCTTCCTGGATGCGCTGAAGCAGGCCGATCCCAGGGAAGCGGCACAGTTGAAGAAGATGCTGTTCTCCTTCGAGGACGTGGCGAAGCTTTCGCAGAAGGACCGCATGGTGCTGTTCGACAGGGTGCCGGCGGAAACCACCATCAAGGCCCTGTTCGGCGCGCCGGACGATCTGAAGAACGTGGTGCTGGAGGCCCTGGGCGGGCGCATGCGCAAGATGGTGGAGGCGGAGCTTTCCGGCGGCAGCGAGCCGGCAGAAGCCGACATTCAGGCCGCGCGGCAGGAGATCGCCGCCCTCGCACTGGAGCTGGCGCGCGAAGGCGAGATCGTCATCAGCATGGACGAGGAAGACGGCGCCTGATGCGTTCTCCGGGCTTGCGGGCATCATGGCCGCTGGTCATGCCCATTCCCGCATGATTGCCGCACCAGATCATGGCTGAAGAACCCGACAAGGACAGCAAGACAGAGGATCCGACAGAGAAACGGATCGCCGATGCCATCGAGAAGGGCAACGTGCCCTTCTCGCGCGAGCCGGCGGTGCTGGCCTCGATCCTGGCCATGCTGGTGGTGGCGGCCTTCTTCATCGGCCCGGGCAGCCCGAAACTTGCGCAAAGCCTTGCCGCCTTTCTGGAACGCCCCGGAGAATGGCGGCTTGATGCAGGCGAGGATGCCTTCCGGCTGATCGGGCATGTGGCGGGGATTGCCTTTCTCTTTCTTCTGCCGCTGTTTCTTGCCTTCATCATCGCCGGCATTTCCGCCTCGCTGATCCAGAACCCGCCCCGCATAGCCTTCAAGCGCATTCAGCCGGAGCTTTCGCGCATTTCGCCCAAAAAGGGCATGAAGCGCATCTTCGGCGCGCAGGGCTGGGTGGAATTCGCCAAGGCGCTGGCCAAGTTTGCGGCGGTCAGCGGCGTGGTGGCGATGCTGCTGCGCACGCAGTCCGGCTGGATCCTGCTTTCCCTGCAGGCGGCGCCGCAGGCCCTGCCGGAGATACTGCTGAAACTGGCCATGGACCTGCTGGCGGCGGTGGCGGTGGCGGCGCTGGTGCTGGCGGCGGCGGACTTTGCCTGGTCGCGTCGCTACTGGTGGCTGAACCTGCGCATGACGCGGCAGGAGGTGAAGGACGAGCGCAAGGACCTGGAAGGCGATCCCATTGTCAAGGCCCGCCGTCTTTCGCTTGCGCGCGACAGGCTGCGGCGCTCGATGATGGCGGCGGTGCCGCAGGCGACGGTGGTGATCACCAATCCCACGCACTATGCCGTGGCCCTGCGCTATGAACGGGAAAAGGATGCCGCGCCGGTGGTAGTGGCGAAGGGCCAGAACCTGATAGCGCAGAAAATCCGCGAGATCGCGCAGGAGCATGACGTGCCCATCGTGGAGAACAAGGCGCTGGCGCGGGCGCTTTATGCGCAGGTGGAGATCAACCAGATGATCCCGCCGGAGTTCTATGCCGCAGTGGCCGAAATCATCCACTACGTGATGACCCGCACCCGCCAGGCGATAAGCGGCGCCTGAAAAGGATGATGGCGCCGCGTTTGATGCCCGCCAATCGATTTGACGGCAATTTCACGCTTTCTGAAACTTCCCGGGCAGTGCCCCATTCCGGCGAGGCATAAACCGGGTGGAAAGATTTGCATGCGAGCATGGGCAGGCCCGTTGAAGGGGGCTTTTTACGGGCATGACACAACAACGCGCGGACGAAGAATCAGCGCGGCAAGTTGACGGAGCGAACCGTCGGCCGGAGTGCTTCAAGGGCTTCGCGCCGATGGAGGACGGAAGGGGCGGATCCGGGGGGAGAGAACCGGATCCGCCCTTCGCCTTTCCCCTTCAGGACATCAGCGGAACAGCGCCAGCACGGTCTGGCTGGTGGCATTGGCGATGCTGAGCGCCTGCACGCCGAGCTGCTGCTGCACCTGCAGCGCCTGCAGCCGGGTGGATTCGGCGTTCATGTCGGCATCCACCAGCTGGCCGACACCGCGGTCGATGGCATCCATGAGAGAGGAAACGAAGTCCTTCTGCATGTCGATGCGCGTCTTGGCGGCGCCGAGGTTGCTGGCGGCCGTGGTCATGGAGGAAATGGCCCCGTCCACCTTGCCGATGATCTCCTCGAGATCCTGCAGATCGGCAGCGGAATCCGTGATGCCGGAAATATCCAGCGTGGCCACGGAGAAGGTGCGACCGCCGGTGGTGGTATACTCCTTGTCCAGAATGCCCGAGGCGGTGCCGGAAGCATCATAGAGCTTCAGGCTGTTGACATCGATGCTCAGGGTCTGGACCTTCACGCCGCTGTCGGTGCGGGTGAAGGAAGCCACCACCGTCTTGGTGGCGTTGTAGCCGGAGGCCGAGGAATCGACGCTCAGCCAGTTCTCACCGGAGAACGAGGCCGAATCGGCGATGCTCTTGAGCTGGTTCTGCAGCTCGTCGATCTCGGCCTGGATGGCGCTGCGATCGACACCCGGCGAACGGGCCGCGACCAGCTTGGCCTTGATCTCACCCACCACCTCGATGGCCTTGTCCATGGCGGTGTAGGCCACATCCACGGTGGCAGCACCCAGGCCCAGCGCGTCCTTCACGGCAGACAGGGCCTTGTTGTCCGAACGCATGGTGGTGGCGATGGACCAGTAGGCCGCGTTGTCCGCCGCGGTGGCAACACGATAACCGGTGGAGATGCGGTTCTGGGTCTGAGCTAAGGCCTTGTTGGTCTGATTGAGGCTCTGCAGAGCCGTCATGGCGGATGCATTCGTCCGAATGCTGAACATGGCTTGCCCCTTTCCTACTCTGATTGACGCAATACTCACTTTCTCGGGGAAGCATGTCGGACTCGCACCGACATGACGGAAGCGGCTTCATGCCTTTGAATGCCTGCAGACGGACCTCATGTCCGGGGAGGGAAACGCGGGAGATCATCTCCCGTGGCATCCAATCCGTCATTGGAGATGCACCGCCAAGCATGCGGATCACGATTTAAGATTCCGCAAAACGAATTGGTTAAAATGTATTCAATTCCTGCGCGATTCCGGGACGACCATACAGCACACCCCCTTGTCCGCGGCACTGACAAGGGAAAGGCCCGTTTGCGCCACGTCCTTCGATGATCAGTAGAAGGAGCGGACGAGGCCGCCGGCGAGCAGGCTCCAGCCGTCGATGAGCACGAAGAAGAGGATCTTGAACGGCAGGGAGATGATGGTGGGGGGCAGCATCATCATGCCCATGGACATGACAATGGTGGCCACGATGAGATCGATAACGAGGAAGGGCAGAAGCAGCAGAAAGCCGATCTCAAACCCCCGGCGCAGCTCCGAAATCATGAAGGCAGGCACGAGAATGCGCAAGGGCACTTCGCCGGCGTTTTCCTGCGCCTTTTCCGGAACGGGTGTTTCCCTGCCCTCCTCCTGCTGCTTGCCGCCGGCGTTTTCGGCAATGTCGCGAAACAGGGCGAGGTCCTTCTCCCGCACGTGATCGAGCATGAATTCGCGGAAAGGCGCAACGATGCGCTTAAAGGCCTCCTCATGGGTGATGCGGTTGTCCATGAGCGGGCGCACGCCGTTATTCCAGGCCTTTTCCAGCGTGGGCTGCATGACGAAGAAGGTCATGAACAGGGCAAGGGAGATGAGAATGAGATTGGCCGGCGTGGTCTGCAGCCCAAGGCCCGCCCGCAGAAAGGCCAGCGCCACGATGATGCGGGTGAAGCTGGTGACCATGATGAGAAGCCCCGGCGCCAGGGAAAGCACGGTGAGCAGGGCCACGACCTCCACGATGCGGCCGGTGACGGTGCCGTCGGGGCTGGCGAGCAGATCGCGCAAGGTGGTCTGCGTCTCCTGCGCCGCGGCGGGAGAGGCGGCGAAGAGCAGAACGATAGGCAGCACGAGCACAAGCGCGCGCATGAATGACACAGACGCGCGCCGCCTTGGCGGGCAGGAGCGCGCGGCGGGCCCATGCCGCAAGGATGGCTCTTTCGTGCCGATGTCTCTGCTCATTCCTCGACCACTAAAGAGAGGATGACGAATTCCTTCACGCGCCCGCCGGAGCGGATGGCGGCGCGTTCCGTGAGATCGTCACGCAGGTAGGCAAGGTTGCCGGCGCCTTCGAGATCCTTCAGCGACAGCGTGCGCAGGTAGGCATGCACATCCTCCTGAATGAGCGCGGCGAGCGCCGGAATGCCGCCAATTTCCACCGCTTCAACCCCTTCGCCCTTCCCTTCGCCTTCCTCTGCGGATGCGGCAGCCTTTTCTTCCTCCTTTCCGGCCTTTTCCTCTTCCGCGGTCTCTTCCTCATCGCCTGCGGGCTTTTCCTCGGCGAGGATGATCGCCCCCTCCAGCCGCACCCAGGCGCGGAAGGGCTTTCTTAAGTTCGTGGTGACGGGCTTTAGGCGCACAAGGGTGACATCGCCGCGGTAAATATCGGCAAGTCCGCGCTGAGGAGCATCATGCGCCTGTGACGGATTTTCCGCCCTGCCATGTTCGCCCGCATCGGCTGTCTTCGCTTCTTTCGCGTTTTCCGCCTGTTCCTTGCGGGCCAAAGCGGCCTTTGCCTTTTCCGCCTCGGCGAACTTGGGCGCCAGCATGAAGGCCAGCCCCGCACCGGCGCCGGCGGCGAACACGGCGGCGATGGCAAGGCCGATGATGAAGCCCTTGCCCCCTTGCGCTTTCGGTTGCTCCTTAAGTGTGTCGTTCTGCTCCTCGGCCATGGATCGGGCCCTTTGCGTTTTTTCTCTGTGCTGCGATCAGAACGGGTTGAACATGTCGATCAGCTGCTGGCCCCAGCCCGGCTGCTGCACCTCGGTGATGCGGCCGCGGCCGCCATAGGAGATGCGGGCCTCGGCAATCTTGTCATAGGAGACGGTGTTCTCCTGGGTGATGTCCTCGGGGCGCACGATGCCGGAGATGCGCAGCACGCGCAGCTCGTGATTGACCCGCACCTCCTGCTGACCGGAAATGACGAAGTTGCCATTGGGCAGCACGCGGATGATGGTGGCGGCGATGGCAAGCTTGATCTTTTCGGAGCGGGCAACGCCGCCCTTGCCCTTGAATTTCGAGCCGGTGCCGAGGCTGCCGGTGCCGGAGAGCGAGGATTTGGTCTCGAACTTCGGGGTATCGGTGGCCTCCGTACTGTAGGAAAAATCCATGCCCAGCTTGCCGTTCATGTCGGAGGATTTTTCGCGGCTGGTCATGTTGTCGAGCTTGGCCCAGTCGTCGATCTGGATGAGGACGGTGACGACATCGCCGGCATTGCGGGCGCGCTGATCATGAAACATGCTCTCCTTGCCCTCTGGCCACAGGGAATAGTGCGCCGGCTGCGGCTGCGGCTTGGGCGGTGCGACGACGGGACCGATGGAGGCCGTCATGCCGGTGCCGATGGGCGAGAGATCCGGCGCCTTTCCGATATCCTCGAGATTGGCGGTGCAGGCGGAAAGAAGAGCGCCCAGCGCCAGGGCGGCAAACGGTCTTATTCCGGCATTGATGGCACAATAAGGCATCAGTTGGTCCCTCCCGCTGCGGCCTGTCCGCCGCCGCTGCCTGTGAAGGCGCGGCCCGGCTGGCCAACGGCGCTTTCAGCCACGCGGCCGACGATGACATTGACAAGACGGCCGGCAATCTTGGGATCCATCTCCATGAGAATGGCGGAGGCCTTCTCCGGCTTCATGCCGGTGAGCAGGGCAACGGCGACGGCATATTCCATGTGACGGATCTGCTGGGCAGCGGCATCCGGCTCCATTTTCTCGTAGACCTTGAGCATGGAGGCGGTGACGCGGCGGGTGATGGCCTCACGCTTCTTCACCCATACCTCGAACTCGGCTCGCTTGCGTTCCAGCCGTTCGGTGAGCTCCACAAGGCGGCGCTCCATCTGCTCGATCTTCCGCTTCTGGCGGAGATAGCGGGCATCGCGGGCCTGATCGGCGATGTTGTAGCAATAGCGCTGATAGTCCTTGCGGATCTCCGCAGGCAACCGGGGAGGAAGGAGATGGTTCTTGCGCTTCTTTTCCTTTTCCTCTGCCGCTGCGGCCTTGTCTTTCGTCTTTTCCTTCGCGCCTTCAGCCTTGCCATGCTCTTGCGCCGGAGCGTCATGCGCACCCGCGCCCGCCGCCCAAACCGGGGCAGAAACGGGCAGCGCAAGGAATGAGGCCAGCGCCAGCACCGCCGGTATGCGCATGATGGATTTTCTGCCCTTGCCCAAGATCATCGCCGCCTCCCTATTGCACCACGAGCTCGGCCTGCAGGGCGCCCGCCGACTTGATGGCCTGCAGGATGGCAATGATGTCCTTGGGCTTGACGCCAAGACGGTTGAGCGCGGTAACCAGGCGCTCAAGGCTTGTGCCCTTCAGGATGGCGACATTGGCCTTCTTCTCCTGCGTGGCCACGAAGGTCTGGGGCAGGATTACCGTCTCGCCGTTGGAGAAGGGCGCGGGCTGGGAGGCAACAGGCAGCTCGGTGATTTTCACCGTGAGGTTGCCCTGGGTGACGGCCACGGTGGAGATGCGCACATTGTGCCCGATGACGACGGTGCCGGTGCGCTCATCGATGACAACGCGGGCGGGCGTATCCGGCTGCACCACGAGGTTGCCGATTTCGGCCAGCAGGCGGTTGACGCGGATGTTTTCGGGCCGCCTGACGAAAACCGCCCGCAGATCGCGCGCAGCGGCAATGGGGCGGCCAAAGCGCTTTCTCGCCCAGGCATTGATGGCGGCGGCGATGCGTTCGGCGGTATTGAAATCCGGATTGTTCAGGCTGAGCACGAGGACCTTCTTGTCATGAAAATCGCCTTTCAGCTCGCGCTCGATGATGGCGCCGTTGGGAATGCGCGCGGCGGTGGGCACGCCCTGCGTCACCTGCGCCGCCTGCCCCTGAGCATTGAAACCGGAGATGACAAGCTGGCCCTGGGCGACGGCATAGACCTTGCCGTCCGCGCCTTTCAGCGGCGTGAGCACCAGGGTGCCGCCCTGCAGGGAGGTGGCATCGCCGAGGGATGAGACGGTCACATCCACGCGCGTGCCCTTGAGCGCAAAGGGAGGCAGCGTGGCGGTGACCAGAACCGAAGCGACATTGCGGCTGCGCGAGGCGCCGCGGGCAAACTTGGCGCCGAGGCGCTCCAGCATGGCGCGCAGGGACTGTTCGGTAAAGGGCGAGCCGCGCATGGAATCACCGGTGCCATTAAGGCCGACGACGAGGCCATAGCCGATGAGCTGATTGTCGCGCACGCCGAGAACGGAGGTGATGTCCTTGATGCGCACCGCGGCCTGGAGATGCGCCGCCTGCAGGACAGACAGGGCCACCATGAGCGCCAGAACAAGCCTTCCTGCATGACGCTTGCACCCGGCACGTGCAAACGGGCGGGAAAGGATCCCGGAGGTACTGCCGCATCGGCTGGCGTATGTCTCTGTTCGCCTCATGGCTTCTTCACCAGAACGGTGCCGTCCGGCTGGGCGATGCCATAGACGGTGCGGCCAGAATCGACATTGCGCACGGCCACCAGCCGGCCGGCGGCGGCATCTTCCAGCGCCGTGGCCAGGGCGGTGATCTCAAGGCCACCCTCGCGGAAGATCAGACGCACGGTCTTGCCCTTGCGCACCACATAGGGCGCGGAAAGGGCGGCAGCGGGTATGGGCCGGTTGCGCACAAGCGTGCGCACGGCCATGCGGCCGATGATGGCGCGGGCATCATCGACGAAACCCGCCGCACGATCCCTGGGCCAGGGGCGGGTGCGCAGCATGGAGGCGTCGATCACCTGCCCCGGATAGATGGTGACGGCGGGAACGGGGAGCGGCGCATAGCGGCTTTCGCGACGGGAGAGGGAGGCGGTGCGGCGCGCCTGTTCGGCCTGCAGGGCCAGCTCCTCCACCGTGAGGGCGCGGGCCTGCGGGATGAGATCCGTTTTCATGCCGATCGCCGCAAGGAACGCAAGCGCAAGGACGGTGCCTGCCCCGGCAAGGGCCAGGCAAAGCCGTGTTTTTTTCCGTTCAGGCGTGCGCAGTTGGCGCGCATGTACCTTTCGGTTGGCACGATGGGCCCCGGCGGGAAGATAAGCGTATGTGCCTGCTGCCTTCATGGCACCTGTCCTGCCCTCATGGCACGTTCAAGGCCTTGAACCTCAAAGCGGCCTTCCGGCTTTGTCAGCGCCGCGAGACGGTGCTGAGCATCTCGTCCACGGCCTGAATGACCTTCGAGTTCATCTCATAGGCGCGCTGGGCGGTAATGAGCTCGGTGATCTCCTTGACGGCATCGACATTGGAGGATTCGAGAAAGCCCTGGCGCACCTGCCCGAAGCCCGGATCGCCCGGCGCCCCGACGACGGCGGTGCCGGAGGCTTCCGTTTCGCGGAAGAGATTGTCGCCGATGGGCTCCAGGCCGACGTCATTGGCGAACAAGGCGAGCGAAAGCCGGCCCAAAGGCTGCAGCTCGCGCTGATTGGGCATGCGAGCAAAGACCTGCCCGTCGGGATTGACGATGACGTCGATGGCATCCTGCGGAATGGTGATCGGCGGCAAGACCTGATAGCCGTCGATGGTGACGAGCTGGCCTTGCGCATTGCGGTTGAAGGCGCCGGAGCGGGTATAGAGCGTTTCGCCATCCGGGCCCTGAATGCGAAACCAGCCACGGCCGACCAGGGCAATGTCCAGCCGGTTTCCGGTATTGGCCAGCGAGCCCTGCTCGAAAAGCTTGCGAATAGCAGCGGTGCGCACGCCAAGGCCCAGGGCCTTGCCCTCCGGCACCACACCTTCGCCGCCGCGTGCCGCCGTGCCCGGCATGCGCTCGATCTGATAGAGGAGATCCGTGAACTCGGCACGGGCGCGCTTGAAACCGGTGGTGTTGATGTTGGCGATGTTGTTGGCGATGACCTCGACATTGAGCTGCTGGGCCAGCATGCCGGTCGCCGCGATAGCCAAAGCGCGCATGGATCACTCCTCTCTGATCGTCTCTTTTTTCGTTTTATGCGTCTCGCCTTGCTCCACAGGGGTATTCACATCCCACCGCACGACACTACGACACAACATTGCCATCTTCCTCGTCACCCCGGCGAAAGCCTTAGGTCTCGTGCCGCAAATGCATGCATGTATGGCCTGAGATACCGGCTTTCGCCGGTATGACGATATCTGTGTCGCGTAGTGTGGTCATCCACATTGGTTTGATCATCGAGTGTGTCATCAGATCTGCATGCGGCTGATTTCCTGCCAGGCGGCGATGAGCTTGTTGCGGATGGCCAGAGCCGTGGAGAGGGTGCGCTCCGCTTCCATGACCTTGTCCACCACCTGCTGGATGTTCGCCTCGCCGAGCATGGCCTGCATGGAGACCGTCTCGGCCGTCTGCAGGGTGTTGACGGCCCGATCGGCCGCGGCCTTGAGCGCGGCGGCGAAATCCGCCTGCCCTGCGGCGGAAACCTTTGCGGCCGGGCCGCTTCCCTGCGGTGGACGCAATTGCAGGCTGGGCGCCATGCCGCTCAATCCCGTCAGACCGCCGATGGATTCGATCATCGCTGTTCACTCCGACATCATCGTTCCTTCATCCGGCCGCGTCAGCCGCCGGCGCGCAAAAGATCGATGGTGAGCACCACGATCTGCTGCGCCTGACGCACCACCTGCAGGTTGGCCTGATAGATGCGCGCGGCATCCTTCAAATCGGCCATTTCGATCAGGGGATTGACATTGGGCATCTTGACGAAACCGCGCTCATCAGCAGCGGGATGACCGGGGTTGTATTCCAGGCGAAATGGCGAGGGATCGGTGCTGTAGCGGGCAATGCGCACCGTATCCACGCCCGCCTGCCTGTCGAGTTCGGCAACGAAGCTGATGGTCTTACGCCGGTAGGGATCGGCACCGGGGGTGGCGCCGGTGCTGCGGGCGTTGGCCAGGTTCTGCGCGGCCACCAGCATGCGCTCGGATTGGGCATGCAGCCCGGCGGCGGCCACCTTGATCGGTGCGAGAAGCGGATCTGCCGTCATCGTTTTCGCCCTTCATTCCTCATCTGCGGCGGCCGGTGCGGGCCATCGGTGCGTTGGCGCTGGCTTTTTTGCAATCAGAGGCCGTCTTTCAGCGCCTGCAGGACCATGCGGTGAAAGGTGCGCACAAGCGAGGTGTTCAGCCGATAGGCGCGCACGCTTTCCGCGCCCTTCATCAGCTCATCCTCCAGCGCCACGGTGTTGCCCGAATGGCTCTTGCGGGCATCAACGATCTCCCGTGTCTCCGGCCGCGCCGGCCCTTCCGCGCCCAGCAGGTTGAAATGCGCAGCATGCGTGCGCGCCATTTGCAGGCCCTCGTTTTCCAGCACCACGCGAAACGGCACCACTTCGCGGGCGCGATAGCCGGGGGTCGCGGCATTGGCGACGTTGGCCGCGATCACGCCCAGGCGCGCGGAAAGCCATGCGTTCTTCTGACTGGCCAGTGCGAAGAGATCCATGCCGCAGCTCCATGCCATGCTTCCTCGGCCGGCGAGGCAGCCAGAGCCACCACGCCACCATCCCATCGCGAAGCTATGGCCCGCGGCTTGTCCGAAACTTGCCAGAGAACGATCCCGGCTTCTGGAAAGGGACTTGGCCGGATCGGTGCATTGCCGCACCATGGGCATGCAGGCGGCCTGAAAACGGGACATGACGACATGGAATGGCGCAGCGCCGAGGAGAGGATTGCACAAACAGCGGAAGCGCGGTTGCGCATCGGCACTTCCGGCTGGGCGGGCACGGGCTGGCGCAAGCAGTTCTATCCGCCCTCGGTGCCGGAAGCCGAATGGCTTTCTCATTACGCCCGCCATTTCGCCATGGTGGAACTGACGGCCACCTGCTATCGCCTGCCGGAAGAGGAAACGGTGCTGCGCTGGCGCGAGGCCGTGCCGGACAGCTTTCGTTTTGCCGTGCGGGCGCCGCATCGCATCTGTCGTCGCAAGCGGCTGCGCAACTGCGCGAAGGATGTGCAGGCCTTCATTGAGCGCATTGCGCTGCTTGATGATCGCCTGGGCCCGGTGATCTGGCAGCTTCCGCCCACCTTCAAACGCGACGAAGAGGCGCTCGCCGCATTCCTGCCGCTTCTGCCGCGGGAGATGACGCACGTGCTCGAGTTTCGGCACGCCAGCTGGCATTCGGCGGGCGTGCGGGCGCTGCTAAACGCCCACGACTGTGCGCTTGCCTTTCACGATCATGAAGGCCGACGCGCCCCCTGGTGGGAGACGGGGCCGGTGTTCTTCTTCCGCCTGAATGGCATGCAGGCGCAAAGGCGCTGTTATGGCCTTGTCGGCCTTAAAGATTTCGTTGCAGAGATCGAACGGGCGCTTGACGATGCGGGGCGGGAGGTTTTCGTCTGTTTCGGCGATGATGCGGAAGGCTGCGCGGTGCGCGATGCCTCGCTGCTGCAACATCTCTTCGGTCAGCGCCCGGCCCTGCCGGAAGCCATTGCAACGGCTGCGGAGGAAAAGACGCCGATCGCCATCACGCATGGCACGGAATCATGACCATTCTTTCCGGCGATTTCGCGCTGGCCAGCAAGGGCAGAAACACCTCGGGGATTTCGCAGGCGACCAAGCAACATGATGAAATATTCTAACCCTGTAGATTTCATATTGCTTTTTCTGAATATGCAAAATAAATAAAATTGCGTGGCTTCATGACAAAAAAGTACTGGCACAGCCATGATACAGAGCAATGTCTATATAGATGAATCCAGTCAGAATGCTCACAGATACTTGGGATTGGCCGGACTTATTATTGACACATCATGCCAGGATCAATTCAGAAAAATTATACAGAATGCCAGGCTCCCTGAACTCCCTGAAGGAGAATTAAAATGGACGAAAGTATCCAAAACAAAACTGCCAGCTTATAGAAGAGTTGTCTCAGCCTTCTTCAATACAAAATCCACGATTATTCCTGCAGAATTTCATAGCCTTATCATAGACTGTTCAAAATTGAATGATGAAAAATATAACAAAGGTTCAAGAGAAATAGGATTCAATAAAGAAATATATCAAACATGTATGAAATTTTGTAGAATATATCGTAATCGTGTATTTAATGTGTATCTGGATGAAAGAACCACCAAATCCAGAACAGAAGATATGAGAATTATATTGAATAGGGGTGCGGCAAAGTACCTAGATAGAACTGACTATCCATTCCGTCGACTGCACTTCAGAAAATCACATGAAGCGCCAGAGCTTCAAATCGTTGACGTTTTGCTGGGTGCAATCATGTATAAACTCAATGGTCATTATGATACATTTGATGCCTCTCCCGCCAAAAAAGAATTATCAGATTACATAATGGAACTGGCAGGCATAGAAGATGTTTTCAGGGATACTTCTGTAACAGGAAAATTCACTATCTGGCATAGGAGACTTAAAAAATAAAATCCTGCCGCCCTAGATGGCGAATTGCCATCACCGCCTTAGGGCGGGTCTGCTGCCGGGGCAGCAGCTTCGGGCGACAGGAGTCATCTTCAATATAGATGTCCTATGTGGACAGTCAAGCTCCTGCATCCACACGAAAACTCGCTTTAAGGCGAATTTCCGCGCCCCACCGCACCGCGCCTTCGCTTGAGCCACCCGACATAAAACACCAAAACAGGGTACTTGAGCGCGAACGCGAAGCGGTTTTGGGGATATTCGGTTAGGCTCCTTGTCAGTAGCGGTACCAGTCCGGCTTGTAGGGGCCTTCGACAGGCACGCCGATGTATTCCGCCTGTTCCGGCGTCAGCTTGGTGAGCTTGGCGCCGAGTTTCGGCAGATGCAGGCGCGCCACCTTTTCATCGAGGATCTTGGGCAGGACGTAGACGCGGTTTTCATAGTTCTCGCCGCGGGTCCACAGCTCGATCTGCGCCAGCGTCTGATTGGTGAAGCTTGCCGACATCACAAAGCTGGGATGCCCGGTGGCGTTGCCCAGGTTCACCAGACGGCCCTCGGAGAGCAGCACGATGCGCTTGCCGTCCGGAAACTCGACGAGATCCACCTGCGGCTTGACGTTGATCCACTTGAAGTTCCGTAAAGCGGCAACATCGATCTCGTTGTCGAAGTGGCCGATGTTGCACAGGATGGCCATGTGCTTCATCTTGCGGATGTGATCCAGCGTGACCACATCCTTGTTGCCGGTGGCGGTGACCACGATGTCCGCCTCGTGGATGCGGTCCTCCAATGTGACGACCTCAAAGCCGTCCATGCAGGCCTGCAGGGCGCAGATGGGGTCCACCTCCGTGACCATCACCCGCGCGCCGTTGCCGGCCAGCGACTGGGCCGAGCCCTTGCCCACATCGCCGTAGCCACAGACGATGGCCACCTTGCCGGCGATCATCACGTCCGTGCCGCGGCGAATGCCGTCCACCAGCGATTCGCGGCAGCCATACTTGTTGTCGAACTTGGACTTGGTGACGGAATCGTTGACGTTGAAGGCGGGAAACGGCAGCTCGCCCTTCTTCTCCAGTTCGTAGAGACGATGCACGCCGGTGGTCGTCTCCTCGGAGACACCGCGGATGTTGGCCTTCACCTTTGAATACCAGCCGGGATTTTTCTCCAGGCGGCGGCGGATGGTGGCGAAGAGGGCCTCTTCCTCGTCATTCTTGGGGTTCTCGATGACGGAGGGATCCTTTTCCGCCTTGGCGCCGAGCAGAACGAGCAGGGTGGCATCGCCGCCATCATCGAGGATCATGTTGGCGGTCTCGCCATTGCCCCAGTCGAAGATGCGATCGACGTAATCCCAGTATTCCTCCAGCGTCTCGCCCTTTTTCGCAAAGACGGGCACGCCGCGGGCGGCAATGGCAGCGGCGGCATGATCCTGCGTGGAGAAGATGTTGCAGGAGGCCCAGCGCACTTCCGCGCCCAGTTCCAGCAGGGTCTCGATGAGCACGGCGGTCTGGATGGTCATGTGCAGACAGCCGGCGATGCGGGCCCCTTTCAGCGGCTTCTTGGGCCCGAACTCCTCGCGGCAGGCCATGAGGCCGGGCATCTCCTCTTCGGCCATCTCGATTTCCTTCCTGCCCCAGTCGGCCAGGGAGATGTCGGCAACGACGTAATCCTGCGTCTCACTCATGGGAATCTCTCTTGCTGTTGATAGGTCCTGTTTGCTCCTGTCCCGTCGTATCGGCATAAACCGCATCCCGCACGCCATGCTCAATGAAGCCTGCGGATCAAGACGGCGGCTATCGCCGGGAATGACGGGTTCGCTTCTGTTGCGCGCAGCTATAGCAGCGGCGGCGGCATGGAGCAAGGCGATATAAAGGAATCGTTATATCTGCCCCAAGCCATGAGGATATTTGCAGGCGTGTAAGGGGGGCAAGCCTTCTCGATCGTGGCGGAAACATCCTGCAAGCGAATGCTGCAGCCTTTGAAACGGCCCGTATTGTGCAAGATGCGTATGGCATAAACAGATAATGAAAAGCAAAAATGCATATTCCCATGTAATGACAAAACATAAATCGAAGCTTTGCAGATAGCAATCAATGACTAAATAGCAAAAATTTCAGAAATTATATAATCATTTCTTTCTTGTTTTGCAGTTGTTCTTGATTACTTAAAATTTTAGTTAAATTTTATGCAAATTTTAATTGATTATGGTTAACATTTACTGAAAAATTGTTTAAAGTTTTCTCCCCAATCCAAGGTTGCCATTTATCCAGAAGGGAGAGGGACTATGCATATTCATATTCCGGAAACAGGATCATCATACGCCCGCAGCAAGGTTCTGGTGATTGGCGATGATACGCGCTCGTTTCTGGCTTCGGTGCGTGCTTTGCATGCGCATGGATGCACGGTGGACGCCCTGCCGTTCAATCCGGCCGCACCTGCCTTGAGCTCGCGCGCCATACGCCGAGTCTGGTCCATAAAGCCGCCAGCAGGGCGCATGCGGGAATGGGCGAAAGAGCTTGCCGATCTGATCAGGCGCGAGAGCTATGATTTCATCCTGCCCTGTTGCGAACGATCGCTGATTCCCATCATGGAAAACCAAGCGCTCTTTTCCGGCTTCACCATCGTCTTCGCCGGAGAAAAGGCCCTGAAAGCCAGCCTCGATAAGGCGGCATTCCATGATTTGGCGCAACGGCTGGGGCTGCCGGTGGCGCCCGGGCGCTTGCTCAATCTGCCTCATGAAACGGCGGAAAATCTCATGGCTGAATTCGGGCTGCCGCTTGTTGTTCGCGAAACGGCATCCTACGCGCCTGAGCGACTTGATGAACGCGGGCAGACGCACATCCTGCGCACGCGGGAGGATCTTGAGCGGTTCATTGCTCAGGCCGATGCCCATCGGCGCTGGCACATTTGCGCCTTTTTCCCGGCGCCGGGCACGGGAGACGGGCAAGGCATGGGCATTTCCGTGCTTGCCGATCACGGGGAGGTGCTCGTGGCCTTTCAGCATGGCCGCGCCCTGGAGCCCAAAAACGGCGGCGGCAGCTCCGTTCGGGTGTCCGAGCCGCTTGATCCTCAGCTGCTCGAAGGCGTGCGCAAGCTGTGCGCCGCGCTTGAACTTCATGGCATTGCCATGTTCGAGCTGCGTCGCAACCGGAAAACGGGAGAAGCCATTTTCATTGAACTGAATGCCCGCCCCTGGGGCTCGCTGCCGCTGGCCATACGCGCCGGAGTGAACTTCCCGGTTTTGCTCCATGACCTGATGGTGCATGGCAAGCGGCCCGAACAGCCCGCTTATGATGCAGGCGTTGTCATGCGCAACTTGATCCTGAATGCCTATGACCTGTTCTTCCGCTCCGGTCTGCCCATCAGAAAAAGACTATTCGAAGGGCTTCATCTCGGCGGCGAGGTGATCATGGCGCTGAGCGGGCGGCATGGGACGGCTGCGGGCTTTGATACCTTCGAACATGGCGACATGCGCCCCGCCTTACGTGAATTCACCGCCATGTGGCATGTGCTTATGCAGAAAGGACTTGCCAGGTTGGGCCGCAAGAGAACGCCTGTGCCTGCGCCTACGCCGGCGCTCACGGCTGGAGAAAACACGGCCGCTCAGAGAGCACAGGAAGCGTCATCGCATGGACGATGAAAGCGGCATGGTTCTTGCGTTTGCGAAAGTCCGATGGGATGCAGACCTTGATGCCAGCGTTTCGCCATGAGCTTTCAAGCGGGCGGATGGGGCCATGCGCAAACGCATAAACGCGCTGTTTTCCGGAATGGACCTGCGAGGTGTCATCGCCACATTGGCGATGCGCTTCGCCGGAGCCGGCGTGGGGTTTTTCGGCCATGTGGCCTATGCGCGTCTGCTCGGGCAGACGCATTATGGCCTGTATGCCGGGCTTTGGGCCTGGGTTGTGCTTCTGGGCATGCTGGCACCATTAGGACTGGCCATGGCCAATACCCGTCTGGCCGCGCAATTCCTGGAAAAGAAACAGGCGGGGCATCTGAAGGGGCTGTTCTCCTTCGCCGTTCTCATGCCGCTCATCTCCGGCGCCATTTTTGGCGCGGCATTCGCGGCATTCGAATTCGCCACCATGCAAGCGGATGCTCCTGTCAACATGACAGTCGCCCTTGTTCTTGCTGCTGTCAGCATCCCGCTTTTTGCGCTGGGGGAGAGCATGCGCGGCTTTGCCCGCGGGCATGGGCTCACCCTGCTGGCCTATGCGCCGGCCTTTCTCTGGCGCCCCTTGCTGATTCTGGTCTTTGCGCTGGTGGCTTTCGCTTATTTGGGGCAGGCCACGGTCAATGTCCTCATGGCGGCCTCGTTGCTGACCCTGGTTGCGACCGTATTGGTTCAGGCCGGCTTGCTTCGCCGGCATCTGGATCTGCCCGCGCGGCTGCCTGCCGTGAGAACACCCGGGGCCTGGCTTGGCATCGCCCTGCCTCTTCTGCTCATGGACGGTTATTTCATTCTCGCCGCAAATACCGACGTTATCGTGCTGCGCCATTTCGCACCGGCGGAAGATGTGGGCGCCTATTATGCCGCCACGCGCATTGCCGCGCTGGTGAATTTTTTTCCGCTGATGATCGGGGCGCAAGCGGCGCCGCAAATGGCTCGTTTGTGGACGCGCGGGGAGCGGGAGCTCCTCATCCGTATTGGCCGGCGCTATGCATGGCTTGCGTTTTTGGGCACCGCCACAGCGTTCACAGGCCTTGTTTGGCTGGGCGATATCGCCCTTGCATTGTTCGGACGCGGATTTGCCGTGGCGCGTCCCGCCATGCTGATTCTCGCCGGCGGCATCGCATTGCAGGCCTTAAGCGGCCCCGTGCGCTATTTGCTCGCCATGTGCGGGCAGGAGCGGGCCATGGCGATGGTGATGTCTGGTGCTGCCATCCTCAATGTGGCCCTGAACCTGGTGCTCATCCCTGCGTTCGGCATGCTGGGTGCTGCAGGCGCAACCACGCTTTCCAATCTGGCGCTGGCGGCGGCTTTGGCTTGTCTCGCCTGGCGACGGCTGAAGATCTGGGTGGGCGTGGGTCCACCGATGTGATCAACGGGTGCGTGAGAGAAAGTCCGGCACTTCAAGAGGCTCGTTGATGATCACAATGGCATCGAAAAAATCGAAAAAGACGTGACGTCTGTCAAAGAAGGGAACAGCGACTGAGCCCGGCTCTGCCCATTCGCGCCAAAATGCCATGCAAAGGGAAAAACCGGCGAAGCGGCCTTGCGCTTGGGCTTCAGCTGGGGCACCTTCGGGCCGCATTCAGATGAGAACGGATCGTTTGCCATGACCGCCGAGATCACCTCTTCCCGTTCTGACCTCACGCCAAGACAGATTGTCGAAGCGCTCGACCGTCATATCGTCGGGCAGAAGGAGGCCAAGAAGGCCGTGGCCATCGCCCTGCGCAACCGTTGGCGGCGCAAGCGGCTGAAGCCGCCGCTCAAAGATGAGGTGATGCCCAAGAACATCCTGATGATCGGCCCCACCGGCGTGGGCAAGACCGAGATCGCCCGGCGGCTGGCGGCGCTGGCGGGTGCGCCTTTTCTGAAGGTGGAGGCGACGCGGTTCACCGAGGTGGGTTATGTCGGCCGTGACGTGGAGCAGATCGTGCGCGATCTCATGGAGGCCGGCATTGCCATGGTGCGGGAGAGAAAACGCGCCGAAGTGCGGGAGAAGGCGCATCTGGCCGCGGAAGAGCGGGTGCTGGACGCCCTGGTGGGCCCCAATGCCAGTTTGTCCACCCGTGAGGCCTTTCGCGAGAAACTGCGCAAGGGGCTGCTTGATGACAAGGAGATCGAGATCGACGTGGCCGATACCGGCCCCAGCCTGCCGATGATGGACATTCCCGGCATGCCGGGCGCGAGCATGGGCGTGGTCAACATCGGCGACATTCTCGGCAAGGCCTTCGGGCCGCGCACGCGGCGCCGGAAAATGACCGTGCGCGAATCCTATGATGTTCTCATCGCCGAGGAGAGCGACAAGCTGCTGGATGAGGAGAGCATCGTCTCGGAGGCGCGGCGCCTGGTGGAGAACGAGGGCATCGTCTTTCTCGACGAGATCGACAAGATCTGTGCGCGGGCGGAGGCCGGCGTGCGCGGCGGGGATGTTTCGCGCGAGGGCGTGCAGCGTGATCTTTTGCCGCTGATCGAAGGTACGACGGTGAGCACACGGCACGGGCCGGTGAAGACCGATCACATCCTGTTCATCGCGTCCGGCGCCTTTCATGTGGCGCGGCCGTCGGATCTCCTGCCGGAGTTGCAGGGGCGGCTGCCCATCCGCGTGGAGCTCTCGGCGCTGACGGAAGAAGATTTCAAGCGCATTCTCACCGAGCCGGAGGCCTCGCTGGTGAAGCAATACGTGGCGCTGATGGAAACGGAAGGGGTCACGCTCGACTTCACCGAGGACGGCATTGCTGCCATCGCCCGCATCGCCGCGCGCATCAACGACACGGTGGAAAACATCGGCGCCCGGCGGCTGCAGACGGTGATGGAACGGGTGCTTGAGGAAATCAGCTTCGAGGCGCCGGATGCGGCGGGCGCGACCATCACCGTGAATGCCGCTTATGTTGAGGAGCGCATTGGCGACCTCGCCGAGGATGCCGATCTGAGCCGGTATATTCTTTAAAGGGCTCTCAGACGGGCGGGTGGCTTTCAGTCTGCGCCCCTGCAGGCCCGCAAAAGCCGGGAGCGTCTTTTCGGTCATGACGCCTTTGGACGATTGCAAAACCTGAAGAATGCCCATGGAGCGGGATGAACAGGCTGGCACACCACGCCCGCGCATGCCGGGAAAGGCCCCCGGCGCCTGGCCGGCGGCGATGGTGGGTGTTGGGGCGCATGCCATCCTGCTCGAAGAGGGCAAGCGGCGCATCGTCTCTCCCGATGAAGCGCTGTTGCGGCTGGCGGCGGAGCCGCATCTCGTCTGTCATGCAACGACCCTCGCACAGCGTCTGGCCCTGGCCTGCCGCAAGCCGGAACTGGCCATGAGCGCGCTGGCCATCCGCCACTATGACGTCGCCGAACTCTTCGCTTTCGCGCTGCCGGCCGATCCGGCGCCACCCTTGCCGACGGCGATGCTGGCGCGGCTCATCGATCCGGCGCAGGGGCCGAACCTGACGGATGATGCGCCCGAAATTTTGCCGCTGCTTGCCGATGCCCTGATCGCCCATGTAGCCTCAAGGCGTCTGCACCGGCCGGATCAGGCCCTGAAACTGGCGGATTACCTGAAAGGCTCGCGCTGGCCCTGGGCCGATGCCGTACTGGCCGCGCTTGAGGCGGGGCATGGGCTGCGGCCGAAGGGGTTTCATCTCACCGGTCTGGAGATCTGGGAAGACCTGCCGGAATGGGAGGAACCGCCGCCGCAGCCTCCGCCGGGGCACAGGCCGGTTTCACCCGATGAGGCGCAGACGCTGCTGGGCAGAATTCTCGGCCCCGATGCCGAGGAGCGCGCCGATCAGATGGCCTATGCCGCGGAGGTGGCACGGGCCTTCGCCCCCCGCCCTTCCGAGCATGAAAACGTCATCCTGCTGGCGGAAGCAGGCACCGGCCTGGGCAAGACCCTGGGCTATCTGGCGCCGGCGGTGTTGTGGGCCCAGAAGAATGCCGGCCGGGTGACGCTTTCCACCTACACCAAGAACCTGCAACGCCAGCTCGTTGAGGAGACGCGGCGCTTCTGGCCGGATTCGGCACAGCATCGCCGGCATGTGGCCGTGCGCAAGGGGCGGGAGAATTATCTCTGCCTGCTCAATGCCCAGGAAAGCTTTGCCTCGCTCTCGGCGGCAACGCCGAAAGGCGCGACACTGGCCGCGCTGGTTGCGCGCTGGGCGCTGGCCTCGGCGGACGGCGACATGGTGGGCGGTGACTTTCCGGCCTGGCTGATGGGGCTTTTGGCGGAGGAGAGCCCGCGCGGCACGCCGCCTTCGCCCATGGCGCTGGGGCTGACCGACCGGCGCGGCGAATGCGCCCATGCCGCCTGTCCGCATTTTCGCAAGTGCTTCATCGAGAAGGCGCGGGTGCGGGCGATCAGGGCCGATCTTATCGTGGCCAATCACGCCATCGTCATGGTGCAGGCGGCCATGGACGTGATGCTGGGCGAAAGCGCAGGCCGGGAGGCGCTGGCCGATGATGCGCTCGCCCGCATCGTTTTTGACGAGGGGCATCATCTCTTCGAGGCGGCCGATTCGGCCTTTTCCGGCCATCTCACCGCGCTGGAAACGGCGGAGCTCAGGCGCTGGATCCGCGGCCCGGAGGAATCGCGCCGCCGCGGGCGCGCTTTGCGCGACCGGCTTTCCGATCTCATTTCCGATGGCGGCAGGGCCTTCGCGGAAGCGGTAAAGGCCGTGGAACAGGCGGTGCGCTGTCTGCCCGCGCCCGGCTGGCGGCGGCGGCTTGCGGAACGTGCCCCGCAAGGCGCGGCTGAAGTATTCCTCAGCCTCGTGCGCGATCACGTGCGGGCACACAGCCGGGATCATGCGGGCAGCACCGAGATGGAGGCCGATTGTCATCCCGCCGAACTTGAGCTGATCGAGGCGGCGGAGGCGCTGGAGGGTGCGCTGGGCCTGCTGGAACGGTCCATGCGGCATCTGGCGGCGCTGCTGTTGAAGCGCCTGCAGGAGGAGGCGGCCACCTTGTCCACACCTGAGCGCAACAGGCTGGAGGCCATGGCCCGCTCGCTTAATCGCCGCGGCGGGCTCATCGTTGGCGGCTGGCGCGGCATGCTGCGCCGGTTTGCGGCGGGAGACGACGAGGAGGCCGATCCGCGTTTCGCCGAATGGTTCTCTCTGTCCTTCGCCTACGGGCAGGAGATGGACGTGGGCCTGCATGCCCACTGGGTGGACCCGACCGTGCCGCTGGCGGAAACAGTGCTGGCACCGGCGGATTCGGTGGTGATCACGTCCGCCACCTTGCGCGACCGGCCGCCCAAGCAACCGGACGACTGGAAGAGCGCGGAGATGCGCACCGGCGTGACCCACCTGCCCTGGCCGGTGCGGCGCGTTTCCTATCCCTCGCCGTTCGACTATGCCGCGCAGGCGCGCGTGTTCGTGGTCACGGATGTCAACCGCGAGGACATGGATGCGGTGGCCAGCGCCTATCGCGCCCTGTTTCTGGCGGCGGGCGGCGGGGCGCTGGGGCTGTTTACGGCGATTTCGCGGCTGAAGGCGGTTTACGGGCGCATTCTCGAGGCCATGGCGGAGGCCGGCCTGCCGCTTTTGGCCCAGCATGTGGACGCCATGGACAACGGCACGCTGGTGGACATGTTCCGCCATCAGGAGGACGCCTGTCTTCTGGGCACGGATGCGATGCGCGATGGTGTGGACGTGCCCGGCCGTTCCTTGCGCCTTCTGGTCATGGACCGGGTGCCCTGGCCGCGCCCCACCATTCTGGAACGGCGGCGACGGGCAGCTTTTGGCGAGGGGCGGTGGACGGACATGATGGTGCGGCTGAAGTTGCGGCAGGCCTTCGGCCGCCTGATCCGCAAGAAGGAGGACAGGGGCGTGTTCGTCATGCTCGATCCGCGGCTGGCCAGCCGCTTTCACACCGCCTTTCCCGAGGGTGTGCCCATCACCCGCTGCGGACTGGCCGAAGCAGTCCGTGCCACCCGCACCTTCCTGCGGGCGTGACCGGGATCAGGCCGGGGTCTTGCGGCGGGCGGCGCGTTTGCGCTCGTGCGGATCGAGGATGGCCTTGCGCAGGCGGATGGACTTTGGCGTGACCTCGACAAGCTCGTCATCGGCGATCCAGGACAGCGCCCGCTCCAGCGTCATGCGCACAGGCGGGGTGAGCTGCACGTTGTCATCCTTGGCGGCGGCGCGGATGTTGGTCAGCTTCTTGCCCTTCAGGACATTGACTTCCAGATCCTGCCCCTTGGTGTGTTCGCCGACGATCATGCCGCGGTAGACGACATCGCCGGGCCCGATGAAGAGGGGGCCGCGGTCCTCGAGGTTCCACAGGGCATAGGCGACGGCCTCGCCATCGCCGTTGGAAATGAGGGCGCCGGTGGTGCGCTCGCGGATCTCGCCCTGCCAGGGCTGCCAGGAATGAAAGACGCGGTTGAACACGGCGGTGCCGCGGGTATCGCTCATCAGCTCCGGCTGATAGCCGATGAGGCCACGGGTGGGCACGTGAAAGATCAGGCGCTGGCGGCCGGTGCCGGACGGCAGCATCTCCACGAGGCGGCCGCGGCGCTCGGAGAGTTTCTGCACGACAACGCCGGCGTATTCCTCATCCACATCGATGACCGCTTCTTCCACCGGTTCAAGCAGCCGGCCCTCATCATCCCGGCGCATGAGCACGCGGGGGCGCCCCACCGTGAGCTCAAAGCCTTCCCGCCGCAGCGTCTCGATGAGCACGGCCAGCTGCAGCTCGCCGCGGCCGGAGACGCGAAAGGCCTCGGGCTCGTCGGGAATGTCCTCGACGCGGATGGCGACATTGCCCTCCATTTCGCGATACAGGCGCTCGCGGATAACGCGGCTTTGCACCTTATCCCCCTCGCGGCCGGCCAGGGGTCCGTCGTTGATGCGGAAGGTCATGGACAATGTGGGCGGATCAACGGGCTGCGCCGGCAGGGGACGTGAAACCTCAGGGGCGCAAAGCGTGTGCGCCACGCTTGCCGTCTTCAGCCCGGCAATGGCGACGATATCGCCGGCCTCGCCGTTTTCGATAGGCTGGCGCGCCAGACCGCGGAAGGCCAGCACCTTGGCCACGCGCCCCGTTTCCAGCACGTTGCCTTCGCGATCCAGCACCTTGACAGGATCGTTGGCGCGCACCGATCCTGAAACGATACGGCCGGTGAGCAGGCGGCCAAGATAGGGATCGGCCTCGATCATGGTGCCGAGCAGGCGAAATGGCCCGTCCTCGACCCTGGGCGGTGGCACATGCGCAATGATGAGATCCAGCAGGGCGTCCATGCCGGCAGCAGGGCCGGCATCCGGTTCCGCGGCCATCCAGCCTTGCTTGGCGGATCCGTACAGAACGGGAAAATCCAGCTGTTCCTCATCGGCGCCCAGAGCGACGAAAAGATCGAAGGCCTCGGTGACAACCTCGTCATGGCGCTCATCGGGCTTGTCGATCTTGTTGACGGCGACAATGGGTTTCAGCCCCCGGCTCAAGGCCTTGGCGAGCACGAACTTGGTCTGGGGCATGACGCCTTCGGCGGCGTCGATGAGGAGAATGGCGCCGTCCACCATGCCCATGATGCGCTCCACCTCGCCGCCGAAGTCGGCATGGCCCGGGGTATCCACGATGTTGATGCGCACGCCCTTCCATTCGATGGAGGTGACCTTGGCGAGGATGGTGATGCCGCGTTCGCGCTCCAGGTCGTTGGAATCAAGCGCGCGCTCGGCCACCTGCTGATTGGCGCGAAAGGCGCCGGAGGCGGCGAGCAGGCGGTCGATCAGCGTTGTCTTGCCGTGATCGACATGGGCGATGATGGCGACGTTGCGCATGTCCATGGGCATCTGTCCGATCGCTTTTTTAGGCATGCAGACAAGGGCGGCGGGCGGTTGTGTGTCCGGCGGTGTCATTATTTCGGTTTCTGCCACCTGCCGGGGAAGGGAGCAGAAACGCCGCCCTCTGACAAGGGCGGCGTTGTCATCTGCCGCAAGGGAAAAGTCAAAAATTTTCCATGCTATATTTTTAGCTTTCTCGTAGTCACCACACTACACAACACACCCATCGTCATACCGGCGTAAGCCGGTATCTAAGGCCACATATGCATGCGTTTATGGCCCGAGACCTAAGGCTTCCCGCCGGGGTGACGAGAAAGATGGCAACGTTGTGTCGTGTGCCCGCCGAACTGTTCCGGAAGGCATTTTCCATGAGATACTTCACCTTCTCGCAAGCGGGCCCTAGCGGGCCATGCGGGCGGCCAGTTTTTCGCCGCCGATCTTGCCGCGTTTCATGGAAGCGGAGAAGCTCTTGCCATTCAGACGGCCGGTGGCCGAAACCGGCACGAGGATGGTGCCCACATCCCTGTCCTTAACCGCGGCGAAGGTAACGTCGAAATAGGGCGGATCGGCCTTGGCGCGGCGCTTTTTCTTCTCGGACATGCCGGCCACCGGCACGTAGATGAGCCGGCAGCGATAAAGCGTGCCGTTCAGGCGCTTGTCACGCAGCGTGCCTTCCTTGCGGAAAACGATGTCATAAACCGTATGGCCATCGAACACCCGCTGCCGGCCCTGACAGAAGGCCTTCGGGCCTTTCAGCCCTTCCCTGACCAGCATGGAGAGCGGATCGAGCACCGTGCGCCCGGCAATGGCGGCGTTGATCGCCTTTGTCTTCTCGGCATTGCGCGGCGGATTGCGCCGCCAGGATTTCACATGACCACCGGCATAGGTCACGGTGGCCTCCTTCATCTTTTTCTTCTTGCCCTTGCGCATGAAGAACTGCTCGGGCTTGACGGAGGGGTTGCCCATGCGGCCCTTCACGCGCATGTCGGAGCGGGAAGAAAGAAACAGGCCGCCGAAACCGGACGGCTTTACACGGGCCTTGCCTTCATAGGCCTTTTTGGTCAGGCGGCCTTCATAGTCCACCTTGAAAACCTTGATGCCGGAGACCCTGACATTGTAGCGCATGTTCAGGGTTTCCGCCCCGGCGGTGGCCACAGCCGCACTCAGGGCACCCGCAAGGACAAACGCGGAAGTAAGACGGCGAAAGGCAGTCTGCGCGGTCATGATCGAATATATCCCTTTCCTGCTGAATGGCGCGTTCATGATGAATCACTTGCCGTGGCTCTTTCCAAGCACGGGCTTTGGGCCGAAATCTGACCGATCGTGCCTGAATAGAGGCTGAATGCTCCTTTCAAGCCGCTGCGGGATCCTTTGCCCGCTCTTGACGAAAGCGGCCTGCCCGCCTATAGCATGGCGCCCGAAAGAGACGCGCAATTTTCGCGATGGACCCGCACCAGACCCGGGCCGCCACGAAACAGAACGGTCGGCCGGCGGCGGGTCTTTTCATCGTGTGTCCTTGCGCGCAAACGAGAAGATGGGACCTGAAGGGTTTTTCTTTTTTCAAGGAGCAAGACCATGGCTCGCCGCTGTGAACTGACCGGCAAGGGCGTGATGACCGGCAACAACGTTTCCCACGCCCACAACAAGACCCGCCGTCGTTTTCTGCCCAATCTGGTGAACGTCACCCTGATGAGCGAGGTGATGGGCACGAGCTATCGCTTCCGCATCAGCGCCCAGGCGCTCAAGACGGTTGAGCACCGCGGCGGGCTGGATGCCTTCCTGCTCAAGGCCAAGGATTCCGAGCTTTCCGACAGGGCGCGCCGCATCAAGAAGCTGATCCGTCAGCGCCTGGCCGAGCAGGAGGCCGCCCAGCAGGGGTGAGGGGTTCATCCCAAGGCCTTCGGCCATCCCCGTTTATCATCAGGGGCCGACCTGGCGGCCAGGCCTGAGAGGCTGAGCAGCCCTGAGAGGGAATGTTCCGCTTGAATACAGGGGGCGGGAGCGTGTTTCTCCCGCCCGTTTTCGTATTCTCTGTGCAGTGTCGGGCCGTTTTTTTGCGCGTAAGGCTCAGTCGCGCACGAAGGTGTGCGGATCGGTCCAGGGCATGTTGAGCGAGCGGGCCACGGCCTCATGCGTGATGTGGCCATAGGCGACGTTGAGGCCATGCAGCAGGTGCTCATCCTCCGCCAGGGCCTGACGCCAGCCCTTATCCGCAATGGCGAGAATATGCGGCAGGGTGGCGTTGTTGAGCGCATAGGTGGAGGTGCGGGCCACCGCCCCCGGCATGTTGGCCACGCAATAGTGCACGACATCATCCACCACATAGGTGGGCTCGGCATGCGTGGTGGGCATGGAGGTTTCAGCGCAGCCGCCCTGATCGATGGCCACGTCCACAATCACCGATCCCGGCTTCATGCGGCGCACCATGTCACGGCTGATGAGCTTGGGCGCGGCTGCGCCGGGAATGAGCACCCCGCAGATGACGACATCGGCGGCCAGCACCTCCTCCTCGATGGTCAGGCGCGTGGAATAAACCGTGTTGACGGCGTGACCGAAGATGCGATGCAGCTGCTGCATGCGCGGCACCGATTTTTCGATGATGACAACATCGGCGCCGAGCCCGATGGCCATGGCCGCAGCATTCTCGCCGACAACACCGCCGCCGATGATGCAGAACCGCGCCGGCTTCACCCCGGGCACCCCGCCGGGCAGAATGCCCATGCCGCCCTGTTCCTTTTCCAGGCAGTGCGCGGCGGCCTGCACCGACATGCGCCCGGCCACCTGGGACATGGGCGCAAGCAATGGCAAGGAGCCGTCCGGCGCGGTGACAGTCTCATAGGCGATGGCGACAACGCCGGCCTTGAGCAGATCCCGCGTCTGGTCCGGATCGGGGGCGAGATGCAGATAGGTGAAAAGGATCTGGCCCTCGCGCAGCATGGCGCGTTCGTTGGCCTGCGGCTCCTTGACCTTGACGATCATCTCGGCGTTGGCGAAGACCTCCGCGGCGTCGCGGGCGATGCGGGCCCCGGCGGCGCGATAGGCATCATCGTGGGCGCCAATGCCGGCGCCGGCGCCGGTCTCCACCAGCACCTCATGCCCGTGATGCACCGCTTCGCGCACGCTGGCCGGCGTCATGCCGACGCGATATTCATGCGTCTTGATCTCCTTGGGCACGCCGATGAGCATGGTGAAGTCTCCCGTTTGACGTGAGAGGATCGAGCCGCCGGAACCGACGGCTTTTTCAAGATGTTCTACCGGGCAACTATCCGCCCAACAATGGCAGGAGGCAATGGGCCTTTCCGCCATGCCGCACCGTTCTCCTCGCCTCTTGCCTGAAATGTCCCCATGATCTTCGGCCAGGAGGTTCGGGACGGAGTGACCTCGGCCTTTTCCCAGGCATGTTCAAAACCGCATGGAGGAGACAGCGGGCGCTGGAAACCTTTCAGTTTCCGGCCTGGCCTTTGGCCTTGGTTTTCGGTGCGGTTCTTTTGGGGTTTTTCTGATCTGAGCGGCCGTTCGTTTTCTTTGCGGGCGTGTGTTTTCCGGTTTTCAGGCGGGAGCCCTTGCCGCGGGGGTCCACCAT
The DNA here is from genome assembly GCF_000746275.1 of Thermopetrobacter sp. TC1. Classification (GTDB taxonomy): domain Bacteria; phylum Pseudomonadota; class Alphaproteobacteria; order Rhizobiales; family Aestuariivirgaceae; genus Thermopetrobacter. The sequence goes on from NZ_KN050828.1 coordinate 82,126, forward strand.
ACTGAAGCCGCGCATGCGTGTGGGGCGAAAGGCGGCGGCGCGGCGCCTGGCCTCGGCCAGGTCCGGGCGCTTCATCTTGCGCAGGAACAGATCGAGGAAGGTGTCCTTCAGACCGCGCTTGCGGGCGAGGATGTACCATTTCGCCGCCTCGATCCTGTCCTTGCGCACGCCGCGGCCGACGGCAAGCAGGCGGGCGAGATGCAGCATGGCCTGGGCATTGCCGCTGCGGGCGGCGGCGGCGAGCCATTGTGCGCCGATGCGCTCGTTCTTCACCACGCCCTCACCGTTGAAAACGAGCACGCCATATTTCATGGCCGCGCGCGGCAGGCCGGCAAGCGCGGCGCGCTTGAACCATTCGGCGGCGGTGATCGAATCGCGCTCCACGCCCCGGCCAAGCAGATAGAGAACGCCGAGATTGTATTGCGCGGCCGGATTGCCGGCCTCGGCCGCCTTGCGGAACCATTCGGCGGCGGCCTTCCAGTCCGGCTTCAGGCCCTCCATGCCGGAAAGGATGAGCCCCATGGTATAGGCGGCGCCGCTGTGGCCCTTCTCGGCGGCGGCCCTGGCCCAGCGCAGGGCGGCGCCAATGTCCTTGCGGCCCAGCTTGCCGTTGAGATGCAAAAGCGCCAGGGCATACATGGCGCCGACATGGCCCTGTTCGGCGGCCTTGCGATACCATTGCGCCGCCTGCTGCACATCTTTCTTCACGCCCTGCCCGTTCTCGAGGAGAACGCCGAGCATGGCCTGGGCCTCGGCATTGCCGGCAAGGGCCAGCTCATGCGCCACCTTCCAGGCCTCGGCATACTGGCCTTCCTGATAAAGGGCGATGGCTTCGGCGAAACTGGCGGCATGCAGACGGCCTGCATCCACAAAGGCGGCAACGCCCAGGCCGAGAGCAAAGAGCATGGTAAGATGCGTCTTTCCGCCAGGCCGGATCATGATGCCGCCTCCCTGATTGCCTGCATGAGGGCACTGATGCAGTCTTGCGCCGCTTCGGCAGAGCGCCACATGTCCTCCTGCGGGCGGATGAAATCGGCGCCAAGGCGCACAAGATCAGCCACCTGATCGGGCGCGGCGGGGGCGAAAGCGACAACGGGAATGACGAACATCTCCGCCCACCAGGACAGCAGGTTCTCCCCGGCCGCCTCGCGCCGCTGGTCAACGGCGAGATAGTCGATGCCGGCCTCGCCGAGCAGCATGGCCTCATGCCGCCCCTTCTCGCACAGGGCGCCGACGATGCCCTCTTCTCCGAGCAGGCGGCGGGCATGCGCCACCTCGCGCGGGCCGGTGGTGATGTGCACGCCATCGGCGCTGAGCGTGCGGGCAAGGGAGACGGAATTCTCAACCAGCACCGCGGCATTAAGAGGCTGGGCCGTTTCCACGATTGTGCGGGCCAGCGTAGCATCGGGCGAATCCGCCTGCTTCTGCGCCGGCACGAGAACGGCTGCCACATCGCCGGCCATACAGGCAGCCTGCAGGCAGGCTTCGGCCCTTTGGGGCTGAAGATCGGGCGGCACGACCAGAAACAACCTGACGGAACCTTCGCTCATAACCCTGAAAACTGGCGCGTTGCGGGCGGATGCACCGGAGAATCATCACCGGACAAATTGGGCGCAGTATTGACGATGGCGGCCGGCGACGCAAAGGGTTTTGACACGTGTCTCACCCTTCGTCGGATTCCGTTGAGTCAGCGCCGGAAAGCCTGTCCAGCAGCGCGGAGGCCAGGGCTTCGGCCGTGATGCCGAAATGACGGTAGAGATCGGCGGCCGGGGCGGATTCACCGAAATCGTGCATGCCGATGAAAATGTCATCGCGATCAATGAAGCGCCACCAGCCGTCGCGCACGCCGGCCTCGATGGCGGCGCGCACCTTTTCGCTGCCGATGATGCGGCGCTTGTGCTCCTCGTCCTGCTCGTCGAAAAGCTCCATGCAGGGCACGGAGACCACGCGCACGGAATAGCCCTCCTCCTGCACGATCTCGCGGGCCTTCAGCGCCAGATGCACTTCCGAACCGGAGGCATAGATCACCGCATCGGTTTCTTCACGTTCGCCGCCGACGATTTCATAGGCGCCACGGGCGCAGAGATTGGTCTTTTCCGGAACGGTGCGCACCGGTGGCACCTTCTGCCGTGTAAGAGCCAGAAGCGAAGGCCTGTCGGCATGCTGAAGGGCAAGTTGCCAGCATTCGGCCGTCTCCACGGCATCAGCAGGCCTGAACACCAGCATGCGCGGCATGGCCCGGAAAGAGGCGAGATGCTCCACGGGCTGATGGGTGGGGCCATCCTCGCCCAGGCCGATGGAATCGTGGGTGCAGACATAGATGACCCGCTGGCGCATGAGGGCGGAGAGGCGCATGGCGGCGCGCATGTAGTCGGAAAAGACGAGGAAGGTGCCGCCATAGGGGATGACGCCGCCGTGCACGGCCAGGCCGTTCATGACCGCGGCCATGGCATGTTCGCGAATGCCGTAATGGATATAGCGGCCGGCGCGGTTTTTGGCCGAAAAGATGCCCATGCCCTCGGTGAGCGTGCCATTGGAGCCGGTGAGATCGGCCGAGCCGCCCAGGGTTTCCGGCAAAACGGCGTTGACGGTTTCCAGCACGCGGTGGGAGGCCTGGCGGGTGGCGAGTTCCGGCGCCTCCTCGGAAAGCGTCTTGCGCAGCGCGCGCATACTGGGACGAAAGTCCTCCGGCAGCTCACCGGCCATGCGCCGTTCAAACTCGGCATAATCCGCCGCCGGCAACTTCTGCAGGCGGGCATGCCAGGCCTTGCGCTCCTTGCGGCCGCGCAGGCCGGCGAGACGCCAGGCATCACGCACGGCACAGGGGACATCGAAAGGCTTTTCGCTGGGCCAGCCCAGGGCCTTCTTGAGGGCCAGGGTCTCCTCCGGGCCAAGCGGCGCGCCGTGCACTTTCGCCGATCCGGCCAGATGCGGGGCGCCGTGGCCGATCTCGGTGCGGCAGGCGATGAGCGAGGGGCGCTCCTCCTCGGCCAGGGCCTCGCGCAGCCCCTCGGCGATGGCATGCGGATCATGCCCGTCCACGCTGAGGACATGCCAGCCGGAAGCGGCGAAACGGGCCAATTGATTGGTGGAATCGGCCAGCGAGACGGCGCCGTCGATGGTGATGCCGTTATCGTCATGCAGAACGATAAGACGGCCGAGCTTCAGATGTCCGGCCAGCGCCAGGGCCTCCTGGGAGATGCCCTCCATGAGATCACCGTCTCCGGCGAGCACGAAGGTGCGATGGTTGACCACCTCTTCGCCGAAACGGGCAGCGAGGTGTGCCTCGGCAATGGCCATGCCGACGGCGGCGGCAAAGCCCTGGCCCAGAGGGCCGGTGGTGATTTCCACACCGGCGGCCAGGCCATATTCGGGATGACCGGCGGCACGCGAGCCCAGCTGACGGAAGCGCTCCAGCTCGGCAAGCGGCATGTCCTCATAACCGAGCAGATGCAGCAGGGCATAAAGCAGAGCCGAGCCATGACCGGCGGAGAGGACGAAACGGTCCCGATCCGGCCAGCGCGGATCCTGCACGTCGAATTTCATGAATTCGGTGAAAAGGACGGTGACGATATCCGCAGCGCCCAGGGCGATGCCGGGATGGCCGGAGCGCGCCTTCTCAATGGCATCAACGGCCAGAACGCGCAGGGCATTGGCCATCATGATATGCCGGTCCGCCGGGGCAAGGGTCTCCTTGCAGGCTGCGGCGCCTTTATCACCGGCGGGGCCGTCATGGCCGCTTTCTTTGCCTTCGCTCATGCTTTCCGCCATGAACACGGTGCCTTAAAGGGGCATTCGGCCCCGGCAGACCTCACCCCAGTGCCATGAGGGCACAAAGCGGCCTGGGGTGAAGGCGTGGCACGCGAATGAACAGCGTGCCGTCACAAATCACAAACGGGGGGCGGCTGTCAATCCGTCGGGGCCCGGCGCGGCCGGTACGCGCTCACCGCCCGACAGTTGTGGGCATCCTTCGTTCAATGACTTGGCAGAGATTCCTGTCATGCTACATTGACGACCGAACGGGGCGGTGGGCGCATCGCACAGGCGAGATCTTCGAGGACGACATGGACACCCGCAACAGGTTGGAAGAAGCGCTGGCCCAGTTCGAGGCCGCCTTGACCCAGGTGGAGCAAGCCTGTGGATCGCTGATTTCGGAAACGGAGGCTCTGGATGCGCTGAAGGCAGAAAACGCGCAGCTCAAGCAGGCGCAGGCGAAACTGGAAAACGAGCTGCAGACGCTGAAAGCACGGGCCGCCGATCTGGCGGAAGCCAACCGGCAGGTGCTGGCGCGGATCGATGCGGCCATGAGCCGCATTCGCAAGGTGCTCGGCGAAGAGGCCTGAAGGCATCCGCGCCGTCACATGCGGACAGTGTTAAGGGCCCTGCCAGGATGGCCCGTGTTTTTACAAGGGGGCAACAACCGGGAGAACCGGCATGGGACAGGTGATCGTTCAGATCAACGGGCGCAACTACACCATGCAATGCGAAGACGGGCAGGAGGATCACCTGCGCCGCCTGGCCGACATGATCGATACGGAAGTGACCAACATCCGCAACGCCGTTGGCCCGCTGGGCGATCTGCGCCTTCTGATCATGGCTTCGCTGGTGATCGCTGACAAGCTTGCGGAAAGCGAGCAGCGCATCGCCTGGCTGGAGCAGCAGCTGGAAACCCTGCAGGCAGCCCGACAGGAAAGCGCCGGCGATATCGCCCAGGTGGAAGAGCGCGCCGCCCAGGCGCTGGAAAGCGCCGCGCGGCGGCTGGAAGCCCTCGCCGCAGGCGCATGGGAGAAAACTGGCAAGGCCGCGGGCGGTTCTTCAGCGCATGATCCGTCCTCTTCGCAAGGAAACCCCTGATCCATCGGAGCCGGCCAGCCCATTCCCATGCCGCGTGTATCGTGTCGTACGGCATGCATGCACGTGGCATGACACCACGTTGCCGTCTTACTCATCACCCCGGCGAAAGCCCAAGCGTGTCCGAGGAAATTCAGGAAGCGTGCTGTTGCCATTAAATCAACCAAAGAAAAAAGACTTTCCATATATTGGGCAATAGTTGCTTAACTCATTGATAAACAAGAGTAAACGTCATTGCCGGGCCTTGTCCCGGCAATCCAGGGCCACGGACGATGTGGTCTTGGTGGGCAATGGCGCCTGCCTGCAGGCTTGATTTGCGTCGTATGCTTTTTGTTGGGAGGTTCCTCTCGAAGGGTAGAGTCCTGAAGAACCCTTCTTGACTGCCATCACCGCATGCGTAAATCGCCCCTGGATACCCGGGACAAGCCCGGGTATGACGTTTTCCCATGGTATTTCGACGAATTAAACATACACTTGCCGTCAGAAGCCAAATTGGTCCCGGTGCAGCGGGTGGCAGGCAGAAAGAGCGCATGATCCTAACCTCCCCCTACCAGGGGGAGGGGAAAAGTGGTGCTTCATGTATGGAAAGAATATCAAGGGCAACTGAGTTGATGACGTAAGTAGCTGATACTCAATATAAAATAACAACCTCCCAAGTTTTGGCTAGGGTGAAAGCATGCCTAGATAAAGGCATCTGCGTAGCATGTGATTAATTCCGCTCTTCATAGCGAAAATCATTCGCAACGCACAGAGTAATTTGATTGGACAATGGGGGGCGAAAGCCGGGGTCTCGAGCCACAGACGCATGAGTAAGTGGCCTTAGATACCGGCTTTCGCCGGTATGACGGTAAAAATGTTGTGTGACATGAATGAGGGAATGGCCATCAAGGCACTGATTTACATTCTTTTCATACGAAAACTCACTCCGTCTCCAGGCCGGCGAGGCGCAGTTTCCAGGCGAGGGTTTCCGAGTCCAGGGGCGCGCACAGGCAATCGTGCGCACCGGCCATGATCAGGGCGGTGGCGAGGGCCGGGTCGCGGTCCTTGAGGCAGGCGATGATCACAGAAGCCTCGACATGCGAAAGGCGCTGCAGGCGGGCGATGAACCGCTCCGCTTCATCCGCGCTGTTCCTGCCGGCGGAGACCAGAAGGACGCGCGGCATGTCCCGCCGGCAGTGAACCAGTGCGGCCTCGGCATCGGCCAGGGCAAGAGCCGGCATGCCCAGCCGTTCCAGCAAGGCGCAGAGGCGGCCTGCGGCCTGCACATCACCATCTGCCGCCAGAACCAGCGCCGGATGGGGGGCGGCGGAATGCACACGCATGCATGTGGCCATGTCCGTCATGATCACACATCCCATGTTGCCTGCCCCCGTTGTGATTGCGACACCATGGCACGACAGGAATGGTTAACAGGGGATTAACATGTTCTCCACAAGAGAGGGTATTTTTATACCAATAAAATCAATGTGTTATTCTCTCATCCCCACATTTGACACATCCGTTCTGTGGAAAAGTGTTCACATTTTGGCCTCATTCTGACAGACACACGATTCAAAGCCGCGCGCCAGAGGGATTGTTCTGCCCGGAAAGGGCGCCTATAACCGGCTGCGAGAAGCGGAAAAAGGGGCAAGGCGTGTTCCGTCGGGCGCGGACCTGAAAACAAAGGATGCCCAGCCGGTTTTCCGGAAAAGCGCTTTGAAAATGGCATCAGAAAAACCAGGGCAGGCGCCGCCAGAACGGAGCCAAATCCGCCTTTGTGGCTTAAGTCGTAACGACATCAACGCGCGGGCAGCCGGCGGAATGCCGCTAGCGTTCATGCTCTTTGAGGCTTTTGCCCGTTGCGGTTTGATATCGAAGAGGTGAAGATGCGTTCCCTGCTGTTCGTTCCTGCCGATGATCCGACCAAGATCGACGCCGCCCTCACCTGCGGTGCGGATGCGGTCATCCTCGATCTCGAGGATTCCGTCGCCTACGAAAACAAGGCAAAGGCACGGGAAAACGTGAAGGCCGTGATCCGCGAACACCGGCAGGCCGGCAAGGAGATGCCGGAACTGATCGTGCGCATCAACGCCCTGGACGAGGCGGAGTTCAATGCCGACATGGTGGCGCTTCTCGACAATCCGCCGGAGGCCTTCATGTTGCCCAAGGCGGAGGGGCCGGGCTGTCTGGACCGCATGGCGCGGCATGCCGGGCCGATTCCGGTCATCGCCATCGCGGCGGAGACCCCGCGCGGCGTGCTCACCCTGCCCGCCTTCGCCGAGAAGGTTCCGGCCAACCTGCTGGCGCTGACCTGGGGCGCGGAAGACCTTTCCGCCCGCCTCGGCGCGGCCACCAACCGCGATGAATACGGCCATCTCACCGATCCCTACCGGCTGGCGCGCTCCTTGTGCCTGTTCACGGCGCGGGCGGCCAATGTCGATCCCATCGACACCGTCTTCGTGCGCTATACCGACACGGAAGCACTGGCGCAGGAATGCGCCGCGGCCTTCCGCGACGGCTTCACCGGCAAGCTGGCCATCCATCCGGATCAGGTGCCGATCATCAACCAGGCCTTCACACCAACCAGCGAACAGATCGAGCGGGCAAGGGCAATCATTGAGGCCTTTGAGAGCAAGCCGGGCGCGGGCATGGTCTCCGTGGACGGGCGCATCTACGACAGGCCGCATCTTCTGCGTTCGCAGCGGCTTTTGCGCAAGGCCAAGCGCTATGGCCTGATATAACACCGCCCATCGCTGCGGCCGGCCCGTCCATCACGCCGATCAGCCCCTTCTCCCCGCACGTAAATGGCGTTTGGGGGAACGTGCGTGCCGTGGTTTCATGCGCGCATGGGCACATTCGCCTTTTTCCGATCAATCAGCGGGCGGGTGTTACATTGCCTTTGGCAGCGGCCGCCGGGGCGGGCGGTGTGGTTCTGGCCGGCTGGGTGCTCGCCTTGTTCTTGCCGACTTTCCTGTCAGCGCTGTTTGGCACATTCTCGGGATTGCCCAGGAGAATGGCCTTGAGCCGATCCGGCCGCAAAAGCCGTTTCGCCACCCGGCGGGCATCCTCGATGGTGACGGCGCGAATGAGGTCGTTGCGGCGGTTCACATAATCGATGCCCAGGTCCTGCTTGCGAAACGCCATGAGGATATCGGCGATCTTGCTCGTGGAATCGAAGCGCAGGGGAAACGACCCGGTGAGATAGAGCTTGGCGTCCTCAAGCTCCTTTTCCGTGGGGCCTTCCTTGGCCATGCGCGCGATTTCCGCCCGGATGATGGAGAGCGCTTCTGCCGCCTTCGCATTGCGCGTTCCGGCATAGGCGAAGAAAACACCCGCCTTCTTCCAGGCAAACAGGGCGGAATAAACCACATAGGCCAGCCCCCGCTGCTGGCGCACGGCCTTGTTGAGCCTTGACAGCGCGCCATTGCCCAGAATGTGATTGACGACATAGGCGGGAATGAAATCGGGATCGCTGCGCAAAAGCCCCTTGTGCCCCACATAGATGAGCGTCTGCGGGATCGGCCGGCGGATCACCTTCACGAAACCCTCTTCGGGAACGCGCGGATCTGGAACCGCACCGAGATCGCTCTTGGCCGGCAGCGGTGCGAAGGTTTCGTCAAGCAGGCGGGCCAGGGTCTTGGCGTCAATATCGCCAGCCACGGTGACGATGAGATGATCGCGGGTGAACACCCGCTTGTGCCAGGCGCGCAGATCATCGGCGGTGATGGCCTTCACCCCCGCCTCGGTTCCGTCGGTATCGCGGGCATAGGGATGATCGCCGAAAAGCGCCTTCTTGAAAGCCATGAAGGCCTGATGATCCGGCTTTTCCGACTGATTGCGCAGGGACACGATGAGCTGCTTGCGGATGCGCTCTAAGGCTTCCGCATCAAAGCGGGGCTTTTGCACGGCCAGAGCCAGAAGCTTGAAGGCGGCGTCACGATTGCGGGTGAGTGTGGTGAAGGAGCCTGTGAAGAATTCCATGCCGGCGGAGAAGGACATGCGCATGGCCAGATCCTCCATGCGGCGCTGGAACTCGGCCGATTTCAGACCGCCGGCGCCTTCATCGAGCATGGCGGCAAGAAAGGTGGAAAGCCCCTGTTTCTCCGCCGGCTCGAAGGCAGCCCCGCCTTTAAAGGCGAAGCGCATGGCGATCAGCGGCACGGTGTGATCCTCCACCAGCCAGGCGGTGATGCCGGCGCGGGGCGCGTGCACTTTCTGGATACGCATCTCGGCCTGCGCGAAAGAGGAAACTTGCACAAGGCCGAGAAGCAAAAGGACGATGCCGAAAAGAACGCGGACGCTGCTGCCGCGCAAAAAATGACGAGACATGAAAGAACGGCCCTCTCCAGACATGATCGTGCTCATCCGCAATCAGGCTCCTTGAATCCTCATGGAATGAAATCTCTCACCGGCCGGCGGCGGCTGGCTGAGGCGCGGCGGCGGCCTTTTGGGCCCCGGTTCTGGAGGCCTTCGCCTCTTTCGCCCTGCGCGGTTCAGGCACACCCTTTTTCAGGAATCCGGTGACGGAATTGGGCAAGTCAAGATAAGCCTTCGCCACGGCGCGGACCTTTTCTGGCGTGACCGCCATGATGTCGTCTTCCCAGTTTTCCACCAATTTAAGCGATCCGCCCCAGGCCAGCGTGCTGCCCACCATGCGGGCAAGGCCGAACTGGGAATCGAGGGCATAGGTGGTCTCGGCCACGATGTTGCGTTTGGCGCGTTCCACCTCCTTGGGGTCAAGACCTCTTTTCCTGACCTCGGCAAGGATGGCATCGATGCGCCTTTCCAGCTTTTCCAGCGATGTGCCGGGCGTGGGCGAGGCATAAATGCCGAAGGTGCCATAATCCCTGTATTCTCCATCGTACCAGGCGCCCGCCCAGGTGGCGATCTTCTCCTCGATGACAAGTTTGCGATAGAGCAGCGAGGTCGTGCCCTCGCCCAGCGCCCGGGCCAGCACATCCAGCGCATGGGCCTCGCCCTTGCTTGCGGTGCGATAGGACGGCGCGACATAGAGACGCTCCACAATCGGGGCCTTGATGCGTGAATCGGCCATGATCAGGCGGCGCGCGGCCAAGGGCGGCGGCTCATGCGTGCGCACGCGCGGGCGGCGCGGGCCGTCGTTCTCGAGCGGGCCGTAATATTTCTCCGCCAGCGCAAAAACCTCCTCGGGCTTCACGTCTCCGGCCACAACGACAATGGCGTTGTTCGGGCTGTAATGGCGGCGATAGAAACGCAGGGCGTCTTCCAGGGTGAGGCGGGAGACATCATCCATCCAGCCCGCGATGGGGCGCCTGTAAGGGTGAGCGAGGTAGAGTGTGGCAACCATGCGTTCCGCAAAAAGGGTGCGCGGATCATTGTCGGTGCGCATGCGGCGCTCTTCCTTGATCACTTCGCGCTCGGTATCCAGAACCTCCTGCGTCAACTTCAGGTTACGCATGCGATCGGCTTCCATGCGCATGACCAGCGGCAGATGTTCCCTGGCGATGCGCTGGAAATAGGCGGTGTAGTCCCAGCTGGTGAAGGCGTTGTCGTTGCCGCCATGGCGCTCGATGATCTGGGAGAAGGCGCCGGGCGGGATCTTGTCCGTGCCCTTGAACATGAGGTGCTCGAAGAAGTGGGCAAGCCCGGTCTTGCCCGCCGGCTCGTCGGCGGCACCAACCCGGTACCAGACCATGTGCGTGACCACCGGTGCGCGATGATCCTCAATGACGATGACGCGCAGGCCGTTCTTGAGCGTTTTTTCGCTCTTGTTCAGCTTCAGCGCCCAGGAGGGCGGCGCAAAGGCGACCATAAACAGCAACAGCGCAGTCAGCACCATGACGTGCGGCAGGCGAGCCTTCATTTCTCCTTCTCCCGCAAGACGACATTCCTTGAAAAAGGAATCACCGAATGATTGTGTCCATTGTGCCCCGTCATTGCGAACGGCTCACGTTAAAAGCCGGTAAGGGCTTGAACTTTCCCGCGTCATGGCCCGTGACGGCACATCCGTTTTCAGAGGGGCTTCTTGGCAACCGCGTGGTCGCCTGAGGTCACTTGAAGATGGAGCCGATGTTGAAGATCGTGCCGTAATTGGGGTTCTTGCGGCGCTTTTCCTCGATGATCTTCTTCTGAAGCTCGCGGTTGAGCTCGGCGATGGTCTTGCGGCGGCCGTCCGGATGATAGAGCGAGATGCCCTTCTTGCGATAGACGTCGTAGAAATCGCCCTTCAAGGTGCCGTCATCCTGGGGAGCGGCCTCGGCAGGATTTTGGGCGGAGGCCGTGCGGATATCGGGAGCGGCGCCTGCGGGCGTGCCCTGCGGCGGAGTTATGAGATTATCCGTCGGGGATGTGGCCGCCATGGTCGAGGCCGCGGCATCGCTGCCGCCCTGCCCTGGCGGCGGCAGACGCAGATCCGGCGGGACCGAAAGGGGCGGATTCGTGCGCACGAGGCGCTCATCGGGCACATTCTTGCCTGCGCCCATGATATCCATCACATCGGTTTCGCTGCAGCCCGCCACAAAGAGGGCCGTCAAGACGAAAACCCATCGACCTGCCCGCATCGGCATGAAAACGCGCCTCCAGCTCACTCGCCCCGCTCGCATGCGCCCCCGGTCTCACGATCCATCATGCATCCAACAGAAAAGCCGCGTGATTGTGGCCAAAGGGTGACCCCAGGCCTTTTTACGAGACACGGGGACAAGAGCGGCCGCACCGCTCAGAATGGTTGCGGCTTTACGTCTTTTCCCGACGGCTGTCGTCCTCTGCAAAAAAGGAATCATACAGGATCATGACGACGCCGACAACGATGGCGACATCGGCGAGGTTGAACACGTACCAGGACAACGCTCCCCAATGCAGCCAGAAAAAGTCGGCCACCGCGCCATGCAGGATGCGATCCAGCGCGTTGGAAAGTGCGCCCCCGATGATGAGGCCAACCCCCGCGGCGGGAAGCGGGCGGCTGAACGTGGCCATCCACAGCCACAGGCCAAGGGCGGTGATCACGGAAAGCGCAACAAGCATGTACCGGCCGAAATCGGTGTGCTGCTGAAACAGCCCGTAGGAAACGCCCTTGTTCCAGGCAAGCACGATGTCGAAAAAGGGCAGGACCTCAATACGGCGATATGGCCAGGAGGCCATGTCATAAAGCCCGAGCATCATCAGCTTGAAGCCCTGATCCCCCACAAAAGCGAGAAGGGCGAAAACGAAGCCGATGACCGACATCGGCCCCAAGAGCCGGATCTTTCCGATTTTCAAACCCATGCGGATGCCTCATCGCCCGTGAATCAAAGCCGACTGTCATCCGCACCATCCGCCTTTCGGCGCCTGAAAAACGCCGATCGTGAATGATGATGATGCCTCGGCTCGGATGCGGGCTTAGCCGTCGCTTCACCTCCCGGCGCGGCGGGCCGGATCATTTTCACGTGACTGCGTGACTACACAAAGGGGGCGCGTCTTGGCAATCCCGGCATCCGGCAGGCGGAGACATGCCCCGGCGGTTTTAAGGGAGCACGGTGCCTTTAAACAGGTTATCGCGTGCGCCGTTTTCTCATCCTGACGCGGTGCGTGGGCCGTTCCAGGGAACGATGATGTCCTCGATGGTCAGGGTGTTTTCCGAGCCATCGCCCGTCTGATCCGAGCGGCGCTGCGCCGTGTTCGTAACACGGGGCGGCATGGGGGTGGTGCTGCCGGTCACGATGTCATCAACGGCCGAAAGGGTCAGGCGCAGATGGGCATGCAGGCTCTGTGATGCAGGCAGAACAGCGGCATGCTGTTGACTGGCTTGCGCCTCAGTCGGCTGGGACTTAGGTGGTGTCATTTCTTCCCCTGCCCTTTCCGGAACGGCGGGCGTGTCACTTTCCGGCGCACCGGCTTTGGTAGGGGCGGCAGGCGGGGCGTCATTGGCCCATTCGTAAATCAGGCGCACCGCATAGCGCAGCCTAAGCTTGAAACGCTGCCAGTAGCGATTGGCCACGTCGCAGGCCTGCGGCTGACGCTGACAGAAACTGCCGGCATCGGAAGCCGCGGCCATGGCGGCCAGGGCCAGTTCGGCGGCATTGGCATCGGCAGGCGGGCGCGCCTGTGCCGCCGCAGCCTGCATGAGCGGGTCATCCGGTGGCGGGTCCGGCAACAGCAGGGCCGCCGCCAGCCCCAGGAACAGAAGCGTTCTCAGTTTCATCGACGTCCCCCTTGAATTTTTTAAGCGCCGCAAGCGGGCTTGCATGCCCCATGCGACCCCTCTTTTTTCTCTGTCTGCCATGTTAGGGGACGGATTTGAGAAAATCGCTGAAAATGCAGGGAAAATTTTAGGGCAATTCGAGTCGATTTGCCCTTTTTGCGTTCACTCTTGAGCAATCATTGAAAAGAGGGCCAGCCTCACGCCCTGCCCCGTCAGGGAAGCGGCTTTCAAAGCAGGAAGCGTAAACGGGCTCTTAACCCTGTCTCTTCTAGTCTGGCAGCAGGCTGGTCCGGTGTCTTTTACGTGCCGGATCATGCATCTCAAAGCACTCAGCCGCGCATTCGGTCAGCAGAGGTGAGGCATGCGTCCGTTCTTTCGCTGGAGCTCCGGCATTGTCATCGTGCTCTTTTCCGGCGCCATTGCCTACAATCTGTTCTTTGTTCAAAGCGCCATAAAGCAGGCGCGCAACGGTGCCATTGTGGTCGAGCCCGACCGGCTGGGCGAACTTGCCCGTCATGTTGCCGAGGCAGAAAAAAGGCGGGGGCATGGCCTGCCTGCGCGGCTGGTGCGGACCACGGTGCGCCCCGATGGCCTGAATGGCCGCGAGCGGGATGCGGCGAAGGCGGCCGTGGTGCTGGCGGCCCAGCGCAGCTTAAAGAAGCTCGGCTTCTACCATGGTGCGCTGGACGGACGCCTCGGCCCGGCAACACGGCGGGCGCTGCTTGCCTTTCAGAAGCGGCTGGGGCTGAAAGCCACGGGCATTCCCGATCAGACCACCCTGGATCGCCTGCGCTATGAGGAACGGCTGCGGGCCTTGAGCGGCAATACCGCCAGCATCGCCCCTTTTGCGCCGACCACCGAGAAACGCGCATTGGCCACACCGGCGAAGACGAAAACGGCCGCGGGAGATGCGCGCATTACCGCCGTTCAGTTCGCGCTGGCCCGCGCCGGCTTTGATCCCGGCGACATCGATGGACGCCTGGGCCCGGCGACGATACGCGCCCTGAAACGTTTTCAAGCGGCAAAGGGGCTTGCCGTCACCGGCCGGCCCGACGCCGCCACTCTGAAGGCTCTTGGGCTGTAAGGAAAAGAAACCGACGGCTTCACCCTTTGCCGTCTCAATCTTTGTCTTTCCTGCACTTGAAGGATCAAGGGCAGGGTTTGCCTTCCGGCCAGGGAGCGCGGGGGATCTTCTGCTCCTCAAAGCCTGCCATGCGGCAGATTTCCAGCCATTCCGCTTCCGTGACCGGCTGCACCGACAGGCGCGAATTGCGCACAAGCACCATATCGGCCAGGGCCGGATTGGCCTTGATCTCATCAAGCGTGACCGGCCGCGGCAGATCGCACAGGGCTTCCACGTCCACGCATTCCCAGCGCGGATCATCGGCGGTGGAATCAGGATGAGCGGGCACCGCCACCCGCACGATGCCGAGAATGCGCTTTTCCTTCACGGAGTGATAAAAGAAGCCGAGATCGCCCACCTGCATGGCGCGCATGTTGTTGCGGGCCTGATAATTGCGCACGCCGTCCCATTCCGCCGGGCCCTCGTGCGCCTTCTGATCCTCCCAGCTCCAGGTGTTCGGTTCGGACTTGAACAGCCAGTAGGCCATGTCGTTCCCCCCACGTTGGATTGCTGCATGGTTTTGCCAATCGGCGCAGATCTGCCCGAGGCGGCATCCCGCCGATTGACCGGATGCGTTGTCAATAACCTGGAATGGCCGGCCGGATCACAGGCCCGCCGGCTTGTTGATCAGCCATTTCCAGGGACGGATCTCGACATGCTCGAACACCCCGGCCTGGGCATAGGGGTCCTGAGCGGCGATCTCGCGGGCCTTGTCAAGCGAGCAGGCGGTGATGATGATCAACGAGCCGGACGGATTGCCCTCCTCATCGAGAAAGGGGCCGGCGGCGACGACGGTGTTGCCAAGATCCTCCAGCCATTTCAGATGCTTCGGCCGGTTCTCCTTGCGCAGGCGCAGGCCTTCCTCCGGCTTGTCGGTGCAGATGATGGCAAACAGCGACATGCTTCACACTCCCTCGGATGATCAGGCCGTTTCGTCCTTCAAAGGTCGGGACAGGAGACGCTCCAGCTCCACCGGCGGCGTGGAACGCCCTTCGACAATGGCATGAACGGACTGGCAGATGGGCATGTCCAGCCCCTTGTCTTCCGCGATGCGCACCACGGCACGGGCGGTATACACCCCTTCGGTGACGGCGCGACGGGCGGCGAGGATATCCTGAAGGCTCTCCCCCCGGCCCAGGGCCACGCCCAGGGAATAGTTGCGGGACTGGCCGGATGTGGCGGTGAGCACGAGATCGCCCAGTCCGGAAAGCCCCTGCAGGGTTTCCACGCGTGCACCCAGGGCGCGGCCGAAGCGGGCCAGTTCGGCAAAGGCGCGGGTGAGCAGGGCGGCGCGGGCCGAATCACCAAGGGACAGGCCGTCGACAATGCCGCAGGCAATGGCGAGCACGTTTTTCAACGCCCCGCCGATTTGCACGCCCAGCGGATCATTGCCGGAATAGACCCTGAAGGCACGATGGGAAAGCAGGCGGGCCAGGGCCCGCGCCTGTTCGATATCCTTTCCGGCCAGGGTAACCGCCGCCGGCAGCCCCCTGGCCACATCCATGGCGAAACTGGGCCCGGAAAGCACGAAGGGTTCAAGATGCGGCGCCTCTTCGGCGAGAACGTCGGTGAGGAAACGGCCGGTGTCGCGCTCAATACCCTTGGCGCAGATGATCACCGGCGTGCCTTCCCGCAAGTGCGGTGCGAAATCGCGAATCACGGGCCGCACCGCCTGCGCCGGGGTGACGAGCAGGACGACCTCGCAGGGCCCTAGCGCGTCGTGATCCGCTGTGGCATGCACGCTTTCGGGCAGAGAAATGCCCGGCAGGTAAAGGGGATTTTCGTGCCTGCTCTCTATGGCCTCGACCACCTCCGGCTCACGGGCCCAGAGGATGACGTCGTGCCCTGCGCGGGCAAGCGTGATGGCCAGCGCCGTGCCCCAGGCGCCGGCGCCGATCACGCCCATGCGCCGCCTTTCTTCCCGTTCCGAATTCTGCGCCCCGTTACCCTGAGGCGACCGGGAAGGGGATGTCCGCTTCTCGCTCATGGGCGCTGTTATGCCCTTTTTCGCGCAAGGGGCAAAGCCCCAGGGTTGCCTCATGCGTTTTCAACAGGTGACGAAAGCCCCTACCCCTTCACGCCGGCAAAGATGGCCGGTTCCGCATTCGGATCCAGGGGCCAGCGCGCCCTGGCCGGAGCCGACAGAAGGTCGCGGCGGCCCTGTTCGTAATGCAACAGGCCGGCATGCGCCACCATGGCGGCGTTGTCCGTGCACATGGCAAGGGGTGGGGCGTGCAGGGAAAAGCCTGCTTCCTCAACGACACCGGCAAGGGCGGCGCGAATGGCGCGATTGGCGGCCACCCCACCGGCCAGCACCACAGCCGGCGCGGCAAGATCCGGATGTTCGGCGCGGAATTTCCGGCAGGCGCGTTGCAGGCGATCGGCAAGGGTCTCGATCACCGCCTGCTGAAAGGAGGCGCAGAGATCGGCCTTGTCCTGTTCCGTGAGGGTCTCGATGGACAGCGCGGCGGTGCGCACCGCCGTTTTCAGGCCGGAGAAGGAGAAATGAAGCTCTTCCCTGCCCTTCATCGGACGCGGCAGAGCAAAGCGACGGGGATCACCGGCGGCGGCGAGACGCTCCACTTCCGGCCCGCCCGGATAGCCAAGGCCCAGCATCTTGGCCACCTTGTCGAAGGCCTCGCCCAGGGCATCATCAATGGTGGTGCCGTAGCGGCGATAGTGCCCCAGCCCTTCCACGGCAACGAGCTGGGTGTGCCCGCCTGAGACGAGCAGAAGCAGATAGGGCGGGCTCAAGCCCTCGGTGAGCACGGGCGAAAGGGCATGCGCCTCCAGATGGTTGACGGCGATGAAGGCGAGATTGCGCGACAGGGCCAGGGCCTTGGCGCTCATCATGCCAACGAGCAGCCCGCCCATGAGCCCGGGGCCAGCGGTGACGGCCACGGCATTGAGATCGGCCCATTCCATGCCGGCAATCTCCAGGGCCTTGCGCATGAGAACAGGCAGATGCTCCAGGTGGCTGCGGGCCGCGATCTCCGGTACCACGCCGCCGAATGCGGCATGTTCGGCGATCTGGGAGAGCACGACATCGGCCAGAATCTCCGCCTCGCCCTCACGGCCGCGGCGGACGATGGCCGCGGCGGTCTCGTCACAGGAGGTCTCAATGCCGAAGACCACCGTGCCCGGCAGGGGCGGCGGAAAGCCCATCGATTTTTGCGATGCCGGCCCTGTTTCGCTCTGCGCCGTCTTTTCGCTTGCCTGACGCATGACGCCTCCGCTATCCCCCGCAGGAGATGCCGGTGCGATCAAGGCTGCGTGCTTGCTCGTCACCGGCTTCCTCGCCTTTTCCTGTTTCAATCAATAGGCATCGGGCGCGATCATGACCAGAGTGAAAATCGGCACCCGCGGTTCCAAACTGGCGCTGGCACAGGCGCACGAGACACGACGGCGGCTGATGGCCGCCCACGGCCTTGCCGAAGACGAGGTGGAGATCGTCATCATCCGCACCACGGGCGATGCCGTTCAGGACAGGCCGCTGGCGGAAATCGGCGGCAAGGGCCTGTTCACCAAGGAGATCGAGGAGGCACTGGCCGACGGGCGGGTGGATATCGCGGTGCATTCCATGAAGGACGTGCCGGCCTTTCCGCCGCCGGAGCTGGACATTGCCGCCTGCCTGCCGCGGGAGGATGTGCGCGATGCCTTCATCTCCCCCCTGGCGGAGAGTATTGCCGCCTTGCCGGCGGGGGCGCGGGTTGGCACCTCCTCGGTGCGGCGCGCCGCACAGCTTCTGGCCATGCGGCCGGATATCACGATCGTGCCCTTTCGCGGCAATGTCGATACGCGCCTGCGCAAGCTTGAAGACGGCGTGGCCGATGCCACCTTCCTCGCCTGTGCCGGGCTGAACCGGCTGGGGCTGGCCGATGTGATCACGCAGGCGGTGCCGATTGAGGAGATGCTGCCGGCCATCGCCCAGGGGGCCATCGGCCTGCAGATCCGGCGGGATGATGAGGCAACGCGCGCGCTGGTCTCCGCGCTTGATGACGAAAAGACGCGCATTGCCGTGATTGCCGAACGCGGTTTCATGATGGAGCTGGAGGGCTCCTGCCGCACCCCCCTGGCGGCGCATGCACGCGTTGAGAATGGCGAGGTGCATCTCATCTGCGAGGCGCTGACGCTGGACGGTAAAAAGCGCTGGCGCACCGAGCGGCGCGGCGCTCTTGCCGATGCCGAAGCCCTGGGCCGTGACGCCGGCGCGGAAATCCGCACCGCCGCCGGCGATGCCCTGCCCTTGTGACGATCGGCCGGCTGTTTTTGCAATTGCTGTCCGGTCGATGGCATGCAAACACCGGCGCCGCCTTGCTCACAGGCGGCGGGCGCTGAAGGTGTCGCAGGCGCGGATGTCGCCGCTTTCAAAGCCGCGGCGGAACCAGCGCACCCGTTGCTCTGAGGTGCCGTGGGTGAAGCTTTCCGGCACGACATAGCCCTGCGTGCGGCGCTGCAGACGGTCATCGCCGATGGCGGCGGCGGCATTGAGCGCCTCTTCCAGATCGCCGCGCTCCAGGAGATGGCGGTTGTCATGCCCCCAGACGCCGGCGAAACAGTCGGCCTGAAGCTCCATGCGCACGGAAAGGGCATTGGCACGGGCGCGTGGCAGGCGCTGGCGCTGACGCATCACCTTTTCGGCAATGCCGAGAAGGTTCTGTACATGATGGCCCACCTCGTGGGCGATGACATAGGCCTGGGCGAAATCGCCGCCGGCACCCAGCTTTTCCCGCATGTCGCGATAGAAGGAGAGATCGATGTAGACCTTGCGATCCAGCGGGCAATAGAACGGACCCATGGCGGCGGCGGCTATGCCGCAGGCGGAGCGCACCGCACCGGAGAAGAGAACAAGCCGCGGCGGCTGATAGCGCATATGCAGCTGATCGCGGAAAATGCGCTGCCAGGTGCGTTCGGTGGTGCCCAGAACCTTGGCGACGAAAATCTTGCCGGCATCGGCGGCCCGCCGGGAGGCCGTATCATGGGGCGCGGGCGCATTCTGTGCTTCCTCCTGTGGCACGGGAATGGCCGGCCCGCCCCCGCCGGTGAGACCGCCGAGCAGGGCAAGCGGATTGATTCCCAAAAACCAGGCGAGCACGAAGAGAATGACGAGCGTGCCCAGCCCGAAGCCCCCGCGGCGCACGCCACGCCCTTGCGGAAAACGCACCGGGATGCGGCGGCCGCGCGGAAAACCGAAGCCGCCGCCAAAGCCGCCCTCGCCGCGGCGGTCCTCTATGTTGTCGCTGGGTCGTTCATCGTCCAGACGCATGTGTTTTCGCCCCCGGTCTTTTTCTCCATCCTTGCGCCCGCTCTCTCCCTTTGCCCGGGCCTTGTCCGGCCCGAAAGGAAGCTTCCGGTGCGCATGGCGGTCATGGATGGTGCATCATGAGTCTTGATGGGTCTTTTGCGGTATCCTGCCTTCATTCCCTCACGTCGGCAAGCAGGGCATCGACGAAGGCCGGGACGATCCGTGTGGCCGGGCCATGGTGATGCTCGGTGAACAGGGCGTTCTGTTCTGAGGGTTCGAGGTTGAGCTCCACCCGGCGCGTGTGCGGCCGGTGCGCCACTTCCGCAACGAAACCGGCGGCGGGCCAGACCGTGCCGGACGTGCCGATAGAGACAAAGATGTCGCATGCCTGCAGGGCCTGGGTGATCTCCTCCATGTGCAACGGGATTTCACCGAACCAGACCACATGCGGCCGCATGGGGCCGCGGCCGCAGGCCGGGCAGGTATCGGCAAGCGTGATGTCTTTTGGCCAGGGATGCACCTCCTCGCATAGGGTGCAGCGCGCCTTTAAGAGCTCGCCGTGCATGTGCAACACCCTTTTCGAGCCGGCGCGTTCATGCAGGTCGTCGATGTTCTGGGTGATCAGCAGAAAATCGCCCGGCCAGCTCTCTTCCAGGCGGGCAAGCGCGACATGGGCGGCGTTGGGCGCGATGTCGGAAGAAAGCAAGACGCGGCGGCGGGCATTGTAGAAGTCCAGCACGCGTTCAGGATCACGCGCGAAGGCTTCCGGCGTGGCCACGTCCTCAAGATCCACCTGAGCCCAGAGGCCATCGGCATCCCGGAAGGTGGGAATGCCGGATTCGCGCGAGATGCCGGCGCCGGTGAGCACAACGAGGGAGGGGCGCTTTGCCCTGCCGGTGTGATCAGTCATGGCACGCTTCCCGAATCAGAGGGGTAAGTCACTGCCGGCGCAGCATCTCCTCCAGGGCATCGAGATATTCGTTGAGGTGATTTTCGTCCTCGAAACGCAGCCAGCCTTCGTATTCCAGCTCGGCCTCGATGGTGCCGTCGGACAGGATACGGGCCGGGCGGCCGCGAATGATCGTTTCCTTGACTATATAGAGCACCTCCGGCGTTTCCTCTTGAGGCGGCAAAGCGGCCTCTTTTTCCTCCGGCTTTTCGGCGGGCTTTTCGGCAGCGGCCGGCTTTTCCGTGATGGCCGGTTTTTGCTCTGGCGCTGCCGGTTTTTCCGCAGTGACCGGCTTTTCTTCCGGCGAGGCAGGTTTTGCCGGAGTTTTCTCCCTTTTCTCCGCTAAAGCAGGCGGCTCTGTGGGCGCCGGTTTCTCTTCCGGCGTTATGGGCTTTTCTTTCGGGGCTGCCGGCTTTTGTTCAGCAGCGGCCGGTTTTTGCTCTGGCGCAGCGGGCTTTTGTTCCGCAGGTGCCGGCTTCTGCTCCGGTGCGGGCTGGGGTTTGGGCGCCTCAGGCTTGGCCTCCGCGGCCGCCTTGGGTTGAGCAGCGGCGGGTTTCTGCTCCGGCGCCGGCTGAGGTTTGGGCGCCTTAGGCTTGGCCTCCGCAGCCGGCTTGGGCTGTGCGGCGGCGGGCTTCTGCTCCGGCGCGGGCTGGGGTTTGGGCGCCTCGGG
>NZ_KN050828.1:103107-103353 GCF_000746275.1 Thermopetrobacter sp. TC1
GGCTTGGCCTCCGCAGCCGGCTTGGGCTGTGCGGCGGCGGGCTTCTGCTCCGGCGCGGGCTGGGGTTTGGGCGCCTCGGGTTTGGCCTCCGCGGCCGGTTTGGGCTGGGCGGCGGCGGGCTTCTGTTCCGGCGCCGGCTGTGGTTTGGGGGCCTCGGGCTTGGCCTCCGCGGCCGGCTTGGGCTGGGCTGCGGCGGGCTTCTGTTCTGGCGCCGGCTGCGGTTTGGGGGCCTCGGGCTTGGCCTCC
>NZ_KN050828.1:103383-815883 GCF_000746275.1 Thermopetrobacter sp. TC1
CCTCGGGCTTGGCCTCCGCGGCCGGCTTGGGCTGGGCTGCGGCGGGCTTCTGTTCTGGCGCCGGCTGCGGTTTGGGGGCCTCGGGCTTGGCCTCCGCAGCCGGCTTGGGCTGTGCGGCGGCGGGTTTCTGCTCCGGCGCCGGCTGAGGCTTGTGTACCTCGGGCTTGGCCTCCGCGGCCGGCTTGGGCTGGGCTGCGGCGGGCTTCTGTTCTGGCGCCGGCTGCGGTTTGGGGGCCTCGGGCTTGGCCTCCGCAGCCGGCTTGGGCTGTGCGGCGGCGGGTTTCTGCTCCGGCGCCGGCTGAGGCTTGTGTACCTCGGGCTTGGCCTCCGCGGCCGGCTTGGGTTGAGCGGCGGCGGGTTTCTGCTCCGGCGCCGGCTGTGGTTTGGGGTCCTCGGGCTTGGCCTCCGCGGCCGGCTTGGGCTGTGCGGCGGCGGGCTTCTGCTCCGGCGCGGGCTGAGGTTTGGGTGCCTCGGGCTTGGGTTCTGGTGAGGCGGAAGTTTCCTTTTCCTCCGTCAGAGGCTCCGCAGGCGGTTTTTCGGCAAACACGGGCTGTTCCGCGAGGCGCTGGATGCGCTCGGCTGCGGCCTCGGCAGCTGCGGAAGCGGGCGTTTCCTCCTGCGGTTTTTCTGCCGTCTTGGGTGACTGCTCCTCCTTTTGCGGTGGAACCGGCTCGGCCTTTTCCTTTTCCGTTGATGCCGCAGCGGCAGCCACCGTTGCAGCCGCAGCTGTTGCGGCGGCCGCGGCGGCTGATGGCGCTGCGCTCTTGTCAGCCGATTCAGGCTTTTCCTGTGGATGAGAAGCAGGTGGGGATGCGGGCGCCCTGGCAGGCTGAGCGGCCGTCTGCTGCGCTTCCCCCTGGCCAGCGAGCGCACGGCCGCCCAGCACATAGAGCAGGCGCGAAAGATCGGCACGCAGGCCCGCAATCTCGCCCACAAGCGCGGCTATGCCGAATATGACGAGACCGGCGGTGAACAGGATGAGGCCGTCCCGCGCGCCGAGCCGCGGCAGCATCTCCGGCGAAAGAAGCCCCAAAACCCCGATGGCCGCACCGAAAGTGATCAATGCCAAGGCGATCACGAAAAGAAAAATGCGCATGGTCACACCTGCCCCTTCAGTTGACCCGATTCATCCGCCCCGAGAATGTGTTTTATCTCGATCGGATTTCGTGCCTCTCACCGCGCCCCGATGACGTTCCCGCTATGGCGTGGCACGAAACATGCGGCGGCATTCTAGCCCCACAAGCGCTGGCAGGGCAAATCCTCCCCGTTATGGATCTCTGGTGGCAATCGCGCGAAATGATCCTGGTTGTTCTGTATTCCAGACGCGTGTCGGTTTCGAGGCGCCTCTTCACTTCAAGGATCAATCCAGAAAACCGGCACTGCGCGCCACCTTTTTCATCAGGCCGGGCAGGCCGACCACGGAAAGTTCAAGCGGATCAAGCCAGAAATAGCCATCCGGCAGGTCATCATCCGCCAATACGGGATGCAGGCCCTCACGCACTTCGAGATCCAGCACGAAATGGGTGAACACGTGTCTGACCCGGGCAAGCGGCCGTGTTTTGACACCAAAGGGGCGGGCATCTGGCCAGAACGGCGGGGCATCATCCCACCCTTGCGAGGGAAATTCCGGCATGCCGGCAAGAAGCCCGGAAAGGGAACGGCGCCGCAAAAGAACCTGCCCGGAGGAATTGTGCAGGATGAAGGCCATGCCGCTGCGATGCGGCTTTTCCTTGCGCCTTTCCCGGCGGGGGAGGTCTGCTGCCAGCCCATGAGCATGGGCGCGGCAGACATCCTTTAGCGGACATGCGGCGCAGGTGGGGGCCTTGGGCGTACAGACGGTGCGGCCGAGATCCATCATGGCCTGGGCGAAATCGCCGGGGCGATGAGCGTTCTGCAGCGTGGCGGCCCGGGCGGCGATTCGTTTCTTGACGGCGGGCAAGGGCTGATCGATGGCAAAGAGGCGGGCGGTGATGCGCTCCACATTGCCGTCCACCGGCATGACGGGCACGTTAAAGGCGATGGCGGCAATGGCGGCGGCGGTATAGGCGCCAATGCCGGGCAAGGTGCGCAATTGCGCCGGATCCTGCGGAAAGCGGCCGTCATGGACCTCAACCACAAGGCGGGCGCAGGCATGCAGGTTGCGGGCACGGGCGTAATAGCCGAGGCCGGCCCATTCCGCGAGCACATCCTCCAAGGGGGCGGCGGCGAGTGCCTGCACGTTGGGCCAGCGTTCGATGAAGCGTTGAAAACGGGGAAGAACCGCAGCGACGGTGGTCTGCTGCAGCATGACTTCGGACAGCCATACCGCATAAGGGTCCGCCCGTTCTCCCGGCGGCGCCCGCCAGGGCAGGGACAGCGCGCGGACATCATACCAGGTGAGCAAAGCTTTTCTGAGCGCGGAGATGTTCACCTCTTTTCCGGAATGATGATCTGCGGTCATGCCGGGTCCAATGCTCTCGCCCCTTGTATCTGGCGCGGCGCTTCTGCGAGTACGCCCGTGCGCCGGTGAAATTTTCGCATGGATGGACGGTTGCGCACGATGCGCGTCGGAAGACATAATCCATACATCACGCCCTGGCGGACGCGAAAAATCGAAGCACCCTGCCGTTTTCATGCACCGGAAACCGGCATGCCGGGCGTTCATGCGCGGCCTTTGCCATAAGCGCTGGCTGACTTCGCTTGTTCGCAGCGGCCTTGGAGGGAGAAACGGACAGTGCCCCAGGAAGGCTTGCCGGTCTTGCGCGACTGGATCGTGCTTCTCGTGGCCATGGGCCTGATTGCGCCGCTGGTGCGGCGGCTGAACGCGCCTTCGGTGCTGGGCTATCTGCTGGCGGGCGTGCTCATTGGTCCCTATGGGCTTGGCGCCCTGGCCGAATACTGGCCCTGGCTTGCGTGGGCCACCATCAAGAACGTCAAGACCGTGCACGTCATGGCCGAGCTGGGCGTGGTGTTCCTGCTGTTCATGGTGGGGCTTGAGCTGTCCTGGGAGCGGCTGATGAGCATGGCGCGGCTGGTCTTCGGCCTGGGGGCGGCGCAGGTGATTCTCACAGCTGCGATCCTTGCCGCTCTCCTGCGCGCGGCCACGGGGCTGGAGCTGGCGGCCGCCAGTGTTGTGGGCATGGCCCTGGCCATGTCGTCCACGGCCATTGTCATGCACATGATGGTGGAGGAACGCAGGCTGGCCACGCCGGTGGGGCGCGCGGCCTTCGCCGTGTTGCTGTTTCAGGATCTGGCCGTGGTGCCCATGCTGTTTCTGACCGGGGCGCTGGCGGCCGATGCGGGCGGCATTCTCTGGCCGCTTTTTCTGAACCTGGGCAAGGCGACGCTGGCCATCGGCATCATCACGCTTCTCGGCCGGCTCCTGCTGCGGCCCATGCTGCGGTTTGCCGCAAAAAGCCGCGAATCGTTCATGGCGGTGACGCTGCTGCTGGTTGTGGGCACCGGCGTGATCACCCATGCTGCAGGGCTTTCCATGGCGCTTGGCGCCTTTCTGGCGGGGCTTTTGCTGGCCGAGACGGAATACAGCCATCAGGTGCAGGTGGATCTTGAGCCCTTCAAGGGGCTTTTGATGGGTGTGTTCTTCACGTCCATCGGCATGAATCTCGATTTGCCGGCGGCACTGGGGCAGGCGCATGTGCTCTTGTTGGTGGTCATGCTTCTTGTGCTGGTCAAGGCGGCGGTGTTGCTGATCATTGCCCGTCTTTTCGGTCTCTCCGCCGGCACGGGGATTGAGCTTGCGCTGCTGCTGGCCCATGGCGGCGAATTCGCTTTCGTCGTGCTCTCTCAGGCGGCAGGGCGGGAGGTTGTGCCATGGAACCAGGCCCAGTTCTTCATGGTGGTAACTACGGTCAGCATGTTCATGCTCGGGTTTCTGGCGCGGCTGGGCCGGCGGCTTGGCATGCGCCTTTCCCGCGCCGAGGTGCAGCATCGCGCGCCACTGCCCACCCCGGAGGAAACGCGCGAGCTGAAAGATCACGTCATCATCATCGGCTATGGCCGCGTCGGCCAGCTTCTGGGCGAAATTCTCAACGATTTGCGCCAGCCCTTCGTGGCCATTGACAATGACCCGGTGATCGTCGCCGCCGCGCGCGAAACGGCGCCGGTTTACTTCGGCAACGCCACGCATCCGGACATCCTGCGCCGGCTGGGGGCGGGAAAGGCCCTGGCGCTTGTCATCACCATGGACGATGCCGAAACGGCAGAGCGGGTCGTGCGCATGGTCAGCCGGCACTGGCCGCAGCTGCCGGTTCTGGCGCGGGCGCGCGATACGCGTCATGCCATGCGCCTTGTCAGCCAGGGTGCGCATGAAGTTGTGCCGGAAACGGTGGAGGCGAGCCTTGATCTGGCGGAACTGCTGTTGCAAAGCACGGGCCTGGGAGCGGAGGCCGCGCATGATGTCATCGCCGCGCGGCGCGAGCAGGAGCGTCAGCGCCTGTTGCGCGCGGTGGAACGCGGACGCCGGAATCATGACGCAGCGCTTCAGGCCAACGGCGGCGCACCAGGCGGGAATGCGGAAGCGTGAGCCCTTTGATGAATTTTCGTTCGGGCGCTGAGGCCGTTGCGGGCCGCTCGCGCAAGGCGCCCATGGACATGGACGCAGGCGATGCCCCGGCGTGGGCGGCATCATCATGAACGGTGACTTTGCGGGGCACGGGCAGGGTTGACGGAACAGGGCGCTTGGCCCTATATGCATCGTGCGCCACGTGAGAGAGGCCATGGCGTGGCTCCCCCAGAAAATGGCGGAGCGGAACGCGCGTTTAGCGGCCTCTTTCCGAAAAGCGCTTTCGGGTTGGGCGATTAGCTCAGTTGGTAGAGCACTGTGTTCACATCGCAGGGGTCGCTGGTTCGAGTCCAGCATCGCCCACCATCTCTTCCTCACCGGATCAATCAGCGCTCTGTTAACCCGATCACGCATGGGGCACTCGCTCCCGTTCCCGATCCTTCATCATCTGCGGCTCTTCATCCTTTTGCCTCTCCGATCGCGCATTGCGCCTTTCATGAGCATGCGCCGGCATCCAGGACGGCAATGGCATAAAAAGCGGCCGTGCATTCCCTTCAGTCCTTTCAAGCACCTCTTTCGGCCCCAATGGGCATGCTAACCATTTGTGGCCTTTCCCATCCCGATCACAGGACAGGCATCGCGCCGGTGCCGGCGCCGGCCGTGGGTAAAGGCTGGCCACGGTAGGCCAGCGCCTCAGCGAGATGGGCGCGGCGCACCTGTTCCTCGCCTTCCAGATCGGCGAGAGTCCTGGCCACGCGCAGGATGCGGTGATAACCGCGTGCGGAGAGCATGAGCCGTTCGGCAGCCTCGGTAAGAAACGTGAGGCCTTCCGCATCGGGGCGCGCCACCTCCTCCAGCACGCGGGCGGGCAAGCGGGCGTTGGGCACCGGCTCGCTCATGCCCAGCTTGCGGCAGCGGGCCAGTTGCCGGTCCCGCGCGGCGATGACGCGCTCGCGCACGTGAGCGGAGGTTTCGCCCTTCTGCGGCCGGGCCAGATCCAGGGCCGTCACCCGCGGCAGGGTGATGCGCAGATCAAAGCGATCCATCAGCGGCCCGGAAATGCGCGCCTGATACTCGGCGGCACAGCGCGGCCCCCGGCGGCAGGCATGGCCCGGCTCGCCCGCCATGCCGCATTTGCAGGGGTTCATGGCGGCGATCAGCTGAAAGCGTGCCGGCCAGGTGACATGATAACTGGCGCGGGCGATGGTGACCTCGCCGGTCTCCAGCGGCTGACGCAGGGTTTCCAGGGCGCGGGGTGAAAATTCCGGCAATTCGTCCAGGAAAAGCACGCCGTTGTGTGCCAGAGACATCTCGCCGGGACGGGCGCGCACGCCACCGCCGGCAAGCGCGACCATGGAGGCGGTGTGATGCGGGGCGCGAAACGGGCGCTCAGCGATGATGGCTCCGTCCTGCAGGGCGCCGGCGAGCGAGGCGATCATGGAGGTTTCCAGCATCTCCTCCGCGCTCATCGGCGGAAGAATGCCCGGCAGGCGGGCGGCGAGCATGGACTTGCCGGCGCCCGGCGGCCCGGTCATCAGCATGTGATGTCCGCCGGCGGCGGCCACCTCCAGCGCGCGCTTGGCCGCGTCCTGACCGCGGACATCTGCGAGATCGGGCCGTTCCTCTCCATGAGCGGCGGTGGATACGCCGGGAGCGGGCCGGGAGAGCATCTGATGCCCGCGGACATGATTGACAATCTGCACGAGCGTGGCCAGGGCGAGAATGTCCACTTCCTCGCCGGCCCAGGCGGCCTCGGGCCCGTTGGCGGCCGGGCAGATCAGCCCGCGGCCGGCATCATGGGCGGCCATGGCAGCAGGCAGCGCCCCGGCCACGGCCGTGAGCGAAGCATCCAGCGCCAGTTCGCCAATGGTGACATAGCGCGCGATGAATTCCGCCGGCAGGATGCCCATGGCGGCGAGCAGGCCGAGCGCGATGGGCAGATCGTAATGACTGCCCTCCTTGGGCAGGTCCGCCGGCGAGAGATTGACGGTGATGCGTTTCGCCGGCAGGGCAAGCCCGATGGCATGCAGAGCGGCCCGCACCCGCTCCCGGCTTTCGGCCACCGCCTTGTCCGGCAGGCCGACGATGGAAAAATTGACCATGCCGGAGGAAATGAGCACCTGAACATCGACAGGACGGGCCTGCAACCCCTCAAAGGCCAAGGTATACGCACGCGAGACCATAACCCCCTCCCTCTTGCAACCAGGGAGAGTATACGCCATTCAAAATACGAATCAAGAACATTTTTCAAACATGGCGATTTTTGCGGCTCAGGGGCGCAGGCAAAGGGGTTTTCGGGCAATGGCGTCGATTCCGCTTGCAAGATAAGCGGGGATTGTCGATATAGACAGGCGGAAGGCTGGCGCGGACGTGCGCGCCGCCCAGCGGGTCAGGTCCGGAAGGAAGCAGCCCAGGCGGCTTTCCGCACGGGTCGTGTCCAGCCTTCCACCCGCCTTGCGGGCCAGAAAAGGCCAGGGGATGGGGCAAAAGCCGCAAAAAAGGCCTCATGGTCGGGCGAAGGAAAAGGTTGCTGACGGTGCGGCTTTCGGTGTTTTCGCCAAGGGGCTTTTGGCGCGGGTCTTGAGAATTTAAGCCCCCCTGCCCCTTGCAGATGAGGATCGGGATTCCGGCGCCGGCGCCCGGGCGGGGTTTGGTGTTTTCACGCCGCCGCGCTCCCGGAGCATAGGGCGATCGCGAACGCCGGTGTCCACAGGAGAAGGGCCGTGAACGATCGGCTATCCACGCCGGAACAAGACGCCGCCAAGGCAAGCGAAAGCGGCAAGACCCAGCCGGCCGCGTCGGAAAGCGGCGGTGTCTATCGCGTGCTTGCCCGCAAATATCGCCCGAAGCGCTTTGAGGATCTCGTCGGCCAGGAGCCCATGGTGCGCACCCTGGCCAACGCCTTCGAAATGGGGCGCATCGCTCAGGGCTACATGCTCACCGGCGTGCGCGGCATCGGCAAGACGACAACGGCGCGGCTGATCGCGCGGGCGCTCAACTATTCCCTTTCCGACAAGCCGACGGTGCACATGCCCGAGATGGGCGAGCATTGCGAGGCCATTCTCGAATCCCGTCACGTGGACGTGATGGAAATGGACGCGGCCTCCCACACCTCGGTGGAGAATATCCGCGAGATCATCGAACAGGTGCGCTATCGCCCGGTGGCGGCCCGCTACAAGGTTTATATCATCGACGAGGTGCACATGCTCTCCAAGGCGGCGTTCAACGCGCTGCTGAAGACGCTGGAAGAGCCGCCGCCGCATGTGAAGTTCATCTTCGCCACCACGGAGATCCGCAAGGTTCCGGTCACCATCCTCTCGCGCTGCCAGCGCTTCGACCTGCGGCGGGTGGAAGCGGGCACGCTGATGAAACACCTGGCCAGGATCAGCGAACTGGAAGGCGTGCCGGCGGAGGAGGAGGCCTTGCGCATGATCGCGCGGGCGGCGGAAGGCTCGGTGCGCGATGCGCTTTCCCTGCTCGATCAGGCCATGGCCTATGGTGGCAATGCCGTGCGCGCGGAGGATGTGCGCACCATGCTGGGGCTGATGGACAGAAGCGCGGTGATCGACCTGTTCGAGGCGGTGATGGCGGGCAAGGCCGATGCCGCGCTTGCCATGATGGCGGAGCAGCATGCGCTGGGGGCGGATCCGGCGCAGGTGCTTGTCGATCTGGCCACGTTCACGCATCTGGTCACCCGCATGCGTATCCTCGGCGAGAACGGCGCGGATGACAGCGCCGCGGAGGAAGAGCGCCGCCGCGGTCTGGCGCTGGCGCAAAAGCTGTCCATGCCGGTGCTGACGCGGGCATGGCAGATGCTGTTGAAAGGGCTGGATGAAGTGCGCAACAGCGCCACGCCTCTTGCGGCAGCGGAAATGATCCTCATCCGGCTAGCCCATGCCGCGGACATGCCGCCGCCGGCGGAGCTGGCGCGGAAGATCCTTGAAAGCAGTGGCGGCGTTTCCCCCGCCCCGTCTGCTGGCGAGCAAGGGGATGCGGGCGGCGGCAGTCATCGCGCGGGGCCGGCATCGGCTCAAGGCGCAGGCAAGCAGGGCGGGCCTTTGGAAGGCCCTGCATCGGCCGGCATGACAAGCAGCACCGGTGGATCCGAGCGTGGCGCCGGTTTTATTGAAAAGCGCGCAAACGGCACCGCTTCCGCCATGCACACCGCCGAGGCGGCAACAGCCGCCGAAGCCAAAACCGATGACTTGCCGGCGCAAGCGGCTGCGCTTCCCGATTCACTTGAGGCGGTGGCGGAACTGGCGCGCACCATGCGGGATCTCAAGCTGAAGGAGGAGATCGAGCGCTTTGTGATCCCGGTCCGGTTTGCACCGCCGCGGCTGGAAATCGGTCTTGCGGATGGCGCCCCGGCGGATCTGCCCGGGCGGCTGGGCAAGCGGCTGTCGCAATGGACGGGGCAGCGCTGGACGGTGGCGGTGGTTGAAGCAAAAGATGGCGAGACCATTCACCAGCAGCGGCGACGGCAGAAGGCCTCGCATCTGGACAGGGTGCGCCAGCATCCGGCCGTGAACGCCATTTTGCAGGCCTTTCCCGAAGCGCGCATCCTTGATGTGCGCCCGCCTGAGGACACACGGCCCCGCGCCGGCGAAGCGTCAGAGATCATGACAAAGGACGAGCAAGGAGACGGCCCATGAAGGATCTTGGCAGCCTGATGCGTCAGGTGCAGGAGATGCAGGAGCGCATGCAGCGCATGCAGCAGGAGCTGGCCGAAGCGGAGGTGGAAGGCACAGCCGGCGGCGGCCTTGTTTCCGTGCGCTTGAACGGCAAGGGCGAAATGCGCGGTGTGCGGATCGATGAAAGCCTGCTCAAGCCCGAGGAGTGCGAAATTCTCGAGGATCTGATCGTGGCCGCCCATAATGACGCCAAGGCGAAGATGGAGGCGCTGATCGCGGAGAAGATGAAGGAGGCCACGGGCGATCTGCCCCTGCCGCCGGGCATGAACCTGCCGTTCTGAGCGCGCTGGCTGCCGTTTCTTCGCCGCAAAGGGCAGGGCTTGCCGTGCTGATGGCAAGAGCACCCATCCCCCGTCATAGTGAGATGTCATCCGGACATTGGCCTTATCAATGAGCCGCACACCCGTCAGCCCCGAAATCGAACGTATCATTCAGCTGCTGGCCCGTCTGCCGGGGCTGGGGCCGCGCTCGGCGCGACGGGTGACGCTGCATCTGCTCAAGAACCGGCAGGTGCTGCTTGATCCGCTGGCGCGGGCGCTTGCGCAGGCGATGGAAACGATCAGCACCTGTCCGGAATGCGGCAATCTCGATACGGAACGCCCCTGCAGCCTTTGCACCGATCCGCGGCGGGCGCAGGATGTGCTGTGTGTGGTGGCGGATGTGGCCGATCTGTGGGCGCTGGAGCGCGCCGGTGTCCACAGTGGGCTCTATCACGTCCTCGGCGGGGTGCTTTCGCCCATTGACGGCACAACACCGGAAGATCTCGGCATTCCCACCCTTCTGGAGCGGGCGCGGCGCCTGGCGGTGAAGGAGGTGATTCTTGCCCTGCCGGCCACGGTGGAAGGACAGACCACTGCGCATTACATCGCCGATGCCCTGCGCGCGGCCCTGCCGGATGTGAAACTCACCCGCCCGGCCCAGGGCATGCCCGTGGGCGGCGAGCTTGACTATCTTGACGAAAACACCCTGCGCGCCGCTTTTCAGGACCGGCGCTAGATCCTCCTGGCCCCATGGTCGCTTGATCACGGTTCGGGATGTCGTGACAAGGCCATGCCTTTTCATCGTGCCTGCATGGCGCATATCCTTTTGCATGCATGCCCGGAGTGCTTGCGCTGTCGGGGGATTGATGGAATGGTGCCGGCGATTTTGGGTTTTGAATGATCTCTCATCAGGTCCGTTTCATGTCTCTGTCCACGCTGGTCACACGGCTGCTCACCGGCCCGGTGCCGCCGGAAACCGCGCATCATCTGGCGGTGCGGGCGCTTGAGCTTGGCCTTTTTCCGCAATTGCCGAAGGTTGAGGATCCGCGGCTTGAGGTTTCGGTGGCGGGTTTGCGTTTTGCCAACCCGCTGGGCATGGCCGCGGGGTTTGACAAGGATGCGCGCGCCTTTCCCGCCCTTTTTGCCATAGGCTTTGGTCATGTGGAGGTGGGCACGCTCACGCCCCTGGCTCAGGCCGGCAATCCGCAGCCGCGCATCTTTCGCCTGCGTGCGGATGAGGCCCTGATCAACCGCATGGGCTTCAACAATGAGGGGCTGGTGGCGGCGCGCAAGCGCATTCTCGCCTGGCGCCGGCGGGGGTATGGCGGGCGCGGCGTGCTTGGCGTCAACATCGGCGCCAACAAGCGCTCGCTTGACCGCGTGGCCGACTATGCCCATGGCGCCCGCTGCATGGCCCCGGTTGCCGATTATCTGGCCATCAACATCTCCTCTCCCAACACGCCGGGGCTGCGCAACCTGCAGTCCACCACCGAACTGGCCCGTCTGCTGGCGGCGGTGATGCAGGCCATGGATGCGGCAGGGCGGCGCGTGCCCGTCTTCGTGAAGATCGCGCCGGATCTGCACGATGCGGACATCGAGCCGATTGTGGCCGCCTGTATTCAGGGCGGTGCGGCCGGCATGATCGTTTCCAACACCACCATCGCGCGGCCCGCTTCCTTGCAGTCGCCTCACAAGGGCGAGACCGGTGGGCTTTCCGGCCGACCGCTCTTTGTCCCCTCCACCCGGCTTCTCGCCCGCGTGCGCAAACTGGCGGGCCGCAGGCTCGCCCTCATTGGCGTCGGCGGGGTTAGCTCGGCCGAGGATGTATGGGAAAAGATGCGGGCCGGTGCCGATCTTGTGCAGATCTACACGGGCTTCATCTGGCAGGGGCCCGAGATCGTGCCGCGAATCCTCTCCGATCTCGCGGAACGCTGCGCACGGGAAGGGCTTTCCAGCATCACCGAGATTACCGGAAGCGGCATGGCCGAATGGGCGCAGCGTGAAATATCCGTACGAAGCTCTTGACGGAGCGGGCGCAGGCGCTAGGGTGCACACATTGCAAACCGTTCTCAAGAAAGATTGCGAAACACACTTCTTCCGGGATTTGCGGCCATGAGCGTTACCATCTATCACAATCCGCGGTGCTCAAAGTCCCGCGCCACCCTCAAGCTTTTGCAGGAGAAGGGCATTGAGCCCAGGATCGTGAAATATCTGGAGACACCGCCTTCGGCTGAGGAATTGCGCGAGATCGTGCGTCTGCTCGGGCTGTCCTCACCGCGGGAGCTGATGCGCCGCAAGGAGAAGGAATATAAGGAATTGGGGCTGGATGATCCCACGCTTTCCGACGATGCGCTGATTGAGGCGATGGTGAAGCATCCGCGCATGATCGAGCGGCCCATTGTCATCGCCAATGGCAAGGCCGCCATCGGCCGCCCGCCCGAGAATGTGCTTGCCATTCTCTGATCCCGGAAGGCCGCTTCCCTTTCGGTTACAAGACAGGAAATGATGGCGAAATGGGTTGTCTGTCCTGTGACTGGCGCCGGTGAACGGGTTTACGGCGGGATTTGCCATCTCTTCAGGCGGACATGGCATTGCAGGCCCGCTGAAGGGCACACGGCGCGCAAAAAGCCCCTTGGCCTTTCGCAGACCCGCAAGTGTGATCACACCACGCGGGCGGGCTGCGCCAGTTTTAAGGCTCAGCCGTGTTCCCGGGCCTCGGTGGCGTCCTTTCCGCCCTGGTCGTCCGCGTCGAGATACTCGTAGCGCACGCCCGGAAAGAGGATGATCTCCGCCTCTTTCTCCGCGGCCTGCTGTCTCGGTTTTCCGAGTCGCGCCGATCGCGGCGGAAAACGGACAATGCTCGCCATGACACTCTCTCCCCGTATCATGCACGTCCGAGGAGGCTTCTTCGGGTTGCCCCCCAACCCACAGGGGAAGTGTGAGTCATCATGGTTAACAAACCGTAACATGCCTTGCCGCAACGGCAAACCCTTAGCCGGCAGACGATCGGGAAGATGCCTGGGTGCATGCGGCATGTGGAGGGATGTGTCATCTTTTTGAGTGAGCGAGCATTGCATGGCTTGGGCGGGCTTCCTATCCTTTCCTGAAGGTGGTGGAAGAGCCGTTCCGATCGTGTGAGGGGATACTGTGGGAGGGCGTGATGCGACGGCCCAACTGGCTTCATGTGATCATCGTGCTGATCTTCGCCGCGGGGCTTTCCGGCTGGATTGCCTGGACTGTCTCCGGCAAGAAGGCGCTCGTGTTCGGCCTTGGCCTTCTTCTCGGCCTTGTGCTGATGCAGGCTTCCTATGGCTTCACCACGCACTGGCGGCGCTTTCTCGTGGCGCTGGACGGTTCCGGCATTCGGGCGCAAATGGTGATGCTGGCGGTGGGCAGCCTTCTCGTTCTGCCCGTTCTCGCACAGGGGCAGATCCTCGGGCACAAGGTGGCAGGCGCAATCGCACCGGCCGGGGTTTCGGTGGCGGTGGGCGCCTTCATGTTCGGCCTGGCCATGCAACTGGCCAACGGCTGCGCCTCCGGCACGCTCTATGCCCTCGGCGGCGGCTCCACGCGCATGATGATCACGCTGGTGTTCTTCCTCATCGGTTCGCTCTGGGGCTCGGCCGACCTGCCCTTCTGGTATGGCATGCCGAACCTGGGCGGAATCTCGCTCGTGCACAAGCTTGGTCTTTGGGCGACGCTTGTGCTGCAGCTTTCGATCTTCGCCGCCATATTCATCGCCACCCTGGCGCTTGAGCGCCGCTGCACCATCACTTCTTCCGCAAACGCCTCCCCCGCAAAAGCGGAACGGCCGTCGCTGACCTGGCGCCGTATCTTAAGCGGGCCCTGGAGCTGGATGGCCGGCGGGTTTTTGCTGGCGGTGCTCAATTTCGCAGTGCTGGCGGTGACCGGGCACATGTGGACGATCTCCTTCGGCTACACCCTCTGGGGCGGCAAGATCGTGCAGGCGCTGGGCTATGATCTTTCACAAGTGCCGTTCTGGACCTGGCCCTATCCCAAATGGGCGCTTGCCAATTCCTGGCTGGCGGAGGACACCTCGCTGAGCAACCTCGGCATCATCATCGGCGCCGCCCTGGCCACGGCGCTGGCCGGCGGCTTCTCCAGGCCGGTCTGGGTGGGCTGGCGCGGGGCTCTGGGCGCGGCCATCGGCGGGCTGCTCATGGGCTATGGCGCGCGCATTGCCTTCGGCTGCAATGTCGGCGCCTATTTCTCCGGCATCATTTCCGGCTCCCTGCACGGCTGGCAATGGGTGGTCTTCGGCCTGATGGGCACGGCCATCGGCGTGCGCCTGCGCCCCTTCTTCGGGCTGAAGAATCCGTGACCGGCGCCGGAATACGTTTGTTCAGAAAGAAAGGGGCTCATCCCGCCGGCGCAGGAATGGCGGGGAATTTGACCTTTCTCATGCCGCAAGACTCATGCATGCTGTAGACATTCTGCCGTTTGCCGCGCACCGCCGCTTTGCGATCCGCGGGTAAGCGGATCTTTTCACCTCTTTGCGGGCATCTTTCGTCCTTGCATCGAACGGAAAGGAACAGCGATCATGGCCCATTTCATCGTGGCAGGCGGAGGCATTGCCGGTCTGGCGGCGGCGCTCGCCTGCGCGCATCAGGGGCACAAGGTCACGGTTCTGGAACAGGCGCCGATCATCGAGGAGATCGGCGCCGGCATTCAGATCGGTCCCAATGGCCGCCGGGCGCTTGAGGGCCTGGGCGTGTGGGATCTTTTGCGGCCGCGGGTGGTGTTTCCCAGGGCCATCCGAATCTTACGGGCAAAAGGCGGGGCACTGGCCGAGCTGCCGCTGAACGAGCCGTTTCAGCGGATGTTTGACGGGACCTATCAGGTGGTGCACCGGGCCGATCTGCTTGATGCGCTGTTTGTGGAAGCCACGCAACGGCCGCTGATCCGCATTCACACGGGCCGGCGGGTGACGGGCTTTGCCCAGGATGACAACGGCGTGCGCGTGGATATCGAACGGGAAGAGACGGACGCTGAGGGCGCCGAAAAGCATCAGACGCTCACGGGCGACTTTCTCATTGGCGCCGACGGCATCCGATCCCGGGTGCGCGAAGGGCTTTTGCACGACGGGCCGCCCCAGTTCGCCGGGCATGTTCTTTACCGGGCGCTGGTGGATATCGATGCGGTGCCGGAGGGGGTGGATCTTTCATCCGTGCACCTGTGGCTGCATGAGGGCGGGCATGTGGTGCACTATCCGGTGGCGGCGGGTGAGAAATTCAACATTGTCGCTGCCGTCAATGAATCCTGGGAATCGGAGGGCTGGAGCGAGCCGTCCGACGGCGCCATTCTGCGCAGGGTATTCAAGGATGTGGCGCCGGCGCTTGAAAAGGTGCTCTCCCTGCCCCGGCAATGGCTGCGCTGGGCGGGCGCGGACCGGGAGCCGGTGAACACCTGGGGGAAGGGCCGGGTGACGCTGATCGGCGATGCGGCGCATCCCACCCTGCCCTATCTCGCCTCGGGCGCGGTGATGGCGCTGGAGGATGCCGTGATCCTGGGCCGCAAGCTCGCCGCCATTCGCAGCCGCGAAAGGGAGGCGAGCGATGAAGAGATCATCAGCGCCCTGCGCGCCTATGAGGCCACGCGCCAGCCGCGCACCGCACGGATCGTGAAGCGCTCGCACGCACTGGGCCGGATCTATCATGCCGGCCCGCCGCTTTCTTTGGCACGGGATCTGTTCATCCGCGCCCGCTCCGGCACCGCCGGCCTGCGCGCCATGCGCTGGCTCTACGGCTGGCGGCCGTGATGGAGGATCAATAATTAATGGCGCCGGCGGGGGTCAGCGGCGGCGGCGGCTGCGGGAATCGCGCATGAGCTCCAGGCGGCGGCGCGCCTCCTTTTCGCGCTTTTCGGCCATCTGCGCCTCGCGCATGACCCCGGCCATGTATTCCATGTGGCCGCGGGCCTCGCGGGCGGCCCATTCGGGATCGCCGGACATCACCGCATCATAGAGGCGCTTGTGCTTCTCATAGAGCACCATGCCGCGGGCACCGTATTTCACCGCCAGCTCACGGTTGTAGAACACGCCTTCCGCCAGCATGGAGAAGATGGAGCGGATGGTCTGAATCAGCATGAGATTGTGCGAGGCATCGGCAATGGCCATGTGCAGATCCACATCCAGCTTCGCCTCCAGCTCCGTGTCCTCCTCGCGGGCGGCGCGCTCCATGTCGTTGATGATGCGGGTCAAGATCTCGCGGTCGGTCTCCGTGGCGCGCGCGGCGGCCCAGCCGGCGGCAATGGCCTCGATCTCGCCGCGGTATTCGATGAAATCGAAGGTGGCGCGGGGATGACGGGCGAACAGCTCCACCATGGGCCGTGAGAACATGGAGCCCATGATATCGGCAACAAAGGTGCCGCCGCCGTGCTGCGTGCGCAAAAGGCCGCGGTTCTTGAGATCCTCGATGGCCTCGCGCACCGTGGGGCGCGAAACGTCCATGGCCTCGGCCAGGTCACGCTCGCCGGGCAGACGATCGCCCGGGCGCAGCGTGCCCTCCAGAATGAGCTCCTCGATCTGGCGCGCCACCTCGGAAGAGATCTTGCGTTGATCGATGCGCGTGAAAACGTTGTTCGTCATGGCCCCCTCCCGCTGGTTGTGGCGAGGGTTATAGGTTCTTTTTCTTGAAGTAACAATCGCTTCCCGGAGTGGTCAAGGGATATGGCCATGACGGGCTGTCGCAGGCACGGCGCCTTCACCTCTCCATGGGCCCATGTCTTCCCTTTTTCGTGCCTTGGCCTTCCCGATCAGGAAAACGCGACCTTTGCATGCTTGACGAAGCGGCCATCGGCAGGCTCTACACACAAGCGCATACATGTGCGCGTAAAAGCCAAAGATGCCCTGAATCCCCTGCCAGACTGAGAGCCTTTCGGACACCTTTCATGACGGACTCTTCCGAACGCCCCCGCACCATCGCCCTGTTTGCCACGTGTCTGGCCGATGTGATGCGCCCTTCCGTGCCGCAGGCGGCGCTGAAGCTTCTGCGCGCGGCGGGCTTTCGTGTCTCGGTGCCTGAAAGGCAGACCTGTTGCGGCCAGCCGGCCTATAACGGCGGCGATGCGGCGGCAGCACGGGCGCTGGCAATACAGGCGATCAAGATGCTCTCCGCTTTTGATGCAGTGGTTGTGCCCTCTGCCTCCTGCGCCGGGATGATCCGTGTGCATTATCCCTCGCTGTTTCCCGAAGGTTCCGCCGAGCATGAGGCCGCCTGTACGCTGGCGGCGCGAACCTTTGAGCTGTGCGAGTTTCTGCATCGCCATGGCGTACCGCCGCTTGCCGGGCGCTGGAAATTTGGCCCGGTGGCGGTGCATGAATCCTGTGCGCTCTTGCGCGAAATCCGCGGGCGCACGCCTGTGTGGGCGCTGCTGGATCAGGTGGCGGGGCTTGAGGCTGTGGCGCTTGATGATCCGGAAACCTGCTGCGGCTTTGGCGGGCTGTTTTCGGTGAAGCTGCCGGAAGTATCCGCGGCGCTGGCCGACCGGCGCATCGAAACCATCATGCAGAGCAAGGCCCGAATTCTCACCGGCGTGGACATGGGCTGCCTGCTGCATCTGGCCGGGCGCATGCACAGGCGCGGCATGGAGGTTGCGGTCATGCACGTTGCCGAGATCCTGGCGGGATTCGCGCCTGTCTTCTGCAAGCCCACCCGGATCGCCAACGAGGCCGGATCATGAACGAGACAACGGCAAGGAAAAAGGCGGATGCGGCCACGGCAGCACCGGCGACATTCCGGGCGCGGGCGGTGCGGGCGCTGACGGATGCGCAGCTGCAAAGGGCCTTGGCCAATGTGCCGCGCGGCTTCATCGCCAAGCGGGCGAAGGCGCTTGCGCGTCTGCCGGAATTCGAGGATCTGCGCCAGTATGCCGCCGCCCTGAAGCGGCGGGCCATTGCCGATCTCGATGTGCTTCTTGAGCGCTTCATCAGGCAGGCGGAAGCGGCCGGCTGCCATGTGCACCGGGTTGCGGATGCGGCAGAAGCCTGCGCGCGCATTCAAGCCCTTCTTGCCGAACGGGGTGTGCGGTGGGTGGCGAAGGGCAAGTCCATGATCTCCGAGGAGATCGGGCTTAATGCCGCCCTACAGCAAGCGGGCATGACGGTGACCGAAACCGACCTTGGCGAATACATCATCCAGCTGCGCAAGGAGGCACCAAGCCATATCGTGGCGCCCGCCATTCATCTGACCCGTGCCGATATCGAGCCCGCTTTCCGCAAGGCCCATGAACAGCTCCCACCCGAACGGACCTTGAGCAGCCAGGAGGATTTCGTCAGCGAGGCGCGCAAGGTTCTGCGCGAGGTCTTCTGCACGGCTGATGCCGGCATCACCGGCGCCAACATCCTCATTGCGGAAACGGGCACGGTTGTGCTGGTGACCAATGAGGGCAACGGCGATCTTTGCGCCACCCTGCCCCGCCTGCACATCGTGCTTGCCAGCATCGAGAAGGTGGTGCCCACGCGCGAGGATGCCACCGCGCTGTTGCGCCTGCTGGCGCGCTCGGCCACCGGGCAGGAGATAACCACCTATACCAGCTTCTTCACCGGGCCGAAGCGGGATGCCGATGCGGACGGGCCGGAGGAGATGCACATCGTGCTGCTGGATAACGGGCGCAAGGATGTGCGGCAGGGGCCGTTTGCCGACATTCTCGCCTGCATCCGCTGCGGGGCGTGCCTCAATCACTGCCCGGTGTTTCAGGTGACCGGCGGTCATGCCTATGGTGATGTGTATCCCGGGCCGATGGGCGAGGTGCTGCAGCCGGCCCTGCATGGCCTGGAAAAAATGCATGATCTGGCCGATGCCTGCACCATGTGCGGGCGGTGTGCGGAGGTGTGTCCGGTGCGCATCCCCCTGCCCGATCTCATCCGCCGCTGGCGCATGCGGGCTTTCAAGGCCGGGCACGGGTCCGCCATGCAGCGGCTGGGGCTGAAACTCTGGGCCCGGCTGGCACAGCGGCCTCGGCTCTATCGGCGCCTTTCCCGGCTTGGCAACGGCATGCTGCGCTTTCTTGCCGGAAAGACACATTTCATCACCCGCCCCCTGCCGGGGCTGGGCGGCTGGTTCAGCGTGCGAGATTTGCCGGCGCCGGACGCACCACCGTTTCTTGCGCAGCCGCATGAGGATGTCTGGCCCGATCAGCGCGGAAAGGCACCGGGCAAGGAAGCTCATACATCCCTGACAGAAGCTCCTTGCACAAAAGAGGGCGGGAAAAAGGCACGCGCGGGGAAGGCCGCTTACGAGACGCTTGAAGCGCGCCTGCGCAACCATCCGCGCGGACCGCAGCCTGAGAGGGCCCGGCCCGATGCGCCGGAACGTCTGGCCTTGCGCTTCAGCGAAGAGGCGGAGGCGGCCGGCGCCATCGTGGAGACGGTGCCGTCTTTCAACACTCTGCCGGATGCGGTGGCGCTCGCCTTGAAAAGGCACGGGGAAGAAGGGCCGCTGCATGTGCTCTCTTCACGATTCACTGAGCTGGCGTGGGACGAGGCGGGGATTGATCTTGATCCCTCCTTGCCGCCGTGTGCGGAGAGCGCAAAAGGCGCAGGCCTGATCCTGCCGGAGGCGGCCATTGCCGAAACCGGCAGCCTGCTTACGCTTTCCGGAAAGACGGCACCGCCCACGCTGATGCTGTTGCCGCGAGTGCTCCTGGCGGCGGTGCCGGTTTCGGCCATTCGGCCCGGGCTTGATGACAGCTGGGATCTGCTGCGCACCCGCCTGGGGCCGAAAGACATGCCGCGCAGCGTGCACTGGATCACCGGCCCGTCACGCACCGCCGACATTGAACAAACGCTCGTGCTCGGCGCCCATGGCCCCGCCATCCTGCACATTTTCCTGATCAAGGAGGCCTGAACGGATGGGAGCGGAAAACGAATTTTTGTTGAAATTTCAAACTCCTTTGCGGCGCGGCAAAAATCGAGGAGGGCACACTACACGACACAACGTTGCCACCTTCCCCGTCACCCCGGCGAAAGCCTTAGGTCTTAAGCCGCAAATTCATGCGTTTGTGGCTTTAGATACCGGCTTTCGCCGGTATGACGATGCATGTGTCGTGTAATGTGCGAGAATGGAGAGACTGCAACCATGAAAATCGTGCGCTATGGCGAAGCGGGGGCGGAACGGCCGGGCATCGTCGATGCCGCCAGCAAGGTCTATGACATCTCCCATATCATCGAGGATATCACGCCTGAGACGCTCGCCGCCAGCTGTCTGGAGACGATCGCGGGGCTGAATATCGCCGATCTGCCGCCGGTGGAGGGAACGCCGCGGTTCGGCCCGCCGGTGCGGGCGCCGCAGAAATTCATCGGCATCGGCCTCAATTATGCCGATCACGCCGCGGAAGTGGGCATGGAAAAGCCAGCCGAGCCTGTGGTTTTCACCAAGCATGTCAGCTGCATCATCGGTCCGGATGATGACGTGATCCTGCCCGCCTTCGCCCGCAAGGCCGACTGGGAGGTGGAGCTTGGCGTGATCATCGGGCGGGTGTGCAAGAACGTCCCCGAGGCGGATGCGCTCGATCACGTCGCCGGCTATTGCCTGGTCAACGACATTTCCGAGCGCGCCGTGCAGCTTGAGGGCACCGGCCAGTGGGTGAAAGGCAAGTCCTTCGACACCTTCGGGCCGGTGGGGCCGTGGCTGGTCACCCGCGATGAGCTGCCTGATCCGCAGGCGATCGACCTTGAACTGCGGGTGAATGACCAGGTGATGCAAAAGGGCACGACGGCGGACATGTTCTTTTCCGTTGCGGAGCTAGTCTCCTACCTTTCCCGCCATTTCACGCTGATGCCCGGCGATATCATCGCCACCGGCACCCCGGCCGGCGTCGGCCACGGACGCACGCCGCCCGTCTATCTGAAGGACGGTGACGTCATGACCCTCACCGGCACCGGGCTTGGCCGCCAAAGACAACAGGTGCGCCGCGAACCGGCCTGATGTTTTCTTCTCATCGCGTTCATTTAAGTTCAACCGCGCCTGATCAGCTCATCATTTTTACGGAAAAGGAAGCGAGAACCGCCGTTGAAAAAACGTAAGGACGAGATGAGCCAGGTGCGTTGTCACTGGTGAAAGCATGGCGAAGGGGTATATAGCTGTTGGCAGGATGCGCCGAAAGCGGCACGGGTTCATTGACACGCGGGCCCGGACATGGTGAACACGGCGCAAGGCGAGATTCTCAACGGTCAGGCACGACATGAGCGAAAGCACGCCCAACTCCTTCCGCAGCGGGCCGGATGAACATGGCCGGTTCGGCATTCATGGCGGCCGTTTCGTGGCCGAGACGTTAATGCCGCTCGTTCTCGAGCTGGAGGCCGCCTATGAGGAGGCCAGGAACGATCCCGCCTTTCATGCGGAAATGGAGGCATTTCTGCGGGATTATGTGGGTCGCCCCTCGCCGCTTTATTTTGCCGAGCGCTTAACCGAACATCTGGGCGGGGCGAAGATCTACTTCAAGCGCGATGAGCTCAATCACACCGGCGCGCACAAGATCAACAACGTTCTCGGGCAGATCCTGCTGGCACGGCGCATGGGCAAGACGCGCATCATCGCCGAGACCGGCGCCGGTCAGCACGGCGTGGCCACGGCAACGGCCTGTGCCCGCTTCGGCCTTGAATGCGTCGTTTACATGGGCGAGGTGGATGTGGAGCGCCAGCAGCCCAATGTCTTTCGCATGAAGCTTTTGGGGGCTGAGGTCGTGCCCGTTTCCTCCGGTTCGCGCACGCTGAAGGATGCGCTGAACGAAGCGCTGCGCGACTGGGTGGCGAATGTGGAGAACACCTTCTACTGCATCGGCACCGTGGCGGGGCCGCACCCCTATCCCATGATGGTGCGGGATTTTCAGGCAGTGATCGGCCGCGAGGCCAGGGCCCAGATCCTGGAAAAGGAAGGGCGCCTGCCGGATGCGCTGGTGGCGGCCATCGGCGGCGGCTCCAACGCCATGGGGCTGTTCTATCCCTTCCTCGATGACACGGATGTGGCCATGTATGGCGTGGAAGCCGCCGGCAAGGGGCTGGAAACGGGCCTGCATGC
The DNA here is from genome assembly GCF_000746275.1 of Thermopetrobacter sp. TC1. GTDB lineage: Bacteria > Pseudomonadota > Alphaproteobacteria > Rhizobiales > Aestuariivirgaceae > Thermopetrobacter. The sequence goes on from NZ_KN050828.1 coordinate 124,874, forward strand.
CGCCTCGATCAGCGGCGGTAAGCCGGGCGTGCTGCACGGCAACCGCACCTATCTGCTCATGGATGAGGACGGGCAGATCAAGGAGGCGCATTCCATCTCCGCCGGGCTTGATTATCCCGGCATCGGGCCGGAGCATGCCTGGCTGCATGAGGTGGGCCGGGTGAACTATGTGGCGGCCACGGACGAGGAAGCGCTGGAGGCCTTTCAGGTCTGCTCGCGTCTGGAAGGCATCATTCCGGCGCTGGAGCCGGCGCATGCCCTTGCGCACGTGATGAAGCTGGCGCCGGAGATGGACAAGGATCAGATCATCATCATGAACATGTGCGGGCGGGGAGATAAGGACATCTTCACCGTGGCCAAGCATCTGGGAGTGGAGCTGTGAGCGAGACGGGGCGCATCGCGGCGCGCTTCGCCGCCCTGAAGGAACAGAACCGTGCGGCGCTGGTCACCTTCATCACCGCCGGCGATCCCGATTTCGAGACCTCTCTTGAAATCTTAAGGCGCCTGCCGCAGGCGGGGGCGGACATCATCGAACTGGGCATGCCCTTCACCGACCCCATGGCCGATGGCCCGGCCATTCAGCTCGCCTCGCAGCGGGCGCTGGCGGCGGGGCAGACCCTGCCGCGCACCCTGGAAATGGTGCGCCGCTTTCGCGAAACGGATGCGGAAACGCCCATCGTGCTCATGGGCTATTACAATCCCATCTATGTTTACGGCAACGCGCGCTTCCTCGCCGAAGCCAGGGAGGCGGGCGTGGATGGTCTCATCGTTGTCGACCTGCCGCCGGAAGAGGACGAAGAGCTGTGCCTGCCGGCGCTTGAGGCGGGGATCAATTTCATCCGCCTGGCCACGCCGACGACGGATGCGGCCCGCCTGCCCAAGGTGCTCAACAACGCCAGCGGCTTTCTCTATTACGTCTCGGTCACGGGCGTGACCGGCACCCGCGAGCCGGATGTCGATGCCGTGCGCGATGCGCTTGCGTACATCCGCACGGCCACGGACCTGCCCATCGCCGTGGGCTTTGGTGTAAAAACACCGCAGCAGGCGCGGGCCATCGCCGAGGTGGCCGATGGCGTGGTGGTGGGATCGGCGCTGGTGAACGCCGTGCGCGACAGCCTGGATGATCAGGGACGGGCCACGGATGGCACGGTTTCTGCCGTGCTCGATCTCGTCTCGGCGCTGGCGGAGGGCGTGCGCGCCGCGCGCCAGTGAGTGGCTTAAGAAAGCACAAAGGGGCCAAAAGCCCCGTGCATGCACAGGCCCGGGCCGGTGGTTGGTCAAGGAACAGGCCATGAAGTGCCGCATCAGGGCCATTTAAGCCAGCCGGCCGTCGAAAAAGGCTCTTTGCGCATGAACGACATCAACGGGGGCAACAGGGAGGCAGAGCCTCGCCATGAACTGGATCAAGAATTTCGTCCGCCCGAGGATCCGCAGCTTTCTCGGCAAAAAGCGCGAAATGCCCGAGAACATGTGGGTGAAATGCCCACAGACGGGCAAGATGGTCTTTTACAAGGATCTGCAGGCCAATTTGTGGGTGGTGCCGGAATCCGGCTATCACATGCGCATGCCTGCAACAGAGCGCCTGCGCCACATGTTCGACGATGGCGAATATGAAGCAATCCCGCTTCCCGAGGTGCCGCAGGATCCGCTGAAGTTCCGCGATCAGAAGAAATATGTGGACCGCCTGAAGGCGGCGCGGGCCAAGACCGGGCGGGATGATGCCATTCTCGCCGGTGTCGGCTGGCTGGATGGCGTGCGGGTGGTGATTGCCGTGCAGGACTTCGAGTTCATGGGCGGCTCGCTGGGCATGGCCGCAGGCGAGGCCATCATCCGCGCCATGCGCGAGGCGGTGAAGCGGCGCTGTCCCTTCATCTTCTTCGTTTCCTCAGGCGGCGCGCGCATGCAGGAAGGCATTCTCTCCCTGATGCAGATGCCGCGCACCACCATCGCCGTGCAGGAGCTGAAGGAAGCAGGCCTGCCCTACATCGTGGTGCTCACCCATCCCACCACCGGCGGTGTCACCGCATCGTATGCCATGTTGGGCGATGTGCATCTGGCCGAGCCGGGCGCGCTCATCGGCTTTGCCGGTCCGCGCGTGATCGAGCAGACCATCCGGGAAAAGCTGCCCGAGGGCTTTCAGCGCGCCGAATATCTGCTCGAGCATGGCATGGTCGATGCCGTGGTGCCGCGGCATGAGATGCGTGCGGTGATTTCGCGGCTGGTGCGGCTGTTCACCCATCAGCCGGCGCTGGTGGAGACCCGGGCGGAAGAATTGCCGGCCGAAGAGGTCGGCGAAACAAAGCCGGAAGAGCCGGCTGAAAGCGATGCCACGGAAAGCGCCGAAACGGCCGCAACGGCAGAATATGAAAAAGAAAACGCCCCAAAAGATGGCGAAGCTGCCGAGAGCGCATCCGGGGCTGACATGCAGGAAGATAAGGCCGAGGCCAGATCTTCCGCAGACGAGGCGAAGGAGGCGGAGGGCGCTGAGAAGGAATCCTCTCCGCCAGCGAAGGCCGAAGAGGCGCGCAAGGACTGAACCTGCGATTTTGTTACATTTCACGTTTGAAGCCGTTTAGCGGGGTCAGGGAGTTGATCGTGCCGTGGTGAACAAGGCCGAGGAGAGGAACGCGGCGCAAACCGAACCGGTTGCACCACAGGACTATCTGCGTCGGGAACGGCGCCGCCGGCCGCTCGCTTTCTGGGTATCCCTTCTGTTTCTGTTTTCGGCTCTGGGCCTGATCGCGCTGTTTCTCTGGTCATCGGGCCTGATTGCGCCCAAACGCCGCGAACCGCCGAAAATCGAGGTAACGGTCACCGATGATGGCACCATCGTGGTGCGCAATACGCGCATTTCCGGCCTGGATGACGAAGGCCTGCCCTTCACCATCATCGCACAGATGTCGGAGCGCAAGGAGCAGGAAAGAAACCGCATCAGATTGCGCAACGTCCGGGGCACGCTGACCAAGCGCAACGGCGAAATCATCCGCTTCTCCTCCGATCGCGGAGAATACGATACCGAAACCGAGATCGCCACGCTCATCGACAACGTGCATGTCAGCTCACAGGGCCGCTATGACCTCTATACGCAGCGCGCCCGCGTGCACATCCCCGACAAGATCTTCACCGTGCCGGGACCGGTGCGCGTTGTTCTCAAGGATGGCGAAATCCGCGCCCGCAGCATGCGCACCGCCCGCAATTCCGATCATGTCTTTTTCGGCGGGCGGGTTTACGCTACCTTTCGCAGCGAAACGCCGGCCGGTGGAACCACGGACGCAACAGGGGGCAGGCCGGCAAGAGAGGACAAAGCCAACGCCCGGGAGTGAACCGATGTCCGCCAAGTCCATCTTTCCGCCGCTGCTTGCCGTCATGGCCGCAGCCTTTCTTGCCCCGACCATGACGCCGGTCATGGCGCAGCCACAGGTGGTCAACACCAAGCCCATGCAGGAGGCCAAGAAGGCCCGAAAGGTGGATATCGAGGCTGACAGCATGGAAATCCAGGACGAGAAGAACACCGCGATCTTCATCGGCAATGTGAAGGCCACGCGGGGCAATTCCACGCTCTATGCCGACAAGATGGTGGTGCACTACAAGAAAGTGCCGAAAGAAGACGGGGGAGAGAAAACGGAAGTGACCGACTTCGTGGCCACCGGGCATGTCAAGATTGTCGATCCGGATCAGACCATCACCGGCGATCAGGCCCGTATGGACGTGAAGAAGGATCTTTTGTGGGTCACGGGCAACGTCACGGTGAAGACAAAGACGGCCACGGTGCGCGGCACCAAGCTGTTTGCCAATCTCAAGACCGGCGTGTCGCGCATGGAAGCGCCGGGCAAGGGGCGGGTGCGCGGCATTTTCAGCGAATGATGGCAAATATGGGGGGCGCTCGCAGACTTGTCGAGCGGGAACGATGCGTTCGTGTGAGGTTTGCCGCATATTCGCGAGCGCATGCAGTGCATTCATTCGCTGGTCATTCACCGCCTGTTAAGGTTGACACATCACTCTAGCTCATGAACGGAACGACGCCCATGGACATGCCCAGCGCCGCGACGGCCTCGAAGGAGGCACGGGCCGATTTACAGCAGGGAATCCGGGCCGAAAGGCTGGTGAAGGTGTACCGGCGGCGGCCGGTGGTGAAGGGCGTGTCGCTTTCCGTTCGCCGTGGCGAGGCCGTGGGCCTTTTGGGCCCCAATGGGGCCGGCAAGACCACGGTGTTCTACATGATCACCGGGCTGATCGCCGCCGATCAGGGCACGATCACGCTGGATGGCCGCGATGTCACCCTGCTGCCCATGTATCGGCGGGCGCGGCGGGGCATCGGCTATCTGCCGCAGGAGGCCTCCATCTTTCGCGGCCTCTCGGTTGAGGACAACATCCGCGCCATTCTGGAGCTGCGTATCCGCGACAGGAAGGCGCGCGAGGAACGCTTGAGTGAGTTGTTGGATGAGTTCCAGATTACGCACCTTAGGCATTCGCCGGCTGTGGCGCTATCTGGCGGAGAACGTCGCCGCGTGGAAATCGCCCGCGCTCTTGCCGCCGATCCCCGATACATGCTCCTCGACGAGCCTTTCGCGGGCATCGATCCCATTGCCATTAATGATATCCGCAAGCTGGTGCGAAAGCTTACCGATCGGGGAATCGGGGTGCTTATTACGGATCACAACGTGCGCGAAACCCTCAGCCTCATCGACCGCGCCCTCATCATCCATGACGGGCGTGTGCTGACGGAAGGCACGCCGCAGGAGATCGTCGCACACGAGGAAGTGCGCCGCTATTATCTCGGCGAGGACTTCACGCTGTGAACGCAATCCTCTGCCAATAACCGGCCAGCGCCACCTAGAGCAGGCGCGGCTGCTCAGGCGGGCGTTTCAAGGGATGGCCGACATCATGGCCTGAGAAGGTGCCGTCCGGAGCGGGTTTTAACAGGCGCACGGCTTCTTCCGCCGGGCAGGCGGGATCGAGCCAGGCGGCCCTGTCCGCCTCATTGAGGAAAATGGCCGGCATGCGCGGATGCACCGGGCGCACATCGGCATTGGCATCCACCGTGATGATCACGCAGGTTTCCATCTCGCTGCCGTCCGCACCCATCCAGCGCGACCACAGCCCGGCCATGGCGAAGGGACGCTCATCGGGCAGCGTAAAAAGAATGGCGTGCTTGTGCCCGGGCTGGCCCGTCCATTCATGAAAGCCGTCGGCCGGAAACAGACAGCGATGATGACGCACGGCGGAACGGAAATAGGGCCGTTCCAAAAGCGATTCGGCGCGGGCGTTGATGGGGCGCTGCTTGGGCCATTCCTTCATCCAGTGCGGCACGAACCCCCACAGGGCGAAGCGCAGATGATAAGCGCCATCCTCCTCGCGACGGATGATGGGCGCCGGCTCACCCGGGCGCACCAGCGCCCGCGGACAGCAATTGGCCAGCTCCGGCCCCTCCGCCAGCGAAAAGGCCGCCTTCATCGCCTCCGGCGCGATAGTCAGTCGATACAGCCCGCACATGTCCCGTTCCCTGTCTTTTTCCGCTCCATACGGCATTCCCCCGGGTTCAAGATAGAAAGCCGCAATGTCGCTGTCACCGCCGCTTTGTGCTCTCTCCCGCAAACCTTTCCCGCCTTCTTTTCCTGACGCCCAAAAGAACGCTTGTCTTATGCGGCGGCCTGGGCTTAAAGACACAGGCCAGAGGCGTTACGGGCAAGGGGACCGGCCATGAACACCAGCCGCAAGGTCTTCGACATCAAGCAATACATCCGCTCCATTCCCGACTATCCGAAACCGGGCATCATCTTCAGGGACATCACCACGCTGCTTGCCTCCGCCCATGGCCTGCGCGCGGCCGTGGACGAGCTGATCTGGCCGTTTCTTAATGAGGACATCGATTACGTCATCGGTATCGAGGCCCGCGGCTTCATCCTTGGCGGGGCGGTGGCGCATGAGCTGGGCAAGGGCTTCGTGCCCATCCGCAAGAAGGGCAAGCTGCCGTGGAAGGTGATCGGCAAGGACTACGAGCTGGAATACGGCGTGGATCGCATCGAGGTGCATGCCGATGCCATCAGCCAGGGTGACAAGGTTCTGCTCGTGGATGATCTCATCGCCACCGGCGGCACGGCCAACGCCGCCATCGACCTGATTCGGGAATCCGGCGGCGATCTGGTGGCGGCCGCCTTCGTCATCGATCTGCCGGATCTCGGCGGTGCGGAGCGGTTGCGGCAGAAAGGCGTGAAGGTGCATACGCTGGTGGAATTCGAAGGGGCATGAGCCAAGACGACAAAGGGTCGGATCAAAGATCCGGCCCTTTTTCATGAGCCCTTATCGGCTGTGAGAAAGCCTCGCGCATCATGGCATAAAATGACCTGGCCGCTAAAAGAACGGGGGAGAGGCGAAAAAAGCATGCCGCGGACAAAGCGCGGCCTTTTCCTGCCGCCCGCCGTGGTGTAATGAGGGCGGCAATTTGGGCAGGGCGAACACAAGCAGAGCAGTCATGCCGAAAAGAACCGATATCGAATCCATCCTCATCATCGGAGCCGGGCCCATCATCATCGGTCAGGCCTGCGAATTCGACTATTCCGGCACGCAGGCGGTGAAGGCGCTTAAGGAAGAGGGCTATCGCGTCATCCTCGTCAACTCCAACCCCGCCACCATCATGACCGATCCGCAGCTGGCCGATGCCACCTACATCGAGCCGATCACGCCCGAGGTGGTGGAGCGCATCATCGAGAAAGAGCGCCCTGATGCGCTGCTGCCCACCATGGGCGGGCAGACGGCGCTGAACACCGCGCTGACCCTGGAGCGCTCCGGCGTGCTTGCCCGCTATGGCGTGGAGATGATCGGCGCGCGCGCCGATGTCATCGACAAGGCGGAAGACCGCGAGCTGTTCCGCAAGGCCATGGAGAAGATCGGCCTCGATCTGCCGCGCTCCGCCTTTGTCAACACCTCGGAGCTGAAGCGTCGCTTCCGCAAGGAATATGAGGCGCTGGTAGCTGAAATCCACGAAGCCTATCCCGAAGGAGAAGAGCGCGAGCGGGCCTTGCGCGAATTCGAATCCGAATGGCTGGAAAAGGAGTGGATCCGCCGCGAGGAGCACCGCCTTGAGGCCATGCGCCAGACCTTTGCCGCCTTTCAGGTCACGGGACTTCCCGCCATCGTCCGCCCCTCCTTCACCCTGGGCGGCACCGGCGGCGGCATCGCCTACACGCTGGAGGAGCTCTATGATCTGGTGCTGAAGGGGATTGAGGCCTCGCCCACCTCCGAGGTGCTGATCGAGGAATCGATCATCGGCTGGAAGGAATACGAGATGGAGGTCGTCCGCGACAAGGACGACAACTGCATCATCGTCTGTTCCATCGAGAACGTCGATCCCATGGGCGTGCACACTGGCGATTCCATCACCGTGGCGCCGGCGCTGACGCTGACCGACAAGGAATATCAGCGCATGCGCAATGCGGCCATTGCGGTGTTGCGCGAAATCGGCGTGGAGACGGGCGGCTCCAACGTGCAGTTCGCCATCAACCCGAAGGACGGCCGCATGGTCGTCATCGAGATGAATCCGCGTGTGTCGCGCTCTTCCGCCCTGGCCTCGAAGGCCACGGGCTTTCCCATCGCCCGCGTGGCGGCCAAGCTTGCCATCGGCTATACGCTGGATGAGCTGGAGAACGACATCACCAAGGGCGCAACCCCTGCATCCTTCGAGCCGACCATTGATTATGTCGTCACCAAGGTGCCGCGCTTCGCCTTTGAGAAGTTCCCGGGCGCGGAGCCGGTGCTGACCACCTCCATGAAATCGGTCGGCGAGGTCATGGCCATTGGCCGCACCTTCCATGAGAGTTTCCAGAAGGCCCTGCGCGGGCTGGAAACCGGCCTGACCGGCCTTGATGAGGTGGAGATCCCCGGCCTGGCCGAAGGGGATGGCGATGCCCTGCGGGCCGCCCTTTCGGTGCCGACACCGGACCGGCTGCTGAAGGTGGCGCAGGCCCTGCGCCAGGGTGCATCAGTGGAGGACATCTGCCGCATCACCCGTTACGATCCCTGGTTCATTGAGCGCATCGCCGAGATCGTGGCGGCGGAAGAGCGCGTGAAGGCCCACGGCCTGCCCGAGGATGCCGAAAACATGCGCTGGCTGAAGGCCATGGGCTTTTCCGATGCCCGGCTGGCGAAGCTGACGGGCTTGAGGGAAGAGGACGTGCGCGCCCATCGCTGGCGGCTTGGCGTGCGTCCTGTTTACAAGCGCATCGACACCTGCGCGGCGGAGTTCGCCTCGCCCACCGCATACATGTATTCCACCTACGAGACCGGCATTCCCGGCCTCACCGACGGCAACGAGGCCTTCGTCTCCGATCGCGAGAAGGTGGTCATCCTCGGCGGCGGCCCCAACCGCATCGGTCAGGGCATCGAGTTCGACTACTGCTGCTGCCATGCCTCCTTCGCCCTGAAGGATGCCGATTACGAGACCATCATGGTCAACTGCAATCCGGAGACGGTCTCCACCGATTTCGACACCTCCGACCGTCTCTACTTCGAGCCGCTGACCACGGAGGACGTGCTGGAAATCCTGCATGCGGAGCAACAGGCCGGCACGCTCAAGGGCGTGATCGTGCAGTTTGGCGGGCAAACCCCGCTGAAGCTCTCGCAGGATTTGCAGAAGGCCGGCATTCCCATTCTCGGCACATCGCCGGATGCCATCGACCTGGCCGAGGATCGCGACCGTTTCTCGCGTCTTCTGAAGGATCTGGGTTTAAGGCAGCCGGACAACGGCATTGCGCGCTCGGCGGAAGAGGCGGTGCGCATCGCCGAGGAGATCGGCTATCCCGTGGTCATCCGCCCCTCTTATGTTCTCGGCGGGCGGGCGATGGAGATCGTGCGCGACCGTGAACAGCTTGAGCGCTACATCAGCGAGGCGGTGGTGGTCTCCGGCGATTCACCGGTGCTGATCGACAGCTATCTGGTGCGGGCCACGGAAGTGGACGTGGATGTGCTTGCCGATGCCGAGACCGTCTATGTGGCCGGCATCATGGAGCATATCGAGGAAGCGGGCATTCATTCCGGCGATTCCGCCTGTTCGCTGCCGCCCTATGCCTTGCCCGAAAGCGTGATTCGCGAAATTGAGCGCCAAAGCCGCCTGCTGGCGCAGGCGCTTGACGTGCGCGGGCTGATGAACGTGCAGTATGCGGTGAAGGGCGATATCGTCTACATCCTCGAGGTGAACCCCCGCGCCTCGCGCACGGTGCCTTTCGTGGCCAAGGCCACGGGCGTGCCCATCGCCAAGCTGGCGGCGCGGGTCATGGCCGGAGAGCTGCTTTCCACCTTCGGCTTAAAACCGCCGACGCTGGATCATGTCAGCGTCAAGGAGGCGGTGTTTCCCTTCAACCGTTTCCCCGGCGTCGATACGCTGCTGGGGCCGGAGATGCGCTCCACCGGCGAGGTCATGGGCATCGATTCCGATTTTCCCATGGCCTACGCCAAGGCGCAGCTGGCGGCGGGGCAGAAGCTGCCGCTTTCGGGCACGGTCTTCATCTCCGTGCGCGATGCCGACAAGCCGGAGGTGCTTGAGCCGGCGCGGGCGTTGCATGAAATGGGCTTTTCCATCATTGCCACCGGCGGCACCGCTGCCTATCTGAAGGCGCACGGCGTGCCGGCGAAACGGGTGAACAAGGTGCGCGAAGGGCGGCCCCACATCGTGGATGCCATGGCTAACGGCGAGGTGCAGCTGGTGATCAACACCACGGAGGGCGCCAAGGCCCAGGAGGATTCGCGCTCCATTCGCCAGCAGGCCCTGATTTCCAACATCCCCTACACCACCACTGTTGCCGGCGCGAAGGCCACAGCCGCGGCCATTGCCGCGCTGAAGGCACGCCCCCTTGAAGTCCGTTCCCTGCAGGGGTATATTGGCCGCCGCTGAAGCCCGAGGTGATGTCCCCCGCTGATCGGAGACGATCTGCGGGGCGGCTTTTTTCTGTCGGGCGAGAGGGCCGCACGGGATGGTTCAGTCCTAGCGGCCCAAATCAGGCGGACCGGCCGCCCTGATGCGGCCGGATCCATGAAGGGGGCAAGAGCCGGCGCATCCCTGGCTTGCCGATTGTGAGACCGGAACAAGGCGGGGCGCCGGCCGAAAACCGGATATTCAGGAAGACAGGACGACCATGAACAAGATTCCGATGACTGCGGAAGGCCATGCGGCGCTGCTTGAGGAGATCAAGTATCTGAAGACGGTGGAGCGGCCGCGAATCATCAAGGCCATTGCCGAGGCGCGCGCACATGGCGACCTGTCGGAAAACGCCGAATACCATGCCGCCAAGGAGCAGCAGGCATGGAACGAGGCACGCGTCGCCGAGCTGGAGGACAAGCTCTCGCGCGCCGAGGTGATCGATGTCTCCAAGCTTTCCGGTGACAAGATTCAGTTCGGCGCCACGGTGACCCTGATTGACGAGGACACGGAGAAGGAGGTCACCTATCAGATCGTCGGCGATCTCGAGGCGGACGTCTCCAAGGGCAAGATCTCCATCTCCTCGCCCATCGCCCGCGCGCTTATCGGCAAGGAGGTGGGCGATATCGTGGAGGTCAACACTCCCGGCGGCGGCAAGTCCTACGAGATCATGAAGGTGGAATACAAGTAAGACCCTAATCGACACCGCACTGGCACGCATCACGCGTGTTTCTTGATCAGGCGAAAGCGGCAGCGCCCGTCAGCATGGCATGCATGCTGCGGGCTGTCTGCTTTCGCCTTTTCTACGTCTTCACTGGCATCCCCCGCGCCCGCATCTCGCGGCCAGTAATCGGCCTTGGCTCGCTGCAAATTATACAAAACGGCCCTTTTGGTATAAAAAGGGGGGCGGAGATTATAGTTTGCTATAATTCAGTCAATCCTGAGCATGGACAAAAGCCTCTTCATCAAACCCTCCGGCGCGCTTCGCCGTGCCGTGAAACAATTTCTCAGCGGCGGCCGCGGAGGAGGCCGCCGAGGATGCCGCGGATGATGGCGCGGCCGAGCTGGGTGCCGATGGAGCCGGCGAGAGACTTGATGAAGCGCTCTGTTGTGCTCATGCGGCGGGAGGCATAGCTTCTGGCGCGCGCCTCCTCGCGGGCGGCACGCTCCTCGGCCTTGCGGCGCTCCTCTTCCTCACGGGCGCGCTCCTCGGCGAGGGCCTTTTCCTCTGCGCGTTTTTTGAGGGTCTCGAAGGCGCTGATGCGATCCTCGCTTTCCTCATAGATGCCATAAACGGGCGAATCGAGAATGACGCGCTTTCTTTCCGCCTCAGTAATCGGCCCCATGCGTGAGGACGGCGGGCGGATGAGCGTGCGCTGAACCATGCTGGGCACGCCCTTTTTCTGAAGCGTGGAGACGAGCGCCTCGCCAACGCCGAGCTTGGTGATCACGTCCGCCGTATCAAAGGCGGGATTCTGCCGGAAGGTTTCGGCGGCTGCCTTCACCGCCCGCTGTTCGCGCGGGGTGTAGGCACGCAGGGCGTGCTGAATGCGGTTGCCAAGCTGGGCCAGCACGCTGTCGGGAATGTCCAGCGGGTTCTGGGTGACGAAATAGACGCCCACGCCCTTGGAGCGGATGAGCTTCACCACCTGCTCGATCTTTTCAACCAGGCTGACGGGCGCGTTCTTGAACAACAGGTGCGCCTCGTCAAAGAAGAACACGAGCTTCGGCTTTTCAGGATCGCCCACCTCGGGCAGTTCCTCAAAGAGTTCGGAGAGCAGCCAGAGCAGGAAGGTGGCGTAAACCTTGGGCGACTGCATGAGGCGGTCGGCGGCGAGAATGTTGATGTAGCCGCGGCCATCGGGCGTTGTGCGCATGAAATCGCGGATATCCAGTGAGGGCTCGCCGAAGAACATCTCGCCCCCCTGCTCTTCCAGAACCACGAGGCGGCGCAGAATGGCGCCCACGGAGCGCTTGTTGATGGTGCCGTACTCCGTGACCAGCTCCTTGCCGCGATCGGCGAGATCCTTGAGCAGGGCGCGTAAGTCCTTCAGGTCAAGCAGGAGCAGGCCCTCCTCGTCCGCCACCTTGAAGGCGATATTGAGCACGCCTTCCTGTGCCTCCGTAAGGTTCATCAGGCGCGAAAGCAGCAAGGGGCCCATGTCGGAAATGGTGGTGCGGACGGGATGGCCCTGTTCGCCGAAGAGATCCCAGAAAATGACCGGAAATTCGCGCACGCCGTAATCATCGAAACCGATTTTGCGGGCGCGCTCCAGAATCTTGTCATTGGCCTCGCCCGGCTGGGACAAACCGGCAAGGTCCCCTTTCACGTCGGCGGCGAAAACGGGCACGCCGGCATCGGAGAGCCCTTCCGCCAGAATCTGCAGGGAGACGGTCTTTCCCGTGCCGGTGGCGCCGGTGATGAGCCCGTGCCGGTTGGCATAGGGCAGGTTCAGCCACTGCTTGAGGGGCGCGCCCTTTTCATCAAAGGCGGAACCGATGAACACACGGTTTGAGGCAGACGTCTCGGTCATGGGATCATCCCCCGGTCCTTGCTGCGGCAGTGTTTGTCTGGCGCCAGTCTGTTCAGCGAGAACTTTCCCGTCAAGGGGCCGTGGTCATGAGATGAAAGGATAAAGAGGGCGGGCTTGACAGGGGCGGGCTGTGCGTCTCCGCCGGAAGGATATTTTATATCCTTCCGGAACGTTTCGGCGGGGTTTCAACCCCGCCTAAAGCATGGATGGCGGGGTAACATACCCCGCCAAAATGTTCCGGAACGGGAAAAAATCCCGTTCCGGCATTGGAAAGGGTGGTCTTGACAGTGTCAGGGGCGCGCAATCTACACGTTATAGTATCATAACCACATGATACAATCGGCGCTAAAGCTGGCGCAGAGACGTGCGAGGGAGGTTACGTGATGAGCATTCCCTTCAAGGACGTGAAGAAACGATGGATGGAGGATCCCGAGTTCCGTCACGCATACGAGGAACTTGGACCCGAATTCGATTTAACACATACGTTGATCAAGGCACGACTTGCCGCCGGGCTCACTCAGGAAGAAGTGGCACGCCGCATGGGCACGTCACAGCCGGTGGTGGCGCGGCTGGAAAGCGGCCACAAACCCAGCCTGAAAACACTGGAGCGCTATGCGGCAGCGGTTGGGGCTCGTTTGAAAATCGAGCTCGTTCCTGAGGGCTGACAATCTTCGCCGGGACTTTCCTTTCATTTCCCAACTGACAAAACGGATTTGTATCCGGAACACTTTTGGCCCCGCTGAAATGTACAGAAAGTTGTGAAGAAGCGCTCCTGACAAGGCATTTTCTTTCCTTGTATGACCCTTCGCCTTACCCCGCGCTCATTAAGCGAAAAGGCAAGAAGACGCAGGCTTGACAGGGGTGGGGTGTGCGCCTGACAAACCGGGGCATGAAGCGCGCAGCACACAGCACCCTTGCCCTGCTTGAGAGGCTTGTGGCCTTTGACACCGTCAGCCGGCATTCCAACCTGGAGATGATCGACTTCATGGAAGGCTGGCTGGCGGAATATGGCGTGCCGTGCTGGCGCATTCCCTTCGGGCCGGAGAAGGCCAATCTGCTGGCGCGCATCGGGCCGGAAGCGCCAGGCGGTATTGTGCTTTCCGGACACACCGACGTGGTGCCGGTGGACGATCAGGACTGGCGCACCAATCCTTTCCGGCTGCATGTGGATGAAGAGACGGGCCGGGCCTATGGCCGCGGCACGGCGGACATGAAGGGCTTCATTGCCTCTGCCCTGGCACTCGTTCCCGAGATCGTCGGTCTGCCGCTGTCACGGCCGGTCTATCTCGCCTTCTCCTGTGATGAGGAAGTGGGCTGCACCGGCGTGCGGCCGATGATTGCCTGGATGCGCGCACACCTGCCGCCCATAGCCGGCGTCTTCGTTGGCGAGCCCACGGGCATGAAGGTGGTGACCGCGCACAAGGGCATCATGTCCGCCACCACCGTGATCACGGGACGGGAGGCACATTCCAGCTGTCCGCAACTGGGGGTGAATGCGGCGCATTACGCCGCGCCGGTGATGACGAAGATCGTTGCGCTCTCCGCAGCGCTGGCGAAACAGGCCGATGAAGACAGCGGGTTTGATCCCCCCTACACCACGGTGCAGATCGGGCGCGTGCGGGCGGGCACGGCGCGCAACATCGTGCCCCGGCATTGCACCATAGAATGGGAGGCGCGCCTGATGCCGGATGTGGACGGCGATGCCCTCATCGCCGAAGTGGATGACTTCTGCCGCACGCAAGTGGAGCCAGAGATGAAGGCACACTGGCCGGGGGCCGGTATTGTCACGGAGGTGAACAACCGGGTGCCGGGGCTGAAGCATGATCCGGACTCATGGCCGGTGCAGGCGGCACTGCAGGCGCTGGGCGAGAACGCCACGCACTGCGTGCCTTACGGCACGGAGGCGGGGCTGTTTCAGCAGGCGGAGATGCCGGCGGTGGTGTGCGGGCCCGGGCATATCGCCCAGGCCCACAAGCCCGATGAATACGTGGACCTCTCCCAGCTCGAGGCCTGCGATGCCTTCCTGCGGCGGCTTGTGAAAAACTGCCTGTGAGGCCGCCGGGCGATTTTCCGTCAGGGCGGCCTCCTTTCAGTCAGACGGAGAGCATCTTGGCCTCTTCCCGCAGCATTCCGGCCACTTTCTCCATGCGGTCGGCAAGGCTTTCGGCCGCTTCGGCCAGAAGGTTCATCTTGGAATAATAGGCGGACAGCGTGGGCAGGCCCGTGAGCATTTTTGACTCCTGCTCCCGGGGTGTTGCCTGCAGCATTTTCAGCATGAACTCCGCCTCAAGGGCCTGGGTCTGAACGCCGGGGCCGGAAATCCAGATGGCTATAGGCATATCCGCCGAGAAAGGCCTGTAAGGGCCCGGTTCTGATCTAGAAAAATCATCAGGGAGGGCGGAAAGCCAGGGAATAGAGCGCAAGAAAAAGAGGAATTCCAGGACCTGGCGATGGCAGCGCAGCGCTTTCTTACATTCGGGAGACGGGGGATTTCCCTCTTCGATATCCTTGCGGCACGGCCTTGGCGACGGACACCAGCCGATCATGGCATAGAGGTTACCGAATTGTTCCATCCATGCGGGAGGCAGTGAAAAACCAGGCATGATGGCCTCCTTGATCTGACAAGGAGCGCCCGCGCCATCGCCCCGCATGCGACATTCGGTTGCGTTATAGTTATTGCAAATTACTATCGCATGTCTCTTCCTTTCCGTCAACCCTGCCGTGCAAAAGGCGCACGATGGAGACATGATTTTGCCATTGCCGCGGCCGTGGTCTAAGATCCTGTCCACACTGGGAAAGCCCGGGGATGCTTTAGGGAAGCGTGTGTGTTCTGTGAGCGTCCCGGCTGATCAGGCAAGAGCGAGGTCGCAGGCGGCATGTCGGCTCCGTGGATCGCCATTGTCATGGCCCTGGCCTATGTGGCCATGCTGTTTCTCATCGCCTATTTCAGCGACCGCTCCATGCGGGCGGGCGGCAGCAGCCGCAACCGGCCGCGGCCGATGATCTACGTCCTTTCGCTTGGCGTCTACTGCACCTCATGGACGTTCTATGGTTCGGTGGGGCTTTCCGCGCGCACCGGCTATGACTTCCTGCCCGTCTATATCGGCCCGGCGCTCTTGCTGATTTTCGGCTGGCCGCTTCTGAGATCGGTGGTGCGCATTTCCAAGCAGCAGAACATCACCTCCATCGCCGACTTCATCTCCGCCCGCTATGGCAAGAACCGCGCCCTCGGCGCGCTGGTGGCGCTGGTGGCGATCGTGGGCGTCGTGCCCTACATCGCGCTGCAGCTGAAGGCCGTCTCCTTCTCGCTGCAGACGATGATGCCGCAGATGGCGGCGGGCGGAACCGCCCTGACCACGGCGGGCGAGAACCTGGCGCTGCTCGTGGCCATTGCCATGGCCGGGTTTGCGATTCTCTTCGGCACCCGCCACATCGACGCCACCGAACATCAGGACGGCCTGATCACGGCGATCGCGGTGGAATCGATCGTGAAGCTCGTGGCCTTTCTGGCGGTGGGCGTTTTCGTCGTCTTCTGGCTGATGGGCGGGCCCGCGCAGCTCATGGAACAGGTGCGGGCGCGCGCGGATGTGCTCTCGGTCTTTCAGCAGACACCGCATGCCGGCCGCTGGCTGACGATCACGGTGCTGTCCCTGTTCGCCTTTCTGCTGCTGCCGCGGCAGTTTCACGTGGCGGTGGTGGAAAACACCCACGAAGGGGATGTGCGCAAGGCCGCATGGAAGTTTCCGCTCTATCTTGTGGCCATCAATCTCTTCGTGGTGCCGATCGCCGCGGCGGGCCTGCTTGTGCTGGGGCGGGCGGTGGATGCGGACACCTATGTGCTTGCCCTGCCGGTGCACAGCGACCACGCCCTTGTGGCGCTCCTGGCCTTTGTCGGCGGCCTTTCCGCGGCCACCGCCATGGTGATCATGGAGACGGTGGCGCTGTCCATCATGGCCTGCAACAACCTGGTGGTGCCCTATCTGCTGGCACGGGCGGAGAGCGGCAGCCTGGGGCGCGGGCGGGCCTATCGCGACATGGGGCGCGCGCTGATCCTGATCCGGCGCACGGCCATCGCCGTCATCCTGCTGCTTGCCTACAGCTATTATCTCATGGCCGGCGCTTCCGAGGCGCTGGCACAGACGGGCCTGATCTCCTTTGCCGCGGTGGCGCAGTTCGCCCCGGCCTTCTTCGGCGGGCTGTTCTGGCGCAATGCCACCGCCCGCGGCGCCATGGCCGGGCTGGCCACGGGCTTTCTGCTGTGGGCCTATACGCTGCTTCTGCCCTCTTTCGCCGATTCCGGCTGGATCGATGCAAGCTTTCTGAAAGACGGCCCCTTCGGCATTGCCTGGCTGCGGCCGCGGGCGCTGTTCAGCCTGGAGATGGATCCCCTGGCGCATGGCGTTTTCTGGTCGCTGACGCTCAATCTTCTGGCCTGGGCCGTGGTCTCGCGCTTTACCCGGGCGACACCAGCGGAGAAGCTGCAGGGGGCGGCCTTCGTCTCCGCGGAAAGAACCGAAGGCGCCGGCAATGCGCACGCCTGGCGCACGGCGGTGAGCATCGGTCAGCTGCAGGAGACGGTGGCGCGCTATCTGGGCGAGGAGCGCACGCGGCGCTCCTTTGCCGAATTCGCCCGGCGCAATGAGGTGATCCTCAATCCGGCGGAAGAGGCGGACATCCGCCTGCTGCGCTTTGCCGAACATCTGCTGGCCTCGGCCGTGGGAGCGGCATCCTCCCGCCTCATCCTCGCCCTGTTGCTTGAGCGGGTTTCGCCGGATCCGCGCAGCGCCTTGCGGCTTCTGGACGATGCCTCCGCCGCCATCCAGTACAACCGCGACCTTCTGCAGTCGGCCATCGATCATGTGCGGCAGGGTATTGGCGTGTTCGACCGCAACTATCGCCTCACCTGCTGGAACCGTCAGTTCAGCCGGCTGCTGCATCTGCCGCCGGAGCTTGAGCGGGTGGATGTGCCTTTAAGAAGCATTCTGCAGAACGTGCTGGCGCGGGCCATGCCGGACGGTCACCTCGAAGAGGAGGTGGACTGGCGGATGAAATGCCTCACGGAGCGCTTCGAGCCGTTCAACATCCGCTTCGAGGAGGACGGGCGCGTGCTGGATGTGCGTGCCTCGCGGCTGCCGCATGGAGGCGTGGTCATCACCTTCGCCGACATCACCGAGCGGGTTCTGGCAGCGGAGGCATTGCAAATGGCCAATGCGCTGCTGGAGAAGCGCGTGGAGGAGCGTACGGCGGAGCTTTTGCGGCTCAACGAGGAACTGGCGCGGGCCAAGGCCGCGGCGGAACAGGCCAATCTGGACAAGACCCGGTTTATTGCCGCAGCCTCGCATGACATCCTGCAGCCGCTCAATGCGGCGCGGCTGTTTGCCTCCACGCTGGTGGAGAAGGTGGAGCGCGGCGACGTGAAGGGGCTGGATCCTGCCATCGCCCGCAACATCGACGCTTCGCTGGAATCGGTGGAGGAGATCCTCACTGCCCTTCTTGACATTTCGCGGCTGGATGCCGGGGCCTTGAAGCCTGAGATCACCACGTTTCGGCTTTCGGACATTCTGGAGCCGCTGGCGCGGGAATTCTCGGCAGCGGCGGAAAAGAAGGGGCTGAGGCTGAAGGTGGTGCCCTGCCGCTGCTGGGTGCGCAGCGACAGGCGGCTGCTGCGCCGTCTGGTGCAAAACCTTCTCTCCAACGCCATCAAGTATACCGAATCCGGCAAGGTGCTGCTGGGCTGCCGCCGCGAAGGCGAGATGGTGCGCATCGAGGTGCACGATACCGGCCCGGGCATTCCGGAAGAGAAACAGGCGCTCATCTTCCGGGAATTCGAGCGGCTGGATGATCATGCCAATGCAGCGCCCGGCCTGGGCCTTGGCCTGTCCATCGTGGAGCGCATCGCGCGGCGGCTTAATCTCTCCTTAAGCTTGCGCTCGCAGGTGGGGCGCGGCTCAGTATTCAGGGTGAGCGTGCCGCGGGCGGAACCGGGCGCGGCGGAGAAACCGAAAGCGAAGGCAAGTGCCGTGAGTGCATCCGCCCGTCCGGCCGTGGCGGAGCCCGGAGCCGTTCTCGTCATTGACAACGAGGAGGCGATCCTTGAGGGCATGGTCTCCCTGATCGGCGGCTGGGGCTGTGAAGTCCTGACCGCGAAATCGGGCGCGCAGGCGGCGCGCGCGCTTCAGGAGCACGATGAGGAGATCGGCCTGATCATCGCCGACTATCACCTCGATGACGAGGAAGAGGGGCTCAATGTGATCGAAACCCTGCGGGCGCTGGCGGGACGGCCGATTCCGGCCGTGCTGATCACGGCCGACCGCTCCCGGGAGGTGCAGGAGCGGGCGCGGCATCATGACGTGACCTATCTGGCCAAGCCCATCAAGCCCGCGGCCTTACGCGCGGTGATGACGCGGGTGTGCCGCATGCGGCGCAGACAGGCGGCCTCACAGACGGCATACGGCAACATTCCCGCCGAGAGCTGAGAGGCTTATGGGGCACGAATGAAACGAATGGCTTTGAAAACGGCTGATCAGGGGGCGTGATGGCGGATGCGGCTGCCGTGAGGCCCGCGGATTATCCTTCCAAGCTCAGGGCTTACCGCCGGAAGGATATTTTATATCCTTCCGGAACGTTTCGGCGGGGTTTCAACCCCGCCTAAGCATGAATGGCGGGGTAATATACCCCGCCAAAATGTTCCGGAACGGGATAAAATCCCGTTCCGGCATTTTATGTCCAGACGGCACAAATCAAACCATTTGGCGAGCGCCAACGCCCACCAAAACCGCCTCGTTCTTGGCCCTAGATTGCCGGGACGGGGCCCGGCAATGACGTTTTCTTTTGTTTTTTCAAATAGTTAAATAACCAATTCCAAACTCGTGGAAAGTTTTTTCTTGCTCGGTTTGACGAGAGGATCACGCTTCCTGAATTTCTAAAAATGCCAGACCGTGCCCCCCGATAAATGGCTGATCAGGGGGCGTGATGGCGGATGCGGCTGCCGTGAGGCCCGCGGATGATTTCAAGGCGGGCGGGGATGCGCTCGCGCAGCTCGCTGACGTGGGAGATGATGCCGATTAAGCGGCCCTCGCCGTGCAGGCTTTCCAGCGTGAGCAGGGCCTTGTCCAGGGCCTCGCTGTCCAGCGCGCCGAAGCCTTCATCGATGAAGAGCGTCTGCATGCGCATGCCGCCGCTTCTGGCCTGCACCACATCGGCCATGCCGAGCGCCAGCGCCAAAGCGGCGAGAAAGCCCTCGCCGCCGGAAAGGGTCTGAACCGGGCGGCTCTCGCCGGTCCAGGCATCATGGACATCCAGCTCCAGCCCGCCGGCGCGGCGGCGGTCCTCCACCGTGCGGCGGCGAAAAAGACGATAGCGGCGCTCGCTCATCACAAGCAGGCGCTGATTGGCCGCCTGCAGGATCTCATCGAACAGAACCGCAAGCACATAGCGCTGCAGTGAGGTTTTCAGCGGATTGTCACCGGCGGCAAGCTCGGCAAGGGCATGCACCCGCTCATGCTCGGCCTTTATGGCCGCATCCTCCTGTTGCAGCCGCCGCAGGGCATCTCGCCGGTCTTCAAACATTTTCAGACGCTCCTGCAGGCGCCCGTCTTCCTGCTGCAGCTCTTTCAGTGTTGTGCGCACCGTCTCGATATGCGCGGCAAGGGCGCGCTCGGCGGCGGGCAGGGTTTGCGGCTGCTTCATGTCAAAGGTCATCAGCGCCGCCAGATCCGCATCCTGCGCATCCCGCCCGGCCTGCCGGGCCATAAGCAGGGCCTTTTCCGTGCGGGTGTGCTCCTCTTTGGCCTGCTGCAAGCGGCCCCTGGCGGCATCGAGCACCCCCTTTGCCCGTGTCCAGGCCACTTCGGCCGCCGCCCGCTGCT
Source organism: Thermopetrobacter sp. TC1 (assembly GCF_000746275.1). Classification (GTDB taxonomy): domain Bacteria; phylum Pseudomonadota; class Alphaproteobacteria; order Rhizobiales; family Aestuariivirgaceae; genus Thermopetrobacter. The sequence goes on from NZ_KN050828.1 coordinate 145,186, forward strand.
GCTCCAGCCGGGCAATCTCCCGTTCGATGCGGGCAATTTCAGCCTGCAGCCGGGCAAGGTCGCGCATGTCCTCAGGCAGGCGTGCTTCAATTTCCGCAATCTGCGCCTGCAGGGCGGCTTTCTGGTTCAGGGCGGCGCGCTCTTCTTTCTGTTTTTCTTCGATATGCTGCTCAAGGTCTGACAACGTGGCCTGCAGCCGGGGCTGCTGCGCCGTCAGGGCATCCCGGCGGGCAATATCCTCTTCCGCTTTTGTCAGATCGGCCGCAATCCGCTGCAGCTGCCGGGCAAGGGCATCATCGGTGAGCTCGGAAAGTAGGAGAATGTCCAGAATGCTGTTCCGCTCGGCCTTGAGGACCTCGCGCTGACGTTCGGCCTCTCTTGCCGCTTCCTGTGCCGCTTCAAAGGCGTTACGGGCTTCTGTCACCGCCGCCTCGGCCCGGGCCATGGCGGCATCATCGGGGGCGCCTTCCCCTGCTCCGTCAACGCGCGCCGGATGCGGATGCTCCCGGCTGCCACAGACAGGACAAGGCTCACCGGGGCGCAGTTGCGCTGCCAGCAGGGCGGCATGCGAGGCGCGCAAACGGGCCTGCAGGGCGTTGTAATGTTCTTCGGCCGCCTTCAGCCTTGCCCTGGCCTGCTCCACGCCGGCCTGTGCGGCCTCATAGGCGGTTTCGGCCTGGGCGATCCTTTCTTTCAGGCCTTTCAAGCGCTCTCTTTGCGCCATGGCCTTTTGAAGCGTCTCGCGCTCCTGCTGCAGGCGCTGCTTGCGCTCCGCGCTTGCCGACAAGGCCATGAGCGCCTCTTCGATCTTGCGAAGTTCCGCGGCCGTTTGCTCATGTTTTTCGCGCGCGCTGCCCAAGGCCTTTTCGAGGCCGGCAAGGGTCTGTTCCGTTTCTTTCTTTTTGTGCAGGGCCTCATGAAGGCGGCTTACGTCGTCAAGGCGTTCGCGCAAAAGGTCGCGCCGTTTTTGCAAGGCAAGCCGCTCTTCATCCCGGGCCAGCGCGGCCTGCCATGCCTTTTCGGCCGTTTGCGCCGCAGCTTCTGCCGCCTTGAGGGTTTCTTCGGCCTTTTCACAGGCGATTTGCGCGCGGCGATGATCGCTGAGCGCATCAAGGCATGTCTGGGCTGCGGCCAGCGTTGTGTGCAGGCGCTGCTGATCCGCGGCAATCTTCTCCCGGTTTTTTTCGATCTCCGCGATGGAAGAATCGATAAACGCCAGGGCCTGTTCATCGCTCATCTCCGCGCTCAGTTGGAGACTGTCGAGAACGCCCTTGCGCTCGGCCTCAATGCGCCCGCGCCTTTCGGCAAGGGCGGCGGCCCTGGCCTTGAGCGCCTCCTGCAGGCGATTGAAGATCCAGGTGTCAAAGAGGCTGTCCAGGATCGCTGCCCGTTCGCCGGACGAGGCGGAAATGAGCTTGCGAAACTCTCCCTGCGGCAGAACGATGACCTGACGGAACTGTTGCGCCGTCAGCCCAGTCAAGTCCTCGATGGCCTCGGTGACATCGCGCACCCCTTCGGCGATGAGCGTCCCGTCTTCCTCATCGGACATTTCAGGCGTGCGCTTCCACAAATGAGCGGCGGCGGCGATCTCCACCATGCCCTCGCCGCGTCTGCGCGGACGCTTTTGCGCCGGACGGCGGCGAATGCGGTAATGGGCATCGCCGAGGGCGAAATCCAGGGTGACCTCCGTGAGCCTGTCCTCATGCGCCCACTGGCTGCGCAACTGAACGATCTGACGCTCGCTGCCGGATGCCACGCCATACAGGGCAAAGCACAGCGCATCGAGGATGCTGCTCTTGCCGGCGCCGGTGCGGCCATGAATGAGAAAGAGCGGCGCGGTGCCGAAGCGGGCAAAATCCACCTGCTCGCGCTCGGGATAGGGGCCGAAGGCGGAAAGCGTGAGCTTTAACGGCTTCATGGCTTTAAGCCTCCCGGCGTTGCCGTTCGATCTCGGCCAGCAGGGATGCAAGCAGCGCCCTGTCCGCTTCCGCAAGCGTCTTTCCCGTCATGTCCTCATAAAAGCCAGCGAAAAGCTCCAGGGGTGAAAGCCTTTTCACGGCATCGGAATCGAAGCGGTTTGAAGCATGCGTGGCCTCAGTGAGCCATTTCCGGTCCACATGCATGAGGTTGGGCCAGACCCGGCGCAGCCGCTCCATGGCGTTGTAAACCGGTGCGGTATCGGTGATTTCCGCCAGGATGTAGTCCTCGCGGGCCGGATCGGCCTCGCCGCGGGCGAGCAGCTCCTCAAACGAGCCGGATACGCAGCGCACATCATGGCGCGGGGTTAGGGAGATGGCCTCGATGTGACAGGCGCCTTTTGCATCCATGTCCACCAGCGTGACCGATTTGTGATGATCCGTCTCGGCAAAGGAATATTTCAGCAGGGAGCCGGCATAGCGCACATGATCGGCACCTGCGGCCTGGGGCCTGTGCAGATGGCCAAGCGCCACGTAATGACAGCCGGTGAAGACATCCGCGCTCACGGCCTCCGCCCCGCCGATGGCCAGCGGGCGCTCCGTATCACTTTTTTCCGCGCCAAGAACGGTGGCATGGGCAACGGCAACATGGCGGGCCTGCGCTCCGGCGGAGGCTTTCAGGGCGCGCGCCATTTGCTGGCGCAAAACGTCCTCATGCGTCCTGATCAATGACGCCCCTTCCTTATCCAGCCGGTCGCGGGCCAGAACGGGTTCGGCATAGGGCAAGGGATGCACATGCACCGGGCCGTGGGCATCTTCCAGCGTGATCAGGGGCGTTTGGCTTATTTTCGTGTGCAGATGCACACGAGAGGCGGCAAGCAGGCGGGCGTTGAGCCCAAGTCTTTCGGCACTGTCGTGATTGCCGGCGATGACGACGATGTGCGCCTTCGTCTCCTGCACGAGGCGGGTTACGGTCTCATCCCAGAGGGCCACGGCCTCCGGCGGCGGCACGGCGCGGTCGAAAACGTCGCCGGCGATGATGATGAGCTCTGCCCTTTCCTCGCGGGCCAGGGTGACGAACTGATCAAGCACATGGGCCTGATCCTCGGTGAGGTGCACATTGTAAAAAATCCGGCCCAGGTGCCAGTCCGCCGTGTGCAGGATGCGCATAATCCGCCAAATGCCTTAATTCACGGATGGATGGTTCGGCAATTGGCCGCCCGTTTCTTTCAAGGCCCAAGGCCCATGATGGGCGTTTCCCCATTGGCAGGCGGCTTTTGCCCATGTCCCATCATGCCGCAAGATGAAGGATTTGGCACGCCCTGAAAAGCTTTCCATGAAAGGCACCCCCGCTTTTTGGCGGAAAGATCACGGGCTGGTCTTTCCGGTCAAAAGAGGGTTGGGTGAACGTCCTTGGGCCAGACGCCGGGTGCTGATGGCTCAGCGCTGTTCGATGAGGCGCGTGAGCAGATCGATCTCCCGCCGCAGGTTTTCGTCCTTGGCGATTTCGCGCTCGATCTTGCGCACCGCATGCAGCACGGTGGAATGATCGCGCCCGCCGAAACGCCGGCCGATCTCCGGCAGGGAGCGGGAGGTGAGCTTCTTGGCCAGATACATGCCGATCTGGCGCGGAAAGACAATGGAGCGGGCGCGGCGCGGCGAGAGCAGATCGGCCTTCGGCACATTGTAGTGCCTCCCGACGATGCGCAGGATGTCGTCAATGCGCACCGGCTGAGAGTCATTGCGGCGGGTGAGATCCTTTAAGGCATGGGCGGCCATGTCCAGCGTCACCTGAGAAGCGCCCATGAGCTGCTGGGTGGCGATCACGCGGTTGAGCGCGCCTTCCAGCTCGCGGCCGCCGCCGGTGACGCGGGAGGCGATGAATTCCAGCACATCATCGCCGATGGCAAGGGAGGCATCCTTCTGCCGGGCGAGATCCAGCTTGCGGCGCAAGATAGCAAGCCTCAAGGCATGATCCGGCTTGTCGATGTCCACCACAAGGCCGCCATTGAGCCGCGAGCGCATGCGCTCATCCAGCCGGTCGAGCTGGCTGGGCGGCACGTCTGCGGCAATAACCACCTGCCGGCGCGAATCCACCAGCGAGGAGAAGGTATGGCAGAACTCCTGCTGCATGGTGCGCCCCTGCAGGAACTGGAAATCATCGATCAGCAGGACATCCACGGACTGGAAGGCATCCTTGAAGGACAGCACATCGCGGTTTTTCAGCGCGGCCAGGAAGCGATACATGAAGCGCTCCGCGGAGATGTAGAGAATGCGGCGCCGCGGTGCGTTGCGCAGGATGTGCCAGGCAATGGCGTTGAGCAGGTGCGTCTTGCCCAGGCCGGACGGCGAATGAATGTACAGGGGATTGATGCGCAGGGGCATGCCATGCGGCTGTTCCGCCACCCGGCGCGCGGCGGCAAGCGCCAGGGCGTTGGATTCGCCGGAGACGAAGGTGTCGAAGGTCAGGGCCGGATCAAGCGGCGAGCCGTTTTCATCATGCACACCAAGGCTGCCGGCGGCAGGTGAAAGCGCAGCGGCCGCCCCGCCATCCTGCACGGCAGCGGCCGCGGCAGGCACCTTGGGCCGCGGGCGGGCAACATCGCGCACAAGCACGCTGACGTCCTTCACCTCCTTGAATTCCTCAAGGCACAGCCGGCGGAAGACATCGAGATAATGGGTCTCGATCCAGTTCTTGAGAAAGCGGGTGGGCACGGAAACCTTGAGAATGCCGTCCGCAATGGCCTCCAGCGCCATGCGCCCGAACCAGCTGGTATAGAGATCACGCCCCAGCTCCGCCTGCAGGCGTTCCTTCACCCGTTGCCAGGCCTGTTCGCTGTCCTGCCCCATCGTCTCGCTGCGCCCCATCGCCTCGTCCATCTTCTCCATTGTCGTGAGCTGCCCCGTTACCAGCCGTGTCATGGCGCAAAAACCTCCCCTCCCGGAAAAATGCCTTTCCGGTGTGCCGTTCAAATCGATACTGTCTTACGCGAATGACCCCTAACCGGGCCGTCGGTCACCGTTTCAGGCGCGGCTGCTCAAGCCGCAATCACCGGGATCGTTTCGCCCCGTTTCGTGACCGACGGGCCTTCTCCCGCCCCGCATCGGGAAAATGCCGGATTGCAACGAAACCATCATGTCGTAACAAGCCCCCATGTCGAATATCCTCGCCCCTTGCATCCGGTCGGATGATGAGCCATCCGGGCGGATCTTTCTTGATCCGGCTTTTGCCAGGTGCCTTGGTCATGAAGGACAAAACACCCTCATGCCCCTTAGGCAGCAGGCAGAATGCCGTTTTCTCATGTGCGGGATGCCGCTTTCCGACGCGATCGCGTTTTTTCCCGGGCCGGTGCTGGCTCATGCTGCTTTCCGGTCTTCCGGGCCGTTTTTGTCTCTTCGCCGAAGCGGCGCGGCATGCTGGCCGTGAACGGGATGCGTTCCGGCGTTCAATGCCGCCTCTCCCTTGATGGTTCTGGAGCCGATGGCCTGCCCGCACCATCGACAGGAGTGACTATAGCCCCCGGAAAAAGCCGCTGGCAATGCTTGGGGCGAGCGCGATGATCATCAGGGCAGAATGTGGCTGCCGAGAAGCTGTGGAGAGCCACTGCGACAATTTCGGCAAGGACCTGACTCGCCTTCATGAATCGCCTGTCAAGAGGCTCGGGCAAAAAGTTAACAGATGGTTAACGGCCTGCTCAGGATGCGGCATCTGAAGCGGGGCAAAGGGGCAGAAAAAATTCTCAAAACGAGGGCATGCCGGCAAGCGCTTGGGAAACATGAGGATTTTGAGTCAGGCCCGAAAGGGCGAGAAAGGCCCTTGACCTTCCAGTTACTGGAAAGTGAACGCTGCTCACAAGGCGGCCCGAACCGTTAGGTATCTTTCTGCCGTGATCAAGGCGGCAAGGATGCGGCTGCACGTTTCAAAGCGGCCAGGGCGGGCGCCGGTGTGAGGCATGCAAGGACAGAGCGCAGAGAAGGCATAAGGAATAAGGAGAGAAAACGGTGAAGCTGTCTCCCTCAACTCTCGTGGCCCTGATCGGGATCGGTGCAATCGGCATCGTCTGGTGGACCGGGCGCGGCTCAACCCCGGGTGAGGCGACAAGCCTGTTAAGGCCCGATGATGCAGCGATTGTGGCGCGGGGTGAAAAGGTCTATGCGCAATATTGCGCCAGCTGCCATGGCCGCAATCTGGAGGGGCAGCCCGGCTGGCAACAGGGCGCGGGCAAGGCGCCGCCTCATGACGCCAGCGGCCATACCTGGCATCATCCCGACACCCTGCTGTTTCGGATCACGCGCGAGGGCACCGCGAAGCTTACCGGCGGCCGCGGCAGCATGCCCGGCTTTGGCGGCGTTCTTACCGACGACGACATCATCGCGGTTCTCTCCTTCATCAAGAGCCGCTGGCCGGACCGCATCCGCGCGGCGCATGATGCCGTAAACGCCCGCGCCGCCCGCGGCTCCTGAAACCGGCGCGCCCAAAGCGAAAAAGGGGCGGGATTTCTCTTTCAAGAAAGACCCTTGAAACGCAAAGGGGCGTCGGTGCGATCGGCATCGACGCCCCCGGTTACGCAGTGGTCTTTGGGTATCGCATTCTCTGTCGCTTAAATCCCCACGAGCGGGCCGGCGTTGCGCACCTCGTCGTCGACGACATCGGCGAAGCGGGCGAAATTGTCATGGAACATGGAAGCCAGGCGCCTGGCCTGTTCATCATAGCGGGCCGGATCGCTCCAGGTGCTGCGCGGATCAAGCACGTTCTCCTCAAGGCCGGGCACCGTTTCCGGAACCTCAAAGCCAAAGACGGGATCCTTGCGGAAAGAGACGCGCTTGAGCTGCCCTTCCAAGGCGGCGTGCAGCAGCGTGCGCGTGACATTGATGGGCATGCGATGGCCCTCGCCGTAGGGGCCGCCGGTCCAGCCGGTGTTGACCAGCCAGCAGGTGGCGCCCGTCTTGTGCAGGCGGTCGCGGAGCATGTTGCCATAGACAGAAGGATGCCGCGGCATGAAGGGCGCACCGAAGCATGTGGAGAAGGTGGCCTCCGGCTCGGTAATGCCCTTTTCGGTGCCGGCCACCTTGGCCGTATAGCCGGAGAGGAAATGATACATGGCCTGAGCGGGGCTCAAGCGGGCAATGGGCGGCAGAACGCCGAAGGCATCGGCGGTGAGGAAGATGACGTTATCGGGCTGGCCGGCCATGCCCAGTTCCGAAGCATGCGGGATGTAGTTCAGGGGATAGGCGGCGCGCCCGTTTTCGGTATAGCGGGCATCATCAAAGTCGGGCCGGCGCATGTCGTCCATGACCACGTTTTCGAGAATGGTGCCCCAGGTATGGCAGGCCTGCCAGATTTCCGGCTCCGCCGCGGCGGAAAGCCTGATGGTCTTGGCATAGCAGCCGCCCTCGAAATTGAAGATGCCATTGTCCGACCAGCCATGTTCGTCATCGCCGATGAGCATGCGCTCAGGGTCAGAGGAGAGGGTGGTCTTGCCGGTGCCGGAGAGGCCGAAGAAAAGGGCGACATCGCCCTTGCCGCCCACATTGGCGGAACAGTGCATGGGCAGCACCCCCTGTTCGGGCAAAAGGAAATTGAGCGTGGTGAACACGCTCTTTTTCATCTCACCGGCATAGGACGTATCCCCGATGAGCACGAGGCGCTGGCTGAGATTGAGGGCGATGACGGTGCTGCTGCGCGTGCCGTGGCGGGCGGGATCGGCCTTGAAGGATGGCAGGTCAATGACGGTGAGCTCATGGGTGAAGCGGGCGACCTCCTCCATGGAGGGGCGCCTGAGCAGATAACGAATGAAAAGGGCGTGCCAGGCATTTTCCGTCACCACGCGCACGTGAATGCGATAATCGGGATCGGCCCCGCCGTAGAGATCCTGCACGAAGAGGGTCTTGCCCTTCATGTGGGCGGCGAAATCCGCCTTCAGGCGCGCGAAATGCTCCTCCGACATGGCGGCGTTGTTGTCCCACCACACGGTATTCTCGGTGGTGGCGTCGCGCACGGTGAACTTGTCATTGGCCGACCGCCCGGTGTGCTGACCGGTGAGCACGCGCAGGGCGCCGTCAAAGGTGATCTCGCCTTCGCCACGACGGATGGCCTGTTCATAAAGCTCGGCCTGATTGAGATTACAAAAGGCCACCTCGGCTGCGCCGAAAAGGTCCGGATCCAGCCGGTTTTGCGGATTGATGCGTCCTTCCTCTCTCACGTTCCCCTCTCCCCTTGCCTGCAATTGCGCACAATGCTCTCCCGGGCTCATGGGCAGAGTGTTTCCCATCTGCACCTGTCCCGGGGCGGACACATTTCATGTCCGGATGAAAAGCCTCATGTCCCCCCTTGTGCCCGCTTCATCTCGGGCCGGGCCAGCATAAGACTTTCGGTCAAGGCAGGCAAACCCGAAGCGGGCAAGCGTGGTGTCTGTAAGTACCACATTGCGCAAAGGCTGACCGGTGAAATCGCCCCGCGCCACCGCCCAGGCCCTTGTTTTTATAATTAGGGGGTTGGACGGGGGCGCGGGGCGGTGGGCGGTTCATTATGCAGGTTTAATTTAGAGCCGCACTTGGGACTGGGGCGGTCATGCATGAACATGCCCGATTGCCAGCACGTACATCATGCCTATACTGACGGCTCACGACATACGGGTGGGAGGGGAGATCAGGCATGAGCACACCGCAAGAGGCCCGTTTCGACGTTCTCGGCATCGGCAATGCCATTGTGGACGTGCTGGCCAACGTGACCGAGGAATTTCTGATCAAGCATGATCTCGTGAAGGGCTCCATGCGCCTGATCGATGAGGTGGAGGCCCATGAGCTCTATGAGGCCTTAGGACCCAGCGTGGAGATGTCGGGCGGCTCGGCGGCCAACACCATCGCCGGGCTTGCCTCCTTCGGGCGCAGGGCCGCCTTCATCGGCAAGGTGCGCAATGATCAGCTCGGCGAGGTCTTTGCGCATGACATCCGCTCGCTGGGGGTGCATTTCAACACGCCGCCGGCCACGGAGGGGCCGAGCACGGCGCGCTGTCTGGTGATGATCACGCCGGATGGCGAGCGCACCATGAACACCTGGCTGGGCGCGGCACAGAACCTGAACCCCGATGACGTGGACGAGGCGCTGGTGGCCGATTCGGCCATCATCTATCTGGAAGGATATCTGTGGGATCCGCCCCATGCCAAGGATGCCTTCCGCAAGGCGGCGCGGATTGCGCGCGAGGCCGGGCGCAAGGTGGCGCTGACGCTTTCCGATTCCTTCTGCGTGGACCGGCACCGCGAAAGCTTTCTGGAGCTGATTGAAAATCAGGTGGACATCCTTTTCGCCAACGAGGCGGAGATCAAGGCGCTCTATCAGGTGCCCACCTTCGATGAGGCTATGCATGCGATCAAGGCGCATTGCCCGCTGGCGGTGCTGACGCGATCAGCCGCCGGTTCGGTGGTGGTGGAAGGTGATGATGTGCACGTGATCGAGGCCTATCCGGTGCGCAAGGTCGTGGATGCCACCGGTGCCGGTGATCTGTTTGCGGCCGGCTTCCTGGCCGGATACAGCGAGGGACGGCCGGTTGCGGAATGCGCGCGGCTGGGGGCGCTTGCGGCCGCCGAGATCATCCAGCAGGTGGGCGCGCGCAGCATCCGCCCCTTCCATGAAATCGCCCGGGAAAACGGCTTTTGATGCTTCAGTGTGGGATATGAGCCCACACTTGCGCCATTCCGATCGATGTTGTGCTTGGTCTCCCGGGCAAATGTCGTGTAGTGTGCATAAGTTGAGGGTAAATTGTTTAACTCATTGATAAACCACAAGAAAACGTCATTGCCGGACTTGTTGTTCCGGCAATCCAGGGCCACAAGCGAGGCGGTTTTGGCGGGCGATGTCGTTTGCCAGCAGGCTTGATCTGAGCCGTATGGAAGTAAAATGCCGGAACGGGATTTTATCCCGTTCCGGAACGTCTTGGCGGGGTATGTTACCCCGCCATCTATGCTATAGGCGGGGTAATATACCCCGCCGAAACGTTCCGGAAGGATATACAATATCCTTCCGGCGGTAAGCCCTGAGCCTGGAAGAACCGTTCCTGACTGCTATTCCTACATGTGTAAACCGCCCCTGGATGCCCGGGACACGCCCAGGCATGACAAAAGAGTGTGCGAATTCAATACCTTAAGAATGATCTCCCTCCATTAAGGTGGAGTTTGTTGTGTCTGTCCTTACTCCCACACTGCATCACAGCCTTATCCTATATTGGTTGTTTAAGGAGGGCTAGCCTAAAGGATGCAGCGTCTCAATCCTCCCCCTGATAGGGGGAGGTCGGCGCGAAGCGCCGGGAGGGGCCACAAACGCAGAGTTAAATTGCCCGACCCCCTCCCCGCCCCTCCCCCTGCCAGGGGGAGGGAGAAAAGTGGTGCTTCATGTATAGAAAGAATATCAAGGGCAACTGAGTTAATGACTTAACTTGTTGATATTCCAGATAGAAATAACCCACTCCGAGTTTGGGCAATGGTGGGAAAATGCCTTGGTAAAAACATCTGTGTAGAATGTTAGTAATCGCTCTTTAGCGGTAAAAACATTCACAACACACAAAGCAATTTAATGGGGCACTCCTGGGTTGGCACTCGAGCATCAGGGGGAGGCCGGGCTTATGCTTCCTGCATCTGGCGGGCCTTCTTGATGACCTTTTTCAGATAGCGCTCGCGCTTGAGACGGCCAAGGTGATCGATGAAGAGAATGCCCTTGGTGTGATCGATCTCATGCTGCACGCAGGTGGCGTCCAAGCCGGTGAAATGCTTCTCCTGCTCCTTGCCGTCAAGATCGAGATAGCGCACGCGCACCTCCGCCGGGCGCTCCACCTCGTCATAGATGTCCGGCACCGACAGGCAGCCCTCCTCCTGCGCGCGGGTTTCCTCCGAGGCCCAGACGATCTGCGGATTGATGAGCGCAAGCGGGCGCGGTTCCTCTTCCTCGCGCGCGGTATCCATTACGATCACCGACAGGGGCACGCCGATCTGCACCGCGGCAAGCCCAATGCCCGGCGCGGCATACATGGTGTCGAACATGTCGCGGACGAGTTCGCGAATGGAATCGTCCACTTCCTTCACCAGCAGCGACGGTTTTTTCAGCAGCGGATCCGGCGGGGTGATGATCTTGCGAACGGCCATGGCGCCCTGTTCATTCCAAACGGCTGACGAGATCTTTTCTAAAGTGAGAGATAGGCCAGCGGGAGTGAGCGGTCAATGCGGTTCATCCTGCACTTCCGGCCCGCGGCAACAGGGCGCGCGGGCCGGATATGAGCCTGTCGATTGCGGCGATTGTGAATGCGTGAGCACGAAATAATCGTGCGTTTTCAGCTCTTCTTGGCGAGCAGGTCGCGGATCTCTTCCAGAAGCTGTTCCTCGCGCGGCGGCGCCGGTGGCTCGGCCGGCTTCTCCTCTTCCTTGCGGCGCAGGCTGTTGAGCCCTTTCACCAGCAGGAAAATGACGAAGGCGATGATGATGAAGTTGACCGTCACCGTGATGAAATTGCCGTAAGCGAGAACGGCGCCCTGCTTCTTGGCCTCGGCAAGCGTGGTGGCTGTCACCTTGTCGGACAGTGGCAGGAAGTAATTGGAAAAATCCATGCCGCCGAAAATGTAGCCGACGATGGGCATGATGATGTCATCAACCAGCGACTTGACGATGAGGGAAAAGGCGCCGCCGATGATCACCGCCACGGCGAGATCAACGACGTTGCCCTTCATGGCGAATTCCTTGAATTCCTTGAGCATGGTTCTGCCCCCTTGCTGCTTCTTGCAGGATTTCGCCGCCCTGGCAGGCAGCGGCGACAGCCTATGACCTCACACAGCGGAATGCAACCATTCTGCGCGTTCTGATCGCGGATGTGCGCGCAAGGATCGATACATATGCATTTGCAAATCATTTGCAAATTTTTCCTGTCCCGTTATGATGATCTCAGACAGGGAAGCACCGGCATGTGTCCGGCAATCGCGGACGAACTTCGGTTCATTCCCTTGCCCCGGCGCTTCCCCAATGATGCGGCCCTGAACACTCCCGCACCAAGACTTGGGGCGAGAAAGAGGGCCGAAACAATCACAGCGGAGAAAAAGGAGGAGACGCCCATGCCGAGAACCATGCAGGCTTTCACCCATCCGGGGATGGTTCATGAAACACCGGATTTTCCTGATGCGCCCGAGGACTGGTCGCCGCAGCTCGCCGAGGACCGGGCGCGGGAGATGGGCATTACGCTTCAAGACGATCACTGGGAGGCCATTCGCGTGGTGCAGGGCGCCTATCGTGACGAGGAGGCCCCGCCCCTGCGGCGCATTCACGATGCGCTGGATGGCCGCTTTGCCGAAAAGGGCGGCATCCGCCATCTCTATGCCATTTTTGGCGGCGGGCCCGTCTATCGTGTCTGCATTCTCGCCGGCTTGCGTCCGCCGGCGGGCACGGTGGATGAAGGCTTCGGCTCCGTGGCCTGATCCGCCTCAGGCGAGAGCGCAGAAAACGGCTTTGATCCGTTTGACGACGGCGGGACGAGCCTTTTGGCTTTCCGTCCCGCCTTCTTGTGATGCTTGGCGTATCCGGTCAGGAAACGCGATTGTTGGCCAGCGTGATATTGCCGGGCACGCGGGCGCCGGACCGGGAAAGATCGCCGGTGATGGGCTTGTCGTGATCATAGCCAATGATGGCGCCGGCACGGGCGCCGGCGATCACATTGCTCGTGATAACCGCATTGCCGGCATCCCTGACAGCGGAAACGCCAATGCCCACACCACAGCGGCGAATCACATTGGCCGAGGCCACCACGTTGCGCATGTAAGGGCCCCAGCCCAGGGCAATGCCAATGCCGGAGACGACCTCAATGGCGTTGCCGGTCACGGAAGTATCGGCCTCAACCGCGATGCCATAACCCAAACCGTCCCGGGAGGAGATACGCGGACGCATATTGCGCACCACATTGCCCTTGACCACGGCAAAATGCCCGCCTTCGTCCAGATTGGTCACGGAGATGCCGGCGGAGGCATTCTCGATGATGTTGTCGCTGACCACGGCACCGCGGAAGGCGAATTCCACGAAAATGGCCACTTCCTTCATGTCACTGATGACATTGCGGGCGATCACGCAATCATCACTGGAATTGTTGCGCACGGCGGAAAAAGCGCAGCGGCGGATGCGATTGTCCACCACGCGCACACCGGCAGCACGGAAGACATTGATGCCGTTGCCATAAGGGCCATCGCCGCCGGAATCGGCGCGGATGTTCTCAATCACGTTGCCGGAGATGAGGCTGCCGTCCTCGCGCTTCTTGGACTGCCAGACAAGAATGCCATTGTCGCCGCAGTTGCGCACGTTATTGCCCATGATGCGCAAATCCCGGCCATCGATGCTGAACAGGCCCGCCTTGCCGGCGGCCTCAATGCGACACTCGCGGATCGTTCCGGAGCAGGAGTCGAGCTTGATGCCATCGGCACCCGCCCGGCGGATGCGACAATGCTCGATGCGTAGATCAGGGACACGCTCCAGCCACAAGAGCGGATCCTTGCCGGCATGCTGCCCGTCCAGCTCGATATCCTGCAAAAGAACCGGCCCCTTGCGCACATGCATGAGAAAATCGGCGGATTTGGTTGCCAGCAGGCGCGCGCCCGGCCGCCCGGCCATGCGCACCGGTGCGGAAAGTTCCAGATTGCCAATGCGTATGGTCCCAGAAGGGAGCAGGAGGACGGCCTTTCGATACGCCGCAGCCTTCAGCGCGCGCAGCAGCACTGCCGTCTGATCCCGGCGGCCGCCATCCGCCCGCACGCCGAACGATTCCGCCTCGATGAATAACGGGCCCGTGCCGGCATCATCACGACGCCTGCCGCGCGCCAACACCGGTTCAGGGCTTCCGGAAAGCACACCAACGCCAAGGCCGGCCAGCCCGGCCAGACCGTGCAGAAAACGCCGCCGCTGCCTGGCAAACGCCGATTTGTCCTCATCCGATGTGTGTCTGCTGATGCCCTTCATGTCCTTCCTTCCCCTCCAGAGGCCCTTCGCACAAGATGCCGGACGGAGTTCCGCAGTGTGCCTGCGATGTGTCTGCTTCGGTGCCAATATCCGTTTCATGCCGGCACACTTTGCGCCTGATCAGGAATTATCGCCTTATGGTTGCATGATTCGTACCAAGAGGTGAAGAAATGAGTTCATATGGCGCATCCCGGATTGACCCAGATCAATGAGCGTGCCCTATAATTGTCTCACGCTGACAAAAACATACGAAGACGGCACAAGCGAGGAGGGACGATCCATGCTCAAGATGTTTCTCATCATCTATGTTCTGGCCGGTCCCACGCTGGCAGGCATCCTGATGACCGTTGCGCTTGCGGCCCGCTGGTCCAATTCCGTGATGATGTGGCTGATCGCCGCCGGATTCATCATCGCCATTCCGGTCTCCTGGTATGTGGGCAAGATCATTTACGAGCGCACGTCCGGAAAACACGCTTAAAGGGGCGCAATCGTTCCGTTAATCCCCTGCGCTTGGGATGCCCATGAAATGAGGCAAACGGAATTTTCCGGGAGAGTGTATCAGGCCCGGAAAAAGATGGGTTTTGTTTCCCAAAGCGCGCGGGGATGAGAGGTTGGCGGAAGACGTTCTGAAAACGGCATGGATCGAAAGCCCGTTCGGCCGCCTGTTCATGGGTGAGCTGAACGGGCGGTTGTGTCTGCTCTCTCTTGGCGAGGCGGATGAGCGCCCTCTTCTTGCCCGCCTTCTGCGACGGCTCAAGGGCGTTCATGAAAACGGAAGGGCTGAAGACCTCTCCTTATATCGAGAGGTTTCAGCCGCTCTTGACGCCATGGCCGAAGGAAGGGCCCCCGATCACGTCCCGCCGCTTGCCCTCATCGGCAGTGCCTTTCAATGCCAGGTCTGGCAGGCCTTGCGCGCCATTCCCCGGGGGGAAACGGTAAGCTATCGCGCCCTTGCCGAACGGCTCGGCAGGCCTTCGGCCGTGCGTGCCGTGGCGCAGGCGGTGGCCGCCAATCCCATCGGCTTTTTCGTGCCCTGTCATCGCGTGATCGGCAGCGACGGCAGCCTCACCGGCTTTGCCGGCGGCCTTTCCCTGAAGCGCCGTCTTCTCATCCTGGAAGGCGCTCTTGCCGGTGAAGCCCCGTCATGAAACAAATCCGGCGCCTGAAGCGGCGGCGCCCCTGAACCGCCCTGCCTTCTCAGCGTTCTTCGCCGATTTCCCAGATGCGTTCGCCGTCGCTGGCCTTGACCACCCAGCCTTTGTCCTTTTTGCGTTCGATGGCGGTGACACGGCCCAGGCCGGGAAGCACATCACCCGGGGAGACGTCCCACAGACGCCCCTCGCCTTCCACCAGGGCCATTTCGCGGGTGGCGAAACGCAACACGTACCGCGGCGGGCGTTCGCGCTCGGGCCGGCGCTCGGCCTTGCTGACGCCGCCGCTGCGGGCGCTTTGGCTTTTTGCCGCGCCTTCGGGTTCGTGTGGCTTGTCCACCGATCCGGTGATGATGGGATCGACAAAGACCGGGCCGGCATCAGGCAACAGGCGGTGCGTGGGTACGATGCGATGATCCGGCGCTTCCGACAATGGGCTTTTCACCGGTGCATGACGGACGAAGGCGATGATGTCCGGCATGCCGCCGTTGCCACCGGTGATGATGGCATAACCGGCAAAGGCCACGGAAAAGGTGGCGGCGAGAAGGGGCGTGGAATAGGTGGAGAGAAACTCCCGAAAAGGTGTGCGGCTCATTGCTTAAGCCCCCGATAGCGGATCTCGCTCTTGGAGACATAGTTGATGGAATCGACGAGAACCTCGCGGACGAGATCCATGCCCAGGCGCTTGTTCACGCTCTCCTTCAGGCGTTTGGTCAGCGCGGCGAGATCATATTTCTCGATGCGCTGAAAATCCCGCACGGGCGTGGCGTAAATGATGCGGAAGGCCTCATCCACGAGCAGGGGATCGGGCTGAATGCTCAGTTTCTTCAGCTTGTCGGATTCCACGACATAGACGAAACGGGCCAGCACATAGCCCTTCACTTCGCCATCGGCGATCATGGGCACGCTGATGATATCGGTCTTGAGCTGTTCGAGCGCCACGAAGACCTTCTTGGGCTCCACCTTCGCCTCACCGCTGGTGGCGAAAAAGAGCACGCCATAGAAAGAGCCAAGCGCGGCGATGGTGGCAACGATGCCGGTGATGATGGTCTTCACCATTGTCCATAGGCCCTCGCTGCCCGCCTGGCGGCGCCATCATTTCCCGCGGCGCTGCGTGTGCGCATGGCCTTTCGGGAATAGGTGCCGTCGGTGGTGTGGCGGCGAATGGTGTCCTCGACGAAGCCGGTGAATTCCCGCGCCGCCTCAAGCTGGCGGGCGATCATCGCGGCATTCTCATCGAGCAGCGCCTTCAATTCGGCAAGTTCCGCCTGCAGGTGCCGCGCCAGGGCCGCCTCATCGGGCGCTGTGGCGGCCAGCCGCGACAGATCGAGCAGGAGCAGATCCTTCTGGCGGGCATAGTCCTCGAGATTGTCGAGACGATTGGCGGCCAGGTCCTTCATCTCCTCGGAGAGAACCTGATGCAGGCGGCGCACGAGGCTGCGCATGCCTTCTGCCAGACCGGCAACGAACGATGTCTCATGCGCATTCATCAACTCAGATGCCCTTGACATTTTTTCAACACATAGCACTGCTTTGCTTCCCTCCCCCTGGTAGGGGGAGGGGCAGGGAGGGGGTCGGGCAACTTAACGCATGCGCTTGCGGCCCGACCCCCTCCCGGCCCCTTACGGGGCCGACCTCCCCCTATCAGGGGGAGGATGAGGGCATGTGTCCTTTTTTACCTGCTGCTCATGCGTCATTCATGCCCTGTCGTCTTCATGCCCTGGCTCCTCCAGCTTGGCCGGGCAGAGCGTGCGAGGCGGCCAGGGTTGCAGCGAGGCCAAGCCCGCCGGCCTCGGCAATGCGATCGGCGATGGACTGCGCCATTAACGCCTTCCAGGCATTGCCGGCGAAACCACCGCCGAAAAGGGCATCGCCGCCTTTGGAAAAGGCGTTTTCCAGCATCTGACGCACAAGCAGCGCTTCAAGCCCGGCATAGGCCCGGCGCAAGGACTCCGTCCTTGCCTCATCCCCTTTTTCCGCATTTCCCGAAGAGAGGCGGGAAAGCCCCTCCCTTTCCGGGATGCCTGCGGAAGCGGCCCCATTGCGCTGTGAAACGGCGGAGGCGCAGCCGCAGGCTTTTGAGGGAGAAGCGGCGTTTGGGATAGTGGGCGCAGAAGGGGAAGGACGGATGCCGGCGGGGACGCTGCCGGCCTGCGGCCGTGCGGGGGCTTTTCCGGCCGCGGCCAGGGCCTGCGACCACGCACCGGCATCCGCCTGTCTCATGGTCAGGGCTTCAGAAGCGCCCAGGCGCGCCGCGGCCCGGGCCGCCCGTGCCGGATCGGCGGCGCGGATGACGTCCATGACGATGTCCGAGGGCGGAGAGATGGCCATGGTGCGCGCCTTTTTTCCTTCGTGCCGATCACGGAAGCGAAATGCTTCCTCCGGCCTGTTTCATCCAAACCCGGCCCCGACCCTAATGGCGCGACCTTGCCGCAGGCTTGCGGGCGGTGCTGGCGCTTGTCGGCCCGTTGCAAAACACGGGAGCAGCCCGGGGCGAATGCGCCTCAGCGCCGTTTGGAATCGGCACGGCGCTGCATGTGCATGTCGATGACATCGGCAAGATCGCGCCGTTCCTGCAGGCGGCGGACGATCTCGGCATGGCGTTCGCGGATGCGTTCGATCTGGCTCGTCTGGCGATGGCGTTCGCTCAAAATTTCCCGCACCTTCTGCTCGCGTGCCTGTGCCTCCTGCACGGCTTCGGCCGCATGACGCAGATGCCGGCTCAAGACCTCGCTGAGGGCAATGGAGCGGAACACGTCCGACTCAAGCGCCTGCAGAAGCCGCCGCTGCCGGTCTTTTCGGCTTTCGGTTTCCAGCCGTGCCTGCATGGCGCGCCATTCCTCCAGGCGCTTCATTTGTTCAGTCACGGCCAAAAGACGGGCAAGACGGCGGCTGCGTTCATCCATGGTTGCGTTCTTCCCTTTTCTCTTGCGCTCATCCCCCCAGCAGCCATTCGGCAAAACCGGAAAGAAACACCTCCAGCATGCCGCCGATCACGAAGAGCAATAACAGTAGCCCGCCGAGCAGCACCATGGGCAGGGAGATGAAATAGGCCGGGATCTGCGGCGTGAGCCGGTTGATGAGGCCAATGGCGAGATTGACGATCACGGCGTAGAGCAAAAAGGGCGCCGTGGCCTGAAAGGTCACCCATGTGGCGCGCGAAAGCTGTCCAACGAATTCCGAAAGCTGCATGTCCAGGGCCGGCAAGCGGCCGACAGGCGAAACCCCGTAGGATTCGATAATGGCGACGAGAACCTGCACATGCAGGCCGGTGATGAAGATGAGCGCGGTGGCGGCAAGGGCGACGAAGGTGACAAGCGCCGGCACCGGTTCGGTGCCTTCCGCCGGCGCGCCGGGAAAGTTGCCCATGCCGATATACATGGCCACGGCCGAAAGCATGAACTCGAACATCAGAAGATAGATGCGCGCCATCAGACCAATGGCGAGCCCCTTCAGCACTTCCGCAAGCGCGAAATGCAACAGCTGCGCCGGTGCCATCTCGCCCAGGTTCGCAGGCGGCGCCGCCCCGGGCACGTTCAGCAGCAAGGGCATGAGGGCGAAGGTGACGGCCACGGCCAGAAACAGCCGCACCTGCACGGGGATGCGCGCGGAGCCAAAGCCGGGAAAGGTCATCAGCATGGCACCAATGCGGCAGAAGTAGAGGAAAATCCAAAGCAGAAGCTCCGGTGCGAAAGCCTGCAGGAGCATGGCGCCACTCCTCGCCGGACAATTTCAGGAAATGCTGCCGATGATCTCCACCTGAACGCCGCGGGCGATTTCCAGCTGCGAAAGCACCGGCAGATTGGGGAAAAGCCGCTCGGTGATCATGCGCACGAAGGGACGGGCATCGGGCGCGGTGAGCAGGGCGAACTCCTGCCCCGATTCCATGTGCTTGCGGATGGCCCGTGCCGCTTCCTGCGAGAATTCCTCGACCATGCGCGGATCGATATCGAACTCCAGCACGTCATCGCCGTTGCGGCGGATGCTTTCGTGAAAGGCGAGATCCCAGCGGTTGCCCAGCCTGAGCACGCGCAACACACCATCCTCGGCAATGTCGCCGCAGATCTGGCGCGCCAGGCGCAGGCGCACGTGTTCCACGATCTGCTCTGCGCGACGCACATGCGGGGCGATTTCGGCAATGGCCTCGAGAATGAGCTCGAGATTGCGGATGGAGACGCGCTCGGCCAGAAGCAGCTTGAGCACGGCCTGAATGCCGGAAAAGGTGATCTGCGCCGGCACGATCTCGTCGATGAGGCGCTGATATTCCGCCGGCAGCCTGTCGAGCAGCATGCGCACATCGCGATAGGACAGGAGCTGGGCGAGGTTGTTGTTGATGGTCTCGCTCAAGTGCGTGAGCATCACCGACATGATGTCCACCACCTCAAAACCCTCCATGCGGGCCTGATCCTTCAGATGCTCAGGAATCCAGCAGGCGGGCATGTTGAAGGCCGGCTCGCGCGTCTCGGTGCAGGGGATTGAGGGCTTGCGCCCCTCGCCGGTGATGACCAGGGCCTCGCCGGGATTGAGCCGGTGGGTGGCGATCACGGTGCCATGCAGGCGGATCTGATAGGTCTTGGGATCGAGGTCGATGTCGTCGCTCAGCCGAATCTCGGGAACGATGAACCCATAGCGCTCGGCAAAGCGCCGCCGCATGCGGTTGACGCGATGAATGAGGGCATCCTGCTGACGGTAGAAATGCAGGGCCAGCTGCTTGCCCAGCCGCAGCTCCAGCGCCGGGGCCTCCAGTGATGCGGCCACGGCGGCCTCTCCGCCCTCGCGCGCCTCTTGTTCCTCCTGCTCCGCGGTGCGCTCCGCTTCCTGCGCCTCCTGCTGCTGGCGGGTGCGGCGCGCAATCAGCCAGCCGGTGCCGGCGAGGATCGAGCCAAGCAGGAAGAACGGCAGGAAGGGCAGGCCCGGAACGAGGGAGAGGATATACATCAGGGCGCCGGCGACGATGAGGGCCTTGGGATAGCCGCCGAGCTGGGAGAGCAGAACCTTTTCCGCCGAGCCGTGATTGGCGCCCTTGGAGACGAGCAGGCCGGCGGCCAGCGAGACGACCAGCGCCGGGATCTGCGAGACCAGACCGTCGCCCACCGACAGGCGCGTAAACACATCAGCCGATTCGGCAAGGGACATGCCATGGCGGGTGGCACCGATGACGATGCCGCCGAAGATGTTGATGGCGGTGATGATGAGACCGGCGACGGCATCCCCCCGCACGAACTTGGACGCACCATCCATGGCGCCGAAAAAGGCGCTTTCCTCCTCCAGCAGACGACGGCGGCGCTGTGCCTCCTTCTCATCGATGAGGCCAGCGGAGAGATCGGCATCGATGGCCATCTGCTTGCCGGGAATGGCATCCAGCGTGAAGCGCGCGCCCACTTCGGCGATGCGCGTGGCGCCCTTGGTGATGACCAGGAAGTTCACCGTAACCAGAATGGCGAAGACAATGAGACCGATGACGAAATCGCCGCGCATCACCAGGGTGGAAAAACCGCCGATGACATGCCCGGCGGCGGTCACCCCCTCATGACCGCTGGAGAGGATGAGGCGGGTGGAGGCGATGTTCAACGACAGCCGCAGCATGGTGGCGATGAGAAGCACGGTGGGAAAGGCCGAAAACTCCAGGGGATGGCGAATCCACAGCGCCACCATGAGAATGAGCACGGAAAAGGCGATGGAGATGGACAGGCCGATGTCGATCAGCCAGCCGGGGATGGGCAGAAATAAAAGAACGAGAATGAGAACGATGCCGATGGCAAAGCCCACATCACGGCGATAGCGCATGGCCGTGGCCTCGCCGGCGCCGTCGGCACCGGGGGCGGTGAGGGCGGAAATCGCTTGTGCGCCGCTGGCGCCGCCGGGGCCTTCGACACGCGCCATGTCAGAACCCCCTCTCGATGCGGGCGTAGACCATTTCGGCAAACTTCTGGATCTCGCCGCCCATGAAAGGCGCGGTGACGATAATGACCAGCAGGATGATCACGATCTTGGGCACGAAGGTCAGCGTCACTTCCTGAACCTGGGTGAGCGCCTGAAAGAGGGCGATGACCACGCCCACGACCATGGCGGCGATCACGGCCGGGCCGGCGGCCGTGAGCACCACCCAGACGGCTGCGCGCAGAAGATCCAGGGCGTCGGCCTGATTCATGCCGCTTTCCCCATCCCGTTCGCGCTCAGGCCGAGACCACAAGATCCGGCCCGTAAGAGAGGCGGGTTCCGTCCTGAAGCACCAGCTTGACGCCGCCATCGAGAATCTCGACGGCGGAGACGACACCGGAAACACTGCCGTCCATGGTGCTGACCGTGCGCCCGAGAAGATCGCTGCCCTGCGTCATGGACAGGGAAGTGAGGATCTCTTCCAGCCGGGCATTGGCGCGCACCGTCTGTTCCACCTGGGCGAAGGTGGCAAGCTGCGCCATGTATTCGGTGCCGTCCATGGGGTTGGTGGGATCCTGGTTCTTCATCTGCTCCACGAGCAGCTTGAGAAAGGCCTGATAATCCATGCCGGCGAGGGCATCCTTGCCGGTCTTTTCCTGCGTCGGACGGGGAGTGCCGCCCGGATTCGCCGGCGGCAGGGTGTCGATGCCGGTCATGATCCCTCTCCTCCCATGGCCGATTTGGGGCCCTGTTGCTGCCGGTCCGGGCGCGGCGGCACGAGATCGGTCACATCCTCGTCCATAACCTCGCTCTGCGGCTCTTCGGGAATGCCGCGCTCGCGCATGATCTCGGCCTCGCGCGCGAACAGGCCCCGCACTTTCTTGAGCGCCTCGAAGTTGCGGCCCGTATTGATGAGCGTGCGAATGCCGGCCAGTTCCGGCTCAAGGTCGCTGTCGCGATAGAGATCAAGCAGCCGCAGGTGCTGGCGATAGTAGTCCTGACGGATGGTGAAGCCGTTGGCCGGTTCGATCAGCAGCCGCTGGATGATGAAATAGAGTTTCTTCAGCGGCGTGGTCACCTGCTCCGGCTGCATGACATGCTGTTCCAGCAGGAAGACGACATTGTTGAGAAATTCGATGGAGGTCTTCTTGTTGACCCGCAAGACCGCACCGTTGACGAAGATACGCTCGCCGGCCCGCAGGGAAATGCGGATGGGCTTGTTGCCCTCGCGGGGGGCGGACGCGTTGTCGTTGGGTCTTTTTGTCCCGTTTTCGCTGGGTCTGTCCGGTGTCGTCATGTCTTCAGTCCGTCGCGGATGATTTCCATGATGTCGATGAGGTCGGCGAAGGTGTCCTGCTCGCGGCGATCGATGCGCTCCAGCTCCTTGATCACCCAGATGCCGATGGAGATGAGCCGGGCCTTGAGATCATCGGGCAGGCCGTTGGCGGGATCGGCGAGGTCATCGAGGAAGAACAGCCACAGCCGGCGCGTGAAATGCAGAGCCTTGACCGCTTCCACCGAACGGATGCCCTGCTGCTCGCCGCGGCGGAGCATGTCGATGGCGAAATCTATGGCCATGGCTTCCTCTTCGCGCGCCCGGGCGTAATCCTCACCGGCGATGTCCTTGTAGGCCTTTTTGTACATGGGCCATTCCCCGATTTGACTTGACTTACAGATACTTGAGCAACGTCAGGTTCTGCAGGCGGCCCGTGATCGCATAGGATGCCTCCAGCTTGTTGCTGAGGTCGGTCACGCGCATGGCCATTTCGTGCATATCCACCTGTTCCATGCCGGCGATCTGCTTTTCCAGCCACCCTTTCTGCAGTTCCAGACGATCCTTGGCATCGCTGACCCTCTTTTCCTGAACACCGATGATGCCGCGCAGATCGTTGATGCCGGCAATGGCGCCGTTGATCGTCTCGATGGCGCGGTCGGTGACGACGTCGCGGGCGGCGCGTCCGAGGGTCTCGATACCCAGTCCCGCCACCATCACGTATGCCATGGCAAGCTTGCGTATCGCTGGATCGTTGGCCGAGGCGGTGACGGGGGCGACGTCATTGAGCGAGATCAGCGTCTTCATCGGCTCGTCGGTCGCCTTCGACCACAGCGTGTTCCAGTTGGGCGGATCGAAGAGCGGCGCCAGATCGTTGTCGAGAAAGTCCTGCATGTCGGCGGCCGTGATGCCGGCGGCGGCAGGATCACCCGGCGGAAAGCCAAAACGGGCGATGAAGGCGTTTTCCACCGCGGTGCGCGCTGCGGAAGGCGGATCGGCGAACCAGTCGGCAAAGGGCGCCTCGGAGAGGTTCTGGCCGCCGAAGATGAAAGAGCCAGCGGCGGTGGCGTTGAGCGCGGCGGTAAAGGCCGTCAGTGCCGCCTTGGCCTGTCCGGCGACAACGGCAGGCTGTGCCTGACCGGTGCGCAGGGGCAGGAGCGCCTCCACCAGGGCGTGGCCGTCGTCGGTGATGGTTTGCAGGGACTGCTGAATGACCTGCAATCTGTTTTCGGAAATGACGGCATCCTGAAGAAGGCCATCGAGGAGAACCTCCTGGGCATGGGCATCCACGAGCAGATCGGAGCGCCCGCCCATGACGAGGCCGACATCGGCATGCTTGCCGGTAGCGAGCTGCAGGTTGGCCTTTTCCAGCTCGCGGCGGGCGGTTGTGGTCGCCGCCGGAGTGGACCATGGCGTGGTCAGGGGTGGCACCAGAGCCGATTTCATCGCCGTATCACCTTCTGCATGCCCCCGTCATGTTCCTCACACTACAAGACGTATGCATCGTCATACCGGCGAAAGCCGGTATCTAAGGCCACAAATTCATGAGTTTGCGGCCCGAGACCCCGGCTTTCGCCGGGGTGACGAGAAAGATGGCAACGTTGTGTCGTGTAATGTGCATGTTCCTTATCGTGTTCCGTCATATGCCCGGCTCATCACCGTGTTGCCTGTGCAAGCCCTTCTCATCCGGCCGCGCGCAGCAGGGCGGCAAGCATCTCATCCACGGCGGAAATGAGCCGGGCCGAGGCCTGGTAGGTGCGCTCGATGCGCATCATGTTGGCCATCTCATCATCAAGGTTGACGCCGGTCTTGCGCGACAAGGCCTCCGAGGCCCGGGTGAGCAGTGCGGCGGAATAGTCCGTATCGCGCACGGCGTTGGCCCTTTCCTGTTCCAGCCAGGCCACGGAATCGCCCATGTAGCCGGCAAGATCGGCGCTTGCGCCAAGCCCGGCGGCAGGATCGAACGGGCGCGCGCGCGCCAGCTCCGCATCCAGCTCCAGCAGCCGGTCGGTGAAGCCGGTAAGACCATTGACATTCACGACATAAGAAGCGCCGTTGATGCCGCCATCACGCAGCAGGAAGGGATTGCCGCCCTGATCGGGATCAACGGCGGCATGGATGCGGATATCGGCGGCCAGCCCCGGCACCAGGACGCCCGAGGCGGGCACGGCGGGACCACCCGACCAGGTGAACAGTCCGGCGCGATCCGGCCCTGGTGGGGAGGCCTGATCATGTTCAGCAAAGGCCTCAATGAGACCGCGGGCCATTTCATCAAGCTGCGCCTGCCAGGCGAGCGCCTTTTCATCGCGCAATGTCATCCATGCCTTCAGCCGGCCGGACTTGAGCTTCATGACGGCGGCATCGCCGGTCACCGGCACGCCGTCCACATAGACCTGCGCACCCGGTGCGCCCGGCCCGAGAATGCCGGATGGGGTGAAGGTGACCGCGCGCGGCTCCCGTTCGTAAAGCACGGCACCGCCTGTGGTGTAGATGGCAAGGCCGCCGTTATCACGCTGCACGGTGCGGATGTCGATCTCTTCCGCCAGATCGGCAAGCGCGGCATCGCGGGCATCCTTCTCGCGGGCAAGATCGGCATCGTTCAGCCGGCCGCTGACAATGGCGGCGTTGGCCTCGTGAAAGCGCGCCAGAGCCTCGTTGATGCGGTCAACGGAACGCGCCACCTCGGCATCGGCCTGGGTGCGCAGGTCCTGAACGGCGGCAGCGCCGCGATGCAGGGCATCCACAAGGGCACGGGCGGAGACGATGGTCTGACGCGCGGCGGCGGCATTGTCCGGCATGGCGGCGAAGGCCTGAATGTCCTGCCGCAGCCGGGAGAGAAGCGCGGCGGGCGAGGTCTCGCCATCGGGGCCGCCGAAGGCACGGGAGAGCTGATCCAGCCCCTTGCTCAAGGTTTCATGCCCGGCGTGATCGGCAGTATAAGAGAGCATCTGGGCGAAGATGTCACGGTCCTCCGCCCGCCAGACGGCGACGCGGCGGATGCCGTGATAGCCCATGACGTTTCCCGTCTCACGACGGGAGAAATCCGGGTTGTCGATGTTGGCGATGTTCTCCGAGACGACGCGCGATTTCTCCGACAGCGCCGAGAGGGACGAGCGGGCCGAATTGAGAACCGCACCCAGCGTCATCTCGGATCACCTCCTGCCATCAGTGAAACTCGAACGGCCATCAGCGCTTGAGGTTGACGGCGACATCCATCAGTTCCGCGCCGGTCATGAACGACTTGGAATTGGCCGTATAGGCGCGCTGGGCCTCGATCATCGCGGTGAGCTCCGATGCGAGGTCCACGGTGGACTGCTCCTTGGCCCCGGAGATGATCTTTCCGAAATTGCCCTCGCGCGGAAAACCAACGAGCACATCGCCGGAGGTGTCGGTCTGGGTGAAGACGTCTCCGGGCAGGAGCTTCATGTTGTCGGGGCTGCGCACCGTGGCCAGCGGGATGCGGTAGGTCGGCCGCTTTTCACCATTGGGGAAGGTGCCGTACATGACACCGTCCTCGCTGATCTTGAACAGCCTGTAGCCGGTGGCGGCATTGCCGTTGACATCCACGTCCAGCACGTTGAACGGTGCGGCGTATTGCGTGGAGCCGGTGATATCCAGGGTCATGGTCTGGCCATCGGGCACGGGGATGGAAAGCGTGCCGGAGGCCGGAGAGACGAGCTTGCCGGTAGTGCCGTCAAACTGCAGGGTGAAGGTGGCCAGCGGACCGCTTCCATAGGGAAACGGCCCGCCAGCGGCGGCCTGTTCCTGGTCGAACACGGCCACTTCCCAGGTGTTGGCGCCCGTCTTGGAGAAATAGAAGTCAAGGAGCTTCTCGCCGCCGAGATTGTCATGCACCACCAGGGAGGTCTTGGCGGAATACTGGGCCGTGGCGGCATTGGCCGATGGCAGGTCGGCGGCCGCAATCACGGTCTCGTCGGCATCGAGGTTGAACCGCAGGGTGCCCAGCGTGGTCGGGGTTGCTTCCAGCGCCTGCTCGGACTGGCGCACCCTTTGCAGCCCGGCAAAGCCATTGGCGGTTACGTTCGGATCGCTGCCGTCGGTGATGTCGAAACCGAGAAGGTAGAAACCGGCGGCATTGACGAGATAGCCTTGCGCATCAGGCACGAAATTTCCGGCGCGGGTGAGAAAACGTTCGCCGGCTGCGTTCTCGACGATGAAAAAGCCATCACCGGCCACGGCGAGATCGGTGATGGAGGTGGTATTCATCAGCGTGCCCTGCTCGGACACATGACGGCGGATGGTGGTGGTGACACCGCCGGAGACGTATTTTCCGGTCAGGTGTTGCGGGATCATGGACGAGAATTCGGCCTCGGCGCGCTTATACCCCACGGTGTCGGAATTGGCGATGTTGTCGGCCACGGCGGAAAGCTTGTTGCCCTGCGCCAGCATGCCGGAAACACCGGTGCGCATGATATTGCCGATGGACATGGTCCAGCTCCCGTATCTGATGCGGATGGTCCTTGCCTGACAGGGTGCACGGGCAACCTTGCCCCTGCCTTGCCGGGGGTGTGGCAGCCAAGGTGTCTTTACGCGCAAAAGAAGGGGCCGCATTCCGCGAAGGGAGAGGGTTTCGGGGAATGCGGCCAGTTCGGCGCGGCGGGGAGGCAAGGTCGGGAGAGGTAAGACCGCGCCATGGAGGGGGAACGGCAGTTGCTCAGGCGGCCTTCAGCTCGGCGTCCTCAAGGGCGGGCGTGGGCTTGGCCGTGCGGGAAGCGGACTTCTTGCGGGAAGTCCTCTCGCGCGCCTTCTCCGGCGGCTGCTCATGCAGGCAGTAGCCGAGGTAGCGGCGGGAATCGATGGGGTCATAACCCAACCGCGCCCGCAATTTCTTGCGCAGCTTGGAGATGTGGCTTTCGATGACGCACTCCTCCACGTCATCCTCGAAAATGCCATAGACATAATCGAACAGCTGCGCCTTGGTGACCCGGCGGTTCTTGTGGGTGACCAGATAGTGGAGAATGCGGTATTCACGCCGCGGCAATTGCAACGGCTCGCCATTGATCTCCGGCGGACGACCGTCGGCATAGAGGCGGATGGGCCCCGCCTGCAGAATGCGCTCGCGGCTGCGCAGACGGGCCATGATGGCATTGGCGCGCGCCAGGATCTCGCGCACATGCACGGGCTTGCGCACCACGTCATCCACGCCGGCGGAGAACAGGCGCAGCACATCATCAAGCGCACTGGAATCGCTCATGGCGATGACCGGCGCCAGCATCTTCTCGCGAATGAGATGCGGCAGACGCTCGCCCTCCGGGCAGCAATCGCCGAGGAGCACGGCTTCCACCGCGGTCAGCACCTCCTCGGAGGTGGCCTTGAGCCACTCGTGAAACTCGCGCGGGTCAAAGCCGGCGGCGGCCACACCCTCGCGGTCGAAACTGCTCTTGTAGCCCTCAAGAACGAGCTGGCGCCTGTCAACGATGATGATCATTGCCTCTCTCCCCTCTCGACCGATTAACCATTTGGCAATCGAATCACGGGAGATTGTGGATAAGTGTGCCGAATCTGCACACTTGCAGCTTCTGCAGATTGACAGGCGCCACAATTTTTCCAAAATTTTGCCAAAATGATTCGTTGCTCGCATAAAGGGGTTTGAATATCTCTTTATTTTCAATGGGTTATAGTCGTATCCCGAACATGCCATCCTGCCCCAGGACACACCGCTGAACCTTGCGCCTTTCCTTGCGATCCGCCGGGAAGCCTGATCGAATTGCGCATGAATCACCCGTTTTGAGAGGCTGATTTTCCCTGATTTCACCCCGGAATGAGGAGCTTGCAGCATGCGGTCCGGCATGAAAAAGGCCCGTCGGCATGACGGGCCTGGATGATGGTGTTCTCACCTGGCCGGTTCTGGGGCGATCAGACCAGCCCGCGGTTGATGAGGGATTCGGCGATCTGCACGGTGTTCAGCGCCGCGCCCTTGCGCAGATTGTCTGAGACCACCCACAGGGCGAGGCCGTTGTCCACCGTGGAATCGGTGCGGATGCGGGAGACATAGGTGGCATAGTCGCCGACGCACTCCACCGGGGTGATGTAGCCGCCGGGCTCGCGCTTGTCGACGACGAGAACACCGGGCGCCTCGCGCAGGATCTCGCGGGCCTCGTTTTCGTCCACTTCCCTTTCGAACTCGATGTTCACCGCCTCGCCATGGCCGACAAAGGTGGGCACGCGCACCGCGGTGGCGGTCACCTTGATGTTGGGATCGAGGATCTTCTTGGTCTCGGCGTTTAGCTTCCACTCTTCTTTGGTGTAGCCGTCATCCATGAAGATATCGATGTGCGGTATGACGTTAAAGGCAATCTGCTTGGGGAAATTCACGGGCTCGGGCATATCGTTGACGAAGATGCCCTTGGTCTGGTTCCACAGCTCGTCCATGGCCGCCTTGCCGGCGCCGGAAACGGACTGATAGGTGGAGACGACGACGCGCTTGATGCCATAGCGGTCGTGCAGGGGCTTGAGAACGACGACAAGCTGGGCGGTGGAGCAATTGGGATTGGCGATGATGTTGCGGCGGTTCTCATCGCGCGCCCAGTCCTCGAGGACGTGCGCGTTCACCTCCGGCACCACGAGGGGAATATCCGGCTCGTACCGCCAGCAGGAAGAATTGTCGATGACGATGGCGCCGGCCTTGCCGATCTTCGGCGCCCATTCCTTGGAGACCTTGGAGCCGGCGGACATCAGGCAGAAGTCCACCTTGGAGAAGTCGAACTGCTCCAGATCCTCACACTTGACCACATCATCGCCAAAGGACACTTCCACGCCCAGCGAGCGGCGGGATGCGATGGCGTGAATCTCGTCCACGGGAAACTCGCGTTCGGCGAGGATGTTGAGCATCTCGCGGCCCACGTTGCCCGTGGCCCCGACAACGGCAACCTTGTAACCCATCGTGTTACTCCTTGAAGGATCCCCAGTCTGTTTCCTTGCCGCTCCCGGACGGATCCGTTTTCCGTCGCCTGCCGGCAGGTCATCGTTCGCCTCTCCCCCGGCGGGAGGAGAGGCCCGGGGGAGGGATCAGGTTTTGGTGGTGGTTTTGGTGGTGAAACCGCGTTTGTCAGCGCGCGTAAACCGGGCGCAGGCAGCGGGCATGCGGCAACGCGCTGCCGTCATGGTCTGACGGCAACGGATCATGGCGGTGTTTATCTCATTCAGATACCGCATGCCGCGCTCTCGTTCTGCCTCTTTCGGATGCTGTGCCGGTCTCGCTTTTTACGCCCTGACCGACAAGCATATCGAGGAATGTCTGAAAAAAGGCCTTACGCCTTTTTGCTTTCGGCGGCGTTCTAACCCCGGTGGCCTGTATCCGTCAATGGGGCTGTTGTGTATCAAACGGCACTTTCGGGCTTGTTCCGCGCTTCAATCCGCGTCAACCTGTCTTGCAAACGAATCGCGACCGGGGGTGCGCCGGCAGACAAAAGCCGGTGTTTGGGACTGGGAATGTTCGACTGGCTGTTCACGCTCGAGGGCTGGCTCAGTCTGGCCACGCTCGTTCTTCTCGAAATCGTTCTGGGGATCGACAATCTCGTCTTTCTGGCGGTGGCCTCGCGCCGCCTGCCGGAAGAGGAGCGTCCGAAAGCGCAGAAAATCGGCCTGATCGGAGCCCTTGTCTTGCGCATCGGCATGCTCATCGGGCTTGTGTGGATCACCACGCACTTAACCCGGCCGGTGTTTGTCGTTCTCGATTTCTCCCTTTCCTGGCGCGATTTGATCCTGCTCATCGGCGGGCTTTATCTCATCTGGAAGGCCACGCGGGAAATTCACGAGGAGGCCGAGGCAGATGATGAGGAGATGACCATCACGCCGAAGGCCCATGGCTTTTTCGGCGTGGTCGTGACCATCATGGTCGTGGACATGGTCTTTGCCCTCGATTCCATCATCACCGCCGTGGCCATGACCCAGTTTCTGCCGGTGATGATCCTGGCCAATGTGGTGGCCATCGTGGTGATGATGATCTTCGCCCGCCCGGTGAGCCAGTTCATCGAGCGTCACCTTTCCATCAAGCTGCTGGCGCTGTCCTTCATTCTGCTCATTGGCGTGGTTCTGGTGGCGGACGGGCTGCATTTCCACATCCCACGCGGGTATGTCTATTTCGCCATACTCTTCTCCCTGACGGTGGAGGGAATCAACGGTTGGGTGAGAAGACGGCGAGGCCGAAAGGCGCAGAAGATTTCCCGAAGCTGACCCTGCCTATGGTTTTTCGGGTGGCGGTCCCCGACTGCAGTCAGAGAAAGTTTCTTTTTTTCAAATTGCTATCTCACATTCCCTTTGTTTCAACCAGATTACTCCCTCGCTCTGAAACGTGTCGTTAACCCTTCGTTTACGATTATTGTCACTATTTGCAACCTGTGATATATACAATCCATGATTGATTCATTCAGGCGGGGGATTCGATCATGTCCATATCGCAAAAGTTGCGCCTGCGCTGCATGGCGAGCACTGCTCTCGGGCTTGTGTTTCTTTCCGTTCTGGCGGGCAAAACAGCTCATGCAGCATGTCCCAACCCTGTGCCGGACAACGAAAGCTGCATCATTGCCGATGGTGAGAAATTGTATGGAACGCTTCAGATCGGTAGCTCTGCGCATGTGACCAACAAGGGAACAATCAGCACAGAGGGCTTCAATGCCAATGCGGTCCATACCTATGGAAATTCCACCATCATCAATGAAGGGAAAATTGAAGCCAAGGGCGACATCGCTGATGGAATAGAAGCGGGCGGAGACAATGTCACGATCATCAATAAGGGGCAGATAACGACATCAGGCAATACATGGGACAACGGCGCTGATGGCATCGACGCCAGCGGAAGGCATCTCACCGTCAACAATACCGGGACCATTAAGACCGACAGCCCCTATTCCCATGGCATCCGCGTCCGCAATGACGATGCCACGATTACCAACAGCGGCACGATTTCCACTTCAGGCTATGAGGCCACAGGCATTAGCGGCGAACGGCGTATCGTGATCATCAATACGGGCACGATCACCGCGAGCGGGGAGCGGGGTGACCCCGTCAGAGCCGGAAGCGAAAGTCAGATCACCAATACCGGCACCATTTATTCCGCCAAGGGGCGGGCGCTCACCTTCCACGGCTTCGGCGGCGGTGTGAAAATCGTCAATTCGGGACGGATCTTCGGCGGTGGTGATGCCGCGATCGCCTTCTCCGGGATCAACAACACGCTCGTGCTCGAACCCGGAAGCCGGCTGCAAGGCCTCGTCATGGTGGGCACGAGCTCGACCATTCACATCAACACCGGCATGACCACGGTTCTGACCGTGGACAATATCAAAAATGCCACATTCATCAGCTCCATGCCGCTGATCTATGACAAGGCCAACAACCGGGTGATCGCGCTCTCGTCTTCCGGCATTGACCTGGCCTCGACCCTGGCGCCGGTGGCGGCCGGGCAGATTGCGCGTGCGGCCAACGCGGCCATGGGGGCGGGCGGCATGCGCATTCAGCCGGTCAGCGGCTCATCCGCCTCGGTGGCCGACATGCCCGGCAGCGGGCTTGTGGCCTTTCTCACCGGCATTGGCGGGATCGGCACCCTGCCCGGCAAGGGTGTGACGGACAATGTGGAACATCGCCTGGGCGGCGGACTGGCCGGTTTGCAATGGCGCGGGGAAAACCTGATCGTGGGGCTGTTCGCCGGCGGCGGCCATGGTCGCTCCATGGCGGAATCGGGCGAGAGCGACTCAGCCGCGCGCATGAAGTCGGATCTGTTCTTTGGCGGCATTCAGGCCGGCTGGCACAGCGGCGCGCTGCATCTCAGCGGCGTCTTTTCCGGCGGCATCATGAAAAATCACACCCGGCGAACGATCCTTGACAACATGGCGCCGGGCGGCATGGCACAGGTGCGCGGCAAATACGACAGCCTCTTCCTTTCCGGTCATGTCGGCATTGGCTGGGATATCGCGACGTTCAACAACGGCTTCGTTCTGCAGCCCGGGCTTTCCGCCCGCCTCACCTGGGCGCGCAACGAGGCCTATCGCGAAAGCGGCTCCGTGGCCGCCTATGACGTGGGCAAGCACACGAGCCTCTCCTGGGGCGGACGCGCGCAGCTTGCCCTTTACAAGACCATGGAGCTGGAAAGCGGCCTGTTGCAGATTTCCTCGCGGATTGGCGTGGATTTCTCCCGCTTTGACAAGGATGCCCCGAGCGCGCGCATAGGGGACATGAGCGTGCCCTTGACGGCATCGGTGAAACGCAACGTCATCGCAGGCTTCGCCGGCATTGGCGCGGCCCTGTCTCTGAGCCAGAACAGTCATCTGATGCTGGACATGGAAGCCACGTTCGGTGGCAAGGATGCCGCGGGGCTTTCCGGTCGCATCGGTTACGCCATCAATTTCTGATCCCTCCCCTTTTTTTCGAAGCTTGCTCACAGGATGGCCCGGGTTGCCAGGCGCGCCCGGGCCTTTCCCATCTGGTCTGACAAACTTGTCCTTACACAAACTGCAAGTGACTTGCGCTTTCTTTTCGGGAGCATTAGCCTGAACTTTGCGGTCGGTTCTTCCCCATTGGGGAAGGCGAGGGCGGCAAAGGATCAGTCTTTGCCGCTTGAAGAGGGAACGCGGTGAAAATCCGCGGCTGCCCCCGCAACTGTGAGCGGCGAGCTCGCTTCGCCATCATGGTCACTGATTCGAACGTGGTTGCGCGCCTTTCGGCATCCGTTGCCGCAGGAGCACGCCGCCGAATCGGGAAGGCCCGGCGAAGCCCATTCCGAGGGCGGCGATGAATCGCTGTGAGGAGACGCGCCACCCTCAAGGAGCGCCCGAGCCGCAAGCCAGGAGACCTGCCGGCCGCCATGCCATCGGCAGGATCGGGGCGGGGTGTCCCCGAAGCCGAAGGACCCGTAGGTGTGCTTCTGCTTTTTCGGGAATTGATCCGAAAACGGGGCAGAGGTGCGCCTTCGCAAGTCCATCCGTGCGGTTTTCGCCGCATGCCTCCTGCTGCTGGCATGACCCCAGACAATCATCCAAAGCGTAAGGAGAACCGGGTCATGTCCAAGATCAATCGCAGACGATTTCTTCATTCCGCTTTTGCTGCCGGTGCGTTTGGCCTTGCCGGTGGGCGATGGGCACGTGCCCATGCAGCGGCCTTGCCGCAAGCGGGCTTGCAGGCACCTTACGACCATTATGTCTTCGTGCCCAACCGCAATTCGGCGGACGTGGCCATCATCGATACGGACAGGGATGTGGTCATCGCTCGCGTGCCGGTGGGCAATGTGCCGCATCAGGTGGCCGTTTCCGACGTGCTGGGCAAGCTGATTGCCACCAATATCGAGGACAACACCGTCTCCATCATCGATCTGGCCAGCCTGCGCACGGAGGCCACCCTGCCTCTGGGGCATGAGCCGGAACACATGGAGCTTTCCCCGCGCGGCACCCTGGCGGCGGTAGGCAACATCGGCGAAGGCACCGTTTCGCTCGTGCGTCTGGATGAGAAACGGGAAGTGCGGCGCATCACCGGCCTGTTCGAACCGCACAACATGACATTCAGCCCCGACGGCCGTTTCATTTATGTGGGCAATCTGGGCGCCAATTTCATTTCCGTCATCGACGTGGCCAGGGGCGCGGTGATCGACGAGATCGGCGTGGGCGAGAATGTGGCCCTGGCCGCCCTGCCGGGATCGGAAGAGGAGCATCAGGGCATCATCAATGTCACCCGCACGCCGGACGGGCGGCTGGGCTTTGCCGCCTATGGCGACGGCGATGCCATGGCGGTGATCGATCTGCGCACGCGCCGCACGCTGAAGACCCTGCGCCTTGGCCGGCTGCCCTGGCGGGCCTATTCCACGGCCGATGGCCGCTTCATGATCATTCCCAACAACGGTGATGGCAGCGTTTCCATCGTCTCCACGCGCTCGCCCTTCAAGGAGGTGGCGCGGCTGAAGGGCGCGGCCGACATGACGGGCGTGAACACCGGCTGGTTCGAAACAGTGGCCTTTGTCATTTCGCGCGGCGCGGACAGGCTGGTGATTCTCGATCTTCTCAAGATGGAGAACGCCGGCATCATCGGTCTCGGCAAGGGAGCCACCCCGGAGACCGGCGTGGTGACCCCGGATGGCAAGAAGCTCTATGTGGCCTTGTCCGGCCTGGATCAGGTGGCGTTGATCGATACGCGTACCCGGCGGCTGATCAAACGCATTTCCGGCGTGGGCAGCGAACCCTGGGGCGCGCACATGGTCGGTGCGCTCAATTATTGCCACTGAGGACGGCCCGGCCGGGGCCATGACGGACAGATCCTGCGGAAAAGGATTGCAAAGATGGCGGCTCCGCCCGTCTCGGGCGGGCGGGGCTATGCTTGCGTGTCTCATCCTGATCATGGGCCTGCGTCAGGACCTTCCGGCGCCAGCTCGGAAGACCGGTTCCGCAGTCGACATGTCCTTTCCCCGAGCACATGCCGCACAACCCGCCTCCGGCGTCCGAACGTACAAGCACTCCGCCTTGCCTGTGCGCATGCGTCATCTCTGGCGGGAGGTGGCACGCATCACCGGCAAAACGCTGCCCGCACCGGAAAGGGTTTTTGGCATCTGCAAGGGCCGCTGGCCTTGCATCGGAAAGCATCTGCAAAGGGCGCTCGGCCACCGGGCGCGACTGGAGCGCATCATGCATCCCGATACCGATACCATTCGTTTCGTTCGCTCCCTACCGACACTCACCGACATCACGCATCCGGGCAAAGGGATCATCCGCCTGCGCATCATCCGTTTCGGCCGTCGGGCCTTGCGCGAGATCCGGGCGGCGCTGACGGCGCGCACATCAACAGGTGGATTTGCCTTTCACACGGTGCAGTTCGATTTGCGTGATCATCCCGGCGGATCGTTGCGCGGCATGCTGCGGCTGGCCGGCGGCCTGCTGGGGCCGGTGCCGCGTGCCTTCGCCCTGAAAAACCGGCAGGGATCCTTGCGCTGGATCGCCCTTTTCGCAGAAGAGCCTGCCCTGCTGAAGAAAAACCTCAAAGGCGTACGCATCGAAGTGCTGGTGAATGACAAAACGGCAAGCAGCGCCGAAGTCTTCGCCGCCCTTCTGCGGCGGCATGCGGGCGCGCGCATTCTGGGGCGCCGCACCTTCGGCAAGGACTGGATCTTGCGCCCTGTCGCCGTTTCCCACGACTGGCGGCTGCTGGTGCCGGCGGAACGCATCGTCATTCCCGGAGAAACACTTGCCGGCGGTTTGAAACCGGATGGGCCGCTCGATATATCTTCTGCCCATGAAGACGCAGCGGAAACGGCGCCCTGATTGGTAAGGGGCGCAATCCCTCAAAATGCGATATCGCCAGAGCGCTGTCTGTTTGCCGGTGAGAAAGGCGTGCAAAAGCGAAGGGGGAAATGGTGCTGCCGGTGCGAATTGAACGCACGACCTCTCCCTTACCAAGGGAGTGCTCTACCCCTGAGCTACGGCAGCAGCCAAACGAGGCGCTCATGCCTGATCAGGCAGGTTTTGCCCCGCATGAGCGGCAAGCCGCTTATGGCGCGATTTCCGCCGCATTTCAAGAGGGATTTTTCGCATGCGCCTCCCCCTGGCCTTGCCGTTTTGGCGCTCAAGGGGCAAGTGATGTTGCAGCGCAAGAAAAGGGATGGGGATTGTCATGGGACGCAAACCGGACAAGGCGGAACTGGCCGCACAGCTGCGCGCCAATCTCGCCCGCCGCAAGGCACAGGCGCGCGCCCGCAGACAACAGGACATCGCCAATGCCGAAAAGCGTGAAAAAACGGGCCTGTCTGCTGATGGGCCTTGTTCCGAACCCGATGCGGATAGCGAAGAACCGGCGCGCTGAAGAAAACAGCCATGGACCTGCGGCATGAGCCAAAAAGAGGGGATTTTCAGACACTGTGCGCCAGAGAAGGCGCTCGGCTCCATCATCCAACGGCCGGTGCCGGGCTGTGGCGGTTGACCGCCCCCGGCCAAACGTGCTTCAAGCCGCAACGACATGAGCACTATGGCGGCGTGACAACAAGCGGGGCGAAAGCGCATGGACAAGATCCTGATACGCGGCGGCAAGGTCTTGAAGGGCGAGATTCCCATCTCGGGCGCAAAGAATGCGGCCCTGCCGCTGATGATTGCCGCCCTGCTCACTGAAGAGCCGCTGACCTTGTCCAATGTGCCGCGCCTGGCCGATGTGGCGCTGCTGCAGCGCATCCTGCGGGAGCTGGGGGCTCATACCACGCTGCTTGGCCGCAAGGCGGGCGAAAGCCCCTTCGCGGGGGATGTTGTGCGCATCCATGCCGAGGAGATCACCAACATCACCGCGCCTTATGAGCTGGTCTCGCGCATGCGCGCCAGCTTCTGGGTGATCGGGCCATTGCTGGCGCGCTGCGGGCAGGCGCGCGTTTCGCTCCCCGGCGGCTGCGCCATCGGCACACGGCCGGTGGATCTCTATCTCAAGGCCCTCTCCGCCATGGGCGCGGAGATCGACATCGAACAGGGCTATGTGGTGGCCAAGGCGCCCGAAAAGGGGCTGCAGGGGGCGCGCATCGTGTTTCCCAAGGTCTCGGTGGGCGCCACCCACGTAACAATGATGGCGGCCGCTCTCGCCCGGGGCGAGACGGTGATCGAGAATGCCGCACGCGAACCGGAGGTGGCGGATCTGGCCCGCTGCCTGAAGGCCATGGGCGCGAAAATCGAGGGCGAAGGCACCTCCACCATTCACATCGAAGGTGTTACCGCCCTGCATGGCGCGGACCATGCCGTGCTGCCGGACCGCATCGAAACCGGCACCTATGCCATGGCCATCGCCATGACCGGCGGCGAAGGCACGCTCACGCATACGCGGCCGGATTTTCTCGATGCCTTCCTCGAGGTGATGGAGGAAGCCGGGGTGACCATCACCCTCGATGAAACGCGCATGCATGTGAAGAGCAATGGCGGGCTTAAGCCCGTTTCGGTGGAGACACAGCCCTATCCCGGCTTTCCCACAGACCTGCAGGCGCAGATCATGGCGCTGATGACCATGGCCGACGGCGTGTCCGTGATACGCGAGACCATTTTCGAGAACCGCTTCATGCATGTTCAGGAACTGGCGCGGCTTGGCGCCGACATTTCGCTCTCCGGCGATACGGCGCAGGTGCGCGGCGTGAATGAACTGATCGGGGCGCCGGTGATGGCCACGGATCTTCGCGCCTCGGTATCGCTGGTGATCGCCGGGCTGGCGGCGCGCGGCACCACGGAGCTCAACCGCGTCTATCATCTGGACCGCGGTTTTGAGGCTTTGGAGCACAAGCTGGCGGCCGTGGGCGCCGACATCGAACGGGTGCGAGGCTGAAATTTGCGGCACGGCCCCTAAAAACGGCCGCCCGCGCTTCTTATATAGGGGAAACGAAAAGGGGAGAGAGCAGGTGTCCCAGGGAGCCGGAGCCATGGAACTGCTGAGGCTCGCCGCGCTGGACGAAGACGATCTCAGCATCATTTCCGCACACATGCAGGATGCCATCTTGCGCGTGGGCGACATGTGCTGGCAGCCGCGCCGCGCCCGGTTTGCCCTTGTCGCCAACCGCTTCGAGTGGTTCACGCACAAGAGCCGGCCGCACGAGGCGCCGACGCGCGCGCGCACCGGCCTGCATTTCGATCATGTGCGCGGCGTGAAATACCGCAACATCCGCATGGACGATCCGGACGGCCTGCTCTCGCTTCTCGCCATAACCTTCACTCCGGGGCCGGAGCCGCCCGGCGGCTTTGTCGATCTGGTCTTCTCAGGAGACGGGATCGTCCGCCTGGAGGTGGAATGCATCGATGCCTGGCTGCGTGATTTCGGCGAATGCTGGCAGGCGGGCGGCATTCCCTGTCACGACATTGACGAAGATGATGCATGAATCAACCGCCTTTTCAGGCGTTGCATGCCTTTTTCTCTTTCCATGCGCTCTTGCGCGCAAATGGCGCTTCTGTCATGTGATGGGCTGAATTCTCCGATCTTTCGCTGTTTGCCCATCAGCCAGCAGGAGCGGTTTCATGGCGCGTTTGCTCAACACCCGCGATCCCGGCTTTCAATCCGCATTCACCGCGCTCTTGCGCGACCGCAACGAGGCGGTGGCCGACGTGGCGGACACGGTGCGTGCCATCATCGATGATGTGCGCCGCCGCGGCGATGAGGCCCTGCATGAGTATACCACCCGTTTCGACGGCTTCGATTCCCGCAGTGCGGGCCTGCGCATCACCGCCGAGGAAATCGCGCAGGCCAGGGCGCGCATCGATCCGGAGGTGCTGGAGGCCCTCGCGCTCGCGGCGGAGCGCATCCGCGCCTATCACGAACGGCAGATGCCGGATGATGAGCTGTGGACGGATGCCATCGGCGCGCGCCTCGGGCATAAGTGGACACCGGTCTCTGCCGCCGGGCTTTACGTTCCCGGAGGGCTGGCCGCCTATCCCTCTTCGGTGTTGATGAACGCCATTCCGGCGAAGGTGGCCGGAGTGGACAGGCTGGCCATGGCCGTGCCCACGCCGAAGGGGGCGGTCAATGATCTTGTCCTTGCCGCTGCCGATCTCGCCGGTGTCGATGAGGTCTGGCGCATCGGAGGGGCGCAGGCCATCGCCGCGCTCGCCTATGGCACGGAAAGCATCGCGCCGGTGGACATCATCGTCGGGCCCGGCAATGCCTTCGTGGCGGAGGCCAAGCGGCAGGTGTTCGGGCAGGTGGGCATCGACATGATCGCCGGGCCGTCGGAAGTGCTCATCATCGCCGATGGCAGCGCCGATCCGGCGTGGCTGGCGGCCGATCTTCTCGCCCAGGCCGAACACGACGAAAAGGCCCAGTCCATCCTGATCACGCCCGATGCCGATCTGGCCCGTGAGGTCCTGGATGCGGTCACCGCGCAGCTGGCCGACCTGCCCAAACGCGATATCGCCGGCAAGAGCTGGCAGGATCATGGCGCGGTCATCGTGGTGCGCGATCTTGACGAGGCGGTGGCGCTGGCCAACCGGGTGGCGCCGGAGCATCTGGAGCTGGAGGTGGCCGAGCCTGAGGCATTGCTTGCCGATATTCGCAACGCCGGCGCCATCTTCCTCGGCGGCTATACGCCGGAGGCGGTGGGAGACTATGTGGCCGGGCCCAATCATGTGCTCCCCACATCAGGCAGCGCCCGCTTCTCTTCCGGCCTCAACGTGCTGCAGTTCATGAAGCGCACGACCATTCTCGGCTGCTCGCGCGAGGCCTTGAACGCCATTGGCCCGGCGGCGGTGAAGCTGGCGGAGGCGGAAGGGCTGGAAGCACACGCGCGCTCCGTGCGCATGCGCCTGAACAAAGAGGCGTAAATGGAAGGCTTATTATGCGGCTTTCGCCCAGGCCCCCTTGCGCCTTTTGCCGGTGGTGCCGGGCGGCGCGGATCATGCTTCCTGCAAGGCGACAAGCCATCCCGCAGGGATCAAGGGCTTGACCGCGCCCCTTTGGCGGCACACCTGTTTTTAAGTGAAGCAAACCGGCGCCGGCGCACCTTTTTCCGGGGCGGTTGGCGCTGCAGTGAATGCGGCCACGGGACAGCATGAACGAAAAGGATAACAGCGCCACAGCCCGGGACTGGCCGGAAAGCGAGCGCCTCATCGCGGTGGAGCTTGATGAGAATCTCAAGCGTGCGCCCTCGCCGGATATCGAGCATGAGCGCGCCGTGGCCGTTTATGACCTCTTGCAGGAAAACCGTTTTTCCGTGATCGGCAAGGGGCCGGGGCCCTATCGCCTGAAGCTTTCCATCGCCGACAGGCGCCTGATTTTCGACATCTTCAACGAGGGCGGCAAGCGGCTGGTGATGATCGGGCTGGCGCTTTCGCCTTTCCGCCGCATCGTGCGGGACTATTTCACGCTGTGCGAAAGCTATTTCGACGCCATTCGCAATGCGCCGCCCAGCCGCATCGAGCCGATCGACATGGCCCGCCGCGCCCTGCACAACGAAGGCACGGAAACCTTAATACAGCGGCTGAAGGGCAAGGTGGAGATGGATTTCGACACCGCGCGGCGGCTGTTCACGCTGGTTGCCGTTCTCTACTGGCGAGGCTAGGTCATGGCCGATCTGCCCGGCAGCGTCCTGTTCGCCTGCACGCTCAACGCCTTCCGCTCGCCCATGGCGGAAGCGATCATGAAAAGGCTGCACGGGCGGCGGGTCTATGTGGATTCCTGCGGCGTGCGGCCCGAGGAGGGGCCGGATCCCTTCACGGTGCAGGTGATGGAGGAAATGGGCATCGATCTGTCCGGCTTCACGCCAAAGAGTTTCGATGACATCTCCGATTCCGCCTTCGATATGATCATCACCCTCTCGCCGGAAGCGCATCATCACGCGCTGGAGCTGACGCGCACCAACGCCATCGAGGTGGAATACTGGCCGACGATGGACCCATCCGCCTTCACCGGATCACGCGAGCAGATCCTTGATGCCTATCGCATGGTGCGCGATTCCCTGCACAAGCGCATTCTGGAGCGCTTCGGGCCGCCCCCCCCGCCGCCGCGCGGGGTGTAAGCGTCCAGCCGAAAATTCGTTTGCAAGCGAATTTTCAGGCCACCCACCGCCCCACGCCCTCGCCCAACCACCCGATCATTGTATCTCACAAGGGTGTTTGGGCGGGGGCGCGGGGCGAGAATACGATTTTTCACTCGGGCTCCAAGATCTTAGGCCACATCCACAACCAGCCGCCCCTTGACCTTGCCGGCAACGATGCGCGCCGCCGCTTCCGGTACGTCATCAAGGGAAATGTGCGTGCTCATCTCTTCCAGAAGCGCACGATCAAGATCGCTGGCCAAACGCCGCCAGGCGGCGATGCGCTTTTCCTTAGGCGTGAATACCGATTCCACGCCGATGAGACGCACCCCACGCAGAATGAAGGGGGCGACGGTGGTGGGCAGGTCCATGCCCTGCGCCAGACCGCAGGCGGCAACCACGCCGCCATATTTCATCTGGCTGAGCACGTGCGCCAGGGTGGTGGAGCCCACCACATCCACCGCCGCAGCCCAGCGGCCGGAGGCCAGGGGCCTGACCTTTCCGGAAAAGGCCTCGCGGCCAATCACGTCCGCAGCGCCCAGACGCTTCAGATAGGCCTCTTCCTGCGTCTTGCCGGTTACGGCCACGACATGAAAGCCGCGATGCGCAAGCAGGGCCACGGCCACGGAGCCGACGCCGCCGGTGGCACCGGTGACCAGCACCTCGCCGGCATCGGGCGTAACCCCCTGTTCCTCCAGGGCGAGAACGCAGAGCATGGCGGTCAGCCCGGCGGTGCCGATGGCCATGGCCAGGTCATAATCCAGGCCTTCCGGCATGGGCACCAGCCAGCCGGAGGAGACGCGGGCGCGCTCGGCATAGCCGCCATGGTGCTTTTCGCCCACGCCCCAGCCGGTGAGAATCACGTCATCTCCGGGGCGGAATTCCTCGCTGCGGGAGGCAATGACGCGGCCGGCGAAATCGATCCCCGGAATCAGCGGATAGCGGCGGATGATGGGCGCCTTGCCGGTAATGGCCAGGCCGTCCTTGTAATTGACGGTGGAGCGGATCACCTCGATGTCCACATCCCCGTCCATCAGGAAGTCTTCGTCCACCTCACGAAAGGCCACGGTCTGCGTCTCCGTGCCTTCCGGTTTGTCGACAACCAGGGCCCTGAAGGTCTCCGCCATGAGCCGCCTCCTCCCTTGTGATCAGTTATCCGGTTTCACCACTCAGGTTTTCAATTGATACATCATAGGCGCGTTGGGCTTTCTCCGGCCATTGCCCATCCGTTGAGAAATGGCATTCGTTTCCTTCTCCCTCAGTCCAGGGTGCATCGGAAGCGCAGTACGGCAATGATCATCACCGCCAGCATGAAGACAAGCAGCGCAAAGCCCTCCCGCGCCAGATCGGCAAAGCCTGCGCCTTTCAGCATGATGCCGCGCACGATGCGCAGGTAATGGGTAAGCGGCAGCATCTCGCCGATAACCCGCGCCCACAGCGGCATGCCATGAAAGGGAAACATGAAGCCGCTCATGAGGATGGAGGGCAGGAAGAAGAAAAAGGACATCTGCACCGCCTGCAGCTGGTTTCGGGCGATGGTGGAGATGGTATAGCCCATGGCGAGATTGGCGGCGATGAAGATGAGCGTGAACAGCAAAAGCACCGCCGGCGGCCCGAACAGAGGCACCCCGAACAGCAACCGCCCGGCGCTCATGATGATGGCCAGCTGCACGAAGCCGACGATGATATAGGGCGCGATCTTGCCCAGCATGATCTCCACCGGGCGCAGCGGCGTGGCCAGCAGGGCCTCCATGGTGCCGCGCTCCACCTCACGGGTGACGGCAAGACCGGTGAAGACCAGCATGGTCATGGTGAGAATGACGCCGATGAGGCCGGGCACGATGTTGATGGCGGTCTTGCCGGCAGGGTTGTAGCGCTTCTGCACGATCAGCTCAAAGGGCGGCGGCTTGTAAAGCAGGTCCCGGTGCGGGCCACGCAAGGCGCGGGGGAAGACACGGGGGCCTAAGGCGGTGATGGCGGAAACGGCGCCGGAAGTGGTGACGGGATCGGTGGCGTCGGTCACCAGCAACACCTGCGGGCGCACGCCGCGGC
Organism: Thermopetrobacter sp. TC1; assembly: GCF_000746275.1. Classification (GTDB taxonomy): domain Bacteria; phylum Pseudomonadota; class Alphaproteobacteria; order Rhizobiales; family Aestuariivirgaceae; genus Thermopetrobacter. The sequence continues at coordinate 187,906 of NZ_KN050828.1, forward strand.
GCAGCTTGCGGCCGAAACCGGGCGGGATCTGCAGAAGGGCGATGACACGCCCGGAACGGATCAGGCGCTCCGCTTCCGCCTCGGTGGTCACCTCGGCGCGAATGTCGAAATAGCCGGTGTTGCGCACTGCGGCGATGAAATCGCGGGCGAGATCGGAATCATCGGCGCTGAGCACGGCAAGCGGCAGATGGCGCGGTGTCATGTTGATGGCATAGCCGAAAACCAGAAGCTCCATCAGCGGAATGACCACGATCATCGCCAAAGTGAGGCGGTCGCGCTTGAGCTGGATGAACTCTTTCACGATCATCGCCCACAGCCGCTTGAAAAAGGTGCTGCGGCCGGCAGGCGGGCGGCGGATGTGTGCGGGCTGCGCCTTCATGATCCCGCCTCCCGCGCCTTCTCATCAGGCGCGATGGCTCCGGTGATCTGCGCACGCCCCCCGGCGGTGTTCATGAAGTGAATGAACACATCCTCCAGCGTCGGCTCCGCCGGCTGACAGGAGAGGTCATTGTGCGCACAGATCTCCTTCACTGTCGCCTGAAGCCTTTCCCGATCGCGACCGGCCAGATGCAGGGCCTCACCGCGGAAGGTGGCGATCTCCACCGCATTCTCCTTCTGCAGGCGTTCGGCCAGCGCCTCCAGCCGTTTCTGCGGCCCCGAGACGGCATAGGCGAACAGGCCGCTTTCGGCCATGATGCGCCGCACCGGGCCGCGGGCAAGGATGCGCCCGTTGTAGATATAGGCGAGCTCATGACAGCGCTCGGCCTCATCCATGTAATGGGTGGAGACGAGCACGGTCACGCCTTTGGCGGCAAGCGCGTGAATGCTATTCCAGAAATCGCGGCGGGCGCGGGGATCAACACCGGCGGTGGGCTCGTCCAGCAGCAGAAGCTCCGGCTCATGCAGGGTGCAGGCCGTCAGCGCCAGCCGCTGCTTCCAGCCGCCGGAAAGCGTGCCGGCCAGCTGATGCATCCGGTCGGCAAGCCCCATTTCTTCCGCCTTTTTCCGCGCCAGTGCCAGGGGCTGTGGCATGCCGTGCACCCGCGCCATGAAGGCGAGGTTTTCCAGCACGGTGAGATCGGCATAGAGGGAGAACTGCTGGGTCATGTAGCCGACATGCAGCTTGATCTGGCGGCTTTCGCGCAGGATGTCATAGCCCAGGCAATGGCCCTCGCCGGCATCGGGCGTGAGCAGGCCGCAGAGCATGCGGATGGTCGTGGTCTTGCCCGAGCCGTTGGGGCCGAGAAAGCCATAGATCTCGCCGCGGCGCACCTTCAGGGCGATGCCATGCACCACCTCACGCCCGGCGAAGGACTTGCGCAGGTTGCGCACATCGATGACATATTCGGCCGCACCCGCCGCATCCGCCGGGCCTTCGGCCCTGGCATCGCCCTCTTTTCCGGAAGCTGCCGTATCAGCCGTCATTGCCGCCTCCGCCATCCGGATCCTTCGCTTCCCGCCTTTTCGGATAGACATCCACCGGCTGACCAACGGTAAGGCGATGATCACCCTGCAGTGGCCTGGCCTCGAAGCGGTAAACGAGCTTGGCGCGTTCCTCGGGCGAAAAGATCACCGGCGGGGTATATTCCGCCACATCGGATATATAGGTGATGCGGGCAGGCACAGGCCTGGGACAGCCATCGCAGCGCACGTTCACATGATCGCCGATGGCGAAGGCGGCACGCTGACGCTCCGGTACGTAGAAGCGGATTTTCAGGTTGCGCGGCGGCAGGACGGACAGGACGGGGCGGCCGGCGGCAACGATCTCTCCGGGCCGGTAGTAAACTTCCTGTACGCGGCCGGCCACGGGACTGAAAACCCGGCTCTTCTGCAGGCGCACCCTGGCGGCGCGCAATTGTGCCTCCGCGGCGCGCACCGCGGCCATGGCGGCGCTGATTTCCTCGGCGCGGGCGGGCAGGCGCGCGGTCTGCAGCTGGCGCAAAGCTTCCTCATAGCGGGCCTTGTCCCGCTGCCAGGCGCCGCGGGCGGCATCCAGGCGGGCCCTGGGCACGACTTTTTGCTCATACAGACGCTTGATGCGCTCATATTCGGCGCGGCTCACCTCCAAGGCGGCACGGGCCTGATCCACCGCCGCCTCAAGAACGCGGATCTCCTCCGGCCGCCGCCTCTGGGCCTCGGCCAGACGCAGCCGCGCCCGCGCCTCTTCCAGACGGGCCGCGGCCAGATCCACTTCGGCGGAAAGCACCGCGTCATCGAGCGCGAAGAGAAGCTGGCCGATGCGCACACGATCGCCCTCATCAACGTCAAGCTGCTTGAGCCGGCCGGCGATCTCCGGGCCGACCTGAATGAGATCGGCATCGACATAGCCCTGAAAGAAACGGGGCGCCGGTGCCGGAAACAGCCGGTCCCAGCGCAAAAAGACGAAGCCGCCCCCGATCACGATCGCAAGAAGAAGGATGGTTATGGCGAGACGCTTCATGGGCGGCTTCCTTTTCCTGCGGCGCTTCATGACGCATTTGCCGAACCGCGGCCTGACCGGCGCATGGCCCGGCGTGTCATGATGTCATGGCATTTCCTCCGCCGGCGGCAGTGTCTTTGTCGCCCATGCACCGCTCAAGATGCAGGCCTGGGCCGTTTGCCGGCCCTTGCGATCACACATGCTGGCCGCCGTTGATGTGCAGCTCCGCGCCGGTGACGTAGGAGGAGGCCTCCGTGCAAAGGAAATAGATGGCCTTGGCCACTTCCTCCGGCTGGCCAAGCCTGCGCAAGGGGATCTGCTCGATGAGCTTTTCCGTGCCGGGCGAGAGGATGGAGGTCTCGATCTCTCCGGGCGAAATGGCGTTGACGCGAATGCCGTGCGGCCCGAAATCGTGCGCCATCTCGCGGGTGAGGGCAGCGAGCGCGGCCTTGGAGGTGGCATAGGCCGAACCGGCGAAGGGATGCACGCGCGAGCCGGCGATGGAGGTGACGTTGACCACCGCGCCTTTTGCCCGCTTCAGCTCCTCGATGAGGCCGCGGGCGAGCATGATGGGCGCGAAGAAATTGACCTGAAAGACGATTTTCCAGTCCTCGATGCTGGTATCGATGGAGTTCATGCGCTTGCCGCCCGGCAGTTTGGGGGAGATGGCGGCGTTGTTGACAAGGGCGTTGAGGCGGCCGCCCTGATCCTGAAGGCGTTCGCGGATCTCGGCGATGGCGCGCTCGGTGCTTTCGACATCGGCAAGATCCACCTGAATGTGATCCTCTTCGCCCATTTCCCAGGGGCAGTCCTCCGGGAAGGGATGGCGCGAACAGGTGATCACGCGCCAGCCGGCGGAGGAAAAGCGCTTGACGGTGGCATGGCCGATGCCGCGCGAGGCACCGGTGAGCACCAGTGTCTTGCGTTCGGAATTGGGAATATCGGGCACGCGGCGCCTTTTTTCCCGCCTGTCCTCATCCGGCGCAGTGCCGCCGGCATGCGGGCATTCGGCGGATGTGCTCCTGGTTTCATTGGCAGCCATGGCCTTACGTCATCCTCCATGATCGCTTTCGTTTCCTCTCCCCGGCGCAAGGAGGGATCATCCATCACGGGTGATCACGGATAGAGCATCTCGCGCCGCCAGGGGCTCTTTGGCGTCTCGCGGGAGAATACCAGCCTCTCATGCAGGCGGAAAGGCCGCTCGTGCCAGAATTCCATCTGCAGCGGCACAACGCGCCGCCCCGTCCAGTATGGCGGGCGCGGCACGGGGCCGACATGAAATTTCGCCGTATAGCGGGCCACGGCCTTTTCCAGGGCATGGCGGCTTTCCAGCGGCCGCGACTGGCGCGAGGCCCAGGCGCCGATGCGCGAGCCGCGCGGGCGGGAGGCGAAATAGGCATCGGCCTCCTCATCCGACACCGGTTCGACCAGGCCGCGGATGCGCACCTGACGGTGCAGGTTGCGCCACCAGAAAACGAGCGCGGCCTTGGGATTGGCCTGAAGCTGCCGGCCCTTGGCGCTTTCCATGTTGGTGTAGAAGACAAAGCCGTTTTCGTCGAACCCTTTAAGCAGCACCATGCGCGCATCCGGCATGCCGCTTTCATCCACGGTGGCCAGGCACATGGCCTCCGGATACTCGTCCTCGGCCTTTTTGGCATCCTCAAACCAACGGGCAAAAAGCGCGAAAGGATCTTCGGCCTTCGCGAAATCCTTCTCCGCCGTCAGATGCCGGATTTTCTCGAAGGGATCGCTCATGGGACAGCTCAGACCTCTTGCCGACGCCAATACGGCGCCTTTTCAAAAACCACACACGAGATGGGATCAGCGGCCGGTTTTTTCATCCCTGTTCTTTGGCGCATCCGCCTCATCCGGCGCTGTGGCCAGCTCCTCGCCGGCGCAGTGTTTCTCCGGCCATTTGCAGATGTCGCAGATGATGCAGCGCTCGCATTCCGGCTTTCTCGCCTTGCAGACATAGCGCCCATGCAAAATCAGCCAGTGATGGGCGTTGTGGCGGTATTTCTCGGGGATCACCTTAAGCAGGATTTTCTCCACCTCCTGCGGGGTCTTGCCAAGGGCGAGGCCTGTGCGGTTGGCGACCCGGAAGATATGGGTATCCACGGCGATGGTGGGCTCGCCGAAAGCGACGTTGAGCACGACATTGGCCGTCTTGCGCCCCACACCGGGCAGGCTTTCCAGCGCCTTGCGGTCATGAGGCACTTCACCGCCATATTTCTCGACAAGCGCGCGGGAAAGGGCAATGACGTTCCTGGCCTTGGTCTTGTAGTAGTTGATGGAGCGGATGCGTTCGGCCAGCTTCTCCTCGCCGAGGGCCACCATCTTCTCCGGCGTGTCCACTTCCTTGAAAAGCTGTTCGGTCACCTTGTTGACGCCCTTGTCCGTCATCTGTGCGGAGAGCACGACGGCAACGAGAAGCGTGTAGGGATTCGTCCAGAACAGCTCGGAAGTGGGGTTGGGATTGGCCGCGGCAAAACGGCGCATCATTTCCTCGATTTCCTGCGGGGAAAGCAGGGTCTTCGGCCCGTCGTTGGCGGTGCTGTTCTTGCCCTTTCTCTTGCCGCGCGCCGAGGAAGAGGATCGGGCCCCTTTCGCCATGGTTTGCCTCCGTAACCTGATTGTGGAGCGGTTTTTCAGCCGTGCTGTCAGGCGCAAGCGCCCTTAATGCACGGCGGCCAAGATGCCCCCTGGACGGTCAATCCGCAAGCGCAAGATGAAAGGCTTTTTTTGCCTGATCGGTCAAAGCCTCTTGCCAGCGTGAGCGCAAGGGCGCACAATTCGATGTTTGAAAAGTTGCCGGCCTTGCACGCCGGTCTTATTCCCCTGGAAGAATGCGGCCTTGAAGGATTGACAAGGCGCCGTTGCGGATCAACGCGAGGCAATCATCCCCATGATCGGACTGGTCGTCGTCACTCACGGTCGTCTGGCGGAAGAGCTGCGGGCCGCCCTGGAACACGTTGTCGGCCCGCAGAGGCACTTGGAGACCCTGTGCATCGGACCGGACGACGACATGGAACAGCGGCGGCAGGACATTCTGCAGGCCATCCGCCGCGTGGATGAAGGCGATGGCGTCATCGTGCTCACCGACATGTTCGGGGGCACGCCGTCCAACCTGGCGATCTCGGCGCTTCAGCCGGACCGGGTGGACGTGATCGCCGGCGTCAATCTGCCGATGCTGGTCAAGCTCGCCTCGGTGCGGGCCACCATGCCGCTGGCCGAGGCCGTCAGCGCCGCGGAAGAAGCCGGCCACCGCTACATCCGCGTCGCTTCCCGCGTTTTGAGTCCGTGAACGGGGATCTGCCCCCTTCCGTCATAAGATCTTGCTTGCCCTCTCTACCTGATCGTCGTTTTTTTAGCTAATTTGCTACCCAAAGCCAGGCAAAAAGAGCAATTAATACACTTGCGACTATTACTAATATATCTAACCATTCTTCTATTTTTGTTATAAGTTTTTTATTTCTATGCTCTCGTTCATTTTCTTTTTGTATGTTCTTCTGCATGCATTCGCTCCTTTTATTTTTTTGCAAGGTCATTTATAAATCTTTCATCAATTTGAAAACCTTTCCAAATTCTAAAAATATTGCTATCTTCAAATTTATTCCTAAACTATTCTCATTAGTCTTATTTATCAAGCTTTTTGATATCAATTTTATATAGCTTTAATAAACGTTTAATTTGCTTCTCCCGTAGTTTTGCACGGACATCCAATTCCTCGCGCGTGAGAATTGCTCCCTGCTGCATGCGAATATTGCCACGGCTAAAGCGGCTGATTACACGCAGGGCGATGTCTTCATCGGAAGGGATGTTATCGGACGTCCGTTTGGACCATTTGCGGCTGAAGAGGGGTATTTCCATTTTTCACCATTGCTGATTATGTGGGCTGCGTATAAGCCAGTTTCGCCTGTTTCCCGTAAACCTGACTGGCGTGCATGTTTTACATACGTTCACCGTCGAATCGCGTCAACGATATGAACCAAGAGTTGTCGAAAACATTCTCGCGTCGCCTGAAAATCATCAATGCGCGGGGGCTGCATGCGCGGGCTTCGGCGCGGTTTGTGAAGTGTGCGGAAGAATTCGACGCCGAGATCACCGTGTGCAAGGATGGCGAGGAAGTGCCCGGAACCTCGATCATGGGCCTGATGATGCTGGCGGCGGCCTGCGGCAGCGAGATCGAGGTGAAGGCGCGCGGCCCTCAGGCGAAGGAGGCGCTGGATGCGCTTGAGGCCCTGGTGGCGGCCCGTTTCGAGGAGGAGGAATGATGACGGCGGCAACGCCCCACGAAACCGATCCGGTCGCGCTGACCCAGGCGCTGATCCGCTGTCCTTCGGTCACGCCTGAGGACGCCGGGGCGCTGGAAGTTCTGGAGGTGTTGCTTGAAAACGCGGGCTTTGCCTGTCATCGCCTCACCTTCACGGAAGAGGGCACTGCGCCCGTGCACAATCTTTTCGCCCGCATCGGCGAGGGCGGGCCGCACCTGTGCTTTGCCGGACATACCGACGTGGTGCCGCCCGGAGATGAGGCGGCCTGGCTGCATCCGCCCTTTGAGGCGGTGATCGATCATGGCGTGCTCTATGGCCGCGGCGCGGCGGACATGAAAAGCGGGGTGGCCGCCTTCGCTGCCGCCGCCGTGGACTGGGCGCGGGCGCATCTGGAAAACGGGCGGCCGCTGCCGGGCAGTGTGTCGCTGCTTATCACCGGTGATGAGGAAGGCCCGGCGATCAACGGCACGCGCAAGGTGCTGGCCTGGTTACAGCAGCAGGGGCATCTGCCCGATGCCGCCCTCGTCGGCGAGCCCACATGTTCCGAAGAGCTGGGCGATACCATCAAGAATGGCCGCCGCGGCTCGATCAATCTCTTCATCACCGCCGAAGGGGTGCAGGGGCATACGGCCTATCCGGAAAAGGCGCTCAATCCTGTGCATGCGCTGGCGCGGCTGGTGGATCGCATGGCCTCGGCCCGTCTCGATGAGGGCACGGACCATTTCCAGCCCTCCACGGTCGCTTTCTCCACCTTCGATGTGGGCAATCCCGCCACCAACGTGATCCCGGCACAGGCGAAGGCGGTGTGCAACGTGCGCTTCAACACCCTGCACACGGGCGCTGACATCGAGCGCTGGGCTCATGTTCTGGCCGAGGAGGTGGCGCGTGAAACCGGTGCGCGCTTTTTCATCGATGCCGTCATTTCCGGCGAGGCCTTCATCACCGAGGGCGGCCCCATCGTCGATGTGGTGCGCAAGGCCGTGCAGGCGGAAACCGGTCTCACCCCGGCGCTGTCTACCGGCGGCGGCACGTCAGATGCCCGTTTCATCCGTCAGTATTGCCCCGTTGTGGAATTCGGTGTGGTCAACGAGACCATCCATCAGGTCAACGAGCGGGTGCCGGTTGAGGACATCAAGCGCCTGAAACGCATCTATGCCCGTGTGATCGATCTGTTCATGAACAGCGAACAAACGTGAGGGCTCATGCCAGTGCAGCGACAGGATCCCGAAGCGAATGAACCGCCGCGGCTGCAGGATGCCGGCCTTGCCGAGGAGGTAATCCACGCCCTCATCGGCAGCTGGTTCGTTCTCATGGGGCAGGCGGAAGCGGTGGCGCGGCATTTCAACTTGAGCGAACGGGGCTTTTTCCGCTCCTTTTTCGCGCTCGCCGTGGGGCTGCCGGTGTTCCTCTTTGCCATCCGGCTTGGGATCCCGGCGCTGGAAGGTGCCGATCAGCGCGCCATGGCCAATATGGTCATGTTCAAGCAGATCGCGCTCATTGCCGCCGGCTGGCTCGGCTGGCTGTTTCTGGCCGCGCTCATGGCCAGGGGCCTGGGGCTTTCCGCCCATTTCGGCCGCTACGTGATCCTCTATAACTGGAGCACACCGCTGGCCGCCCTGTTTCAGGTCATTCCGATGGCGCTGTATGCCTTCGGGCTGATCACGGTTCAGGCCGCCGGCTTCTTCGCGCTGTTTCTTGTCGGGGTGGTGCTTTACCTGCGCTGGCAGAACGCGCGGCTCGGATTTGAGGCCCCGGGTTTTCTGGCCCTGGCCTTTCCGGCCGCGGAGCTTCTCTTCTCCATCGCCCTTTCCCGCCTGTTCGGCTGAAACCAAGAAAGCCATGCACCCATTGCGAGGTGCCCGCGCCTTTTTCTGCAGGATTTCAGAAATGCCCGCAGGTGTGCTCAGTCCATGCGTTCGGGCAGGCGGTCTTCATGCGCGAGGTTGGTGAAGCGGGTGAACTGCGGATCGAAGTTGACCAGAACCGTGCCCGTCGGCCCGTGGCGCTGCTTGGCGATGATGATCTCGGCGATGTTGTGCACTTCCTCCATCTGCTGCTGCCATTCGGCATGTTCCGGCGTGCCGGGCTTGGGCTCCTTGCGCGAGAGGTAATATTCCTCGCGGAAGAGGAAGAGCACGACATCGGCATCCTGCTCAATGGAGCCGGATTCACGCAGGTCCGCCAGCTGCGGGCGCTTGTCATCGCGGCTCTCCACCTGACGGGAGAGCTGGGAGAGCGCTAGAATGGGCACGTTGAGCTCCTTGGCCAGGGCCTTCAGCCCCGTGGTGATTTCGGTGAGCTCCTGCACGCGGCCTTCGAGCGCGCGGCGGGTGGAGCCGGAGAGCAGTTGAAGATAGTCGATGACGATGAGGCCGAGGCCGTGCTGGCGCTTGATGCGGCGGGCGCGCGCCGCCACCTGGGCGATGGTGAGGCCGCCGGTATCGTCGATATACAGAGGGATGCTGTTGATCTTCTGGGCGACGTCCACCAGATCGCCAAACTGCTGTTCGGTGATCTTGCCGCGCCGGATGTCGCTTGAGGGAATGCCGGTCTCGGCGGAGATGATGCGGGTGGCCAGCTGTTCCGCCGACATTTCCAGCGAGAAGAAGGCCACAACCCCGCCGTCAGCAGCGCGCACCGAGCCGTCGGCCATCTGCTCCGGCCGGTAGTTGCGGGCGACGTGATAGGCGATGGAGGTGGCCAGCGCCGTCTTGCCCATGGCGGGGCGGGCGGCGAGAATGATGAGGTCGGAGGGCTGCATGCCGCCCATTTTCTCGTCGAGATCCCGCAATCCCGTGGACAGGCCGGAAAGCCCCCCGTCGCGCTGATAGGCGGCGGCGGCCATGTCGATGGCCTCGCGCATGGCCTCGTGAAAGGCCGAAAAGCCCTGACCGAAGCGCGTTTCTTCCGCCACCTCATACAGGGCCCGTTCGGTTTCCTCGATGATCTGGTTGACGCTGCGGTCGATGTCGGGCGAGCGGGCTTCAACGACGAGATCGGAACCGATCTCGATCAGCGCGCGGCGGCGGGCGAGCTCGTAGATCTCGCGGGCATAGCCCTCGACATCGACCAAGGGGGCTGCCATGACCGCCAGCTTGCCGAGATAGGCAGCCGCACCGCCGAGATCCTCAAAGGCCGGTTCGTCCTGCAGATAGGGCAGGATGGTGACGGGGTTGGCCACATGCCCGCGCGAGATCATCTCGGAGAGCACTTCATAGATGCGGCCGTGAATGCCCTCGGAAAAATGCTCAGGCTTGAGAAAATGGCTCACCCGGTCCAGAGCCGCATTGTAGGTGAGAATGGCGCCGAGAAGGGCCATTTCCGCCTCGAGATTGTGCGGCGCCGTCCAGGCGGCGAGCTGTTCGATGGTGGCCTGCGAATTGCCGTCGGTCATGGGAACTCTTCTGTGTGTTCTTGCACCGTTTCCTGCCGGGGGCGTGACCCTAGTTCATGCGCATTGCGCGCCGGCCCGATGCCGGAAGGAGCCGCAGCATAGCACGCCGGGCGCACATTGGCGCCGTGTGGTGAAAGTTTTGCCGCTCTTCCACAGCCGCGGCGAGAAGAAGCTTGACGGCGCGGGAATATCAGGCCGAATCGCTCATTTCTCCAATGAACATTCTCGCCCCTTGTCAGGGTGCGGGCAATGGGCAATAAGGGCGGGCAAGCAGGGGGTTAATTGCGCAGGGAGTTTCGACCATGTCGCAGAACGGACTGCTGGCGGGCAAGCGCGGGCTGATCATGGGCGTGGCCAACAACCGCTCCATCGCCTGGGGCATTGCCCGGGCATGCGCGCGCGCCGGGGCGGAGCTGGCCTTCACCTATCAGGGCGAGGCCTTAAAAAAACGGGTGGCGCCGCTGGCCGAGGAACTGGGGGTGGCGCATCTCATGCCCTGCGACGTCACCGAGGATGAGTCCATCGATTCGGTCTTCGCAACCCTGAAGGACGCCTGGGGGCGGCTGGATTTCGTTGTGCATGCCATCGCCTTTTCCGACAAGGAGGAGCTGAAAGGGCGCTATGCCGACACCACCCGCGCCAACTTCCTGCAGACCATGGACATTTCCGTCTATTCCTTCACGGCGGTGGCCCGCCGCGCCGCTGAGCTGATGAGCGAGGGCGGGGCGATGATCACGCTTTCCTATTACGGCGCGGAAAAGTGGGTGCCGCATTATAACGTCATGGGCGTGGCCAAGGCGGCGCTGGAGGCAAGCGTGCGCTATCTGGCAGCGGATCTGGGGCCGGAGAACATTCGTGTCAACGCCATTTCCGCCGGTCCCATCCGCACGCTGGCCGCCGCCGGCATTCGCGATTTCCGCCTGATGCTGGACTGGAACGAGGCCAACGCTCCCCTACGGCGCAACGTGACCATCGACGATGTGGGCGAGACGGCCGCCTTTCTTGTCTCCGACGGTGCCGCCGGCATCACCGGCGAGGTGGTGCATGTGGACGCCGGCTATCACGTCATTGGCATGAAGGCGCTCGATGCGGAATGAGCGGCAGCCGGCCGGCGGGGGGATGATGCAGGGCGGCGCGCGGCCATACTGCTATTTCATCCGGCATGGCGAGACGGACTGGAACGCCGAGCGCCGGGTGCAGGGCCATGTGGAAACAGAGCTGAATGCCCGCGGTCGCAGACAGGCGGAGATGATCGCTCAGAGGTTGAAGGTGCTGGAGCCGGACATCTCCCGTTTCACCATCTACGCCAGCCCCATGAAACGCGTGCGCCAGACACTGGCGCCGATCCTGGCCGCCTATGGCCTTGATGAAAGCGTGGTGCGGCTTGATCCGCGGCTGAAGGAGCGCAGCTTCGGCGTCATCGAGGGCACGGTGTGGGATACGCTGGTGGCCAAGGGCCTCGATCCGCGGGCCGATCCCCTCTCCTACTATCACTGGCGTCCCGAAGGCGGCGAGAGCTATGCGGATGTGGAAGTGCGCGTGCGGGCCTTCGTGGCGGAGATGGAAAACCCGGCCATTATCGTCTCCCATGGCGGCATCCATCGCGTGATGCGGCGCGTGATCCTGAATTTGCCGCCGCAGGAGGTGGCCACGCTGAAAGTGCCGCAGGACGGCTTCTGTCGCCTCACACCTGAGCGGATCGAATGGTTTCCGGCCGAGGCCGCCAATACCGGAGATTAACGGTCAGGTCCTGTTTCAGGCGCGCAGGATCGCCCGCCGGCGTGACTTTCCGCGGCGGGGGCATTAAACATCTCCCGAAAGCAAGGTGATACGGGGCAAAAGGCGCATGAGCTACAACACCTTCGGGCGCATCTTACGCATGACCACCTTTGGCGAGAGCCACGGGCCGGCCATTGGCGCGGTTCTTGATGGCTGTCCGCCCGGCATCCCGCTCAACGAGGAGATGATCCAGCCCTATCTGGACCGCCGTCGCCCCGGACAGAGCCGCTATACCACACAGCGGCGCGAGCCGGACAAGGTGCGCATCCTCTCCGGCGTGTTTCAGGATGAAGGCATGGAACATCCGGTGACCACGGGCACGCCGATCGCCCTGCTCATCGAGAATACCGATCAGCGCTCGAAGGATTACAGCGAGATCCGCGAGAAGTTCCGCCCCGGACACGCCGATCTCACCTACCAGATGAAATACGGCATCCGCGATTATCGCGGCGGCGGACGCGCCTCGGCGCGGGAAACGGCGGCGCGGGTGGCGGCGGGGGCCGTGGCCCGGCGCATCATCCCGCAGGTCACCATCCGCGGCGCACTGGTGCAGATGGGCCCGCACAAGATCGACCGCGCCCGCTTCTCGTGGGAGGCGGTGGAGGAGAACCCCTTCTTCTGCCCCGATCCGGAAATGGCGGAAATCTGGGCGGATTATCTGGATGACATCCGCAAAAAAGGCGATTCCGTGGGCGGGGTGGTGGAAGTGGTGGCCTCGGGCGTTCCCGCCGGCTGGGGGGCGCCGGTTTATGCCAAACTTGACCAGGATATCGCGGCGGCGATGATGAGCATTCCGGCGGTGAAGGGCGTGGAGATCGGCGCCGGGTTTGCCGCCGCGGCCATGACCGGCTCCGAGGCCGCTGATGAAATGGAAATCGCCGAGGGTTCCCTGACGTTTTCAAGCAATCATTCAGGCGGCATCCTCGGCGGCATATCCTCCGGGCAGGACATCGTGGTGCGGCTGGCGGTGAAGCCCACCTCCTCCATCCTGGTGCCGCGGCGCACGGTAACACGCACCGGCGAGAATACCGAGATCGTCACCAAGGGCCGGCACGACCCCTGTGTTGGCATCCGGGCGGTGCCGGTGGCGGAGGCGATGCTGGCGCTGGTGCTGGCCGATCATTTCCTGCTGCATCGCGCCCAGATAGGGCGGGAAGGGGCAGAGTTTCCGACATGATCCCGCCACGGCAGTGACACTGCGCCATCACGCGCATTCATGGCGCGCATTCATGGTTCTCCAAGGCTCAAGGTTGCCTCTTGCCTCAATGGCGCAATCGGTGTAGAGGACGGCATCGTCGTTCGCCTTTCCGGTCGGAGGCTGAACGGAAGGCCGCTTGCATCCCCATGCCAGCGCGGCTTTTTTCGTTGGCAGGGGGATTAAAGCGGCAGGGCGGATGTCACATGATGATGCACCATTGGGATATCATGAGCCTGTCCCGATTGTGCAGGCATTGTTGGCATCGCCAGCCCGGCTTCCGGTGTCTCCGCTCCTGGTGATGGATCCCGTCTGGCCTTTCCCGGGCCGTCGGGAGGCTTCGCGCCGGAAGGGATGCGGCTTTTAAGGATCGTCAACCCGTAAAGCGAGGAAAGGCCACATGCCCTATTACGAGCATGTTTTCCTGCTGCGTCAGGACCTAAGCCCGGCGCAGGTGGACCAGATCACCGAAAACCACAAGAAGATCATCGAGGAAAAAGGCGGCAAGGTCGGCAAGACCGAATACTGGGGCCTGCGCAATCTGGCTTACAAGATCCGCAAGAACCGCAAGGCCCATTACGTTCTGATGAACATCGACGGCCCCGCGGAAGCCGTGCAGGAGCTGGAGCGCCTGGAGCGCATCTCCGATGATGTGATCCGCTTCATGACCGTGCGCGTGAAAGAGCTGGAGGAAGGCCCGTCCGTGATGATGCGGGCCAAGGAAGAGCGCGGCCGCGGCCGCCGGCGCGAGCACTGAGGAAGAGGAGGATAAGCCATGAACGTTCCTGTCCGTCGTCCCTTCTTCCGTCGCCGCAAGACCTGCCCGTTCTCCGGGGCCAACGCGCCGAAGATCGATTATAAGGACGTGAAGCTTCTGCAGCGCTTCATTTCCGAGCGCGGCAAGATCGTGCCGAGCCGCATCACGGCGGTGTCCGCCAAGAAGCAGCGCGAGCTGGCGCGGGCCATCAAGCGGGCGCGCATCCTCGGGCTTTTGCCCTTCGTGATCAAGTAAGGCACAATCGGCAAGGAGGTTCTTCTCCGGCCGGAGAGCGAAAATGAAGATCCGGCAGCCGACCGGCGAAGAACCTTGAGAACACCATCTGGCGAAGTCTGCGTCCGGATATGGCCGGAGCGGGCGATGGTTGGAGCGGAGATTTTCCGCCCCTAACCCGAAAACGGGGACAGCCGCATGCGGTTTTCATGCACAGGACATGCTGAAAGGGCCCTTTTCCGCCTGATGCAAGCGGGAAAGGGCCTTGCCGCATGGCCGGCTGCGCCTTTGAAACCCTTGGTGCTTGCCGCGGGGCCCTGGGACGCCCCGGAAAAGGATGCCACTCCGCCCTCCCCTGCCCCACAGAACAGCGGGAACGACAACAAGTCCGGCCCGCCTGCCGCGTCCGCCCCGGCGTGGCTGGTGATCGCGATTACAGCGGGAGTGCTTTCCGGCTTTTTCTTCACCGGCATTATCGGGCGCTCAATGGCGTCCTTCCTGCTGTTTTATGCCTCGCCGTTTCCGCTGTTCATGGTGGGGCTCGCCTTTGGCTGGGTGGCGGCTGCGGTGGCGGGCGCAGCCGGTGCCCTATACGTGCTGGCCACGGCGGGGATGCGGGCGGCGTTGTTCTATCTTCTGGCCATGGCGGTGGCGCCGGTCATTCTCTCCAGACTGGCCCTGATGTGGCGGCCGGCGGCCGGCGGCGGCGAGGGCGAGGCCCAGGATGAGGCGGGGCGCGAATGGTATCCGGAAGGGCGGCTGCTCATCTGGCTGGCGGTGATGGGCGGTGTGCTCGTTTCAGCGGCGCTTCTGCTGCTGGGCACGGATCTGGAGAGCATCCGCGCAGGCCTGGGCAAAATGGCCGATGCCGTGCTTGAGGCCACGCGCCTGGCCGAGGACCTGCCGCCGGATCAGGTGAAAACCGTGCGCGATTATCTGATCGCGGCCACCCCGCCGGTGTCGGCCATCGTGTGGATGCTCACCATGCTTGTGAACTTCTGGGCCGGCGGGCGGCTGGCGCAGGCCTTCGGCTATCCGGTGCGGCCCTGGGCGCCGTTCTGGAAGCTCACGCTGCATCCGCGCGCGCTGGCGGGGCTGGCGGTTGCCTCCTTCGCCACCTTTCTTCCCGGGATATTCGGGCTCATCGGCGAGATTTTCGCCAGCACGCTGCTGGTGGCCTTCATGCTGCTGGGGCTGGCGGTGGTGCATGCCGTCACCCTGGGCAATCCCTGGCGGCCGGTGGTGCTGGCGGTGCTCTATTTCGGCCTTCTGGTGCTCAACTGGCTCATTGCCCTACCGCTGGTCATTCTCGGCATGGCGGAAGTGGCCTTCGGCATCCGCCGGCGGGTGCTGGGCCGGGGCGGCGGGCCGCCCGGAAACACCGTTTCCTAGAAAATCCTCCCTGGCCGGATGATCCGGCCGTATTTGCGGTTCACTCAACGATCTTCACTCAACGATCAAGGAGAAAGCATCATGCAGGTCATTCTGCTGGAACGGATCGAGAAGCTGGGCAACATGGGCGATGTCGTCACCGTCAAGGACGGCTATGCCCGCAACTTCCTGCTGCCGCAGGGCAAGGCGCTGCGCGCGACCAAGGCCAATCTGGAGCGCTTCGAGCGCGAGCGCGAGGAACTGGAGCGCAAGAACGCCGAGGCGCGCGCCGCCGCGGAGAAGGATGCGGAGAAGATCGAGGGCGCCAAGCTGGTGCTCATCCGTCAGGCCGGCGAGATGGGGCAGCTTTATGGTTCCGTCACCACCCGCGACATCGCCAATGCCCTGAAGGAGGAGTTCGGTGTTGAGGTGGTGCGCAATCAGGTGCAGCTTGACCGGCCGATCAAGATCATTGGGCTGCATGACGTGATCGTGCGGCTGCATCCCGAAGTGAGCGTGACGGTGACGCTCAACGTCGCCCGCAACGAGGACGAGGCGGAGCTGCAGGCCAAGGGCGAGATCCTCGTCGGCTCGGCGGCGGAGCGCGAGGAGGCCCGCGAGGCGGCCGAGGCCATGCTGGCCGAAATCGAGGCGGCCAAGGCCGAAGCCGAGGCGGAAGCCGAGGCCAAGGCCGAGGGCGAGAGCGAAGCCGAAACCGCCGGGGAGACGGACGAGGCCGAAAAGGAGGCTTGAGGCTCTCCTCACCCCAAACCAAACACCATGGCGCCCTTGCGCACGGAGGCCGATTAGGCCTCATGCCGCAAGGCCAGACACGAAAAAGGCCGAAGCCGCCAAAATCAGGGCGCTTCGGCCTTACTTTTCTCGAAAAAATCCCGTTTCGATATCGAAGGATTTGCCCGATGCTGAGAGGGAGGGCTGAGACCTTTCTCTTCCTTGATCAAGCCCGCAAACAGGCCGTCATGACTCGTGTGACGATAGGTCATGTCCCCCTGCTCTTGTCGTGGCAAGCGCGCGTCACTATAGTTTCTCTTCAAAAAACAACACAATGAGCGGACGGTGGGGGATGGACGCCTTGAAGAGGGCATTGCCGGGCGCCACATCCTTTTCTGCCATCCGTGTGAGTTTGGCCAGGCCGGCGCCTGAATTGCGCGGGGGCTGATGGCGGAGCGCATATGCTCCGTTTTTGCGCCGGGGCAGATCGGGAGGCTGCCATGAAAGCGCTCGTCAATACCGTCCTTGACCGGTTGGTGAAACGGGGCAATCTCGCCGTTGTGCATCCGGACGGCCATGTGCGTCATTTTGGCGACGGCAAGGACGAGGAGGTGCGGTTTCGCATCACCTCCACGGGCTGGGCGCTGAAGCTTCTGTTCGATCCCGATCTCAAGTTCGGCGAAGCCTACATGGACGGCGGCATCGTGATGGAGAAGGGCTCCATCTACGATTTGCTGCTGTTGCTGATGGACAATGTCAAGCACAACGGCGGCCCGGCCGGGTTTACCATTCCCAGTTTCCTGCGCGGGCTGAAGCGCCGTTTGCAACAGTTCAATCCGCGCGGACGGGCGAAGCGCAACGTTGCCCATCACTATGACCTGGACGGGCGCCTCTATGAGCTGTTTCTGGACAGTGACCGGCAGTATTCCTGTGCCTATTTCGAGCGGGCGGACGCCTCCCTGCATGAGGCGCAGCTGGCCAAGAAGCGCCATCTCGCCGCCAAGCTGATGATCCGCCCCGGCATGCGGGTTCTGGACATCGGCTGTGGCTGGGGCGGGCTTGCACTCTATCTGGCCGAAGTGTGTCAGGCGCGGGTTGTGGGCATTACCCTCTCGGAGGAACAATATGACGTGGCGCGCGCCCGCGCGCGGCAGCGCGGGCTTGAAGACAGGGTGGAATTCCGCCTGCAGGATTATCGCGACATCAACGAGAGCTTTGACCGCATCGTTTCCGTCGGCATGTTCGAGCATGTCGGCGTCAATCACTATCCCGCCTTCTTCTCCAAGGTCCGGGAGCTGTTAACGCCGGATGGCATTGCCGTTCTGCATTCCATCAACCGGGCTGACGGCCCCGGCGTCACCTCCGCCTGGATCGACCGCTACATCTTCCCCGGCGGCTACATTCCGGCCCTGTCCGAGGTGATTCCGGTGATCGAGCGCGAGGGGCTGATCATTTCCGATGTGGAGATCCTGCGCCTGCATTATGCTGAAACCTTACGCTGCTGGCGGGAGCGCTTCGTCTCGCAATGGGAGAAGGCGCGCGCGCTTTATGACGAGCGTTTCTGCCGCATGTGGGAGTTTTATCTTGCCGCATCGGAGGTGATGTTCCGCACCGGACTGATGAACAATTTCCAGATCCAGATGGTGCGGGATCAGCAGGCGGTGCCGATGACACGCGATTACATGTTTGAGGAAGAGGAGCGCCTGCGCCGCATCGACAGCGGCCGGCGTCATCTCGTCTCGGTGCCGGCGGCAGGCCAGTCCTGAACGCCTTCAGGTTTTACGCAGTTCAGGTCTTTCTTGCTGATGGCGGCGGTGCGTCTGCTGCGGTTTCGGTTCTTATCCCGCATTTTCTGGCATCAAGGGCGGCCCGTATTTCGCGCATAAGGCGTTTTTTGCGTGTGTTCGCGGAATACGTGGCTTGCGGTTCCAAAAAAAGCGGAGAATCATGCGCTTGGCCGTTTCCGCCATGCGGGATAGTTGCGAGTTAATCGCAAGTTTCCGGCGGGCGGAAGGCGTCGTCCGGCTTGAACCCGGGCAAGGAGCGGTTGCGCCACCTGCCCGCTGCGGGATGAAGCAGGCGGGAGCGCTTACTGCAAAGGAGATTTCAGGCTGTTCGAGAGGGAGGGTGTCGATGTCGTTTCTGGGCAGACTGTTGCGAAAGGCGGCGGCCACCATGCTGGGCACCGGCCTGGCGCTGGGCGCTTTCGCCATGGGGCAGAAGCCGGCCATGGCGGGCGATCCGGAGCCGATCAAGATCGGGTCTTTCCTGGCGGTGACCGGCCCGGCCTCGTTTCTGGGCGATCCCGAGCTGAAGACCCTGCAGCTCTATATCGAGAAGATCAACAAGGAAGGCGGGGTGCTGGGACGGCCGCTGAAGCTCATTCACTATGACTCCCAGCATCTGGCAAAAAAGGCCGTGACCTTTACCCGGCGCCTGATCGAGCAGGACAAGGTGGACCTCATCATCGGCGGTTCCACCACCGGCACGACCATGGCCGTGATCAAGCTGGTGGAGCGGGCGGAGATCCCGTTCATCTCGCTGGCGGGCGCGAGCATCATCATCGATCCGGTCAAGAAGTGGGTGTTCAAGACGCCGCATACGGACCGGCTGGCGGTGCGCAAGATCTACGCCGACATGAAGAAGCGGGGCCTGACCAAGATCGGCCTGCTTTCCGGTTCCGGTGGCTTTGACAAGTCCTGCGCCGGCAATGCCCGCAAGCTGGCCAAGGAGTTCGGCATCACCATCGTGGCCGACGAGACCCACGGCAAGGGTGATACCGACATGACGCCGCAGCTGACCCGCATCAAGAACACCCCCGGCGTGCAGGCTTTCCTCTATTGCGGCTTTGGCGCGCCGACCAGCATTGTGGCCAAGAACTTCAAGCAGCTGGGCATGACCATCCCGCACTATCAGAGCCACGGTTCGGCCTCGATGAAGTTCATCAAGGGCGCCGAAGGCGGTGCGGAAGGTGTGCGCCTGCCGGTGGCGGCGCTGCTGGTGGCGGAGCAGCTGCCGGATGACAATCCGCAGAAGAAGGTGGCGCTCGCCTACAAGAAGGCCTACGAGAGCCGCTATCATGACGCCGTCTCCACCTTCGGCGGGCATGCCTATGACGCGCTGATGATTGCGGTGAACGCCATCAAGCGCGCCGGCACCACCGACAAGGCCAAGGTGCGCGACGCCATTGAGCAGACGAAGAACTACATCGGGGCTGATGGCATCTACAACATGTCGCCCACCGACCATCTGGGGCTGGATGAGAAGTCCTTCGTCATGGTGGAAGTGCGCAACGGCACCTGGAAGCTGCTCAAGTAAGGGCGGCGCTGAACATATGCATTTCCAGGTCAACCGCGGGCCGGAGAAAATTGCATCTCCGGCCCGCTTCCCGGCCTGAGGGCCATCGCTGATGACCGGCGGGCCGGGCCTCACCTCAGAAAGGCATCCGGAACAAGGCGAGAGGGCGCACGGTGCTGGCAGAGTTTCTGCAATTTCTGTTTTCGGGGCTGACGGTGGGCGCCATCTACGGGCTTATCGGCCTTGGCTTCGCCGTCATCTACAACGCCAGCCACGTCATCAACTTCGCCCAGGGCGAGTTCGTGATGATCGGCGGCATGGCCACGGTCTTTCTGATGAAGGCGGGCGTGCCGATGCCGCTGGCCATCCTCATTGCCATCGCGGGGGCGGCTGCTGTCGGCTGGGTTCTCGCCCGCTTCGGCATCGAGACGGCGCGCGGCTCCACCGTGGTGGGCCTGATCATCATCACCATCGGTGCCTCCATCCTGTTGCGAGGGCTGGCGCAGGTGATCTGGGACCGGAACTTTCACGCCCTGCCCGCCTTCGCCGGGGATACGCCCATTCAGATCCTGGGTGCGGCGCTGTTGCCGCAGTCGCTGATCATCGGCACGGCGCTTGTGCTCACCATGCTGGGCTTGAGGCTCTTCTTCGAGCATACGCGCATCGGCAAGGCGATGCAGGCCACGGCCATCGATCCGCTGGCGGCACAGCTTGTCGGCATCGACACCCGGCGCATCGTGCGCCTGTCCTTCGTGCTTTCGGCTGCCCTGGGCGCCATGGCCGGGGTGCTGGTGGCGCCCATCACCATGACCTATGCCAATGTCGGGGTGATGCTGGGGCTGAAAGGCTTTGCCGCGACCATCGTCGGCGGCCTGGGCAATCCGCTGGGGGCCATCGCCGGCGGGCTGATCGTGGGCATCGCGGAAGCGATGACGGCAGGCTATCTCACCTCCGCCTACAAGGACGCGGTGGCCTTCATCATCATTCTTTTCGTTCTGCTGTTCATGCCCAACGGACTGTTCGGCCGTGCGGAGGTGACCAAGGTATGAACGGAACACGCCTGCAACGCTACGGCGGCCTGCTGCTGCTCGCTCTTGCCCTCGCCTTGGGGCCGCTGTTTCTGCAGAACGGCTTTCACTACAACGTGGCCATTCTCGCCGGGCTGAACGCCATTGTCTGCATCGGGCTCAATCTGCTCATCGGCTATGCCGGGCAAATCAGCCTGGGGCATGCGGGATTCTATGCGCTTGGCGCCTATGCTTCGGCGATCCTGCCGGACCGTTTCGGCTTTCATCCTTTGGGCGCGATGATCACCGGCGCGGTGGCGGTGGGCCTGATCGCCTTTGCCGTGGCCCGCCCGATCCTGCGGCTTAAAGGGCATTATCTGGCCATGGCCACGCTGGGCATGGGCATTATCGTTTCCATTGTGCTGGATCAGGAGGTGGACATCACCGGCGGGCCCGATGGCATGCCGGTGGGCGATCTCTCCGCCTTCGGCTACGTGGTGAGCGGCAATCTCGCCTGGTACACGCTCGTTGCCATTCTTCTGTTCATCACGGTGTGGCTGGCGCTCAATCTGGTGCATTCGCCGGTGGGCCGGGCGCTGAAGGCCGTGCACGGCTCGGAGATCGCGGCTGCGGCCATGGGCGTGGATGTGTTTCATTACAAGGTGCTCGTCTTTGTGGTCTCGGCGATCATCGCCTCGGTGGCGGGCAGCATTTTCGCGCATTACAGCGGCTTCATCACGCCGGATGAAGGCAGCTTCATTCATTCCATCGAGCTGGTCACCATGGTGGTGCTGGGCGGCATGGCCTCGATCACCGGCTCCATCGTCGGCGCGGTGCTGCTGACGGTGCTGCCGCAGATGCTGGCCGATTTTCATGACTATGAGATGATCGTCTTCGGCGCCATTCTCATGAGCATGATGATTTTGATGCCGAAAGGGCTGGTGCCGACGCTGGCGGGTCTGTTTAAGGGGCGGCGGTCATGACCTTTCTCAGGGTGACGGGTCTGAGCAAGAGCTTTGGCGGGGTGAAGGCCGTGGATCAGGTGGACTTCACAGTCAAGGCCGGGCATGTCTTTTCCATCATCGGCCCGAACGGGGCCGGCAAGACCACCCTGTTCAACCTGCTCACGGGGCTGACGATGCCCGATGCCGGCGCCATCATCCTCGATGGCGAGGACGTTACCGGCCTGCCCGCCCATCAGCTGGCAGCGCGGGGCGTTTCCCGCTCGTTTCAGAACCTGCAGATCTTCTTCAACATGACGGCGCTGGAAAATGTCATGGTCGGCAATCACCTGCACACCACGCGCCGTTTTCTGCCCTGCCTGTTCGGCTCATCCTCAGTGCGCGACAGCGAGGCACGCACCCGCATCTTTGCCGAGGAGCTGATGCATTATGTCGGCCTTGGCGATTATGTCGACGCCGATGCCTCCGCCCTGCCCTACGGCGCGCTGAAGCGGCTGGAAATCGCGCGGGCGCTGGCCACACGGCCACGCATCCTGATGCTGGATGAACCGGCCGCGGGCCTCAACCCCGCCGAAACGGCGGAGATCGATGCCCTGATCAAGCGCATCGCCGAGGACGGAATCACCGTGCTCCTGGTGGAGCATGACATGCATCTGGTCTGGGGCGTTTCCGATCACATCATGGTGCTCAACCATGGGCGGGTGCTGGCCGAGGGCACGGCGGAAGAGATCCGGGCCAATCCGGAGGTGGTGGAGGCCTATCTGGGCCACAGGGCACGGGAGCGCTGAGATGAAGGACAGGCAGCGGACGGAGACGTCAGCGGTGCCGATGCTGGAGGTGCGGGAGCTGCAATCCCGCTATGGCCGCATCCGGGCGCTCAAGAAGGTTTCGGTGACGGTGCATGGCGGAGAGCTGGTGGCGCT
Source organism: Thermopetrobacter sp. TC1 (assembly GCF_000746275.1). Lineage (GTDB taxonomy): Bacteria > Pseudomonadota > Alphaproteobacteria > Rhizobiales > Aestuariivirgaceae > Thermopetrobacter. The sequence continues at coordinate 210,250 of NZ_KN050828.1, forward strand.
GGTGGGCGCCAACGGTGCCGGCAAGACCACGCTGATGCGGGCAATCTCCGGCGTGCAGCCGATCACGGGCGGGCGCATCCTCTTTGAAGGCAAGGATATTTCCCGCATGAACGCCGCCGCCCGCGTGCGGCTGGGGATCGTGCAGGTGCCGGAAGGGCGGCGGGTGTTCGGAGCGATGACGGTGGAGGACAACCTGCGCCTTGGCGCCATCAGCCGCTCAAAGAATGAGGAGGAAGAGGGGCTGGAGCGCGCCTATGATCTGTTTCCGCGTCTGAAGGACAGGCGGCGGCAGCTGGCCGGTACGCTCTCCGGCGGCGAACAGCAGATGCTGGCCATCGGCCGCGCCCTGATGGCAAAGCCGCGGCTTTTGCTGATGGATGAGCCAAGCATGGGGCTTTCGCCGCTTCTGGTGGATCAGACCTTCGAGATCATCCAGAAGCTGGCGGCAGAGGGCATGACCATTTTCCTCGTGGAGCAGAATGCCTATGTGGCCCTTTCCATTGCCACGCGCGGCTATGTTCTGGAAGGCGGCGTGACAACGCTGGACGGCTCAGGCGAAGCGCTGCTGCACGATCCGCGCGTGAAGGAGGCCTATCTCGGGGTGTGATCCCTTGCCGGAAGAGGCTTTCAACCTCATGAAGGAACAGTCCGGCGAGGTTTTCATTCCCGGCAAAGGCACGAATGGCGGGGTAACATACCCCGCCAAAATGTTTAAGGAAGGGGATACAATCCCGTTCCGGTATTTTCTTCTCAAAAGAAAGAGACCGCGCATGAGCATCAGAGCTTGCGCTTGTCGATGACGCGCTTGGCCTTGCCCATGGAGCGTTCGATTTCGCCGACGCGGCGGATGTGCACGATGGTGGAGACGCCAATGTAGTTCTTGATGTTGTGCTGCAGGCGTTTGGCACAGTCCTCAGCCAGGGTTTCAAGCTCACTTTCCAGCTGCGGCTTGATCTCCACGTGCACATCAAGGCGATCGAGCGGGCCTTCCCGGCTCAGTTCCAGCACGTAATGGGGCGAGAGGCGCTCGTCCTTGAGGATGAGCTCCTCGATCTGGGACGGAAAGACGTTGACGCCGCGGATGATCATCATGTCATCGGTGCGGCCGCGCACCTTTTCCATGCGGCGCATGGTGCGCGCGGTGCCGGGCAGAAGGCGGGTGAGGTCACGGGTGCGATAGCGGATGACGGGGAAGGCCTCCTTGGTCAGCGTGGTGAAGACAAGCTCACCCAGCTCGCCATCGGGCAGGACCTCGCCGGTGTCGGGATCGATGATCTCCGGATAGAAATGATCCTCCCAGATGTGCAGGCCGTCCTTGGTCTCGATGCATTCCACGGAGACACCGGGGCCGATCACCTCAGAGAGGCCATAGAAATCAATGGCATCGATGCCGAAGCGCTCCTCGATCTCGGCGCGCATTTCCTCCGTCCACGGCTCGGCGCCATGCATGCCGATGCGCAGGGAGGTCTCGCGCGGATCAATGCCGCGACGGTCGAACTCATCGGCGATGGCCAGGAGATAGGAGGGCGTGACCATGATGAGGTCGGGCTTGAAATCGAGGATGAGCTGAACCTGGCGCTCGGTCATGCCGCCGGAGACGGGCACCACCGTGCAGCCCAGCTTCTCCGCGCCATAATGAAAGCCAAGCCCGCCGGTGAACAGGCCATAGCCATAGGCATTATGGGCGATGTCGCCGGGGCGGCCGCCGGCGGCCCAGATGGACCGGGCCATGAGATTGGCCCAGGTCTCGATGTCGTTCCTGGTATAGCCGACGACGGTGGGGCGGCCGGTGGTTCCGGAAGAGGCATGCACGCGCACCACCTGCTCACGGGGCACGGCGAACATGCCGAAGGGATAGTTCTGGCGCAGATCGTCCTTCTCGGTGAACGGAAATTTCGACAGGTCGGAAAGATCCTTCAGATCATCGGGATGAACGCCGGCCGCATCGAATTTCTCACGATAAAAGGGCACGTTCTCGTAGGCATGGCGCAAGGTCTTCTTCATGCGCTCCAGCTGCAAGGCGGCGATTTCATCGCGGCTGGCCGTCTCGATGGGTTCATAGGGCTTGCCGTAATCCCGCTCCCTCTTGCTCATGGTCCCTGCCTTTCGCTTGCTCTTCCCGCTTTTCGTTCTTCATCCCGCTCATGGTCATGGGTTTCTGGCCTTTGCCCTTCACTCCCTGACAAAAGAGTGCGACGCCGGCCCAAGAACGCCCCGGAATGAAAACCGGGGCGTGATCGGTGTCATTTCTGCCGGTCATGGCCTGTCATGTGTGTTCCGACCATGTTATTGCGCATCGGCCCTTTCCCGGCGGGCCAGCTCCCTGCCGGCAGCGAGGGCGTCCAGATTGAGCTCCAGATAACGCCTGGGCGCCCGCGCGCGCACCACTTCCTCCAAAAGCCCCTCGGGCAGCAGATCACCCAGCTCAATCAGCGTGGCAAGGGCAACGATGTTGGCCACCCGCTCATTGCCGAGGGCGCGCGCCCTTGCAATGAAAGGCAAGGACACGGTTCTGAACCGTCCCTTAAGGGGTTCGGTGACGCGCTCGGCATCGACGAGCACAAGCGCATCGTCGCGGATCATGTCGCGGGAGGCCTCAACGGCGCACTGATCCAGCACCACGAGATAATCCAGGGCGGTGGCGAGAGGATAGTCGGGGATATCGTCGGAGACCACGACATCGGCGCGGCTTAAGCCCCCTCGGGATGTGGGTTCATAGCTTTGTGACTGCGCCACCTTGCGCCCCTGCCTGAGAAAACACTCGGCGAGGATGCGGGCAGAAAGGATAAGCCCCTGACCACCGGAACCGGAGAGGCGAATTTCGGTCTGACGCGTGCTCATTTGCCGCCTCCTTTCGCCGCCTGCACCGCCTGAACACGGGCGCGGTAGGCATCCAGGTATTCCTGACGATCACCGCGATGGAGCACGCCGGTTCTGAACGGATTGGGCCGGAAGGGCTGATCCACGGTATTGCGATAGGCCTCCGGGCGCATGCCGGATTTCTGGGCGAGGATCATCTCCGGCGAATTGCCGAGATCGTTCTTGCGGCCATAGATTTCCGTGCAGTCGGAGATCACCTCCACCATGGAAAAGCCATGGTGGGCCACGGCATGTTTAAGCAGGTCCTTGAGATTTGGTGTCTGCAGCGTGGCCTCGCGGCCAACGAAGGTGGCTCCCGCCGCCTTTGCCACCTCACAGGCATCAAAGACGGGCTCGTTGTTGCCGAAAGGCGTGGTGGTGGTGAAGCGATCGGCCGTGGTGGTGGGCGAAACCTGACCGCCGGTCATGCCATAGATCTCGTTGTTGAGCAGGATCAGCGTCATGTCGAGATTGCGGCGGCAGGCATGCAGGAAATGATTGCCGCCGATGGCGAGGCTGTCTCCATCGCCGGAGATGACGATGACGGTGAGATCCGGCCGGGCCAGTTTCAGGCCAGTGGCGAAGGCCAGCGGCCGGCCATGAGTGACGTGAAAGGTGTTGGCATCGATATAAGCGGCGGTGCGGCCGGAGCAGCCGATGCCGGAGACGACGGCGAGCTTGTCCTTGTCGATGCCGAGTTCATCAAGCGCCCAGAGCAGCGCACGCAGGGCGATACCATGACCGCAGCCGGGGCACATGAAATGCGGCATGAGCTCCAGCCTGAGCCAGTCCCGGATCTCGAAACTGCCATCCCGCGGCAGCTTTTGCGGATCGGCGCGCTCGTTCATGCCTTCGCCTCCTCAATGGCTTGCAGGATCTCGGCCGGCGCAACAGGCTCGCCGTCGATGCGGTTGACGGGGCGCACATTGCGGCCACAGCCGAGGACGCGCTCAACCTCAAGCACGAGCTGTCCGGCATTCATCTCCGGCACGATCACGGTGCGGGCATTGGCCGCTGCGCGTTTCGCCGCCTCCTCCGGGAAGGGCCAGAGGGTGATCGGGCGGAAGAGACCGGCGGGAATGCCGCGGCTTCTTGCCTCGCGCACCGCGGCGCGGGCGGCGCGGGCGGAAATGCCGATAGCAACCACGAGGATTTCGGCATCCTCGCAATCCACGCACTCCCACTTGTCGATGATGTCGCGGTGCTTCTCGATCTTGCCAAGAAGCCGGTTCATGACCCTGGCCACCTCTTCCGGCTTCTGGGTGGGAAAGCCGTTTTCGCCATGGGTGAGGCCGGTGGCATGCGCGCGATAGCCGTCTCCGGGCCGGGGCATGGGCGGTATGCCATCCTCGGTGATGGCATAGGGCAGGAAGCCTTCCCTTGAACCCTCGGCCCATTTGCGCGCGCCCTTTTCCGCCTCGTCGGGCTCATGCAGGGTCACTGTCTCGACAAGGTGGCCGATCACTTCGTCCACGAGAAGTATGACCGGCGTGCGCAGCCGCTCCGCCAGGGAAAAGGCGCGGATGGTCTCGGCATAGACCTCCGGCACGGAGGCGGGGGCAATGGCGATCACCGGACGGTCGCCATGAGAACCCCAGCGCGCCTGCATGACATCGCTCTGGGAGGGGCGCGTGGGCATGCCGGTGGAGGGGCCGCCGCGCATGACATCCACAACGACGCAGGGCGCCTCCATCATGGCGGCAAGGCCCAGGTTCTCCTGCTTGAGCGAAAAGCCGGGGCCGGAGGTGGCGGTCATGGCGCGGGCGCCGCCCATGGAGGCGCCAGTGACCGCGGCCATGGAAGCGATCTCGTCCTCCATCTGGATGAAAACCCCGCCCACCTTGGGCAGTTCGCGCGCCATGTGCTCAGCGATCTCGGAGGATGGCGTGATGGGATAGCCGGCATAGAAGGTGCAGCCGGCGGCGATGGCGCCAAGGGCGCAGGCATGATTGCCCTGAAGGTTCACCGGTGTTTGCGTATTCATGGCCGCACCTCCTGCTGGCTGTCACCGGCGGGCAGACGCAGGACACGAATGGCAAAATCCGGACAGAGATATTCACACAGGCGGCAGCCGGTGCAGCGCTCGGGCGCCTTCATGCGGGCGATGTTCTTTTCATCGAGCTCCAGGCAACGCTCCGGACACATCTTCACGCAGATGTCGCAGCTCTTGCACCAGGCGCGCTCGATGAACACCTGCGGCCTTTTCGGCTCCACCGCCGGCGGCGACGGCAGGGAAAAGTCCACATCCTCGTCCAGGCCAACGTCGGCATGGCGCTCGGCCCATTCCCGCCCTTTAAGGAAAGCGGCGCGATTGACCTCCACCGTCTTGGGGGGCACGAAGCTTTCAATGACCTTTAGCCAGTCCTTCTCGGCAAAATCGAGCGCGGTGGAGAGCACTCCGAGCAGGACGGTATTGGCAGCGCGGCGATTGCCCAAAGATTCGGCGATACCGGTGGCGTTGAGGGCATAGCCGGTTCTCACCTTGGCGAGGATGTCTTTCGGGGTTTCGCGCGAATAGCCAAGCGGTGCGCCATCGGCGCGGTTGCGACAGGCAAAGGGCGGCACGATGCGCTGGGTATCGGCGATAAAGACGCCGCGCGCGCGGTTGAGATAGGGCAGCCAGCGCAGGCCTTCCGCCCATTCAAGCGCCAGCAGCACATCCGCCTCGCCGCGGGGAATGGTGGGCGAAAAGACCTTGCGGCCAAAGCGTACATGCGAGAAGACGGCACCGCCGCGCTTGGCCATGCCGTGCACTTCGCTCTGCTTGACCTGATTGCCTGCCGCCTGCGCCAGCGTGGCCAGCACCTTCGACACCATAATGACGCCCTGGCCGCCGACGCCGACGATCAGCACGTTGGTGGGGCGCTCGGCCACGGTCTTTTCACCGGAAGCGCCGGCGGAAGCGGTTTCGTTGACGGTGGTCTCGGTCATGACGATTGCACGCTCCCCTTACGTGTCGGCCTGGCTTGGCTGGATGCTGGTGGTCGGGCAGATCTGGGCGCAGACGGCGCAGCCGATGCACAGCCCCGGATCGATCTTCACCTTGTGATGCCCCTCATACCACTCATCACTCCAGGTCAGGGCCGGGCAGCCCAGATTCATGCAGGCCTGACAGGCAATACAGGTTTTCTGATCCACCACCATGGCCGGCCCGGTGATGCGCACCGGATCGATGACACAGGGGCGATCGGCGATGACCACGGAGACGCCCTTGTATTCCACCGCCTCACGCAGGGCCTTGAACAGGGCGCTTAAGTCATAGGGATCGACAGTGCGCACCCATTTGACGCCGACGGCGCGGCAGATTTCCTCGTAGTCCACCTTGTGGGTCTTGTTGCCGCGAATGCCATAACCGGTGCCGGGATGATGCTGGCCGCCGGTCATGGCGGTGATGGAATTGTCGAGGATGACGACGGTGATGTTCACGTTGTTGTAGACGGCATCAATGAGCGGCGGAATGCCTGCGTGCAGGAAGGTGGAATCGCCGATGGTGGCGACGATGGGCCGCTCATTGTAGCCGGCGCGGGCCATGCCGATGGCGTTGGCGATGGAAGAGCCCATGGAGACGCAGGTGTCGATGGCCTTGAGCGGCTCGATGGCGGCCAGGGTATAGCAGCCGATGTCGCCGGCGACACGGGCATTCATGGTGCGCAGCACGTTGTAGGTGGACATGTGCGGACAGCCGGCGCAGAGCACCGGCGGGCGCACCAGGGGCTCGATGTCAAGCTCCTCCTCCGCGGCGGGCGGCGGCTCCAGAACACCGGCGGCGACGAAACCATCACGCACGATTTCCGGAGAGAGCTCGCCCGTGCGCGGGAACCAGACCTTGCCTTCCACGGCAATGCCGAGGCGGCGCAATTCGTCCTCGACGATGGGCTCCAGCTCCTCCACGACGAAAAGCCGCTCCACGGACTCGGCGAATTCGCGCAGGCGATCCTCCGGCAGCGGCCAGGAGGCGGAAAGCTTCAGCACGGAAGCCTCCGGCAAGACCTCCTTAACGTAGGAATAGGGCACGCCAAGGGTGATGACACCAATGTCCTTGCGTCCCCATTCGATGCGGGAGAAAGGCTCCTGCGCGAAGAGCTCCTTCAAGCGCTGCTCCCGCTCCAGAAGGCGGGCATGCCTCTGGCGGGCATGGGCGGGGATCATGACGTTCTTGGCCGGATTTTCCTCGAAGGGCTTTCGGGGCACCTCTTCACGCTCGCCAATGCGCACCGGCGAGCGGGTGTGCGACAGGCGCGTGGTGGAACGCACGATCACGGGCGTGTCGTATTCCTCGGAGATGTCGAAGGCCGTCTTGACCAGTTCGTAGGCCTCCTGGGCATCGGCCGGCTCCAGACAGGGCACCATGGCCAGGCGGGCATAGATGCGGGTGTCCTGCTCGTTCTGGGAGGAATGAATGCCCGGATCGTCGCAGACGGTGATGACCAGGCCGCCGTTGACGCCAATATAGGTCTGGGACATGAGGGCATCGGCGGCGACATTGAGCCCCACATGCTTCATGGAGCAGAAGGCGCGCACCCCGGCGAAAGACGCGCCGATGGCGATATCCAGCGCCACCTTCTCGTTCACGGCCCATTCAACGGAAATGTCCTCGGCGGGATAGCGGGCGAGATTTTCCAGGATTTCCGTGCTGGGCGTGCCGGGATAGGCCGATGCCACCTTCACGCCCGCCTCCCAGGCGCCGCGGGCGATGGCCTCATTGCCCATCAGGGGGCGAATGGCTGGCTCTGTCTTTTGCGCGCCGGCATTGGTCTTGAGGCTGTCCATGTGTTGTCGATCCCTCCCATGACCGCACATTCAGGCAAGGAACCAATCACATCGCCGGCGGCCTCGTCAAGAAATCTCCGACCGAAGTCTAAAAGCATAACGGTGCTCGCCTTGCGGCTTTAAAGGTGTTTTATACAACATTACTTAGCGGCAGTTGTATTATTTGCTCGCTTCGTGATATACGGCGCCTCTTTTTGATCTTCATAATCATTTTCAGTAATTTTCTTATTGAAAAGGCCCATGGCAACGCATGCCATGGGCCCGAATGTCACGCTTGTCAGGCAAGACCAATCCGGCGGACAAAGCACGCCTTTCGCGGTGATCAGCCTTCTCCGGCGCCGGCGCCGAAGCGGCGGATGACGTCTTCGGCGAGCTTGCCGGTGAGCTCCTGCATGTGATCGAAGGCGAACTCGAAGGTGCCCACCCCGGCGGTGGCCGATCGCAGCTCGACGATGAGATCGGCGATTTCCGCCTCGGGCATGTGGGCCTCCACGGTATCCCAGCCCGTCCAGCCCTCGCGCGGGGCAAAGCCCAGGATCTGGCCGCGATGGGCGGAGACGATCTGGGTCACCTTCGAGGTGGCCTCGCTGGGCACGTGGATCTTCACGTGCACGATGGGCTCCAGCAGCACCGGCGAGGCCTCCTTCATCGCCTCGCTCATGGCCAGACGCGCGGCGAGCTTGAAGGCAAGCTCGGAGGAATCGACGGTGTGATAGCTGCCGTCCTCAAGGGTGACGGCAATGTCCACCACCGGAAAGCCCAAGGGGCCGCGCTCGTTGTATTCCTTCACGCCCGCCTCCACGGCCGGGATGTACTGCTTGGGCACGACCCCGCCGGTGATGGTGTCGGAAAAGGCAAAGCCCTCGCCGCGGCCAAGCGGACGGATCGAGAGAATGACATCGCCATACTGGCCATGACCGCCCGTCTGCTTCTTGTGACGACCGCGGGCGCGGGCGGGCTTGCGGATGGTTTCCTTGTACGCGATGCGGCGCGGATGGGCCTCGGCGGAGACGCCGAACTTCTCCTTCAGTTTCTCCAGCGCCACGCGCAGGTGCATCTCGCCCTGGCCCCACAGCACCATCTCGCCGGTGTCGGGATCATGCTTCAGCACAAGGGCGGGATCCTCTTCCATGAGCTTGGCGAGCGCGCCTGTAAGCTTCACCTCGTCCTTGCGGTCGGAGACGGTGAGCGCCATGCCATAGACGGGCTGCGGCCCGGGCGGAACGGCAATGTCGGGCAGCTCGGCCTTGTCAAGGGAGATGGCCTCGCCGGTGCCAATGCCCTCCAGGCGGCCAAGTGCTATCGCGTCGCCGGCGCGGGCAGGGCCGGAGATCTTGCGCGCCTCCTGACCGAACAGGGTGAACAGGCCACCGATGCGGGCGCTGTTGCCACCAGAGGCATGCACGGTATCGCCGTCGGAAAGGCTGCCGGCGAGCACGCGCACCAGAGACATCTTGCCCTGCTGCAGATAGAAGGTCTTCATCACCCAGCCAACGCCTTTTGCCTCGGGATCGACGCCGAGACGGGCGGCCGTGCGTTCGATGCCATCCACATCGTGCCGCAGGGCCTTCATCAGGCGCAAGATGCCGTTCTCGTTTTCGGCCGAGCCAAGGAGAACAGGGGTGATCAGCCCCTCGGCCAGCTCCTTGTGCAGATCCTCGAAGATCTTGTCGGTGGGCGGCTCCATGTCGGAGAGCAGTGTTTCGAGCAGCTCGTCGTCATAGTCGGCGAGCTTCTCGAGCATCTCGAAGCGGGCTTCCGCCTCGCGATCCTTTTCCTCGGCCGGGATCTCCACCACCTCGGACGGTGCATGCTCCCTGTAGATGTAGGCCCGCTCCAGGGCGAGATCGACGGTGCCGATGGCGATGCCATTCTTCCAGATGGGGATCTGGCGCAGAACCAGCGGCTGGCTGGAGGCCGGCTGCAGCCAGGCAAGCATGTCGCGCACGCCGCCCTCGGCCTTGTCGATCTTGTTGATGAAGATCAGACGCGGCAGGCCGATCTCGTCCAGCTGCTTCAAGATGAGCTGCAGGGCCGGCACCTTCTTGGGATCCGGCTCCATGACCACGACCGCCGCATCGCAGGCAACAAGGGCGGCGCGGGCATCCTCGGCGAATTCCACCGAACCGGGACAATCGATGAAGGTGTAGGTATCGCCGAGAAATTCGGTGCTGGCCACGTTGACCTCAACGCTCATGCCATGGGCACGCGCCGCGGCAGAGGCATCGCCGACGGTGTTGCCCTCCTTTACCGAACCCATGCGGCTAATGGCGCCGGTGCGATGGAGAATGGCCTCCAAAAGCGTCGTCTTGCCGCTCTGATAGGGCCCGACCAGCGCGATGCACCGGGGGCCCGAAGGTCTGCCGCCTGTGGTCTCGGTCATGGCTTTAGCCCCTCCCTGTTGTCTTGTGCGGTTATCGTGCCTGCTTGCGATCGCAAGATCACCTTTCTTGGCCTGATCCCGAGATGTCCGCCTTCATGTCCCGGGGACGGGGGCGCAAGCGTTTCATCGGCGCCCGAAAACGCTCGGGGCGGAACCGGCCCCTTCCGGCTCCGCCCCGCAAGGCTGTTCATCTTACGGCTTTCAGTGTCAGCCCGGCCAGGCCGGCGGCGATGTTCACGCCCGTTTGCGTGGTCAGGCTGACCGGTTGCAGGGTAATTGAGCGCTTCAGGCCGCCGATGAGGGCGTTGGCGCCGATGCCCGTTCCCAGCGTGGCCTGTGCGGAGGCGCCGACATAGGAGCCCTCCAGCGCGCCGGGTTTGGTGCTGCCGGGGGCGAAGACGTTCCACATCAGGGATGTGCCCGTGGTCTCGCCGATATCGACGCCCACCTTGGTGATGCTGCCGACATAGCGCTCCTCGCGCCCCGAAGTGCTGCGGAACTTGCAGCGCAGAGTCTTCTTGGAATAGACGATGGCGCCCAGGCCACCATCGATGTGACAGGTGAGCACGCCGATCTTGACGAGCGCGTGCGCGGGAGCGGCGGCCATCACCGCCAAGAGCGCAACGCCGGCAAGAGCCGAAAGAACGGGGATTGTCCGCGGTTTCATTCTGATCCTCCCAAATGTCAACGGCCTGATTGCAGCCGAAGCGGGTTTCGGCATCCCGTATGACCTTCCGACAGGACCGCACTGCGCAATGCTCCAAATCCTCAAGCCCAAGCGCGGCCCCAAGATGCCGGATCCGTTTCCGCCCCCCAGCCTGGCGAATCCAGTCCACCACCTATTGCAGCCCTTGGCAAGGGGGACTGCCTTGATGCGGATCAACCACGAACAGAAACGGCAAGAACTCAGGTTGTTTTCTGATGAAAACAGACCATGCCGCCCAAACAGCAAGAAACAGACATCACGCCCATGCATGGGCGCTGAGCACTCTTCATGTGCCCGGATGTGAAAGCAGTGCTTAAAGAGCTGTGCGGGAGAAATGGTACAGCTGGGTGGACTCGAACCACCGACCCCCAGATCCACAATCTGGTGCTCTAACCAACTGAGCTACAGCTGCACACAAGATTTGAGCAATATCTCAGACACGGCGGCGTGCCGTGTGCGGGGGCAAATTATTCCGTGGCGCGGGGGATTTCAAGAGGATTTTTCGCCTTCCCGATCGGCCAGAGAATTGAAAGGTCGCACAGGCGGCCTGCATGCCTTTCGGGATCATGAATTTGCACGGATCCTGCATGCAAAGGCGATACCCGGGGGGATGAGGGCGCATTGTCGCCTTTTTGCCGCTTTCGCTGTATCAGAATGCGACAGAAGGGCGTATCATGCGCGCACAACAGCGCGGCTTGCGAATCAGAATGAACCGTATGGATTGTGACATCGGCGAGGACAGGCCAGGAACAGAATGACGGTCCTTGATCCAGAGCAGCTCAAAAAATCGCCCCGGCCCGCCTTTCTCTGGGATCCGGCCCGGCGGCGCATCGCCTGGGCCAATGCGGCCGCTGTCGCCTGGTTCAATGAGGACGGGCTGATTGAGCTGCAGGAGCGCCCGTTTGATGCGCGCGAGCCGGGCGTGGCGGCGCTGGCCGATCTGGCGCGCGAAGCCCTGGCCAACACGGCCGAGCATCGCCCGCTGCCGGAAAAGGGCATGGCGGTATCGCTTGAATTTCCGTCCACCGGGCGCAGCAAGGCGCTTTCGGCGCATGCGCATCTGCATGCGCTGCCCGACGGGCGGCCGGGCCTGCTCATTGTGGCCGATGCGCCGCTGCTCGCCGATGATGCGTGTGCAACGCCGCTTTTGCGCGAGGTTCTGGATGCCATGCCGCTGGCCGTGGCGGCCATCGATGCGCGCGGGCGGCTGCTTTATGCCAATCCGGCGGCGTTTGAGCTGTTTGATGCCGATGCGCTTGGCGGGCTGTCCGCCCTGTTTGCGGACGAGCGGGATCTTGCCGATTTCCTCTCTCGCGCGCGCAAGGCCGGCGTGGCCAGCCGCACGGTGACGGCGCCGACCCGGTTTGGTGACAGGCGCATCCGCCTGCTGGCGCGGCCGCTGGATGAGCGCCTGCATGCGGTGGAGGCCTTTTCGCTGATCCTTGAAGACATCACGGACCGGCATGCGCAACTCGAGCCGGATCATGAACCGGGTGCCTTGGCACAGGCCCTGGACAAGAGGTCCCTAAGCCAAGAGTCTGGTGGCTCACGCGAGGATGTTGAGGCCAAAACGCCGGCCAAGAAGACAACGCCGGATGCCACCGAGGAAGAGACGAAAGCTGCGGATGATACACAAGCCGCATCACCGCGCCGGCCCCTGCCGCTTTCGGAAGAGGACATTGCCATTTTCAGGCGGCTGAGCGAAGGCGCCCCGGCAGCGGCTAGCGCGGCCGATGAAACGGCCGATAAAACGGCTGATGAAAGGCGGGATGCCGAAACCCGCCTGAAAGAGACGGCAGCCGAAACGCCGGAGACCGCCAGCGAAAAACCCCTTGCGGATGACGCGGCCGCAGATGACACGGCCGTAAAGGAAACGGCGGTGTCTGCCCGCACGTCTTCCGAGAAGGCGCGCCCGGTGCCGGCTTCATCGACCATGGCGTCTCGCTCATCGGGGCGCGTGCGGCCGGAGGTGCCGCCGCTGGTGCAGGAGGTGCTCGATCATCGCCCCGATCCCATCATCCTGCATCGCGACGGACGGTTTCATTACGCCAATGCGGCGGCGCGCACCCTGTTCGGCATGGCGCTTGAGGATGCGGGCTGGGATGCGCTGACCGAACAGCTGCGCGCGGCCAGCGAGGAAGCACCGCTTGCGCTGAACACGCAAGAAGGCGTGCGGACGTTTCATCTGCGGCGGGATGTCTTTCCCTGGCGGGATGGCGCGCTGGTGCAGGTAACACTCTTTTCCGATAAACAGGATGTCGCCGTTGCTTCTCGGGAGGCCGCATCTGCGGGCAGGGAAACGGCCTCGGAAAGCAGCGCGGCCAATCCCCCGACGACTCGGCATGAAACGGCGGCCTCTGAACCGGAGGAGAAGACGACACCCCCGGTGAAAGCGGAAAGCCCCGCCCCTGCCGCCGATGAAGACGCATCAAAAGACACAGCGGGCGAAGAGAAACGGATTGCGCCTCAGCCCAAGCGCGCGCCTGTGAAAATCATCTCCATCCGCCCCCGCGCCCATGGGCAGGACATTGCGGCGAATCAAACGGCGCCTTCTGACCTGGAGAGCGGCGATGAGGCACCTTCCGCTGGAGATGCAAAAGAGGCGAAAAGACACTCCGAATCCATGACGGCCGAGACAGCCGCCAACTCGGCCACGTCCAGCGATGTGACAACACCGGAATCGGCAACGGATGCGAAAACCGGCCCGGAGAACGGTCCTTCCGATGAAATGGCGCTGATCCCGCAGCCTTCGGAAAAGGCGGCGGAGCCCCCATCCGCTGGCGGCTATTGCGTTCCGGAAACGCTGGATGAAGAGCTGCGCGCCATTCTGGATACGGCAACCGACGGGATCATCACGCTCAATCGCAAGGGCGAGATCCTTTCCTTCTCCGCCGGCGCGGAGGCGCTGTTTGGCCTGAGCACGGCAGAGGCGGTGGGCCGGCCCTTTGCCGATCTGCTGGAAGGTGAATCCCGCAAGGTCGTGACCGATTATCTGGATGCTATCGCCAGCGGCGGTCACATGGCGGCGATCTACAACGAAGGCCGGGAAGTGACGGCGCGGGCCGCCGGCGGCGGCAAAATTCCGCTGTTCATCACCATCGGCAAGCTCGGACGCAGCGACGAGGCGGAAAGGCCCGACAACAAGGCGGCCTTCTGCGTGGTGGTGCGTGACATTACGCAATGGAAGAAGACGGAGAGCGAGCTGCGCCGCGCCAAGGAGGCGGCGGAGCGCTCACTGGCGCAGAAAACGGAATTTCTCGCCGCCATCTCGCATGAGCTGCGCACGCCGCTGAATGCCATCCTCGGCTTTTCCGACGTGATGCGCAACGAGCGCTTCGGCGCCATCGGCAACGAGAAATACAAGGGCTATGCCAACGATATCTATCAGTCCGGCGAGCATCTGCTCAGCCTGATCAATGATCTGCTCGACCTTTCGCGCATCGAGGCCGGCAAGTTCGAGATGCGCTTTGCCGACGTAGACGTGAAGGCCGTGGCGGAAGAGGCCCTGCAGATGATGCAGGAGCAGGCGGCGCAGGCGCGCGTGATCCTGCGGCGTTCCATTCCGGATGACCTGCCGCGGGTGGTGGCCGATGCACGGGCACTGAAGCAGATCCTGCTCAATCTGCTGTCCAATGCCGTGAAATTCACCGAACCGGGCGGGCAGGTAATGCTTTCGGCCCGCACCACGCGCCGCGGGGAGCTGGAGATCGTCGTGCGCGATACCGGCATCGGCATGAGCGCGGAAGAGCTGGAGCGGGCGCTGCAGCCCTTTGAGCGCATCACCGGCAAGGGCCGAAAGGACAAGCCGGGGACGGGCCTTGGCCTGCCCCTGACCAAGGCGCTGACGGAGGCCAATCACGCCCGCTTCGAGATCGACAGCGAACCGGGCAAGGGCACGCGCGTGCGCATTATCTTTCCCACCCAGCGGGTGCTGGCCTGATCCTTGCGGCCATATGGCGGAAGGCTGACGGTCAGGATGTGATGTCTTTCAGCAGCGACCGGCGGGTCACGGCGGGGGAAGAGAGCCAGGCCTGTTCATCCGCCTGCCAGTCTCCGACGACACGGCCATCCAACATGCGCACCGTTCCGGAGGCGACCAGGGCCAGGGCCTCGGGATAAATGCGGTGTTCCACCTTCAGGACGCGGGCGGCAAGGCTGTCTTCCGTATCATCAGGCAGCACGGGAACGGCCCCCTGGGCGATGATGGGGCCGGAATCGAGATCGGCGGTGACGAAATGCACCGTGCAGCCATGAATGCGCACGCCGGCCTCAAGCGCGCGCCTGTGCGTATGCAGCCCCTTAAACAGCGGCAGCAGGGAGGGATGGATGTTGAGCATGCGCCCTTCCCAGTTGCGCACGAAGGTGGGAGTGAGGATGCGCATGAAGCCGGCAAGAGCCACAAGCTCGCTTTCGAAGACGAGCAGGGTTTCATGCAGCACCTCTTCGAAGGCCTCGCGGCTTTCGAACTGGCGATGATCGACAACGGCGGTGGCGATGCCGGCATCCGCGGCAAAGGAAAGGCCCTTCGCCTGTGGTTCGTTGGAGATCACGGCGCAGATCTCGAAGGGGCAGTCCGGCTCGCGCGAGGCGCGAACGAGCGCCTGCATGTTGGAGCCCCGGCCGGAAATGAGCACGGAAACCTTCTTTCGCCGCACACCCATGGATCACGCTCCGAAATCGGCCTGTCCGATGAAACGCACCTTTTCTGCCGCGCCTTTCGCCTTGTCGTCGGTGACGAGGCGGCCAAGCAGGAAGGGGGTCTCTCCCGCTTCGCGCACCACGTCCATGAAGGCTTCGGCACAATCGGCCGAAACAATGGCCACCATGCCACAGCCGCAGTTGAAAGTGCGCAGCATCTCGGCATCATCGACATTGCCTTCGCGCTTCAGCCAGCCGAAGACGGGGGGAATGGAAAGACGAGAAAGATCGATCTCGGCGGCCAGGTGATCGGGCAGAACGCGCGGGATGTTCTCCACAAAGCCGCCGCCGGTAATATGCGCCAGTGCATGCACCGCCTCCGGCAAGGCGCGCAAGGCGTTCAGCAAGGCGGACACATAGATGCGTGTGGGGATAAGAAAGGCCTCGCCCATGCTCATGCCGGGCGCGAAAGGTGCGGGATCAGCCCAGTCAAGGCCGCTGCGCTCAACAATGCGGCGGATGAGCGAATAGCCATTGGAATGCGGCCCTGAGGAGGCAAGGCCGATGAGCACATCGCCGGCCTGCATGCGCTCACGCTTCGGCAGAATGGCATGGCGTTCCACCGCGCCAACGGCGAAGCCGGCGAGATCATAATGGCCCGGCGCATACATGTCCGGCATTTCCGCCGTCTCACCACCAATGAGGGCGCAGCCCGCCTGCCGGCAGCCTTCGGCGATGCCGGCGATCACGGCCTGCGCGGTTTTCACATCGAGCTGGCCGGTGGCAAAGTAGTCCAGGAAGAAAAGCGGTTCCGCTCCCTGCACCACGAGATCGTTGACGCTCATGGCGACAAGATCGATGCCGATGGTCTCATGCCGGCCAGTGACGATGGCGAGCAGAAGCTTGGTGCCCACCCCGTCATTGGCGGCGACGAGGACGGGATCCTCGTAATTGAGGGCTGAGATGTCGAACAGTCCGCCGAATCCGCCGAGATCAGCATCGGCGCCGGGGCGACGCGTGGCGGCGGCGAGCGGCGCGATGGCGCGCACAAGCGCATTGCCGGCATCGATATCGACGCCCGCGTCGCGATAGGTGAGCGAGGATTTACGTGAACCCGTTTCGCTTTCCCTCATGAAGGCACCTTTTCCCAGCCGTTCTCCCGCAGGTTTTGACCTTCGCATTCAAGCCATGTAATGGAAGGTGATGCATGCTTTCGCAAGCAAAAAGAGACCGGGGCGCACAGGCTTTTCAGTTGGGTCATCACGGCAGAAACGGACTGGCGCGCCCCGCTGGCGTTTCACGGGGGCAAGAAGACAGCTCATGAGTCAATTCAACGCGTCTCTCTTCCAGGGATCTTCCACACGGTTCATCGGACAGCGGCTGATCGTTTTCTGCCTTGCCATTCTGTTCGCTATCGGCACCTTTCATGGTGCGCGGGCGGAAGGGCGGGATGTGTTCACGGTGAAGGGCATTGCCGTGGACGTGACAGACAAGGACGCCGCCACCGCCAAGATCAAGGCGATCACGGAAGCGCAGGTAAAGGCCTTTCACATCTTGCTGCAACGGATCGCCAGTCCGGAAGCGGCCAGTCGCCTGAAGGGGCTTTCCGCGCGCGACATTGGGCGGATGATGTCCTCGCTGTCAGTGGAAGAGGAACGCACCGGCCCCAATCGCTATATCGGACGGCTGACCATCCGCTTTTCGCCGCGCAAGGTGCGGGCGCTGCTGCGCAACAAGGGCGTGGGCTACATAACCGAGCGGGCGCCGCGCATTCTGATCATCCCCGTGTGGCAAGGGCCGGACGGCCCCGTTCTGTGGGCGGACAACCCCTGGCTTGAAGCCTGGCGCAATCTGCATGCCGAGGATGCGCTCGTGCCCGTCATCATTCCGGCGGGAGACGACACGGACCAGCAGACCCTGAGTGCACAGGATGCCCTGGCGGGAGACGCCGGCCGCCTGCAGGCCCTGAAGCTGCGTTATGACACGGAAGGGGTGCTTGTCGCCGTGGCCGGGCCGAAAGGGGAGAATGCCGTGCGTGCGGTGATGACAGGACCTTCGCCTGTGGGCACCATCGCCTTCGACAAGACCTATATCGCACCCGAAGGCGGGATTGCCGAGGCGGCGCGCATGGCAGCGCAGCGCTTCCACGAGGTGATGACCTACAAGTGGAAGAAGAAGGTGATGGCCAAGCGGGCCGCGCGCGCGCGCGCACAGGCGACGGCAACGCGGCTGAAGGTCATCGTGCCGTTCAATTCCCTGCGGGAATGGCAGGCGATCCGGGCACGCCTGGCTTCCACTCCCGGTGTTGCAAGCGTGGACGTTTCGGCCCTTTCGGGCACGCATGCGGAAGTGACGGTCACCTCATCGCTGTCGGCGGCGCAATTGCAGGATGCCCTGCGCGCATCCCGCCTCTCCTTGCGCAATTCCGGCGGCCGCTGGTACCTGCAGGCCTATTGAGAGACAGCCACTTGCCAATGGCCACACATTCAGCCGCTTCAGAGAGGGCGGTTTTCTCTAAAGTGTCCGAGGAAATTCAGAAAGCATGATATTGCCGTCAAACCGACCGAGGAAAAAAGACTTTCCATGCGTTGGGCGTTAGTTGTTTAACTCTTTGATAAACAAAAAGAAAACGTCATTGCCGGCCTTTGTGCCGGCAATCCAGGGCCAGGAATGAGGCGGGTCTGGTGGGCGATGGAATTCGTCACCAGGCTTGATTTAAGCCGTATGAAAATAAAATGCCGGAACGGGATTTTATCCCGTTCCGGAACGTTTAGGCGGGGTATGTTACCCCGCCGGCCATGCCTTAGGCGGAGTTTAAAAGCCCGCCAAAACGTTCCGGAAGGATGTACAACATCCTCCCGACGGTAAGCTCTGAGCCTGGAAGAAGCGTTCTTGCCTGCCACTCCTGCATGCGTAAACCGCCCCTGGATGCCCGGGACACGCCCGGGCATGACGTAACTTGTTGATATTCCATATAAAAATAACACACTCCAGGTTTGGGCGATGGCGGGAGAATGCCTCGGTAAAAGCATCCATGGTGCATGTGAGCGCTTGCGCTCTTAATAACGAAAATCATTCGCAACACACAAAGCAATTTAATTGGACATCATTGGGCTAAAGCCGGGATCTCGTGCCACAAACGCATGAATAAATGGCCTGAGATACCGGCTGATCTACGGTATGACGGTATAAGTGTCGTGTCCAAACGAAAATTCGCCTTCAGGTGAATTTTCGCACCACCCACCGTCCCGTGCCCCCACTTAGGCCACCTGATATTATGCACAAAACAAGATGCTTGGGCGGGGCCACGGAGCGGTTTTGCGAATTACCGGTTGGACTCTTAGACAGACGGATCGGCGGTGGGGCCGGGTCAGTCGCTGTTGAGGGATTCCCAGAATTTTTTGGCGCGGGCGAAGAAGCCGTCTGACTTGGGCGAATTGTTCTCCGCCTCCTTTTCGAACTCGCGCAGGAGCTCCTTTTGGCGTTCGGTGAGGTTGACGGGCGTTTCCACGTCCACCTGAATGTACATGTCCCCCCGG
This sequence comes from Thermopetrobacter sp. TC1, assembly GCF_000746275.1. Lineage (GTDB taxonomy): Bacteria > Pseudomonadota > Alphaproteobacteria > Rhizobiales > Aestuariivirgaceae > Thermopetrobacter. The sequence continues at coordinate 229,145 of NZ_KN050828.1, forward strand.
CGCGAGGAATTGAGCACGGGCATGCCCTTGCCCTTCAGGCGGAAGCGGGCGCCGTGCTGCGTGCCTTCCGGAATGGTGACACGGGCCTTCTCGCCCTCGATGGTCGGCACCTCGATTTCGCCGCCCAGGGCAGCCTTGACCATGGAAATCGGCACCCGGCAGAAGAGATCCGCGCCGTCGCGCTGGAAAAACTCGTGTGGGCGCACGGAAAGAAAGATGTAGAGGTCTCCGGGCGGGCCGCCGCGCAGGCCGGCCTCGCCTTCGCCCGCGAGACGAATGCGGGTTCCGTCTTCCACACCGGCGGGGATCTTCACCTTCAGCTTGCGCTCCTTGGCCACGCGCCCCGATCCGCCGCAGACATCGCAGGGATCGGCGATGATCTCTCCCTGCCCGTGACAGGAGGGGCAGGTGCGCTCCACGGTGAAGAAGCCGGATGAGGTGCGCACCGCGCCGCGGCCGCCGCAGGTGGGGCAGATGCGCGGCTGCGAGCCCTTGGCGGCGCCTGTGCCTTCGCAGGCCTCACAGGGCACGGCGGTATGCAACGTGATGGTGGCCTTCTTGCCAAAGAAGGCCTCAGAGAGCGTGATATCCAGATCCACGCGCAGATCGGCGCCGCGCGCAGCCTGAGAGCGCCGGCGGCCGCCGCCCATGAACTCGCCGAACATCTCCTCGAAAATGTCGGACATGGCGGCGCCGAAATCCGGACCAAACCCGTCGAAGGGGCCGCCGCCAGCGCCCGCGGCACCTCCGTTGGAGAAGGCGGCATGGCCATAGCGGTCGTAAGCGGCGCGCTTCTGCGGATCCTTGAGAACCTCGTAGGCCTCGTTGATCTCCTTGAACTTCTCCGCCGCTTCGGGATCGTCGGGATTGGCGTCCGGATGATATTTCTTGGCCAGCCGCCGGAATGCGGCTTTCAGCTCCCGTTCGGTGCAGGTGCGCGAAACGCCGAGAATTTCGTAATAATCACGCTTAGCCATGGCCGAATGTTTCCGTGCGTTGCTTAGCCTGCGGCAGCCTTTGGCGAATCATGCAGGTTTCGCGGCTGCCGAACCGGCACGAACATCTTGCGCCATGTTCATCATAATCCTGGCAAAAGCAAGCCGGCACGGGGCCTCTCCCCCATATTCACCGGTTATGAGCGCCTGATGCGGATCATCCATGCGCCTGATTTCGAGGCCCTTGGCGGCCTTTACGCTGATACGGCAAGGCCCCCGCCCCACCTGAACGGGGGACGGGGGCGGTCTTGCCTGCACGCCTCGCCCGTTGTCCGGGCGGGGCACTGATTACGATTTCTTGTCGTCGTCCACCTCCTCGAAGTCGGCATCGACGACATCCTCGTCTCCGGCCTGGGAGGCACCACCGGACGCGGCCTGTTCCGCACCGCCCGCGGCACCGGCGGAGGCCTGTTCACCCTGATAGGCATGCTCGCCCAGCTTCATCATGGCCTGGGCCAGAGCCTGGGTCTTGGCGACGATCTCGTCCTTGTTGTCGCCTTCCATGACCTTCTTCAGGGCCTCGATGGCCTCCTCCACGGCCTTCTTGTCGGCTTCGGCCGCCTTGTCGCCGAGATCCTTCAGGGTCTTCTCGGCCTGGTAGATGGCGGCGTCGGCCTGGTTGCGGGCCTCGATCAGCTCCTTGCGCTTGCGGTCCTCCTCGCGGTGCGCCTCGGCCTCCTTGACCATGCGCTCGATCTCCTCATCGGAGAGACCGCCGGAGGCCTGAATGCGGATGGCCTGCTCCTTGCCGGTGGCCTTGTCCTTGGCCGAGACGTGCACGATGCCGTTGGCGTCAATGTCGAAGGTCACCTCGATCTGCGGCACGCCACGCGGTGCGGGCGGAATGCCGACGAGATCGAACTGACCGAGCAGCTTGTTCTCCGCCGCGATCTCGCGCTCACCCTGATAAACGCGGATGGTGACCGCGGTCTGGTTGTCCTCGGCGGTGGAGAAGATCTGGCTCTTCTTGGTCGGGATGGTGGTGTTGCGCTCGATGATGCGGGTGAAGACACCACCCAGCGTCTCGATACCGAGCGACAGCGGCGTGACGTCGAGCAGGAGCACGTCCTTGACGTCGCCAGAGAGCACACCACCCTGGATCGCCGCACCCATGGCCACGACCTCGTCCGGGTTCACGCCCTTGTGCGGCTCCTTGCCGAAGAACTCCTTGACCTTCTCCTGCACCTTCGGCATGCGCGTCTGACCGCCGACGAGGATAACCTCGTCAATGTCGGAGGGCTTCAGACCCGCATCGTCCAGCGCCTTCTTGCAGGGCTCGATGGTGCGGTCGATGAGGTCCTCCACCAGCGCCTCCAGCTTGGCCCGGGTCAGCTTGATCTGCAGATGCTTCGGGCCGGACTGATCGGCGGTGATGAAGGGCAGGTTCACCTCCGTCTGGGTGGATGAGGACAGCTCGATCTTCGCCTTCTCCGCAGCCTCCTTCAGGCGCTGCAGCGCGAGCCTGTCCTTGCGCAGGTCGATGCCCTGCTCCTTCATGAACTCGTCGGCGAGGAAATCGACGATGCGCATGTCGAAGTCCTCACCCCCGAGGAAGGTGTCGCCGTTGGTGGCCTTCACCTCGAAGACGCCATCGCCGATCTCGAGGATGGAGATATCGAAGGTACCGCCACCCAAGTCATAAACAGCGATGGTGCCTTCCTTTTTCTTGTCGAGGCCATAGGCGAGCGCGGCCGCCGTGGGCTCGTTGATGATGCGCGGCACCTCCAGGCCGGCGATCTTGCCGGCGTCCTTGGTGGCCTGACGCTGGGCGTCATTAAAGTAGGCGGGCACGGTGATCACCGCCTTGTCCACGGTCTCGCCCAGGGCGCGCTCCGCCGTCTCCTTCATCTTCTCGAGGATGTAGGCGGAAATCTGCTGCGGCGAATATTTCTTGCCGCGCACCTCCACCCAGGCGTCGCCATTGTCGGCCTCGACGACCTTGTAGGGCACTAGCTCGATGTGCTTCTTCACGATCGGGTCGTCAAAGCGCCGGCCAATCAGGCGCTTGATGGCAAAAATCGTGTTCTCCGGGTTGGTGACGGCCTGACGCTTGGCCGGAATGCCGACCAGAATCTCACCTTCCTCAGTGAAGGCGACGATGGACGGTGTGGTACGAGTGCCTTCGGCATTCTCGAGCACCTTCGGGTCCTTGCCGTCCATGACGGCGACGCACGAGTTGGTGGTGCCGAGGTCGATACCGACAATCTTGCTCATCTCAATCCTATCCTCCTCTTGGCAGGCCGGCGGTGAAAGCCCTTACTTCAGGCGCCTTCATTGCCCCGCCTGGTTTCGCGGAGGCCGGCCTCCGGTTGACAACCCCTGTAATTCAACGAATTCCGGCGATTCACTTAAAGGGCCGGTTTCGGGCTCGGGTGTTATATAGGAACGGCCCAAACCTCCATCAAGCAGCTGGGCGCAAGGAAAATGCAGGCGACCTTCCATGCGATCCGTGAACCGGACTGGCCCGAGGGCCTCGTGCTCTACCCCGGGCTTTTAACCGGGAATTCTTGCCAAAGCCTTCTTGAGGCCGTCGAGGAAGCGCTGAAGGATGCGCCGCTGTTCGTGCCGCGCATGCCGGGAAGCGGCCGGCCCTTCTCCGTGCGGATGAGCAATTTCGGCCCCTTGGGCTGGGTCTCGGACAAGGAGAAGGGCTATCGCTACGAACCGCTGCATCCCGTGACCAACAAGCCCTGGCCTGAGATGCCCGCCATATTGCGCGATCTGTGGGCGCGGCTTGTTGATCCACGGCTGCCGCCGGAAGCGGGGCTGATCAATTATTATGCGCCGGGGGCGCGCATGGGCCTGCATGTGGACGCGGATGAGGAGGCGACGGATGTGCCCATTCTCTCCGTCTCGCTGGGCTGGACGGCGCGCTTTCGCATCGGAGGGCTGCGGCGGGGCGGGCACACGCTGTCGCTGGTTCTGAAACATGGCGATGTGCTGATCATGGGCGGGACGGCGCGCCGCTGTTATCACGGCATTGATCGCATTTATCCGGAAAGCGGCCCCTCTCTGCCGGCTGCGATTGGGCCCGGGCGAATCAACATCACCTTGCGCCGGGTGACGCTGCCCTAGTCTCGTGCTTAAGCCGCAGGCTTCGCAATTCGCTTGAAGATGTGCACGAAATAGGCGGTGGCAAAAAGCGGCACGAAAAGATTGAGCAGCGGCACATGCGCCAAAAGCGCCGGGATCAGCCCCGCAAGCCACAGCCGCAGCCGATGGTTCTTGCGCAGCCGCTTGGCCTTGCGCATGGGCATGTGGCGGGTGGCGATCATGAGAAAGAATTCGCGCGAAAGCAGCCAGGCGTTGAGCGCCACCATGACGACGGGCCCGATGGCGAAAAACCACAGCGGCAGCAGCAGCAGGAAGGCGATCAGCATGATCAGGCCCGTTTCCACACCCATCCACAATGAGGTGAGAAAGGGCGCCTCCCGACCGGGCGGATCGGCGGGATAGTCACGCTTCTCGACGAGCTCGGCGACATCATCGAGAAAGAAGCCGGCGAACAGGGCCGTGACGGGCGCCATGAGCAGGAGAAAGGCGGCGAAAAGGCCAAGGCCCGTCAGCCAGGCAAGCGCGGTTTCCAGCCAGCCCCAGGGCAGGTGGGCGAAGAGGGACAGCGCCGTCTGAACCAGAACGAGCAGGATCAGGAAAAGCAGCACGGTCAGCCCCAGGGACTTCCACAAAATGCGGCGGAAGTCCGGCGAGAGCATGTCGCGCACGGCCTTGAGCGCAGCTTCAATCATGAACGCGCTGCTTCCTTTCCGGGCATGGCCTTGCGATCAGGCCGGGTTGGCAACAAAGGCGGCGGGCATGATACCGCGCACGGCCCTCAAGACAACGGCGGTTTGGGATTCTTCTCGTGTAACGAGGGAAAACAAGCGCAGGTGACGGCTTTACCGGCTCGTTACAGGCGGCGGAAGCGGATGCCGGCCACGGCATACCATTTTCCGGACACGCGGCGGACAATGGAGCAATGACGGCGGCCATCCAGCCATTCGTTGAAACGGATGCACAAGCGGCGCCCTTTCAGGCTCCAGCGGCCGCTGTCGGTGACCGGGCCGAACTGGCCATGCAGGCGCCCGTTGGCGGCGGCGGTGATACGGATGGCATAGCCCTTGACCATGGCCTTGAAGGTGCCGGGAAAGAGCCGGCGCAGTTCGCTGGGGCGCAAAAGCTCTCCGGCCTGTGCCGGCTGTAATGCGGTCGAAATCAAGGGCGTGGTCACAATGGCGCCGATGAAAAGAATTGTGGCGATGGCCTTAATCCTGACGGAACGCATCTTTTCTCGCATCTCCCCGTTTGAATTCTTGAAATCCTTGCTTTCCTGCCGATGCATGATCTCTTTGGCTCACCGGCAGAACGATATTGCCTCATCGAAGCTGAACAGCGCGTGGAAGGTGCATTCAGCCCCGGTTCATCTGCACGTTGTCTGATGAATGCGGGAGATCCCGCGTCAAGGCTTTAAGAGTGTTTCCGGCCGCTTTCCGGCTTGGCCAATGGCCCCTTTTGCAAAGCCAGCCGCCATGTGGCTGCAGATGATGACGAAAATGTGTCCGGCGGCGCATTTCCGGCCGGTTTTGTCTTCCCTGCACAATCAGGCGATGATGCCGCTCTCCTGATGCACGAACCGGAACAAAGAAGGGCCCGGCGAAAATGGCCGGGCCCGATGAGCGTGGTGATGTGAATTTTGTTTTAGTGTTTGATGCGGCTCCAGATGGCCTGCTTGACCATGAGCATGAGCAGCGCGAACACGCCCATGTAGAGCAGGGCCATGAGGCCGATCCGCTTGCGCTCCTCCATCTTGGGCATGGAAGCCCAGGCGAGGAAGGCGGCCACATCCGTGGCTTCCTGGATCAGCGTCGGCTTGGTGCCGTCGGCATATTCCACGTCCTCACCGGCCAGAGGCGGCGGCATGGCCAGCCAATGCCCCGGGAAGTAGGGGTTGTAATTCAGCCCTTCCTTGACCTCCTCGCCCGCAGGCGGATCCTGATAGCCGGCGATGAGGGAGCGGACGTATTCCGCACCGCCGTTGCCCTTGAACAGCTTGATGATCGGCGAGATGTACCACGGATAGTCCCAGCCCTCGCGCGCCTTGACGATGAGCGAGAGATCGGGCGGCACCGCGCCATTGTTGGCGGCCTTGGCCGCCTCTTCATTGGGATAGGGGCTGGGCACCGCATCCGAGAGACGCCCGGGGCGGGTGAACATTTCGCCTTCGTCATTGGGGCCGTCCTCGACCTCGAACTCGGCGGCGATGGCCTTGGCCTGCTTCTCGGTAAACTCCGGTCCGCCCGGCTCCGCCAGATTGCGGAAACGGATATACTTCAGCGAATGACAGTTGTGGCAGACCTCCTTGTAAACAAGCCAGCCACGCTGAAGCTGGGCGCGGTCAAACTTGCCGAAAGGCCCCTCGAAGCTGAAGTCGTAATCCTCGGCGTTCTTGCGCTCCGACCCTGAGGCCATGGCCTGACCCGTTATGACGGCCAGCGAAAGCCCCAAGGCGGTGAACAGTCTGATGATCGCTTTCATGATCTCATTCCCTCACATTCACTATCCTTGAGGCCTCAGGCCTTGGCTGCCTCTTCATCCTTGCCGAGCACGGCCTCCGCAATGGAGGAGGGCATGGGCTTGGGCTTCTCGAGGAAACCGAGAAGCGGCAGGATAATGAGGAAGTGGATGAAGTACCAGGCCGTGGCCAGCTGGGCAACTCTCAGCCAGGCGCCCTCAGGCGGCTGCGAGCCGCAGATGCCCAGGATGATGCAGACGATCACGAGCAGCCAGAAGAACTGGCGATACAGCGGCCGGTACTTTGCCGACTTGACCTTGGACTTGTCCAGCCAGGGCAGGAAGAAGAGGATGATGATCGAGGCGAACATCACCACCACGCCGCCCAGCTTGCTGGGGATGGCGCGCAGCATGGCGTAGAACGGCAGGAAGTACCATTCCGGCACGATGTGCGCGGGCGTGGACATCGGGTTGGCCGGCGCAAAGTTGATGGAGTGACCAAGGTACCAGGGCGAATAGAACACGAAGGCCGCATAGACCATGAGATAGACCACGATGGCGAAGAGGTCCTTCATGGTGTAGTAGGGATGGAAGGGCACCGTGTCCTTCTCGCTCTTCACCTCGATGCCATCGGGGTTGTTGTTGCCGGTCACGTGCAGCGCCCAGATGTGCAGGAACACCAGCGCCGCCAGCACGAAAGGCAGCAGGTAGTGCAGCGAGAAGAAGCGCTGCAGCGTGGGATTGCCCACGGAGAAGCCGCCCCACAGCCACTTCACGATCGGATCACCAATGACCGGGAAGGCCGAGAACAGGTTGGTGATCACCACCGCGCCCCAGTAGCTCATCTGACCCCAGGGCAGCACATATCCCATGAAGGCGGTGGCCATCATGGCGATGAAGATGATGACGCCGATCATCCACAGCACCTCGCGCGGGCTCTTGTAGGAGCCGTAATAGAGGCCGCGGAAGATGTGGATGTAGACGGCGATGAAGAAGAAGGAGGCGCCGTTGGCGTGCATCCAGCGGATGAGCCAGCCGTAATTGACGTCGCGCATGATGGTCTCTTCCACCGAGGTGAAAGCGAGATCCACATGCGGCGTGTAGTGCATCACCAGCACGATGCCGGTGATGATCTGGATGGCCAGCATGGTGGCGAGAATGCCGCCAAACGTCCACCAGTAGTTGAGATTGCGTGGCGTGGGAAAATCCACCAGCTGGGCGCGCACCACGGACAGGATCGGCAGGCGCGAATCCAGCCAGCGGGCCACGGGATTCTTGAACTCGTACGTGGAGTGTCCACTCATGATCCGATCGCTCCCCTCAGCCGATCACGATCTTCGTGTCGGTAATGTACTTGTAGGGCGGAATATCGAGATTGCGCGGGGCCGGCCCCTTGCGGATGCGCCCGGCGGTGTCATAGACGGAGCCGTGGCAGTTGCAGAACCAGCCGTGATATTCCCCCGCCTCCCCCTGCGGCACGCAACCGAGATGGGTGCAGATGCCGATCTGAATCAGGTATTTCTCGTTGACCTTGCCGGTGGCGTCCTTCACGCGGTTCTCGTCGGTGGCCGGCGCGTCGGGAGGCAGATTGGCGTTGCGCGCGATGGGGTCCTTCAGCTCGGCCAGCGGCGTGTTCTTCGCCTCCTCGATCTCCTTCTTCGTGCGATGACGCACGAAAACGGGCTTGCCGCGCCATTTGATGGTGACGCCCTGCCCCTCCTCAAGCGGGGCCAGGTCGAATTCCGTGGACGCCAGGGCGATCACGGAAGCATCCGGGTTCATCTGATCGATGAACGGCCAGAGCGCGAGCGCCGTGCCCACGGCGCCCACCGTGCCCGTTGCGACATAGAGAAAGTCGCGCCGGGTGAGATCTGCATTGTCCGTCGTGGTGGTCATGATTCCGATCCCTTGGCTTGAACCTGCCGAAAAGCTTTCGCTCCCCCGTGACGATCTGCCTTGCGCCCGGTCACGTCTGCCGCAAACCTGAAAGCAGGCATGACGCGACACGCCGCTTCGGGCCCAAGGCCGGCAGGGCTGGCGGTGTTTTTACATTGCCAAAAGGCAATGTCCAGAATTGAAGTGTCGCACCCTCGCCCCTGATCCACAGTGAAGAGATCACATCCGCGTGCGGCATAGAGCGATAGCCGGAACAATGCAAGCCCGGCGTCATTCCGGCCATGACGGAGGTCATGATCCGGCCTTGCCAGCCGGCCCCAGTGCTCGGCGCACGAAAGGCATGCGACGGGTGCGGCGCCTTTCCTTGATATCGAACCGATCATGGAGCCTGTCACAGCGCTTCAGAGCCGCGCGATGGAGCCGGCGCATGATGCGGCGGGCACGGGAGCAATTGCTTGCGCGCACGGTCCTGAGATCCTTTTCCAGACGCTTCAGGCAGGACAACCAGATGCGGCGATGCTGTTTTTCATGCCAGATCAGATGCCGGCGAAAGCGGCGCCAGTCCCTTTTCACCGCCGGCGGGAATGCGGCATAGTCCCGGGCGCGGGGCACGAGTATCTCGAATTTCACGTTCACATCCACCCGTGAAATGCGGCAGCCGCGGGCGTCGGCCACGAAACCCGCCTCCACGGTGCTTTTCATGCGGGTGCGGGCATAGGCGAGGTGCCCGGAAACGCGCGGGCCGTTTTTCGCCAGTGCCGCGAGCAGGGCCGCAGGAGTGCGCCCGGGCACGAGAAAGGTCTTGGTGCGCGTGGACGTGATGAAACGGGCATGGGCCGGAATGGCAAGCCCCAGACCGAGGAGAAACAGCAGCACCCCCCGCAACGCCCATGCACGGAGATGCCAGGTAGATCCCTTCATCACCCCTGCCGGCATGATCATGCCTTTCTTCATTCCGCCCGCCCAAATGCGCTTGCCTGCCCCACGTTACGGTTGTATACGCGAATCACGCAAACGTTTTGCGACATGGCCACACGGTAGCGGGAGGGCTAAGAGGATGCAATCCGCTTGCATACCGTTGGTGGCCGAGGCTTATGAACACTTCGCGAAAAACGCGCCTTGCCGGCGAGAAACTTTCCGGGACGGTGAAGTTCTTCAACCTCAAAAAGGGATATGGCTTCATCGTGCCGGACGATGGCGGGCCGGATGTGTTCGTTCACATCACCGCCGTGCACGAGGCCGGCATCGCCTGTCTGGAGGCGGGCATGCGCGTGGCCTTCGTTCTCGACGAAGCGCCTAAGAAAGGCTCCCTGCAGGCAACCCGCCTGCAGCTTCTCGATGAAGCGGATGAACACGGATGATTCCAGCATGAACACACAAGATTTAACACCCCCCTCTTCCCGCAGCCGCATCCGTCGTGCCCCGCACAAGGCGCGCTATGACCGGCAGACGATCCATGCCATTCTTGATGCGCAGCCGCTGGCGCATCTGGGTGTGGTGCTCGATGACGGCTCGCCGCTGGTCATTCCCACCCTGCAATGGCGCGAGGGCGATCACGTCTACATTCACGGCTCGGCCGCCTCGCGGGCGCTGAAGGCGGCACTGGCGCGGCCGGTGTGCCTTACGGTGTCGCTGCTTGATGGCTGGAAGCTGGCGCGTTCGGCCTTCCATCATTCGGTCAATTACCGCTCGGTGGTCATTCACGGGCGCATGCATGCCGTTTCTGACGAAGAGAAGAAGACAAAGCTCGATACCATGATCGACACCTTCTTTCCCGGCCGCAGCGGCATTCTGCGCCCGATGAAGGCCAAGGAGCTGAAGGCGACGATGGTGCTTGGCATCTCTCTTGACGAGGCCGTGGCCAAGGTGGACGACCTGCCGGTGCAGGACGATGCCGAGGACCTGAACCTGCCGATCTGGGCCGGTGTCGTTCCGGTGAAGACCGTGGCCGGTCATCCGCAGCCGGATGCGAATCTGCCTGAAGACACGCCGGTGCCGGATCATGTGATCCCGGTCTACCTGCGCGCAAACGGCCAGAATTGCTAATGCGGGCAACCTTTTATTGGTCGTTCCCGTGAAAAGTGCGGCCTTGCGGTCGCGCAGAAGATGGCCAGGTCTCCTCACATGGTGGTTTCAGCCAGACGGGCCATGATGCGGGCCCAGCTGCGCATGCCCTTGTGAAAGCTGGTGAGATCGTATTTTTCATTGGGGGCGTGAATGGCATCGTCGGGCAGGCCGAAGCCGACAAGCAGGGTGTCCATGCCGAGAATGTGGCGGAAACTGCCGACAACGGGAATGGAGCCGCCGCAGCCCATGAAAACCGGCGCCCTGCCCCATTCTTCCTCCAAAGCGGCGGCGGCCGCTTTCACCGGCGGGGAATCTTCGGGGATTTCAATGGCGGGGGCGCCGGCCTCGGCCTCGGCAAAGCGGGCGGTGAAGCCAGCGGGCAGATGCTGGCGCACGTGTTCACGGAAGGCCTCGCGCACGGCCTGCGGATCCTGCCGCCCGACAAGGCGGAAGGAGATTTTCAGGAAAGCCTCGGCCGGAATGACGGTTTTGGCGCCAGGGCCCATGTGCCCGCCGCCCATGCCGTTGACCTCGGCGGTTGGCCGCGCCCAAATCTTCTCAAGCGCCGTATAGCCCTTCTCACCCGCCGCCGGTGGTTTCAGGCCGACCTCCGCCAGCAACCGCGCATCGTCCATGCCGAGCTTGGCCCACTGCCGGCGCAGGGTGGCGGGCAGATCGGACACCCCCTCATAAAAGCCCTTCAGGGTGACACGCCCCTCTTCGTCCCAAAGCGCGCTGACAAGGCGGGCGAGCACATGCAGGGGGTTTGGCACCGGGCCACCGTAAAGACCGGAGTGCAGATCGGCATTCGGCCCCTTGATCACCACCTCGTCATGCACGATACCGCGCAGGCGCGTGGTGATGGCGGGGGTTTCGGCATCCCACTGGTTGGTGTCGCAGACAAGGGCAATGTCGGCCTGCAAATCCGCCTTGCGCGCTTTCAGAAAGGCATCGAGCGAGGGAGAGCCGATTTCCTCCTCGCCTTCCAGCAGGATGGTGACGGGAAAGGGCGGCCTGCCCTCGTGCACCTGCATCCAGGCACGCAAGGCTTCCAGAAAGGTGAGCAGCTGGCCCTTGTCATCGGCGGCCCCCCGGGCATAGACGCGGGCGCGCCCATCGGCACCGGTGCGGATCTCGGGCTTGAAGGGATCGCTGTGCCAGGCCTCGCGCGGTTCCACGGGCTGCACGTCGTAATGACCGTAGAAAAGAACGCGCGGCGCGGCATGCATGGTATCCACCGAATGCGCCAGCACGACCGGATGACCGCCGGTTTCCTCAACGGACGCCTTCAGTCCCATGTCGGCAAGCAAATTCGCCAGCCACTGTGCCGTGCGGCGGCAGTCTTCGGCATGGGCCGGGTCGGCGGATATGGAGGGCATGCGCAGAAGCTCAAACCAGCGCTCCATGCTGGCGTTCAATCCCTCATCGATCGCGGCAAGAACGGCGTGCAGTCTCGACATGAGCGGATCTCCGGTCTAGAAAGCCGCAAGGTTAACATGTAAGTATCGGACCCGGCCCGATATGCGCCATGCCCGAATGATGACGACCGAGGTGTTCTTAAAGCGCCGCCGGCCGTTTCTTGCAAGGGAGCCCGAATGAGCATGACGCAGGAGAATACCGCCAGCAGGCCCCACTTCGATCTCGCGCGGGAAAGCCTACAGGCGCCCGCGCCCGATTTGCTTTATCATTTGCGCCAGCGTGGGTATCAGCGCTGGCTTTTGTTTCAGCGAAACATCAACCTCCAATATTTCATCGAAAAACGCTGGCTGTTCTTTGCCTTCATTCTCGGCACCATTCTCATTCTGCTGCCCACGCCGGAGGGGCTGACGCGGGAAGGGCAGATCGTGCTGACCATGTCGGTGGTGGCGACGATCCTGTTCATCACCGAGCCGGTGCCATTGCCGACGGTGGCGCTGCTGATCGTGGTGGCGCAGGTGGTGCTGCTGGGGGTGGAATCCACCAAGGTGGCCAAGAGCCTGATGACGGATTCGGTGCTGTTCATCATGGGCTCGCTGATGCTGGCGGTGGCGGTGGTGAAGCAGAAGCTGGATACGCGCATCGCCTGGGCCATCGTGCGGATCACGGGCACGCGCACCATCAACATCGCCTTCGGCATTTCCTTCGTTTCCGGCCTTCTTGCCTCGTTCATCGGCGAACACACGGTGGCGGCGATGATGCTGCCGGTGGGCATCACCCTGATTACGCTCACCTCGAAAGATCCCAAGAAGGTGCGCAATCTCGCCGCGGTGCTGCTGTTCTCCATCTCCTATGGCTGTTCGGTGGCCGGCATCGGCACGCCGTCTGGCGGTGCGCGCAACGCGATCATGATCGGCTACTGGCAGGAGTTCTTCCACGATCCCAACGATCCGGAGACGTTCAAGTACGTCATCGACTATGCGAAGTGGATGGCCTACGCCTATCCGATCTTCCTTTTGCAGCTGCCTTTCGTCACGCTCATCCTGTTCACGGCCTTCAGGCCGGAATACAAGAAGCTGGACCGTGCCGTTGCGCGCCTGCGCAGCCGGGTGCTGGAACAGGGGCCGCTGAAGCCGGCTGACTGGGTGGCGATCATTCTTTTCTTCGCCATTCTCTATGGCTGGATCTTCCTGTCCGGCGAATACGGCATGGGTACCATCGCCGTTGCCGGCGCGGCGGCCTTCCTGATTGCGGCGCTGGTCAACTGGGAGGACATCAACTCCGGTGTGAACTGGGGTGTGGTGCTGCTTTATGCGGCGGCGATCTCGCTCGGCGTGCAGATGAAGAACACCGGCGCGGCCGCCTGGGTGGCCAACCAGTTCCTTTCGCTGCTCGATCCCATTGGCATGGGACACGGCGTGGGCCTGTGGGCCGCGGTTTCCGCCCTGACGACGGCGGTGACCAACACCATGTCCAACGGCGCGGCAGTGGCCGTTCTTGGCCCGATCGTGCTGAAGCTGGCGCAGGCGGCGGGCGAAAGCCCCATCGTCATCGGCTTCATCACCGCCATTTCCTCCGCCTTCGCCTATCTCACCGTGGTGGGCACGCCGGCGTGCACCATCGTTTACGCATCGGGCTATCTGAAAACCACCGACTTCCTCAAGGTGGGCTGGCGGATGGTGATCATGTCCACCATCCTGCTGCTGCTGGCGGCCTATTTCTACTGGCCACTGCTGGGCACCTGACGATCCGGGAGGCTTGACCATGGGACTTGCCGACTTCTTCCGTTCTTCGCCCCTCAAGGATCGCCATGAACAGGCCGTCATCGAACAGGTGCGCAAGCTGCAGGAGGAGCGTCGAAAGCGCTTTCGCGTTCTCGTCGCCCTGAAGGACGAGGAGACGCTCTATGTGGTGCGCCTGGCCGCCCGGCTGGCCAACTGTCCGAAATGCGACATCGTGCTGCTCTATGTGCGGCCGGTGGACAGATCCGGCGTCATCCAGATCCAGCTGGCCCGCAAGAATATGCTGGAGGCCGGTGTGGAGCTGCCCGGCCTGCGGCTTCTCAAGCAGGCGCTGGAGGTTCTCAAGGAGGAGCTCAACCTGCCGCTCGATTCCTGCGAGAGCAAGTCGGTGCACACGGAGGCCTGGGGCGATCCGGCCGGTGACAACAAGGTGAGCTTCCGCTGTCCGGAGGGGCGGGAAATCGTCCTGAAGCTGAAGGTGGCGCCGGAGGTGGCTTCCGGCATTCTCGATCAGTATGAGCTCGGGCCTTATAACCTGATTATCATTGGCGAGCCGACGCGCTGGAAGAAATCCGGCATCTGGGTGCTGTTCCATCACGTTGTGGCCGAGCGGGTGCTGGCGTTAGCGCCGTGCTCCGTGCTCATCGCCCGTGATTCTCTGGATCGCAAGGGCTTCTTCATCTATGTGGACGGCTCCGCCCGCGCCGCCAATGCCGCCAGACGCGCCGCCGTTCTGGCCTATGAAGCCGGGGAGGACATCACGCTGTTTTCCGTGGCCGAAAGCAAGGCGGAACGGGCAAAGGCCGAAAAGGCGGTGGAGGACGTGGCCGGCATTCTGGAGAAGCTGGACATTCCGGTGAAGGAAAAACGCGTGGAGGTGGGCCGCCCGGCGGACAAGATCGTGGAATGCGGCGCCGATCATCTGCTGACGGTGATTCCGGATGAAGGGCGCTCGCGGCTTTATCGCATCCTGTTCGGTTCGCTGGCCTTCGAGGTGGCACGCAAGGCGAAGACCTCCGTGCTCAACGTGCGCTGAAAGCCAGCCTGAAAACGGCAGGATCCGGCCGGGCTTGTCCGTTCGGTTGAAAGGCGTGTTTCCGGCCTGGGCCGTCTTGACTTGTGTTTCCGGATCGGCAAACCCCCATCAGACAGCATGGCAACAGCCGGCGGCATGTCTGGGCATGAGCTTTTCTTTCGAGAGGACGGGCATCATGGAGAAGAAGGCGGTTCTTGGCATCATTGGCGGTTCGGGGCTTTACGGGCTGGATCTTGAGGATGCCGAATGGGTGAAGGTGGACAGCCCCTGGGGGGAGCCGTCCGATCAGTTTCTCGTCGGGCATTATGATGGGCTGAAGGTGGTCTTTCTGCCCCGACACGGGCGCGGACACCGCATCTCGCCTTCCGACATCAACTACCGCGCCAACATCGATGCCATGAAGCGGCTGGGGGTGACCGACCTCGTTTCGCTGTCCGCCTGCGGTTCGTTCCGGGAGGAGCTTTCGCCCGGCACCTTCGTTCTCGTCGATCAGTTCATCGACCGCACGCGGGCGCGCCCGGCGAGCTTTTTTGGCAAGGGCTGCGTGGCGCACGTCTCCATGGCGCATCCGGTCTCGCCCATCCTCGTCGATCACATCGAGGCCGCCTGCAAGGCGGAGGGGCTGCGCCATCATCGTGGCGGCACCTATCTGGCCATGGAGGGGCCGCAGTTTTCCACCCTGGCGGAATCCCATCTTTACAGGGCGTGGGGATGTGACGTCATCGGCATGACCAACATGCCGGAGGCCAAGCTGGCGCGGGAAGCGGAAATCAAATACGCCACCGTGGCCATGGTGACGGACTATGACTCCTGGCATGAGGAGCACGGGGAGGTGGACATCACCGCCATCATCAAGGTGATGCAGGAGAATTCCGCCAACGCCCTGCAGCTGGTGAAGCGCTTGGTCGCCGATTTTCCGCGCACGTTCGAGCCCTGTCCGGCCGGATCGGACACCGCGCTTGAGCATGCCATCATCACCGCGCCGGAAGCGCGGGATCCCGCGCTGCTCGCCAAGCTGGACGCCGTGGCAGGGCGGGTTCTGAACAGAGGCTAAGCCTTTTTCCGAAGGGCATCACCATTCTCTGGTGACAGTTTTGTTTCCCCTCAGCGGTCTGCCCGTTTTTGCGGCAGGCCCTTGGCGCCTGCGGTCTTGCACTCCTCGATGGTGATGTTGTCCAGCCTGGCCCCGGTGAAATCGGCGTTTTCCAGCCGGGTGGAGACGAAATTCGCCCCTGAGAGATCGGCGCCGTGAAAGCGGGCGCCTGTGAGATCGGATTCCTCAATGGTGAGGCCGGTCATGTTGGCCTTGTCAAAACGGGCGTTGCGCAGATCAGAGCCAATGATGAAGCCGCGGAACATCATCGCGCCCGAAAAATCGGCATCGGGCAGTTTTGCCTCATCCATCTCGACATCACGCAGATGCGCCCCGTTGAAGCGCACGCCCTTGCCATGCATGCCGCTCAAGATGGCGCCGAACATGTAGGCCTTGGTGAAATCCACACCTTCCGCCGAGGTGTTGCCCAGGCGCGTATGGAGCAGATCGCTATCCCTGAACGATGCGCCATCGAGCTTGCACCCCTGCAAATTGGCCCAACGGAAGTTTGCCCCGTCCAGGCGCGCGGAAATAAGGGAGCAGCCCTGCATGCGCGCGTTGGTGAAATTCACGCCCCGCAGGTCGGCCCCATGCAGATCCACCCCCATGAGCATGCGCCCCTTGAAATTGCAGTGGCGCAGATCGGTTTCCGGTGCAGGTTTCTGGCAATCGCCCTTTGGCATGGCCACCGCGGGAAGGGTGATGGATGCGATCAGAAGGGCGGATGCGGCTAGACGTGTGGCGATGCTCGCAGGCATGAGACAGGCTCCCGAATGCAGGCAGCGCATCGCTTCTGTTCCCCGCAAGGTTCTCTAGCATGTCTGCGGGCGCTTGTGGATAGGCCTCAAACGCCTGGAGCGTTTGGGCCGGGAAAGCATGCGGAATGTGCACGGCATGAGGGAAGAAAGCTGATGCAGATCGGGCTTTGCCTTGCGCAGGCAGGAATAAGCCGGACATTGCGACGGGTTGCCACTTGAACGAGAACGAGACGGGCGATACAGAAAAGGCCAGTTCTTGTCGGCGCGTGAGCCGGAGGATCCGGCCTTGTCGGAGCACGCGGCAGGGGGGAACGGAATTCGCCGCAGCATAAAGTGCGGCCTTTCGCGGCAGAAGGACACTTCCGCCGTTCACTAAAGCGAGAGCTGGATCGCTCCGCCGTCCTTGGCCAAGGGGCGACGGGGCCAACAAGCATTCAACAGAGGGAGAGGAGCATGGCCCACATCGTCGTCATCGGTGCCGGCATCGGCGGCATTCCAACAGCCTATGAGCTGAAGGAAGTCGTCGGTCCCGGAGACAAGATCACTGTCGTCAACAACCGGCCTGTCTTTCAGTTCACGCCGTCCAATCCCTGGGTGGCCGTCGGCTGGAGAAAGCGCGAGGACGTGACCATCGAGATGGGCCCGGTGTTCTCGCGCCACGGGATCGACTTCATCGCGAAGACCGTGACCAAGATCCTGCCGGAAGAGAACAAGATCGAGCTGGAAGGCGGCGAAACGCTGGACTACGACTTCCTGGTCATTGCCGCAGGTCCGGAACTGGCCTTCGACGAGGTGGAAGGCCTCGGGCCGGAGGGCGGCTATACGCAGTCCGTCTGCACCATCGAACACGCCGAGAAGGCCTATGTGGCCTGGGAGGAGTTCTGTGCCGATCCCGGCCCGGTGCTGGTGGGCGCGGTGCAGATGGCCTCCTGCTTCGGTCCGGCCTATGAGTTTGCCGCCATCATGGACACGGACCTGAAGAAGCGGGACATCCGCCACAAGGTGCCGATGACCTTCGTCACTTCCGAGCCCTATATCGGGCATCTGGGCCTTGGCGGCGTCGGTGACACCAAAGGCTTGCTGGAATCCGAGTTCCGTGACCGCAACATCAAGTGGATCACCAACGCCAAGGTGGACAAGGTTGAGCCCAACACGATGTTCGTCACGGAGGTGGACGAGGACGGCAACGACAAGAAGAAGCACGAGCTCGAATTCAAGTATGCGATGATGCTGCCGGCCTTCCGTGGCGTGCGTCCGGCCATGGGTATTGAGGGGCTGGCCAATCCGCGCGGCTTCATCATCGTGGACAAGCATCAGCGCAATCCCAAGTATCCCAACATTTTCGGCGTCGGCGTCTGCATCGCCATTCCGCCGCTGGAGGCCACGCCGGTGCCGGTGGGCGTGCCCAAGACGGGCTACATGATCGAATCGATGGTGACGGCCACGGTGCAGAACATCGGCGAGCTGTTAAAGGGCCGAGAACCGACTCACGAGCCAACGTGGAACGCCCTGTGCCTGGCCGATCTTGGCGACAAGGGCGTGGTATTCTTCGCGCGGCCGCAGAACCCGCCGCGGAACATCAACTGGTCGGCCGAGGGCAAGTGGGTGCATCTGGCCAAGATCGCCTTCGAGAAATACTTCCTGCGCAAGGTGCGCAAGGGTGTGTCCGAGCCGTTCATCGAGCGCTATCTGCTCGGCCTGGTGAAGATGCACCGCCTGAAGTGATCCGCTTTCGTCATTCTCATGCAGAAAGGGCGCCGGAACATCCTCCGGCGCCCTTTTCTCATTCATACCAAGGCACTGCTCAGATCAGGGAAGCTTGAAAGCCACGATGGAAGCCGGCCCAAGCAGCACGATGAAGATAACCGGCAGAAAGAACATCACCATGGGAACAGTGAGTTTCGGCGGCAGGGCCGCTGCCTTCTTTTCCAGCTCCATCATGCGTTCGCGCCGGTTTTCCTCGGCGGAATTGCGCAGCGCCATGCCAAGGGACGTGCCGTAGGTTTCCGCCTGGATGAGCGAGTTCACCACTGCCTTGACAACGGGCAGGCCCGTGCGCTTGGCCAGATTTTCCAAAGCCTTGGAACGATCGCCGAGATAAGAGAGTTCCGCCGTCGTCAGTTGCAGCTCCTCGGCGAGCGCTGGGGAGATGGTGCCGATCTCCTTGGCCACACGCGTCATGGCCACCTCAATGGACATGCCGGATTCGACACTGATGAGCATGAGGTCCAGCGCATCCGACCAGGCCATGCGAATGGACTGCTGCCGACGCTGAATCATGTTGGTCAGAATGATTGTCGGCAAATAGAAGCCCACGACACCCGCCGCAAGAGTGCCCGCTATTCTTATGGTCGTGTCCACTTCGGAATTGAGCAGCCCCATGTAAACATAGGCGAAGATCATAAGCGCCACGGGCAGGATCACGCGGGCGGCAAGAAAGATCACCATGTGCTTCTCCTGCCTCAGACCCGCCATGCGCAATTTCTCGCGATAACGCTCCGCCTCGAGCAGCTCGTGCAAATTGAGAGCCCGAACGAGCTCCGCCAGAAGGCCATTCGGCTTCTCGCGCAATCTTTTGTTCTGCGCTTCTTCCAATGCCGCTTTCTGCTGCGCACGCAGCTTGTCACGCTCCAAGGCGACGCGCTCCATGCGATCCTTGAGTTCATTGCGCGCCATGAGCGGCTTGAGAAAGGTCACGATCATGAGAAAGACCAGGCCGGCAACGGCGACCGTGACCAGGTTCTCGGTCTTGGTGAAGTATTCAATGAAAGACCACATGGTTCTCGCTCAGACCTTGAAGTTGATCATCTTGTACATCACGATGATGCCGGTCGACATCCACACAACCGCACCAACAAGCATGAACTTGCCCGTGATCGTGTTGAACAGGGGCTGGATATATTCCGGATTGAGAACGCTGATCGCCGCCAAAAGCAGAACAGGCAACGCACCAATGATCGAGGCACCCGCTTTTGCTTCCTGCGAAAGCGCCTTCACTTTCAGCCGCATACCCTTGCGGTCGCGCAGGACCTTGGCAAGATTGTTCAGCACTTCGGAGAGGTTGCCACCCGACTGCTGCTGAATGCCGATGACGATGGACAGAAAGTTTACCTCCGGCAAGGGCATGCGGTCATACATGCGCTGAAAGCCCTGATCCAGCGGGATGCCAAGTCTCTGGCCCTCGACGACTTCACGAAATTCCACACCGATGGGGTCCGGCATCTCCTTGGCCACCAGCTTGAGAGCCTCATTGAGAGGCAGGCCGGCCTTGATGGAGCGAACCATGGCATCGATGGTTTCGGGCAGAAGCGTGAGAAAGGCCAGCTCTCTCCTCTTGCGCAGAAATTTCAGCAGCCAGTAGGGAACGCCAAGCCCGCCAACGAGCAATCCACCAAGCCCCACGAAGGGATTGCGCGACAGCACAAGAGTGACCAACCCCAAAATCACGCCGGAGCCCAACGCGAAAAGATAATATTGAACAGGGGAAACCTTCAGCCCCGCCTGCCGCAACATCTTTTTCAGGCTGGGACGCTGTCCTTTCTTGCGGCGCCGCGTTTCTTCCTCAACCTCACGCAGCATGGCCTGCACCTGCTTGCGGCGCTTGTCCTTGTGCAGCTTTTGCAGGTTGGCCTTCTGCACTTCCTTTTCATTCACGATGCGGTTCATGCGCCGAGAGCGCGACGCCTTGTCCGACATGAACCTCTGCAAGATGAAAATCGTCAACCCGCCCACCACAAGGGCGATGACCCCCATCATGACGATTTGCAGAAACTGCGGATTCATCTAGTCTCTCCCGTCAGTTACGGAACTTTTGCATCAAAACCCCAGCGTTCCGCATCAGCGAGAAGGCAACGTCACACTCTTCAACGCTTCAGCATCCGCATGCGTGCTCTCAATATGCCGCTTCCGCCTCTTCGTTCCTGAGTTCCGCCTTTTCCAAAGCCTCAAGGAGACGCTGCTCCTCACCGTAATAACGCGCGCGATCCCAGAAAGCGGGGCGGGCAATACCGGTGGAGCGGTGGCGACCGATAACCTTTCCGTTTTCGTCTTCGCCAAGGATCTCGTAAACGAAGAGGTCCTGGGTGATGATCACGTCGCCTTCCATGCCCGTCACCTCGGTGATGTGGGTGATCTTGCGCGAGCCATCACGCAAACGGGCAGCCTGGATGATGACGTCAATGGAACCGACGATCATCTCGCGGATGGTCTTGGACGGCAGCGAGAAACCGCCCATGGTGATCATGGATTCAAGACGCGAGAGCGCCTCGCGCGGGCTGTTGGCGTGCAGTGTGCCCATGGAGCCATCGTGGCCTGTGTTCATGGCCTGCAACAGGTCGAAGGCTTCCGGGCCACGCACCTCACCGACGATGATCCGCTCCGGGCGCATACGCAGACAGTTACGCACAAGATCGCGCATGGTGATCTCGCCTTCCCCTTCCAGGTTGGGCGGACGGGTCTCCAGGCGCACCACGTGATCCTGTTGCAGCTGAAGTTCCGCCGCGTCCTCGCAGGTGATGATGCGCTCGTCGTTATCGATGTAAGCGGTCAGACAGTTGAGCAGGGTCGTCTTACCGGAACCCGTGCCACCGGAAATGAGCACATTGCAGCGCACGCGGCCGATGATCTTGAGGATCTCGGCGCCTTCCGGAGTGATGGACCCCAGGCGCACGAGGTCATCGAGTTTCAGCCGGTCCTTCTTGAACTTACGGATGGTGAGCGCCGGGCCGTCGATGGCCAGCGGCGGCACGATCACATTCACACGCGAACCATCGGGAAGGCGCGCGTCACAGATGGGGCTTGCCTCATCCACGCGGCGGCCAACCTGGGAAACGATGCGCTGACAGATGTTCAGCAGCTGGGTGTTATCCCTGAAGCGGATGTTGGCCGGCTGCACCTTGCCGTTGACTTCGATGTAGCACTTATCGGCGCCGTTCACCATGATATCGGCGATGTCGTCCCGGGCGAGCAGCGGCTCCAGCGGACCATAGCCGAGAACGTCGTTGCAGATGTCCTCGAGCAGCTCTTCCTGCTCGGCGATGGACAGGGCGACATCCTTGATGGCGATGATCTCGTTGACGATATCGCGGATCTCGTCACGCGCGCTCTCGGGATCCAGCTGTGAAAGCTGGGTGAGATCGATGGCGTCGATGAGCGCGTTAAAGATCATCGACTTGATGTTGTAATACTCCTCCGACCGCTGCGAAACGATCTCGGCACCAACTGAAGAGCCGGATGAAACAGCGTCGTTGGCATCCTGCGCGGAAGGCCGCACAGAGCTCGCCGATGTCGAGGGCTGGGGTGACATGCCCGCCGGATTTCCGGGAACAGCCGTCGCAGGCTGGTGCGCCGCCATGCCCGGCTGAGCCGGAGCGCCCATGGGCATCTGCCCCATGCCCATGCCTCCCGCGCCCGCCGGCGCGGATGGCATGACCGGTTGAGCCTGCTGCGGGCCGCCCATGCCCTGATGCATCTGGGGCGCCGCACCTGCCACGGACTGGGCCGCAGGATTCATCCCGGGCATGGATGCAGGCGCGGCACCTGTGTGGCCGCCCGCCATACCGGGCACAGGACCGGATGCCATGCCCGCAGCCATGGCCTGCTGCGAGGATTGCGCGGGAGCGCCCTGTGGCTGCACTCCCTCGTTCATCGCGGGCTGCTGGCCCTGATTTGCCCCTTCATTCTGACGCTTGCCGAACATGGGCTCTTACCCCTTCTTGCCAACCTTGCTCAGCATTCCCCGCAAGGACGCGAACAGTCCCTTGCTCGTGCTGCTGTCGGTTGTTGCATCTTCCTGCATGTTCTGCCCGAGCAGCCGCCGGGCCAGCTGATCGAACACCTTCGCGGCCTCGGACTTGGGATCGTACTGGGAAACAAGCACCCCCTCGTTCAGGGCCGCATTGAAAATCTCCGGCGCGAACGTCACAGTCCCCAGAGGTTCGATGTCGAAGGCCTCGACGAACTCCTGCATGGAGATTTCGAGATCCTTGTTTTTGGTCTGTCCCACTTTGTTAAGGACAAGACCCGGCTTTGCATCGTTGGGGCGCAACTGCTTGAGCATGTCGAGAATCGACTTGACGTTGCGCACCGAAACGAGATCCGGGGTGGCTGTGATGATCACGTCATCCGCGCCAATGAGCGCACCCCGGGTCCAGGACTCCCAGTCCGACGGCAGATCGAGAACGGTGATCGGCGCAGTGGCACGCAAGGCGTCCAGGAGCACCGAGAGGGTCTCCTCCTGAATGTCGATGACCCTGTCGACGCTGGCCGGAGAGGCGAGGAGCATGAGATGCTCCGAGCACTTGGCCAGGAGCCTGTCGATGAGGACCGGATCGATACGATCGGACGCCATCAGCGCATCGACAATGCCCTGCGCAGGCTCCTTGTCGAAATCGAGTCCGGCGGTGCCGTAGGCCAGATCCAGGTCGGCGACCACGGTGTTCTTGCCGTACTGCTCCGCGAGGAACCATGCCACGTTGTGGGCAATGGCAGAGGAACCCGCCCCGCCCCGCGCACCGATGAAGGCCACGATCCTGCCGATGGAGGCTGCTTGGCTGTCACCACCAAAGATGTTGGAAACAGCCATCAAAATATCCTGGGGCTGCAAGGGCATGACGAGATATTCGCTCACGCCCTGAGCGATCAGGGTCCGATAGAGGTGGATGTCATTGTGGTGGCCAATGACGATGACCTTCGTCTGCGGCGCACAGACCTGAGCCAGGGCCTGCAATTCCGCAAGAAGAGACTGAGAATCCTTCGCCGATTCCACAATCAGCAGATCCGGCGTCAGAGCCTGCGCGTACGCCTGCACGGCCGCCGGGATGCCTCCTGTGAAGACCTGGGAAGAGGTTCGGGCGAAGTGTCTGTCGGCAAAGGTGGCCTGCATCAATGCCACGCCCTTGTCGGTCTCACAGAAGGCATGAATGGAGATATGCGGCAAAGGCGGCAGATTGATCATGCCCGAGTTTGTCATGGCCTGCGGATTCATGTTCGACATCATCGTTTCAAACCCCGATCACTCAATTCCCTTGTGTCCCTTTCCCCGGTCGTCCGCCGATCATGGCCCGGCAAAAGTGCCGGGCCGGGCACTCACTTGCTTGAGATCGCATTGATGGCACGCTGTGCATCCGGCCCCTTCATGGGACGCGGGTGCTCGAAGTCCTCCGGATTGGCCACCATTGCCGCGAGATTGTGCTGCTGGGCACAACCGAAATTCGGATAGGGCTCGTTATCCAGCGTGGCGGAGAGTGATTTCGACCAGTCACCGCACTCGCGGGTCACCGCGAACTTCCTGTTCGTGCTGATGACCAGATTCTTGCCCTTTTTGCTGACGACATGCCGGATGCGCTGCGGCGCAACGCCCTGTTCCTTGAGCAGCACGGTGGCGCGCGCCGCCGCCAGCTCCCCGGAGACACCCGCCGGGCGCACAATCACGACCGTGCCGGGCATGGCCGCCACCTCGGCGCCGAAGCGGCGCACCATGTTCTCACCATCGTCACCCAGACGACCGGAGCGCACCGGAATGGTGATCCGGGACTTGCCCTCGACGACCTCGATGGGATGCAACTCCTCCGGCCCAAAGGGAACGTACTCCGAATTCGTCTGACAACCGCCCAGCGCGACGACACCCGTCAGCGCCATGAGCAAAGCAAATTTCCGCGCAATCATGATTCTGTCTCCTCAAGCCCGCCGATCATTCGACAATGAAGCCCACGTCGCCGTGATAGACGCGTCCCGATCCTTTCGGTCCCGTCGGCGCCCCATAAACGCGCTGCAGACGCCCGAAGAGAACCATCTGGGCATCGCTGGGCAGGGCGAGGCCATCGATCGGCGTGCGCAGTTTCTTCTCGCTCACCGGCTTGACGATGTAGGGCGTGGCGAAAATCACCAGTTCCGTCTGGTTGGTCAGGAAGTCGTTGGAACGGAACAGCGCGCCCAGAACCGGCAGGTTCTTCAGGCCGGGAACACCATCGATGCTCGACTTGCTCACGTCATGGATAAGTCCGCCAATGGCGAGTGTTCCTCCGGACGGAATCTCGACGGTGGTCTCAGCGGAGCGCTTCTCAAGGCCCGGATAGGAGACCTCGCCCAGCCTCTGGGTATAGCGAGAGCTGACCTCGCTGACCTCCGTCTTGATCTTGAGACGAATATTGTTGGCGGAGCGCACCTCCGGCTTGAAGGACAAAGTCACGCCGATGCTGCGCATGGAGTAAGTGACCTGCTTGGTATCCGGGTCGTATCCGGTCGGCATCGGAATTTCGCCGCCGGCGACGAAATTGGCCTCCTCTCCGGAAACGGCCGTAAGCGTCGGTTCGGCCAGGGTGCGCACGAGACCATCACGTTCCATGGCATGAAGAACGGCGGCCGTCTTGCCAGTGGAGTTCGTAACACCAACACCGGGGCCTATGAGACCCAGCGTCTTGAGGGGGCTGATTTCACTGGTCACCGTGGAACCCAAGGCCTGTCCCAGGGAGAAGGGATTGGCCATGATGATCTGTGTGGTGAAATCACCCGCCTCGAGCAGCTTATGCCAGTTGATGCCATACTGCTTGGCCACGGAACGCTGCACCTCGGCGATGCGAACCTTGATGGTCACCTGATTGCGGCCGGCAATGGTCATGGCATTGACGACATTGTCACTGAACTTGCCGGCCAGCTCCATGGCCTTCTTGGCCTCTTCCGGATTGCGGGCCTCGCCGCGCAGGACGAGCTGTTTGCCCACCATATCCGCAACGATGGCAGAGCCAGGCAGCGCACGCTGCAGGAGCCGTTGCAGCGCCTTGACGTCCTGCGAGACCTCGACATTCAGCGCCAGGATCTGACGGCCATTCTCGTCAAGGAAGAAAATGTTGGTCTGACCATTCGCCAGGCCGAACAGATAGACGGTGCGCTTGGTCCGCAACACGGTGCGCACAATCTTGTCATCCCCCACGAGGATTTCGGACGCCGGGCGCGGCAGACGCAAAACCACCGACTTGCCGACTTCCATACGCAGATATTTCTGATGCGTGGCCGCCTGCGCCGTATCGGGCCCAAGACCGATGACCGAAACGGCGGCGACAGGAACCGCGACCAGAGCAAGTCCGGCAACGCTCGCCCGCAGCAGGCGGCGCATTGCGTTGATGGGTTTTTCGGTGATGTTCTTCATGACGACATCCATCCGTTGGAATTGCGTTCAGTACTGGATGATGCGGGTCTGCCGCCCACCTATGACGGCGATGCCAGAGCCGGTATCCAATGTGCTGGCCGTTCTGCGGGCTTCCGCCGCGAAACGCCCGACAAGCTCCGGCATGCCACCGGGGTCATTTTCCGCAAGAGACCGCAAGGCCAATGTCAGGCGCCCCATCATGCTGATTTTGGCGAGGAACTGCGCCTGCAAGGGTGTGACTTCAACCGTCGCCGTATTCACGCTGGGGGAAGCATCAACCTTGTCATCCTTCTTGGTCAGGTTCTCGCGATCGATGGCGAGGATCTTGACATTCCGCATCACCAGTTCGGAGATCGCCTTGCCCTTGACCTTGCGGACAAGATAGATGTCCACGCGGTCCAGGGGCTTGATGTAGCCACCGGCGCTGGTGACGACAGAAATCTTCACGGCAATGCCCCGCATGCCCTTGTGCAGAACGGAGGACAAAAAGCCGCCGTCATCGGGATAGATCAGCTTCTGGGGCATGATCGGTTCGCCCGCAAAAATCATCGAGCGTGTGCGCACGTTCTTGAGGACCTCCTCAAGGTTGATGTCGCCCTCATATTTGATCATGCCGGGAAGGACACTATGCTTCGGCCAGGACTGCCAGCGCACGTCGTCAACCCTGAGGGGATCGCCAATGCCGACATTCTTGCTTGCGACAAGAACCTTGACCTGCTCGTTTCGCACCTGTGGAACCGGTTTCGGCTCCGGTTCAGGCGCGGAAAACATGCTGTTCACCGCTACGGCAGCCGCAATGGCCGCGACGGCACCCACGGAATAGAGGATGATTTCACGCTTTTTCTGCATTTGAACCACTTCCCGCCTGCAATCGGGCAGTGAACTCACCTGCCCCTCGTTTGCCTTTCGCGGAGATTATTTCGGGAAATGGTCAAGGCATGGTTAACAATGCGCGTATTTTCGCCGTCTCGTGGCGAAACCTGCAACCTGAAGGTGATGGGAGCTGTGACGTCGAAGACGGAAGAGCGGCACAGGCAATCAGTTCATGAAGTAAAATTATGAAAGAGGCTTCATCCCCTTTCATCAGAAATATCATTCAGGCATACCGTCCCATGATCCTGCCAAACCGTTCGATATTCTGCTGGAACAAGGTATTGGGGCGGGCGGAGTGACGAATTTTCGGTTCAGCTCTTGAGGAAAAAGAAGCGAGAGAGGTCGAATACCGGCTGTTTTTCAGGTGAACAAAACGCTGGCCCACCAGCTTTCCGGAAACACGAACAGGGCACCTGAAGCAAACGCAATGCCGTAGGGCAAGTCGAGATCCCGGAAAAGGATCTTGCTCAAGCGTCCTCCATTCCAGACGGTATCCTCAACACGCATCATCTGCCAGGCCTTCATCGCGATGGCGAGAAGACCGCCTGCAATGGCGGAAAAAGCAATGAACGCAGGCAGAAGATCCCATCCGAACCATATGGCGAGGGCGGCCATCATCTTGGCGTCGCCACCACCGAAACGAATGGTCATGGACAAAGTGAAACCAATGATCAGCGTAAAGCAGAAAGCCGCCACATGCCAGAGAAACTGCTCCAATGGCATGCCCGCCAGTAACGCCGCCGGAAAGAAGAGGAGAAAGATGCTCAGATTCAGCCAGTTCGGAATGCGCATCGTCATAAAATCACCAATGGCCGCATAAACGACAAGAAAGGGCCATGCCACCATAACGATGAACCACAACATCGGCAAATGTCTCCAATTGCGCCTTATCGCATCACTGGCTGAATTCCACGCATCCTGCCCGGCAGAATGGCACAAGGGCGTTTACAATTTGTCAATCGCGGATCAGCACTTGCGTGTATTCACCCCAAAACCCGACATGTGCTGCATACATACATGATTTGCTGTGTAATGATGGGGGCATCTGCTTCAGCTGCAGCCGCTTGAGCATGTCAGCTGGTTGCCGGCGCGCGGGCGCAGGAATACCTCCCGTTTGAGAAATCTCAGGCCGTTGATGAATTTCAGCAGTTTCAGATTTTTCAGAGGTGTCTTGTATTCCCAGCATACACGCGTGGCCACAATGTCCGTGCCACTGGTGACAATGCCTTTCAGATCGGAAGGCAAGTCGCTTTTCACAAAATCCTTACATTCAGCGTTATTGAAGCTTCCCAGCTGCTTTCGCCAGGCAATACGCACCTCTCCCGGATTGGACGTATCCTCTCTGAAAGCGGCAATGTAAATTTTCACCCGATTATCATCAAAAGGATCAAGGGCATATTTCATGGCCTTATAAAAATCCTCAATTTCAGCAGAGGTGATCGAACCCGTGGAGGCCTGCGTGACGAGGTCTCCCATCAGAGAGGCCGCCTGAACGGTTCGGCTGCTCTGATAGAGTCTTTCCGAAAGTTCCATGGCCCCGAGAAGCAGGAGCAACATGACGGGAAAAATGAGCGCGAATTCCACGGCAGCAACGCCATCCTCGTCCTTGCCACAGGCACGCAAGGCCTTGAGGAACCGCTTGAAGGCAAACTTCTCGCCGTTCATGTCTCTCTCCCGCTCGCTTCCAGATACTTTCCGCCATCCGGGCATGACCAACACCGCCTCAATCACCCGCGGTCAGCTATAGGGCTCATTGCGGAACACCGTGCCCGCGGCCAGATAGCGTGAATTACCCGTTTTTCCCATGAATTGGCCAATCAAAGGAGTAAAGAATTTCCATTTATAGAACATGCGAATGGCCATGACCTCGGAAGGACCTCCTATTGAGAAAGGCAAGGTCTTGCTGGGATCATCAAGATAATCTTCATCGGCATCCGTATAGCTCACAGCACCAAATGAAGAGAAATTCTTGGCCTCTATTTTTATATTGCTACACTTGACGAACGTCAGGTGTGGGCAAACGTAAGAATCGCGAAAATCATTCAATGAAAGACCACTTCTCGCCTGTCCGGTGCGAATGGCGCGCGCTGCATTGGTCATGGCCTGTTGCAGCTCGTACTGCGCAAGAAGCATGGTGCTCATTTCAAACAGCGCCATGAAAATAAGAAAGAAGGGAATCGCGATCAGCGCAAACTCTATCGCTGTCGCTCCTTCTTCCTTGCGACGAAACCGTCCCAACAGCTGACGCAGTTTGGTCATCATCTTGCCAGCTCCATACCTCATGGCCCCTCTTGACGGAGCGCACAAACGCGCAGGCAGCTCGCCCGTCATTTCACAGTCTGCTCACAAAATAGCGGATGATCGTTATGAAAAATTGAATTTGCGCGCTAAAGTTGCTCGCAGATGAAACCGATTTCCATTTTGCCACTGCATCAATGACAATGCCGCACCCTTTTTCGGGTGCGGCACGTTTTGGGAATTATCCCCGGTTATTCCCATATTTTTGCCTTGCCGGCCGGCCTGTTCAGTCCTCCACGGGGGGACGCTCACGTTTGCCCGTGGGCACGAAATCGCCCGTCTGGCCCACGACACCGGCATAAAACCCTTGCACCAAACCATGACTATGCGCCGCATCAGCCAGGGCCTTGCTGTCATCATTGGGCACGAAAACCTTCACGCAGTTCGGCGCACAGGAGTAGGTGCTGCGCCGACCGGCCAGATACATGCGCACGGTCCGGCGATCACGCGCATCGCTGACTATGACATCCAGATTCGCCAGTTTGCGTCCATCCGAATCCAGGACTTCGACACGCGTATCACCATTGGCGATACCCTGAACCATCAGCTTGTTTCCGCCCATGATCCGGACATTGATGACTTCCGGCCGAGAAATGATAATCGTGCGCGGCTCTCCGGCGATCGTGATCATGCGGCTTTCCGCAGGCTTGATGCGCATTTCCGCCGCCTGAACCTTGACTTCCGCGCTCATGGCCATGGCTCCGGCAATCAGAGCCAGCATCAGGCCGTGACGATATTTCATAGCCATTCTCCCAATTCGAAACTCAACAGCGCAGGTGTTTTCGCTTTCCTGATCGGTTCTACACGCGCATGGTGAATCTTTGGTTACTGCCTATCGGTTTCAGGTGCAGGAATACGCATCCCTCATCTGATGATACCGACACTTTCAGATGTTTCCCCCTTCCGAGACGCGCACTAACACCTTGGACATTTCGCTGATTTTCTGCGCATCACCTGACTTTGGGCAGAACCAAACGCGTATACACGCCTTATTATATAATGTCTCTAATCACATCGAATCCAGATTGCATTCTGATCATTCCATCCCTCATCGAGGCAGTTTCCGACAAAGGCGTAAGACATCATCTTGTTTCGTTGTCACAACTTTTGTTTTCCTGCGGTAGCAAAATCGTGCGGTGCGCCACGGCCAGAGCCTGTCTTGCAAGAAGGGGCGCAAACGAAATCCTGAGCAATATTTCATGAAATAACCTTTCTTGATTTAAGCATTACGATAAAACATTATCATGTATTATTATGTAATTTTGCGGTAACCTTTTATTATCCAAACGCAACTTCTCGTATACGAAAGCGCATTTACATGAGCATGTTTACCTCATCTTAAAAGCCGTCACGTATGGTTGGCCACGGTTCGGGGGCAATGACAGAACAAGGACGTGCCCGGACCTTCAAGTGTGCTGAAACCGTGAGACTTCGAGGAGAACGGAAATGCTGAAGAAGAAGATTGCCGCTTTCGTGAAGGACGAGTCCGGTGCGACCGCCATCGAGTACGGCCTGATCGCCGCCGCCACCGGCCTGGCTCTCGTGGCCACGATGCCCTTCATCCACAACTCTCTGAAGAACCTCTTCGGCAACATCAACAACCACCTGAACTATGGATAATATATCCAGACCTTCAGGTCGCATTCACATGGGGCAGCCAGCTGGCTGCCCCCTTTTTGTGTGTGAAGGGGAATCGTCTTTGGTCTTTCATGGCCGCCGGATGGCAAGGACTGCGCTGCCCTGATCGGCGATGCGTCGCACGGCTTCCCTGATCGGCTCAGTGGCAACCATCATGTGATGGGCATTGGCATGGATGAGGGTTTCGGCATCCAGCATCATGCCCACATGCCCTTTCCAGAACACGAGATCGCCTTTTTGCAGCCCGCCTTCCTGCAGAAGATCCAAAGGCAGAGGCTTTCCGACCTGCCGCATCTGATCGCCGGAATCGCGGGGAACGCCCGCATGCCCGGCCAGGGCAAGGGCGAGCTGAACGAGGCCGGAGCAATCGATGCCGCGCACGCTGCGCCCGCCCCAGAGATAGGGCGCATGCAGAAGCCGCAGAGCGAAAGCGGCGGCATCCGGCACGTCATCATTCACAGGCGCCACATGCTCCCGCACCACCCAGCCGGAGGTTTCATCAGGCAGCAGTACTTCAAGATAGCGCTGTTCATGGCCGCGCACCACGAGGCGGGAACCGGCATAGATCGGCCGGGCGGGAACGCTTTTCAAATCCGGTTTCGGAAACAGCAAGGTTGCGGGCACAATCACCTTGTGCGTCGGATCGCCACGTGCGGGGGCGATATGGGCTTTCCGGCCATAGCCTTCATATCCGTCCGTCAACAGACGGAGGCGGACGAAATCCGCATCCGCCTCATCCACAACCTGCACGGGCTCGCCCAAAAGCCCTTGCGTGACCTGTTCCGCATCCCGGGCAGGCGCGGCATGCACCGGCATGATGGGCACAGCCACACACCATGTTTCCGGCGTTTTTGGTGTTTTTGGCGTTTCAGGCGTTTCTGGCTTTTCCGTCATTCGTTCTTTTGCCCCCGGAATGGGCGGCCTGCCCAATCCTATTCCGCAGCCCGTTGTCGCAAAGATCCGACCTTGGGGCCCGGACAAGCCGCCGTTTCAGCTTTCGCCATTGAGTTCGCGCGCCGCTTCACGGATCATGCGGGCGAGCCGATCCAGATAGAGCACGCCTTCCACCGTTCTCTGCACGAGGACATTGCGGCGATCGGTCTCGGAGCGGCGGCGCTGCAAAAGCCCGCGTTTTCCCAAGGCGTTAAGAGCGCGGGTGATGACCGGTTTGGTCACGCCGAGCTTGCGGGCCAGATCGCGTACGGTATGCGGCGGCGGATCAAGATAGACGATGAAAAGCACGGCCATCTGACGCACTGTCAGGTCCGGCTCTTCATCGTGAACCATGGCCAGGGTCACATGACGCCACAGCTGGAGAGCCTCTGACTCCGAAACTTCGAGCGACACCTCCTGCCCTCCCTGCCCGGCTTCACAAACAAATCATTTCGCTGCCGTTCCATTCAAGCGAATCCTTCGCTTCCTGACAAGAGCGGAAATGACGATGCAGGAAGAGGCTATATCGTTCATCCGGAATCCGTCAGGGCCGCGCGCAGGCGCGCCGCAGCTTTCTCTGGTCCGATCAGGGGCAGGAGGCGGGACATTTCAGGTCCATGCTCACGGCCGGTGAGCGCGCGTCGCAGGGGCATGAACAGGCGACGCCCCTTCAGGCCGGTCAGCTGTTTCAGTGTACTGGTCCAAGTCTTCCAGGTGGTCTCATCCCAAGGTTCTGGCGGCAGATTGTTCAATGCGCTCTCTATGAGGTTCTTTTCCTCTTCGGTGAGGGCGGGCGGTTCAATCTCGCCCCGGATGATCGCCAGCCAGTCCGCCGCTTCGGCAAGTGTGCGCAGGTTCGGGCGGATCACTTCCCAGGCGTGGCAGTCCATCTCAAGGCCCAGGGCCTTCAGACGCGGCAGGGCCATCTCGCAGGGCATGGCGTGCAAAAGCCGGGCGTTGAGGGCGAAGAGCTCCTCTTCATCAAACCGGGCCGGGGCGCGTGAGAGCTTCTCCAGGGCAAAGATCTCGGCCAGCTCTTTCATGTCCAGAAACGGGCGCACCGGTTCCGCGGAAGCGACGGTGCCGCAATAGGAAACGATGGTTTCCGGCTCCAGGCCCTGCTTGCGCAGATCGGCAATTCCAAGGGAACCGAGCCTTTTGGAGAGCGGACCGCCATCCTTGTCCACCAGCAGCGCATGATGGGCAAAACGGGGCGGGGTTGCGCCCAGTGCCTGAAAGAGGGCGATTTGCACGGCGGTGTTGGTGACATGATCATCGCCGCGGATAATGTGGGTGATGCCGTAGTCGATATCGTCGATCACGGACGGCAGGGTGTAGAGAAAGCTGCCATCGGCGCGGATGAGCACGGGGTCGGACAGGGTGGCGAGATCGATCTCCACTTCGCCGCGCACGGCATCCTGCCAGCGGATGGTGCCTTCCGGCAGGCGAAAGCGCCAGTGCGGCACACGGCCGGCCTCCTCCAGGGCCTTGCGGGCCTCGGGCGTGAGTTTCAGGGCGGCGCGATCATAAACTGGCGGGCGGCCGGCCATGAGCGCGGCCTTGCGCTTCAGGGCCAATTCCCGTTCCGTTTCATAGCAGGGATAGAGCAGCCCTTCGCGTTTCAGCCTTTCAGCCACTTCCTCGTATCGGGACAGGCGCGCGCTCTGGCGGAATGTTTCATGGGGCTGAATGCCGAGCCAGGCCAGATCCTCGATGATGGCCTGCGCATATTCCTCGCGGGAGCGAAGCTGATCGGTATCATCAAGGCGCAGCAGAAAGCGCCCGTTCTCCTTCAGGGCAAAAAGCCAGTTGAGAACGGCCGTGCGCACATTTCCGATATGCAGCCGGCCCGTGGGCGAAGGCGCAAAGCGGACGGTGGTCGTCATGGGCATCTGACCTCGTCAGTAAAAGCCTTTTGCGGCCATGAATGGAAAACAGACACCCCATTCCCGCATGGGATTGCGAGTGCATGCAGCATGCATGCGAGAAGGCGTCAAGACGCAAGATGATGAAAAATTTCATCATCGGGGTGTCTTGCAGGGGGGCTTTTGTGCTAAAGCCGCCAGTCGTTTGCACATGCTTTGCGGGCGAGAACCATGCCACGACCCATGAACCTGCCCAATCTGATCACCATCGCACGGATCGTGATGGTGCCGCTGACCATCTGGCTGATCCTCATCGGGCGCATGGACCTCGCCCTGGCCGTCTTTCTGCTGGCGGGAATTTCCGACGGCATCGACGGTTTCATCGCCAAGCGCTTCAACATGCGCACGGAGCTTGGCGCCTTTCTTGATCCGGTGGCGGACAAGCTTTTGCTCATTTCCATCTATGTGACGCTGGCCATTGTCGATGCCCTGCCGGCATGGCTTGCCATCATCGTGGTTTCGCGTGATGTGCTCATTGTCGGGGGCGTGGTGCTTGCCTGGCTGCTCGATCATCCCATGGAGATGCGCCCCCTGGTGATCTCCAAGATCAACACGGCGGTGCAGATTGCCTTTGCCGGGCTTTATCTGCTGTTTCGCACGCTGGGCTGGCCAACAGAGACGCTGATCTTTCTTGGCGCACCGATCGTTGCCGCTTTCACTGTGATCTCCGGCGCGCTATACGTGCGAGACGGACTGCGACACATGAGCGAAGGCTGAACCAGGCGCACGCCTTTCGCAATATGCCCGGGGCATGATCATGACGGATTTGCAGATGAACACGGGGCATGACATCAGTCTCAAGGCCCAGATCGCCTTCTGGCTTGGCCTTTTGGCCATGCTGATCTTCGGCATGTGGCTTTTGGGCGATGTCATGACCCCGTTCATCGCCGGGATGGTGCTGGCCTACTTTCTCGATCCGCTCGCCGACAAGCTGGAATCCTGGGGCATGCCGCGGATCGTGGCCACAAGCACCATACTGTTTCTCGCTCTTGTGCTCTGCGTGATCATGCTGCTCATGCTGGTGCCGCTGCTCGTTGAGCAGATGGGGCAGCTGCTTGATGCCCTGCCGGGGGCCATCGCCACTTTGGTGAAACTCTTCAACGAACACGCCCCCGACTGGCTGAAGGAGGCGCTTTCGCGCGCCTCGCTGAAGAACGGGGCCAACCCGGCCGACATGGCCGCGCGCGCCGGGCAGTGGATCGTCGCTGTGGCCCGCTCCATCTGGTCGGGCTCCATGGCTCTGTTCAATCTGATTTCCCTGCTGGTGATCACGCCCATCGTCCTGTTCTACATGCTCAACGACTGGGACCGGATGGTGGCCACCATCGACCGCTGGATTCCCCGCCGGCATGCCGAGACCATCCGTGCCATCGCCCGCGATATCGACAAGGCGCTTGCCGGCTTTATTCGCGGGCAGGGCACCGTGTGCCTGGCGCTTGGCATCTTCTATGCGGTGCTGCTGGTCATGGCCGGGCTCAAGTTCGGGCTCACCATCGGCCTCATTTCCGGCTTTCTGAGCTTCATCCCCTATGTGGGCTCCACCATCGGCGGCATTCTGTCCATCGGCATGGCGCTGGTGCAGTTCTGGCCGGACTGGGTTCAGGTGCTGATCATCGCCGGCATTTTCGCGCTCGGTCAGTTCATTGAGGGAAATTTCCTCTCGCCCTGGCTGGTGGGCGGCAGTGTGGGGCTGCATCCGGTGTGGATCATGTTCGCGCTGGTGGCCTTTGGCTATCTCTTCGGTTTTGTCGGCATGCTGATGGCCGTGCCCATCGCGGCGGCGATCAAGGTGGTGGCGCATTATGCGCTCAAGCAGTACATGGACAGCGCGCTTTATCTCGACCCCGCCTGCGCAGCGCAAACACCGGCGGAAGCAGCCGAGGCGGATGCGGCCCAGGATAGCGACACCACAAACGACGACACCCCGGCGGCATGACGGCGATGAACGGTACACCCCGGCCGGAACAGCTCATTTTCGATCTGCCGATTGCGGAGGGCATGTCGGCGGAGGATTTTCTGGTCACCGACAGCAACCGCGCAGCCTTCGAGATCATCATGCGCTGGCCGGAGGATGATGTTCTGGCCGGCAGCAGCCCGCTTCTCAACCTTCACGGGCCGGAAGGGAGCGGCAAGACACATCTTGCCGAAATCTGGCGCGCACGCACCGGCGCGCTGCGGGCGCAGCCTGATGATGTGTGCACCGACAATCTGCCGGCGCTGCTTTCCACCGGGCGGCTTGTGATCGAGGACATGCCGGGCGCTCATCTGGACGAGACCGCGCTGTTTCATCTCATCAACATGGCGCGCGAAAATCATGCGCGGATCATGCTCACCGCGCGCACGCCCCCTGCGGCCTGGCCCATCACCCTGCCTGACCTCGCCACGCGTCTGGCCGCAGCGCAAAGTGTTGCCATCGCGCCGCCGGATGATGCGCTGCTGCGGGCCCTGCTGGTTAAGCTGTTTACCGACCGGCAGCTGCGCGTGCCGGAAGAGGTGATCTCCTATCTGCTGGTGCGCATGGAACGCTCGGCAGCGGCGGCCCAGCGCCTGGTGACACTGATCGACAGGGAAGCCCTGAAACACAAGGCGAAGATCACGCGACCGTTTGTGGCCCGCCTCCTGAAGGCGCATTTTGCCGGGAGCCGTGAGGCAGATCATGCCGCTGAAGCAGCAGAAGAGAAACATGATCCTGCCTTCCCTTCCGCTGAGGCGGATGAACAGTCCCCTTCCTCGTCATGATGCGTCATCCGGAAAGCATTCGGGTATTTGCGCCCGCGAAGGTGAACCTCGCCCTGCATGTGACGGCACGGCGCAAGGATGGCTATCACCTGCTCGATTCCGTCGTGGCCTTCGCCGATGTCGGCGATGTGCTGCAGGCGCGAAAGGCGGACGGGTTCAGGCTTGAGCTTGCGGGGCCTGAAGCGGGCGCGCTTTCGGCGGATGCGGACAATCTGGTGCTGAAGGCGGCGCAGGCGCTCAATAACGCCTGGCCGGAGACTTTTGGCGGCTGTCATTTCCGGCTGGAAAAACATCTGCCGGTGGCATCCGGGATTGGCGGCGGCTCGGCGGATGCGGCGGCGGCCTTGCGCGCCATGATCCGGCTTTATGGGCCGCCGCCGGTGCGCGAGCCGGATGAGGCCCTATTCCAAATCGCCCTTGAGATTGGCGCGGATGTGCCTGTGTGTCTCGCCAGGCATGCCTGCCGCATGCGCGGTATTGGCGAGGATATCGCCCCCATCGCCGCCTTTCCTGAGTTGCGGGGACTGCTCGTTAATCCCCGTGTTGCGGTCTCCACCGCCGCGGTCTTTTCCCGGCTTGGTCTGGCACCGGGAGGAACGGGCTTTCCTCCGCTTGCAGAGCCTTTGCCGGAGGGCAATGCCGAAACCTGGCTGCAGTGGCTCATGAAGCAGCGCAACGATCTGCAATCTCCCGCCTGCGCCTGTGCGCCTGAGATTGCGGCCTGTCTTTCCCTGCTGAAGGAATTGCCCGATGTGCGGCTTGTGCGCATGTCCGGCTCCGGTGCGACGTGTTTTGCCCTTTTCGATGATGAAGCGGCGGCCCTGCGGGCTGTCCGGATGGTGCAGAACCGGTGCCCGCAATGGTGGGTGGCGCCGGTGCGGCTGGGAGATGCGGCCAAACGAGAACGCGGCACCTGATTGCAATCGTGATCGCTGCGTGTTGTTCCGGCAGCGAAACAAGGCCTTGAACGAAGGGGGCATTGGCCCTAGTCTATGGTGCCGGGTGCACAGGAGGGGAAATTTCTTATCCCAAGGTGCATCCATCTCACGAGACGGAAGGCCGCCCATTCCTTGCGCCGCTCGGGCGCGCGGGCGGCGAGCGACAGACATCCAGAGGGAGGTTCAAGGGAATCGCCATGAAGAAATTTCTGATGACGGCGGCCGCGGTGGTCTTCGGCATTGCCGCCAGCGTGGCGCATGCTGAGGACACGGTGAAGATCGGCACCGCCGGCCCGATGACCGGTCAGTACGCCAGCTTCGGCAAGCAGATGAAGAACGGCGCCGAGATGGCGGTGAAGGACATCAACGAAGCCGGCGGCGTGCTTGGCAAGAAGGTGGAGCTGAAGGTCTACGACGACGCCTGCGATCCCAAGCAGGCGGTGGCCGTGGCCAACAAGGCTGTGGGTGACGGCGTTGTGTTCATGGCCGGTCACTTCTGCTCCGGCTCCTCCATTCCGGCCTCGAAGGTCTATGAGGAGGAAGGCATTGTGATGATCTCGCCGGCCTCCACCAACCCGAAGCTGACCGACGAGGGCGGGCCGAACGTGTTCCGCGTCTGCGGCCGTGACGACCAGCAGGGCAAGACGGCGGCCGAGTTCATCGCCAAGGAGTTCCCGAACGCGCGGGTGGCGATCTTCCATGACAAGACCGCCTACGGCAAGGGCCTGGCCGACGAGATGCGCAAACGTTTCCACGAGCTGGGCAAGAAGGAGATCCTCTACGGTGCCTATACCGCCGGCGAGAAGGATTACTCCGCGCTGGTTTCCAAGCTGAAGAAAAACAAGATCGACCTTCTCTACCTCGGCGGCTATCACACCGAGGCCGGCCTTATCGTGCGCCAGATGCGCGATCAGGGCATGAAGACCCGCCTGATGTCGGGTGACGCGCTGGTGACGCAGGAATACTGGGCGATCACCGGTCCGGCCGGGGAAGGCACGCTGATGACCTTCTCGCCCGATCCGCGCAAGAGCCCGGCCGCGGCTGAGGTGGTGAAGAAGTTCGAGGCCGCCGGCATCAACCCGGAGGGCTATGTGCTGTATACCTACGCCGCCATTCAGGCCTGGAAGCAGGCGGCGGAGCAGGCCAAGTCCGTGGATCCGGCCAAGGTCACCGAGGCCCTGCACAAGGGCAAGTTCAAGACCGTTCTGGGCGAGCTCTCCTTCGACGAGAAGGGCGATGTGACCCTGCCCGGCTATGTCGTGTACATCTGGCACGACGGCAAATACATGTACTACGACGAATACAAGAAGCAGATGGAGAAGAAATAATCCCATCTGTCAGGGCATGAACACGAGGCCTGCCGGAAACCCTCCGGCAGGCCTTTTGTTTCGGCATCCGACATTTCAGCGATCGAGGCCAGAATTTCTAACCGGGGCAATGGCCTTTTCCGCTGCAGACCTTGCGCCATGTGGCGGGATCAAGGAAGGGGCCCTGCCACAGACCAATGCGGGCCTGACGCGCCCGGCGTTCGGCCAGCCGGTAGGAGAGCGGGGCATTCGGCCGCGCAATGGCCAGGCCCTTCTTGATGAGCGCAAGCCCGACGTCTTCGCCTTTCCTGTCGTCATCCGTCAGGATCCGGCAATAGGCGACGGTGCGGCCATAACGGTCGTGATCCATGGCGCGGCAGGAAAGGCGCCTTCCCCTGATCAGCGCACGCAAGGCGGCGCGGGCACGGCGGCCACAGGGCCAGGAGCGGTTATCAGCCCGGCGGCAGGTCTGATGCAGCTCGGGCGCATCGATGCCCTTTAAGCGAATGCGCTTGCCATTCAGGATGAGGGTATCGCCATCGATGATGCGAGCCGTTCCTTCCTCTGGCGGCAAATGGCCGACCAGCCAGATGGCGGCCGTAATCAGGAGGGCGGCGAGGGGCAGATCGAGCAGGCGCCATAAAGGGCTGCGGCGCCGGCGCCGGTACGGGTGGCCAAGATCGGCGGCTTTTCTTCTCAAGCGGCGGCGGACGTTCACGAGGCCTCTTCACGCTCCCAGCGCGCGGCCGCGGCATCGTCGGCGGCCTTGGCCTCCACCCAGCGCGGACCTTTGGGCGTTTCCTCCAGTTTCCAGAATGGCGCGCGGGTTTTCAGCCAGTCCATGAGAAACTGGCAGGCGGCGAACGCATCGGCGCGATGATCGGAGGCAACAAGGACAAGCACGATATCCTCTCCCGGCTCAAGACGGCCATGGCGATGGATCACGCGCACGGCCTTCAGCGGCCAGCGGCGGCAGGCCTCCTCGACAATGGCGGCCATGGCCTTTTCGGTCATGCCCGGATAATGCTCCAGGGTCATGGCCGAAACATGGGCATCCTCGCTGTAATCACGCACGCAGCCTGTGAACATGACCACGGCGCCGCGTCCGTCCTTGCGGCGGGAAAAGTCCGCGTATTCCGCTGCGGCGTCAAACGGCGCCTCCTGCACGCGCACCTCGGTGACGGTGCGTGCCAGGGGCCCCCGTTGCGGATCGGGAATGTCCATGCTCGTTCTCCCGAAAAAAGTCCGGTGCAAAAGGCATTGCCTTGCTGTGCATCATAGCGCAAAGGAGATCCAGACCAAAACATCGGGGGCGAATCCTCAACCCTTCCACGGGCAGGAAAGCGCGCGGATCATGAACGGGGCCCTTCTTCTCAGCCAGCTCATCAACGGCCTGCAATACGGCCTGCTGCTGTTTCTGGTGGCGGCGGGGCTGACGCTGGTGTTCGGCATTCTTGATTTCGTCAATCTCGCCCATGGCGCATTCTACATGCTGGGCGCCTTCGTTTCGGCCACGATCACGGCCGCAAGCGGCTCCTGGCCGCTGGCCCTGCTTCTCTCTCCGCTGGTGGTTGCCCTGCTGGCCTTGCCGGCGGAGCGGCTGGTGGCGCGGCCGCTTTATGGCGCGTCCCCCTTGGCGCAGGTGCTGGCCACCTTCGGGCTTTTGCTGGTGATCGAGGCGCTGGCGATGCTCGTCTGGGGCACGGAAGGGCGCGGCGTGCCGCTTCCCGCCTGGCTGCGCGGCCATGTGACGGTTTTCGGCGCCATTCTGCCCACCTATCGCATTCTCATCGTGGCAATCGGGCTTCTTGTGGCGGCGGCGGCCTTTTTGCTGATTCACCGCACGCGCTTTGGCATGCAGGTGCGGGCAACGGCCAGCAACCGGGCCATGGCGGAAGCACTGGGCATCGACACCGTGGCGCTGGAAGCGCGCATCTTCGCCTTCGGCGCCGGGCTAGCCGCGCTGGCAGGGGTGCTGGTGGCGCCGCTGTCGGAAGCGAGCCTGGCCATGGCCTTCGAGGTCATCATCATCGCCTTTGTCGTCATCATCATCGGCGGGCTTGGCTCCTTAATGGGCGCGTTCATCGCCGCGCTGCTGGTGGGCATGATCGACACCATGGGGCGCGCCTTCCTTGATGATCTCCTCAGGGCGGTGCTTTCCGCAGAAGCGGCGGAGACGGCAGCGCCGGCCATTTCCTCCATGAGCATTTATCTGTTTATGGCGCTGGTGCTGGCGATCAGGCCGGCGGGCCTGTTTCCGCCACGGACACGGGGGAGGCGGCCATGAACGATCCGAAACGAAACGGAGCGGCACAGATCCAACAGCCTCCCCGCGCGCGGCCGTTGATTCGGCGTGGGGCGCGCCTGCTTCTTTACGCCGAGATTGTGCTGCTTGCCGCTCTTCTCATGGCGCCGTGGCTGAGCGCGTGGCTCAACCTTCCCTTCTGGCTGGATCTGGCCACGCGCATGAGCATCCTGGCCATGGCCGCGGCCTCCCTGAACATGATCATGGGGCTTGCGGGGCTTGTCTCCTTTGGTTATGCCGCCTTTCTTGGCATTGGTGGTTATGCCGTGGCCATTCCCGTCTGGCACGCGGTTTACGGCGGGGCGGACTGGCTGGCCGGCGAATCCGGCCTGTTTCACTTCGCGCTGGCCGCCGGGCTGGGCGCGGGCTGGGCACTGCTGACCGGTTTCGTTGCCTTGCGCACGCGCGGGGTGCATTTTCTCATGATCACGCTCGCCTTCGGGCAGATGATCTTCTACCTGCTCTCGGGCCTTGAAGCCTATGGCGGCGATGACGGGCTGACGCTGGATCTGCGCTCGCAGATTGCCGGCCTCAATCTGGATGATGCCGCCATCATGCACTGGCTGGCCGTGGCGGGCCTGCTGCTCGCCCTTTTGCTGCATGCAGGACTGAAGCGCACCTTCTTCGGCCTGGTCTTGCGCGGAACGAAGGCGGATGATCAGAAGATGCGCGCGCTGGGCTATCCGGTGTTTGCCGTGCAGCTTTCGCTTTATGTGCTTGCCGGGGCATTGGCGGCGCTTTCCGGCGGTCTGGCGGCCAATCATGCCGCCTTTGTCTCGCCGTCCATGGCGGAATGGACGCGCTCGGGCGATCTGCTGTTCATGGTCATTCTCGGCGGCAGCGGGCGGGTGACCGGGCCGCTCACCGGTGCGGCGGTGTTCGTGATCCTGGAGGAAGTGCTCTCTTCCTTCACGCGCTACTGGCACCTGCCCTTCGGGCTGTTGCTGATCGCGGTGGCCCTGCATCAGGCGGGTGCGTTCACGGCGTTTTCGGCGCAGGTCCGGGCTCGTGGAAAGCAGGGCGCGATGCGGGCGGAGGCGGACCAATGAGCGCAACGATCCTTGAGGTGCGCGGGCTGAGCAAGGCCTTCGGCGGGCTGCAGGTGAGCCGTGACATTCATCTTGATGTGCGCGCCGGGGAGATCCATGCCCTCATCGGCCCCAACGGCGCGGGCAAGACCACGCTCATCGATCAGATCGCCGGAGAGACACGGCCGGATGCGGGCGAGATCCTGCTGGACGGCCGGGCGGTGACCGGCATGTCCACGGCGCGGCGTGTGCGGCTGGGGCTTGTGCGCTCCTATCAGGTGGTGCGGCTGTTCGATGACTTAAGCGTCATGGACAACCTCATGCTGGCGGCGGCGGGGCGCGCCGGCTTTATTTCCTGTCTGCCCCGGCCGACCTTCTCCTGCCGGGCCTATCGCGAGCGGGCGGACGCTGCGCTTGCCAAACATGATCTGACGGAAGTGGCCGCTCTTTCGGCCGCGGCTCTTTCGCACGGGCAGAGGCGGCTTCTGGAGCTGGCGATGGTGTCGCTAATGGCACCACGGGTGCTGTTGCTGGACGAACCTCTGGCCGGCCTCGGCCCGGAACAGCGGCAGGCCATGCGCGGGCGCATCGCCGCTCTGCGGGAGCAAACGGCCATTCTGCTTGTGGAACACGACATGGATGCCGTCTTCGCCCTGGCCGATCGCATCTCGGTGCTGGTCAATGGCGCCATCATCGCCAGCGGGGATCCGCAATCCATTCGCACCAATGTGGAAGTGCAAAAAGCCTATCTAGGCCATGGATGAGCCTGTTCTGCCTCTGGCAAGGTCTGGCCGTTTGATGATGAAAGGATATCCACGCCGGATACGTGCCGGGCGCCGGTTCTGTCGCGCATGGCGTGATGAGATCTTTCCTCTCGCCAAAAGGGCGTGTTTCCAAGCGGCGCGGGCTGGCGCATAATGGCGGCATTGGCGTGACCATTCATCTGGTGAAGTGATCGGTTTTTCTGATTTCATCAGGTCACGCGTTGATAACCGGCGCCCGCCCGGGACGGGAGAGAGGCATATGTGGCGCCGGCATATGCGGCTTTCGCCTTTCATGTGGGCGAAGGCCTCAAGCAAACGGAGGAAAGAGGGAGGATAAACATGCTTCATGCACTGACCCGACGCGCCCTTCTGACGGCGACCGCGGCGGGGCTTCTCACCCTGGCCGGCAGCTATGGGCCTGCGCTGGCCAAGACGCCCAAGGACGTTCTCGTCGTGGCCGACAAGATCGACGATCTCATCTCGCTCGATCCCGCGGAGATGTTCGAGTTCTCGGCCTATGATTATGCCCAGAACGTCTATGACCGCCTCATCACCTTTGATCCCAAGAACTTCGGCCCCTTAAAGCCCGGAGTGGCCGAAAGCTGGTCGCTGGCCGACGATGGCGTGACCTACACCTTCAAGATCCGCAAGGGCCTGAAGTTTCACAGCGGCAATCCTCTCACCGCCCATGATGTGGTCTATTCCCTGCGCCGGGCGGTGAAACTGAAGAAGACGCCGTCGTTCATCCTCACGCAGTTTGGCTTCACGCCGGAGAATGTGGATGAGAAGATCAAGGCGCTGGATGACTACACGGTGCAAATCGTCACCAACAAGCCCTATGCGCCCTCGTTCGTCTACAACTGCCTGACGGCGCCGATTGCCGGCATCGTCGATTCCAAGCTGCTGAAAGAGCATGAAAAGGATGGCGATTTTGGCAACGGCTGGCTGAAGACCCATTCCGCCGGCTCCGGCGCCTACAAGCTGCGGGTATGGAAGCCCAACGAGATCTATGTGCTTGACCGGGCCGGGGACTACTGGCGCGGCAAGGTGGCGATGAAGGCCGTCTTCGTGCGCCATATCGAGGAAAGCTCCTCGCAGCGGCTGCTGCTGGAGAAGGGCGATGTCGACGTGGCCCGCAAGCTCACCCCCGATGATATCGCCGCGGTGATGAAAAACCCGGACCTGAAGGTGGAGAACGACCTGAAGGGCCGGATCATGTATTTCGCCCTCAACCAGAAGCATCCAATCCTCTCCAAGCCCAAGG
The DNA here is from genome assembly GCF_000746275.1 of Thermopetrobacter sp. TC1. Classification (GTDB taxonomy): domain Bacteria; phylum Pseudomonadota; class Alphaproteobacteria; order Rhizobiales; family Aestuariivirgaceae; genus Thermopetrobacter. Next base: position 272,813 of record NZ_KN050828.1, read on the forward strand.
TGCGGGAGGCCTTCCGCTATCTGGCCGATTACGAGGGCATGACCAAGTCCTTCCTGCGTGGGCAGTATGTGGTGCATCAGGCCTTCCTGCCGCTGACCTATCTCGGCGAGCTGAAGGAGAAGCCTTATACGCTTAATATCGAAAAGGCGCGGGCCCTGCTGAAGGAGGCCGGGCATGGCGATGGTTTTTCGGTGAAGATCTATGTGCGCAATGCGCAGGACCGGCTGGAGATTGCGCAATCGCTGCAGAACACCTTTGCCAAGGTGGGGATCAAGGCCGAGCTCGTCGTGGGCACCGGCAAGCAGATCCTTACCGAGTACCGCGCCCGCAAGCATGAGATCTATCTCGGCGCCTGGGGGCCGGACTATCCTGATCCGCACACCAACGCCGATTCCTTCGCTCACAATCCGGACAACCGCGACGAGGCCAAGCTGACCGGCAAGCTGGCTTGGCGCAATTCGTGGTTCAATCCGGAGGTCAACAAGATGACCGAGGCGGCCGTTCTGGAGAAGGATACGGCCAAGCGTGCGGAGATGTATCGCGAGCTGCAGCGCAAGGTGCAGCGCGAAGGGCCGTATGTGATCATGTTCCAGCAGATCATTCAGTCGGCCATGCGCAAGAACGTGAACGGCTTCATCACCGGCGGCGCCATCTCGCAGGTGCACTACTGGACGGTGACGAAGGACTGAGCGTTTGCTTCCTGAACGGGTCGGGAGGCTTGATGCCTCCCGGCTCCTTTTTCTCCGGTTCAAGAGAAGGCCCATGTCGGATTTCAGAAGCGACAGCGTCGGCATGCGATCCGGCGGCGCCGGGGAGGATCCCCTGCTCCGGCGCCTGTATGATCGCCTGCGCCCCTTCCTGCGGCTGTTCGTCTCGCTGATCGTCACCTTTCTCGGCCTTCTCGCCATCACCTTCTTCATCGGCCGCGTCATTCCCATCGATCCGGTGCTGGCCGTGGTCGGCGAACGCGCCCCGCCGGAGGTCTACGAGGCGACGCGCAAGGCCATGGGGCTGGACAAGCCCCTGATCGTGCAGTTCGCCATGTATGTCTGGCAGGTGCTGCATGGTGACCTTGGCGTGTCGCTGCTTACATCGCGGCCGGTGATCGAGGACATCCAGAGGGTGGTGCCCGCCACCTTCGAGCTTGCGACACTCGCCACCATCATCGGCGTGGTGCTGGGCGTGCCGATGGGTGTTCTTGCCGCGGTGCACGCCGGGCGCTGGCCCGATCATCTCGTGCGGGTGATCGGCCTGATCGGCTATTCCGTCCCGGTGTTCTGGCTGGGGCTGATGGGGTTGCTGCTGTTTTACGGCAAGCTCGGCTGGGTGGGCGGCCCGGGGCGGCTGGACATCTATTATGACGGCATGGTGCCGACGGTGACCGGCATGATCCTGATCGATGCCCTGCTGGCCGGAGACATGGACATTTTCTGGAATGCGGTCTCTCACATCGTCCTGCCTGCCTCCATCCTTGGCTACTATTCCCTCGCCTACATCGCACGCATGACACGCTCCTTCATGCTGGAGCAGCTGGGGCAGGAATACATCACCACCGCCCGCGTGAAGGGCCTGTCCGAGTTTCGGGTGATCTGGGTGCATGCGCTGGGCAACGTGATGGTGCCGCTGATCACGGTGATTGCGCTCTCCTATGCCTCGCTGCTGGAGGGCTCGGTGCTGACCGAGACCGTCTTTGCCTGGCCGGGGCTTGGTTTTTACATCACCAACGCGCTCGTCTCGGCGGACATGGCGGCGGTGCTGGGCGGCACTATTGTGGTGGGCACGGTCTTTGTGGGGCTCAACCTGCTGTCGGATTTCCTCTATCGCATCGTGGACCCGAGGGCACGCTGATGACGAAGAAAGGCAATGACCGATCCGTTCCGCCCGTTCCGGAGGAAGCGCCTTCCGGCGCGGGGGGCCTGCGCGCCTGGCTGGAGAGCGATGCGCCGACTTCGGCCTTTCAGGCCCGCTGTGTGCGCGCCTGGCTGACCTGGCTGAAATTCTCTTCCAATCCCCTGGCGGTGACGGGGCTGCTCATCATCGTTGCCCTTGTGCTCGTGGCCGTGTTCGCACCGCTTTTGATGACGCACGATCCGCTGGCGCAGAACCTTTCCGACCGTCTGCTGCCGCCGGGAGAGAAGGGGCATCTGCTGGGCACGGACGGGCTTGGGCGCGACATCTATTCCCGCGTGATCGCCGGATCGCGCATCACGCTTTACATCGTGGGGCTGGTGACCATCACCGCGCCGCTGTTCGGCCTGCTTGTTGGCACGGTCTCGGGCTATTTCGGCGGCTGGGTTGATATCGTTCTGATGCGGATTACCGACATCATCCTCGCCTTTCCCAAGCTCATTCTCGCGCTGGCCTTCGTGGCGGCGCTGGGGCCGGGCATCGGCAACGCCATTCTCGCCATCGCCATCACCAGCTGGCCGCCTTACGCCCGCATCGCCCGCGCGGAGACCCTCACGGTGCGCAATGCCGATTACATCATGGCCTCGCGCCTGCAGGGCGCGTCCGATGCGCGCATCGTGCTTGCCCACATCGTGCCCATGTGCGTCTCCTCGGTGATCGTGCGCGTGACCCTGGACATGGCCGGCATCATCCTGACCGCGGCGGGCCTGGGCTTTCTCGGCCTGGGCGCGCAACCGCCCACGCCGGAGTGGGGGGCAATGATCGCCGAGGGCCGCAAGTTCCTGCTTGATCAGTGGTGGGTGGCGACCATGCCGGGCATTGCCATTTTCCTCGTTTCCCTGGGCTTCAACCTGCTGGGAGACGGCCTGCGTGATGCGCTCGATCCAAGGAGTGGCCAGGCATGACGACGGACAGGCAGGAAACTCCTGCTGCCCTTGCGGAACACACGCAGGAGGACAAAGGCGCGGGCACTGCCACGGATGCGCAGGCGCCACGGCCGCTTCTGGAGATTGAGGATCTGCGCGTGGATTTTCATGGCCGCCGCGGGATTACGCATGCGGTGCGCGGGCTGTCGCTGTCGATGGGACGAGAGAAGATCGGCATCGTTGGCGAATCCGGTTCCGGCAAGTCGGTGACCGGTCGGTCCATCCTGCGCCTGATCCGGCCGCCGGGAGTGGTGCGGGCCAGACGCATGGTCTTTGACGGCATCGATCTTCTCTCGGCGGATGAACGGACCATGCGGGCGATCCGCGGCGATCGCATCGCCATGATCATGCAGGACCCCAAGTTTTCGCTCAATCCGGTGATGCGGGTGGGCGATCAGATCGCCGAGGCCTTCCGCGTGCACCGCCGGGTTTCCCGCCGCGAAGCGAAGGAACGCGCCCTTGAAATGCTGAAAGCGGTGCGCATTCGCGATCCGGAGCGGGTCTATCACGCCTGGCCGCACGAGCTGTCCGGCGGCATGGGGCAGCGGGTGATGATCGCGATGATGCTGATCCCGGAGCCGGATCTGCTGATTGCCGATGAGCCCACATCGGCGCTGGATGTGACCGTGGCCATGCAGGTTCTGGCGATCATGGACGATCTGGTCAGCAGCCGGGGCATGGGCCTGATGTTCATCAGTCATGACCTCGATCTGGTGGCCAGCTTCTGTGACCGGGTGATCATCATGTATGCGGGGCGGGTGATGGAAGTGATCGAGGCAAAGCGGCTGCATGAGGCGCAACATCCTTATACACGCGGGCTTCTGGCCTCGCTGCCGCGCATTGATGAACCGCGGGAATGGCTGCAGACGCTGAAGCGTGATCCTGCCTGGCTTGAGGAGGCCTGAAATGACTGCGGCGGACACTCCCGCAATTGCCGTTAAAGACCTCTCCGTTGTTTTCGGGCAGGGGCGCGAGGCCTTTCAGGCGGTAAGGGGCGTCTCCTTTCAGGTGCGGGAAGGAGAGACCTACGGGCTGGTTGGCGAATCCGGCTCCGGCAAGTCCACGGTTTTACGCGCCATTACGGGGCTGGCGCCCGTGACCGGCGGCCGGATGGAGATTTTCGGACAGCCTTTGGGCCATGACCGCGACGCAGCCTTTTGCCGCACGGTGCAGATGGTGTTTCAGGACCCCTATGCCAGCCTGCACCCGCGCCGCACCATCGATGCCACGTTATCCGAGCCGCTGATCATCCATGGCATCGGCGACAGGCAGGAGCGGGCCGAGCGCGTGCTGAAAGCGCTGGCCGATGTCGGCCTGGGGCCCGAGTTTCGCTTCCGCTATCCCCATCAGCTCTCGGGTGGGCAGCGCCAACGCGTGGCCATCGCCCGCGCCCTGATGCTGGAGCCGAAGATCGTGCTGCTCGATGAGCCGACCTCGGCGCTGGATGTTTCCATTCAGGCGGAAGTGCTCAACCTGCTCAAGCGGCTGAAGGACGAGCACGGGCTGACCTATGTGCTCGTTTCCCACAACCTCGCCGTCATTGCCCACATGTGCGAGCGACTGGCGGTGATGCAGCATGGTCGCTTCGTGGAGGAAATGACCGTGGAGCAGCTGCGGGCAGGCACGCCGCGGGAGGAATACACCCGCAACCTGCTGGACGCCGCCCGCGGCTATGACCGAGAAAAGGCGGCCCGCTTCGCCGCCATGGAAGCGCTGGAAGAGGAGTGAATGTTCAACTCCATGCCGGGAAATCGGGCCGCCTTTTCATACTACACGACACAACGTTGCCATCTTTCTCGTCACCCCGGCGAAAGCCGGGGTCTCGGGCCGCAAACTCATGCGTTTGTGGCCTTAGATACCGGCTTTCGCCGGTATGACGATACAAGTGTCGTGTAGCGGGCCGCCTTTTTACGATCTCTTCCATCGTCACTTGGACGAGGACGTTTTCTTAGAGATTTTTCACCTTCCAGATGTTTCGCCCCGATCAGATTCTCCGCTTGCCAAAAACCGGTGCAGAACCGGGCTGAGAGAGGTTGTTATTTCCGGGCATTTCCTCTGTTAATCCCGCATGGGTTTTCACCGGTGCTGCAGCAGAGGAGGCGGGTTGTTTCTCGGCAAATTGCTGGTGTTTGCCAATGCCGTCAGAGGCAAATGGCACATGCGATTGAGGGGTTTCTGGGCGCGCGAGAGTTTCAGCAGCAAAATCCTGAGAAACAGGTGTGGCCGGCCAGCCTGTCGGTTGTGCAGACTGATCCATCAGTGAACCACCCTGCTCTTCTTCCCGTACCCTTGCATTTTCAAGAGCAAGGGCCTTAAAACGCGCTTGCAAATTTTTGTCGAAAGTCGAGCCATGTGGACTTGTAGTTTGTTCTTCATTCAGCGCAAGCATGGTGTCTGAAGAAGGTGCCGGTTGCCCGGTTTTATGCTGCCGTAGCAAGACTTTCCCGACAAGGACGAGAGAGCCTATCCACAAGGCATAGATTGCCATGTTAATAAATGGCGTGCTTTTTGGTGGCGAAGGCTTTTTCTCAAGATATCCGGCAAGAACAAGAAATTCTAAAGCGCCATCCTTGAGTTCAACATAACTGGTGGCGCTGCCTATATAGCCAACCCATTTATCTTTCCCAATAAAATTGTGCAAATAACCAATATCAACATAAACTCCTTCTTTATATTTAAATGGTGGTTCATCAGGAAGATCAACCACCTTCTCTACATATCCAGTCGGCACAGAGACTGGGATGAATCCTTTCTTGGCATGAGCCACCTCAATATTGAGAAACATCAATACAGTGGAAATCAAGACAGCAAACACTTTAATGCGCATGTGCTTTCTCCCTCGCCTTAAGGGTTGAATGACTGATTTGATTGTTAAAATAACCATCCAGACTTAATGCTATCTAAAATTGAATATGGCTTTGCCGCGTCATTTTGAGATCAAGGTTTATGAGCGGATGCTTCGCCATCACCCGTGCGAAAAAGTGCCTTTCCGCCCTGTGGTGATGCGTTATTGATGAAAGTCAAAGCGGCATGCGCCATCCGGAGCTTTCAACGGGGCAACATTCAGCTGTTGCAAATGCACAAACCGGGGGGAAACAGTCTCATGCCGCATTTCGAACTGCCACAGGTCGCCGTTCCTTCCATGAACGCCGTGCATGCAGAAGAGCTTGAGGTGCTCGCTGCGCTGGAAAAGGCGCTTGAAGACGGCGAAAACGATGCCATCGCCGAGGCGGCACGGGCCTTTCTCGATCACGTGGAAGAGCATTTCTCACGTGAGGAGCGGCTGATGGAACAATATGGCTTTCCGCCCTATCCCATTCATCGCCACGAGCATGAGCTGATGCGGGCGCGGGTGAAGGACCTGTGCGAGAACTGCGCAAGCGACGACGGGCGGCAGGCGCTTTTGCGCTTCGTGCGTGAGGAATTCCCCGCCTGGCTGACGCAGCATGTCTCGACAATGGATACGGTCACCGCGCAGTTTCTGGCCATGCAGGGGGTGGAGTGAGAGCCAGGTGTGACGGCGGGCGTGTGCCGCCCCGTGCCCGGCCCGGGTCAATGAAGAGTGTAAAGACCCCCCCCCCTCAATCCCATGGCATGGTCTGATCGCCAGGGTCAGGCCTCACTGTTCTTGCGTTCCTTCCAGAAGAGGGGACCTGCGGGTTCGTAGAGCCAGTAATACTGCCGGACCATCTGGCGCACGCGCGTGATGCGAAAGCCGAGAAGAGCGGCAAGCTCCAGCACCACGGCATCGGCGATATACGATTTCAGCGAAAGCAGCGGCTCCTGAAACAGCGCGTAGTGCAGAAAGCGCACGGCGGCGGCGAGCAGGAGCATGTAAATGACAAGCTGCCAGACGGGGCGCCATTTCAGCGCCAGGGCCCGGCCGGCCAGCCAGGCGGCGCCGCCGCCGATGATGACGGTGAGGCCAATGAAAACGCCGAGAGAGCTTTCCGTGAACGGCAGCACCATCACGCACCTCCCTCCAGATAGGCCGCGCGCACTTCCTCCCGCGCCAGAAGCTCCTCGCCGGTGCCGGACATGGTGATGTGCCCGTTCACCAGCACATAGCCGCGATGCGCCAGTTTCAAGGCGTGATAGGCGTTCTGCTCCACGAGGAAGACGGTGAGCTTGCGCGTTTCGTTGAGTTCGCGGATCACATCAAAGATCTGGCGCACGATCAGCGGTGCCAGGCCCAGAGAGGGCTCGTCCAGCAGCAGAAAACGCGGCCGGCTCATCAGGGCGCGGGCGATGGCCAGCATCTGCTGCTCGCCGCCGGAGAGCGTGCCGCCGCGCTGATGCTGGCGCTTTTCCAGCACGGGAAACAGCTCGAAAACGCGGGCGAGATCCTCCTCGAAATGTTCGGGATCGGCGAGCATCGCCCCCATCTGCAGGTTTTCCAGAACGGTCATGCGCGGAAAGATGCGCCGCCCTTCCGGCGACTGCGCCAGGCCAAGACGGGCGATCTCATGGGTGGGCATGTCCGTAATGTCGCGGCCGTCGAAATAGATGCGGCCCTCGCGGGCACGGGGGCGGCCGAAAATGGTCATCATCAGGGTGGACTTGCCAGCCCCGTTGGCGCCGATCATGGTGACGATCTCGCCCTCGTGCACCTCCATGTTCACCTTGTGCAGCGCCTGAATCTTGCCATAGAAGGCGGACACTCCCCGCACTTCCAGAAGCGGGCGCTTATCGGCGGCTGCGCTCATGATGCCAGCTCCTCCGCCTCGTCTTCCTCCACACCCAGATAGGCCGCGATCACGGCCGGATCGTTGCGCACGTGCTCGGGCGTGCCGTCGGAGATCTTCTTGCCGTAATCCAGCACGACGATGTGGTCGGAGATGTTCATCACCACGCTCATGTCATGCTCGATGAGCAGGATGGAGAGATCGTGCTTCTCGCGGATGGTGCCGAGAAGTTTGGTGAGCTCATCGGATTCCCTGGGGTTGAGGCCGGCGGCCGGCTCGTCCAGACACAGCAGCACCGGATCGGCACACATGGCGCGGGCGATCTCCAGCTTGCGCTGCTCGCCATAGGGCAGATCGCCTGCCGGATAGTCGGCGCGATGCTCCAGCCCCACCATGTTCAGCCAGTAGCGCGCCTTCTCGATGGCCTCCTTTTCACGCGGCTTGTACATCCAGGGCAGCAGCACAGCGCCGAAGCTGAAGCCGGACGCGCGCATGAGCACATTGTGCTGCGCCACCAGAAGGTTTTCGAGCGCCGTCATGCCGGAGAAAAGGCGGATGTTCTGAAAGGTACGCGCCACCCTGGCCTCGCGGGCGATGCGGAAATCGTCCATGCGCTCAAGCAGGTATTCCCCGCCGTCACGATGGCGCAGGGTGAGGCGGCCGGTGGTGGGCTTGTAAAAGCCGGTGATGCAGTTGAAGACCGTGGTCTTGCCGGCACCGTTGGGGCCGATGATGGCGGTGATGTCGTTGCGATAGGCCTCAAAGGAGAGATCATCCACGGCAATGAGGCCGCCGAAGCGCATGGTCATGTGCTCGACGATGAGGACCGGATCGGTCTTGCGGGCTTGTTCGCTCATCCCTCGCCCTCCTTGACCAGATCACCGGAAATGGCCTTGCGCTCCTTGCCCAGGAAGACGGTGGGCATGCGCGTTCCGACGAAGCCGCGCGGCTTCCAGACCATGATCACCACCATGAGCAGGCCAAAGATCAGCATGCGGTATTCGTTGGGATCAAAGTCCTCGATGCCGAAGTTGTTCTCGACAAAGGCCTTGACGAAGTCGAGATTGCGCAAGGCCTCAAAGCCGCCGATCATGACCACCGCCGCCAGCGCCACGCCGAGCTGACTGCCCATGCCGCCCAGCACCACGATGGCGAGGATGATGGCGGATTCGATGAAGGTGAAGGATTCCGGCGAGATGAAGCCCTGACGCGTGGCGAAGAAGGAGCCGCCAAGCCCGCCGAAGAAGGCGCCGATGGCGAAAGCGGTGAGCTTGGTGTTGGTGGTGTTGATGCCAAGGGCGCGGCAGGCGATTTCATCCTCGCGCATGGCCTCCCAGGCGCGGCCCACCGGCAGGCGCCGCAGGCGCATGGTGACGAAATTGGTGATCATCGCCAGCACGAGGATGATGTAATAGAGGAAAATGATGCGGTGCATCGAGGAATACTCGAGCCCGAACATCTGATGGAACGTGCTCTCGCCGAAACGCTTGAACTCGGCAAGGCCGAAGAAGGTGGGGCGCGGAATGCCGGAAATGCCATCCGGGCCGTTGGTCACATCCACCCAGTTGAGCAAGACCACGCGGATGATCTCACCGAAGGCCAGCGTGACAATGGCCAGATAGTCACCACGCAGGCGCAACACGGGAAAGCCGAGGATCATGCCCCAGATGGCGGCAAGAATGCCGGCGACAGGCAGCGCTTCCCAGAAACCCCAACCGAAATGCAGGGCCAGCAATGCATAGGAATAGGCGCCCACCGCATAGAAGGCGACGTAGCCGAGATCGAGCAGGCCGGCCAGTCCCACCACGACGTTCAGCCCCCAGCCAAGCAGGACGTATGTGAGCACGAGAATGCCGATATCCACCACCTGGCGATCGGCGAAGGGCAGGAACGGCAGGACGAAGGCGAAGGCGATGAAGCCGGGCGCGATATACGGCCGGACCGGGGCCAGGACCTTGCCCAACGCCGATGATGTGCCCTCCAGGGCCTTGCGGGCGCCGGCGCCTTCCCGCCACCAGAAGAGCCGCAGAAGCAGGCGGCCGATGAACACCGTGACCACGGCGATGATCAGAAGCTGGGGGCGGTATTCGATGTCCAGCCCCTTTGCGGTGTCCACGGTTTTCACCCCCAGCATGACGGAGGTGAGGACAAAGGCAAGGAGGGATGCGAAAAAGGCATCCTTCAGCGCTGCGACAAGGCGGTTTTCGCCCCCTTGCGCCTGCGGATCGCCGGCGGCGGGACGCGGGGCGGAGGTTGCGGCTGCCTCGCTCATGGCCTTACACCTTCTCCACTTCCGGTTTGCCCAGCAGGCCCGAAGGCAGGAAGATCAGAACGATGGCCAGCATGGAGAACGCCGCCACGTCCTTGTATTCAATGGTGAAATAGGCCGACCAGAATGTCTCGATCAGGCCGATGATGAGACCGCCCAGCATGGCGCCGGGCAGGGAGCCGATGCCGCCGAGCACCGCAGCGGTGAAGGCCTTAATGCCGGCGATGAAGCCGATGTAGAAATCGATCACGCCATAGTAGAGAAGGAACATCAGGCCCGCCACCGCCGCAAGCGCGGCGCCGATGACGAAAGTCAACGAAATGGTGCGGTCGACATTCACGCCGCAAAGCGCGGCCATCACCCGGTCCTGCTCGCAGGCGCGCTGGGCGCGGCCAAGGGGTGTCTTGGCAATCAGCCAGGAGAATACGGCCATGAGGACGATGGTGACCACGATGATGAGCAGCTGGATGTTGGAAATCTGAACGACAAAGCCGTCCTTTTCCATGATGGTGTAACCGCCCGTGATCACCGGCTGCAGCGGCTTCACCCGCGCGCCCTGGGCATGCATCACGTAGTTCTGCAGGAAGATGGACATGCCAATGGCCGTGATCAGGGGGGCGAGACGGAAGGATTCCCGCAAGGGACGATAGGCCAGGCGCTCCACCGTCCAGCCATAGGCGGCGGTGATGAACATGGACACGATCAGGACGATGAACAGCGCCAGGGGGATGAAGGTGAGCCCGATGCTCATCAGCACGAGGAAGGTGATGAGCGCGATGAAGGCGCCGATCATGAAGATGTCGCCATGGGCGAAGTTGATCATGCCGATGATGCCATAGACCATGGTATAGCCTATGGCGATCAGGCCGTAGATGGAGCCGAGCGTCAGCCCGTTGATGAGCTGCTGCAGGAAATACTCCACGGCTGCCTCCCCTGATGTTTGCGTGCCCTGTAGAGGTCTGTTCAGACGGTCGTGCGGTCGGAAAAGATCCGGCTCTTGACGGCCGGTTGTCAGGCTGGCTTGGGCTGCCGGCAATAGATCGCCGCCGGCAAACCTGCGCAGCCTTTTAGCCCCGCCGCTTGCCGGTGACAATACCATTCCTGCGCCGCAACCGACAGAAAAAACAGCAGATACGCCTCGCCGCCTCCTTCACGGGGAAAATTCCTTTTTACGGATCGGCATTGTCCGGCGCTGCGATCGATGAAACTTGAAGCGCGTAACCATAACGGCAGGGAGGCGCTGCGCTGGCACAAGGGGCGTGCTAATCAGGTTGCAGGATGTGTGTTTGTAATGACTTGGTCGGGACATCATGACCCTTCATGTGACCAGGGATGAGATCCATGCCGATCTCACATGGCTGATCGGCGCCATCGCCCGGGCGGTGCATGGCTGCTGTCGCGACAATCCCGGTGTGTTGTTCATGCTGCATGCCCTGGCGGAAGCCGATCTTTCCACCGGCGCGCTGAAACCGCTGCCACAGAAATCGGCTAGGGCCTGCTCCCATCTGCCGCTGGCTCTGGCGCGGCTGCTGGCGGAGCAGGAAGAGGTGGCACAGGCGCTGGCCGGCGCCTGGGAGCATCTGCGCTGGCGGGATCTGGCATCGCATGTCGCGGAGGCCCCGGTGGTGGGAAGTGATGGGCCTTTCGTTTCTGCGCGCGTTTCTCTCTCCGTGCTGGTTCTGGGCGAAGGGGCCAGGTATCCCTGGCCTGTCGAACAGAACCGCAGCCGGCTGCATGTGGCCCTCCTCGGGCGCATGAATTGGACGGTGGAGAACGGCATGCGGCTTTTGATGCAGGCGCCGATGAGTCTGTTCGTCGAGGCCGGATGCGCAGCCACATCTCGGGTTGAACAGGGCCCCGCCCTTCTCGTCAGCCTCTCCACAACGGCTCCCGCCGGTTAAACGGCGCGATCCTCTCTTATTTCAAAGCAGGGCTTGTCTTGCATGGCGCTTGCGGGTCATGACACGGGCATGAAACCCGCATCCAATCCGCTGGCCGGGCCGGCGCTGATGGTTCTGACCATGGCGCTCTATGTGGCCAATGATTCCCTGGTGAAATGGCTGGGCGCGCACATGCCGCTCGGCGCGATCATTTCCTTGCGGGGGCTGTTCATCATCGCCATCCTTCTCGGCCTGATCATGGTAATGCCAGGGCACGGGCCGCACAGTCTCGTCTGGACCTTTCGCCGGCCGGTGCTTGTGCGCTCGCTGTGGGATACGGCGGTCACCTTTCTCTATCTCTTCGCCCTGCTGCACATGCCCATTGCCAACGTGCTTGCCATCATGAACCTCTCGCCTCTGGTCATTCTGCTGCTGGCGGCGTGGCGGCTGGGCGAGCGCCTGTCTGGCGTGGACATCCTGGCCGTCGTCATTGGCATGACCGGCGGGCTGCTGGTTGTGCATCCCGGCACGCAAGGTTTCGACTTGTGGGCGCTATCGGCTTTCGCCGCCATGATCGGCGTTGCGGGACGCGATGTTGTCACCCGCACCATTCCCGAGGGGGCGCCGTCCCTCGTGATCGCCCTGTCAAACGTCCTTCTCATCCAGCTGGGCGGTTTCGCCCTCTGGGCCATGCAGGCGGGAGACCTTGCCCAAAACACTCAGTCCGCCGCGCTTTTCACGATGCAGACGTGGATCATGCTGTTTGCTGCGGCGGTGTTTCTCTCCGCGGCATATGTGCTTATCGTCATAGCCGTTCGTTTGGCGCCGCTTGCGCGCACCGCACCCTGGCGATACACCATCGTGCTGTGGGGCGTGCTGGCGGGATGGCTGGTTTTCGGCGAATGGCCGGATGCTCTCGCCATGACGGGTATCGTGCTCATTGTCATCGGCGCCTGGCTGGCCGGCCGGCATGTTTTTCACGCTCACCGCCCCCAGCGTGGCCATACGCGATAGCCCTGGCCTTCAGGGCACCTCAGGACCATGTGCCGCGACAAGGGAAGCGGGCCATGACGGACAAACCGAAAGAACCGCGCAAGGATCGCACTGAGGCGGACCGCGAAAGCCAGCAGGAAGAGACGGATCTGCTCGATCTCGTTCTGCGCACGGCCGGCTGGCTGGCCTTGGCCACCGGCATTGGCATGCTGGCCTTTTTCCTGCACTGGTGGCGCGCGCAAGGATAAAGGCCATTGAGCGTTATTGCGCCTTTGGTTTTTCCGGCGCCGTATCGCTTTTCCCCAAGCCCGCAAACTTGCGGGGCGCTGCCGTGGAGGTGATGTGCCTTATGCCTGAGCGGCGGCGGCCTCCTCGACGGTGCGGCGGAAATCGTCAATGGAGCCGACCCAGAACCAGGCCATGTGACCGTCCGGCGTCTCCACGCCCACGGTGCGATGGCGCAGGCCGACGCGGAAGGAAAAGACCCTGGGGGAATCGAGGATCTGCTTGAACCGCAGCTTGGGGTGATTGGGATTCTTCTTCCAAAGCTGATAGTTCTCTTCCGCCAGTTCGCGGATGTCGCCGGGAAGCTCGTCAAAGCGCTGCCAGTAGGACTGTTCTCTCAAAACATTGTCCACAGGCACCGAAAGCTGACTGTAGCCCAGCCGGCGGGCAATGACCTTGTAATCCCGCAGGGCCTTCTCGGCCTGGGCCTTCAGCCAGCGGCGCGCCTCAGGCGTCTTGACCAGACGGTCCCATTCCAGCTTGCTTTCCACCCGCTGGATGATTTCCCACGAAAGCCGCTCGCGATCCTCGTCAGGAAGAGACTTGAGGGCGGCCACGGCCCGTTCGAAAATCTCGCCCATGGTTTGCGCATCCTCTCTGGTTTTTCACCCGGGCATCTGGCAGGATCTGCCCGACTCTTTTTCATATCAGCGACACCATACGGCATTTCCATGCAGCGGCAAACGGCGCCTTGCCCCCTTTTTGGGATCATCCGGAAAGAAGGCGGTTTCTCCCCCCTTGAAACCGGCGGTGTGATGCCCGACCTTCCGCCCAGCTCTTCCATTCCGCTCAGCTCCTGATATGGCAAGAGAGGGGCCATGCCAACCAGCACAGTCCGCGGCATTCATTTGTCTTGGGCGGACGTTGCGGACGCCGCAGGATTGTGACAAGCAGAAACCACTAAAGCGCGCACAGGAGATGTGACGCTGAACATGAACACACCCTTGGCCAGAACTTCCAGAGACCGGCGCCGCTCGGCATTGCCGGTGGATCCCTATCGGATCCTTTTCGTGATCGGCGCGCTGCTGCTGCTGCTGTCGCTGTTCATGATACCGCCGATGCTCGTTGACGTCCTTGCCCAAAATCCGGACTGGCATGTCTTTGCCGTCTCGGCCCTGATAACGGGGTTTGCCGGCCTGATGCTGGCGCTGATTTCGCGGGATGCCTTCTCCGATCGCGTTCTGGTGCGGGAGGGTTTTCTTCTCACGGTCACAAGCTGGCTTGCCGTCTCGCTGGCCGCGGCCCTGCCTTATCTGCTCTATAATGAGGGCAAGGGCTTTGCCGATGCCTGGTTTGAGGCTGTCTCCGGCCTGACGACAACAGGATCCACCGTCTTCACCGGGCTGGATAGCATGCCGCCCGGCATTCTGCTGTGGCGCTCGCTGACCCAGTGGATCGGCGGCATCGGCATCGTGGTCATGGCCCTGATCATGCTGCCGTTCTTGCGTATCGGCGGCATGCAATTGTTTCAGACGGAAAGTTCGGACCGTTCTGATAAGCTGTTGCCAAGGGCGCAACAGTTCATCGCCGGGCTGACGGCTGCCTATCTGGTTCTGACCATTACCTGCGCGCTTGCCTACAAGATGGCGGGCATGCGCCTGTTTGATGCGCTCAATCACGCCCTGACCACCATCTCCACCGGCGGCTTTTCCACCCATGATGCCTCCATGGGCTTCTTCACACAACCGGCCATTCATTGGGTGGCGACGTTTTACATGCTCGCCTCCTCCGTGCCGCTGGTGCTTTACTTACGCTTCTTTCAGGAGCGGCGCCTTTCGGTCTTTGCCGATGCACAGGTGCTGGGCTTTTTCAGGATTGTCGTATTTTTCATCCTGCTGCTGGTGGGCTGGCGCGTGCTGATCCGGCAGGATCCGTTGCTCGTCGCCCTGCGGGAGACGGCGTTCAATGTGTCGGCCATCATTTCCACCACCGGCTATGCCCTTGGCGATTTCACGCAGTGGGGCACGCTTTCGGTCATGGCCTTTTTCGCCATCATGTTCCTGGGGGGCTGCACGGGATCCACTGCCGGCGGGATGAAGATCTTTCGCCTGCAGATCATGCGCATGGCCATGGCGGCCCATCTGAAACGGCTGGTGAGCCCCCATCGTGTGGTCACCATCAACTATCAGGGACGCTCGGTGACGCAGGAAATCGTGGCCTCGGTCTTCGCCTTCGTCTCGGCGATGTTCGCCACCGTGCTCGTTTTTGCCGTGCTGGTTTCGGCAACGGGTGTGGAATTCGTCACGGCGCTGTCCGCGGCGGTCACGGCCGTGACCAATGTCGGCCCCGGGCTGGGCGATATCATCGGCCCCTCGGGCAACTTCGCCACCCTGCCCGATCTCAGCAAGATCTTCCTGGCTATTGCCATGCTTCTGGGGCGGCTGGAGTTTTTCACCCTGTTGGTGGTGCTCACACCGGCCTTCTGGAAATGATCCTTGTTGCAAACGCAGAAAGAAAAAGGCGGCCAGTTGATGCCGCCTTTCTTGTGTGAATTTTGGGGTTGTTTCCTGCCCCTATTCGATTATTCGATGAATTCCACCACCTTCTCGAAGGGATGGCGGAAACGCGGAGACTGTTCGCCCTTGCGATAGCCCAGCGCGACCATGACCGCCGTTTGCAGATCGTCCCTGGGCAGGCCGAGGGTGCGGTCAACGGCATCCTTCTCGAAGCCTTCAATGGGGCAGGAATCCACCCCGGCGGCGGCCGCGGCGGTCATGATGTTGGCAAGCGCGATGTAGCACTGCTTGGAAGACCAGGCATAGAGGCTCATGCGGGGCAGAACCTCCTCCTGCTGATACTTTTTCATGCGCTCCAGCGAAGCGCGGATTTTTTCCTCAGATACCCCCTTGCGCTCATAACAGGCGCGCACGTATGGGCTGTCGGCATCCACCGTTTCCGACCGCGCCAGGATGACCACGAGATGTGAGCAGTCGGTGATCTGGGGCTGGTTCCAGCAGTGGGGACGCAGCCGCTCACGCAGATTTTGATCGGAAATGACGAGAAACTTCCAGGGCTCCAGCCCGAAGGAGGAAGGGGAAAGCCGGGCACATTCCATGATCTCGCGCAGGACATCCTGCGGTATGCGCTTTTCCGGATCGAAGTTCTTGCAGGCGAAGCGGAATTGCAGCGCTTCCAGCACGCAGTTCATGACGAATTCCCTCCTTTTTGTGCGTCCTCCATCCCCGTGGGTGGTGCCCTTCAATGACAAGGCGGCTTGCAAAGCGCCTCGGGCAATACCACATTTCGGGCATGAGCGGGAAAGACTGGAAATCGTTATTGCCGAAAATTGCGCGCATGGCCATTGCCGATGCCTTTGGCGCGGGGCTCCTGACGCAGGAGAAGATCGCGGCGCTCCTTGCCGAATATCCTGAACTGGCCGAAAAGCGCGCAACATTCGTCACACTGCACAAACATGGCCGCTTGCGCGGCTGCATCGGCTCGATCCTGCCGGTGCGTCCGCTGATCGAGGACGTGATTCACAATGCGCGGGCGGCCGCTTTTGAGGATTCGCGCTTTCCGCCCTTGCAGCCGGAAGAGCTTGACGAGATCGATATCGAAATCTCGCTGCTGACGGTGCCGCAGCCGCTGTCTTATGAGGATGAAGCCGATCTGCGGCGCAAGATCCGCCCGGGCGTGGATGGCGTCATCATTCGGCTAGATGGCCGGCAGGCGACTTTTCTGCCCTCCGTGTGGGAACAGCTGCCGGATTTCGATCGTTTCTTCGCCCATCTGTGCTTGAAGGCCGGCCTGCCTGCCGACTGCCTGCGCCTGCATCCGGATGTGCACGTCTATCAGGCGGAAAAAATCACCGAAGCCTGATGCGCGTTGGCGCAGGGGAAATCGTGCAATCGGCGTGATCATGAAAACACGAACGCCCGTCCGCAGGGACGGGCGTGAAATTCTGCGTGTCTTTTTTAAGTTCACGAGATCACTTGCTCACCTCGTCCAGCTTTTTCATGGCGGCGGAAAAGCCCTTGAGGTCGAACACGAGAGGCAGCCCCCGGCCCGGGGCGGCATAATAGATGAACTTGGCCTTCTTGCCCTTCTTCAAGCGATCGATGGTTTCCTTGCGGGTTTCCGCCATGGAATCACAGAAAATGGGATTGCAGGACAGGAACGGCGCGCGGGAGACCGGCTTGCCATCGATTTCCAGGCCGATGCCGGTCGGCAGGTACACGCCCAGGGGCGCGCGCATGTCGATCATGTAAACGGAACGCACCTTGCCGTCCGGTCCCTTGCCCTTGACCTTGAAGATGAAAATGGAAAGCGTGACATTCTTGAGCTTGGGATCACGCTGAGTGGCCTGAACATAGCAGACTTTTTTGCCCGCCTTGGCACCCCCCTTGGCCGGCGCGGGGGGCTGCTCGCACTTCACCCGCCAGATTCCGTATTCGGCGATGACTTCCGCCAGCGGCTTTCTGGGGGCTGCAGGCACGCCGCTGGCGGCGCGCGGCGGCTTCACGCGCGGGCCAAAGGGCGTGACAGGAAGAGGCGCCTGCATTGTTTCCGCCTGTTGAGGCTTGGCCTTTTGCGCCATGACCGGATGGGCAATGCTGCCGATGACAAACGCGAAACCCGCGATTGCCGGAAGAACTCGATGCACGAAACGGCCGGGGGTGTTCATGACGACTTGGTGCTCCCTCGATTGATCGACTTTGCAGCTAAGCTGTTTCATGGTGCGGAAGGGTCGGTTTCGAGACTTAGCCGTATTCACCGCTTCCGTCCAGAAGGCGTTGCTCCGGAGCGATTCATTTCCGCCCCGCCAAGCCGGGCATGGCGGGCAAATGGGGCCAAAATCCGTCAAGCGCGGGAAAATGCACTTTCTTGTGTCGCCGGTGGCCCTTGCACGAAAGACATTCCTTGCTTCATAACAGCCGCGAAAGGTGCGGCGGTTTCTGACACGGACAAGGCAGACATGCGATATATCTCCACCCGCGGCGGCGATCGCGACCGCAGCTTCGAGGATGTCCTCCTTGCCGGCCTGGCCCCGGACGGAGGGCTTTACGTGCCCGAGCACTGGCCGGTTCTTTCCCCGGATGACTGGCGGAGCCTGCGCAACCGGGACTGGTCGGAGGTGGCCGTGGCCGTCATGCGGCCCTTCATGGGGGATTTCCTGCCCGAGGCGGCACTTGGCCAGCTCATCGCAGAAGCGGCCGGCACGTTCAATCATGCCGCCGTCACGCCACTCAAGCAGCTTGACGATTCCTTATGGCTCCTGGAGTTGTTTCACGGGCCCACGCTGGCGTTCAAGGATGTGGCCATGCAGATCCTGGCCCGCCTGATGGATATCGCGCTTGAGCGCCGCGGCGAGAAGGTGACGATCATCGGAGCCACATCCGGAGACACGGGCTCTGCCGCCATTGAGGCCTTCCGGCATTCCAGACACGTGGAGATCTTCATCCTGCATCCGCATGGACGCGTCTCGGAGGTGCAGCGCCGGCAGATGACCACCGTTCATTCGCCCAACGTGCACAACATCGCCATTGAGGGCGATTTCGACGACTGTCAGGCGTTGGTGAAGGCCATGTTCAACGACCAGCCGTTCCGCACACGCATGCGCCTGGCCGGGGTGAATTCCATCAACTGGGCGCGGATCCTGGCGCAGGTCATCTATTACGCCACCGCGGCGCTGTCGCTGGGCGCGCCGCACCGGCCCGTGGCCTTCACGGTGCCGACCGGGAATTTCGGCGACATCTTTGCCGGATACGTGGCGTGGAAACTGGGGCTGCCCATCGAGAAACTCGTGATCGCCACCAACGTCAACGACATCCTGCACCGGGCGCTGACCACGGGGCGCTATGAAGTAACGGGTGTTACACCCACCACCAGCCCGTCGATGGACATTCAGGTGTCCTCCAATTTCGAACGGCTGCTGTTCGATGCGCTGAACCGCAATCCGGCCGCTGTGCGGGCGCTGATGGACTCGCTTGCGCAGGCGCGCGCCTTCACCATTCCTGAGGAGGCGCTTGCCGAGATGAACACCCTGTTCGCCTCCGGGCGGGCTGATGAGGAGGAGGTGCTGGAGGAAATCCGCCGCACATGGCGGGAAACCGGCGAGATTGTCGATCCGCACACGGCGGTGGGCCTGCATGTCGCACGTTCCCATCTGGGGCCGGATCATGCCATGATCTCGCTGGCCACGGCGCACCCCGCCAAGTTCCCCGATGCGGTGGAACGCGCCATCGGGCAGCGTCCGGCCTTGCCACAGCGCCTGGCCCATATCCTTACGGACGAAGAACGCCTAGCGGTTCTGCCCAATGATCTTGAGCGGGTGGAGGCCTTCATTGCGGAACGGGTGACAGGATGAGTGCGGAGAAGAAGGGCGCGAAGGCTTCGCGCACGCCATCATCCATGCCGCCTGCGGTTCTGTCGCGCGAAGATGCCGGCGCAGGCCGGACGATAGAGCCGGAAGAAGGAGTCAGGGTCACGGTGCTGGATACGGGTGTGACCGTGATCAGCCATGCCATGCCCCATCTGAAGACCGTGGCGCTGGGCTTATGGGTACGGGCCGGCTCGCGCGATGAAATGCCGGATGAGGCAGGTGTGGCCCATTTTCTGGAGCACATGGCCTTCAAGGGCACTTCCCGGCGCAGCGCGCGGGAGATCGCGGAAGCCATCGAGGGGCGCGGGGGCGATCTCAATGCGGCAACCTCTTCCGAGACCACGGGCTATACCGCACATGTGCTGAAAGAGGACTGGGCGCTGGCCCTGGATGTCATCGCCGATATCGTGACCGATCCCGTTTTCGATCCCGCGGAGATGGAACGGGAGCGCGGCGTGATCCTGCAGGAAATAGCCGCAGCGCATGACGATCCGGTCGATCTGGTGTTCGAGCAGGCGGAGGAGGCCGCCTTTGACGGTCATCCGCTCGGGCGCTCCGTGCTTGGCCGGCCGGAAACGGTCGGCCGTCTGATGCCGGATGACCTGCGTGCCTTCCGGGCGCGCACCTATCTGTCCGGCGCCATGGTGCTTTCCGCAGCGGGAAACGTGGATCATGACGCGCTGGCGCGAGAAGCCGCCGCCCGTCTGGCCAGGGTGCCGCAGGGCAGCGGGCCTGAGCGTCAGCCGCCGCGGTTTCATCCGGGCCGGCGCATCCGCCAGCGCCCCCAGGATCAGACCCATATCGTGCTCGCCTGGCCGGCGCCGGGCTATCGCGACGAACAGGTGTGGGCGGCACAGGCGGCATCGGCCATTCTTGGCGGCGGCATGGCCTCGCGCCTGTTTCAGGTGCTCAGGGAGCAGCGCGGCCTGTGTTACGCCACCTACAGCTACTATTCCGCCTGGGCCGATGCGGGGCTTATCTATCTTTACGCCGCCACCGCACCGGAACGCGCTGAAGAGGCGGAAGCGCTCATGCGCTCTCTGGCCAGCGGGCTTTCCAAAGACATCTCGGCGGAGGAGCTGGACCGCGCCAAGGCCCAGGGGCGGGCCGGCCTGGTCATGAGCCTGGAAAGCCCGGTGGCCCGCGCCGGACAGATGGCGCGGCAGATGCTGGGTTATGGCCGGGTGCCGCCCATACAGGAATTTCTTGCACGCATCGAGGCTGTGCAGCCCGAAATGGTCTCGGATGCGGCCCGTGCGATTTTCGCGCGTGAACCAGTCGTTTCCCGGGTGGAGGCGACGGGCAGGAGCGAAGACGTCTGATCATTCGCTTTAAGCGTGACACCACGAGAAAAAGAAAAGGGGGAACAGGACAGCGCCCGTTCCCCAAGGGCATCGGCAATCCTCGAAAACACGCGGGCGAAATCGAGGACAGGGATGATCCTTCATCTGAAGGCTGGGGCGTGTCCTCATAAAATCCGACGCGCCAGCCCCTAAAGGTCAGCATTTTCGCCTCATCCCGCTGGCCTTTCGCCCTTGAAAATAGCCTTGGCTATTCCCTGCGGGCGAAAAGACCAGCGATTTTCAAGAAAATGCCGCTGGCATCGCCGTTTTTGAATTAAGTCCACGCCCTGGGCAACGCATCTTAAGTCACTGAACCTTATTGAGCAGCGCCCTGTTGAGCATTCTGGGGTGTGTCGGCGGGCGCCATGTCCTGAGCCGTGTTCGCCGCGTCCGTGGCTGCATCCTTCGCCTTGTTCACCACGGTTTCGGCAGCGCCCTGCGCCTTGTTCGCAGCCGCGCCTGCAGCATCCTTCGCCGCATTCATGGCGTTTTCCGCAGCGGAACGGGCCTTGTCAGCCGCGGTGGTTTCCTGCTTGGTCGTGGTCTGCTGCGCGGGCGGGGCAGCCCCGGTCTCGGATTTTTTGGAATCATCCTTGCAGGCCGCAAGGCCCGCAGCAAGGGCGGCGGCAAGAAGCACGCCCGCGCCTGAGCGAAGAGTCGATGCAATTTTGCTGGTTTTCATGTCGCTTCACCCCCGGTTTGTCATCTGTTGGCCTGTCGCCCTGCATGTAACAGGCACGCCAGAGGGAAGCGGCAGAAGAGGGCAACAATGAGGCGATATGTGGTTAAAAAGGCAACGAATGCGGGAAGATTTCATGAAGCCGGCTTGCATTGGGCACGGGGCGCTTCAGCCGCGCCTTGATGACTGATTGTTCGGCCTTTGTATGCACGGCATGGGATAAGGGCGCGCATAAGGGCGTTTTTCCCTTTGCCGCAGGAGAAAGGCGGCGTTGTCCACCGTTCAAGCGCCGGCGATCACTTGTCGCTTTTCCCGGCACCGCCATCGTGCTAACAGAAATCGCCAACCGTGACGAACGCCTCCGGCCGCCGCAAACACGCGCATCGCCCGGGGGCTTACAAAAATACGCCCTGATGGAGGTTGGCATGAGCACTGATGCCCCGATCCCCGATTTCCGCGAATATCTTACCTTTGATGATGTGCTGCTGAAGCCGAAGGCGAGCAGCGTTCTGCCCTCGGAAGCGGACATCCGCACCCGCCTCACCAGGCGCATTCCCCTTTCCATCCCCATCGTGTCCGCCGCCATGGATACGGTGACGGAGGCACGCATGGCCATCGCCATGGCGCAGGCGGGCGGGATCGGCGTCATTCACCGCAACCTCTCGCCGGAGGAGCAGGCGGCGGAAGTGCGTCGGGTCAAGCGCTTCGAGGCCGGCATGGTGATCAATCCCATTACCATCACACCGGACGCCACCCTGGGCGAGCTCATGGAGATCAAGCGCCGGCACAATATTTCCGGCATTCCGGTGGTGGCGAAAAAGGGAGAGGGGCCGCAGCGGCTCGTCGGCATCATCACCAATCGCGATGTGCGCTTCGAGACCGACATGAACAAGACGGTGGCGGAGCTGATGACCCGGGACAACCTCGTCACCGTCAAGCCGGGCATCACGCCGGAAGAGGCCCGCCGCAAGCTGCAGGAACACCGCATCGAGAAGCTCATCGTCGTGGACGATGAGGACCGGGTCATCGGCCTGATCACCGTCACCGACATGGAAAAGGCCGAGCAGTATCCCAACGCGGTGAAGGACGATCAGGGGCGCCTGCGGGTGGCCGCCGCCATTTCCACGGGTGAGGAGAGCTTCCGCCGCGCGGAGATGCTAGTGGCAGAAGGGGTGGACGTGCTTGTTATCGATACCGCCCATGGTCATTCCAAATACGTGGCCGAACAGGTGCGGCGGGTGAAGGATGCCTTCTCCGACAAGGTGGATGTGATCGCCGGCAACGTGGCCACGGCGGAGGCGACGAAAGCGCTGATCGAGGCAGGCGCCGATGCGGTGAAGGTGGGTATCGGACCCGGTTCCATTTGCACCACGCGGATCGTGGCCGGTGTGGGCGTGCCGCAGCTGACCGCCATTCTCGACTGTGTGGCCGCCGCGCGCGAGACGGATACGCCCATCATCGCCGATGGCGGCATCAAGTATTCCGGCGACATGGCCAAGGCGCTGGCGGCGGGGGCGGCTTCGGTGATGATCGGCTCGCTGCTGGCCGGCACCGACGAAAGCCCGGGCGAGGTCTACCTCTATCAGGGCCGCTCCTACAAGGCCTATCGCGGCATGGGCTCGGTGGGCGCCATGGCCCGCGGCTCCGCCGATCGCTACTTCCAGGCGGAAGTGAAGGATGCCATGAAGTTCGTGCCCGAAGGCATTGAGGGACAGGTGCCCTACAAGGGGCCGGTGGCCAACGTGCTGCATCAGCTCACCGGCGGCTTGCGCGCGGCCATGGGCTATGTGGGTGCGGCCACGCTGCCTGAATTCGTCAAGCGGGCGGAGTTCATCCGCATCTCCTCCGCCTCCCTGCGCGAAAGCCACGTGCATGATGTGCAGATCACCCGCGAGGCCCCCAACTATCTGCGGCAGTAAAGCGCTTATGTGATGAAGTTGGGCGCACCGTCCGCTCCATAAGTCACGGCAATCTGCTCAGCCGCCGCCAAAGGCAGGCCTTGCGGGGCGGGTAAAGCGGCGTATGCTTCCTGAAGATGAATGATGCCGTCTTTGGCCAGGGGGCATTCAGGCTCCTGGCCGCGGGATGGTCTTCGTATTCATCCAAGCCCTGCGCCCCATCAGTCAGGAGAGGATACGCCCATGCCCGATCACGCCTCGTCCTTGAGCAATCTCGACGTTCGCGACATCGAGACACTCATTCATCCCTATACCAATCTCTCCACTCACCGCCGCATCGGCCCGGTGGTGCTGGAAACGGGCAAGGGGGCCATTGTCTGGGATTCGGAAGGGCGGGAATACATCGAAGGGCTGGCGGGGCTGTGGTGCACCGCGCTGGGCTATGGCAACGAGGAGCTCGTGGAAGCGGCGCGCGAACAGATGGCGCAGCTTTCCTTCGCCCATCTCTTCGGGCACAAGAGCCATGATGTGGCCATCGCCCTGGCGGAGAAGATCAAGGAAATCGCGCCCTTTCCCGTTTCCAAGGTGTTGTTCTGCTCAGGCGGCTCGGAGGCCAACGATCAGCAGGTCAAGCTCACCTGGTATTACAACAACGCGCGCGGCAAGCCGGAGAAGAAAAAGATCATCTCCCGCCACAGGGCCTATCACGGTGTGACGGTGGCCTCCGGTTCGCTTACCGGGCTTCCCGTGGTGCATGCCGATTTCGACCTGCCGCTGCCGCAGGTGCTGCACACCGCCTGCCCCGATTATTACCGCGAGGCCGAAGAGGGCGAGAGCGAACGGGAATTCTCCCGCCGCATGGCCAGGGAGCTTGAAGCGCTTATTGAACGGGAAGGGCCGGAGACCATCGCCGCCTTCATTGCCGAGCCGGTGATGGGCGCAGGCGGCGTCATCATCCCGCCGGAGGGCTATTTCGAGGAAATCGGCAAGGTACTGGCCCGCCATGATGTGCGCATCATCTCGGACGAGGTGATCACCGGCTTCGGGCGCACGGGCGAGATGTTCGGCTGTCAGGCCACGGGCTTTCGCCCCACGTCCATGTCGGTGGCCAAGGCCATCACCTCGGCCTATGTGCCGCTCGGCGCCATGACCGTGGAGGAAGATCTCTATGAGGCCATGCTGGCGGAATCGGAGAAAATCGGCATCTTTGGCCACGGCTTTACCTATACGGGGCATCCGGTGGCCTGTGCGGTGGCGCTGAAGACTCTGGAAATCTTCGAGCGCGACAACATCGTGGACGAGGTGAAACGCAAGGCGCCGCATTTTTCCCGGCGCATCGCACGGCTGGCCGAACATCCGCTGGTGGGGCATGTGCGCAGCATCGGCCTGATGGGCGCGGTGGAGCTGGTGGCGGACAAGAAGGCCAAGCGCCTGTTCGATCCCAAGGCGGGGGTTGGGGCGCATGCCATGCTGGCGGCACAGGCCCATGGCCTGATCACCCGCAATGTGGGCGGCGACATCATCGCCCTGTGCCCGCCGCTGATCATCAGCGATGAAGAAATTGACGAGATGTTCGACAGGCTGGAACGGGCGCTTGATGATACCGAGGCCTGGGTGCAGCGCGAGGGATTGCGTGATCACTAAAAGGCCATAATGCCTAGAAGCGGGATGGGCTCTTGACCGGCATGCCGTTTTGGCCAACCACCCTCATGACGGGACAGGGTCACAAGAGGCGTCACCTCTTGTGAAAGGCATGTGTGAAGCCATATGAATTCAGAACCACACGCCTTGCGCCCCAGTTCTTTTCTGAAAAGACATCGGCGCTGCGGCATCAAGCGAATTTCGGCGGAGATATCAGGAACATGACCGACTTTGGCACCGATCCCAACACCATTTTTCAGGTTTCCGGGCTGGACAGACAGCGCGCGCACAAGATCATCGAGGATGCGCTGCACGGCTGTGACGACGGCGAGCTTTATCTTGAACTGTCGCGCTCGGAGAGCCTGACCTGGGATGACGGGCGCCTGAAGGCGGCAAGCTTCGATTCCCGCGCCGGTTTTGGCCTGCGGGCGGTGGCCGAAGAGCGCACGGGCTATGCCCATTCCTCCGAAGTCTCGGAAGATGCCCTGCGCCGGGCGGCGGAAACGGTGCGGGCGGTGCGCGCCGGCCATGAGGGAACCTGGGCGGAGCCGCCGCGCAAGACTAATGTGCATCTCTATCCGCCGGATGATCCCATCATCGAAATGTCCTTTGCCGAGAAGGTGAAGCTGCTGGAAGAGGCGGATTCTTTCGCCCGCGGTCTTGATCCCCGCGTGCGGCAGGTGAGCGTTTCGCTCGCCTCGAGCTGGCAGGTGGTGACCATTCTGCGCCCGGATGGTTTTCTGGCCCATGATGTGCGGCCGCTGATGCGCTTCAACGTCTCGATCATCACCGAGGACGGCGAGAAACGGGGCACGGGCATGCATGGCCTGGGCGGCCGTCAGCACTGGGCGGACTATATCGGCGGCGGGAAATGGAAAGAGGCGGTGCGCGAGGCCCTGCGCCAGTCTCTTGTATCCCTTGATGCGGGCCCGGCGCCGGCCGGCGAGATGGATGTGGTGCTCGGACCCGGCTGGCCGGGCATTCTTTTGCATGAGGCTGTGGGGCACGGCCTGGAGGGCGACTTCAACCGCAAGGGCACCTCGGCCTTTGCCGGGCTGATGGGCGAGCAGGTGGCGGCGAAGGGCGTGACCGTGATCGATGACGGCACGATCCCGGGCCGGCGTGGCTCGCTGAGCATCGATGATGAAGGCACGCCCACCTCCTCCACCGTGCTCATCGAGGATGGCCGGCTCGTCGGCTACATGCAGGATCGCATGAACGCCCGGCTCATGGGCATGCAGCCCACGGGCAACGGCCGGCGCGAATCCTATGCCCACGCGCCGTTGCCGCGCATGACCAACACCTTCATGCAGGCGGGGGATCATGAGCCGGAGGAGATCATCCGCTCCGTGAAGAAGGGGCTTTATGCCGTCTCCTTCGGCGGCGGTCAGGTGGACATCACCTCCGGCAATTTCGTCTTCACCTGCACAGAGGCCTATCTCATCGAGGATGGCAAGGTAACCCGGCCGGTGAAGGACGCCACCCTGATCGGCAACGGCAAGGATGCGCTCACTCGCGTAAGCATGATCGGCAATGACCTTCAGCTCGATCCCGGCATCGGCACCTGCGGCAAGGCCGGGCAGGGCGTGCCGGTGGGCGTGGGACAGCCGACATTGCGCATCGATGCGCTCACCGTTGGCGGCACGGATGCCTGACGGATTTCGCCATGGCATGATGAAGGCTGCAGTCTGGGGCGTGATCCCGGGAGCCTGACGGAAACGCACAAGGGCTTTTTTACGACCATGACCTCGAATCGCTTGCGGCTGATCTTCATGGGCTCACCGGATTTTGCCGTGCCCACGTTCAGAGGGCTTATGGATGCGGGGCATGAGATCGTGGCCGTTTATACGCAGCCGCCGCGTCCGGCCGGGCGGGGCAAGAAGCCGCGCCCCACGCCCGTTCATGCACAGGCGGAAGAGGCGGGCATTCCCGTCTTCACCCCCCGTAGCCTGAAAAGCGCGGAGGAACAGGCGCGTTTTGCCGCCTTTGAGGCGGATGCTGCGGTGGTTGTGGCCTATGGCCTGATCCTGCCGCAGGCCATTCTCGATGCACCGCGGCATGGCTGTTACAACCTGCATGCCTCGCTGCTGCCGCGCTGGCGGGGGGCGGCGCCCATTCAGCGGGCGATCATGGCCGGGGATGACAAGACCGGCGTGTGCGTGATGAAAATGGAGGCGGGGCTTGACACCGGGCCGGTGTGCGCCTGCGAAGAGGTGCTGATCACGCCGGACATGACGGCGGGTGAACTGCATGACCTTCTGGCCGAAAAGGGGGCTCTCCTGATGGTTTCCGCCATGAACCGCCTTGCCGCGGAAGGCCGGCTGGATTGCCGCCCGCAACCCCGTGAAGGGGCAACCTATGCGCCGAAGATCGAAAAGGAGGAAGCCGCCATTGACTTTTCCCGCCCGGCGGCGGCAGTTCTGGCGCAGATTCATGGCCTTTCCCCCTATCCCGGCGCCTGGGCGCTTCTGCCCACCGCGAAGGGAGACATGCGCATCCGCATCCTGAAAGCGGAGCGTGTTTCGGTGCCCTCGGCAGAAAAGGCGGCACCGGGCACGGTGCTGGATGAGAATTTCACCATCGCCTGCAAAGAAGGCGCCATCCGCCCCCTTGTAGTGCAGAGAGCGGGCAAGGCGCCGCTTGATCGCGCGGCTTTCCTGCGTGGCACGCCGGTGACGCCCGGAACGCGCCTGTCGGGAAAGCATGAGGCTTCAGCAGAGGCCTCGGCAAAAGATGAGAAGGCTTAAGGTGCGCCATGCCCCGTTATCGCATCACCGTGGAATATGACGGCACGCCTTTCGTCGGCTGGCAGCGGCAGGAAAACGGCCCTTCCGTGCAGCAGGCCCTGGAGGAGGCCATTGCCGCCATGACGGGAGAGCGCGTGCGAGTTCAGGGTGCGGGACGGACCGATGCCGGCGTGCATGCGCTGGGGCAGGTTGCGCATTTCGATCTTGAACGGGCCTTTTCCCCGCACCGGCTGCGGGAAGGGCTGAACTATCACTTAAGGCCGGCGCCGGTTGTGGTGCTTGAAGCAGAAGAGGCGGCGGCGGATTTTCATGCCCGCTTTTCCGCCACCCGGCGGCACTATCTCTACCGCATCCTGAACCGGCGGGCACCGCCGGCGCTGGACCGCAACCGCGTCTGGCACGTGCCGGTGCCGCTCGATGCCGGGATCATGCACGAGGCAGCGCAGGTTCTTGTGGGGCGGCATGATTTCACCACCTTTCGCGCAAGCCAGTGTCAGGCGGACTCGCCGGTGCGCACGCTGGATTTCATCGCGGTGGACAGACAGGGCGATGAAATCCAGATCCGCACGCATGCGCGCTCCTTCCTGCACAATCAGGTGCGCTCCATGGTGGGATCGCTCAAACTGGTGGGCGAAGGCAAGTGGACCGCCGGCGATCTGCGCAAGGCCCTTGAAGCCTGCGACCGCACGGCCTGTGGCCCCGTAGCCCCGCCCCATGGCCTTTATCTCACCCGCATCGATTATGACTGAGCGTATCTCAGTTCTGCGCCTGGCAGCCCTTCATGGGGATGCGCCCTAATCATTATCCTCTTGATTTTCTGCACGAATATGCGCGTGCATTCCGTCTGGGGGCAATCCATCGGAGCGGCCTGGTTTTTCCTCCTCGTCAAGATCAAGGGCGTCGATTTTCAGGGCGCGGTTGATGATTTTCTCGCCGGTGATGCGCAGGCGATCGATGTCCTGTGTAACCTGGCCGAAATGCCGCTGCAGATCAAGCAGGCGGCTATGCAGGCGCTCCACGTCCTGCAGAAGATGGCGCACCTCGCGCTGCACGATGCCGGCAGCCTCGCGCATGCGCACATCCCGGAACAGGGTCTGCAAGGTCTGGACCATGAGCATGAGCACACTGGGCGAGGCAATGACGACATGGGTGCGGTGGGCTTCCTGCACCAGATCGCTCATGCGCTCGTGCAGTTCGGCATAGAGGGATTCGGAAGGCACGAAGAGAATGGCGAAATCGAGGGTTTCGCCGGGAATGAGGTATTTGCCCGCAATATCGGCGATGTGGCGGCGCATGTCGCGCCTGATGCGGCGCAGGGCGTCCTGATGGGCGGTTTCGTTTTCTGCCCGGTGCAGGGCATCGAATCCCTCCAGCGGAAACTTGGCATCGATGACGAACTTGAGATCGCTTTCGGGCATGCGGATGGTGCAATCCGGCCGCGCGCCATTGGAAAGCGTATCCTGAAAAGCATAAAGCCCCCCGGGCAAGGCATCGCGCACAATGGCCTCCATGCGCCCCTGCCCGAAGGCACCGCGGGCCTGCTTGTCTGAAAGGATGCGCTGCAGGTTCGTCACCTCACCGGCGAGCTGGCCGATGTGCGCCCGCGCCTCGTCGATGACGGCAAGGCGCTCGGCCAGTTCGCGCAACTGGCGGGCGGTGCGCTCGGAATGATCGTTCAAGCCCTGGCCCAGGCGCATGCTGACGGCATCCAGCCTTTCAGAAAGCAGGCGGGCGATGTGGGTATCGCGGGCGGAGGCGGCATCGGCCTGTTGGGAGAGCTGGCCGGAGAGCTCGGCGATGCGCTGCTGCAGAAGCATGGCTAATCGCGCCTCCTCCTGCTGGCGCTGTTTGTGCTGGCGCAAAGCGCGCCAGGTGAGCAGGAGAACGATGAGGAGCAGAACAATGATGGCGGCGGATACGGCTAGGATGATTTCCGCCCAGGTTATGGGGCGCGAGCCGATGATGAACGCGGTTTCGTTCATTGCGCCTTTCCGCTGGCGGCATCGGCCTTCTTTCCTGCAGGCGTGAAGGAGAGAAGGAGGCCGTCCCTTGTGACAAGGAGGGCCTCACCACGGCCGTCCCGATTGAGATCGGCAGCGATGATGGGCGAATCAATGATCCCGCCGATGGGAATGCGCGCCCGTTCGACAAGCCTGCCCTCTTTCAGGGCCACGGCGACGAGGGCCTTTCTTTCGGCATCGGGCAGGATGATGTCGTTTTTGCCATCGCCATCCCAATCAAAGGTAACGGCCTGAACAAGCTCACGCGAACCGGCGGCATGATTGGAATAGCCCTTCTTTGAGGCCAGAACGGCCAGCGAGCGCTTTCGTCCTGCCCCTTCCAGGCGGGCGATTTTCAGCGTGCCGCCGATGTGGGGCGTTTCCACCCAGGCGATTTCCTTCTTCCCGTCCCCGTCGAAATCGGCAGCAGCCGCAGGATTGAGCCAGCGACGGGCCTTTCCGATCGGCTCGCTCTCAGTCAGGCGCACCAGCCGCTCATCCTTGCCGCGGCCGGTTAAGGCATAAACGGCAAGGGCAGCACCGCGATCGGCATAAGTGTGCACGACGATCACCTCGTCCTTGCCGTCACCGTCGAGATCAACAAGGCGGGCCATGCGATCCTCAAAGACCTCCGTCTCGGGCAGGATGAGCTCGATTCTGCGCCCCTGATCATTGGAGACGGCCAGGCCGCCGGCCTCGATGTCATCGCCCAGAACGGCATGGTCATAGCGGCGGGTGGGGCGCGTCAGCCAGGCCTCGCGGATGTTGCGCCGCCCGACGGTGACGCGGGCATCCGGAATGGCGAAGGGTTTACGCCGGGCGAGAAATTTCGGGATGTAACGGGTGCCGATGGGCTGCAAGCGCCTGCTCCCGTTGCGATAGGACAACGACATCCACAGGCCGTCGCAACGCTGAAAGAAGATGTGATGCGGCAGGCTGCCCTGATGAATGCCGGAGAGCAGGGCATCGCCGGCGCGGATGGTGGCGATGCAGGGGATGTCCGCAAGCAGCCGCTGTGGTTGGGCCTGTGTCTCCGCCGCCCGGGCCGGGCCTGTGACGGACAGGAGCACGGCGAGAACGGCGGCAGGCGCACGCACGGGAAAATTTGCGCCTTTCAGGCCGGCAAGACACGGCTTGGCAAAGCGAAAAGGGTGCGTCCGGCGAAACGGTGACATCAGATCAGGCCATGGCTGCGGGCGAAGGAGACGATGTGCTCGGCAGTCTTCTGCGGCTGTTCGATGCAGATCATGTGCGCGGCATCAGGCACCTCCACATACTCACAGCCGGGGATGATTTCTGCCATGCCCTTGACCACGTCAGGCGGCGTGGACCCATCCTCGCTGCCGCAGAGGGCGAGCGCCGGCACGGAGACATTGCGCGCCGCCTCGGTGTAATCGGCATCGCGGATGGCGAAGCAGGTGCCGATATAGCCGCCGGGCGGACAGCGCAGGACCATGTTGCGGGTGCCGATGACGTCTTCCTTGCAGGTTTCGCGATAGCCCTCGGTGAACCAGGCTTTCTCGATCATGGGCCAGATGCTGGCCAGACCATGCGCGGCAACGGTGGCGATGCGCCCGTCCCAGGCTTCCCTGGTGCCGATCTTGTGCGCGGTATCGCAAAGGATGAGGCCGGAGACGAGATCGGGACGCAGGGCAGAAAGCGCCAGCGCGATCATGCCGCCGACGGAGATGCCACAGATGATGGCCTCCTTCATGCCGGCGGCGTCCATGAGGGCGGCCACGTCACGGGCGTGATCATCAATGGTGTAGGGCGGGGTGCCCACATCAGAGAGGCCATGGCCGCGCTTGTCGTGGAACAGAAAGCGGAAACCCTCGTCACGCAGGGCATGGGCCACGCCATGCCAGATGCGATAGTCGGTGCCGAGGGAATTGATGAAGACGAGCGGCCGTCCCGCCTTTTCGCGGCCGAGCCGATAGTGCAGGGTGACGTCGTTGACGGTCATGAAAGCCATGGCAGCCTCCTTGCGCCCTCGTGTTCAAGATCCCTGACCCATGATCGTGCGCCCCTCCTTCACCGACGGACGTGAGGCAATCCGGCGTCTTCCCGCCTTGCGCCCGTGCCTTTGGCGCCCGCCCATCACACCTCAGGCCAGGCGGCCGTGACAGCGCTTGTATTTCTTGCCGGAGCCGCAGGGGCAGGGCTCGTTGCGGCCCACCTTGCCCCAGGTGGACGGATCGTTGGGATCGCGTAGCTCCGGCGCCACACGCATGTTGGACGCCTGCGCCGGCGCTTCCTCGCCGAAGACGGCCTCGACAACCTCTTCCTCGCCCAGCTCATCCAGCCCGGAGAAGGGATCGACATGATGGGCCTGCATGGGCGGCAGTTCGTCCGCGCCGGGCAGCCCTTCCTCGTATCCCTCGGGCAGGATTTCCACGCGCATGAGCTGGGAAGTGACGGTTTCCTGCAAGTCCTCGATCATGCGCTCGAACAGGGTGAAGGCCTCGGTCTTGTATTCCTGCAGCGGATCGCGCTGACCATAACCGCGGAAGGAGACCGCCTGCCGCAGGTGATCGAGCATGGTGAGATGCTCGCGCCAGTGATGATCGATGGAGCGCAGGAGGATCTCCTTCTCCACCATCTCCATGATCTCATCGCCATACATCTCGCGCTTTTTGGCGTAATGCTCGTCGGCGGCCTTCTCGATGCGCTCGCGGATCTCCTCGTCGGCGATGCCTTCCTCCTCGGCCCATTCCTCAATGGGCAGATCAAGGGCGAGCACCTCGCGCACGCGTTCCTTAAGGCCCTTCACGTCCCATTTGTCGGGATATTCACCCGGCGGGATATGGGCGCGCACCAGACGGTCGATCACCTCATGGCGCATGTCCTCAACCGTCTCGGCCACCTCCTCGCCGCGCATGATGCTCTTGCGCTGCTCGAAGATGACCTTGCGCTGGTCGTTCATCACGTCATCGAACTTCAGAAGGTTCTTGCGGGCGTCGAAGTTGCGCGCCTCCACCTTCTGCTGTGCCTTCTCCAGCGCCTTGTTGATCCACGGGTGGGTGATGGCCTCGCCTTCCTTCAGCCCCAGTTTTTGCAGCATGCCGTCCATGCGGTCGGAACCGAAGATGCGCATGAGGTCATCCTGAATGGACAGGAAGAACTTGGAACGGCCGGGATCCCCCTGACGGCCGGAGCGGCCGCGCAGCTGATTGTCGATGCGGCGGGATTCGTGACGCTCGGTGCCGATGATGTAGAGCCCACCGGCCTCGATCACCTTCTTGCGGGCCTCTTCCACCTCGCGGCGGATCTCCTCCTCGCGGCGCTTGCGCTCCTCCGGATCGGTGACGTCGGCAAGCTCGGTCTTGATGCGCATCTCGGCATTGCCGCCGAGCTGAATATCCGTGCCGCGGCCGGCCATGTTGGTGGCGATGGTCACCGCGCCGGGCCGGCCGGCCTGGGCAACGATTTGGGCCTCCTGCTCATGATAGCGGGCATTGAGCACGTTGTGCGGAATGCCCCGCTGCTTGAGAAGCTCGGAGAGGTGTTCCGACTTCTCGATGGACGTGGTGCCCACGAGCACCGGCTGCTCGCGCTTGCGGCACTCCTCGATAAGGTCGATGATCGCCTTGTATTTCTCCTCAACGGTGCGATAGACCTCATCGTCCTCATCGATGCGCTGCACCGGCTTGTTGGTGGGAATTTCCACCACGTCAAGGCCGTAGATGTCCATGAACTCCTCCGCCTCGGTGGCGGCGGTGCCGGTCATGCCCGCCAGCTTCTCATACATGCGGAAGTAGTTCTGGAAGGTGATGGAGGCGAGCGTCTGGTTCTCCGGCTGGATGGGCACGCCTTCCTTGGCCTCCAGCGCCTGATGCAGGCCCTCGGAATAGCGCCGGCCCGGCATCATGCGGCCGGTGAACTCGTCGATAATGACGACCTCGTTGTCCTTGACGATATAGTCCCTGTCCTTCTGGAACAGGGTGTGGGCGCGCAGGGCCTGATTGACGTGATGGACGAGGGTGACATTCTCCGGATCGTAGAGCGAGCCTTCTTTCAGCAGGCCGGCCTCGCGCAGAAGCTCTTCCATGTGCTCGTTGCCCTTTTCGGTGAGCACGACGGTGCGCAGCTTCTCGTCCACCTCGAAATCGTCGGCATCCAGCTTTGGGATGAGGGCGTCCACCGCCTGATAGAGCTCGGTGCGATCCTCAACGGGGCCGGAGATGATGAGCGGCGTGCGGGCCTCGTCGATGAGGATGGAGTCCACCTCGTCGACAATGGCGTAATAATGATCGCGCTGCACCATCTCCTCGAGATGGTACTTCATGTTGTCGCGCAGATAGTCGAAGCCGAGCTCGTTGTTGGTGGCGTAGGTGACATCGGCGGCATAGGCCTCGCGGCGTTCATCATCGTCCAGGCCATGCACGATGACGCCGACGGAAAGACCGAGGAACTTGTAGATCGCGCCCATCCATTCCGCGTCACGGCGGGCGAGATAGTCATTGACCGTGACCACGTGCACGCCGCGTTCAAGCAGGGCATTGAGATAGACCGGCAGGGTGGCGACCAGCGTCTTGCCCTCGCCGGTCTTCATCTCGGCGATCTTGCCCTCGTGCAGGACCATGCCGCCAATGAGCTGCACGTCGAAATGGCGCTGCCCCAGCGTGCGCTTGGCGGCCTCGCGCACGGTGGCGAAGGCCTCCGGCAGCAGATCGTCAAGGCTGGCACCTTCCTTGAGGCGGGCCTTGAATTCATCGGTCTTGGCGCGCAGGGCCTCGTCCGAGAGCTTTTCGAACTCCGGCTCAAGGGCGTTGATCTGTTCGACTTTCTTGCGATAGGCGCGCAGCTTGCGCTCATTGGCGTCGCCAAAGACCTTCTTGGCAAGGGTGCGTAATCCGAGCATGGGTTTTCGGTGTTCTTTCCAGTTGGAGGTTGGCTTTAATCCGCCCTCTTGTTCAAGTGCCCGTAATCGTTAGCGCTTCCTGAAGGAGGGCACGCGGTGATTCGCGCCCGACGCGGCAACCCGGACAACCGCCGTTTTCATGCGCCTTGATAGGGAAAACCGGCGAAAAGGGCAATCGCCGTTCGTCAAGCTATCCCGGACCGGATCATGAAACTCTCTTCATTCAGCAGGCGAATGCCGCACACCGCAGGCCGATCACCCGCCATTGCGCACACGCAAGGCGCGCAATTCTGCCTGCATTTTGGATGTTGATCGTGTCCTGAAGGGCACATCGTGCAGATAATACGTCCGGGATGGTGATTCAATCGTTTTCATGTTCACCGTTAGCCGTTAATACATCGCCTCGGATGAGCAGCCCTGTTCGGAGCCTTTCCGGCTTTCCGAGGGCAGACCCGTTTCTGCCGCAATTGACCGGCACAGAACAGGGAAGGCCTGACAATAACGACGGGCAGGAGACTTAAAGCGGACGAAAAAACGCCGGGCCATAAGGGCCAAAACGGCACTCGTTCCGAACCAATCCGGACGTGACATGACCATGACGATGGCATCCTTTTCGCGCACACTGATCATCGCCGCAGGGCTTGGCCTGCTCCTGGCGGCACCGGCAACGGCCCAGCAGGCGGCCAAGAAGGACCAGGGCGCGGAACAGCCCAAGGCCGAGGCCAACATGCCCAAGGTCAATGGCGAAACCGTGATCGCCAAGGTGGGCAATTGGCCGATCACCACCAAGGATGTGGAACTGGCACTGGAGGACATTGGCCCGCAGCTGGTGGAGGTGCCGCCGAAGCTGCGCTATCAGCTCGTTGTGCGCTATCTCATCGAGCGCATGCTGCTGGCGCAACAGGCCCTGCGCGAGGGGCTGGAAAATTCCGATGAATACAAGCGGCGCGTGCGTTTCTATCAGTCCAAGGCGCTGCGCGATGCCTATTTCTTCACCAAGATCGCGCCGAAGGTGACCGATGCCGAGGTCCGCAAGGAATATGACGCCATGGCCAAGAAGGTCAAACCGGTGGAGCGCGTGCGGGCCCGGCACATCCTCGTCTCCACGAAGGAAGAGGCGGAAAAGGTTCTGGCTGAGCTGAAGAAGGGCGCCAAGTTCGAGGACCTGGCCAAGAAATATTCCAAGGACGGCTCCAAGGAATTCGGCGGTGATCTTGGCTATTTCACCTATGACGAGATGGTGCCGGAATTCTCCAAGGCAGTGTTTGCGCTGAAGGTGGGCGAAGTCTCCAAGCCGGTGAAGACCGATTATGGCTGGCACATCATCAAGCTCATCGACCGCAAGAAGGTGGGCATGCAGCCGTTCGACGTGGTCAAGGTGGGCCTGCGCAATCTGCTGCTGCGCAAGCGCGTGCAGCAAAAGGTGGCGGACATTGCCAAGACCACCAAGATCGAGTTCTATGATCCGGAGCTGAAGAAGATCGCCGCAGAGGTGGAAAAGCGCCTGAAAGAACTGCAGGAGAAGCAGCAGGGCGCCACGGGCGCGGGCAAGGCCGGATCGGGCAAGGGCAAGTGATTTTGCCCCGGATTTATGCCAGAATCAGAACCAGATCAGGCAAAAGCTGAAGCGGGCCGGATGAGGCTGTAGTCATTGCCTTTCCGTCGGAGTGGCCTGATCGGGTGTCGCCCTTGCTCTTGAATTTCCTGCGACACGATTTTTTCATTTCGCAGGCAGGGAAGGCCGCGATGAGCATGGATCTTGTGATATCCCCCCTGGCGCCGGCGCGCTTTCCGGAGATGCCCATGGTACCCGGCGTGCGTCTGGCAACGGCGGCAACAGGGCTGAAATACACAGGGCGGGATGATCTGCTCATTGCGACGTTCGATGATGGCGCCATCATGGCCGGTGTCTTCACCACTTCAGCCACGGCTGCCGCGCCCGTGTTGTGGTGCCAGGAGATTCTTTCCCATGGGAAGGCACGGGCGCTTGTGTGCAATGCAGGAAACGCCAATGCTTTCACGGGTGCGGCCGGACACAGGACGGTGAAGGAGACGGCCGCTGCTCTTGCCGATGCAATCGGATGCGCCCCGGAAGAGATCTTCGTCGCCTCCACCGGGGTGATCGGCGAGCCCTTCGATGCCGGCGTTCTCACCCGGCATTTTTCCGAAATGCTTGCGCACCCCAGTGCCTCCTGGGAAGAGGCGGCGCGGGCAATCATGACCACGGACACCTTTCCCAAGGGGGCGTTCGCCCGTGCACGCCTGCAGGGCAAGGATGTGACCATCTGCGGCATCGCCAAGGGCTCGGGCATGATCGCGCCGAACATGGCCACCATGCTGGCCTTTCTTTTCACCGATGCCGCCCTGCCCGCACCTCTCCTGCAGGCGCTTCTGAAGCGGGCCGTGGATGAGAGCTTCAACTGCATCACCGTAGATGGCGATACCTCCACCAACGATACGGTGCTGCTTGCGGCGACGGGCAAGGCCGGAAACGATGCTTCCCTTCTTGAAGGCTTGCAGGCATCGGATCCGGCGTTGACGGCATTCGCCGAAGCCCTGAACACCGTTTGCGGCGATCTCGCCCGGCAGATCGTGCGCGATGGCGAGGGGGCGGAAAAGTTTGTTACCGTACGGGTTTCCGGCGCGCCTGACGATGATGGCGCGAAACGGATCGCCATGAGCATTGCCAATTCACCGCTGGTGAAAACGGCCATCGCCGGAGAGGACCCCAACTGGGGCCGCATCGTCATGGCCGTGGGCAAGGCGGGCGTGCCGGTGCGGCAGGAGGAGATTGCCATTTCCATCGGCGGCATTCGCATCACGGAGAATGGCGCGGTGGTACCCGGATACGACGAAACACCGGTGGCCGAACACATGAAAGGGCGCGAGATCGACATTGCCGTGGCCGTTGGCGCCGGGCCGGGCAAGGCCACGGTCTGGACCTGCGATCTCACCCACCGGTATATCGATATCAACGCCGATTACCGCAGCTGACTTTTCAAGTACCCCCAAGGCCAGAAAGCGCGCTATGTCCCGCGGCTATCCGGCGCTTGTCCGGAAGGCAGGGCGGCGTATTTGTCCATTCAGGATTTCAGGCGTGCTTCCACGGCATCCCAGAAAAGAGCGGCGATGTCCGGGCCGCCGAATCGCTTGACCTCGCGGATACCTGTGGGCGAGGTGACGTTGATCTCGGTAAGCCAGCCGCCGATGACATCAATGCCGACGAAAAGAAGGCCGCGGCGCTTCAGCTCCGGGCCGATGCGGGCGCAGATTTCCCTTTCGCGATCAGTCAGTTCCGTCGGTTCCGGCCGTCCGCCGACATGCATGTTGGAGCGGGTCTCGCCGGGCTGGGGCACGCGGTTGATGGCGCCGGCCACTTCGCCATCGATGAGGATGATGCGCTTGTCGCCCGCCTGCACATCCGGGAGATATTTCTGCGCGATGAAGGGCTCGCGAAAGGTCTGCTGAAACAGCTCTACTAACGCGAGGAAATTGGCATCGTTGGAGGTGAGACGGAAAACGCCGGCGCCGCCGTTACCATAGAGCGGCTTGAGGATGATATCGCCGTGTTTGGCGCGGAAGTCCATGAGAGCGCCGAGATCGCGGGTGATCAGCGTCGGTGGCGTGAGATCGGCGAATTCGAGAACGAAGAGCTTTTCCGGGGCGTTTCGCACCTCGCGCGGATCGTTGACGACGAGCGGGCGCGGATGCAGCTGTTCGAGAATGTGGGTGGCGGTGATGTAGGCCATGTCGAAGGGCGGATCCTGCCGCATGAGAATGACGTCGAAGCGGGAGAGATCCATCACTTCGGGATCCTTGGCGGTGAAATGATCGCCGGGCACGTCGCGCACAAGCACGCAGCGGCCACGGGCGCGGATGTTGCCCGGCTGATAGGCGAGCGCCTCCGGCTGGTAGACGAAGAGGGAATGGCCGCGTGCCTGCGCTTCCAGCATCAGGGCGAAGGTGGAATCGCCCCGGATGTCGATGCTCTCCAACGGGTCCATCTGCACCGCAACTTTCAGGGCCATGGTCGTTTCCACCTCCTTGAACCTCACATGCCGGTTCCCGCGACGTCCTCGGAAAAGGCGTCCATGACATGAACGGGCCACAGGAACCGGTTTACGGCGATGATATCGAATCGACAAGTGAGGGTGTTGAGATCGGCATGGCGGGCAAGCCACCAGCGGGCGGCACGCACGATGCGCGCCTGCTGATGGGCTCGCACGGCGGCCATGCCCTCGTCATGGCGGGGGCGATATTTGACCTCGACGAAAATCAGCGTGCGACGGCGGCGGGCGATGATGTCCACCTCGCCCACGGGCGTGCGCACACGACGGGCGAGAATGCGCCAGCCCTTCAGCCGCAACATCCAGACAGCAGCCGTTTCGGCCCACAGTCCCTTGTGCCAGCGTCTGCGATCACCCCGCCGTTGCGGGGAGGAGGACGGCCCGCCTCTTTCTGGAAAGGAAGGGTGCGGCATGTCGGCCGGTCCACTTTTTCAGATCAGATGAGGCCCATATCCTTAAGCCCCGCCATGTCAAGACGCAGACGCAAGCGCTCAAACTGTTCGAAAACGCCGTTGACAGCATCCTGCAGCTCGAAATCCAGCAGGCTGCTGGGGGCGCGCAAGCGTCCGCGCAGGAGGTCCGCAAAAGAGAAATCGGATGCTTCCAGCCAGGCCCAGGCTTCCGCGGAAAATTTCGGCAGGAGAATCTCGCCGTCCTGCAGCAGGTCCACATAGAGACGGGCGGCGCCTTCATCCTTCAGGGCATCGCCAATGGCGGCATTGCGCACGGGCACAAAACCGGCGCCGCCCCGTTCGGCAAGGGTGTGCAGGGCGCGGGCGTGTTCGAGGCTTTCGCGGTCGCGGTCGATGAGGAAATGAACCACGGCCTCCATGCCGGCGCGGGCGGCTTCCGTGAAGAGATCAAGCCGTTCGAGATCCTCAGCGAAGGCATCGAAATGACGGGCCGGCACATCCACGATGCAGGGAAGGTTGGTGCGTTCCATGATGGCGTCAAAGGTGGCCACCCGGCCCATGGTGTTGGAGAAATCGACGGTAAGCGATGCATCGGCAAAGCGCGCAGCCAGGGGAAAGGCCGGCGCATCCAGATCGATGATGAAAACCGGCCGCTCCCGCAGGCGCAGCCAGTCAGCCAACAGGCGCGCCAGCAAGGTCTTGCCGTTGCGGGCGCGGTCGGAACAGACGATGAGAAGCTGGCCGCCTTCGTTCATGAGCGTTACCGGGACGATGGGCTCTTATCCGTCACCAACGGCATAAAACCGCGTTCGGAAGCGGCAGGCAATCTCCATTCGTTCAGTTGCGGATAACCCGGTGCATTCAGGCAAGGAAAAGGGCCGCGCAATACCGTTTATTACGCGGCCCTCACGAATTCTGCAGCAGATAATTTTTTTCGTCAGGCGTTGGCGATGGCGCTTTCCACCCAGGAAGCAATAGCGCTCTTGGGTGCGGCGCCGACCTGCTGGGAGATGACCTCGCCGTCCTTGACGATCATGAGGGTGGGAATGCCGCGCACGCCATAACGGGCGGCGAGGTTGGGGTGTTCGTCGATGTTGACCTTCACCACCTTCACCTTGTCGCCCATTTCCGCATCGATCTCGTCGAGAAACGGCGCGATCATGCGGCAGGGCGCACACCACTCCGCCCAGAAATCCACGAGCACGGGCTTGTCCGCCTTGAGAACCTTCTCCTCGAATTCGGCTTCCGTCACATGTTCGACCATGTCTGTCGTCTCCCAATCCCTGACCGGCGGCCGACTCCGAAGGGCCGGACGCGCCCGTCTTGCCGATGATGGCGCAAGGATTACCGGCCCTGATCTGACGGGTCAAGCGCAAGGGGCGCCGCATGGTGAAGAAGCAAAGCCCCCCGCCTCAGGAACTGCCGATGAGCATGCCGGTGGCAAAAACGATGAGGCCGCCGATGACGATCTGAATGAAGGCGCGGGAGAAGGGCGTTTCCATGAAGCGCCAGCGGATCCAGGCGATCAGGAGCAACTGCAGGACAACGACGATGATGGCGATCATCAGGGCCGTGTCGAAATCCGGGATCAGGAACGGCAGGGCATAGGCAAGGCCGCCCAGCATGGTCATGATGCCGGAGGCCAGCCCGCGCACGAGAGGATGACCGCGGCCGGTGAGCTCGCCATCGTCGGACATGGCCTCGGCAATGCCCATGGAAATGCCGGAGCCTACGGCCATGGCGGCACCAACCAGGAAGGTCTCCCAGGAGCTGCGGGTGGCAAAGGCGGCGGCAAACACCGGCGCGACGGAAGAGACGGCACCGTCCATGAGGCCCATCAGGGCCGGCTGCACCACCTGCAGGGCGAACAGACGCCGCTTGGTCTGTTCCTCTTCCAGCTTGGCATCGGCATCAAGATGCTCAAGCTCCAAACGCGCCGCCAGGGATTCATGATGACGCTCGGCATCGGCGAGCCATTCCAGCAGTTTTCTGACCTCGGGGTCCTTGGCGCGTTCGGCCGCCGCCTTGTAGAAGCGGTAATTCTCAAGCTCCATGACCTCGGCGCGCCGGCGGGCGCGATCAATATCCAGCTCGTCAAGAAGCCAGATGGGATCGTGTTCGACAAAGCCGATCACGTCCTCACGGCGAATGAGGGGAATGATGTCGCCGAATTTCTTGCGATAGAGGTCTTCCAGAGCCTTGCGATGCTGCAGCTCCTCCTGGGCCATTTCCATGAAGATGCGCGCCGAATGCGGGAAGTTCTCCTGAAGCTTGCTGGCGAAGGTCATGTAAATGCGCGCATCGTCCTCCTCGGAGGAAATGGCGAGCGCAAGGATCTCCTTCTCCGAAAGCTCGGAAAAGCGCTTCTTTTTCTGTCGGGCCAGGAGGGCCATCGCCCCGGTCTCCTCTCATGCGTTACACGGTTTGCGGCATCACGCCCTAATCCTTAGCCAATGAAGCCGACGATGGCCTTGACATCGCGCCAGATGGGATCGGCAATGGCACGGGCGCGTTCCGCCCCGTTCTTCAGGATGGCATCAAGATGGGTGGGATCGGCGAGCAGGCGCTTCATCTCGGCATTGATGGGCGCGAGCGTTTCCACGGTCAGCTCCGCCAGCTTCGGCTTGAACTCGGCAAAGCCCTTGCCGCCGAATTCATTGAGAACGTCCTGCTTGGATATGCCGGCCAGCGCCGCATAGATGCCAACGAGATTGTCGGCTTCGGGGCGCTCTTTCAGCTCTTCCACGGTCTCTGGCAGCGGATGGGGATCCGTCTTGGCCTTGCGGATCTTCTTGGCGATGGCATCGGCATCATCGGAAAGATTGATGCGGGAGAGATCCGAAGGATCGGATTTCGACATCTTCTTGGTGCCGTCCTTTAACGACATCACGCGCGTGGCCGGCCCGGCGATCACCGGCTCGGGCAGGGGAAAGAAGCCCTCGTCGAACTTGTTCAAGCCAAGCTCGCGGATGCGGGGGCCATAGTCGTTGTTGAACTTCTGGGCGATGTCGCGGGTCAGCTCTAGATGCTGCTTCTGATCCTCGCCCACCGGCACCTTTTCGGCATGATAGAGCAGAATGTCCGCGGCCATGAGCACCGGATAGTCATAAAGCCCCACGGAGGCCTTCTCGCGGTTCTTGCCGGCTTTCTCCTTGAACTGGGTCATGCGGTTCAGCCAGCCGATGCGGGCCACGCAGTTGAACACCCAGGCCAGCTCGGCATGGCCGGAGACCTGCGATTGATTGAATATGATGTGCTGTTCGGCATCGACACCGGCAGCGATGAAGGCGGCGGCCACCTCGCGGATGTTCCTGGTCAGCTCGGCCGGATCCTGCCAGACGGTGATGGCGTGCATGTCCACCACGCAGTAGATGCATTCGTGGTCGTTCTGCAGCTCCACAAACCGGCGAATGGCGCCGAGATAGTTGCCGAGATGCAGGTTGCCCGTGGGTTGCACCCCGGAAAAGACGCGCGGTTTCTTCTCGCTCATGGCCCTGATCGCTCCTGTTTTGCCGGATGGACGGATTTGAGAATGTCGGCATGCCTTCTTTCCGCCCGGCCGGCTCGCAACGATGACCTTGCCGGGCTATATGCACCGCCAGCCGGCATCTGCCAAGCGGGAAGCGCAGGAGAGGATTTTCAAGACCCGGCA
Source organism: Thermopetrobacter sp. TC1 (assembly GCF_000746275.1). Classification (GTDB taxonomy): domain Bacteria; phylum Pseudomonadota; class Alphaproteobacteria; order Rhizobiales; family Aestuariivirgaceae; genus Thermopetrobacter. The sequence continues at coordinate 315,382 of NZ_KN050828.1, forward strand.
TGCACCTTGATCTTTGCATTCACCACGCCTACTAGCAGAACACCCAAAGCCCCCGCGCTGAAAAATGCGCGGATGAAGACGGCATGAACGACAAACATGGATCAGGACTCATGAACAGCGATGCCCTGCCCGCCCTGCGCGAGGCGGCAATGGAAGCCAAGGCCTGGCCCTTTCAGGAAGCGCGGCGGATTTTGAAGCGCCTTGAGCGCCAGAAGGATCGCGACCCGGAAAAGCCGGTGTTGTTCGAGACAGGTTACGGTCCTTCAGGACTGCCGCATATCGGCACCTTCGGCGAGGTGGCGCGCACGCTCATGGTGCGCCATGCGCTGGAAACCATCGCCGATGTGAAAACAAAGCTCATCTGCTTTTCCGACGACATGGACGCCCTGCGGAAAGTTCCGGAGAACGTGCCGAACCCGGAGCTGCTTGAGGCCAACCTTGGCAAGCCGCTCACGAAGGTGCCGGATCCCTTCGGCTGCCATGAAAGCTTTGGCGCGCACAACAACGAGAAGCTGCGCCAGTTCCTCGACGCTTTTGGTTTTGATTACGAATTTGCCTCGTCCACGGACTATTACACCTCCGGCCGCTTCGATAAGGCGCTGTTGCGCATGCTGGAGAAGTTCGACGAGGTGATGGCCATCATGCTGCCCACGCTGGGCGAGGAGCGGCGCAAGACCTACGCGCCGTTCCTGCCCATCCATCCGGAGACCGGCATCGTCATGCAGGTGCCGGTGGAGGAGGTGAAGCTGGATGCCGGCACCATCGTCTGGCGCGATCCGGACACGGGCAAGGCCTATGAAACGCCCGTCACCGGAGGCAGGTGCAAGCTGCAGTGGAAGCCGGACTGGGCCATGCGCTGGTACGCGCTGGGCGTGGATTATGAGATGGCTGGCAAGGACCTTATCGATTCGGTGCGCATTGGCGAGAAGATTGTGCGCGTGCTCGGCGGGCAGCCGCCGGAGACCTTCATCTATGAACTGTTTCTGGATGAAAAGGGCCAGAAGATTTCCAAATCGAAGGGCAATGGCCTGACCATCGAGGAATGGCTGCGTTACGGCACGCAGGAATCCTTGCAGCTGTTCATGTACAACAAGCCGAAGACGGCCAAGCGGCTGTATTTCGATGTCATCCCCCAGCATGTGGATGACTATTACGCCCACCTGCGCAAGTATCCGGAGCAGGATCTTAAGGAGAAGCTCGCCAACCCGGTCTGGCACATCCATCAGGGCAATCCGCCGCAGGTGGACATGCCCATCACCTTCTCGTTGCTGTTGAACCTTGTTTCCGCCGCGCATGCGGAGGACAAGAAGGTGCTGTGGGGCTTTGTCTCGCGCTATGCCCCCGGCGCCTCGCCGGAGACGCACAGGGAAGTGGACCGGCTGATGGATTATGCCATCAACTATTACGAGGACTTCGTGAAGCCAACCAAGCGCTTCCGCGAGCCCGACGAGCGCGACCGCGCCGCGCTTGAGGACCTGGCGGAGAAACTCGGCGAACTGCCGGCGGAGGCGGATGCGCAGGAGATCCAGAACATTGTTTATGAGGTGGGCAAGGCGCATGGATATGAGCCGTTGCGCGCATGGTTCAAGACGCTCTACGAAGTGCTGCTGGGCCAGCCGCAGGGGCCGCGCTTCGGCTCTTTCGTCGCGCTCTATGGCATTGAGGAAACGCAACAGCTGATCCGTGATGCCCTTGCCGGAAAACTGACGGCGGCGCAAAATGGCGCTGAATGATGCGGGCCTGCCAAAGGGGCGGTGATCGCGCCTGACGCAAGGTTTTTTGCGCATCCAAAAACGATGAGCCTTTTTAACTTCGGGGGCAAGGCGCCATGACCGATCAGGAAAACAACGGCACGAAACGGCCGGAGGAAGGCCCTTCTTCTTCTGAAAATTCTGAAAACGGCCCGGGCCGTTCGCGCAGAACGCTCAAGGACAGGGTCATCGGGCGCATTCATGACTGGCGCAAACAGCGGGCCGAAAGAAAGGCGGCAGCAGCCTTCACCGGGGGTGGGATCATGGAGCGCATCAGGGCCTTCTTTCGGCTGCTGCTGTCGTGGATCACCTGGCCTTTCAGGCGGGTGAGCGCATTTTTGCAGGGGCGTTCGCCCATCGTGCGGCTTGTGGTCATTGCCATTCTGGCGCCGTTCATCGCCTCCTGGCTGTGGCTGTTCTGGATCACCGGCTGGATTCGGGATTTCGATCCGGCGCGGGCGGATGCGCTTATTGCCGAAAACGTGCTCAAACCTCAGGGCATGGCGCAGGAAGGGGCCGAGGGTGCGGAGAAAAGCTGCGGCCGCTCCGCCATTGTCGCCGTGGCCGCCGATCTTGTGGATTTCAATATCAACCGGAACCGCTGGGTTTCGGCCTCGCCCGTCTACAAGTTCGGCCTGCTCGGCATTCCCTGGAGCTATACGCCCTTTTTCGACAACAAGGCGGCCTTTCAGCGCGGCGTGATGCAGGCGGTGATCATTACCGCCATTGAGCTTGCCGATACGCTGGGGCGCGTGCGCGGCACCTCGCGGCAGGATGTGGACCTGCGCGCGGCACGGGCGGCGGTGAATGTCGATCCCTATCGCTGGATCTTCAATCCCTTTGATGCGCGCCTGCCGCTTATAACTTCACCGGCAACAGCGGATTACAAGCGCGCGATTGCCGCCTTTCACCGGTTCAATGACCGGCTGGAGCGCTGCGAGGCCGTATTTGATGCCCGCGCCGACAACCTGCTGCAATTCGTGGACCGCGTGGCCAAGGACATCGGCGCCACATCGGCGCGGCTGAAAGACCGGGCGGAGGCCTCCAATGCCGGCTGGTTCGATTTTCGCGCTGATGACACGTTCTGGTTCGCACTGGGGCAGCTGTATGGCTATGCCGCCATTCTCAAGGCGGCGCGTGCCGACTTCAGCGGCGTGGTGCGCGCGCGCAATCTCGATGATATCTGGGACAATCTTCAGGATCACCTGAACACGGCCATCGGGCTTGATCCGCTCATTGTGTCCAACGGGGCGGAAGACGGGCTGCTTTTTCCCTCGCACTTGACGGCGCTTGGCTTCTATGCCCTGCGGGCGCGGGCCAATCTCGTGGAGATCCGCGCGGTGCTGGATCGCTGACAAAAAATAGATACCTCACGATCCGAAAAAGGGATCCGTGTGCTCATTACGGAAGGTCGATCTCAGGCATGGCCGGCATCGGCGGAGAGAAAGCCCGGGTCGATGCCCAGCTTGCGCAGGGCCTTCTCATAGCGGGTCTCGACGGGGGAGAGGAAGAGGATGTCCCTGTCCGCCTCGCAGGTGAGCCAGACGTTCTGCTGAATTTCCGATTCCAGCTGCCCCGGCGCCCAGCCGGCATAGCCCAGCGCGATCAGCACATCACGCGGCCCGGCGCCGCGGGCCATGTCGTGCAGGATATCGAGCGTGGCGGTCAGCCCCACGTGCGGTGTGACCGGCAGGGTGATCTGCGGATTGAAATAGTCGGTGCTGTGCAGAACGAAGCCACGGGTCGGCTCCACCGGGCCGCCGACCATCACCGGCGTGTGACGCACCTCCTCGGGGATGTCCTGCGCCTTCTCCTCCGGGACGATTTCCAGCCTGTGCAGGAGCGTGGCGAAATCCAGATCTTCCATGGGCCGGTTGATCACGATGCCCATGGCGCCTTCCTCGGTGTGGGCGCACATGTAGATGACCGTCTGCTCAAAACGCGGATCGCCGATGCCCGGCATGGCGATGAGAAACTGACCGTCATAGAATTTCGCCTCGTTGGGCATGGCCGAAACTCCTGATGATTTGCGCCGCTCTTGCTGCCAAGCCTAGCACAATATGGGGCTTTTGCATGCACCAGACCAGAAGGCCGTTTCACGAACCGGTGTCGCTCACGCCTCCTGACGGAGAATTGACTTGCCATTCTGCCCTGCCCCACTTACCCCAGAGGCAGGTTTCTTGGAGACTTCATGAAACACTCCATGCGGCAACGGGATTACACCTTCATGCACAGGCGCACGTTTCTCAGCGGTATCAGCGGCACCGCGCTCCTTTCTTTCCTTGCCCCCGCATCCCTGGCGCTCAAGGCACGGGCCGCCAGGGCGAAGGCGCCTGTGAAAGAGGTGCGCGAGGTGCGCTTCGATCACAGCACGGTGCGTCTGCTCGATGGCGGGTGGATGGGCGAAGATGTCCGCCTTGCCGGCATTGAGATCGATCTGAAAAAGGGCTGGAAGACCTACTGGAAGGTGCCGGGCGATTCCGGCCTGCCGCCCAGCTTCGATTTCTCGGGCTCCACGAACGTTAAGGACATCAAGGTCTTATGGCCGACGCCGAAACGCTACAAGGACCCGGAGCTCGGCGAGACCATTGGTTACAAGGATCATGTGATCTTTCCTGTGCGCATCGTGCCGGCTGATCCTGAAAAGCCGGTCACGCTTTCGGTGAAGCTTTCGTATGCTCTGTGCAGCGACATCTGTATTCCGGCCCAGGCGCAGCTTGTGCGACAGCTCCTGCCCGAACCCGATTCCGATGATACGGCCTTCGCCCGGGTGCGTGTGGCCTATTACGAGGTACCCACCGCCAACCCGGATGTGGGGCCAGAAGTGGTGAAGGCCTACATCCGCCGCGGCAAGACGCGTCCGGAGCTGGTGCTGGTCCTGAAGGGCGTGGGGCTTGGCTCCAACTCGGACATTTTCGTTGAGGGGCCGGATATCGTCTCCTTCTGTCATCCGCGCTTTCTCGGGCGTGAGGGCATGATCGTGCGCTATTTCCTGCCGGTGGACGGGATTGATGACCCCGCAGCGCTTGCTGGCGCGAAATTAAGGCTCACCATCGTCGGCGAAAACGGCGCCTGGGAGCGCACGGTCATTCTGCCCAGGCATTGAGTGCCTCAATTATGAGCGTGTGGCCCTGTGCCGTTCATGCAGGAGCATGAACAGGCCGCCTGAGACGACAAGACCGGCCCCGAGCCATGAGGTAACGGGCGGCCGCTCGCCAAACCACAGCGTGCCGATGATCAGGGCGAAGAGGAGCAGGAAATAGTTGAAAGGCTGCAGCTGAATGGCCTCGGCGAATTCCAGCGCCTTCACCAGCAGGAGATGGGCGAGGATGGCGAGCACGGAAATGGCGGCAACGATGGCCCATTGCCAGGGGAGCAGGTTCTGCCAGGCGGAGAGGCCAAAGGGCGTGAGGATGACGGCGCCGATTGTTGAGATCTGCACGATGGCGGTGAGATAGTCATCATCACGGGCGGCAAGGCGGCCGGCCACCTGATAGGCGGCGAAAAGGGCAGCCGCCAGCAGGGCAAGCGCCGCCCCCGGGCGCAGGGCGGCATGCACCGACGGGCGCAGGATAAGCAGCGCGCCGGCAAAGCCGATGACGGTGGCAAGCAGCCGGTGACGGTTCAGCCGCTCGCCAAGCACGGGCACGGCCATGAGCGCGGCGAGAATGGGAAAAATGGCGAAAAGGGCGTGGGTTTCAGCAAGGCCGAGCGCTTTCAAGGCCATGGCGACGGTAACCATCTCGAAGGCGGAGAAGGCGGCACGGGCCATCTGCAGCCATGGGCGCTGCGGCTTCAGGACCGCAAAGAGCCGCCCCCGCCAGGCGGCATAGAACAGGGCGCCAAGCGCGAAGGCCCACAGGCGCACCGCCATGATCTGCCAGGGCGAAACCGAAGCCACGAGATAGCGCGTGAAGGCATCCTGAACAGCGAAAACGGCCATGGCCAGCGCACACAGGGCCATGCCTATGCGCGCCCGGCGCCAGTGATGCCGCGCATTAAGCACCGCCGGGGTTTCCCATGGGGATGCCGACATTCTCTCCTGGCGCTGTGGCATGCGTTTTCGCCTCTTTCCTGCCACCTCTTACGGAAGCCGGTTTTTCTTATTATCGCTGCAGGCTGCCATGTCTTTTGCATTCAAGACAAGACGGCGCACCGGCAAGGCCGGTGACAGGGAACAGGCACTTGTGCTACTGGCCCTCGCAAGGCAACAGGCACATCCGCCCAAACAGGCTTCAAGGACGATCTTTCATGGCGCAACCGCTCGTCAGTCAGTTTTCACACAGCCTTTCCGGCACAGTGCGCGTGCCAGGGGACAAGTCCATTTCCCATCGTGCCGTCATGCTGGCGGCGACGGCCATCGGAGAAAGCCGCATCAGCGGGCTTCTGGAATCGGCCGATGTCATTCACACGGTTCAGGCGATGGCGGCGCTCGGTGCGCATCTGGAGCGCGATGCCGACGGCACGTGGACCGTCTCCGGCACAGGTATTGGCGGCTATGCCCAGCCTGAGGGCAGTATCGATTTCGGCAATTCGGGCACGGGCGTGCGCCTGGTGGCGGGGCTTGTTGCCACCACCCCAATCAAGACGATCATGACGGGAGATGCTTCCCTCTCGCGGCGGCCGATGGGGCGCATCGTCACCCCGCTTGAACTTTTCGGCGCCAGAATCGACACCGCGCCGGGCGGGACACTGCCCATGCGCATCATCGGGGCGAAGGACCCGGTGCCCATAACCTATACCCTGCCGGTGCCGTCCGCCCAGGTGAAGTCGGCCATTCTGCTAGCCGCGCTCAATACGCCGGGGGAGACCACGGTGATCGAGCCGGTGGCGACGCGGGATCACACAGAAAAGATGCTGAAGGCCTTTGGTGCTGACATTCGCGAGGACTTCGGCGAGGAGGGCCGGCGCATCACCGTGCGCGGCGAAAAAGAACTTCACGCCTGCGACATTCACGTGCCCGGCGATCCCTCATCGGCGGCCTTTCCGCTGGCGGCGGCGCTGATGTGTCCGGACAGCCGCGTGACCATCCGCAACGTGCTGCTCAATCCCACGCGCACGGGACTCATTCAGACCCTGCACGAGATGGGAGCGGAAATCCGCATCCTGAACCCCCGGCAGGAGGGGGGCGAGATTGTCGGCGATCTCGAGGCCTCCACCAGCCGGCTCGAAGGTATCGTGGTGCCGGCGGAGCGGGCGCCGTCGATGATCGATGAATATCCCATTCTTGCGGCGATCGCGGCCCATGCCCACGGAGTGACGCGCATGGAGGGCATCGGCGAGCTGCGGGTGAAGGAATCCGATCGCATCGCGGCCATGGCGGCGGGCCTTGCCGCCTGTGGCGTGACCGTGCGCACCGGTGAGGACTGGATGGAGGTGGACGGCATAGGCGGGTGCATTCCCGGCGGGGCCTGCATAGAAACCCACATGGATCATCGCATCGCCATGGCCTTTCTCGTGCTGGGCCTGGTCAGCCGCGCGCCGGTGACGGTTAACGATGCGGCGATGATCGCCACATCGTTTCCCGCGTTCGTCTCGCTGATGCGTTCCCTGGGCGCGCGCATTTCTGAACCGCAACAGGGGGCGGAGGCTTGAAAAACATGATCATCGCCATTGACGGGCCGGCCGCGGCCGGCAAGGGCACGCTGGCGCGGAAACTGGCCGAACATTATGGCTTGCGCTTTCTCGATACCGGAGCGCTGTATCGGGCGGTGGCGCTCTCGCTGCTGCTGGCCGGCGCCGATATCGAGGATGAGCAGGCCGCCGAGGAAGCGGCGCGGCAACTGGATCAGCGCATCCTTTCCCATCCCGACCTGCGCTCGGCGGGAACGGGTGTGGCCGCGTCCAAGGTGGCGGCGATGCCGGGGGTTCGGGCGGCGCTTCTCGATTATCAGCGCCGCTTTGCCGCAACGCCGCCCGGCGCGGTTCTGGACGGGCGCGACATCGGCACGGTGGTCTGCCCTGATGCCGATGTGAAGCTGTTTGTTACCGCATCGCCGGAAGTGCGAGCAAAACGCCGCTGGCTGGAGCTGAAGGAGCGGGGCGAAGAGGTGGCCTTCGAGCAAATTCTGCAACAGGTCCGGGAGCGCGATGAACGGGACATGAACCGGGCGGATGCCCCGCTGCGCCCGGCGGAGGATGCCCACTTGCTGGACACCTCGGAATTGGATATAGAAGCCGCATTCCGGGCAGCGCGCCGCATCATCGACGCGCATCTGAAACGGGGTTCCGATCGGCAGGGCTGAGCGATGCCTGCCGGGCGGGGCCTTTTCGTGTTGAACGGGAGGGATGCCCGCCTCGATCCGCCCGCGGCCCGGACGGCCGGAAGAGAGGCAGCGCCCTCGAAGGAGAAGCGAACGAAACGGGTCAGAAACCGCCCGCAGCCTTCTCATGCGCCATTATGGGCCCTGACGGGCTGCGGGACGTCCTGCGGATATTGCCGCGGGCCAACCCCATTCGTTTGTCGAGAAAGGAAAGAGACTCAATGACCGAAGCGACCGAAAGCGCAACCCCCAGCCGCGATGAATTCGCCAAACTTCTCGAGGAATCCTACCTTGCCTCCATGCCGGCGGAAGGCCAGGTGGTGAAGGGCAAGGTGGTGGCCATCGAGAACGATTACGCCATCATCGACGTCGGCCTGAAGACGGAAGGCCGCGTTCCCCTGAAGGAATTCACCAACGCCGGCGAGGAGATCAAGGTCGGCGACGAGGTGGAGGTCTATCTGGAGCGCATCGAGAACGCCCTGGGCGAGGCGGTACTCTCCCGCGAGAAGGCGCGCCGCGAGGAGGCGTGGGAACGCCTGGAGAAGGCCTACGAGAAGGGCGAGCCGGTTACGGGCCAGATCTTCGGCCGGGTGAAGGGCGGCTTCACCGTGGATCTTGGCGGTGCGGTGGCCTTCCTGCCGGGCTCGCAGGTGGATATCCGGCCGCTGCGGGACGTCACGCCCCTGCTCAACGTCGATCAGCCCTTCAAGATCCTCAAGATGGACCGCCGCCGCGGCAACATCGTGGTGTCGCGCCGTGCCATCCTCGAGGAGAGCCGCGCGGAGCAGCGTGCGGAGCTTGTGAAGAACCTCAAGGAAGGCGATGTGGTCGAAGGCGTGGTCAAGAACATCACCGATTATGGCGCCTTCGTGGATCTGGGCGGCATCGACGGCCTGCTGCATGTCACCGACATGAGCTGGAAGCGCGTCGGCCATCCGTCCGACATCCTCTCGGTGGGTGATACGGTCAAGGTCCAGATCACCAAGATCAATCCCGAGACCATGCGGATCTCCCTGGGCATGAAGCAGCTGCAGGAGGATCCGTGGAAGAACGTGGAAGAGAAGTATCCGGTCGGTTCCCGTGTGAAGGGCCGGGTGACCAACATCACCGACTATGGCGCCTTCGTGGAGCTGGAGGACGGTGTGGAAGGCCTGGTGCACGTCTCCGAGATGAGCTGGACGAAGAAGAACGTGCATCCGGGCAAGATCCTCTCCACATCCCAGGAGATCGAGGTGCAGGTGCTGGACGTGGATCCGCAGCGGCGCCGCATCTCGCTGGGCCTGAAGCAGACGCAGGAGAACCCCTGGGACACCTTCGAGGAGCGCTATCCGCCCGGTACGGTGGTGGAAGGCGAGATCAAGAACATCACCGAATTCGGCATGTTCATCGGCCTGGAGGGCGACGTGGACGGCATGGTCCACCTCTCCGATCTCGACTGGAACCGCCCGGGCGAGGAAGCCATCAAGGACTACAAGAAGGGCGATGTGGTCAAGGCGGTGGTGCTGGGCGTGGACCGCGCCAAGGAGCGCATCTCGCTCGGCATCAAGCAGCTCGAGGGTGAGCCGCTGGCCAAGCTTGGCATCAAGAAGGGCGATACCGTCACCGCGGAAGTGGTGGAGGTGAAGGACAACGGCATTGAGGTGAAGATCGTCGGCAGCGACATCACCACCTTCATCCGCCGCGCTGATCTGGCCAAGGATCGCTCCGAGCAGCGGCCGGAGCGCTTCGCCCCCGGCGAGAAGGTCGATGCCAAGGTGGTCTCCATCGATCGCGCCAACCAGAAGGTCGGCCTCTCCATCAAGGCCCTGGAGATCGAGGAGGAGAAGAAGGCGCTGGAGCAGTTTGGTTCCACGGCGGCCGGCGCTTCTCTCGGCGAGATCCTCAAGGCGGCCCTGGAGAAGAAGGAAAAGGGCGGCGAAGAGGACAAGAAGGACGACGAGGAGAAGTAATCCTCCCGCCTTTAGTCCCGGTCACATTCATGGAGCGGAAGGGCGCAAGAAGCTGCCTTTCCGCTCTTTTGTTTTTCGGTGTCTTCATTCCGGCTCTTATGCGGCAGTGGCGGGCTGCCCGCAGTGCAGGGGGCGGGGCCTTGTCGGGCCGCAGGCGATCGGGCGCCTTCTTGACGACGGCGCGGAAAGAGGCCATTCCCCTAGAACGACGACAAGCTGGAAGCGACGTTTCGGTTCGGCCCGGATAGCGCAGGTCATTCCCAGTGCGTTTTAGGGCGCAGGCACCGGGCCCCAAGCAGGACATCGAGGCATTCATGACCGGGGGAACCTTTACAGCCGATACCTTGGCCGCCTTCAGGCGGTTGCGACGGAAGCTCAGCCTGTGGCGCACACTGGCCATCGTGGCCATTGTCGCTGCCGTGGCGGCCCTGTTCTGGGAGAAAACAGACGGCGGCTTTGGCGAACATATCGCGCGCGTGCGCATCAGCGGGCTGATCACGGGCAATCAGCGTCTGCTCGATCTTCTCGATTCGCTGAAAAAATCGAAGAAGGTCAAGGCCGTGATCGTGCGCATTGACAGCCCGGGCGGCACCACGGTGGGATCGGAAGCCGTCTTTCACAAACTGCGTCAGATCGCGGCCAAGAAGCCGGTGGTGGCGGTGATGGACTCGGTGGCGGCCTCGGGCGGCTACATTACGGCCATTGCCGCTGATCGCATCTATGCGCGGGAGAATACGATCACCGGTTCCATTGGTGTCATTTTCCAGTGGGCGGAGGTTCATGATCTGCTGTCCAAGCTTGGCGTGAAGATGAACACGCTGAAATCCGGGCCGCTCAAGGCGCAGCCCAATCCCTTTGAACCGCTCACCCCTGAAGCGAAGCGTGTTACCGAGGAGCTGGTGCGGCAGTCCTATGACTGGTTTGTCGCTCTTGTGGCTAAGCGGCGCGGGCTTGATCGTGATGCTGTTCTCAAGCTGGCGGACGGGCGCGTCTATCTCGGCAAGGATGCCAGGAGCAAGGGTCTGATCGATGCCATTGGCGATGAAGAGGCGGCCAAGGACTGGCTGGTGAAGGAAAAGGGGCTGAAGGATTCTCTCAAGATCGTGGAACGCAAGCCCAAGAAGCTCCCGGAAGAGCTGGGGCTTGGCTTTTCGCTGATTCAATGGGGGGCCAAGTTTTTCGGGTTTGATGCGGTGCTGGAACGCGGGCAATTTTCGCAGGGCTTAGCGCTTGACGGCCTGCTGGCGCTCTGGCACCCTCGATTGCAGTATCAGGCGAGGGGCTCACAATGATCAAATCAGAGCTGATTCAACGTATCGCCAAACGTAACCCGCATCTGTATCACCGCGATGTGGAGCGGATCGTGAACACGATCCTCAATGAGATCACGCGGGCGCTGGCTGAGGACAACCGCGTGGAGCTGCGCGGGTTTGGCGCCTTTTCCGTGCGTTATCGCAAGGCGCGCATCGCCCGCAATCCGCGCACGGGCGAACCTGTGGAAGTGGGTGAGAAGAAAGTGCCGCATTTCAAGGCGGGCAAGGAGCTGCGCCAGCGCCTCAATCAGGGCAATCCGCAGATTGACCGTTGAAATTGGCCTTCAGGCCCTCATCCGCCCTTTGGGGTGGCGCGTGATCTGGTGCTTGTGTGTCTTTGCGGAGATGGCAGGCGTAATCAGGTCGACATCAGCGAGGCTTTGCCGGTGGATATCTGAATCATGCACTGAGGCTGACGGGGGCGAGACCAAGGATCATGCGACGGCTTATCTCCTTTCTCATCGGGATTCCGATTTTCATTATCCTGGCGGCGCTGGCACTGGCCAACCGGCAGCGGGTGACCGTCTCCTTTGATCCCATTACGCCTGAAACGCCGCTTTATTCACTGAACGTGCCGCTGTGGGTGGTGTTCTTCGCCGGGATCTTTCTGGGGCTTCTCGCCGGCGGTATCGCCACCTGGCTGAAACAGGGGCGTTACCGGGCGCGGGCGCGGCATGCCGAACGCGAGCTTGCGCGTCTGAAAGACATGAAGGACGATCTGGAAAAGGAACTGAAACAGATCAAGGACCAGACCAGCGCGCCGGATGCGGCACAGGATCAGCCGCAGCGACCGGCTCTGCCGGCGGCTTGAAGCCGCAAATCTTGCAGGCCAAAAGCGGGGTTTTCTCGCCTATCCTGTGATCGAGTCCTGTTTCACCATTACACATGACAGAAGCGGCCTTGCCAAAGATGATGCAAGGCCGCCTCTTTTTTCTCATGCATGCCGCCTTTATGAAGCGTGGGTTTTTAAGAGAAGCGGGCGGCGATGAAGCTGTCGCGCAGGACGTTGGCCTCCAGCTCCTTGTCCCTCAGCTGCATGGCGAGGCAATCGCGGATGGAAAGCATGCCCCGCAGCTGGCCCCTTGCGTCCACCACGGGCAAATGGCGGAACTTGTGATTGAGCATGACCCGCATGGCATCACACATGTCGTCCTCCGCCTGGCAGGTGACGGCTGGCGAGGACATGACATCACGCACGCGCAATTTCATCAGCTCATGCGGGCGCTGGGAAAGGGCCGAAACAATGTCACGTTCTGAAAGCACACCAACGAGATTGCCGGAGCTGTCTACCACCGGCATGGCGCCGATCTTGTTGGAATAGAGCAGGCTGGCCGCGGCCTGCAAGGTATCGGCGCGCCGGCAGGTGATGATCTTTGGCTGGTTCTGCTCCAGAAATTCGCGGACCTTCATCGGTTTCCCCTCCTCCTCTTTCCTGGCTTCGGATAGCGCCGGCTGGCTCCGGCGCAAACAGAGAGCCTTTTGTGCATGGATTGGATCTCGGCCCGGACGGTCTCGTTTTCCTGTATTGACCGGGTGTGTGATCCCACAGCCCCGCGCCCCCACCTGCCACGGGCTGCAAGCGGCTCTCATATTCATATATTTCGATATTATTCACCATATTACGCACAGGCAAGAAAAACCCGAACGCGGCAAACATTCGGGCTGATCGCATGGGCCATGCGGTGTTTCGCAGGGCGCGTTTGCTGGAGCTCAGTCGTTGTCAGGGCGTGTCCTCAGAAAATCCGACGTGTTAGCCCCTTGATGATTTTTGCCGCTGGCATGAAAAAGGGCCCGCCATTTAGATATGGCGAGCCCTTTTGCCTAGTGAAAGCCTGAATGAATGATGGTGCCTTTTCAGGACCGGTTCACTTCTTGGCCATTTTCTCCAGCTTTTCGGCACGGATGGTGTTTCGGTGCAGGGCGGCATCCTTTACCGGATCCATGCCGAAGGCGACGGCCATGAGCTGCTGCGGGAAGACCACCGGGATGTTGAAGTTGGTGCCATACTTCTTGTTGATGGCCTCCTGATACATCTCCAGGTTGGTCTGGCACAGCGGGCACGGCGTGGAAATGACATCAGCACCGGCCTTTTCTGCCTCTTCAAGCAGCAGCTTCATCAGGTGCAGCGTCTTTTCCGGCTTCATCACCGCCACGGAGCCGCCGCAGCAGTTGGTCTTGGGCTTGTAGTCCACGGCCTCGGCACCGCAGGCCTCGGTGATGTCGTCGAGGAAGTGCGGATCCTCATAGGTGTCGTAATGGCCGCCATCGTCGGTCTCGGCAAAGGGGCGCACCGTCTGGCAGCCAACCCAGCCGGCCACCTTCAGACCCTTCAGGGGATTGGTGACGCGCTCCTTGACCTTGTCCATGCCGACGAAGTTGACGAGCACCTCCATGGCATGGTGCACCTTCAGATCGCCCTCATAGGGCTCCTCACCGCCGGCCTTGAGAATTTCGGCAGCGGCCTGCCGCTTCTTCTCGTTGTCGCGGATGGCGAGGTTGTTGCGGTGCGTGTTGAGATAGCAGGCGGCGCAGGAGGTGAACACGTGCTCATTGCCACGCTTCTTGGCGTTGGCAAGGTTGCGCGCGTTCAGGGCCAGCTGCGGCAGAGGGCCGCCGCCGATGTGGCCCACGGACGCGCCGCAACAGTTCCAGTCCTCGATGTCCTCCACCTCGATGCCGAGCTCGGGAAAGACGGCGCGGGTGGATTCGTCGAGATGCCTGCCGGTGGCTTCCGAGCTGCAGCCCGGATAGTAGGTGAACTTCATCTTTTCGCTCATGGCGTCTTCAGCCCTTCTGCTCGAGTTCCTTGGCCTTGGCGATCATCGCCTTGAGCTGGCTCTTGTTCTTAATGGTGTGCGGCAGGCCGATATGCATGCGCCCGGCCTTGATCATGCCCAGGGCAATCTTGAGATTGTCCAGGGCCTTGCGGATGCCCTCGCCGAAGCCGAAGGAGAAGAAGTACTTCATGGTGACAAGGCGCTCATCGGTCTTGCCGAAGCTTTCGGCCGACCACCAGAAGGCCTTGGAGAAGAAGTAGTTCTCCACCTTGTTCTTCGGCGCGTAGCCCTCCTTGGCCGCCAGCGCCGCAAGATGCTGCACGATGGTGGTGACAGGAATTCCGCGCGGGCAGCGCACATAGCAGCGATAGCAGGAGGTGCACTCCCACAGGGTGGAAGAGGAGAGCACCTCGTCCTTCAAACCGGCGCGGACCATCATGAACAGCTTGCGCGGACCATTGTCCATCTCCTGACCATTGGGGCAGGAGCCGGAGCACATGCCGCACTGCATGCACATGTTCAGCTTGTCGCCACCTTCGACGTTCTCCCTGACCCAGCGGGCAAAGGAGAGGTCATAGGTGCGGGAGGGTGTCGGAACTGCCGTCATGTCAGAACCCCTTGAACGGATTGAGCCCGATGCCCTTGATCTGCTCGCCGAACTGGTCGAGCAGCTCGACCACGCGCTTGGAATCGGCGATGGAGACCTCCTCGAAGGAGACGCGCTCCGGCTCCAGCATCAGATTGCGCAGGGTCTCTTCCACCTTGCCGATGCGCTCCTTGGCGATGGCCGAGCCTTTCACGAAGTGGCACTGATAGTCATCGCCGGACTTGCAGCCCATCAGCATCACGCCGTCGTAGCCTTTCTCAAGCGCGTGCGACACCCACATGAGCGTCACCGAGCCGAGGCAGCGGACCGGGATGAAGCGCATGTACTTGTTGATTTCACGCCTGTTGATGCCGGCCATGTCAAGGGCGGGATAGGCATCGTTCTCACAGGCGAAAACCATGATGCGCGGTTTTTCGTCAAACGGATCGGGCTGCTCCACCGCCTCGATCATCTCCGCCACCATGTTGGGCGAATAGTTCTTGAACGAGATGGTGCGCACCGGGCAGGCGCCCATGCAGGTTCCGCAACGGCGGCAGCGCGAGGGATTGAGCTTGGGATATCCTTCCTCGTTCTCGTCGATGGCGCCGAAGGGACACTCCACCGTGCAGCGCCGGCACTTGGTGCAGATGTCCAGCCCGAAGTGCGGGTAGGAAAGATCGCCCACGCGCGGATGCGTGGCACGGCTTTCCTTGACGAGGTTGATGGCCTGCTTGGCCTTCAGCACGGCACCCGCCGCATCCTCCTTCGCTTCCGCCGTGGTCATGGGCTTGCGCACGGCACCGCAGACGTAGATGCCGGTGCGGCGCGTCTCATAGGGGAAGCAGATGTAATGGCTGTCGATGAAGCCATTGTAGAGGATGGGGATGTGCGGCCCCTGACGATACTGAAGGTTCAGGATGGGACCGCCAGGCAGCGGCGGGTTCTCCGGATCGCAATCCGGCGTGACCGCAGAAGCTTCCTCGCCGTCACCGGCGGCCTCGGCCTTCACCTCGTCGCCATCACCGGCCGGCTGGCCGTTGATGGTGATGGGCACGCGCGGATTGACGTCATCGCAGAGGAACTCGTTGCCTTTTTCGGCCATGGGCAGGTCCGGATTGGTGGAATTGGGCATCATGCCCGTCTGCACCACCACCGCATCCAGGCCGGTGAGCGTGGCCTCGCGCCCCAGGAGGAGATCATCAATGACGAGCTCCGGGCCCTCGGAGGCGGACTTGACCATGGCCTTCATGAAGACCACGCCCTTCTCCTGGGCCTCGCGATAGAGCTCCTCGGCCTGGCCATGGGCACGCAGGTTGTCATGCAGCACGTAGACCATGGCCGAGGGATCGGCATCCATCACCTGAATGGCCTGCTTGATGGCGATGCGGTCGGCCACGCCGGAGGTATAGGGCATGGCCTCGGATTCGCAGGGAATGATGATGGCGATGGTGTTGAGCTTCTTGCCCTCGTGCTCCAGGCCGTTCTTGAGCACTTCCTCAAAGTCGACGCCGGAGATGACGTTGCCGATCTTGCCCAGGCCATACTTTTCATAGGGCGTCATGTCGTCCGGCATGCGCCAGCCGGTGGCGACGACGATGGAACCGAAGACATCCTCCGTCTCGTTGCCGCCCTGAGAGAGGGTGACGGAGAACTCGCCCGGCTCGCCGCTGGTCTTGCTCACCAGCGTGTTGAGCATGACGGTGATCTTGTCGTTCTCCTCCACGGCCTTGATGATGTCCTCGATGGGATTGTCGATCAGGCCGCGATAGGGCGGACGGGAGGGGATGAGCTTGCTCCACTTCCGCGTCCAGCCGCCGAGCTGGTCGGTCTTCTCCACGAGGGTGACCTCATGGCCGGCGCGGGCCGCCTCAAGCGCGGCGGTGAGGCCGGAGATGCCGCCGCCGACGACAAGGATCTTCTCGGACTTCACCACGTTCTCGTGCGGCTCGGGCAGGTCGCAGGTGCGGGCCTGTGCGATGCCCATCAGCACGTTGTCCTTGGCGAAAGCCTGGGTATCCTCATCCTGAGGCGGCTGTGTCCAGGCCACCTGCTCGCGCAAATTGGCGCGGACAGTGGCGGCGCCGTCGAAATTGAAGCGGTCCGTCATCACGCGATGCGAACAGGCCGCCACCAGCACGCGGTTGACCTCGCCGTCCTTGACATCCTTCTCGATGACGGCGCGCCCCTCGTCGGAGCAGAAAGCGGCATGCCGCTGGCACTTGGCCACCTGATACTGGTTGGCCACCGCCTGCTCCAGCTCGTCCATGTTGACGGCCTCGGCGATGCCGCAGCCCTCACACAGGTAAATTCCGATCTTGATGTCGTCCGACATTGTCCTTACCTGGCTCCCACTGCCTGAATTGCCTTCAATGCCGCCGCCGTGCCCGACATGGTGGACAGCGCCACGTCAAAGGGACCGGCCGCAACGCCGCAGGAGAACTGACCGCCGTCCTCGCCCTCCAGCGCGAGCACGAAGCCGTCCTCGTCCTTGACGACGTCGCCCTTGATATCCACTCCCTTCGCCTCGGGTTCCATGCCGGTGGCCAGCACGACGAGATCGTAGCTCTCGCAGTAGAGCTCACGATCGATCGTGCGCTCGCCCTTCACATAGGGGCGGCCATCCTCGCCGAGGCCGATTTCGGCGGGCTTGGACTTGATGAACTTCAGACGCGGATCAACCTTCAGGCGCTCGTAGAAGGTCTGCATCTTGTCGTGAGCGCGGATGTCTATGTAGTACATGTGCACTTCCGCGTCCTCGTACTGCTCCAGCACATAGGCGGCGTGCTTTAGCGACGCCAGACAGCAAATCATGGAGCAGTAGGGGAGATGGTTGACGTCGCGCGAGCCCGCGCACTGAATGAGCGCCACCTTCTTGGCCGGCTCGCCGTTGGACGGACGCACCACCTTGCCGCCGGTGGGGCCGTCATGATTGGCCAGGCGCTCCATCTCCACGTTGTTGATGATGTCCGGGCTGGAATCGTAGTGATAGGTTTCCAGCTTGCGGGCATCATAGGGACGCCAGCCCGTGGCCCAGACAATGGCGCCGGCGTTGATGGTGACCTCTTCCTCCTCCTCGGAGAAATCAACGGCGCCGTATTTGCAGGCCTCCTCGATGCGCTTCTGATCATCGGTGCCTTTCACGACCGGATCGATGACATAGCGCATCGGCCAGGCATGCTCATGGGGCAGGCGCGCGGCCTTCACCTTGCTCATGCCGTAGTTGTAGGGATCGTCGATCTCGGTCTCGCACACCTTGCCGCATTCGCCGCAGGCGGTGCACTTCTCATTGACGAAGCGGGGCAGCTTCTTCGCCGTGATGGTGTAGTTGCCCTTCTCGCCATCCACGGCCACCACCTCGTGCATGGTCAGCACCTTCACCCGCGGATTCTTGCGCAGGCGCTGATAGTTGATCTCCAGGCCGCAGGTGGGATGGCAGAATTTCGGGAAATACCTGTTGAGACGGGTCACGCGCCCGCCCAGGGCCGGCTCCTTCTCGATCAGGATGACGTCGTAGCCGGTCTCGGCGGCTTCCAGCGCCGCCGTCAGCCCCGCAATGCCGCCACCGATGACGGCAATGGTCTGGCTGTGCGGTCCGTCCTGTGCCATGGTCCCTCTTCTTTCCACAAAGGTCATGAACGGGTTGAGCTCACACTCCGCAACGCGCCCCGCGGCACTTGGCCGCACCGGCACGCCCGAAGATCGGGCTTTGCTTTGCGTCCGCCACCTGTTTAGCGAAGCCTGCGCGAACGAGAAGGGGCAAAATGACACAGGGGAAAGCGCATAACACGGGCGCGGCCCGTTCATGCCGCGCTTAGATGACAGGCTCAGCCTTGCGCGCGCAGACGGAACCGAAACGGATGATGGATGGTGATCCCTGTCGTATCCGTGTGCCCCGTCCCCTCCGTCATTTCTGTCTTGCGCATGCTCGCATACTGCTTGTTGCATGCGCGTGGCCATCCCTCGGTAAAACCGGCCTCTTTTTCCCTGAGCGCCCTGCAAAGAGCGCGGTTCGAAAAGAGGCTTTTTAATGCGGACGGCCGTCTTCTCATCCTGTGCCGGGCTGAAGTTCCGGATCTCCCTCCTGTTCCGGCATGGTGCCCGGCACGGGCCTCCCTCTTCTCGTCCGCACCCGGCTTTAAAGGCCTTAAAGAGCCGCATGACGCCCGCGATGTTGCTCTTCAGGCCCGCAAACCGGACGGACGCCGATCCCATATACCCTGCCTTGGCCTTCGGGAAAAGGGGACATATTCATTGATGCGCATTTTTTTATAAATCGGTATGGAGATTCGTCGCATCCGGTGGTATCTCCAAGCCGGTCCTGCATGAGGGGCAGGCCGGCGCAGCCGTTCGGCACAGGAATTGGTGCCGGCCAGAACGCAAGGCTTCGGCGGGGGTCAAGGAGGGGACGAAAACGTCCATGCATCGCCTAGCAAGCACCCGCCCGAGAGAGGCCTGACCGCATATGGCCGCAGCAGGCCCGGATATTGCGGGCAGGCCCGCACGATCATGACACTGCAAGAGGGAGACGATCACATGTCGAAGCTTGTTCCACCGCACGGCTCCGATGAGGTGATGCCGCTGCTCATTCCGGAAGTGGAGCGCAAGGCCGAGCTGGAGCGCGCCCAGCAC
Source organism: Thermopetrobacter sp. TC1 (assembly GCF_000746275.1). Lineage (GTDB taxonomy): Bacteria > Pseudomonadota > Alphaproteobacteria > Rhizobiales > Aestuariivirgaceae > Thermopetrobacter. The sequence continues at coordinate 334,650 of NZ_KN050828.1, forward strand.
CTGAAGCAGGTGCCGGTGAGCTCGCGGGAGGTGTCGGACATCTCCATGTTCGCCATGGGCGCCTACACGCCCCTTACCGGCTTCATGACCCGTGACGACTGGAAGGGCGTGTGCGAGGACATGAAGATGACGGACGGCCTGTTCTGGCCGATCCCGATTACCTGCCCGGTGGACAAGGACATCGCCGATTCCATTTCCGAGGGCGAGGAGATCGCGCTCGTGGATCCGGAGACCAACACCATCATGGCCATCATGGAGGTCTCCGAGAAATACGTGATGTCCGAGGAGGACAAGAAGTTCGAGTGCCAGCACGTGTTCCGCACCACGGACATGGAGCACCCGGGCGTGCAGAAGGTGATGGGCCAGGGCGAGGTGAACCTGGCCGGCAAGGTGCGGGCGCTGTCGGAAGGCATTTATGCCGAGAAGTACAAGGACCTGTTCATTCGCCCGGCGGAATCGCGCGCCATGTTCCTGGAGCGTGGCTGGTCAAAGGTGGCGGCGTTCCAGACGCGCAACCCGATGCACCGCTCGCATGAGTATCTGGCCAAGCTGGCGGTGGAGACGCTAGACGGCGTGTTCATTCACCAGGTGCTGGGCAAGCTGAAGCCCGGTGACATTCCGGCCGAGATCCGCACCAAGGCCATTCAGGCAATGATCGACAACTACTTCGTGCCGGGCACGGTGATCCAGGCGGGTTATCCCATCGAGATGCGCTACGCCGGTCCGCGCGAGGCGCTGCTGCATGCGGTGATCCGTCAGAACTTCGGCTGCTCGCACCTGATCGTGGGCCGCGACCATGCCGGCGTGGGCGACTACTACGGCCCGTTCGATGCCCAGCACATCTTCGACGAGCTGTGGGAGGGCGCGCTGATCACCAAGCCGTTCAAGGTGGACATCACCTTCTACTGCAAGAAGTGCATGGGCATGGCCTCCGGCAAGACCTGCCCGCACGGCAAGGAGGACCGCGTGCTCATCTCCGGCACCGAGCAGCGCCGTCGTCTGGCCGCGGGCGAGGACATCCCGCCGGAGTTCTCGCGGCCGGAGGTGGTGAAGATCCTGCAGGAGTACTACGCCTCGCTGAAGAACGAGAGCTGACACCTTCCTGCAAAAGGACAAACATCAAGTGGCCGGGGTCTGATGCCCCGGCCTTTTTCTTGGATTTATAGTCCGTCACATGGCCGTTTATCGCTCAGCCGCGCAAACCCCGGAAGGGACGCAGAACGCGGGCGCTGGCGGCGAGGCGCTTGAGCTTGCGGGCGAAAATGCGCCGCTCCTTGGGGGTCAGCGCACGAATGCAGGTATCGGCCAGATCGATGACGTGCCGGCGGGCGATAAGATCGGCACGGCGCAGGTCTTTCATGAGGGCGGCGTAGGCCTGTTCGTCCAGGCTGCCATCCTTCAGCAGTTCCACCAGGCGCAAGCGCAGGCGTGCCACTTCCGCATAGGCCTTGCGCACCTGTTCGCGATGGGGGGTGAGCTTCTGCATCAGAGCCTTTTTGCGCTCAGGCGGCAAAACACGCAGGGTGGCCCAGGTGGCGCGCACGAGAAGGCCGGGGCGGCCGGCAAGAAGCTGGCGCATGTTTTCCGGCAGGCGATTGTGGCGCATGGCCATGCGCTCCATCCATGCCGGCGGCTTTTCGGCATAATGCATGTAGAGCATGGCGCCGAAGGCCCCGGCGATGAGCAGATTCACGGCCAGGGAAACAAACAGGATCACATAGAGCCAGGGGGGCGCTGAGCGCCCGCCTTTGGTTTCCTGCGTTGTGCTCATTGCATCAGTCCTGCCAAATCTTCATCATCCAGCGCTGCCAGGAGGACGGGATCGTCGGGAATGTCCTCCCGTGCGGTCAGGCCGGCGAGCACGGTGGTGGCAATGGGCGTGGCGGAAAGCTGCGCGCCAACGTAAATCCCGGTAATAAGCGCGGCCAGCATCACCGTGGCGGCGATCCAGCGCAAACGGTAAAGGGGCGCATTATCGTTGGCCGCTTCCCTTGCCGCCCTTTGCCGGCGCGTGTTTGCAGGGCGCGCCCTTTCGCCCCTGGCCAGGGATGGCCGCCTTTGCGGGAAGGCGAGGGGCGCAGGGGCACTTTTGCGCGCATCGCTGTGTTTTGCATGACTTTCCGCCTCATCATTGCCCGGAGAAGAAATCCCGGCCTGACCAAGAATGGTGTCCATTAAGGCCTCTTCCTGCCCGGGATCGGGGGCGGCATGATCCAGCACGTTCTCCAGCGCGCGAAACTCCTCCCACAAGTGGCGGGCCTCGGGATCCCTGGCGCACAGGCGCAAGGCCTCCTCGCGGGCCGCACGCGGCCAGCGATCCGGCTCCGCCCCGTGTGCCTCCAGCAATCTTTCAAAGACGCTTCTGTCCATCTCTCAACCTCAATTCCCCGCCCCCGTATCGTTCTCTCTGTCCAGGAGTTCCGCAATCTCGTCGGCCAGTGCCTTGCGCAGGCTGCGTCTTGCCCGGGCGAGAAGCGATTCCACCGCCTCGACCGAGACGTTCATCATCCGCGCGATCTCGCCATTCGAGTAGCCCAGATCGTGCGAAAGGGTAAGGGCCTGTCTTTGCCGCTCCGGCAGGCGGGCCACCGCCGCCCGCACCTTGCGGGCGCGATCACTGTCCATGGCCTGTCGCTCCGGGTCCGGGGCGTTTTCGTCCGGCATGAGCTCGCTCAAGTCCTCGGCCTGACGTGTCTTGTTGCGGCGGATCCGGTCAATGGCGGCGTTGACGGCAACACGGTGAAGCCAGGCGGGAAAGCGGCCGTCACCGGCGCGATAGCGCTGCGGCTCGTTCCAGATGCGCAGGAAGACATCCTGGACCAGATCATCAGCCTCCGCATCGCCCAGCATGCGCCAGGCCACGGCGCGAACGCTGCCGATATGCCGCTTGAGAAGAATGCGGAACGCCGACGCATCCCGGTCCTGAGCAATGCGACGCATCAGCGCCTCATCCGGCACATCCGCCAGGGAATCTTTCATGCCGTCGTTCGCTCCGCGCCTTTGCTCCCAAAAGGGAGCCGAGCTCGCAGCCTGCTTGCCGGTTTCCGCCAGGGGCATGCCCGGGCCCTTCCTTTCCGCTCCATCATGACCCATTCGGGGCGGAGGGAAAAGGATGGATCGGCCTTTTCCCTCCAATAGCCCGTTGCAAAGGGGCGGGGTGTGGTCTCCCCGCGCCGAGAGAAGGGCGATCAGTGAGCCGGACCGGCGCCCTCACCCTTCATCATGCCACCCGGCATGCCACCCGGCATTCCGCCAGGCATGCCGCTGTCGTTCATCATGCCGCCCTGGTTCATCATCCGGTTCATCATGCGCATCATCATCTTGCGCATGCGCTTCATTTGACCGGCGCGCATCATGGCCATGCGCCGCTTGAGCGTGGCGATCTCCTTTTTGTCCAGACGGCCATCCCCATTGAGATCGGCGCGATTGAACCGCTGCATCTGCGCCTTGCGGAACTCATCGGCGGTGATCACACCATCCCCATCGGCATCAAGGCGGGAAAGCATGCGATAGCGCAGGCGATATTTCTTGCGCTCCAGCTTCCTGGTCACAGCGCTGTCGATCTCGGCGACGGTAACCTTGCCATTGCCATCGGCATCAAGGCGGGCGAAACGCTTGCCCTTGCCGGCAGCGAACTCTTCCCTGGTGATCACACCATCGCCATTGGCATCCAGCTTCTTCAGCATGATGGCGCCGGCATGCGGCCCCCTGCCATCATGGGCCTGGGCTGCGCCAACACCGGCGGCAACAATGCCCGCTATCAGAGACATTCCGACGATCTTGCGCACATGGTTCAGCTTCATGGTCTTCTCTCCTGAACGGTTCATATTGGTTCCAGCCCCGCAGCGATGAGACGGCCTTTGGCCTGCCTCGCCCTTTCACTACGCAGAGGCCGGGAGAATTCCGTCGCAGGCAGAAAAAATGCGCCGTGATTTCACGAGCGCACGGATTGCGCATATGAAAAAGGCCCGGCACCGTGCCGGGCCCGCCTTGGAGGAAATGTATCCAGTCTTAATCACCGCCGTGGCCACCGCCACCACCCATGCCACCGCCGCCATGGCCGCCGCCTCCGCCCATGCCGCCGCCGCCTCCGCCCATGCCGCCGCGATCGTCATCATGGTCATCACTCATGCCACCATAGCCGCCGGCATACCCTCTTCCGTCATGGTCATCATCGCGCTCCATGTGGCCCCGGTCATCCCGGTCCATGCGATCATGATCGTGATTGCGATGACGCTCATAACGATCATCATCATGCCGGCCACGACGCTGCATGTTTTCCATGGCAGCCTGACTGCGGCTGCGGAAGTTCACCCTCGCACGCTGCCGGGTCTGGGTCTGCGTCTGCATCTGCGCCTGGGCAAGCTGCATTACGCCCTGCTCTTCCATGGTCTCAGAGGCGGAGGCCTGAACAGCAAGACCCGCCGCAATCATCGCGGCAGCAGCGAACGGCAAAAGCCAATGCATCCTGACAGCCTTTTTCATCGTCATTCTCCTTTTCACTGTCTCTTTTCCGTTGGTTCACAAGCCCGAGGCGCATTTACAAATTCATGGTCTCGTGACCTCGAGCCTGCGGAGAGTTTAAGTTTTCGGATGTTTGAGGAGCATGACGGCCCTTGTCAGGTTTCTGACAGGATGGAAGAGTCAGGATCAAAGGCAGGAACAATCCGCCCGCAGGCAGACGCCATAGCCGGTTCTGTTTCCCTTCCACCACCCACCGTGAAAATGACGAAAAATCATCCGCACATATTCGCCCTGTCTCGCAGGATTGCCCTGCTGCTGGTTCTTGGCGCCGGGATGGTCCTGCCGTTCTCTCCCGTGGCTGTCACATCAGCCTTAGCCGATCCCGATGGGGGCGGGCACGGCGGCGGTGATCATGGCGGCGGTGACGATGGCGGTGGCGGCGGAGACCACGACGGCGGCGATGATGACGGTGGCGGCGGAGGCGGAGGCCATGGTGGCGGCATGGGGGACATGGAGGATGACGACGAAGATGATCATGAACGCGCCTATGCAGAGCGGCGTCGTGGCGATGTGCGGCCGTTATCCGGCGTTCTCGCCGGCATTCGTGCCCGGTATGGCGGCAAGATTCTGGATGTGAAACTGCGGCGCTTGGGATCGCGGCGCATCTATGTCGTGCGCATTCTGGATAAACGGGGCCGTGTGCGTGACATTCAGGTGCGCGCGGAAAAAAGAAAGCGGGTCAATTTCCGCTCCCGGCGCAGAACACGGGACTGACGGGGGAGGAACACACGCTTGGGGCAAAGGATGCGCATTCTCATCGTCGAAGACGAAACCGCCATCGCGGAGGACATCGCCCAGGCCCTGAAGGAGGCCGGCTATGTCCCGCAATGTGTTGCGGACGGCGAAGAAGCGGACTTTCTGGGCTTTACGGAAGATTTCGACGCGGTGATCCTCGATCTCGGCCTGCCGAAACGCGATGGCTTGAGCGTCTTGCGCAACTGGCGGCGGGAAGGACGGACCTTTCCGGTTCTCGTGCTCACGGCGCGCGGAAGCTGGCAGGAGAAGGTTGAGGGCATGGATGCCGGTGCCGATGACTATCTGGCCAAGCCTTTCGAGATGGAGGAGCTGCTGGCGCGGCTGAGGGCCTTAATCCGGCGTTCGCGCGGCGTGGCCAGCACCGTTGTGCACTGCGGACCGCTAATGCTGGATACACGCGCCGCACGCGTGCATCTGAACGGCCGACCGGTAAGCCTAAGTCCGCTGGAATACCGCCTGTTGCATTATCTGCTGCATAACATCGGGCGGGTGGTGCCGCGCATGGAGCTGATGGAGCACATCTATGAGGCGGAGGCCGAGCGCAATCCCAACACGCTGGATGTTCTGGTGGGGCGGGTGCGGCGCAAGATCGGCACCGACCTGATCCAGACGCGGCGCGGCCATGGGTATATCATCGAATGCCCCGGTGAGAATGAGGAAGGTGGCAAAGCGAAGAAGGGGCGCTCATGAGACGCCTGTGGGGTTCGCTGCATCTGCGTCTTCTGCTGCTGTCGGCGGCGCTGATCATCGGCACGCTTGCCCTTTTCGGCTGGCAGCTTTCCCACATGTTCGAGCAACATGTGGAGCGCCGTGTCTTTCAGGAACTGAACAATCACCTCACCCAGATCCTGGCCTTGCTCAAGCGGGATGCAAAGGGCCGGATCGTGCTTTCCCGCCCCTTGAACGACCCGCGCTTCTCCCGCCCCTACAGCGGGCTTTACTGGCAGGTCAATGACGAGAAGGGGCCGGTGGCGCGATCCCGCTCGCTGTGGGATGCGGCCCTGTCTTTACATATCGACATGGCCCGAAACGGCCCCATTCATGAATACACACTGAAAGGCCCGGAGGGCGAGCCGCTCTATGCCGTGATCCGCCCCGTCTGGCTTGATCTCGGCGAGGGAGAAAGGCGCTATCTCGTGGCGGTGGCGCAGGATCATGCCGAGATTGCCACCGCCGTTGGCGAATTCCGCAAGGATCTGTTTTTCGGGATCGCCATGCTGTTTGGCGTGCTCGTCTTTGCCCTGGGCTTGCAGGTGTGGCTGGGGCTGAAACCGCTGAAAGCCATTCGCCGCGAGGTGATGGCCGTGCGGGCCGGGCAACGCGACATGCTGAGCGAAAGACATGCCGTTTCCGAGCTGAAACCCTTGATCGAGGAAATCAATGCCCTGCTCACATCACAGCAGCGGGACATGGAGCGGGCCCGGCAGCGGGCATCCGATCTCGCCCATGGCCTGAAAACGCCCCTGTCCATCCTTGCCGCGCAGGCGCGCCGGCTGAAAGGCAAGGGGGTTACGGAAGAAGCGCGGGAAATCCATGCGCAGGTCAAGGCGTTGCGCCAGCACGTGGAGCGGGAGCTGGCGCGGGCGAAAATTCACGGTTTGCGCCGGGGCCTGCGCCCCCAAACCGATGCCGGCAAGCAGATCCGGGCCCTGATGCAGGCGCTTTCAGGCATGCGGGCGGATGATCCCATCCACTGGCATGTCGATGTGCCGGAAGGGTTTAAGGTGCCCATGGAGCGGGGTGATTTTCTCGAGCTGTTCGGCAATCTGCTCGAGAATGCCTGCAAATGGGCGCGCAAGCAGGTTTCGGTTCTGGCAACATGGGAAGGCGACCATAGGGATGTGGCCCTCATCCGCATCGAGGATGATGGCCCCGGCATTCCGGAGGAGAAATATGCCGACGTGTTCAAGCGGGGCAAGCGGCTGGACGAAAGCGTGCAGGGCACAGGGCTGGGCATGGCCATCGTCCGCGAAGTCATTGATTCCTATGGCTATGATCTCTCCCTCTATCGGGCGCCCCTGGGCGGGCTCGGCGTGCGCATCACCTTCGCCGAGCGGCCCGTGGATGACACCCGCGTCATGGAGAGGGAGAAAAATTCATAATCGCCCTTAAGCATCCGCATAAGCCGCCATGGCCGCCTCCACGGCCACTCCGGTTTCAATGGGCGCCTGCATCTGCGCAAGGACGCTTTCCAGTGCGGAAAGGCAGAAAAGGACGTTGCGGCGATTGCAGGAATGCCCCATGAGCCCGATGCGCCAGACGCGGCCGGCGAAATCGCCAAGACCGGCGCCGATCTCAAGGCCGAAATCCTCAAGCAGGCGGCGGCGAACGGCGGCATCATCCACCCCTTCCGGAATCCACACGGCATTGAGCTGGGGCAGGCGCTCCTCTTCCGGCACCACATAGCGCAGACCCATGGCCTCAAGCCCCGCTTTCAAGGCCTCATGATGCAGGGCATGGCGGCGCCAGGCGTTTTCCAGCCCTTCCTCGAGGAGGATGCCGAGCGCCTCATGCAGGCCGTAGAGGGCGTTAACGGGCGCAGTATGATGATAGGCGCGGCTTGCCCCCTCGCCCCAGTAGTTCATGACGAGAGAAAGATCGAGAAACCAGCTCTGCACCGGGGTCTTGCGCTGGCGCACCTTTTCCACCGCGCGCTCGGAGAAGGTGACCGGCGAAAGGCCGGGCGGGGCGGAGAGGCACTTCTGGGTTCCGGAATAAACGGCATCCGCCCCCCAGTCATCCACGCGCACGGGGATGCCGCCGAGAGACGTCACCGTATCGATAATGGTGTAGCACTCATGCTCGCGCGCAAGAGCGCAAAGCGTCTCGGCATCGGAGCGGGCGCCCGTGGATGTTTCGGCATGAACAAAGGCGAGATGGCGGGCATCCGGATGGGCATCTAAAACCTCTTTCACCGCCTCGGGATCCACCGCCCGGCCCCATTCGCCCTCAACGACAATGGCCTCGCCGCCGCAGCGGATGACGTTTTCGCGCATGCGCATGCCGAAAACGCCATTGATGCAGACGATGACCTTCTCGCCCGGCTCAACGAGATTGACAAAGCAGGTCTCCATGCCGGCGGATCCCGGCGCTGAAACGGGCATGGTCAGGGGATTGCCGGTGAGAAACACCTGTTGCAGGCGGCTTTTCACGGAATCCATCAGTTCGATGAAACGAGGATCCAGATGCCCGATGGTGGGACGTGCCAGCGCCTCCAGCACGCGCGGCGGCACATCCGAAGGGCCGGGCCCCATGAGAGTGCGCTGCGGGGGATGAAAACCATTGTCGCTCATGAACCGCCTCCTGATCCTTTGGGCCTTCGCGGCGCGAAAGGGCGTAAACCTGCGCTTTTTGCGTCATGCCGCTGGATACCGCAGCCAACGGCCCTGGCACGCGCACGCATCACGCCTTTTTCCGGATGATGGAACGACATCCGTCAATGCGGAAGCTCTGCATTAGGCGGAAGGCTTTTCCAGCCCACGCAGGCTCCGTGAGCCCTTACACATCCAGATTGGAGACGTTGAGGGCGTTCTTCTGGATGAAGGCGCGGCGCTCCTCCACGGCGTCGCCCATGAGGCGCGAGAAGAGGGTGTCGGCCTCATCGATCTCGCGGATCTGCACCTGAAGCAGGGAGCGCGCCTCGGGATCAAGCGTGGTCTCCCAAAGCTGCTCCGGGTTCATCTCACCCAGGCCCTTGTAGCGCTGCATGGTCACGCCCTTGCGGCCATGGGCGAAAACGGCCTCCAGCAGCGAAAGCGGGCCGAAGATTTCCGTCTCTTCCTCGCCACGGCGCAGGCGGGCCGGCCCTTCTCCATAAACCTCGGCGAGCTGGGCGGCATGGGCGCCCAGGCGGCGGGCTTCCAGCGAGTGCAGCAGCGCCGGTTCAAGAAGGTGCTCCTCACGCACGCCGCGCACCTCGCGCCAGAAACGCAAGCCTCCTTCCGGCGTTGCCTCGCCCTGCCAGCCGCGTTCGTATTCCTCCGAGACGAGATCAAGGCGCCCGGCCACGGCCGCGGCCATTGTCGCAAGCCAGTCCGCATCCGTGCGCGGTTCTTCCTGAAAGGCGCCGGCGATGGCGGCCTGTTCAATGAGGAAACGGGGCGCGCGGGATTTCAGGGCATCGATGGAGCGGCGCACGGTGAGGGCCTCATCGACAATGGCGCGCAGATCGGCACCCGCACGGGTCTCACCGCTGGCGGTTTCAAGCACCGCACCTTCCAGACCGGCCTCGATGAGAAAGTTTTCCAGCTCGGCATCGTCCTTGAGATAGATCTCCGAGCTGCCGCGGCGCACCTTATAAAGCGGCGGCTGCGCGATGTAGAGATAGCCGCGCTCGATGATCTCGGGCATCTGCCGGTAGAAGAAGGTGAGCAGCAGCGTGCGGATGTGGGCGCCGTCCACGTCGGCATCGGTCATGATGATGATCTTGTGATAGCGCAGCTTGTCGATGTCGAACTCCTCGCGTCCGATGCCGGCGCCCAGGGCCGTGATCAGCGTGCCGATCTCGTTTGAGGAGAGCATCTTGTCGAAGCGGGCCTTCTCCACGTTGAGGATCTTGCCGCGCAGGGGCAGCACAGCCTGGTTCTGACGATTGCGCGCCTGCTTGGCGGAACCGCCGGCGGAATCGCCCTCGACGATGAACAGCTCCGCCTTGGCCGGATCACGCTCCTGACAATCGGCCAGCTTGCCCGGCAAAGAGGCCACATCCAGCGCGCTCTTGCGGCGGGTGAGCTCGCGCGCCTTGCGGGCCGCCTCGCGGGCAGCGGCGGCTTCTACCACCTTGGAGACGATGAGTTTCGCCTCCTGGGGATGTTCCTCGAACCATTGGGAGAGACGCTCGCCGACGATGCTCTCCACCACCGGGCGCACCTCGGAGGAAACGAGCTTGTCCTTGGTCTGGGAAGAGAACTTCGGATCGGGCACCTTGACAGAAAGAACCGCCGTGAGCCCTTCGCGCACGTCCTCGCCGGTGAGCGTGACCTTCTCCTTCTTGATGAGGCCGGCCTCATTGGCATAGCCGGTGACGACGCGGGTGAGCGCGGCACGAAAACCGGCCAGATGGGTGCCGCCGTCGCGCTGCGGGATGTTGTTGGTGAAACACAGCACGTGTTCATGATAGCCGTCATTCCACCACAGGGCGCATTCCACGACGATGCCGTCGCGCTCGCCGGTGATGTGAATGGGCGCATCGATGAGGGGATGGCGGGCGCGGTCGAGATGCCGGACGAACTCGACCAGACCGCCTTCATATTTCATCTCCACCCGCTTCGGCTCCGGGCCGCGGCGGTCCTCCAGGATGATGTGCACCCCGGAATTGAGGAAAGCCAGCTCGCGCAGGCGATGCTCCAGCGTGGCGAAGTCGAACTCGGTCTTGGAGAAAATCTGCGGTGACGGCAGAAAGGTGATCTCGGTGCCCGTCTTCTCGCCCGCCTCGCCGACGACCTTCAGCGGCGCCACCGGTTCGCCGTTGCGGAACTCCATGAAGTGCTCCTTGCCGTCGCGCCAGATCCGCAACTTCAGCCATTCGGAAAGGGCATTGACCACAGAAACGCCCACGCCATGCAGGCCGCCGGAGACCTTGTAGGAATTGCTGTCGAACTTGCCGCCGGCATGCAGCTGGGTCATGATGACTTCCGCCGCGGAGACCCCTTCGGTGGGATGAATGTCCACCGGAATGCCGCGGCCGTTGTCACGCACGGTGACGGAGCCATCGGCATTGAGGATCACCTCCACGCGATCGCAATAGCCGGCGAGGGCCTCGTCGATGGCGTTGTCCACCACCTCATAGATCATGTGATGCAGGCCGGACCCGTCATCGGTGTCGCCGATGTACATGCCCGGGCGCTTGCGCACGGCCTCCAGGCCCTTGAGCACCTTGATGGATTCCGCGCCATAGGTCTCGTTGCGGCTGGATTTCTCGTTCATCGTTGCCATGTGTTCCCACTGCTTGCCCTGAAAACCGGTTCACGGGGCCTTTCTCGCTCGTCTTCTGGCTCAAGCGCTGGTTTTGCCTGATACCTACTTACGTCTGCGGCCGCACCTGCCCGTCCTCCACGTGAAAGGCGGCGCATGGGGCATGCTCGGCAAGGCCGGCGAAAAGGCCGGCGTCAGTGCCTGTCATCCATACCTGCCCGCCCAGGGCGGCAAGTGCCGCAAACAGCCCCTGCCGGCGCGTGGCATCGAGATGGGCCGCCACCTCGTCGAGCAAAAGCAGGGGCGGATGCCCGCCCAGGCGCGCACGTACAGCATGGGCATGGGCGAGGATGATGGCCACGAGCAGCGCCTTCTGCTCACCGGTGGAACACAAGCGCGCCGGCATGTCCTTGGCGGCATGCGTCACCAGCAGATCGCTGCGGTGCGGGCCGGTGAGCGTGCGCCCGGCGGCCGCGTCCTCCCGACGGGATTCGGCCAGCCGCTGGCGATAGGCATCCTCCACCTGCACGGCAGGGCTTTCGGCGAGGCGATTCTCCACCCATCCTTCTAGCCGGAGGCGGGCGGAAGGGAAAGGAAAATCAGGGCTTTCCACGTTTTTCATCGCCCCGGCAAGGGCGGTGACGGCACTGATGCGCCCGGCCGCCACGGCCACGGCCACTTCCGCCAGTTGCGCCTCCACCGCATCGAGCCAGGCGGCATTCGCGCGCAAGTTTTCAAGCAGGCGGTTGCGCTGGCGCAAGAGCTTGTCCAGGGCCACGACCCGGCTGGCATGCGCAGGCTCGAAAGCCAGGGTGAGACGATCGAGAAACCGCCGCCTGTGCGAGGCGGAGGCCGCAAACAGGCCGTCCATGGCCGGTGTCAGCCAGGACAGGCGCAGATGCTCTCCCAGCACGCCGGCGGATCGCACACTCTGGCCATCCAGGCGGACCTGGCGCTTCTGATCGTCCGAAGCGGCCGAGAAGGCCATGCCGATGCGCACTTCGCCCGTAAGCCCGGAAACCTGTGCGGCCACGGCCCAGCCATCGGCGCTGCCGTGACGAACCATATCGGCAAAGGCGGCCCGGCGCATGCCACGGCCCGGCGCCAGAAGCGATATGGTCTCCAGGAGATTGGTCTTGCCTGCGCCGTTGGGGCCGGTGAGAACCACGAAACGGGCCTCTTGTCCCACCTCCAGGCGCGTTGCCGCATGATTGCGAAAATCGGTAACATTCAGGCGCACAATCGCCGGCAGCGGCGATGCAGCGCATGCTGTTCTTGGGGCGATGTCCTGAATATGGGAAGAATGCCTTCTATTTTCAATGGGTTGTGCCATTGGCCGCACTATGTCTGCTGCCTTTCCTGCCGCATGCATTCCGGCCGCGCGCGTTTTCAGGCCAGTTCCGCGCGGATGGCGCGGGCGGCCTGAACCGGATCGGCCGCCTGGGTGATCGGCCGGCCGACGACGATGATGTCGGCCCCGGCTTCCGCAGCGCCGCGCGGGGTGGCCACACGCTTCTGATCGCCCGTCTCCGCACCGGCGGGGCGGATGCCGGGCACCACGGTGAGGAAGTTAGGACCGCAGGCCTGCTTCACGGTGGCCACCTCCCGGGGAGAGCAGACGACACCATCAAGGCCGCTGTCCTGTGCCAGCCGGGCACGACGCAAAACAAGATCGGCGCTGTTCAGCGCCGGATCACAACCAATGGCGCGCAGATCAGCCGCATCGAGCGCGGTGAGCACGGTAACGGCAATCACCCGGCAGCGCCCGGCGGCCGCCTCTTTCGCCGCGGCCATCATGGCCGCACCGCCTGCGGCATGGACATTGACAAGGGCCGGAGGCGGATCAAGCCGCATGAGCGCGCGCATGGCCCGGGAAACAGTGTTGGGAATATCATGCAGTTTGAGGTCCAGAAACACCGGCAGCCCCGTGGCCGCGATTTGCCGATATCCCGTCTCGCCCGCGGCATAGAACAGCTCCATGCCGATCTTGACCATGTCGATCTCATCCTTCAGGGCGGTGACCAGCCGCGCCGCTTCTTCGGCATCCGGCATGTCCAGCGCCACGCACAGTGCCGTTTTCGGCGTGTTTGAAGAGGTTTTGCCGGTCATCAGATCTTCCACCCCCAGTGCATGGCCACCACGCCGCCGGTCATGTCGCGCCAGCCCACGCGTTCAAAGCCGGCTTTCTCGATCATCCGGGCGAAGGGACGCTGGGCGGGAAAGCGCCTGATGCTTTCCACCAGATAGCGATAGGGCGCGCCATCGCCGGTGACAACGCGGCCGACGGCAGGAATGACCGTGAAGGAATAGGCGTCATAGAGGGCATCGAGCAATGGGATGTCCAGACGCGAAAATTCCAGGCACATGAACCGGCCGCCGGGGCGCAGGACACGCCAGGCTTCGGCAAGCGCCTTTTCGATGTGCGGCACGTTGCGGATGCCGAAGGCAATGGTATAGGCATCAAAGCTGGCGTCCGGGAAAGGCAGGGCCTCGGCGTTGGCCACGGTGAAGGACAGACGATTGAGCGGACGCTGTTCCGCACGGGCGCGGCGGCGGCCTTCCATGATCATCTGCGGCGAGATGTCCGCAAGGGTTACGCGCACCTCCGGGCCGCCCCGCTCCAGAATGCGAAAGGCAATGTCTCCGGTGCCGCCGGCGACGTCCAGCACATGACAGGCCCCCTTCTTTGGCGGATTGAGAGCGGCGACGAAATCGTCCTTCCACAGCCGGTGCAGCCCCGCCGACATGAGATCGTTCATCTGATCATAACGGGCCGCCACCTTGGCGAAGACATCATTGACGAGGCCCTGTTTCTCCTCTTCCGCCACTTCGCGAAAGCCAAAAGAGAGGGTCCGCTGAGATGCTTTGCCCTCTTCAGCGGAAGAAGACGGAGTGTTTTCGGCTTTCGATGCCATAATCGAGCTCCCTTGCGGCCATGCCGCGGCCTTAACATTTCAGCTCAGGCAAGGCCTTTCATCCTTCGTTTTCCGAAATATCGCACCGGGCGCGAAATGAACAGCCCCTGCGCCCTTTCAGGAAGAAAGGCCGCATGCATTTTCCTTTCACGCATCCATGCAATGGAAAGGTCTTGGCCGCATGATACCGGCCACGGCATGACCACGACCCGGATTTGCAGGTGCGTCCGCTTACTGATGAAACGTGGCAGGTGGCAACGCTTTCCTTACCACGTCAAACGATCCGTGTAATGATTAATTGCTCCGTAAACGGATGATGTGGCAGTATTGGCATGGGTGATTCGGGGGCGTTTTCCGGGGTCAAACGGGATTTACTCCCGAAGAGGGGCAGATAGCCATGAACGAGCACTTTTCCGATCCAAGCGGCCGCCGCCGGGGGTTGGCTGGCGGCATCAGTCGGCGCGCGCTGTTGCGCATGGGCGCCATGGCCGCCGTTCTGGCGCAAGCAGGTGTCGCCCCAAGCTTGCTGGCGGCAACACCCAAAAGAGGCGGCGTCTTCCGCGCCGGACTGGGCAGCGGCTCCACGACGGATTCGCTCAATCCGGCCACGTGGTCCAATCAGTTCATGGCTGATCTGGGCTTGGGTGTTTATGCCGACATGCTGTTCGAGATCGATCCCGATTTCGAAATCCGCCCCAATCTGGTCGAGAGCTGGGATCGCTCGGATGATGCCACCGTTTATGCCTTGAAGCTCAAGAAGGGCGTGCGCTTTCATGACGGGCGCATGCTTTCCAGTCGTGATGTGATCGCCAGCCTGCGCCATCACATGGGCGAGAAATCGAAATCGCCCATGCGCCCTGCCCTGTCCATCGTCGAGGAGATCAAGGCCGATGGCGATCATGGCGTCATCATCCGCCTGAAAGATCCCAATGCGGACTTTCCCTATCTCCTGACCGACTATCACCTGCCAATCCTGCCGGCAAAGGAGGACGGCAGCCTGGACTGGGCCGCCGGTGTTGGTACCGGCCCGTTCAGGCTGAAGGAATTCAAGCCGGGGGTGCGCGCCAAGGCCGAGCGCAATCCGGACTATCACGGCGATGTGTGGTTCGATGCGGTGGAGCTGATCGTGATCACCGATTCCGCGGCGCGGCATGCAGCGCTGCGCGCCGGCGAGATCCATTACATGGATCGGGCCGATCCGCGCACGGTGAACCTGCTGAAGCGGGATCCGGCCATCGAGATCATCGACATCACCGGGCTGTCGCACTACACCGCGCCCATGGACTGCACCGCCAAGCCCTTCACCGATCCCAACGTGCGCATGGCGGTGAAATATGCCATCGACCGCGAGGAAATCGTGCGCAAGATCCTGCTTGGCCATGGCCGCGCGGGCAATGACAATCCGCTGGCGCCGTCGATGAAGTACGCCATCGATCCCAAGCCGGTTCATGTCTATGACCCCGAGAAAGCGCGGTTCTATCTCAAGAAGGCCGGGCTGGAGCGCCTGTCACTGGAGCTTTACGCCTCGGATGCGCCCTTCGCCGGCGCCATCGATGCCGCGCAGCTGATGCGGGAGCGGGCGCGGGCCGCGGGCATCGATATCGCGGTCAAGCGCGTGCCGGCCGATGGGTACTGGTCCAACATCTGGATGAAGAAGGCCTGGTGCTTCTCGCAATGGGGCGGGCGGCCGACGGCGGACTGGATGCTGTCGGTGGCCTATGCGCCGGATGCGCCCTGGAACGAGACACGCTGGAAGAATGAACGCTTCGGCAAGCTGCTTAAGGCGGCCCGCAAGGAGACGGACGAGGCGCGCCGGGCGGCGATGTATGCGGAGATGCAGCAGCTCATTCATGATGATTCAGGACAGATCGTCCTGTGTTTCAACAACTTCCTCTCCGCGCTGTCGCGCAAGGTCGGCCATGGCCGCCTCAATTCCAACTACGATCACGACGGCGGCTACATGTGCAAGCGCTGGTGGTTCGTCTGAGAAAGGCCGAAGCCGGCTCTGTTCCGCGCACCTAGCAATGCGCACGGAAGAAAAGGTAACCTTCCGGTAACCGTTTGCAGGGCAGGCTAATCGGCAAGGGGCGCAGCCGGCTCTTCCGGCAAGGCGCGGGATGACCCGTGCGACGGCAACAACAGCCCCGCAATTACAAGACGGATCTTTCTGGGCAGCGACGGAGTATGGGCCGGTGGCAAGGAGCGAACGCGCAAAACCAATGCGGCGCGGCCATTCCGGCTTTGTTGCAGGAAGCGATAAGGGCCGGTTCCTTGGCCATATTCGCCTGAGAAGCCTGTGGTGTGTCCCAGTCCACGCACATGCACTTCTGCGCAAGGCGCACGGTGGGCGGGTCGGGCGGACTTTGGGCCGCCGTTTGCCGTTCGCTGTGATCGCTTGCCTGTTCCTGGCAGGCCAGGCGCAGGCACAGCTTTGCTCTTTCAATATCGCTGACGTGGACTTTGGCAACGTGGACATGGTCTCCGGCGGTTCCTACAGCACGAGCACGACCATCAGCGTTACCTGTTTCGGAACGCCCAACCGCTGGATCATTCTCTGTCCCAACATCAACGCCGGCAATGGCGGCGTTGCCTCCGGCGGTGATCCTCGTTACATGGTCAACGGCACAAGCCGGCTGGGATACAACCTTTACTGGCCAGACAATTCTCAAATCTGGGGCTCCTATAAATGGGGCAATCCCCAACGGCCACCGGTGTTCGGCATATACCTTTCAGGATCCTGGTGGTTCGGATACGGATCCGGCACCATCACGCTGAACGCGCGCCTTCCCGGAGGCCAGACTCAGGCACGCGCCGGGGTGCACACATCACGATTTTCAGGAATACAGACCCAGTTCGAATACGGCTATTACAGCTCCGGCGTGTGGTGCAATAACATCCCCAATTCAAAGACATCCTATCCATCCTTCACCGTACGCGCCAATAATCAGGCCAATTGTCAGGTCTCGGCCACGGATATCGATTTCGGCACAACAGGCGTGCTTTCCTCCAACGTGGATGCCAAGGGCAGCATCCGCGTGAGATGCACAGCCGGCATCAATTATCAGATCGGGCTGAATGGCGGGCTGTCCGGCGCAACCGACCCCACACAGAGGCGCATGAGCAACGGTTCGCATTCCGTCATTTATGGAATTTACCGGGATGCGGCCCACATGCAGCCCTGGGGCGATCAGCTGGGGGTGAACACGGTTGCCGCCACGGCAACAGGAACGGATCAGGTCTTTACCACCTACGGCCGGGTGCCGCCGCAACCAACGCCCCCGGCAGGCACCTACCGCGATACCATTGTCGTGACCGTCACCTACTGAATGCGTCTTGAAAAGGTATGGCGTCAGTACCTGGCATCATGTCCCTCTTCTCCGTTGCGCGGATCAGGGCAGGCGAAAACGGGCGATCAGCGGGATGTGATCGGAGGGGCGATGCCAGGAGCGGGTTTCGCGAATGACCTCCACCGCCTCACAGCGGGCGGCAAGCGCGGGCGAGGCCCAGATGTGATCCAGCCTGCGCCCGCGATCATGGCTCTGCCAGTCGCGCCCGCCGCGATAGCTCCACCAGGTGAACAGCGGGCGCGGCGCGGGATGGGCGCGGCGCACCACATCCACAAGGCCGGATTCGGCGAGAATGGCCTTTAAGGCATCGGTTTCCACCGGCGTGTGGGTCACGACCTTCAGGAGCTTCTTGTGATCCCAGACATCGCATTCATAGGGCGCAACGTTGAAATCGCCGCAGAGGATCATGGGATCCTCGCGAATCTCGCGCAAGGCCGCCAGCCACTGGCGCATTTCCTCCAGGAAGGAGAGCTTGTGCGCAAATTTGGGATTGATCTGCGGATCCGGTTCCTCGCCGCCGGCCGGCACATAAAGGGAATGGATGCGCACGCCAAGCACCCGGGCAGAAACATGCCGGGCATCGCCCATGCCGCAAAAATCGCGCCGTTCGATATCGAACAGCGGCCAGCGCGAGATGATGGCCACGCCGTGATAGCCCTTCTGTCCATGTTCGGCGAGATGCGGCCAGCCGTGAGCGGCCAGCTTCTTCAAGGGAAACTGACCAGGCGGGCATTTCGTCTCCTGCAAGGCGAGCACATCCGGCTGATGGATCTTGAGAAAGGCAATCACCTGATCAATGCGCAGACGCACGGAATTGATGTTCCAGGTGGCGACGGTAAGGGTTTTCATGCGGCGATCTCCCGCTCGCCTCAGCCGGCATGCTTTTTTACATCCCTTCGTTTTGTTTACGCAAAAGAACGATGAAGGCAAAAAGGAAGGCGCCCGGTCGGGGGGGCCGGACGCCTTCCGCTGCGCCTTTTCAAGCGCCTGACGCCGGGAGGGGAGACCGGCGTCTCGCCGTTGCCTGGGCCTTTGGGGGGATTGAAGCGGGGGGCATGGCCCGTGGGAGAATGGCAACGGCGGCTGACTAAAACATAGGACACCTGTTGCCAGAATTCAACACCGCAAGAGAATTTTTTTCGTGAACTCTTGTTAAGATTGCACACAGGCCGCATATTGTGCGGTTCGAGCGTATAGATATGCGCTCACCCGCCGTCTTGCAAGCAGGCCTCAGGAATGGCGGACAAGAAGAGCGCATGGTCCTAACCTCCCCCTGATAGGGGGAGGTCGGCGCGAAGCGCCGGGAGGGGGTCGGGCCACAAGCGCAGAGTAAAGTTGCCCGACCCCCTCCCTGCCCCTCCCCCTGCCAGGGGGAGGGAAGAAGAAGTGTGTGGAAAGAAAGGTAAAGGCAATTGAGTCGATAAGGTTTTTCGTTGCCAGAAACCTTTTGCGCGCCCTCGTTGCGAGGTTTTTTAGCGGCGGCGGGCGCCGAAATTGGTCTTCTTGTGATTTTCATAGGCTTTCAGGCCTTTGCGCTTGACGCGGAAGAGATTGGCCGAAAGCTTCACGTTGGGTTCCAGCCCGCTCAACGTCACGGTGGTGCGCCGGCCCTGACCATCCACGACAATCCACTGCTGCAACTGTTTTCTGCGCTCGTCATACACGAGGATGAGCTGGCCGGGAATGTCGCCCTTTCTGTCCTGCAGGGTGACGATGAGCAGGTCATCCCGCCGCTCCACGGATTTCACGATGGTATCGCGCAGCAAGTCAACGCGCTTGCGCAGGATCATGCGCAAGGGTGTTTGCGAGAGCGGATAGTAATCCACGGTGTCCTTGCGGTTGTTGCGCACGGCCACCCAGGAACCATCAGAGACGATCACGAGCGGATGCGGCGGGGTGTATTCAAAGCGCATGCGCCCCGGCTTGGCGATAAAGACCTTGCCGGTGGAAACACGGCCGCGCGGGCTGATTTGCGTGAACTCTCCTTTTAGCGTGGTGAAGGAGTTGAAGAAATCGGAGATGCGCTGCACGGCGGCGCGCTCCTCTCGGCTCAAGGCCCTGGCAAAAGCAGCCCCAGCGCTCTTAAACCAGACGCCAGCGGTAATCGCGGCGGTCGCGCCTGAGAGCAGGCGCCGGCGCGTGATCCGTGGTGTATGAAATGCGTCTTTTCTGTTCATGGCTTTAGCCATTTTCCTTATTCATGGGGCCCTCTATTCTTTCCGGCAGGATTCTTTCCGGCAGGGGGCGATCATCCGGACAGGTTCTGTCGCACTCCGCTTTTCATGTCCTGTCGATTCGTGACCTGTTCGATTCCCATGCCCGCACATGGCGGCGATTTTGCGGCCAAGCCGCACATGATCAGTCCTGAGCGCTGTCGCCACCGACCAAAATCTCCCGCCGCCCCTTGGCGTTGGGGGCGGAGATGATGCCTTCTGCCTCCATGCGCTCGATCAAGGTGGCAGCCTTGTTATACCCGATCTGCAGGCGCCGCTGCACGTAGCTGGTGGAGGCCTTGCGGTCACGCAGCACGATCTGCACCGCCTTGTCGTAAAGATCGTCGCCGGATTTGCCAACGGTGCCCCCGGAGACACCGGCAGCGGGCGTATCGTCCTCCTCGGTGGTGACTGCCGCCACGTATTCCGGCGTGCCCTGGCTCTTCAGGAAGTTCACCACCTCCTCCACCTCCTCGTCGGAAACGAAGGGACCATGCAGACGCACGATGCGGCCACCGCCGGCCATGTAGAGCATGTCGCCCTGGCCCAGCAGCTGCTCCGCCCCCTGTTCGCCGAGGATAGTGCGGCTGTCGATCTTTGATGTCACCTGGAACGAGATGCGGGTGGGGAAGTTGGCCTTGATCGTGCCGGTGATCACATCCACGGAGGGGCGCTGCGTGGCCATGATCACGTGAATGCCGGCGGCGCGCGCCATCTGCGCCAGGCGCTGCACCGCACCCTCGATGTCCTTGCCGGCCACCATCATCAGGTCCGCCATCTCGTCGATGATGATGACGATATAAGGCAGCACCTCAAGCTCCAGCTCCTTTTCCTCATAGACGGGCTCGCCCGTATGCGGATCGAAGCCGGTCTGAACGGTGCGGGTGATGGTCTCGCCTTTTTTGAGCGCCTCCTTCACCCGGGCATTGTAGCCGTCGAGATTGCGCACGCCGAGCAGCGCCATTTTCTGATAGCGCTCCTCCATCTCGCGCACGGCCCATTTCAGGGCAACAACCGCCTTCTTGGGGTCGGTGACCACCGGGCTTAGCAGATGCGGAATGCCCTCATAGACGGAGAGCTCCAGCATCTTGGGATCGATCATGATCAGGCGGCACTCCTCCGGGCGCATGCGATAGAGAAGGCTCATGATGAAGGTGTTGATGCCCACGGACTTGCCCGAACCGGTGGTGCCGGCAATGAGCAGATGCGGCATGCGGGCGAGATCGGCGAACACCGGCTCGCCAGCGATGTTCTTGCCCAGCGCCAGGGTGAGCTTGAACTTGCTCTTGCGATAGGCGGGGCTTTCCAGCATCTCGCGCAAATAGACGGTCTCGCGCTTGGGGTTTGGCAGCTCGATGCCAATGACGTTGCGGCCCGGCACCACGGCCACGCGCGCGGAAATGGCGGACATGGAGCGGGCAATATCATCAGCAAGGCCGATGACGCGCGAGGACTTGATGCCGGGGGCGGGCTCCAGCTCATAGAGCGTCACCACCGGGCCGGGGCAGACGTTGATGATGCGGCCCTTGACGCCGAAATCCTCCAGCACGCCCTCGAGAATGCGTGCATTTTCCTGCAGGGCCTCATCGGACATTTCAGGCGGACGGGCGTCCTGCGTGGGCTTGGCGAGAATGTCGATGGGCGGCAGCTTGATGGGCCCCTTTTTCTTCCTGGGAGCCGGAGCGGGCCGGGACGGCCGGGCTTTTGCCGCCGGGGCAGCAGCGGCGCCCGGTGCTCCTGCGGGCGCGGCAACATGTTGCGCCTGAATGACGTCTTCATCCTCCGGCAGCTCTTCCGGCAGGAAAGCCTCGTCCACCGGTGCACCGACGTTGACCACATGATCGGCCGGCTCAGTCGGCTCCTGCGCATAGGCCTGTTCTTCAGGCTGAGGCGACATGCCCAGGGTGCTTTGGCCTTCATGCGGTAAAACGGCAGGCTGTTCCGCCAAGGCATGGGCCGGCATGGCCGCCGGCGCTGGCGCCAGCCGTGGCTCTCGGCGGGCACTACTGGCACCGGGCACCGGCGGATGCGGCGCCATGGTTCCTGCCGTTTCGCTCACGGCTGCGTCGCCCTTTGTGCCCATGAAGCGGGCAAACAGGGTCTTGAGGCCGAAGAAGGTGCCATGGCGGCCCTTTTGTGGCTCGCTGTCGGCGGCGAAGGCCTGTACGGGCGGCGGATCATCATCCTCGAACGCGTCCATTGCCTGTGTGACAGGTGCGGGTGCGGGATGAGAGACCGGTTGCGCCGTGGCCGGGCGTTGAATGCGGGGCCCCCGCTCCGCTTCCGTTTCCACGGCCTGGGGTGTGTTTGATTTGGTCGCCGTTCGTTTGGCGACAGCCGTCTGCTTGCGGCGCTGGCGCCACTTGCGCCACATGGCGGCGAGAGACAGGCGCCAGTGGCTGGCGCCGCCCAGACCGGCGGCGATGCGTTCCTGATTGCGCTCACCAAGAACAGCGGCGGCGGAGACGATATCTTCCGCGGTGACATCCACCGCCTTGAACAGGGCATAAAGCGCCAGGGCGAACAGAAGGATGCCGGAAAGGCCAAGCGCAGCGAAATCCTTCATGAACAGGCCAAGGGCGGCCACGAGCAGATCAGACAGTGCGCGCCCGAGATTGCCACCGAGGCCAGCGGCCAGCGGCCAGCTCTCCGGCACCGGCAGCAGGCCGAGGAATGCAGCGAAGGCAAGCATCAGGACCAGCCACCAGCCCATGCGGGCAAAGGGACGGCGCAAGGGCTCATGCGACAGCAGGCGCCCCGCCCACATTACCGGCACGGCCACCGTGGCGATCACGGCCAGGCCCAGCTGCATGATCAGCTCATCGGACACAACCGCGCCCGGCCAGCCCAGCCAGTTGCGGATGGGCACATCAAAGGCGCGATTGAGCGAGGGATCCATGGCCGACCACGAGGCCAGCGCCACCGCAAGCAGGGCCGCGGCGGCAATCAGCACCAGGCCCGCCAGCTCCATCAGGCGCAGCCTGATAAAACGGCGCAGGGCCACCGGCACGGCGCTGTCGTCGGTCTCTGCTGGCGGTGTGTGAGGCATCGTCTCCCGGGATCGTGATGCTTCTTTCATCCATTCGCCGCGCCTGATGCGGCGGATATTCCTTTCCGATGGGCAATGACGGGTGAAAACAGCGATTCTCCGCACGCCCATCCCCTGTCGAAGGCATCATCCCAACCGGTGGTTAAGGCAACGTAAACCATCCGCTCCGTTCCGGCCCGGGCCACGCTCCTTCAGGTGCGCAGGGCGCCCTTTCTGCCCCGGCAGAAAGCCCTCTTCCACCCGCTCGTGGATCACACGGGGGATGCCAGTGCCGCACAAGGGCAAGTGATCCGGTTTTCATAAAGAAAGAGCCCGCAGGGCGCATGTCCCTGCGGGCTTTCCTGTGTGTGACGATGGTTCAGGTTTTCGCCAACAGATCAGATGGCCTGCGAGCCCTTGCCGAACTCGGGATAGGCCTCCACGCCGATCTCGGCGGCGTCCAGCCCCATCATCTCCTCCTCCTCGCTCACGCGGATGCCGATGGTGAACTTGAGGATGGCCCAGATCACCAGCGAGACGATGAAGGTAAAGGCGCCGATGGCGACGATACCAATGATCTGGGTGGCGAAGCTGGCATCCGAATTGGAGAAGGCCACGGCGATGGTGCCCCAAATGCCGGCGATCAAGTGCACCGGAATGGCGCCGACCACGTCGTCGATCTTCAGCTTGTCCAGCAGCGGCACGAAGATCACCACGATCACGCCACCCACGGCACCCACGAACAGGGCCAGCGGAATGGACGGGGCCAGGGGCTCGGCGGTGATGGAGACCAGACCGGCGAGCGCACCGTTGAGCACCATGGTGATATCCACCTTGCCATAGATGATCTGGGTGAGCAGCAGCGCCACCACCGCGCCAGCAGCCGCAGCCAGGTTGGTGTTCACGAAGATGCGGGCAATGGCGGAGACATTCTCAGCCGAATCCATGGCCAGCTGCGAGCCGCCATTGAAGCCGAACCAGCCCAGCCAGAGGATGAAGGTGCCGAGCGTGGCCAGCGGCATGGAGGAGCCGGGAATCGGATGCACCGAACCGTCCTTGCCATACTTGCCGATGCGCGGCCCCAGCAGCATGGCACCGGCCAGCGCGGCCCAGCCGCCAACAGAATGCACCAGCGTTGAGCCGGCGAAATCCTGGAAGCCCATCTTGTCCAACCAGCCGCCGCCCCACTTCCAGGCGCCGGTGATGGGATACATCACGCCGGTGAGGATGACCACGAAGATGAGGAACGGCCAGAGCTTGATGCGCTCAGCCAGGGTACCGGAAACGATGGAGGCGGCCGTGGCGACGAAGACCATCTGGAAGAACCAGTCGGAGGCCGCAGCATACATGGTGGCGCCCTCCTTGGCCAGGCCCGCGGCTTCCGCCGCCGGATCGGGCAACATCACCGGCATGGGCGTGCCGAAGAAGCCGCCATCCACGCCGGAATACATAAGATTATAGCCAATCAGCCAGTACATCAGGCCGGCGATGGAATAGAGCGCGATGTTCTTGGTGAGCTGCATGGAGACGTTTTTGGTGCGCACCAGGCCCGCCTCCAGCATGGCGAAGCCGGCGGCCATCCACATCACCAGGAAGCCCATCACCAGGAAGTTCAGGGTGTTGAAGATGAACTTCACCTGGGTTTCAAACGGAACCGTCTCGGCAGCCAGCGCCGAGCCCGTGCTCAAGAGCAGCGCGGCGGACACCGCCAGCCCGGCGCCCCCCAGCCGCATGACCTTGCGGTTATCGATCATGTCTCTTTCCTCTCCGGAATTCTTTTCAGGAATTCTTCCGTTGACTCACAGCGCATCCCGGTCGGTCTCGCCGGTGCGGATGCGCACCACCTGCTCCACCGGCAGGACGAAAATCTTGCCGTCGCCGATCTGGCCGGTCTGTGCGGCCTCGCGGATGGTCTCCACCACCTTGTCCGCCATGTCGGCGGTCACGGCGACCTCGACCTTCACCTTGGGCAGGAAATTCACAACGTATTCGGCACCGCGATAGACTTCCGTATGCCCCTTCTGGCGCCCGTGGCCCTTGACCTCGGAGACGGTCATGCCCTCAACCCCGAGATTGGCCAGGGCCTCGCGCACATGCTCCAGCCTGTGCGGCTTGATGATGGCGATGATGTACTTCATGAACTGATCTCCTCCTTTTCCCTCACACGGGGCTTGCCTCTCCCTGCGAAGGCTGGCGTTTACCTTTCAAACTGCATGCCAATTTTGCATATTTTCCATAAATCATTGTTTTTTAGGGTTTTTCATCATTTCGCGATATGTTGACCCCGGTTAATGAGTGCACAAATTTTGTTCAACAATGCATAATTGCATGAATTTTAGGCATTCGCGATCATGCATTGATCAATCGGCATGCTTGACGCCCCCGGCCGG
The DNA here is from genome assembly GCF_000746275.1 of Thermopetrobacter sp. TC1. Taxonomy (GTDB): domain Bacteria; phylum Pseudomonadota; class Alphaproteobacteria; order Rhizobiales; family Aestuariivirgaceae; genus Thermopetrobacter. The sequence goes on from NZ_KN050828.1 coordinate 359,736, forward strand.
AACCGTCAGGAAGAAAGGGGGGCTTTCCGGTAAACGGATCAGGGCGGAATTCTTTTTCTCATGAGCGAGCTGATCGGCCTGTTGCGCTATGGCGATGCCGGCTGGGGGGATGAGCTTCTGGCCGGGCTCTCGGTGACGGTGTCACTGGCGCTGGCCACCCTGCCCTTCGGGCTGCTTTTGGGGCTGCTGCTGGCGCTGGCGCAGATTTCGGGCGAGCGCAATCTCATGCGGGCCGCGCGCATCTACACCACGATCTTTCGCGGCCTGCCGGAGCTTCTCACCATTTTCATCGTCTATTACGGCGGGCAGATGGCGCTGCAGGCGCTGTTTTCCCTGTTCTCGGACACGTATGTGGAAGTGAATGCCTTTCTCGCCGGCATGGTGGCGCTGGGCCTTGTCTTTTCGGCCTATGCCTCGGAGGTCTTTCTGTCCGCCTTTCAGGGCATTCCCAAGGGGCAATGGGAAGGGGCGCATGCCCTGGGCTTAAGCCGCCTGCAGACCTTCCTGCTTGTGATCATGCCGCAGGTGTTGCGGCTGGCGCTGGGGGGATTGAGCAATCTCTGGCTCATTCTGCTGAAGGAAACCTCGCTGGTTTCAGTCATCGCGCTTAATGAGCTTTTGCGCATGACTTCGGTGGCCGTGGGCGTGACCAAACAGCCGATCCTGTTCTATTCCGTGGCCTGTCTCATCTATCTCACCCTTTCCCTCATCTCCGAACGCGGCCTTGCCCGGCTTGAAAACCGCCTGAAGCGGGGGGAGGGAGTGCGATGAAACCGTCCATGCCGCAACGTGCCTCCCCCTCCTCCATGCCGCCGGCAAAAGCGGGAACCGCAAGGCAAAAGGGCGCGCTGCCCTGGCTTGGTCGGATGTTCATGGGCCTGTGGTATCTCGCCGGTCTGGGAGCGGCCTGGATCATCATCAGCAATTTCGATGCGGATGTGTTTAAGCGTTACGGGCCGCGCATGCTCTCCGGCCTGCTGGTGACGACTCAGCTCGTTGTGCTGCCGCTGGTCATGGGCGCGGTGATCGGGCTCGGGCTTGCGCTGATGCGGCTGTCCGGGCAGCGCTGGCTTTCGCTGCCGGCCAATGTCTACATGACCTTCTTTCGCGGCACGCCGCTTCTCGCCCAGGTCTTTCTCATCTATTACGGCGCGGGGCAGTTGCGCCCCTGGCTGCAGGACGTCGGGCTGTGGGGATTCTTTCGCGAGGCATGGTATTGCGTGCTGCTCGCCTTCACGCTCAACACGGCGGCCTATCAGGCGGAAATCTACCGGGTGGCCATCGCCTCGGTGCCGAAAGGCCAGTGGGAGGCCGCTGACGCTCTTGGCCTTCCCCGCCGCATCACTTTTGTGCGCATCATCCTGCCGCAGGCGCTGATCACGGCCCTGCGTCCGCTCGGCAATGAGGTGATCCTGATGATCAAGGCCTCGGCCATTGCCTCGGTGGTGACCATTCTCGATCTCATGGGAGTGACGCGGCTGGCCTTTGCCCGCACCTTCGACTTTTCGGTCTATTTGTGGGCGGCGGTGCTCTATCTCATCATCGTGGAAACGCTCAGGCGACTGTGGACGCGGCTGGAAGCGCGCCTGACCCGTCATCTCGGCCAGCAGGCCCGGGCAGGAAAGGGCTGATGGCCTTTCTCGTGGTTTTCTGAATGAAAGTCCGGGGCTGCAAAAGGCGCTTTCAATGGTGGCGGGGCTTGCCAAGGCCTGTCGCTTGGCGTATCAGACGAACGCAAGGCTCAAAGTGGCCGGTTCTGGCCGCGCCTTGGGCGTGTTTGGGCTGCCGGTGTAGCTCAGCTGGTAGAGCAACGCATTCGTAATGCGTGGGTCGGGGGTTCGAGTCCCTCCACCGGCACCATTACTTTCTTCCATATTCTTCAGCCTCCAAATCCAGCTTTCACCCCTCATTCCGCAAGGCGCTCAGCGGGAAAGGGCACGCCTGTGCCGCCAAGGCCGCAGTAGCCATTCGGGTTCTTGGCTAGATACTGCTGGTGCCAGCTTTCCGCGAAATAGAAGGGCCCGGCCATGGCGATTTCCGTCGTGGGCAGGGAGCGGCCTGCCTGAAGCAACGCCGCCCCATAAATCTCGCAGGACTTTCTGGCAAGCTTAAGCTGTTCCTCGGTGGTGCACCAGATGCCGGAGCGATATTGCGTGCCGATATCATTGCCCTGGCGCATGCCCTGCGTGGGATCGTGCCCTTCCCAGAAAATGCGCAGAAGCGTGGAAAACGCGATCTCTTCAGGCTGATAGACCACCATCACCGCCTCGGCATGCCCTGTCTGGCCGGTGCAGACTTCCTCGTAGGTGGGATTGGGCGTATGGCCCGCGGTGTAGCCCACGGCAGTCACCCACACACCCGGTAGTTGCCAGAACCGACGCTCCGCTCCCCAGAAACAGCCCATGCCGAACAGGACGGTTTCCGCATTGGCGGGATAGGGGCCTTTCAGCGGGCGATCGAGCACGGCATGACATTTAGCAGTCGGGATGGGCTCATCCCGGCCGGGCAGGGCCTCCTGCTTGGAAACGAGCCGCATTTTCGCATGCATTCCGGGCATGGCAACTCCCTGTTGGCGCGCCTTGTCTTGAACAGCTTCGGCACGGACAGTCTCACGCATGGTCCGTCCCTGCCGCAAGAGGCGAAAAAGCCGTTCTTTCACGGCGCAGGATGGGTGATGCTGCACAGGCCCGGCGCAGGCCTACCATAAAAAAAATGTGCACATGACACACAGGGCCGCGGGCCATGCTGCCGCATTGCGCCGCAGGGGCAATTGCGCTAGGGCAGAAACCGAATGCGCAAGGGCGATTTTCCCATGGCCGAGACCCGTTTTCATCCTGCAGATCACGAGCTGCCGCCTGAGGCATCGACACGGGTGCCCGATGCCGTGCCCGATCACTGGGCGGAGCGGCTCTTGCCTGTGCGCCTGCGTCCCTATGCGCGGCTGATGCGGCTTGAACGGCCGGTGGGCTGGTGGCTTCTGCTGTTGCCGGGCTGGCAGGCCATCGTTCTGGCCGCCATCATGTCCGGCGGTGGGGTCTCGGCGCTGGATCTTAAGGCCATGGTGCTGTTTCTCCTTGGTGCCATCGTCATGCGTGGCGCCGGCTGTGTCTACAATGACATTGTGGACCGCGACATCGATGCCCTGGTGGCACGCACACGGGCACGGCCCATCCCTTCCGGGCAGGTGAGCGTGCGGGCAGCCGCGATCTTTCTCGTTCTGCTGCTGTTGGCCGGTTTTATCATTCTTCTGCAGTTCAACACCGTGACCATCGCGCTGGGCGCGGCCTCATTGTTGCTGGTTGCCATCTATCCGCACATGAAGCGCTATACCTACTGGCCGCAGGTCTTCCTGGGGCTTGCCTTCAACTGGGGGGCCATTCTCGGCTGGGCAGCGGTGCGGGGCACGGTGGAGTTGCCGGCGCTCGCACTTTATGCGGCCGGCATTTTCTGGACGCTCGCCTATGACACCATTTACGCCCATCAGGACCGGGATGACGATCTCGTGGCGGGGGTGAAATCCACGGCGCTGAAGCTGGGCGAGGCCACACCATACTGGCTGGCCGGGTTCTTTGCCGTGTCGCTTTTGCTGCTGGCCCTTGCCGGATGGCTGGCCGGGGCGTCCTGGCCGTGGTATGCCGGCGTGCTGGCAGCGGCGGCGCATGCAGCCTGGCAGCTGAAAACGCTCGACATTCATGATCCGCGCATCTGCCTGAAGCTGTTTCGGGCCAATCGCGACTTCGGGCTTCTGATTCTGGCCGGCGGCCTGCTTGATCTTTTCCTTTGAAGGCCTGCGACGCTTTCCCACCATTCCCTTCAGAAACATCTGTTCATCCTTTCCAGCCACGGACAAGGAAGAGGGCGCATGCTGCAGGCTGGATCAAAGGCGAAAGGGCCGGCGCCTGCCCCGTTTGCCCGGCCCGCGTTCTGGCACTTGGAAGGCTCGCGGCAATGCTGACCACCCTGGCCAATTATCAGCTGATCACGCGCAATCTGGACCGTTCCATTGAGACGATCGCCAAGCGGCCTGACGTGCAGCGCGAGGTGGACTACTATCTGAAGCACATCAAGTCGATCAAAAGCATCGACGACTTCATGAAGGACCAGCGCATCTATCGGTTCGCGCTGGAGGCCTCCGGCCTTGGCGACATGATCTATGCCAAGGCCTTCATTCGCAAGCTTCTGGAAGAGGGAATCGAAAATCCGGATTCGCTGGCCAACAAGCTGGCCGATCCGCGCTTTCGTGAGTTCGTGCGCCGCTACAATTTCGCCTCCTACGGCGGCACCGCCACCACCTTCACCCGTGCGCAGCAGGGAGCGGTGGATGATTATCTGCGCCTGAAACTGGAGGCGGAAGCAGGGCAGCAGGATGAAGGCGTGCGTCTGGCGCTCTATTTCCGGCGCAAGGCCCCGAAAATCAAGAACGGCTATGCCATTCTCGCCGATCGGGCGCTGATGAAGGTGGCGGAAGTGGTGATGGGCCGTTCGCTTGCACAGGGTGATGTGGATCGTAACGCCAAGGAGATCGAGCGGCGCCTGCCAATCAAGGATTTTCAGGATCCGGATAAGCTGGAAAAATTCCTGACCCGCTTTGCCGCGCTGTGGGAGATTCGCGGCGGCGGCGTGGCCGGCCTTTCCGGGGCATCACCGGCGGCTGCCGGCATTGTCATGCCCGGGCCGATCGAGACGGGCGTGAGCCTTGGCGTCCTGCAGGCGCTGCAGAAGATCAAGCTCGGCGGGTTCTGAAAGCGAAACAGGCCCTCAGGCGTGTCCATGCATGACCGGTGAAAACATGACCGTTTTCACGAAAGAACGAAACGGGAGTGGGCGATGAAGGTGGTGATGCACGTTTCCGTGGGCGGGCAGCTGGCGATGCAGCGGCAGCTCAACGCCATCGCCGCCAACGTCGCCAATGTGGCCACGCCCGGGTACCGGGCCGAGGGGCTTCGCTTTTCCAAACTCATCTCAAAACAGGAGCCCACCCCTGTTTCCTTCGTCTCCTCCGGCCGGACATTCATCGATACGCGCCATGGTGCCTTGAAGCAGACGGGCAATCCCCTCGATGTGGCGCTGAAAGGGGATGTGTGGATGGCGGTGCAGGGGCCGGGCGGGGTGATCTATACCCGGGATGGGCGCATGACCATGCTGCCCACAGGCGAGCTTGTTTCCGTGAATGGCTATCCGGTGCTCGATGCCGGCGGCGCGCCCATCGTGCTCAATCCCAAGGGCGGGCCGCCCGCCATCGCCAGAGATGGCATGATCACGCAAGACGGCCGGCGCATCGGCGCGATCGGCCTGTTCCGCATGGATCCGTCCGCCCGTCTTTTCCGCGCCGGCAATTCCGGCGTCATCCCTGATCGCGAACCGGAACCGGTGGTCAATTTCCGCGATGCTGGTGTGCTTCAGGGCTTTATTGAGGATTCCAACGTCAATGGCGCGCTGGAAATGGTGCATCTGATCGCCACCACCAACGCCTTCAAGCAGATCACCATGGCTCTGGACACGGCGGAAAAGGCCATGCTGGATGCCGTGCGCACCCTGGGAGGTGAAGGCGCGTGAATTCACCGACGTTTTCGCCTGCTTCTGCACCCGATACTTCAGGCGTCTGTGATGAGACCAGTGCGCCGGCTTCTGCCATGCAGCCGCTGCTTTTGCTGGCACGGGAGGCAGCGCGCATTGCTTCCCCCGGCGGATTGTTGCGCATCGGCGGGCGCGTGAAGGAAATCTCGCCGGCCATCTGCCGGGTGCGGGGGCTGTCGCGTTTCGCCATGCTCGGCGATGTTGTCGAGATCGAAAGCGGCACTGCCCATGAAACCATCGGCGGGCAGGGGGGGCAGCTTTCTCCCCGCGGGGTGCTGGTAAAGACCTTCGCCAGCGAGCCGGATATTCGCCTTGGTGCCTTTGTCTGGCTGAAAGGGCCTTTGAGGCTTGCGCCCTGCGCGGCCTGGAAGGGGCGCATCGTCAACGCTCTTGGCGCGCCCGTGGATGGCCGCGGGCCCCTGCCGCAGGGTGAGAACGCCCTGCCCGTGGACAGGGCGGCGCCGGCAGCCATGTACCGGGCGCGCATAACCCGGGCCGTTCGCACCGGCGTGAAGGTGGTGGATCTGTTCACGCCGGTCTGTGCCGGGCAACGCATCGGTGTCTTTGCCGGTTCCGGCGTGGGCAAGTCCACGTTTCTTTCCATGCTGGCCCATGCCGCGGGGTTTGATACGGTCGTCTTCGCCCTGATTGGCGAGCGCGGGCGCGAGGTGCGGGAATTCATCGAGGATGCCATCGGCCCGCATCATCTCGCGCGCACCGTCGGCGTGATCGCCACCGGCGATGAAAGCCCGATGATGCGCCGCCTCGCCCTGAAGACGGCGATGACCATCGCCGAATATTTCCGCGATGCCGGCGAGAATGTCCTTTTCATCGCCGATTCGATCACGCGTCATGCCCACGCGGCGCGGGATGTGCTGCTGGCGGCGGGCGAGGCTCCCGTGGCCAGAGGCTATCCGCCCGGTGTTTTCACTGAATTGCCGCGTATTCTAGAGCGGGCAGGACCGGGGATCGAGGGCACCGGCTCCATCACCGCCTTCGTTTCCGTGCTTGTGGATGGCGATGATCACAACGACCCCGTGGCCGATGCCATCCGCGGCATTCTTGACGGGCACATCGTGCTTTCCCGCAGCATTGCCGAACAGGGGCGCCTGCCGGCGGTGGATGTTCTCGCCTCGGTCTCGCGCCTTGCGCATCTGGCGCGGACACCGGATCAGGAAAAGCTCGCCACCATGCTGCGGCGGCTGATTGCGCGCTATGAGGATACGCGGGATCTGCGCCTGCTCGGCGGTTACAAGCCGGGAATGGATGAAGAGCTCGACCGCGCCGTTGCCTGGGTGCCGAAAATCTATGAGGTTCTGCAACAATCGCCGCAGGATCCGCCCGTGGACGACCCCTGGGCCGCCCTGGCCGAAGCCTTGCGCGAGGCGTCCGAAGCACCAAACCTTGCCACACATGCGGGCTGAGCTGTTCCCGACGCTTTGCCTGACCGCACTTTTGCCATTTCGCAATGCCATGCCGCCTCAATCAATGCCCCTTGCACCGGCGGGGCGTTGATGCGTATGTCATCCGCAACGGAAGATCGAAGAGGCGAGGAGGGGGCATGTCCCTTTTGCGATCGGCGGCCACGGTGAGCGGCTTTACGCTGCTGTCCCGCATTCTCGGCTTTGTCCGGGATGTGCTGCTGGCCGGGCTGCTGGGCGCCGGGCCGGTGGCGGAGGCCTTCGTCGTTGCCTTCCGGCTGCCCAATCTTTTCCGGCGTTTCTTTGGCGAAGGGGCGTTCAATTCCGCATTCGTGCCCCTGTTCGCCAAGCGGCTGGAAGGCGAGGGACAATCGGCGGCACGCGCCTTTGCAGAAGAGGCCCTGGCCGGGCTGCTGTTCATCCTGCTGCTGTTCACCGCGCTGGCGGAAGCGGCCGCGCCCTTGTTTGTCTGGGTCATGGCCCCGGGCTTTTATGAGGATGCGGAGAAGTTCGACCTCACGGTCACGCTCACGCGCCTGACCTTCCCCTATCTTCTGTGCATGTCTCTTGTCGCCCTGCTGGGGGGTGTTCTCAACTCCCTGCACCGTTTTGCCGCGGCGGCGGCAGCGCCGGTGCTGCTGAATGTGGTGCTGATCGGTGTTTTGATCCTGGCGCGCCTGTTCAATTGGGGGGACAGCCCGCAAAGCGGCATCGCCCTGGCTGCGGGTGTGTCCATCGCCGGGTTCCTGCAGCTCTTTTTCCTGTGGATCGCGGCGGCGCGGGCGGGGCTGGTCTTACGTATCCGCCGGCCGCGCTGGACAGCGGACATGAAGCGGCTGGTCATGCTCGGCCTGCCCGGGATTGTTGCCGGCGGGATCACGCAGTTCAATCTCGTGATCTCCACCATCATCGCCTCCTGGCAGGAGGGCGCGCCCGCCTGGCTTTATTACGCCGATCGCGTCTATCAGCTGCCGCTCGGCATCGTCGGGGTTGCCATCGGCATCGTGCTGCTGCCGGATATCTCCCGCCGGTTGCGGGCGGAAGATCACACAGGCGTGCTTTCGGCGCAGAACCGGGCCATGGAATTCGCCATGCTGCTGACGGTGCCGGCGGCGCTGGCGCTGATGGCCATGCCGCATGCGGTGATCAACGTCCTGTTCGAGCACGGCCAGTTCACGCCGGAGGATACGGTGGCAACAGCGCGGGCGCTGGCGGCCTTTGCCGCAGGGCTTCCGGCCTATGTGATGATCAAGATTTTCTCGCCCGGCTTTTTCGCACGCGAGGATACGCGCACGCCGATGATCTTCGCCGCCATTTCCGTGGCGGTGAACATCGCAGGCGCCCTTGCGCTTTTTCCCTTCTTCGGGCATGTGGGCATCGCCCTGGCGACGGCGGCAGCGGCCTGGGTGAACGCCTTTCTTCTCGCCGTGACCTTGCAAAGGCGGGAAGGATGGCAAACAGATGCCCGCCTGCGGCGCAATCTCTGGCGCATCCTGCTTTCCGCCTTTCTCATGGGCCTTGCCCTTCTCGGGCTTGAGACCTGGCTGCGCGAAATGTTCGCGCCGGAATTTGCCTTCGGCTTGCGGCTTGCCGTGCTCGTCGGCATGATACTGCTCGGCATTGTTCTGTATTTCGGACTGGCCTGGCTTCTCGGCGTGATCAATCGCGCGGTTCTGCGCCAGGCCTTGAGAAGGAGCGGCTGATGATGCGCGCAACCACCGGACAGACTGAGCGGGAGACCTTTTTGCGTTCCGTTGAGGCTCATGTGGTGCCGGTCACGCCGCTCATGCAGAATTGCACGCTCTTTCTCTGCCGGGAAACGAAGCAGGCGGTGATCGTCGATCCGGGCGGGGATGTATCCCTGATCATCGAGGCCCTGGAACGGACAGGCGCTGAGCCGGTTGCCATCTGGCTGACACATGGGCATTTCGATCATGCCGGGGGCGCGCCGGCGCTGAAACGCCAGCTCGATGTGCCCATTCTCGGGCCGCATGCGAACGATGCCTGGTTGACCACCAGCATTACGGAACAGGAACGGACATTCGGCGTTTTCGTGAATGGTGAGGATTTTGAGCCCGATCGCTGGCTAAAGGACGGCGAGGTGCTCTCCTTCGGCAGGGTGCGGTTCACGGTGCGCCACTGCCCGGGGCATACGCCGGGGCATGTGCTGTTCATCAACGAGGCGGACCGCATCGGCCAGTTTGGTGACGTGCTCTTTGCCGGCAGCATCGGACGCACGGACTTTCCACGCGGTGATCATGAGCTGCTGCTTGAGAACATCGCCCGCATCATCCTGCCGCTTCCGGATGATTTTCTGTTCATACCGGGGCACGGCCCGGCGTCCACCGTGGGCGAGGAGCGGCGGAGCAATCCTTTCCTGCAGGGGCTGAGCACCGGCTGAAGGGGGCCTGGATCATGGCGGGCAGGAAAAAAGGACACGGCGGGCTGAAGCCGGAAGACGCCGCGCTCTGGGCACGGGTTGCGGAAACCATGGACGCCCGCATGCCGGACAAGCCCGCGCCGGATGACTTTCGCCGCCTCATGCAGGAGGCCTTCAAGAGCAAGAAGATCTCTCACGCCAAAAGCCGCGATCACAAACCGGCAGCAACGCCGCGGAAAGCGCCCAATGTGCAGGCGAGGCCTGGGCACGAATCCGGTGCGACAGGACCTGCGCTCACCCGGCAACGGGTCCGCTCCTCTCTGCCCGTGCCCTTTTCAAAGCCGGAAGAGGCGCCGGCCGGCAGCGGCGGCACGCTGGACAGGCGCACGCGCCAGCGCCTCTTGCGCGGAAAGGTGACGATCGAGGCGCGCATCGATCTGCACGGGCTGGGCGTGGAGGAGGCGCGCATGCGGCTGCGCGGGTTCATCATCACATCGCGGCAGAAGGGCTTGCGCACCGTGCTTGTCATCACGGGCAAGGGGGCCGCCCCCTTTACCCGTCATACCCTGCACGGGCACGAACACTGGCATGCGCCGGAGCGTCAGGGCATCCTGCGCCGGGAGCTGCCGCGCTGGCTGTCGGAGCCGGACATGCAGGTGCATGTGGCCGGGTTTCAGCCGGCGCATCCGCGTCATGGCGGCGGCGGCGCCTTCTATGTGCGGCTGCGGCGCAAGCATCGGGGAGGCGGCTGATGACGCCCTTTGGTGAACGGCTGCGACAATTGCGGGCAGAGCGGGGGATAACCCTGAAGGAAATGGCGGCGGCCATCGGTGTTTCCGCTGCCTATCTCTCGGCGCTGGAGCACGGAAAACGCGGGCGGCCCGGCTGGCACCTGCTGCAGCGGATCATCGCCTATCTCAACATCATCTGGGACGACGCCGAGGAACTCATAGAGCTTGCGCGACTGTCCCACCCGCGCGTGGTGATTGACACCGCGGGGCTTTCTCCGGAAGCAACGCGGCTGGCCAACCTGCTGGCGCGGCATGTGCGTGATCTGGATGCCGAGACGATCAAGGCCCTGACCGCCACGGTGGAAGCCGCCCTCGCCAAGGTGGAGAAAACACCTCCCAACCCGGTGCGGCGGCGCGTCAAGGCGCGGGTGGTGCCGGCCGGGCGCGCTTACGAGCGCACGACGAGGACGTCCTGACGGGCATGCCGGACCACGCGGGCGGCGTTCGGCCCCAGGAGGTAATCCTTCATTTTCGGCCGGTGCGAGGCCATGACGATGAGGTCTATGTTCAGCTTGTTGGCCACCGCGATGATCTCGTCATAAATGGTGCCAACGGCGACATAGGCATCCGCCTTCACGTCGAGGTCTTCCGGCAGGTTCTCGTCCATCCATTTTTCCAGCGCCTCCTGGGCCTTCTCCCGCGCCTTCTTTTCGAAATCAGCGGGGAAGAAGGAGCCCACCACCGGCATGCCCACGTCCGGTATCACAGTGAGGACGTTGAGATGCGCGCCATAGAGGCGGGCGAGATCCAGGGCCACGGGCAGCGCCTTTTTCCAGGAGCTGGCATGGCCGAGATCAATGGGCAGCAGGATGTTCTTATACGTCATTCCCGTCATGGTCTGGCATCCTGTTTCAATATCGGCTGTCTGTTCAGCCCGGCGCTCCGCAAGGAAAGCGCCCATGAGGTTCAAGCCGGGGGGCTTGGGTCATGAGCCCCCCGGTTCGCTGTGTGCTCAGGCCGCCTGAGCCGCGGCTTGTGCCTCGATGCGCTTCTTTCTCCGCCATTGTGCGAGCATGACCAGGCCAAGCAGCAGCAAGGCAGGGATGTAGAAGACCTCCTTGGGCATGCGCTCGGCCTTGGAATAGGCCCTGGCCACGAGCACGGGCTTGTCGCCGTAGAAATCGAAAGTGCGGGCCAGATCGAAGAACGGCGTGCCCGGCATGGGCTCTTCAAGAACCGCCTTGCCGTCCTTGATGGTGATCATCAGGCCCGATTTCGCCAGCCGGTCCTTGCCTGTTGCACCCTTTTGCAGTTCCACGTTGATGAAGGTGCCCTTGATGCGGTCGGGATCATTGAAGTCCGGCCCCTCGATGCGCAGGCGCAAGAGAGTGCCGGGCTCAGCCTTCTGGGCCAGTTCAAACACCTGGCTTCCGGCATGCTCGACGAAGGGCGGCTGCACCTTGTCCAGCCAGAAGCCGGGGCGGAACAGCGTGAAGGCCACCAGCAGCAGGGCGACAGTCTCCCACCACTTGTTGCGCACGAACATGTAGCCCTGAGTGGCGGATGCGAACATCAGCATGGCGATCACGCCAATGATGAAGACGAATATGCCTTTCCACACCGTCACGTCGATGAGCAGCAGCTCGGTGTTGAAGACGAAGAGGAACGGCAGGATGGCGGTGCGGATGTCATACATGAAGCCCTGCACGCCGGTCTTGATCGGATCACCGCCGGAGATGGCCGCAGCGGCAAAGGCGGCCAGGCCCACCGGCGGCGTATCATCGGCGAGAATGCCGAAATAGAACACGAAGAGATGAGCCGCCACTGCCGGCAGCAACAGGCCGTTTTGCGCCCCCACAGAGAGGATCACCGGCGCCATCAGCGAGGAGACGACGATGTAGTTGGCCGTGGTGGGCAGGCCCATGCCAAGGATGAGGCTCATCACCGCCACCAGCAGCAGCATGACAATCAGCGAGCCGGCGGAGAGATACTCGACGAAGGAGCCGATGACCTGATGGGCGCCGGTGAGGCTGATGGTACCGACGATGATGCCGGCGGCGGCTGTGGCCACGGCGATGGCGATCATGGAGCGGGCGCCGGCGATGAGGCCGTCCACCCATTCCCGGAAACCCCGCCAGAGCTGTTCGCCAATGCGCAAATCGCCCCGGAAGAAGCCTTTCAGCACATGCTGGGTGAGGGCGATGAAGGTCATCAGCACAACGGCATAGTAAGCGGCCGTGGCGGCGGATGTGCGTTCCACCATGATCAGCCAGATGAGCAGGATGATGGGCAGGATGTAATACAGGCCCTTGATCGCCGTCTCGCCGGCGCGCGGCAGCTCGGTGATCGGGGCGTTGGGATCATCCGCCTCCAGATCGGGATAGCGGGCCGCACGCCAGACGAGGATCAGATAGGCGGCGAGCAGCATAAGGACCACGACCGAATAGGTTATGCCGGGGAAGGCAACCTTGATCCAGCCAAGGCCGTAATAGACGGCACCGAACAGGATCATCATGCCCAAGAAACCGGCCATGAACAGCATCAGGCTCTGGGCCTTGGTGCGGCCGGTTTCCGGCTTGGGCAGGCCCTTCAACCCCAGCTTCAGCGCCTCCAGATGCACGATGTACACAAGCGCAATGTAGGAAATCAGCGCCGGCACGAAGGCATGCTTTACCAGCTGGAAATAGGGCGTGCCGGTGAACTCGGCGATGAGGAAGGCGGCGGCGCCCATCACCGGGGGCGTGAGCTGGCCGTTGGTGGAAGAGGCTACCTCAACGGCACCGGCCTTCTCCGGCGTGAAGCCCGTGCGCTTCATCAGCGGAATAGTGAAGGTGCCGGTGGTGACCACATTGGCGATGGAAGAGCCGGAATAGAGACCGGAGAGGCCGGAAGCCACCACGGCCGCCTTGGCCGGGCCGCCGCGCAGATGCCCGAGAAGGGCGAAGGCGACCTTGATGAAATAGCCACCGGCACCGGCCTTCTCCAGAATGGCGCCGAAAAGGACGAAGAGGAAGATAAGCGTGGTGGACACCTCCAGCGGCTTGCCGAAGACGCCCTCCTCCTGCATCCAGAAATGCCACATGGCCTTGGAGAAGGACGCGCCCTTCCACTGGATCACCTCGGGCACCCAGCCCTTGTCGCCAAAGAAGACGTAAAGAAGGAACACGGAGGTGACGATCACCAAAGGCAGGCCGAGAGCGCGATAGGTGGTGACCATCAACAGAATGATACCGACCGCGGAAATCCACAGATCGGCCGTTGTGGGCAGGCCGGCACGCTCTGCGATCTGATCCTGAAAGACAACGGCATAGAGCGTAACGACAATGCCAATGACAGCCAGCGCCCAGTCATACCACGGAATCCTGTCGCGTGGGCTGGACTTGAACAGCGGAAAGGCCATGGCGGCCAGAACCAGGGCGAAAGCCAGGTGAATGCGCCGGGTCTTGACCGATCCCATGTAGAACTGAATGTCGAAGCCGATGTTGCGGGCCCATTCCTGCAGCAGGGCCGGCAGCGGCGAGGCGATGTAGATCTGATAGAGCGACCAGGCGATGCAGATGCCGATCATGATCTTGCCGGCAACACCGACAGGATTGCGGGCACCTGCATCGACCTCCGCCGCCAGTTCCTCGGCGTCGATCTGATGGACGCGACCATCCTTGGCCATGGCAGAACCCCCTCCCTCGTTACGTACACCCCCGGTTCATCTTTCTGTTCTGACTGAGGGCGTTCCCTTTCCACACATTCACAAACCGATGCACAAATTCAATCGAATGGTGCCTAAACGAAACGAGGGGAAAGGCTGCAGGCCTTTCCCCTCGCGGTATGCGGACTTATTTGATCCAGCCGCGCTCCTTGTAATACTTCACGGCGCCGGGATGCAGCGGCGCGGAGAGCGAAGCGGAGATCATCTCCTCCGGCTTCAGGTGCGAATAGGCCGGATGCAGCTTCTTGAAGGCGTCGAAATTGTCAAAGACGCTCTTGACCAGCTCGTAGACCACCTTCTCCGGCACCTTGGCCGAGGTGACGAGCGTGGCGCGCACGCCCCAGGTCTGCACGTCTTCCTTCTGCTGCGGATAGAGATCCGCCGGGATCACGGCAAAGCTGTAATACGGGGTCTTCTTGACCAGCTCGTCGATCTTGGGCGCCCGGGCGTTCACGATCTTGGAATCACAGGAGGCAAGCGTCTCCTGAATGAGCGCATTGGGATGACCGACGAGATAGAAATAGGCGTCGATCTTGTTGTCGCACAGCGCCTGACCCGTCTCGGAGGCCTTCAGCTCCGCAGCGAGCTTCAGATCGGAGCGCTTCCAGCCCAGGGTCTTCTCGACAACTTCCCAGGTGCCGCGCTGGCCGGAGCCCGGGTTGCCGATGTTCACGCGCTTGCCCTTGAGGTCAAGAATGCCATTGATGCCGGCATCCTTGCGCACGACGATGGTCACAGGCTCCGGATGAATGGAGAAGACCGCGCGCAGCTCCTTGAACGGGCCCTTGTCCTTGAACTTCGACGTGCCGTGATAGGCATGATACTGCCAGTCAGACTGGGCGACGCCAAACTCCAGCTCGCCGGAGCGAATGGCGTTGATGTTGTAGATGGAGCCGCCGGTGGATTCCACCGAGCAGCGGATGCCGGTCTCCTTGCGGCGCTTGGCCATCATGCGGCAGATGGCGCCACCGGTGGGATAGTACACGCCGGTGATGCTGCCCGTGCCAATGGAAATGAAGGTCTGGCCGGCAGCAGCGGGCTGCGCGACGAAAGAGGCTGCGACGAGGCCCACGGCCGCTGCCGCACCCATGACGAACTTCTTCATGTCTGTGATCCTCCCTCGTTCTTGGGTATGGGGATGTCAAAAGATTGAAAGCCGGAAAAGACTAGGCGCAAACGCCATCGATGACAACCTTCCGTGGGCTATTGTGGCCAATTTTTCGATCCTCTTTTCAACCCGATCTTCCTCACGCCCCTTGCGCGTTCAAGCCCTGAGGGGTAGCGAGGGAAACATCCCACGCAACACTCATTCGGATGACGAGACGGGAGCGCGTCCTGATGAAAAGCATCCGCCTGCTGTTTGAGGTGCTGGCCCGCTTCGGCAAACTTCGCGCCGTGGCGCTCCTGCTCATGCTGCTCGTCAACAGCGTGCTGGAAGGACTCGGCATCGCCACACTGCTTCCGCTGTTGTTCGTGGCCGTCGGGCAGGATCCGGCAGAGCAGAAATCGCCCGTGGCACGCATTGTCGCCGAAAGCATCGAAAAACTGGGGCTGCCGCTCGATCTGCCGGTTCTGGCCACCCTCGCCGCCGGGCTGCTCATCCTGCGGGAGCTTGTGGGCTTTCTCATTCGCACCTATGCCGGTTTCGTTGCTGCGGACATCACAACCGCCTTCCGGCGGAGGATGCTGGAGCTGCTCTCCTGTGCGGACTGGAGCTATTTTCAAAATGCCATGACCGGGGGGCTCAATGTCTCGCTGCTTCAATTCACGGCAGCGGGCGCACGTTCCATGGAAATTGCCCTGCAAACGGCAACGATCGGCATCCGCACGGCCATCTATGTCGTGATGATCATTCTCATGTCCGGCCCCCTGGCCTTTTATGTCTTCCTGGCCACGGTGACGCTTTTCGCGCCGCTGTTCATTCTTGTGCGCCTGACCCGCAAATACAGCCGCAAAATGGCTGATGCCACCACCGATCTCGGTTCGCAGTTCACCGATACATACGCCTCCATCAAGCCGATCAAGGCCATGGGGCTGGAACACGTGGTGCAGCCTCTGTTTCATCGTTATGTGCGGCGCCTCAACCGTCTGATGCACAAGCTCGTTCTCATTGGCTCCGGCCTGCAGGCGTTGCAAAGCCTGGCAGCGATCATTCTCGTTTTCGGCATTCTCGCCCTCGCCTTGAGCTGGCTGAAGATGTCGATCGTCGAGATCGGCGTCATGGCCGGCCTCATGCTGACCATCGCCAAGGGTTTCACCCGTTTCCAGAACAACCTGCAAAAAGTCGCCAATACCGAACCTTTCCTTTCCCGGCTTGAGTCGTTGCTGACGGAAATGGCGGAGGCCTGCGAGCGCAAGGGAGGGCGGCCGGCACCGGCGCTGAAAAAGGGCATCACGTTCAAAAACGTGCGTTTTTCCTATCCGAAGAAGACCGTCTTTCGCGATCTCAACCTCTTTCTGCCCGCGCGGAAAATTTCCGTGATCATGGGGCCGTCCGGTGTGGGCAAGACCACGATCATCGATCTGATCATCGGGCTGTACAGCCCGCAGGAGGGCACGATCCTAATCGACGACGTGCCGCTCTCCGAAATCGATTTGCAGGACTGGCGCAAACATATCGGTTATGTGCCGCAAGAGCTCGTGCTGCTTGCCGGCAGTGTGCGCGACAACATCACGCTGGGCCAGGCCATTGATGATGACCAGGTGTGGGAGGCACTGCGGCTGGCGGGCGCTGCGAATTTCGTGCGCACCCTGCCGGAGGGCCTGAATACGGAAATCGGCGAACGGGGCCTGAAACTTTCCGGCGGTCAACGCCAACGCCTTTCCCTGGCGCGGGCTTTGGTGCGAAAGCCGCGTCTGCTCATCCTCGATGAGGTCACCTCAGCGCTGGATCCGCAAACGGAGGCCGCCCTTGTCGATCAGGTGGCGCACCTTGTGCGGGAGCGGGGGATCACCGTGGTCAGTGTCACGCATACCCAGGCCTGGAAACGGGTGGCGGATCGCCTGATCGAAGTGACGGCACGCGGTGTGCGGGAAACCGTCATGAGCCCGTGAACTTTCTTGAACGATCAGGCAAAAGCCAGACCGGTGCGCGTATCATTCATTCATCGCCGGCCTGGGCGCGGGCTTCGGCAATGGCGTCATCAATGGCGCGGGAAAGCTTGTCCACCAGCTCCGTCATGTGACGCTCCTCCATGATGAACGGCGGCGCCAGAAGCACGTGATCACCGGAGAAGCGGTCCTTGGTGCCGGACATGGGATAGCAGATGAGACCATGCTCCATGGCCTTCATCTTGATGCGGGCAGCCAGCTTCCAGGAGGCCGGGAACGGCTCCTTGCTCTCGCGATCGGCAACGATTTCCAGCCCGCGGAACATGGCGCGGCCGCGAATATCGCCAATGTGGGGATGCTCGCCGAAACGCTCTTTCAGCATGGCATACAGGCGCTCGCCCATGGCGGCGGAACGCGCCACGAGACCGCTTTCATCAAAGACCTTGAGTACGGCGGCACCGGCGGCACAGGCGGTGGCATGGCCCACATAGGTGTGGCCATGGGCGAAAGCGCCGGATTTCTTCTCGATTTCGGCCACAATCTCCTCACGCACCATCATGGCGCCGATGGGCTGATAGCCGCCGCCCAGGCCCTTGGCCAGGGTGATGATGTCCGGCACGAAGTCGTCCTGCTCATAGGCGAAGAGCGTGCCGCAGCGGCCCATGCCGCACATCACCTCGTCGATGATGAGCAGAACGCCATACCTGTCGCAGATCTCGCGGATGGCGCGGAAATAGCCCTTCGTCGGCGGCACGGCGCCCAGGGTCGCGCCCACGACCGTCTCGGCAATGAAGGCAAAGACGCGCTCCGGCCCGATATCGAGAATGGCATCCTCCAGCGCGCCGGCAACACGGCGGGTATAGTCCTCCTCGCTCTCGTGCGGACGGCGCCAGCGATATTCATAGCAGGGCACGATCTTGCGCGCCGTGGGCATGAACAACGGCGCGAAGGGATTGGGCGAGGGATGCGGCCCGCCCAGCATTGGCGTGCGGCCGGAAATGGACATGCAGCCGATGGTGGAACCATGATAGCTCTGACGGCGGGAGATGATGTGATCCCGCGTCTCCTGGCCGCGTTCGATCTGGATCTGGCGCGCCAGCTTGATGGCCGCCTCGTTGGCTTCCGAGCCGCCGGAAAGGAAATAGACACGCCATTCGCCGCCGGGGGCCTTCTCCGAGAGCAGATCCGCCAGCTCCTCAGCGGGATCGTTGGTGAAGAAGGCGGTGTGCGCATAGGGCATGCGGTCCAGCTGGCGCTTGATCGCCTCTATCACCGCCGGATGGCCATGTCCGAGACAGGAGACGGCAGCACCGCCCGATGCGTCGAGATAGGCCTTGCCGTCACGGTCGTAGATGTAGACGCCTTCCGCCCGCACCGCGCGCGGAAGCTCCACGGTGAGCGACCGATGCAGAACGTGGGTGTGATGGGGAACGGGAATGGGCATGGCGGTTGACCTCGCGCATATGCCCTGCGACAAGATGTCCGACCTGGATGACAGGCATATACGCCTCTCGCACACGCTTGCCAATGCAAAAATGCAGGATCATACGAAAGTCGCATTCGCCATTCTGAAGCGTCTGTTTTCCGCCGCTGTCGCCGCCGCCGATCCGCTGCGCGTAGTGCCGCCGGCATTGCCGAAGCGCCCTCCCGGGACGGTCACCGTGCTCGGGGCCGGCAAGGCGGCCGCGGCCATGGCCAGGGCGGTTGAGCAGACATGGGGACCGCCGTTGCGCGGGCTTGTTGTCGTGCCGGACGGCTATGCGCTGCCGCTTGCGCATATCGAGGTGGCAACGGCCTCTCATCCGGTGCCGGATGAACGGGGCGAAGCGGCGGCGAAACGGATGATGCAGATGGCTTCGGCGCTGGGGCCGGAGGATTTTCTGCTCGTGTTGCTCTCCGGGGGCGGCTCGGCGCTTTTGCCCCTGCCGGTTCCCGGCCTGTCCCTGCGGGAGAAACAGGCCATCACCCGCGCCCTGCTGGCCAGCGGCGCCGACATTCACGCCATCAACACCGTGCGACGGCGGCTTTCTCTCATCAAGGGCGGCGGCCTCTTGAATGCGGCGCATCCTGCCCGCGTTCTGACACTGGCCATTTCCGATGTGGTCGGCAACGATCCCCTGGCCATCGCCTCCGGCCCCACCGTGCCGGATGACACGCCTGCGCAAATTGCCCTGGAGATTTGTGCGCGGCATGATGTGCCCCTGCCGCCGGGGGTATGCCGCCTGTTAAAGGAACAGGCCGACCTTGAGAGAAAGGGCCCGCCCACGGACTCCGGCTTTGCCCCTTTCGATCACACTACACGATACCCGCATCGTCATACCGGCGAAAGCCGGTATCTCAGGCCATCGACTCATGCGTTTGCGGCCCAAGCCCCCGGCTTTCGCCGGGGTGACGAGAACGATGGCAACATTGTGTCGTGCAGTCGGCCTTTCGATTCCGGGTGGGGAGAACGCCATGAAAGCCCCTGGACTTACCGGATTATCGCCACGCCGGAGCGGGCGCTTTTGGCCGCGGCGGCCATGGCGCGCCGGATGGGGCTTGCGGTGATGCACCTGGGCGCGCACATCACCGGCGAGGCCCGGCAAGTGGCACGCAGGCATGCGCGGCTGGCCGGTCTGATCGCGGGCGGGCATCACGCCTTGAGGCCGCCGGCCGTGATACTTTCCGGCGGAGAGCTGACGGTCACGCTTGGTGAAAGACCGGGAGCGGGCGGCCCCAATGCCGAATACGCCCTCGCCCTGGGGCTGGCGTTATGGCCGCATCGCCAGCGCCATCGCATTCATGCGCTTGCGGCGGACACGGACGGACGCGACGGGCCAGGCGATGTCGCCGGCGCCTTTCTTGCGCCCGACACCCTTTCTAAGGCCCGCCTTGCCGGCATAGATCCGCTCACGGCCCTGCAGCATCATGATTCGCATGCGGTTTTCAGAAGTGCCGAGGGGCTGCACACTCCACGACACATAGATCGTCATACCGGCGAAAGCCGGTATCTTAAACCATCGACTCATGCGTTTGCGGCCCAAGCCCCCGGCTTTCGCCGGGGTGAGGAGATAGGTGGCAGCGTGGTGTCGCAGAGTGTGGAGGGGCTGTTTCGCACAGGGCCCACTTACACCAATGTCAACGATTTTCGGGCCATTCTCATCACATGAATTCTCGTGTCGCGTGTGTCGATAGGAGTGGGAAGTCACGAATCTGCCTGAAACATCAGTTGTCTTTGCGCGCAAAGGCATTACGTTCAGGTACATGGCAGGGCCTTATGGGGAGAGAATGGGGGCGGAGGCGCCAATCAATCCGTCATGGGCAGGGTGCGTCCGGAAAGCGGACGCAGCCGGCAGGGATCGTGTGTTTCGGCATTCCTCATGGCGCTTTCCCCGTTTTCTGAAAAAGGTCCGGCGGCTTCTGCTATTTCTTCTCATCATGTTGTGTGCCTTCAGCCTCTTTCAGGCCCGGGCACAGGACAAGGCGCAGAATACCGGCGATGATGCGCATGTGCTGCTGATCCCGGACGCCTTGCCCACGGACATCCGCCCCTTTCTCAAACCGGTGGTCACACCGGCAGGATCGGCGGCCATCACCTTGAAACAGGGCAAAACCCGCATCACCATCTCCCTGCCCGTGGAAAAGGCGGCAAACCGCAGGCTATGGCATGGCCTGCTCATGCAGGTTCGGACATCCGTGCCCGTGCATGTTGCTCTCTGGCCCTTGCGCACGGGCGTTTCCGCCGCCGGCACGGCGCCGTTGCGGCCGCGTTCCTCTCCGGAACAGATCGCGGCCGGAAACACCACCGGTATTGAGCAAACGGGACGACAGGCCTGGACCCTCAAGCTCGCGCCCGGGATCAACGGGCTTGTCCTTTCAAGCACGCAGCCTTTGCGCGGGCCCATCCTGATGGCACAGGCGCCGCATGCCCTGAAACGGCACGAAGGCTTGAGCGTTGCGGGCGGCATGCTGTTTGGCATGAGCCTGCTCATTGGGCTGGCCAGCCTGTTTCTCGCCCTTCTGCGTCGCATGCCCTCGCTTCTGGCCCAGTTGCCGCTGCATTTGGGCGGCCTGCTGTTCGTTGTGGTCAATGGCGGCATGCTGGCCCGGCTGTTTCCGGCCCATGACGCAACCGCCCTGCTTGCCCGCATGGAGCTGATGGCCGAGGGGCTCATTATCATGGGCATGATCGGCTGGTGCTCGCTGGCCTGCGCGCGCACGCATGCGGAAGACGGCAATGGGCACAGGATATCCTCCCTCATCGGCGGCATCGTCGCCGCAGTGCTGCTTGCCGCGCTCGTTTTTCCGGATCGGCTGTCCATGCTCTTCCGGGGCGTTTTCGCCGCAGGCATGCTCTTCTGCCTTTGGCTGGCGATCACAAGCCTGCGCCGCGCCGGCAAAGGCGAGGCAGCGCTGGCGCGAATTCTTGCCCCCCTTCTTCTCTCGGCATGGACCATTGCAGGCGGCCTTGCCCTCTTTCAGCCTTTCCTGTCTTCACCCCATGCCTTCACATCGCTTCTGGCTGATCCGGCCGTGCTGGACACGCTGCTTTGCGGCGGGCTTGTGCTCGTGCAGCTTTCCGCGGCCATGGCCGCATTGCAGCTGGCGCTTTCGCCATCGGCGCAGCTTAAGCGCTTCCTGAACGAAAGCGTGCGTCAGGCCCTGGCGCTCAGGGCTGCGGATCTGGCGGTCTGGGAGCTGGATCTGCTCTCAAGCCATCTGCATATCGATCCGCGGCTTGAGAAAATGCTGGATGTGGAACCCGGCACCTTCGCCGGCAATGCCTGGGATGCCTTCGTCACCCGTTTGCATTTTGAAGACGCGCCCGCCTTTCATGCCGCGTTGCAGGCGGTTGGCCGCGGAGATCAGACGCGCCTTGCCCTCACCTTCCGCCTGCAAAAGGGTGATGGCGGCTGGTGCTGGTTTTCGCTGAAAGGCGAGGCGGTGCGCGACGATCCGGAACGGGCCGGCCCCACGCGCATTCTAGGCGCGCTTCATGACATCACCGCCTACCGGCAAAGCGAAGAGCGCCTGTTGTCCGATGCCGTGCGCGACCGGGTTACGGGCCTGGCCAACCGCGCCCTGTTTCTCGACAGACTGCAACGGGCTCTGGCGCGGATGAATCTGAACCCCGCCCAGAACGGCAAGGGCAACCCGCGGGAAGCGCCCTTGTGCCTGCTGGTGGTGGATATTGACCGTTTTCGCAGCGTCAACGACGCCTGGGGGCATGAGGTGGGCGATGCCCTGCTCTCGATCATGGCGCAGCGAATCCGCGACATGCTGGAACCGGCGGACACACTGGGGCGGGTGGCCGGTGATCAGTTCGCCATTCTCCTGGACATGGAAGCCGTGCGCCGCGATCCCACCGCCTTTGCCCACCGCCTGCACACGCGCCTGCGCATGCCTTACGAGGTGGAGGACAGGGACATTTCCTTAACGACGAGCATCGGCGTGGCCGCCCTGTTCGCTGGTGAGGTGACGCGAGCGGAAGATGCGCTGAAACGGGCGGAGATCGCCCTGCTTGCCGCGCGCACGCACGGGCGCGGCGGCATCGCCCTGTTCGAGCGGCGCATGCTGGGCGAGCGCATCGCCGCCGTGCAGCTGGAGCATGACTTGCGGCGAGCGGTGGAACGCGGGCAGATCGATGTGGCCTATCAGCCGATCGTGCGGCTTGAGGATGAGGAACTTGCCGGCTTCGAGGCCCTGGTGCGCTGGCATCACCCCGCCCTGGGAACACTGACGGCGGAGCGCTTTGTGCCGCTTGCGGAGGAGCTGGGCCTGATCGCCGACATCACGCAGGTGGTGCTGGAAAAGGCCGTGCGCAATCTGGGCATCTGGCAAAGGGCCCTGCGCCCAAGCCAGAAGCTGTTCGTCTCGGTCAATATTTCCTCCATACAGCTGATGAACACCGACCTTGTGCGTGAGGTGGCGGAGCTGATCGAGCGGGAGGGCATCGCACCGGAAACCTTGATCCTGGAGCTTACCGAATCACTGGTGCTCGACAATCCGCAGCTGGGGCGGAAGGTACTGAAGCGGCTGGCGCGGCTGGACATCGGGCTGGCCTGTGATGACTTCGGCACCGGTTATTCCTCGATGACGATCCTGCGTGATATGCCCTTCTCGATCGTCAAGCTGGACCGCAGCCTGCTGGCGGAAGGCGGCGATCCCTTGCGCTCGGCAATCATCCTGCGCTCCACGGTGGACATGGCGCATGCCCTTGACATGTCAGTGATCGCGGAAGGGGTGGAAACCGCCGAGCATATGCTGCTGGTGCGCGAGCTGGGATGCGACATGGCCCAGGGCTGGCACGTGGGGCGTCCGGTTTCGGCCCAGAAGGTGACGGAAATCCTCATGGGCATCGCCCTGCAGACCGAAGACGGGGGGCAGGCTTCCCTCTTCTCCCGCTTTCTGGATGCCCTGGCCAAACGGCGGGAAAAGCCCGCTTCTTCTGACACGGCGGAAGAGGGAGATACCGGCCATGCCCCTTCTGCCCCCAAATCCGATGCCGGATGAGCTGAGAGGAGGCCTGCCCACTTCCGTTTTCACCCCTTGTGCGAAAGCGCCTTATGTGAAAACGCGATTTGCATTATCCGCGCCACAGGGCCAGCAATCGCGGCTGGGCCAGATACCAGAGAAAGGCGGCAAGCTGCACAAGGACCAGCATGCCAAAGGCCAGGGAGAAGGCCTGAACGGGATAGGGGCGCATCCCCCCTGAGACGGCATCGAGAACAATACCGATCATCCACTGCGCAAGGAAGGCCACGATGAAAACCATGAGATTGAGCGCGGAATTGCTGCGGCCAGCCATGTGCGCGCCGAAATGGGTGGCCAGTGCGGGATAGGCAAGAATGCCCGTCTGCCCGGCCAGGGGAACGAGAAACCAGAACAGCGCCATGCCGGGGCCCGTATAACCGAATATGGCGGGCAGTTCGGCAAGCATGAACAGGATGGCAAATCCCAGCATGACCTTTTCAGAACCGATGCCGCGGGCGGCGAGGCGATCGGCGACGAATCCGTTGATCAGGGTGCCGGCAAGAAAGCCGACGGCCATGAAAGAGAGCATTTGCGCCGCTTCGCGCGCGCTCAGGCCGGCGACATCCGTGAACCAGGGGCCGGCCCAGAGGGTTTGAATGGCAATCTGCGAGCCGGACGTGAGGGCGGCCAATGGTGCCAGCCGCCAGAAAACGGGCGATGCCAGCACGCGCAAAAGGCCCGAGAATAAAGCGGCAAAAGACCGGTCCTGCCCGGCAGAAGCATGCGGATGCGCCCTTTCAGGCATGGCGAGCGCCCAAAGCAGCAGCGCGGCCAGAAGGGAAATCCCGGCAAGAACGACAAAAACCCCCCGCCAGCCCAGCGCGTCAGCGAGAAGGCGCGCCGGTGTGGCCGCCACCAGCAGCCCCAATCCTCCGGCTGACATCACCAGCGCATTGAACAGGGCCCGCCGCGCCGGCGGAGCATGATCGGCCACGGCCTTGAATCCGGCCATAAGGGCACCGGCACAGCCCAGCCCGATGAGCGCACGCGCAAGGGTGAGCGTCCAGGCGGTTTCGGCCCGGGAGAAGAGAAAGGCCCCGAGCGCGGCCAGCAGAAAGAATGTGCCCTGCACCCGGGCGGGGCCGAAGCGGTCGAACAGCATGCCCAAGGGCAACTGAGAGGCGACGAAAGCGATGAGATAGGCGGCAGTGAGAAAGCCAAGCGCGGCCCCGGAAAGGGAAAGATCCGCCACCAGATCGGGCGCGATGGCGGCATTGACGGCGCGGAAGACATAGGAGACGAAATAGCCGAAGAAAAACGGCGCCACCACGCGCAGAAGCAGCGCCGGCAGGGAAAGGGGCCTGCTCGCCGCCGCTTGCGCCATGGGTGGTTCGCCTTTCGCTTTCATTGCTTTCTCACCAGAACGCTTTTCGCCTCTGAGCGGGAAAGCCCGCCCGCTTCTTTCCCGTATTTCGAAGAAAGCTTCGCCGTCCCGGACGGGGCGGGTGGCAAGCCTGCCTCACTTATGCGGATTCGTCCATGCCCCTTGAGGCGAAAGCGGTGAAATCACCATTCAACCGAATCATCGCGTTGTGCAGTGTGTCGAGGATTCCCGGCCTGACGGCGCTTGCCTGTCCTGCCGGGGCGGTGGCATGCTGAAACCAGCTCGTGGGCGCGCCTGAAGGTCGCGCAGGTGCCGTGAGGAGAGAAGACGAGGCATTGAGGGGCCGGGATCATGCGGGACCGTTTCTGGAAAAAGGGGCTGGCGGCGCTCACGCCCGAGGAGTGGGAGGCGCTGTGCGACGGCTGCGGGCGTTGTTGCCTTGTCAAGCTGGAGGATGAGGACACCGGCGAGATCTTCACCACCTCCGTGGTCTGCGCCCTGTATGATACCGAGCGCGGCGGCTGTTCCGCCTATGCGCGTCGGCATGCCCTGATGCCGGACTGTCTGCGCATCACGCCGGAGACGATCGGCCACATCTCCTGGCTGCCGGAAACCTGTGCCTACCGGCGCGTGCACGAAGGGCGGCCGCTGCCTGCCTGGCATCCGCTCATCTGTGGCGATCCGCA
The DNA here is from genome assembly GCF_000746275.1 of Thermopetrobacter sp. TC1. Lineage (GTDB taxonomy): Bacteria > Pseudomonadota > Alphaproteobacteria > Rhizobiales > Aestuariivirgaceae > Thermopetrobacter. The sequence continues at coordinate 385,125 of NZ_KN050828.1, forward strand.
GGGGCCCCGCCGCGCCGGCGCCTCCATCCTCGGCCACGTCATCAGCGAACGCGATGTGAAAGAGGAAGACCTGCCGCGGTTCATGACGGACTGGCCCGCGCCGCCCGAGCAGTCCTGAATGTTTCGGTGCAAAATGCCATCCGCAAGGGCTGCCCGGCTGAACAGAGAACGCAGCGAAGAGAACAGCGGCAAAAGAAGGCTTCAGGCTTCCTGCAGGGCCTCTTCGTCGGCCGTGACCTCAAAGGCGGCCTTGAGCAGGGCGCGGGTGTAGGGATGCTGCGGGTTGTCGAAAATGGCAGCGGCCGGGCCCTGTTCCACCACCTCGCCGCGGCGCATGACAATGAGCTCGCTGGCAAGCGCGCGCACCACGCGCAAATCGTGCGAGATGAACATGTAGGCAAGGTCGTGACGCTTCTGCAAATCGCGCAGCAGCTCCACAATCTGGCTCTGCACGGTGAGATCGAGCGCGGAGGTGGGCTCATCCAGCACCACCAGCCGCGGATGCAGCACCATGGCGCGGGCGATGGCGATGCGCTGACGCTGGCCGCCCGAGAATTCATGCGGATAGCGCTCCATGGCGGCAGGATCGATGCCCACCTCGTTCAGCGCGCGCGCCACAAGGGCCACACGCTCTTCCCAGGTGAGATCAGGCGCCTGAATGAGCAGGCCCTCCTCCACAATCTGGCGCACGCTCATGCGCGGGCTCAATGAGCCGAAGGGATCCTGAAAGACGATCTGCATGTGCCGCCGCAACGGCCGCATGCACTTGGCATCACATTCCTCGATGTGCCGGCCCATGAAGACGATGGGCCCCTCTGAGGGGATGAGCCGCAAAAGGGCCTGGCCCAGCGTGGTCTTGCCGGAGCCGGATTCGCCCACCACGCCCAGGGTCTCGCCGGCGCGGATCTGAACGGAGATGCCGTTGACCGCCTTGATATAGCCCACCGTGCGCTTGAGAAAGCCGCGCTTGATGGGAAACCACACTTTCAGGTTCTCGCAGGAAAGCACCACCGGCCGCTCAGGATCGGGCGCGGGCGGCTCGCCCTTTGGTTCGGCGTTGAGCAGCTTCTGCGTATAGGGATGCTGCGGATCGGCAAACAGCGCGGCCGTCTCGTTGGTTTCCACGATCTCGCCGTCCTTCATCACCGCCACGCGATCGGCGATGCGGCGCACGATGGTGAGGTCATGGGTGATCATGAGCATGGCCATGCCATGCTCGCGCTGCAGGCGCTTGAGCAGCTGCAGGATCTGGGCCTGAACGGTGACATCCAGCGCCGTTGTCGGCTCATCGGCGATGAGCAGGTCCGGCTCATTGGCCAGAGCCATGGCGATCATCACCCGCTGGCGCTGGCCGCCGGAAAGCTGATGCGGATAGCTCTGCAGGCGCTTCTCCGGCTCCTGAATGCCCACCTGTTCCAAAAGCTCGATGATGCGCCGGCGCGCCGCATCGCCGGTGAGGCCGCGATGAATTTCCAGCACCTCGCCGATCTGCTTTTCCACCGTGTGCAGGGGGTTGAGCGAGGTCATCGGCTCCTGAAAGATCATGGCGATGCGATCGCCGCGCACCTCCCGCAAGGTCCTTTCCGGGGCGTGCAGAAGCTCCCGGCCGGAAAAGATGATCTCTCCGGAACGATAGACCGCCGGCGGCGACGGCAGCAGGCGCAGGATGGACAGGGCCGAGACCGACTTGCCCGAGCCGGATTCGCCCACCAGCGCCAGGGTCTCGCCCTTTTCGATGTGAAAGGAGATGCCGCGCACCGCATGCGTCACCTGCCCGCCCTGGACAAAGTCCACCGCGAGATCCTTCACCTGCAGAAGCGGCGCATCCGCCTCGTGCTGTGGTCGTTTCGTCTCTGCGCTCATTGGAACGTCTTCCTCGGATCGAAGGCATCCCGCACCGCCTCGCCAATGAACACCAGCAGCGACAGCATGAGCGAGACCACGAAGAAGCCCGTCAGCCCCAGCCAGGGCGCCTGCAGGTTGGCCTTGCCCTGACGCAGCAGCTCGCCAAGGCTGGGCGAGCCCGGCGGCAGGCCGAAGCCGAGAAAGTCCAGCGCCGTCAAGGTGGTGATGGAGCCGGAGAGGATGAAAGGCATGAAAGTGAGGGTGGCGACCATGGCGTTGGGCAGGATGTGACGGAACATGATGCGCCCGTCGGAAAGCCCCAGGGCACGGGCGGCACGCACATATTCAAAATTGCGTCCGCGCAGGAATTCCGCGCGCACCACGCCCACCAGCGCCGTCCAGGAAAACAGGAGCATGATGAACAGCAGCATCCAGAAATTGGGAACGAAGAAGGCGGAGAGGATGATGATCAGATAGAGGGTGGGAATGGAGGTCCACACCTCGATGAAACGCTGAAACAAGAGATCGATGAGCCCGCCCGAATAGCCCTGCACGGCACCGGCGGCAACGCCGATGACCGAAGAGAGGGCTGTGAGCAACAGCCCGAATATCACCGAGATGCGAAAGCCGTAGATGAGACGGGCAAGCACGTCTCGCCCGTGATCGTCCGTGCCCAGCCAGTTGAGGTTGCCAAAGGTGCAGTTGGGATCCTCAACCCCTTTCGGATACTTCTTGCACGCTTCCTGCCAGCTCATGAGAAAGGCCGGTTTCGACGGCGCGGGATGAGGCAGCTCGTTGTTGACGGTGTCATAGGAATAGCGGATCGGCGGCCAGATCATCCAGCCGTGCTTGCTGATCTCCTCCTGGATGAAGGGATCGCGAAAATCGGTGCGGGCGAGAAAGCCGCCGAATTTCGATTCCGGATAGTCCTTGAACACGGGAAACAGATACTCGCCCTTGTACTGCACGATGAGCGGCTTATCGTTGGCAATGAATTCGGCGAACAGGGTGATCACGAACAGGGCGAGGAATATCCAGAACGACCAGTAGCCGCGGCGATTGGCCTTGAACAGGGCGAGACGGCGGCGGTTGATGGGCGAGAGCCAGCCGCGGCTGGCCACGGCCTCCGGCACGGGCACGCCGGCGGCGGCCGCCTCGCGGGCGATCTCGCGAATGTCGCGTACATCAAGAGCCGCGTTGCTGTTCTCCTGCCCTGCCCCGTGCGCAGCCATGGTCATGCCCCTAAAGCTCCCTCTTCTCGAAATCGATGCGCGGATCGATGAGGGTGTATACGACATCGGTGATGAGATTGGTCAAAAGCCCGAGCAGCGAGAAAATGTAGAGCGTGGCGAACACCACCGGGTAATCACGGTCAATCGCCGCCTTGAAACCCAAAAGCCCCAGACCGTCCAGCGAGAAGATCTGCTCGATGAGCAGCGAGCCGGCGAAAAAGGCGGAAATGAAAGCGCCGGGAAAGCCGGCGATGACGATGAGCATGGCATTGCGGAAGACATGGCCGTACAGCACGCGCCGCTCGGTGAGTCCCTTGGCGCGGGCGGTCATGACGTATTGTTTCTTGATCTCGTCAAGGAAGGAGTTCTTGGTCAGCAAGGTCATGGTGGCGAAGGAGGAAATGGCCAGCGCCGTGAGCGGCAGCACCAGATGCCAGGCGTAATCAAGGATCTTCTGCCACCAGGTGAGCTGATCGAAATTGTCCGAGACCAGCCCGCGCAGGGGAAAGATGTTCCAGAAGCTTCCGCCCGCGAAAAGGACGATGAGCAGAATGGCGAAGAGAAACGAGGGGATGGCGTAGCCGACGATAATCACCGCCGAAGTCCAGACATCGAAGCGCGATCCGTCCCGCACCGCCTTGGCAATGCCCAGCGGGATGGACACGGCATAGGATATGAACGTCAGCCACAGACCGAGAGAGGCGGAAACGGGCAGGGCATCCTTGATCAGATCAATGACCGGCCGGTCGCGGAAATAGCTGTTGCCGAAGTCGAAGCGGGCATAGTCCCACAGCATCTTGAGAAAGCGCTCATGCGCCGGGCGGTCGAAGCCGAACTGCTTTTCCAGCTGCTTGATGAACTCAGGATCCAATCCTTGCGCGCCGCGATAGGTAAAGCCGCCCTCGCCCCCGCCGCCAGCGGTGCCTTCCGCGCCTGCGGAGGGCGCCATCTCGCCACCGCCTCCGCCGCCAATGCGGGCGGTGGCGGAAATGTCATGCCCCTGCAGCTGCGCCAGCACGCGCTCCACCGGTCCACCGGGCAGAAACTGCACGATGATGAAGTTGATCAGCATGATGCCGATGAGGGTGGGGATCATCAGCCCCAGCCGTTTCAGGATGTAAACGCCCATGGATCCCGCGCTTTGTCTCTCCTGCCCCGGTTGTTTCTCGCTTGGGCGGCGTGCATCCGCATGCGCCCGGATCGTGCCCCGCTTGCGGCTTCATGCCGGCGATTCGCGCCCGCGATAGTAGCAGATGCCGCAGCGCCTGCATGCATGGCGATGTTCGCCCTCATTCCGCGGGCAGGCTTTCGATGATCACGTTGTCGTTGGTATAGACGCAGATGTCGGCGGCAATGCGCATGGCGCGGCGGGCGATCTCCTCGGCATCGAGCTCCGTATCCATCAGCGCGCGGGCCGCCGCCAGGGCATAGCTGCCGCCGGAGCCGATACCGGCAACGCCGCCTTCCGGCTCAAGAACGTCGCCATTGCCCGTCAGCACCAGGGTGTTGTGCTTATCGGCGACGATCATCATCGCCTCCAGCCGCCGGAGATAACGGTCGGTGCGCCAGTCCTTGGCCAGCTCCACGCAGGCGCGCACAAGCTGGCCGGGGTGCATCTCCAGTTTCGCTTCCAGCCGCTCCAGCAGGGTGAAGGCATCCGCGGTTGCGCCGGCGAAACCGGCCAGCACCTTTCCTTCCGCCAGGCGCCGCACCTTGCGGGCCGAGGCCTTGATCACCGTGTTGCCCAGCGAGACCTGCCCGTCACCGGCCAGAACCACCCGGCCGTTCTTGCGCACGGCGAGAATGGTGGTGCCATCCCAGGCGGAGGCGGCCGCATGTGGCCTGTCATCGGCCGAATGCATCATGGGCTTTGCTTCCTGTTTCACATTTTGGGTTTTTCTGTTGGCGGCAGATGTAGCACGCAGGAACAGTCTGGCAAAGTGACGGCTTTTTCAGAAGCGGCGGGCATTGCAACGCCGGCATTCTTGCGCCAGACTGTCAGATGCATCCAGGCTTGAAAACCCGCATTCGGAAACACACCGGTTTCATGGTCAACACGCGGGGCACATTCTCCTTCATCCGGCATCGTCCTCAAATCAGCCTGCAGGAAAAGAACCATGTCCCGTTCCGCCAAGGATGATCCGATTTCCCGCCTCATCCGCCACCTGAAACGGGAAAGGGCCGATGCGGCCCTGATCGATCTGGCCAGAATTCTTTTTGCCGGCGTGCCTCCGGCCGATCTGGAGCGGCTGGAACCTGCGGACATGGCCTGGATCACCCGAACGGCCCATGCACTGCTCTTGCAGCGCACACCCGGCCGTCCGCTCATCTCCCTGCGGGATCCGGAAATCGCTTCCGTTGAGCTTTCCCGCATCACCGCCTTGCAGACACTCAACGACAACATGCCCTTTCTGGTGGATTCCCTGCTTGGCTACCTGGCGGAGCAGGGACTGCCCATTCGCCTGCTTATGCATCCCGTGCTGCATGTGAAGCGGGACGATGACGGCCGTCTTCTGCGCATTGCTGCGGATCCTTCCGATGAGGATGCCCGCCACATGCGCTCAGAAAGCCTCATTCACCTGCATCTGCCGCGGCTTACGGAAGAGGAGAAGGAGCGCCTGGCCCGGGACATCGAGGGCATCTTCGAACAGGTGCGGGCAGCGGTGCTTGACTGGCCGGCCATGCGGCAGGCGATCGAGGATGTGATCACCGCCTATCAGACCGCGCCCCCGCCCATGCCGGTGGAGGAGCTCACGGAAGTCATCGCCTTTCTGCAATGGCTGCTTGCCGACAACTTCGTCTTCCTGGGCCTGAAGCGCTATGCCTTCAAGAAGGACGGGCTGACCCCGGAGGGCAAGGGCCTGGGCATTTTGCGGCTGATTGCGGAAAAGGGGGCGGATGCATCGGAGGCGATGACCCGGGCCGCGGACGGCATCATCTGCCGTTCGGAAATGAGCGCGGAAACCATTCTCATCACCAAGTCCGCCGAGACCTCTCAGGTGCACCGGCGGGTGCCCATGGACCTGATCATCATCAAGACATTTGATGCCCACGGACATATCAACGGCGAGGTGCGCGTGCTCGGTCTTTTCGCCTCTCCGGCCTATGTGCGGGCGGCGCGCGACATTCCGTTGGTGCGGCGCAAGATCAGTGAGGTGATGCGCCGCGCCGGCATGGATCCGGAAAACCATCTCGGCAAGGTGCTGCTCAATATTCTGCAGACCTTCCCCCGCGATGAGCTGTTCGAGCTGGATGTCGAGACGCTTTCCAATATCGCGCTGAAAATCCTGCGCCTGCTGGAGCGGCCGCACCCGGCCGTGCTCGTCTGGCGCGGCTGTTCGGCGCGGTTTGCTTCCGCCTTCGCCTTCATTCCGCGCGACCGTTTCAATTCCCAGGTGCGCGAGCGGGTGGGCGAACTGCTGGAAACGGCGCTTTCCGCCCGCATCATCGGTTTCCGCCCCAGTTTTCCCGATGGCGTGATGGTGCGGGTGCACTATCGCCTGGAGCTCATCGATCCCGAGGTGGATGTGGAAGGGCTCAATATCGAGGCCTTATCCGCACAGGTGGCCGATATCGTGCGCACCTGGGAGGATCGTCTGGAAGAGGAAATGCGCCGCGTCTGGGGCGAGGAGAAAACCGAGCGCCTGCTGCCGCTATACCGCGGCGCCTTCTCGCAGGCCTATCAGGAGGCCTTCTCGCCGCGCACCGCGCTTGATGACATCGAGGTGATCGAATCCCTCAACGAAGGGCAGGCCGTTGCCGTCTGGCTTTACCGGGCCGGGGGAGATGCCCGGGACGTGGTGCGGCTGAAACTCTATCACTTTGATGCGGCGGTGCCGCTTTCGGTGCGTGTTCCCATTCTTGCCAACGCCGGTTTTTCGGCCATCGAGGAGCGCACCTTCACCATCTGCCGCGGCATGCATCACGATGATGCCCGTGAGATCTTCATTCACGAGATGGTTCTGAAAACGGCGGATGGCCGGAACATTGAGCTTGAGCGCCTGCGCCCGGTGCTGGAGGAGGGCTTTCTTGCCGTCTGGAACGGCCTTGCCGAAAACGACGGCTTCAATGCCCTGATGCTCAAGGCCGGGCTCACCTGGCGAGAAGCCAACGTGCTGCGCGCGCTGGCCCACTGGATGCGGCAGGCGGGCGCCCCCTATACCCCCGGTTACGTGGCCGCCACCTTTGGCCGCCATCCCGATCTCGCCCGGCGTCTGTGGGAGATTTTTAACACCCTGTTCAGGCCAGGGCGGGCCAAGGTGGAGACACGGCGGCGCAAGGCGCGGCAGATGCGGCAGGATATGATCCGTGCCCTGAATGCCGTGCAGTCCCTGGATGAGGACCGCATTTTCCGTCAGGCGCTTTCGGTCCTGTTTGCCATTGAGCGCACCAACTTCTGGCAGGAGCGCACCATTGAAGGGCTGGCCGGGCCGCTGGCGCTCAAGATTGCGTCCGATAAGGTGGACTTCATTGTCGAACCCCGCCCCTGGGCGGAGATCTATGTGCATGCGGCGGATGTTGCCGGTGTGCATCTGCGCGGTGGCCCCATCGCCCGCGGCGGCATTCGCTGGTCGGACCGGCTGCAGGATTTCCGCACGGAAATCCTGGGCCTTGTGAAGGCGCAGACGGTGAAGAACGCCGTGATCGTGCCGGTGGGGGCCAAGGGAGGCTTTGTTGTGCGCACCCGCCTCAACGGCGATCGTGACGCCTGGCTCAAGATGGGCAAGCGGGCCTACAGGCGCTTCATCTCCGTTTTGCTCGATGTCACTGACAACATCGTGGACGGCAAGATCGTGCCGCCGCCCAGAGTGGTGCGCCATGATGGCGATGATCCCTATCTTGTCGTGGCCGCCGACAAGGGCACGGCCACCTTCTCTGACATGGCCAATGAGATTGCCGCCGAACATGGCTTCTGGCTGGATGATGCCTTCGCCTCGGGCGGATCGGCCGGATACGATCACAAGAAGATGGGTATTACCGCCCGCGGTGCCTGGGAGGCGGTGAAACGGCATTTCCGCGAGATGGGGCGCAACATCGAGCGGGAGAGCTTCACCGCCGTCGGCATCGGCGACATGTCGGGAGACGTCTTTGGCAACGGCATGCTGCTGTCGCGCACGATCAAGCTGATTGCCGCCTTCGATCATCGCGACATTTTCATTGATCCCGACCCCGATCCGGCCGTTGCCTACCGCGAACGCAAGCGCCTGTTTGAGAAACCGCGTTCCAGCTGGCAGGACTATGACCGGCGCAAGCTGTCCAAAGGCGGCGGCGTCTATTCCCGCAAGGCGAAGTCTATCACCTTGAGCGAGGAGGCCCGGCGTGCCCTTGACATCGATGCGAAGGAACTGACGCCCGAAGAACTGATCCGCGCCATTCTCAAGGCGCCGGTGGACCTGATGTGGCTGGGGGGCATTGGCACCTATGTCCGGGCCACAAGCGAGCGCGATGCGGATGTGGGCGATCCGGCCAATGATGCGGTGCGCATTACCGCACCGGAGGTGCGGGCGAAGGTGGTGGGCGAGGGGGCCAACCTCGGCTTCACGCAGAAGGCGCGCATCGAATACGCGGCCAATGGTGGGCGCATCAACATGGACGCCATCGACAATTCCGCTGGCGTGAACACCTCCGACATGGAGGTGAACATGAAGATCGCGCTGAAGGAAGCGGAGCGAAAGGGGCGTCTGACCCGTCCGGAGCGCAACCGCCTGCTTGAGGAGATGGAAGAGGATGTGGCGCGGCTGGTCTTGCGCAACAACTATCTGCAGACCTTGTGCATCTCCATGACGCAGGCGCAGGGTGTGAAGGAGAATGGCAATCTGCAGCGCCTGATGCAGCGGCTGGAGAAGCGCGGCGCGCTGGATCGCAAGCTGGAGGATTTGCCCTCGGATGCGGAACTGGCCGAACGCACAGCCCGCGGCCAGCCGCTCACCCGGCCGGAAATCGCCGTTCTCATGTCTTTCGCCAAGATCGTCCTTTTCGATGATCTTCTCGATTGCGGCATCGTGGACGATCCCTGGTTCCGGCACGAGCTCTTTGCCTATTTCCCGGCCCTGATGCAGGAGCGGTTCGCCGAGGAGATTCGCGATCACCGGCTGCGGCGGGAGATCATCGCCAACCGCATCGGCAACGCCATGATCAATTTCGGCGGGCCGGCTTTCGTCTCGCGTCTGGAGGAAGAGACCGGCCGCTCCGTGGCCGAGATCGCCGCCGCCTGGACCCTGGCCATGCATACGCTGCATCTGCCGGAACTCTTTGCCCGCATCGACCGGCTGGACGGGCGTGTGTCCGGGCAGGTGCAGCTCGGCTTCTATGGCATGGTGCAGCGCATCTTGCGCCACGGCGCCGCCTGGTTCTTGCGCAATGTCTCCCTGCCCGACGGGCTTGAGGAAAAGATTTCCGAATATGAAGGCAAGCTTGCGGAATTCGCCGCCCTGCTGCGAGACGTGGCCACGCCGCATGCCCGGCATCGCCTGAAGATCAGGCGGGAGGATTTCATGAAACAGGGCGCGCCGGAACCGCTGGCGCGGGCACTGGCGCGGCTGCCCTATATGCTCAGGGGGCTGGACATCATCGAGATCGCCCGCGCCTCGGGGCGTTCGCTGAAAGAGGCGGCGGAGGTCTATTTCCTCGCCGGACATGAACTGGGCATCAGCCCGCTGATGATGGCCGCGCGCCGCCTCAACCTCAAGGATCATCACGAGCGCATGGCCGCCGCCCAGCTGGCGGCGCGGCTTTCTGCCCTGCACCGTGAGCTGGCCGCGGCCATGGCGGCCATTGCCCCGGGCGAGGCGGGCTTGCGCGCCTGGCGCATTCAGCATGACGAAGCGCTCAGCCGCGCCATGACCCGGCTCAACGACCTTCTCGCCACCGGCAGCATGGACCTTTCACGGCTGGCGCTGGCCGTTGGCGTCTTTGATGAACTGGCCGCCGAAACCCGCCTGGAATGCGGCGATTCCGCCACCGCTACCCCCCGCGCGGCGGAATAAAAAATTTACAGTTTCATCATTACCCTTTATGCAATTCATGATAGCATTTTCTATGCTATCTCCCCCTGCATGCTAAAAATCGCCAAAGCAGACAACCATAAGATAGATTCTATGATTATCATATGATATAACGCAGTCGCGCGGTACACAATCGTATATACAAAAGAGGCTGCGCGTCAGCTCAGCAAACTCCGCAAACGGGATCAGCAAATTGCGATACGTATCGTGCGCGTAATTGAAGCGATGTCTCTCGATCCTTTTGCAGGAGATGTGAAACGGCTCAAAAACGTATCAAGTTATCGCCGTCGTGTGGGTGACTGGCGCATCATCTTCAATGTTTTTGGCGATACACTCGTGGTTGAGATAATCGCAATTGATCATCGCCGCCAGATCTACCGAAAATAGAGGAACCTCATGAACAAGATCATGAATAATACGAGCATGCCGCCCATTCAGTTTCTCGAGGTGGGAGGGGAGGAATACGCTCTCATACCCTTACGTCTGCTGGCAGCGGTAGAGGATCTGGAAGATCTCGAGGATGAAATGCTCGCGGCCCGCGCCATGCAGCGGCGCTTGCCTGATGCTCCCACCGTACCGGGCGAAGTCATGCATGCCATCGTGCAAGGAACGCATCCGGTGAAGGCCTGGCGAAACTATCGTGGCCTTACTCAGGAAGAATTGGCCCGCCGCACCGGTACGTCCAAGGCCTACATCAGCCACATCGAGCGGGGCCTGCGTCAACCCGCCCTTGCACTGACCAGAGCTTTGGCCGCCGCCTTGAATGCACCGCTGGATGTTCTGGTGGACATGCTTGCCGAATGTGGAGGCGATGAGAGGGGCTCTTCGCCCACAGATGATGCCGCCTGATGTCTGCCAGGCCAGAACATGCTGATGAACGCCCTTGCACCGGGAGCAGGAGGGCAAGCGCCCTTGAGCAAAACCAGGAGCATGGCGCGCATGCAAAACCTAAGCGGCTCAGATCTTGCGCAGGTCCACATGCGTGATGCGGTGATCGGCGCCCTTGTAGAGAATGAGCGTGGCGCGCGGGCGCGTGGGCAGGATGTTTTCCCTCAGGTTGACGAGGTTGATGGTGCGCCACAGGCGGCGGGCGGTGCGTTCCGCCTCGGCATCCGAAAGGCTGGCATAACGGTGGAAATAGGAGCGCGGATCACGGAAGGCAGTCTCGCGCAGACGGAAAAAGCGCCTCACGTACCATTCCTCGAGCAGGGTTTCGTCGGCATCGAGGAAAATGGAGAAATCGAAGAAATCCGAAACATAGGGCACAGCGCGGCCGTCGCGTGGCATGCGCCCCGTCTGCAGCACATTGAGCCCCTCCACGATGAGAATATCCGGCTGATCGATCTCAATGAAGGCATCAGGCACGATGTCATAGGTGAGATGATCATAGACCGGCGCCTTCACATGTCGCCTTCCTGCTTTCACGTCGGAGAGAAAGCGCAGGAGTTTCGGCAGGTCGTAGGATTCGGGAAAGCCCTTGCGCTCCATCAGCCCGCGCTTTTCAAGCTCCGCATTGGGCAGCAGAAAGCCGTCCGTGGGCAGAAGCGCCACGCGCGGGTGATCCTGCCAGCGGGAGAGCAGTTTTTTGAGGATGCGGGCGGTGGTGGATTTGCCGGCCGCCACCGAGCCGGCCATGCCGATGATGAACGGCACCTTGCGCCCATTGCCGCCCGCGTTGCCGTTGCCGCCGAGAAAGGCCTTGCGCGCGGCATAGAGCCGCTGTACGGCGGCGACATGCAGATTGAGCAGGCGCGATAACGGCAGGTAGATCTCCTCGACTTCCTTCAGATCGATGCGATCAGTCAGGGAGCGCACGGCGCGCACATCTTCCTCGCTCAAGGTGAGCGGTGTGTCGGCGCGCAGGCGCGCCCATTCCTGCCGGGTGAACCGCAGATAGGGCGAAAGGGCATCCAACGGCGGCGGATGATCGTCCGCACGCGCAGCTTCCTCAGCGGCCCGGAGGTGGTCTTGAGGGGTCATGTCTGTTTGCGCCTTCCTGCCCGGCAAACCCTCGCCTGATCGGTGGGAAAGCCTTAATCCTCTGAAGCGGGCATGCCGCAAGAGCCATCGCCCGCACCGATAACCGGCTCAGTCCTCCTTGCGCCGCGCCTTCTCCTCCAGCCCGGAAAGCCCGAAGCGGGACTGCAACTCTTCCATCACGTCGGAAAGCGGCACCCCGCGCGCCATCAGCGCCACGAGGAAATGATAAAGAACATCCGCCGCCTCGGAGCGCACATGCTTTTTCTTGCCATCGACAAGCGCCAGCGCCAGCTCCACCGATTCCTCACCCAGCTTCTTGGCGCATTTGTGCACACCCTGGGAGAGGAGCTTGGCCGTGTAGGATTCCTTGGGCGAGGCATGCTTGCGCAGCGCCAGGATGTCGATCAGCTGCGCCAGAATGTCGAGCCGGTGGTCTTTCACGCTGCCCATCAGGCTGCCTCCTTCTCGTCAATGCCGTCCAGCCGCACCGGCACGCCATGGCGGGCCATGTAACGCTTGGCCTCGGGAATGGAGTAGGTGCCGAAATGGAAGATGGACGCGGCGAGCACGGCGGTGGCGTGCCCCTCGCGAATCCCTTCCACCAGGTGATCGAGCGTGCCAACACCGCCGGAAGCGATGACCGGCACGGACACGGCATCGGCAATTGTGCGGGTCAGGGCGATGTCAAAGCCCTCGCCGGTGCCGTCCCGGTCCATGGAGGTAAGCAGGATCTCTCCGGCGCCTAACGAGACGACTTCCCTGGCGTATTCCACCGCATCAATTCCGGTGGGTTTGCGGCCGCCATGGGTGAAGATCTCCCATTTCCCCGGGCCGGTCTGCTTGGCATCGATGGCGATGACAATGCACTGCGAGCCGAATTTCTCCGCCGCCTCGCGCACGAAATCGCGATTGAAAACGGCGGCGGTGTTGATGGAAACCTTGTCCGCCCCCGCCAGCAGAAGCTTGCGGATGTCTTCGGTAGTACGCACGCCGCCGCCCACGGTCAGCGGCATGAAGCACTGTTCGGCGGTACGCTTCACCACATCGAGGATGATGCCGCGGTTTTCATGGCTGGCGGTGATGTCGAGGAAACACAGCTCGTCCGCCCCGGCTTCGTCATAGGCGCGGGCGATTTCCACCGGATCGCCGGCATCGCGCAGGTTGACGAAATTCACCCCCTTGACGACCCGGCCGTCCTTCACATCCAGGCAGGGGATGATCCGCGCCTTCATCATGACCGTTTCTCCCTGACATTCTCACGATTGCGCCGCATTTTCCCGCGCCCGCGCCGCGCGGATGAGATCGAGCGCCTCCTTCCAGTCCAGCCGGCCGTCATAGAGCGCGCGGCCTGAGATGGCGCCCTCGAGAATGGCGCAGTCCGGTTCAAGCAGGCGGCGAATATCGTCCAGAGAGGCCAGACCGCCGGAGGCGATGACGGGAATGGAGACATTGCGGGCCAGCTCAAGAGAGGCCTCAACATTCAGCCCTTTCAGTACGCCGTCGCGATCGATGTCCGTGTGAATGATGGCCGAAACCCCGGCGTCCTCAAAGCGTTTGGCAAGTTCGAGGGCGGTCATGTCCTCAGTCTCCGCCCAGCCCTGAACGGCAACCCGCCCCTTTCGCGCATCAATGCCTACGGCAATGCGGCCGGGAAAGGCGCGGCAGGCCTCGCGCACGAGATCGGGATTGCGCACCGCCACCGTGCCGAGGATGACGCGGCGCACGCCGGCAGACAGCCAGTGTTCGATGGTCTGCATGTCACGAATGCCGCCGCCGAGCTGCACCGGAATGCTCACCGCGTGCAGGATCGCATCCACGGCTTCCGCATTGACCGGGCGGCCGGCAAAAGCGCCGTTGAGATCAACAATATGCAGCCATTCAAAGCCGGCATCCTCAAAGGCACGCGCCTGCGCGGCCGGATCGTCGTTGAAAACGGTGGCGCGGTCCATCTCGCCCAGTTCGAGGCGGACGCACTGCCCGTCCTTCAAGTCGATGGCGGGAAAGAGAATCATCGTTCCTCTCTCATCTCGGGGCTTGAACGGATGATGGCGCCAATCCGCACCGGATCGGCCGCCTGGTCATGGCCCCTTGTTTCACGGGTTCCATTGCAGGAAGCGCCGGATCAATTCAAGCCCCAGTTTCTGGCTCTTTTCCGGGTGGAACTGAAAGCCCAGCAGGTTGTCACGTCCCACCGCCGCGGTGATCGGCCCGCCATAGTCGGTTTGCGCGATGCAATGGGCGGGATTGGCAGGCACGAAGTGATAGGAATGCACGAAATAGGCATGCCAGCCATCCGCCCCCAAAGGCAGATCGGCGAAAACGGGATGGGGCCTGCACAGATTAAGCGTGTTCCAGCCCATGTGCGGAATTTTCAGGGACGGATCGGATGGCACGATCGGTTCAACCGTGCCGGGAATCCAGTCAAAACCCGGCCATTCGCCATGTTCGTGCCCTGTTGTGGCCATCAGCTGCATGCCCACGCAAATGCCGAGAAACGGCACGGCGCGGGTCAGGGCGGCCTCTTTCAGAGCTTCATGCATGCCGGGGATGGATTCGATCCCGTGCCGGCAATCGGCAAAAGCGCCCACGCCAGGCAGAACGACACGATCGGCCATATGCACGGAATCGGCATCGCGGGCGAGATAGATGTCCGCCGGGATCGCCGCCTCCTGCGCGGCCCGCTGAAAGGCCTTCTCCGCCGAGCGCAGGTTTCCGGATCCATAATCGACGATGGCCACGCGCATCATGCCGGCTGCCCTCCCTTCACGGCCAGCGGGGCGGTGTTTTTCTCAGGCGTTGCCGCCTTCTCCGTCTTGTCCGAAATCAGAAGGCCTTCCGCCAGCCGCAACTCGGCCGCATCCATGTCCGGCGCCGCGATCATGCCGAGAAATCGCCAGCCGCGGCGCTGCATGGCTTCCGCCGCAATTGCCGCGCCCTCGAAACCGATGATGATGGACATGGCAATCGATGCCCAGGCCGAAAGCTCCCTTGAAACAATGGCGGCAACGATCAGCACGGCGATGCTGGCAAGAAAGGCGCGCCAGGAGCGGTGCCACGCCAGCCACAGCGGCCCGAAGGCAAAGGCCCACCAGGAAAACCCGTCCTTGAGCAGCCGCACCTGCGGCGCGCGCCCGGGCTTTTCCCGCTGCAGAACCATGTAATAGCGCATGGTCTCACCCCCTTTCCTTGCCGCTTCACAGGGCGCCCTTGGTGGAGGGCACGGCATCGCCCTGCCGCGGATCGTGCGATACGGCCATGCGCAGAGCGCGGGCGAAGGCCTTGAAGCAGGTTTCGGCAATGTGGTGGGAATTGCGGCCGTAGAGCGTCTCCACATGCAGGGTGAGCCCGGCGTTTATGGCCAGGGCGTAGAAGAATTCATGCACCAGCTCGGTATCGAAGGTGCCGATCTTCTCGGTGGGGAAAACCACCTTCCACACCAGCCACGGCCGCCCGGAGACATCGATGACCACACGGGTCAGCGCCTCGTCCAGCGGCACATAGGCATGGCCATAGCGGACGATGCCGCGCTTGTCACCGAGCGCCTCGCGCAGGGCCTGGCCGAGAACGATGCCGACATCTTCGGTGGTGTGATGGGCATCGATGTGCAGATCGCCCCGGGCGCGAACGCTCAAGTCCATCAGGCCATGGCGGGCGATCTGATCCAGCATGTGATCGAGAAAACCGATGCCGGTGTCAATATCGGCGCGGCCGCTGCCATCAAGATCGATGGACAGCTCAATTTCCGTTTCCCTGGTTTTTCGCGTAACCCGGCCCGTGCGCATGAGGCCCTCCGGTCTTCAAGGGGTTCAGACGTTTCGCATGCCTTTTATCGCATGCCTGTCTTTAGGCCAAATGCAAAAACGCCCCTTTCTTCCCGTTCATTTCCGGAAAAGGCTTTGAATATTCATCGTCACTGATGAGAAAGGACCACCGGCTCGGAGCAACGAACCGGTGGTCTTTTGGGCCGGGTTTGGGGGCAGGGGCTGATTGAACCCGGCCGACGGGGCTTGAGGGTGCGTTCTGATGCGGCAATCATGCCTGCCCAATCTGCCGGACTTTTACATGCCGGATTTGGGCGTTGATACGTTTTAGCCGGCATCAGCTCAAAGCCGTCTGACAGGACATGTCAGGGAATTGTCAGGTTCGGCCTGATCCGGCGCCGTGATACCAAGTTGCGCAAAGGCTGACCGGTGAAATCACCCACACGACACATGAATCGTCATACCGGCGAAAGCCGGTATCTCAAGCCAGTTACTCATGCGTCTGTGGCTCAAGACCCCGGCTTTCGCCGGGGTGACGAGAACAATGGCTATTTTGTGTCGTGTTGCGTGGAAATCGCCCCGGACCCCGCTCAAGGTCTTGTTCTAATTGGGGTGGTGGGCGCGGGGCGATGGGCGGTTCATTATGCAGATTGGTGTGATGCCTGCTCAGGCCTGACCAAGGCCGAGGTGGCGGTGCTGCAGGCTTTCATCGGCCAGAAGATGCGCAGGCTCTCCCTGCCAGACGATGCGGCCCTTTTCCATGATCACGAAGAGGTCGCAATAGCCGGCAAGTGCCTGAATGTCATGATCGACAACGAGCAGGGAGAGCCCCTCGCCTTTCAGCCTGGCGAGCGTGTCATGAATGCGCTGGCGGATGCGGGGGGCTAAGCCTTCCGTGGCCTCGTCGAGAATAAGCAGGCGCGGATGTGTCATCAGGGCGCGGGCAATGGCGAGCATCTGCTGCTCGCCGCCGGAAAGAAGGGCGCCCGGCGTGTTTCGGCGGCTGGCCAGTTCCGGAAACAGCCTTTCCAGCGTTTCAGGCGTCCAGCGGCCTGATTCCGCATCGGTGGCGCGGGCGGCCACCAGCAGGTTTTCCCGCACGGTCAGGGTGGGAAAGATCTGCCGCCCTTCCGGGACCAGGCCGATGCCGAGACGCGCGCGTTTGTGCGGTTTCATCTCATGGATGGGACGCCCTGCAAACAGGATGGTGCCCCGCATGAGAGGGATGAGGCCGCAGACGGCCTTGATCAGGGTGGTCTTGCCCATGCCGTTGCGGCCGATCAGGCCCACGGCGGCAGAAGGGGGCACCTCAAGATCAACCCCGAACAGAACCTGAGCCTCGCCATAGCCGGCATGCACGTCCTCAAGGCGGAGAACGGGCTCCTGCGCTTGCGCTTGTGTCTGCGCCTTCATGTCCATGGCGGGGGCACCTGACGGATCTGCGATTTGCGGGGTCATGACGGCGTGTCTCTTTCCTCGTTCAGATGCTCTTTTACGAGTGCGAGCAGCTCCCGGCCATAACGGGCCAGCTTGGCATCACCAATGCCGCTGACGGTGGCAAGGGCCTGCGCCGTGACGGGTTTGAGCACGGCAATCTCAATGAGGGCGGAATCATGCAAAATGACGTAGGGCGGCTTGTTCTGCAGGCGCGCCTGCCGTGTGCGCCAGGCGCGCAGACGGTCGAACAGGCGGCGTTCCGCTGCGGTCAGGGCGGCCAGGGGATCATCCGCGCGATCATGATCGGCACGGGCGCGGCTTCGGCCCTTGCCTTTAGCCTGCCGGGATGAGGTGTTCGCAACACGCATGAAGAATTTCTCCTCGCCACGCAGGAGCGGGCGGGCGCGCTCGGTGAGCACGAGGGCGCCATGGCGGGCATCGTCGATATCGGCATGGCCATCGATCACTAGCTGGCGAAACAGCCGTCGCCATTGGGCGGGCTTGAGCTCGCGGCCGATGCCGAAGGTGCTGACGCGATCATGCCCGGCGCGCAAGACCTTTTCCGTGGTGCGCCCAAGCAGCACATCCACCAGATGCCCCACGCCATAGCGCTGCCCGGTGCGATAGATGCAGGAGAGCGCCTTGCGCGCGGGTTCCGTGACATCCTCAATTCGTGGCGGGTTGAGGCAATTGTCACAGCGGCCGCAGGGTTCTTCCCGCTTCTCGCCGAAATGGGCAAGCAGCACCTGCCGGCGGCAGCGCGGCGTTTCCACATAGGCAAGCAGGGCCTGAAGCTGGGCGTGCATGATGCGCTTGCGCTCGGCGGAAGCGGGGCTTTCCTCGATGAACCGTCTCTGCAGGGCAACATCCCGGGCGGAAAAGCTCATCCAGGTTTCGGCCGGCAGGCCGTCACGCCCGGCGCGGCCGGTTTCCTGATAATAGGATTCCAGCGAACGCGGCAGGGAAAGATGGGCGACAAAGCGCACATCCGGCTTGTTCACCCCCATGCCGAAGGCGATGGTCGCCACCATGACCAGCCCTTCCTCATGAAGAAACCGGCGCTGGCGCTCCGCGCGCTCTTCAGGCGGCAGACCGGCATGATAGGCCAGGGCCGGAATGCCCTTTGCGGCAAGCCAGGCGGCGGTCTCCTCCGTCTGCCGGCGGGAGAGGCAATAGACAATGCCGGCCTTGCCCGCATGCCGTTCACGGATGAAGCGCAACAGGCCCTGGCGGCCCTTGTCTTCGCTCTCCACCGCATAGTGAATGTTCGGACGATCGAAGGATGCGATGAAGGTGGCCGCGCCTTCAAGCCGCAGATGCCGGCGGATATCCTCGCGGGTGCGGGCATCGGCGGTGGCGGTCAGGGCGATGCGGGGCACACCGGGAAAGCGCTCGGGCAGGATGTGCAGCCCGCGATATTCGGGGCGGAAGTCATGCCCCCATTGCGAAACGCAGTGGGCCTCGTCGATGGCGATGAGCGACAGCGGCACCTCGGCCAGCAAAGCGAGCGTGCGGGGCTGTAACAGGCGTTCTGGCGCGAGATAGAGGATGTCGATGCGGCCTTCGCGCAGGGCCTTCTCGGTGGCGCGCAGGTGATCCGGCGGCAGGGTGGAATTGAGAAAGGCGGCGGCAACGCCAAGCTCCTTCAGTGCAAGGACCTGATCCTCCATCAGCGCAATCAGCGGAGAAATGACCAGGCCGGTGCCTTCTCGCACAAGCGCGGGCAGCTGATAACACAGGGACTTGCCGCCGCCGGTGGGCATGAGGGCGAAAACGTCCTTCCCGGAAAGGAGGGCCTGCACGATCTCCTCCTGCAGGGGGCGAAAGGTGTCGTGACCAAAGACCGCATGCAGGAGTTCTCTCGCCCGGCTCAAGTTTGCGCACACGCCTTCATGCCTTGCGGAAGCGGGCGATACCGCCTGTGTGTGCGGGAAAAGAGCGGCATCCGGGCAGGTTATGCTTGATTCGTCGCGCATGATGTGCGGAAACATAAGCGCAAAGACCGTTCATCAACAACGGGGGTAACATCACGATGCAGGATCTCATCATTTCCATTGCCACGCGCCTGGGGCTGGACGAGGAGATGGCCGAGAAGGCCGTGGGCATCATCATGTCCTTGGTGCAGCAGAACGCCGATGACGGCGCGGTCAGCCAGTTGTTCGAGCAGTTGCCGGGCGCGTCCGACCTGGCGGAGAAATACGCCGACGCCACGGAAGAAGGCGGCGGCCTGATGGGTGCGATCGGCGGCATGCTGGGCGGCGGCATGGGCTCGGCCCTGGGGGCACTCGGCGCGCTGAAGAACGTCGGCCTCGATATGGATCAGATCAAGGAACTGGGCACGGAAGTGTTCAATTACGCCCGCGAGAAGGCCGATACGGAGGTTGCGGATACCGTGATCAAGCAGGTGGCGGAAAACGTGCCGGGGCTTGATCAGCTGCTCTGAAACTCCGGGAGCCTTTGTGTATGCGCGCAGTCTTGCGCAGCCAACTTGCACTTAAAAGCACAGATGAAGAGCCCGCATGCCCGAAAGGACGGCCTTGCGGGCTCTTTTTTTCTTGCGTTGAGCCCATCGTTCACCGGAAAGGGGCGCATTTGCCGGGCTTAAAGAGGGAAAGAAGCCGGAACCTCCAATTCGCTTAAGCCCAATGGCCGGTTTCTCCCGCCTTCGCAAGCGACTATCCTTTTTGTGGCGAAAACCGCAATGGGGACGGACATGACGGCATCGGATGCGGATTTCCTCACTCGCCTGATCGCGGATTTCCCCTTTCCGCCGGCGACGCGCGAGGAATGGGAGGAAAAGGCCCGGGAAAGCCTGAAAGGGCGCGATCCCGAAAATCTGGTGCGGCACACGCTGGAGGGGATTGCCATTGCGCCCGTCTATGCCGCCGATGCCGTAACGCCCCTGCCGCGCATGCCACGGCCGCGGCCGCTGGTGAAGGGGCGGGGCTGGGCCGTGATGCAGCGCATTGATCATCCCGACATCACCGCAGCCAGAACCCAGGCCGGCACTGAGCGGCGCATGGGCGCGGACGGGCTGGTTCTGGTGCGGGCGGAAAGCCCCTTTTCGCTCGGCTTTGGCCTGACAGAGGAGGGGTTTGAAGCCCTTCTTGCCGAATGGGATGTGGATCGCTCACCCCTGCGGCTGGATGCAGGTGCGGCCGGCTTTGCCGCCGCGCATGCGGCATTGGACAGGATTGAAGCTGTGCATGCCGACCCTGGCCTTGTGCGCGCACTGTTGAACGTGGACTGTTTCGGCCCGGCGGCGCTGGCGGGGCAGCGCCCTAAAACGGCGGATCTTGTGCGGAACGTTAACGCGTTTGTTGAGCGCATGGCCGGGCAGCCCATGGCGGGATGCCTTTTCGTTGCCGATACGCGGGCCTTTCATGCCGCCGGCTGTGGCGAGGCCCAGGAGCTGGGCCTGGCGCTGGCGATGACCGTGGAACTCTTGCGCCTGGCAGAAAAAGTCGGCCTTGCGCCCGCGCGCATGCTGCCCCTGATTTCCTGGCTGCTGATTGCCGATGCCGATCAGTTCCTGACCATGGCCAAGCTGCGGGCAGCAAGGCTTTTGCATGCCCGGCTGGCGGAAGTGCTCGATGTTCCCTTCCGGCCGCTGTTGTTGCAGGCGGAAAGCGCCTGGCGCATGCTGACCCGGCGGGACCCCTGGGTGAATCTCCTGCGCATCACTTCGGCCGCCTTCGCCGCCGGAACGGCGGGTGCGGATGCCATCACCCTGCTGCCATTCACGGCAGCGCTGGGGCTGGCGGATGAATTCGCCCGGCGCATGGCGCGCAATGCCCAGATCATCGCGCTGGAAGAAGCGGGGCTGGACAGGGTGCAGGATCCGGCAGGCGGATCCGCCTGGGTGGAGACAGCCACCCACGCGCTTGCAGAAAAGGCCTGGGCTTTCTTCACCGAAATCGAAAGTCATGGTGGCTTTCTTGCCGCGCTCAATGCGGGGGTCATTCAGAAGCGCATTGGCGAAATCGCCGAAAAGCGCGCCCGGGCGATCGCCCGCCGGGATATGCCGATTACGGGGGTGAGCACCTACCCGCTTCTGGATGAGCACATGCCGGACGTTCTCCAAAAGGGAAGCGGCGCACTCCATATCGAAGCGGCCTCTTACAGGGAAAGGCCCGGCGAGGAGGCCGATGAGGGCCGCTTCACGCCGCTTGAGCCCCGGCGTCTAGCCGAGCCGTTCGAGGCCCTGCGCGATGCCGCCGATGCCGCTTTTTCTGAAACGGGCGAGCGCCCGCGCATCTATATCGCCCAGATCGGGCGCATCGCCGCGCACGGGGCCCGGTCCACCTGGGCGCGCAACCTGCTGGCCGCAGGCGGCATTGCCAGCGCGGAAGGTCCGGCAGAAGACTATGCCCCCGCCATTTCTCCTCTGGTGGTTCTGACAGGAAGCGATGATGACTATGCCGAGCAGGCGCCCGCCCTGGCGCGCCTTCTGACAGAACGGGGGGCGGATGCAGTGTTCATCGTGGCGCGGCCGCCGCTCGATGCGGCCTGGCAGGAGGCGGGCATTGCGCAAGCACTGCATGAAGGCATGGATGTGCTTGCCTTCCTGAATGATGTGCACCGCCGCTTGAACATACCGGTGCCGGATGCGGATGCAGGCAGAAAGGTGCGGGCATGAGCAGACTTTCCGATCTCTTCCGGGTCCCCTTCGCCTTACCGGAAGGAATAGGCGAAAAGGCCCGGCCCGAAGGCGCAACGGACACACCGGAGGGCATTGCCATCCGCGCGCGCTATGATGCAGCGGACAGCGCAAGGCTGCCCTGGCTGCCCGGCTATCCCGGCCTGGCGCCGTGGCACCGCGGCCCCTACCCCACCATGTACGTTACCCGGCCATGGACCATCCGGCAGTATGCCGGCTTTTCCACGGCCGAGGAATCCAACGCCTTCTACCGCCGCAATCTGGCCGCCGGGCAGAAGGGGCTGTCCATCGCCTTCGATCTGCCCACCCATCGCGGCTACGATTCCGATGATCCGCGCGTGGCGGCGGACGTGGGCATGGCGGGCGTGGCCATCGATTCCATCCTGGACATGCGCACGCTCTTCGATGGCATTCCGCTGGAGAAGATGAGTGTGTCCATGACCATGAACGGGGCGGTGCTGCCGGTGATGGCGCTTTACATTGTCGCCGCCGAGGAACAGGGCGTGCCGCATCATGCGCTCACCGGCACCATTCAGAACGACATTCTCAAGGAATTCATGGTGCGCAACACCTTCATCTATCCGCCGGAACCCTCCATGCGCATCATTTCCGACATTTTCGCCTACACCGCGCGCGAGATGCCGCGGTTCAACTCCATTTCCATTTCCGGCTATCACATGCAGGAGGCGGGCGCCACGGCCGATCTGGAGCTGGCCTATACGCTGGCTGACGGGCTGGAATACGTGCGTGCCGGCATCCATGCCGGGCTGGATGTGGACAGTTTCGCGCCGCGGCTTTCCTTCTTCTTTGCCATTGGCATGAACGTGGCCATGGAGATCGCCAAGCTGAGGGCGGCGCGGCTGTTGTGGGCCTATCTGATGAAGACGCACTTCGCGCCGAAGAAGGAGCGCTCGCTTGTCTTGCGCACGCATTGTCAGACCTCGGGCTGGTCGCTGACCTCGCGCGATGTCTTCAACAACGTCATCCGCACCGCGCTTGAGGCAACGGCCGCCGTGCATGGGCATACGCAATCCCTGCACACCAACGCGCTGGACGAGGCGCTGGCCCTGCCCACGGACTTTTCCGCCCGCATCGCCCGCAATACCCAGATCTTCCTGCAGGAAGAGGCGGGGGTTCTGCAGCCGGCGGATCCCTGGGGCGGCAGTTATTACATCGAGCGGCTCACGGCCGATCTGGCGGCGCGGGCGCTGCGGCACATCGAGGACGTGGAGGCCATGGGCGGCATGGCCAGGGCCATCGCCGAGGGCATCCCCAAACAGCGCATCGAGGAGGCCGCCGCCCGCACCCAGGCCCGCATCGATACCGGCCAGCAGACCATTGTCGGCGTCAATCGCTATCAGGTGGAAGGCGAGCCCGAGATCGACATTCTCAAGGTGGACAACGCCGCGGTGCGCGCCCGCCAGATCGAGAAACTGAAGAAACTGCGGGCGGAACGGGATGAGGAAAGGGTGCATGCCGCGCTTCATGCGCTCACGCGCATGGCGGAAACGGGCGAGGGCAACCTGCTGGAGGGTGCGGTTGAGGCTGCCCGCGCGCATGCCACTGTCGGCGAGATCACCCAGGCGCTGGAAAAGGTCTGGGGCCGGCATGAGCCGCCGATCAGGGTGCTGACCGGAATTTATGCCGAGGAAGCGGGGCGTGAGCAGCCGGAGATGCTGGCCACGCAGGAGAAGGTGCGGGCCTTTGCCGAATGGGAAGGGCGGCCGCCGCGCATTCTCGTGGCCAAGGTGGGGCAGGACGGGCACGACCGCGGGCAGAAGGTGGTGGCCTCCGCCCTGTCGGATCTCGGTTTTGAGGCCATCGCCGGGCCGCTGTTTGCCACGCCGGAAGAGGTGGCGGATCTGGCGGTGAAGGAGAATGTGGATATCGTTGGTGTCTCCACCCTGGCGGCCGGGCATCTGACGCTGGTGCCCGCCCTGCGCAAGGCCCTGGATGAACGCGGGCGAAAGGATGTGCTCATCGTGGTGGGCGGTGTCATTCCGCCGCAGGATTTCGAGGCCCTGAAGAAAGCGGGAGCCGTGGCCATCTTTCCGCCCGGCACGCGCATTCCGGAAGCGGCCGCCGAGCTGGTGGAAGCGCTCAACCGCGCCCGCGGCTATGCCCAGCCGCCGGTGATATAAACAGGCCGGAGCAGGTTTGCCTTCGATGCCGCTTCCCGCTGCCGATGAGAAATTTGCTGAAGCGGCAGCGGGGCTTGAGACGCTCACATCATGATGGTTTCCACGATCTCGATGCCGAAGCCGGAAAGGCCCACGTAATGCCGTTCGGACGAGGCGAGCAGGCGGATGCGCTTGGCACCGAGATCACGCAGGATCTGGGCGCCCAAGCCGACATCGCGCCAGGCCTTCTCGCGGGCGCGGGCGCTTTCCGTATCCTCGCCCGAAACCTGTCCGCCCAGCGGGGCGGCGGGAACGCCGGTTGCGCCTTCGCGAAGATAGACAAGAACGCCACCGCCCTCCTTGCGGAAACGGGCAAAGACCTTCTCCAGCGTATCGCGGGAGCCAAAGACATCCTCCAGCACATTCTCGCGATGCAGGCGCACGAGAACCGCTTCGTCCGGCGTTACCGGCCTGTCTCCCACAACGAGAGCCAGGTGCTGCACCGGATCGAAGGGCGTGGCATAGGCGATGGCCCGGGCCGGCCCGGCGGGTGTTTCCAGCTCGAAGCTTTCCAGACGCTCCACCAGACGCTCGCGCGTGCGACGCCAGGCAATGAGATCGGCCACCGAGATGATCTTCAGCCCGTGTTCGCGGGCGAAGGCCAGCACTTCCGCACCGCGCTTTACCGTGCCGTCATCGTTGACGAGCTCGGAGATGACGCCCACGGGCGGCAAGTCGGCCAGCCGGCAGAGATCCACCGCCGCCTCCGTGTGGCCGGAGCGGATGAGCACGCCGCCCTTGCGCGCCACCAGAGGAAAGACGTGTCCGGGCCGGACGAAATCCTCCGCCGTGGATTCCGGATCGGCAAGCGCGCGCACGGTGTTGGTGCGTTCCGCGGCGGAGATGCCCGTGGTCAGGCCCTTGCGATAGTCCACGGATACGGTGAAGGCGGTGGATAGTGGCGCGTCATTGGTGGCGACCATGGGATCGAGATGCAGCCGGCGCGCATCTTCCTCGGTCATGGGCGCACAGATGATGCCGGAGGTATGGCGGATCATGAAGGCCATCTGCTCCGGCGTGATCAGGCTGGCAGCGGCGATGAGATCGCCTTCGTTTTCGCGATCATCGTCATCAACGACCACCACCATCTGCCCTTCACGCAGGGCCTGCACCGCCTCGTCCACGGTATCAAGTTCGCTGTTCTGTTTCGGATTCATGCCTGTCAGTCCTTCCGGGGCGAAATCGGCCGGGGTGACGGCCCCCTTGGTGAGGCTCTCGATCTTCAGCGCCAGTTCGAGAGAGGGCACATCTCCCGCAATCAGCTGCGAGATGCGCCCCTGACTGACGCCCAGTCGCCCGGCCAGCGCGGCCTGGGTCATGCCGCTCTTTTTCAGCCACGCCTGCAGTTTCATGCGCGGCATATTAGCAGAGCTAATAATGAGGTCGAGTCGTTTTTGCGCAGCGTGGCATTAACCCGATGTGAACCATGGTTGAGAAAAAGTGAAGGAAATGGCGCCAATCTTTCTTCAGCTTTCCATGATGCTGCCACAGGAAAAGGCAAGGATGGGCGCTCATGATAAGGCATGATTCATATCAGGTGCTGCTGCGACATTCGGGAACATGAGCCGGAAAGAGGAGACTTTCATGCGCAAGGCCGCTTTCGTCATCCTGCCCGCCGCTTTCGCCACCGCGCTGCTGGCGGGATGCACAACGGATCCCTACACGGGCGAGGAGAAGGTTGCCAATTCCGCCATTGGCGCACTGGGCGGCGCTGCCGCCGGCGCGGCGGTGGGGGCCATTGGCGGCGCCATTGCCGGCGATGCGGGCAAGGGCGCGGCGATCGGCGCGGCGGTGGGCGGCATCGCCGGACTGGGTATCGGCGCCTACATGGACCGGCAGGAGGCCCTGCTGCGCAAGAAGCTGGCGGGCACCGGCGTGCGCATCGTGCGCGAGGGTGATGATATCCGGCTGGTCATGCCTTCCGACATCACCTTCGATGTGGACAGGGCCAGCATCAAGCCTCGTTTCTACCGGACCCTGAACGCCGTGGCCACGGTGCTGAACGGCTTTCCCGAAACCGATGTCATCGTGACCGGTCACACCGACTCCACCGGATCGGCCGCCTACAACCAGCGTCTCTCCGAGCGGCGGGCACTGGCCGTGGCCCGCTATCTGCAGGCGCAGGGTGTCAATCCCGCCCGCATCCGCGCTCAGGGCATGGGCGAGAGCATGCCGATCGCCTCCAACGCCACCGAAGAGGGCCGCGCGCGCAACCGCCGGGTGGAAATCCGTATCCATCCCCATCGCCGCGGCTGATGGCGGGCCTGATCAACGCAGGAGAACACGTGCAACGCGCCCGGCCGCAGAAGGCCGGGTGCATCATTTTGTGAGGTTCAGGAAGAGCGTGGGCAGGCGTTCGGGCAGGCGCTCGATATGGTCGATGACGGTATAGCCCGTCTGGCCGAAAATGTCGGTGACGTATTCATCGGCCTTGGGATCGAGCGAGATGCAGAAGGGCGAAATGCCGTCCGCCTGCAATTCGATGACCGCCTTGCGCGCATCCTCGCGCAGGTATTGCGGATCGGCCACGTCGATATCGTGCGGCGCACCGTCGGTGAGAACCATGAGGATGCGCTTTTCCTCGCGGCGGTTGCGCAACTGATCTCCCGCACAGCGCAGCGCCGCCCCCATGCGGGTGGACAGCCCCGCCTCCATGGCCGCCAGACGCGCCTTCGCCTCCTCGCCCCAGGGTTCGGCAAAGCCCTTGACGTGAGTATAGCGCACCTCAAAGCGGGTGTTGGAATGAAAGCCGGCAATGGCGAAGGGATCGCCCAGCGCCTGCACCGCCTCCGAGAGCAGGGCGGTGGATTCCTGCGCCAGCTGCAGCAGGGTGACATCACCGCCCGGGATCTTCTCCTTCACCGATTCGGAGAGGTCGATCAGCAGCAGCATGGCGATGTCGCGCCCGTGTTGCTCGTATGACTGAAACACACGCGGATCGGGCGCAACATTCATGCGCAGATCTATGGCAGCGCGCACGGCCATGTCCACATCCAGCTCATCGCCCATCTCCTGATAGCGGATGCGGCGGCGCAGCTGTGGCTTGAGCAGATCCACCACCTTTTTCAGGCGGCGGGCGAGTAACTCGTGTTTTTTAAGAAGCTCATCGATATGGGCGGCATCGCCGGCGGGCTGGATGCGCTCGAACACCGTCACCCAGTCGGGGCGGTAGGTCTGTGCCGTATAGTCCCATTCCGGATAATGCCGCGGCGGAATGCCGTCATCGGGCGCGGCGGGCCCTTTTATGTGATCGCGGGCGCCATGATCGGAATGGAAATCATCCTCGTCGTCAGTGTCCTCCAGAAAGATCCAGAGATAGCGATTGTCATCGCGGTAGGGCACCTCGGTGTCCTGAAACCAGATGTTCGGCGAGCGGAAATCGTGGGTGTAATTCTCTGTGAGCCATTTCACGCCCAGCTCCGGCGCGATCTTGGTGTCATGCGGATCCGCCGCCATGCGCTCGGCGAACAGCGCCGTATAGCGCGCAATCATCGGATCGTCATAGCCATGCTCAGGATCCAGCAGGGCATAGGAGAGCATGGCCAGCTTGTGGCGGATGCAGGAATAGCCCTCAGGGCAGGCGTCCGGCTCCGGGCGCGGGTGCATCTTCTTCCATAAAGCGCGCAGGCCCGGATAGCGGGCCATGGCCAGCCACTCCACGCGCGCATCCTCGAAGATCTCAATGGCCAGGTGCTGAAAGGGGCTGAAATTGTCGGCCAGGAACGGGCGTGTCCACAAGGCGTGCGCCGCCATGTGGGCGATGGCGGCCCGATAACGGTCGATGCCGGAGACCCCGAACGCATCTTCATACACATCGGGGATGTGAAACCCCAGGCGATCGAGATAAGGGCGCGGCTTACGCGTGGTGTCGAAGATTTCCGAATAGGGGCGGAAATCGGCATCAAGCCCCCAGAAGCTGCGCAAGTAAAGGCGCAGGCGGCGTTCATTGTCGATATAGAGCGTGCCGGAACGCTCGCGCTGAAGCGCCGCATGGGCATCGGCCGTTTGCAGGCCGAAATAGTCCGGCAAACGCCAGGGCTGTGAGGCATAGACGCGGATGCCGTATTCCACCCAGTTCTTCACTCCGGCAATGGAGACCTGCGCAAACAGCTGCGGCGCGGAACGGGCCAGCGGCTCCGCCGCCTCCCTGGCCACCTTGGCCGTGTGCAGAAGGATGCGCATCCAGTCGCGCAACAGCTCGGCATCCCGCAGGCGGCGGGCAACGAAGGGCAGGTTCTGCAGAAACGGCGCGATGGCCTTCGGCGCAGTGAGCATGGACAGCGAACGGGCAGTATCAGCGGCGGCGAGAACGACACCCTCGCCGCAATGCCGCGCCACTTCCGGCATCTCCTCCAGGAAGATCACCGGCAAGTCGCGCCCGCGGCCAAGGGCGCAGACAATGTCCGCGCCTTCAAGCCACTTGGCCACGCCGTCGTTGCTCATGGCGCTCATGGCATCAGCGAGCGCATCGGCGAAAATGTCGTCGATCTTCGAGACCGAACACTTCAGCCGCGCGCGCCAGGCGGCAATATCTTCCTCGCGCAGTGTCATGGCCGATCAGCCCAGGACCATGTCGATGGCATGCATCAGGGTGTCGCGAATGTCGGCATCGTCGGTGATGGGCCTCACCATGGCCATGGCGGCGGCGGCCTTCGGCTCCACGCCCGTGGCGATGAGCTGGGCGGCATAGACGATGAGACGGGTGGAAATGCCCTCGTCCAGACCATGGCCTTTCAGCGCGCGGGCGCGTCCGGCCAGCTCCACCAGTTTGGCCGCCGTTTCGGTATCGATGCCGGCTTCGCGCGCCACAATGCCGGTTTCCACCTCAGGCTCCGGATAATCGAAATCGAGCGCAGTGAAGCGCTGCTTGGTGGACTGTTTCAGGTCCTTCATCAGGCTCTGGTAGCCGGGGTTGTAGGAGATGACCAGCTGAAAGTCCGGATGCGCCTTCACCAGCTCGCCCTTCTTGTCCAGCGGCAGAGTGCGGCGATGATCGGTGAGCGGATGGATGACCACAGTGGTATCCTGCCGCGCCTCCACCACCTCATCGAGATAGCAGATGGCGCCGATGCGCGCGGCGATGGTGAGCGGGCCGTCGGCCCAGCGCGTGCCTTCGGCATCGAGCAGAAAGCGGCCCACCAGGTCGGCGGCAGTCATGTCCTCGTTGCAGGCCACGGTGATGAGTGGCTTTTTCAGCTTCCACGCCATGTATTCCACAAAGCGCGACTTGCCGCAGCCCGTCGGCCCCTTCAGCATCACCGGCAGACGCCGGGCATAGGCCGCCTCGTAAAGCGCCACTTCATCCCCCGTGGGCTGATAGAAGGGCTCTTCCTCGATCATGTATTGCGAGATGTCGATGTGCGCATCGTCGGCCATTTTTGCACCTGCTTCTCAATCGCATCTTCATGAAGCGGAAAGGGGGAGATGCCTTTCCTGCCCCCTTGCATCTCCCCCTTGTCCAAGGCGCCCGATGAAACGCCACTTCAAACCTCTTAGCGGGCGGCGGCTTCCTGCCGGGCAAGAGCAAGAGCCGGAAGAAGCCGCCATCCCGGCCTTCATGGGGATCAGGCGTGCTTGCCCAGCTTCTCACGCCAGCCCGGATACAGCCGGTCGGCGTCGTGCGGGAAGCTCTCGAAGGCACCCGCCAGTTCCGGATGATCCTTGGCGTACTCCACAAGGTCCACGCCCTTGCTCCAGGCCTCATAAGCCTGACGCAGCGACTTGGCGCCGGCAACAATGCCGTCCTTGTGGCCAAGGGCGCCGCCGCCGGAGGTCTGGATGATGTTGGCATGGCCAAGGTTCTCGAAGAAGCCGGGCAGACGCAGGGCGTTCATGCCGCCGGAGATAATCGGGGTGGTGGCCTTCATCTTCCACCAGGGCTGACGGAAGAAGATGCCGTCGGCCTCGTCCTCGGTGAGCATGTAGGCCACCTTCTTGTCCTCCGGCTTGCCCTCCATCTTGCCGAAGCCCATGGTGCCGGTGTGGATGCCGGACGCGCCCAGCATGCGGGCCCACTTCATGTGGCAGAGCATGGAATAGCCGCGGTTGGAGCGCTCGGAGGTGACCATGCCGTGACCGGCGCGGTGATAGTGCAGGAACTGGTTGGGGAAGTAGCGGCGCGCCAGGGTCACGGCCGTCGGGCCGCCGACGAAGCCGTCCACCAGGAAGGCGACGTGATCGGCGTTCTCGCCGAAGGCCTCGAGGATGAACTCGCCGCGGCGGATCATCTCGAAAGGATCATCGGCGGTGATGTTGGCGGAGAAGAGCTTGGCCTGGCCGGTCTCGTCCTGAGCGCGGCGCATGGCATCGGCAATGAGCGGAATGATCTCCTTCAGCGGCGCGAACACCTGGTTGCCCTGCGGCTCGTCGTTCTTGATGAAGTCGCCACCGAGCCAGAATTGATAGCAGGCGTCGGCGAAGGGCTTCGGCCGCAGGCCCAGCTTCGGCTTGATGATGGTGCCCACCACCATGCCGCCGTTGTCCAGATCGCGGCCGAGCACGCGCCACATGTCGACGATGTTCTTGGATGGGCCGTCGAAAAGCTTCATCAGCGCATGCGGCACGTAGAAGTCCAGAAGCTTGAGGTATTCAACGTCGCCCATGCCCTGGTTGTTGCCGACCATCAGCGTCATCATGGAGACGACCATGGCACGGCCGTCCTTGACGTTGCGGTCGAACAGCTCGATGGGATAGGCGATCTTCATCAGCTCCTTTTCCTCGTCGATCTCATAGACGAGGGCGTCCACGGAGCGGGTGAAATCGTCGGTGGTCACCACCTCCACGTTGGTGCCGGTGGAGGACTCGGCGGCCACGTGCGCGGCAGTGGCGAGATAGTCATAGCCCGGCATGGGCTTCATCCTGTAGGCGGCAAGCACATGACGGCCGCCCTCGATCAGATCCTCCTCCTTGAGGCTCAAGTCCGCATAGCGATTCGACTGGTCAATGGCCATTTTCTGGTCCCTCCCGAGTGACTGTCCTTTCAGCGCCGCATTCGACGCCTCTGCCGTTGCCGGAGACGCGGCATTGCGAGGGGCACGCAATTGAAGGGCGTCTCCGCCTTGAACGCCCATGCCGGGCGCCCTGGGATGCTGGTTTTCAAGCACAAAAAGAGTTATAAGAAAAATCGATTGTTTCGATGCAATTCATAGGAATTCATCTATGCGCAGGCTGTCGCCGCTCGCCCGGCGCATCACCTTGAGGCAGCTGGAAATCTTCTCCGCCGTTGCCCGCCTTGGCGGGTTCACGGCGGCGGCGGAAGCGCTGCATCTCACCCAGCCCACCGTGTCCATGCAGGTGCGCAAGCTGGCAGAAGCCCTTGGCGCGAATCTGTTCGAGACCCGGGGGCGGTCTTTAGTGCTGACGCCGGAGGGCGAAAAGCTGCTTGCGGCCGCCGATGACATTTTCGACCGGCTGGAACAGCTGGAGGAGGACTGTCAGGCCTTAAGCGGCGAGGTGCGCGGTAATTTGCGCATCGCGGCAGTGACGACGGCGAAATATTTCCTGCCGCGGCTTTTAGGAGAGTTTCTCGCCGTGCATCCGGATGTGGAGCCGCATCTGGCCATTACCAATCGCGCACGGGTGATCGAGCTTCTGCACAGCGGCGCGGAGGATCTCATCGTCATGGGCCGTGTGCCGGCTGGGCTGGAGGTGGAGGCGCATGCCTTCCTGGAAAACGAGCTCGTCGTAGTGGCGCCGCCGGATCATCCCTTGCGCGATGCCAGGGAAATCCCGCTGGCGCGCATCGCTGAGGCGCGCTTTCTCGTGCGTGAACCGGGCTCGGGAACGCGCACGGCGGTGGACAATCTCTTCGCCGAACACGGGCTGACCGTGCGGCCGACCATGGAGCTGGGATCATCGGAAGCCATCAAGCAGGCGGTGCTGGCGGGGCTTGGCGTCTCCGTTCTGCCGCTGCACAATATTCAGCGCGAGCTGGCCAGCGGCGATATCATCGTTCTTGATGTGGAACACTTCCCGCTGCGGCGCAAATGGTACGCCGTGCATCTGAAAGGGCGGCGCCTTTCTCTTGTTGCCCGCACCTTCCTGTCGTTCCTCACCCATGAAGGCGCGCAACTTCTGGCGCAGGACATGCGCCGCCTGCCCAAACGTTCAGCCTGACATTCCGCGTAACAAGCCAGCACACACACGCAAAGTCAGGCTTTTGCGGATGCGGATTCCGTCTTCACTTTTCTGGCGATCAGGGCCCGGAAAGCCTGCACGTCTTCCTCGGAGCGGAAGGCCGCTTTTGGCAGCCACTGATTGACGTTGTAATCCTGCGCCAGAAGAAACCCATCGCGCTCCTCTTGCAGGGCGCGCACATCCTGCCAGCGGATGAGGCCACCTTCCCCATTCGCCCCCTTCACTCTCAGCCCTTCCTCGGAAATCTCCCAGGTGAAGCGGGTGTTGGCGCCGGGCATGTTCGGGAAACGCCGGCGCAGGATGGTGCGGGTGATCGGCCAGTCGAAGATCCAGTAGACGAGATTGCCGCCAACGACGGCAAGGAAGGTAAAGACCATGCCGTATTGCAGCATCAGCCAGGTGGACAGTGGCAGGCCCGCCGCCCACAACAGACCGAACAGGCGGCTTCGCGGCTCCTGCCGGCGCTTTTCCCACAGGGCACGGTGCGCCTGCAGGAAAACATCCTCGTCAAACACATAGCTGATGCGAATGGGCTGATCGGACATGAGCGATGCGCGATTCTTTCCTTTAGGGCGCCAGGGCGTCAGGATGCCCGGGCCGCTTTCGCTGTTTGCTCAGATCGTAAGGCGGCCCGGGCAAAGCGCCAACATGCAATGCGAAATGACTGCGTTTTCTTCAGCCGACCTGCGGCAATTCGGCCAGGGCCTCGTTTAGGGCCTCTTCGTCGTAGTCGCGATCCTCGAGGCGACCGGCGAGATAGTCCTCATAAGCGGAAAGATCGAGGAAGCCGTGGCCAGAGAGGTTGAAGAGAATGACGCGCTTCTCGCCCTTCTCCCTGGCATCGAGCGCCTCGTCGATGGCGGCGCGCACCGCATGGGTGCTCTCCGGCGCCGGCACGATACCTTCCGCCCGCGCAAAGAGCACACCGGCCTCGAAGCTGGGGTTCTGATGCACGGCGATGGGTGTGACCTCTCCGAGCTCGACGAGATGGGAAACCAGCGGCGCCATGCCGTGATACCGCAGACCACCGGCATGAAAGCCCGGCGGCATGAAGGAATGGCCGAGGGTGTGCATCTTCATCAATGGTGTGAGCTTCTGAGTGTCGCCGAAATCATAGGCATACTTGCCGCGGGTCATGGTGGGGCAGGCGGCCGGTTCCACGGCCACGGCCCGCACCTTGGGCGCATCGCCACGCAAGCCTGCGCCGATAAAGGGGAAGGCAAGGCCGGCGAAATTGGAGCCGCCGCCGGCGCAACCGATGACGACATCGGGATATTCCCCGGCCATTTCCATCTGGGCCATGGCCTCCTGACCGATCACTGTCTGGTGCAGGAGCACGTGATTGAGCACGCTGCCCAAAGCGTATTTGGTATCGTCGTTCTTCGCGGCGATCTCCACCGCCTCGGAAATGGCGATGCCAAGGGAGCCCGGGCTGTCGGGATCCTCGGCGAGCACGGCACGCCCCGCTTCGGTCAGGTCCGTGGGCGAGGCCAGGCACCTGGCGCCATAGGTCTCCATCAGCGTGCGGCGATAGGGCTTCTGGTGATAGGAGACCTTCACCATGAAGACGAGCACTTCAAGACCAAATAGCGCACCGGCGAAAGCGAGCGAAGAGCCCCATTGCCCGGCGCCGGTTTCGGTGGAGAGTTTCTTCACCCCCTCTTCGCGATTGTAGAAGGCCTGGGGCACGGCGGTGTTGGGCTTGTGGGAGCCGGCGGGAGACACACCTTCATATTTGTAATAGATATGAGCTGGTGTATCGAGCGCCTTCTCCAGCCTGCGCGCGCGGAACAGCGGCGAGGGCCGCCAGAGACGATAGGCATCGCGCACCGGCTCCGGAATCTCCACTTCGCGCTCTGTGGTCACCTCCTGCTGGATGAGAGCCATGGGAAAAATGGGCGCCAGGGCCTCCGGCCCGACGGGCTCGCCCGTTTGCGGATTGAGCGGCGGGGCCAGCGGCTCAGGCAGGTCGGCTTGGATGTTGTACCAGAATTTCGGAATACGGCTTTCATCGAGCAGATACTTCACGGACTCAGACATCTCTCCTCCCCTTCTCGGCGTCACGGGCGAAATGGCCGCCGTGGAACGGATGGCCCCGTTTTCGCCCAGATTTTCCTTGAGGGCATTGTGCATGTCCGCGGGCGCGGGGCAAGCCGTCATTGGTCGTTTATGGCATGACCTGCCTTGCCCTTTCGGGGATTTTCAAGCGCAGGTTTTCATGCTGTAGTGCGCTCCATGCCCTTCCGCCCTTTTCTGATTGAGGGGCGGAACCTGGCGTATTCGGGCTCGGGCCCGCCGCCATCACGCATATCCGTGCACTGAATGGTTCGGTTTGGCTCCGGGCAAAGTCGATTTCGACAAGGAGGGAGGAATTCCATGAAAAAACTTCGCACTCTCGCCGTCAGCCTCGTGGCCCTGGGGGTCATGGCCGGTGCCGCGCTGGCGAAGGAATGGAAAGTGGTGCGCATCGGCACCGAGGGCGCCTACCCGCCGTTCAACTACTTCGATTCCTCGGGCAAGCTGCAGGGGTTCGACATCGATATCGCCAAGGCCCTGTGCGACAAGATGAAGGTGAAGTGCGTCTTCGTCGCGCAGGACTGGGATGGCATCATTCCGGGGCTTCTGGCCAAGAAATATGATGCCATCGTCGCTTCGATGTCGATCACCGAGGAGCGCAAGAAGAAGGTGGATTTCACCGATCCCTACTATCGTTCGCCGGCGATCTTCGTTGCGCCCAAGAACACCGACATCACCGACGTTTCGCCCAAGGGCATGAAGGGCAAGGTGATCGGCGCGCAGTCCTCCACCATTCATGCCAACTATCTGGAGGACAATTACAAGGACTCCACCATCAAGCTCTACAAGACGCAGGATGAGGTGAACGCCGATCTCGCCGCCGGCCGTCTCGATGCGGCGCTGGCCGACAAGCTTGTTCTGTTTGAGTGGCTGAAGACCAAGGACGGCCAGTGCTGCAAGTTCATCGGCCCCGACATCAAGGATCCCAAATGGTTCGGCATTGGCGCCGGCATTGCCGTGCGCAAGGAGGATCAGGATCTGAAGCAGATGCTGAACAAGGCCTTGAAGGAGATCCTGGCCGACGGCACCTATGCCAAGATCAACAAGAAATACTTCCCCTTCTCCATCTACTGATAAAGCGGGAAGTTAAGGCACAACGCATTGCGGCCCTGCGACCGTCTGGCGCAGGGCCTCTTGCATTCTCGATCCCGGGCGAATAGCTCTTGCGGCGAAGAAGGCGCCGCAAGCATAGGGCAAAAGGCGCCAAAAGACTCATCCTCATCGCCAGCGTAATGGAGAACGTCCCATGTCCAGCCGTCACGCCAAGCTCATCATCATTGGTTCCGGACCGGCCGGTTATACCGCCAGCATCTATGCGGCGCGCGCCATGCTCAAGCCGCTTCTGATCACGGGCATGCAGCCGGGCGGGCAGCTGACCATCACCACGGAGGTGGAGAACTATCCCGGCTTTGCCGAGCCGGTGCAGGGCCCGGAACTGATGGAGGCCATGCGCCAGCAGGCGGAGAACGTGGGCACCGAGATCGTCTCCGATCTCATCACCGAGGTGGATTTCTCTCAGCGCCCCTTCCGCATGAAGGGCGATTCCGGCACGGAATACACCGCCGATGCCGTCATCATCGCCACCGGCGCACAGGCGAAATGGCTGGGGCTGCCGTCGGAAGAGAATTTCAAGGGCTTCGGCGTTTCCGCCTGCGCCACGTGTGATGGCTTCTTCTATCGCGACAAGAAGGTGATCGTGGTGGGCGGCGGCAATACGGCGGTGGAGGAGGCGCTGTTTCTCACAAACTTCGCCTCCGAGGTGATCCTCGTGCACCGGCGCGATGAGCTCAGGGCGGAGAAGGTCTTGCAGAAGCGCCTGTTTGAAAACCCCAAGATCAAGGTGATGTGGGATACCGTGCTGGAAGAGGTGCTGGGCACGGAGATGCCGAAGGCGGTGACCGGCGCGAGGCTGAAGAACGTGAAAACCGGCGAGATCACCGAGATCGCCGTGGACGGCATCTTCATCGCCATTGGTCATGCACCGGCAACAGAGGTGTTCAAGGGGCAGGTGGAGATGAACGAACGCGGCTATATCAAGATCGCCTGCTGGAGCACGAAGACCTCGGTGGATGGCGTGTTCGCCGCCGGTGACGTGGCCGATGAGAAATATCGTCAGGCGGTGACCGCCGCCGGCATGGGCTGCATGGCGGCACTGGAGGCCGAGCACTGGCTGGCCGAACAGGAGGCCGGCGAGTAGCTGAAAGCTGCCCCATTCACCGCCTTGCGGGCCTGGGTCAAACCCGCAGCCCCTCCATGCGCGATCAGACGGTGCTGCGCATCGGCCTGATATAAGGGAGGGGGATAAGCGCCCTGGTTAGTGCGCCTCCTCCCAGTTGCTGGCGGCGCGGGCATCCACCTTCAGCGGGACTTTCATGTGCACCGCCGGCTCCGGCGCATGCTCCATGACGCGCACCACCGTCTCCATGGTGCGCTCCACTTCCTTCTCGGGCACCTCAAAGACCAGCTCGTCATGCACCTGCAGGAGCATTTTGGCGTTAAGGCCCTGTTCTTTTAGCGCTTCGGGCATGCGGATCATGGCGCGGCGGATGATATCGGCCGCGGATCCCTGAATGGGCGCGTTGATGGCGGCGCGCTCGTTGAAGGCGCGGATGGTGGGGTTCTTGGCATGAATGTTGGGGAAATGCACACGGCGGCCGAAGATGGTCTCGACATAGCCGTGTTCACGCACAAAGGCCTTGGTGCGGTCCATGTAATCGCGGATTTCAGGGAAGCGCTCAAAATAGGTCTTGATGTAGTCCGCCGCCTCTTCCTTGGGAATGCCAAGCTGGCGAGACAGCCCATGGGCGGAGATGCCATAGATGATGCCGAAATTGATGGCCTTGGCCTTGCGGCGGATGAGCGGATCCATGCCCTCAATCGGCACGCCAAACATCTCCGAGGCAGTCATGGTATGAATGTCCAGGCCCTCGCGGAAGGCCTGCTGCAGGCGCTTGACATCGGCGACATGCGCCAGCACGCGCAGCTCGATCTGTGAATAGTCGGCGGAGATGAGCCGTGCGCCTTCTGGCGCGATGAAGGCGGCGCGGATCTTGCGCCCTTCCGGTGTGCGCACGGGGATGTTCTGAAGGTTGGGATCGGTGGAGGCCAGGCGCCCGGTGTTGGTAGCGGCCATGGAAAAGGAGGTGTGCACCCGCCCCGTCTGCGGGTTGATATGCTTCACAAGCGCCTCGGTATAGGTGGAGCGCAGCTTGGTCAGCTGGCGCCACTGCAGAACCTTGGCAGCAATCTCCACACCATTGGCTGCCAGCTCTTCCAGAACCTCATTGTCGGTGCTGCGGGCGCCGCGGGCGGTCTTTTTCTCCGATTTCAGGCCCAGACGGTCAAACAGCACCTCGGCCAGCTGCCGCGTGGAGCCCACATTGAACTCCATGCCGGCGAGATCGTAGATCTCTCTTTCCAGCTCGTGGATCTTTTCGGTGAATTCCTTCGAAAGCCGCGCCAGCGCCGCCCTGTCCACGAGCACGCCTGCGCGCTCCATGTCCACCAGCACCGGCGCCAGCGGCCTTTCCAGGGTCTCATAAACGGTGCACTTGCATTCCTGCCACAGGCGCGCCTTGAGGATCAGCCACAGGCGCAGGGTGATGTCGGCATCCTCGCCCGCGTATTCGCAGGCACGGCGGGGATCGACCTTGTCAAAGGTCACCGCCTTCTTGCCGCGACCGGCCACGTCCTTGAAGGAGATGGGGATGTGATCGAGATGGCGCTTGGCCAGCTCGTCCATACCATGGCTCCAGCGCCCTGCATCAAGCACGTAGGAGATGAGCATGGTGTCGTCGAAGGGGCGGATGCGGATGCCATGGCGGGACAGCACAAGATCGTCATACTTGACGTTCTGCGCCAGCTTGAGCACGGCGGGATCCTCAAGAAGAGGCTTTAGCTCGGCAAGGGCCGTGTCCAGATCAAGCTGGGCCATATCGCTGCCGCCCCCTTCCAGATCCAGACCGCCGCCCGCTTTCACATGCCCCACCGGCACGTAGGCCGCGCGATCCGGCGCCAGGGCGAGGGCAAAGCCCACGATGTCGGCCTGCATGGCATCGAGGCTGGTGGTCTCGATGTCGAAGGCGAAATAGCCCTGGGCGCGCGCCTCATGCAGCCAGGCGCGCAGTGTCTCCAGATCGGTGATCAATTCATAGCCCTCATGGGTGAAGGGCACGCGCGCCCTCTCAAGCGCCACGTGCAAGGGGCTGAACTGACGGGTTTCTTCCGCCTCCTCTTCCGGCTCTTCCTCCTTCGGCGGCTGCCAGGAGGAGACCGTCACCTCCTGTGCCGGGATCTTGGCGGCATCCACGCCAAGATCGCGGGCGATGCGTGAGGTGAGCGTGGTGAACTCCAGCCCTTTCAGAAAGCCGATGAGCTTTTCCGGATCCGGCTTTTTCACCGCGAAGGCGGAAAGCGGCACGGCAACGGGCACGTGATCATCCAGCGTGACCAGTTTCTTGGACAGGCGCGCATCCTCGGCATGTTCAATCAGGCGTTCGCGCCGCTTGGGCTGCCTGATCTCGCCGGCGTGTTCAAGAAGGTTTTCCAGGCTGCCGTATTCGTTGATGAGCTGGGCGGCGGTCTTCACCCCGATGCCGGGCACACCGGGGATGTTGTCGGTGGAATCACCGGCGAGCGCCTGCACATCCGGCACCTTCTCCGGCGGCACGCCGAAGCGTTTCATCACCTCATCCGGGCCGATCTCGCGGTCCTTCATGGCGTCATAGAGGGTGACGCCATCGCGGACCAGCTGCATGAGATCCTTGTCGGACGAGACGATGTGCACCGTGGCCCCGGCCTCGCGCGCCTGACGGGCGTAGGTGGCGATGAGATCATCGGCCTCAAACCCCTCCTGCTCCACGGCTGGCACGCCGAAGGCCTCCGTGACCTTGCGGATGAGCTCGAACTGCGGGACCAGATCCTCCGGCGGCTCGGGGCGGTTGGCCTTGTATTCCGGATAGATCTCATTGCGGAAGGTCTCGCGCCCGGCATCGAAAATGACGGCAAGATGCGTCGGCTTCTTGCCGGCGTTCATCGACATGAGCAACTTGTGCAGCATGGCGGCAAAGCCATGCACCGCCCCCACGGGCAGACCGTCGGACTTGCGGGTCAGCGGCGGCAGGGCGTGATAGGCGCGGAAAATGAACCCGGATCCGTCCACCAGCCAGACGTGATCTCCGGGCTT
Source organism: Thermopetrobacter sp. TC1 (assembly GCF_000746275.1). Classification (GTDB taxonomy): domain Bacteria; phylum Pseudomonadota; class Alphaproteobacteria; order Rhizobiales; family Aestuariivirgaceae; genus Thermopetrobacter. The sequence goes on from NZ_KN050828.1 coordinate 424,621, forward strand.
GACGGGGCGGCCTTCTTCCTGTTCCGCTGCGGCAGCGGCGGGCGCCGATGCGGCATCGGATGCATGCGTCTCTTCGGCCGGGTGCGCATGCGTTTGCATTTTCCTGTCCATGTCCGGCAATATGCCACTGCCGCGCGGCAGTTTGAAGCCTCAGTATGGCGCACCGCGTGAATGTGCAAGGGAATATTCCGCCCGATTGATAATCCCTTCAAGGCGCCGAAACCTTCTTGGTCCTGCGGAACGGTGAGATGAAAAACGACAGCCGCATTCGACAGCTGAAACGCCAGAACGTCCTATATCTGCTGCTTTCCGTCGCCCTTGTTCTTGGCGGTTATCTGTGGCTGCGGGCGTCCTATACGGTGGCGCGCGACTGGCCGTTTACGCAGGAGATCCTTCTGGTCATTCTCGGCATTGTCGCCACGGTGCTGATCACGGCGCTGTTGCTGAACAAGCAGACGGAGGTGGAGCTTGAGAAAGAATGGTCCATCAAGTTCACGGACCTGAAGGCGGAGATTTACCTCTCCCTGCTGGATCATATCGAGAAACACCTCGCTTCCGGGGGCATTACACCGGAAGAGCGCGTGCGGCTTCAGTTTCTGACCCACAAGCTTGCGCTGGTGGCAGCGCCCAATGTGCTGGAGGAATACGAGCGGTTTCTGGACGTGTTCAGCAAGGCAGGAAGCGATGCGGTCTTCACCAAAGAGGAGGCGGACCAGATTCACGATGCCCTGGCACGGCTAACGGCCGAAATCCGCAAGGATCTGGTGGGCGAAACGGATGCGCGCTCCGGATACACGGAGGCGGCCATTCGCGAACAGATCCTCGACAATACCCGCCATCTGCATCATCCGGAGGCCTGATGTCTCCCTCTCACAGCAGCTTAACAAGAATTAATTCCCAAAAAGGGCGCATCTGCTCTTCAAAATCGCCGTTTCGATGCCATCTCAAGGGATGGGAGCGGGGGATCCCCTGAGACCCGGCCAGCACACCGGAACGACGAAGACGACAGCACAAGAGAACCGGCCCGGACATCCGTCTGGCCGGAAGGGAGGCTTTTTGCGCCCGCTGTCGTGATGGAAGCGGGAAAATGCGTGTGAAGGCTTTCTCGTCGTTCTGAAAAAGCGTGGCGCAAGTGTGCATGCGGCATTGAAACAGATCGAGACGAGAGGAGGAGATTGCGACCATGAGCATGAAACTGAAAACATGGCTGGTGCCGGCCGTTGCGGCGCTGACGCTGATGGCGGGCCCGGCATTGGCCGGCAACACAAAGAGCGCGGAAGCGGTGAAGGAGAAGCCCGCTGCGGCCAAGACCGAAACGCAGAAAGCCGCCGATCAGAAACAGCAAAAGGCCAAGGGCAAGACCATGGATGCCGCCAAGATCCGCAAGGCGGCGCGCGAGGCCATTGAGAAGAAGGTGAAGGCGGAAGGAGCGGCCAAGGCGGATATTCAGCGGCAGAAGATTTTCCAGGATGCCGTCGTCGCCCTGCGTGAGACGCAGAATGCCATTGTTGCCCTGGACAAGAAGGACAAGGAAAAGGCTCTTGCCGCGCTGGAAAAGGCCATCGGCAAGCTGGAGCTGGTGCTGGCGCGGGATCCCAATCTGGCGCTGGCGCCCGTGGATGTGACCACGCAGACGCTGGACATCTACGCCGATGTCGAATCGGTGCGCAAGGCGGTGAAAGAGGCCATTGCCCTGCTCAAGAAAGGGCGGGTTCAGGATGCGCGGGCGCTGGTTTCCGGACTGGCGAGCGAGATCGTGATCGAGGTGCTCAACATTCCGCTCGCCACCTATCCTGACGCCATCCGCGCGGTGGTGCCGCTGATCGAGGCCGGCAAGTTCAAGGAAGCAAAGGCGGCGCTCGTGACTGCCCTGAACACCCTGGTGGTGACGCGGCACATCATCCCGCTGCCCATCGTGCGGGCCGAGCAGATGCTGAAACGGGCGGAAACGCTGGCGGAAAAGGCCAACCGCAGCAAGGCGGAGGAAAAGGAACTGACCGGTATCCTCAAGGCCGTGCGCCGCGAGCTGAAGTTCGCCGAGGCATTGGGCTATGGCAAGGAGGGCGATTTCAAGCCCTTCTACGAGGAACTGGACAAGATCGCGAAGAAGACCCGCGGCGGCGGCCATGGCAAGGGCTTCTTCGATACGCTCAAGAAGGCGCTGGCCGATTTCCGCGCCAAGCTGTTCTGATCCCAAAACAGAAACGCTGCACGCAGGGCTCCGGACACAGGTTTTCCGGAGCCCTTTTCATGTGGGCTTATACCACCCTGCATAATGAACCACCCACCGCCCCGCGCCCCCACCCAACCCCCCAATTATGAAAAACAAGGGCTTGGGTGGGGCGCGGGGCGATTTCACCGGTCAGTCTTTACGCAACTTGGAATTACATGGGCGCACAGGAAAAAACGCCTGAAAAAAATCATGGTTAACGAACTGTTGAGAGCTTGATGGCATGCTGGCCGCATGAGGGGCGAAAATGCCCGTTTTTACGGATTACCTTGCGGGAGATGGCTGATCATGGCTGACGCGACTGGCAGGAGAGGCGGGGGCATGCAGGCACAGACCGCAATGCGGCATGTCAAGCAGATCGCCTTGCTTGGCCTCTTGGGGATGGCACTCTCGGGTTGCCTTGGTTCGCAATCCCTCAATGGAACCGATCCTACGATTACCGGCAGCATCGGCGCTGCATCCAGTGCCACGCCTTCAGTGAAGGAAACGGCGAAATTGGGCCGCAAATGGCAGGCCGATCCGGGCAATGTGCGCCTTGGCCTTGCTTATGCGGAAAGGCTGAAAAAACTGGGGCAGGTGAATGATCAGCTCAATGTGCTGAAGGTGCTGGTGGAGCGCCATCCCAGAGACAATCGCCTGCGCGATATCTATGGCAAGGCCCTGCTGGCGGCGGGGCGGCCGGTGCCGGCGGAAGTGCAGTTCCGCACCATGATCCGCCAGGGACGCAATGACTGGAAGGCCTACAATGCTTTGGGCTCTGCCCTGGCCGATCAGGGCCGGTTCAAGGAGGCGCGCTCGGCTTATGACGAGGCGCTGAAGCGTTCGCCCGGCAATCCCAAGATCATCAACAATATCGCCTTGAGCTACATCCTGGAGGGCAATCCCGCCCGCGCCGAGAAGATGCTGCGCACAGCCCTGCAAAAAGTGCCGCAGGAGGATCCGGCCGCCAGGAAGCTGCGGCAGAATCTCGCGCTGGCACTGGGGCTTCAGGGGCGGTTCAAGGAAGCGCGCTATGTGGCCAGTCAGGATCTCTCTCCGGCGGAAGTGGAGGAGAACATGGCCTATCTGCGCCGCATGCTTGGCGCCACCGATACCTGGAAAGAGCTGCAGAAGGGCTGAGGCGCAAAAGCCCATACCCTTTGCGGCTGTATGACCGGCAACAGCCGGTGGGCTTTTTGTGCGCTTGATCAGCGGCGGGTGAGCCGTCTGGCATGAGCGCGCGGCAGCAGCACGGCCATGAAGCCCGGCGCGTTCATGCGTCCGGCCAATGCCGCCGCCTTCTCGCCAAAGCCGAAAAAGATATCGCCGCGGACAATGCCGCGAATGGCGCTGCCCGTATCCTGCGCGATCATCAGCCGCCTGAAGGGCCGGGTTTTCCCTTTGGCCAAGGCCCCGGGATCGGGAATGCGCGTTTCCAGCCAGACCGGGGCGCCATAGGGCCAGAAGCGGTTGTCCACCGCGAGAGAAACGAAAGGCGCAAGCTGCACGCCCTGCGCGCCATAGGCCCCCAGGCGCGGATCAGGCAGATCGACCCGGCGGAAGAAGACATAGGATTCGTTTTCCCATAACAGCGCGCGCGCCTTGTCGGGATGGGCGGCCAGCCAGCGGCGGATGGCCTGCATGGACATCTCCTCGCGGGGAATCTCGCCACGCTCGACAAGCACGCGGCCAACGGGCGTATAGGGCCGCCCGCTCTTGCCGGCAAAGGCCAGACGGATGACGCCGCCTTCGACAAGGCGAACACGGGCCGAGCCCTGGATCTGCACGAAGAAAGCATCCGCCAGCGATTTCAGCCAGACGATTTCCAGCCCGCGGCCGGACAGCGCCCCTTCCTCGATCTCGCGTCGGGTGAAATAGGGAACGGGACGGCCACGAACAATGCGGCCGAACGGCGTTCCGGCCAGGCGGGCCTGCCGGGGCGTGAAGCGCACGAGATCATCGGGCCGGGCCAGCAGGGGATACTGATAAGGACCATGACGGGTGAGGCTTCCTTCCACCTCCGGCTCGTAATAGCCGGTGAACAGGCCGGCGGGCCTGCGTGAGAAAAGCGGTGAGACGGGCAGGAAATGCCGCTCGAAGAACAGTCTGGCCGCCCTGGTGTTGCCCGCAACCCTGTCGGCTTCGGCGCAGATGTTCAGCCACAGGTGGCGCGGGGGAGCAAAACGGGCGCGCTCCTTTCTCTTGCCGGAGCGGATTGCCTGACAGGAACGCTTAAAGGCGGCGAGCGCGGCGGCATGATCCGCATCGCCCCAGCCGGGCAGATCGGAAAAACGCAACAGGTGCAGACGGACATTGGCTTTCGTGCTCATGGCCGCGGTTTGTGCCGCAAAAGGCGGCAACAGGGCAAGCACGAAAGCGAGAATGCCCGCAAACATTCCCCTGTTTCGTGAGTATGACCGCATCATGATGACGGCGCTTGCGCGCCCCAGATGTGCAGATCGCCGCCATGGCGCTTCAGCCAGGCCTCGGCTTCGTCCACATGCGGGCAATGCGTGCGCACAAGCTGCCAGAAGCGCGCGGAATGATTCATTTCGGCAAGATGGGCCACTTCGTGGGCAGCGAGATAATCCAGCACGAAAGGCGGCGCGAGAATGAGGCGCCAGGAGAAGCTGAGCGTGCCGGCGGATGAGCACGAGCCCCAGCGGCTTTTCTGGTCTCTCACCACGACGCGGGAGAATTTCAAGTCCATGGCGGCGGCATAGTGCTGACAGGCCTGAAGGAGTGCGGTGCGCGCCTGCGTTTTCAGCCAGTCGGTGAGGCGGCGGGGGAGAAAACGCTCATTCCCGGCCACGCAGATCCGCGCCGCAGCCCCTGAGCCTTCCCGCCAGACGGTGCCGCGGGCGCCCGGCACGTGAACGATCAGATGCGGCTCACCTTGAAAGGGAATGACAAGCCCGTGGCGAAAGGGCTGGGGCAAAGGGCGATTTTTCAGCTGACGGGCAATCCACTCCCGCCGGGTTTCGACAAAGCGCAGGCCTTCCGCGATAGGCACATTGTGCGGCAGCGTGAGGCGAAGGGCGGTTCTGTCCGGGCTCAAGCGCAGGATGATGCGCCGCGCCCGCGCATGCACGCGCGCATGCACGGGAAGGCGATGCCCCTCGACATGAATTACGGGGAGTGAATCCGCCGCCTCGGCCTGTGCGGCCTTCTCTTTTCTGCGCATGATTCGCATGGCCGGAGCATAATACAGCCGCTCCGGCTTGTGGATTCTCAAGCCCTCAGCCGGGATAGCGACGGAAAACGAGCGTGGCGTTGGTGCCGCCGAAGCCGAAAGAGTTGGACATGACCACGTTCAGATTGGCATTGTCGATGCGCTCACGCACGATGGGCACATCAGCGAAGGCCGGATCGAGCTCCTCGATATTGGCGGATTCGCAGATGAAATCCTCCTGCATCATGAGCAGGGAATAGATGGCCTCATGCACGCCGGCCGCGCCCAGGGAATGCCCGGTGAGTGACTTGGTGGCGGAAATGGGCGGAATGTTATCGCCGAAGACCTCGCGGATGGCCTCGATCTCCTTCACATCGCCAATGGGCGTGGAGGTGGCGTGTGGGTTGATGTAATCGACGGGCTCGTCAACGGTGGCAAGCGCCTGTTTCATGCAGCGCACCGCGCCTTCGCCGGAGGGCTGCACCATGTCGAAGCCGTCTGATGTCGCGCCATAGCCCACCAGCTCGGCATAGATCTTCGCGCCTCTGGCTTTGGCGTGTTCCAGCTCCTCCAGCACGAGAATGCCGCCGCCGCCGGCTATGACAAAGCCGTCGCGCCCGGCGTCATAGGCGCGGGAGGCCTTCTCTGGTGTGTCGTTGTACTTGCTGGACATGGCGCCCATGGCGTCGAAGAGCACCGAGAGCGTCCAGTGCAGCTCCTCGCCACCGCCGGCGAAGATGATGTCCTGCTTGCCCCACTGGATGAGCTCGGCGGCATTGCCGATGCAGTGGGCCGAGGTGGAGCAGGCCGAGGAGATGGAATAGTTCACGCCGCGAATCTTGAAATAGGTGGAGAGCGTGGCGGAGGCGGTGGAGCTCATGGCCTTGGGCACAACGAAGGGACCAACGCGCTTTGGCCCCTTTTCGCGGGCGATGTCCGCCGCTTCCACAATGGCGCGGGTGGAGGGGCCGCCAGTGCCGACAATGAGGCCGGTGCGTTCGTTACTGATTTCGCCTTCCTCCAGCCCGGCATCGGCAATGGCCTGTTCCATGGCGATATAAGCCCAGGCGGCACCATCGCCCATGAAACGCATCTTGCGCCGGTCGATCACCTCCTCGGGGCGCAATTTGGGTTCGCCGTGAACCTGAGAGCGGAAGCCCATGCGGGCATAGTCCTCGGCGCGCACGATCCCGGATCGGGCATTGCGCAGGGATTCGGTCACTTCCCGCGCATCATTGCCGATGCTGGAGACGATGCCCAAGCCTGTGACGACGACCCGTCTCATGTCCTGCTCTTTCGCTCAGCTAACGTGAACCGGCACTTTCGGAAGGAATGGAATTTTTCGGCACATTGTATCGCAGCCATCCGCCGGGGCAATGCCGCACAAGCGCGCGGGAAGCGGCCCGGTCAGCGCATTTCCTCCGGCCTGAACAGGCCGACGCGCAAGTCCCTGGCGGTGTAGATGAGCCTGCCATCGCAGTAGAGCTCGGCATCGGCGATGCCCATGAACAGCCGCCGGGTGATCACCCGCTTGGGATAGACGGCATATTCCACCAGCTTCGCATCGGGCAGCACCTGACCGGTGAACTTCACTTCGCCGCAGCCCAGCGCGCGGCCACGCCCCGGGCCACCGATCCAGCCCAGATAGAAGCCCAGAAGCTGCCACATGGCATCCAGCCCCAGGCAGCCGGGCATGACCGGATCCTCGTTGAAATGGCAGGCGAAGAACCAGAGATCGGACTTGATGTCCAGCTCGGCGCGGATCTCGCCCTTGCCATGCGGGCCGCCCTCATCGGTGATTTTGGTGATGCGGTCGAACATGAGCATGGGCGGCAGGGGCAGCTGTGCGTTGCCCGGGCCAAACAGCTGGCCGCGGCCGCAGGCCAGAAGCTCTTCGTAATCGTAGCTGTTCTTGCGTTCCTTCATGAATCCTTCCGTACCATGATGCGCCCGCAAAACCGGGGCGGGTCTCCTTGCGGCCTCTCTTGCCGGATGGCCGGTCCGAAAGCAAGGGCTCTTCAATGGACAAGGGACATAAAAAAGGCCGGTGAAGCCTGTTCAGCGGGCCTCACCGGCCTGGTCATTTACATCCCGAACGCTGCAGATGCAGCCCGTGCGATGGAAGGCAGGCCTCATTCCGCCTTCTGTTTCGGGGCCTCCTTCTTCTCGGCCGCAGGCTTCTGCGCTTCCCGGGACGCCGGCTTTTCAGACGCCTTAGCCTGCGTGTCCTTCTCTTTTGCGGCGGGTTTCTTGACCATCATGGCGATGTCCTGACCATGCAGGAACTTGATGGCCGCCTGCAGCTGGGTGTCCTTGGCCTTGTCCTTCGGCACGTAGGCGAGTGAGCCGGATTCCTCCTTGCCCTTGTGCTTGTCGTTCTTGAGATGACCAGGCAGGGCCGCCTCGCCGCGGGTGCGCAGCTGATCGATCTTGTCCTTGAGCTCCGGCGGCAGCTCCTCCTCGATCACGTAATCCGGCTCAATACCCTTGGCCTGGATGGAGCGGCCCTTGGGCGTGTAGTAGCGGGCGGTGGTGAGGCGGATGGCGCCGCCCCGGGGCCCAAGCGGGATGATGGTCTGCACCGAGCCCTTGCCGAAGGAACGGGTGCCGATGATGGTGGCCCGCTTGTGATCCTGCAGCGCGCCGGCGACGATCTCCGAGGCGGAAGCCGATCCGCCGTTGATCAGCACGACGATGGGCTTGCCGTCGGTAAGGTCACCGGGCGTGGCGTTATAGCGCTCCTGCTCCGTGCGGCCGCGGGTGGAGACAATTTCGCCATGCTCGAGGAAATCATCGGCCACCTGAATGGCCTGATCGAGCAGGCCGCCCGGATTGTTGCGCAGATCGATGATGTAGCCCTTCACCTTGTCGCCGAGCTTCTTCTTGATGTCCTTGATCGCTTCCTCGAGCCCGGGGCCGGTCTGCTCATTGAAGGAGGTGATGCGGATATAGCCAATGTCGCCGCCCTCGATGGAATGCTTTACCGACTTGATGCGGATGATGTCGCGGATGATCTTGACATCGAAGGGCTTCTTTCGGCCCTTGCGCAGCACGGTGATGGTGATGGGCGTGCCCACCTTGCCGCGCATCTTCTCCACGGCCTGGTTGAGCGTCATGCCCTGAACGGACTTGCCGTCGATCTTGATGATGTAGTCTCCGGCCATGATGCCGGCGCGGGCCGCCGGGGTGTCGTCAATGGGCGAAACCACCTTGATCACCCCGTTTTCCATGGTGACCTCGATGCCGAGCCCGCCGAATTCACCGCGGGTCTGCACCTGCATGTCCCGGAAATTCTTGGGGTTGAGATAGCTGGAGTGCGGATCGAGGGACTGGAGCATGCCGTTGATGGCCGCCTCGACCAGCTTCTCCTCATCCGGTTTCTCCACGTAGTTGGCCCGCACGCGGTCAAACACATCGCCGAACAGATCAAGCTGCCGATAGACCTTCAGATTGTCCTCACCGGCGCGCGCGCTGTGCAGGGCCTGCCAGACCCCGATCATCATGAGGGCGCCGAGCGCCATGTAGGAGAAGGGGCGAAGATATTTCATCAAGTTCATCTCCTGCGTGCTTCCTTGCGGGCTTCACGCCACCAGTGGCCGGCATTCAGCGTCCGGCCCTTGCGTCTGACTTCCATATAAAGGATGGGACGCTTCTGTTCCATGGAGGATCCGACAGAGACCGCCAGGGCCGGTCTGTTGCCCATTTCGCCCAAGGGGTCTCCCGCCTTGACGACCTGTCCCGTCATCACGTCGGTCCTGTCCAGTCCTGCCAAGAGTATATGATATCCGTGTCCTGCATCCAGAATTAAAAGTTGTCCATAGCTTCTGAACGGCCCGGCCATGACCACCCGCGCATCCACAGGCGCTACAACGGCAGCGCGCGGCATAGTGGCGAGATAGATGCCGCGGGCGCGTCCGCCCGAGGGAAGGCCATCCCCATAGCCGGCAACGAGACGCCCCTGCGCCGGCCAGGGCAGGCGCCGCAGGCGGCCGAGATTGACCTTCGGTTTCCAGGCGGTGCGCCCTTTCTCGGGCGAGATGCGCGGTTTTTTCACCGTGGGCCTGTTCAATCCGGAATCGGCAACCGGCTTTGTTTCCTCTCTGCGGTGTTGCTCTTCCAGCCGGGCCTGTTGCTGTTTTTGGCGTTCCAGCTCCGCCCTGCGGCGCCGCTCTTCCTCGCGGCGGATGGCGGCAAGCAGCTCCTTCAAGGTCTTCGCCTTGCGGGCCAGGGCGCGTACACGCGCATCCTGTTCCTTCAATCGCGCATCCAGTCTGGACAGCAATGTCTTCTTGCGCGCGGCCAGCTCCATCATGGCACTGCGCGATTCCATGAGGCGGCGCAAGGTGACGTTCAGCTCCTCGCGTGCCGCCTTCAGCTCTTCACGCACTTCGGCCAGCCGGCGCAGTTTTTCCAGAAGGGCGCGGGCACGGGCATCCAGCGCCGGAATGGTCACGGAGAGCATCATCGCCCCGCGCACGGCCGCCAGAACGTCCTCCGGCCGGGTGACGAAGGGCGGCGGCGGATCCCGGCGCATGCGCTGCAGGGCGGCGAGAAGGCGGCTGATGGCGGCGCGGTTCTTGCGCAGATGCCTTTCCAGCGCGGTCTTTTCCTTGCGCATGTCCCGCATGCGGCGATCGATATCCCGCAGGCGCACTTCCAGGGCCTGCCGCCGCGCCGCCAGGGCCTGCAGACGGGTGGAGACCTCCGCCATTTCCGCCTGCAGGGCCTTGCGCTCGCGCATGAGGGCTTCGCGCCGTTTCTGTTCCTGCTGCAGACGTTCCTCGATGCGCCTGATCTGCTGGCTATCCCGCATAGCAGGCGCATTCGCTCCGGATTCTTCGGCGGCGACCGGACGTGCAGCACTCAGAACCGGAAAAAGAAGGACAAAGGCAAACGGAAGAGACAAAAACCTCTGGCAGCGCGCGCCAGGGGCATGCGCGGCAGCGGCAACTCCTCTCGACCCGGTCTTTTGCCGGGCGGTGCTGATCGTGATGCTCCTGGTCTTACATGCCGGCATGCAATGCTCGCATCTCATCATCCCGCCCCCATGGGCCGGGGCCAGGCCGGTAAGGGTGTCATGCCCGCCGCTCTCCGAACAGCCAGGCCCGCAGGCGGGCAGGCGCGGCGGGATCGCGCGCGTCCAGATGCAGACAGCGCAAGGACAGCCCCATGATGGTCTCGGATTGGTTTACAGGGGGCAAACGTTCGATCTCTTCCAGAGAAACCAGACGCACCACCGCCTCAACAGGGATGTCCTCGGCAAGGCGCGAAACCGGCAGGCGCATGATGCCCACGCCGCGCACTTCCAGAAGGCCCATGAGTCGTTCCGGCGCCCGCGCAAGCAGCACATCGCCCATGCGCCGGATTTCCACCTGATCATCGGCGACCAGGCGGGTGCGAACGGGATCCTCCTGCAGGCCGCGGCCCGGCTCATCCAGCAGGCGCAGGGCGAGCGTGGACTTGCCTGCCCCCGGCGCACCAAGCAGGAGCACGCCGCTGGAGTTGAGAGCCACACAGGTGGCATGCACACAGCCGTTGGGCAATTCCTCCGCCTGCTTTCCGGTCGAATCGCCGGTTTCCGCCGCCTGGGCCGGTGTTCCGGTTTCGTGAGATGTTTCGTGCATGACGCCTCTTTTCAAAAATGTGGCTGCCGCCTGAATTTAGGATTCGTGAAAGCTCTAGAGGGATAGCGGTCTTGCGCCCACCTTGCCATACACCATTCGCGCCGGTGCGATTTAATTGCGGTGACGGCCGCCGCGGCCCGTGCGTTCCGCGGGCATGGCGGGCAGGCGAACGACGAAGCGGGCGCCTTTCACCTTGCGGCCCTTCACGGGATCGGAGGCATAGATGTTTTCGGCATGGATGGTGCCCTGGTGGGCTTCGACGATCTGGCGGGAAATGGCAAGCCCCAGTCCGGAATTCTGGCCAAAAGCCTGAGGCGGGCGATCGGTGTAGAAGCGTTCGAAGATCTTTTCGAGATTGTCCTCGGGAATGCCGGGGCCTTCATCCTCAACGAGGAATTCGACAAAGCGCCCGTGCCGGCGCAGGATAACGCGAATCTCGCCATTTTCGGGCGAAAAGGAGCGGGCATTGGCCAGGAGATTCTGAACCACCTGGGCCAGGCGCGTGTCATGTCCCAGCACGCGGAAGGCCTTCTCCTCAGGCATACCTCTCGGCCTGCGCACAATCAGGCGCACGCGCGCCTCACCGGGGCGGGCGGTTTCATTGGCGACGGTCACGAGCGTTTCCAAAAGCACCTTCACATCCACAGGCGCTGCCTGCGAACGGGCAAGTTCGGCATCCAGACGCGAGGCGTCCGAAATGTCGGAAATCAGCCGGTCGAGACGTTTGACGTCCTGATTGACAATCTCCACCAGGCGCTGGCGCTGCTCCTCTGTTTTCGCCAGTTTCAGGGTTTCCACCGCGGAGCGCAGGGATGTGAGCGGGTTCTTCAGTTCGTGCGCCACGTCGGCGGCGAAGGATTCGATGGCATCGATGCGGTTATAGAGCGCCTCGGTCATCTCGCGCAGGGCGCCGGAGAGATGGCCGATCTCGTCATCGCGATCCGAAAAGTCCGGGATCTCCACCCGCCGGTTGTCCACCCGCCGGCGCACCTTCTCCGCCGCCGCCGCCAGGCGCCGGATGGGTTCGGCAATCTGCCCGGCCAGGGACACCGAAAGCAAGAGCGTGACAAGGCCGGCCACCAGGAAGAGGAAAAGCAGCGTGCGCCGCTCCTTGTCCAGAACGGCGTCGATCTCGCCGCCGCGCGTGGACAGCACCAGTGCGCCGAGCACCGCCTTGTAGCGCTGAATGGGCACGGCAACGGTAACGATGATCTGTCCCTTCTTGTTCACGCGTACCACAGATACGGACGCCCCCTGCAAAGCGGCGACCACCTCGGGGAATTCCTTGCCGTTCTCAAGGCCGTATTCCTTCTGCAGGGGATAGTCGTGCCCGAAGATCCATTTCTTGACGCGGTCCCAAAGGGCCTCGATCCGCTCCATGAGCGAGGGGTTCTGCTCACCCACAGGCGGCAGATCCAGCCGCAGAATGCCGCCGTAGCCATAGAGATGGCGCGTATCGACGGTGAGCACGCCTTCGCGGTCATAGATGCGGGCGATGGTGCCGGTCTGCTTCACCAGGCGGCGCAGAACCGGGCCGGCCTGTTCCGGGCGGATGAGAAAGTCGAGGCGGGAGATGTCGTCCAGCGGCGGGCTGGGGTCCTCCTCGGCCATGCCGGCGAGGCGGTCGGGATCCAGGGTGATCTCGCCGGTATCCACCGTCGCCGAGGAGGCCACGGCAGCGGCCATGATGCGAGCCTGCGTCATGAGGGAATCGACGCGGGCGTCGATGAGATTTTCGCGCAACTGATTGAAGTAGAGAATGCCGGCAACGAGAATGACAAGGCCGACGAGATTGGTCAGCACGATGCGCGCCAGCAAAGAGCGCGGCTTCAATCGCGCAAGCCAATGCAGGGGCCCGTGCACGTTCCGCTCTTCCTCGTCAGGCGCATCGGCGCTCTCGACGGCAATCTCATTCTCTGCCGCCTCGGAAACCGCCTCCGTCCTCGCCTCCGTTTCCGCTTCCGCCTGATCCGTGGAAGGGGCGGCAGGGCGCGCGCGTGCTTCCTCCGCAGGAGCGGATGCACGGGACTCTTCACCGGCAGAGGCACCCGGCGGCGGTTTTTGAATCCTCACTTCCATAATCAGGTCAGCGGCGCGCTCCGTTTCTTCCTACAAACGGCCCTGAACGGCTCTCGCTGCCAGCAACGGGGGCGCCGGCCATTCCTTTCGCTCTCATTCCTCCCGGAAGCGGTAGCCGACGCCATAAAGCGTCTCGATGGCCGAGAACTCCGGATCGACAGCCTTGAACTTCTTGCGCAGGCGCTTGATGTGGGAATCGATGGTGCGATCGTCCACATAGACCTGATCATCATAGGCGGCGTCCATCAGGGCATCGCGCGACTTGACGATGCCGGGCCGCTGCGCCAGCGCCTGCAGGATGAGGAATTCGGTCACGGTCAGTGTCACGGGCTTGCCGTCCCATGTGCAGGAATGCCTGTCCGGGTCCATGACCAGCCGCCCGCGCTCGATAACGCGGGAGCCTTCCTCCTCGTCCTGCTGTTCGGGGCGATACTGGGCCCGCCGCAGCACGGCCTTGACCCGCTCCACCAGCAGCCGTTGCGAGAAGGGCTTGCGGATATAGTCATCCGCGCCCATCTTCAGGCCGAAGAGCTCATCGATCTCATCATCCTTCGAGGTGAGGAAGATCACGGGCAAGTTGGATTTCTGACGCAGACGCCGCAGAAGCTCCATGCCGTCCATCCGCGGCATCTTGATATCGAGAATGGCCATGTCGGGCGGGTTTTCCTCAAGGCCTTTCAAGGCCGAGACCCCGTCGGTATAGGTGCGGGTGCGAAAGCCCTCGGCCTCGAGCGCCATGGACACGGACGTGAGGATGTTGCGATCGTCATCCACGAGTGCGATGGTCGGCATCTTCCTGCTCATCGTTGTTTCCGTCCTGGCATTCTGGCGCTCTTGAAACCAGCACAAGCGGGAGAAATTGTGGCAAGGCCAGCAGGAACCCGCCTTGTGCGCTGCCGCCATTGTAGATGGCTGCGGGCGCGGACACAATCAAGCGTGCTTGCGCAAGATCAGAAGGGTACGGGCGGAGTTGACCTGTCAGGATGCATGCCGTATCGCCAGCCGCAGCGATTGAGCGGACATCATGAGAAGCGAGAAGGGAAGGATCTGATCATGCGGCCATCCGGGCGGAAGAATGATGAAATGCGGCCCGTGACCATTGAGACGGGCGTTTCCAGGCATGCGGAGGGCTCATGCCTGATTTCGGTGGGGCATACGCGGGTTTTGTGCACCGCCTCCCTGCAGGAGGGCGTGCCCAGCTGGATGAAAGGGCTGGGGCGCGGCTGGGTGACGGCCGAATATGGCATGCTGCCGCGCGCCACCGGAGAGCGCATGCGCCGCGAGGCCAAGAGCGGCGGGCAGAGCGGCCGCACGCAGGAGATCCAGCGCCTGATCGGACGTTCCCTGCGGGCGGTGGTGGATCTGGATGCCCTGGGCGAGAACCAGATCGTCATCGACTGCGACGTGCTGCAGGCGGATGGCGGCACGCGGTGCGCCTCCATCACCGGGGGTTTTGTTGCCCTGCGCCAGTGCATCGACTGGATGCTGGCCCGGGAGATGATCACGCAGGATCCCATCCGTGATCATGTGGCCGCCGTCTCCTGCGGCATCTGGGGCGGGGAAGTGATCCTGGACCTGGAATATATCGAGGATTCGGAAGCGGAAACGGATGCCAATTTCGTGATCACCGGCAGCGGTGGTCTCGTTGAAATCCAGGCGACGGCGGAAGAGGTGCCTTTCAGCGAGGATCAGTTCATGGAGATGCTCGCCTTGGCGCGGAAGGGGATTGGCGAGCTTGTCGAGATCCAGAAAGCGGCGCTTGAGGCGGCGGGCAAGCCTGAAGGAGGACAGACGGCATGAACGCAGGGAGCGAGACCCCGAACATGGAACCGCAAAGGCCCGCCAAAGGCGCGCGCATCATCATCGCCTCGCACAATCCCGGCAAGGTGCGCGAGATCGCCGCGCTTTTGGAACCGCTGGGGTATTCCGTTGTCTCTGCCGGTGAACTGGACTTGCCGGAGCCCGAGGAGACGGGCACTACATTTGCGGAAAACGCCATTATCAAGGCGCAGGCGGCGGCTGAAGGCGCCAATGCCTTCGCGCTGGCCGATGATTCCGGGCTGTGCGTGGACGCGCTTGACGGTGCGCCCGGCATTCATTCTGCCCGCTGGGGCGGGCCGGAGAAGGATTTCAACAAGGCGATGGCGCTGATTGAGGAAAAGCTGCAGGAAAAGGGAGCGCGCACACCTGATCAGCGCAAGGCCCATTTCGTCTGTGCGCTGGCTCTGGCGGCGCCTGATGGTGCGGTGAAGGTCTTCGAGGGGAAGGTTTATGGTCATCTCGTCTGGCCGCCGCGGGGCACGAAGGGCTTTGGCTACGATCCCATATTCGTGCCGGAAGGGCATGACATCACCTTCGCTGAAATGGAGCCGGAGAAGAAGCACGCCATGAGCCACCGTGCCCGCGCTTTCGAGAAACTGGTGGAATGGCTGCGCAATGGCGGCTGAAAACGCAAAAGAGCGCGCCGCATTTCCTGAAAAGGGCACTGAAAAGGAGACGGCAGAAAACGCTTTCGGGCTTTACGTGCACTGGCCCTTTTGTGTCGCCAAGTGCCCCTATTGCGACTTCAATTCGCACGTTGCCGAAAACATCGACTTCGAACAGTGGCGCCAAGGGTATGAGGCGGCGCTTGCCCATTTCGCAGAGCGCGAGGATCTGCCGCGGCAGATACCGATCGGCAGCATTTTCTTCGGCGGCGGCACGCCTTCCCTGATGCCGCCTGAGCTGGTTGAGCGGATCATCGACACGGCCGCCCGCTACTGGCCACTTGCCGAAGATGTGGAAATCACCCTGGAGGCCAACCCGAACAGCAGCGACGCCGAACGCTTCTCGGCCTATGCCCTGGCCGGCGTCAATCGCCTCTCGCTGGGTGTTCAGGCCCTGGATGATGCAGCGCTCAAACAGCTGGGGCGGGTGCACACGGTCAAGGAAGCGCGGCAGGCCTGGACATGCGCCCGCAAGACGTTTGCGCGCGCCTCTTTCGATCTGATCTATGCGCGGCCCCATCAGACGGCATCCGCCTGGGAGCGGGAGCTTAAGGAAGCGCTGTTATGGGCGCCGGATCATCTTTCGGCCTATCAGCTGACCATGGAACCGGAAACGCCCTTTTACCGTCTGCACCAGAAGGGACGGCTTTCCTTGCCGGATGAAGAGACGGCGCTGAAGATGTTCGAGATCACGAAAGAGCGTCTCGCCGCAGCCGGCCTGTTGCGCTACGAGGTGTCCAATCATGCCCGCCCCGGGGCGGAATGCCGGCACAATCTTCTCTACTGGCGACATGGCGCCTATCTGGGAATCGGGCCGGGCGCACACGGGCGACTGCATCGCCGCGACGGCACCATTGTGGCCACGCAGGCCTGGCGCAGCCCTGCGCAATGGCTGAAAACGGCGGCACAAGGGGGGCTGATGGCGAAAGAGCCCCTGCATCCCTATGAGGCGGCGATGGAATGCCTGCTGATGGGCCTGCGCACAGCGGAGGGGCTTGATCTTTCGCGTCTGGCCAGGCGGGCGGGGCTGAAAAGCGCTCAAATGCTGCCCGCATCGTTTCATGCCGCGGCAAGAAGGCTTGCAGAGGCAGGTCTTGCCGTTTTGAACAGCGAGGAGGAGCGACTGCGCCTGACCGATCAAGGGCTTGTGCTGCTGGAAACGGTGACGGAAACCCTGCTGCCGGAAGAATGGCTCTCCCGCCCCGGCGATGAAACCGGCTGAAGACACATGCCACTGATCACATTGCACAACGCAACGGTGCCATCTTTCTCGTCACCCCGGCGAAAGCCTTAGGTCTCGAGCCACAAACGCATGAGTAACTGGCTTGAGATACCGGCTTTCGCCGGTATGACGGTATAAGTGTCGTGTAGTGTGGCCACTGATGCCGGAGAGGGACATGTGCCTTGTCCCCTTGCCTATTCATATCAACAGGCGGCATGAACATATTTTCAAGAAAACCGTCAGCTGGTTCAAACGGGGGAACGATGAGCGACATCTTTGCCGGCATGCCCTTTCTGCGCCGCACCGAGGGCGCCATTCCGGCGCAGACATGGAACCTGTGGCGGCGGTGGCGAAAGCGTTTCGGCACGCGCCTTGAACATGCGCTGACCTGCCAGCGCGGCACGGCCTTTCTCGCCACCGATGACTACTGGGTGATGATCGACATGGCGCAACAGGGCGTGCCCCTGATTTTGTGGCTGGAATTCGCAAGTGAGTCGCGCACCGGTCTGCATGAGGACATGCCCTGCATGGTGCAGTTCTACGACTATCCCGGCGCACGCTTTCATGATGCGGTGCTGGAGGAAATAACGGCGCGCATGCAGCAGGATCTCGCAGAAGATTGAAAAAGAGCGATGACGGATGGGGCAGGAGGGAAATCTGCTTGTCCCGTCGTTTCCCGAGAAAGATCAGGCCTGTTCATGACCGTTCAAGTAAAGATCTGCGGCATTCGCACCGAAGAGGCCCTCACGGCCGCCATCGAGGCGGGGGCGGATTTCATCGGGCTTGTGCATGTGCCGGTTTCGCCCCGTTTTGTCTCTCCGGATGCGGCGGCGAAGCTTGCCAGTCAGGCCCGGGGCCGGGTGCGCATCGTCTCTCTGGTTGTGGATGCGGATGATGGCCAGATCAATGACATCATCCGCTCGGTGCAGCCGGATTATATTCAGTGCCACGGTTCGGAAAGCCCGGAGCGCATCCGTGCCATTGCCGAACGGACGGGATGCGGCGTGATCAAGGCCTTTCGCGTGCGCACGGAGGCCGACATCACCAAGGCCGAAGCCTATGCGGATGCGATCGCCTTTCCGCTTTTCGACGCTTGGGTGGATCCTGCAAAGGCGCACGGGTTGACCGGCGGCACCGGTCACAGCTTCGACTGGTCGTTACTAACCGGACGCAAGGAGCCGTTCATGCTGGCCGGCGGGCTGACCCCGGAAAACGTGCGCGCGGCGATCGAGAAAACGGAAGCGCCAATGGTGGATGTTTCTTCAGGCGTGGAGCGCCGCCGGGGCGAAAAGGATCCTGCCCTGATTCGCGCCTTTATCACCGCCGCGAAAGACTTGGCCTGATCGCCTTTCATCAGGGCTGGCGACAACAGCCATCGGCGCCAAAGGAGGCAAAAGCCGGGCATTTTCCGCCTGTTAACACATCGGCAAGGATCGGGGTGTTTCACACAAGATTGCGGTTACGATAGTATGGTGCGCCGGTTCGGACCAGGACGAGAAACGTGACACGCGGGAGTGATGAAACTGCATTCAAAATATTTCGACCGCATCCGTCTGCGCCCGAACGAGGAAGAGATGCTGCGCGGGCGCGTGCCCGAATGCGACTGGCCGGGGTGCACTGCGCTTGGGCGTCATCCGGCGCCGAAGGGGCGCGACCGGGAGGGCGAGTACTATCACTTCTGCCTGGAGCACGTGAAGAAATACAACAAGAGCTACAACTACTTCGAGGGCATGGCCGACGAGGACCTGCGCGAGTGGCTGGAGAACAACGTTACCGGCCATCGCCCCACCTGGCGCGTCGGTGCCAATGCCTGGGCCTTCAACCCCACGGGACGGCGGCCGCGCCATGGCGGCTTCAGACACAATCGCCCCTGGCAGGATCATTTTGATCTCTTTGGCGAGGGTGCCGAACAAGGCCCGCGGCGGCCGCGGCGCACCCTACCGCCCATGCAGCGGCAGGCACTGGAACGGCTGGGGCTTGACGAAACCGCGGACAAGGAGGCGATCAAGGCCCGCTACAAGATGCTGGTGAAGCGCTATCACCCGGATGTCAACGGCGGTGACAAGGACAAGGAGAAATATCTGCGCGAGATCATCGCCGCCTATCAGGTGCTGAAGAAATCCGGCCTGTGCTGAACCGGATAGGATGAAATGATCTGCGAAAGATACATCCGGCAGGATATGAGCGTGCAGTTCCTTAAAGCCTTTGTGCGGGGCCGGCGCTTCATCCACGCGTGAAAGGCGTGGCACACCGCCATCCAGCCATTACCGCTTTGAACGTTGCCAGAGGCGTGCGAACGAGTGACCTCATGAAAAAAGGATTGCAAAGCCGGCTTCCGCGCTTGCGCACGCCTCTTTCCACGCTGCGGCTTCCGCCTTTTCAGGGCCTGCGCATTGGTCTGCTGGGAGGATCGTTCAATCCGCCGCATGCGGGGCATCTGGCCCTGGCGCAGGAAGCCTGCCGGCGGCTTGGGCTCGATTTCGTCTGGTGGCTGGTGGCGGCGCGCAATCCTCTCAAGGAAACGACCGATCCCGGGGACTTGCACGCACGCATGGCCATGACCCGCCAAATGGCGCGTGCGCCCTGCTTTCGTGTGCTGGATCTGGAAGCACGCCTGGGCGTGACCTATACCGCCGATCTGTTGCGGCGTCTCTCGCCGGTTCTGGAACGCGGCCGGTTCGTCTGGCTCATGGGGGCGGATACCTTCGCCACCCTCCATTTCTGGAAAGACTGGCAGATGATCACGGCGCGCCTGCCCATCGCCGTGTTTGCACGGCCGGAGTGGACGGAACGGGCCCTGTTCTCTCCGGCGGCGCATATCTTGCGCGATGCCCGCATTCCCGTTCACCGGATCCGCATGCTGCCCGATATGCCGGCGCCGGCCTGGGCCTATGTGGAGATGCCGCATCGTGCCATCAGCTCCAGTGCCCTGCGCGATCCCGCGCATTTCCGTCCCGGGGAAACCATGCGGGAAATTTCCCTTGCAAGGGGCCTTTTCGATGTTCCATAATTGTGCCGCAGGCAGGACGTGATCCCGCCTCATGCATTGGACTGCGAAACCATCGGCAGACAGGACAGATACGACTGACTGCGAAGATGAACAGCCAGACGAGCGCCGCAGCCCGGAATGATGCGGCGGACATGCAGCCCCGCAAGGCGGGGGCCTCTTCCATGACTCTCGCTTCCACCCTTTCCGAAATCCCCCATGAAGACACGCGTCGTCTCATGAATGTCATCCTTTCAAGCCTCGAGGACTCGAAAGCGGAAGATGTGGTGACCATTCCGCTGGAACCCGGCGCGGCCCTGGCCGATGCCATGATCATCGCCTCCGGCCGCTCCAACCGGCATGTGGCCGCCATCGCCGAACACCTGATGGAAGACATGAAGAAGGCCGGTTTCCGTCAGTTCTCGGTGGAGGGGCTGGAGCATGCCGACTGGGTGCTGGTGGACGCCGGCGATGTGATCGTGCATATCTTCCGCCCGGAAGTGCGCGAGTTCTACAACCTCGAGAAACTGTGGGCGCCGCATGCGCGCGCGGCCGGCAACGGCTGAAGCCTCCGCCCGCTCCGATAACGGCCGGTTGCGATGGACATCCTGATCATTGCCGTGGGCAAGCTGAAGGAGGCCTGCATCGCCCGGCTCATCGACGACTATCTGAAGCGCCTGCGCCCCCTGCTGCCGCGCCTGGGCTTTACAGGCATTGCGGTGCGGGAGCTTGTGGAATCCCGAAAGCGCACGGCTGCGGAGCGCAAGGCGGAGGAAGCGGCTGCCATCCGCAAGGCGGCGGGCAAAAACGCTGCCCTGCTGCTTCTGGATGAGAGAGGAGAAAGCCCGGACTCGCGCGCATTTGCGCAGCGGCTTATCCGGTTGTCACGAAGCGGAGAAAAACGTCTGGCCATCGTCATCGGCGGGCCGGACGGGCTTGATGAATCCCTGAAACGGGAGGCTGAGGCGCTCATTTCCTTCGGGCGCATGACCTGGCCGCATCAGCTGGTGCGCCTGATGCTGGCCGAACAGCTCTATCGCGCCGCCAGCATCGCTGCCGGTCACCCCTATCATCGTGACTGAATGAAAGGCTCCGCATGCCGCGCAGGGTGCATGCGATCATGCCCTGTCGCCGTTGAGGGCGAGGGCATGGCCAACGAGATAGAGAGAGCCGGCAATGACAATGCGCACCGGCAGCTCCGGGCGGCAATGGGAGGCAGCGCGCAGGGCCTCCTCAAGCGTGGCCGCCGTGCGGGCGGAGAGGCCAACCCGGCAGGCGAGCGCGGCCAGCTCTTCCGCCGGCATGGCGGCATCCTGACCGGGAATGGTGAGACAGATCACCTGGGCGGCCAGGCCGGTGAAGGCCTTCAGCCATTCCTCGGCATCCTTTGTCTTGAGAAGCCCGATGATGAGCACAAGGGGCTTTTCGTCCACCTCCTCGAACTCGGCGAGCGCGGCAGCAAGCGCCCGGGCGGCATGGGGATTGTGGGCGCCATCCAGCCACAGTTCGTCATCAAAGCCGATGTGGCGGCGCAAGGGGCCGCGCAAGATCGGCTGCAAGCGCCCGGGCCAGCGCGCCTTGCGAAGGCCTCTGGCCAGATCCTTTTCCGCGAAGGGCGGCCGGCCGGTGCGCTCAGCGAACAGGCGCAGGGCGGCGATGGCCGTGCCGGCGTTTTCCACCTGAAAGCGGCCGGGCAGCGCGGGCAGGGGCAGATCGAACAGGCTTTCCTCATCCTCCCAGACGAGCCGCCCGTGCTGCTCATAACACTGCCAGTGATGCTGGGCAGCATAAAGGGGCGCCCCCTTTCGGCGCGCCTCCCGGTCCATGACGGCAAGGACCTCATCCGGCTGCGGCGCGAGAACCACAGGCGCGCCGTGCTTGATGATCCCGGCCTTTTCCGCAGCAACGGCGGCGAGATCCTGGCCGAGGAACTCGGCATGATCCAGCGCCACCGGCGTGATGACGGAAACGGCGGGCTGTTCAATGACATTGGTGGCATCGAGCCTGCCGCCCAGGCCCACTTCCAGAAGCAGAAGATCGGCCGGGCGCCTTGAGAAGGCGAGAAAGGCGGCGGCGGTGGTGATCTCGAAAAAGGTGATGGGCTTGCCGGCGTTGGCCCGTTCACATTCCTCCAGCACTTCTGCCAGATGCGGCTCGGCAATGAAGCCGCCCTTGCCACCGCGGCGGCCCAGCCAGATGCGTTCGTGAAAGCGCACGAGATGAGGAGAGGTATAGACATGCACGGCCAGCCCGGCAGCCTCGGCCATGGCCTTCATGAAGGCGATGGTGGAACCCTTGCCATTGGTGCCGGCCACGTGGATCACCGGCGGCAGACGCCGTTCGGGATGATCAAGGGCGGCAAGAAGCCTGTGCATCCTGTCCAGCGACAGATCGATGCGCCTGGGATGCAGCTTCAGCAAACGCTCGAGAAGAACATCAGACTGGGCCATGGGCGTGCGGCAAGGAAAAAGCGGACTTTGCCGTATCTCGAACGTCCTTACATCAGGAATGGGCGAAAATGTCCACATCCGCCCAGCCGGCAAGATCCAGCTCGGCCCGAACGGGCAGGAAGTCAAAACACTTCTGGGCCAGTTCCGCGCGGCCTTCGCGGGCGAGCATCTGATCGAGGCGGATTTTCAGCTCGTGCAGATAGAGCACGTCGGAGGCGGCATACTGTTTCTGCGCCTCGGAAAGCACGGGTGTGCCCCAGTCCGAGCTCTGCTGCTGCTTGGACATGTCTATGCCCAGCATTTCCTTGACCAGGTCCTTCAGGCCGTGCCTGTCGGTATAGGTGCGCACGAGCTTGGAGGCGATCTTGGTGCAATAGACGGGTTTCACGTCCGCACCCAGCCAGCGTTTCAGCGCCACCATGTCAAACCGGGCGTAATGGAAGATCTTCAGCACATTCTCGTCTTCCAGCAGGCGCTTGAGATTGGGGGCGTGATAGGTCTCGCGGTCCAGCTGAACGAGAACGGCGTTGCCGTCGCCGGCGGAGAGCTGCACGAGACAGAGCTTGTCGCGAAAGGGATTGAGGCCCATGGTCTCGGTATCCACCGCGACCGTATTGCCCAGATCCAGATCCGCTGGCAGATCGCCTTTATAGAGCTTGATGGCCATGGATTTAAGCCGCCTCCGAAAGCATGGGCGCCGGCCCATGACGGAAAAGACGGGTTCCGCAAGGGCGGCGCGAGAAAAGAAAAAACCGGCTTGGCGCCGGCGTCTCGACAAGGCCTGTTTTCCTTAAAAAGGGCCTAATGAATGGTGCCCAGGAGAAGACTCGAACTTCCACGGCCGTAATGGCCACTGGCACCTGAAGCCAGCGCGTCTACCAATTCCGCCACCTGGGCACTTCCGAGGGCGGAGATATACGAATCCGGCGGCTTTTGTCAAGAGGAGCCACCCGGTCTTGCCGCCCCGTTTCCTCTCCCCAACGCCCCTTGGCAAGCAGGCCTTGGGGAGGGTATCAATGCATCTCGAACATGGGTTTCGCCTTCGGTCATTTCAAGAGGGGGCTGGCAGTCATGCACACGGCCGCAACCACACAGCTCAAGGATGAAATCGTCTCCGTGATCGGAGGCTCGGGCTTCATCGGGCGTCATGTCGTTGCCGCCCTGGCGAGGAGCGGCTATCGCGTCCGTGTGCTCTGCCGCCGGCCCGATCTCGCCTATTTTCTGCAGCCGCTTGGCATTCCCGGGCAGATCGCCCTGGTGCAGGCCAATGTCCGCAAGCTCGCCTCGCTGAAATCGGCACTCGCCGGATCCCATGCGGTGATGAATCTCGTCGGCATCATCGCAGAGCGTGGCGCGCAGACGTTCGAGGCCATTCATGTGCATGGCGCGGAAAAGGCCGCACGCGCCGCACGCGAGGCCGGGGTTGACCGTTTCATTCACATGTCTGCCCTGGGGGCCGATTTTGGCTCGCCCTCCCGCTATGGCCGCACCAAGGCGGAAGGCGAACGGCGCGTGCGCGCCGCCATGCCGCAGGCCGTGATCCTGCGGCCTTCGGTCGTGGTGGGGCCTGAGGATTCCTTTTTCAACAAGTTTGCGGAAATGGCGCGTTTTTCGCCGGTTCTGCCCCTGATCGGCGGCGGAAAGACGCGTTTTCAGCCCGTCTATGTGGAGGACGTGGCCAAGGCGGCGGTCAAGGCCCTGGAGGACGAGACGCTTTCGGGCAAGACGCTGGAGCTGGGCGGGCCGGAAGTGTGGACCTTCCGCGAGCTGATGGAATACATGCTGATGGTGATCCGGCGGCGGCGCATGCTGGTCTCCGTTCCCTTCGGGGTGGCGAAGGTCATGGCCTGGCCGGCGCAGTTTCTGCCCGGGCCGCCGCTGACGCCTGATCAGGTGAAGATGCTGATGCGTAATAATGTGGTCAGCGACAAGGCGCGCGCAGAGGGACGAACGCTGGAGGGCATCGGCATCGAACCGGACGGCATCGAGGCGGTGGTGCCGGATTACCTTGTGCGCTACCGGCCGGCGGGCCAGTTCACCATCGTGCAGGAAGCCCTAGCCGAACTCAGCGAACAGGAACAGACCGCCCGCTGATCTTCAGTCACTTTTTATCGATCATCGTCCAGAACAACCGTCAGGACTTGAACGACCACGGCGGGATGACACCCCATTCGTGCGGTTTCATGTTTCGTTGAGCACGCGCGCCAGGTGTTTTGCAAGGCGCGATTGCTTTCGGATTCGACTCCGGGCGCGCATTTCACTACAAAGGGCCTTTGGATCCTGTTGATCCTGGCGGGGACCAAGCCTGCGCCGGCCAAAGAGGGCGCAGGCGTTTCGGACAAGGGGGGCTTTCCGGCCATGTTCACGCACGAGGATGTCTGGCGGGCGATCGACCTTCTGGCCGAGCGGCATGGCCTGTCCACATCAGCGCTTGCCCGCAAGGCGGGGCTGGATGCCACATCTTTCAACCGGTCCAAGCGTGTCACCACCAACGGACGGCCGCGCTGGCCCTCCTCGGAGAGCCTGGCCAAGGTCCTGCGCTGCACCAATACGAGCCTGGCCGAGTTCACACTGCTGATGAGCGGCAGCGCGGACATGCGTCTTGAGCTGCCGATCACCGATCTTGCGGCGCCGGAAGGGCTGGGGCAGCGTTTCGATGAAACCGGCAGACCTGCAGGAGCGGAGTGGCGCAGTATGCCCTGCCCGGGCATGGATGATGCCGGGGCCTTTGCCTTGCGCATTCGCGGGGATGGTTTCCTGCCCGTTTATCGCGACGGGGATGTGCTCATCGCCTCGGTCAATGTCCCTGCCCGTCCGGGAGATCGCATCATCCTTGCGCTTGGCGACGGGCGCGGGCTTCTCATGCGTCTGCAGGAACAAACCCCGCAGCACCTGATGCTGCATCCCCTGACGGCGAAAGCGCACAATCCCATAAAGCTGGAAACGGCACGCATCGCCTGGATCGCGCGCATCCTCTGGGCGACGCAATAAACAAGCTTGAAGCCTCCGCGAAACCGCAAGCACGCCTGTCAGGAGAGGTCATCCCCGTGCATCAGACGGGCGCGCAGGGGCGATGCGGGATAGGTGCCCAGCATCTTCACGCTCGTGGAGAAGAAATCCAGCTCTTCCAGCGCCAGGCGTAAAGGGCGCTCCTCGGGGTGGCCTTCCACATCGGCATAGAACTGGGTGGCGTTGAAACGGCCGCCGATCTGATAGGATTCCAGCCGCGTCATGTTGACGCCATTGGTGGCGAAACCGCCCAGCGCCTTGTACAAAGCCGCCGGCACGTTGCGCACGCGGAAGACGAAGCTGGTGATGGCCGGCCCGTCCTCCGGCCGCATGGTGAGAGGATGACGGGCCATGATGATGAAACGTGTGGTGTTGTGGGCCTCGTCCTCCACGTTTTCCTGCAGGATGTTCAGGCCGTAGATCTCCGCGGCGAGCGCCGGGGCGAGCGCGGCATGCTTCGGATCGTTCATTTCCGCAACCAGACGGGCCGCTCCTGCAGTATCGCCGGCGACGACGGCCTCCACTCCCAGACGGCGGATCAGACTGCGGCATTGCCCGAGCGCATGCACATGTGAATGCACATAGCGGATGGTCTCCAGGGTTGCGCCTTTCGGAGCCATCAGCTGATGATGCACGGGCAGGAAATGCTCGCCGATGATGAAAAGATCGGAAACCGGCAGCAGATGATGAATATCGGCAACGCGACCGGCCAGGGTGTTTTCAATGGGGATCATGGCCAGCTCGGCCTCGCCGGCATGCACGGCCGCAAACACGTCCTCGAATGTGCGGCAGGCCATGGGTTCCAGATCGGGGTGCACCTCGATGCAGGCGATGTGGGAGTTTGATCCCGGTTCGCCCTGATAGGCGATTTTCCTGCGGGCTGACATGGTTTTCAGCTTCCCGTGTTCCGTGTCTTTTCGTTCGTCACTCCATGCGGCATGGCACCTCGGCGAAATCAGGCCTCGGCGCTGCCCAGCCGGCGACGCGCAATCTCCAGATCCTCAGGCGTGTCCACACCATGGGGCGCGCGGGCGATGCGGGCAACCGCGATGCGCATGCCATTATCAAGCGCACGCAGTTGCTCCAGCCGCAGCGCCCTTTCACGCTCCGATGGCGGCAGGGCGACAAAGCGTTCCAGCGCCGGGCGCGTGTAAGCATAAATCCCCACATGATGGAACCAAGGCGGCGGCAGATCATGCGGCAGCTCACGCACGAAATCCTCGGCCAGGGCGATGTCCCCATCGGCGAGAGCGGCGGCGATAACCTTGACGACATTGGGGTTGGCCGCCTCGCTCTCGCTGGTTATGGGCGCGGCCAGCGTGGCCATGTCCGCGCCCGTTTCCAAAAGGGCCATGGCGCAGCGGCGGATGTCCGCAGGTTCGATGGTGGGCAGGTCTCCCTGAAGATTGACGATGATGCGATGGCGCCCCTCGGGATCCACCTCCTTGAGGGCGGCGGCGATCCTGTCCGATCCGGAAGGGAGCGCAGGATCGGTGAGCACAGCACTGCCCCCTTCCCGCTCAACGGCCTCAGCGATTTCCTGCTCGGCCGCGGCCACCACCACGGGGCCCAGGCCGCTTTCAACCGCGCGCCTGTATACATGCACGATCATGGGCAGGCCGGCGATATCGGCCAGAGGCTTGCCCGGCAGGCGGGAGGACGCCATGCGTGCGGGAATCATCACGATGGGAGCGGCATTATCAGCGCTCATGACCACACTCCTTGCGGGGCAGAAGACACCAGGGCGCGGCAAATCGCCTTAGGCCCGCCTTATACATGTTGCGCAGAAAAGGAGAAACCGATAGTTTCCGGCGCGGGTAGTCAAAAGCGGGGACGATATCGATCGCGAAAAAGCGCATCCGGCTTTACGGGGCAGGCCATGTCCCTTTTCGGATGCGTCTTGCTCTTTCGTGGATCGATCCATCAGCTTTCGGGACAAGACCATGAGCATGCGCACCTTGATCAATTTCGCCGTTTCCATCGTGATCACGCTGGTCCTCATCTTCGTCATCAGGGGGCTGGCCAATGTCATCTTCGCCGTCGAAAAACCGGCCAAGCCCGCCATCGCCGTGCCGGTGACGGAAGAGGAGGAGAAGAAGGAAGAGGCCGCAGCACAAGAGCCGGCTAAGGAAGAGGCGCCCGCCGAGCAGAAGACGGCCGCCGCTGAACAGCAGCCCGCTGCACAGCCGGCAGAGCAGCAAGCGGAGCAGCCGGCGCAACCGGCCGAACAGGCACAGCCTGCCGAACAGCAGCAGGCCGCGGCGGCACCGGCCGCTGGCGATCCGGAGGCCGGCAAGAAGGTGTTCAACAAGTGCAAGGCCTGTCACTTCGCTGACAAGAAGAAGAACAAGGTCGGCCCCTATCTGCTCGGTGTTGTCGGTCGCAAGGCCGGCGCGGTTGCCGACTTCAAGTATTCGGCGGCCATGAAGGCCAAGGGCGAGGAAGGCCTGGTGTGGACCGAGGAGAACATCGCCAAGTACCTGAAGGCGCCGAAGAAGTTCGTGCCAGGCAACAAGATGGCCTTCGCCGGCCTGAAGAAGGACAAGGACATCGCCGATGTGATCGCCTATCTGAAGAGCATGAAAGAATGATCATATCGGCGGCGTGAAACAGCCCCGAAGGAAATTCGGGATCCGCAAAAGCAGAACCCGCCGGCGCGAAGGCCGGCGGGTTTTTGCATCTCATTGCCCGTCAAGGGGACTTGGCTCGCCCTTCCGCTCAGTCCTCGCGCAAGGGGTGCATGTCCGCCAACGCTTCTCCGGCGGGTGATGGCGCCATGGCGGCACCGTTATGCCGGGGCGGCAATGAAGCGGCGGGATGTCCGCCCATTTCGGAAGCATTGGCATTGGGCTGCATGCCCCAAGAGGGATTGGCATTGCCGCCCATGTTCTGAGGCGCTGTCACCTGGGTGCTTCCTGGCAGTGCGTTCTGCGGCATGGAGGCAGTGGCGGCAGCCATCTGCGGATGCGGCGCCGCAGAGGCAAATGGCCCACGCCCTGCAGGTTTTTCCATATCGAGGCCAGTGTTTCTGCTCATGCCAAAGCCTGCAGGGTTTGCATGACCGACATGCCCCGGATGGCCCATGGTGTTTTCCATGCGACGCGCGCCGAACGCCGGCCTTATGCCATTCATGCCAGCTCTTTCCTGTTCATGCGGCTGCTGCGGAGGCATGGTCCATGTCTCTTCACGGCGGCTTCCGAATGCTCCATGGACCGGACTTTCAGGGATCATGTCGGGCTGTCCGGCGAATTGCCGCTGATCATTCCAGGGCATGCCGCCGATGCCCTCGCCCATGCCGGCGTCTCTTGCAGCCATCCCGCCCCCTGCAGGCATGTTGCCACCCCAGGGCTGGTTCTGTGGATGCAAGCCATTGTTACGCATCATGCCGTCATAAGGGGTGCCATAATTTTCCCCAGCATCATCGAGGTGATAATGCGCGCGTGATGCAGAAGCAGGAGGACCATATTTGTTTGCCTCTTTCTGCCCCGGGAGTACTCCGATAATAATGGGAACAAGCCAGCCAATGCCCGGCAAGAAAACGAGCAAGCTGAACCAGCCGGTTTGTCCAAGATCGTGAAAACGGCGGATCATTACAGCCCATGAAACAAAGCTGCTGGTCAAAATCAAAAACAACCCAAGCACTGCATGCAACAATTGTTTCTGAAATAGGAGCACTACCCCTAAAACGACGCCAATCGTGGACAAAACGGTGATAAGCCAGTACTCAGCGCGCGGCGCGCGCCCACTGAAACTGAACATGTTTGCCAACATCACTACATCCTCAGCATGGATTGCCCCCATCCCACACTGATTTCATTGATAGGTGTGTTTCGTGAAGGAACCTTTAAATCTGCGCGTGTATCGGGCGCAAATTCGCACAGGCAAAGCAGACCGGCATGTCGCGGAATCGGCAAGCACCTTAAGCCATGAATGCATGCGTTCATTCCACCCGCCCGATTGATCCACGAAGTGATGCGGAAAACCGTTTGGATTGTTCGCAGCGCAGGTGAAGGCCCCATGTGGTCGTTGTCTTTTGATGGGGCATGACTTTCTGTATGCTACCCTTACGAATACCATCCCGGCTGGATGATTGCCGGTTTTCAATGAGGAAACGCTCATGACCGCTTCACGTCGAATGGTGCTGAAGGCGCTGGGGCTTTTTGCCGGCCTGCCCGGACTGCGCGTGTTGGGGGCCATTGCCAAGACAGATAACGCCATGCTCGTTTGGCGGCATGGGTTATCATTGTTCGGTGATCTCAAGTATGGGCCGGATTTCAAGCACTTCGACTATGTCAAGCCGGACGCCCCCAAGGGCGGGCGCGTGCGGCTGTATGCCCTTGGCTCCTTCGATTCCCTCAATCCCTTCACCTTCAAGGGCGAGGCGGCCGGCGCTGTTGGCACCATTTTCGACCGGCTGATCAAACCGGCGCTGGATGAGCCCGCCTCGGAATACGGTCTGATCGCCGAGGCCGTGGCCTATCCGGAGGATCGCTCCTTCGTCGCCTACCGGCTGCGCAAGGAGGCCCGCTTTCATGACGGGCAGCCGATCACGCCGGAGGATGTGATCTGGTCCATGGAGAACCTCAAGAAGGCGCACCCCTTCTATGCCTTCTATTACGGCAATATTGAACGCGTGGAACAGACGGGCGAGCGGGAGGTGCGCTTCGTCTTCTCCATGAAGGGCAACCGCGAACTGCCGCAGATCACCGGGCAGATGCCCGTGTTGCCAAAGCATTGGTGGACGGCCGCCGGCAAGGACGGCAAGCCGCGTGACTTAAGCAGGCCGACGCTGGAAGTGCCCTTGGGATCCGGGGCCTATCGCATCAAGAGCTTCAAGCCCGGCGAGCGCATCGTGCTTGAACGGGTGAAGGATTACTGGGGGCGCGATCTGCCGGTGAATGTAGGCTATGACAATTTTGACGAGATCGAGGTCATCTATTTCCGCGACGACACGGTGGCGCTGGAGGCCTTCAAGGCCGATGAATACGACTGGCGCAACGAAAACAACTCCAAGAACTGGGCCACGGCCTATGACTTTCCGGCTGTTAAGCGCGGGGATGTGATCCTGGAGAAATTCCACCTGAAAAATTCGCAGGGCATGCAGGCCTTCGTGTTCAATCTGCGCCGCAAGAAGTTTCAGGACCGGCGCGTGCGCGAGGCCTTCAATCTCGCCTTCGATTTCGAATGGGCGAACCGCAATCTCTTCTATGGCCAATATACGCGCACCAATTCCTTCTTCTCCAACTCGGAGCTGGCGGCCAAGGGCCTGCCCGGGCATGAGGAGCTGAAGATTCTGGAGAAGGTGAAGGACAAGGTGCCGCCGGAAGTGTTCAGCAAGGAATATCGCAACCCCGTCAATGCCGAGCCGCAGCAGAAGCGGGCAAACCTGCGCCGGGCCTATCGCCTGTTGCAGGAAGCGGGCTGGAAACCGGGAGCGGACGGCGTTTTGCGCAATGCGGCCGGTGAGCCGTTCACGGTGGAATTCCTGCTGGTGTCGCCTGCTTTCGAACGGATCGTGCTGCCCTATGTGCGCACGCTGAAACGCCTTGGCATTCGCGCAAGCGTGCGTACTATCGATTCTGCCCAATACGAGCGACGGGTGAAGAATTTCGATTTCGACATCATCGTCGCCAGCTGGGGGCAGTCCCTAAGCCCGGGTAATGAGCAGCGCAACTATTGGGGGTCGGCGGCAGCGGACCGCCCCGGCTCGCGCAACTATGCCGGGATCAAGGACCCAGCGGTGGACTATCTCATCGAGCGCATCATTTTCGCAAAGAGCCGCAAGGAACTGATTGCGGCAACACGAGCGCTGGACCGGGTGCTGCTGTGGAACTTCTATGTGCTGCCGATGTGGCACATCACCTATGAGCGCACCGCGCGCTGGAACCGTTTCGGCAAGCCGGCGAAAATTCCCGATTATTCCGTCGGTTTTCCCGACATCTGGTGGTGGGACGAGGAGAAGGCCAAGCGCATCACATCACCCCGCGGGCAGTGACAGGCTGCGAGAGGGGGTGCCCGCCGGGACAATGAAGAGGAGAGAAACCATGTCCTGGCACACATGGAATAGAGCCAAGCTTCCTTATCGCAGGGCACTGAAGGCTTCATCGTTTATGGCCCTGGTGCTTTCCGCCCTGTTCATTCTCGCACATCCCGGCTCCGGGCAAGCGGGTGATGAAAAAACCGAGGTGGTCGAGTACGGACCGTTCAAGATCACGATCACCTACAAGGAAGACGATTTCGACTATGCGCCGAGTGTGGCGGTGGCTTTCTCCGGCGCGCCCATTGCCATGGTCAGGCTCGATGGTGCCATCGGCAAGCCGCAGGTGATTACAGCAGAGCTTGATGCGGGCAATGCTTTCCCTGAACTTGTGGTGACGGGCTACAGCGGCGGGGCGCATTGCTGCACCCTCATCAGGGTGATCACGGCCGCATCTGATAAGGGCGGCACTGCCTGGAAGGTTGTGGACTTGGGAGAATTCGACGGCACGGTGGAAGATCCTCAGGACTTTGATGGAGACGGGCAGGCGGAATTTCTGCTCAAGGACGATCGCTTTCTCTACGCTTATGGCTGCTATGCCTGTTCCTATGCACCGCCGCTGATCTTGAGCGTGCGCAATGGCAAGAAGGCGGATCTCACCGGCAATGCCTTGATGCGCCCGCTGCTGGTGAAAGAAGCGCGGCGTCTTGAGAAGATGTTCCGCAAGGCACGGCAACGGCGGGAGAAGATCGAAAACGGCATGCTGGCGGGTTATGTGGCGCTGAAATTACGCATCGGTGAGGGCATTGACGGCTGGAGGCGCATGCTGGCCCTGCATCAGCGGCGGGAACGCTATGACTTCTGTCCGGTTCCGGGCGAAGATCCCTATGGCGACTGTCCGGTGCGCGGCTATAGGCTGTCCTTCCCGTTGCACCTGTCCATATTCCTGCGCGAAACGGGCTATATCCCCGGCAGGAAATGAATCATTCCTGAAAGCGGTCACGGAGGGGAAGGACGCTCGCAATGCACACGCCACGACACAATATGACCATCATTCTCATCACCCCGGCGAAAGCCGGGGGCTTAAGCTGCAAACTTATGCGTTCATGGCCTGAGATGCCGGCTTTCGCCCGCATGACGAAATTGATGTCATGGAGTGTGCGCGGGATGAGCCCATATAAAGACAGGTTGCGGCAGTTCCTTGCAAAGCGAGGCATCAGATGCCCACCATTGCCGACAGTCTCCGGGCTGATCGCGGGCGTTCTTTCCCTCTTTGTGGGGTGCGCGTTGGCAACGGGGGCAGAACGGCATGGCCTTTCCGCCTTTGGCGATCTCAAATATCCCGCTGATTTCAAGCACTTCGACTATGTCAATCCGAAGGCGCCCAAGGGCGGGCGCATCGTTACCGTCGGCACCTCGGGGCTGACCAGCTTCGATTCACTCAACCCTTTCATCCTGAAAGGCGATGCGGCCGACGGGCTGGAGATGCTTTATGATTCCCTCATGGTGCGGGCCCATGACGAGCCGGATGCCGTTTATGGCCTTGTTGCCAAGAGGGCGGACGTTTCTGCCGATGGCCGCACGGTCGTCTTTCGCTTGCGCAAGGCGGCCCGCTTTTCGGACGGCACGCCAGTGCGCGCCGAAGATATCTGCGCCAGCTTCCGCACGCTGAAAGAAAAGGGCCATCCCCGCTATCGTCTGGCACTGAAAGATGTTGCCGCCTGTGAGGCGCCGGATGCACTGACGGTGCGCTATCGTTTTTCCGGCGGTCTTGTGCGCGACTTGCCGCGCACCGTGGCCACCCTGCCGATCTTCAAGGCCGAGGAGCTGAAACAGCGGGATTTCGCCCGCAGCACCTTGAAGCCTTTCATCGGCTCCGGGCCCTATCGGGTGGCCGCTTTCAAGGCGGGCAGTTTCATCACATACGCGCGGCGGCAGGATTATTGGGCGAAGGACCTGCCGGTGAATGTGGGTCGGTGGAATTTCGACGAGATCAAGTTTCTCTATTTCCGCGACCGCACAGCGGAACTGGAGGCCCTGAAGGCCGGCACCCTGGACTTGCGCGAGGAATTCACCTCGCGCGACTGGGCCACGGCCTATGATATTCCGGCGGTGCGCAAGGGGCTTCTGATCAAGGGCGTGCTGCCCGATCAGCGTCCTTCCGGCGCGCAGGGCTTCTTCATCAATCTCAGGCGCCCGCAGTTTGCAGACATCCGCACGCGCAAGGCGCTGCTCTATGCCTATGACTTCGAATGGGCCAACAAGAACCTTTTTTACGGGCTTTATAAACGCACGGAATCGGTCTTTGAAAATTCGCCGCTGAAGGCGAAAGGAAAGCCCAGCCCGGAGGAGAAAGCCCTGCTTATGCCCTGGCGCAAGGTTTTACCCCCGGAAGCATTTGGAGAAGCCGTGCGTCCGCCTGTTTCGGACGGTTCGGGGCAGGATCGGCGGCTGTTACGCATGGCGCACCGTTTGTTGCGGGAAGCGGGCTGGCGGCGCCGGGGCGAATGGCTGGTGGACAAGACGGGCAAGCCGTTCGAGATCGAGTTTCTCATGTATTCACCCGCCTTCGAACGGGTGATCGCTCCTTATGTGCGCAATCTCAGGCTGCTGGGGATCAAGGCGCGCATGCGGCTTGTGGAATCGGCGCAATATCAGCGGCGGCTGAAGGATTTCGATTTCGACATCACCACACAGCGCTATGTGCTGTCGCTGACGCCCGGCGTGGAACTGCGGGCTTTGTTCGGCTCCAGGGCGGCGGATCTACCCGGCAGTTACAACATCGCCGGCATCGCCAATCCGGCGGTTGACGCCCTCATCGAGAAGGTCATCGCCGCAAAAGGCCGCCAGGAGATGATAACGGCGGCACGGGCGCTGGACAGGGCCCTGCGCAGCCTGCATTTCTGGGTGCCGCACTGGTACAAGGCCAGCCATACCGTGGCCTGGTGGGACAAGTTCGGCCGCCCGCCCGTAAAGCCGAAATACGCCCGCGGCATACTTGATACCTGGTGGTTCGATCAGGAGCGCGCCAAACGCCTGGAAGAGATGCGTTGAGTGAAATATGAAAGCAAGGCGGCTTAAGGCGCTTTCTTTCTCAAACGACGAAGCTCTTCGGCATGATCCGTCGTTGCCCCCGTGTAAAACAGCTTGCGCGCCAGTTTCTTTTCCTCTGGCGTAGGCCAGAGGGGTGTGGTGATTTTCTTCTTGCAGCCCAGCTTTAGAAAATCACGTTCTGGTTTGTTAAATAGCTGCGAGAAAATTACTGTCGCATTACCTCTATTTGCAGCAAGTTTAGTCAAAAAGAACATATCCAAATAAGCACGCAACACCGGCTCTTTTTTGGCTAAATCTAGAAGTATTAAAGCACTAACAACATCCCCATGATGCAATCCATCAATAAATTCGCAATCACACAAGCCCAATTTATTTGGATTTAAATAATTATAAACCTTAATCTCACGTTTATTTAAAGCATTTACTGCTTGTTTAATATATTCATAATTATTAGATTTTTTCATTTTTTTATATATCTTTGGCGCCAACGGGGGAATAAATAGAATAAGCTTCACATTCTTTTTCTCAAATTCATTTTTAATATTAATAATAAGATTTATCATTTTATTATCTATTTTACTTCCCCACATAAATTGTTCTTTTCCTTTTATTATCTTTTCAATTGTTTTATTAAAATTTATTTCAGAGAATTTATATGTGGGAAAACTAAACGCACCATACAATTCTGAACCATCTGGGAGAAATCCAGTCTTCCATAATTTGGCAGGAACCCCCAACGGACATGAAGGCAACTTAAACCAATCTTTCACATATGAAAAATATTCCTTATTCTTGAAAGACCTTTTTAAAAGCGACCTTATTTGATATATGTTTTCAGGATCTATTATCTTGACCTTTTTTAACTTGAACCCTTCTCTATTTTTCCACAATATATGATTAGGATTAAACCACCAAAAATCCAAACCAAATAATATTATTTTAGGATAATTATTATTCTTGTCCAGATTTTGTATAAATTTTTTCACCATCCAAGGATACTGAATAGCTCTTCCCATATTGATAAAAGGCCTTTTAAACATAGGCTGAAAATATTCAAGAACTCTTGAAGAGCCTAAAATGGTAATCTCAGGTTTGCTATCAATATTATTTAGTAAGGAAAATTTTAAATCCCCGTCTGTATTTGAAGTAATCAAATTATTATAATAACATAACTTAGTTTTACCATGAGTAATTATAAACTTTGCAGCCTTATCTATAGGTAGCAAATCTCCTGTTTTAGTAAAATATAATCTAGTAAACCAATAAATTGAAGAAATAAATAAAATTATTAATATAATAATTCCTAAAAATATTTTTTTAATTAGCTCAGAATTGAAAGTAAAGAAATTCATTTGACACTCCCGCCTTCCTGACGATTATATACCACAATACGATAAACAGGATCATGTGCCATATATCAGGTTTGAAGCTATTACGTTTTGGGCGCATTTCTTCCACATAACGCATATGATATGGTGATGCCGGCGGAAGAAAGAATGTTACAATGAATGCTATGGCAAAAATCCCCAGAGTAAATTCTATTTTTCGTTTATTAGATGCAAGCAAGCTTTTAATGGTATCAAGATCAACCCAGTACATCTCCGGATTAATCAATGATTTTAATATATTCAAAGCCCCAGAAAAGGTTTCAGCCCTGAAAAACGTCCAGGCCATTGCAACGGCCACAAACGTTATCACCACGGCCAGAACCTTGGGCAAGCCTTTCAACTGCATGCTCTTTCGCACATTCAGCCATGCATGATTGAACAGGAGCATCAGACCATGCAATCCGCCCCAAATGACGAAGTTCCAGCTGGCACCATGCCACAGCCCGCCCAAAAGCATGGTAATCATGATATTCACATAGCGTCGGGCTTCACCTTTTATGTTTCCACCGAGGGGAATGTAGAGATAATCACGCAAGAAGCGCGATAACGTCATATGCCAGCGGCGCCAGAAATCAATGATACTGGTGGCCTTGTAAGGGGAATTGAAGTTGATAGGCAGGCGAATGCCCATCATCAGACCAAGCCCGAGTGCCATATCGGAATATCCTGAAAAATCGAAATACAGCTGAAATGTGTAGGCCAAAACACCTATGGCCGATTCGACAGCGAGAAGAGTTTCTCCAGCATCCGCACGGGCAAAGACATTATTGGCAATAGGCCCGAGGCTATCGGCAATAATAAGCTTCTTGAACAGGCCTATAGTAAACAAACTGCACCCAGCCAGAAAGTAATCTATGTTCAGTTTAAGATTCTTGGCAAACTGGGGCATCATCTCCTTATGATGAACTATGGGCCCCGCTATCAGTTGTGGAAAAAATGTAACAAACAACATGTAATCACCGAACTTATGATTTTCCTTTTTTATCTCTCCCTTCCAGGCATCAACAAGATATGCAATTTGCTGGAAAGTAAAGAAAGATATTCCCAGAGGCAAAATAATGTGCATGAGCGAAAAGTTACTCGAAAATAGAAAATTCAAATTCTCGATGAAGAAATCAAAATATTTATAGTATCCAAGCAAAATGAGATTAAAGCCAACTCCTGCCAGCATCCACTTAAAGCTTGATGGATTTTTCTGGGTCAGAACCAAATATCCAAATATAAAATTAGCCAAAACGGAAAACAAAATCAAAGCAACGTAATTGCTGTTCCACCAGCCATAAAAAAATAGCGAAGCAAAAATCAGTAAATATTTTTGCAAACTTTTACTGGATTTGAAAAATGTGAATAAAAGCAATAACACTATAGGCAAAAATCCAAAAATGAATACTGGAGAGCTAAATAACATTTTTTACTCCACACACCAACGACATATAACCTTTTTAAAGCTATAGTAGTGCCTCGAAGCCTCTCCACGCACCATACTTGTGATTGTTGCGCCATTCTTTTTAGTTGAATACAAAAAGAAAGCAAGAGAAACCTCTTTTACACCAGCTCCTTTCGGGTTGCGCCTTTCATTGCCGCGTCAACCATTCCGTAAAAAATTCCCGCATAGGGCGTGAAAGATATGGATTTTCTCCGCTTGACATGTTAGCTGTCGGGCGGGGAGTGAGCACATCATGCGGGAAGTCTGGCCTGTCATATTGGCCGGCGGAGTGGGCGAGAGGCTCTGGCCGGTATCGCGGCGTCTGTATCCCAAGCCGTTCATACCTTTGCGAGGGCGGCTCTCCCCCTTCCGTCAGGCCTGTCGACGTCTGCGCGGGCATATCATGCGCCCGCCCATGGTTCTGGCCTCCAACAGCGCCGATCATATCGTTCGCGAAGACTTGCGTGCCGAAGGGCTGCTCGGGCGCGCGCGCCTGATTCTTGAGCCCAATCCCCTTGGCACGGCCGTGGCCGCTGCCTCCGCCGCACTTATCGCCATCGAAACCCGCCCCGACATCCCATTGCTGCTCATGCCTGCCGACCAGCACATGGACAGGCCGGAAGCCTTCATGTCCGCCGTGCAACAGGCGCTCCCGTCCGTGCAGGACAAGCAGATCGTGCTCTTTGGCATCCAGCCACAGGAACCGGAGACACAGTTCGGTTATATCGAACTGGCCGAGATACCGGACGGATCTGCCGCCAAGGTCATTCGGTTCGTCGAGAAGCCAGACCGAAAAACGGCCGCTGAATTGATCAAATCCGGTAAGGCATTGTGGAATGCGGGCATTGTTCTTTCCCGCGCTGATGTGCTTTTGCAGGCCTTCCGCATCCATGCACCGCAGCTTCTTGCCATCGCCCGCCATGGGCTGGCGCTGGCGCGGCGAGACGGCATCGGCATCCGTCTGGCGCCTGTGTATGTGCATGGCTTCAAACCCGTGTCTCTTGATCGTGCCATTCTGGAAAAGGCCCGTGATCTTCGTTGCATGGCCGTGGATTGCGGATGGCATGACCTTGGTAGCTGGAGCACCTTGCGCAAGGCGGAGCGCAGCAATGCCCAAGGCAACGTCTTGCATGGCGATGTCGAGGTTCATGGCGTGTTCGACAGCATCGTCTGGAACCATGGCGGCCCGCTGCTGGCTGTCGCCGGACTTCAGAACATCGTTGCAGTGTCCACGCCTGATGCCGTGCTGCTCAGCCATGGCGAGCGGCCGGAAGATGTCGCACTGCTCGCCCGCAAGCTCGCTGCCCAGCGCCGGGCGCAGGCCTTTCGTCCCGCCCACGTCAGCCGTCCATGGGGAATGGAAACGATCCTGGGCGAAGGCCTCGGCTTCATCATAAAGCAACTGGTCATCCGCCCCGGCGCCTCCCTTTCCCTGCAGACCCATCGCTTCCGGTCCGAAACCTGGATGATCGCTCAGGGAAAGGTGCGCGCCACGATCGGCGATGATGTGCTGACTCTCCTGCCCGGACATACGGCGCATATCCCCAAGCAGGTCCGCCATCGCCTGGAAAACCCGACATCCCATACCGCCATCGTCATTGAGCTTCAGCTTGGGGATCGCCTGGAGGATAACGACATCATCCGCCATGAAGACGTCTATGGGCGGGCCAGCCCCATGCTGGAGGACCTCTGAGCCGCTTACCATCCATTGCAGTCTTCTCCCGGGCTTGAGGCCCGCCTCCGCGCCATGAAAGACTCACTGGTCTGCCTCTTCGGGACATGCTAGAGGAACAGGCTCAATCCATGGCAGGGAGCGCAACGGCGATCATGGCTAAACAGCATCGATTTTACGTCATCGCCCCGGATGGACGCGTCATCGTCGGGCTTGACATCCCGGGTGCGGCGGAAGCGGCGGCGATTGATCATGGCGAGGGCACCTTCGTGGTCGATACGCTCGCCAAGAACTATCAGCCGATGCTGCAAGTGGTCATGGACGGGGAAGTGGTGATTGCCGGCGTTTCCGGCTGGGATACCGGCAAGCCGGACATGCTCGACCGGGATCTGATCGAGGCGGTCAAGCGCGGCAAGCTGCCCATCGTTATTGCCTTTCTGGAGAAGGGCGCCTCCGTCAATGCCCGGGACCGTCAGGGCGGAACGGCCCTGCACTGGGCGGTGGGCGGCGGCCATCCGGAGATTGTCTCTCTGCTGCTGGAACGCGGCGCGGACGCGGCCGCAAAGGATTCCCATGGCTTGACACCGCTCGATGTGGCCCGCCGGCGCAAGCGCGAGGACATTGCCGCCATTCTGGAAAAGGCGCTGTCTGGCACATCCTGATCCTGCCTTGCGGTCCGCAGGAGCAATCGGCTTTGGCCTTGCCGCAGGGCTTTTGTGTACGCCGGTGATCTTCTCAAATCGGCAATGCCATTTTTGCTTTTGACATGCGGCAAGGCCCGTGGCATGGGGAGGCCATCCGGCGATTTGGTCTTGACGCACCCTCTCTCGCCCACAAGCGGCTCTGGCCATGGGCGGGACGTGCACAGCGAAGGAACAGCGCATCAGGGGAGCCTGAACCGTGGTCGACAAAAGCCTTGGCACCAAGCGCACATGCCCGAATTGCGAGGCGCGCTTCTATGATCTGAACAAGGACCCGATCGAGTGTCCGAAGTGCCATCACACCTTCACCGTGGAACCCATCTTGCCCTCCAAGCAGGATCATGAAGCCAAGCCGGAAGAGGCCCCGGCGCCGGAGCCGGCCGAAGAGGTGGCCGAGGACGTGGTGGCCGAGGCTGTCGAGCTGGCGGCCGAAGACGTGGACGAGGTGGAATCGGTTGCGGATGTCGATGTGGACCTCGAGGAGGTGGACGTGGACGTCACCGTCGATCCCGACGAAAACGCCTTCCTCGAGGAGGACGATGCTCCGGTGGAGGACATCATTCCCACCACCATCGAGAAGGACGACGAAGAAAGCTGACTTTCGCCTCATCCCATCTCGCACATGACATCACCCGGACCGGCGGTAGCCCAAAAGCCTTGCGCCGGTCTTTTCATGTCCGCTTTCTGGTGATCCCGTTGACGGGGAAAGCTTCGATTAACCCTGCCAGCAATCGTTCCTGTCGCCGAAAAATGCCGTTAACCGGCATGGCGCATGCTGATTTTCGGGTATCGGGGGAAGGAGGCTTCTGGTGAGGGATCGTGCACATGCCGGCTGGTGATGATCGCCCCTTGGTGCTCGTTGTGGCCTGCGCCCTTGTGGATGCTGACGGGCGTGTTCTTCTCGCCCGTCGCCCCGAAGGCAAGGACATGGCGGGGCTTTGGGAATTTCCCGGCGGCAAGGTGCACCCCGGCGAAAGCCCGGAAGAGGCCCTGATCCGCGAGCTTGAGGAAGAGCTAGGCATCGTGGTGAAACCCGCCTGTCTGGCACCGCTGACCTTCGCCAGCCATGCTTATGCGCGCTTCCATCTCCTGATGCCGCTTTACATCTGCCGCAAATGGCAGGGGTTCGCGCAGGCGCGTGAGGGACAGACGCTGAAATGGGTGAAGCCGCAAGCCTTGCGCGACTATCCCATGCCGCCGGCGGATGAACCGCTGATCGCGCACATTCAGGACGCTCTTTTGTGAGAGCGCAGGGCGATGAGCAAGGGTAAAGAAGAGAGACAAAGAGGGGCGAGGTGGACAATGGCCAGTCGATTTGACAATTCCGGCGTTCCCGAGCTGAACGCCATCAAGGTTGCGGGCATGCGCACTACGAAGGTTTGTGGGGAGCCTGGCGACGATGCACGCAAGATGCCGCGGGAGCTCGTTCTGGCTCTCCTGATCATGCTGACGGCCGCCGTGATTCTGGCGGGGCACATCCGCGATCTTGCGCAGGCTTCGGGGTTGTTCTGAGCGATTGCACCATGGGCGCCGATTGTTCCCTGTGGAAGGAGCAAAGGGCCGTTGATCCGTTTCACGGCCAAAGGCGCAGCTGATGGTGAAATCCGCCGCATGAGCCGATACATTCCGCTTGAACGCCGCGGCCGATTCCGCTATTGGCAAGCCTGCCCCTCAAAGCTTGCCTACCGGACCTTTCTGCGGCAGAGGCAATTGGGGCAGCAAACAGGCATGGAGAGGTGGCCGAGCGGTCGAAGGCGCACGCCTGGAACGCGTGTAGGCGGGCAACCGCCTCGAGGGTTCGAATCCCTCCCTCTCCGCCATTCCTCTTGTCTTTCCGGACAAAACATTTGCACCTGACTGCAACCTCTCACGCGCGATCAGAATTCGCATGGCCTTGGATGCATCCTTCATGATCTGAGGGTGCGGGCGTGTGGGAGGAGGCTTCCGAGCACGAAGCGGCCGGCTTTTCTCAGATCCTCAAGAATGCCCAATGTTGCCGGCACCAGCAGCAGGACGATGATCGTGCTGCCTGCCAGGCCGAAAACGATGGTGATGGCCATGGGCAGGAGGAACTGGGCCTGAAGCGAGCGCTCGAACATCAGCGGCAAGAGGCCGCCAACGGTGGTGAGTGAGGTCAGCAGCACCGCCCGGAACCTGTCTGCCGCTGCCCGGATCGTGGCCGTGCGCGCATCCTCGCCATGCTGGCGCCGCTCGCTGGCGCGGGCCACGAGAATGATGGAATCGTTGACGATGATGCCAGACAACCCCAAAAGCCCGATGAGGCTCAAGATGGTCAGGGCATAGCCCATCAGCCAGTGACCAAAGATGGCGCCGGTGACCCCGAAGGGGATCACCGACATGATGACGAAAGGCTGCGTATAGCTGCCGAAAATCCAGGCGAGAATGATGTAGATGAGCGCCAGCGCCACGAAAGTGCCCACGCGCAGATCGGCAAGGTTCTTGCGCTGCTCTTCCGCCCCGCCGGCGATATTAGCGGTGATGCCATGGCTGGAAAGAATCTTGTCCAGCCCGCCGGCATGCAGGGCCTTCGTCACCTGGGCGATGGAGGTCGCTTCCGTGTCGAGATCGGCCATCACACTCATGGTCGCGCGCCCGTCCCGCCGATAGATGACGGAAAAGCCCGGCACTTCCTTTAATGTGGCAATATCCGACAGCGGCAGCCACGTGCCCTTTGGCGAACGCACGTAGATTTCACGCAACGCCGCCAGGGAAGAGACCGGATCCGCCCGCCGCACACGCAGGCTCACTTCTTCCAGATTGCGGGCAAAGGTGCGCGCCTTCACGCCCCGCAAGGCAGCACGCACCTGCTTGGCCACCGCGCTCTCGGTAAAGCCAAGGGCGCGGCCGCGCGGCGTGATCACGATGCGCACATCCGCCCGCCCCCACGGCAGATCATCCGAAACACTCTGCACACCCGGAATGCGTTTCAAGAGCGCGGCCACCTCCGCCGCCGCCGCCTTTAAAACATAAGGATCCTCGCTCTTCAGTTCGATCTCGAGATCACTGGGGG
Source organism: Thermopetrobacter sp. TC1 (assembly GCF_000746275.1). Taxonomy (GTDB): domain Bacteria; phylum Pseudomonadota; class Alphaproteobacteria; order Rhizobiales; family Aestuariivirgaceae; genus Thermopetrobacter. The sequence goes on from NZ_KN050828.1 coordinate 467,107, forward strand.
CAGAAGCGGCATGCCGCCGCCCGAAGGTGATGCGCTCCACCCCCGGAATGGCGGGAAGCGCCCTGCGCCAGGCCCGCAGAATGTCGCGGGTGCGCACCGTGCGTTCTTCCGAGGATGTGAGCTGCACATCGAGCTGTGCCAGATGATCGCCGCGGGAATAGCCCATCTTGCCCACGCGGGCGAAGGTGACGACCACGAGCTTCTCGCCCTTCCCCAGCTCCTTTTCCACGCGGCGCAGCGCCCGTTCTACCCGTTCCACGGCCTTTAGCGTCTGTGCCTCGGGCGTGCCGGCGGCCATGATGATTTTCGCCTGAATGAACTCAGCCTCAGGCGCGGGGAAGAAATTGAAGCGTATGCGCCCGGAAGCGGCAAGACCCACGGAAATTGCCAGCAACAGCACCATCATCGCCCAGGTGGCATAGCGCCAGTCATAGGCGAGGCTGACCAGACGGATGAAGGGTCCGTCGCGAAAAGCGGCGAAGAGGGCATCAAACCGGCGCCTAAAGCGCGAGGGCGGACCGGCATGACGCAAAGCGTGCCTAAGATGCGCCGGCAGGATCAGGAAGCATTCGATCAATGACGCAATGAGCACGGAAATGACCACCAGCGGCAGGGCGATGATGATGCTGCCGATGCGCCCGGAGAAGAAGAACAGGGGCAGGAAGGCGGCCATGGTGGTCAGCGAGGCGGCAATCACCGGCCCCAGCATGCGCAGGGCGCCCTGTTCGGCGGCCAGGGCCGGCGGCAGGCCGCGTTCACGCAGGCTGGCGGTGTGCTCGCCCACGACGATGGCATCGTCCACGATGATGCCCAGGGTGAGAATGAGGGCGAAGAGCGAGACCATGTTGATGGTCTGCCCGCTGAAATACATCACCGACATCGCCGCCATCAGCGAGACCGGAATGCCCGCCGCCACCCAGAAGGCAATGCGCCCGTTAAGAAACAGGAACAGCACGATGAGAACAATGACAAGCCCCTGAATGCCATTGACCAGCAAAAGCCCGATGCGCCCCTTCACGTAACGCGCGCGCAGATCGAAAACCTTCAGTTGCACATCGGGCGGCAGCGTGGTGCGCACCTTCTCAAGAGTGCGCTCCATGAGCGCGGCCACTTCCAGCGTATCGGCCGTGGGCGTGCGCCAGACCACCAGCTGAATTGCCGGCCGCCCCTGGGCATAGCCTCTTTCCTGATCGGGATCGAAGCCGGTGACCACCCGCCCCACATCGGAAATGCGCGTGCGCGCCCCGTCCGGCGCCTCCTTCAGCACGATGCGCCCGATCCCTTCCGGCGTGCGCGGGCGCGAGGCACCATGCACCGTGCGGTCCTGCCCGCCGGTGATGGCCCCCGCCGGGACGTCCACGGTCTCGCGCCGCACGATGTCGGCCACTTGCGAGACGGTTATGTCGAGATCGATCAGGCGCCTTTCCGGCAACGTCACCACCAGCTCCGGCGTGCGCGCCCCGGCGAAGGTCACCCGCTCGATACCGGCATCGAGCAGGGCATCGCGGATGCGCCGGGCATGATCGCGCAGGGTGGCCTCGGAATAGGGGCCGGTGATCAGAACCTTGCCCACGATCTCATAGCGGATCACCCGCTTCACTTCCGGCTCGTCCGCATCTTCCGGCAGGGTGGTCACCGTATCCACGGCGCGCTTCACATCGTCCAGCGCCTGGCGCATGTCCGTGCCTTCGCGAAAACGCAGCGAGATATAGGCATAGCCCTCGCGCGCCACGCCGTAGAAATCCTCAAGGCCGGAAATGTTGCGCAAGGCCGGCTCCAGATTGCGGATGACGGTGCGCTCCATGTCGGCCGGGGTTGCGCCCGCCCAGGTCACGGATACGGAAATGCGCGGGATGTCGATGTCCGGGAAGAACTGGGTGTTGATGCGCTGCAGGGATAAAGCGCCGGCGATCAGCAGCATGATCATGAGCAGGTTGGCGGCCGTGGCATGCCGGGCGAAGAACCGCACCAGCGCCGCCAGCGGGGAGAGCCGGTCCTCGGACGAAGGAGTCATGGCCGCCTTTCGGCCAGGGCCGCATCAGCGGCCGCGGCCGCCTCCTTCCTGTGCGTGGCGGCTGGAGAGGAAAGAGCGGCCTGTTTTTCATTCAGGATCCGCACCTTGCGGCCTTCCACCGGCTCGGCGATGCGGCTGATGATCACGCGCATGCCCTCCTTCAGCCCCGTGACCGCCACCTGATTTCCCACATATCCGACAATGCGCACCGGCATGGCATGCATGCGCCCGTCCGCACGCACAATGAACACCTTTGCCGCGTCATGTACCGCCGCCTCCGGCAGCAGGGCGATTTTATCCTTCAGTGGCCCCTGCATGCGGGCGGCAATGAAGGCGCCATCCGGCAGCCAGCGGGCCTTCTCAGCATCCTTCAGGCGCACATGCAGCGTCACACTGCCTTTGCCGCTGGCAACAGCGGGCGTGACGCGCACGACATGTCCGCTCATCGTGACGGGCCCGTCCACCGTATCCCAGATCACGGACACGGCTCGGCCGACGATCTTTTCTCCCACTGCCTTCAGGGCCCCGTAGCGCCGCTCGGAAAGCGACAGCGTCACTTCCCGCCCCTTCTCATCCACCAGCGTGATCAGGCGGTCGCTGGGCGAGACATGCTGGCCCACGTCCACCTGCGCCTCCGTGATCACCCCGGAGAAGGGCGCGCGCAACACCGTATCGCCCACATTGCGCTGCGCGCGCTGGCGGGCCCATTCCAGACGCGAGATCGTCGCTTCCGTCTTGCGCATCTGAGCCATCAGCCCCTTCACGTTGGCCTCGCGCTGGGCCACGGCCAGCTCCTTTGCGGCCAGGGTGGTGCGGCGTTTGTCCACTTCCGCCTGCGCCACCACGCCCCGCTTGAACAGGCGCGCGGCCCGATCGTATTCGCGGCGGGCAATGGCCAGCTGCTCGCGGGCGTTGGCAAGCGCCGTTTTCTCAAGCGCCAGCTTCGCGTTCAGTTCCTCCCTGAGTGCCCGGGTTTCCGCAAGCTGTGCCTCGGTCTCCTTCAGCGTGGCGCGATAGGGCAGATCATCCACGCGCACGAGCAGCTGCCCCTTTTTTACCGCCAGACCGCCCTTCAGATCCGGGGCCGTCTCCACTACCTGTCCGGAGACCCCCATGCGCAGGCTCACCTTTCGCGGCGCCTGTGCGGTTCCGTAAAGCACCCATTCCGGCCGGACGCTGGTCAGCTGCACAGGGGCGATGCGCACCGGCTCGCTCTTTTCCGGTGCTGGACGCGGCGCATGATGCGGCGCGGTGGCCATCATCCACTTCCAGGCAAGAACGGCCGCCGCCAGCAGCAGCACCGCCATGAGCGCACGCACAAGAAACCATCCCGCCCCCCGGGGCGAGGGGGGCAGGGCATGGCCTTCGGCCAGCGCGGCGTGCACGTCCTTGTTCTCAGCAGCGGCGCCGCGCAGTTCATCATCTGCCGGCATGCGGTTCATGTTCCGATTCCTACACCCAAACGGGCTTCGGAAAAATGAAAATCATTTCAGAACCGTTCCTGTCGGTAACCGCATCACGAAACCGCCTGCCGGTCCTCGGCCTGCATCATGGGCTCACGAGATGCCTGCGGCACGGAATTGCACAGAAGATCATGCAGGACATCCTGAAGATCCTGCACATCGAAGGGTTTCTTCAGAAAGGCATCCATACCCGCCGCAAGGCAACGCTCCCGTTCGCTGTCACTGCTGGCAGCGGTCAGCGCAATCACAGGCGTGCGCGGCCGGCCCGAGCGCGCTTCCAGCCGGCGCAGGCGCTGCGTGGCTTCAAGACCGTCCAGAACCGGCATGTTCACATCCATCAACACCAGCGTCGGCCATATTTCTCCGTTCTTTTCCACTGATTCCAGGGCGGAAAGCAGCGCCTGACCGTTCTCAAAGGCTTTCACGGCAAATCCCGCCCGCTCAAGCAGGGTGCGCGCCAGCATGGCGTTCACGGGCTCATCCTCGGCCAGATAGGCCACGGGGTGATCATCGGTGCAAATGGCTGCATTCTCATGGCGGGTTTCTTCCGAATACGATGCAGGCGTTGTCACTTGCGTGCTCTCTTCAGCCCCCTCCGGCTGGGAAGAAGCCGCTTCGGGCGCATCTTCTCCGGAAGAATCCTCACTTGAAACGGCAGCCTCCTTTTTTACCTCCGTGTCTTCGCTGTCCCGGGATGGAAACAGCGGCCGCATGGCGTTGCCCAGCTGCGCAATGAAGGTGCGGCGCCTGAGCGGTGTGAGCAGAAAGCCGCCCAGCCGCGGATCGTGCATCAGGGCCTCATGCTCGCCCCTGTCTTCCGGGCGCAGCATCAGCCACATACGGGCCGCATCCGCGCGCCCTTCCGCCAGGGCCTGATGCAGAACATGGGCATGCGCGGCATCGACGATCAGGCAGGCGTCCTCTTCAAGCGGCGGCAGCGCGAGGGGACCCTGCGAATCAAGGGAAGCATCGATTAGCGAAACCTTCGCGCCATAGGCCGTGGCCAGCGCCGTCAGTGCCTCCCGCCGCGGCAGAGGCGGCATCAGCAGGTGGATATGCACCCCCTCAAGCCAGACATGTGGCTTGGGCCGCAGGGCATTTTCGGAACTCTTCGCCGCTTCCGCCTCTTCTTCACATGCGGCGGGCAGCGGCAGTTCGAAGGTGAACGTGCTGCCCTTGCCGGGTGTGCTTTTTGCCGAGATCGAACCACCCATACGCTCCACCAGCCGGCGGCAGATGGCCAGCCCCAGCCCGGTGCCGCCGCGTCCGTGCGCGTTTCTGCCCTGCACGAAGGGGGCGAAGATCCGGTCGAGATCCTCCGGCATCATGCCGATGCCGGTATCCCGCACCATGAACTGCACGCGATCCTTCTGCCCGGTCGCCGCCTGAACCCGCACGAACACACCGCCGACATCGGTGAAGCGGATGGCATTGCCGATGAGATTGAACAGCACTTGCCGGATGCGCCCGGCCTCGCCGATCAGTGTTTCCGGCAGCTCCGGATCCACATAGCAGGCAAGATCGATGCCGCGAGCATGAGCGCGCGGGCTCATCACCTCGCAGACTTCCTCCACCAGACGATCCACGGCAAAGGGCGCAGGGGCTGTCTTTTCCTCGTCCGCCTCAGGGCGCGCCACGTCCAGAATCTCGTCGATGATGGACAACAGGGCGCGGCCGGAGGCCTCGATGGTGGCCGCATAGTTCTGCTGTTCCGGCGTCAGCTCCGTGGTGCGCAACAAGCCGGCCATGCCGATGACGCCGTTCATGGGCGTGCGCAGCTCGTGTGTGATCGCAGCGAGAAGATGAAGGCGGCCTTCCGCTTCCGCTTCCGCGCGGTCGCGCGCTTTTTTCAGCGCATCAAGCGCCTTTTTCAGTTCCGCCATTTGCCGCCGCTGCATGCGCCAGCCGAGAAAGGCCGAGATCAAGGCATAACCGATGAGAAGGGCGGCAGTGGCCAGCTGCAAAAAGTGCGGCACGGCCTGTTCCTGACCCCCGGCGAGATAGACCAGCAGAAAGGCCAGCAGCGCGGACAGGAGCATGCCCGTAACCGAGGCCCCGAACAGCCGGTTCAGGCGGGAATTGGGACGATCCAGCGAATGGGTAGTGGCCTTCTTGGCGTCCTGGCTCATGATTGCATCCCTTGCCATCTTCCTCCCCCGGCCCGGATGGACCGCATGTGTCACATGTTCTGTGCCTGCCCCCGTAGGCGAGGGGTTAACGCAGCAATCCCCGAAGGCCATTTTCGTGCAGAGAGGTTGGAAAGCGATTGCGGCAAAGGAAACAATTCTATTCAAATGCCGCTCATTCGCCGGATTTTCACCGGAATTCCGATCCCGGGATGCACAGGAGCCTTATTCACGCCTAGGATTGTCCTTGCAGGCTCAGGTGAGCACGCGGGCATAAAGAACGGGGCAATCAACCAAGGACGAGGCCATGGCCGGGGATGAAACCAGAAAGGACGGCAATGCCGAAGCGAAGCCAGGCGCATCTGAAAACGCCGGCCGGACGGAGATGAAGGATGGCGCAGTCTTGTCATCGGAAAAAGCGACTGTGACTGACGCGGAAAATGAACCTGGCGTGCGCGTTATCGAAGGGCGGGAAGTGCCGTTCACCCATCCCGACAAGCTTTTCTGGCCGGCGGATGGCATCACCAAGGAGAGGCTGGCGCAGTATTACCTGCGCCTCTGGCCGCGCATGAAGGCGCACCTTGCCGACCGCCCCGTGACCATCAAGCGCTACCCGCGTGGCCTCGGCGCCGGCGGCTTTTATCAGCGGCGTGTGCAGGAATGGTTTCCGCCCTGGGTGAGAACCGCGGATCTGCCCATGAAGGAGGATCCCGCGCAGGTGGTGCGCGAGGCGGTGATCGATCATCCCGCCACGCTCGTTTTTCTCGTCAACATCGGCGCCCTGGAGATCCACGCCAGCCTCGCTCACGCCGATGCGCCCGATGTGCCGGATCTCATCATCTTCGATCTCGATCCGCCGCGGGACTATGTGGATGCCGTGCGCACAACGGCGCTCAACTTCCGCGCCATGCTGGCGGATCTGGGGCTGGCTGTCTTCGTCAAGACCACAGGCTCACGCGGCTTTCACGTCACCATTCCCATCCGCCCCCGCTATGCCTTCGACGTGATCCGCCCCTTCGCCCGCGCCCTTGCCGAACGCATGATCGCAAGGGATCCCGAGCGCCTCACCCTCACGCCCCGCAAGGCCGAGCGCAAGGGGCGCATCCTTATCGACATCTGGCGCAATGCCTATGCACAGACAGCCGTTGCGCCTTATTCCACCCGTGCCCGGCTGCATGCGCCCGTTGCCCGGCCCCTGCCGTGGGAGGCGCTGCAAACGCCGGACATCCATCCGCGGCGCTACACCCTTGCCAATGCCGAGGAGTGGCTTGCCGAACCCTGCCCCTGGCAGGACATGCGGTCGCTTGCCGTGGATCTGACCGCCTGGGCCAAGGACGCCCCTTCCGATTTGGCTGCTTTTCTTCTCAAGGCCGAGGAGACAACGCAGTCCGCTCGTAAAGACAACTCCTGAACGTTGCTTCATTCAGATCCGGGGTTCCTCCCGGAAGACACCTTTCAAAAGTGACACGGGATTGTGATGGATCGTGTCTTGTCCAATAAGCATCTTTGATTAGAAACATTCTTGTTTGAAGTCGCATGAAAGGCTGGCCGTAAGTTCTCTTTTCTGCGCGCGGTATATGGCAGGAGTGGAAAAAACCATGACGTGGCGGTTTCGCACGGATCTGACGGAAAGGGATGTTACACCTGAAGAAGTTTATCGGGATCGCCGCCGCATCATGAAAATGCTCGCTGGCGCCGCCGCGACCGGGGGCGCCATGGCCCTTGCCCGCGGGCGCATCGCCCGGGCCATGAGCCGCTCGGAGCTGCCTGAGGAGACCCAGGCAAAAGAGACGGCGCAGAATGCGCTTTCGCCCATAACGCCCTATGAGGCCGCGACCACCTACAACAACTTCTACGAATTCGGGCTGAACAAGTCCGACCCCGCCCGCCGCGCCGGCCGCCTGACCATCGCCCCCTGGCAGGTGCGCATCGACGGTCTTGTCGACAAGCCCGGTACCTATGACCTCAACGACATTCTCAAGCGCCTGCCGCAGGAGGAGCGTATCTATCGCTTCCGCTGCGTGGAGGGCTGGTCGATGGTGCTGCCCTGGCGCGGCTTCATGCTCAAGGACCTTCTCGCCTGGGTCGGGGTGAAGCCGCAAGCCCGTTTCGTTGCGTTCGAAACCCTCTATCGCCCTTCGGAAATGCCGGGGCAGAAATATCCCCTGCTCAAGTGGCCCTACCGCGAAGGCCTGCGACTGGACGAGGCCCTGCATCCGCTCACTCTCATGGCCACGGGAATGTACGGCAAACCCCTGCCCAAACAGAACGGCGCGCCGCTGCGTCTGGTCGTGCCCTGGAAGTATGGGTTCAAGTCCATCAAGTCGGTGGTGCGCATTTCACTGGTGAAGGAGCAGCCTGTCACCAGCTGGAACATGGCCGCGCCGGATGAATACGGCTTTTACGCCAACGTCAATCCGCATGTGGATCATCCGCGCTGGTCGCAGGCCACGGAGCGTCGCCTGGGCGGCGGCCTGTTCGCCCCGCGCATCCCCACGCTGATGTTCAACGGCTATGAAAAGGAGGTGGCCCGTCTTTATGAGGGCATGGACCTGCGCAGGTTCTTCTGAACACCCCTCCTCGCGCCCGCGAAACTTCCCTCTCCGAAAAAACGAGCATCCGCTCCCTGTAACGAAGACGGTGCCCGCATGATCCCGCCGATCAGACAGCTCAACCGGCTTGTGGCCCGCATGCCCGCCTGGCCGCTTTACGCCTTGGCGCCGGCAATCATCGGCTATCACTTCTGGCTGGCGCTCAACGGGATGTCCGGCCCCAATCCCGTCAACACCCTGGAGCGCGATCTCGGCCGGGCCGCCCTGCAGCTTCTGCTCCTCACCCTGGCACTCACGCCCTTGCGCCGCCTGTTCGGCATCAATCTTCTGCGTTTTCGCCGTGCTTTGGGGCTTTCCGCATTCTTTGTCGCCCTTGCCCATCTGCTCGCTTGGGCAGTGATCGATGTCGCAAGCTTTTCGCGCATCTTCGCCGACATAGCCAGGCGCCCCTACATCACCATCGGCATGGCCGCCTTTCTCGCCATGGTGCCGCTGGCGCTCACCTCAACGCAGTCGGCCATGCGCCGTCTGGGCGCGAAGCGCTGGCGGCGGCTGCATCGCCTGGTCTATGCCATCGCCCTTCTGGCGGTTGTGCATTTCATCATGGTGCGCAAGGGCTGGCAGCCGGAGCCGCTCATGTATCTCTTCATCCTCCTTCTCCTGCTCGCCGCCCGTTTGCCTTTCCCGCCAATCTTTTCAGGGGAGGCAGGCGAAGGGGCGAAAAAGAGCGCCTGATTGGACAGCACCCTGGCAGGATGCATGGAAATTGCGCGCCGAAGCATTCATCCGAAACGGAAAACTTGGCCTTGAGATAAAAACGTCCTACATACGGGGCAGCCGATCATGATGCGCTGAACATGTATCGCCGCAACGGGCGCGCCTTTGAATGGATGCGTGACGGATTGGCGATAGTCCGGGACATGAGGGAGACGGAAGAAGAGGCATGGCAAAAGAGGAACTGCTGGAATTCGAGGGCACGGTTACGGAGCTTCTGCCCAACGCCACCTTTCGCGTGAAACTGGACAATGGCCACGAGATCATCGCCCACACGGCGGGGCGCATGCGCAAGAACCGCATCCGCGTTCTGGCCGGTGACCGCGTGCTCGTGGAGATGACGCCCTATGACCTAAGCCGCGGGCGCATCACCTATCGCTTCAAGTGAACGAAATTGTGGATGCGGGGGCCAGGGCATCGCCCGGTGCCGTGATGCGCGGGCGGTGTGCCTTATACGGATCAGGTTCGCGGCCCGCATCGTTTACGACCTTCACGAGGCCCGCATGACCGACACCGCGCCCAAGCGACTGGTTCTTGCCAGCGCCTCTCCCCGGCGGCTTGCCCTTCTGGAACAGGCCGGGCTGAAGCCCGACCTGCTCAATCCCACCGACATTGACGAAACGCCTCACCGCCGCGAAACGCCACGCGCTTTCGCCCTGCGCATGGCGCAGGAAAAGGCGCAGGCGGCATGGAACGCACCGGCGGTGCGCGGGCTTGAGGGCGAAGTTTTTGTGCTCGCCGCGGATACGGTGGTGGCGCTTGGGCGGCGCATCATGGGCAAGCCGGCCGACCGCGAGGAGGCGCGTCACATGCTGCGCCTGCTTTCCGGGCGGGCGCATCGTGTCTGGACGGGGCTTGCCCTGATCACGCCGAAAGGCAGCATGCGCACCCGCATCATCGACACCAAGGTGCGTTTCAAGCGCCTCTCACGGGAAGAGATCGACGCCTATCTCGATACCGACGAATGGCGCGGCAAGGCCGGCGCCTATGCCATTCAGGGGCGGGCGGGCGTCTTCGTGCGTCACATCAACGGCTCGTATTCCAGTGTTGTCGGCCTGCCGCTGTATGAAACCGTTTCCCTTCTCGCCGGCAATGGCTATCCTGTGCTTCAGGCCTGGCGCGAAAACCCGGCCGAGGTTGTAACCTCCTAAGGAAGCTGCATGAACTTGGCCATCTCATGGCCGGCATGCCAAGATCTTGAATTTCTGCGTGAAACCGGATGGTGGGGCCGTGACAACACCAAAAGACACGACGGGAAAACAGAAGACGGATACGGTCACGCCCCTGCGGCCGCCGCGCCCCTGCCCGATCTGCGGCAAGATGAGCGTGCGCGCCTATCATCCTTTCTGTTCCAAGCGCTGCGCCGATATCGATCTCAACCGCTGGCTCAGCGGCAGTTATGCCATCCCGGTCGTGGAAGAGGACGGTGGCCTTCCGGAGGCTTCCGGTGAGGAGGAAGACAAGAGCGCCTGATCCCGTTTTGGCCCGAGCGGAAACGAAAATCTCCACGGACCGGTGCCCGCGCACTCCGGCCTCAAAGGCCCGGGCAGCGTGTTTTCTCAACGCAGGGTGCGGAAACGGCGCAGGAATTCGGCCTTGGCCCGCTCCGCCGGCCAGGGGCTGAGGCGGAACAGATCATCAATGCCCGGGCCCTTCAGTCCGCGCGGCCGGCCAAAGAAGCGCGCGGCCTCTTCGTCGCTGAAGCCGGCAAGCTGCGTGGCTTCCAGAAAGGCGCTGGCGCGATCGGCCCGCTTGATAAGAGCCGCGATCTCTGCAGGCAATGTGGCCGGCAGGCCGAAACGGATGTGAATGGCGCATTCCAGGCGTTTCTCGAAGTCCTTGTAATCAAGCCCCAAAGCGGCCTTGAACGGACTGATCATGTCGCCGATCACATATTCGGGGGCATCGTGCAACAGCGCCGCTAGCCGCCAGCGCCGCTCGATGCGCGGCCTGAAGATGCTGACCAGCCGCTCCACCAGCACGCAATGCTGCGCCACGGAAAAGGCATGCTCCCCGGCCGTCTGCCCGTTCCAGCGGGCCACGCGCGAAAGGCCGTGGGCGATGTCCTCGATCTCGATATCCACCGGCGAAGGATCAAGCAGATCAAGCCGCCGCCCGGAAAGCATGCGCTGCCAGGCCCGCACCGGCTCCTTTTTCTCGCGTGTTGCGCCCATAAATGCCGTATGTTCCGTTTTGTCTATGTCTTGCCGTTTTGGTCATGCCAGGGGTGACGATGGCATGAAATGAGATGATCATTGATCAGGCCCGCCGCCTGCAGAAAGGCCTGCACCACCACCGGCCCGCAAAAGGCAAATCCCCTGGCCTTCAGGGCCCCGGCCACCTTGCGCGACAGCGGGCTTTGCGCCGGCACCTCCGCCCTAGTCCGCGGCGCGTTGATCACGGGCGTTCCATCGACGAATTCCCACAGAAAGCGGGAAAAGGCCACAGGCCCGCCCATGGCGCACACGGCGCGGGCATTGGTGATGGCGGCCTCGATCTTGGCGCGATTGCGCACAATGCCCGCATTTTGCATCAGCCTATTCACTTCCGCATCTCCCCAGGCGGCGATGACCTCGGGATCGAAACCGGCGAAGGCGCGGCGAAAGGCCGTGCGCTTTCGCAGGATCGTCAGCCAGGACAGCCCCGCCTGAAAGGTATCGAGCACGAGCTTTTCAAACAGCTTTTGACCATCCCGCTCCGGCACGCCCCATTCCTCGTCGTGATAGCGCACATAAAGCGGATCTCGCCCGCACCAGCCACAGCGCGCGCGGCCGTCCGCATGCACGATCACGTCCTCTTCCCAGGCAATGCCCATGACTTCACGTCTGCTCCCGTCCGATCCTGCCGCTCGGACTGCAAACCGTCCTGCCTTTTTCGTATGACAGAGCCCAAAGGCGCGGAAAAGAGCGTTTTCATCGACATGATCGATATGGATGCGGCCTGCCGGCAGGAGCGGGCATGAAAAAGGCGGCGCTTTCTGCCTTCCTTGCAATGGATGAGGCAGAAGCGCCGCCGAATTGGTCGGAGTGGGCAGATTCGAACTGCCGACCCCCTGCTCCCGAAGCAGGTGCGCTACCAGGCTGCGCTACACTCCGTCAGCTCAAAGTTCGCGCGCATCAGGCACAAGGGTATATAGCGCCGCCGCGCCGCCGCCGCAAGGGCATCGCTGCACTTTGGGCGTCAAAAAATCGGTGGACATGACCATTGAACCGCATGCGAACTTGAGCTATCTCATCCGGCGCAAGCCGCACGTGTTTTGGGGCGTCGCCAAGTGGTAAGGCAACGGGTTTTGGTCCCGTCATTCGCAGGTTCGAATCCTGCCGCCCCAGCCATCCTCTCCGTTTTCCCGCCAACACGGCCAAATGCTGCGTTCATCCGGCCTTTCATGCCGTGATTATGGACAGGGGGCTGCCTGAGTTCTCCTGATGGAAAGGGGGCTGGCCTTGCGCGCAGGGCCTGTGCGATAAGGGGCGGGAATGATCGTGATCAGACAGGGGCGAGGCGACAGCCATGACCACGCGCACCATCACCGTTCGCTGCGAGGCCTGCGGGGCGGAGGCGGAGGCCCGAATCGAGGGCATTGCCGAGATCGAGGCGGCGCTGCCCCGGCGCTGGAAGCGGCGGATCATCAATCACCGCGCCTATATTCTCTGCGATGTCTGCGGCCATCCCGTGCAGTTCACCGGCGGCATCTCGCCCTATCTGCTCGATGCGCTGAACCTGCCGCCCAATGCCACCTGCGAGATCGAGGAAATCGATGATTTCCGCGGCGATCCCGACCTCGTCACCTGGCGCCGCTGGCGCCGCAGCCGCTCCAACCGCGGCTGGTGATGGTTCAAGGGCTCCGGCGGGGCTTTTCCACTCAGCACAAAGGCTAACAGTTTTTGGCATATCTCCTAGCCAAAGAGCATATCAAACATTTATATAAAAGCAGCGGAATGTGCTTTATTTCCATGCTATACTAATATAAGTTGCAATCTCAGACTCCAAATGCATGAGCTTTTCCGTACGATACTCAAGAGTCCATTTTTCATCCGTTCAATTACTTAGAGATACGTAGGATTCAAATTTGTCATACTGTTAATGAGTGATTTCAATACAAGTCATCATGATCCTGTCTGTTTCATATCTCCAAAGGCTATCACAAAAAAAATTAAACCACTTAATATAATTTTAGTTTAATACCTTATATATTAAAATACCTTATACATTAAAATGTACCTTGCTTATCACCCCTAATCTTTTTAAAAAAGATAATTTTTCCCTCATGCTTGCATCATCTATAGGCGCCGGAAATAATTCTATTATACAACTATCTATTATTTCTAATTTTTCTCCTTCTGTCTTTTTCTCCCAATCCCGCACATCTTTTTCTTCTACAGTTATTTGACATAATCCTATCTTATATTTATCTGCGTACATATACATCTCTTCTAATTCCTTCATAGCCTCTGTTTCTGTAACCCAAAACATAAAATATGCTCTATCCGCAAAACGTTTATGAGAAACTGCTTCAAAGATATACTGCCTCCAATCTTTTAGGTTTGGTTTTACTTCGATAGTCACCACCTCCAAATGCCTAATTCCAAAATCATCATATAAATTTACCCCAACTATATCAGGATTTCCCCATTTTTTATTTTTAGTTTTATTATGTATTATTCAGAAATAACGCCATATTGCTTTTTCTCACTGAGCCACAATTCAACCATAGGATATAAATCCTTTTCAGATATTGCTTGCGAATCATCCGATTCGTTAGATTCTTCTTCATCAACTACCGTTTCTATATAATAATATCCCCTGTGAGGCCCGCCACTTAAAATATTGCTTCCTTCTTTTTTTGCTTCTTCTCTTAATATTTTATATATAGCACTTTCTTTTATATTTAAATCAGGATTTTGCTTATCTAGTTTTTCTTTAATTTTTTTTAATAAATTTGCAAGCGGCATACCTTTAGTTTTATCTATTGTATATTTTCCATTTTTTAATATATCAACAGCAGTATTAACTATTTCTTCTTTCATATGCTTAACCCCCTATTCCTTATATTTAATTCCCCCCTTCCCTCTGCCAGTGTGGGATGAGGTGCCTATCTCCCCATGCGTTATCCACTCTAGCAACAGGGGGCCAGAATTTGTCAAGTTCGACCCAGGGGAGGGGGAAGTAGGCTTCTTGCTTTGTATACGGGTAGGGCCAGGCGCCGTTGTTCAACAGGTGCGGCGTATGCGGGGCGTTTTTCAGCGGGTTGTTGTCGCGGTCCCATTCGCCCTTCGCCACCTTGTCGATTTCGGCGCGGATGGAGATCATGGCTTCGATGAAGCGGTCCAGCTCCTCGCGGCTTTCGGATTCGGTGGGTTCGATCATGAAGGTGTCGGGCACCGGCCAGCTCATGGTGGGCGCGTGATAGCCATAATCCACCAGGCGCTTGGCCACGTCCTCCACGGTAATACCCGTCTCCTTGCGGATCTGGCGCAGGTCGATGATGCATTCGTGTGCCACGTAGCCGCCGCGGCCCTTGTAGACCACCGGATAATAGGGCTCCAGCTTGCGGGCGATGTAGTTGGCGTTGAGGATCGCCACCTGTGTAGCCTTCTTCAGGCCCTCCGGGCCCATCATGCGGATGTAGGCCCAGGAAATGGTGAGAATGAGCGCGCTGCCCCAGGGGGCGGCGGCCACCTGACCGATGGTGTCCTCATAGCGCGCGGCCGCCGGGTTCACGCCATCCACCACCACATGCGCCGGCAGATACTTGGCCAGATGCGCCTTCACGCCGACGGGGCCGACGCCCGGGCCGCCGCCGCCATGGGGAATGGCGAAGGTCTTGTGCAGGTTCAGGTGACAGACATCCGCCCCCAATTCGGCCGGGCGCACATAGCCCACCAGCGCGTTCATGTTCGCACCATCGAAATAGACCTGCCCGCCGTGCGCATGCACGATGTCGCAAATCTCCTTCACCGATTCCTCGAACACGCCGTGGGTGGACGGATAGGTGATCATCAGCGCCGCCAGCCGCTCCTCATGCTGCGCGGCCTTCTTCTTCAGATCATCAAGGTCGATGTTGCCCTGATCGTCACAGCCCACAGGCACCACCTTCAGGCCCGCCATGCCGGCCGAGGCCGGGTTGGTGCCGTGCGCGGAGGTGGGGATGAGCACGACATCGCGCTGACCCTGCCCGCGCTCGGCATGATAGCGCTTGATGACGAGAAGGCCTGCGTATTCGCCCTGGCTGCCGGCGTTGGGCTGGAAGCTGAAGGCATCAAAGCCGGTGAGCGTGCACAGGTAATGCTCCAGCTCCTCGATCAGCTGCTGATACCCTTGCGCCTGCTCCAGCGGGGCGAAAGGATGAATGTGGGCGAACTCGCGCCAGCTCAGCGCCTGCATCTCCGTGGCGGCATTGAGCTTCATGGTGCAGGAGCCGAGCGGGATCATGGAGCGGTCCAGCGCGATGTCCTTCTGCTGCAGCCGGCGCAGATAGCGCATCATCTCCGTCTCGGAATGATAGCTGTTGAAGACGGGATGAGTGAGGATCTCATCGGTGCGCAGCATGTTGGCCGGAATGCCCTGCCGGGCGCGCGCATCGATGTCATAAAGCTCATCCGGGTGCTGCACGCCATGGGGGAAGAACACCTTCAAGAGGCGCACCACCTCGGAGCGGCGGGTGGTTTCATCCGTGGTGATGGAGACATGATCGGCATCCACCACATGGATGTTGATGCGCTGCTCGCGGGCGCGGGCCGCATACCACTGCGCACGGCCCGGCACCTTCACGGTAATGGTGTCGAAAAAGCTCTCGTTCACCACCTCAAAGCCGTATTCGGCAAGGGCGGTGGCGATGATTTCGGCATAGCGGTTGGTGCGCTGGGCAATCTGCCTCAGTTTCTCCGGGCCGTGATAGACGGCGAAGAAGGCGGCGAGATTGGCCAGCAGCACTTGTGCGGTGCAGATGTTGGATGTGGCCTTTTCGCGGCGGATGTGCTGCTCGCGCGTTTGCAGGGCCATGCGCAGGGCCAGCCTGCCTTCCGCATCGCGTGAGACACCAATGACCCGGCCCGGCATCTGGCGCACGTGATCCATGCGCGTGGCGAACCAACCGGCATGCGGGCCGCCATAGCCCATGGGCACGCCAAAGCGCTGGGCGGAGCCCACGGCAATGTCCGCGCCCATTTCTCCGGGAGATTTCAGCAGCACCAGCCCCAGAATATCGGCAGCGATGATGGAGAGCGCGCCGGCCTGTCTCAACGCGTCGCACACGGGCGTGAAATCGCGGATTTCGCCGGAGCTGCCGGGATACTGAAACAAGGCGGCGAAGACCTCATCCGGATCGAGATCGGTGAAGGGATCGCCCACCCTGACCTCAAAGCCGAAATTTTCCGCCCGCGTTTTCACCACCGCCAGGGTCTGCGGGAAGATGTCCTTGTCCACAAAGAAGACATTGCCCTTCTTGCCGCGGGTGACGCGATGGGCCATGGCCATGGCTTCCGCCGCGGCGGTGGCCTCGTCCAGCAGCGAGGCATTGGCCACATCAAGGCCGGATAGATCGGAAATCATGTGCTGGAAGGTAAGCAGCGCCTCCAGCCGCCCCTGGCTGACCTCGGCCTGATAGGGTGTGTAGGCGGTGTACCAGCCCGGATTTTCCAACACGCGGCGCTGGATGACCTTGGGCATGATGGAGCCGTAATAGCCCTGCCCCACCATGGACACCATCACCCGGTTGCGCCGGGCCATGGCCAGCAGCTCGGAGATGCAATTGCGCTCCGAAAGGCCGGAAGGCAGGCAAAAAGGGCGCTCCGTGCGAATATGCGGCGGAATGACCTTGTCGATCAGATCATCGAGGCTTTCGGCCCCCACCACCTCGAGCATCTCCGGCAGATCCTCATCGCGCGGGCCGATGTGGCGCGGAATGAGATTGGCACCGGGCTGCAGGTCACGCAAAGTGGGGCGATCGGGCTTGGTCATGGCCAGCTTGCTCCTGATGCAAGTCTTTATTTCCGCCTGAGTTACCCCCTCTTCCCCCTGACAGGGGGAAGTCCGGCGCGCAAGCGCCGGGAAGGGGGTCGGGCCACAGGCGTCCAAACTTGCCGCCCGACCCCCTCCCTGTCCCTCCCCCTACCAGGGGGAGGGGACGACTACGGCTCGTTCGGGCGAGCAAGATGGAAAGCTTAAATGGCCCAGACGGTATCATCTTCGATGTTTTTTACGCCTCCGAGGCAACGAAGGCCTCATAAGCCGCCTTGTCCATGAGGTCTTTCAGCTCATCCGGGTTGGACAGCTTCACCTTGTAGAACCATCCCTGCCCTTCCGGATCCTCGTTGACGCGGCCGGGGTCCTCGCTCACCACCGGATTGACCTCGACAACCTCGCCGGAAACCGGAGCATAGACATCGGAAGCCGCCTTCACCGATTCCACCACGCCGGATTCACCGCCCTGCTCCACCTGCGTGCCTACCTCCGGGGTTTCCACGAACACGATATCGCCCAGCTGCTCGGCGGCGTGCTTCGTAATGCCCACGGTGCCGATGTCACCCTCGACGCTGATCCACTCGTGCTCTTTCGTATAGTAGATATCCGCCATCACCGTTTCTCCCGCAATAAATCCGCTAGCTTCCCTTACTCCGTCATGGAGACGTCTTTCCCCCTCTCACCTCCCCCTGATAGGGGGAGGTCGGCGCGCAGCATCGTCAGATGCGCAGCGCCGGGAGGGGGTCGGGCCCCAACCGCCGGAGCAAGCGGCCCGACCCCCTCCCTGTCCCTCCCCCTGCCAGGGGGAGGGGACTTAAATTGTACATCCGTTGACTGGTCACTCGCTCCCTCATCTGACGCATGCTCACTTCCCCTTCGGGCGGCGCCTGTAGCCGGGTTGGGTGAAAGTGGGCGAGGCGACGGTGGCCGCCGCTTCGCGCCTGCCGGAACGCAGGGTCACGGGCGTGCCCTGTTCCGCGCAGGCTGCCGCCACATAGCCCATGGCCACCGGACCGCCCACGGTGGGGCCAAATCCGCCGGAGGTGATGCGGCCGATCACCTCGCCCGCCTCGTTCAGCACCTCCGCACCGGCGCGCACAGGCGCCCGGCCCTGAATGGCAAAGCCCACGCGCTTGCGCGCCGGACCTTCAGCCAGTTCCTTAAGAATACGTGCCGCACCGGGAAAATCGCCGGCCTCGCGGCGGCGCTTGCCAATGGCCCAGGTCAGCGCCGCTTCCACCGGCGAGGTGGTCTCGTCGATGTCGTTGCCATAAAGGCACAGGCCCGCCTCCAGCCTGAGCGTATCGCGCGCGCCAAGGCCTGCGGGCTTCACCTCTGGCTCGTTCAAGAGCAGCTCGGCCAGCTCTTCCGCGCGCTCCGCGGGCACGGAAATCTCAAAGCCGTCCTCGCCGGTATAGCCGGAGCGGGAGAGAAACACATCAATGCCCGCGATTTTCGCTGGCATGGCCTCCATGAAGTAGAGATCGGCAACCTCGGGACAATGGCGGGCCAGCGCCGCTTCCGCCTTCGGCCCCTGCAGGGCCAGCAGCGCGCGGTCTTCGTGCATGAGAAGTTCCACGCCTTCCGGCAGCACGGCGCGCAATGCCTCCGCATCCACATCCTTGCGGGCGGCATTGAACACCACCATCAGCCGCCCGTCCTCATGCGGCGGGCGGGTGACCATCAGATCATCGATGATGCCGCCTTCCTCATTGAGCAGGAAACCATAGCGCATGCGCCCGGGCGCAAGCTCCTTCAGCGCTGCCGGATTGAGCCGCTCCATGGCAGCGGCCACGGTTTCCCAGTCCGGCCCCACGAGAGAGGCCTGCCCCATGTGGGAGACATCAAAGAGAGAAGCGGATTCGCGCGTGTGCTGGTGTTCGGCGATGATGCCCTCGTATTGCACCGGCATGGCATAACCGGCGAAGGGCACCATGCGCGCGCCCAAGCGCTCATGCAGCGCAAACAGGGGCGTTTTCTTCAGGTTTTCACTGTCAGCGGCCATGTCAGGCTCCTTCAGAGCGGGCGCGAGATCTTCCAAGCCTCCGCGCCATCACTTCGTGGCAGTCGCAACAGACCAATCCCATCCAAACGGCAGGGAAATGTATGGCCTACGCTGGCTGCCCCACTCTGTCCGGAACCTGAGAGAATCACCCGCGGCTTGAGCGCAACGGGCTTACCCCCTTCGGTGGGTTGATCCCCGGTGCGGGAAACCTGTCGGTTCCCGCTCGCACCAGAGACAACCACTCTCCAGAGTTCCCATCTCCCGTGCGGTCCTTTTGCCTGAGAGTTTCCTGGGGCGGTTGCTCCTTCGGCGGCGCCGCATGGTTGTATCGAATTGCAACACGCGCAAAACGATACATCCCTTTTGGCGCTCTCTCCCGCGCGGGATCATCGGGATTTGCCAAGAGAAAGACTGTCTGCGCCTTTTTGCCAAGTCAAGCGCCACGTTCGTCAAATCCCGGAAAACACACAGGCTTTCAATCGACAGACGTTCCGGCGCTTTCCGCCAAGTGAAACTGGCATGCTTCTTGGAATGATCAGGGGCGATAGGTGTCGCACGAGGAAAGGGGATCCGAAAATGACACACTTCGAGATGAATCTGCAGGCCGCCCACCTGATCCGGGACAGCGTGGAGGCCTTTGAGGGCATTCATGACAAGCCCATCATCTTCGAGCATGCGCTGGCCGATCTGGCCATGATGACGGATGAGCATCTGGCCATGATCATCGAGCGCGCCGCCGCGGCCGGCCCCATGTCCTACAACCTCTCCACCGTCGATATCGATGAAGAGGGCCGGGAGCACTGGGTTCAGGGCCTGCTATCGGAAGACGGCAAGGTGGACGGGCATGCCGTTCTCGATCTCATCAAGGCCGGCAAGCTCTGGCTGCAGGTTGAGAACCTCTATTATCTCGCGCCGCATCTGTATGGGCTGCTCAAGCGGGCCTATGACGAGCTGGCGGAGCGGCTGCCGAACTTCAGCTATCGCAATCTCTACTGCAACCTGCTGATTTCCGGGCCGGAAGCGCGTGTGACGCCGCACATCGACGTGGCGGAGGTGATCCTGTTTCACATTCGCGGACACAAGCGCATGACGCTGTGGGATCCGGAGCGCTATCCCGTTCCCGATGAGCTGAGCGAGGCGATCATCTTACGCGAAACGCTTGAGGACATCGAAATCCCCGAGGAATGGAAAAGCGGCGGTGATTCCTATGAGCTGGCGCCGGGGCAGGGCGTGAGCTTCCCCTATCTGTGGCCGCATTCGGTGGACAACCTTGGTGATCTCAACGTCTCCCTGCAGACGGAATATCACCATCCAGCAACCATCCGCCGCTATGGCGCACTTTATGCCAACGGTCTGCTGCGCCGGCGCCTTGGCGTGGAGCCAAAGGACACCGGCCCGGGCGTTCTTGGCGAGAGCCTGCGCGCCGCCGCCGGACTGGCCGCCAAGAAGCTGCACATCGACGGCGGCAACCGGCGTCAGGTGCTGGCGGCCTTCGTTGTGGACAAGGATGCGCCCGATTTCATCCGCCGTCTGCCGCCGGAGCATGCGCCCGTGTTGCGCAAGTAACCGGCGCCGAAACGAACGGGACACAGAACCAGGCAAAACACCATCAGGCGCACGACCGGGAACCACAACCACGCAGCGGCCGGCAGGGGGCATGAAACGGCCCGCCATGCCGGCCGCAACCAAACAGGGGCGAAGCACTTTAGGGGGCGGGATGATGACGAAAGCCTGCAAGAGGGAGCATGCCGCCATGCCGGAACTGCTGGTGGAGGTTGCCGATACGATCCGGTCCGTCGAAAGGCTGAGGGCGGACTGGACAGCGCTTATCGCCGCCGGTGCCCGCCCCGGCCCGTTTCAGGACTGGCCCTGGATCAGGGCCTGGATCGATCATGCGGTGGATGAGGAGGACACGTCTGCTGACCGCCGTAAGACGAAGAGGTCCCTGCATCCCTGGTTCGTGATCGTGCGTGAGCGGGAAACGGCATCTCCCCTCATGATCTGTCCCATGCAGCTGGACCGCCACATCGGCTTGAAAAGGCTCACATGGTTTTCCGTGCCCGCCCTGCAGGAAGGCGGCATCATCGCCGTGCCCATGCCGGAAGAAAAGCGGCAGGCGGCATTGGAGGCCGCCCTAGCCGCCATGAAGCAGGCGCCGGCAGACTTTCTCGATTTCCGCCTGATGGCCCAAGATGGCCCTGTGGCCTCGTGGCTTGCCAGCCGTTGCCGCAAGGGCATGGATAACGCCGCCTATCTTGTGGATTTCTCAGAATTCTCCGACTGGCGCGCCTTTGAACTCTCGCTGAAATCCTCCGCGCGGCGTTCGCGTAAAAAACGGCTCAATCGCATGCGCAAGGCCGGCGAGGTGCGCTTTATCGTGCATGAGGATCCACGAGAGATTGCCCGACTGCTCGATGTTGCCCTGGGCTGGAAGCGGCAGTGGCTCAAGGAGCGAGGGGTGGAGGATGCCCTGCCCGAGCGCCCCTGGTTTGCTGCCTTTCTCAAGGCCTTGCCGGAAACGAATACCGGTAATGCCCGCTGGGTGATAGCCGAACTGTCCTTCAACGGCCGCCCCGCCGCCGTGGATTTTGGCGCCATCGCCAACGGCGTCTTTCACGCCTATCTGTCTGCCTATGATGAAGGCTTGCGGACGCATTCGCCCGGCAAGATCGCCCTGTGGCTGATGCTGCAATGGTGCATGGAGCAGGGGTTATCCGCCTATGACATGCTGGCCAATCCCGCGCCCTACAAGGAGGACTGGGCCAATCGCACACGGCCGCTGGATCAGTACATTCTGCCATTGAGCATGGGCGGGCGGGCCTATGCCCTCTGGGCCTCCCGGCTGCGTGATGTGGCCGCGCAGTGCTATCACACCCTGCCGGAAAATGTGCGCGCGCCTTTAAGCGGCTATCTGCGCCGTCTTCGCGGCGGCGTGGCCAAGAATGGCTAGCCGGGGCCGGCCGTTATCAGCATTCAGGTATCGTTCGGCAGGCCAGATAGATTTGCCGGTCTTTCCGGCTTGCCCTTCCCGCATGGATGAACGACGCTTGACGTCATAGGCCGCACACGGCACCTTCGCCTCCGACCCACATTCGACCTTAAGGAGGTGCCTCGTGCAGATATCCGGCAAGGAACAGCCCGTTCGCATCCTTCTCGCCCAGCCCCGGGGGTTCTGTGCCGGTGTGGTGCGCGCCATATCCATCGTGGAGCGCGCGCTGGAGATCTATGGCGCGCCTGTCTATGTCCGTCATGAGATCGTGCACAACCGCTTCGTCGTCGATGGCCTGAAACGCAAGGGCGCGGTATTTGTGGATGAACTGGACGAAATTGCGGATCCTTCCCGTCCGGTCATCTTTTCCGCTCATGGCGTGCCTAAAAGTGTGCCGCAGGCGGCGGATGCCCGCGGCATGATGTGGATCGATGCCACCTGCCCTCTCGTGTCCAAGGTGCACTCGGAGGCCATACGCCATCACGAGGCCGGGCGACACGTTCTGCTCATCGGTCATGCCGGCCATCCGGAAGTCATTGGCACCATGGGGCAGCTGCCGGAAGGCGCCATCACCCTGATCGAGACCCTGGAGGATGCGCGCACGGTTCAGCCGCCGGATCCGGAAAATCTCGCCTATATCACCCAGACCACGCTTTCGGTTTTTGATACACAGGCGATCGTGGAGGAGCTGAAGCGGCGCTTTCCGGCCATACGCGAACCGGTCAAAGACGACATCTGCTATGCCACGACCAACCGTCAGCAGGTGGTGCGGGAGATGGCGCCGCAATGTGACGTGGTGCTGGTGGTTGGGGCGCCCAATTCCTCCAACTCCCGCCGTCTTGTGGAAGTGGCGAAAAGCAGCGGCTGCGAGAAGGCCTTTCTCGTGCAGTCCGCCGAGGATGTAAGCTGGCAGGACATCCGCCCCGGCATGACCGTGGGGCTCACCGCCGGGGCCTCGGCGCCGGAGGTTCTTGTCGAAGGCGTGATCGAGGCCTTTCGCACCCGCTTTGATACGATCGTGGAGCTTCTCGCGCTCAAGGAGGAACATGTCTCCTTCAAGCTGCCGCGCGCGTTGCGCAAGGCGGCGGGCGAGAAAGGAGCCGCATCATGACGGGGGAGCGGCCACGCAAACGCGTGGAGATTTTCACCGATGGCGCCTGTTCCGGCAATCCCGGCCCGGGAGGGTGGGCGGCGCTGTTGCGTTATGGCCCGCACGAAAAGGAAATCTCCGGCGCGGAAGCCCAGACCACCAACAACCGCATGGAGCTCATGGCCGCCATTGCTGCGCTGGAGGCCCTGAAAGAGCCATGTGAAGTGGATCTCTACACCGATTCCGAATATTTGCGAAAAGGCATGACCGAGTGGATCCATACCTGGCAGAACAACGGCTGGCGCACCGCCGGCAAGAAGCCCGTCAAGAATGCCGACCTGTGGCAGCGTCTGCTGCAGGCCATGGCGCCGCATGAGGTGCATTGGCACTGGGTGCGCGGCCATGCCGGCCATGCCGAGAATGAGCGGGTCGATGCTCTTGCCCGCAAGGCGATGCGTCAGCTGATGCAGGCAAAGCCGAAAGATTAACGGGCGCCTGCTCGCCTTTCCTCATGATGTATCCCGGCAAACGCCCTGGCGCGCTGAGTGCCCGTCTTCAGCGCTTGTTCCATTTTCTGGGGTTGCCGCCATAGAAATCCCGGATCACCTTTACCGCTTCCTCGGCCGAATCCACGATCTCGAACAGATCGAGATCCTCCGGGCTTATGGTGCCGACCTCGACGAGAAAGTCGAAATCGATCAGCCGGGTCCAGAAATCGCGTCCCACGAGCACAATGGGCATGCGCCGCGCCTTGCCCGTCTGCACCAGGGTGAGGATCTTGAACACCTCATCCAGCGTGCCGAATCCACCGGGGAAAGCCACCATCGCCCGCGCCCGCAGGGTGAAGTGCATCTTGCGGATGGCGAAATAATGGAAACGGAAGCACAATTCCGGCGTGATGTAGGGGTTCGGATGCTGCTCATGCTCCAGCGTGATGTTCAGGCCCACGGAGCGCATGCCCGTCTCCCATGCTCCGCGGTTGGCCGCTTCCATGATGCCGGGGCCGCCGCCGGTCATGATCACGAAATCATCGCGGCCCGCTTCCTCGGCATGGCGGGAGATGATGGCGGCGAAGCGGCGCGCCTCCTCGTACCAGTGCGACATCTCAAAATCCCGCTTCGCCTTGCGCATCGCCTCCTGCCGGTGCGGATCATCCGGGGCGATCTGAAGCGCCTTTTCCGCCTCCTGCAGGCGGCGTTGCGCCTCCTCCCGGGAGAGAATGCGCGCCGAACCGAACACGACCACAGTGGCCCGCACCCCCTGCTCGCGCATGATGCGCTCGGGCTTGTTGTATTCAAGCAGCAGGCGCGTGCCGCGCAGGAATGGGGCATGGAGATAGTCCATGTCCTCGAAGGCGAGGCGATAGCTGGGAGACTGAATGCAGCGATCAATCCCTTCGCGCGGTTCGAGTTTTTCGAGATTGGCTTTCTCGCCGTTGCCGTTTTTCGTCTCGCGCCCGTGTTTCTTGTGGTTGTTGCCGGATTTGGTGGCCATGGATTTCTTATCCGCCAATGATGAACGCTTCGATTCGCGATCTTGCACAAGGAGGGCGCATGATGAAAGAGTTCAGCGCCAACCCTTTTGCCCTTCAATGCACAAGAAGGTTGCCCTTTGTCAGAACGGGCGCGGGCATGCGCGTATGAGACACGCTTTTACGAATCTTCCCTGGCAGACGAAAACGGCGCATAGGGCCCTGTGCCCCAGAAATCCCAGTCCCAATAAAGGAGCATAAGCCGCGCCTTGTTGAAGGACAGAAGGTCAAAGAGATTCTGCAAATCCTCCGCCTTGCGATGACGTGACAGAGCAAGCGCCGGCGAGGAGAGCAGGCGCGTGATCGCCTGCATGAAGGTGTTGCGCACATAACCGAGCACCCGCAGCACCACGACCAGCGGCTCACCGGTGGGATCGGTGAGTGCCCAGCGTGCCGTGTTCTCATGCAGCCCGAGAAGGCGCACAAGGGTCATGGCCGCCGTCTCCACATCCCCCTGGGCGAGGGTGTCGATCATGGCCTCGATGCGCAGCAACCGATCGGTATCCGCCGGCGGCAGCGGCTCCATGACCAGATCCAGCACTTCATCCAGCAACAGGGAATCGCTCAGGAACCGCCCGATCAGATGCCGGCGCAGCGGCGGCGCCACATAACGGAACAGGCGGAAGGCCACCGCCGGCACCAGATCGGCCCGCGTGCTGAGTGCCGCCTGCAGCTCCTCATCATCCCGGCTGGC
Source organism: Thermopetrobacter sp. TC1 (assembly GCF_000746275.1). GTDB lineage: Bacteria > Pseudomonadota > Alphaproteobacteria > Rhizobiales > Aestuariivirgaceae > Thermopetrobacter. The sequence continues at coordinate 492,307 of NZ_KN050828.1, forward strand.
TTCGACGAGATCGAAGAGGATTCCCTCGCTCAAGGTCACCTGCGTATTGCGCGCAAGCTCTAGCAATGCGGCAGGTTCGCCCCGTTTTGCCAGAGCAGAACAAACGAGCTCGGGCAAACGCCGGCGGCGGGCAATGGCACACAATTCATCGGGGCCGCCCTTTTCCACCATCTCCAGCAGACGGGCGGAAGGTAACCGGGCATTTTCCAGAACCTCCACGCGGATACGCGTATCAGCCCGGTCGAGCACTTCCTTGACCAGGGCCTCCGGCGGGCGTTCCATCAGGCACAGGCGCCGGGCCAGCACCGTCATCGGCACATCCGCCTCTTCCATGAGGATGAGGATGCCGTCGGTGGCCAGGGCCCGTTCCGCAATCTGCGCCCTGCTGTCCGGCATGCCCATGATCCGCAAAAGCCGCTCCAGCCGCTGCAGGACTTTGGGATCGCTCGTTTCCGTCTCCTGTTTCGGTTGTCCAGTCATGCCGTCAATGGCCGGTGTTTGCCCCATCATGGGCGATGCACCAGCGGCCTGCGGCATGTCCGGCACGGGCTGACCCATGCCTGGCGCGGCAACGGGCTGGATCATCGGTGCCTGTGGCCCCTCAGGGATCTGACCCGGAACAGCCCCATCACCGGCCGGCGGCATGGCGAATTGTTCCGGTGCGCCTGGTGTGGTCACAGGCTGCTCCGGAGCAATGGGGCGCTGAACCGGCTCGCCCGGGGCAACGGGCGCGCCCTGACCTTCCTGCCAGGCCGGGGGAGCAGGCTGGCCTGCCGCCTGCATCGGATCAGGCCCGGCACTCATGGCTGGTTGCGGTGTCGCGGTCTCCATGGACACCGCTGAGGAAGAGCCGGGATCATTTTGGGTCGCGGCCGCTGCCGGCTGCGATGTATCAGCGGCACTGCCATCCGCTTCTACATCAGCCTGCGGCGCTGAAGACCCATCATGCGCGATGGCCGCGCTCCCGGGCGCTGAGGCTTCGGTAGGCTGCACCGGGGGCATCGTCTGCCCGGGCGATTCCATGGCCGGTGCTTCCTGATTATCTCCGGGCTGGACATCTTCACCGGGCTGACTAGCATTCTCTAAGGATGCCTCATTGCCGCCAACGGTTTCACTGGTTTGCGTCAGGGCATCCTTCTGAGCCTCCCAGGCCCGTTGCCAGTCCGGGACATTCGTGCTTTCCGCCTGATCGAAGACAGCAGAATCGCTTTCGGTTGCCGCCGCACCGGAGGATGCGCCCGCCTCAGCGCTGCCAGTGGTCTCCGAAGCTGTCGTCGATTCTGTTTCGCCTGCGGCTTTGGAGGAATCTGCGTTTGCGGATGCCTGGGCTGTTGGCGCCGCCTGGTTTTCGCCCGCATTCTCCTTTTTGGCCGGCGCGGTCTTGTCAGCGCCTTTCTTCTTGCGTTCCAGCCGGCCGAGCAACGCCCGGAAGGCATCGGCGCTCACCGCAGTATCGGACTCATGAGACTCCGCGGCGGATGACGCATGTTCTTCCGCCTCTGAAGTCTCTTTATCTTCTTCTTCAGCCGCGTCTGCATCCTCATGCACATCGGCAGATGCGCTCGCCGGTGCCTGGGCCGTCACATTCGTATTGACCGCCTGCTCTGCATCAGAGGCGCTCTCCTTCTGCGCCGAATCTGTCCCTGAAGCCTCTGAAGCAGCCTCTTCGGCGGCTTCGGACGCAATGCCTGCGACTTCTTCATCATTTGCTGCTTTTTTGGTGGCCTGCGGTGCTTCCGGCTTGGCCGCCTCCACAGGTTCTCCAACGGCTTCCGTCACCGCCGCCTCATGCGCCATTGCAGAGTGCGCTTCTGCGGCGTTTGCTGCCGTTTCGAAGTCTGGCGATGCATTTTCCGAAACGTTCTGTTCCGACGAGGCGACAGGCTGCTCCGACTGCATGTCAGCAGCCGCAGGCGGTGAGGCTTCGTTTTCAGCATGAACGGCCGGCTGAGCCTCTTGCACCGGAGTGGCCGGCTGAGCCGTTTGCGCCGGGCTGACCGTCGAGCTGCCGTCTTCCTCAGCAGCTGTATTCACCGGAGCCACGCCGGAAGATGCAGGATGAGCCATGGCCTCCTGTTGCGCCTGCATGCCCCCCTGCTGGACCTGCATGGCCGCGGACGGCATGGCATGAGCATGAGCGGCCTGAGCCTGCTGTGCAGTGCCTTGCGGCACAGGCTGTTGAGCCTCAACCTGCGGCTGAGCCGGTTTGGCCTGCTGTTGCGGAGCCTGCCCATGCATTCGGGCTTCTGCAGTCTGCGGTGCGGAGGCGCCCTGTGGCATTTGCCCCTGAGGTGATGGGGGTTGAGTGCCGCCGGCAGATGCTTGCGCCCCTTGGGCGGGGGCATTGCCTGCAGGCATGGCACCATGCATGCCAGCACCTGCCGGAGCAGCGTCCTGCGGAGCAGAAGCAGAAGAGACAGGCGTGTTCTGAGCGGCCATATGCGGCGGCATGCCCTGCGACGTGCCCTGCGGCATCATGCCCGGTGTGACAGGCTGTTGCCCCTGAGGCGGCACGTTTGAAGGCGCCGGATTGGTCACCGGCCCGGCCATGCGAGGCGGTGTTTGCATCCGCCCCTGCGGCGGCATCGCCCTGGCCCCCGGCATGCCTTTGGGAGAGGCATTGTTTTTCGGCTGATTGGGCGCGGCCGCTTGTGGCCCGCCGACCTGAATACCGCGCAGGGCGCCATGGGGCGTCTGCTGTGGCATGGCGCCCGTGTTGGGCATCTGTGGTGTCTGCTGTGATGTGGAAGAGGGCACAGCAGGCCCTTCACCCCCCGGCATGGTGCCCGCCGGGTGGGGTGGCTGCATGCCTTGCGGCATGCCCTGCGTCATTCCGCCGGCCTGTGATGAAGGCATTGCCATGGCGCCCGGTGCCTGCATCGGCGTCTGCCCCGTTTGAGGGGGCTGCGGCGTCCCTCGCGGCTGACCGGCCTGCGGTCGACGAACGATGTTCTTCTCCAAAGACATGGCGGACAAAACACTCCCCCGGTCGGCCATCATGGCCAACGTGCGCAAAGCCTACATCGATACTCGTGAACAAGGGTTTAATCGCCCCAATGAAATGCGACCATTGCGAGTAATGACTGGCATTTCCGCCCATTGGAACGCGCAAAACCTTCGGATCGCGTGCAGGGAAGGAAAATGCAAGCCGTCCTGAAAGGCGGTTTTTGAGGGTTTGAAGAGCAAAATCCCGTTGCACCGGCGCAAGGGCGCACTATCATGAAAAGCGTGAACGGGAGGTATCCATGGATCTCGACGATCGCCGCCGGAAACTCACGCCGGAGCAATATCGCATCACCCAACAGTGCGGCACGGAACCGCCGTTTTCGCATCCCCTGTATACGGAAAAGCGCCCCGGCACCTACCATTGCGTGGTGTGCGAGGCTCCTCTTTTCACTTCCGATGCCAAATTCGAATCCGGAACGGGCTGGCCCAGCTTCTTCGCCCCCATTTCAGCGGATGCCTTGAAAGAGCGGGAGGATCTCTCCCATGGCATGCGCCGCATCGAGGTGCGCTGCGCCCGGTGTGATGCGCATCTCGGCCATGTCTTTCCCGATGGTCCGCCGCCGACGGGTCTGCGCTTCTGCATCAACGGCACTGCCCTTCTCTTTCGCCCTCATGAGCGGGGCTCCGATCAGGATCATCTGAAAAACCATGAACGCTAACGGCAGGGAAACGAACACCATGACCACGCCGAAGCCGCCAAAGGCTGAAAAGCGCCCGGTGAAAAGTGTCCATCACGGCATTGAGCGCGTGGATGATTACGCCTGGCTGCGTGCCGAAAACTGGCAGGAGGTGATGAAGAATCCCGAGGCGCTGCCAGCCGATATTCGCGCCTATCTCGAGGCGGAAAACGCCTATCAGGAAGCGATGATGGCCGATACCAAGGCCTTGCGCGAACGCCTGTATGCGGAAATGAGAGGGCGCATCCGCGAGGATGACAGCACCGTGCCGGTCACGGACGGCCCCTTTGCCTATGCCTTTCATTATGCCGAGGGGGCTCAGCATCCCCGCCTTGTGCGCACAGCCCGGGAAGGCGGCGCGGAACAGGTTCTTCTCGATGCTGATAAACTGGCGAAAGCCCATGACTTTTTCCGCCTCGGCACCGCCGAACACTCGCCCGATCATCGCTGGCTGGCCTGGAGCGCGGATGTGCGCGGCTCGGAATATTATGATCTGCGCCTGCGCAATCTCACCACGGGCGAGGATCTGGATTACGTCATTCCGGATACGGGCGGCAATGTCGTCTGGTCGGCGGATTCACGGCATCTGTTCTATGTGCGCCTGGATGAGAACCACCGCCCCCGCTACGTCTGCCGACACGAGATCGGCACGGATCCCGCAAAGGATGTCATCGTCTATGAGGAGGCGGATCCCGGCTTTTTCGTCTCCATTGCCGAGACCACATCGCGCCGGCTCATCCTCATCGACGCCCATGATCACGAAACCTCCGAGATCCGTTTCATCCCGGCCGATGATCCGCTGGCGGATCCCGTGCTCATCGCGCCACGCGAGCGCGGGGTGGAATATGATGTGGAGGAAGCGCACGGCACCCTGTTCATCCGCACCAATGCCGATGATGCCGAGGACTTCAAGATCGTGGTGACCCCTCTCGATCAGCCGGGGCGCGATCATTGGCGCGACATCGTCGGCCACAGGCAGGGGCGGCTCATTCTCTCCCATCTGGTCATGTCCGCGCACATGGCCCGCCTGGAACGGGAAAACGGCCTTCCTGCCATTGTGATCACCGATCTGCACACGGGGCGTGAGCACGAAATCGCCTTTTCCGAGGAGGCCTACGCCCTTGGCCTGTCGCTGGCCAGCCGCGATTTTGACAGCACGCTTGTGCGTTTCAGCTATTCCTCGCCAACGACGCCGGAACGCATCTATGACTATGACATGGCCACCCGGGAACGCACCCTGCGCAAGGAGCAGGAGATACCTTCCGGCCACAATCCGGAAAATTACGTCACCCGCCGCATTTTCGCCCCGGCACACGATGGCGAAACTATTCCGGTCACCCTTGTGTGGCACAAGAATACGCCGCTCGATGGCTCCGCGCCCTTGTGGCTCTATGGCTATGGCGCCTATGGCATCACCATTCCCGCCAGCTTTTCCATCAGCCGGCTTTCATTGCTTGATCGCGGTGTCATCTATGCCATTGCCCATGTCCGCGGCGGCAAGGACAAGGGCTATCGCTGGTATCGCCTCGGCAAACGCGAGCACAAGATGAACACCTTCCGCGATTTCATTTCCGTGGCCGAACACCTGATCGAGGAAGGTTACACACGCATGGGCCGCATCGTGGCGCAGGGCGGCTCTGCCGGAGGCATGCTCATGGGGGCGGTGGCCAACATGGCGCCGGAGCTGTTCGCCGCCGTGATTGCGGAAGTGCCCTTTGTGGACGTGCTCAGCACCATGCTCGATCCCACCCTGCCGCTGACGCCGCCGGAATGGCCGGAATGGGGCAATCCCATCGAAAGCCGCGAGGACTATCTCACCATCGCCAGCTACAGCCCCTATGATAACGTGAAGGAACAGGAGTATCCCGCCATTCTCGCCACGGCCGGGCTGACCGATCCGCGCGTCACCTACTGGGAGCCGGCCAAATGGGTGGCCCGCCTGCGCGAGAAAAAGCGCAACGCTTCGCTCCTTTTGCTGAAAACGGACATGGGCGCCGGCCATGCCGGTCAACCCGGGCGCTTCGATCATTTAAAGGACGTGGCCTTCGCCCAGGCCTTCGGGCTGAAGATCCTCGGCCTTGCCGGCGAAGCGGGCTGAATGTTCACAGTGCGTTTATAAGAGGGAATGTCCGGAGAGTCTCCCCTCAAGTCCGGATGTGCATGTCTTATGAGCCATTTGCCGGCGATTATCAAAGCCCGCCGCCCTGCATGAGCAGGAAGGAATCCGCCTCCTCGGTGATGCCTCTTTTTCCAGAATCGCGGGCGGAGCGGGCGATGTCCAGCCCCAGGGCCATGAGGCCCTGGCCATCGTTGCTTGAAAGCGGCAGACGCAGCCAGAACAGCACCAGATGCTCGCGCCCGGCGCCGGGTGCGCGCAGCATGCCGAAAAGCGGCGCCCGCTCCTGCCAGAGTTGACGGCAGACCCTCTGCCAGTATTCGGCATGTCTGCCCCAGCAGGGATCGGCCAGCGTGCGGTTCGTCAGCTCCACGCCGAAAATGTCGCGCAAGGCGCTGCCCGCCAAGCGAAAACGCGCGTGTTCCGCATCCTCTTGCAGTTCGATGAGGCTGACATGCGGCAACAGCCGGCGCATGGCTGCCGGTGAGATGTCTTCGCGCCGTGGCAGATCCCGCTTCCCTTTCAGGGAAAGCCAGTAGTCGAACAAGTCCTGCTGTTCGGGCAGCATCAGCTGTGCGCGCAAGGTGCGCACATCACCCGGCCCCGTTGTTTCCATGCTCTGCCCCCGAATCGTTTCCGATTCACCCAAAAAGCAGGAGCACTATGACCGCCGGTTTCGCGGCTGGCAAGAGGCGTTGGCCAACAGGCGCATCAGGGCGCTGCGAATGCCCTTATCTTTCACCATCCCGCTATAATCACGATATGTTCTTGACATGTTCTTTTCCTTCTGGAACCATATCGACCACGACACGAAAGAGCGAATGATCCTTCAAGGCATTTGAAGAGCCATGAGCAACGCGCCCACGCCCATTGCCACACCGAAATCCCGGGGGCTGCTCGCCTGTGAAAATGCCCGTGCGCTCAAGGGCCGCGGTGCCCGTTCCGCCCGCAGCGGGCGCCATGAACACCAGCAGCGCGAGATCGTGGATGACGGCTGGGGCACCATCGCCGAGCTGGCGCAGGAGCGTCTGCCCACGCGCATTCAGGAGGAGCAGGCCCGCACCATCATCACCCGCAACACCTCGCCCGACATCTGTTTCGACCGGTCGGTAAACCCCTATCGCGGCTGCGAGCATGGCTGCATCTACTGTTATGCCCGCCCCACGCATGCCTGGCTTGGCCTTTCACCGGGCCTGGATTTCGAAACCCGCATCAGCGCCAAGGTCAACGCCCCGCAGCTTTTCGCCCGGGAGCTGAGGCATCCGGCCTGGAAGCCGGCGCCGATAGCCATCGCCCCCAACACGGATGCCTATCAGCCCGCCGAGAAGCGCTATCGCCTCACCCGCCGCCTGCTGGAGGTGGCCGAGGAATTCGGCCAACCGGTTTCGATCATCACCAAATCAGCGCTGGTGCAACGGGACATCGACATTCTCGCCCGTCTGGCGAAGCGGGATCTGGTGCGGGTTGCCATTTCCATCACCACGCTTGATGCCGCGCTGGCCCGCATCATGGAGCCGCGCGCGGCCACGCCGGCGAAACGGCTGGAGACCATCGGCGCGCTTGCCGATGCCGGCGTGCCCGTGGCGGTCATGGTCGCGCCGGTCATTCCGGCGCTCACCGATCACGAGATCGAGACCATCCTCTCCCGGGCCGCCGGCGCCGGGGCGCGTCAGGCCGGCTATGTCATGCTGCGGTTGCCGGCGGAGGTCTCCGGCCTCTTCCGGGAATGGCTGGTGGATCATTTTCCGGAGCGGGCCGTGCGCATCATGAGCCTTGTGCGCGGCATGCAGGGCGGGCGCGACTATGACCCCCGTTTCGGTCGCCGGCTGGTCGGTTCCGGCCCCTACGCCTGGGCCATTGGCCGCCGTTTCGAGAAGGCGGCCAGGCGCCTGGGGCTGATGAAGCGGCAGATGAAGATGGCGCTGCACCATTTCCGCCCGCCGGCCCGCACCGGCGAACAGCTCACGCTGCCCGGCCTGCTTGAAGAGCGTGAAGAGGATGAAAGGGCTTAGGGCGTGTCCTCATAAAATCCGACGTGCCAGCCCTTTGAGGTCGGCATCGTCGTCTTTGAATTAAGTCCACGTCCTATCCGGCATCCTTCTCGAACAGGCCGTTTTTTCAAGGCTCTAGCGAGTTGTTTTTGCCGGCGGGGGCGTTCATGGCCTGCAATGCGGCGCGCAGGATTTGGGCATCCCGTGGCGCGCAGGCGGCCGCGTCGTTGTTGAAATAGGCGTACAATCGCCCAACCCCGCTTTCGCGGGCAGCGGCTAACAATCGTGCCGCCTTTTCCTGCAGATCCGTCTCATCATAACAGACGCCGCGGCGGATGCCGTGAAAGCGTGCATAAAGCAACGGCCCCGTAACCCACAGCGGCGTCTCCCGCCCGCCATGATCATGAATGCAAAAGCCAGCGCCCTTTTTGGCAAGCATGGCGCGCACCGCGTCTGCATACCAGCTCTCATGACGGAATTCGAAAACGTGCGTGAAGGTTTCGGGCAGCAGATCAAGGAAAGCGCGCAAAAGGCCGTCATCCCGGTGCAGGGAAGGCGGAAGCTGATAGAGAACGGGCCCCAGCTTGGGCGCAAGCAGCGAGACACGCTCAAGAAACGTGTGCAGGGCCTCCGCACAGTCCTTCAGGCGGTGCACGTGAGTGATCAGGCGGGAAGCCTTCACCACGAAGAGAAAATCATCGGGCGTCTTTTCCCGCCACGAAAGCAGCCGTTCGGCATCCGGCAGACGATAGAAGGTGGCGTTGATCTCCACCGTATCGAACACGCCGGCATAATAGCGCAGCCATTTGCCCGGCGAGAGCCCGGCGGGATAGAAGGCGCCCCGCCAGTGCCGATAGCTGTAGCCGCTGGTGCCGATGCGCAGCTCCATGGCCTTGCATCCTGTTGCGTCTTGCTTTTTGCAGCAATCGCCTAGCTCGAGGTCTTTTCGCCGTGTTCCTGTTGCCAGGCATCCAGCATCGCCGCCACTTCATCCAGGGTGAGATCGCGCCAGTGGCGGTAGGCCTCCGCCACCGCAAACCAGGGCCCACCGCGCAAATTGGGCACAACGACCGCATCGGCCGCTGCCGCCACCCGCCGCGCCGCCTGTTCCGAAGCGGTGGGTACCGCAACGATCACGCGTTCCGCCCCACGGCGCCGCGCCTCCTCGATGGCGGCCAGCATGGTGAAGCCGGAGGCCAGACCGTCATCGGCGATAATCGCCGTGCGCCCCGTCAGGGACAGGGGCGGCACATGCCGGCGCAAGGTTTGGATACGCTCTGCCAGTGCCTCGCGTTCCAGCGCAATCACCCGCTCCAGGGTCTGCCGGGACAGCCGCGCCGCCAGCGCCTCGTTGATCATGAGCGCGCCATGCTCTGTCACCGCGCCGAAGCCGGCTTCCGGATTGTCGGGAAAATGCAGCTTGCGGATAAAAATGAGATCGAAGGGCACGTTCAGCCGCCGCGCCAGCATCAGGCCGACGGGCACACCCCCGGCCGGAATGGCAACCACCGCGGCATTTTTCAGAGTCTCCTCGTCGAAATGGCGCAGAATGAGCGCCGCGGTCACCAGGCCGGCATCGTTGCGGTCATCAAAAACGCCCACCGCCTGCGACAGGGCGGGTTCCGTGATGATGGTGCCCATGGCCGCCTCCTTGCCATGCGTGATGGCAAAATCCGTCACAATTCCTACATTCTCTCATTGAATATGGGATGCATCCCGCCTGTGTGCCATGGCGAAGGCGGAAAATATGCGCTAGGGATCGCCTGGAATGGTGCATGAAATCCCGACCGGAAACAGCGGTATCGCTCCTTTCGGTTCGGCAATTCTTTTGCAATGCTTTTCGTGTTATGGGTGTTTCAGGCGCGAATGATGCATCACCTGAGGTTGTCCCTGTCTCGTGGACGCCGCATGATGTGCGAAGGCCGGGCCGCCAAGGGCCCGACCCGGGCGAGAGCCGCAAACGACAGCCCTGAATGGACGTGCGCATGACCGATCGTGAACCCAATGGCATGACCCCATCCGAACAACCGGGCCAGACACATGGGCCGGCATCTGAGGATTCCGGAAAGAAAGCCTCTGCGCGCCCGCGCCGCCGTGGCGTGCTCGCCATGATCCTCGATGCCTTCTGGATGCTGGATTCCTGGTTCAGCGCCGCGCTCTATTCCGCGCGCGTTCTGTTGCGCCGCGGGTGGCTGGCCTATGCCTCGTTTCTGGAACGTTTCCGGGTTCGCGGTTTCTTCAAGCGTTTTCTGGTGGATATCGTCGATGACGGCCTGACCTTCTCCCTGGCTTTCGCCTTCGTGCTCGTTGCTTTCGCCCTGCCGCCCTTCTCGGGCGAGGGTGATGTCTGGAACAACAATCGCCAATACGCCGTCACCATCACTGACGAAAACGGCAACATCATCGGCCGCCGCGGCATCCGGCAGGATGACGCCGTGCCGCTTGAGGAGATCCCGCCGCATCTGATCAAGGCCGTTCTCGCCACGGAAGACGCGCGCTTTTATGATCATTTCGGCGTCGATGTGATCGGCACATTGCGTGCCGCGGTGGCCAATGCCAAAGCCCAGGGCATTGTTCAGGGCGGCTCCACCCTCACCCAGCAGCTCGCCAAGAACCTGTTTCTGACCCCGGAGCGCTCCTTCCGCCGCAAGATACACGAAGCCTTCCTCGCCCTGTGGATCGAGGCCCGCCTGAGCAAGGACGAGATCCTGAAGATGTATCTCGATCGCTCCTACCTCGGGGCGGGCAACTATGGCGTGGAAGCGGCCGCGCAATTCTATTTCGGCAAGTCGGTGCGCGACATCAACATGCACGAGGCGGCCATTCTCGCCGGTCTGTTCAAGGCACCCTCGAAATATGCCCCACATCTGCACAAGGAGGCCGCGCTCGCCCGCGCCAGCGTTGTGCTCGCCCGCATGCGCGACGCCGGCTTCATCTCGCCCGGCGAGATGCTCAAGGCCCTGCGCCAGCCTGTGCATGTCGTCGGCGGCAAGCAGGATACCACTCCCGACCATTTCCTTGACTGGGTCTATCGCGAGACCATCGAGACCCTGAAGGAACACAGTCTGGAGAAGAATTTCGTGGTGGAAGTGAAAACCACCATGGATCCCGCCCTGCAGCGCAAGGCCGCCGAAGTCATCCGGGAAGCCCTGGCCAGGGACGGAAAGCGCTATCGCGCCAGTCAGGGGGCGCTGGTGGCGCTTACACCCGAAGGTGCGGTCAAGGCCATCGTGGGGGGGCGCGACTACGAGAGCAGCCAGTTCAACCGGGCCACGGACGCCATGCGCCAGCCCGGTTCGGCGTTCAAGCCATTCGTCTATCTCGCCGCGCTCATGCACGGCTACAAGCCCAATTCACTCATTGATGATGCACCGATCACCATCGGGCGCTGGACGCCGCACAACTATTCGCGCCGCTATCACGGGCGCGTGACACTCACCACAGCCCTTGTGCATTCCTACAACACCGTGCCGGTTCGCCTGATGACCCGCATTGGCCGCAAGGCGATCATCGAGGCGGCCCGCAAGGCCGGGCTGACCTCGCCGATCCGGCCTGTGCCTTCCATGCCGCTGGGATCCAACGAGGTGACGGTGTTAGACATCACCGCGGCCTATGCGGCTTTTGCCAACGGGGGCAAGCGTATTACGCCCTACACGGTTCTGGAGATCCGCCGTCCGGATGGCACGCTCATCTATTCGCGTGCGAGCGACGGCCCGGTGCCGGAACAGACCCTGCCGCGTGACAAGGTGGAACAACTCAACCGCATGCTGTCTCTTGTGCCGATCAAGGGTACGGCCAGACGCGCCTTCCTCGGCTTCACGCCGCAGGCCGGCAAAACCGGCACCACCTCCAGCTATCGCGATGCCTGGTTCATCGGCTACACGGGACACCTCGTCACCGGCATCTGGTTCGGCAACGACGACTACACGCCCACCCGACGCATGACTGGCGGCTCCCTGCCGGCGCAGACCTGGAAGGAGTTCATGACCTATGCCCTGGCTGACAAGCCGCCGCTGCCTTTGCCGGGCGTTCCCGTCAGCAAGGACCATCGCAAGGCCTATGCTGCATTGCGCGAAACCCTGAAAGGTCTGCGCGGAAGCACGGGATCCTCACCCGCCACCGGAGATGCGGCACAGGCCGGGCCTGATGCCGTGGCGGCATTGAGCGAAGGCGACATCCTGTTGTCCGCCGGTGCAACCGCCGCCGGAGTTGCTGCCGCCAAGGGTGTATCACGCAAACTCAATGTGCATCCGCGCAAAGGCGTGAAGACCGCCGCCCTGCAAAAATCCGGCAAACGGCGCAAGCTGCGGCGTGTGCGCAAGGATCCGGTGGTCAGCACCCTGCGCAACATGTTCAGCCTGTTCCGTACAGACAATCGCCGCGTGCGGCCGGCCAGAAACTTCCGCGCCCGCAACGATGCGCGCCGCACGCGTGCGCGCCGCAATGCCCGCAAGGTACGCAAGTTCTGGAGCATCTTCCGCTGAAGATGCCATCGGGGCTGGCGACTGTCTTTTTCAAGCAACGCGTTTCAATGCGCCGGCCTGTTGCGCAAGGGCAGCGCAGCGATTACACCTGTTGCCGAAAGGGAATGCACATGGTCTTGCCGGCCATGCAACAGGGCCGCGCCGCGCCCTGATGGGGCAGGCCGAGCGGGGGCGAAAGGTCTTGAGCGAGCTCGTCAGGATAACCATCGCCTTGGTGCTCTCGGCCCTGCTGGGAGTGACGAGCCTTTATACCCTTTCGGGCACTGACGGCCTCGGAGCCGTTGAATCCGGGGTCTGGCGAAGCTGGAAGAACCCGGCTGATCCGGATTCCTGGCCCTATGCACGGCTTCATTTTCTTCTTCAGGATCGCCTGCCGCCCAGCCGCTTTCTGAGCACTGTATTCATCGCAGAAAGCGATGATGAAGGCCGTGTCCTCTCCGCCGCATGCGTCTATCGCCTTACCGGCCGCTTGCCACCGACGCGGTGGTGGAGCCTGAACATCGAGGCCGTCGATGATGACGCACATATGCAAAGCGCTGCCTCCCTTTCCTCGGAAGATGCGATGATCCTGCCTGACGGCTCTGTTTCAGTGGCAATCAGCCGGCTGTTTCAGTCCGGCAACTGGCTGCCAACGCCAAGGGAAGGCCACTTTCGCATCATCCTGTCTCTTCATGGCATCAGCCCCCTGCTCAGGGAACGCCTGAACACCCTGACGATGCCGCGGATCATCAGGGAGGGCTGCTCGTGAAGCTGCGGGATTTTGCTTTCTGGACCCTCGTGGTGCTGCTCGGTGCACTTGCCGTGCATGCCGGGCTGGCCGTCTGGCTACCGCGACGGATCATGGCCGGTCTCTTTGAACAGGCCGCGGCCCTGGGCGCGGAAAACACCTTCGTGCTGCTCCCTTCGGGCAAGGAGCCCGAATTTCTCAGACCCTTGCCACAAGGCACGCGGGCTGGCCTCTGTCTCATCCGCCCCGGCGATCAGGCCGTGGAAATTCGTGCTCCACTTGATGGCGGATACTGGTCGATCGCCGCCTATGGCCCAGATGGCAGCGTCGTTTTCGCCCTCGATGATCGTCATGCCCTCGGCCGGGAAATGCGCATGATCTTTGCCCATGCCGCGGCGGGATCTGACATGACCAACACGGGGCTGCGCACCGCCACCATCCGCGGCGACAGTCTGTTCATCCCGATGGCCACCCAAACGGTTCTGGCTGTGGTGAAGGTGCATGCGCCCTATCCCGGCATGGAGCCGCGATTGCTAAACACCCTGCGCCAGACGCAATGCCGCCGCATTCCTTTGCCGGCGTTTCTGCAGGGAACAGGAAAACAAAAACTCTCCTCTTCCGAAGAACGGATGAAGCGCACCTTCGCCGTGCCGCTGCCGCGCGAAAGGCCCGGCCAGTGATCCGGCCGGGCCCTTTTGGATTTCTCGGTGCTGGGTGCGGGTCTCTTCGAGGGGTTCGGAATGCTGAAAAATCCGTTTTGCCGTTGCTGGTGGCTTAAGCTCACTGCCGGGAGTAGTAGAGCGTGAATTCGCCGCGACGAATCCGCTCCGGCAAATCCTCCAGCATGCGGGCCACGGCTTCCTCGCCATAGGCGGTCACCATCTCCGAGACGGCGGCGAACAGCGCGGCGGAAGCCACCTGATCGGGATGCAGCCCGTCATAGACTGCCTCTTCCCAGGCCTCCACGATGTAGCGCAGGGCGGCATGCCGCGTTTTCTGTTCGCCCATGGCCTCTTCTGCCTGCGTGGCCCAGTCGTCGAATCTGCGCGTCACGTCCCTTGTGCCTCCGTCACGCATCGTCTTGGAGCCTTAACGTTCCTTCCGCTCTGACGCTCCTGGTTTGGTCTTGATCATAGATACCCCCAGCTGCGGCCTGGGGCCACCGATCCGTGAAAAAAGGGTTAATTCCGGCGAAGACAACCACGAACCCGCGGCAACTTAAGGCCAATGTGATGATCCGTTCAGCCGAGGGCGGTGTCATCCTCGGCAAGATCGGCCGCCACGCGGCGGATCAGGTCCGCCGTGCCGGGGGTGAGGCGGATTTCATCCAGCACCTCGATGGGAATCCAGGCGGCTTCGTCCGCATCGCTCGCGGGCTCAGGCTCGCCATGTACCCAGCGCGCGGCAAAAACCGTGAGCACGAAGTGATCCAGAATGCGCCCCTCCGGATCCTTGTGGATGATGTCGATGACATCGAGCAGGCGCACGATCTCAGCGGTTACCCCTGTTTCCTCGCGCAGCTCGCGCAAGGCGGCGGTGCGCACCGGCTCGCCCAGCTCCACCTTGCCGCCGGGCAGGCTCCATACATTCGGCCATGGCGGATGTGCCCGCCGTACAAGAAGCACCGAATCGTCACGGATGACACACACGCTCACGCCCGCCACCGGCTGTGGCGGGCAGAGCGCCGGATCCTGTGATGAAGGCGACATCGGCGCCCATCCGTTGCAGAAAACAGCCCAGGCGGGGTGAAAGCTCACGCCTTCTTCAGGCGCCAGGCGGCCTGCAGGGCCACGGCAGCGAGCAGGACCTTGAGCAGATCGCCATAGATGAACGGCATCAGGCCAAAGGCGACGGCCTTGTCAAATCCGATGAAGGCGGACAGCCAGGCCAGCCCCGGCAGATAAATGAGCGCGGCGCCGATGCCCATGACCACAAGACGGGAGACAAAGCCCTGCATCCATCCCTTTTCCGCCATCCAGGCGACAAAGGCGGCCGCCAGCAGAAAGCCGAGGAGATAGCCGCCCGTCGGCCCGGTCATGTAGGCAAGGCCAAGCCCCTTTTCCGGCGTGCCGGCAAAGACGGGAAGGCCAAAGGCCCCTTCCAGCAGATAGAGCGCGACTGCCGCAACGCCTATGCGCCCCGTGCTCGCGGCCAGCAGGAGAAGGGCGAAGGTCTGCATCGTCATCGGCACCGGATAGAAGGGCACCTGCACCTTGGCCGAAAGCCACAGCAACAGGGAGCCGGCCACCGCCAGCGAAAGCTGCACGAGCCGGGAGCGGGAGGTGACGAGAAGCCGTGTTGCGGAAACAGTCATCGATCGGGGCCTCCATCCTCATGTTCGTCCCATCGGCGGCGCATTCTGGCATTGCCGCCCCGCGCGCTTCGCCGCAGGGCCATTTGGATGATCGCCGCCTGCTGTCCGCCTTGGTATATTCCGGCCAGCACGAACCGACAAGAGGCCGCCCTCATCAAGACCCTTTCCCGGCCTTGTATCTTCGCGGAGTATCGCCATGAGCACCCACAGCCCAAACCGCCGCATGACCGCCCCGCGCATCGCCGCCCGCAAGGGCGGAGAACCGATCGTTGCGCTCACCGCCTATCATGCCCACACCGCCCGCCTGGCTGACCCGCACGTGGATCTGCTTCTCGTCGGCGATTCGGTGGGCATGGTGCTTTATGGCCATGGTTCGACCCTGCCCGTCACCCTGGAGATGATGATCGTGCATGGCCGCGTCGTGGCCTCCGCGGTCAAGCATGCGCTGGTGGTGGTGGACATGCCCTTTGGCTCCTATGAGGAAAGCCCGCAGCAGGCTTTCCGCAACGCCGCCCGCATCATGAAGGAAACGGGCTGTGGCGCGGTGAAGCTGGAAGGCGGCGTGCGCATGGCCGAGACCATCCGCTTTCTCGTCGAACGCGGCATTCCGGTCATGGCCCACATCGGGCTGACCCCTCAGTCGGTCAACGCCCTGGGCGGCTTTTTCGTGCAGGGGCGCAAGCAGGCGCAATGGGCCGCCATTGAGAAGGACGCAAAGGCCGTGGCCGAGGCCGGGGCGTTTTGCGTGGTCATTGAGGCGGTGGCCGAACCGCTCGCCCGCCGCATCACCGAGCAGGTGCCCATTCCCACCATCGGCATTGGCGCCTCGCCCGCCTGTGACGGTCAGATCCTGGTCATGGAGGACATGCTCGGCCTCAATCCGCGTCCGCCAAAGTTCGTCAAGACCTATGCCGATCTCGCCGGCGCCATCGAGAAGGCCATCGCCACATATGCCGATGAGGTGCGCAGCCGCACCTTCCCCGACGAGGATCATGTCTATGGCCTCGACTGATCAGGTCCGGCGGCATGAAAAACCGGAGATTGCCATGATCCCGCCAAGAGACTAGTTTAGCCGCGATCGCCGGGCGGGAGAGCTTTCCGCCCTCATGGATGCGGAGCCCGGATTTCAGGGCCGAACTTGGGGCACGGGATCATGAGCGAAGAAGATGCCCTCCTGCGTGAAGTCGACGAGGAGCTCAGGCGCGAGCAGCTGGAAAAGCTCTGGAAGCGCTATGGCAACTGGTTCATAGCCTTCTCCTTCGGCATCGTCGCCGCCGTGGCCGGCTACAAGGGCTGGCAGTACTATCAGACCAAACAGGCGCAGGCCGCAGGCGAGGCCTATGCCTCCGCCCTTGATCTCCTCGTCACCGGAAAGCAGGAGGAAGGCCGCCTGAAGCTCACCGCGCTCGCCGAGGGATCGCACAAGGGGGCGGCGGCTCTAGCGCGCCTGAAGCTGGCCGCCCTCGATGCCAAGGCGGGAAAAATAAAGGATGCCATCGCCCTTTATGAAAAGGTGGAAAAGGACGAATCGCTCGATCTGCCCCTGCGCAATGCGGCCCGCATCCGCCATGCCTGGCTCATTGTCGATACCGCCGATCACGAGAGCCTGAAAAAACTGCTTGGCGGGCTTGATGTGCCCGGAAGCCCCTGGCGGGCCGCGGCCTGGGAAATTCTTGCCCTTTCCGCCTGGCGTGCCGGTGATCTGAAAACGGCGCGCAATCTCGCCGAAAAGATTTTGCTGGATCCGGAAACGCCGCCCGGCGCCCGTCAGCGCGCCCGCATCCTGATGGAAACGATCACGCCGCGCCTTGCCGCCGACGAAAACGGCAAGGCGGCCTCAATGGCAGAACCGGCCACACCAGCCGGACAAGCCAAGGCTGGCGGCAAGGCAAGCGGCGATTCGCAGCAGAAGAGTGCGCAATGACCACTATGCGCAGCGACAGACGCACCCTTCTGCGCGGCCTGGCCGCCGCGGCGGGCGGGGCTGTTCTCTCTGCCTGTTCGCAGACGAGCGAGATCGTGGAAGGCCTGCTTGGCGAGAAGGACGTGCGCCTGCCAGGCAAGCGCGAGGACATTTTCGCAACCAGCGGCGCGCGCATCTCTGACGAGCCGGTCGTGGTGCCGCCGGCGGTGCGCAACACCAGTTGGGCCCAGCCCGGCGGCCGCGCCAGCAATGCCAATCACAATCTCGCGCTCGGCCGGCCCATTCGCAAGGCCTTTTCGGTTTCTGCCGGAGTGGGTTCTGATTCCGATGGCAGCCTCTCCGCGCCCCCGATCGTCATAGGCGGGCGCATTTTCGTGCTGGATGCCAAGGGAAATGTCACGGGCCTGTCGGCCGCCTCCGGCAAACGGCTGTGGCGCACCTCCCTTGTGCCCAAGGGCGAGGATGCGGATGTGGGGTTTGGCGGCGGGCTCTGCTCCGATGGCGGCGCGCTGTATGCCGCGACCGGATTTGGCGAGGTTGTGGCCCTTGATCCGGCCACGGGCCGCGTGCTCTGGCGACAGAAGCTGGAGATGCCGTTTCGCACCGCGCCGGTGGTGGCCAGTGGCCGCATCTATGTGCGGGACCTTGGCAATACGCTTTACTGCCTCTCCGCTGCGGGCGGTGCGGAACAATGGCGCCAGCAGGGAGACAGGGCCCGCGCCTCCATCATCTCCGCCTCGGCGCCGGCGGTGGGCGAGGGCGTGGTCGTTGCGCCTTTCTCCACAGGCGATGTCGCCGCTTTCACGCCGGCAGGCGCCAGCCTGTGGTCGGAAAACATCGGCGCGCCGGATGCCATCAGCGACATCGCCGGCCGCCCCGTGATCTACAAGGGACTTGTGCATGTCATTCCGGCGGCCGGCAGTTTCACCACCTTTCGCCTGCGCAGCGGACAGGAGGTATGGAGCCTGCGCACCGGCGGGCGCAACACACCCTGGCTTGCCGGAGACTATCTGTTCGTCATTACCGGAAAGAAGCGCCTCTCTGCTGTCAACCGCCGCACCGGCGGCGTGCGCTGGACAATCGCCATGCCGGAAGGCGCCTGGAGCGGCCCGGTCATGGGCGGCGGCCGTCTGCTTGCGGTATCCTCCAAGGGCGTGCTTGCCGAATTCTCGCCCCAGACCGGGCAGCTGATGAACGAGCATGACATCGGCGAAAAAGCCTTCATCGCCCCTGTCATCGCCAATGCCACCCTCTATGTGCTTGCCAACGACGGCAGCCTGATCGCCTTCCGCTAAGGAAATGCGCCATTTGTCCTGTGGCGTTATTGACAGGCCTGCCTTGCAGGATCGATCATGAGCCCCCGCCGCCTCCGGTTGCGATCATGGCCACCAGATCCGTGACATGGCCGATTTCGCGGATGTTCAGCCCTTCCGTCTTCGGCCGGCGGGGCAGGGGGGCGGTGAGCACTTCCGCAAATCCCAGCTTGGCCGCCTCGCGCAAGCGCTGTTCCACATGTCCCACCGGACGGATGACACCGGAAAGGGCAATCTCGCCAAATATCACCATGCCCGCCGGCAGCGGCTGACCACTGAGCGAGGAGACCAGCGCCGCCGCTGCCGCGAGATCAGCCCCCGGTTCGCGGATTTTCAGACCGCCCGCCACATTGAGATAGACATCATGCCCGGCGAAGCGGGCCCCGGCATGGGTTTCCAGAACGGCGAGGATCATGGCCAGCCGTGCCGCATCCCAGCCCACGACCGCCCGTCGCGGCGTGCCCAGCGGCGTGGGGGCGGCCAGGGCCTGAACCTCCACCAGAAGGGGACGCGCACCTTCCATGCCGGCGAAAACGGCGGAGCCCGCCGCCCGCTCTCCGCTGTCGCCCAGAAAGAGCAGGGAGGGATTGCGCACCTCAATGAGGCCGCTTTCCGCCATTTCGAACACGCCGATCTCATCCGTGGGGCCGAAGCGATTCTTCACCGCGCGGAGAATGCGATACTGATGGCCGCGGTCTCCCTCGAAATAGAGCACCGTATCCACCATATGCTCCACCACGCGCGGACCGGCGATCTGCCCCTCCTTGGTCACGTGCCCCACCAGCAGCATCACCGTGCCGCTTTTCTTGGCAAAGCGGATGAGGGCCTCAGTGCCGGCGCGCAGCTGTGTTACTGTTCCCGGCGCCGATTCGATCACGTCCGACCACAGGGTCTGGATGGAATCGATGACCACCACATCCGGCGCTCCCTCGTCGGAGAGGGTGGCGATGATGTCGGCGACATTGGTCTCCGCCAGCAGCTGCACCGGCGCCTGCGCCACCCCGAGCCGCTGCGCCCGCAGGCGGATCTGATCCAGCGCCTCCTCACCGGAGACATAAACGCAGCGCCGTCCGTTCTCGGCCATGGCGGCCAGAGCCTGCAGAAGAAGGGTGGACTTGCCAATGCCGGGATCGCCGCCGATGAGAATGACCGAGCCCGGAACAAGACCACCGCCGGCGACGCGATCCAGCTCCGCAAGCCCCGTGCTCAAGCGTGGCGGACTTTCCCCTCCACCGGAAAGCGGCTGCAAGGCCTGCGCCCTTCCCTTTGGCAGGCGCTTGCCCTTGGCGCCGGAAAGCGGCTGGGCGGTGGCGCTGGTGTCTTCCACGAGGGTGTTCCACTCGCCACAGGCATCGCACCGCCCCACCCAGCGCGGATGCACGGCCCCGCAGGCCTGACAGATAAACGATGTGCGATTGCGCGCCATGAAGCAGACAAATCCCGAATGCAAATGCATCAGCACCCCAAGAGAGGCCTAGCATACCCCGGCCATGCGGGGCTATGGTTTGAACACTACACGACACAAAATCGCTGTATTTTTCGTCACCCCTCATAGATGCTTTTACCAAGTCATTCTCCCACCATCGCCCAAACTAGGAGTGTGTTGTTTTTATCTTAAATATCAACATGTTACGTCATGCCCGGGCGTGTCCCGGGCATCCAGGGGCGTTTTTCGCATGCAGGAATGGCAAGTAGAAACGGTTCTTCCGGGCTCTGACTTTCAAGAGGAACTTTCCATCAAAGAACATACGGTTCAGACCAAGCCTGTTGGCAAATGCCATCGCTAACCAAAACCACATCATCCGTGGCCCTAGATTGCCGGGACGGGGCCCGGCAATGACACTTTATTATGGTTTATCAATGAGTTAAACAACTAGCTCCAACTCATGGAAAGCTTTTTTCCTCGGTCAATTTGACGGCAACAGCACGCTTTCTGAATTTCCTCGGACTCGCTTGGGTGAAAGCCTTAGGTCTCGTGCCGCAAACTCATGCGTTTGTGGCCTTAGATACCGGCTTTCGCCGGTATGACGATGGGGGTGCTGTGCAGGATCCTTGTCCCGAACATCCAGGGAAGGTGGTGTGTAATGTGTGTCGACAAGAAAAATGCGTCATTCTGACGCAAGCTGAACAGGTTCACTTTTGCGAAACGTCCATCTTGATCGGGCCTTCGGCGCGCCCGTGGATGAACTGATCGACGTAAGGATTGCCGGAATGGTCGATCTCGGAGACGGGGCCGTGCCAGATGATGCGGCCCTTGTAGATCATGGCCACTTCATCGGCGATGCGCCGCACCGAGGCCATGTCATGGGTAATTGAAATGGCAGTGGCGCCCACATCTCGCACGGTGGAGACGATGAGTTCGTCGATGATGGCGGCCATGATGGGATCGAGCCCCGTTGTGGGTTCGTCGAAGAGGATGATGTCCGGCTGGTGTGCGATCGCCCGCGCCAGACCGACGCGCTTTTGCATGCCGCCGGAAAGCTCCGCCGGATAGAGATCGGCCACCTCCGGCCCCAGCCCCACCTTGGCCAGGGTCTCGATCGCCTTTTCCCGCGCCTGCCGCCGGCGCATGCCCCGGCCCTGGATAAGGCCGAAGGCCACGTTTTCCCATACGGGCAGGGAATCGAACAGGGCCGCGGACTGAAAGAGCATGCCGAACTTGCGCATGACGCGATCGCGCGCGCGGCCCCTCAAGTGGGTGGTGTCCTCACCGTCGATGATCACCTGCCCGCCGTCCGGCTCCAGAAGGCCGATCAGACACTTGAGCATGACCGACTTGCCGGTGCCGGAACCGCCGATGACCACCAGCGAGGAGCGCCGCCGCACCTTCAGGTCAATGCCATCAAGCACCACCTTGTCGCCAAAGGCCTTGCGCAGGCCTTTCAGCTCCACATGGATATCGTCCGGGGGTGGTGCGGCATGTGTCTGCTTTTCGCTCATGGCCCTGGCTTTTGAGAAATGGATTCAATCGGCGAACAACAACGAGGTGAGCACGTAATTCGCGGCGAGAATGAGGATGGAGGCAGAGACCACCGCATTGGTGGTGGCGCGGCCCACGCCCTGGGCGCCGCCGCGCGAGTTGAAGCCGTGATAGCAGCCCATCAGTGCGATGATGAAACCGAAGACCGCCGCCTTGATCAGGCCGGAGGTGATATCCTGCATCTCGAGGAAATCAACCGTGTTCTTCAGATAGGCGCCGGCATTGAAGCCCAGCGAGCGGGTGCCGACGATATAGCCGCCCATGATGCCGATGATATCGGCGATGATCACCAGAAGCGGCAAAGTGATCACCCCGGCGACGATGCGTGGCCCCACCAGATAGCGATAGGGATTGGTGGAGAGGGTCACAAGCGCATCGATCTGTTCCGTCACCCGCATGGTGCCAAGCTCCGCCGCGATGGCGGCGGAAACACGCCCGGCCACCATCAGCCCGGCAAGCACGGGCCCCAGCTCGCGCGTAATCCCGAGCGCGACGATGGAGGCCACAAGTGATTCGGCATTGAAGCGCGTGCCGCCGATATAGATCTGCAGCGCCAGCACCCCGCCGGTGAAAAAGGCCGTCAATCCGATCACCGGCAGGGAGTTATAGCCCATCCGGATCATCTGGATGAGAATCTGCCGCGGATACCAGCGCGGCGTCAGCCCGATCAGCAGCGCGTTTTTCAGGAAAAAGGCGAGCCGGCCCGTCTCTGCGAGCAGATGCAGCACGACGCGGCCTATCTGGGCGAGCGGATTCACGGATCGTCCCTTGAACTCCCGGCTGGCCGGACGTGCCCGCCTCCCCCTTCCGGCGAGACGTCCGCATCGTTCCTGAGCACCGGCGAGAAGGGATCACGACCGCGCGCCGTTTCCCGCCGGCACGTACAGACGTGTATAGCGCCCTCCCAGGGAAGTCAAAATCTCATAGGAAATGGTGCCGGCCCATTTGGCCACCTCATCAACGGTCACATTGGGGCCAAGCACTTCCGCCCGCACGCCCCGTTCCACGAAATCCTCCGGAACATCGGTGACATCCACGCAGATGCTGTCCATGGACACGCGCCCGATCACCGGGGCGTAATGCCCGCCAATCATCACCTGCGCCGGACCATTGCGCGCCGGCCAGCTCAAGGAACGCAAATAGCCGTCGGCATAGCCCAGCCCCAGCACCGCAACCCGCGATGGCCGTTCCGCCCGCCAGGTGGCGCCATACCCCACCGTTTCGCCCTTGCGCAGGCGGCGCACCATGAGCACGGGCGCATAAAGCGAGACCACCGCCCGCATGGGATTGGGCCTGTCGGAGAAAGGATTGCCGCCATACAGGGCAATGCCGGGGCGCACCATGTCGAAATGATAGGCCGAACCGATGAGCGTGCCGGCCGAATTGGCCAGCGAGGCGGGCACATCCGGGAAAAGAGCGCGAATCTCGGCGAAGGTTTCGCGCTGCCGCTCATTCATGGGATCACCGGGTTCATCGGCACAGGCCAGATGGCTCATGACCAGCTCAAGCCGGCAGGCACCGAGCAGATCACGATCGCCCGCCAGCCTGTGCGCCTCATCGAGGTTAAGGCCCAGGCGGTTCATGCCGGTATCCACATGCACCGCCGCCGGCAGCCGCATCTCGCGCATGCGACAGAAGGCGGCCCATTCCGTCACCTCCGGCAGCGAAGACAGCACCGGCCGCAGCCCATGGTCCGCATAGAAGGCGGCTTCTCCCGGCAACAAGCCGTTGAGGACCCAGATTTTGGCCTCCGCCCCCAGAGCTGCGCGCAGATGGGCGCCCTCCTGCGGCAGGGCCACGAAGAAATGCCGGCATCCGGCATCAAACAGCGCCTGCGCGACCGGCACCGCGCCAAGGCCATAGGCATCGGCCTTGACCACGGCGGCGCAGATGGCGCTTGCCGCCTTCTCCTTCAGATGGCGCCAGTTGGCAACGACCTGGCCCAGATCGATGGTGAGAATGCCGCCGGCGCGGGCCGGATCCTCCGGCGGTGGTGTAAACGCATGAACTTCGCTGACCGTCCCCTTGCTCACGATCTTCCCCTCGGCTGGCGCCCGGTTTCGCAAGCCCTTGCGGTCTGGCGAAAACGTGGGCGAGGCGCCCCCGCAGCACGCTAATAGATGAACATTGCCAGATTGTCATAATTATGGCCTCACCCTTTCCCGCTCTGGGCAAGCGCCGGCGGCTGCGATACCCTGTGCGCGTGGCAGGCCAGAACCATGAACGTGTCCGCTTCATTCACCATCAGGGAGGAAAGCGAGATGGCCAAGAAGATCCTACTCCTCTGCGGCGACTTTGCCGAGGATTACGAAACCATGGTGCCGTTCCAGACACTGCAGGCGGTGGGGCATGAGGTGCATGCCGTCTGTCCGGACAAGAAGGCGGGGGATCAGATCGCCACCGCCGTGCATGATTTCGAGGGGCATCAGACCTATTCCGAAAAACCGGGGCATAACTTCACCCTGAATGCCGATTTCGACAAGGTCAAGGCCGATGATTACGATGCGCTGGTCATCCCCGGCGGGCGCGCGCCGGAATACCTGCGGCTTGATCAGCGGGTGATCGATCTGGTGCGGGCATTTCACGAGCAGGGCAAGCCCATCGCGGCCATCTGTCATGGCGTGCAGATCCTGGCGGCGGCGGACATCGTGCGCGACCGGGAAGTGTCCTGCTATCCGGCCTGCGCGCCCGATCTGAAGTCGGCAGGCGGCAAATACGCCGACATTCCCATCGATGCCGCCCACACCGACGGCAACCTGATCACCGCCCCCGCCTGGCCGGCGCATCCGGCATGGATGGCGCAGTTCCTTCAGGCCCTGGGCACGCGCATCTCACATGAATAATCACCACAAGCCCCTGGTGCAGCAATATCAGGCATAACCGGCACGGGCATCCGTGCCCCCTTATATCAAGGCGCGCTTTTTACCGGCGCGCCCCTTCTTTTGAAGGCAGGAAAGCCAACCGGAAAGGTGCGCAAGGAAAGAGCGGTTTTCCGCAAAGAATTTGACGGAACCTCTGTGGAAGCGTTTACCTGCGCGGGAAGGATCTGCTATCAGCAGCCCCGAACATTCCGCATGTGATCAGGACAAGCCAATTTCCGGAGAAGAGCCATGTCGCAGCCGATCCGCCGTGCCCTGCTTTCCGTGTCCGACAAGACGGGCCTTGTCGATCTTGCCCGTGCGCTTGTTGACCGTTTCGGGGTTGAGATCGTCTCCACCGGCGGCACGGCACGCACGCTGAAGGAAGCCGGCATTCCGGTCACCGACGTGTCCGACATCACCGGCTTTCCCGAGATCATGGACGGCCGGGTGAAAACCCTGCATCCCAAGGTACATGGCGGTCTGCTCGCCGTGCGCGGCAATGCGGAACATGAAGCGGCCATGGCCGAGCATGGCATCGCGCCAATCGATCTGCTCGTGGTCAATCTCTATCCCTTCGAGGAGACGCTGGCGTCCGGCGCCGATTATGACACCTGTGTGGAGAACATCGACATTGGCGGGCCGGCCATGATCCGCGCCGCGGCCAAGAATCACGCCTCCGTCACCGTGGTTGTCGATCCGGCCGATTATGAAAAGCTGCTTGGCGACATGGCCCAGCATGACGGCGCCACCTGTGCCAAGTTCCGCCGCAAGCTGGCGCAGAAGGCATTCGCCCGCACCGCCGCCTATGACGCCGCCATCTCCAACTGGCTCGGCCGCGTGGTGGCGGATCCGGAACAGCCGGAGACGGCCTGGCCGGTGACCTTCACCGCCCAGTTCGTCAAGAAGCAGGACATGCGCTATGGCGAAAACCCGCATCAGCGGGCCGCCTTCTATGTGGATTCACAGGGGCCGCAGGAGCCTTCCGTGGCCACCGCCCGACAGCTTCAGGGCAAGGAGCTCTCCTACAACAACATCGCCGATACCGACGCGGCGCTGGAATGCGTCAAGCAGTTCGACGAAGCGCCGGCCTGTGTCATTGTCAAGCATGCCAACCCCTGTGGCGTGGCCCTGGGCGAAAGCCTGCTTGAGGCCTATGACCGCGCCTATGAGACCGATCCGGAATCGGCCTTTGGCGGTATCATCGCCTTCAACCGGCCGCTGGATGCGGAAACCGCGGCGGCGATCATCGATCGGCAGTTTGTGGAGGTCATCATCGCGCCGGAGGTGAGCGAAGATGCGGCCGAAGTCGTTGCCCGCAAGAAGAACGTGCGCCTGCTCGCCTGCGGGCAGTGGCAGCAGGAGCCGGCACCGCGGCTGGATTTCAAGCGGGTGAACGGCGGCCTGCTCATTCAGGATGCCGATCTTTCCCTGTTTGACAAGCTGGAGGTCGTCACCGAGCGCGCCCCCACCGAGGAGGAGATGCGCGATCTGATCTTCGCCTGGAAGGTCTGCAAGTTCGTGAAATCCAACGCCATCGTCTATGCCAAAGACAACCACACCATCGGCGTTGGCGCCGGGCAGATGAGCCGGGTCAATTCCGCCCGCATCGCCCGCATCAAGGCGGAGCAGGCGGGGCTGGAGGTGAAGGGCTCGGTGGTGGCGTCCGATGCCTTCTTCCCCTTCGCCGATGGCCTTCTGGAAGCGGCCGGCGCCGGCTGCACCGCCGTCATCCAGCCCGGTGGCTCCATTCGTGATCAGGAAGTCATCGAGGCCGCCAACAAGGCGGGGCTGGCCATGGTCTTCACCGGCATGCGCCATTTCCGGCACTGACTGCGCCCCCCAAACTTTAACGCGAGCCCCATATCGTCATACCGTAGATCAGCCGGTATCTCAGACCACAAATTCATGAGTTTGTGGCCCGAGACCTAAGGCTTACGCCGGGGTGATGAGGAAGATGGTAGCCTTATGTTGTGTAGCGTGGTTCGGCATGATCGCATCACATAATTCATAAGCGGGTGAAATTATTGGTTTTTAAACATGAATCATTTGTGCGAATGCGGTAGGTCACATGACCCGCCAAAACGGTTCGGACCGGGATGAAATCCCGTTCTTAACGTCTGGTGGACCGGTGAAACAATCAGTCCTCCGGCTCCAGCAGGCGGTGAATGTGCACGATGAAATAACGCACCTCAGCGTCGTCGATGGTGGCGCGGGCCTTTTCCTCCCATGCCTTGTGCGCCTCTGCATAGGAAGGAAAGATGCCCACGATATCGAGATTATAGGGATCGGCGAATTCAACGCCCTGCACATCCTTCAGCCGTCCGCCGAAAACGAGGTGCAGATACTGCTTCGATTCATAGACATGATCGCTCATGAGGGCCTCTTTTTCTCCGTCGCGTGCGTTTTCCGTTTTCCATGGCGCGCAGGGGGCTTCAGCCCCGCCAGCCGTTGCACGATCTTTTCATGCAAGGAAGGGTTTGCGGCAACCACGCCATAGGGATGGGGATCTTCCCTGTTGTAGACGATGGGCCGGCCCCTGGCATCGCTGATGACACCGCCGGCCTCACGCACAATGAGATCGCCCGCCGCCAGGTCCCATTCGCTCTTGCGCCCGGGGGCGAACATGCCGTCCACCTCCGCCGAGGCGACGAAGGCCAGCCGCAGCGCCAGCGAGGGCAGGCGCATGGTGAAGACATCCTCCGGCCAGGGGGTCTGCCAGCGGGCCGGATCATGCACGAAGGCGGGCGCGATCAGGCGCGCGCTTTTCAGATTTTCCCTGGAGCTGACATGAACGGCCCGCCCGTTCTCAAAAGCGCCGTCCCCGGCCTTAGCCTGCCACAACCTGTCAAGCGCCGGGGCCCAGATAAGGCCGATGACGGGCTTGCCGTCCTCCACCAGCGCCAGGGAAATGCACCAGGTCGCCTCGCCGGAGAGATAGCTGCGCGTGCCATCCACCGGATCGAGCACCCATACCCGCTTTTTATGCAGGCGCGCGGCATCGTCGCGCGTTTCCTCCGAGAGCCAGCCATAGTCCGGCCGCGCCTGAAGGAGCATGGTGCGCAGCGCTTCATCCACGGCGAGATCCGCTTCGCACACGGGTGTGTTGTCCGGCTTGCGATGCCAGCGCGGGCCTTTTCGGAAGTAGGACAGCGCGATTTCGCCGCCGCGCCGGATGGCGGCGAGGGCCAGGTCCATGTCGCTGTCCTCAGCGCCCGGCAATGGTCATGCCCTCCACAAGACATGTGGGCGCATTGCGCGCATCACGGAACTGCAGGTCGTTGGCAGGGGTGAGATGCAAGAACATCTCCGCGAGATTGCCCGCAATCGTCGCTTCGCTGACCGGATGGGTGATCTCCCCGTTCTCGATCCAGAAGCCGGAAGCACCGCGCGAATAATCGCCGGTGACGATGTTCACGCCCATGCCGATCAGCTCGGTGACCAAAAGCCCCTGCCGCACGTTCTTGATCAGGGCATCCGGCGTTTCCCGGCCGGCGGCGATATAGAAATTGGTGGAAGCCGGCGAAGGCGGCCCGCCGACGCTGCGGCTGGCATGTCCGTTGCTCTTCATTGAAAGCTGGCGCGCCGTTGCCAGATCCAGCAGCCAGTGGGCAAGAACACCATCATCAACAACAGCCAGCCGCTCCGGTTTTAGCCCCTCGCCATCGAAGGGCTTGCTGGCCAGCCCGCGTGTCATGAACGGATCGTCGATGACGGAAACGCCTTCTGCCAGAATGCGCGCACCCATCCTGTCCTTGAGGAAGGAGCCGCCGCGCGCAATGTTCTGACCATTGATGGCGGCGGCAAGATGCCCGGCCAGAGAAGCGGCCACGCGCGCCTCGAAAATGACCGGTGCGCCGCTTAAAGAGTCAGGCTTTCTGGGATGCAGCCGCCGCACCGCCCGTTCGCCCGCCTGGCGCCCGATCTGCTGCGGATTCTCCAGATCCTGAAAATGGCAGCGGCTGTCATAATCCCAGTCGCGCTGCATGTCCGCGCCGGTGCCGGCGATGACGGAGGCGTAAACGCCATAGGACGTGCGGCTGTAACTGCCGAGAAAGCCGTTGCTGGCGGCAAGAACCACCACACGGCGGGAAGCGGAAGCCCCCGCACCGGAAGACTTGCTCACACCATCCACGGCAAGCGCCGCCGCTTCGCAGCTCAGCGCCAGCTCTTCCAGCCGGTTTTCAGAAACGGCAAAGCCGTCGTCGATATCCAGATCCGGCAGATCGCGCGCCAGCATCTCCTCCGGCGCCAGCGCCGCATGCGGATCCTCCGGCGCCACCCTGGCCATGGCCACGGCACGTTCCGCCGCTTCCGCAAGATCGGCATGCAGGGGATCGCCCAGGGAAACCACTGCCTGGCGCTTGCCGCAAAACACGCGCAAGCCCATGGACAGCCCGTCAGAGCGCTCCAGATGCTCCAGGGCGCCGTCGCGCACGGAGACCTCGACACTTTCACCGCCCGCCACCACAACATCGGCGGCATCCGCGCCCGCCTGCCGGGCCTTCTGCAGGGCCTCTTCCGCCACGCGTTCATACGGGCCGGTGTCGATCTCGCTCATGCTCTTAAATCCCTGCCACGCTGAATGTGCGCCCAACGGGCGGAAAACGTGCCTTCCCGCAAAAGCTCCGTGCGCTTTAAGCAAACAGCCCGCTTGAAAATCCGGATGTCCTTACGGGCGTGTCTGGCCGTCTCCCCGCACTTGATACTTGAAGGTGGTGAGCTGTTCCAGCCCCACCGGTCCGCGGGCGTGAATGCGGCCGGTGGCGATGCCGATTTCGGCACCGAAGCCGAATTCGCCGCCATCGGCAAACTGGGTGGAGGCATTGCGCATGACAATGGCGCTGTCCACCTCGCGCAAGAAGGTCTCGGCGGTCTCGTCATTTTCGGTAATGATGGCGTCGGTATGCTGCGAGCCATAGCGGCGGATGTGCTCAATGGCGCCTTTCACGCCATCCACGAGCTTCACCGAGATGATGGGCGCCAGATATTCCGTGGACCAGTCTTCCTCGCTCGCCGGCTTCACGCGCGGATCCACCGCCTGCGTGGCCTCATCGCCGCGCACTTCGCAGCCGGCATCGAGCAGAGCCTTGACCACCGGCGCCAGCAGCGTATCCCGCGCCGCAGCATCCACGAGGGCGGTTTCCGTGGCACCGCAGATGCCGGGGCGGCGCATCTTGGCATTCACGGTCACGGCCACGGCCTTCTCAACATCGGCGTCGCGGTCGATATAGGTGTGGCACAGGCCCTCGAGATGGGCGAAAACGGGCACGCGCGCCTCCTCCTGCACCCGCGCCACCAGGGACTTGCCGCCGCGCGGCACGATGACGTCAATGGCGCCATTGAGCCCTTTCAGCATCTCGCCCACCGCGGCGCGATCCGTCGTCGGCACCATCTGGATGGCCTCTCGCGGCAGGCCGGCCTCCTCCAGCCCCTGCTGCAGGCATTCCACGAGAATGGTGGAAGAGCGGAACGAATCCGAACCGCCGCGCAAGATCGCGGCGTTGCCCGACTTCATGCACAAGGCGCCGGCATCGGCCGTCACATTGGGGCGGGATTCATAAATGATGCCGATCACGCCGATCGGCACGCGCACCCGCGCGATCTTCAGGCCATTGGGCCGCTCCCATTCCGCCATGACCGAGCCCACCGGATCCGGCAGGGCGGCGATGGCCTCAAGCCCGGCGGCGATGGCCTCCACCCGGTTGTCATCAAGCATGAGCCGGTCGATGAAGGCATCGGTGCGGCCCGCGTCCCGGGCGGCCTGCACGTCTTCGGCATTGGCCTTGATGATCTCGTCCTTGCGCGAACGGATGATGCGCGCCATGGCTTTCAGCGCAGCATCCTTCGCCTCCGTGGCCGCATGGGCCAGGGCTTCGGCGGCGGCGCGCGCCTTCTGGCCCACGTCCGCCATGAGGGCGGTGATGTCCTTCATGCTTCCTGCGCTCCCGTCAGCACCAGATCGTCCTTGTGGATGAGCACGTCTCGCCCCGCATAGCCGAGCGCGGCGGCGATCTCGTCGGATTTCAGCCCGCGGATGCGGTCCACTTCCGCATGATCGTAATTGACCAGCCCCCGCCCCAGTTCATTGCCCGCCTCATCGAGGATGCGCACGGCATCGCCGCGGCTGAAACGCCCGCGCGCCGCAATCACGCCTACAGGCAGAAGGCTCTTGTTGCGCTTGAGCGCCGCGGCAGCACCGGCATCCACCACGATGTCGCCTGCCGGAACCAGGCTACCGGCGATCCAGCGTTTGCGGGCGGCAACCGGGTTTGCCGAGGAGGTAAACCATGTGCACCGGGCCCCGTCAAGGATGCGCCGGATCGGATGCATCTCGCGCCCGGAGGCGATGACCATGTTCACGCCCGCCTGCGTGGCGATGCGCGCCGCCTCCAGCTTGGTGCGCATGCCGCCGGAGCCTACCTCGGTTTCGGCATCGCCGGCCATGGCCATGATCCGGGGCGTGATGCGGGAGACTTCAGGGATATGCCGGGCGCCTTCCGTGCCGGGCGGAGCGCTGTAAAGCCCGTCCACGTCGGACAGAAGCACCAGACAATCGGCATGCATCATGGAGGCCACCCGGGCGGCGAGGCGATCGTTGTCACCATAGCGGATCTCGTCGGTGGCCACCGTGTCATTCTCGTTGATCACCGGCACTGCCCGGTGTTTCAGCAGCGTATTCAACGTGGCGCGCGCGTTGAGATAACGCCGCCGCTCCTCGGTATCCATGAGCGTGAGCAGGATCTGCCCGGCCACGATGTCATGCCGGCCTAAAGCCTCCGCCCAGGCCCGCGCCAGCACGATCTGCCCCACGGCGGCCGCCGCCTGGCTTTCTTCCAGGCGCTTCTGCCGGGCGCGGGGCGGGAGTTTGAGCAGGCGTGCGCCCAGTGCGATGGAGCCGGAAGAGACCACGAGGATATCCGCCCCTTGCCGATGCAGGGCGGCGAGATCGTCCGCCAGGGTTTCCAGCCAGGCCTGTTTCAGCCGCCCGGTCGATGTATCCACGAGCAGGGCGGATCCGATCTTGACCACGATCCGGCGTGCCCGGGCCAGTCGTTCGCTCATGGCTGCCAGCCCTTTTGCGCAGTCTCCGCCTCGTCCTCGAGGATCCGTTCCTCCGCGCGCACGGATTTGATGGTCTCCAGCAGGCGGCCCATCGCCTCCTTCACTCCCTCGCCCGTGGCCGCAGAAAGCAGCAAGGGCGCCTTGCCCGTGCGCTCGCGAAAGTCCTCGGCGATGAGATGGCGCGTCTCCTCATCGACGAGATCGATCTTGGACAGGGCCACGATCTCCGGTTTCTCGGCGAGGCTGCCGTCCTCATAGGCGGCCAGTTCCTTGCGCACGGTTTCATAGGCCGAAACGCAATCCTCGTGATTGATGTCGATCAGATGCAGGAGCACGGCGGTGCGCTCCACATGACCAAGAAAGCGCGTGCCCAGCCCCGCCCCCTCATGCGCGCCTTCGATCAGCCCGGGGATGTCGGCCAACACGAAGGAATCGGTGCCCCGTTTCACCACGCCGAGGTTGGGATGCAACGTGGTGAAGGGATAGTCGGCGATTTCCGGCCGCGCCGCGGACACCACCGAAAGCAGGGTGGACTTTCCGGCATTGGGCAGGCCGACGATGCCGGCATCGGCGATGAGTTTCAGCCGCAGCCAGATCCAGCGTTCCTCGCCGGGCTGTCCCGGATTGGCATGTCTTGGCGCGCGATTGGTGGGCGACTTGAAGCGGGCATTGCCGAAGCCGCCATTGCCGCCCTTCAGCAGCAAGACGCGCTGCCCCGGCCGCGTGAGATCGGCAAGCACGGTTTTCTTGTCTTCGTCCAGAACCTGCGTGCCCACCGGTACTTTTAGCACCACATCGCGCCCCTTGGCGCCGGTGCGGTTCTTGCCCATGCCGTGCATGCCCTTGCCGGCCTTGAAATGCTGCTGGTAGCGGTAATCGATGAGGGTGTTCAGGCCGTCCACCGCCTCCACCCACACGTCACCGCCGCGGCCACCGTCGCCACCGTCGGGGCCGCCGAACTCGATGTATTTCTCGCGACGGAAGCTGACGCATCCCGCGCCGCCGTCGCCGGAGCGGATGTAGACCTTGGCCTGATCGAGAAATTTCATGATCGTTTCATTCCGCCGCCCTTTGGGCGACCCGGTTGTTTCCTGTTCGTCTCTGGTTGCGGTTTTGCCAGAATATGGGTGCGATGACGCGTTTTTTCATCCTGCGTGCCACGTTATGCGCATGACATGAAAAAGCAAAGGCCGGCCGATCTTTCCCGATGGGGCAAAGACCGCCGGCCTTGCATGAGATGTCTTCAGGCCCGTCCCTTACGCATGCGGGCACGGGCCGGGATGACGCCGGCGGCTCACTCCGCCGGGATCACCGACACGTAGGAACGCCCGCCACGGGACGTGTGAAACTTCACCGTGCCTTCCACGAGGGCAAAGAGCGTATGATCCTTGCCCATGCCCACGTTCTCGCCGGGATGCCACTTCGTGCCCCGCTGGCGCACGATGATGTTGCCGGGAATGACATGCTCGCCACCGAACTTCTTCACGCCCAGGCGCTTGCCAACCGAATCGCGCCCGTTGCGAGACGAGCCGCCTGCTTTCTTGTGTGCCATGGCTCAAGCCTCCTGCAGTGTTTTCCTCTGGAGCGGGGCCGCTTTCTGGCTGGCCATGGGAGGCCTGAACAGCCCTTTTGCACGGCGCCTTTCGCTCCGGATGATCGCCTTTCTGTTCAACCTGCCGGGAATGTGCCCGCTCAATACCTTTTCTTCAAGAGGGGCAGGGCGGGCTGATCAAGGCAGGTCATGAATCCTTCTTTGCCGCCTTCTTCTGATCCACCTTCGCCCGCGGCGCCTTGCCGGCCATCAGCTCCTTGGCCTGCTCGATCCATTCCTCACGCTCGATGCGGCCGCCGAGCTTGAGCTTCTCATCAAGTTCCTTGGCCTGTTCCGGCGTGAGCTCCGCAATCTGCTTGAAGGTGGTGATGCCGGCCTCGCGCAGCTTCTTCTCCAGCACCGGACCGACGCCGGACAGCAGCGAAAGGTCATCACCGCCCTCGGCCTTGGCCGCCTCCTTGCTGGCAGGCTTGTCCTTTGCGGCTGCGGCATCGGCCTTGGCCTTTTCCGCATCCTTCTTGCCGGAGGCGGCTTTCTTGGGGCTGACGGACGGCTTCTTGCCGTCGGTGAGGATCTCCAGCACCCGCAGCACCGTATAGTGCTGGCGATGGCCCTTCTTGCGGCGATAATGCTTGCGGCGCTTCTTCTTGAAGATGATGATCTTCGGCCCGCGCTTCTGCTCCACAAGCTCGCAGGCCACGGAGGCGCCGTCCACGAAAGGCGTGCCCACGTGCAGCCCGGAATCGGTCGCCACCATCAGCACCTGATCGAGAACGACCGTGGCGCCCGGCTCGCCCTTAAGTTTCTCAACCTCGATCACATCCTGCGGCGCCACCCGATACTGCTTGCCGCCGGTTTTCACGATTGCATACATGGCGAAGTGTCCTTCCTTCTTTCTTGCCTTTTGTTTTCGCCTGCGCCGCACGGCGCCGCCGCTTTTCGGGGCCAGGAAGAGGCCACCACATGCAAGGGGCGGACTTGTATCGTTGTTGTTCTTGCCTGGGGCAGCAGGCCGGATTTCACTCGTTTTTCCGCTTCAGGCACTTCCCGCGGACGGGAAGGCAAGGCGGCGAAACAAGCACAAAAACGGCAGGCCTTGAATAAAAAGCCCGCCGCAGGTTGCGCGGAGATATGCCACAAAGCCCTTTTGCCGGTCAAGCGCATAAACACGTGCGCGATGCGAAAGATCATTCCCCGGCAGCCAAGCTGAGGCAGCCGGGCGCGGCCAACTGGAAAGAGAATGGGCTTTCCAGTGCCTTCAGCCTCAATGATATTTAAGGAGAACGCCAAAAGGCGCCCCCTTGAGAAACGGCACAAGCTGCGCTATGTCCCTCTTCGCCCCGCGGAACGATCGTTTCCTTGACCGGAGAGGTGCCGGAGTGGTTGAACGGGGCGGTCTCGAAAACCGTTGTGCCCTTTCGGGCACCGTGGGTTCGAATCCCACCCTCTCCGCCATTCACTGTGCTGGGCTGTATTTTCCTGATCAGGGCGGATGGTCTATCGGGCCGGGCCGAAGTTCTGGATGCGGCGGCGGCCGTCTGCTCCGCGGCTGATGGTGCGGCGGGCGGGGCGGAAGTTGTAGCGCTTTTCGCGCGGCTGCCTTTCAGGCCGGAATTCCGGTGCCGTTGGCATATCTGCCCGGGGTTCCGGCTGCGGGGTGCCGCCAAAGATGCGGGTGAGAAAACCAACGAGGCCGCCATTGTTCCTTTGCGCCACCCGTCTTTCCTCCTCCCAGGGAGCCAGATCGGTCTCGGGCGCATACGTGCCGGGAAGCGGCGTGGCCGGACGGTTTTTCAGGGCCCTTTCCATGACGGCTTTCCAGATGCGGGCGGGAAATGAGCCCCCCGTGACCCGGCGCATGGGCGTGTTGTCATCGTTGCCAAGCCAGACACCGGCAACAAGCCCTGAGGTGTAGCCGACGAACCAGGCATCGCGATAGTTCTGGGTGGTGCCGGTCTTGCCGCCAATGTCACGCCCCGGAATTCGCGCGGCCTTGCCCGTGCCATAGGCGACGACCCCGCGCATCATCTCGTTCATGGCGCCAAGATCCGCCGGTTCGATCACCTGACCGAGACCGGAGCCCTTGCGTTCATAGAGCACCTTGCCGTCACGGGTGGTGATGCGGGTGACGATATAGGGCACCACCGCCTTGCCGCCGTTGGCAAAAGGCGCATAGGCGCCCACCAGCTCCAGCAGCGAAACCTCGGACACGCCAAGGGCCAGCGCGGGAACGGGATTGAGCGGAGAGGTGATGCCGAGGCGATAGGCCGTCGCCGCCACGTTCTCCGGCCCCACGGCCACGCACAACCGCACCGCCACGGTATTCAGCGACAGGGCCAGCGCCTTCTTCAGGGTGACCTCGCCATAATATTTGCGGCCATAGTTTTCCGGCCGATACTTGCCGATCTGCAAGGGCGCATCGAGCACGATGCTGTCCGGCGTCCAGCCCATTTCCAGCGCCGTGAGATAGACGAAGGGCTTGAAGGCCGAACCGGGCTGACGGCGGGCCTTGACGGCACGATTGAACTGACTGCGCTTGTAGGAAACACCGCCGACCATGGCCTTGACAGCGCCATCGGCGGCCATGACCACCATCGCCCCCTGCGAAAAGCGCCGTTTTTTGCCATACTTGCGAACCGTGCGCACGAGCGTTTGTTCGGCCTTGCGCTGAATGGCGGCATCGAGCGTGGTTTCCACCACGATCGACTGCTTGAAATCACCTATGAGATCAGGCAGCTGATCCACCACCCAGTCCACGATGTATTGCGTGGCCGAAACATAGGCGGATGGCTTGACGGGGTTGGCGCCCTTCAGGGCATTACGGGCCTCTTCCTCGGTGATGAAGCCCTGCTCGCGCATGGCCTCAATGACGAGGGCTGCGCGTTTTTTCGCTCTCTCGGGATGGAGAATGGGGTTGTATCGCGCCGGCGCCTTGAGCATGCCGGCGAGGATGGCCGCTTCGCCAAGTGTCAGCTCACGCGCCGACTTGCCGAAATATTTCTGCGCCGCCTTTTCAATGCCCACCGCACCGGCGCCGAAATAGACGCGGTTGAGGTAAAGCTGCAGGATCTCGTCCTTGGAATAGCGGCTTTCCAGCCACAGGGCGAGGATGGCTTCCTGGAACTTGCGCTTGAGGGTGCGCTCCGGCTTGAGGAACAGGTTCTTGGCCAGCTGCTGCGTCAAGGTGGAGCCGCCCTGCACCACGCGCCCGGCCCGGAAATTGACCCAGGCGGCACGGGCCAGGCCAAGCGGATCGACGCCGAAATGATGATAGAAGCGGCGATCCTCGATGGCGATGACGGCCTGGGGCACATAGCGTGGCAGTTCCGAAAGCCTGGCCTCGTCGCCGAAGAACGATCCGCGCTCGGCGATGACCTGACCATCGGCGGAAACGAGCATGATGCCGGGCTTGCGTTCCGGAATCCTGAACAGGCCGTCGGAATCGATGGTCATGAAGACATAGACCGTGGCCGCGCCCAGCAGGATCGCGCCCCAGATGGCAAGGGTGAACATCCAGCCAAGCAGGCGGAAAACGAGAGGACGGCGGCGCCGGCGTTCACGGCGGCTCATGGCCTTTCTGCCCGCGCTGCCGGCTTTCGCCGTTTTCGTCCTGCCCTTTTTGCCTGTCGTCTTGCGTGCCACGGATGTTCCTCGTCAATGACGGCTGGCCTTCATGGACTGACTCGTCGGCGATCGTGTCAGCAACATGGCAGAGCGAAGATGAACCGTTGATGAGCGATCCCGTGTGGCTGCCGCGCCTGTCTTATGCAGGTATCTGTATCCCTTTCTGCGATTTTTGAAGGGGTCCCGCCTTTCATGCAGGAGGGCGGCTGTTTCATGAAGGGGTTCTTATGCAAGCGGCAGCTCCGGGCCGGGTTCGGCACGGCGGGTGCGGCGGCGCTTTTCTGCGGCCGGATCCCGCTGCAAGCGCCAGCGAAGAAGGGCACCGTTCTCACCGACAAGCGCCTGAAGGACGATCTGTTTGGTGCGCCGCAAACCCATCGATGAGGTGAGGTAGACGCTGTTTTCCAGCATCAGGTCGCTGTTGCGGGCCTCAAAGCGCCATACGCTCTTGTCTGGCAACACGAGAAGCACGGACTTGCCGTCTCGCGCCGGCGCCGCCTGAACCGCGGGATGGAGATGAAAGCGGATGATGAAGAGATCCCGCGCCGCGGGGCGCCCCGTGCCCGCAGGCACCAGCGCATCTTCTCCCACGAGCTGCGTGCCATCGGCATGGAGATAGATGCGGCGGCGGCATTCGTATCCATCCTGCGCCGCCCAGGCATCGTGTTCGGCCTGAAGGAGCTGGCCCTGCGCGGAAGAGGTGACTTCGGCTTGCACCGTGCGCGGGCCGATGATGGGATCCTCGCGCATGAGAAGACGCCAGAAACGGCCCGTGAGCAAACGGCCGGCATCACGGTCGCCCAAAGTGGGGGCGGAATGGGCCGCGGTGCGTCGCGCGGCACGGCGCCATTCAGCAGACGGAAAGCGCGGCGCGCCGCAGGAGGTGATTACGCGATGGCCGCCATGGGAAAACTCGAAGGCGAGCGTGGAAAGCGCCGCCTGCGGATTGACATGGGACGGCGCCGGATAGCCGACATCGGCAATCAGCAGGGACTGCCCCTGCTGCAGGCGGGCATATCCGGCATGACAGGCATGCACAAGCGGCAGGCCGCAGACGTCATCCTCCTCCAGAACCGCGGTGAGACGCGCGGCCAGGAGATCGGAAACACCATGAAACAGCGCAAGGCCGCCATCGCCATGACGGAAAAACCGCAGCGCGGGCATGGCCCTTTCCAGCGCGGAAGTCAGAGCGGCGGGAAGCGGCAGGCGCGCCTCCTTCATCGCGCGACGCAGAGGAAGGAGGTGGGCCACGATTTCCAGCAGAATGGCAGGCGAGCGCGAAATGTGGCCGCCATCGGGCAGGATCTGCTCGGAAAGCAGCGTGCCGAGCTCCTTCAACGAGCGTTCGCGCAAATTCGCAAGGCCGTTGAGCGCGATGCTGGCATTGGCCAGAGCAATGGCGGCCAAAAGCCGCTCATGCGGCACGGTGATGCGCGGCAGCACCCGCAGGAGACGGCGCACATGCCAGGCGAGCAGGCGGAAGAAGGTCTCGGCATAGGCTTCGGACGCGCCGGCAAGCAGGCGCGGTGCGGCGCTGATGAGATGCACAAGCCGCCGGGCCATGACCGCAGGCTCGTAAGCCTCGCGCGGCAGGCGGGCGCGGCGCGTGGCCCATTCCGCCACCAGGGTGCGGGCATGAACCCGCCAGAGGATGCGTTCGCCGTCAAGCAGGGCATGCAGCCATTCAAAGCCATGAAGCGCGCGGGCAAATTCCGGCGTGGGCGGGGTTACGTCAAAGATGATCTCGCCCGCACAGGCAACCTCCCCACCGGCAAAGGCGAAGTGCCCGGCATAGAGCGCATCGGCGTCATAACGATGAGCCGGCGCAGGCGGCGCCAGCGGCTGGGCCAGGCCGGCAACCCGTATAGCCAGCGCCGTCTGCGGGCGCAGCCGCGCCATGACCTCGGAAGCATATTGCCGCAATGCGCTGCCCCAAAGGGCGAGCGCGGATCCGGGCGCTCCCTGCAAGGCGGGCGTTATGGCCTGTGCGCGAGACATGGACGGTTTCCCTGGCTGATATGGAGGCGAATCACTTCAGCCCCCTGCATTGCGCATGCCGATTGAACGACAGCCAGGGTTAACGAATGGATAACGGAAAGATTCCGTTAACCGAAAGCGGTGATCCGGGTCTCTGCGACTGGCATCGATACGCTGAAGATCAGGCCCGGATCAGTCCAGGAGATAGTCGATACTGATGCGGTCCGCGGCGACGGGGCGGAATTTTTCATCAGCGTAGCGCACGTGATCCGGATGATCGCGGTAGCTGGCGATAACCTCCTCGTGCGCGAAACGGATCAGCCAGGCATGGCGATAGCGGGCATCGGGCCTGACCGCCGTGCCGGTATCCACCCGCCGCACGCCCGGAATGCGCGAAAGCACCTTGCGGCCTTCCTCGATGCGCCGCCGGGTTTCCTCCTCGTCGATGCCTTCGACGTTGTAGATGATGAGGTGCTCCACCTCCCGCCAGGGCTGTGCCGCTTTCAGAACCTCTCCGGCCCTGCCGGCGCTGCCCCAGAGGCGAATGCAGCGGATGCATTCCTCGGCGATCGCCCGGCGCACGCCTTTCATCAGACCGGTATAGCCCTGGGCATTGTCCCGGACATTGGCGGCGATGATACGGGCGGCGGCATCGGACAGGGCCGTATAATAGTTGATCTTGCTGACCCCGTGCGCGATCAGGCGCCGGAACTGTTCATCGGACAGGCCGGTGCCTCCGTGAATGACGAGGGGAATGCCCAGCCGCTCGTTGATGGCGGCGAGGCGTTCGAAATCCAGGCGCGGCTCTCCCTTCATGCGGCCATGCACCGTGCCGATGGAAACGGCGAGAAAATCCACGCCTGTTTCGGCCACGAAGCGCTCCGCTTCCTCTGGGGTGGTGTAGGCGATCTCTCCCGGATGGCGTTCGGCATCCTCGCCCTCGACACCGGGCACATACCCCAGCTCGCCTTCCACGGGCACGCCACAGGCATGGGCCATGTCCACCACCTCGCGGGTGATGCGCACGTTCTCGTCAAAGGGATGATGGGAGGCATCGACCATGACGCCGGTGCAGCCGAGATTGATCCCGCGCACGGCCGAGTCCAGCGAGTGGCCATGATCGAGATGAATGGCGACGGGCACGCTGGCGCGGCGGGCGGCAGCGACGGTGGCGGCCATGGCCAGCTCGAAATCGAAATAGTCGAAATGGGATTCGGCAAGGCTCAGGATCACCGGCGCCTCGGTCTCTTCCGCCGCCTGCATGATCGCTTCCAGGAAATGCAGAGAGACGAGATCAAATGCGGCAATCGCATAGCCGTTTTCATGGGCATGCGTGAGCATGTCCTTCATGTGCACAAGCGGCATGGCCTGACCTCCGGTTTTCTCTGCCCAAAAGCCCTGATCTGTGCGCAGCAGGGATGTATGCTCCCGCCACGGCCCGTTACGGCATTTTGCGCTGTCAGTCTTTCGGATGACGGGCGAAAATCAAGCTGGCCGGGGCGGCTTTTCCACGAAGCGTTTCTTAAAAAGCCGCAAGAAACGCCCCTGAAAATCGCGTGCGTGAAGCAGTCATTCCTGAATCATGGGGGGATCATCGTCATGATCCCAGGCCGCTTCCGGCTCAGGAATGGTGGCCAGTTCTTCTTCCAGCGCGCGGATGTCGGCGGCTATGCGGGCGCGCAGGTCGATGGCATGCCGGCGCACGGCGTCGTTTTCGGTCTCCACGGCGATTTCGTCATAGAAATCATGGATGCGATCAAAAGCGGAAAGCGCCAGCCTGTATCCATGCCAGGGCTGCATGCGATAGTGGGCGGAGAGAATATCCACCGCGCCGGGGCAGCTTTCGCCAAGCCAGCGCAGATCGCGCATATAGATGTTCTTGCGCCATTCCGGCTCCATGGCCGCGAAGATCTCCGCGGCAGAGCGCTTGCGCATATCGGCGAGGCGCTCGAAAAGCTCGGCCATGAGTGGATTGTGATGCACCTCCATCTGGTGCGCGAGCGAAAGCAGGCATTCGCCGCATTCGTCTTCCACCAGATAGGCGGCGATATGAAAATCCTCCAGTGTTTCGATATCCGGCACCGTTTTCTGGATGCGACGGGTCATGCTCCCTCCCTTCGCGCGCCCCGTCCCCAATCGCACGGGGCGCTCACCTGGCTTCACTGATGCATCATTCTTCGCCCAGGCCCGGAAACCCCTGATGCCCGGGTGCAAGCGGCCTGGTGGCGATTAAGCTGGCCGAATTTCATGCCACGAAGGAGTCTAGCACATCCTGCACGCGTTTGCCGGCCTGATCGCCCGGGCCGGTATAGGGCGGCCTGTTTCCCTTCCAGACGATGCCGGTGGACAGTTCCGGCGCAGATGCCACCGCCGCCAGCGCCTCAGCAACACTGCCCGCCGGCGTGAGGGCATGGCGCGCGATCTGATGCTTCCACTCGCGCTCCTCGGGGCGGAAAGTGACGCAGGGGCTTAAGACCTCGATGACCGAAAAGCCGGGATGACGAATGGCCTCGACGATGATCTCGGCAAGATCATTGGGATCGCCGGTGAAAGCGCGGGCAACGAAATTGGCGCCGGCGACGAGGGCAAGCGACATGCCGTCCAGTGGCTGAACATGGGTGCCGGCAGGATAGAGATGTGTGGGATAGTCCGGCTCGGTGGTCGGTGAGGGCTGGCCCTTGGTCATGCCGTAAATGCGGTTGTCCATGACGATGAGCGTCATGTCCACGTTGCGGCGGCAGGCGTGGATGAAATGATTGCCGCCGATGGAATAAATGTCACCGTCACCACCGGCGGCGATGACCGTAAGCTCAGGGCGCGCCAGCTTCAGCCCCGCGGCCGCGGGCAGGGCGCGGCCATGCAGGCCGTGCAGGCCATAGGCATTGACATAGGCCGGAATGCGGGCGGCACAGCCGATGCCGGAGACCACGGCGATTTTCTCCGGTGCGCAGTTCAAGCGGGCAAAGGCCTTGGTCAAGGCGGAGAGCACGCCATAATCCCCGCAGCCCGGGCACCAGATGGGCTTCACACCGCTTTTGAAATCGTTCGGCTTGCGCATGGCTTCGTTCATGACACCGGCGCCTCCTTCAGCGCAATGTTGCTTTCCTGCATGCGTCCGCCGCCAATGGCGTCGATAACGGCGCGGCGCACCTCCGGGGCGGTGATCGGCCGCGGGCCGGCGTGTTTCAAGGAGATCACCTCTTGCGGCAGATCACACCAGGCGCGCAGATAATGCAGGAACTGGCCGGAATGGCTGTTTTCGGCGACGATCAGCGTTTTCACGCCGGCAAGGGTCTCTTCAAGCGCCTCAATGGGCAGGGGTGAGAGCAGGCGCATGGAAACGGTGCGGATGGAAATCCCCTCGCGAGCCAGAACGCGCGCGGCCTCATGCACGGGGCCGGCTGTCGAGCCCCAGCAGATCACGGCGATCTCTCCCTCACCATTCACCTCCGCCCAGGCAGGCCCGTAATCATGATTGCGCAGCTTGCGGGCGCGCTTTTCCAGCATGGCAGCATGATCCTCCGCGCGGGAGGAGGGAACGGCATTCTCGCCATGCTCCAGGCCGTCGGCGGTATACATGCAGCCGGGCGTTCCCGGCAGGGCCATGGGGGAGACGCCGTCTTCGGTGAGCGCGTAGCGCTTGTAGGCATGCGGTGCGCAGGCTTCACTCACCTTGCGCGCCACCTTCACCGCCGGCAAAGGCAAAGGATCGCTGATGGCCTTCATCTGGGCGATTTTCTGATCGGAAAGGACGATGGCCGGTGCCTGCAGGGCCTCGGCAAGCTCAACGGCCCAGGCGGTGGTGAACAGGCAATCGGCGGCGGAAAGCGGCGCCAGAACGAGATGCGGCGCCTCGCCGTGCATGCCGCAGAGGGCGATGTTGAGATCCGTCTGTTCGGATTTGGTGGGAATGCCGGTGGAAGGGCCGCCGCGCTGCACATTGACGACCACCACCGGGATTTCGGCGGAGACGGCAAGGCCCAACCCTTCCATCATCAGGGCAAGGCCGGGACCGGAGGTCGCCGTCATGGACGGCACCCCGCCGAAGGAGCTGCCGATGATCATGTTGATGGAGGCCAGCTCGTCCTCGGCCTGAACCAGCATGCCGCCCTCTGCGGACAACACCGGTGTCATCCATTCGAGAAGGTCGCTGGCCGGGGTGATGGGATAGGCGGCGACGAACCGCACGCCGGCGTGCACAGCCCCGAGACCGGCCATCTGATTGCCGCTGACGATCCAGCGGGGTTTATCCGGTTTTTCCGGCCGATCAAGGCGCAGATTGGCGATGTGATCGGCAAGATCCTCTTGCATCGTCAGATCCCGTCCGGCGCGCAGGCCGGCAAGAGAGGCCTCGACGAGTTTTTCGCCCTTGGCGGCAAAACGGCGGCGGGCGGCGTGCTCCAGACTGGATTCCGGAATGCCAAGAAGCGCGGCAATGCAGCCGAGCGCCACCATGTTGACGCGCGAGCCCGCTTCCTTGGCGGCTTTTGACAAGGGCAGGGAAAGGATTTTGCCGGCGCGCTCCTTCAAGGGCGGGGGCACATCGCCTGCGGCCTTATCCATGATCACAAGCCCGCCCTGCGCCAGCAGGACCTCGGCAGCGAAGCGGTCGAAATTGCGCCAGTCCACCGCCACGAGCAGATGAAAGGCGTCATCGTGCGCCTCAACGGGAAAGGTGGCGAGCCGCACCATAGAGACCGCTTCGCCCCCGCGGATCTGCGGGCCGACGGAGCGTGTCTGAATGCCGTGCCAGCCGGCGTGCGCGGCGGCGGCGAGCAGCATTTCACCGGCGGTGATGACACCGGCGCCGCCGGAGCCGGTGATGGCCACAGAGACGCTCTCACGTGCAGCAGCGTTGTCTTGGGGAGTGTCGGACATGGATCAGGTCCTCATCGAGAATTGCGACCCGTTGCGCAAAGAAGGGCAAAGGGGCCGTCTCTTTGATCCCAAGGCGATAGCCCCGCATGCGCGCGGCGGCCTTGCCCTGGATCAAGCCCTGCAACGATATGGAGATTATCGCCCGAGAATTCTTGCCGCCATGTGAAAAAAGGCGAAGAGAACGAGCGCCGCCAGCACGATGGCAGGGCCCGGCGGCGCATCCCATGTCCAGGCGCCCCAGAGACCGAGGATAACGGAGACCACGCCGGCGAGCGCGGCGAGCGCAACCATGCCTTCCGGCGAGCGGGCCAGGGCGCGCGCGGCGGCGGGCGGCAAGACCAGCAGGGCGGTGAACAGCAAAGCGCCGACCAGAGGCAGCGCCAGCGCCAGAGCCACGGCCAGCAGCAGGGCATGCACAAGGCGGGCGCGGGCGGGATTGAGCCCTTCGGCAATGGCCATTTCCTCATGCACACAGGCCATGAGCAGCGGCCGCCAGACCATGGCGAGCAGGACAATGGCGATCCCGGCAAACAGGGGCGCAAGCCAGGCCTGCGCGGGCGAGACGGCAAGAATGTCGCCGAAAAGCAGCGCCATGACATCCTGCCCGGCCGGGAGAAACAGGGCGGCCATGACAAGACCGGCGGCAAGGGCGCCATGGGCGAAAATGCCCAGCA
Organism: Thermopetrobacter sp. TC1; assembly: GCF_000746275.1. Taxonomy (GTDB): domain Bacteria; phylum Pseudomonadota; class Alphaproteobacteria; order Rhizobiales; family Aestuariivirgaceae; genus Thermopetrobacter. Next base: position 536,467 of record NZ_KN050828.1, read on the forward strand.
GGGCGTCTTCCGGCAGGCTGCGGGCAGGCCGGGCCAGATGCACGGCAAGGGCAATCAGCACGGCGATGGCCAGAACACCCCAGGAGACGGACACGTTCAGGATCAGGGCCAGGCTGGCGCCAAGAACGGCGGCATGCGCCAGGGCATCGCCGAAGAAGGCAGTGCGGCGCCAGACGATGACCGATCCCAGCGGCGCGGCGACGATGGCCAGCGCCAGGCCGGAGACAAGCGCGCGCAAAAGAAGAGGGTCAAAACCGGGCAGGCCCATCATTCCTCTCCCTTTTCGTGCGTTTCCTTCCCGGTCGTTCCGGCCTCATGCGCGTTCTGGCCGCGGGTGGTTTTTTCGGTTTCGCCCCTTTGTGCGAGCGGCAGGGGGCAGACATGGCCATCCGCGCCATGAACATGATCGTGCCTGTGCACATAGGGCGCCTGCAGCGGTGACACCGCGGTGCCGAATACCTGCACCCACGCCTCGCTGCCTGTTACTTCCGCCGGCTTGCCTTCGCAGCAGACATGGCGGTTGATGCACACCACGTGATCGGTGCCGGCCATGACCATATGCAGATCATGCGAGACCATGAGGATGCCGCAGTTCAGCTCTTCCCGCAGGCGGGCGATGAGGGCATAGAGCTCGGCCTCGCCGGCGAAGTCCACGCCCTGAACCGGCTCGTCGAGAATGAGCAGATCGGGTTTGCGCAAAAGGGCGCGGGCGATGAGCACCCGCTGCAGTTCGCCGCCGGAAAGAGACTGCACCGGCTTGTCAAGACAGCCGTGCACGCCTGTGCTCTCAAGGGCCTTTCTGCGCTGGCGGCGGGTGGACGATGCGGCAAGGGACAGCAGACGATCCACGGTGAGCGGCAGCGAGGGATCGACATGAAAACGCTGCGGCACATAGGCGATGACCACGTCGGGCTTGAGGATGCGCCGGCCTTCCACCGGCGTAATCACGCCAAGGGCGGCGCGCACGGTGGTGGTCTTTCCGCCGCCGTTGGGCCCGATGATGGTGACAAGCTCGCCGCGATGCACCGAGAAGGTGACATGCCGGATGAGCCAGCGGCCATCGGCCGTGCGCACCCCGACATTCTCCAGCCGCAGGAGCTCCTCACCGCGCGTGGTGGCGGCCTTTGCATCATGCGCCTCCGCGGGCCTTGCGCCTCCTTTCTCTTCGCGGCGTATGGTGCCGGTGGTGATCATGTCGCTTTTCCTTTCCATCATGCCGCCTATATGGCAGGCATGGCACGGTCTTGCCAGCGTCTTTCCCGATCAGGAGTGATCCGATGATCCGGTTTCGGTGTTTCCTTACGCGTCCTGTCCGCCTTCTCTTCTCCGGCGGGAGGCAGGCCCTGCTTGTTGTCATGACGGCGCTTCTGACGCTGGGCGTTTACATGCCCATGGCCAAGGCGCGGGATATGACGGTGGTGACCAGCCTGCGGCCCTTGCAGGGGATCGTGGCCGCGGTGATGGCTGGCGCGGGCAAGCCGCAGCTTCTGCTCACACGGCGGGTGGATCCGCATCATGCCAGCCTGCGGCCTTCGCAGGCGCGGCTGCTGGCGCAGGCGGATGTCATTTTCATCGTCTCGCGCGATCTTGAGCGGTTTCTCAAGCGGCCGCTTGCCGCCCTTGCCCGGGATGGCGCGGTGGTGGAACTTGCGCGCATCGCGAACATCCGGCTTTTGCCCCATCGGCGTCTTGATCCGCCGGGAGCGGGAAGTTCAGGCAGGGACGGGCATGCGGTAACAGACTGGCATGTGTGGACCGATCCGCTGGCGGCGGCGGCCATGGCCGAGGCGGCGGCAGAGGTACTGGCCAGGCAGGATGCCGCTCATGCCGCCCTGTACCGGAAGAATGCCGCGGCGCTCAAACAACGGCTTTCCGCCCTGACCAAGGCATGGGCAAAACGGCTGAAGCCGCTTGCTGGCCGTCCGTTCATCGTCACCCATGATGCCTTTCAGTATTTCGATGTGCGCTTCGGTCTTTCTCCTCTGGCGGCGGTGCAGCCCGATGACGAAACCCTGCCCGGCCCGCGGCGGATGAGCGCGATTTTGCGTCTGGCGCGGCAGCATGAGGGGTTATGTGTTCTGCATGGCCCCGGGCATGACAGGCGCTGGGCACAATTGCTGAGACGGGAGGCCGGCGCGCGCGCAATTGAGGTGGACGTGCTCGGTTACGGCATCCGGGAAGAAGGCGCGGCGTTTCTTGAGCGCTACTATGATGGGCTGGGCACGGCGCACGTGCGCTGCCTGAAAGGCCGCCTGTGATAAGTCAGCCTGTGGCTTTAATTTTGCGTCGGGGATTTCAGAAGGAGGATCTGGTGGAGCCGGGCGGAATCGAACCGCCGACCTCCTGAATGCCATTCAGGCGCTCTCCCAACTGAGCTACGGCCCCGTATCCAGAAAGCAGATTGCGAAACGGGCTTTGGTTGGGACCATCCGTTTCGTGCGGGGTTACATAGTGCCAAACGCGCCGGGATGCAAGAGGGGAAAAGCAAAATCTTGCCCTCATGGCGCTGCTGTCCGTTGGACCTTCTCCAATACAGGGCCTTGCGGGGATATAAAGAAAACTTTATGAATGCATTTCAAATTCGCCGGCGGCTCTCGGGCCGCAGGGGCTGACAGGGCAACCGCATTCGATCTGCAGGGAGTACGCGAACCGTGCCGCGCCAGAATTATCTGTTCACGAGCGAATCCGTTTCGGAAGGGCATCCCGACAAGGTATGCGACCGCATTTCCGACGAGATCGTCGATCTTTTCTTCCGCGAGGCCGAGGCGACGGGGCTGGATCCGGCCTCGGTGCGTGTCGCCGCGGAGACTCTGGCCACCACGAACAAGGTGGTGATTGCCGGCGAAACACGCGGACCGGAAAGCATCACCCGCGACCGCATCATCGAGACCGCGCGGGAGGCGGTGCGTGACATAGGCTATGAGCAGGCCGGCTTTCACTGGGCGAAGATGGATGTGGAAGTGCTGCTGCACGAGCAGTCTCCGGATATCGCGCAGGGTGTGGATGCCTCCGGCAACAAGGACGAGGGTGCGGGCGATCAGGGCATCATGTTTGGCTATGCCTGCACGGAGACGGAAGCGCTGATGCCGGCACCGATCTATTATGCGCATCGCATTCTGCAGCGGCTGGCCCAGGCGCGGCACTCCGGCGCGGAGCCCAAGCTGGGCCCCGATTCCAAAAGCCAGCTCACCTTGCGCTACGAGAACGGCAAGCCGGTGGCGGTGGAGCAGATCGTCGTTTCCCATCAGCATCTCGATGAGAACCTGTCCTCCGATGACGTGCGCGCCATCATCGAGCCCTATGTGCGCGAGGTGCTGCCCGAGGGCTGGCTGACGGAAAAGACCGTCTGGCACGTGAACCCCACCGGCAAGTTCTATATCGGCGGCCCGGATGGGGACTGCGGCCTGACGGGGCGCAAAATTATTGTGGACACCTACGGTGGCGCGGCCCCGCATGGCGGCGGTGCCTTCTCCGGCAAGGACCCGACCAAGGTGGACCGTTCCGCGGCCTACGCCGCCCGCTATCTCGCCAAGAACGTGGTTGCCGCCGGGCTGGCGCAGCGCTGCACGATCCAGATTTCCTACGCCATCGGTGTTGCCGAGCCGCTTTCGCTTTATGTGGATCTGCACGGCACCGGCGAAGTGCCCGAGGAGAAGCTGGAAGCGGTGTTGCGCGAGGTCATGGATTTGAGGCCGCGCGCCATTCGCGAGAGGCTGGGGCTCAACCGGCCGATCTATGCGCGCACCTCGGCCTATGGCCATTTTGGCCGCCCGCCGGAGGAGGACGGCGGCTTCTCCTGGGAGCGCACGGATCTGGTTGAGGCCTTGAAAGGCGCGCTCGCCTGATTCCGCCAGACGTTCAGCACTTTCCTTCCCCAGGCTTTTCGCCTGCCCTTCTTCATGCCAAGAAGGCCATGGCCTTCCGGCAGCGTGCGCATGCGCGAAAGAGAAGCGAAGGCGAAGCGGGTCCGGTTATGATTACGGAAGGACCGGAATGACACGTGTACGGCATGCCAAAAAGCATGTTCGCATCCTCCCCCTGATAGGGGGAGGTCGGCGCGAAGCGCCGGGTGGGGGTCGGGCCACAAACGTAAAGCCAAGTTGCCCGACCTCCTCCCTGCCCTCTCCCTGCCAGGGGGAGGGAAGAAAAGCGGCGCGCCGTGTATGAAAAGAACCTTACCGGTGTCCGAGCTGATGACGGACAGGAACCGCATAACAGAGCCGCGTTTTTTCGGGCGGCGAAAGTCCCGGCCGTTGAAGCCGCGACAGCAGCGGCTGATGGAGGAGCTGCTGCCGGCGCTGCGCATTGCGGCCGATGATGATGCATGGATGAAAGCGCCTGCGCACCTTTTTGCGCCGCCGCCTGAACACATGGCGCTGGAAATCGGCTTTGGCGGCGGCGAACATCTGGCGCGGCTTGCCGCCCAGCGGCCGGACTGGGGCTTTATCGGCTGTGAACCCTTCATCAATGGCGTGGCCAAACTGCTTTCCCAGATCGCCGATGCGGGCCTGGACAACATCCGCATCTGGGATGACGACGCCCGCCTGCTGCTGCCGCTGCTCGGTTCGGAGCAGTTCGACGAGATCTATCTGCTCTATCCCGATCCCTGGCCCAAGAAGAAACATCGCAAGCGCCGCTTTGTGGGGCCAGAAACGCTTGAAGACATTCACCGCATCCTCAAGCCGGGCGGACGCTTCTTCTTTGCCAGCGATATACCCGACTATGTGGCCTGGACGCTGGAACACGTGCGGCGGCATGGCAAGCTGATGTGGCTGGCGGAGCGGCCGGAAGACTGGCGCCAGCCCTGGCCCGGCTGGCAATCCACCCGCTATGAGGCCAAGGCCCTGCGCGAAGGGCGCACGCCTGCCTATCTCATTTTCGCCAAGCCGGAATGAAGCTGCTTCCCGTCCGGACCATGCAGCATGAGACTGGCCCTTTGGCCCAATAGCCCGATCACCATATGCGGCGGTTTAAGTGGTCTTTTTACGCGCTGTTTCCCTCAAGAACGGAGAGCAGGCGCTGGGTGATGGCCTTTCGGCGCGTTTCCGAGGTGATCTTGGCGCCGGTGAGATCGGTGACATAGAAGACGTCAACGGCCCGTTCGCCATAGGTGGTGATGTGGGCGGAGACGATGTTGAGATTGAGGTCATAAAGGGCCGAAGTGAGATCATAGAGCAGGCCAATGCGGTCCTTGCCCGCCACCTCGATGATGGTGAAGCGGTTGGAGGATTCGTTGTCGATTGCCACCTGCGGCGCCACGGTGAAGGCTTTCATGCGGCGCGCGCGCTTCTCCCGCTTTCCGCTCAGCAGACGCTCCACCCGCGCCTCGCCGGTGAGCACCTTGCGGATCATGGCGGCAACGCGCTCGGCCCGGCGCAATTCGTCGGTATCCTCGGTGAACTGCCGTTGCAGCAGAATGGTGTCCAGCGCCCAGCCATTGGCGAGGGTGAAGATCTTGGCGCCGGCGATATTGGCCTCGGCAGCGGCGCAGGCGCCGGTGAGCATGCCGAGGAGATAGGGGTGATCGGGGGTGTAGACGGTGATTTCCGTGATCGCCTGAAAGGCATCCGTATGAATGTCGATGGCGATCTTCTCGTTTTCGCGTTCGGCCCTTTCGATGAGGGCGGCATGGCGCAGCTGATGCTCGATGTCGGTGGTCAGCCAATAGGGATCGTAGAAGCGTCCGACATAGGCCCTGGCCTTTTCAGGCGGCCAGTCGATGCGTTCAATGAAGGCTTCCTGCGCGGCGGCGACACGCTGTTTCAACGGGATGGAGGCATGACCGCCGGAGACCACCGGTTCGGTCTCGTGATAGAGCGTGCGCAGCAACTGGCCTTTCCAGCCGTTCCACACACCGGGGCCGACGGCACGGATGTCCACAACGGTGAGTATGAGCAGCAGGCGCAGGCGCTCCGGGCTTTGCACCACCTCGGCGAAGTCGAGGATGGTCTTGAAGTCGGAAAGATCACGCATTTGCGAGACCTCCGACATGAGCAGATGATGACGGACAAGCCAGGCCACGGTCTCGGTCTCGGCCTCGGTTAGCCCCAAGCGCGGGCAGAGCTTGCGGGCCACGCGCTCCCCGGCCACGGAATGACTCTCCGGCCGGCCCTTGGCGATGTCATGGAGAAAGGCGGCGACATAGAGGGCACGGCGGTTCTCGATTTTGCGGATGAGCTCGGTGGAGAGGGGATGTTCCTTAGCCAGTTCGCCGCGGTCTATGCGGGAGAGCCAGCCCACGGTGCGGATGAGATGCTCATCCACGGTGTAGTGATGATACATGTTGAACTGCATCAGGGCGACGATGCGCCCGAAATCCGGGATGAAGCGCCCCAGAACATCGGCCTCGTTGAGCTGTCGCAGAACCCCTTCCGGATCCCGCGAATCGCACAGCATGTGCAGGAAGAGCGCATTGGCCTGCGGATCGTTGCGCAGATCATCGTCGATGAGCTTCAGGGAACGCCGCACATGGCGCAGGGCGCGGGGATGCACGCCGAGATCGAGATCTGCCGCCAGGGAGAACAGACGGAGCAGGTTGACCGGATCGTTCTCGAACACCTCCTTGCCTTCCACGGACAGGCGGCCGTTCTCGATGACGAACCCCGGATGATCCTTCAGAACGCGTTTGCGGGTCTTTCTGGCCTGTCCCTTGAGAAAGCCGGGCAGGAAGCGCGAAAAGCCCGGCGCCTCCTTCATCTGCTGTTCCTCAAGAACGGCGCAGAAGATGCGGGTCAAATCGCCCACTTCCTTGGCGTAAAGGAAATACTGGCGCATGAAGCGCTCCACGTGCTTCATGCGGCCATGGGAGACCACATAGCCCATGCGCTCGGCCACCTGCGGCTGCATCTCGAAGGAGAGCTTGTCGTCACCGCGGCCGGACAGGAAATGCAGGTGGCAACGCACGGCCCAGAAGAAATCCTCGGCGCGGAGAAAGCGCTTCAGCTCGCCCCTGGTGAAGACGCCGTGATCGACCAGGCCGGACACGTCCTGAACCCCGTAGAGATACTTGCCGATCCAGAACAGCGTGTGCAGGTCGCGCAAGCCCCCCTTGCCCTCCTTGACGTCGGGCTCGACAAGATAGCGGCTTTCGCCCTGGCGGCGGTGACGCTCATCGCGCTCGGCGAGCTTCTGGGCGATGAAACGGGCAGGATCGGAGGCGACGACTTCCTCGCGGAAACGGCGGGCGAGATCGGCATAGAGGGCCTCATCGCCGCAGATGTAACGGGCTTCGAGCATGGCGGTGAGGATGGTGTTGTCCTCATCCGCCAAGCGGATGCATTCCTCCACGGTGCGGGTGGAATGCCCCACCTTGAAGCCCAGATCCCACAGCATGTAGAGGAGAAATTCCGCAATTGTCTCGCCCCAGGATGACTTGCGGAAGGGCAGAAGAAAGAGAAGATCGATGTCCGATCCCGGCGCCAGGGTGCCGCGGCCATATCCGCCCACGGCAACGATGCTGACCCGTTCGGCGGCGGTGGGGTTCATGGCCGGATAAAGGCGGGTGGCGGCCACGGTGTAAAGCGCGGTGACAAGCTCATCCTGCACTTCGGAGAGATAGGTGGCGCAGGGCAGGCCCTTGCGTTCTTTCAGCAACATGCGCTCGGCATGAGCGCGCGAGGCCTTGACGATGGCCTTGCAGCCGGCAAGAAAATCCCGCCTGAAGGCGGAGGAGCTGGCTCCGTGTTCCTCAATGAGCCGATCGGCCAGGTCTTCCACGGCGTGGCCGATGGCTTCGGGATCTGACCAGTTAATGGCATCGATATCAACGATATCGCTTTCCGGCCAGGGAATGACGGGTTCGACAACTGCGTGTTCCGTATCCGGCGTCTCCGGCGCAACGAGGCTCATGCCAGGCGGCCCCCTGTCTCATGCTTGATGTCCGTTTTCAGGCAAGTCTTCCTATTTCCCGGGGCGTTTGGCAAGCATCTCCTTCAGCGCATAGAGCCGTTCCAGGGCCTGCCGGGGCGTGAGATCGTCCGGAACCAGCTCTTCAATGGCCTTCAGCACGGCCTGTTCCTCTTCCGATATGGGGGCGGCATCGGCAGCCGCAGGGGAAGGCCGCGCCCGGGCGGCCGCGGAAAAAAGCGGAAGATCATCAAGCAGTCTTTCAGCGGGGTTTTGCGTGCCCCCTTCTTCCAGCGTGCGCAGAACCTCTTGCGCCCGGGCGACCACCGCCTGCGGAAGCCCGGCGAGACGGGCCACCTGAATGCCATAGGAGCGATCGGCCCGGCCGGGAATCACCTCGTGCAGGAAAATGACGTCTCCCTGCCATTCACGCACCTTCATCGTGACATTGGCGACGTTATCGAGACGTTCGGCAAGGCCGGTGAGCTCGTGATAATGCGTGGCAAAAAGCGTGCGCGCCCCAATGACGCGCGAGAGATGCTCCACACAGGCCCAGGCGATGGCCAGACCGTCGAAGGTGGCGGTGCCGCGGCCGATCTCGTCGAGAATGACGAGGGAGCGTGACGTGGCCTGATTGAGGATGGCGGCGGTCTCCACCATTTCCACCATGAAGGTGGAGCGGCCGCGCGCCAGATCATCGGCGGCACCAACGCGGCAGAAGAGCCGGTCAATGACGCCGATGCGCGCCTCTTCCGCCGGTACAAAGGCACCGGCCTGCGCCAATATGGCAATCAGGGCGTTCTGACGCAGATAAGTGGACTTGCCCGCCATGTTGGGCCCGGTAACCAGCCAGATGGTGGCGGCGGGCATAGTGGTATCGGCTTTCCTCTCTTCATCCTCTTCTCCGGCACCATCCTGCAGGCCGGGCGAGGCATCGGACGAAGGGGGCTTGCAGGGCAGATCGGCGACATCGGCAACGAGCAGGCAGTCATTGGGCACGAAATGGCCGCTCTCCCGTTCCAGCGCCGCTTCCACCACGGGATGACGGCCACCCCGCACGAAAAAGCAGGTGCCGGCGTCAATATGCGGACGCGTCCAGCGGCGGCGCACGGCAAGCTCGGCCAAAGCGGCGGTGACATCAAGCCGCGCCAGGGCCGCGGCCTTTTCCGCAATCAAGGCGGCGGCGCGTTCCACAGCCGAGACCAGTTTCGCAAAGATCTCCCGTTCCAGGGCGAGCGCCCTGTCAGCGGCCGCGGTGATACGCCCTTCCAGATCGGCAAGCTCGGTGGTGGTGAAGCGCATGGCGTTGGCCATGGTCTGGCGATGGATGAAGACATCCTTCATCTCCTGCAGGCGCGGCGCATTGGCCGCGGTGACCTCCACGAAATAGCCAAGGACGTTGTTGTGCTTCACCTTCAGGGATTTCACGCCGGTAAGTTCGGCATACTTGGCCTGCAGGGAGGCAATGACGCTGCGCGTCTCATCGCGCAGGCGGCGCTGTTCGTCCAGCTCGGGCGCATAGCCGGGGCGCACGAAGCCGCCATCCCGCGCCAGCAGGGGCAAATCATCGGCTAGCGCCGCCGTCAGTTCATCGGCCAGACCGTCATCGGTGGCCGACAGGATCGCCATGTCCCGCGCCAAATTCTCCGGCGGAGAGGCCAGGGCCGCGGCCTTGTCGATTGCGATGGCGAGATTGCGGGCGGCGATGAGACCATCGCGAATGGCGGCAAGATCACGTGGGCCGCCACGGCCGAGGGTCAGGCGGGAAAGGGCCCGCTCCATGTCGGGTACGGCGGCAAGACGCTCACGGAGGGTTTCGCGCAGGGCCCCTTCTTCCACCAGCCATTGCACGGCATCGAGGCGGGCGTTGATGGCCTCGACATCGGCAAGGGGCGAAGCGAGACGTTCGGCGAGGGTGCGCGCGCCCGCAGCGGTGAGGGTGAGATCAACGGTGGCCAGCAGGGAGCCTGCGCGTTTGCCCGATGTGGTGCGCAAGATTTCCAAAGAGGCGCGGGTGGCGGCATCGATCTGCATGTGGGTGCCGCGGTTTTCGCGCCGTGGCGGACGCAGGGCGGGCAGGGCGCCCACCTGCGTGAGCGCGATGTAATCGAGCAGGGCACCGGCGGCAGCAATCTCGGCACGGGAAAAGGCGCCAAAGGCCTCAAGGGCCGCCACCTCGAAATGCTCCTTCAGCCGCTTCTCTCCGGTAACGGAATCAAAACGCGGCGCGGGCAGGGGCGTTATGGCGGCGGGCGGAACCTGCTTGAGCGCCCTGGCCACGGCGGGATCGTCAAGGAGGCTTTCGGGCAGGATAATCTCGCCGGGATCGATGCGGGCAATTTCCGCCTCCAGATCCTCAGGTGCCAAGGCCATGACGGAAAAGGCGCCGGTGGAGATATCCGCGCGGGCAAGGCCGAAAAGGCCATCCGCCTTCACCCGCGTCAGGGCGATGAGGAAATTGTGCTGCCGCGGGGCCAGCAGGCTGTCCTCGGTAATGGTGCCGGGGGTGACGAGGCGCACGACCTCGCGCCGGACCACGGCCTTGGATCCGCGCTTCTTCGCTTCCGCCGGATCCTCCATCTGCTCGCAAACGGCAACGCGCTGTCCGGCCTTGATGAGCTTGTGCAGATATTCCTCCGCGGCATGCACGGGCACGCCACACATGGGAATGTCGGCGCCGGCGTGCTTGCCCCTTTTGGTCAGCGCGATGCCGAGGATGCGCGAGGCGATTTCGGCATCCTCGAAGAAGAGCTCATAGAAATCGCCCATGCGGTAAAACAGGAGATAGCCGGGGTTGGCGGCCTTGAGCTCGAAATACTGGGCCATGGCGGGGGTGGCGCGCCTGGCCTCCGCCAGCGGATCGCGCGCGGCACGGGGCGTGTCGCGGTCAGAAGAAGCAGACGTTAGCGTTTCATCCGAGTTATGCATTGACGCCTCGTGGTGAGCGGGACAATCATCCACATCGGCAAGGTCGCCTTCATGTCTGCGGCCTTGGTGACGCCTGACACGACAAGCGACAGGAAACCATCCTTCTGAATACTCGTTTGCACGAACGGAAACCAGAAACACCGGCCGCTCATCCACATGCCCTCCGCAAGGGGCTTGCGGGCGGCCGTGCCGCATTCACGAATGAACGGAAACGCCATGTCCCAGGATCAGACCGACAAGGCCCAGCGCCTCAGCATCACCGATGAAGAGGCACTTGAATATCACGCCAAGCCGCAGCCCGGAAAGGTGGCCATTCGTGCCACGAAGCCCATGGCCACGCGCCATGATCTTTCGCTGGCCTATTCGCCGGGCGTGGCCGCACCGGTTCGGGCCATCGCCGACAATCCGGAAGCGGCCTATGACTATACGGCCAAGGGCAATTTCGTCGCCGTGATCACCAACGGCACGGCAATCCTGGGCATGGGCAACCTCGGGGCGCTGGCGGCCAAGCCGGTGATGGAGGGCAAGGCTGTCCTGTTCAAGCGTTTTGCCGATGTTGATGCCTTCGACATCGAGCTGTGCACGGAGGATCCGGAAGAATTCATCACGGCGGTGAAATGTCTGGCGCCCACCTTTGGCGGCATCAACCTTGAGGACATCAAGGCGCCGCAGTGCTTTATCATCGAGCAGCGCCTGCAGGAGATGCTGGATATCCCCGTCTTTCATGACGACCAGCACGGCACCGCCATCATCGCCACCGCAGGGCTGATCAACGCGCTGGAGCTGACGGGCAAGGATATCAAGAAGGTCAAGCTCGTCTGCCTCGGCGCCGGGGCGGCGGCGCTTGCCACGCTGCATCTGGTGCACAAGCTGGGGCTGCCGAAGGAAAACATCATCCTCATCGACACCAAGGGTGTGATCTATCCCGGCCGCAAGGAGGGAATGAACGAATGGAAGGCGCAATGGGCCAATCCGCATACCAAGGCCCGCACGCTCAAGGAGGCCATGGAGGGCGCCGACATTTTCTTCGGCCTTTCCGTGAAAGGCGCGGTGACGCAGGAGATGGTGAAATCCATGGCCAGGGATCCCATCATCTTCGCCATGGCCAATCCGGATCCGGAGATCACGCCGGAAGAGGTGGCGGCGGTGCGCGATGATGCGATCATGGCCACCGGCCGCTCGGACTATCCCAATCAGATCAACAATGTTCTCGGGTTTCCCTACATCTTCCGCGGCGCGCTGGATGTGCGGGCGCGGGCCATCAACGACGAGATGAAACTGGCAGCGGCACGGGCGCTGGCGGAACTGGCCCGGGAGGATGTGCCCGATGAGGTGGCCGCCGCCTATCACGGGCTGAAGCTCTCCTTCGGGCGGGATTATCTCATTCCCACGCCCTTTGATCCGCGCCTGATCTCGCGCATTCCGGTGGCGGTGGCGCGGGCGGCCATCGAAACCGGCGTGGCCCGCCGCACCATTGAGGACTTCGATCATTACGCCGCCCAGCTCTCGGCGCGCTTCGATCCCTTCATTGCCACGTTCCAGGGAATTTTCGATTTCGTGCGCCACAACAAGCGCACCGTCATTTTCGCCGAGGGCGAGGAGGACCGGATGATCCGCGCCGCCAATGCCTATGTGGCCGGCGGCTATGGCAAGGCCATTCTCATCGGGCGCAAAGATGTGATCGAGCAGGTGCTGGAAACCACAGGGCAGGAGCTGCACGAAGGCGTGCATGTCATCCATCCCGGCTCCAGCCCCAAGCGGGAGGATTACGCCACCTATCTCTATGAGCGCCTGCAGCGCAACGGTTTTCTCTATCGCGACTGCAAACGATTGGTCAGCACCGACCGCAACGTCTTCGCCGCCTGCATGGTGGCGCTGGGCGAGGCGGATGCCATGGTCACCGGCCTGACCCGGAAATTCTCCATCGCGCTGGAGAACATCCGGCTTGCCATCGACCCGCGCCCGGGTCATCGCGCCATCGGCTATTCGGTGATCCTCACTCCGGGCGAGCCCATTCTCGTTGCCGATACCTCCATTCAGGAAATGCCGGATGCGAGCGCGCTGGCCGATATCGCGGAAGAGGCAGCGGCCGTGATGCGCCGGTTCGGCTATCGGCCGCGGGTGGCGCTTCTGTCCTATTCCACCTTCGGCCATCCGGGCGGTGATCGCGTACAGAACACGCGCGATGCCGTGGCCGAGCTGGACAGGCGCCAGCCGGGCTTCGAATACGACGGTGAAATGGCGGTGGAGGTGGCGCTTTCGGCGGAAGCGATGAAGCTCTATCCCTTCTGTCGCCTTTCAGGGCCGGCCAATGTTCTGATCATGCCGGCGGCCCATTCCGCCTCCATTTCCACGCAGCTTCTGCAAAGAGTGGGGGGTGTGCGCGTGCTCGGGCCGCTGCTGGCGGGGCTGGACCGGGCGGTGCAGATCGCTTCCATGTCGGCAACCGCGTCGGATGTGATGAATCTGGCGGTGATCGCGGCGCATGATTCGCATCGTTAATGCCATCCGTCCGATGAGGGCGGCTACAGGGGAACCGTAAAGGCCACGCACCGGTACGCCGGATCGATGGGCCTTCAGCGGTCGCCCGTGGCGGTGCGGGTTTCGCGGGCGGAGGAGAGATCGATGACGCGGTCGGGGATGATGACGTGAAAGATGGTTCCCGGTCCGTCATGGGGGGCAAGCACGATGTCGCCGCCATGGGCGCGGGCCAGCTCGCGCGCGATGGACAGGCCAAGGCCGGTGCCGCCCCGGCGGGCCGAGCCGGTGAAGGCCTCGAAGAGATGTTCGCGCGCCTTCGGCGGCAGGCCGGGGCCGTCATCACTGATGCGGATGGTCACGACGGCGCCCTCGCGCCAGGCGGCGATCTCGACACGGCCCGGTTCCATGCGTCCCTTCTGGCCAGCGATGGCCTGACAGGCATTGCGTGCGAGATTGGCCAGAATGCGGGAGAGCTGTTCCGGATCGGCATCGGCCGCCAGCCCTTCCGGCACGGCGTTGATCAGCTTCACCACACGCGCATCCGCTTCCGGCAGGTTCTCGAAGAGCTCGGCAACGAGCGGCCGCAAAAGCACCGTCTGGCGCCGGGGCGGGCTTTCCTGCGCCTTGCCATATTTCAAGGTGTTGACGCAGAAGTTGATGGCCCGATCCAGGGACGCGATCAACTTGGGGGCGAAGCGCTGAACGGTGGGATCGTCAACCATGGCGAGGCGGTCGGAGATCATCTGCGCCTGCGCCAGCATGTTGCGCAGCTCGTGACTGATCTTCGACACGGCCAGCCCCAGAGCGGCCAGCCGCGACTTCTGACGCAGAAGCGCGGCCGTCTGTCGCTGCATGTAGGCAAGGTGGCGTTCCGCCTCGCCCAGCTCATCGCTGCGGTCGGAGGGATTGAGCACCGCAGCGGGATTTTCGGGATCCCGGGCAAAGCGGGCCATGCTGCCGGTCATGCGGCGGATGGGGCGGATCAGGAGCCAGTGAATGGCGAGATAGAGCAATGCTGCCACCATCAGGGAGAGGGCGAGCGAATAATTGAGAATGGTCAGCGAATGGCCGACCATGGCCTCAAACAGCGGGCGTTCGTCCATGGCCAGCTCGATGAACTCAGCCTCGATGTTGGGCGGTCTGTCCACCACGGTGATGACGCGGTTGCCGCGATGCAGGAGGGTGACGAAGGCATCACGGATCGCCCCGGGCCAGGACAGGCCGCGCAAGTCATAGCGGGCCTCGGCCATGAGAGGCAGGCCGTCATGCAGAATGAGACGACGGGCGCCGCCGCGGCGAATGGCAACAACGCGGACACCAGCGCTCTTCAACAATTCCTTGCGCAGGCGATCGGAGACCTTCATGTCCGGCGCCGCCTCCACGGCAAGCGAGGCGACTTCCGCCATGGCCAGCCGGTTCTTCAGCCATGTGATGCGAAATTCGGCGATGGAAGGCATGAAAACAAAGGCCACGCTGACAAGGATGAAAAGAACGGTGAGCGTCAGGACACGGGCAGAAAGCGAACGGCTCCAGCGCACGGCTGAATGTCCGGGCACCTCTTCCGGCCGGGGGGAACCGCCCCCCTCCTCATCAACGCACTGAAGCGCGCTCCGCTCTTTATCGCGCGCAGCCTTTTTCGCCGGTGCGGCCGGATCCGTGTGATGCATCTCGCCTTGGCGTGCCATTGCGGCCTCCAGAGGAGTTTGCCCGATCATCCTACCGCAAGCCACCGGCAGAGGCCAAGGCGGGAATAAAGCCGGGCATCATCACGAGGGTGCGCAAGGCCTGCGATGATCATCACACGGCGCGGCGCAGGAAGGGTGGCGTGCGGCGCCGGGCGCCTTGTTCATCGAACAGTTCGGTGAGCTGATTGATCATCACCGTGCCCAGCTCTTCGACATCGACAATGGTGACAGCGCGCCGGTAATAGCGGGTCACGTCATGGCCGATGCCAATGGCGAGAAGCTCCACCGGCGAGCGGTTTTCGATCTCGTCGATCACCTGCCGCAGATGACGTTCGAGATAGGTTCCGGAATTGGCCGAAAGCGTGGAATCATCCACCGGCGCGCCATCGGAAATGACCATGAGGATGCGGCGCTGTTCAGGCCGCGCCAGCAGGCGGGCATGGGCCCATTGCAGGGCCTCGCCGTCGATATTTTCCTTAAGCAGGCCCTCACGCATCATCAGGCCGAGATTGCGCCGGGCGCGGCGCCAGGGCGCATCGGCGGCCTTGTAGATGATGTGGCGCAGGTCATTGAGGCGGCCGGGATTGGGCGGGCGGCCCTCGCGCATCCATTTTTTCCGGGATTCACCGCCCTTCCAGTGGCGGGTGGTGAAGCCGAGGATCTCCACCTTCACCCCGCAGCGTTCAAGCGTGCGGGCGAGGATGTCCGTGCACAGGGCGGCGATGGTGATCGGCCGGCCGCGCATGGAACCGGAATTGTCGATGAGCAGGGTGACGACGGTATCGCGAAAATCCGTCTCCTTCTCCTGCTTGAAGGACAGTGGCGCGAGCGGATCGACCAGAACCCGGGAGAGGCGCGCGGTATCGAGAATGCCTTCCTCCAGATCGAACTCCCAGGCACGATTCTGCTGGGCCATCAGCTTGCGCTGCAGGCGGTTGGCCAGACGCGCCACCGTGCCCTGCAGAGGCGCAAGCTGGGCATCGAGCAGGGCACGCAGGCGAGTGAGCTCTTCGGGATCGCACAGATCCTCCGCCGCCACCACCTCGTCGAATTCCGTGGTGTAGACACGATATTGCGTGTCCGTCTGCGGCTCGTTGGCCTGTGGCCGGGCCTGCGGCGGTGCCTCGCCTTCCGCCTCGCCGGGTTCGAGATCCACAAGCGCATCCACCTCGCCGGTGTCGGCTTCCATTTCGGCATCCTCGCCGGAGACACGATCGCCCATGGCAGGCTGGGAGATATCCACGGGCGGGGCGCTGTCGGCATCGCCATTGTCGTTGGCGCCCACCTCGCCTTCGTCTCCCTCCTCGCCGGTGCCTTCGCTTTCGGTCTCCTCCTGCTGGCCGGCGCCATCATCGAGGGCCATGATCATTTCATGCACGAGCTCGGCATAAGAGGCCTGATCGTGCAGGCGCTCTTCCAGCTGTGGCAAAAGGTCCTTCAGGCGGCTTTCGATATGCGGGCGCCAGGCCTCGGCAATGGGGCGGGCCGCCTCCGGAATGGACAGACCGGCCAGGCGTTCGCGCACGATGAGGCCCAGCGCCTCGGCAAGGCCTTCACCATCATTCATGGAAGGATGAGCCGGCAGATTGCGCGCGGCGTATTCCTTTTCCAGTGCCGCCTCGATGTTGCGGGCCATGCCGGGCATGGCGCGGCTGCCCAGGGCGTCGATGCGGGCGTCCTCCAGCGCATCGAAAATCTCACGGGCCTTGGGCGAACGCGGCAGCCGGTCCAGATGCAGCGTCACATCATGATGGGCAAGCCGCATGGCGAACCGGTCCGCCACGCCACGGGTAACGGCAAGCTCCTCCTTGGTGAGATCCCGCGACATCAGCGGCAGGCGCACCTTGGTTTCGCCGAGGATGGGCCGCTCGGCGGAATAGTGCACCTGAATGTCAGGACGGCCGGAAATGGTGCGCAGACACACGGAAATGGCCCGCTCCACGGTGTTGAGCGGATTGTCCTTTGCAGCGGAAGGTCTGTTATTTCTGGCGTGTGTTGTCATGCACCCTTCACGTCAAGGCGATGCCGCAGCCGGCCATGGCGCAGAGCCGCCCGGCCCAGGCCGGTCAGGCCACGGCAATATGCGCGGCGGATTCGGGCAGCTCCTCGCCGAAGCAACGCTGATAGAATTCGGCAACGAGCGGGCGCTCCAGCTCGTCGCACTTGTTGAGGAAGCTCACCCGGAAGGCGAAACCGACATCGCCGAAGATTTCCGTGTTCTGGGCCCAGGTGATGACCGTGCGCGGGCTCATTACCGTGGAGAGATCACCCTGCATGAAGGCATTGCGTGTCATGTCGGCAACGCGAACCATGCGCGAGACGGTCTGGCGGCCTTCCTCACTCTCGGCGAAGGATTTTACCTTGGCCAGCACGATGTTCACTTCATCGTCGTGAGGCAGATAGTTGAGATTGACGACGATGGACCAGCGGTCCATCTGGCCCTGGTTGATCTGCTGGGTGCCGTGATAGAGGCCGGACGTATCGCCCAGGCCCACGGTGTTGGCCGTGGCAAAGAGGCGGAAGGCCGGATGCGGGCGAATGACCCGGTTCTGATCGAGCAGGGTGAGCTTGCCCTGCACCTCCAGCACGCGCTGGATGACGAACATGACATCGGGACGGCCGGCGTCGTATTCGTCGAAGACCAGCGCCACATTGTGCTGCAGCGCCCAGGGCAGGATGCCCTCGCGAAATTCGGTCACCTGCTTGCCATCACGCAACACGATGGCATCCTTGCCCACCAGGTCGATGCGGGAAATGTGGCTGTCGAGGTTGACACGGATGCAGGGCCAGTTGAGCCGCGCGGCCACCTGTTCGATATGCGTGGATTTTCCCGTGCCGTGATAGCCGGTGATCATGACCCGGCGGTTGTGCTTGAACCCGGCCAGGATCGCCAGCGTCGTCTGCCGATCAAAGAGGTAGTCCGGATCGAGATCGGGCACATGCTCATTGGGCTCGGAATAGGCAGGCACCCGCATGTCGGTGTCGATGCCGAACACCTCACGCACCGAAACTTCGGTATCGGGCAGGGGGGCAAGGGTCTGATTGGCGTTCTCCGTCATGGACACTCCGACGTTTAAGCATGAAGCATGCCTTCTGCCGGGGCCGGCCGGCAGCACACCTCTTCTCTTCGCTGGCGGTGATACGCCATAGACATGGGGCTTGTCACGGCCCTTTTCCAGTCGTGCCCATACGACGGAAGAAGGAAGGATAACGCGTTATTTTCATTGGTCACGGATGGGCCTTTTTTCTCTTCGATGGTATGAAGGATGCAAAAAGACTATAATGATTAAAAATAACTATGCTGGCGGGCCATCGCCAAGGATCGTAAGGGGCTGAAGGCCTTGACATGGCGAGAGGAGGTTTTCGCCAGGGTGGCGATGCAAAAAGTGTGGTCCTGGCGTATTATCATGACGCTTGATAAACGGATATGGCGCGCTTTGTGGGCCCTGGTGCTGGTCCTGCCGCTGATTGTGCAGCACGGGTTCTTGAACCGGGGCTGGGCGGCGGCGATTGAATCGACACCAGGGGCGCCGTCTGATGCGGCGGTGCGGACGGTGCATGTCGGCGTGCTCGCCTATCGCGGGGCGCAAGCGGCCTCAAAGCGCTGGCAGCCCCTGATCGCCTATCTCAACGCTTCTTTGCGCAAGGCGGGGCTGGCGGTGCGTCTTGCTCTGCATCCAGTCACGCTGGAATCGGCGCGCGTGCTGCTTGAGGCGGGGCAGATCGATTATCTGCTCACCAATCCCGGTCATTATGTCTCATTGGCGCGAGAGGTGCCGCTTGCCCCCATCGCCACAATGGAGCGTTTCGCGGCGGATGGCCGTGGCCTGATCCGTTTCGGCAGCGTCATTTTCACGCGGGCGGACAATACGGCAATCAAGACCCTGGCCGATCTGAAAGGACGCAGTGTGACCGCGGTAAGCCCGGAGGCCTTCGGCGGTTTTCAGATTGCCTGGGCGGAATTCGTCTCACAGGACATCGATCCTTTCCAGGACTTTGGCACGCTGCGTTTCACGGGCTTTCCGCAGGATGCCATCGTCGAGGCCGTGCTGCGTGGCGAGACGGACGCGGGGATTGTGCGCACCGGCTTGCTCGAATCCATGGCGCGGGAAGGCCGGCTTGACCTTTCCCGCATCCGCGTGCTGCAGGCGGGGCGCTATCCGGAATGGCCGCTGCTGGTCTCCACCCGTCTCTATCCCGAATGGCCCTTTCTGGCGCGTGGCGGCGTGAACAAACATCTCACTGAGCACATCGCACGGGCGCTTCTTGATACGCAAGATGAACAGGTGCGAAAGGCGCATGATTTGCGCGTGGCCTGGACGACGCCTCAGCCCTATGAGGACGTGCGGCAGCTCGTGCTCGCCTATGAGGCCTGGCGGAATAGAGCGGCTTCCGGTGGCGTGCTTTCCGGGCTTCGCATCGCCGCGCCATTGCTGCTGGCGCTGCTGCTCGCCGGCGGACTTATTGTCTATCTGCTGATGCGCAGCGCCGGCGCTGGCAGATCACGTCCTTCAATGGCCGGAAAAACGGAAGGCGGGGCAATGGGCAGCCTGGCGGCCGCCAAATCCGGCATGGGCGAATCCGCCATGGATCCCCGCATCCGGGAAGCCTTCCGCAAGCTCACCCCGCGCGAACAGCAGGTGCTGTCTTTGCTGTGTCAGGGCAAGTCCACCAAGGCCATCGCACAGGAGCTGGCCATCAGCCCCAAGACCGTGGAGCATTACCGCGCCAGCCTGCTCAAGAAGACCGGCGTGAAATCGGCAACCAGTCTCGTGTGGCTGGCAACACGGCAGGGGTTTGACCGCATGTGCGATTCGAAGCCGGAGAATGGCGCACATGCCAATGACCGCATTTATCACAACTCGCCGTCCTGAAGCGGCCGCGTGATTTCGCCTTCCGATTCGCAAGCCCGGGCAAATCCCCCATATCAGCCCGGTGATCTCCCCGAATGGCCGAAACCGGCGCGATGTGGCACCGTTTCATGTGGGAGCCCGGCGCGACGGGAGCCGGCACGAATGGGAACTCCCCCGCACCATTCACGGCACCTGTCACACAGCCGGGCTCCTCCCGTTTCAAGAACCGCCCGCGAAAAGAGGCGGTTTTCAAAAACACATCGAGGAAACGTCCTGCATCCGAAACGAAGCGACAGCTGTTCATGGGAGGGAACGCATGAGACGGATCATGGTCTATCTGACGGCGCTGCTGGCAGCGGCGCTGTTCAGCCTCGCGCCGGCATCGGCGGGAGAGCGGTATGGCAAGCAGAAGGTCGTCTATCACATCAACTACAACGGCGGCCCCGGCAACAAGCGTTATCGCGGCGCCTTGCGCAATATCCAGAACCACATCAACGCCGTCGGTCAGGACAATCTCGAACTGCGGGTGGTTCTGCATGGCAATGGCGTGAACCTGCTCAAGGAAGCGCTGAAGGACGACGGCCTGAAAACCCGCATCACGGCGCTGAAATCGCAAAATGTGGAGTTTCTCGTCTGCGCCAACACGTTGCGCGGGCGCAAGATCGACTACGAGAAGGATCTCTTCGATGTCTTCAAGGAGGACATCGTGCCCTCGGGCGTTGCGGAACTGGGGCGCCTGCAACTGATGGGCTACGCCTATATCAAGCCTTAAGCCTTCAAGGGTTCAAGCCGAAAATCTGACTGATCATCCAAAGGACTTCCTCCTGGCCCGCCGCCAGACCTTGAAGCGTCCGCTCCTGCATCTCCCCCGGCAGGACGGGCGCCTTTTTTCGCGTGATGGAGGGTCTCGCCCTGTGATTTAAGTGTTTCTCGGGATTGCCTCCCGGCCAGCGCGCCCATACTCTGCCGTGGGTCACGATTCGATCGGAGATGGCAGCATGCAGGTTACTCCGGAAAACCTTCTTCTTGAGGCCGGGGCTTGCGAAGAGGCCCAGGTGCGGCCGCTCTATCTGGTGAAAAAGGATGGCCTTGCCGAGGTTCTGCCTGAACTGCCGGAACCGGCGCGCACGTTTGCCGAAAACCGCGGCTTTTCCGGAAAGACGGGTGATATCCTGCTCCTGCCTGATGCAGAGGGCCGGATCATCGGTGCGCTGGGCGGAATCGGCCCTGCCCGCCGCCCGCAGCTGGCGCATGGCGCCTTTGCCCGCGCCCTGCCGGAAGGCTGCTGGCGCCTTGCCTCAACGAAGGCGCTGCCCTGCGTGAACACCGCGGTGCTGGGCTGGCTGCTTTCCGCCTATCAATTCGATGTCTATCGCAAGCCCGCTGCGCAGCGGCCTGCGCAATTGCTTCTGCCAGAGGGCGCATCACGCGCGCGCATTCTCAATCTGGCGGAAGCGGTCTATTTCGCGCGCAATCTTATCAACACACCGGCGCGGGATCTGGGACCGGCAGAACTGGAAGACCATGCCCGCACGCTTGCGGAGAGTGCAGACGCCCGCATCCGCGTGATCAAGGGGGCGGCCTTGAAGCGCGGGTATCCCTTGATCCATGCGGTGGGTGCCGGGGCAAGTCCTGATCGCGCGCCCCGGCTGATCGAGATGTTCTGGGGACCAAACGATGCGCCGCGCGTGGCCATCATCGGCAAGGGTGTGTGCTTTGACACCGGTGGACTGGACCTGAAGCCGCCTTCGGCCATGCAGCTGATGAAGAAGGACATGGGCGGTGCGGCGGCGGCGCTGGCGCTTGCGCGCATGATCATGCGCGCGCGGCTGCCTTTGCGGCTGCATGTGCTCATTCCGGCCGTGGAAAATGCCGTTTCGGGATCGGCAATGCGGCCTTCCGATGTATTGCGGTCGCGCAAGGGCCTGAGTGTGGAGGTGGGCAACACCGATGCGGAAGGGCGGCTGATCCTTGCCGATGCCCTTGCACGCGCAGCGGAGGAGAAGCCCGAGATCGCCTTCGACTTCGCCACCCTGACCGGGGCGGCACGGGCGGCATTGGGCCCGGAGCTTCCGGCCCTGTTCAGCACAGGCGAGGATATCGCCAACGCTCTCATGGCGGCAGGGCGGGCGCTGGATGATCCGCTGTGGCACATGCCGCTGTGGCGGCCGTATCTTGAGGATCTCAAGAGCACGGTGGCCGATCTGTGCAACATCAGTGCGCACGGCCATGCCGGCGCCATCACCGCGGCGCTGTTTCTGTCCCGCTTTGCCGAAGGCATTCCGGCATGGGTGCACGTCGATCTGTTCGCCTGGAATCCGAAGGACAAGCCTGCGCGTCCGAAAGGCGGCGAGCTGCAGGCGGCGCGGGCCGTGTTCGCCTATCTGGAAAAATTCGTCAAAGAGAAAGGGCAAGCCTGACGCCATATTGAGGGCATAGGAACACCGTAAGTCGGGCCAAAACGATTCGCCGCCGGGGGGAAAGAAAACCGGAAGGCGAGAGTCTCATAACGTCGCGTGGGGCAAGCACAAGGGGCAGGAACGCATGCCGAAAGTCTATCATTTCGCGCTGGATCCCTTCTGTCGCCGATTGCGGCTGATGCTGGGGGAATTCGGCATGGAGGCCGAGCTGATCGAGGTGCGTCCCTGGGAGGCGCCACCGGAGTTTTTGCGCATCAGCCCCTTTGGAGACGTGCCCGTCTTCATGGACGATAATGGCACCGTGGTTTCAGGCATTGTCGCCGCCGGTGAATATCTCGAAGAGACGCGCGGCACGCCGGAGCGGACGCTTTATGGCACCACGGCGGCGGAAAAGGCGGAAACCCGCATGCTGCTCTCCTGGTTTGAAGGGCGTTTCTTTCATGAGGTGACAGGGCCGATCTACATGGAAAAGGCCCTGCGCCGGCTTTTGCCGCGGGAGAAGGGCGGCGGCGCGCCCGATACGCGGCGGGTGCGGGCAGCCATGGAGCGCAAGAAGGATCATCTGACGCGCCTGGGGCAGCTTGCCGATGAGCGCAAATGGTTGGCCGGGGATTTCTTGAGCGCGGCGGATCTGGCGGCGGCGGCGCAGATTTCGGTTCTGGATTATCTCGACGCGCTGGACTGGAACGGGCTGGAAAGCGCCAAGCTCTGGTATCAGCGCATGAAATCCCGTCCGGCCTTTCGCCCGCTCCTGAGCGACCGGGTGCGGGGAATCGCGCCGCCCTCTCTCTATACGGCCCTGGATTTCTGAACCGGCCCCATGCCAGACCGGCGCACTTGACGCGCGCGGCCTGCTGGCGGATCCCTTGCGCATGAGCAAACGCCCTCTCAAGAATCGGCTGAAGGACAAGGCCCATGCCCTGGGCTTCGATGCGGTGGGCATCACCCGGGCGGCGCTGCCTGTTGCCGTGCAGCAGGAGCTGGAAGGCTTTGTGGCCGCCGGTCTGCACGGCACCATGGACTGGATGGCGACAACACTTGACCGGCGCAAGGATCCGCGCGCCCTATGGCCCGAGGCGCGCACGGCGATCGTGTGTGCCATGAACTATGGCCCGCCGCCGGATGTAAAGCCGCTTAGCCGCATCAGACGACGCGACAGGGGCGTCATTTCCGTTTACGCCCTGGGGCGGGATTATCACGATGTGGTCAAGGGGCGGCTGAAGCACCTGGCGCAATGGTTCGTGGCGCAAACCCGGGCGGCGGTGAAGGTGTTCGTCGATACCGCACCGCTCATGGAAAAGCCCCTGGCCGAACAGGCGGGCATCGGCTGGGCCGGCAAGCACACCTGCATTCTTTCGCGGCAGTGGGGAAACTGGCTGTTTCTCTGCGTGATCCTCACGACCTTCGAGATGGAACCGGATGCTCCGGCCTCCGCCCATTGCGGCAGTTGCCGCCGCTGTCTCGACATCTGCCCCACCGGTGCCTTTCTCGGGCCGCGCCGCATCGATGCGCGCCGCTGCATCTCCTATCTCACCATCGAGCACAAGGGGCCTATCCCGCGCGCACTGCGGCCGCTGATGGGCAATCGCATCTTCGGCTGTGATGACTGTCTTGCCGTTTGCCCCTGGAACCGTTTCGCCAGGATGACCCGGGAAGAGCGTTTTCTGCCCCGTGAAGCGCTGCTTGATCCGCCGCTGGCGGAGCTTGCGGGTCTGGATGATGCCGCCTTTCGCAAGCGTTTTGCCAAGACGCCGGTGCGGCGGGCGGGGCGCGAGCGGTTCGTGGCCAATGTCGTCATCGCCATGGGCAACAGTGGCCTGCCCAGTCTCATCGATGTGGTGATGGAGCGATTGTCAGACGAAAGCCCCCTTGTTCGCGCCATGGCGGTATGGTCCCTTTCGCGACTGATGGATCGGAGGGACTTTCTGGCCCTGAAGCAGGCGCGGATGGAGCAGGATGCAGATCCGCTGGTGCGTGCGGAATGGCAGGCCGCCACAGCGGAAATTGAGAACGGACATCACGATGCATGATCATGGCCAACGGTTCTGAAAACAAAGGGCTTCTCGCCCTGGGCATGGGCTATGTCGCCACACGGCTTGCGCGGCGGCTGCGCGCGGCGGGCTGGGCGGTGACAGGCACGGCCCGGGATGAAACGGGTCTTGAGGCCATCGCCCGGGAAGGGGCACGCGCCTTCATTTTTGATGCCAGCACGCCCCTTCCCGATGCGGCCTGGGAAGGCATTACACACGTTCTCAGCTCCATCCCGCCGGATGATGCCGGCGATCCCGCGCTGCGCGTGCTGAGGGATCAGCTGATCGCGCACAAGGAGCACCTGATGTGGGTGGGCTATCTCTCCACTGTCGGTGTCTATGGCGATCATGGCGGGGCATGGGTGGATGAAACAACGAAGCCACGCCCGCTCACGATGCGCGGACAAAGGCGCCTGGCGGCAGAACGGGCCTGGCTGGCTCTGCATGCGGAATATGGGTTGCCGGTTCACATCTTTCGCCTGCCCGGCATCTATGGCCCTGGACGCAGCCCGCTTGACAAGGCCCGGGCCGGTGCGCGCTCTGCCCTGATCGTGAAGGAAGGACAGGTGTTCTCGCGCATTCATGTGGATGATCTTATCGAGGCGCTGATGCTGTCCATGCAGTCGCCAACGCCGGGTGAGATCTATAACGTCACTGATGACCTGCCGGCGCCACCACATGACGTGGCCCTTTTTGCCCATGCGCTGCTTGGCATGACACCGCCGCCGCTGAAGTCTTACGAGGAGGTTGCCGATACGCTTTCGCCCATGGCCCGCTCGTTTTATGGAGAATCCAAGCGCGTCAGCAATCGCAAGCTCAAGGCGCGGCTGGGCTGGCAGCCCCGGTATGCGGACTATCGCAGCGGATTGCGGGCCATCCTGGCCGAGGAAGAATGCGGAAAGGATGGCTCATGAGTGTCCTGGTTTCTTCGCCGGCATCGGCCACGCACAGACGGCGGGCATTGATCGCCGTATTTGGCGCCGTGTTTCTGTGGGCCAGTGCCTTTCCCGCCATGAAATCCCTGCTGGCGCGCATGGATCCCATGGCCATGGTCTGGGTGCGCATGGCCATTGCCAGCCTGGTCCTGTTGCCGCTGATGGTGCGCAGCTGGCCGCGTGCGCAGAGAGAAAGGGGAGATGGCTGGTGGCTTCTCGCCCTGGTGATCTTCGAGCCGGGGCTTTATTTTCTCCTGGAAACAAAAGCGCTTCAATATACCTCCGCCGCACAGGCCGGCATGGTCGTGGCCCTTTTCCCCCTCATGGCCGCGGCGGGCGGCGCCCTGTTCTTCCGGGAGCGGCTGAGCGGGCAGATGGTGGCAGGGCTGATTCTGTCCGTTCTTGGCGTGGTGGGGCTGACCCTGGCGGGAGAGGCCGATATTCATGCGCCCGCGCCATGGCTGGGCAATCTTCTGGAATTCCTCGCCATGGTGTGTGCGGTGGGTTACATCATGATCGTGAAGCGCCTGGGGCAGCGCTATGACATCTGGCTGCTGACCGGCATTCAGATGACGGGCGGTTTTTTCCTGTTTCTTCCCGGAGCGGTGACGCTGTTCACCCAGCCCGAACCCCTCTTTTCCAGCCTGTTCGATCTCTCTCTTCTCGTCTATCTCGGCGTGGGCGTGACCGTTCTGGCCTATGGGCTTTACAACACGGGCGTGGCCAGGCTGCCGGCGGCACAGGCCGCTGCTCTTGTCAATCTGATCCCGGTGCTGGCCGTGATCATGAGCTGGGCCACGCTCGGTGAGACGCTCAACCTTCTGCAGATCGCCTTTGCCGCGGTGACACTGGCAGGCGTGGCCCTGTCACAATGGCGCGCGAACGCCAGGAGATGACAAGAGGTGAAGGGTGCGGGCGCCCTTCTAGACGATCCGCAAACCGGAGCAATCAGCCGGTGAAGCGGGATGATTGATCAGATACGGTCCGGCGCGATGAGCACACCATCGACGCGGGAAGCGGCAATGACGGCCTGCGTGCGGCTTTCCACGTTCAGTTTCTGGAGAATGGCCGAGACATGGGCCTTGATGGTGGCTTCCGATACGCCGAGTTCATAGGCGATCTGCTTGTTCAGCAATCCTTCGCGCAGCATCATAAGCACGCGCATCTGCTGGGGTGTGAGGGTGGAGAGCCGGCGGGCCATCTCCTCAAGCTCCTCATCATCGGCGACATCGAGGGAAACATCCTCCGGTACGGCCACCTCGCCGGCCAGCACGTCCTGAAGGGCCTTCTGCATCTGCTCCGCCGAGGCTGACTTGGGAATGAAACCGGAAGCGCCCAGCGAAATGGCACGGCGAATGACCGACGGTTCCTCCACGGCGGAAATGACCACCACCGGAATGCCCGGATACTGCGCCCGCAAATAGGCCAGGCCGGAGAACCCCTGAACACCGGGCATCTTCAGGTCCAGCAGGATCAGATCCGGTTCCGGACCGTTTGCGAGCAGAGAGATGATTTCCTCCAGCGTGCCCGCCTCCGACAGGGCCACATCCGGCATCTCGCGCGCGAGAACCTGCTTGAGAGCCGTGCGGAACAGGGGATGATCGTCGGCGATGATGAAATGCTGGCTGGCCATGGGTGCTCCCGTCCTTGTTCTCGCCCAAGACGGCGCTTGTTGCGTTTCCATTCCTCGCTCAGACGGATGTCCTCTCCCGTCTGTCGTATCCAATCTGTCGCACCCCCGGCAACCTCCATATACCACTCTCTGGCGCGAAGACAAATCCGTGCACGGAAGAAATGCGCATGGTGAGATGTTTCTCGCCCGAGTTCTCTTGCATTTCGGTACAATTCTTCTCTCTCCATGATTGCATATATCAAATGGTCAAATCTACTTACAGATGATAATTAACTAACAGGAAACCAAAAGCCGTTAAACTTTGAGAAAACATAAATTCAAATCTTCGCAAATGCAGGATTAGCCGGGGGTCAGTACTCACTGCCGTTTAACATCCGATTCAGAATTGGCTGCGAGTCTCGAATGCGGATGGGGGAAAACCAGACAAAAAACCCATCTCACCGGGGCCTTCACAAAAAGACAAAACGGAAGGCCCGGCGTTGCAAGACGGACAGTGAGTAGACGGAGTAAGAGCAATGAAGAAGATCCTTCACGGCATCCTTGCGGCTGCCGCCGTGGCAGCCATGGCCTCTGCGGCTCAGGCCGCTTCGACGGTTACGTCCACCTTCCAAACGCAGATCACCATCGAGGATGACTGCGAGATCACCTCGCCGACGGACATGAACTTCGGCTCGGTGGGTCTGCTGAACAGCAATGTGGACGCCACCTCCACCTTCGTGGTCCGCTGCACGGAGAACACCGATTACACCATCGCGCTGGACAATGGTCAGAATGCCTCGGGCGGCACTTCGCGCATGGCCAACAGCGATGGCACCAAGTTCGTGACCTACGAGCTGTATCAGGACAGCGGCCGCACCACCCTGTGGGACGATACCAACACGGTGTCCTCCACGGGCACGGGCGTTGACCAGACCTTCACGGTCTATGGCCGCGTGCCGCCGCAGGCCACGCCGCCGGCCGGCACCTACACGGACACCGTGACCATCACGGTCACCTACTGATGACAGATCCGTTCCGGCCGTCGCAGGGTCTTTGTCCCCTTGCGGCGGCCGGAGCGCCGCTGTCCGGGTTGCAAGCTCTTCGCCCCGTCGTTCGATCAGCTTGATTTCCGATTTCCAAGGGGTACGGCATGAAGACGTTCGCGCGTTCCTTCGCTGTATTCGCCGTTTTCGCCGGACTGGCGACCGGCTCCATCAGCTCAGAAGCCGCACAGGTGCACGTTCGGCCTGTGAACGTTCAGGTCATGGCACCGGCCGCGGCGAGCCGGCTGACGCTCAAGAACATGGGGCGCACGCCCATCACGGCGCAGGTGCGCGTCTTCCGCTGGATACAGAAGGACGGCCGCGATCAGCTTCTGCCCACGCGCGAGGTTGTGGCCAGCCCGCCGCTTTTGCGCCTGCGGCCAGGCCGGGAAAACGTCGTGCGCATCGTGCGCACGGTCAAGCGCGCGGTGCGCGGCGAGGAGAGCTATCGGCTGATCGTCGATGAGATCCCGGATCGGCGCAAGGTGAAACAGGGCGTGGTGTTCGCCGTGCGTTACTCCATTCCGGTGTTCTTCACCGCGCGGAACGCCAAGCCCCCCAAGCTGTCCTGGCAGGCGCAGAAAAAGGGACGGCGGCTGATCATTCGTGTGCGCAATCTGGGCGATAAACATGCACGCTTAAGCGACATGACCATTTCCGCCGCCGGAGGGGGCGTGATCGCCCGGATGAAAGGTCTGGCCGGTTATGTGCTGGGCAAGTCTTCCAAGGCCTGGGTCGTTTCGGCCCGGAAAATTCCCGCAACGCTCGTGATCAGGGGAAAGAGGCAGAATGGGCCCTTCACCGCAAAGGTGCGGGTGCGTTAAACGCATGAACGCCATCATGCGGCAGAGGATGCACAACACGCTTCCGGCACGGATTGCCGCATGGGCCCTGAGTCTGTCCTTCGCTTTCTTCCACCCTTTGCTCGCAAACCGTGCCGTTCAGGCACAGGGGATCGTGCCGCTGGCCTCGCCGGATGCGGTGCTTGCCCGCCCGGAAGCGGCGTCCTCTGCAGACCAAGGCGCGCAGAAAGCGGCGGACGGCAAGGGAGACCGCCTCGATTCTGCCGCTGCGGGCAAGGGCGATCTGCTGATTTCCGAAAGGGCTTTCGACATGAACGCCCTGCCGCCGGTGGATCCGGCCCTGGCGCAGGCGGGCGATGATCTTCTCTATCTCGAGGTCTTCATCAACGGGCAGCCCACCCATCTTGTCGGCGAATTCAGACGCAATCCCGACGGCACGTTTTCCGCCCGGGCCAAGGAGCTGCGCGAACTGGGGCTTGTGCCGCCCAAAGGCGCAAAGGATGAGGACTGGGTTGCGCTTTCCGACATGGAGGCTGAGGCCGAATATGACGAAAGCGCACAGCAGCTACGCATCACGGTGCCGGAAGGGCGACGGCTGGCCAAGGTTTATGACCTGCACGGCGGCAATGCCGCCCGCACCTTCTCCGTCAGCACGCCGGGAACGGGGCTTGTCGTGAACTATTCCCTCTTCGCCTCGGCCCGGGCGGAACACGCCTTTGCCGCCACGACCTTCGAAGGCTTTTCCGCCAATCTCGACGGCTGGATCTATTCACCCTATGGCACGCTCTCCGCTGCCGGAATCTTGCGTGTTGATGAATTTCGCAAGGCACAGGTCATCCGCCTGAATACCACCTGGCGCTATACGGATCTTGAGCGCGCGATGACCTATGCGGCGGGCGACGTGATCACGGCAGGGCCGGCCTGGGCGCGGCCGATCCGCCTTGGCGGTGTTCGCATCTCGCGGAACTTCAAGGTGCGCCCGGATATCATCACCACACCCTTGCCTTCGCTTTCGGGCACGGCGGCGGTGCCGACCACGGTGGATGTCTATCTGAACAACATCAAGGTGCACAGCCAGGAGGTGGCGCCGGGACCATTCACGATCGCCAACATTCCGGCCATTTCCGGCAGCGGCGAAGCACGCCTGGTGATGCATGATGCCACGGGCAAGACGGTGGTGGCGCGGCGCAAGTTCTATGTTTCCCCATCGCTGCTGCGCAAGGGGCTTTTGGAATTCTCCGCCGCCGCCGGCGTGGCACGCCGCAATTACGGGGCCAAGTCTTTCGACTATGGCAAGGACCCGGTGGGCAGCGCCTCGGTACGTTACGGCCTGTTCGATGCGCTGACGGTTCATGGTCACACCGAGCTGGCCCAGGATGTGCAGCTTGTCGGCGGCGGGCTCACCGGCGTGCTTTTCGACCGCCTGCTGCTGGGCGCTGCGGTGGCCTATTCACACAACAGCATCGGCGATGGCCTGCTTTTCCATGCGCAGGCGGAAACGCGAATTGCATCCTTCAGCTTCAACGCGTCCAGTCAGCGTACGTTTGGGGACTATCTCGATCTGGCCTCGATCACGGCACCAGCCCCTGAAACCGGTGCGCCGAAAGGCGCGGTGACCACCGGCGCGCGCATGCCGAAAGCGCTGGATACGGTTAGCCTGGGTTACGGTTTTGACGAGATCGGCGCGTCCATCTCGGCCGGATACATCCACAATCAGGATGCCGCCGGAGAACACACGCATTCGCTGTCTCTCAACTACAGCCAGAAGCTCTTCGGCGCCGCCCAACTGTATGCGACGGCCGTGATCGACCTGAAGAAGCCGAAGCGGCCTTCCGTTTTTGTCGGTGTCACCATTCCGTTGGGCGGGGATAAGGGCACGGTGTCCACCGGCGGTTCCTATGATGAGGCCGGGCGCTGGCGTGTCAGCGCCAGTTATGACAAGGCGCTGAAGCAGGAGGATTACAGCGTGGGCTGGCGGGCGCGGGCCACTTATGGTGACCTGAAGTCTGCGCAGGCCTCTCTGGCATGGCGCACGCCGAAGGCCACCTTCCGGGCCACGGCCATGCAGATGGAAGACAACACCTATGGCCACGCCAGCGTGGACGGGGCGCTCGTGGTGGCGGATCGCAGCATTTTTGCCAGCAACCGCATCGATGATTCCTTCGCCATTGTGAACGCCGGTGCGCCGGGGGTGACCGTGCGCTATGAAAACCGCGTGATTGGCAAGACGGGGCGGGACGGGCGACTGCTCATTCCCACCGTGCGCACGTTTGAGCGCAACAAGATTTCCATTGATCCGGAAACCCTGCCGGTCGATGCCCAAATCCCGCGTGATAAGGCCTATGTCGTGCCGCCGCAGAAATCCGGCGTGGTGGTGGACTTCGGCATCAAGATGCAGGCCTCGGCGGCGTTGGTAAGTTTCGTCGACGACAAGGGTGCGCCCATCGCGGTAGGCTCGGAGGTCTACCCGGAGGATGCGGGCGACGGAGCGGAACCGGCCATCGTTGGCTATGACGGTCAGGCTTTCCTGGAAAACTTAAAGGCGCACAACCGGGTGCGCATCGTCAGCGATGCCGGCACGTGCATTGCGGAATTCGATTTCACGCCCAAGCCAGGCGAGCAGGTGTTCATCGGACCGGTGCCCTGTCGTCCCGAAGGATAAGACCGGCGGGATGGATTGACCCGAACTTTCGCCCATGCCACACCTATTGCAGGCAGGGCGTGAAGAGATGGGCATGTCTCCCCTTGTGCGCATGATCATACGCCGGCTCTTGCTGGGCGCGATGACGCTGGTGGTGGTTTCCGCGATCATCTTCTTTTCCGTGGAGCTGCTGCCGGGGGATTTTGCGCGCGCCATCCTCGGGCAGAACGCCACCGAAGAGGCGGTGCAGGCCCTGCGTGAGGCGCTGGGCCTGAACAAGTCGGCGGTGGTGCGCTATTTCGAATGGCTGACTGGCGCCTTGCAGGGAGATTTTGGCCTGTCCTTTTCCGGGCGCACGGCAGACGGGGGGCGGCCGGTTGCGGCAATTCTGCTGCCGCGGCTTGGCAATACCTTTCTGCTTGCCCTGCTGGCGGCGCTGGTGGCGGTGCCGAGCGCCCTTGCGCTCGGGCTACTCGCCGCCCGCTATCGCGGACGCTGGCCGGACAAGATCATCACCTTCATGGCGCTTGTCTTTATGGCGATGCCGGAATTTCTCATCGGATATGTCCTGATCACCTGGCTGGCGGTGAAATGGCGCTTGCTGCCGTCGCTGGCCACGCTTGATCCGGCCCGGCCGCTACTGGAGCAGGCGGAGCGGCTGATCCTGCCCACGCTGACGCTCTCCTTCGTGGTAACGGCACATATCCTGCGCATGACGCGGGCGAGCGTCGTGGAAACCTTTGGCAAGCCGTGGATGGAAATGGCCGTGCTGAAAGGATTGCCGCCGCGCTATCGCCTGTTGCATCACGCCCTGCCCAACACGGCGGGGCCGCTGGCCAATATCGTCGCGTTCAATCTCGCCTGGCTGATCACCGGCGTGGTGGTGACCGAGACGGTGTTCGTCTATCCCGGAGCGGGGCGATTGATGGTGGATGCGGTGGCGGCGCGGGACATTCCGGTGGTGCAGGCCTGCGCCCTTGTTTTCGCCTCGGTCTATATCGGCCTCAATCTCCTGGCCGATATCGTGACCATCCTTGCCAACCCGCGCCTGCGCACGGAGGCGGCGACATGAGCGCGGCAGGCGAACGTTTCGCACGAATTCGGCGCATACCGCGCAAAGTGCGGCGCTGGCGACATGCATTCCTGTTACGAACGCGATTCAGACCGTCATATTCCGCGCCTGCAAAACACGGGCTTAAAGCGGCCAAACCTGGATCCCTGCGGGTGCTGGTTCTGGAAGGGCTGCTCGGCGCAATCCTGATTGCGGGGCTGTTTGCGCCTTTGCTTGCGCCCTATGGCGAAGCGGAGATCGTTGGCGGACCTTTCGAACCCTGGAGCGCGACACACTGGCTGGGCACGGATCAGCTGGGGCGCGACTTTTTCTCCCGTCTGCTGTTTGGTTTGCGCAATTCCTTGGGGCTGGCGATTGCGGCAACGGCCTTGTCCTTTCTCATCGGCGTCAATCTCGGCCTGCTTGCCGCCAGTGGCGGACGGCTTGTCGATCAGGTGCTTTCGCGTCTGGTGGATGCGCTCATGGCCCTGCCGGCGCTGATTTTTGCCCTGGTGATGCTGGCCATAGTCGGCACGGGATCGTTTCAGCTGGTGGCAATCATCGGTTTGCTGGATTCGACGCGGGTGTTCAGGCTCACCCGCGCGCTGGCCTTGCGCGAAACGGCGCTGGATTATGTGGAGGCGGCCCGGCTGCGGGGCGAGCATCTGCCCTGGATCATGTGGCGGGAAATTCTGCCCAACATCCGCATCCCGCTGGCAGCGGAAGCGGGCATGCGGTTTTCCTTCGTCTTTCTGACCATCGCCACGCTCGCCTTTCTCGGCCTTGGCCTGCAGCCGCCGGCGGCCGATCTGGGCTCGCTGGTGCGGGAAAATGCTCAGCTCATCACTTATGGCGACATCACGCCGCTGATTCCCGCCGCGCTGATCGCCGCAATCGCCCTGATCGTGAACCTGCTCATTGATGCTTTAGAGCAGGACAGGGACGTTCTGGCGCTCAAGGAGGAGGGGCCGGGATCATGACGCGCATCGCCTGTCCGCCGCACAGATCCGGATCGCTGCTGCGGGTGCGCCATGTGTCGATATGGGCCGAAAACGGGCGACAGATCCTCGATGATGTCTCTTTTTCGCTGAAGCGCGGTGAAATTCTGGGGATCGTCGGCGAATCGGGCGCAGGCAAGAGCACGCTGGGCCTTGCCTGTCTGGGGCATGTTCGGGAAGGGCTGCGGATTGTTTCGGGCGAGGTGTGGTTCGACGGGCTTGACCTGCTCTCGGTGAGCGAAAACGAGCTGCGTGCGTTGCGGGCGGGGCGCATGGCCTATGTGGCGCAGCATGCGGCGGCTTCCTTCAATCCCGCTTTGCGGCTGGGCAGGCAGACCATCGATCGCGGTGTCGTGCACGGGCTGATGGACGAAACAACGGGCCTGCGCCAGGCGGAAGCGGAATATGCCGCCCTGAAACTGCCGGACCCGGATGTATTGCTGAACCGCTATCCGCATCAGCTTTCAGGCGGGCAATTGCAGCGGGCGATGACGGCCATGGCCATGATCTGCGGGCCCGATCTCATCGTGTTCGACGAGCCGACATCCGCCCTGGATGTGGCCACGCAGGAGGAAGTGCTCTCAGCCATTGCGGAACGGCTGCGGCAAAGCGGGGCTGCGGCCTTGTTCATCAGCCATGATCTTTCCGTGGTGGCGCGCATGGCGCAGCGCATCCTTGTTCTGCATCGCGGGCGAATCGTCGAAGCCGGAGAAGCGCGGCAAATCCTGCGCGCGCCGCGTCATCCCTACACGCAGGCCCTGGTGCGAAGCGACGAACACGTTCCGGTGCCGAAACTGCCGGCTGAGCCCGTGCTTGAAGTGCGCGATGTCACCGCCGGCTATGAAAACGGACCGGATGTGGTGCGCAATGTTGCCTTCCGGCTTGAAAAGGGGCGGACGCTGGCATTGGTGGGTGAATCGGGCTCCGGCAAGAGCACGCTGGCCCGGGTCATCTGCGGGCTGCTGCCGCCGCGTTCCGGGCAGGTTCTGCTTGAAGGGCGGGCATTGCCGCCCCGGCTGGACAAACGGGACAAAAGCTTGCGTCAGAAAATCCAGCTGGTGCATCAGGCCGCCGATCTTTCCCTCAATCCGGCGCATCGGGTGGGCGACATTCTGGCGCGCCCCCTGAAACTTTTTTTCAGACTGTCGAAACCGGCCCTGACGGAACGGATACAGGCGCTTTTGAAGGATGTGGAACTTGCCGACATCCCCTTAAACCGGCCGGTGCGCACCCTTTCCGGCGGACAGAAGCAGCGGCTGGCCATTGCGCGGGCGCTGGCGGCCGAACCGGTGGTGATGATCTGCGATGAAATTACCTCGGCGCTGGATGCCATTACCCGGCGAGATGTCGTTTCTTTGCTGAAAAGGCTCCAGGAACAGCATGATCTGACCGTGTTGTTCATCACCCATGATCTGGAGATGGTGCGTCTGATTGCCGATGAAGTGGCCGTCATGGAGAAGGGGCGGATCGCGGAGCTGCGCCATGCGGCCAGTGTTCTGCTCAATCCGAAGTCAGAAGCGGCGAAACGGCTGCTGAAGGCCAGCCGGCCAATGACGGATTCCGGGGTGGGTTTCGTTGCGGAAAGGATTCAGCAAGGTTAAGCCGCTCTTAACCGCCATCATGGAACTGTGCCAACCGATTTCCGGCACGTTTCAACCGCGAAAGACATCAGCGCACGGCAAACACGGGCCCTGATCCATGACCATCGAACAGATCATCGTTCTTGCCCTGGTGCAGGGCATCACGGAATTTCTGCCGATCTCCTCTTCGGGGCATCTCATTTTGGTGCCGAAGCTGATGCACTGGCAGGATCAGGGCCTGATCGTGGACGTCATGGTGCACATGGGCTCGTTTCTGGCCGTGCTCGTCTATTTTCACCGGGATGTGTGGCAGCTGTTCCTCGGCGGGCTGGAGCTTTTGCGCGGGCGCATGACGGCGCGGGCGAAGCTTGCGCTTTACATCGTCATTGCGACGATCCCCGCCGTCGTCTTCGGGCTGGCCCTGAAGAAAAGCGGGCTGCAGGAAAGTTTTCGCACGCCGATGCTCGTGGCCGTCAATGCCATTCTTTTCGGCATCGTCATGCTGGTTGCGGATCTCGTGGGGCGTCAGGTCAAGCGCACCGAGGATCTTTCCCTTGCGCAGAGTTTCATCATCGGTATTGCGCAGGCCATAGCCATCATTCCCGGCACATCGCGCTCCGGCATCACCATGTCGGCGGGGCGCTTTCTTGGCATGACGCGGGTGGAAGCGGCGCGCTTCTCCTTCCTGCTCGGCATTCCCGCCATTGCCGGCGCCGGTATTCTGGTGCTGGGCGAGGCCATTTCCAGCGGTGCGCGCATCTCCAACGATGCCCTGCTTACCGGTGCGCTCACCTTTGTGGTGGCGCTGGGGGCCATTGCCTTTCTCATGCGGGTGATCACGAAAGTGGGGCTGGTTCCCTTCGTGATCTATCGCTTCGTGCTGGGCGCTGTGCTCTTCTGGCTCATCGCCGCCGGCTACTTCTCCTGACGCGAAGGCATGCCCGCTCTTGACGGGCTTGAGAGGGCATGCCATCTGCCCGCACATGAGCAGGCAAAAGAACATACGCAACTTCTCCATCATCGCGCATATCGATCACGGTAAGTCCACGCTCGCCGATCGCCTGATCCAGATCTGCGGCGGCCTTTCCGACCGCGAGATGAAGGAGCAGGTGCTGGACAACATGGAGCTGGAGCGCGAGCGCGGCATCACCATCAAGGCGCAGACCGTGCGCCTGAACTATACCGCGCGTGATGGTCAGACCTACGTGCTCAATCTCATCGACACGCCGGGGCACGTGGACTTTGCCTATGAGGTGTCGCGCTCGCTTTCCGCCGTGGAGGGATCGCTGCTTGTGGTGGATGCCTCGCAGGGCGTGGAGGCGCAGACGCTGGCCAATGTCTATCAGGCCATCGAGCACGATCACGAGATCATTCCCGTCCTCAACAAGATCGACCTGCCGGCGGCGGAGCCGGAGCGCGTGAAACAGCAGATCGAGGACGTGATCGGGCTGGATGCGTCCGAAGCCATCGAGATTTCGGCCAAGACCGGACAGGGCGTGGAAGAGGTGCTGGAGGCCATTGTCCATCGTCTGCCGCCGCCGGAGGGCGACGAGGAGGCGCCGCTGAAGGCCCTGCTCGTTGACTCCTGGTACGATCCCTATCTCGGTGTTGTCGTTCTCGTGCGCGTCTTTGATGGCCGGCTGAAGAAGGGACAGAAGATCCGCCTGATGTCCTCGGGCGCGGAATACGTGATTGACCGCGTAGGCGTGTTCACGCCCAAGAAGGAACAGGTGGAAAGCCTGGGGCCGGGTGAGATCGGGTTTATCACCGCCTCCATCAAGGAAGTGGCCGATACGCGCGTTGGCGATACCATTACGGATGCGCAACGCCCCACGGAAGAGCCCCTGCCCGGGTTCAAGCCGGCGCAGCCTGTGGTCTTTGCCGGCTTCTTTCCGGTGGATTCTGCGGAGTTCGAGGACCTGCGCGATGCCATGGCGAAGCTGCGGCTGAATGATGCCAGCTTCGAATACGAGATGGAGACCTCCGCCGCGTTGGGCTTTGGCTTCCGCTGCGGCTTTCTGGGCCTGTTGCATCTGGAGATCGTGCGCGAGCGGCTGGAGCGGGAGTTCGGAATCGATATCATCACCACCGCGCCTTCAGTGATCTACCGCGTGCACATGACCGACGGCACGATGAAAGAGCTGCACAACCCGGCGGACATGCCCGATGTGGTCAAGATCGATCACATCGAGGAGCCGTGGATCGAGGCCACCATCCTGGTTCCGGACGACTATCTCGGCGACGTTCTCAAGCTGTGTCAGGACCGGCGCGGCATTCAGAAGGATCTCACCTATGCCGGCAGCCGCGCCATGGTGGTCTATGAGCTGCCGCTTAATGAGGTGGTTTTCGATTTCTACGACCGGCTGAAGTCCGTCACCCGCGGCTATGCCAGCTTTGACTATCACATGATCGGCTATCGGCCGGGCGATCTCGTCAAGATGCAGATCCTGGTCAATGGCGAGCCGGTGGATGCGCTTTCCGTGATCGTGCATCGCGATCGCGCCCAGAGCCGCGGCCGTGCCATGTGCGAGAAGCTGAAGGAGCTGATCCCGCGGCATCTGTTCAAGATCCCCATTCAGGCAGCCATCGGCGGCAAGATCATCGCGCGCGAGACCATTCCCGCCCTGCGCAAGGATGTGACCGCCAAGTGCTATGGCGGCGACGTTTCGCGCAAGCGCAAGCTTCTGGAAAAGCAGAAGGCGGGCAAGAAGCGCATGCGGGAGTTCGGCAAGGTGAACATTCCGCAGGATGCCTTCATCAAGGCGCTGAAGATGGATGACAACTGATGGCGCCTCCGGGCAGACGGTTGATTTGAAAATCCGTTCGCCGGGCGGTTTGAAAAGAGGTTGCCATGGCGGATCATGACCATGAGGGACGTATGCTTTCCCCGGCTGATCTTCTGGAAAACAACCGGCGCTGGGTTCAGGGCATTCTGAACGAAGATGCGGATTATTTCAGCCGGCTGGCGGCGGTGCAGAAGCCGGCGTTTCTCTGGATCGGCTGTTCGGATTCCCGGGTTCCGGCGAATACGATCGTGGGGCTCAAGCCCGGCGAGGTCTTCGTGCACCGCAACATCGCCAATGTGGTGCCGCATTCGGATCTCAACGTGCTGTCCGTCATCCAGTATGCGGTGGAAATCCTCGAAGTGCGGCACATCCTCGTGGTGGGGCATTACGGATGCGGCGGCGTGCAGGCGGCGCTTTCCGGTTGCAAACTCGGCGCCATTGACAACTGGCTTGCCCACATCCGCGACGTGTGGCGGGCGCATTATGATGAAATTGCCGCATTGCCGGAAGAAGAGCGGCCACGGCGGCTGGTGGAGCTGAATGTCATGGCGCAGGTGCACAATGTGGCGCGCACGGCCAGTGTGCAGAAAGCCTGGGCGGACGGGCGCGCGCTTGCCGTGCACGGCTGGGTCTATGACATTGCCGACGGGCTGTTGCGCGACCTTGGCATTACGATTCGCAGCCGTAATGATTTGCATCCGGCCTTCAGGCTCAACAGCGATGAGACATGAGGGAAATGGATCCGTTTTGGACTCCCCATGCCCAAATGCATTCAATAGCCCTCATCAGCCGGCCATTGCGCAAGCCTTAGAATCAATCATCACAACCGCAGCCGGCGCCGGAAATGTGCACCATGATCAGGGCATCCACACGCTCACCGGATTGCGTGAGGTAATAATTCGGCCGACGCCCGGCGGGGCGAAAGCCGTGTGATTCATACAGGGCGCGGGCGGGTTTGTTGTTCACGGCCACTTCCAGAATAACGCGCTGAACACCGCTCATGACCATATCGGCCATGGCCGTGGCAAGCAGGCGGCTGGCATGACCGCGGCGGCGGCTTTCGGGCACGACGGCGAGCGTGAGGATTTCGCCTTCGCGGTCGGCAACCTGACAGAGGATGAAGCCTGCAAGCCTGCCGTCTTCCTCAAGCAGCAGTCCCCGGCAGGTGGGCATGGCAAGCAGGCGTGCGAACTCCTCGGCAGACCAGGGGCGTTCCTGCGCAAAGGACAGCGCATGCATGCGCGCCAAGGAGGCCGCATCATCCGGTTTCAACGGACGCAGGGAAATTGCGGACTCCGGCGGCATGATCATTTCCTCGGATCATGGTCACGGACAATGCGGCGCATAACACGCGCATGAACCATGCGCATCGTGGCGGCGGCCCTTTGTTTTTTGAGTTACTTGACGTTGTTCAGGGGGCCCTGCGGCTTGGCATCGGGCGGGCGCAGATAGAGCGGCTCCGGCAGGGTCTGCGGCGCCGGTTCCACCAGGCTGTGCATGGCCACGACTTCGGCATCGGGAAGAGGGCTGGCATCGGCGAGAAACCGACCGGTGTCCTCATCGGCGAGGAATTCGGCACCGGTGCCGATGAGCAGGCAGGGCCCCGGCGGCAGGATGGCCGCCGCCTCATCCGCACGCACGGCCATGGCATCAGTCAGCGGTGCATAATCGGCATCGAAAACCTGGATATACACCTCATCGCGGCGGGCATCGATGACCGAAGCGACGGGCAGGCGCTCGGGATTGGCCCCGACATTGCGGGCTATGGCCTCCAGCGTGGTCATGGCGGTGACCGGTATCTCGAGGGTGACACCCAGGGCGCGGGCAAAGGAGAGGCCAATGCGCACACCGGTGAAGGATCCGGGACCACGGGTGACGGCAATGAACGCAAGCCGCTCATAGGGATCGCCGGCATCCATCATAACGGCATCCACCATGTCCGGGAGGATCTCGGCATGGCCGCGCTCCAGTTCCTCGCGGCGGTGGCTGAGCACCTGACCGGAGGCGCGATCACAGAGAGCGACTGAGCAGGCTTGCAGGCAGCTGTCCATACCGAGAATGAGCATGGATTTGTCTCCTTCTTGCGGCTTTCGGCTTCATCCGGCCGCCGTTTCTGCCGCGCCCGCTCGTGCGCTCTGGCTGAGGATACGGAGCCTCTCCCTGCGCCGTCAGATGATCTCGGCGATCTCCTCGAACTCTGGGCGCGGTGAGCGCGGAAACAGCGAGGCGGGATCGCCATATCCCAGCGCGCAGATGAAATTCACGCGGATGCTGGTGCCCTTGAAGAATTCCTTGTTCACGCCATCCTGATCGAATCCGGACATGGGGCCGGC
This sequence comes from Thermopetrobacter sp. TC1, assembly GCF_000746275.1. Taxonomy (GTDB): domain Bacteria; phylum Pseudomonadota; class Alphaproteobacteria; order Rhizobiales; family Aestuariivirgaceae; genus Thermopetrobacter. The sequence goes on from NZ_KN050828.1 coordinate 576,491, forward strand.
ATCAAGGCCGAGGGCCCGCGCGGCAATGATCAGATAGGCCGCCTGCAGCGTGCCATTGCGAAAGGCGGTTTCCTCGATCAGCGGCTGATTGCCGACGAACCAGCTCCTGGCATCCGTGTGGGGAAAATAGCGGGGCAGGCGCTCATAAAACTCAAGATCATGGCCGAGAATGGCAACGACGGGAGCGGTCATCGCCTTGTGGACGTTGCCTTCCATGAGATGGGGCTTTAAGCGCTTCTTGGCGTCCTTTGACTTGAGAAAGATGATGCGGATGGGCTGACAGTTGGCCGAGGTGGGGCCCATCTTCATGAGATCGACGATCTGGCGCAGGCATTCGTCGCTGACCGGCTTGTCCTGCCAGCCGTTGAAACTGCGCGCCTGAAGAAAGATCTGATCAAGCGCCCGCTGATCGATGGGATTGCCACACGCCTGCCAGTCCATGATTCCTCCATTACACGCCTGTGGATCGCCCGAGCCCGGCGGGGATATTTCCGCTCAGCGCCCGGGCATGGGGCCGGACACCTCCTGCACCTCCTGGATCTGCGGAATGAAGTGTCGCAGAAGATTTTCCACGCCCTGCTTGAGGGTGGCCGTTGCCGAAGGGCAGCCGGAGCAGGCGCCCACCATCTGAAGGTAGACAACACCGTCCTTGTAACCCTGAAAGGTGATGTCGCCGCCATCCTGTGCCACGGCCGGGCGCACGCGGGTGTCGAGAAGCTCCTTGATCTGGCGGACGATTTCGGCGTCCTTCTCGTCGTAGAATTCCTTCACGCCTGCGGATTCACCCTCCACCGCCGGCTCGCCGGAGAGATAGTGTTCCATGATGACGCCGAGAATGGCGGGTTTCAGCGTGGTCCACTCGGCATCATCGGAACGAGTGACGGAAATGAAGTCCGGCCCGAGAAAAACGCCGCGCACGCCTTCCAGCTCGAATAAGCGGCGGGCAAGGGGTGAGGCCTCGGCCTCTTCCTTCGAGGTGAAATCGCGCGGCGGGCCGGATACCACCGGCTGACCGGGCAGGAACTTTAAGGTATTGGGATTGGGAGTCGCTTCCGTCTGAATGAACATGGCTCTTTCTTCGCCGTTGTCTCTTCGGGTTTTCGGGCGTGGGCCCTCTCACGGGCCCTTGCGCGCCCTTTCGGATCTGGCCCTTTGTGTGTCAGAAAACCCGCGAGCGTTCAACAGCGGATTTCGCCTGCCGGTGATGCAGGTCAGACACAAACGCGGGCAGGTACAGGATTTACAATCGGGCGCCGAATGAGTATCTATTTTGACGTCGGATGCGGGCGTAGCTCAGTTGGCAGAGCACGAGCTTCCCAAGCTCGGTGTCGCGGGTTCGATTCCCGTCGCCCGCTCCAATCTTTTTCCTTTTCCGATCTTTTCTTCCCACCCAAGAACGGACCAGCATTCCGGCACATTCAATCACTCGCGTTCAATCTTTCACGTGCAATCTCCTGCGTGCCGTTCAGTAGACAGTGGATGCCGAAAGGGGCGGCGTTTCGGATTTTCCGGTGCGCGCAGGAGTCTGATCCGCGCTTTTCTGCGTTTTCCGGCGGCGCGGGCCGAAATTGGGTGGACGCGGCGGCGGCAGGCCGGCCTGAGCGCGGTAATGGGCGCGAATGAGATTTTCGATGTGCCAGCGCCGATCCTTGTAAAGCGGGTGATTGCCATAGAAGAAATTGGCCAGACCCGGCCTTTCCCTATAGATTTTCCGCATGCGGTCAAAGGTTTCGAGCATCACCTGCGGTTTGTATCCGGCTTTCACCAGCAGGGCCATGCCCTCCTCATCCGCCTCGTCTTCCTGTGCCCGCGAATAGGTGTTCAGCGAGGTGTTGACGATAAAGGAGAGCGACTTGCCAAGCCAGGCCATGTTCCAGCGCTTTTCCAGCACTTCCCTGGAGAATTCATGCGCCTTGCGCGCCATCTGACGCTTCTCCTCGGCCAGAACCACGTGCGCCAGCCGATTGTGCGCCATTTCATGCGCCAGAACCGTGGCGATCTGGTCATCGTTTTCCAGAACGTCCAGCATGCCGGTGGTGATGAAGAGGTGGCCGCCGCCGGTGGTGAAGGCGTTGGGTTTGGGATCATCCACAAGATAGACCTGCCATCTCAGGCCGGAATCGTCTGCCGCGGCAAGGCGGCGCATAATGGCGCGCACTCTCTCAAGTTTCTTCTCATCCGTGGAGAGCTTGACCTGCTTGAGCATGGCATCAGTGAGCGCATCGCCCAGCTTCTGGCGCTCCTCGAGGGTGATGCGCCGGGGGGCGAAGGCCTTTTGCAGGCGATCATTGATGTGGGCGAAAAAACTTCTGGCGGGAATGGCACCGGGCTGTTGGGCCGCGGCCTCGATGCGCGGGGCGGTGCCATCCTGCACACATGCCGAAAGCGGCATGATCAGGACGAAACCGAAGACATATGTCAGCGCCGTTCGCCGCACGATCCAAATCCAGCCAAGCATGCCCTTGCCGGTTCTTTCACCGCTGGCAGAGTACTCCTCAGGTGAAAGGCAAACAAGAGGGCGCACTGACAGGCCAATTCAGCCGCTTCATCCGGTCAGCTTGATTGGGATCAAGGTTTTGCCGAAAGAATGAGAGTAGCCATTACTTCCACGCTTGGGGAGAAGCGGAGAAATTCATACCGAAGAGACCGGGCGCAGGAGCAGCATCATGGATCTGGTATGGCTGATCGATCTGGTGGATGAAGACCGCCTGATCGTTCTTGGCGGACTTGTCATCGGAATCCTGTTTGGTTTCTTCGCCCAGCGTTCCCGCTTCTGCCTGCGCTCGGCGGTGATCACCTTCGTGCGGGGAGAGCACAAATCGCCGCTTGCCATCTGGCTGCTGACATTCTCGGCGGCGGTGGTACTGACACAGGCGCTCATTCTCACCGGTCTTCTGGATGTATCCCAGACCAAGCACCTGGCTTCCACCGGCTCTCTTTCCGGCGCCATCATCGGCGGGCTGATGTTCGGCATCGGCATGATCCTGGCTCGCGGCTGCTCCTCTCGTCTGCTGGTGCTGGCCGCGACCGGAAACCTGCGCGCCCTGCTTTCCGGGCTCATATTCGCAGTGGTGGCACAGGCGAGCCTGCACGGGATTCTTTCGCCCCTGCGTGATCATCTTGCCGCCCTGTGGACGATCACGCCGGAAGAGGGCACAAATCTTCTCGAATTTCTCGGGCTCACCCAGCCGGCGGGGCTGGCCATCGGCCTTGTGTGGCTGGTGGCGGCCATCTGGTTTTCGCTGCGCAACCGCATCGGCTGGCGCTGGGCGTTCACGGCGGTGATGGTCGGGGCCATGGTGGCGCTGGCCTGGTTCTTTACCTATTCCATGTCGATCAGCGCCTTTCGCGTCATACCGGTCAAGGCGCTCACTTTCACCGGACCGTCTGCTGACACGCTGATGCTGGCGCTGACCTTGCCGGAAGATCCTTTCGAGTTCGATATCGGTCTCGTGCCGGGTGTTTTCCTCGGTTCGTTCATCGGCGCCTGGCTGTTCAAGGAGTTGAAGCTTCAGGGTTTTGAGGGCGCGCATTCAATGAAACGCTATATCGCGGGTGCGGCGCTGATGGGCTTTGGCGGCATGCTGGCGGGGGGATGCGCGGTTGGCGCTGGCATTACCGGCGGATCGGTCTTTGCGCTTGTTTCCTGGGCGGCGCTTTTGAGCATGTGGGTTGGTGCGGGCATTACCGACTGTCTGGTGGATCGTGGCGCGATGTGTTTCCTGCCGCAGGCAAACGCTGCCCGTTCGTGAATTTTTGGTGGTTCAAAACAGCAGCTTTCTGGCCCCCGAACGAAAATTCGCACAAAAAGCGGATTTTCGAGCCGCTTGTCGCCCCATGTTTTTTCAGCTTGATGTGTTTTTCTTTTCATGCTCGGCGATGGCCTTGCGGATGCCTTCTGCAAGGCGGTCGGGATCTATGCTTGAAGGATAATGATCCACATAGCGGCCTTCGGGATCCATGAGATAGATAATGGAGGAGTGATCCATCAGGTAATCGCCGGAGGCGGCCTTCTCCGCTTCGCCCTTGTCTTCAAGAACCTTGCGGTAGAAGACGCGGAAAGCCTGGGCTGCCTGCCGGACCTGTTCCGGAGTGCCGGTCAGGCCGATGAAACCTTCGCGGAAGTTGCTGAGATAGTCCTTCATCTGTTCGGGCGTGTCGCGCTCGGGATCAACGGAAATCATGACCGGGCGGATGCGGTCGGCGAGAGGCCCCAGCTTGTCCAGCGCGTCCGACATGGCCTGAAGCGAGGTGGGGCAGACATCGGGGCAATGGGTGTAACCGAAATAGATAAGGGCGTATTTCCCGCGCAGATCCTTGTCGGTAAAGGGCTTGCCATCCTGATTGACGAGCGTGAAACTGCCGCCGATAAGGCTCTCGCCGGTGGATGCCCTGTTGGCGTCTCCGCCTCTTTGCCCCAGCCAGACGAGCAGGGCTATGGTCAGCACTGCCGCCACGATCACGCCAACAATCACGGGCAGGGCGGATTTTCCGGTTCTGGTCGTCTTTTTCGCCATGACGGAGCCCTCGCACTGGAAAGCGCATTCATGCCTGAACCATATATAACGATTGCGGCGTGCCGGTTTGACGTGTGGCAAATGGTTGCACACAAAGGCATCCGCCAGATGGAAAATCCGGGATGCAGAACGGCATGACACAGGGTTGCGCAGTTTCACACAGACAGCACGGCGATGCAAAGCCGCGGCGGGTGCGGCTGCAGACGCTTGTGCGCCTGCGCTGGCTTGCCGTGCTGGGCCAATTGATTGCCGTTCTGTTCGTGTCGCTGGTTTTGGGGTTTGAAATGCCCTTCTGGCCGGCGGTGATCGTGATTGCGTTGACGGCCTGGCTGAACGTGTTCCTGGCCTTGCGCTGGCGCACCGGCACGCGGCTGGAGGAACGGCATGCCCTGGCGCTGCTGGCGTTCGATGTCATTCAGCTGTCGGTGCTGCTGTTTCTCACCGGCGGGCTGCAAAACCCCTTTTCCATCCTGTTTCTGGCGCCGGTGACCATTGCGGCCACCACGCTCACATGGCAGCGGACCATCGTGCTTGGTATGCTGGCGCTGGCCATGATCACCCTGCTGGCCTTCTTTCACATGCCGCTGCCCTGGTGGCCGGATCATCCCTTCGAGCTGCCGAAACTCTATATCCTGGGCATGTGGGGCGCCCTGGTTTCCGGCATTGCCTTCACCGCCTTTTATGCACACCGCATCGCTCTCGAATCCCGCGAGATGGCCGAAGCGCTGAAGGCAACGGAGCTGGCTTTAGCGCGTCAGCAACAGCTTTACGCGCTTGACGGACTGGCGGCGGCGGCAGCGCACGAGCTGGGAACGCCGCTGGCCACCATCGCGCTCGTTGCCAAGGAGATGCGGCGGGAATGTCCGAAATGCGGCGATGAAGGAGATTCCGGCGTAAAGGAGGTGGACGGCCGTTTTTGTGACGATCTCGATCTCATCATCTCGCAGGCGGAACGCTGCCGGCATATTCTGGCGCAACTGGCCGATCACACGCGCGGGGGTGATGCCATGCTGGCGCGGGTAAAACTCCGGGCCATGCTGGAAGAGATCATCGAACCTGTGCGCGGCCCGGATCTGGACGTGCGCATGGTCCTGCAGCCCGATTTTGATGCTTCCGGCAATCCGCTGCCCGAGCCGGTTCTGAAACGCAGTCCCGGCATCATTTATGGCCTGGGCAATCTGGTGGAGAACGCCTGCGATTTCGCCGAGAGCGAGGTGATCATCACCGCGGAATGGAACGAGGAGGAAATCGCCGTGACCATCATGGACGATGGCCCGGGTTTTCCGGAGGACATCATGGATCGGCTGGGCGAGCCGTTCGTCACCACCCGCGGCGGCTATTATCGAAAAGAGGACATTGGCGAGATCGACGGCGAACTTTCTCCCGGCATGGGGCTCGGGTTCTTCATTGCCAAGACACTGCTGGAGCGCAGCGGTGCTCAGATCGGGCTGGCCAATCGCCCCGCGCCGGAACACGGCGCCATCGTGCGCGTGGCCTGGGCGCGGCAGGCCATCGAGGCGGAAGAGGAGGCTTCCGGCTCCTCCGTCACGCAGGCAAACGGTGACGGCGATACAGATGGACAGACGAAGCCGGGTGCGGTATAGGGGGAGGCGATCGATCCGCGGCTGTCGATTGCATGAGCACCCGTAGCTCAGCTGGATAGAGCACTGCCCTCCGAAGGCAGGGGTCAGAGGTTCGAATCCTCTCGGGTGCGCCAGTTTCCCCCGGATTAAAAATCGGGACACGAGAAAAGACGGGCCGTTCCCTTTGAATCAATGTAACGACAGCGCCCGTCGTTGACGCAACCATGGGACATTCGCGCACATCCGGCATACGACCGCTGGGCATGGAGGAAGCTCCGGCGCCTGCGCTTCATCCGGACGATCCCCTGGCGCGGGCCCGGGCCGGGCAGGAGGCTCTGGCGCGTTTGCGGCCGCCGCCGCCATTTTGTCCGGATTTCAGGCCGCACAGGCCGCAGCGCCCGCAGAAATCCGAAGGCGGCAAGCCTTTCCGCCTGGTTTCGGAGTTCGAGCCCCGGGGTGATCAGCCGGAAGCCATCAAGCAGCTGGTGGCGGGCCTGAATGACGGGCTGTCCGATCAGGTGCTGCTGGGCGTGACCGGCTCAGGCAAGACCTTCACCATGGCCAAGGTCATCGAGGCCACGCAGCGGCCGGCCCTGATTCTTGCACCCAACAAGACCCTGGCAGCGCAGCTCTATGGTGAATTCAAGTCCTTCTTTCCAGACAATGCCGTCGAATATTTCGTTTCCTATTACGACTACTACCAGCCCGAGGCCTATGTGCCAAAGACGGACACCTATATCGAGAAGGACAGCGCAATCAACGAGCAGATCGACCGCATGCGTCATGCGGCAACGCGGGCGCTTCTGGAGCGTGATGATGTGATCGTGGTTGCCTCCGTCTCCTGCATCTACGGCATTGGCGATGTGGAGACCTATGCCGCCATGGCCCTGCCGCTGGCGGTGGGAGACGTGCTGCCGCAAAAGCAGATTCTCGATGACTTGGTGAAGCTGCAATACCAGCGCAACGATGCCGCCTTCATGCGCGGGACCTTCCGCGTGCGCGGTGATGTGATCGAAGTGTGGCCCTCGCATCTTGAGGACCGGGCGTGGCGCATTTCCATGTTCGGTGATGAGGTGGAGGAGATCGTCGAGTTCGATCCGCTGACCGGCAAGCGCACTGCCCTTCTGAAGCAGGTGAAGGTCTACGCCAATTCGCATTACGTCACACCGAAACCGACGCTGGAACAAGCCATCGCCCGTATCAAGGAAGAGCTGCGCGAGCGGGTGGAACAGTTCCGCGCGCTTGGTCGCGAGCTGGAAGCGCAACGGCTGGAACAGCGCACGCTGTTCGACATCGAAATGATGCTGGCCACCGGTACCTGCAAGGGTATTGAGAACTACTCACGCTATCTTACCGGCCGCCGCCCCGGTGAGCCGCCGCCGACACTGTTCGAGTATCTGCCCGAGAATGCCATCCTGTTCGTGGACGAAAGCCACGTGACCGTGCCACAACTGGGCGGCATGTTCCGCGGTGACTACAACCGCAAGGCAACACTGGCGGAATACGGGTTCCGTCTGCCCTCCTGCGTGGACAACAGGCCGCTTCGGTTCGAGGAATGGGACATGATGCGGCCGCAGACCATCTATGTCTCGGCAACGCCGGGGCCCTGGGAACTGGAGCAGACGGGCGGCGTTTTCGTCGAGCAGGTCATTCGCCCGACGGGGCTTGTCGATCCGGAAGTGATCGTGCGGCCCTGCACCAATCAGGTGGAGGATGTCATCGCCGAGGCGCGCGCCACCGCCGAACGCGGCTATCGCACTTTAATCACGGTGCTGACCAAGCGCATGGCCGAGGATCTGACCGAATTCATGCATGAGCAGGGCCTGCGCGTGCGCTATATGCATTCGGACATCGACACCATCGAACGCATTGAAATCATCCGCGATCTGCGTCTGGGTGCCTTTGATGTGCTGGTGGGCATCAACCTGTTGCGCGAGGGGCTGGACATTCCTGAATGTGCGCTGGTGGCCATTCTCGATGCCGACAAGGAGGGTTTTCTGCGTTCGGAAACCTCGCTTATTCAGACCTTCGGGCGTGCGGCGCGCAATGTGGAAGGCCGCGTGATCTGTTATGCCGATACCATGACCGGCTCGCTGGAACGCGCCATCGCCGAAACCAGGCGCCGCCGTGAAAAGCAGCTGAAGTGGAATGCGGAACACGGCATCACGCCGGAAAGCGTGAAGCGGAACATCGACGACATCATTGAAAGCCCGTATGAAGCCGATCACGTTACGGTGCGGATCGGCCCGGCCAAGGAAAAGGGCACGCTGGCCGGACACAATATCGAGCAGGTGATCGCCGATCTGGAAAAGCGCATGCGCGAAGCGGCGGCCAATCTGGAATTCGAGGAAGCGGCGCGGCTGCGCGATGAAGCCAGACGCCTGCGTGCGTTGCTGATGGAAAGCATGGAGGGGCCGGTATCCTCTGCCGAGCAGCCGGCGGGCGAGGCGGGATTCACGACTGCGAAAGATCAGTCGCAGACACGCAACGGCCGGAAAAAGGCGCGTGGCAAGACGAAGACGGGTCGGCCCCGTGGCAAGGCCGGGCGTTGACCGGCCCTTTACGGGTCTTTAAAGCGGGGATCATCTGGACCGGGGGGCAAAAATCATGTCGATTTTTGACATCGCCGCTCTTCTGCTTCTGCTTTCCGCCCTGTTTGGATACGTCAATCACGTGTGGCTGAAACTGCCGCACACGATCGGGCTTGTTGTCATGGGCCTGATCGCGTCTGCCCTCATCGTCGGGGCCGATCTCGTCTTTCCCTCTCTCGGCATTGCGCAGGCCACCATTCACACACTGAAGGAACTGGATTTCGCCAACGTGCTGATGAACGGCATGCTGGCCGTTCTGTTGTTTGCCGGTGCGGTGCATGTGGATTTTTCCGAGCTGGCGGCGCGCAAGTGGGCCATTGGCCTGATGGCAACGCTCGGGGTGCTGATTTCCACCTTTGTCATCGCAGCCGGCATTTATTACGCCAGCAAGATGCTGGGCGCGTGTGTGCCTTTCGTCTGGGCCCTGGTTTTCGGCGCGCTCATTTCGCCGACGGATCCCGTGGCCGTGCTTGGCCTTTTGAAAACGATCAAGGTTCCGAAGCTGCTGAGGGCGAAAATCGCCGGCGAATCCCTGTTCAATGATGGCGTTGGCGTTGTCGTCTTCACGGTGATGCTGGCCATCGCCATGACGGCGGATCCCGGCCTACTCGACCCGACACCGCAGGAAGCGGCGGCGGCACATCATGCGGCGGAAAGTGTGAGCGTTTGGTCCATCATCAAGCTTTTTACGCTTGAGGCCCTGGGAGGAGCGCTTCTTGGCGGCATTACAGGGTGGATTGCCTATCTTGGCATGCGCCAGATTGATGAGCACAATCTCGAAGTGCTCATCACGCTTGCCCTTGTGTTCGCCACCTATGCGCTGGCGCTGCATCTGCATATATCCGGTCCGATCGCCATGGTCGTGGCCGGGTTGCTGATCGGCAATCACGGCGCCCGTTTCGCCATGAGCAAGAAGACGCGCCAGCATGTCTTTCAGTTCTGGACGCTGCTGGATGAGATCCTCAATTCGGTGCTGTTCCTGCTCATCGGGCTGGAGGTGCTGGTCATATCCTGGAACAGCGTGAACCTGCCTCTGGCGCTTGCGGCCATTCCCATCGTGCTTTTCGGGCGGCTGGTTTCCGTGGCCATGCCCATCCGGCTGCTCAGCATCCGCGAAAAATTCGAGGAAGGTACCATTGCCATTCTCACCTGGGGCGGGCTGAGAGGCGGCATTTCCGTGGCGCTGGCGCTTTCCCTGCCGGACAATGCGTATAAACCGGCGTTGCTGACGGCGACCTATGCCGTTGTTGTCTTCTCCATCATCGTGCAGGGCCTGAGCATGAAGCGGCTCATTTCCCGCTACAGCTTTCACGGCGCGGGCAAGGAGCCGGAACCGTCCTGACCCTCCGCTCCTCAACCAGACAGAGGGGACGGCCGGGATCTGTTTCCCTTCAAGCGGTGAAGGGATCAGAATTTCCAGCCGCGCGCTTCGGAGACGATGAAATCCCGGAAAACGCGCACGCGCTTGGAATTGCGCAGCTCCTGGGGATAGACGAGATAGGTGTCGAAATAGGGCAGCTCCACGCCCTTGATGTCCACCTGTACAAGCGGGCTGTCCGGCCCGACGATATAATCCGGCAATGAGGCAATGCCCATGCCCGCCTCCACGGCGCGGCGCAGGCCATAGACATTGTTGACCGTCAGGAAGGGTTCACGCGGGTGTCCGGGCGGACGGCCGACCATGGTGATCCAGTTGACATTGGCCAGATAGGACGGCGCCGGACCGAAGGAGAGGATGCGATGATGGTCGAGATCCTCCAGCTTGCGCGGAAAACCGTGGGTCTTGATGTAGGTGGGTGATGCATAGATGTGATGATGCACCGTGAACAGCTTGCGCTGAACGAGATCGGGCTGCACGGGACGGCGCAGGCGAATGGCCACATCGGCCTCACGGGCTGTGAGATCCAGCTCCTCGTCATAAAGCAGGATATTGAGACGGATGTCGGGATATAGCTCGACGAATTCCTTCAGGCGTGGTGTGAGCCAGATGGTGCCGAGGCCGATGGTGGTGGTGATGCGCAGAGGGCCGGAAGGTTTCTGCCGCGCATCCATGAGGCGGGTGCGGGCGGCAGCGAGGCGCGTGTCCATTTCATGGGCGGTGCGAAAGAGAAGCTCTCCTGCCTCGGTGAGCACAAGGCCGCGGGCGTGCCGGTGAAAGAGCGGTGTGTTGAGCTCCTTTTCCAGTGCGGAAATCTGCCGGGAGAGGGCGGACTGGGACAGGCCAAGAACTTCGCTGGCCCGCGTGAGGCTTCCGGCTTTTGCGACTTCGTGAAAAATACGAAGGCGATCCCAGTCGAGCGTCTGGTCGGGTGTCGGTGAGGTGGGCATGGCTTTTTCGCCTATGGCTGATGGGGTTCAAATGCTCCTCAAGGCGCCCCTTGCAAATGGCGCCGTTTTCAATCAGCACGCGATGTTCAACGAAATAACGTTGCGGCGGCTTCTTTTCCGTCGCTTTGGATTTTCCCCGGACAGGTCGCGCACGATAACGGGGCCTAAGCAAAAGTTCTTTCGGCCCGTTTCCACGAAATCCCTAAAACACACGATGCCGATGCGCACATCGCTCATCAAAAACAGAAACTGCGAAGCACAGCATGCCAGTGGAATGCATGTATCGCAAGCCCCTCCTGACAAAAATGCAATGATCAGGATCACGTCACACGGTCATGAAGGAACAAGACGCCTGTCCTTCGCACTTGCTGGTCTGAAAGGACACACAAGAGGATGGGCTCGCCCCTGATCAGGGCAAGACGTGAAAGAGGAAAAGTGGGATCCGGTGTTGCAGCCCAAAATCAGCGAGGCGCACGCTTGGCAAGGATACGCTGCAGGGTTCGCCTATGCATGTTCAGGCGCCGGGCTGTTTCGGAAACATTGCGGTTGCACAGCTCGTAAACCCGCTGAATGTGCTCCCAGCGCACCCTGTCGGCGGACATGGGATTTTCCGGCAGCGCCGCCTTGGTGCCCGGTTCGGCGACCAGGGCCTTGAAGATCATATCGGCATCGGCGGGCTTGGCGAGATAATCGATGGCTCCGAGCTTTACGGCGGTGACCGCCGTTGCAATGTTGCCATAACCGGTGAGCACGATGGCACGCGCATCCGGCTTGGTGCGATGAAGCGCCTCGATGACATCGAGACCGTTGCCGTCTTCCAGGCGCATGTCCACCACCGCATAGTCCGGCGGGTTGCCCGTGGCCTCGGCCATGCCCTGGGCAACCGTCTCGGCCGTGCGCACTTCCTTGAAGCCGCGGGCCTCCATGGCGCGGGCAAGACGGTTCAGAAACGGACGATCGTCATCAACGAGAAGAAGGGTCTTTCCCTCCACGGGATATTGCGGCTGATCGCTCATGGCCACCACTCCGCTGTTACAGAACACAACGCCAGCTTCGCCCTTTGGCATATGGTTATACCCCCTTGCGCGGCATTGCACAAATCTCGGGCAAAGCATTTTCTCGTCATGGAAAGCATGTCCTTACTCATTCTCGCCCTGGTTGGCCGAAGCCCTTTTCAGAAGGGTTTCATGCAGGGCGATGACCTGTTTTCGGGTTCGTTCGAGATCGCCGGATGTGTCCAGAACGTAATCCGCGCGCAGGCGCTTTTCATCCTGGGGCAGTTGTCTTCGTGAAAGTGTCCGGAACTTTTCCTCCGTCATGCCGGGCCGTTGCATGGCGCGGGCAAGACGCTCGGTCTCGGGTGCGAGGACAGCAATGATCACGTCGAAATCCTTTTCCGCACCGGTTTCAAACAGAAGCGGTATCTCAGCGATGGCATAAGGGTGGCCTTCCTTGGCACACTTGCGAAAAAACCGCTCTCTTTCTTCCGCAACGAGGGGATGAACGATTTCCTCCAGCCGTTTCAGGGCCTTGTCATCGGCATGAATGATACGGGAGAGGATGTGGCGATCGATGCCGCCGTGGTCATCGAGGGCCTGAGGAAATTCCCTGCCGACAGGACCAACCGCCCTGCCCCCGGGTGCGTAAAGATCATGCACGATCGCATCGGCGGAAATGACAGGAATGCCCAGTGATCGAAACATGTCGGCAACGGTGCTCTTGCCGGCGGCCAGGGATCCTGTCAATCCGACCCGGAGCATCATGCACCGTCCTCTTTTTCGATATCCGCGGCGATGCGCGCATGCAGCTCCTCAGTCACTGCGGGGCGGATGCCGAACCAGCGTTCAAAGCCGGGCACGGCCTGATGCAGGAGCATGCCGAGCCCTTCCACGGTTCTTAATCCGCGGGCGCGGGCAGCGGCGAGCAACGGTGTGATCAGGGGCACGTAGACGATGTCGGCAACGATGGCGTCCTCGGGCAAATTCTGCAGCGAGAGATCAAGGGGAGGTTGCCCCTTCATGCCGAGAACGGTGGTGTTGACGAGAACGGTGAAGCGGGAGAGTGCCGCATCAAGGTCTGAAAGAGGCAGCGCTTCTTGCGCCCCGAGTTCTTCCACCAGCCGCTCAGCCTTTTCAACGGTTCGATTCGCCACCGAAACGCTTCTGACCCCGGCATCGAGAAAACCGGCAACGACAGCGCGGGCAGCACCGCCTGCCCCGATGACGAGCACACGCGCGGTGTTGGGCGACCAGTCCGGCACACAAGAGCGGAAATTGGCCATGAAGCCATAAACATCCGTGTTGTCGGCATAAAGCCGCCCGTCTTCGATCCAGACCGTGTTGATGGCTTTCAGTTTTCTGGCCAGGGGCGAAAGCCCTGCGGGGTTGACCCGTTCGATGATCTCGAAAGCCTTTTCTTTATGCGGAACCGTGATGTTGCAGCCCCGGTAGGGGGAATTGGGCAGGTCAAGCAGGAAATTCTCAAGCTCCTCCGGGCGGACCGCCACCTTTTCATAGGCCGCGTTCAGCCCGTGCCGTTCGATCCAGTACCCATGAATGAGCGGCGAGCGCGAATGCGCGATGGGCCAGCCAATGACACATGCCTTTTTCATCTCGGAGGTCATGACAATTTCTGCGACATTTCCGGAATCATTGCGGAATGAGGCCTTCCTGCCGCAGCCAGTTCAGAAACGGCAGGATGGGCAGGCCGACGATGGTGAACCAGTCTCCCTCGATTTTTTCGAAGAGCTGAATGCCTGGGCCTTCAATCTGATAGCAGCCGACCGATGACAGCACTTTTTCACCGGCCGTGTTCAGATACCAGTCAAGAAAGGCATCAGAGAAATTGCGCATGGTCAGATGCGCTTCGTCAACATGTGTCCAGACGCTTTCGCCTTTTCGGGCAATGCAGAGCGCGGAAATCAATCTGTGTGTGCGGCCCCGCAGGCGTTCAAGGTTTTCCCGGGCTTCGGCCATGTCAGCCGGTTTGGTGAACACCTCATCTTCGCAGACGAGAAGCTGATCGGCACCCAGGACTGGCAGATCGGTGCGTTTGGAAACCGCGCGCGCCTTGGCTTCGGCAAGAGCGAGGGCAAGAGCGGCGAAGGGATCTTCTCCTTCAGGCGGAGAAAAGGCATTGCGGATGGCATCCTCGTCCACGTCCGGGCGGATGACTTCGAAATCAAGGCCGGCGTTTTTCAGGATCATGCAGCGTCCGGCACTGCCGGACCCGAGAACGAAGATGCTCATGAGTGCGTCCTTTCCTGTCTCGCCCGCTCTTCGAGGAGATTGAGGATGAGTGCCGCCGTTTCTTCCACGGAACGGCGCGACACGTCTATAACCGGCCAGCCGCGGCGGGCGCAAAGGGTTTTGAGCGCATTGATCTCACGTGCGATTTCGCGGCGATCCACGTATGATTCCGCCGTCTGCTGTGTCAGCAGATCCATGCGTTTGCGGCGGATGTCGGCAAGCATGGAGGCATTGGCGACAAGCCCGACGACGAGCGGCCCTTTCCTGCCCTTCAGTTTCATAAGCTGATCAGGCAGGCGCACGCCGGAGACGAAAGGCACGTTCGCGGCCTTAATACCGCGATTGGCGAGATAGATGCTCGTTGGCGTCTTTGAGGTCCGGGAAAGGCCGACGAGGATGACATCGGCCTGATCAAGGGTTTCGGGATTGCTGCCATCATCGTGCGCCATGGCATAATCCAGCGCGCGAATGCGTGCGAAATAGTCCTCGTTGAGCGCATGCTGGGCACCGGTACGCGGGGCCCTGTCGGCATTGAGATAGCCGGAAAAGGCATCGATGACGGGCTTGAGGATGTTCACGCATGGCAGACCCAGCTCCTTGCAGGCGTTTTCAAGGCGGCTCATCAGGCGTTCGTCGGCCAGGGTATAGAGCACAATACCCGGCTCGGCCTCCATGGCGGCAATCACTTCCTCGAGGCGCTTGTAGTCGCGCACCATGGAATGCATGTGTTCGATGGCGTGATGTTCGGCAAAATGGGCAATGACGGCCCGGCTCACGCGGGAGAGGGTTTCGCCGGTGGCATCGGAGACCAGATGGATGTGGAAAAATCTGCTCGCTGTCCGGGGCACGCCTTGATGGTTCCTGAAGGATAACTGTTGAAGTGTGTGGACAGTTTTAACCGGCTGTTTACCATATCCCGGACGATGCCGACAGATCCCGCAGGCTCTTCCACAGGGCACGCGCCTATCCACACCGGTGGGCTTTTTGTCACGGACTGTTTGCAGGCTGTTGATGACGGAGGATGAAAGGGGAGGATCATTTTCCGAAAGGGGCGATCAAACGCTTGTGATTCCTTGCCTGTTGCCTTAGGCCCCCGCTTGGGGAGAAATGGCTGCGGACAATTCCGCTGTTTGGTGGAAAATGGGAAGGCTTGTGGGAAAGGGGGCCATTCCACAGTTTCCACCGCTCCAAACAACAACGACAAGAGATTCTTTTCATGATGGATGAAGGGGTATTCGATCACGGCACGGAAACCGGTCAGGCGTTGATGGACGTCCTTGAGGGACGGCAGCCCTGGAGGCGTCCCGTCTGGTTCATGCGTCAGGCCGGCCGTTATCTTGAGGAATACCGCAGGACCCGGGCAGAGGCCGGAAGTTTTCTCGATCTCTGTTACCGGCCGGATCTGGCAGCGGAAGTAACGCTACAGCCCCTGCGGCGGTTCGATCTCGATGCTGCCATTCTCTTTGCCGATATCCTGCTCGTGCCGCAGGCAATGGGTGTTCAGCTCGGTTTCAAGCAGAACGAGGGGCCGGTGCTTGAGCCTGTGCGCTCGGAAGAGGATCTGGCACGACTGGATCCAGAAGGGGCAGCAGAGCGGCTTTCTCCAATCTATGAGACGGTGGAGCGGATCGTGGAGGCCCTGCCGCCGCATGTGGCGCTGATTGGTTTCTGTGGGGCGCCGTGGACGGTGGCCACCTATGTGGTGGAAGGCGGCGGCTCGGCGGAGCGGATGCGCACACGCCTGGCGGCGGCGCGCGGTGAGGCCTGGTTTGAGAAGCTGATGGACATGCTTGTGCGCGTGTCCGTGGACTATCTGGCCCGGCAGGCTGCGGCCGGTGCGAAGGCGCTGCAGGTGTTTGATACCTGGGCCGGTGATCTTGGAGACGGGCTGCGGGAAAAATATGTCTTTGATCCCATTCGGCGCATAGTCGAAGGGCTGAAGGAGAAAGGCGTGGAGGTGCCCGTCATTGGTTTTGCGCGCGGGATTGGTGCTGCGCAGGAGGATTTTGCCAGGGCAACGGGTGTGCGCGCGGTGGGCTGTGAATGGTCCCTGCCGGTGTCCTACATGAAGGAGCGGCTGGTGCCGCAGGTGGCCGTGCAGGGCAATCTCGATCCGGCCCTGGTGATGGCGGGTGATCCGGCCCTGAAAGCGGGTGTGGAACACATCGTGCGGACATTGCCGCGGGACCGGCACATCTTCAACCTCGGTCACGGGTTCAAACCGGATACCCCGGTTGAAAACGTGGAAAAGATGTTGCGCTACGTCAGGGAACTGGATGCGGAACTCAACTAAGTACGATCAATCTTTAGAATTCTTGCCATGATCGATTTTCTGTCATCCATATATCTCTGGATCAAGGCCTTTCATGTCATGGCGGTCATTTCATGGATGGCGGGACTGTTCTATTTGCCGAGGCTTTTTGTCTATCATGCATCTGCAAGGGATAACGGGGAATGTGCAGAAACATTTCCTGTGATGGAGAGAAAACTTTACAGATACATCATGCAGCCGGCGATGATCGCCAGCTGGATCGCCGGGCTGCTGATGATTGCAGTGATCGGGTTTTCCGACATCTGGCTGCATGTGAAACTGACCATGGTGATTCTGCTGACGGTCTATCATTTCTGGCTGGGGCGGATGGTTGTGCGATTCGCTCGCGGGGAGAACGACAAGCCGGAAAAATTCTACCGGATGATCAATGAAATTCCGACGCTGCTGATGATCGTCATTGTCATCATGGTCATCGTCAAGCCTTTCTGAAACAGGCAGAATTTCTGCGTTTTTGCTCGGGAACGCCGTAAGTGCATGTGCTGTTGCTGCGGCATCCGGCCCCATGGCATTGCAAAAATGTTCGCAATGGCTTATATGAGCTGACGGAAACAGTGCTGCGGTGTGCGGGAGGGATAGACAGGCCGCAGCCATCTTCCGGTGATTCCAATTCCCGGCAGTATCCGATCTGGTTGAACGGCGCGTCAGTTCCGTTCACGTATACCGGCCGCCGAACAGGCGGGTCGCAGAAAAAGGGCTGATCCTTTTTCCGGGATCGCATCAGATCGGTCTCTCTCAGCAGCCAGCACGGGCTGCGTCTCCTGTTCAACTTCCTGAAATCGTCAGCCGAAAAAACACGAACGACATGATCGACATCGCACAAATCTCCGAAGCCAAGGAAATCAAGCTGCACGAGCTGAAGTCGCAGTCTCCGGCGGAACTGCTTGCGCTTGCGGAAACGCTGGAGGTGGAGAATGCTTCGGGCCTGCGCAAGCAGGAGCTGATGTTCGCCATTCTCAAGAAACTTGCGGAGCAGGACGTCACCATCATTGGCGAAGGTGTGGTGGAGGTTCTGCCGGACGGCTTCGGGTTCTTGCGGTCGCCAGATTCCAACTATCTGCCGGGGCCGGATGACATCTACATCTCGCCCAAGCAGATCAAGAAGTTCAATCTGCGCACCGGTGATACGGTGGAGGGCGAAATCCGCTCCCCCAAGGAGGGCGAGCGCTATTTCGCCCTGATCAAGGTGAATTCCATCAATTTCGAGGATCCGGAGGCGGCGAAGCACAAGATCAATTTCGACAACCTCACGCCGCTGTATCCCAATGAAAGATTGCGGATGGAGATCGAGGATCCGACGATCAAGGATCTCACCGGGCGCGTGATCGATATCGTCACACCTCTTGGCAAGGGTCAGCGTGCGCTCATCGTGGCACCGCCGCGCACAGGAAAAACGGTGCTTTTGCAGAATATTGCGCATGCGATTACCGCCAATCATCCGGAGTGCTATCTCATCGTGCTGCTGATTGACGAGCGCCCGGAAGAGGTGACCGACATGCAGCGCTCCGTGCAGGGCGAGGTGATTTCCTCCACTTTCGACGAGCCGGCGGCACGGCATGTGCAAGTGGCGGAGATGGTGATCGAGAAGGCCAAGCGCTTGGTGGAGCACAAGCGGGATGTGGTCATCCTTCTCGATTCGATTACGCGCCTGGGACGCGCTTACAATACGGTGGTGCCGTCTTCGGGCAAGGTGCTTACCGGTGGTGTGGATGCCAATGCGCTGCAAAGGCCCAAGCGTTTCTTTGGCGCGGCGCGCAATATCGAAGAAGGCGGATCGCTGACCATCATCGCCACGGCGCTGATTGATACCGGCTCGCGCATGGATGAAGTGATCTTTGAGGAATTCAAGGGCACGGGTAATGCGGAAATCGTCCTGGATCGCAAGATCGCCGACAAACGCATCTTCCCGGCGGTGGACATCATCCGCTCCGGTACCCGCAAGGAAGAGCTGCTGGTGGAGCCGGACATCCTGAAGAAAACCTATGTGCTTCGGCGTATCCTGCAGCCGATGGGCACGGTGAGCGCCATCGAGTTCCTGCTGGACAAGCTGCGGCAGACCAAGAACAACGCGGAATTCTTCGAATCCATGAACACATAAGCATTTGGCCGTTGCCGAATGCATGGCCGTTGTCAGGCCTTCAAGGGGCACCCGTTGGAAAGCATCGGGTGCCCTTTTTCATATGATCAGGTAAGCATGGCGCAGATGTCATTGACCTGTTCAGGCGTTTCCGCCGGGATCGAACAGGTTTCGCCCCTGCAGAGAAGAAGGGCCGGTGTTTTCCTGTCTGTGAGGGAAGAGAGCATGGATTCTGCCGGGTGATGTTCCGGGAGCGTTTTCTGTGGTGAGAGGCGAAGAATGGGCGGACATTCCGTCAGTGCCGAAAGGGCAGCAGAGAGAAGTGTATTGGCTTTCTGCCGCGTTTCACGTGAATCGTCAGGCAGAAAGAGGGTGATGCGACTGCCGTTGAGCAAAGCATGCATGGCGGAAAGCAGTGCGGCATGGGAAAGGGGATTTTGCGCGGTTTCGTGGGCAAAGCGCTCAAGCAATGCCAAGGCGCGGGTGCGATATTCGGCCTTGCCGGTCACGAAGGCGAGATGGGCAAGATTTTCGATGATCAGCGCATGATAATTGGGCAAGGCATCATCTTCGGCGAAGATCTGGTCCGCCATATGAGGATCTGCCCCACGGCGGGCGAAGGCATAGGCGTTTTCCTCGGGCACGAAATGATAGCGGTCCAAATCCTCCTGCCAGGACAGGGCCCGGATAAGCCAGTCTGATTTTCCCGTGGCCGAATGCAATGCCAGGGCGGCACGGATCATAGCGGCGAGACCATCGGCGGTGGCGGGGAAGGTCAGGCGCCGTTCGTTCCAGGCCTGACAAAGACCGAGATCATCATCCTGAAGATGATCGATGAGAGCGGTCATGATGTCCTGCGTTCGATTGAGCAGGTCGGGGTCATCGAAGACGGAAGCGACATGAACGAGCGCGCTGATCATCAAGCCGTTCCAGGATGCCAGAACCTTGTCGTCACGGGCGGGGAAAGGGCGCTGGTTGCGTCTTTCAAGAAGCCTGCGGCGCTCCGCGGCGAGGCGCTCTTCCTGCTCTTCTTCAAGAAGGGACATGGCATTGAGGCGGTTGAGAATGATCCTGCCTTCCCAGTTTCCTGAACGGGTTACGCCGTATGTGCGGAAAAACAGGTCTCGATTCTCTTCCGAAACAGCTTTTTTCAGATCCGTGTAGGACCAGACATAATGCCGGCCTTCCTCGCCTTCGGAATCGGCATCGAGGCTGGAGGCAAAACCGACGCCGGGAATGAGCAGACGACGAAAGACAAAGGAGACCGTTTCCTCGATTCGCTGACGAAACAGTTCATCGCCCGTATCCAGCCAGGCGCGCACGAGCATGTCCGTCAGCAGGGCGTTGTCATAGAGCATCTTCTCGAAGTGTGGCACCAGCCAGATCGAGTCGGTACTGTAACGGGCAAAGCCACCGTCGAGATGATCATAGATGCCGCCCTGACAGATATGGCGCAGGGTGAGGAGCACAAGTGCACGCTCATGGCTGCGTCCGGCACGCCAGAGCAGATCAAGCAAGGGCACCTGCGGGAATTTTGGTGCGCCTTGCAGGCCGCCATGGTCATGATCATAAAGATCAGCCAGGGCATAGGCGGCACGCGCAGGAAAATCCTGCGGGAGCTGGCGCTGCGATCGTCCTTCTGTAGCGCGCTGTTTCAAGGCATTGGTGAGGGCCTCGGCATTGTTGAGAAGCTTGTCGCGATCCTCGCGCCAGAGGCGGGCGACTTCCTCAAGCACCTGACGAAAGGAGGGGCGGCCGAACCGCGGCTTTGGAGGGAAATAGGTGCCGCCCCAAAGCGGGCGACCGTCCGGTGCCAGAAACATGGAAAGGGGCCAGCCACCCTGCAGTCCCATGAGATGGAGCGCTTTCATGTAATAGCGGTCAACATCCGGGCGTTCCTCGCGATCAACCTTGACGTTGACGAAATGCTCGTTCATCACCGCGGCGGTTTCAGGATCCTCGAAACTTTCATGCGCCATGACATGACACCAGTGGCAGGCGGCATAGCCGATGGAGAGAAAAATGGGGCGATCGAGGCGGCGGGCGGCTTCAAATGCCTCCTCTCCCCAGGGGTACCAGTGAACGGGATTATCCGCATGCTGGCGCAGATATGGGCTGGTTTCATTGGCGAGGCGGTTTTTTGTCATGGCGCGCGTGTCAAGCGTTTCACGTGAATCCCTGTAAACGGCAGCCATGGTGAGCATGGCGGGCTTGCGGGCACAAGGGTCATTTCATCAGTCAGGACCAGGCAGCATGCAGCAGGATCGGGAACGGGACACGATTTTTGCCTTGTCTACGGGGCAGGGGGCGGCGGCAATCGCCGTGATCCGCATCAGCGGGCCACGGGCCGGTGATGTCTTAAGATCGCTCACAGGCCGGAATTTGCCCGAGGCGCGCAAGGCCGTGGTGCGATCGATCCGTGATCCGGAAACTGGTGAGGTGGTGGATGAGGCGCTGGTGCTGTGGTTTCCGGGGCCGGGCAGTTTTACGGGCGAGGACAGTGCGGAAATTCATGTGCATGGGTCACCGGCGGTGGTGCGCCGGGTTCTGGGCATTCTGCAAGGCATGCCGGGCCTGCGTCTGGCGGAAGCGGGAGAATTCACCCGACGCGCCTTCGAGAACGGGCGCTTGAGTCTGCATGAGGTGGAAGGGCTTGCCGATCTTGTCAAGGCGGAGACAGAACTGCAAAGGCGGCAGGCCCTGCTGGCGGCACGCGGCAAGGGGCGGGAGACTTTCGAGGGATGGCGGGAAGATCTGATCCACATTCTTTCGCGGTTGGAAGCGGCCATCGACTTTTGCGAGGAAGAGGATATCGCGGAACAGGCGCTGGAAGGGATCGACGCCAAATTGGAGACGCTGTATGCCGCTTTGAAAAAGGCGCTGGCTGAGGCGGAAGGCGGGCAGAGGGTGCGCGAAGGGTTTACCGTGGTCATTGCCGGTCCGCGTAATGCGGGCAAGTCTTCCCTGTTGAACGCACTGGCGCGCCGGGATGTGGCGATTGTTTCCAGGCTGGCGGGAACGACGCGGGATGTGATCGAAGTGCAGCTGGATATTGGCGGGCTTCCGGTCACGCTGGTTGACACCGCGGGATTGAGTGCATGGCCCGACAGGGACGATGATGGCGATCGAAACGCTGAAAATGAGGGCGGAACAGACGAGCCTTTGTCTCATGAGGATATCGAACGGATCGGACAGGAACGGGCGCGGGAAGTGCTTGAGCGGGCCGATCTTGTCTTGTGGCTGTCAGCGCCAGATGTGGAAGGCATCGATGTGCCGCACATGGATTCGGAAACGATCCGGGTTCTGAACAAGGCCGATCTTATCGATTCTGATGCGGAACGATATCGGCAGGACTGGGATGTGGTGATCTCGGCGAAAACGGGCACAGGCTTGCGCGCATTGGAGGAGCGAATTGGCGCCTGCCTGCGGGATCGTTTTGTGCTGGAAGCGCCTTCCTTGATCACACGGGCACGCCAGAAGCAGGCGCTGGAGGAGGCTCTGGCGCGGCTTGATCAGGCGCGGGAGGATCTGAAGGCCGGCCTGCTGGAACTGGCGGCGGAAAACGTGCGCCTGACAGTGCGGGCGCTGGAGCGGCTGATTGGGCGGATAGATGTGGAAGACCTGTTGGATTCAATCTTTTCAGAATTCTGCATCGGAAAATGATTTTCCGGGCATGGTTGCCGGATGGTTAGAGAAGTGTTTCACGTGAAACACAAATCCGGAGAGTCAAGCGGAAAATGCGTTTTCCCCTCTTTTCCACAGTCCATGATCTGTGGATTTTGGGGACAGATGATGCTCTCAGGACAACGTGGCTTGTGATCGGCAATCGGGTATTGCGTGCCGGGGCCTGCAAAATGCTCCTAAGGCCATCGAATGGATTCGGCCCTGATCCAGTGAATGGATGAATGGCAGAGACAGCATGAAAGAAGGTTATGACGTCATTGTCGTTGGTGGTGGTCATGCCGGATGTGAGGCGGCGGCGGCAGCTGCGCGCGCCGGGGCGGACGTGGCGCTGATCACGCACCGGTTTGATCGCATAGGCGAGATGTCGTGCAACCCGGCCATCGGCGGCCTGGGCAAGGGGCATCTCGTGCGTGAGGTGGATGCGCTCGACGGGCTGATGGGCCGGGTGGCCGATCAGGCCGGGATCCAGTTTCGCCTGCTCAATCGTTCGCGCGGGCCGGCGGTGCGCGGGCCGCGGGCACAGATGGACCGGGCGCTTTATCGGCGTTTCATGCAGCAGGCCATTCGTGAGCAGGATGGATTGACGGTCATCGAGGGAGAGGTGGCCGCGCTGGAATTTTCGCCTCAGGATCATGTCACGGGCGTCAGACTGGCTGACGGGCGTCTGCTTGATGCGCGTGCGGTGGTGCTGACCACAGGCACGTTTCTCAACGGGCTCATCCATCTTGGCGAAAAGAGCTGGCCGGCGGGGCGGATGGACGATCCCCCGGCGCGGATGCTTTCGGAAAGCCTGCGCCGGCTGGAACTGCCGCTCGGGCGGCTGAAAACGGGAACACCCCCGCGGCTGGATGGCCGCACCATTGATTACGAGCGGCTGCAGGAACAGCCGGGAGATGAGGACCCGGTGCCGTTTTCCTTTCTCACGGAGCGGATCGAGCGGGAGCAGGTGGTCTGTCACATCACGCATACGACGGAAGAGACTCACCGCATCATCCGCGACAATCTGCATCGTTCGGCGATGTATTCCGGCCGTATCGAAAGCCGGGGGCCGCGCTATTGTCCCTCGATCGAGGACAAGATCGTGCGCTTTGCCGAAAAGCCCTCGCACCAGATCTTTCTGGAGCCGGAGGGGCTTGATGATCACACGGTCTATCCCAACGGGATTTCAACGTCCCTGCCGGAAGAGGTGCAAAGGGCCTATGTGGCGTCGATCCCCGGATTGGAAAATGCGGTGATGATCCGGCCGGGCTATGCCATCGAATATGATTACGTCGATCCGCGCGTGCTCAATGCGGCGCTGATGGTGGAGAAGGCGCCGGGCCTGTTTCTGGCCGGTCAGATCAACGGCACCACCGGGTATGAGGAAGCGGCGGCGCAAGGAGTCCTAGCCGGGATGAACGCGGCACGGTTTGCGTCTGGCAAGGGGTTCGTGACCGTCTCGCGGGCGGATGGTTATCTCGGTGTCATGGTGGATGATCTGATCACGCGCGGGGTGACGGAGCCCTATCGCATGTTCACGTCCCGGGCGGAATATCGCCTGAAATTGCGGGCGGACAATGCCGATGAGCGTCTAACGCCGCTCGGTATTGCAGCCGGCATCGTGGGGCCGGAGCGGCAGCGCCTTTTTCGGCGCAAGATGGAGATGATCAGGGCCGTGCACGAGATGGCACGGGCGCGGACGCTCACGCCAGGCGAGGCGCAGCGTCATGGTATTGCGGTCAATCAGGACGGGCGGCGGCGTGATGTGATCGCCCTTTTGGCCCTGCCGTCCGTTGATCTCGGCACGATCATGCGTATCTGGCCGGAGTTTGGCCGCTTTCCCGCCGATGTGCTGGAGCGGCTGGAGGTGGAGGCCGTTTATGCCGGGATCATGAAACGCCAGGAGGCGGATATCGCCGCCTATCTCAAGGACCATGCCGTGCGCATCCCGCCGGGGTTTGACTATGCAGCCCTGCCGGGCCTGTCCAATGAGCTGCGGGAAAAGCTGGAGGCCACGCGTCCGGAAACACTGGCGCAGGCTGCGCGCATCGATGGCATGACGCCGGCAGCGCTTGCGCTCATCTATGCCGCCGTAAAGCGGGAGGCACGGGGGCAGGGCAGCAAAACACAGCATCCTGTAGCCAAACATCCTGCTGCGTGATTTCTTCCTTTGCGCCAAGCCTGTGGAAGAGCCATGTGCCCGCCCTTGGCAAGGGGCGTGGCGCGCGGCACAGTCCCTGTTGTCAACGGATGCGCAGAGGCAATCGATTCACAAGTGTCACGAAGGTCGCTATGCTTTCTTCCGATTCGGATGCTGATGCGGTGTGCCGCCATTTCGATGTTTCACGTGAATCATGCGCGCGCCTGCATTGTTACGTATCCGAACTGAAGAAATGGCAGCGCCGGATCAATCTGGTCGGACCGGGCACGCTGGACCGGGTCTGGGCGCGGCATGTGGCGGATGGGCTGCAAGTGATCCCGCATCTGCCCAGGGATGCGGATTGCCTCGTCGATTTCGGTTCGGGCAGCGGTGTGCCGGGTTTGGTGGTGGCGGCCGTCGTGAACAGCGGGCGTGTGGTGCTGGTGGAGAGTTCGTCAAAGAAGGTGGCCTTTTTGCGTCATGTAGCGCGTACGTGTGGGATCCGTGTCGAGGTGAGGCAGGCGCGGGTGGAGGCCTTGGATCCGGCGACTGTTTGTACGGGCGCGAAACGGATCGTGCTTTTGGCGCGGGCGCTTGCGCCGCTGACGCGGCTTTTGACGCTCGCCGCGCCCTGGTTTGCAATGGGGGCGGAAGCCCTCTGGCACAAGGGTCAAGATTTTGATAAAGAACTGAAGGAAGCCACAAGATATTGGGACTTGGATGTGGATATTTTGCCTTCGGAGATCGAAGGAGGTGGCGTGCTCCTTCATGTTCGATCGGCCAAGAGGCGCGCACAGACGCAGGCATGAGTCGAAAGAGCCTTGAGCATGAGGCAGGGAGATGGGGGTCATGAGCGAACGGAAGATGCCACGGATCCTGGCCATCGCCAATCAGAAGGGTGGCGTGGGCAAGACGACCACAGCCATCAATCTCGGTACGGCCCTGGCGGCGGTGGGCGAAACGGTGCTGGTCATCGACATGGATCCGCAGGGCAATGCCACCACGGGGCTTGGCGTGGATCGGCGGCGGCTTGTGCATTCCACTTACGAGATGCTCATCGGCGAGGTGACGCTGGATCTCGTGGTGTGCGAAACGGGCATTCCCGGGCTGGATTGCGCGCCTTCTTCTCTTGATCTGCTCGGTGCGGAGCTGGAGCTGGCCGATTTTCCGCGCAAGGCCTTTCGCCTGGCCGATGCAATCAGAACCATGGTAGAACACGGTAATCGTCAGTATACGTACATTCTCGTTGATTGCCCGCCCTCGTTGAATTTGCTGACGATCAACGCCCTGGCCGCGGCGGATGCCGTTCTGGTGCCGCTGCAATGTGAGTATTTCGCGCTGGAGGGGCTGTCGCAGCTTTTGAAGACGGTGGAGCGCGTGCGCAATTCGCTCAATCCGCGGCTGACGATCCAGGGCGTGGTCCTGACCATGTATGACCGCCGCAATTCCCTCTCCGAGCAGGTGGCGCAGGATGTGCGCTCCGTGCTGGGGGACAAGGTGTATCAGACGATCATTCCACGAAACGTGCGCGTTTCCGAGGCGCCGTCGCATGGCAAGCCGGTTCTGCTTTATGACAGCCGCTGCGCCGGTTCGCAGGCCTATATCCGGCTGGCTTCCGAAATCATCCGGCGGGAGAACGATCTGCGCGCGGCCTGACGACTTAAGGGCCCGTTCGCCATCACATGATCATGCCGCAGCTAGATGCGGGGCAATTGAGGCAGGAAAAATCGAGGGGCAGGAAGGAGAGACGTTCATCATGAGCGCTGCACCAAAGAAACGGCTGGGACGGGGGCTTGCCGCCCTTATCGGCGATGACGTGAGCGAAGAGAGTGTCATCGAGGCTGCGCGGGGCGGCGGGCTGAAAATGGTGAGCATCGCCGATCTCTCCCCCAATCCGCACAATCCGCGCCAGTTCTTCGATGAGGAAGAGCTCAACGAGCTGGCGGCCTCGATCCGGGACAAGGGCGTGTTGCAGCCCATCGTCGTGCGGCCGACGGATAGCCCCGGGCGCTATGAGATCGTGGCCGGTGAACGGCGCTGGCGTGCGGCGCAGAAGGCGGGCTTGCATGAGGTGCCCGTCGTAGTGCGCGAGCTTACCGAGGCGGAGGCGCTCGAAGTGGCGCTGATCGAGAATATTCAGCGCACCGATCTCAATCCGCTGGAAGAGGCCATGGGCTATGCGCAGCTCATGGAGCAGTTTGGCTATACGCAGCAGCAGCTGGCCGACGTGATCGGCAAGAGCCGCAGTCATATCGCCAATACCTTGCGGTTGCTCAATCTGCCCGATGACGTAAAGGCCATGATCCGGGAAGGGCAGCTCTCTGCCGGACATGCCCGGGCATTGATTGCCACGCGCGATGCCTCGGCGCTGGCGAGGCGGATCGTCAAGCTGGGTCTTTCCGTGCGCGAGGCGGAAAAGCTGGCCCGCGAGGAAGGCAAAAAGGAAGAGAAGCAGCCCCAGCAGCCGGCGCCCGATGATGGAATGCCGCCGCTGGAGACGAAAAGCGCGGACATCAAGGCCCTGGAGCGACAGATTGAGGATGCGCTTGGCCTTTCCGTGGAAATCGTGGACAAGGGGCGCAAGGGCGGGCGCATGATCATCTCCTATCGCAGCATGGATCAGCTGGATGAAATCTGCCGCCGGTTGCTGGGCGCCTTTGCCGGATAAGCGCTAACGCGTGATAAGCGAGGCGCCCGGATCGATTCATGAACGTAACGACCAAGAGCCCGTTCTATGCGGAACGGGCTCTTTCCATTTTATCCATGTGATCATGTGCTTTGACAGGAGCCGGTGTTCGGACCTACTATCAGGTCAATAATTCTGACCTTTATTGCAAGCACATCTCTCCTTCAAGGAGCTGCAACAACGAGGTCGGCCATGGCCCGGCATGTGGTTTCGCTTTCCGATCGGTATGACCTGAGCAAGACGCGGGTCATGCTCAATGGTTCGCAGGCGATCGTGCGTCTGATGCTCATGCAGAAGGCGCGTGATGAGGCGGCCGGGCTGAATACGGGCGGCTATGTAACCGGCTATCGCGGTTCGCCTCTGGGGGCGCTGGATGTGCATTTCGAGCAGGCCGAGGATCTGCTTCGGCCGAAGGACATCCTTTTTCAGCCAGGACTGAACGAGGAGCTTGCGGCAACGGCCATTTGGGGCGCGCAGCAGATCAATCTGTTCGGCGAGGGGGCGAAGGACGGCGTTTTCTGTGCCTGGTACGGCAAGGGGCCGGGTGTTGATCGCTCGGGCGATGTGTTTCGTCATGCCAACATTGCCGGCACGGCGCGCCATGGCGGCGTGCTCGTGCTGATGGGGGATGATCATGCCGCAGAATCCTCCACCGTGGCGCATCAGAGCGATTTTGCGCTCATCGATGCCATGATCCCCATTCTGAACCCCAGTGGCGTTCAGGAAATCATCGATTTTGGGCTGCTGGGCTATGGCCTGTCGCGCTATTCCGGCTGCTGGGTGGGGCTGAAGTGTCTGCATGATACGGTGGAATCCACCGCCGTTGTCGATGCCGGTCCGGATCGGGGGCGCTATGTGCTGCCGGATGATCATGCCCTGCCGCCGGATGGCCTGAACATACGCTGGCCGGATGAACGACTGGCGGCAGAGAAGCGGCTGCATGTGCACAAGCTGGAGGCGGCGAAAGCTTTCGCCCGGGCCAATGACCTGTATCGCACCGTGTGGTCTGCCGGTGATGGAGATGTCATCGGCATCATTTCCGCTGGCAAGAGCTGGCTGGATGTGCGCCAGGCGCTGATCGATCTCGGCATTGACGAGGCGCGGGCGCGTTCCTTAGGCCTGCGTCTGTTGAAGGCGGGCATGATCTGGCCGCTTGATGAACAGACGATACGCGCATTTGCCAGGGGCCTGAAAGCGATCCTGGTGGTGGAGGAAAAGCGCGCCATCATGGAGCCGCAGGTGCGCGACATTCTCTATGGCCTGGATGACAGGCCGGTGGTGATCGGCAAGCGGGATGCTG
Source organism: Thermopetrobacter sp. TC1 (assembly GCF_000746275.1). Taxonomy (GTDB): domain Bacteria; phylum Pseudomonadota; class Alphaproteobacteria; order Rhizobiales; family Aestuariivirgaceae; genus Thermopetrobacter. The sequence goes on from NZ_KN050828.1 coordinate 604,953, forward strand.
CAGGCGCGGCGCTTTTGCCGTCGCATGGCATTCTTGATGCCAACATGGTGGCACAGGCCATTGGCGCGCTTCTTTCCCTGCGGGGGGCACTGGATACCGATCTTGAGCAGGCGCTCAAGAACATCGCAAGGCGGCAGGAGAGGGCTGAGCGCATTCCGGATGATCTGGCGCGCAGCCCGTGGTTCTGTGCAGGATGTCCGCACAATACCTCAACCCGTTTGCCAGAAGGGGCGCGGGGTTATGCCGGCATTGGCTGTCACTGGCTGGTGCAGTTGATGCCGGAGCGCAGAACTCTCGGCGCGACGCAAATGGGCGGCGAGGGGGCGAACTGGATTGGCGAGGCGCCCTTCTCGCGCAGAACGCATGTGTTTCAGAACCTGGGTGATGGTACCTATGCCCATTCCGGCATTCTTGCCATCCGGGCGGCGCGGGCGGCCGGCGTGAACATTACCTTCAAGATCCTCTACAACGATGCCGTGGCCATGACCGGCGGTCAGGCGATCGATGGCGGGATCACGGTGCCGGATATTGCCTGGCAGGTGCGGGCCGAAGGTATTGAGCGCATTGCGGTGGTCATGGAAGAACCCGGCCGCTGGTCGCGGGCGGCCTTTCCGCCGGGCACGACGTTTCATCAGCGTAACGAACTGGATTCCCTGCAGAAGGAGCTGATGCAGGTGCCGGGCGTGTCCGTGCTCATTCATGATCAGGTCTGTGCAGCGGAGAAGCGCAGGCGGCGGCGGCGCGGCACCTATCCCGAGCCTTCCCGTTTCGTGGTGATCAATGAGCGGGTGTGCGAGGGCTGCGGCGATTGCGGCGTACAGTCGAACTGTGTGGCCATTGTGCCGGTGGAAACGTCCTGGGGGCGCAAGCGGCAGATCGATCAGTCAGTATGCAATGCCGATTATACCTGTCTGGACGGCCTGTGTCCGGCCATGGTCACGGTGGAGGTGCCGCAGGGCGAGGGCAGGAAAGCCAGAAAAACCGGATCGGGAGATATTCCTGCGCCACCGCCAGTGCCTGCCCCTGCCCTGCCATCGCTTGCACGGCCGTGGGCCATTGCCATCGCCGGCATTGGGGGCACCGGCGTTGTCACCATCTCGCAGATCATCGGCCATGCTGCCCATATCGCGGGCCTGGGCGCCGGTGTCATCGACATGTCGGGCATTTCGCAAAAGAACGGTACGGTGATCAGCCATGTGAAGATCGCGGCGCGGCCGGAGGATGTGCCGTCCATTCGTATCGCGGATGGATCGGCCGATCTTCTGCTGGGCTGTGATGTGCTGACCACGGCCTCGCGCCGTATTTTGCGCATGGCTCATGATGAGCGCACGGGTGCTGCCGTCAACCTTCACAAGGTCATGCCGGGTCAGTTTGCGACGAACCCGGATTTGGACTTTTCCGTGTCAGACCTGTTGAATCGCATATCGAGTCATGTCCGAAACGATATGCTTACGGCCGTGGATACGACCAAGGCGGCCAAGGATCTGCTCGGGGATGGCATCTTTGCAAACATGATGCTGCTGGGTGCGGCCTGGCAAATGGGGCTGGTGCCGGTGGATGCGGAGAGCATTGAGGATGCGATCCGTCTCAACGGCCGGGCGGTGGACCGCAACATCGCCGCCTTCCACTGGGGGCGGGCTTTGGCGCATGATTCGGATCTGCGGACGCGTTTCATTCCTGAAACCGATAAGGACGAGGCGCTTTCCCTCAAGGATGTTCTCGAAGAGGGACGCAAGCTGCTGACCGCATGGCAGGATGAGCAGGTGGCCGAGTCTTATGCCGCTTTCGTGACGAACGTGGCCGAGCAGGAGCGGGCGCGCACGGGACGGGATGACATTGCCCGAATGGTGGCGCGGCAGCTTGCCCGTCTGACGGCGCTGAAGGATGAATATGAAGTGGCACGGTTATATACAGAAGATCGCGCATTTTTCGATTCGATAGCGAAACAGTTTGGCGAAGAGGCGAAAGTGCGGCCCTGGCTGGCGCCGCCGCTTCTGAGCCGGCGTGATGAAAATAGAAGACCGCAAAAACGGGCGTTTGGCCCCTGGATCTGGAAGGTCATGCCGCTGCTTGCCCGCATGAAAAGTTTGCGCGGCAGCAGGCTGGATCCGTTCGGATGGTCAAAAGAGCGGCGGGCAGAGAGGCGCATCGCCGAGGTTTATCGGGAGGCTATCCGGCGCGCAATGAAGGTTCTTGGTTCTGACACGCACGAGACGGTCTTGAAGATCGCGGCAGATGCCGATCGCATTCGCGGTTTTGGGCCGGTGCGGTTGCAGGCGTTCGAGCGCTGGCGGGCGGAAGCGGAGAAGCAATTGCAACACATCGGCGCTTGAATGCCGGATGACATTTCGGGTCTCTTATTTCTCCGTTCATATTCTCGCGCTAAAACCGGGCCCATGATTCGCGCCGCATATGACTGGGTGATGCGACTGTCCGCCCACCACAACGCCACGTGGGTGCTGTTCGTCGTCGCCTTTCTCGAAAGTTCCGTCTTTCCCATCCCGCCGGATGCGCTGCTCATTCCGATGGGCCTGGCGCGGCATGTGCGCGTGTGGTGGTATGCCACCGTGTCCACCATCGCTTCGGTGCTGGGCGGGCTGGCGGGCTACATGATCGGATACTTTCTGTTCGATGCCATCGGGCAGCCGCTGCTTGCCTTCTATGGAATGGAAGAGAAATTCGCCACCTTCACGCAGTGGTATCAGGACAATGGCGCGGCAATTGTTCTCTTCGCCGGGATCACGCCCTTTCCCTACAAAGTGATCACCATCGCCAGCGGGGCGGTGGCGCTGAATATCTGGGTGTTTATGATTGCGTCCGTTGTTGCGCGGGCGGCGCGGTTCTATCTGCTGGCGGCGCTGCTCTACTGGTTCGGGCCGAAGGCGCGGGTTTTCATCGAACGCTATCTCGGCTGGATCACGCTGGCGGCCGGAATTCTTCTGGTCGGTGGTTTTCTCATTCTGCGCTATATATGATCGGCCGGAATGAAATTCGGAGCCCCGGCAGGGCGGGGCGCAGATGTCTCTTTAAGGAGCTTTAAGAGAGATGGCCGAGAAGCTTTCCGACCTGCCCATGGTGAAGGACAGAGTGTTTCTTGCCGCTGTCGGCGTTTTCTTGCTGGCCACGGCCGTCATTCTCACGGCACTGTTCTTTGAGCACATCATGAAATATCAGCCATGCGAACTGTGCTTTCTGCAGCGCAAGCCGTGGTATTTCACTGTTTCTTTCGGGCTTCTCATGGTCTTTTTCGCCAGCAAGGGCGAAACATGGGTGCGTTATGGCCTGATGCTCATAGGCGTGGTGCTGCTCATCAGCGCCGGTTTGGGCGCCTGGCATGCGGGCATCGAATGGAAATGGTGGCCGGGGCCGGCCTCCTGCACGAGTGGCGGCGGTTTGCAACTGGGCACGCTGCCGGATCTGAACCAGCGCGTGGTGCTGTGTGACGAGGCTCCGTTCCGTTTTCTCGGCCTGTCGTTTGCCGGCTGGAATTTCGTGATGTCCCTGATTGGTGCCGGCATTGCCTTCTGGGGCGCGTTTGACAACAGAAAGGCGTGATCCCTTTTCTCCCCTTCTGCGCCGTGAGGTGCAACGGCGTGGATCAGACCGGGGCGTCTTCCTTTTCTTCCTTGCTTTCCAGCTCGTCTAGGATTTCCAGAAGGATGTCGCTGATGCGATAGTCGCTGGGCGTGTAGATGCGGGAGACGCCGCACTGCTTCAGGATCAGCCGGTCTGGCGCCGGGATGATGCCGCCCACCACAACAGGCACGTTCTCAAGGCCGAAGACATGGCGTTTCGCCATGATTTCCTGCACTAGCGGCACGTGCGAGCCGGAGAGGATGGACAGGCCGATGACATCGGCCTCATGTTCCCGGGCCTGGGCGAGGATCTCTTCCGGCGTGAAGCGGATGCCGTCATAGCGAACGTCAAAGCCGGCGGCCCGGGCACGGGCGGCGATCTGTTCCGCACCGTTGGAATGACCATCCAGCCCCGGTTTGCCCACAAGCAGGCGCGGCGGGCGGCCGTGACGCTCTCTCCAGGCGGCGATGCGCTCTTTAAGCCGCTCCATGCCCTCGCCACGGGCAGGGGCCGTGGTCACGCCGGTGGGTGCGCGATATTCGCCAAAGACCTCGCGCAAGATCTCGCCCCATTCGCCGGTGGTCACGCCGGCGCGGGCGCAGGCGATGGAAGGCTCCATGATGTTGCGGCCTTCCGTTGCGGCGCGACGCAGTTCGGAAAGAGCCTTTTTTACCGCCTTTGGATCACGGCGCTCACGGAAAGCGCGCAGGCGGGCGATCTGTTCGGCCTCGACATGTTCGGGCACGGTCTGAATGGCTGCATCATCCTCGCCGGGGTTCAAAGGCGAGGGTTCGGTTTCTGTGAAGGCGTTCACACCCACAACTGTCATTTCGCCGGTCTCGATGGCGGCCATGCGTTCAGCATTGGCGGAAACGAGCCGTTGCTTGATCCAGCCGCTTTCCAGCGCCGGAAGCAAGCCGCCCATTTCCTCGATGCGGCGTATCTCTTCCCTGGCGGCGGCTTTCAGGCTTTCCACCGTTTCGGCAATCACAGGCGAGCCATCGAAAATGTCGTCGTATTCGAGCAGGTCGGTCTCGAAGGCCATGATCTGCTGCATGCGCAGGGACCACTGCTGATCCCACGGGCGCGGCAGGCCAAGGGCCTCGTTCCACGCCGGAAGCTGCACGGCACGGGCGCGCGCCTTCCTGGAAAGGACAACACCCAGCATCTCGATAAGGATGCGGTGAATGTTGTTCTCCGGCTGGCTTTCGGTGAGGCCGAGGGAATTGACCTGCACGCCATAGCGGAAACGACGGTACTTCGGATCCTCAACGCCGTAGCGTTCCTTGCAGATCTCATCCCACATCTCGGTGAAGGCGCGCATCTTGCACACCTCGGTGATGAAGCGCAGACCGGCGTTGACGAAAAAGGAAATGCGCCCCACTACGCGCGGAAAGTCCGCCTCGGGCACGGTGCCGGAATCCCGCACCATGTCGAGCACGGTGATCGCGGTCATCAGGGCATAGGCAAGCTCCTGTTCCGGGCGCGCGCCTGCCTCCTGCAGGTGATAGGAGCAGACGTTTGTGGGGTTCCATTTCGGCATTTCGGCATAGCACCAAGTGATGATCTGGCGCGTGAGCTCCAGGGAGGGGCCGGGCGGAAAGATGTAGGTGCCGCGGGAGAGGTATTCCTTGACGATGTCGTTCTGGGTGGTGCCGGCAAGCTCCTTGCGGGAGGCGCCCTGTTCCTCGGCCACGGCCACATAAAGCGCCAGCAGCCAGGCGGCCGGGGCGTTGATGGTCATGGACGTGTTCATGCGTGCAAGGGGAATGCCGTCAAAAAGGGCGCGCATGTCATCGATGTGACAGATGGGTACACCCACCTTGCCCACCTCGCCCCGTGCGAGGGGATGATCGGAATCGAGGGCCACCTGCGTTGGCAGATCGAAGGCCACGGAGAGGCCCGTTTGCCCCTTGGCCAGGTTTTTGCGGAACAACCGGTTGCTGGCTTCCGCAGTGGAGTGTCCGGCATAGGTGCGGAAGATCCAGGGGCGATCGCGTTTTTTCTCTTTTTCGTCGGGGCGCGCGCTGCTCATGATGGATCGCGTGTCTTTCGTTCATCCTGTCTCGTTCATGCAAGCATGCGGACCAAGATGCGGCAAGACGGCCATTGGTATTCCGTCGTCACTGAAGGGAGAGGCGCATTAAAAGGCTCGACGAAGGTTGCGCTGACCAAGCCCCGCCCGATTGCCTAATATTCCCGGCCGAGGAAGACAAAGGAGCCATTTTGCGCGCCAAAGCCGGGAGAAAACGCCGCCATGATGCACGAGGGAGAGAAGAAGGATCTTTACGAGATCGGCGAAATTCCGCCTCTGGGGCATGTTCCGGAAAAAATGTATGCGTGGACGATCCGCAAGGAGCGCCACGGCGAGCCGGACAAGGCCATGCAGGTGGAGGTCGTGCCCACGTGGGACATTGCCGAGGATGAGGTGCTCATCCTCGTTCTCGCTGCCGGCGTCAATTACAATGGCGTCTGGGCCTCTTTAGGCAAGCCGATTTCGGTTCTGGACGTGCACAAGCATCCCTATCACATTGCCGGATCGGATGCGGCGGGTATCGTGTGGAAAGTGGGTTCGCGGGTGAAGCGCTGGAAAGTGGGCGATGAAGTCGTCGTTCACTGCAACCAGGATGACGGCGATGATGAGGAATGCAACGGCGGCGATCCCATGTTTTCGCCAAGCCAGCGCATCTGGGGCTATGAGACGCCGGATGGCTCCTTTGCACAGTTCGCCCGGGTGCAGTCCCGCCAGCTGATGCCGCGGCCGAAGCACCTCACCTGGGAGGAATCCGCCTGCTATACGCTAACCCTGGCCACGGCCTATCGCATGCTGTTCGGACACAGGCCGCATACCTTAAAGCCCGGACAGAACGTGCTGGTCTGGGGCGCCTCGGGCGGGCTGGGCTCCTTTGCGGTACAGCTGTGCGCCGCCACGGGCGCCAATGCCATTGGCATCATTTCCGATGAATCCAAGCGCGATTACGTGCTGTCCTTAGGCGCGCGCGGCGTAATCAACCGGCGGGATTTCTCCTGCTGGGGGCGAATGCCGGACGTGAACACGCCGGAATATGCCGAATGGCTGAAGGAAACACGGCGGTTCGGCAAGGCCATCTGGGAATATACGGGCAAGGGAGTCAATCCGGATATCGTCTTTGAGCATCCGGGCGAGGCGACGTTTCCTGTTTCCTGCTATGTGGTGAAGCGCGGCGGCATGGTCGTGTTCTGTGCGGGCACCACGGGCTATAACATCACGTTTGATGCCCGCTATGTCTGGATGCATCAGAAACGCATCCAGGGCTCGCATTTCGCACATCTGAAACAGGCAGCCAGCGCCAACCGTCTCGTTATCCAGCGGCGAATCGATCCCTGCATGTCCGAGGTGTTTCCCTGGGAGCAGATCCCGGCGGCTCACATGAAGATGTACCGCAACGAGCACAAGCCCGGAAACATGGCCGTGCTCGTGGGATCACCGCGGCCGGGGCTGAAGACCTTCGAGGACGTGCTGGAGGCCTCGCGCGCCCGCTTCGGATAAAAAAGGCCGGTCAAGCATGCATGAATAGGCCGGGTTCCGGCGGGGGCGGTGCCGTGGTCAGGATGCCGGCGCCTTGGCCTCTTGCGGCATGGGCGGAGGGCAGTTGGAGGGCGTAATGCCCAAACGCTCCTCGGCTTCGCGGATGGCATTGAGGGTGGCTTCCCAGGTAAAGGAGAAATAGTGGAAACCCTCGCCCTCGATCTTGTCCTCGTCCAGATCGTGCACAACCTTCTGCAACAGGCCGTAGAGCTCCTGTCGCAGGGCGGCGAGTTTGTCCGGATCATCGGTCTTTCTCGCCTGTTCGGCTATCCGCACGAGATCCAGGTTATAGACGTCCACACGGCCTTTCTGGCGCTCCAGCCAGCGGCGGCGCAGCCACATGAGGGATGAGAACATAACGGCGGCGATGGAGAAGAGCACACCGATGACCTCGGCGTTTTCCTGCAGGAACGAAGGCTGGTCGCGGTTGTAATAGGCCAAAGCGCCTTCGTGCACGGGCAGAATGGTGCCGCCATCCAGATCCGGCTTGGTGACGAGGTTGGCCAGATGGGAGTAGATGGACAGGTCGCGGCGGTTTTCAAAAAGAACCGCGGTGATCAGGCGCACGATATCCGGATCGACATCTGAGCGCGTTACCAGCATGCGCTGCGCGGCAACGGAAGGGATTGTCGTTTCGGGAAGAGGCGGCTTGCCTGCGTAAAGGCCGGCGGGGATTTCCACCACCTGCAAGGATGCGCGGCGCTTGGTCATGGCCTCGGCCTGCTCGATGGGCAGGATGCGGATGTCGGTGCTTTCGGCGAGCCAGCGAATGTGCCGGTCGCCGGGCGGGAGCATCATGAACATGCCGGCCACCTCGCCGCGGCGCAGGGCGCGCAGGGCATCCTTCTGCGAAAGCGTGATCGGCCGCATCTTTTCCGGGTTGAGGCCATATTGCCCGATCAGAAACCAGAAGGAGCGAAAGGCGCTGGTCTTGTAAGAGGGCACCGCCATGCGCCGTCCTTCCAGCTGGTAGATGGACTTGATACCGGAATCGGTCCGCACCACCAGATGATAGGTATCGGGATAGAGATTGGCGACGAGCGAGAAGCTCGGGCGGGTGACGGCATCGGAAGGAATGGCAGCGAAATCCACCGCGCCGTCTTCCAGAAGCTGGATGTTGTGGGCGGGATCCTCGCTGGGGATGAGAACGACGTTCACATCCGGATCGCGCTTGTGGGCGAGCTTGGCAACGGCCTCAAGAAGCTCGCGCACGTCACTGCCCGTGCGATCGGCAGCGATGCGGACGGTAATGGGGCCGCCTTCGACATAATGGAAATAATAATAGAGCCCGCCCGCCAGCATCAGCGACAGGATGAGTGGAATCAGCGCAAGGAAAAGACCGCGCCGATTGACCGTATCCTCTATGCGCTCATGCTCCTCAACCGAATCCTCAGGCTCGGCAGGAGCGGGCTCTTGCCTGCGTTCGGTCATGAATTCCGTTTGCCGAATTGCCGCATCTTCATCGGACAGGGAACCCATCGTTTTCAGGGATGGTTCAGTGGGCCGAATTTGCTGCAAAAGCCCCAGTCTGTCAAAGGCGTGGATATTTTCGCAATAGGTTTTGCAGCCCCTGATGCGGCATCATCATTTTACTCGCCACCGCAAACCTTGGCCGAAAGCTCTGTCCTTAAAACGCGGGGGTGAATAATTCGACTTTCTGTTTTTCGACGGTATGTTGAAGCGGTTTTGTTGTGTGTGGGCCGGTTTTGCGTCAAGCAATACGCATGTGATCCTTTTCAAGATCCGGCTGTCGGCAAGAGTCAGATTTCTTCGCGAGGTATGGGGAATGCCCCTGTTTTTCCATTTTCCCTGTTTTGAGTGATCAGACTGTCCTGCAGCCGTTGCAGGCGCGTGGCCGAGACATGGGCAAACTGAATAAGCAGCGCCTTGCGCCGGGCCGCCGGCAGAGTGCGGCGCACGGCCTTACGGATGATCTCGCCGCCCCAGCGGTCGGCCACGATCAGGCCCTCATCCACAGGGGTCAGATCATGCGGCAAGTGCGCAGGTACGGCAAAGTAAAACCGGTCGCAAAAGGGCAGATAGTCGGGCCACTTGCCATCGGCCCGGAAATCCTCCGCCGAGGATTTCACTTCCACGATCGTGATTTCACCGCGAGCGGTCACCGCCATGACATCGGCGCGGCGACCATTGGCAAGCGGCACCTCCGAAAGCACAGCCTGCCCCGCCGCCGAAAGCAGGCGCATCACGCCGGCACAGGTCTCCCGTGTGAGCCAGGCACGAGTGCCATCGCCGTTATTGCGGCCCGTCCGCGCCATGAGATGATTCCACCTGAACTGGTCTCTTCCCGATTGCCTGTCGGATGTGATCCCGTCTCAGGCACTTCCGCTGCCTTCAAGGCGCAGAAGATCATGCACATGCACAATGCCGATCGGTCGGTCGGCATCATCCACCACGAACACCACCGTGATCTTGTTGCGGTTCAGAAAATCCAGCGCCGCCACCGCCAGCGTGTCCGGTGGCAGGGTCTTGGGATTTTTCGTCATGATCTCGCCAGTGGTGCGCGAGAGCAGATCCGGGTTCTGTTCCATGGCCCGGCGCAGGTCACCATCAGTGATGATGCCGATGAGCCGCCCCTTGTCATCAACGATGCCCAGCGTGCCGAAACGATGCCCGGTCATGACCAGCAAGGCCTCGCGCATGGGCGTTTCAGGACCGGCAAGCGGCAGCTCCTTTCCCGTGTGCATGATATCCCGCAAATGCTGCAGCAGCGCGCCGAGATTCCCCCCGGGGTGGAAGGAATGAAATTCCTCCTTCGTCAGACCTTTAAGTTCCGCCAGAGTCACGGCCAGGGCATCGCCCAGCGCCATCTGCATGGTCGTGGATGTGGTCGGCGCCAGGCCAATGGAACAGGCCTCAGGGCTCTTGGGCAGCAGAAGGGTATGATCCGCCTCCTTGGCCAGAGCGCTGTTTGCCCGCGCTGTCATCGCGATCAGGGGGATCGAACGGCGGCGCACATACTGGATCATGGGGGCAAGCTCCGGCGTCTCGCCAGAGTTGGAGATCATGAGCACCGCATCCTTGTTGGTGATCATGCCCATGTCGCCATGACTGGCCTCGGCCGGATGAACATAGAAGGATGGCGTGCCGGTGGAGGCGAGCGTGGCGGCAATCTTGCGCGCCACATGGCCGCTCTTGCCCATGCCGGAGAGGATGACGCGCCCCTGTAAGGACAGGATCAGCCGCACCACGTCTGCAAAGACATGCCCCATGCCATCGCCAAGGGCGGAAAGAAGGTCCTGCAGGCCTTTGCACTCTGCTTTTACTGCACGAACCGCGGCATTGATGATTCGTGCATCCTCTTCCGTCCTCACAGAAGGTTTCGGCTCGTTCATCCTTTCCTCTCCGAAATCGGGCGTTCTCGTCATGGCCGTCCCGTTCCCGGTCGCGCCTTAAACCGGCCGTTAACCATGACGGGCAATCATGGCCGCATTGATAAAGAGCGCGCCTCGCCGTGGCAACCGGCAGCGTTCGCACAATCAGGGCATCCGGGAACGACGCATGACCTTTCGGCACGTTCACGCAATCAGGGCATATTCCGCGCTAAGGCCTTTGCTGCTTTCGGCAGGGGTGATGATTGCTGCTTCGTCTTCCGCCATCGCGCAGGAGGCGAGCTCTCCGTCCGGAAGCGTGCGTCCCCTGGGGCTTCGCGCTGGCGCGTTCCTTCTCTATCCCGAGCTTGAAGCCGATGCCATCGTCACCGATAACGTCAACCAGACAAAACATGGCCGCAAGGCGGATATTGGCGAGCGCACCAGCATCGGCCTGCGCCTGAACAGCAACTGGTCGCGCCATGCCCTCTCCTTCTCCCTGACGGGACAGGATATCGTCTGGTCCCGCATCGGGCTGGACGAACTTACGCTTTCCTCAACTGCCGCGCTTCGTCTCGATGTCCGGCGCAATCTGAAAACAACCCTGCGCGCCGGATATGATCTCGGGCATGAGAAGGACAGTCCCAAACGCCTCATTCATACGCTCACCGGCGCCGTGGAAACGGAATTCGGCGCAGGCCGCCTGCGTCCGGCCCTGACTCTGGGCGTCATGCGCGTGTTCTATGACGATCGTGGCCTTGAGGGGCGGCTGCGCAACCCGAGTGACGAGGATTACATAGAGCCTTCCGCCGCATTGAGGCTGGAATGGGACACCGGCGCCATGATCCGCCCCTATGTGGAAACCGGTGGGGATATGCGCCTGCATGACCGCTCCCGTGATTCCAGCGGCAATAAGCGCGACACCCATGGCATGTATGGCGAAATCGGCCTTGTCTTCGACGATGCTGTCTGGAGCGGTCGCATTGGCCTGCGCGGCGCCATCCGCCATTATGAGGATGATGCCTATGCCGACATTCGTGGCCTGGGCCTCAATGCCGCACTCGCCTGGCGCCCCACGCGGCTGACCACCGTGGACTTCTCCGCCGGTTTCGCCATCGATGAAACCACCACTGCCGGCGCCCGCGCCGTAAAGCGCAGTACCGCCAACATCCGCATAACCCATGCGCTGCGCCAAAACTTCGAAGTGGGGGGAAACTTCGGTATCGAGCATGATGACTACGTGGGCAGCGCCTTGCGCGAAACCGTGTTGCGAACCGGGCTGGATGCCTCTCTCAGCTTCTATGACGGTCTTGCCCTCATTGCCGCCTGGTCATTGGAACGCCAGTTCAGCACCGAAAAGGGCGGAGACTATCTGGAAAACCGCTTCACTCTCGGCTTGCGCTGGAAACCCTGATGGTTGCGAGAACCCGCACGCCAATGCGCGCAAGGCCGTTGACTTTTCCACAAGGTGCGGTCTATATCGCGCCAGAACGGATTTCCGGCAGGAATGGCACCCACCGCGCCGCAAGAGCCCGACATTTCCGGGCGGATAGCGGCACGGTGGCAGTTTTTCTGCCCGCAACACGTTTTTCGAGGACAGCGCCATGAACATCATCGAACAGATCGAGAAGGAGCAGGCGGAACGGATCGCCGCCAAGCGCCCGATCCCGGATTTCCGCCCCGGTGATACCGTCGTGGTGGCCGTGCGCGTGAAGGAAGGTGACCGCTCCCGCATTCAGAACTTTGAAGGCGTGGTCATCGCCCGCAACGGCTCCGGCCTCAACGAGAGCTTCACCGTGCGCAAGATTTCCTACGGCGAGGGTGTGGAGCGTGTCTTCCCGCTCTATTCTCCCAATATCGAGGAGATCAAGGTGGTGCGCTATGGCAAGGTGCGCCGCGCCAAGCTCTATTACCTCCGCGGCCGCACCGGCAAGGCCGCACGCATCCCCGAGCCCGGCCCGCAGCGCATGAGCAAGCGCCGCGCCCGCAACGAGGAGATCCTCAAGGCCCACGCCGAGAAGGCTGCAGCGGCGCAGGCGGACAACGGCGATGCGCAGGAAGAGGGCAACGAGGGCTGACCGCTCCTTTTCGCCGATGTTTGCCGGCAAGATGAAACAGGCAAAATGAAACAATGAGAAAGGGGCGGATGCGAAAAGCGTCATCCGCCTCTTTTGCATTCGGAAACGATGGACAGGCATGCCCATCGTTCCTAATTTCTCTCAACGGAAAGGTTGAAAACCGTTTCCCGCATGCGCTGCAGCACGGGGAAACGCATAGAACAGATCTCGCGATCAGGGCAGGAGCGACATGACCGGCCGTACGCTTTATGACAAGATCTGGGATGCCCATGTCATTGAGAACCGGGACGACGGCACGTCCCTGATCTGGATCGATCGCCATCTCATTCATGAGGTCACAAGCCCGCAGGCCTTTGAAGGACTGCGCCAGAGCGGCCGCCGTGTCCGGCATCCGGAGAAGACCCTGGCGGTCGTTGATCACAACGTGCCGACCACCGATCGCAGCAAGGGCATCGACGATCCCGAATCCGCCCTGCAGATCGAGACCCTGCGCAAGAACTGCGAGGAATTCGGCATCACCTATTTCAACGAGCATGACCCGCGGCAGGGCATCGTGCATATCGTCGGCCCCGAGCAGGGCTTCACCCTGCCCGGAACCACCATCGTCTGCGGCGATTCCCACACCTCCACCCATGGCGCTTTCGGTGCGCTTGCTCATGGCATCGGCACCTCCGAGGTGGAACACGTGCTCGCCACCCAGACGCTGATTCAGAAAAAGGCGAAGAACATGCGGGTATGGGTCAACGGCACCCTGCCCGATGGCGTCACCCCGAAGGATGTCATTCTCGCCATCATCGGCGAGATCGGCACAGCCGGCGGTACCGGCTATGTCATCGAATACGCCGGCAAGGTCTTTGAGGACATGTCCATCGAAGGCCGCATGACCGTGTGCAACATGTCCATCGAGGCCGGCGCCCGCGCCGGCATGATCGCGCCGGATGAAAAGACCATTGAATATTTCCGTGGCCGCCCCATGGCGCCGAAAGGCGAAGCCTGGGAGAAGGCCGTGGCCTACTGGCGCACGCTTAAGAGCGATCCCGATGCGGTCTTCGACAAGGAAGTGGAGCTCGATGCCGCCAACCTTCCGCCGCTCGTTACCTGGGGCACATCGCCGGAGGACGTCGTGGCCATCACCGGCGTCGTTCCCGATCCCGCCGATATTCAGGACCCCGAGCGGCGGGCCATGGTGGAGCGCAAGCTGGAATACATGGGCCTGCGCCCCGGTCAGAAAATGACCGATATCACCATCGACCGTGTCTTCATCGGATCCTGCACCAACGGCCGCATCGAGGATCTGCGTGCCGCCGCCGAGATCGTCCGCGGCAAGAAGGTGGATGAACGCGTCCGCGCCATGGTCGTGCCCGGCTCCGGCCTCGTCAAGCAGCAGGCGGAGGCCGAAGGGCTGGACAAGGTCTTCAAGGAAGCCGGCTTCGAATGGCGCGAGCCGGGCTGCTCCATGTGCCTGGCCATGAATGCCGACCGGCTTGAGCCCGGGGAGCGCTGCGCCTCCACCTCGAATCGCAACTTCGAGGGCCGCCAGGGATACAAGGGCCGCACCCATCTGGTCTCGCCCGCCATGGCGGCAGCGGCGGCCATCGCCGGTCATTTCGTGGATATCCGCAGCTGGACCTGAGAAAGCCAATGGAGCAAGGCGCGTCATGAGGCGCGCCTCTGCCTCTCAGGCGCGAGAAGATTAATCATCATGCGCGCAATTGGTGCAAAAAGCCTTGCCAATTGTGGCGAATACGTGTAGGAACCGTGACCGCCATTTGGCATCTTTTTTCGGAACTGTTCAGGGGGCGTTAATCATGACACTGTTATCCATGCATGGCGAGTCTGCGACCACTGTCGCAGACAACGAGGGGGACAAACACATTTCTTCGGGAGAAGCGAACGCCATGCAGGTTTCTCAGGCTGACGCGAGGTTCTTGCGCAACATCCTTGTGGCGCTCATTCTTTCCACCGTCGCCGTGGGGGCGGCCGCCGGGTTTGCCGCTGTCAACGGGGGCATGGATACACAGCCGACCGTTCTGGCCGCTGATCGCTGAACGCGGGATTTCGACCTGAAAACGAAAAAAGCGTTTCTCCCTTCCCCGTTCGGGAAAGGGAGAGCTTTCTTGCGCCGAATTTCGGCCTCAGTGGATGGATCTCCGCACCAAGTCCCAATGTGAGGCGTAAGGAAGCGCTGATCGCTTATCCTTCCTCATGGATGGAGAAGGCGGCCGGATCCACCGGCAGATAGCGCGCACCCCAATTGCCGGGTTTTTCCTCGAAGACACCGGCACAGCGTTCGCCACAATTGCGGCAGTGCCCCTTGTTGACGAGATTCCAGGCCGTCAGCTCATAGCCCATGCGGCCGATCAAGAGCTCGCCGCAGTTGTGGCAATAGGTATTCTGTCCCTCCGAATCCACGATATTGCCGGTGTAGACATAGCGCAGGCCCTGTTTCATGGCGATGCGCCGTGCCTTCATCACCGTCTGCGGCGGCGTGGGCGGCACGTCCTTCATCCGCCAGGTCGGATAGAAGGCCGAGAAATGCAGAGGCACATCCGGCCCCAGATGATCATGAATCCACCGCGACATCGCGGCGATCTCCTCATCGGAATCATTGTGGCCGGGGATGAGCAGCGTGGTGATCTCCAGCCAGCAATCCGTCTCGTGATAGATGTAGCGCAGCGTATCAAGCACGGGCTTGAGGTGACCGCTGGCCAGCTTGCGATAGAAATCCTCCGTGAACCCTTTCAGGTCCACATTGGCGGCATCCATCTTGGAGAAGAACTCCTTGCGCGGCTCCTCCTCGATGTATCCGGCCGTCACCGCGATGGTCTTGATCCCGGCCGCATGACAGGCATCGGCGACATCCAGGGCATACTCAAGGAAGATCACCGGATCGTTGTAGGTGAATGCCACCGAGCGTGAGCCCGTGGCCCGCGCCATGCGCACGATTGTTGCCGGATCGGCCTCGCGCTGGATTACGTCATCCTTGCGTGCTTTGGAGATGTGCCAGTTCTGACAGAACTTGCAGGTCAGGTTGCAGCCCGCGGTCCCGAAAGACAACACCGGCGTGCCCGGCAGAAAATGATAGAGCGGCTTTTTCTCCACCGGGTCCACGCAAAATCCGGAAGAGCGCCCCCATGTGGTAAGCACGAGATCGCCCTTCTCATCCGCGGCCCGCACATAGCACAGGCCGCGCTGCCCCGGTTTCAGGCGGCATTTGCGCGGACAGAGCTCGCAGACCACCCGACCATCCTCCAGCCGGCTCCAGTAGCGTGCCGGCACGCCTTCGATGCGCTCATGCTCGTGTTCATGTCCGCTCATGGCCGCCTCCGTATTCAAGCATGCAGAAGCGCCGGCCCCTTCCGGCTCTTGGAAGATGCCCTTGCTCTTCATATCTGGGATGTAGGAACGAGGTATGAAATAACAAGGAGATGCATCATGCCCGGCATTCGTCCGCCCGCCGTCGCAGGCATGTTCTATCCTGCTGACGCGGATGAGTTATCCCGTTGGGTGCGCACAATGCTCGTGGAAGCCGAGCAGGATGTGCCGCCCATGCAAAACGTCAAGGCCATCATCGCCCCGCACGCCGGCTATGTTTATTCCGGGCCCATCGCCGCGCATGCCTTCGCCGCGCTGAAAGAAGCGGCAAAACGGGGAGATGTTCATCGCATCGTTCTCATGGGGCCGGCGCATACCATGCCGGTCATCGGCATCGCCGCCCCCGCCTGGGACGGGTTTGCAACGCCTCTTGGCGTGGTGCCGGTGGATACCGAGGCCCGCGCCCGCATTGCGGCCCTTCCGCAGGTGCATGTGGACAACGCCCCGCATGCCCGCGAGCATGCGCTGGAGGTGGAACTGCCCTTCATCCAGACACTGTTTCCGGATGTTCCGGTGCTGCCGCTCGTGGTCGGTGAGACAACGCCGGAAGAGGTGGCGGAAGTGATGGAAGCGCTGGATGACGGCCACACGCTGTTTATCATCTCTTCCGATCTGTCGCACTATGAACCCTACGAGCGGGCCCGCATGCATGATTCCATCACCGCCAAGCGCATCGAGGCCCTGGATTATGCCCACATTGGCCCGCATGATGCCTGTGGTGTGCGGCCGCTTTCCGGCCTGCTTTATGAAGCGCGCAAGCGCGGATGGCGGCCCGTTCTTCTCGATTTTCGCAATTCCGGAGATACCGCCGGCGACAAGTCCCGTGTTGTCGGCTATGGCGCCTGGGCCTTTGCTGCCTGAAGAGTCTGAAACCGCGCCGACCATCCAAAATGAAGGGTTTTCTCGCGGTCTCCTGGAGCAATTGGCATATTGCCGGTTGCTCCATTATGGTTTTTCGTCGAATAATCCTGCCTGAAGCGGGGGATTAACCGGGGCGATTTTTCGAGGGGCGAGTTCTGAATGTCGATTGCGGAAGATGTCAGGCGGCTGCAATCCGTGCCCCTGTTTCAGGGGGTGGACGAAACGCCGCTGCAGGCGCTTGTTTTCTCCGCCCAGCGCGTACAGCTGCCAGCCGGCGAAACGCTGTTTCGGGCCGGCGAGGCCGACGATGTCGCCTGGCTCATTCGCTCCGGTTCCGTGCGCGTGACGGCCGCCTCAGCGTCACGTAAGGAAGAAACGCCCGAAAAGGTCCAAAGCGAAAGGGAGGAGGTTCATCACTTCGGCCCCGGCGCCTTTCTTGGCGAGATGGCCATGATCGCGCGCCTGCCGCATTATTTCACCGCTGTGGCCGAAACCGGCATCACCGCCCTGAAGATCGACAACACCCTGTTCATGCGCGCCTGTCAGGAGTTTCCGGAATTCGGCAAACAGGTGCTTGCCAACGCGCTTTCACGCCTTGAAACCGCCATGCACGATCTTGAACGTGTCCGCGATCTTTTTGAAAACGCCCAGTCCTTCACCACCCGCTGAAACCCGTCAATACGGGGCTGAAAGCACTTGGGCCACTTTTGGCCGCATTCATGCGCCAAGTGCCAACGTTGTTCATTTCCGGCTGGCGTGCTAACCCGGCCTCGCTGGCCGGATACCTTGACGGAAAGGCTTAAGGCTTCGGAGACTCGCATGCGCCGCCTTATTTCAGCCCTGTTCCTCGCAGTGATGGCCATTGCCATGGCCAGTGGCAGGCCTTTGCAGGCCCAGCCGGCGCTGGTGTTCGACATGGATACAGGCCGCGTCTTGCTCGCCGAGGAACCGGGCCGCCGCTGGTATCCGGCCTCTTTGACCAAGCTGATGACGGCCTATCTCGTCTTCGACGCCGTCGAGAAGGGCAGGCTGCGGCTGGATACGGAAGTGACCATTTCCCGCAAGGCCGCCAATGGCGGTGGCCGGGGCGCTGCGCGCTACGGTGCCAAGCCCGGTGAAAAAATGACGGTGCATGCCATGCTCGCCTTTCTGCTGGTGCGGTCTGATGCCGACATGGCCGTCGGCCTTGCCGAAGCGGTTGCCGGCTCAGAGGAGGCCTTTGTCGCCCGCATGAACGAGACGGCCCGGCGCCTCGGCATGAGCGCCACCCGCTTTGCCAATGCCCATGGCATGCACAACCCGCAGCAATACACCACGGCGCGGGATATGGGCCTGCTCGCCATGGCCATCTACCATCACTTCCTGAAGAAGCATCCTGACTGGTGGCGCTATTTCTCCGCGCCCTATGTCACCAAGAAGGGCCACAAACGGCGCAACCGCAACAAGCTTCTCTTCATGATGCCGGAAGCCAACGGCATGAAGACCGGCTTTCTCTGCACCTCCGGCTTCAACCTGCTCGCCACGGCCCGACGCAACGGCCGTCAGATCGCCGCCGTCGTCTTCGGCCGCAAGACGGGTTACACCCGTGCTCTTGTCGCCAAGGTGCTGCTGAAGGAAGGATTTCTGCGCCTTGCCGATTCCCGCTGGCAGAAAGGGCCGTTTATCGCCGCTTTGCGTAACGAGACGGGAAGCGAGCCAGTAAACCTGCGCAAGAGCATCTGTGCCCGCCGTCAGATCCGTTATGCCCTGCCGCGAAATGCAGGCGGCTGGGCCGTGGCCCTCGGCCAGTTCAAGAATGCCGTCAACGCCGAAGAGATCATAGATGCCGAACGCATGGCCAACGGCCTTGCCTGGCGTGATCTCGGGGAGTTCTATGGCGTGGCCCGCCTCTCGCCGCCGCCACATTTCACCGGACTGGTATGGCGTTTGACCGAATCGGTGGCCCTTTCCCTTTGTGCGCGCGCCCGCCTGCACGAGGTGGACTGCACCGTCTATCCGCCGGAGAGTTTCCGGCAGATGGCTACGGCCATCATCGGCGACAGCGAGAGACGCCTGCGGCGACAGGCGGCCAGGGCGCGCAAGGTCAGAAAAATCAACGTCAAATCCAGAAAACTGCGCAAACGCCAGCACCTGCGCAAGAAACGGCCCCGCCTCAAAGTTACGCCCGCGCATGGAGGATGAAGACATGCCCGGTGCGGACAGCGCCCTGCCGCCGGATCATCGTGCCGGTGCCTCAATCCCGGATGATCCGCTGCCCTTCTCCGTCATCACCGGCTTTCTGGGGGCAGGCAAGACCACCCTGCTCAACCGCCTGCTCTCTGCACCGGAGATGCAGGGCACCCTCGTCATCGTCAACGAATTCGGCGAAGCTTCCCTCGATCATCTCCTGATCGAGACCACGCCGGGGGAAGTGATCGAGCTGGCTTCGGGCTGCATGTGCTGCACCTTGCGCGGCGATCTCGTCGAAACGCTCATCGACGTTCTGCACAAGGCGGTCAGCGGCGCCCTGCCAAGGCTCAATCGCATCATCGTGGAAACGTCAGGCCTGGCCGATCCCGCACCCATTCTGCACACGATCATGGCTCACCCCTGGCTTCTGCAGCGCCTGCGCCTGGAAGCGGTCATTGCCCTGTTCGATGCCCTCACTGGCGAGATCAGTCTTCGCGATCATGTGGAAGTCCGCAGACAGCTCGCCATCGCCGATCGCATCGTCGTCTCCAAGATCGACCTTCTTCCCCCTGGGCAGAAAGAGGCACATCTTTCTCATCTGGGCACGCTCCTGAAGGGTGCCGCGCCGCATGCGCGCATCATTTTTCCGGAGCCTGATGCGCTCTCATTCGAGGCCCTTTTTGACGCCGCTCTTTTTGATGCCAAAACGGGCACGGTGCGCCTTCACTCATGGCTGCCGCAACCATCAAAAACCGAACAAACCGCCGCGCACACCCACGACCATACCCATGCCCATACTTTCGTTCTTGACCATGATGCGCCCATGAGCCTCGTGGACGTGGACATTCTCGTCGATCTCTTCCGGGCCAATTTCGGCCCTGATCTTCTGCGGCTGAAAGGCATCATCCATGTGCGTGAGGATCCGGAGCATCCGCTCGTCATTCACGGCGTGCAGCACATCTTTCATCCGCCCGCGCGCCTGCCTGCCTGGCCGGGCAATAACCGCTACACCCGCATCGTCGGCATTTCCCTGAAGCCAATAGAAGACGCCGCCCGCAAACTTTTCACTGCCCTTACCGATCCCTTGCGCGGCGGCGGCAAGGCAATGACGGATCAAACCCTCAGCACCCTGCCGGATGGTGATTGATGGAATGTGCGCCGAGGAAGGAAAGCGTTTCATTGCGTGCCGGAAACCGGCAGAGTCCATCGGGATAAGCAGCGCAATGGTCAAGATTTACACGAAGGCAGAAGGATGCGCGATTTCAGAAATCGGTGACATCCGCAACCGATGAGCCGGCTTCCGGCACGGGGACGCGCAGGGCGTTTTTCACCTTGTTCATGGCCTTTTGCAGGCGTTTGTCACGCCCGTAGATGTCTGCGTAATAGCGGATGCGGCCCTGATTGTCCGGCCAGGCGGTGAAATAGGCCAGGTGAACGGGAATTTTTTGCTTCAGGCGCATTTTCTGGTTTTTGCCCGATGCAATACGGGCCTTGATTTCCTCAGGAGTCAGACCGGTGACCTGCTGCGCCAGGCCAAGCGGATCCTGCACACGCACGCAGCCATGGGAGAAAGCGCGGCGTTTGCGCTGAAACAGCGAGCGCGCTGGTGTGTCGTGCATGTAGATGGAGTGGCTGTTGGGGAAAAGGAATTTCAGATGGCCCAGGGCGTTTTTCTTGCCCGGCGGCTGGCGGACATCAAAAGGTACCTTGGACATGCCCGCATACTGGGACCAGTCAACCGAAGCGGAAGAAATGCGCCGGCCGGTGCGATCGTAGATTTCATAGCCCTCGCGATCGAGCCAGGAGGGATCGCGCAGCAGCTTGGGCATGAATTCCTTGGTGATGATTGATTGCGGCACGCCCCAATAGGGATTGAAGACGACAAGCTCCATCTCGTCGGAAAAGAAAGCGGTCTGGTTGGTGGGCTTGCCGATGATGATGCGGCTTTTCCAGACCGTGCGGTTGTCCTTGACGAGATAGACCTCAAAAGCCGGCTGATTGGCGAGGAAATGCACACGGCCAAAATCGCGCGGCATCCAGCGCAGGCGCTCCATATTCAGGCGCAGTTTGGCAGCGCGCGCGGCATGCGTGTCCCGGCCGCGAGCGTTAAGACGGGCAATGGTGCGCCGGCCGATGATGCCGTCGGGTTTCAACCCGGCCTTTTTCTGAAAGGCCTTGATGGCGGCGACCAGGGCAGGATCATAAAGGGTGGAATCGGCAAGGATGTCGGTTCCGGCCGGAGCGATGCCCGTTGCGGCCTCGTTTGTGCCCGAAGCATCGTCAACCTCGTCAGCATGGGTGGATGCTGGCGTGATGACCGGGGTTTCGGCCTGTGCCTTCTTCAGAAAGCCGGCGCGCTCAAGATAGCGGCGGATGAGGGGAATGCGCTCATCCTCCTCCCCGGGGCGGATGACGCCACCGGTGGCAATGGGCGGCAATGGCGGCAGCTTCGGCCCGGAAGAGAGGCGTTTCAGTTCCCGTTTGAGCGCGGCATAGGCCGGGTGTATGGGCAGCAGGCGTTTCAGCCATGCGGCCGGGTTCGCGGAAGAAGCCAGCTTTTCCAAGGCCGTTTTGGTCGAGACCCTGGGTGGCTTTAAGTCGTGATAGGCACTGAGCTTGTTGGGATCGACCATGCCGCCGGAGGCATGCCGGGCATAGCGCAAGGCCATGGCGGTGAGCTGCACCTCGAACCGGGAAAGCCGGTCCTTTTCGCCCTGAAGGGCCTGCACGTTTCCATCCACTTCCCAGACGGCGGGGAGGCGATAGATTTCCTCAGGCAACCCTTCCTCCGGCGCCCTGGCCAGAAGAGCGACCACATCAAATGCCCGTTCGCGCACGCCGCTGGTGCTGACCCAGATTGGTTCGAAGTTGCGCGCCTTGTAGAAGGCGACGATGGCCTTGCGATGCTCGGGCAGGACGGACAGCCCGGCC
Organism: Thermopetrobacter sp. TC1; assembly: GCF_000746275.1. Lineage (GTDB taxonomy): Bacteria > Pseudomonadota > Alphaproteobacteria > Rhizobiales > Aestuariivirgaceae > Thermopetrobacter. The sequence goes on from NZ_KN050828.1 coordinate 626,840, forward strand.
TTGCCACTGCGCAGAACATCAAGAATGCGCGTGGCCATCTCACTGGCGGGATTGCCGCTTAAGCCCGGCGCTGCGAGGGAGACCGTTTTCGGTGCGGGATAGGTGTAGATCTTCGGTTTTTCCGGCGGCAGGGAGATGATGCGCTGCGGGGCGCGATTTCCGCCGCTATAATAGACTTCGCCATTGGGGCCAAGAATGCGGACCCCCTGATTGCGGCGCGCCGGAGGCGGCGCGAAAATGCCGAAGAAATCGAAGTTGCGGCGAAGTGTGCGCGGGCGGTTGGGCTGGTTCTTCTGCGTGGTACTGCGGGGTTTGAAATTCGTTTTCTTGGCAGGACCAAAATTGGTCTGCGCCCCATAGGCCGCCTCGTGCACGCCCGCCAGACCCGGCAGGGCAAAAAACGCTGCAGTCAGAAAGACCGGAACCAGCCGCTTCATGATGTTCTCATCACCTGTTCTGGCACGCCCTTTGACCCCCGAACATGAAACGCAAGATACGGAAACGGACTTTCCTTTCAGGCCTTCTGGGCGTGGCCGTCCCTGGCGTTCATGCGGGGCGGTGGCATGCCGGCCCCCGTTTTGCGAAAGCGGAAAGCTGGAAAGGTTTCCGCTCCCATACACCTTGGCGAAGGTATCCTTGCCGAAATGTTGACGCAAGAAGGGGTTTGGCGAGATCGCGCAAATTTTTGGCAATTGTGATGCAATCGCAACGTTTCAAGGCGAAACATCCGCACCTTTTTCGTGAATTCTTAAGGGTTTTGGATAGGATGCCCATCGAGCGCGGCGTGAAGCATGAGCTCTTCAAGCGCAGCCGGAGGAATCGCAGGAGAGACAGCGCACGCAGCCCTCGGCGTGCTGGATGGTGGGCATGCCACAACGCGGGCAGACTTCTCCCTGAGCCTTTTCGCCTTGTGCCTCTTTCGTGGAGGATGAAGCTTCTTTTTTGGCTTCGTGCATGCTCAAGGAGGGTTTGTTCTGTCCGGGGAAGACCAGAACCGAGCCGGTGACGGGGTTGGGGCGATAGGTGGTGCAGCCTTTCAGGCCCAGTTTCCAGGCTTGCATGTACACGTCGCGAAATTCCTTAAAGGGGATGTCTTCCGGCAGATTCACCGTTTTGGAAATAGCTGAATCGACATGACGCTGCACCGCTGCCTGCATGCGCAGGTGATCATGCCAGGTCAGATCCTGCACGGTCACGAAGCTTTCAGGCAAAGGCGCATCCTCGCCTTTCAGCTGGCGCCAGAGGGCCACGGCCCAGTCGGTGACCGTCTCGGTGCGCACCGATCCGTCGGGCTGGCGGATGCGGCGCTCATAATCATAGGCGAAAATGGGTTCGATGCCGCTTGAGACATTGCCGGCAAGCAGCGAAATGGTGCCGGTGGGGGCGATGGAGGTGAGCAGGGCGTGGCGAATCCCGTGTTCGCGGATGTGGGTGCGGATGTCGGCATCCAGCTCGGAAACATGGCCGGAGCAGAGATAGGCATCGGCATCGAAAACGGGAAAGGCGCCCTTCTCCTTCGCAAGCTCAATGCTGGCCAGATAGGCGGTCCGTTCGATCAGGGCCATCCAGGTTTCGGCCATGCGGGCGGCTTCATCGCTACCATAACGCAGGCCGATCATGGCGAGGGCGTCGGCAAGCCCGGTCAGCCCCAGGCCGATGCGGCGCTTGGCCATGGCCTCGGCGCGCTGTTGCGGCAGCGGGTAGTAGGACAGTTCGATGGTGGCATCGAGCAGGCGCACGGCGATGCGCACCGTTTCTTTCAGGGCCTCTTCGTCCAGCCGGGCCTGGGGGGTGAAGGGCTCGCGGATGAATTTCACCAGGTTGACCGAACCAAGAAGGCAGGCGCCATAGGGCGGCAGGGGCTGTTCGCCACAAGGGTTTGTGGCACGGATCTCCTCGAGATAAGCGAGATTGTTCTTCTCGTTGATGCGGTCGATGAAGATCACGCCGGGCTCGGCATGATCATAGGTGGAGCGCATCAGGAGATCCCAGAGATCGCGAGCGCGCACGGTGCGCCAGACCGTATCGCCGAAGCGCAGGGGCCAGTCCTCGTCGTTTTCAATGGCCCGCATGAACGCATCGGTGACGAGGACGGAGAGATTGAAGTTGGTCAGGCGGCCGGGCTCGGCCTTGGCGGTGATGAAGGCCTCGATGTCCGGATGATCGCAGGCGAGCGTGCCCATCATGGCGCCGCGACGATGACCGGCGGACATGATGGTGTGGCACATGGCGTCCCACACCTCCATGAAACTGACAGGCCCGGAAGCCTCCGCCCCGATGCTTTTCACGCGGGCACCCCGCGGGCGGATGGGCGAGAAATCAACACCGATGCCCCCGCCGGCCTGAAGCGTGAGCGCCGATTCCTTGAGCACATCGAAAATTCCGGCGATGGAATCGTCGATGGTGCCCATCACGAAGCAATTGAAAAGGGTGACCTGCCTGTGGGTGGCGGCGCCGGCGAGGATGCGGCCGCCGGGCAGGAAGCGGAAGTCTGAGAGAATGCGGCAATATTGCGCTTCCCAGGCCTCCTGATTGCGCGGCTCGAGAGAAGCGGCCGCGCGCGCCACCCGCCGCCAGGTATCCCGCACGTCGCGATCGGAGGCGGCCGGGTTTTCCGGATGCACGTAGCGATACTTGATCTGCCAGATCTCGCGAGAGATCGGCGGCATGTCAGGCAGCGGCACATCCGTGCAGGTGAGCGATTGCGCTTTCATATCATCATTTTCGCATGCCTTGCCGGTTCTGTGAATGGCGCAGGTCTCATAACGCGTCGTTCTCTGCATCCGTGCTCACGGCCAGGGGATGCGCCTGGGCGTATTGTTCCAGAAGGCCACGGGTATCAACGTGGGTGTAGATCTGGGTGGTGGAGAGGCTGGCGTGGCCAAGCAGCTCCTGAATGGTGCGCAAATCGGCGCCGGAGGCGAGCAGATGGGTGGCGAAGGAATGGCGCAGGGCATGGGGCGTGGCGGTTTCCGGCAGGGCGAGCGCACCGCGCAGCCTTTGCATCAGTTTCTGGATCAGGCGCGGAGAGAGCACGCCGCCCTTGATACCGCGGAAGACCGGCTCGTGTTCAGGCACGTCATAAGGCAGGCGCGCAAGATAATCGGCGATAGCGCGCCGCACCGGCGCGATCACGGGAACGAGGTGCTCCTTGCCGCCCTTGCCGATGATGCGCACCATGTCTTCCCGGTTCGCGGCCAGGGCCTCGGCCTGCGCGCGCGTGATGGAAAGGGCTTCGGAAATGCGCAGGCCACAGCCCCACATCAGCAGAAGCAGCGCGGTATCACGCGCCGTTACCCAGGCGGGGCGGTGTTCCTCGGTTTGCAGGGCGGTCTCGATCAGCCGGCGCACGTCGCGCTCCGGCATGGCATGAGGCAGGACGGGATCGCGCCTGGGCCCACGGATGACGGACAGGGCAGGCACGGCGATGTCGCGTTCCCGTTCCAGCCAGCGCATGAAACTGCGCAGGGCCGAAAGCCGGCGGGCGAGCGTGCGCGGCGAATCTCCCTCTTTCCGGCGGCGGGCGAGATAGCCGCGCAGATCGGCGGGGGTGAGGGCCTGCAGCGCGTCCAAGTCCGCCGGGTGGCCGAAATGATCCATCAGGAACATGCCGAAGGTGGCGAAATCCCGGGCATAGGCCTCAAGCGTGCGTGGGCTGGCATGACGGGCGCGGGCGAGATGGTCGAGGAAGGCGGAGAGGGCTTCGGCGACGTCGGATGCGAAACCGAAGCGCGTAAGAGCGGGTGTCACCGCCTCTTCAGCGGTGGCCTTCGGGCGGGATTGTGAGGCCTTGCGGGTCATGGGCTGGACAATGCCTTAAACAGGTCGCAATCTCGCGAGCATGAACGAGGATTCGCCGCGGCATATCGTTGATGTGCTTCTGCCGCTGAAGATCGATCATCCCTACAGTTACCTGGCCGAGGGTGAAGATTCCCTGAAAGCGGGGGACTGGGTGCGGGTGCCGCTGGGCGCGCGCATCGAGACCGGTGTGGTGTGGCGCACACGATTTGCCGTTCCTGAGCGGCCGCTGAAATCCATAAGCGAGCGATTGGACATGCCGCCCATGGGCGCGGTGCAGCGCCGGTTCGTGGAGTGGGTGGCCGATTACTATCTGGTGGAACGCGGTCTGGTGTTGCGGCTGTGCATGGGTGCGCGCGATGCGCTTCTTGGCCGGAGGGAGCGACTGACCTGGCGGCTGGCGGAGGATGTGCCGGAAGGGATGCGCATCACGCCGCAGCGGGCGCGGGTTTTAAGGCTGGTGGCGGATTCACCACCGCTGACGGCGGCGGAAATCGCACGTCTGGCCGGGGTTTCGCCGGGAGTTGTGCGCGGTCTGATCGATGCGGGCGTTCTTCTGCCCCTGCCGCTGCCGAAGGATGCGCCCTTTGAAGAGCCGGAAGCGGCGCGGCCTTCCGGGCTTGCTTTGAATGCGGAGCAGGAGGCGGCGGCCAGCGTGCTCAGGGCGCGGGTGGCGGAAGGCGGCTTTTCCGTAACCCTGCTTGATGGCGTCACCGGTTCGGGCAAGACGGAGGTCTATTTCGAGGCCATGGCCGCCGCGCTTGCGAAGGGCAAACAGGTGTTGCTCCTGCTGCCGGAAATCGCCTTGACCGGCACCTTTCTGAAACGGGTGGCACAGCGATTTTCCGCCGAGCCGGCGGAATGGCATTCCGACATGACGCCGGCGGCGCGATCACGGGTGTTCCGGGCGGTGGCGGAGGGCAGGGCCCGCATCGTGGTGGCGGCGCGTTCGGGCCTGTTTCTGCCCTGGCGCAATCTGGGCCTGATCGTTGTCGATGAGGAACACGAGACGGCCTACAAGCAGGATTCGGGCGTGCCCTATCATGGTCGGGACATGGCGGTGGTGCTGGGGGCGCTGGGTGAATTCCCGGTGATTCTGTCCTCGGCGACGCCCTCATTGGAAAGCCTCGTCAATGTGGACAGGGGGCGTTATGGCCACGTGACCCTGAAAAAACGCCATGGCGGGGCGTACCTGCCGGAGATGCAGCTCGTCGATTTGCGCGAGACACCGCCAGAGTCGGGGCGCTGGCTGGCGCCGCCGCTGGTGGAGGCGGTGAGCGAGACGCTCGATCGCAGCGAACAGGCATTGCTGTTTCTCAACCGGCGCGGCTATGCGCCGCTGACCTTGTGCCGGGCCTGCGGCCATCGCCTGCAATGCCCGCATTGCACGGCGTGGCTTGTGCATCATCGCTTCCGCAACGTGCTTTTATGCCATCACTGCGGACATGAAAGCCCGATGCCCGAAGCGTGCCCCGCCTGTGGCGTTGCCGGCAAACTGGCGCCGGTGGGCCCGGGCGTGGAACGTCTGGCGGAGGAGGCGGCGGAACGCTGGCCGGGCAGGCGTATTGCGGTTCTGTCCTCCGATCTTTTGCGCGGCGCGCGGCTGAAACGCATGATCCAGGCCATTGCCCGGGGGGAATATGACATCATCGTCGGCACTCAGCTTGTGGCCAAGGGGCATCATTTTCCGCGACTGACGCTGGCGGGCATTGTCGATGCCGATCTGGCGCTGGAAACGGTGGATCCGCGTGCGGGCGAACGCACCTGGCAGCTTCTGGCACAGGTGGCGGGACGGGCCGGGCGTGCGGAACGGCCGGGACGGGCGCTGGTGCAGACATGGATGGCCGACAATCCTCTGATGCAGGCCCTGGTGAAAGGGGACAGGGATGGCTTCATCGCGCTGGAAAAGCGCATGCGCGAACAGGCGGGCATGCCGCCTTACGGGCAGCTTGCCGCCCTGATTCTCTCTTCGCGCAATGAAGAGGCGCTGCATGCCTTATGTCATGATCTCGCCAGACGCATTCCGCGGGCGGCAGAGGTTCTGGTTCTGGGGCCGGCGCCGGCGCCAATCGCCATGGTGCGTGGCCGGCACCGTCAGCGCTTTCTGGTGAAGGCTTCGCGCAAGGTGCATCTGCAAGCCTTTCTTAGGGCGTGGCTGAAGGATGTGCGCGTTCCCGGATCGATAAAACTGGAGGTAGACATCGATCCCTACCATTTCCTGTGAAGCGGCTATAATGCCGGCGACGAATCACCCGATCGTCAATCCGCCATCCGGGGGCAGGGACGAACCATGGACGAGCTTCGCAAGCCACTGAAGCCGCAAGGGCGGCTGAAACGCTGGCTGTCAAAACGGCCGACACCGGCGCAGGCGGCCTGGGTCGCCGCGGTGGGGCTGGTGTGCGGTTTCGTGGCGTGGGGGTGGTTGATGCCGCCTGCGGATGAGAGCCTGACCCTGGCGCGGGCGAAGGTCGAACGGGTCGATCCCCTGCAAACGGGCAGCACCGATCAGGCCGATCCCGGCGCGGTGACCACGCGCACACGTGTGCGCAAGGATGGCGCGCGCATCATCACCATCGAGCGCTCAGGCAACGGGAGTGGCTCGGAATTCGAATTGGTTCCGGATGATCCCGGCGTGGGTATCGATGCGGAAAGCCTGCCCTCCAGACCGGATGAACGGGCGGCTGGCGGTGAAGGGCGGCGCAAGGTGGCGGCACTGGGCGGTGTGCGGCATGGGCGGGTCTCCCTGCCGCCGGCACCACAGCGGGAGCTCATTGAGCGCACGGCGTTTGGCCTGCTGCCGCGCATACACAAGGGACGCAAGCCCTGGCGGGCCTATGCGCGGCCGGTGCCGGCTTCGGTGTTGCATTCGAAAAAGCCCAAGATTGCGCTTGTCATTGGCGGGCTGGGCCTCAATCCGAAACGGACGGATGAGGCCATCCGCGTTTTGCCGGAGGAGGTGACCCTGGCCTTCGCGTCGCTGGCGTCCGCCCTGCAGAGGGACATCAACCGCGCGCGGCGGGCCGGGCATGAGGTGATGCTGCAGGTGCCGATGGAGCCCTGGGGATATCCGGCAGTGAATCCGGGGCCGCAGACACTACTGGTCTCGGCGAGCGTGGCCGATACCCTGGGCAAGCTCAAGCGACTCATGGGAAAGGCGGGCGGTTACATCGGCGTGGTCAATTATACGGGGCAAAAGTTTCTGGCCTCGGAGAGCGCGTTGCAGCCGGTCTTGCGGGAGCTGAAGCGGCGCGGGCTTGTTTTTCTCGATGACGGCATCACGGAGCGCTCGAAAAGTCTCGATCTGGCGCGGCGCCTGGGTGTTCCGGCATTAAGGGCGGATCTGCGCATTGATATGGAGCGCTCCGAAGGCGCCATTCGTGCGGCGCTGGCGCAGCTGGAGGCACTGGCGCAGATGCGCGGACATGCCATCGGCATCGGTTCGGCCTTCAAGGAAACCCTGGAAGCGGTGGATATCTGGAATGATCAGCGGATCGCAAAGGGCGAGATCCTTCTTGTGCCGCTTTCTGCCCTCTATCGGCTGAAGGGGCGGTGAGTGCCCCTCCTTCAAGGTGCCTGCCTTGAAAATCATGGAACTGGCTGAGCAAAACCGCTTCATTTGCGGGCGGGCATTCGCTAGACGACGGGGCAGAACCTTTTTTCCGGAACCATCAAGAACGGATCGGGGATCGCTCATGAGCGGAAGGGACCTGCCCTATCGTCCTTGCGTAGGCGTGGCACTGTTCAATCCGGAAGGGCTCGTCTGGATCGGGCGGCGGGCCGATAAACCCAATGACGAGGGCAAGGGACTGTGGTGGCAGATGCCGCAGGGCGGTATCGATGAGGGCGAGGATCCGCGGACGGCCGCTCTCAGGGAGCTGGCGGAGGAAACCGGCGTGAAAAGCGCCCGCATCATTGCGGAGGCGCCGGACTGGTATACCTACGACCTGCCCGAGCATCTGATCGGCAAGGCCTGGGGCGGGCGCTATCGCGGGCAGAAGCAGAAATGGTACGCCGCTCTTCTTGATGGGCCGGAGGAGGAGATCGACATTTCCGGACACGGGCATCCGCCGGAATTCGACGCCTGGCGCTGGGCGCCTCTGCAAGAGCTGCCGGAGCTCATCGTGCCTTTCAAGCGCGGGGTGTATGAACAGGTGGTGGAGGCCTTCCGGGATGTGCCGGAGCGCATCCGTGCCGGAGAATTCAAATCCTGAAGGTTGCCCGTGAATCACGTGGCCAGACGTCTCATCCGCCCAATCCCAGCCACCAGGCGGCAAGGCCGAGGAAGGCGAAGAAACCCACGACATCGGTTACGGTGGTGACGAAGATCGATGAGGCCACCGCCGGGTCGATGCCCAGCCGGTCCAGCACGATGGGGATGAGAATGCCGGCCAGGGCGGCCGAGATCATGTTCACCACCATGGCGGCGGCGATGATAAGGCCAAGGTCGTCCATGCCGAACCACCACCAGGCAAAAACGCCCATGATGATGGCGAACAGAAGGCCGTTGAGCAGACCGACGGCGAGTTCGCGGCCGATGACGCGCCACATGTTGGCGCGGCCCAGTTCCCGCGTGGCCAGGGCGCGCACGGCGACGGTCATGGTCTGCGTGCCGGCGTTGCCGCCCATGGAGGCGACGATGGGCATGAGCACGGCCAGCGCCACCATCTGCTGAATGGTGGCGTCAAACCAGGAAATTACCCAGGAAGCCAGAACCGCCGTGCCCAGGTTGACCAGCAGCCATACGAAACGCGAGCGTGTGGTTTCCCAGACGGAGCTGGTGATTTCCTCATCGCGCACACCGGCGAGGGAGAGCATGTCTTCCTCGGCCTCTTCCTCGATGACGTCCACGATGTCGTCGATGTAGAGCGAGCCGACCAGACGTCCGGATTCATCGACGACGGGCGCGGAAACGAGATTGTAGTGCTCGAACTGGCGGGCGACGTCCTCGATGTCGTCGGTGACGCGGAAAATGGCGTCCGGCTCCTCCATGATCTTGGTGATGGGCGTTTCGCGCGGCGTGCGCAAAAGGCGCGCGGTGGTCACCGTGCCGAGGACGTGAAACCGCGGGTCAACAACGTAGATCTCGAAGAATTCGTCGGGCAGGTCCTCTTCCGTGCGCAGATAGTCGATCACTTCGCCCACCGTCCAGTGCTCGGGGACGGCGACGAAGTCGGTCTGCATGTAGCGCCCGGCGGTGTCCTCGCCGTATTCGAGGGCGCGCTCGACAACGACCCGCTCCGGCTTTGGCACGCGGGAAAGGATCTCGCGTTTTTCCTTCTCGTCGAGATCGGCGAGCAGCCAGGCGGCATCATCCGTATCCAGCTTGCGTACGGCACGGGCGATGACGCGAATGGGCAGCGCCTCAACGAGCTCATCGCGCACGCCTTCCTCCAGCTCGGTCAGCGCCTCGACGTTGAAGGCGCGGTCGAGCATGTCGATGAGGCGAATGCGCTGCTTGGGCGGCAGAAGCTCAATGACGTCGGCAAGATCGGCTTCGTGCAGATCGTGAACCAGGCGCTTCAGCTCATGGATGTCGCCAATATCGATGGCATGTTCCACCGCCTCGAGGAACTCCGCGGAAATCGCGCCGTCCTCGTCGCGCACGGGTGGAATATGCAGTGTCTCGCTGCCGGTCATGAAGCGCCGCCCTGAATGTCGGTTCGAATCGTATCGGTTGCAGGGTGTTCAAGGTGATCGGCGACGATTCGCCATCGCCAGTGTGGTCGCCTCCGGGGGCTGCAGGCAAGCCCGGAATGGTGGCGGAAGGGACGGAAGCGACAAAAAAGGACAGCGATGACGCGCTGTCCCGGCCTGGCTTCCGTCTCGGTGATGTCGAAATGGTCCTTCAGGACCCGGACGATCAGGCAACCGTCATGCAATCACGAAAGGAACTGCCGTGAAAAGTGCCTAATGAATGGTGCGGCCGAGAAGACTCGAACTTCCACGGGTTTTACCCCACAGCGACCTCAACGCTGCGCGTCTACCAATTCCGCCACGGCCGCACTTTTGCCGCCGATTGATGTAGGCGGCGCGCTGGTGTTTATCAAGATTGGCATCGAAAATCAAGACAGGCCCGGTGTTACAAGAAACCGGGCGGGAAGCGCCGTCATGCATGATACGCCTGAGAAACGACGGGATTTTCTCACCAGGGCCCTGACACGACTGCGTCGTGAAGAGCCCGTGATTCTGCATCATCTGCCCAGCCTTTCAGACTATGAGCGAACGCTTGCGGCCATGCGCAAGACCGTTGCGGCGATCCGGGCGGGTGAGGCGCCGGAGCAGGTGTGGTTTCTGGAACATCCGCCGCTGTATACCGCCGGCACCAGCGCGCGCAAGGAAGACCTTCTTGATCCGGGGCGATTCCCCGTTTACCGCACGGGGCGCGGCGGGCAGTACACCTATCATGGTCCCGGACAGCGGGTGGCCTACGTCATGCTGGACTTGAACCGCCGCGGGCGGGATGTGCGGCTGTTCATCGCCGGGCTTGAGCAATGGATCATCGATACCCTGGCGCACTTGGGCGTTCACGGAGAACGGCGGGAGGATCGCGTTGGTGTCTGGGTGAGACGAGAGGCGGGCGATGACGCGTGCGAGGAAAAGATTGCGGCCATCGGTGTTCGGGTCTCACACTGGGTGAGCTGGCATGGCGTGGCGCTGAACGTGGCGCCGGATCTTTCCCACTTTAAGGGGATCGTGCCCTGTGGCATCCGCGATCATGGCGTGACCTCCTTGAAGGCACTGGGCCTTGATGTTTCGATGGCCGCGGTGGATGCGGCGCTCATACAGGCGTTTTCGGCCTTGTTCGGGCCTCTTGTGTCCGGTGCGGGAGCGTTGCCGGATGTGCGTGTGGACGGGGTGTGACGCGGCTTGTACCCTCCGTTTGGGGGCATGAGAGGATTTTTTGAACAACTTTCGGCTTTTCAGGCGCACGCTTGCCTGCTATCACCCGCAACCGGGCGGTTTAAGCATCTTCCGGTCATTTTCTAGCCATCTGGAGGCGGGAGCGGATGAGCACCTTGAAGCTGGCCGTGGCAGGAGCAGCAGGGCGCATGGGACGCGCCATCACCCGCGTCGTGCTGGAAACCGAGGGCGTGGAGCTGGCCGGCGGACTGGAGGCCAAGGGTTCGCCGGCGGTGGGGCGTGACATGGGTGAGCTGGCCGGTGTCGGGCCGGTGGGCGTTTCTGTGAGTGATGATCCGCTTGCGCTGCTTTCCCGCGTGGATGGCGTCATTGATTTCACCACGCCGGAGACCACCGTCTATCTGGCCGAGCTGGCCGCGCAGGCTCGCATCATCGATGTCATCGGCACCACGGGCCTTTCCGCCGATCAGGAAAAGGCCATCGAGGCGGCAGCACGGCATGCGCGCATTGTCAAGGCCGGCAACATGAGCCTGGGTGTTAATCTGCTGGTGGCGCTGACGCGCAAGGTGGCGGCCACCTTGGGGGTGGAATTCGATATCGAAATCGTGGAGATGCATCATCGCCACAAAGTGGATGCTCCTTCGGGAACAGCGCTCATGCTGGGCCGGGCGGCGGCGGAGGGCCGGGGAATTCCGCTGGACGACAATGCCATCTACTGCCGCGAAGGCCACACCGGGCCGCGGCCGGAAGGGGCGATCGGCTTTGCCACGTTGCGCGGCGGTTCAGTGGTGGGCGAGCACACGGTGATCTTCGCCGGGCCTGATGAGACAATCCGCCTGGAACACAGGGCGCAGTCCCGCGAGATCTTCGCCCGCGGGGCAGTGCGTGCGGCCCTGTGGGCGGCAGAGAAGGCACCGGGGCTCTATTCCATGGCCGATGTGCTGGGCCTCAACGATCTGTAGGGGGGAAGTAGGGGACGATGTCACGGACCTTGGTGCTCGTCCGTCACGGACAGAGCGAATGGAACAAGAAGAACCTCTTCACGGGCTGGGCCGATGTGGACCTGACCGAGGAGGGCATCGCCGAGGCACACAAGGCGGCGCGCCTGCTCAAAGAGAAGGGCATGCATTTTGATGAGGCCTTCACCTCTGATCTCAAGCGCGCTCAGCACACGCTCGACATCATTCTTGAAGACCTCGGACAGACGGACATTCCCGTAACCCGCGACAAGGCGATCAACGAGCGGGACTATGGCGATCTCGTCGGCATGAACAAGGATGAGGCGCGCCGCAAATGGGGCAACGAGCAGGTGCACATCTGGCGGCGCTCCTATGACGTGCGCCCGCCCGGGGGTGAGAGCCTGAAGGATACTGCAGAACGGGCCCTGCCCTATTTCCGCGAACACATCCTGCCCAAGGTTCTGGCGGGTGAGGATGTTCTGGTCTCGGCGCATGGCAATTCCCTGCGCGCCATCATCATGTGGCTGGAGAAGCTGACACCGGAACAGGTGCTGAAGCTTGAACTGGCAACGGGTGTGCCCATCGTCTATCACTTCGATGAGAATGGCCGCATCGTGAAGAAGGAAATTCTCGGTGCGGAGGATCACGGAGAGGGCTGGACCACCTCCATCCCCGACGGCAAGGGCAGCGCCGGGGCCTGAGCTTTTCTCCCCCGCCCAAAAAGGGCGTTCAGAATCAATTTGTCTTCAGGGCTGGGCCGTGGCCGCTTGCCTTGTGCAAGCGGCGGGTTTTTTGCGCCTTCACATGAGGCGGAAGGGAATGAACAGGGCGAGCTGCGGCCAGAACCAGAGCAGCGCGGCCGTGCCGAGCAGAATGAGAATGAAGGGCCAGACGCCGCGCACCACCTCCCACAGCGATGAGCGGGCAACCGCCTGAATGACGAAGAGATTGAGCCCCACCGGCGGGGGGATGAGGGCGGGTTCGATCATGACCACGAAGAAGATGCCGAACCAGATGGGGTCGATCATCATGTGCTCCAGCGAGGGATAGAGCACCGGGGCCATGATCAGCAGCATGGAGAGGGATTCGAGAACGAAGCCCATGACAAGGAGCACCAGGCCGACCATGAGCACGAACAGGGCCGGCTCGGATATGTGACCGGCGATCCAGAGCGAGATTTCCTGCGGCAGGCGGTAGAGGGTGATGGCCTTGCCGAAAAGCTTGGCGCCGGCAACGATGAGGAAGATGGTGACGGTGGTTTTCATGGAGGCTTCCACCGCCTCGCGCAGTTTCTCCCATGTCATGCGGCGCATGGCGAAAACGATGATCAGGGAGACGAAAAAGCCGATGCCGGCGCTTTCCGAGGGTGTGAACCAGCCGGCGTAGATGCCGCCAATGACGATGGCGGCAAGCAACACCGTGGGCAGGGCTTTCAATGTCGCTGTCTTGCGCTCCTGCCAGGTCGCCCTGGGCACGGGGCGGTAGGTGGGCGAGAAGCGCGCGTGAATCATGGCATAAACAATGAAGAGCGCCGCCAGGAACAGGCCGGGGCCAATACCGGCGAGGAAGAGCTGCACGATGCTTTCCTCGGTGATCACGCCATAGAGAATCATCGGGATTGACGGCGGAATGAGAATGCCCAGCGTGCCGCCCGCCGCCAGCAGCCCGAGAACGAAGGAGCGCTCATAACCGCGTTTGGTCATCTCCTGAATGGCCACGGTGCCGATGGTGGCGGCGGTGGCCACGGAAGAGCCGGAAATGGCGGCAAAAATGGCGCAGGAGATGATGGTGGCCACCCCCAGCCCGCCAGGCCAGTGCCCCACCCAGCTCTGCACGGCGGAAAAGAGATCGGAGCCGATGCCGCCACGCAGCAGAATGTTGCTCATCAGCAGAAACAGCGGCACCGCAAGCAGGATGAAGCTGTCCATGGAGGAAAACAGCGCCTGCGGCACCATGACGGGCGAAAAGCCGCCGAAAATGAGCAGGACGAGGCCAAGCCCGCCCAGCGTGAAGGCCACGGGCACGCGCAAGATAAGCAGCACGAACAGGGCGAGAAGGATGAGCAGGGTGGTCATGGGCGGCCCTATCCTGAACGTGCACCGTCTTGCTGCGGGCTGGCGCCCGGCAGCCAGAGTTTCACAAGCTCCGTGACGGCCTGCAGGAAGAGCAGGCCGAAACCGATGGGAATGGCGCTTTCCGTCATCCACTTGGGCACGGCGAGCATGGTGGAGGTGTGGCGTCCGAGCTGGATGGATTCGATGACGATGGCGGTGCCGTACCAGACGCTGACGGCGGAGAAGACGGCGACGATGACAAAGGTGAGGCTTTCCAGCAGGCGGCGGCGGGTCGGGCGGCCTTCAACGGGAATGATCTCCACCAGAATGAGCTCGCGGCGCTTGAGAACATGAGCGGCGGCGAGATAGACGGCCCAGACCTGGGTGAAACGGGCCACTTCATCCACCCAGATAGTGGGGCTGTTGAAGACCTTGCGGGTGATCACCTCCCAGGTGACCATCAGGCCGATGGCAAAGAACATCCACGCCGCCAGACGCGCAGCAAGGGCGCTGATGCGATCTATCCGGGACAGCATCCTCATGCCGGATTTCCTTTCATGAACGCCGCCAGGAGAGTGCGCGGGGCGCCGATGAGACTTTCGCCTTCCCCGGCGCCCCGCAGCAGGATCATTCACACAGAGAACGCGATCACGCCGGAAGCGCCGATCACAGCTTGCCTGCCATGTCCACGAGCTTGCGGCCCAGCTCGCCGGCGTTCTTGATGTAGGCATCGACAACCGGGCGGGTGGCCTTGCGCCACTTGTCACGCTCTTCCTCGGTTAAGTCGATGACCTTGATCTTCGGGCGGATGTCTTCCAGCGCCTGGTTCTCGATGGCGTTCATCTTGTCGCGCAGCTCCTTTTCCACCCGGCGCGCCGCGGTCATGATGATCTTGCGGTGTTCAGGCTTGAGCCCCTGCCAGACCTTCTCGTTGATGATGACGATGAACTCGATGTCGGCATGGCGGGGGAGGGGGAGATAGTCCATCACCTCATAGAGCTTGCGTGATTTCACCGCCGTGATGCCGGTCATGCCGGCGTCCACCGCACCGCGCTGATAGGCGAGAAACTGCTTAGAGCCGCTCATGAGCACGGGCGAGCCGCCAAGAACCTTGACCGTCTCGCCGATGGTCTTGCCAAAGACGCGGACCTTTAAGCCCTTCATGTCCTCGGGCAGGCGGATGGGCTTCTTCTTGGACAGCACGATGGCCTGACCGAAAGCCTGCCACCACAGAACACGCGCGCCCGTGTTCAGAATGGCCTCATCCAGCGCCTTGCGGATGGGAGACTCGGGCGCTGTGGCCTTTTTCACCTTCTCCTGGCTGTCGAACATGAAGGGGACATAGAAGATGTCCACGGCCGGGATGGTGCCGGCGAAACGCGTGAGTGAGGCGATGCCCATCTCGATGGCGCCGGAGGAGACCGCCTGCGGCACCTCCTTGTCCTTGTAGAGCTGGGCGGAGGGGTAGATCTCGATCTTGATCTCGCCGTTGGTCTTGGCCTCCACCTCCTTCTTGAAATCGAGCATGTTCTGCCCGAGGTGGTGCTTGATGGGCAGCTGCAGGGTCACGCGCAGAACCGTCTCGGCCTGCGCCATCACCGCCTGACCGGCAATGGCAGCGGCGGCCAGCAATCCCAGCATGGTGCGTCTGATCATGAGTTTCTCCTCCCCGGACCTGACCCGTCCGTTGTGCGTCTTCCCTCATGTGCCCCCTTGCGGGATTAAAGGACGGATACGGGGCAAAGGTCAACCATCCTTGCCACTTTCGGCGCAGATGGCCCGGATCCATGGAAGGATGGACTCCATCCATCGGGGCGGAAAAGACCATGGCCGGGGATGAAAAGGTCTTCGCTTCTTTGTGTCAGAGAAGGCGGGGCTCGGTTTCCTCGGTGATCTCACGGGCCATGGCGGGGGTTACGTCGGCGATGCGCAGCATGTTGGTGGCGCCGGGGGTGCCCAGGGGCACGCCGCAGGTGATGAGGACGCGATCACCAATCTGGGCGAATTCCTCGCGGTAGGCAATGCTGCAGGCGCGATCCACCATGTCATCGAGATCGCGGGGGTCATCGGTGAGCACGCAATGCAGCCCCCAGGCAATGGAGAGGCGACGGGCCGTTTCCACCCGGGGAGACAAGGCAATGATGGGCACGGCCGGCCGCTCGCGAGAAATGCGCAAGCCCGTGGAGCCGGAAGAGGTGTAGCTGACGATGCAGGCCACGCGCAGGGTTTCGGCGATGGTGCGGGCGGCGGCGGAGATGGCATCGGCGGTGGTGGGCTCAGGACGGGTCTCCAGCTGGCCGGAGATGATGGTGCGATAATTGGGATCGCTTTCCACGTTCTGGGCGATGCGATCCATGGTGAGCACCGCCTCCTCCGGCCATTTGCCGGCGGCGGATTCGGCACTGAGCATCACGGCATCGGCGCCTTCGAAGACGGCGGTGGCCACGTCCGAGACCTCCGCCCGGGTGGGCGAGGGATTTTCGATCATCGATTCGAGCATCTGGGTGGCGATGACCACGGGCTTGCCGGCCTTGCGGGCGGCGCGGGTGATGCGCTTCTGCCAGCCGGGGACGGATTCCAGCGGCAGCTCCACGCCGAGATCGCCACGGGCGACCATGAGAGCATCGGAGAGTTCGATGATCTCGCGCAGGCAGCGCAAGGCGGAAGGCTTTTCGATCTTGGCCAGAACACCGGCGCGGCCGCGGATGCGCTTGCGGGCGGCGGCAACATCATCCGGCCGCTGCACGAAGGACAGGGCGATCCAGTCCACCCCCAGCTCACAGGCGGCATCAAGATCGGCCTTGTCCTTCTCGGTCATGGCCGAGAGAGGCACCACGGTATCGGGCAGGTTCACACCCTTGCGGGAGGAAAGCTCGCCGCCGTAGATGACGCGGGTGACGATGCGGCCGGGCTCGACGCTTTTCACGGCGAGACGGATGAGCCCGTCATTGAGCAGGAGCTGATCGCCGGGACGCACGGCGGTGAAGATTTCCGGATGCGGCAGATAGACGCGATGTTCATCGCCAGGCGTGGGATCGTCATCGAGGACGAATTCCTGTTCGGGTTTCAGGAGCACAGGCTCGTTGGCGAATTCCCCGATGCGCAGCTTGGGGCCCTGCAGATCCACGAGGATGCCAATGGGGCGATTGTAACGGGCCTCGATGCGGCGGATGATGGCATGATATTCCCGCAGCATCTCGTGGGTGGAGTGGCTCATGTTGATGCGAAAGGCATCCGCTCCGGCCAGAAAGAGCGTTTCCACCATGGCCTCGGTGCTGGACGACGGCCCCAGTGTGGCCAGGATCTTGACATTGCGTTCCCGTCTCACGGCTCCCCTCTTACAGTCCCCGATGTTTTCTTCCTTCCCCGTCTTGGTGTGCGCGTTGCGCTCATGGTTCCGGATCCGCTCATAAAAGGTCCGGCCCGATCATCATGAACGCGCATGATGCGCAAGGCTTCGTCTGGGCATTGCCCCTCACGCCGAATAGGCCTGCATGCCTGCCCTGCCATCCCGATCACGGGATGATCACCATTAGCCGGTGCCCGGATCCGTCCCCTTAAGGGCTCATTTCTTGCGCGGGCGGGTCTTGCCCGGACTGGCGGAGGTGTTGCTGCCGGGTGATGCCGTGCCCGGCTCGTCGGACAGGGTGACGGTCCAGTCCGTCTCCTCGCCCGTATCCACCTCGAAAAAGCCGGTGGTTCTGAAACCGCGTGCCTCGCAATGCTTGCGGCCGCGGATGGTGAAAATCTTGTCGCGGGTGCAGAGCGTGGCCTTGCCGCCCCAGGTGCCGCCCTTATCGTAATCCACGGCGAAAATGTAATAGTAACGGGCGATCAGGGGGCCCTCCAGCAAGGTCTTGCATTCCCGCGGCGGAATGTTCCACCAGCCTTCCGAGGCCCAGCCCTTGGAATCCTTGTAGCCGAGCGCCACGCCAACGGTGCTGTTCGTCTTGTTACAGAGCTTGAGATCCGCACGGGCCGATGCGGAAAGGCCCATTGCAATGCCCAGAAATACGCAGGCAAAGAGGGAAACGTTGCGCAAAGCCTTCATGCCTTTTGCGGGCGCTGCTGCGGGATGGGACATGTTCATTTTCGTTGACGCCATGGCACTCACGTGCGTGAAGGTGTTCTAGACCGCCGGGGAGCAGCCCGTCAAATCCTATGCGAATGCGGCGGGAAAATGGCCGTCTGATGACATGCGGCCCTCTTGAACCGGTCGGTGTTCTGGATCATGTAACGGCGCATGGAGCGGATATCCTTCACAGAAACCGATGGCTTCACATCCGGCAACGGCATGGCGTCCGGGCCGGCGCGGTCCGGCAATGGTGCCGTTTTGCCGGGAATCGAGGCGGAAAGCCATGAGCGCCTGCCGGGCCGGATTGATTCGGGGGTGATCGTGATCTGTGATCACGCCAGCAATGCCATTCCCCCCGAATATGCCGACCTGGGTCTGCCGCCGAGCGAATTGATGCGGCACATCGCCTGGGATATCGGCGCGGCCGGCGTGGCCCGCCTGCTGGCGGAGGCGCTTTCGGCGCCGGCGGTGCTGTCGCGTTTCTCCCGCCTGCTCATCGATCCCAACCGGGGCGAGGATGATCCGACCCTGATCATGCGCATCTCGGACGGATCGGTGATTCCCGGCAATGCGCATCTTGATGCCGCAGAACGGCAAAGGCGGCTTGAACGATTCTATCGCCCCTATGACAAGGCCATCGCGCAGACGATCGACGCCTTTCTCGCCGCCGGAACGCGGCCGGCACTGGTCTCGGTGCATTCGTTCACGCCGGTCTGGCGGGGCGTGCCGCGGCCGTGGCATGCGGCGGTCCTCTATGATCCGCGCGATCCCGGTTTCTCGCAGGCGGTGCGGGATGCCTTGATCAGGCAAAATCCCGATCTGCTCATTGGCGACAACGAACCCTATCGCGGCGGTCTGGCGGGCGATACCATGGACCGGCATGGCTTTTCCCGCAGGCTGCCGCATGTGCTCATCGAGCTCAGGCAGGATCTGGTGACCGGCGAAGAAGGGCAGCGCCTTTGGGCACGGCGGCTTGCCAGGGCCGTGCGCGAAGCTCTTGACGGCATAGGTGAGCCCGACGCAAACACGGGCTGAACTGCGCGCGGCGATTCGCAATTTCCGCGCGCGGAGGGACACTCTCAAACAGGCTCCGGAATGGGGGATTGAGAAAACGCCATGAACACAACGCCTTCGTTCGCTCAGGAACAGCTGCGCAGCATCGTTGAACGCATCGAGCGCCTCGAGGAAGAGAAAAAGGCGATCGCGGAGGACATCAAGGAAGTCTATGCCGAGGCCAAGGCCATGGGCTTCGATACCAAGATCCTGCGCAAGGTCATCAGCCTGCGCAAGAAAGATCCGCACGAACGCGAAGAGGAAGAGGCCCTGCTCGCCACCTATCTGCACGCCCTTGGCATGGCGCCGGAGCCGGAGGCCTGAAACGGCGGGTGAAGCCTGCGTTCCTGCGATTGAGATTGCTGCTGATGCAAAGACTGTTTTTGCCTGAAACGGTTGAGCGTTGCAAAAGGCGTGCAGGTGGCGCTCATGAATCGCCTTCCCGTGCGAGGTGGGCGCAGAGGGCGCGGATGATGTCGTTGACGATAACCTTGTGCGGCACGTTGCGGCTTTCCACGGTGATGTCGGCCTCGGCGTAAACGGGATAGCGCTTTTCCATGAGCTCCTGCATGACGCGGCGCGGATCCGGCGCCTTCAGCAAGGGCCGGCCGGGGCGGCGCGAGACCCGTTCCATGAGAATGTCGAGATCGGCGCGCAGCCAGACGGAAATGCCGGTTTCGCGCACGCGCTGGCGCGTTTTTTCGCTCATCCAGGCGCCGCCGCCGGTGGCGAGCACCTGCGGGCCGTTCTTCAACAGGCGGGCGATGACCCGCTCCTCGCCGGCGCGGAAAAAGGCCTCGCCATCCTCCTCGAAGATTTCCTGAATGGTTTTGCCGGCGGCACGCTCGATTTCCATGTCGGCATCGACAAAGGGAATACCCAGGCGCTTGGCCAGGCGGCGGCCGACGGTGGTCTTGCCGGCGCCCATGAGGCCAACGAGCACAATGGAGCGATCGCCCAGGCGGGCATTGATGCGCTCGATGCAATTCCTTATGCTCTTCGCACCCATGCGCGCCAGGATCCCTTGAGGTTCAACCCGTTTGTTCAGTGCCGGTCGTGATGGTTCTCGTTCGCCGCCGGATTGTTGCGGCGTTCATGTGCGGCCCTTCTAGCGCGCCGGGGCGTATCGGTCAAAAGGCATGAAAACGCGCGTTTTGTCCGTTTCCTTCAACACGGCCAGCAAACGGGGAAAAAGGCCATGCCGGACAGTCTTCGCTTTCTGTTAACGCTGCTCGTGCTTGCTGGACTCGTCTACGCGGCGGGCTGGGCGCTATCCAGTTTTCCGCCCAAGCCCCAGAACGTGGTGCGGGATCTGCCCCATGACCGCTTCGAGAACACGGAACGCTGAAAGCCGGAAGACCACGGCACCATCAAAAGGCGCCGCTGACAGCAGGCGGGCGGCGGCGTGGCTTGAGCGCTTTCTCGACATGCTGAGCGCAGAGCGCAACGCGGCGGAGAACACCCTGGCCGCATATCGCCGTGATCTTGAGGACTATCTGGGATATCTGGCCTCGCGCGGCATGGCGCTTGAAGCAGTGGAACGGGGCGATATCCAGGCCTGGCACGAAGGGCTGGCCGATGCCGGATTTTCACCCGCCACGCAGGCGCGGCGGCTTTCTGCCGTGCGGCAGTTTCATGCCTTTCTCTATGGCGAGGGGTTGCTTTCTCACAATCCGGCGGAGGCGGTGGAAAGCGGGCGTGTGCGACGCAATCTGCCAAAGACGCTTTCCAGGCAGGAGGTGGTGCGGCTGCTTGAACAGGCGCAGGCCGAGATGGCGGTGGCCGAGCAGTCGGGCACGAAGGCGGCGCGGCTGCGCACACGGCGGATGCACACGCTTCTGGCCCTGATCTATGCCAGCGGGCTTCGTGTTTCGGAACTGGTGGGGCTGAAGGCCGGGCAGGTGCATGAGCAGGACGGTTTCCTGCGGGTGCGCGGCAAGGGCGGCAAGGAGCGTATCGTGCCCGTGGCGCCGGCGGTGATGGCGCTTGTGAAGGAATGGAAGGCGCTGCTTGTGCGACAAAGAGGCGGCGTGCCGCTGAATGCGGAGAATTTTCTCTTTCCGTCCCGCGGCGCCAGCGGTCATCTGACCCGGCAGCAGTTCGCCGGCGAGCTGAAGCGGCTGGCTAAGCGGGCCGGTCTGGATGCCCGCCGCATATCGCCCCATGTGCTCAGGCATGCCTTCGCCACGCATCTTCTGGAAGGCGGGGCGGATCTGCGTGCGGTGCAGCTCATGCTGGGCCATGCCGATATCGCCACGACGCAAATCTATACCCATGTGCAGGGGGAAACCCTGCGCCGCACAGTGGAGACTCATCACCCGCTGGCGCGGCGCGGGTGAGGCATGCGCTTTCATGGGATTTGCGGTTGACAGAACGGGGTGCGGCGGCCACTTTCTGGCCGGTTTGCGGAACGGTCAGAAACGGGCGGCCGGGCCGGACGGAAAAGCCCTTTGCTTTTCTTCCGCCCCGATTCCGTCACATCCAGGGGGCAACGGAGACATGCCCTGTGTCGTCCTTGGTCATGCACGGCATGTCTTCCGCAGGAATACGTCATGAAAACCTATCTCGATTTCGAAACGCGCATCGCGGAGCTGGAAGGCAAGATTGCGGAGCTGAAGTCTCTCGCCGCCGAGGGCGAGGAGGATACCGTCTCGCTTGATGAAGACATCGGCCGCCTGGAAGAGAAAGTGGAAAAGGCGCTGGCCGATCTCTACGCCAATCTCGATCCCTGGCAGAAAACGCAGGTTGCCCGGCATCCGGAGCGGCCGCACACGCTGGACTATATCCGGGAGCTGATCACGGATTTCACGCCGCTGGCCGGCGACCGGAAATTTGCCGAGGATCATGCCATCATCGGCGGGCCGGGCCGGTTTCGCGGCGAGCCGGTGATGGTGATCGGACAGGAGAAGGGGCATGACCTCGCCTCCCGCCAGAAGCACAATTTCGGCATGGCGCGGCCGGAAGGCTACAGAAAGGCTGTGCGGCTGATGGACATGGCCGAGCGTTTCAACCTGCCGGTGATCAGCTTCGTGGATACTGCGGGCGCCTATCCGGGCGTGGGCGCGGAGGAACGCGGACAGGCCGAGGCCATCGCGCGCTCCACGGAGCGATGCCTGACGCTGGGGGTGCCGAATGTGGCGCTTATCATCGGCGAGGGTGGCTCGGGCGGCGCCATCGCCATTGCGACCGCCAACCGTGTGCTCATGCTCGAACACGCGATCTATTCAGTGATCTCGCCGGAGGGAGCGGCCTCGATCCTGTGGCGGGATTCGGCCAAGGCACCCGATGCCGCCAAGGCGCTGCGGCTGACGGCGCAGGATCTGAAGGAATTCGGCGTGATCGACGAGATCGTGCCGGAGCCGGTGGGCGGTGCGCACAGGGCGCCACAGGAGACGATCAAGGCGGCGGGCGAGGCGATTGCCCGGGCGCTTGAGCCGCTCATGGACAAGTCACCGGATGAAATCCGCCGTCTGCGCCGGGAGCGTTTTCTCTCCATAGGGCGGAATCTGGGATGACGACGGAAAGCAATCGGGCCAGATCTGGCGCATCGCATCAGGGCAACAACAGCCTCGAAGAGGAACAGCGGCGATGACACTGGGACCCGTGGGACGCGCGATGGAAGAACGGCTGCGCGCCGCCTTGCAGCCGGAGCATCTGGAGATCCTTGATCAGTCCCATCACCACGCCGGGCATGCCGGCGCCCATCCGGAAGGCGAATCACACTTTCATGTGGTGATCGTCTCACAGGCCTTTGCCGGCAAGCCGCTGGTGCAGCGGCACCGCATGGTCAACGAGGCCCTGGGCGATCTTCTGAAAGAGCGCATCCACGCCCTGTCCATCACCGCCAAGGCGCCGGGAGAATAAACGGTTCCGTTCGCCGCCAGGCTGCTTCCTGACCTACGGCATTCACACACAACATAAGGTCACTATCTTTTGCGTCACCCCGGCGAAAGCCGGGGTCTCGGGACCCAAATGCATGAGTCAATGGGCTGAGATACCGGCTTTCGCCCGTATGACGAGGTGGGTATCGTGTTAGAGTGTTTCACAAAACCTTAGTTAACAGTTAACCTATTGAATTTGTTTGGTATTAAGAGATGTGTGAATCCCGTAGGTTGTTGACGTTTTCAGGAGATCATTGCACCGTTGCCGTCAGGCGCTTTTGGCCGCGCATCACTTCGGGGGAATGCCGAAAGCGCCAAAGGGAATGAAGCGCACGGAATCGCCCTCGTTGACGGCGGGCATGTCTTCGGTGAGCTCGATGAGGCCGGTGGCGGCCACCGCCGATGAGATCAGGCCAGAACCGTCTTTCGGAAAACGCCGCACCACCGTTTGACCATCGGCTGTGGTTTCCAGCCAGCCGCGCAGGAATTCGCGCCGGCCCTGCTTGCGCTTCTTCATGGTGAAGCCGGCGGGCAGGACGATGCGTCGCGGCTCCTGCCAGACATGCCCGGCCAGAGTGTTGAGCAGCGGCCAGCCATAAATGAGGAAGGTGACGAACGCGGCCACGGGGTTGCCGGGCAGGCCGAGAAAGACGGTATCGCCAATCTGGCCGAAGCCGATGGGCTTGCCCGGCTTGATCGCGAGTTTCCAGGCATGCAGCTGCCCCATGCGGGCGACGGTTTCCGCCATGTAATCGGCTTCTCCCTGGGAGGCGCCGGCGGAGGTGATGATCACGTCTGCTTCCTCGGCCGCCTTGGCGTAGGCCTGCTCGATGGCGTCCCTTTCATCAGGCAGAACACCAAAATCGATAATGCGCACGCCAAGGCCGGCGAGCGCGCCGCGCAGGATATAGGCATTGGCGTCATAAATGGCGCCTTCGTGCCAGGGTGTGCCGGGGCGGATGATTTCATCGCCGGAGGACATCAGCGCCACGGTGAGCGGCTTGAACACACGCACGCGGGCCTGGCCGGTGGAGGCAATAGCTGCCAGTTCCGGCGCGCGCAGGCGCCAGCCTGCCTGCACCACCGCCTTGCCGCGGGCCTGATCCTCGCCGGCTGGGCGCACGTTGATTCCCTCAGGAATCCCGGCGGGAAAACGGGCCATCTTGGCCGCCTCGTCATATTCGACGTCCTCCTGCATGACACAGGTGTCAGCCCCTTGCGGCATGGGGGCGCCGGTGAAGATGCGGGCAGCCGTGCCGGGCGGCAACGGGCGGGGCACATCGCCTGCAAAAACGGTCATGGAAACGGGAAGGGCTGTTTCGTCATCGGGGCTAAGGTCGGCATGCCGCACGGCGAAACCGTCCATGGCCGCGTTGTCAAAGGCGGGAATGTCTCGTGGCGCGATCACGTCCTCGGCGAGAATACGGCCAAGCGCCTCTTCGAGCGCCACCTCCTCGGTATCAACGACGGGGCGGATGCGCTCTTTGAGCAGGGCCATGGCCTGCGCATGCGGCATGAGCGTGTCAAGGGCGGCGAAACAGTCGTTGGCGAGGCGTCTGGGCTGGCGATTCATGACTTTGGCTCCCCCAGCTGCATGAATTCGACGATGAAGTCGGCGATGGCCTCATAATCATCGCGCAGGAAAACGGGCAGGCGTTCATCCTTTAGCGGGCCGGACGCGGCAATGGCGACGATTTCCGGTTCCTCATCGGCAAGACGGGGATGATCAAGTGCGAGATTGCGCACCTCGATCTTGGGATGCGGCCCGCCCTTGTAGCCTTCCACGATCACGAGGTCACAGGGGCTCATGCGCACGAGCATCTCCTCCAGGCCGGGCGCGTCCTCGTTTGGCGGATTTTCATGGATGATGGCCCAGCGGTTGCGGGCAACGACGGCGACTTCACGCGCCCCCGCCTTGCGGTGACGAAAGGAATCGCGGCCCTCGTGATCGATATCGAAGCTGTGATGGGCGTGCTTGACCGTGGAGACGCAATAGCCGCGGGCGGAAAGAGCGCGCACGAGACCTTCCACCAGAGTGGTCTTGCCGGCGTTCTTGAACCCGGCGACACCGATAACCTTGCGTCCGCAGATCGTCTTGCGCATGGGCGGGATGTCTCTTTCCTTCTTCCGCACTCACAGGCTTGCGAAGGTTATCCTGCGCCTTCAGCGGCAAGGCAAGAGGCTTTCCGTTGCATGCTCTTGACCTGACGCAGGCAGGCGGGCACACCCGGCAGGACGAAAGCATTCCGGCGATTCGCGCCTGGGGCCATGACGAGAGAAGAAAGACGCTGCATCCTGATCACGGGCTGTTCCTCCGGCATCGGCCGGACATGTGCGCTGGGCATGATGGCGCGGGGCTGGCGCGTGTTTGCCACGGCACGGCGGGAAGAGGACATCGAGGCCCTCAAGGATATGGGGCTGGATGCGCTCTATCTCGATTATGACGAGCCGGAATCCATCGCCGCCTGTGTTTCCGACGTTTTACGGTTGAGCGGCGGGCGGCTGGATGCGCTGTTCAACAACGGTGCCTATGGTCAGCCCGGAGCGGTGGAGGATCTCTCAAGAGAGGTGCTGCGCCGGCAATTCGAGACCAATGTTTTCGGCTGGCACGATCTGACCCGGCAGGTGATCCCCGTAATGCGGGCACAGGGGCATGGCCGCATCGTGAACAATTCATCGGTGCTCGGGCTTGTGGCGATGAAGTGGCGCGGCGCCTACAATGCCTCGAAATTCGCCATCGAGGGGCTGACCGATACCCTGCGGCTGGAGCTGCGCGGCAGTGGCATTTTCGTCTCCCTGATCGAGCCGGGGCCCATTTTCTCGAAGTTCACCGAGACGGCACTGCGGCATTTCCGGGAGAATATCGACATCGAGCATTCTTACTGGCGCACCTATTACAAGAAGCGCATGCAAACGCTGAAAGGCGAGGGGCGGCCCAATCCCTTCAAGCTGCCGCCGGAGGCGGTGTTGAAGAAGCTTGTGCACGCCGTGGAAAGCCCGCGGCCAAAACCGCGCTATTACGTAACGGTGCCGACCCACGTCATGGCGATGCTGAAGCGCCTTCTGCCCACGCGCTGGCTGGATGCACTCCTGGATCGGGCATCGGACCGGACCTGACCGGACCGGATCCCTCCTGTCCTGCCTTCAATCATTCGCAAGGCATATCCGGCGTTCAGCGCCTTGGAGAGGATTGTTCTGACCCATTCATCCTCCGGGCTGCTCAGCTGCCGGGAGAATCAGTGGCCTCATTGCCGGAATCTTCGCTTTTGGTCGCTGTTTTGCGGGTTCTGCGGGTGGTCGTGGTGCGTGTGCGGCGTGTGCGCCGGCGCTTGGTGGTGGTCTTTTCCGCCGCTTCATCCTTGGCTTCCGCTTCCGCTGAAGAGGCTTGCGTTTCTGCGGCGGAAGCTTCATCGCCAGCCCCATCGCCGGCCTCGGTCTCGGCGGCAGGTTCCGGCTCGGATTCAGCGGGCAGGGCGGGGGTGATGAGGAAGCTCGGCTGCGGGCCTTCCCAGGCGCTGTCGATGCCGTTACCGGGATCGGCCGCAACCGGACCCGTCTCCTCAGTCGCGAGCATGTCCGCAGAGTCTGTTGATGCGAGAACGAAGGTCATCTCGCCAGCGCCGCCATTGCCATTGGCCGGATCGGCGGAAGCGGCGGCAGGAGCAGCCTCGGCGGTAAGGTCCACGGTGGCTTCCGGCATGGCGCCATCACCGTTCATGGTGACGGATGCGTCCTCGACGGAAGCGGCAAGAGCGGGATCAACCGGCTGTTCAACCGGCTGCTCGGCAGGCGTTTCCTCCACCGGGGCCGGCGCGGGGTCTGCCGCCGGACGGCTGCGGCCATTGCCACGCATGCGCTGTTCCCGCGCCTCCTGCTGCTGTTGGCGGCGCTGCTGGATCTGCTCCTGGGCGGCGGCGATGATGCGCAGATAATGTTCGGCATGCTGGAAATAGCTTTCCGCCTTGATGGTGTCGCCGCCGGAGAGCGCATCGCGGCCCAGCTGCATGTACTTTTCCGCAATGTGCTGGGCGGTGCCGCGCACCTTCACGTCCGGCCCGTTGCTTTCATAGACGCGGTTGATGGGATTGGGCTGGCGCCGGTTGCGGGCGCGGGCATTGCGCTTGTGCTGTGGCTGTCTCATCGGTGCTTCGGTTCTTCCAACCTTGAAAACGAGTCTGGTTCTTCTCTTGCCTGCCGGATCGAAAGCCATGGCATGCACACGCCCGTCACCTCTTCCTGCACTTGGGCGGATGAGGGGCAGGGGCTGGCTTTCGATGGTTCTGTCGCGTTGCTGTTCGTGTGTCGGCCTTTTGACTGACTATCCGGAAACGCCCGTTATTGTTCCAGTCTCTCCATGCAAACCGCTGGAGACGAGTGGCCTCCTGTCACGTTCATGTGGCCGCGTGTTTCGTGTAGCGGCCTTATCCTTTGCCGGTGCGCCGCTCACCGGCTGCTTGCGTCATGGGCGAATGATACGCGATTTCGCCCCCCGCAACAATTCTGCGTTCCATGCGGATCGAATCTCTTTTACCGCGCTGATGTTCATTTTCCAAGCCATTTGTCAAGGAATCTGTCCACTTCCTTACTCATTGGTCAATCGCGCAAGGCAGATGACGCGGGGGATGCCGGCATAATCGGCGTGTACGGCCGGCAGGCGCGGGTGTTCCTTCAGCCCGGCCCGCTCAAGGATGGCACGCCCGGCGCGTTCCTGTCCGATACCGATTTCCACGATGAGAAAACCGCCCGGCGCAAGATGGGACGCGGCCGCCGTGAGCGCATGATAGGCACGCAGGCCGCCCGGGCCGCCATCCAGGGCGATGCGGGGATCATAATGGCGTACTTCCGGCATGAGCGTATCGAGCTCTTCCTGAGCGATATAGGGCGGATTGGAGACGATGAGGGAGAAGTGCTCATCCGGCTTCAGGGCGGAGAGCCAGTCACTGCGGCGGCAGATTAAGCGGCCGGCCACGCCATGGCGGCAGGCATTGCGCATGGTGACGGCAAGGGCGGCTTCTGAAATGTCGAGAGCAAGCCCTTTTGCTCTTTGCAGTTCGGCGAGAAGGGAGACGATGATGGCGCCCGAACCGGCACCGATATCGAGAATGCGCGGCGCTTCACGCAAGGGTTCGGGCAGAAGGGCATGGGCCGCTAAAGCGGTCTCGACGAGATGCTCGGTTTCCGGGCGGGGATCAAGCACGGCGGGCGTGATTAGAAAGGGGCGGCCAAAAAAGTGACGGGTGCCGAGGATGCGCGAGACAGGTTCGTGCCGGGCGCGGCGGCTGAGATGGGTGGCGAATTGACGCCATTCAGCCTGGCTTATGGGCACATCGCCCTCGGCGATGAGGGCGGCGTGGGAAATGTCGAGAACATCCAGGAGCAGAAGGCGGGCATCGCGCACCGCTTCGTCGAAAGTCAGGCCAAGGGTCTCCTGCAGCCGGCGGGCGGCGGCATGAAGGGCCTGCTGGCGGGGCATGCCGGGGATGAGGCCTGCCTGCTCGGCAAAGCCTTGGGGAGAATTGGAGCGATGGATCATGTTTCGCCAGAGATTTTCGCACCTTCCTCCTGGGCGGCGAGGCGGGCGGCCTGATCCTCGGCGATGAGAGCGTCAATGATTTCATCCAGCGCTTCACCGGCAAGGACTTCGTCGAGCTTGTAAAGGGTGAGGTTGATGCGGTGGTCGGTGACGCGCCCCTGTGGGAAATTGTAGGTGCGAATGCGTTCGGAGCGATCACCGGAGCCGATCTGGCCGCGGCGGGCGGCGGCGCGCTCTTCCATCTGGCGGCGGCGTTCGCGCTCGAAAAGGCGGGCGCGGAGAATCTGCATGGCCTTGGCGCGGTTCTTGTGCTGGCTGCGTTCATCCTGCTGGGTGACGACGATGCCCGTGGGCAAGTGCGTGATGCGCACGGCGGAATCGGTGGTGTTCACATGCTGGCCGCCTGCGCCGGAGGCGCGGAAAACGTCGATGCGCAAATCCTTCTCGTCAATGCGGATGTCCACATCCTCCGCCTCGGGCAAAACGGCAACGGTGGCGGCGGAAGTGTGAATGCGGCCGCCGGCCTCGGTTTCAGGCACGCGCTGAACCCGGTGCACGCCGGATTCGAATTTCAGACGGGAATAGACGGCAGGCCCCTTGATGGCGGCGATGATCTCCTTGTAACCGCCGCGATCGGATTCGGACGCGGAGAGCACATCCACCGTCCAGCCCTTGGCGGCGGCATAGCGCTGATACATGCGGAAGAGATCGGCGGCGAACAGCGCGGCCTCCTCGCCGCCGGTGCCGGCGCGCACTTCAAGAATGACATTGCGCTCATCGGCCTTGTCCCTGGGTAGAAGCTCCAGCTTGAGCCTGTGTTCAAGGGTTTCTATGTGCCTTTCCACCTCGGCAAGCTCGCTGCGGGCCATTTCGGCCATTTCCGGATCGGCGAGAAGCTCCTCAAGGTCGGCCTTTTCCTGCAAGGCGGCGCGCAAGTCCCGCGCTATGGTCACAACGGGCTGCAGCTCGGCATATTCACGGGACAAGCGCACGTATTCCTCGCCCGTTGGCCCCTGAGCCAGGGCCTGTTCCACGGCATCAAAGCGGGCCAGGATACGGTCGATCTTCTCGGAGTGGGCGATGGACATCGCCGCCGTTGCCTCCTTGCCGGATCATGCATGCATCATCGCCGTCATGGCGGGAAAATCACGCTTCGGTGGTGAGACAGGCGGGCGGGAAAGTCAAGAGCCCCGCGCCGGACGGGCGCGGGGCGGTTTCAGGCGTTTCGTTTTTGATCGGGCACTCAGTTTTTCAGGCGCTCCTTGATGAGCTTGCCGAATTCGGCGGCAACGATGGGGCCGCCTTCGGGCTTGAGCGGGCCCAAGGCCTTGCCGTCGGCGATGAGCTCAAGGGCGGCGCCGTTGCCCGTAGTCAGGAGCAGGGTGTCGGGATCGACCGTGCGCGGCAGCGTATAGGTCGCGCCGGGGATCATGGTGCCACGATAGAGCGAGCGGCCGCGCTTGTCCTCCAGCTGCACCCAGATCTCGGCACGGCTGCGCAGGGTGATGCTGTGCGCAGGCGCGGCAGCAGGGGCAGCTGTGGAGACCCTGGTTTTCTCATGGGCTTTGACGGCCTTTCCCGAATTGGAAGCGGCAGCTGGTTCAGCTTTCTGCCTTGTTTGTTCTATCGCGCCGTGGCCTGCGGCTTCGGTGGCGAGGTCAGGAACTGTGCGGGCGATGAGAGCGGCGATGGCATCGGGCTGTGAAGGCGCGGTGTTCTGGCCCTCCGCGCTGGCCGCGGCTGCGGGTGTATCTTCCCCGGCGACCTTTTCCGCGAGAGCGGAAATGGAGCCGACGATGCGCGGATCGGCGGCCTGATTTGCGGGCATGCCCTGATCGGCCGAAGCCGTTTTTCCTGACGTTTCCGCTTCCGCGGTGATTTCCGTCCAGCCCTCGCCGGGCTCATCGGAGCCGGGCAGGAAGGCCCAGACCAGCCCGCCAAAGACGAGCACGACGGCAAGCACGGAGGCGACAATACCGCCGGCACCGGATGAGACGTCGCTCAATCGTTTCAGAAGCGGAAAGGCGATGATGCGCGCTGAAGAGAGCAGGCCATTCTTTTCGGCCTTCGGCAACAGCGCGGCATAGCGGCGCACGAGCGGCTGCGGATCGTAGCCGAGATAGGCCGCGTATTTGCCAATCATGTCCAGCGTGGTGGCACGATCGGGCAAGCGATCCAGCGCGCCGGCCTCGATGGCGTCGATATGATTGGGGTGAATGCCGGTCTCCTGCCCGGCGCGCTCCAGCGAGATGCCGCGCAGCTCACGCTCGCGCTGGAGATACCAGCCAATCTCGCCGGCAGGATCCTTGGATCCGTCCGGTTTGGGGCGAAAACTGGCGCGCGGCGCCGGCGCATGAGGATGATCGTACATGGCGAGGTGTCCGTGACGCTCACAACCATGGCACAGACTTTTTCTGTGCCAACTTTCCGTTTCATGCCTGCGCTCATGGTAAACGGGAATGGTAAGCGTTTGGTGAACACATACGCGGGAAGGCGGTGCTTTGGCGAATATGCGTGGCCTCATCAGCGGGAATAGAGAACAACGCCATGTTCCCGGGCATAGATGGCGGCGCGTTCGCGCAAGGATTCGCGGCCTTCCGCCAGCCAGACGGGGATGCGCCGGGCGAGATCGGCCCGGTTGAGCGAGCGCACCATGGCCTTGACCGGCCCGATGGCGGCGGGCGCCATGGAGAGGGATGTGAAGCCAAGGGCGATGAGGATCATGGCATCGAGGGGGTTGCCCGCCATTTCGCCGCACAATGAGAGAGGCACGCCGCGGGCGCGTGTCTTTTTCGCCATTTGATCCAGCAGGCGGATCATGGCGGGATGCAGCGGATCATAGCGATGGGCCATGCGCGGATGGGTGCGATCTGCGGCAAAGAGGAACTGGTGCAGATCATTGGAGCCGACAGAGATGAAATCGGCGTGGCGCAGCAGCTCGTCAAGCTGAAAGAACAGGGCCGGCACCTCCACCATGGCCCCGATGCGCACGCGCTTCGGCAGGGCGCGGTTTGTCTTGCGCATGGCCTCGATCTGCTGAACGACATAGCTGCGGGCGGCGAGGAATTCTCCCACATCGGTGACCATGGGGAACATGACGTTCAGAACCCTGCCACTGGCGGCGGCGAGCAGGGCGCGCAGCTGCATCTTGAGAAGGCCCGGACGATCCAGCCCCATCCGCAGGGCACGCCAGCCCATGGCGGGATTTTCCTCCCGCTCCGTCTGCATGTAGGGCAGGACCTTGTCGGAGCCGACATCAAGGGTGCGAAAGACGACCGGTTTGTCTCCGGCCGCCTCGAGCACGGCGCGATAATGCTTCTCCTGCTCCTCGCGGCGGGGCAGGGTGCGGGTCAGCATGAACTGCAGTTCGGTGCGATAAAGCCCGATGCCGTCCGCGCCGGAATCCTCAAGATGGGGCAGATCGACGAGCAGCCCGGCGTTGATGTTGAGAGAAACGCGCACGCCGTCCTGGGTGATGGCCGGCTTGTGGCGCAGGCGGGCGAAGCGTTCCTGCCGCCGGGCATAAAGGCGGACCTTTTCCACATAGGCCTGCTCGATCTCGGGCGTGGGGCGCACGTGGACATCGCCGGTGCGGCCGTCGAGAATGATGGCATCGCCGTTCTCGACGAGATCGGTGATGCCCTCCACCTGCCCGATGGTCGGCACTTCCAGGGCGCGGGCGACGATGGCCACATGTGAGCCGGTGCCTCCTTCCTCAAGAACGAGGCCGCGCAGGCGCTCACGGTCGTAATCCAGCAGTTCCGCCGGGCCCATGTTGCGGGCGACAATCACGGCATCCTTGGGCAGCTTGCCCTGGGCGGCGGTGCCGACCTGACCGGTGAGGATGCGCAGGAGGCGGTTGGCGAGATCATCAAGATCATGCATGCGCTCGCGCATGTAGGGATCGGTCTGGCGCAGCATGCGGGCGCGATTGTCGGATTGAACGCGCTCCACGGCCGCTTCGGCGGAAAGGCCGCGGCGGATGCCTTCCTCGATGCGCCGCACCCAGCCGCGATCATGGGCGAACATGCGCACGGTCTCGAAGATCTCGGCATGTTCGCCATGGGCGGCAAGCCCCGTTGTGGCGATGAGATCGTTGACCTGGGTGCGCAGGGTTTGCAAAGCCTCGTGCAGGCGCTCGATTTCGGTCTCGATGTTGTCGGCGACGAAATTGCGGATGACGACGCGGGGCTGATGCAGCACGACATGGCCCAGGGCCACGCCGGGGTGCAGGGCCTCGCCTCTTAGATGCAGGCGGCGGGAGCGCCTTTCTCCGCGCCGTTCATATTCGGCCCGGAATTCCGGCGAGGCAAAGAACTCGGCCAGGACCATCGCCGTGGTCTGCAGGGCTTCCTCTTCTTCCTCCGTATAGTGGCGGGGGCGGCGGTTCTGCACCGTGAGCACGCCGGTAACACGGCCGCCGCGCAGGATGGGCACGCCGAGGAAGGAGGCATAGATCTCCTCGCCCGTCTCGGGGAAATACTTGAAGGCGGGATGCGCCTGAGCGTCGGAGAGATTGAGGGTTTCGGCCGTTTCGGCGATGGTGCCGACCAAGCCTTCACCGGGGCGCAGCCGCACGCGGTGCACGGATTCGGGTTTCAGGCCTTCGGTGGCGTAAAGCTCCAGTTCGCCCTCATCATTGAGGACGTAAATGGAACAGACCTCCGCCACCACATTGGCGGCCACGAGGTGCGCGATGTGATCGAGCTTTTCCTGCGCCGTGCCCTGCTCCGCCATGACCTCGCGCAACCTTCGGAGCAGGACGCGCGGGCCAATGGCGGTGAATGTCATCAGCCGGCGCCTCCCTGCGCGCGAATTTTTCGCCATGCGCATACGCCCGCTACCGCGGTGCACGGCGCGGCGGCGGCGATTGCCTGAATGCGAAGCGCGATAAGCATGGCGGTTTTCACGATCCGTCTCCTTGCGGTCTTGCAGCGTCCGTCACACGCCTTCAGGCGGCATCCAGCCCGTAGGCCGAATGCAGCGCGCGCAGGGCCAGCTCCAGATAGGCCTCATCGATCAGGACAGAGACCTTGATCTCGGAGGTGGTGATGGCCTCGATGTTTATACCCTTTTCCGCCAGCGTACGGAACATCTTGGCGGCAACGCCCGCATGGGAGCGCATGCCGATGCCGACGATGGAGACCTTGGCGACATTGTCGGCGGAGGCGATCTCCTCATAGCCAATCTGCTCCCGGTTCTCTTCAAGAACCTTGAGCGCACGGGGCAGGTCCTTGCGGGCGACGGTGAAGGTGAGATTGGCGAACACGCCGTCTGCCGAGACGTTCTGCACGATCATGTCCACCGAGATGCCCGCATCGGCGAGCGGGCCGAAGATGCTGGCGGAAACGCCCGGCTTGTCCTTGACCCTGCGGATGGCGACCTGTGCCTCGTCGCGCGAGTATGCGATGCCGGAAACGACCTGCTGTTCCATGATTTCATCCTCGTCGCAAACCAGTGTGCCGGGGCCGCGCCCGTCCTCGGTGACCTGGAAGGGAGAATCCGGATCGTCGAAGCTGGAGCGTACCCGCAGCGGTACCTTGTGCACCATGGCCAGTTCCACGGAGCGGGTCTGCAGCACCTTGGCGCCCAGAGAAGCAAGCTCCAGCATCTCCTCATAGGAAATGCGTTCAATACGGCGGGCCTTGGAGACGATGCGCGGATCGGTGGTGTAAACGCCATCGACATCGGTGTAGATGTCGCAGCGCGCGCCAAGAGCGGCGGCGACGGCAACGGCGGAGGTATCCGATCCGCCACGGCCCAGCGTGGTGATGCGGCCGTCGGGGCCAATGCCCTGAAAGCCGGCGATGACATTGACCATGCCGCGATCCAGGGCGGAAACGAGATTGTCCGGCGGAATGTCCATGATGCGGGCGGCGCCGTGCATGCCGTCGGTCTTCACCGGCACCTGCCAGCCCTGCCAGGAGCGCGCGGGAATGCCCATTTCCTGGAGGGTCATGGCAAGAAGGCCGGAAGTGACCTGTTCACCGGAAGCCACCACCACGTCATATTCGCGCGCATCATAGAGGGGTGAGATGTTCTCGCAGTAGGCGACGAGCTCGTTGGTCTTGCCGGCCATGGCCGAGACCACGACTGAGACCTGATGCCCGGCCTCAACCTCACGCTTGACGTGACGGGCGACGTTGCGGATGCGGTCCAGATCGGCCACAGACGTGCCGCCGAATTTCATCACCAGCCGGCTCATGACACTCAAAGCCCGTTGCCTGTTCGCCTCACACGGATGGTTGCGGATGGTGGCTTTTGCCCTCGGTGCGATCCGCATGTCAGGATCGCGACGCGCCAACCCTTAGCCACGCCGGAAAGGAAAGGCAAGGCATTTGCGCAAATTCGGCCCGCCCGCTATGACCTGAAGAGCCGATGAAGAGGATGCGTGACAACTCCGGGAGGCGACGAGATGGGTGCGGGTGAGAAAGCCGCGGGAGCAAACGAAGAGACGCAGGCGGCCTCGGTCGATCCGGCGGAGATTGCCAAATTTTCCGCACTCGCGGCGGAATGGTGGCGGCCGGATGGAAAATTCGCAGTGCTGCATGCCTTCAATCCGGTGCGCCTGCAATATATCCGGGATCACGTCACGGCGCAGTTCGGCCTGGATCCGCGCGAACGGCTGCCGCTTAAGGATGTGCGCATTCTCGACATCGGCTGCGGCGGCGGGCTCATCTCGGAAAACCTGGCGAAGATGGGGGCGGATGTCACAGGCATCGATCCTTCTGCGAAAAACATCGGTGCCGCCCGCGCGCATGCGGAGGAAAGCGGCGTTGCGGTGGACTATCGCCAGACCACGGCAGAAGCGCTGGCGGAAGCAGGAGAGACGTTTGACGTCGTGCTCAACATGGAAGTGATCGAGCACGTCAGCGATCAGCCGGCCTTCATCCGCACCTGCGGGCAGCTGGTGCGGGAAGGCGGCCTGATGTTCTGTGCCACCATCAACCGCACCTTCAAGAGCTTTGCCATGGCCATTGTCGGGGCGGAATATGTCCTGGGCTGGCTTCCGCGCGGCACGCATCAGTGGGAGAAATTCGTCAAGCCCGAAGAGCTTCAGGACTGGCTGAATGCGGCCGGGCTGGAGGTGATCGACCGCACCGGCGTGGCCTACAATCCCTTTTCGGGCAAATGGCTGAAGGCGCCCCGGGACATGGACGTGAACTACATGCTGCTGGCCCGCAAACGCCCCGCCTGACCAGGGGAGGTCATTCCGGAGCTGTCCGGATGAGAACGGACGCGCTGCCCTTGTGGCCCTTTTCGTTCCGGGCGGAAGCAGTGGGCGGCTTTTTGCGGGCGTGTCAGCGGGTGGGAACGGGCTTTTCGCCGCGGTAGTCATAGAAACCGCGTTTGGTCTTGCGGCCCAGCCAGCCGGCCTCCACGTATTTCACCAGCAGCGGGCAGGGGCGATATTTGGAATCGGCCAGTCCCTCATAGAGCACCTGCATCACCGACAGGCAGGTATCGAGGCCGATGAAGTCGGCAAGCTCCAGCGGGCCCATGGGATGATGGGCGCCCAGCTTCATGGCGGTATCGATGGCCTCCACCGTGCCTACGCCCTCGTAGAGGGTGTAGATGGCCTCGTTGATCATGGGCAGGAGGATTCGGTTGACGATGAAGGCGGGGAAATCCTCGGCAACGGCAATGGTCTTGCCGAGGGAGGTGACAAAGGCCTTGAAGGTCTCGAACGTCGAATCATCGGTGGCAATGCCGCGGATGAGCTCAACAAGCTCCATCAAAGGCGCGGGGTTCATGAAGTGAACCCCCATGAATTTCTCCGGGCGATCGGTGGCGGCCGCCAGGCGGGTGATGGACAGGGAGGAGGTGTTGGTGCCAATCAGCGTGGCCGGCGGCAGGTGCGGGCAGAGCTCGGCGAAGATGGCGCGCTTGATGTCCTCGTCTTCGGTGGCGGATTCGATGACGATGTCGCATTCGGCCATGGCGGAAAGATCGGCCACCGGCCGGATACGCTCCAGCGCGCTCTTGCGGGTCTCCTCGTCCAGCTTGCCCTTGCGCACGAGGCGGGCCATGTTGCCGTTGATGGTGGCGAGTGCGTTCTTGAGCACGTCCTCGGATACGTCGTTGAGCAAGACGTCGTATCCGGCCACTGCACAGACATGGGCGATGCCGGTTCCCATCTGACCGGCGCCAATGATCCCGACCTTGCGAATCTCCATGACGAAAGCCCCTTGCGCCTAGCCGCAACCGTTCTTATCCGCCCGATTCCTTCGCGGGCAGTGGCAGAGCCTATAACCGCGCGCGGCGGGCGGCAAGCCTCGTTTGCAGGACCCAGGGCATCTCCTCATAAAATCCGGCGCATCAGCCCTTGTCGCCGAGAACGCGGTCCAGCTCCTTCTCCAGCTCGGGAAGCGCCTCGAAGAGATCGGCGACGAGGCCGTAATCCGCCACCTGAAAGATGGGTGCTTCCTCGTCCTTGTTGATGGCGACGATGACGCGGGAATCCTTCATGCCGGCCAGATGCTGGATGGCGCCGGAAATGCCCACCGCGATGTAAAGATCGGGCGCCACCACCTTGCCAGTCTGGCCCACCTGATAGTCATTGGGCACATAACCGGCATCGACAGCGGCGCGGGAGGCGCCAACGGCGGCGTTGAGCTTGCGGGCGATGCGTTCCAGCATCTCGAAGGCCTCGGCCGAGCCCATGCCGCGACCGCCGGAGATGACGACACGGGCCTGGGTGAGCTCGGGGCGGTCGGATTCGGTGAGCTGACGGGAAACGAATTCGACAGCAGGATTGGGTGCCGGCGCTGCAACGGTTTCAACCGGGGCTGCTATTTCTGAGCTTTCCGCTGCCTGAAAGGCGGTGGTGCGTACGGTGATGATCTTTTTCTCCGCCGGCTGGCGCACGGTTTCTATGGCATTGCCGGCGTAGATGGGCCGCTTGAAGGTTTCGGCATCGATCACCGCGATGATGTCGGAAATCTGCATGACGCCGAGGCGGGCGGCGATGCGCGGCGCGAAGTTCTTGCCCGTGGTGGTGGCCGGCGTGAGCATGTGGGAGTAGCTCTCGCCCTGCATGAGCGGCACGATCAGGGCTTCCATGTTCTCGGCGATCTGCTGGGCGAGGCTGTCGCCATCGGCCAGGAGCACGCGGCGCACGCCCTGCAGGCGGGCGGCCTGATCGGCAACGCCGGCGCAATCCTTGCCGGCAACGAGAACATCGACTGTCTCGTCAATGGCTCTGGCCGCGGTCAGGGCGCGGGCCGTGGCCGGGTTAAGGGTGGCATTGTCATGTTCGGCAACGAGAAGAACCGCCATTTCAGATCACTCCCGCCTCGTTCTTGAGCCGATCGACCAGTTCCGCCACGGATTTCACGCGAACACCCGCCTTGCGCTGCGGCGGCTCCTCCACCTTGAGGATTTCAAGCTGGGGGGTGATGTCCACGCCAAGCGCGTCGGGATCGGTCACCTCCAGGGGTTTTCGCTTTGCCTTCATGATGTTGGGCAGGGAGGCATAGCGCGGCTCGTTCAGGCGCAGATCGGTGGTGATCACCGCAGGCAGCTTCAGACGCAGGGTTTCAAGGCCGCCATCGATCTCGCGGGTGACTTCGGCATGCTCGCCCTCGATGACAAGTTTTGAAGCGAAGGTGCCCTGCGGCCAGCCGAGAAGCGCGGCAAGCATCTGGCCAGTCTGATTGCAGTCGTCATCAATGGCCTGCTTGCCCATGATCACGAGCTGCGGCTGCTCCTTCTCCACCAGTGCGGCGAGGATGCGGGCCACGGCCAGCGGCTCGGTGCGCTGCTCGGTCTGGACCAGAATGCCTCTGTCCGCACCCATGGCCAGCGCGGTGCGGATCGTCTGCTCGGCGGCCTTCGGGCCGATGCTGACGGCGACGATCTCTTCGGCCGTTCCCGCCTCCTTAAGGCGCACGGCCTCCTCCACAGCGATTTCGTCGAAGGGGTTCATGGACATCTTCACGTTGGCGAGATCGACGCCGGAGCCGTCGGCCTTGACGCGAACGCGCACGTTATAGTCCACGACCCGTTTCACGGGGACCAGGATCTTCATGATGGCCCTTTCGCTCTTTTGACTGAATGTCAGGACGCCTTTTTCGAGGGCGAGATTGAAGAAGGGGTGGTGAAAAGTCAACGCAGGCCAGGGGCGGAAGGTCCGCTGTTCAGACCAATTTCCTAGGACGCTTTCGTGTCATCTCCCACGCGCAAGCCATTGGCCGGTGATTTCGGCTTTCAGTACAAGGCTTCCTGATTATGCGTGTGCGTATTCAAGAGTCAGTTTTTCCGTTTTCGCTAGCGGAGACAGAAGATGGTCGCTCCGCATCGGTGCAGGTGTCGTCATTGAGGGGGGTGATGCGCAGGCGGGTGATGCGGTGGCGCTCCTTGTCCAGGATCTCGAAGCGGAAACCGTGAAAGGTGAAGGCCTGACCCGGATCGGGGATCATCTGCGCCTCGTGAATGACGAGACCGGCGATGGTAATGGCCTCGTCCTCGGGCAGTGACCAGTCATAGAGGCGGTTGAGATCACGCACGGGCATGGCGCCATCGACGATATAGCTGCATCCCTCGCGGCGGATGCCCTGGGCTGCGCGATCGTGCTCGTCAGCAATTTCGCCGACGATTTCCTCCATAATGTCCTCAAGGGTAACGAGCCCTTCCAGCTCGCCATATTCGTCCACCACCAGGGCGAAATGCATCTTGCGCCGGAGGAAGGCGGCGAGCTGATCGGCAAGCGGCGTGGAATCGGGCACGAACCAGGGGGCGATGAGCAGGGTGCGGATGTCTATGGCATCGACATTGCCGCCGGCGCCGGCAATGGCGGCCAGCAGATCGCGGGCGTGAAGAATGCCGATGATGTTGTCCGGCTCCTCATGCCAGACGGGGTAGCGGGTAAAGCCATTGTCCAGCACGTATTGCAGGATTTCGCGGGGGGAGCGGGAGATGTCGATGCTTTTCATGTCGGTGCGGTGGACCATGACATCGGCAACGGTGAGCTCCCGCAGGTCAAGCACGCCGCCGAGCATGTCGCGGTCGCGCTTGACCACCTCGCCGCGGGCATGATGCAGATCCAGTGCCCCGCGCAGCTCCTCGCGGAAAGACAGGGCATTGCCGGCATTGCGCGTATCGGCGCCCAAGGCCTTGAGCGCCATGCGCACCAGCTTTTCCACCACGGATACCACGGGAGCGAAAACCTTGACGACAAGGGAAACGATAGGCGCAACATGCAGGGCGAAGCGGTCGGGATTGAGGATGGCGTAGGTCTTGGGCATGACCTCGCCGAAAACAAGGACGAGCGCGGTCATGACCAGCGTGGCCCACAGCACGCCGGCGGGGCCGAAGAGCTCCAGAAACAGCGTGGTGGCCAGGGCGGAAGCGAGAATGTTGACGAGGTTGTTGCCAAGAAGGATGGCGCCGATCAGCCGCTCCGGCATGGACAGCAGGTGTTCCAGCACCCTGGCCCGCCTGTCTCCCTTCTGGGCGAGGCGATGCACCCGCGCGCGGGAAATGGCGGTCATGGAGGTTTCCGAGCCGGAAAAGAAGGCCGAGAGGACAATGAGAAAGGCCACGGCCAGAGCCAGCAGCCAGATGCGGGCATCCATCAGGCACGCTCCAGTTCTTCATCAAGAAAGGCGAGCAGCTCCTTTTCGTCCACGGTATCGGTGATGAAGGCTTCTCCGATGTCACGGGCGAGAATGAAAACGAGCCTGCCGCCAGTCGCCTTCTTGTCCTGTCGCATGAATTCAAGCAGGCCTGCGGCATCGGGCAGGCGATCGCGTACATGCGACAGGTCCGTGGGCAGGCCCACGGCGCGCAGATGGGCGGCGATGCGTTCGGCGCGCCCGGCCGGGCAAAGCCCCAGGCGCTCGGAGAAGCGGAAGGCCTGCGCCATGCCGATGGCCACGGCCTCGCCATGCAGCAGGGTGCCGTCATAACCGAGGGCGCCTTCCAGGGCGTGGCCGAATGTGTGGCCAAGGTTGAGCAGGGCGCGCCGGCCGCTTTCCCTTTCATCGGCGGCGACGATCTGAGCCTTCATTTCGCAGGAGCGGGCAATGGCGTGCTGGCGGGCGGCCATGTCTCCTGCCAGCAGGGCAGGCCCGTGCTCCTCCAGCCAGGTGAAGAAGGCGGCATCGCCCAGCAGACCGTACTTGACCACTTCCGCATAGCCGGCGAGCAGCTCCCGTTTCGGCAGGGTGTCGAGGACGGCGGTATCGGCAATGACCTTGAGCGGCTGATGGAAGGCGCCGATCAGGTTCTTGCCGAGGCGGCAGTTGATTCCCGTCTTGCCGCCGACAGAAGAGTCCACCTGTGCGAGCAGGGTGGTGGGAATCTGGATGAAATGCATGCCGCGCCGGGCGATGGCGGCGGCGAAGCCTGCCAGATCGCCGATGACACCGCCGCCGAAGGCGATGATGGCGTCTCGCCGCTCAAGCCCGCTTTCGAGAATGCGCTCCACCACCGCCTGCAGATGCGAAAAGCTCTTGGTGGCCTCGCCGGCGGGCAGCACCATGGCCTCGTGTTCGATATCGGCATCGTTCAGCGACTCGCTTAAGGTTTCAAGATGCAGGGCGGCGACGTTTTCGTCGGTCACGATCAGGGTTTTGGGACGGGGCAGAAGCTCGGCCACCTCGATGCCGGCGAATTCGAGAATGTCCGGGCCGATCTCGATGTCATAGGCGCGTTCGCCCAGGTCCACCGGCACGATGGTGGTCTCGACGATCTCAATATCGAGCCCCTCGTCGTTTTCCCTGATATCGTCTTTCGGATCCGTCATCGTATTGCTTTCATGATCATGATTGCCGGGCGTGATCCCTTCATCCTTTTCGTCCTCTATCGTCTTTTTGACAAAAAGCCAAAGGGCGGCGGCCGGAAAATGGCAAGGCGCACGGCCTCAAGCGGCGAAAAGGCAGCGTTGACCCTGTGCGGAATTTCTTCTAGAACAAGCCGGCTTTCCATACAGGCGCGATGAAATCGTCACGCCGGCCGTCCTGCACATGGCATAGCGCTTAAGGCGCTGCATGACCGGGAGGCAGGAGGGTCAACGCCCGTCAGCGAGGGTTCGCCCACGGGCGCGATCGGTGTTTGCGCAATCGGCCGCCATGGTATCGCCGGCATGGATGTGTCATTCTGACCGGCGGGTTGCGCAACAGGCGCGATCGCAAGCGGAAAGCACGACAAAACGGGATAAGGGCCCATGTTCGATACGCTGCAGGATCGTCTTTCGGATATTTTCGACCGGCTCACGGGGCGCGGCGCCCTTTCGGAAAAGGATGTGGACGCCGCCATGCGCGAGGTGCGCCGGGCGCTGATCGAGGCGGACGTGGCCCTGCCCGTGGTGCGCTCGTTCATCGACACGGTGCGGCAGCGCGCCGTCGGCCAGGAGGTGATCAAGTCGGTCACGCCCGGCCAGATGGTGATCAAGATCGTGCATGATGCCCTGGTGGAGACTCTGGGCGCGCATGCACCGCTGCTGGTGGAGGGCGAGCCGCCGAACGTGATCCTGATGGTGGGCTTGCAGGGCTCGGGCAAGACGACGACCTCGGCGAAGATCGCCAAGTGGCTCAAGGATGCGGCACGCAAGAAGGTGCTGCTTGCCTCGCTTGACGTCTATCGCCCGGCGGCGCAGGAGCAGCTGGCGACGCTGGCGCGGCAGGCCGGCGTGGATTCCCTTCCGATCGTAAAAGGCGAGGATCCTGTCGAGATTGCGAAACGCGCCGTGCGGGAAGGGCGCAGAGGCGGCTATGACGTGGTCATTCTCGATACGGCCGGGCGGCTGCACATCGACGAAGACCTCATGAAAGAGGTGCAGGATGTGCGGGCCGTGGCCGAGCCGCGCGAGACGCTGCTGGTGGCGGATGCGCTGACGGGTCAGGATGCCGTGAACCTGGCCAAGAGCTTCGATGAGGCGGTGGGGATCACCGGCATCGTGCTCACGCGCGTGGATGGTGATGGCCGGGGCGGCGCGGCGCTGTCGATGCGGGCGGTGACCGGCAAGCCCATCAAGCTGATGGGCGTGGGCGAGAAGCTGGAAGATCTCGAGGCCTTTCATCCGGATCGCATCGCCGATCGCATCCTGGGCATGGGCGATGTGGTTTCGCTTGTGGAGAAGGCGGCGCGCACCATTGATGAGAAAAAGGCGCGCAAGCTGGCCGAGAAGCTCAAGAAAGGCGCCTTCACCCTGGAGGATCTCGCCGAGCAGCTGAGGCAGATGCAGAAGCTGGGCGGCATGCAGGGCATCCTGAAGATGCTGCCGGGCATGGGCAAGATCCGCAAGCAGCTGGCCGGGATTGATCTCGATGATCTGGTGCTGAAGCGCCAGCTTGCCATCATCTCCTCGATGACGCCGAAGGAGCGGCTGTTTCCCAAGATCATCAACGCCTCACGCAAGAAACGCATCGCCGCCGGCTCCGGTACCACGGTGCAGGATGTCAACCGCCTGCTGAAAATGCATCGGCAGATGGCGGACATGATGAAGAAAATGGGCCGGAAGAAAGGGGGGCTGGGCGGCATGTTCGGTTTTGGCGGCGGGCCTTCGCCGGAGGAAATCGAGAAGCTGCAGGCGGAGCTTGCCGGCATGGATCCGGCCAGCCTGCCGCCGGAGCTGCGCGATCTCGCCAAGGGGCTGAAGGATGGCGGTGGCCAGCCGGCAGCGCCCGGCGGCATGCCCGGGTTGCCGGGCGGCGGTCTGCCCGGGCTTGGCAACATGCCGGGTTTGCCGGGTATGGGAGGCCTGCCGGGCATGGGCGGGCCCGGCTTGCCGGGGCTTGGCGGCCTTCCGCCCCTTGGCCGCGGCAAGGGCAAGGGTCGCAAGAAGAAGCGCTAATCATCACGAACGAGGTTTTCGGTTTTTCGAAAAACAAGCAGAAAGGAGAGACGACACATGGCTTTGCGCATTCGTCTGGCGCGGGGCGGCGCCAAGAAGCGT
This sequence comes from Thermopetrobacter sp. TC1, assembly GCF_000746275.1. Lineage (GTDB taxonomy): Bacteria > Pseudomonadota > Alphaproteobacteria > Rhizobiales > Aestuariivirgaceae > Thermopetrobacter. The sequence continues at coordinate 669,953 of NZ_KN050828.1, forward strand.
CCGTTCTATCGCATCGTGGTGGCGGAGAACACCGCGCCGCGTGACGGGCGGTTCATCGAGAAGGTGGGCACCTACAACCCGCTGCTGCCCAAGGATCATCCCGAGCGGGTGACCCTGAAAGAGGATCGCATCAAGTACTGGCTGTCGGTGGGGGCGAAGCCCACGGACCGTGTTTTGCGCTTCCTTGATGCCGCCGGTCTTGCCAAGCGGCCGCCGCGCTACAATCCCAAGAAGGGTCAGCCGGGCGAGAAGGCTCTGGCACGCAAGGCGGAGAAGGAGGCCAAGGCCGCGGAGGCTGCCGCCGCCGAGAACGAAGGCGGAGAGGGCGAGGCCGAAGCCGCCGAGAGCTGAAGGGCGGAGCCATCCGCGTAAAAAAAAGCGCGTATTTGCCGCTTCGTCCGTCATGTCCGGGGAGGGGGCGCTGTCGTGGGCGCGGATGGTTCATTGCGCCTTTCGGGTTCCGGGCACCGCCATCTGGCGTTGCGTGAAGGACTGCGGCCATGAGCCGAAAGGAAAAACACGAGAAGCTGGTTGTCATGGGCGTGATCACTTCCGCCCATGGCATCCGCGGCGAGGTGAAGATCCGAAGCTTTACGGAAACGCCTGAAGATATCGCGGCCTATGGGCCGTTGCTGCTGGATGACGGGCCGCAGGAGGTGGAGATTCTGCGGTTGCGCCCGACAAAAGGGGCCTTCATTGCGCGGCTGAAAGGCGTTGAGGACCGCAATGCTGCCGAGCTGTTGCGGGGGTGCAAACTGAAGCTGCCACGGGAGCGCCTGCCGGAGCCGGAGGATGAGGACACCTTCTATTATTCCGATCTCGTGGGCCTGAAAGCGATAAAACGCGACGGCTCGCCGGGGGGCGAGGTGATCGCCGTGCATGATTTCGGCAGCGGCGATCTTCTGGAAATCCGTCCGGAAGGCGCGCGGGAAACCTATTATCTGCCGTTCACGAAAGAGGCGGTGCCGCAGGTGGAGATCGCGAAAGGGCGGGTCATCATCAATCCGCCCAAGGAGCTGGAAGAGGATGCCTTAAAGCGCACCGGTTCCGGACGCCACAAGCAGCGCCGGCAGAAAAAGAACAAGGCCCGTCAGGCGCAAAAGACGCCTTCCGATGATGCCGAAAAGGCCTGAGCCCTGCATTTCCGCGACATACCCTTTTTCATTGCCGGAGCGCTGAACGCATGTCGAACCCCGCCTTTGCCGCCACGGTGCTGACGCTCTATCCGGACATGTTTCCGGGGCCCCTGGGATTCGCGCTGGCGGGGCAGGCGCTGAAGAAGGGCATCTGGTCGCTGCAGGTGGAAAACATCAGGGATTACGCGCTTGATAAGCATCACACGGTGGATGATACGCCTTATGGCGGCGGGCCGGGCATGGTGCTGAAGCCGGATGTGCTGGCGCGCGCCATCGATGCGGTTTCAAGCGCGGATGATCCGCGTCCGCGCCTTCTGATGAGCCCGCGCGGCGAACCGCTGACCCAGGAACTGGTGCGGGAATTCGCGAAAGCGCCGGGGCTGCTCATCGTGTGCGGGCGGTTCGAGGGCGTGGATGAGCGCGTGATTGAGGGGCGCGGCTTGCGAGAGATTTCCATTGGCGATTTCGTGCTCTCCGGTGGCGAACCTGCGGCCATTTGTCTGCTGGATGCAGTGGTGCGGCTTCTGCCCGGCGTGATGGGCAAGTACGAATCCGGAGAGTGGGAGAGCTTCGAGAAGGATCTGCTGGAATATCCGCATTATACGCGCCCGCGGGAATGGGAGGGGCGCACGGTGCCGGAGGTGCTGCTTTCGGGCAATCATGCCGAGATCGCACGCTGGCGCCTGAAACAGGCCGAGGCCATCACCCAGGCCAGACGGCCGGATCTCTGGCAGCGCTATCTCGCACGCAGGGACAGGGCGGAAGACACGGACGGCTGATCGGACACGTCTCCGGCGGCGGGATTGCGGCCGTGTGTCTGTGTTGCATGGTCATGCCATGATGGCTTTTGGTGCGCCATGGCTTGACAGCATAGGCGTGGCTTCTGTATCCCTGCCGCACCAGGCGGGGCGCGCAAAGGGCTTTTGCGCGCTCGTTTGTGTTTTCTTAATGCCCGTCCTGCCGGGGCAGCCAGGATGTTCTTGAAAACGGAGCGCGGCAGAGGCGGCAGGCAAGAGGCAAGAACGGCAACATCGAACCAGAGCAGGGCAGCACCATGAAAATCCGCAATTCGCTCCGCTCGCTGGCCAAGCGTGACCGGGACAATCGCATCGTGCGTCGCCGCGGCCGGCTGTATGTGATCAACAAGGTCAAGAAGCGCTACAAGGCCCGCCAGGGCTGAAGCACCTATCCGGCTTTTGCGCCGGGTTCATACGGGATCAATGCCGGGTCATGCCCTTGCATGCCCCGGCATTTTTATTTTGGCCCTGTGCGTCATGCATGAACCGGACATTTCGCCATGAAGGGCATTGAAACGCTCCCGCTCTGTTCCCATTCAAAAGAGTGAAGGCGGGCGGGCAAAATCTCTCAGCCCCATCCGAAAATCGTCTTAAGGGGAGGTCTCCCCGCACGTTGCATTCATCGGTCATCAGTCAATCATTTCTGGAGGACGGACATCCCATGATCATCACCAAGGAACATGCCATTGCGCTGGAGAACATGCGCAAGGACGCCGAATCCGGCAAGGCGTGGACGGACATCGAGGAAGTGGACCGCAAGACCTATCTCGAGCTGGAGGTGCAGGGTCTGGCGCGGGAGGACGGGCCGCTGAAGCGGATCCCGACCACGCTCGGCAAGGAGCTGGCCGAGGTCATTCGCGCGCTGGTGCTGGGCGGCAAGCTGCCCACGCTCGATCAGTGGCCGGATGGCTGGCGCTTCATCGGTTCGGACATCATTACCCTGCTCAGGGCGGCGGACCGGGCCGGGCGCGTGGGGCCGCTGGGCGAAAAGCCCCTGCTCGAGCGCGGTCTTGCCGAGGAAAGCAAGGGCGAGGATGGCTCGCGGCGCGTGATTTTAAGCGAGGCCGGCAAGAATGTTCTCAGGATCTGGCGGGCGCTGGATCCCGAGATCGCGATCACGGCGGAGCTTGCCAATCACATCCGGCACCTGATGGAAGGCCCTGCGGAATCGGCGCGTCTGTCCACGGGCTCGCATGAAGAGCACATGCTGGAAGGCATGCGCCTGATTGCCTACTCGGCGCCCAATTCCGACATCTATGCCTTCACCACGCTCGGGCAGGCGGTGAAGCGCACGCTGGAGCTCGGCGGCTTCGTCAGCGAGGGCTATGCCTTGAGCGAGGAGATCCTGAAGCTCCTGGCCGCCTGTGCTGATGGCGTGGAGCTGGATGCGGAAGGCTATGTGCAGCTGGAGGCGCTGGGCTATGTTCGGGACATGACCGAGCTTCTGCCCGCCGGCGAATGGGCGCTTGAGGTCTGGCGCCTGTGGCGTTGCGGTGATGAGGGCCGGGTGTGGACCTTCTCCATCGAGGCGGAGGAGGCGGATGTTCTGGAGGCCATCTGCCGCATCGAGGAGAAGCGCAAGGACAATCCGGATCTTGAGGCCGATTTCGAGACCATCCGCCGCGAGATGATCGACCGCAAGGCGCGCCAGTACAAGGCCCTGCTGGAGCGCTATGGCCGGCGCCTGAAGGAGATGCCGGAGAAGTTCCGGCTGATTGCGGAAAAGTTTGCCGAGGCCAAGGATCTGGCGCGCTGGTATGACGACAACTTCGAGCTGCGGGAAGCGCTGTTGTCTCTGGAGGCGGTTCGGCTTGTCCACTCCGGCATCGGCACCCGCGGGCAGACGGTCTATGCCGTGACTGAAACCGGGCATGCCGTGCGCCGCGATCAGGAGCGTAATCACCGTGACGTGACGGCGACGGCGGTGAAGGCGGTGTCCATCGCCCGCCGCACCTATGATGCGCCGGCCCGGGCCTGGTGGGACGAAGCGCGGGCGCAGCAGATCGTCGGCTCCATGGAGGCCACGGAATCGGGGCGCTTCTATGCGCACCTGGCCGAGACGGTGGAGCGGCTGCCGCTGCTCACGCGCTACGAGATGGAGGTGTTCCATCGCATTCCCGATCGCGGCATGACCGTGGATGAGGTCTATGCGGCGCTGGAGGACAAGCTGGACCGGGAGCGCATCCGCTGGGCGCTGGAGAAACTGGAGACCCGGCATCTCATCGATATCCTGCCGGATGGCAATGTGGTGGAGACGGAGGCCGGGCAGCTGATGGACCGCGCCCTGGCGGGCGTGCCGGAGGGCTTTGGCAATCCGGTGAACCCGGTGGTCTATCGTCTGCTCAAGGCGCTGCGCGAGGTGGGCTCGCTTTATGTGAAGGAGCGCAAGGTGCGCATTCTGCCGCGCAACGTCAAGGAGGCGATGAAGCGCTCCGGCCTGTCGCAGGAGGCGTTTGAAAACGCGCTGGAGCAGGCAAGGGCCGCGGGGCTTATCGGCCGCAACAGCATCAACGAGGCCGGGCTGTTGCTGCTGGAGGCGGTGGAGCGCATGTCGCCGCGCGCCAGCGAAGAGCGGGCCTATGCCGCTTGATAAAAGCACGGTCATGCATCCGGCATGACAGCAGCAACATGACGGATGCCTTACCTCAAGGCCGGGAAGCTCTCTTCCCGGCCTTTTCCGGTTCAGGCGGAAGACTCCTCATCCGTCTCCGTCGACGGGTGGATTCCGAATTCGGCCAAAATCTCCTCGGTGTGTTCTCCGCACAGGGGTGGTGGTCGGCGATAGCTGACCGGTGTGTGCGAGAATTTCACCGGATTGCCGATCAGCGGCACCTCTCCCTGTGCCGCCAGGGGGTGCGGCATGTGCACGAGCATGTCGCGGGCGGCCACCTGATCGCTGGCGAAGACATCGGAGAGGCGGTTGACAGGGCCGGCGGGCACGCCGATGGCTTCCAGCCCGCTGACGATGTCCTCGCGGCGCATGACTTTCAAGCGATCGGCGATGAGGGGAATGAGCTGTGCGCGATTGCGAACGCGGGCGGCATTGGTGGCAAAGCGCTCGTCCTCGGCCAGTTCGGGGCGGCCGATGAACCGGGCGAAGCGGGCAAACTGGGCATCGTTGCCGACGGCGACAATGACATGACCATCGGCGCAGGCGAAGACCTGATAGGGCACGATGTTGGGATGGGCATTGCCCAGCCGCGGCGGGTTTTCGCCTGATATGAGATAATACATGCCGGCGTTGACGAGCCAGGAGATCTGGGTATCGACGAGCGCAATGTCGATGTGCTGACCAACGCCGGTGCGCTCACGATGATGCAGGGCGGCGAGAATGGCGCTGGCGGCATAAAGGCCGCAGACGACATCGGCCACGGCCACGCCCACCTTCATGGGTTCGCCGTCCGGCTCGCCGGTTAGGCTCATGATGCCGCCGAAGCCCTGCGCCATGAGGTCATAGCCGGGCTTGTCGCGGTTCGGCCCCGTCTGACCCCAGCCGGAAATGGAGCAATAGATGAGGCGTGGGTTGATCTTTCGCAGGCTCTCATAATCCAGCCCGTAGCGCTTTAAGCTGCCGGGGCGGAAATTTTCGGCGAAAACATCCGATTGCGCGGCGAGGCGGCGGATGATCTCTGCGCCTTCCGGCGTGGAAATGTCCACCGCGATGGAACGCTTGTTGCGGTTGGCACAGAGATAATAGGCGCTCTCTGCGGTGTCGTTGCCGGCAGCATCCTTCACGAAAGGCGGGCCCCAGCCGCGGGTGTCGTCGCCGCGCCCCGGGCGCTCCACCTTGATGATATCCGCCCCGAAATCTCCCAGAATCTGGGTCATGTAGGGACCGGCGAGAACGCGCGTCATGTCGAGCACGGTAATACCGGCAAGCGGACCGGTGACCTGTCCGGGCGGTGTTTCGGGCGGAGTCTTGTCGTTGGGCATGGCCCTGACCACGGTTTGGCATGCTTGTGATAATGCTCGGCGGCGACTGATGGGCGTGTTGCATTGTTATCCCATCCCGCCAGCGGACATGGCCCAGAGTTTCGGCGAAGCGCGCGGCGGTCAAGGCCGACTTTCGGATTTTTTGCCGAAACGGATTGTGACGAGAAATTCAGAATCATTCCAATATATGGAAATCCCGACTAATTCACTTGATTATTCGCTGGGTGCACCCCATTACATATCACGAATTTCTAATATACGCCCGTCGCCGCAAGGCCTGCCTTTGGGCAATGCACAGGCGCGGGTGCAAAACGGGGGCCTTGAGAAGGACGATGACCATGCACACGATCGAGCTGCCGCGCGTCGATCTTTCCGTGAAGCCGGAGGTGACCGGCTTTTATGATCCGCAGACGGCGACCATCAGCTATGTGGTGAAGGATCCGGAAAGCGATCATTGCGCGATCATCGATCCGGTTCTGGATTATGACGCCGCTGCCGGGCGCACGCATACGGATTCGGCCGACCGCCTTGTGGAGCACGTGCGTGGGCAGGGGCTGAAGGTGGACTGGATCATCGAGACGCACGCCCATGCCGATCATCTCTCGGCGGCGCCCTATATCAAGGAGCGCCTGGGCGGCAAAATCGCCATCGGCCGGCCCATCACCACGGTGCAGAAGGTTTTCGGCAAGGTGTTCAACGATCCGCGTGCGCTGGCGGGCAAGGCGGAAGAGTTCGACCATCTGTTCACGGATGGTGAGGAATACCGCATCGGCTCCATGCGGGCCTTTGCCCTGCACACGCCGGGGCACACGCCGGCCTGCATGACCCACGTGATCGGTGATGCCGCCTTTGTTGGCGATACCATCTTCATGCCGGATGTGGGCACGGCGCGGGCCGATTTTCCCGGCGGCGATGCGCGCACGCTCTATCGCTCCATCCGCCGCATTCTCTCCCTGCCGGAAGAGACGCGCATCTTTGTCTGTCACGACTATCCGCCGAAGGGGCGCGCACCGGCCTGGGAGACGACGGTGGGCGAACAGCGCCGCAAGAACATCCATGTGCGCGACGGCATCAGCGAGGAGGACTTCGTGAAGATGCGCACGGCGCGCGATGCGACGCTGTCGCTGCCGAAGCTCATCATTCCCTCCATCCAGGTGAACATCCATGCCGGGCGTTTTCCGGAGCCGGAGGACAACGGCGTGCGCTACCTGAAGGTGCCCATCAACGTCCTGTAAGCCGAAGGCCGGGCACGGGACTGAGACAGGGACAGCAGGAGCCAAAAGAGACAAGGGAAACGAACGAAACATCACGGATTGCCGGAACGGAGATGTGAACAGAAGAGCAGTCCCCTCCCTCTTCTCTCCTTTCCTCCCCTCCCTTCCCCCTCCGTTCCGGCATTGACCGCCTGCCTGACTTCCCCTCATGCAGACAGGCAAGACCCGCCGCCTTCCCCTCGGGCGGCGGGTTCTTTTGTTGGCGTGTTGGTGTATGCCAAGAATTGCGGAGAAAATGGTGAACGCGCGTTAACCATGAGGGCAGAATCCGGCCTCCGGCAAGGGGTTGTGCCCTCTGTGCCTCTTTAACCTTTCGTTAAAATATGGTATTCATGGCAGCGTGAGCATTGGAATTCTCGGATCCTGCCGCGCGCAGGTCCGTTTTTTTGCGTCTGCGGGCAGTCACAATCGGCATGCACGGGCTCCATTTCAGCCAAGGCTGAACATGTGACCGGTTCCGCCGAGAGGGCAGGGCGCGCGTATTTCGCGTCCGCTGTGCGAATGGCCGATCGGCGGAATGTCGTGTCATGCCCTCATTGCGGGGCCATCGCCAGCGCCGAGCGTGATCGCCTGCTTAAATGTCCGGACGGATGTGTCGCCCGTGCCGCATCGGGCTGCAGGGCGAGGCATCCGCAACGACAGGGGCTCATCCGGAGCGAGAGGATACCCAGACATGGCAGCCAAGAAGAAGACCTCCAAGGCGGAGAAGAAGGACAAGGACGCGCTTTCCTTCCAGCCGGGCGAGTTCATCGTCTATCCCTCCCATGGCGTGGGAAAGATCGTCGGCATCGAGAAGGAAGAGATCGCCGGCATGGAGCTGGAGCTTTATGTCATCGATTTCGAGAAGGAGAAGATGCGCCTGCGGGTGCCCACCAACAAGTGCAAGCAGGTGGGCATGCGCAAGCTCTCCGGCTCCGGCGTGATCGAGGAGGCGATGAAGGTGTTGCGCGGGCGGCCGCGGATCAAGCGCACCATGTGGTCGCGCCGGGCGCAGGAATATGACGCCAAGATCAATTCCGGCGATATCATGCATGTGGCGGAAGTGGTGCGTGATCTCTATCGCGCCGAGAACCAGCCGGAGCAGTCCTATTCCGAGCGTCAGCTCTACGAGGCGGCGCTGGACAGGCTGGCGCGCGAAGTGGCGGCGGTGAAGGACATCACGGAAAAGGAAGCCATCGCCGAGATCGAGAAAGTGCTTGCGGACGCTGCCGCCAAGCACGAAGCGGCGCGCAAGGGCAAGTCCAGCAAGGCCGCTTGAAGCGCGTGCCTGTCTCGCATTCTTTCCAGGATGGATGTTCAAGGGCCGGGGCCGCAAGGCGCCGGCCCTTTCATTTTCCCTTTTTTCTTTCAGGAAGAAGCAGCTGTGAAAACCGGTGCACGTTTGCGAAGGCGTAACAGGGAAGGCGGCTTTCTTTCTCTATCTGCATCTGCCGGCACGCTTGTGGTTGGTGCCGCCATGCCCGCGTGCACCATGTTGGGCTCACATTTTGGGCTCCACCGTGTAATTGAGGGGCAGGCGGCCGCCGTCGGCATAGATGCACTGGCCGGTGACGTAGGATGCGTCTTCGCTGCAGAGAAAGGCGGCGATGGCGGCGATCTCTTCCGGATCGCCGATGCGGCCCAGGGGCGTGCGTGAAAGCACCTTGCGGCGGGCGGTCTCGTCGGTGGCGACAGCGGCGAGCATTTCGGTCATGATGGAGCCCGGGCCAATGGCATTGACGCGGATGCCATAGGGCGCAAGGGCCAGGGCCATGACGCGGGTGAGCTGATTGAGGCCGCCCTTGGAGACGGTGTAGGGCACCTGATTGGCAATGGCGAGCACGGCGTTGACCGAACTCATGTTGACGATGGCGCCCGGTGCCTCACCAGCTTCCACCTGTGCGACCATTTGACGGGCGGCAGCCTGGCCCATGAGAAAGGCGCCCTTGAGGTTTACGGAAAGAACACGGTCGAAGTCCTCCTCATTCAGCTCCAGAAAATCGGCGGCATGAACAATGCCGGCGTTGTTGATCAGAAAATCGAGGCGGCCATAGGCATCCACCGCCGCCTGTACGGTATTGCGCACATCCAGCCGGCGGGTGACATCGCATTCGCGAAAGAGGGCCTCGCCGCCTGCGGCCCTGATGCTTTCGGCCACGGCCTCGCCGGCTTCCTCGTCGATATCGGCGATGACGACGCGGGCGCCTTCCCTGGCAAAGCGTTGCACGCAGGCCTTGCCGATGCCCTTGGCGCCACCGGTGACGATGACGGTCTTGCCAGCGAAGCGCATGGTTCTCTCCTCCCCTCAGTGGTCCTTGTTGACACTTTCAAGAATGGCCGGCCGAGCCTATCAGATCCTTCCGCCCGATCCCAGCCGGGCCAGCCGGAAGGGCGTGGGATCAACGCGGGGCTCATCATTCGTCACGAGAGCGGCCACCAGCTCACCCGTTGCGGGCCCAAGGCCGAAACCGTGTCCGGAAAATCCGGTGGCGATCACAAGGCCCGGCGTGGCATCCGGCGCATCGATCACGGGAACGGCATCGGGCAGAACGTCGATGACGCCGGCATGAGCTTTCAGCATGCGTGCGTTTGCAAAAGCCGGAAAATCGGCTTTGGCCTCCTTCAACGCCTTGTTCAGGATGCGCAGCGACGGAGCGGGGTTGAGCACCCGGAAGTGTGTGAACGGCTCCGGGCTGATGTCGCCAGGATAGGTGCTGTGTGCCCAGGGCTGAAAGGGGCTGGCCAGGCGCGGGCGCAGGTTTGCGAATTCGTCCTTCAGGGCGGGCAGGAAATGCCGGAAAAAGCGGATGTGCTGAACGGTGAACACGGTTTCGGAAATGCGGCCGTGGGCAAAGATGAATGTGCCGTCATGGCGGCGGCGGAAGGCATAGGCGCCCGCGCCAAGGCTTGTTTGCGGCACATCGCCGGCAACCGACAGCGTGGCCACGGAATTGATGACGCCAAGCTGAGGCAGGGTGGTATTTAAGCGTTCAAGGAGAATGCGCGACCAGACACCGGCGGCGAGAACAACCGATTCGGCGCGCACTTCACCATGCTCGGTGATCACGCCATCGATGCGGCCAGTGGTGCGTGAAAGGGCGAGAACGGCACATTTTTCCCGGATACGGGCGCCTGTCTTTTCTGCGGCTTTGGCGAAGGCGCGGGTGGCCCTTTCAGGTTCGGCGCGGCCATCCCGCGGGGCGTAAACCGCACCGGCCACGGGCCGGGATAGCCCGGGCAGGAGGGCGGCGGTCTTCTTTTCTGTGAGAAGGCGAATGTCGCTTCCGGCCTCGCCGGCATGGCGCTCGAACCAGCGCAGACGGGCGCGCAGATCGCGTGGCGTGCGGCAGAGATAGAGAATGCCGCAGGGGACAAAGCCGGTGTCGATACCGTATTCCTCTTTCAAGCGCGGCCAGAGGTGCAACGCCCGCCGCGCCAGGGGGATTTCGCGGGGATCGCGGCCCATGCGCCGCACCCAGCCCCAGTTGCGGCCGGACTGTTCGCCTCCGATCTCGCCCTTTTCCAGCAGAAGAACGGACAGACCACGCCGGGCGAGAAAAAAGGCACTGGCGGCGCCGACAATGCCACCGCCAACGATGACGACATCGGCACGCTGCGGCAAAGGGCGCGGATCCGGCTGTTTTTGTGATGAGGGCATGGCGAAGCAAGGCGCATTCAGATGTGCGTCAGCGCCGATGCTGCGCCTGTTGCCCGTTGAGCGTCAAGAGCCGCTTTTGCCGAACCCCTCGAAGAATTCCCTCAAGGCAGGCGCCAATTCGGGATCATCCATGGCGAAGGCGAGGTTGGTCTTGAGAAAGCCAAGCGGCGAGCCGCAGTCATGAGTGATCCCCTCATAGGGCACGGCCCAGAAAGGCTGATCCCGCAACAGGGCACGCATGGCATCGGTGATCTGAATTTCGCCGCCGGCGCCGGGTTCGGTTTTCTCGATGAGAGCGAAAATTTCGGGCTGCAGGATGTAGCGGCCTGAGATGATGAAGGTGGACGGCGCTTCTTGAGGATCCGGCTTTTCCACCATCTCGGTGATGCGCATGGCGCGGCCGACTGTCTGGTCCTCGTCGATGCCGACAACGCCATATTTGTGCACCTCCTCGCGCGGCACCTCATCCACGGCGATAAGGTTGCCGCCGGTTTTGGCATAGATATCCATCATCTGGCGCAGACACCCCGGCGTGCCCTGAACCAGCATGTCCGGCAGCAGCAGGGCGAAGGGCTCATCGCCGATAACATCCCGCGCACACCAGACGGCATGGCCAAGGCCCAGGGGTTCCTGCTGTCGCACGAAGCTGCACTGCCCGGGCGGGAGCAGATCATCAAGGAGTCTTTCAAGAAGCGCGGTCTTGCCGCGGCGCTTCAAGGTGTCCTCCAGCTCGTAGGCGCGGTCGAAATGGTCCTCGATGGCCTGCTTGCCCCGGCCGGTGACGAAGACGAAATGCTCAATACCGGCCTCGCGGGCCTCATCAACAACCCACTGAATGGCCGGACGGTCCACGACGGTGACCATCTCCTTGGGAATGCTCTTGGTGGCGGGCAGCAGGCGGGTGCCAAGACCGGCAACGGGCAGAACCGCCTTGCGCACAGGGCGGGATAAGGGGCGATCCGTCATGAATCACTTCTCCGTGTTCGTTGATGAATTGTTTTGATCGGCCGGCGCATTGCTGCGTGAAAATCATGCGGCCGTTTACCTTTTGCTGAGGGGATTGAAGCAGACTTTTCTTTCGGAATTCCTTCTTGCCCGTCCGACTGCCGGCCGGGATGTGAGCCGAACGATTGCGCAAGGCGAGGATTGGAGATCATGGCAGTTCTGGTTACCGGGGGTGCGGGCTATATCGGATCACACATGGTGTATGCCCTGACCGACCGCGGCGAGGACGTGGTTGTTCTCGACAATCTCTCCACCGGTTTCGACTGGGCGGTCTCACCGGCGGCAAAGCTGGTCGTGGGGGATATCGGCGATGCGGCGCTGGTGAAAAAAATCATTCGCGAGCACAAGGTGGATGCCGTCATTCATTTCGCCGGCTCCATCATCGTGCCGGAATCGGTGGAAAATCCGTTGAAGTACTATCACAACAACACCTGCAAGAGCCGCAACCTCATCGAGGCGGTGGTGCAGGAGGACGTTCCGCATTTCATCTTTTCCTCCACCGCCGCCGTGTATGGCATTCCGGAGCATAATCCGGCCTTTGAGGATTCGCCGCTTGCGCCGATCAATCCCTATGGGCGCTCCAAGCTGATGACGGAGTGGACATTGGCCGACGTGGCCGCTGCGCACGATCTGCGTTATGTGGCGCTGCGCTATTTCAACGTGGCCGGGGCCGATCCGCAGGGACGCACCGGGCAGTCAACGCCGGAGGCGACGCATCTGATCAAGGTGGCCTGTCAGACGGCGCTGGGCCTGCGCGAGAAGATGTACATCTTCGGCACGGACTATGACACGCCGGACGGCACCTGCATCCGGGACTACATCCATGTCACCGACCTGATCGCCGCGCATGTGGATGCGCTGGATCATCTGCGCCGCGGCGGCGAGAGCGAGGTGATGAATTGCGGCTATGGACGCGGCTTTTCCGTGCGTGAGGTGATCGACACCGTGCGCAAGGTGGTGGGGCATGACTTTCCCGTGGAGGAAGCGCCGCGGCGGCCGGGGGACCCGCCGGCGCTGGTGGCAGGTGCGGAGAAGGTGCGCAAGCTGTTGGGATGGCAGCCGCAGCATGATGACCTGGAGGAGATCGTGGCCTCCGCCTATGCCTGGGAGCGGCATTTGATGGAGCGCAACGCATGAGCTTCTTGTGGCTCACAAGGAGAAATGGTCGTTCGAGGCGGCAAGGAACACGGCGCGCGCTGCTTGTTGCGCTGGCCCTGTTGTGTGGCCTTTCGGAGGGTGCGCTGGCCGAACGGGCGGGCTTGAGCGGGCTGGCCAGGCTTTCGGCGGCGGCATCCTTCAAGCAGTTCATCGATGAATTCTGGCCAGTGGCGCGGCGGGCGGGCATTTCGCGCAAGACCTATCGTCGCGCCTTTTCCGGCCTCGAGCCCGACTGGGAGGTTCTGGCACGGCAGGAGAAGCAGCCGGAATTCACAACACCCGTCTGGCGTTATATCGAGCGCCGGGTGAGCTCGGAGCGGATCGCCAAGGGCCGGGCCCTGCTGCGCAAGCATGCGCGGTTGCTGCGCGCGCTTGAGCTGAAATATGGTGTGGACCGGCATATTCTTCTGGCCATTTGGGGAATCGAGAGCAATTTCGGCGCACACAAGGGGCGCAAGGCGGTGATCCGCTCTCTGGCGACGCTGGCCTATACGGGCCGGCGCCAGAAATATGGCTGCAACCAGCTGATCGCCGCCCTGAAAATCCTGCAGTCTGGCGATATCACGCTGACGGGCATGACCGGCTCCTGGGCCGGGGCCATGGGGCATACGCAGTTCATTCCCACCACCTATCTCGGTTACGCGGTCGATTTCGACCGGGACGGGCGGCGGGATATCTGGAATTCCATTTCCGATGCCCTGGCCTCCACGGCCAACTATCTTGCAAAACGGGGCTGGCGACGCGGATTGCCCTGGGGCTGGGAGGTGCGGTTACCGAAAGGGTTCAATTACGCGCTGGCCGGGATGCATCACGGACGGCGCATCCGGGACTGGGAGCGCTTAGGCGTGCGGCCGGCGGCGGCGAAGCGCTTCTATGCCCGGCATGAAAAGGCCTGGATCCTGTTACCCGCAGGCAGCCGCGGGCCCGCTTTTCTGGTGACGCGCAATTTCAGGGCCATTCTCGCCTACAATCAGTCGCATGCCTATGCGCTGGCGGTGGGGCGGCTTGCCCATCGCATCGCGGGCGGGCGGCCGCTGGTTGCGCGCTGGCCGGTTCAGGACAGGCTACTGACGCGGTCCGAACGCATCGAGCTGCAGAAGATGCTGGCGCGGGAAGGGCTCTATCGCGGGGCTTTCGAGGGGCACATCGGACCGAAAACGCGCGCGGCCGTGCGGCGTTTTCAACAGGCGGCCGGTCTGCCGGCGGACGGCTATGTCAATGCCAGCCTTCTGGAGCGATTGCGTCGCGGGCGCTGATCGGGCACACTAGCGCAGCGACGAAGCCCGGCCGGATCCGTTCCGCCATACCGCGATGATGCCCATGCTCCAGGAAGGAGACAACCTTCGCTCAATCGGGCGCCAGCGCCGAGCTCTTTCGCAGCCGTCCTGGCGGATCGGCATGCTGCTTTTTGCCTCGCTTCTCATTGCACTGGCCTTTGCCCCAAGCATACGCGTGCAGGCGGCGAGCTACATCGCCCAGCCGCAGGAGCGCTATCGCATCATGGTCTTTGGCGATCGCATGGCCACGGGGCTTCTGGCCGGGCTGTGGCGCGTTCTGAAGGGTGATGATCGCTTTGAGGCGAAAGGACGCCTGCGCGAAGGCACCGGGCTTGCGCGGCCGGGGTTTTATGACTGGCGTCAGGTCGTGGCCAATACACTCGATTCGCGCCCGGTGGATATCGGCATCGTCATGCTCGGGGCCAACGATGCCCGCGATATCCGCATGGGGGATGTGACGCTGCCGTTCGGCTCGCCGGAATGGGACAAGGCCTATGCCGAGCGCTGGAATCGCCTGATCAGTGAATTCCTGAAACGACGGGTGGCGCTTTACATCGTCGGCCTGCCGCCGGTGCGTGACAAGGCGCTGAACGAGAAGCTGAAGCACATCGCCGCCATCATCCGGGCGCAGGCAGAAGCCAATGGCGTGCGTTACATCGACATCTATCGCGAATTCGCCAATGACGAGGGCGAATTCACGGAAAACGGCTTTGACGTCAATGGTCTCTTCCGGCGTTTGCGCGCGCGCAATGGCGTGCAATTCATCAAGCCGGGCAACACCAAGCTCGCCAGTCTGGTCGCGAGCGTGATGCTCAAGGATGTGGATGTGGTGGAAAAAGGCAGCGGCGAAGTGGCGCAGGACGGTGCCAAGCCCCCCTCCACTGCGGCCGCACAGCGGGTGCTCGTGGGCATGGAAACCCCAACCGGCGGGGCCTGGATCGTGCCAGAGGAGCTTTTGCCGGAAGAGAACGCACCGATCGTCGCTGAAGGAGAGGGGCAGGGCAGTTATACGCTTTCGCGTCTGCGGCGGCTTGTGGCCAAGGAGAGCGTGGCAGGGCGGCTGTTTCGGGACGGCATATGGCCCGGAGCGCAGCCGGGGCGAAGCGATGACTTCAGTTTTCCGCCCCGTTAGGCAAGAATAAATGCTCTTGTGTGTGATATATGCAGGGTTGTGAAGCGTTCGCGCACGGAACAGAGGATGCGAGCCGGAGAGTGACGAGGGGAGAAGCCATGCGTGCGGAGGATGGGCGCCTGAGAACCCGTTTCGGTCTGCTGGGGGGCGTGGCAGTCAGCGTGGTGGTGATGCTGGCCGTCGGTGCCGGTTATCTGTTTCTCGATGGCGCCGCCGATGCGCGTCATGAAACGGCCGCCACGGAGAAGGGCGGCTATGATACCGCAGCTCTGGCGGCCATGGCCGCACAGGCGGGAAACGCTTCTCCTTCCCTTTCCGGTGAAGCGGTAACGGAGGCCGACGCCACGCTGCAAACGGCCTCTCTGCCCATCGCACGTGGGCCGGCCTCGGGCCTGCCCTTGCCGCGATTCGTTTCCCTCAAACGGAACAAGGTGCGGGTGCGCCGGGGGCCGTCGCGTGAATACAGTGTGGCCTGGGTCTATCACGTGCGCGGCCTGCCGGTGGAAGTGGTGGCGGAATTCGGTAACTGGCGGCGCATTCGCGATGCGGATGGCTCCGAAGGCTGGGTGCTGCGCACGCTGCTGTCTGGCTGGCGCACGGCAATGGTGGCGCCATGGAACAAGTCCGGCCTGCTGGCGTTGCGCGATGCACCGGACGGACGGATCATCGCCAGGGTGAAAAGCGGCGTCATCGGCAAGCTCAAGGAATGCAACGGACAATGGTGCCGTCTCGTCGTTCATGACATCGAAGGCTGGATCGAGCAGGATGCCCTGTGGGGCGTCTATCCCGAGGAGAAATTCGCCGCCGCCAAATGATCCCTTGCGGGCGTCTGTGACCCTAAAATTGTATGGGCCAGGGGCGAAAAGCCCTGGCGTACCCCCTTCAGTCTCTTTCAAGACCTGAAACCCGGCCTGAAGCTCATTCCTCTTCCGGCCAGGGGAGGTAACCCTGTTCGGCGAGCTGGCGGCGGCCTTCGCGGGCGAGGTTATGGGCGGTGGGCTCTATGGCGTCCTGCAGGCGCTCCATGAATTCCCGCTTGGACAGGCCCGGCTCAATGGGCGGACGGAACTCAACGACGATGGTGCCCGGCCAGCGCCAGAAGGAGCGCCGCGGCCAGAACAGGCCGGAATTGAGTGCAAAAGGCACACAGGGCACATTCAGGCGGCCGTAAAGAGCGGCAACGCCCGGCTTGTAATCCGGCGGCGCGTCCACGGGGCGGCGGGTGCCTTCCGGGAAAATGATGATCTGCCGGCCTTCCCTGATGGCGGCCTGCGCTGTCCTGACCAGGTCTTTTAAGGCCTTGGGGCCCTTTTCGCGCGCGATGGGAATCATGCGGAACTTGAGGATGAACCAGCCAACGAGCGGAATATAAATGAGTTCCTTTTTCAGAACGATGGCGGGATCCTCGAAAAGATCATAGAGCGCAAAGGTCTCCCACATGGACTGATGCTTGCCGGCCACGAGAAGGGGACCGGTCGGGATGCGATCCACACCGCGAAATTCCACACGAATGCCGGCAAGAGAGCGGCAAAGGAAGCGGAAAACGCCGGACCACCATTTCAGCGCGGCCATGGACCAGCGGCGGGGCGTGAAGAGAAAGAAGAAGCCGCCGATCATGACCAGGGGATAGAGAGTGTAGAAAGCAAGGTTGAGCGCGATGGAACCGATGATGACCCTGGCGGTCAGGCGCGGGGTTCTGGATGTGGATTGTGTTTGCGTGGATCCTTGCGTTTCTGTGCTCATGGTCACGTATCCCGACAGCAGTCCCGATCGTGTGCGGCGTGGGCGAATCGTGCCTGTCAGATAGCATGCATGCGCAATCAGGGCTCGGCAAACATTTCGGCAAGGATGCGCATGGCCGCCGTGCGGGCGCTCAAGAGGGAAATGGTGGTGGCGGTCAGCACGATGATGAGCCAGGCCCCATAGTGATAGGCGATTTTTTCCGGTGCGCCGAACAGCAATTGCCAGGCGCCCTCGCGAATGCCTTCCGCCGGAGCAAGCAGGGCGAGCAGGGCGAAGGTGAGCCAGGCAGCGGCGACGCCGAGCATGCCGGCAAGGAAGCCTGCGCGCAGAAACAGGCGCTGCACTTGTCGCGCAATGAAGGAATCCCTGGCGCCCACGAGATGGAGCACCTCGATGGTTTCGCGGTTGCTTTCCAGGGCGGCGCGGGCGGCATGCACGACCAGAACGACAGCGGCAATGATGATGGCGGCAAGAATGCCAAGCCCCAGCCAGAACACGGTGCTGGCCATGTGAGAGAGGGCGCGCACCCAGCGGCCATGTGCATCCAGCCGCGCACCCGGAACGGCCGCGCGCAGGGCGCGGTCAAGCGCGGCGATGTCGATCTTGCGTTCGGGGTTGAGGCGAATGGCGATGAGGCGCGGCAGGGGCACGTCCTGCATGATGGAGACATCGCCCAGCCAGGGCTGCAAAAGCGCGCGGTTTTCGCGATCGGTCAGAACACGCAGGGATTTCACTTCCGGGCGTTTTTCCAAAAAGCGCACGGCCTGTTGCACGCGCGTGTTCATGTCGGTTGCAGGCAATTTCTGCGCTTTGCCGCTGTTCTGTTCAGGTTCGGACAGCGGCAGGATCTGCACCGTGGCTTCCGCAACCACGCCGCTTTTCCAGATCTGAATGGCGCGCCAGGTCATGAACATGCCGCCAATGGCCACGGCAGCGAGATAGGTCATCACGGCCATGGCGACCATGAAGGTGCGCAAGGGGGCATGCGTGCGCGGCAGAATGTTGCGACCGCTCAAGCCTTTCGGCACGGGAGCGCCCCAGCCGCCGGGCTTTTTCGTCTGCGCGGTCATGCCGCCTCTCCCGCCGGCGTGATGGACAGGCGTCCCTGATGCAGAGTCATGACGCGGGCACCGGGCGTTGCCGCGATCAGGCTGGCGTCATGGGTGGCGATGATCACGGTGGTGCCCAGACGATTGAGCTCCACAAAAAGCCGCAGCAGACGGCGGGCGAGCTGGGGATCGACGTTGCCCGTCGGTTCATCGGCGAGCAGCAGATGCGGCTTGCTGACGATGGCGCGGGCTATGGCCGCCCGCTGGCGCTCACCACCGGAGAGCACCCGTGGATAGGCATTGACGTGATCACCAAGGCCCACCCACTCAAGAAGTTCCAGGATGTTGTCGCGATATTCATCGGCGCGAACCCCGGCGACATGCAGGGGCAGGGCGACGTTTTCAAACGTGGTGAGATGATCAAGAAGGCGAAAATCCTGAAAGACGACACCAATGCGCCGGCGCAGTTCCGGCAGGCGGGCGCGGGAGACGGCGGTGACATCCTCACCGAAAAGGCGGATCAGCCCGCGCGTGGGTCTGAGCGCCAGGTAAAGCAGGCGCAAAAGCGTGGTCTTGCCGGCGCCGGACGGGCCGGTGAGAAAGGCCATTTCGCCCTTGGCAAGCCGGAAGCTGACATCGCGGAGGATTTCCGGCCCTGTGCCATAGCGAACGCCGACGTTTTCCAGCGTGATCACGCCTATACCTCTCCTGCCCCTTTTGATGCTCCTTTACCCCCCCTTAACCATGATCGCCCCTAACATGGCGTTAAGAGGCGCTCTTCTCGTCCGGCTAAAGCCGCATGTGGCGACGTGTGCCTATTTCATGGATACCGGAATGACATGGCCGGGCGGGAAAGAAGAATCACTTGATGAGCGAGGGATTGCCAAAACGATGATAGTGACCTGTCCGTCCTGCGCAACCACCGGCGACATGCCGGACGAAACCGGCCTGGTGCGCTGCCATGTCTGCGGTCATGAGTGGGTGGTGCAAGAAGACGGGTTGAAGGCGTCTGCATCATTGATGCCGGCACGGCACGCTCATGCGCGCAAGGCGCAGACGGCGGCAGCGGATGCGGTGGATGATGAGGCGGAAATCCTGGCGCGTGAGGCCCTGGCGGCGGAAGAGGCGCGCCGGGCGCGGGAGCAACGCCTGCGGCAGGAGAGACGGCGCTGGATCGCCCTTGCCGTGTTCGTTCTGGCCTCTGCGGGGGTGCTTGTGAGCATGCCGGATCGTGTGGCGCAGATGCTGCCCGGCACGAGCCGGCTTTACGCCAAGGCGGGCGTGCCGGTGCATCCGGTGGGGTTTGAGGCCACGGGCGTGATGGCCACTTTGGGACGGACCACGGGCGGCGAGGATGTGCTGACCGTGACCGGGCGCATCCGCAATATCAGCAGCCTGCCGCGCAAGACGCCGCGGCTGAAATTCATCCTGCGTGACGCCCAGGGCAAGGTGCTGCACGAATGGGAACTCAAGGATGATCAGGTGGTGCGGGCCGCGCCCGGCAAGCCACTGCAGTTCGCCACGCGCCTGGCCCACCCGCCAAAAGGCGTGCATCACGTGGAGGTGAAGGCCCTGCCGCGTTCCTGATTGCGCTTCCCCGCAAGCAAGGGCCTTTTACCTTTCGCCGTAGTCCAATCGAAAATTCGCCCAAAGGCGAATTTTCGCACCACCCACCGCCCCGCGCCCCCGCTTAGGCCACCCGATATTGTATATGTGCAGGGTGCTTGGGCGGGGACGCGAGACGGTTTTGTGAATTACTGGCTGGATTCTTAAATGAAAGTTAGTCCGTTTCGGCCGTGGTCATGAACAGTCGGGCGAGACGTTTTGTCCCGCTTCAAGCCCGGCGGTTTTCCCGGAACCATTTGCGGCTATACTCCGGCCCGTAATCGGTCGGGCTTTTTGGCGATGCCGGGCCCGGCGCGGTGTGCTGACGCGAGGGGAGAGGGAGAAAACGCATGGACAGGCAGCGGCCGCTGGTGGCGGTGATCATGGGGTCGCAGTCCGACTGGCCGACGATGAAGGCAGCCTGCGAGACGCTGGATGCCCTGGCCGTGCCCTATGAGGCACGCATCGTTTCGGCGCACAGAACGCCTGAGCGGCTTTACGAATTTGCCCAAACGGCGCGGGAGAAGGGTTTCAAGGTAATCATCGCCGGGGCAGGCGGTGCGGCGCATCTGCCCGGCATGACCGCGGCGTTGACGCCGCTGCCCGTGTTTGGTGTTCCCGTGCAGTCGCGGGCGCTTTCGGGCAAGGATTCGCTTCTGTCCATCGTGCAGATGCCGGCGGGCGTGCCGGTGGGGACGCTGGCGATCGGACGCTCAGGCGCGGTGAACGCCGCGCTGCTGGCGGCGGCAGTGCTTGCGCTTTCCGATGAGGCGCTGGCACAACGGCTGGATGAGTGGCGGCGGAAACAGACCGAGGCGGTGGCGGAATTTCCCACGGATGAGGAGGCGTGAGGCGGGTTCATGACCGGGGTGATCGGACCGGGCGGAACCATCGGCATTCTCGGCGGCGGTCAGCTGGGGCGCATGCTGGCGATGGCCGCGGCGCGGCTGGGGCTGCGCACCCATATCTTCGCGCCGAAGGGGGACAATCCGGCCTTCGAGGTGGCACACGCTCATACGGAAGCGGCCTATGACGATTTCTCTGCGCTCGATGCCTTTGCGGCCGACGTGGATGTGGTCACTTACGAGTTCGAGAACGTGCCGGTTGAAACGGCGCGCCATCTGGCCGAGCGGGTGCCGGTGCGGCCGGAGCCCAGGGCCCTTGAGGTTGCGCAGGACCGCCTGATCGAAAAGAGCTTCGTGCAGGAGCTTGGCCTTGCCACGCCGAAGTTCGCGCCGGTGGATGATGCGGCGAAACTGGGCTCGGCCCTGGCCAGGGTGGGCATGCCGGCGCTTCTGAAAACGCGGCGGCTGGGATATGACGGCAAGGGCCAGGCGATCCTCTATCCGGGCGACAGCGCCTTTGACGCCTGGGAGCGGCTGGGGCGCGTGCCCTGCATTCTGGAGGCGTTCGTCACCTTTTCCTGCGAGATTTCCGTCATTGCCGCGCGGGGGATGGATGGCGCCTTTGTCGCCTATGACATTCCGCGCAATGTGCATGAAGGCGGCATTCTGCGGCGTTCCACGGTGCCGGCCGGCATTTCTGACGCCATGCAGCGGCGGGCGGTGGAGATGGCGCGGACGATCGCGGAAGGGCTGAATTATGTGGGCGTGCTGGCGGTGGAGATGTTCGTGGCGGATGTCGGGAATGGTGAAGAGGTGCTGTTGATCAACGAAATGGCACCAAGGGTGCACAATTCCGGACACTGGACGGAGGCGGCCTGCGCCATTTCCCAGTTCGAACAGCACATCCGGGCCATTTGCGGCTGGCCCCTGGGCAATCCGGCGCGGCATTCCGATTGTGTGATGGAAAACATCCTCGGCAGTGAAGTGGAGCATTGGCGCGCGATTGCCGGCGAGGACAATGCGGTTTTGCATCTCTATGGCAAGCGGGAGGCACGGGAGGGGCGCAAGATGGGGCACGTGACCCGGCTGAAGCCTCTAAGCCACGATTGAAGCCCTGATTAATGGCGCGGTGACTTTCGGCAGGGTCTGCCCTCTCGACACGGAAGGGGTTTTCTGTTATCCAAGGCCCGAACCGCAAGGGGCCTGCTTCTTGCGGCAGGTTCTTTCGCATTTTCCGACAGGGCGTTTCATGCCGTCCGGGCCATGAAGGTGGTCTGAGGGCGGGTGGGGCGTTCTGATCGGTGAAACCGGAAACGTGGATGAACATTCAGGCGAAAGGCGGGTGAACGAACAGTGCAGGTCATCGTACGCGACAACAATATCGATCAGGCCCTGAAGGCCCTGAAAAAGAAGATGCAGCGCGAGGGCATCTTTCGCGAAATGAAGCTGCGTGCCTACTACGAAAAGCCTTCCGAGCGCCGCAAGCGCGAGAAGGCAGAGGCGATCCGGCGGGCGCGCAAGCTTCTGCGCAAGAAGCTCCAGCGCGAGGGCCTTCTGCCCAAGGGTGGCAAGAAGGGACGCTGAATCGGTCATGCCGCCGGGTATGCTGGCGCGAATGTGCCGGCGGCGCTAAAAGCCGAACGTGACCAAAGCTTTTTAGGGGATTCGCGAATGGAAGGTTCGTGAATCCCCTTTTTCATGGCGGCCTTCCGAGGGCGGATGTTTTAAGGACGGCAGGAATGCGTGAAACTCTTGCGCTCATGGGCGGGATCTCCGAAACTGGCTGGCGAGATTGGAACGGAACAAAGCGCATGAAAGCAGGGAGAAGGGCATGGCCCGCATCGTCTATGTGAACGGGGAATATGTGCGTGAAGATCAGGCGCGCGTGTCCATCTTCGACCGTGGTTACCTGTTCGGCGATGGTGCCTACGAAGTGATCCCGGTGCTGGAAGGGCAGCTTGTGGACGTGGAGCGGATGCTGGCGCGGCTGGACAATTCGCTGGCGGCGCTGGGGATTGAGTGGCCCATGGACAAGGATGCCTATGTGGAGATGCACCGGGAGCTCATCCGGCGCAATGCGCTCGTGGAGGGCATGATCTATTCCCAGGTGACGCGCGGCGTTGCCGAGCGCGATTTTGCCTTTCCCCGGCGGGCGCTGCCTTCGGTTATTGCCTTTACCAAGACGCTGTCCATCATCGACAACCCGCGGGCGGAAACGGGCGTTTCCGTGGCCTTTGTGGAAGACCTGCGCTGGAAACTGCGCTCGGTGAAGTCCATCGCCCTGCTGGCGCAGGTGCTGGCCAAGGAACAGGCGGTGGAGAAGCATGCCTTTGAGGGCTGGATGGTGGAAGACGGCCACGTGACGGAGGGTACCTCCTCTTCCGCCTATATCGTCAAGGACGGCACCATCATCACCCATCCCCTGGAAGGGGGGCACATCCTGCCCGGTATCAGGCGTTCCGTGCTGCTGGAGATCGCGGAAAAGGAAGGCATCCCCGTGGACTTGCGGCCCTTCACGCCCGAAGAGGCGCAGAACGCGGATGAGGCTTTCGCCTCGGCGGCGACGTTCGGCGTGTTGCCGGTGGTGGAGATCGAGGGCAGGCCGGTGGGCAATGGCGAGCCGGGGCCGATCACCAGAAGGCTGCGTCAGGCCTATCTCGATCATGCCCTCGCTCAGGTGCGGGCCGCGGATTGATCCAATCCCGCCCGTTTCTCCTTTCGTGCCGAAAACGGCTTCTTGCGCTGGTGACAGGAGAGGCCCTCAGGAAGACGCCTTGCTGAATTCTCCCTTGTCTGTCAAAGAGGTAAGCCCTTTTGTCCAATCCGGGCAAGGAATGCTTGTCAGGGGGCGGGCAAGAGTGTAGCGTGTTTTGCGCCTGTTTCCGAATGATCCCGGAACAAGAAAGAACCCGGGCATTTGGAGCCAAGAGGGAGGAGTTCAGATGAAAACGTTTCGCAAGGGCCTGATGGTGGCCGTCGCCGCGGGCGCGCTTTTTGCCGCGGCCGGTGCCGCCTCTGCCGAGTGCACGATCACGCTGGGCGCTGCCGTGTCCTTGACGGGCAAGTATTCCACCAACGGCACGCACACGAAGAACGGCTATGATCTGGCCGTCAAAGTGATCAACGAGAAGGGCGGCGTGAAGGTCGGCAATCAGACCTGCAAGTTCGCCGTGAAGTATTACGATGACGAATCCACGCCCGCCCGCGGCGCGGAGCTTGCCGAGCGCCTGATCAAGCAGGACGGCATCAAGTTCATGCTCGGGCCGTACTCGTCCGGCCTGACCAAGGCCATCGCGCCGGTGACGGAAAAGTACAAGGTGCCGATGGTCGAGGCGAACGGTGCCTCGCGCTCGCTGTTCACCAAGGGTTACAAGTATCTGTTCGCGGTACTCTCCACCTCCGAGCAGTATCTGCAGTCCGCGGTGGCGCTGACGGCTGAGAATGCCGACAAGCTGGGCAAGAAGCCTAATCAGATCACCGTGGCGCTCGCCATGGAGAACGATCCCTTCAGCCAGGACATCCGCGCCGGCGTCATCGAGGATGCCAAGAAATACGGCATGAAGGTGGTCATCGACGACAAGCTCCCAAAGGAGCTCAACGACATGACCACCACGCTGACCAAGGTCAAGGCGCTCAAGCCGGACATGCTGGTGGTCTCCGGCCATGCCAAGGGTGCGGCCACGGCGGTGCGCCAGATCGCGGAAATGAAGGTGGACGTGCCGGTCGTGGCCATGACCCACTGCGATTCCGCCAAGATCATCAAGAAGTTCGGCAAGGCGGCCGAATATACGCTTTGTGCCTCGCAGTGGGCGCCGACGCTGAAGTATTCCGACAAGATCTTCGGCTCGGCGATGGATTTCGCCAAGCTGTTCAAGAAGACCTACAACTACGATCCGCCCTATCAGGCCGCCGAATCGGCCGCGGCGCTCCTTGTCTACAAGGACGCCTTCGAGCGGGCCGGGTCGCTGGATCCGCAGAAGGTGCGCGATGCGCTGGCCAAGACGGATCTCATGACGTTCTACGGTCCGGTCAAGTTCGACGAGACGGGCAAGAACATCGCCAAGCCCATGGTGCTCTATCAGGTGCTGAATGGAAAGTACGTGGTGGTGGCGCCGTCGAAATGGGCCGAGGCGAAGGCTGTGATCCCGCGGCCGAAGTGGTCTGAGCGCAAGTGATCATCACCAGAACGGCCTGACGCATGCACCGGCCGCCCCGTAATTAGGGGGGCGGCCGGCATGCGGCGCACTGTTCAAGGCCCATTGCCTCGTTTTCAGCGATGTCGCGCGGAGGGCGGATCCCGTGAACAATCTGTCGCTGCTCATTAACGCTCCCATCTTCAACATCCAGCTTTTGCTCGACGGGCTGTGGATCGGCGCCATTTTCGCGCTGGCCGCCTTCGGCATGGCGCTGGTGTGGGGCGTGATGAACATCATCAACGTCGCCCAGGGCGAGTTCGTCATACTCGGCGGATTCATCACGCTTCTGGCCATGCAGTTCGGCCTGCCGCCGTTGGCGGGTATTCCCATCGCCGCCGTGGTCCTCTTCATCCTCGGCTGGGGGCTTTACCGGCTGGTGATCTGGCGCATCGTCGATGCCGACATGTTCATTTCGCTGCTGGCCACATTCGGCATCTCCATCATGCTGCAGCAGCTGATGAACGAGATCTTCGGCTCCGATGTGCGCACGGCGGAGAGCAATCTCGGGATCTCCTATCTGTTCGACAACATGGTCACGGTGCCGCACATCAAGGCGCTGGCCTTCGTGCTGGCCTTCGTGATCGGTTTCGGGCTGTGGCTGTTCCTGAAGCGCTCGCGCATGGGACAGGCCATCCGCGCCACCGCGCAGAACGCCCGCGCCGCGCGCATTCTCGGCATCGACACCGACCGTGTCTATGCCGCCACCTACGCCATCAATGCCGCCTTGTGCGGTGCGGCGGGTGCGCTGGTGGTCATGGCCTATTCCATCCATCCCTATATGGGCCTGCCTTACACGATCCGCTCGTTCATGATCGTGATCCTGGCGGGCCTGGGCAATCTGGTCGGGGTGATCGCCTCGGGCCTGGGGCTGGGTGTCGCGGAACAGTTCGCCGGCTTCCTGCTGGGCACGGAATTCCAGCTCGCCTTCGTCTTCCTGCTGCTGGTGGTGGTGCTCGTGTGGCGGCAGTGGCGGCTGGCGCAGCGGCGGCAGTATCTGAAGTGAGGAGGGCGGCTCCATGAACAAGCGCCTGGTCAGCATCCTCGCAGTCGTCGCGCTGGGGCTCCTCGGGCTTTTCGGCCCCTGGCTGTTTCCCGCCTATGTCTCGCAGTTCTCCAAGCTGTGGCTGTTCATCGTGCTGGCGCTGACGTGGGACCTCGTCGGCGGGCAGATGGGCTACAATTCCTTCGGCAACATCGTCTTCTTCGGCATCGGCATGTATGCCGCAGCGGTGGTGCAGGTGGGGCTTTATTATCCGGTGGCGGCCTATACGGCGGCGAAGGGCGGCGGCACCGAATTCGTCTTCGATGCCGCGCAGTTTTATACGGGGCTGGCCGTGGGCCTGCCTGTCGGAGGCGTAATTGCGGCGCTCGTTGCGCTGCTGCTCGGCAGCCTGATCCTCGGCATGCGCGGGCATTATTTCGCCATTGCCACGCTGGGGCTGGCGGTGGCGGCGGGTGAACTGGCCTCGGGCTGGGAATTCATCGGTGCCGGATCGGGCATGGTGACACCGACGCCTCCCGATTCGATCGATACCACCATCCTGTTCTACTACCTCAGCTTCGCGCTGGCCGCCGTCACCTTCGGCTTTCTCGCCTGGCTGTATTCCACGCGCTATCACCTGGCGATCAACGCCATTCGTGACGATGAGGACAAGGCGGAGGCCATGGGCCACCGCACCACGCGCAACAAGATCATCGCCTGGGCGCTTTCCGCCTTCTTCCTGGGCATTGCCGGCGGCATCTATGGCAACATCTCCAAGTTCATCGATCCCATCGATGTCGCCTTCAACGGCGCGGAGATCGGCGTGTGGATGATCCTGATGGCCATTCTCGGCGGCATGGGCACGCTGTGGGGCCCGGTGATCGGCGCGGCGGTGTTCTACATCACCAAGGAGCTGTTCTGGACGTTCCTGCTGGGCTGGCAGCGGGTGGCGCTGGGTGCGCTGATTGTGATCATCGTCGTTTTCTTCCCGCAGGGAATCGTGGGCTGGCTCAAGGAGCGCTGGCCGGAAATTTTCGGACCTACGGAGGAGGAAATGGAGGCCGCCGATGCCAGAAAGGGGAGCTGACGCCATGAGCCGGCCGCTTCTGGATGTGCGCAATGTGTCCAAGGCTTTCGGCGGCGTGATCGCCAATCGCAACGTGTCGCTGCAGGTGAAGCGGGGCGAAATCGTGGGGCTGATCGGCCCGAACGGCTCAGGTAAAACGACCCTGTTCAATTCCATCGTGGGATATCATCCCATCGATGCAGGCGAGATCTGGTTCAAGGGGGAGGAGATCTCCAGGCTTCGCGTGGGCGCCATCGCCCGGCGCGGCCTGTTGCGCACCTTTCAGCAGACGCGCATTTACGGGCGCATGACCGCGATGGAGAACATGCTCATTTCCCTGCCGGAGCGGAAAAGCGGTTTCTTCGACCTTTTGCATTCCCGGCATTCGGTGGGGATCGAGCGGGCCAAGGAGCTTCTCGAGTTCGTCGGGCTTTATTCCAAACGCTATCATTATGCCGGTGATCTTTCCTTCGGCCAGCAGAAGCTGCTGGAATTCGCCATGGCGCTGATCAACGAGCCCGACATGCTGCTGCTGGACGAACCGACGGCCGGCATCAACCCCACCCTGATCAACGGCCTCATCGACCGGCTCAGGCGTGCCAACGAGGAGCTGGGCATTACGCTGTTGGTGATCGAGCACAACATGCGGGTGATCATGAATCTGGCGGAACGCATCTATTGCCTGGCCCATGGCGAGATGCTGGCCGAGGGCAAGCCGGAGGAGATCCGCAACGATCCACGCGTCATCGACGCCTATCTGGGAGCGCACTGACGATGGCCGAGGACAACAGGGACAAACGCACAGGCGAGAGCGAGGAAGAGCGCCGGCGCCGCATCTCCGGCTATGGCGAGGGCGGCGTGGATGTGGTGATGTCCGTGGACGCCGTGGCGCGGGAGGCGGAAAGGATCGCCGAAAACGCGCCGACGCCGGAGGAGCTTTTGCATCTGGCCGGGGGCGATGCTTTTGTTTCCATTGAGAAGCTTCACGCCGGTTATGGGCGCATGGAAATTCTGCACGGCATGGAGCTGCGCCTGGGCAAGGGGCAGTCCTTGTGTCTGATCGGCCCGAACGGCGCGGGCAAATCCACAGTGCTGCATTCCATTTTCGGCTTCACCAACATCTATTCCGGTGTCATCCGCATCGGCGAGCGGGATGTCACCCACATGAAGCCGAACCAGAAGCTGAAGGAAGCCGGCGTGGCCTATATCCTGCAGGACAATTCCGTCTTCCCCGACATGACGGTGGAAGAGAACCTGTGGATGGGCGGCTTTCTCAAGGACAGGCCGGAAGAGGCGAAAGAGGCGGCCGAGCGCGTCTTTGAGAAATATCCGCGGCTGGCGGCGCGGCGCAACCAGCCGGCGCGGGTGCTCTCCGGCGGTGAGCGGCGGCTTCTGGAGATTTCGCGCGCCCTGGTCATGGAGCCTGAGGTGCTGCTGGTGGATGAGCCCTCCATCGGTCTGGAGCCGCGGTTCATCGACATGGTGTTTGAAATTCTCGATGATCTGCAGCGCACGGAAGGCAAGACCATCATCATGGTCGAGCAGAACGCAAAAAAGGGGCTGGAGTTCGCCGATATCGGCTATGTTCTGGTTTCCGGGCAGCTGGCCAAGGCCGGACCGGGCGATGAACTGCTGGAAGACCCGGACGTAGGCCGTCTCTTCCTCGGTGGCTAAAGGCGTTTGCCGGAAGAGACATGCTTGTGGTGCATGCTCCGCGTTCGCGCCGCGCCGGGATGGTGATGGACGGGGCGATCAGATCTGCTGATCAAGCTTGAAGCGCAGCTCGCGCACGGCATCCTGCGCCGATTTGAGCGCAGGATAGATGGTGCTGGCCGCCTCAAAGGCCGTGAGCGCCTCGCGCAAGCGTTTCATCTCCTGCAGGATGGAGCCTTTGGTCATCCATGCCTCATAATGGCGCGGCTCCAGCGCAAGTGTTCTGTCAAGATCGGCAAGGGCGCCCTTGCGATCCTCCATGAGATAACGGGCAAGGGCGCGGCGATACCAGCCTTCGGCAAACTCGGGGTAGCGCTCGGTGAGCAGATCGAGAAGATCAAGGGCGACATCGATGCGTCCCGCCTTCAAGGCGCGATCGGCCTGAGACAGCAAGACGGCGGCAGAAGGGGAATCCGGTTTTGCCAGAATGTCGCGGATGCTTTGCGCGATGACGGAAGCGGTGGCGGGATCATCAGCCTGATGCAGGCGCGCAAACAGCGAATCGAGCAGATCGGCGCGGGTTTGGCCGGGATCCGCATTCCTGCGGGTATCCTTGCCGGCATCGGGCTTTGTCTTTTCAGCCTTCGGGGGTGCGGGAACCGCCTTAGGCGCCGCGGAAACGGCGGAGGCCTCACCACCTGCCAGCAGGAAAGAAACGAAGAGGATGTTCAGGATCTTGCGCATGCACGCATCATAACGCCTGGCCAATCAGGGACAAGGGCATGATCAGGCTTGCATCCCCATTGCGGTAAGCAGCTCGTGCACCGCTTTTTCGGCAGCAAGGCACAGTTTGCGGGGCGATCGGAGCCGACCGCCCCGCACATCGTTTTCAGGGGTGGGCCGTTCAGTCGTCCTGAACGGAGAGCCAGGCGAGGATGTCGTCGATCTCGCCTTCGCTGAAGCTTGCGAAGATGGCGGCATCGCGCGGATCGTCATGCTGCCGGCGGCCTTCGGCGAAGGCCTTGATCTGGCGCTTGAGATAGGCGCTGTACTGTCCGGTCAGGGGCGGAATGGCGCGGTTGGGGTCGCCCTCTCCCTTTTTGCCATGGCAGCCGGCGCATTCCCGGGCGTAGAGGCGGGCGCCGGCCTCCACCTTGCCGCGCCGCCACAGGGGCACGTTCACCACCATCTTGGAGCGCTGCAGCACCGCGAGCGGATCGAAATTCTTCTTGTCGATCTTGCCCAGGCGGTTGGGCAGCTTGATGCGGGAGAGATAGAGCGAGATGATCTGTACGTCCTCTTCCGGCAGTTCGCGCTCGGTGGCGTAGGGCTGCATGGGAATGTTGATGCGTTTTCTCGCCTTGAAGGCGCGCAGCTGACGGGCGAGGTAGACCGGATCAAGCCCGGCGAGGCGCGGATAGGTACCGTCCGGCTTGCCCTGCCCCTTGGGGCCGTGGCAGGGCGCGCAGGTCATCATGATCTCTTCGGCGTAATCGGGATCGTCCTTCCACTTGCTGGTGTCTTCCACCAGCCGCTCTTCCTTTGGCATGTCCTTCGGCAGGCGATGGGTGATGCCCTTGTGGCAGTCGATGCAGGTCTTGCCCTGCCTGAAGGCATCCTCATGAATGCGGCGGGCGAAGCGGGCCTGACGGGCAGGATCCATGCGCTCGGCATTGTGACAGGAGCGGCAAGTACCGGAATCACTGGCCTTCATGCGGGCCCAGACGCGCCTGGCGAGGGTGAGGCGCTTTTTCTCGAACTTCTCAGGCGTATCCACACTGCCGATGATCGTGTGCCACAGATCGTTGGCGGCCAGCAGCTTGCGCCACAGCTTTGGCCCCAGGGCCTTGGGCACGTGACAGTCCGCACATTCGGCAGACACGCCGGTGCGGTTGGCATAGTGGGCGGACTGCTTGTAATCGGGCCAGATGTTGTCCCGCATCTCGTGACAGGAGATGCAGAAACCGGTGCGGTTCGTGGCCTCCAGCGCGGTGAGAAAACCGCCCCAGAGAATGGCGCCAAGCACGATCAGACCAATGGCCGCAAAAAGACTTCCACGCCAGAACGCGCGCATGCAGACCCTCTCCTGAGTGTTTTCCTTCCCCTCATGCCAAAAAGGCGGCCCTTCCTATGGCGGCAGGAGGGGCACAGGTACTTGATGATTGTCAATTGCGAACAAGAAGATTGCTGAAGGAGCCTCTCATACCACCCTGCATAATGAACCGCCCACCGCCCCACGCCCCCACCCAACCCCCCAATTATGAAAAACAAGGGCTTGGGTGGGGGCGCGGGGCGATTTCACCGGTCAGCCTTTACACAACTTGGTATCACTGCCAGGGGGCAAGCCTGTCGAGGCCGATGATGTCGCTGATCTCGAAACGGGGGCGGACAAGGGCGAATGTCTCGCCGTTCACGAGAACCTCCGGCGCCAGCGGGCGGGTGTTGTAACAGGAGGATTGCACGGCGCCATAGGCGCCCGCGGTCATGACCGCGATGAGTTCGCCCGGCTCCAGCTGCGGCAGAGCGCGATCGCGCGCGATATAGTCGCCGGTTTCGCAAACCGGCCCCACAACATCAACGGTGAACAGCGGCGCATCATCGGGGCGCTGCTGCACCGGCAGGATGTGATGAAAGGCTTCATAGAGCGTGGGGCGGATGAGATCGTTCATGCCAATGTCGGTAATGACGAAGATCTTGTCCTCCTGCTCCTTCACATAGAGGACGCGGCCGATGAGGATGCCGGCGTTGCCGACAATGAGCCGGCCCGGCTCGATAAGGTATTCCACATCGAGGTGACCGAAGATGCGGCGGACCATGGCGGCATAGTCGTCGGGATGGGGCGGAATGTCGGTATCGCCGTGATAGGGCACGCCCAGGCCGC
Source organism: Thermopetrobacter sp. TC1 (assembly GCF_000746275.1). Lineage (GTDB taxonomy): Bacteria > Pseudomonadota > Alphaproteobacteria > Rhizobiales > Aestuariivirgaceae > Thermopetrobacter. Next base: position 701,322 of record NZ_KN050828.1, read on the forward strand.
CGCCGAGATCGACATGGCGGATGTCATGCCCGTCGGCGCGGAGCTGTTCCACCATCTCCGCCAGCAGGGCAAAGGCCCGCTCAAACGGTTCAAGATCGGTGATCTGACTGCCGATATGCATGTCCACACCGCGGATGGTGATGCCGGGCAGGCGGGCGGCGCGGGCATAGATCTCGCGGGCAGCGAGCCAGGAGATGCCGAACTTGTCGGCGCGGCGGCCGGTGCTGATCTTCTCGTGCGTTTTGGCATCCACATCCGGGTTGATGCGGATGGAGACAGGAGCCGTCTTGCCCACGCCGATGGCGACACGGGAGAGCCTTTCCAGCTCGGGCCAGGATTCGACGTTGAAGCAACGAATGCCCATCTGAAGCGCCGCGGCCATTTCCTGCGCCGTCTTGCCCACGCCGGAATAGACGATGCGTTCGCCAGGCACACCAAGCGCGCGCAGGCGCTCCAGCTCGCCGCCGGAAACGATATCGAAGCCGGCACCGCGATCGGCAAGCAGCCTGAGCACCGCCTGATTGGAATTGGCCTTCACGGCATAGCAGACCAGATGCGGATCACCGGCGAAGGCCGCATCGAAAACATCAAAGTGACGCAGGATGGTGGCCTGGGAATAGATGTAGGCCGGTGTGCCCACCTCCTCGGCAATGCGGGGGATGGGGATGTCTTCGGCATGGAGAATGCCGTTTCTGTATTCAAAATGATGCATGAAGATCCTCGTCCCTGAGGGAACAATCCATCCTGTGGTCTCTGGAGAATTGATTGCGTCTTCTAAGTGTTAACGCTCGCGGATCAACGGATCGAGAACGATCTCGCGGTCCGGATCCGGTTTCTTGGCTCCCGGTGGCGGTTCGGGCTTGCCAGCGGCACCGCAGGCGGCAAGGAAAGCGGCAGACAAAATGGCGATCAGAATCTTGTGCAGGCGGTTCATGGCCGAAGTCCCCGAAGCGGATGTGGCTTTCAAGTTTCATTTTTCTGATAGGCCAAAAGCGGCGCGGAACCAAGCACTCCTGATTTCTTCATCGCGCAACGGCAAGGCGCCGCTCACGAAATTGTCAGAGCGGGAACAGGGCATTTCGGCACTTTTTCGTTGATGCACATTAGAATAATGATAAATTGGATGTGCTCCCCAGCATTCCCCGCGGGACAGCCATGCGAAAGCGCATGGGCAGGACAGGGGATTTTCATGTGAGCGGGCCGTCCCATGGCGGCTCCAAACAGGGTTTGGTCCTATCAAGAGGATGGAAACAATGACAGGCATGAAGAAACGTTTGGCGGTGGCTGCGTTTGCGACCGGCATGGTTGCCATGGCCGGCATGGTCATGGCGTCCGGCATGATGAAAGGCGGGGCGGAGGGTGGCCCCATTGCCGAGCGCAAGATGGCCATGAAGGAGGCGAAGAAGAATTTCAAGCCGCTTGTGGGCATGGTGAAGGGTGAGATGGCCTTTGATGCGGCGGCGGTGAAAGCGCATGCCAAGGCGCTCATGGCCGCACTTGAGAAAGCCAAGGCGAACTTTCCTGAAGGCTCCGACAAGGGCGAGACACGCGCCAAGCCGGAAATCTGGCTGATGAAGGATGAGTTCAACGCCCTTTTCGACAAGGCCATTACTCTTGCCGGCAAGATCGAAGGGGCGGATACGAAAGAGAAGCTGGCCAAGGCGGTGATGGCCCTTGGCAATGACGGCTGCAAGGCGTGTCACAAGGAATACCGCCTGCCCAAAAAGATGTGACAGGTTGGTTTTCTTATCCAACAATCGTGCATCATGCAGGCTCTGGTTCTTTCCGGAGCCTGTTTTGGTTTCCGGATGGGGGCTCCGGCCTTGTGAGTAAAAAAGCGGCCCGGCACCTTTTGGCGGGAGCGGGCAGACGGAACGGGGCTGGGGGGCTTGGCTGGACCGTCTGCCGCGCAACATCCTGCCGGGTGCCGGGCCTTCTGCTGAGGCAACGCGTAAAAGAATCATCCATGCTGATGACCAGAGGGTGATGAAATCGTGCCGAAATCGTGGCGATCAGGCGTCGGTTTGCGTCAGTTTCGCAACCCTATGCTCAAGACATTGCCCAACGCCTCTCTTTTTAGGCGAGACGGTGTGAGGGCCCATTGGGGCGGCGCATGTCTGCATATGAGCGTGAGGGATAAAAAAGCCCGGCATCGTGCCTGATGCCGGGCCGGAAAATCCTGTGTGTCTCCTGATCACTGAAGGCTGCAGAAATGAATCTGCGAATCTGCAGCTTCAGGGAGCGCGGCGCTCAGTCATCGCTGCTCATGATGCCCAGAATGTTCAGGATGTGGATGAACAGCGTGACGAAGCTGCCATAAAGGGCAAAGGCGCCAAAGATGGCCTTGGAGCGCGCCATCTCGGGCAGATCACCCTCCACATACATCTGCTTGATGGTCTGAGTCTCCCAGGCCGTGACGCCGGCAAACAGCAGAACCACCAGGATGGAGGTGATCAGGCTCGCCATTGTGGACTGGAAGAAGATGGCATTCACCACGATGGCGATGAGCAGACCGATGGAGGCCATGAAGAAGAACCCGGAAAAGCCGGAAAGATCCTTCTTCGTCACGTATCCGGCAAGGGATGTGGCGCCAAAGGTGATGGCCGTGATCAGCAAGGCGCGCACGACGATGGCCGGGTTCATGCTGAGGTAGAAGAAGACCATCGGCGAGATCAGCACGCCCCAGAGCGTGGCATAGGCGAAATAGGCCAGCCAGGCGGTTGCGGCATTGCCGGAAAAGATCAGGCGCGGCGCAAACCAGCCCAGGGCCAGCAGGGCGAAAAAGACAACCCACATGCCGATGCCCGTGGCCAGCGTGAGCATCAGCGGCGGATTGAGGCCCAGGAAAAGGGTGACGATGGCCGTCCAGGCCACGCCGAGCGCCATGTAGTTGTAGACCCGCAGCATATAGCTGCGCAGGCCTTCGTCAATCCGGGCGCGGGCGCCAACGCGGGCGTCGGTCTGCGCCGTCGGTCTGAGATCGTATCTGTTCATGTGCGTCTGCTCCGTTCCCTCGTCGATGTTTGTTGCGTTGGTAATGGTTCGTGCATGTTTGTCCGGAGAGGCGCTCTCTCCATGCGTTCTGTGTGCTGCCATCTTATGCCGGAAAGCCGCTTTGCGCCATATGGCGATTCCGTTTCCGGAATGCAACTGTTGCGGCAAAAGGTTTCCGGACAGAGGCATTGGCACATGTCCCTATCCATTCTATAGCATGCGGGCGCAAAACCACCTTAATTCTTCGTCAGGGAGCATGGCTTCCTGACACGCATTGACGGGAAGGTTAAGGCTTCATGAAGATCCTTTTTGTCTGCCTGGGCAACATCTGCCGCTCGCCCATGGCCGAGGGCGTGTTCCGCGCCGAGATCGCGCGTCGGGGCCTGGGTGAGCGCGTGGAGATCGATTCGGCTGGCACCAGCGACTGGCATGTAGGCGAGCCGCCGGATCCGCGGGCGGTGAAGGCGGCAGGGACGCGGGGCTACAACATTGCCCATCTGCGCGGACGGCAGGTGACGCGACAGGACCTTGCGCATTATGATCTTGTGCTGGCCATGGATCGTGAAAACCTGGATCACCTTTTGCGCATGGCCGGGCCGGAACATGCGGAAAAGGTGCGGCTGTTCATGGAGTTTGCGCCCTCCGCTCCGGAGGATGAGGTGCCGGATCCCTATTATGGCGGCGAGGAGGGATTTGCCTATGTGCTGTCCCTTCTGGAAGAGGCGGCGCGCGGCCTTGCCGATCATGTGGAAGAGCGCCTGAACGGTCCGGGGCGGTGAAGCCTTTCTCAGGCGCCTGCCCCGTAATGATAATTAATCAGCATGATGCCTTCGCCGCGAAAAGAAAAAGAGCTTCGCACGCTTCAAAAGGATCGCCCCGGCGGGGCGGATGAGCAGGCCCGGCTTGAGGAGCTGAAAGCGCGCATTGAGCGCTTCAAGGCGACGCGAGGCAGCCGGCGCAAGGGCGAGGCAGGCGCGGCAAGAGACGCAGGAGCGGCCCTGAATACGGCCGTGCGCCTGCTTGCGGAGCTGGCGGCGGGCATCGCCTTTGGTCTGTTCATCGGGTACTGGCTGGACCGCTGGGCGGGCACGCGTCCGCTTTTCATCGTTCTTTTCCTGCTGATTGGCCTTGCCGCGGCCGTGCGCAACATCATGCGCGGGGAAATGAAAACGCGAGGTTCGGAAAAGGACGCGGAGACAGAGCGGGCGCCCTTGCATTCGCATGGCGGAAGAAAGGGCGAAACCTGCGGCAATCCGCCCAATGACGTATGAAATTGGCCGTTGAGATTGTGCGCGGACAAGGATAAAAGGGGCGCGATCCGGATGACGGATGCACGTTGTGTCCGTCATATCGCGGAAGGCAGTCGCAATCGGAACGGCATCCGCCCTCTTTGCCAAGGCTGGCGGGGCGGATGGCGTCATTCGACATGACGGAGCCGAACATGGCGAGTGCAGCGAACATGGCAGCGGAAGCGGCGGCGGCCGCAGCCGAGCATGGCGCTGAAAAGGGGATCGATCCCCTGCATCAGTTCGCAATTCAGCCGATCGTGCCGCTCAAGATCGGGGCGCTGGATCTGTCGTTCACCAATTCCTCGCTGTGGATGGTGATCACGCTTGTCGTGCTGGCCGTGTTCCTGCTGGGCGGCGGTACGCGCCTGGTGCCGGGGCGCTGGCAATCCATGAAGGAGGTCTCCTACGAATTCGTCGCCAGCATGGTGCGCGATACCCTGGGAGACGCCGGCCGCGCCTTCTTTCCGCTCATCTTCACCCTGTTCATGTTCATCTTTGCGGCCAACACCCTAAGCCTCATTCCCTACTCCTTCACGGTCACCAGCCATATCGCCGTCACCTTCACGCTGGCGATCTTCGTGTTCGTGCTGGCCACCGTGGTGGGCTTCATCAAGCATGGGGCGGGTTATCTTCGCCTGTTCGTGCCCAAGGGGGTGCCTCTCTTGATGTTGCCGCTGATCGTGCCCATTGAGGTGTTTTCCTATCTGCTGCGGCCGATCACCCTGTCCATCCGCCTGGCGGCCAACATGACGGCGGGGCACATCCTGTTCAAGATTTTTGGAGCCTTCGTGATCATGCTGGGCATTCTTGGCGGCTGGCTGCCGCTGGCAATTCTGGTGGCGATCACGGCTCTGGAATTTCTGGTGGCCTTTCTGCAGGCGTTCGTGTTCGCGTTGCTGACCACCATTTATCTCAACGACGCCCTGCACATGAATCACTGAAGCAGGAACGGATTGGAGCAAAGCAGCAATCCGGCAACAGGCCGGAAGGCCAACAAAGGAAACAACGAAACAACCCTTTCAACCAATCAAAGGAGTGTGGTCCATGGAAGCTGAAGCTGCACGCTACATCGGCGCCGGTCTGGCAGCGGTCGCTCTGGGAGGTGCCGGCATCGGTATCGGTCACATCTTCGGCAACTATCTCGCCGGAGCCCTGCGCAATCCCGCTGCAGCAGACAGCCAGCGCATGAACCTGCTCATGGGCTTCGCCCTGGCGGAGGCGACCGGTCTGATCGGTTTCGGTCTCGCCATGCTGATCCTGTATGCCTGATTTTCCTTCATCGGGCGATAACGGGAGAAGCCGGGCGGAGCTTCGGGCCTGGCATGTGCAGGTTTTTCTGAAAGAACTCATCATCCCGCCGGTCTTCGGCATTCCGCCCGGGATCGGCGGGATGAGGCGCCTTGCCGGAGCCATCTGCGAGAGGAAATCAGGTCATGCCGCACCTGGAGATATCCACCTATCCGTCTCAGATCTTCTGGCTGATCATCACCTTCGGCCTTCTCTACTGGATCGTGGCCAGGAAGGCGCTTCCGGCCATCGGCGCAGCCATCGAACACCGGCGCTCGCGCATTCAGGACGATATCGAGGAGGCCGAACGGCTGCGGCGCGATGCTGAGGCGGCGCTTGAGGCCTATGAGACGGCGATCCGGGATGCGCGAGAGCAGGCGCGGGCGATGATCGCCGAGACACGCGAGAAAATTTCCCGGGAACTGAGCGAGGAGCGCCAGCGCATCGAAACGGAGCTGGCGGAGAAGATTGCCCTTGCCGAGAAACAGGTGCGCGAGGCCAAGGAGAAGGCCCTGAAGGGCATTGAAGAGGCCGTTACGGATCTCGCCGGCGAGATTGTGGCCAAAGTGGCGGGTGAGACGGTGGAGGAGAAGGAGCTGAAAAGCGCGCTGGAAAAAAGACTGCGCGGATAGGCTCCTTTTTTGGCGCTCATTTTTCGCGTGCTGGTGCAAGGAGGCGGATGATGCTCGAACTCCTGTCGGATATCGAATTCTGGGTGGCCGTGGCCTTCGTGATTCTCGTCGGCGCAGCGCTTTATTACAAGGTGCCGGCGCGCGTTGGCGCCATTCTCGACGAGCGGGCCGATCTCATCCGCCAGGAGCTGGAAGATGCGCGCAAGTTGCGCGAGGAGGCCCAGAAACTTCTGGCCAGCCACGAAGCCAAGCGCAAGCAGGCGGAACGGGACGTGCAGGAGATCCTTGACGTGGCCAAGCAGGAAGCCGAGGCCCTGGCGGCGGAAATGCGGCGGGATTTCGAGGCCATGATAGAGCGGCGGCGGGCCGCGGCGGAGGATGCCATCAAGCGCGCGGAGATCGAGGCGGTGCAGGACATTCGCACCCATGCCGCCGAGCTTTCGGTCGCCACGGCAGAAGAGGTTCTGCGCAAGCACATCAAGGGAGCGAAAGCCACGAAGCTGATCGACGATTCGGTCAAGACGATCAGTGAGCGGCTTCACTGATTGCCCGTTCCCATGAATGATCCGGAATGTTGAAGGCCGTCCGGCAGGGCGGCCTTTCGCTTTTCGTCATGCGGCTTCTGTTTCAGAAAGGGGAGGGACGTGATGAACCGCTGCAGTGCGGCTGCATTTCAGTGTGCCTTTTTCTTCTTCCTCCCCCGTGGCCAATGCACAGGCCAGCTGACGAGCAGGCAGGCGCGGCTTTCCGTGTTCAGGGAATCGGCGAAACGTGCAATGGCGTCTTTGCACGTTGTCTTTGCGCGAACGTCCGGGTTCAGCAGGGCCTGGATGTCTTCATGGGGCGCAAGTGAGAGGGCAAGCCTTGCACCGCCCATGCCGAGAAGCCCGCGCGCAAGAGGCAGGGCATGATTGCTGGCCAGATCGCTCAGGCCCAGTTCGGGCAGGCCGGCTTCGTCCTCCCAGGCGCGCCTTAAGTGATCGGCACTATAGATACCAAGGCCGAAGAAAACGGCCATGTGCGCCTCTTCCCGTTCACCCGTCGTGCGCCAGCAGCGCATGGCGACATGCCCGTCCGGCCCGTTAACAGCCAGAGCATGCCGGAACAGACGATTCAAGCCTTGCAGAAGCAGGCGGCGATCCAGATGGACTTGCGGCTCTTGTTGCCAGAAGAATTCCGCGGCGAGGGATATGTCGCGTTCCGCCGCTTCTGCGGCGAGTCCACACATGGCGCGATCGATGATTGCCTGAAGGGAGACTCCTTCCGGCTCCGGATGCACTTCACCGGCTTCCAGGCGCATGAGGTCCAAAAGATCGGTGATGTTGCGCAACAGGATGCGGCCGGCGGAGCGCATGGTCTTGACCGACAGCAGCATCTCCGGATCGAGACGGCCGGCGTGATCGGGGGAAAGAAGAAGGTCAGCGTTGCCGATGATAAGGTCCAGCGGGGTTCGGAAGTCCTGGGCCAGAGCCCTGATAAGCCTGTGGCGGGCACGGCGGGCCGCCCTTTCCGGGCTGCCCGCCGTACCGCTCTTCGCCCCGTCGTCGGCAGAGACGGAATGACGAGTGGCTTCGTTTCTTCTGTCTTCCACCGTCATAGGGAACGAAGACACAAGGGACGTTCGACCAGGAACACCCAAGGTTGTATCCGACAGGTCTTAAAACACCCTTAATGGGCGTATTACTGATTTGTCATAGACCCTTACGCGCATTGCTTTCAGGCGCATGGCCCCGTAAACATCGTGCTCATGAGCACGCGTCTGCGCATAACCTTTGCCCAGCTGAATGCCCTTGTCGGCGATGTCGAGGGCAATGCCGCGCGCGTCCGTTCCGCCCTGGCCGAGGGGCGGGCGGATGGAGCGGATCTCGTCATCCTGCCGGAGCTGTTCATCGCCGGATATCCGCCGGAGGATCTGGTGATGCGTCCGGTTTTCGTGCGCGCCTGCATGCGGGCGGTGGAGGCGCTGGCGAAAGAGACGCATGCGGGCGGTCCGGGTGTGATCGTGGGCACGCCGTGGCTGGATGGGGACAAACCCTACAACGCTGTGGCGCTCTTGGCCGACGGGGCGATCAAGGCCCTGCGCTTCAAGCATGACCTGCCCAACTATGGCGTTTTTGACGAAAAGCGGGTGTTTACGGCCGGCCCGCTGCCGGATCCGGTGGAATTCAGGGGGGTGCGTCTTGGCGTTCCCATCTGTGAGGATGCCTGGAAACCCCAGGTCTGCGCCCATCTGGCGGAAAAGGGGGCGGATGCCTTCATCGTGATCAACGGCTCGCCTTTCGAGGTGGAGAAGTTCGATGTGCGCCTGCATCTCATGCGTGAGCGCGTGGCCGAAACCGGGCGGCCGCTTGCCTATCTCAATCTCGTCGGCGGGCAGGACGAGCTGGTGTTCGACGGGGGCTCCTTTGCCGTCAACCCCCATCCCGCGCCTGATGACACGCAGCCGGACGTGCCCTGGCGCATGCAGTCCTTCGCGGAAGATACCCTGACGGTGGCGCTGGAGAAAACGGCGGAGGGCTGGCGCTTTCTGCCGGAGACCTGTGCGGAGCGCCCCTTCGGCATGGAAGCGGTCTGGCGCGCCTGTGTGCTGGGCACGCGCGACTATGTGGAGAAAAACAGGTTTCCCGGCGTGGTCATGGGGCTGTCGGGCGGCATCGACTCCTCGGTGGTGGCCACCATTGCCGCCGATGCCCTGGGGCCGGAGCGGGTGCATTGCGTGATGCTGCCCTATGAATATACATCCCAGGAATCGCTCAAGGATGCGCATGACGTGGCCCAGGCCCTGGGCGTGCGCTATGACGTGGTGCCCATTCATAAGCCGGTGAGGGGCTTTCTCGACGCTCTGAAGGACATGTTCGCGGGCACCACCTTCGATGTGACCGAGGAGAACCTGCAATCGCGCACGCGCGGCACCATCCTCATGGCCATTTCCAACAAGTTCGGCGCGCTGGTGCTGACCACGGGCAATAAGTCGGAAATGGCGGTGGGCTATGCCACGCTCTATGGCGACATGAACGGGGGCTTCAACCCGATCAAGGATGTCTACAAGACGGATGTCTACAGGCTCGCCCGCCTGCGCAACCAGATGCGGCCGCCGGATTGTCACGGACCGGAAGGTCCCGTGATCCCGGAAAGCGTGATCACGCGTCCGCCAACGGCGGAGCTGAGACCACACCAGACGGATCAGGACACCTTGCCGCCCTATGAGGTGCTGGATGCCATCTTGCGCGGGCTGATCGAGGAGGAAGCGGCGGTGGAAGACATCGCCGAACGGCATGGTTTCGATGTCGCGCTCGTGGCCAAGGTGCAGAACATGCTCTATGTGGCCGAATACAAACGCCGGCAGGCCGCGCCGGGTGTGAAGATCACCCGGCGCAACTTCGGCCGCGACCGCCGGTATCCCATCACCAACGCCTTTCGCGAGCGCCCTTGATCGGGAGGGTCACGCGGGCGGGCAGACCGCCCGGATGCGAAAGGGTGGTGGATCATTCCTGCATGGGCAGAATGAGCGCAACACCCACACCCATACAGAATGGGTGCGGGTGGTGCGTGCTTGTCTGAAGACACAGCATGGTCTGCCAAAATCTATTGCGAATCGGCATCGGCGAGACCTTCGCCGGGGGGCTCCTCGCCGGTGAAGAGGGAAACGCCCATGACCTTGCCGCTCTTGGTGTCCACCGTCCAGGTGAACGTCAGCGGCGATTCCGTCTGCAGGATATGCAGCCAGTCACGGAATTCCTCATAGGGCAGCGCGATGGACAGGCTGCTTTCCGAATAGGTGCTTTCCTTGCCCTGCCCGCCGGAGATGAAATGCAGATAGGCATGGCGCAGGGGCTCGCCGTTGGGACGGAATTTCAGGGTGATGGTATGGCGGGCGATGCCGCCTTCCGCCGTGCGAAAGGACATGTGCACGCTCCAGCTGCGCACGACGGCGACATGGGCCTCTATGCTCATTTCGGTTTCTCCCCTTCCTGAATGACACACCACAGGCTCCAGGATATCCGGGCCTGCCCCTTTTCCTGTCTATATGGGAAGCAAAGGCTTCGTTTTCAGCCGCGGCGATGGTCAATGGGGCGTTAACCACGAAACACAAAAGCGATTCAGCCCCGTGCAGGCCGGCCCTATCCTTTCCCTGTCGCCTGGGGATGGCACGCCTTCGGGCAAAGGCGGCCAGAGGCGGCCTTGATCTGTGTGTTTGTCATGCGTCAGGGGGGATGTCAGGGTCATGGGCTTTGAGGCCAAGGGGGATATCAAGCCGCTGCTGGATCAGGTCATTGTCGGTGACTGCCTGCAGGAGCTGCGGCGCATTCCGTCGCGCAGCGTCGATCTGGTGTTTGCCGATCCCCCCTATAACCTTCAGCTTTCCGACAAGGCCCTGCATCGTCCGGATCAGTCGCGCGTTCAGGGCGTGACCGATGCGTGGGACCGCTTTGATTCCTTTGCGGCCTATGACGATTTCACCCGCGCCTGGCTGGCGGAATGCCGCCGCATTCTCAAGCCAGACGGTACGCTGTGGGTGATTGGCTCCTATCACAACATCTTTCGCGTCGGCACAATCTTACAGGATCTGGGCTTCTGGATCCTCAATGACATCATCTGGCGCAAGAGCAACCCCATGCCCAATTTCCGCGGGCGGCGCTTTACCAATGCGCATGAGACGCTCATCTGGGCAGCGCGGAGCGAAAAGGCGCGCTACACCTTCAACTATGAAGCAATGAAAGCGCTCAACGGCGATGTTCAGATGCGTTCCGACTGGCTTTTGCCCATTTGCACCGGCGCGGAACGCCTCAAGGACGAGAAGGGCAAGAAACTGCACCCCACCCAGAAGCCGGAGGCGCTTTTGCATCGGGTGATTCTGGCCTCCACCAAGCCGGGCGATATCGTGCTGGATCCTTTCCTCGGGTCGGGCACCACGGCGGCGGTAGCCAAGCGCCTTGGGCGGCGCTTCATCGGCATTGAGCGCGATGCCGCCTATGCCGAGGCAGCGCGGGCGCGGATTGCGAAGGTACGGCGGCTGAATGGCGAGGCGCTTTCGGTTTCGCGCGGCAAACGGGCCGAGCCGCGGGTGCCGTTCGGCATGCTGCTGGAGCGCGGCCTGATCAAGCCGGGCGAGGTGCTGGTGGATGCGCAGCAGCGTTATTCCGCCAAGGTGCGGGCGGATGGCTCGCTGGTGGCGGGTGATGCCACCGGCTCCATTCACAAGATCGGCGCACATGTTCAGGGCATGGAGGCCTGCAACGGCTGGACATTCTGGCACGTGCGCCGCAAGGGGCGGCTTGTTCCCATCGACATGTTCAGGCAGCAGATCCGCGCCGAAATGAAGGAACTGGCCTCCTGACGTTCTGGCGCGGCGTTTTTCATGCACATACCGGTTTGTCCCATGCGGGCGGGATCTTCATCGAGCGCAGGTCATGGCTCAGGCCTGCAGGGGCCAGGCGCGTTCCACCAGATAGGGGCCGCCGCCGCGTGAGGGGCGGGCGGAAAAGAGCACGAAGCGCGAGACCGGAAACGGCTCGGTGGCGAACAGGCCATGGGCCTGCACAAAGGAGCGCACGGCGGGCAGAGAGGCGCCGCGGCAGCGCGCCAGCGTGACATGCGGGATGAAGCGGCGGCCCTCGGCCGGCAAGCCCGCGGCCTGACAGGCGCGTTCGTGGGCGGCCTGCAGGCGGCTTAGGGCCTCATTCGGCTCAACAAGGGCATGAATGGAATGGGGCTTGCGGCCGCCAAACCAGTCCAGACCGGAAAGACGGATGGAAAAAGGCGGCTGATGGATGGTTGAAAGCCGCTCCTCGATCTCGCGGGCGGTGGCGTCATCAACGTCTCCGATGAAGCGCAAGGTGACATGATAGTCCGCCGGCTCGATCCAGCGGGCGCCGGGCACGCCGCCCTTGAGCATGTTCAGGCGTTCGGCGATGGTTTCCGGTATTTCCAGCCCCGTGAACAAGCGTGGCATGACAGCCTCCTGAAATCCCCTGAAACGGTGCGGGTCGTTCACAATCCGCAGCGGTGATGTAGAATTGCCGTGTGATGCCCGGCAAGTCCAGTCAAAGGGCGGATCACTGACCGGAGAGAGACCGGCGGTTTGATCAAGTATCCTGAGTGATCAGCGGGGAATGGCGGCATGGTCAAGCTCAATCGCATCTATACACGAACGGGCGATGCCGGAGAAAGCGGCCTGGCCGACGGTTCACGGCGGCGCAAGGATGATCCGCGGTTTATGGCCATCGGGGATGTGGACGAGACCAATGCCGCCTTGGGCGTTGCGCGCACATATGCCGAGGCGCATGCGATCATCGATGCCGATCTGTCGCTGATTCAGAATGATCTGTTTGATCTTGGCGCCGAGGTGGCCACCCCGCAGGCGGAAAACGAGGGCGGCCTGAAGATCGTGGCGGCGCAGGTGGCCTGGCTGGAATCGCGTATCGATGCGCTGAATGCCGATCTTGAGCCGCTGCGCTCCTTTGTGTTGCCGGGAGGCGGGCCGCTTGCGGCGCATCTGCATCTGGCCCGCGCCATCTGCCGGCGGGCGGAGCGCAGTCTGGTCAAGCTGGCGGCGGCGGAACCGGGCAGCGTCGGCAGCGATGCGCTGGCCTATGTCAACCGCCTGTCGGATTATCTGTTCGTGGCCGCGCGGCATGCGGCGAAAGATGCGGGCGGAGACGTGCTGTGGGTGCCCGGCGAGGGGCGCAAGCGGGAGATGTGAGGCGTTACGGGCTCGGGGAGCAAGGGACATGTTCCTGCCGCTGCATGATTCCGTGCGGATCCGGGTCATCCGCTATCAGGTGGTGACCTTGAGCCTCGTGCTGATCAACGTGGCGATTTTTCTCTGGACCCGCTACGGGCTGGCGGAGCGGGAGGCGCAGGCCGTGGCCCTCTCCTTCGGGGCAATTCCGGCGGTGATCTCCCATCAGGCCGTGCTCGATCCCGCCCTGGTGGTCATTCCCGGGTTTTTAACGCTCATGACCTACATGTTCCTGCATGGCGGCTGGCTGCATCTGATCGGCAACATGGCCTTTCTGTGGGTATTCGCCGACAATGTGGAAGACGGGTTCGGGCATCTCGGTTTTTTCGCCTTTTATCTTCTCTGCGGCATCGCCGCGGCGCTTCTGCACACGCTGATGGTGCCGGAATCGCAACTGCCGATGATCGGGGCCTCGGGCGCAGTGGCCGGCGTATTGGCCAGTTACATGTTGCTCTATCCGAAATCGCGGGTGTGGGTCTTGTTGTTCATGCGCATTCCCTTGCGCATCTCCGCTGCCTGGGCCTTAGGCGGCTGGATCGGGTTTCAGGTGTTCTCCGTGCTCATTGGCGGCAGCACCGGGCAGAACATCGCCTGGTGGGGGCATATCGGCGGCTTTGTCACCGGTTTTGTCCTCACGATGCTGTTCCGCCCCTGGCTGACGGCACGGCTGCAACGGGCGGAGAAGACCGGGCGCGCGCAAGGATGAATGCAAATTTCTTTGAGGCGAACCACATTACACGACACGCCAATGCCATTTATCTCGTCACCCCGGCGAAAGCCTTAGGTCTCGTGCCGCAAACTCATGCGTTTGTGTCCTTAGATACCGGCTGATCTACGGTATGACGAGTGTAGATGGAGGCGACCACGCAAAAGGCCCCGCAGGCACAAGAAACCGGCGGGGCGATGGTTTTTTATCGCGTTATGATGTTTATCAGCGCGGCAGCAGGGTTTCGCCCATGAGCGCTTCATCGATGGCGGCGGCTGCCCGCCTGCCTTCGCGGATGGCCCAGACCACCAGTGACTGACCGCGCCGCATGTCTCCGGCCACGTAAAGCTTCGGCACGGAGGTCTGATAGGTGATTTCATCGGCCTTCACGTTGCCGCGCTCATCCAATTCCAGGGCATCGCCAAGCTCTTCGATCATGCCCTCGTGCACGGGGTGCACAAAGCCCATGGCAAGCAGCACGAGATCGGCCTTGAGCTCGAAGTCCGTGCCCTCGATGGGCTGCAGCTTCTCATCCACCTTGACCATACGCGCGGCGCGCACCCGGCCCTCTTCGTCGCCCAGGAACTCCTCCGTGCGCACCGACCACATCAGCTCCGCGCCCTCCTCCTGCGAGGTGGAGATGCGGAGTTTCCGCGGCCAGTTGGGCCAGGTCAGCAGCTTGTCTTCGCGCTCCGGCGGCTTCGGGAGAATTTCCACCTGCGTCACCGACAGCGCCCCCTGGCGGATGGAGGTGCCCACACAGTCCGAGCCTGTGTCGCCGCCGCCGATGACCAGCACGTGCTTGCCCTCGGCCGTGATCGGCTCCTCGCCTTCGCGCAGGCCCTCGCCAGAGACGCGGCGATTGGCCTGGGTGAGGAATTCCATGGCGAAATGGATGCCATGCAAATCGCGCCCCGGAATGGGCAGGTCGCGCGGTTTTTCCGAACCGCCGGCCATGAGCACGGCATCGAATTCATCAAGCAGGCTTTTGATGGACAAATCCACGCCCACGTGCACGCCGGTGTGGAAGGTCACGCCTTCCTTTTCCATCTGCTGCACGCGGCGCTCCACGATTTTCTTGTTCAGCTTGAAATCCGGAATGCCATAGCGCAGCAAACCACCGGGATACTTGTTCTTCTCGTAGACGTGCACCTCGTGACCCACCCGCGCCAGCTGCTGGGCCGCGGCCAGCCCCGCCGGGCCGGAGCCGACGATGGCCACGCGCTTGCCGGTTTTCTTCGCCGGGGGCTTCGGCACAATCCAGCCCTGCTCCCAGGCATGATCGGCCAGCTGGCATTCCACCGTCTTGATGGTGACGGGAATGTCCTCGAGATAGAGCGTGCAGGCGGCCTCGCATGGCGCTGGGCAGACGCGCCCGGTGATGTCGGGAAAGTTATTCGTGGTGTGCAGGTTTTCGATGGCCGTCTTCCAGTCCCCGCGATAGGTCAGGTCGTTCCAGTCCGGGATCTGGTTGTTGATGGGGCAGCCGTTGTGGCAGTAGGGAATGCCGCAGTCCATGCAGCGCGCCGCCTGCTGTTTCAGCTCCTCGTCGGACAGCGGAATGACGAACTCATCCCAGTGGCGGATGCGCTCATCCACCGGCTGATAGCCGCGGTCGCGCCGCGGAATTTCCAGAAACCCTGTAACCTTGCCCATGGTTCAGCCCTGTCTGCTCCCGCCGGCATGCGCGCTGCTTTCGCGCGCCGGCCTTTGATTGTTTTCGTTTGTTTGAGATCACTCCGCCGCCGGTGACGGGGCAACGCCGATTTCCTTCTCCAGGTCGCCTTCCCGGGCCTGTTTCTCGGCCAGTTCTTTGAGCGCCCGGCGATATTCCACCGGCATCACCTTCACGAATTTCGGCAGATACTCATCCCAGTGCTCCAGGATGTGCGCCGCCTTCGGCGAGTTGGTGTAGCGCTTGTGGTTCTCCAGCAGGATGCGCAGGCGCTGGGCGTCGTGCTTGTCCATCTCGTGCAGCACGTCCACCAGCCCGTGCGTCTCCATCTCGCCGCGGCGCAGCACGTCCTCCGCCGCCTCGTCCTCGGCCGGGATCGGCTCCAGATCGACCATGGCGAGGTTGCAGCGGCGCTCGAAGTCGCCCTCCTCGTCCAGCACGTAGGCGATGCCGCCGGACATGCCCGCGGCGAAGTTGCGCCCCGTGGGGCCGATGACGACGACGCAGCCGCCGGTCATGTATTCGCAGCCGTGATCGCCCACGCCCTCCACCACGGCCACGGCGCCGGAGTTGCGCACGGCGAAGCGCTCGCCTGCGATGCCGCGGAAATAGACCTCACCGCAGATGGCGCCATAGAGCACCGTGTTACCGACGATGATGCTCTTCTCCGGATCGATGCCCGACTTCTCCGGCGGGCGCACGATGATGCGGCCACCGGAGAGGCCCTTGCCCACATAGTCATTGGCATCGCCCACGAGATCGAGTGTGATGCCTTTCGCCAGCCAGGCGCCAAAGCTCTGCCCGGCGGTGCCGCGCATGGAGAAGTGAATGGTGTCATCCGGAAGGCCGGCGTGGCCGTAGCGCTTGGCCACCTCGCCGGAAAGCATGGCGCCGATGGTGCGGTCGGTGTTCTTCACCGCGATTTCGGCCCGCACCGGCTCGCCCTTCTCCAGCGCCGGCTGGGCGATCTCGATGAGCTTGCGATCAAGCACGTTGTCGATCGGGTGCTTCTGCTCCTCGCAGTGATAGATGGCCACGTCGTCGGGCACGTCCGGCTTCTCGAACAGGCGGGTGAAGTCCAGTCCCTTGGCCTTCCAGTGCTCCAGCGCCTCTTCCTTGTCGAGGAACTCCGTCTGGCCGATCATCTCGTCGAAGGTGCGGAAACCCATCATGGCCATGTATTCACGCACCTCCTCGGCCACGAAGAAGAAGTAGTTGATGACGTGCTCCGGCGCGCCCTTGAACCGCCGGCGCAGCTCCGGGTGCTGCGTGGCGATGCCCACCGGGCAGGTGTTGAGATGGCACTTGCGCATCATCAGGCAGCCCATGGCGATCAGCGGCGCGGTGGCGAAGCCGAATTCATCCGCGCCCAGCAGCGCGCCGACCACCACGTCGCGCCCGGTGCGTAAGCCCCCGTCCACCTGCACGGCGATGCGCCCGCGCAGCCGGTTGCGCACCAGCGTCTGCTGGGTTTCGGCAAGGCCGATTTCCCATGGGCTTCCGGCGTGCTTGATGGACGTGAGCGGCGAGGCGCCGGTGCCGCCGTCCCAGCCGGCGATGGTCACGTGATCGGCGCGCGCCTTGGACACGCCAGCGGCGACGGTGCCCACGCCCACTTCCGCCACCAGCTTCACCGAGATGTCGGCCCTGGGGTTGACGTTCTTCAGGTCGAAGATGAGCTGCGCCAGGTCCTCGATGGAATAAATGTCATGGTGCGGCGGCGGCGAGATAAGGCCCACGCCTGGTGTGGAGTGACGCACCTTGGCGATCACCGCGTCCACCTTGTGGCCGGGCAGCTGGCCGCCCTCGCCGGGCTTGGCGCCCTGGGCCATCTTGATCTGGATGACGTCGGAATTGACCAGATACTCGGTGGTGACGCCGAAGCGGCCGGAGGCCACCTGCTTGATGGCCGAGCGCATGGAATCGCCGTTGGGCAACGGCTTGAAGCGGTCCGGCTCCTCGCCGCCCTCGCCGGTGTTGGACTTGCCGCCGATGCGGTTCATGGCGATCGCCAGCGTGGTATGCGCCTCGCGCGAGATGGAGCCGAAGGACATGGCTCCGGTGGAGAAGCGCTTCACGATCTCCTCGGCCGGCTCCACCTCCTCGATGGGCACCGGCTTGCGGCCCATTTCCTCCGCGGTTCTGATGCGGAACAGGCCGCGCAACGTGCAGGCCTCACGGCCCTGCTTGTTGATCTCTTCAGCGAAAGCCCGATACTTCTCCGGAATATTGCCGCGCACGGCGTGCTGCATGTTGGCGATGGCGGTTGAAGACCACACGTGCCGCTCGCCGCGCACGCGCTGGTGATAATGCCCGCCCACGTCCAGCAGGTTTTCCAGCACCGGCGCATCAGAAAAGGCCAGCATGTGCCGGCGGAAGGTCTCCTCGGCGATCTCGCGAATGCCCACGCCCTCCACGGCGGTGTTGGTGCCGGCGAAATACTTCTCCACGAATTCGGAGTTCAGACCCACGGCGTCGAAAATCTGCGCGCCGCAATAGGACATGTAGGTGGAGATGCCCATCTTGGACATCACCTTCAGAATGCCCTTGTCCGCCGCCTTGACGTAGCGGTGTACGGCCTCCTCCGCCGATATGTCCTCGGCCAGATAGGGCCGGAGATGCTCCAGCGTTTCAAAGGCGAGATAGGGGTTGATGGCCTCCGCGCCATAGCCGGCAAGCGTGCAGAAATGATGCACCTCGCGCGCCTCGCCCGTTTCCACCACCAGGCCGACGGACGTCCTGAGCCCCTTGCGGATGAGGTGATGGTGCACGGCGGAGGTGGCGAGCAGCGCCGGGATGGGCACACGATCCGGCCCAACGAGGCGGTCGGAGAGGATGATGATGTTGTAACCGTCATGCACGGCCTTCTCGGCCTGTGCGCAGATGTCGGTGAGCGCCGCCTCCATGTGCTCCGGCCCGCGCTCCACGTTATAGGTGATGTCCAGCGTGATGGTGCGGAACTGGTTGTCGGAGATGTCGCCGATACCGCGGATCTTCTCCAGCCCCTTGTTGGAGATGATGGGCTGGGAGACCTCCAGCCGCTTCAGCACCGTCTCGTCATTGAGCCCCAGCAGGTTCGGCCGCGGACCAATGAAGGAAACGAGGCTCATCACCGACTCCTCGCGGATGGGGTCGATGGGCGGGTTGGTCACCTGCGCGAAGAGCTGGTGGAAGTAGTCATATAGCAGCCGCGGCTTGTCGGAGAGCGCCGGCAGCGGCGTGTCCGTGCCCATGGAGCCGACGGCCTCCTGGCCGGTGTTGGCCATGGGCGCCATGATCATGCGGATGTCTTCCTGCGTGTAGCCGAAGGCCTGCTGGCGATCGAGCAGCGAGACATTGGTCTTCGGCGCGGACTGGCCCACCTCCGGCAGCTCCTTGAGCTTGAACTGCCCCTGCTCCAAAAGCTTCTTCCACGGGCGGCGGGTGGCCAACTGCTTCTTGATCTCCTCGTCGGGAATGATGCGGCCCTGCTCCAGATCAACGAGCAGCATCTTGCCCGGCTGCAGGCGCCACTTCTCCACGATGTTCTCTTCCGGCACCTGAAGCACGCCCATCTCCGAGGCAAGGACAAGGTAGTTGTCCTTGGTCACGAAGTAGCGTGCAGGACGCAGGCCGTTGCGATCAAGCGTGGCACCGATGACGCGGCCATCCGTGAACGCGATGGCCGCCGGGCCGTCCCACGGCTCCATGATGGCGGCGTGATACTCGTAGAAGGCGCGGCGCTCCTCGTCCATGAGCGGATGCCCTTCCCACGCCTCCGGGATCATCAGCATCATGGCGTAGGGCAGCGAGTAGCCACCGTGATACAGAAGCTCCAGCGCCGCGTCGAAGCAGGCCGAGTCCGACTGGCCCTCGTAGTGTATGGGCCAGAGCTTCTCCAGATCCTCGCCCAGCACGTCGGACTTCATGGCCATGCGCCGCGCCGCCATCCAGTTGATGTTGCCGCGCAGGGTGTTGATCTCGCCGTTGTGGCAGATGAAGCGGAACGGCTGGGCCAGCGGGAACGACGGGAAGGTGTTGGTGGAGAAGCGCTGATGCACCAGCGCCAGCGCCGAGACCATGGTTTCATCGGCGAGATCCGGATAATACTTCTCCAGCCGGTCAGGCAGCACCAGCGCCTTGTAGGTGATGGTGCGCGAGGAGCAGGAGGGCACGTAAAACTCCTCCTCCGACAGCTTAAGCTCCTGCCGCGCGCGGTTTTCCACCACCTTGCGCGCCACATACAGCTTGCGCTCGAAGTGATCCTGATCGGCAATCCCCTCGCCGGCGCCGATGAAGATCTGCCGGCTCACCGGCTCGCCGTCTTTCACCGAATAGCCGAGCTGGGAGGAATCGGTGGGCACGTCGCGCCATCCCAGGATCGTCAGCCCCTCCTGCGGGATTACCTCCTCCCACAGCTTCTCAACCGCGGCGCGCTTTTCCTCATCGCGCGGCAGGAACAGGAAAGCGATGCCATATTGGCCTTCCTCGGGAAGGGCAATGCCCAGCTTCTCCGCCTCCTTGCGGAAGAAGGCATCAGGCAGCTGAATGAGAATGCCGCAGCCGTCGCCCGCCTCCGGGTCGGCGCCCACCGCACCGCGATGCTCCAGATTGCGCAGGATCTCCAGGCCCTTCTCGATGATGCCGTGATCCTTCTCGTTGGTAATGCGGCAGATCATGCCGACGCCGCAGTTATCGTGCTCGTTGGCGGGGTCATAAAGCCCCTGCCGCTTGCGCCCCGGGAGATCACGGGCTTCGTGCAAGACCTTCGGATGCGTGTTCATGTCGTTCCTTTCGGCTTCTCCTGACTTCCCTCTGCCCCTTCGTTTTTTCTTCCGGCCGGTGATGCGCGTTTGTTGCGGTCATTCTCCCCGCACCGCGCCATGAGTCAGCAGGCGCGGCGTGCGCCCCGATGCGGGCGTTGCGCCGTTCGGCTGGAAGCTGGCGGCAGGGACGATGCCCGCGGACGATGCGGTCCCTTTGGGGATAAAACCGCCCGGGACCGCCGTCTTGCCCAGGCCGGCCCATGACGAAATCGGCCGGCAATCCAACGGCATCGCATGACGGACGCCTGATCGCAGCCTTGTCCGCCATGTCTGCATGCGCGGCCTGTCCGGTCTATCCGTCCCGGCTACCCCCTGCTGCCGCGCGCCGCCAAGATAGGACAGCCATTCTGTCCCAGTTTCAGCGGTTATGCCAGATTAACCAATATGAGGCAAGAAGCCCGCCCTGCGCCATTGGCCGCAGGGGGGCTTTCATGATGTGGACGGAAGGGATCACGCTTTCGGCCGATGGGACCGTTGTGTCCTCAAGCGGCCTGGGAGAGGTGATGTTCTTTCTCCTCCCGGGTCTTGCCGGCGGGATCGTCCGGGCGGGAGAGCACGCGCTCCGGCGGCAGGGTGAACACGGCCTTGCAGCCGCCGCCCTCGGCCTCCTCCAGCCACAGATCTCCGCCGTGCAGGCGAATGAGCGAGCGCGCAATGGGCAGGCCGAGGCCGATGCCGTCATGGCGACGAGTCAGGGTGCCTTCCGCCTGCCGGAAGGGTTCGAAGAGCTTTTCGGCTTCCTCCATGTCCACGCCGGGGCCGGTATCGCTGACCGAGACCTTCACGCCGCCATCGGGCATGATGCCGATGTGCAGGCGCACTTCGCCTTCATCGGTGAATTTCACGGCGTTGGTCAGCAGGTTGTCCAGTACCTGTTTCAGGCGCACGGGATCGCCGCGCACAAGCAGCTCGCCGTCGGGGGCATCGAGCCTGAGATCAAGGCCGCTGGCGCGGGGATCGCGCGCGATCTGGCGCATGGCCATCTCGGCGAGGTCGATCAGCTCCACGTCCTGCTCCATGAGGCGAAGCTTCTTGCGCTCGAAGCGGGTGTAATCGAGGATGTCGTTGATCAGGCGGGAGAGCTGACGGGCGCCATCGGAGATGTGGCGGGCATATTCCTGATACTCGGCGGAAAGCGGCCCGGCGCTTTCCTTCTCCAGAAGCTCGGAGAATCCGATGAGGGCATTCAGCGGCGTGCGCAGCTCATGCGAGACGAGCGCAAGGAAATCCGTGCGCGCACGCGCGGCCCGCTGGGCCTCTTCCTTTTCGCGCTTCAGCTTGCGCTCGCTCAGCACCTGGGCCGTGACATCACTGGCAACACCGCGAAAACCGATGAGACGGCCCTTGGCGTCCTTCAGGGGACGGGCATAGAGCCGATACCAGCGACGCCGGCCACGGATGCAGGCGGGCAGCACCTGCCCTTCCACCTTGTCGCCGCGGCGCAGTGCATTCTCGAACGTCCGCCAGGCCTCGCTCTTTTCTCCGGCACCGAGAACATCGGCGAGCGCACGCCCACGCAGGCGCTCGGCAGGCAGGCCCGTGAGCTCCACCAGGCGCGGGGTTACGTGCGTAAGCCGGCCCTCAGCATCGGCCTCCCAGAGCCAGTCATTGGCCTTTTCCTCGAATTCATGCAGCAGCAGGCGGATGATATCGCGCTGGCGTTTGAGTTCGGCCTGATTGCGGATGATGGCGACGGCATCCTGATAACGCAGCATGACCATGAGCATCAGCGCTGCGGCATAGCCGATGCAGAAAAGCGCGGCCGCGGCCCCGACGGCGCCGGACAGGCCGGTGATGGCATAGACGGTGAGGGAGGCCGTGGGCAGGGCGATGTAGAACGCGGCAGCCGCCGGCACCTGCGAGAGCCGGAAGGCGCCGAGGGAGAACGCGCCTAATGTGAGCACCACGACAAGGATGGACAGCTCCGGATCCTTCACATGCAGGAACAGCAGGGGCGGCATGGCCCAGGTGATGCCAAGCAGAATGCCCTGAATGAGAATGGCGCGCACGTATCCTGCCGCGCAGGCGCGGGATGCACAGCGGCGGGCCGCCATGCGCCAGTGCAGCAAAATGAGCACGGACAGCAGGATGTTGACGCCCACCCAGATGAAGAGAATACGCCCGGGCAGGGCCTTGTGTCCGACAAAAAGCAGAACCAGCGAAGCGGCGATATTGAGCAGCAAATTCCAGGGCGTCATGCGCATGATCGACTGCGCCTGCTGAATGCGCAGGGCGCGTCGTTCGGAATCTGGCAGGCCGCTTCTGCCATCGATCAGCGAAGGTTCCGTCTCTTGCGGCTTGAGCCGCCGTGCGGATCCGGCCGGTCCGGATCGGGTGTCCTGGTCGATCGGGGCCATGGTCGCCCTCCGTTCCCTCCCCGCGCATTCATGCGGCCCTTGGCCGGAATGCGCTCCATTACGCCCCCGTCACGCCAAGCAGAGACCGGCAAGCCTTAACGGAAGGGAAATCCCGGAAGGATTCCGTCTTTCAGGGTTTATCATTGCTTTCCGGGCGCAAGCATCAGGACAGAACGGCCTTTTTCTCGCCTTTTCGATGGTGATCCTTTATTTTCGGAGTGAATCGCGGCTGTATTGCCGCATCAGGACGGATGGGAGAGAAGGCATGGTTATTCAGGGCGCATCCATCGTCATCATCATTCTGCTGCTTTTGGTCCTGATCACGCTTTACAAGGGCATCGTGATCGTGCCGCAGGGCTACAATTATACGGTGGAGCGGTTCGGAAAATACCTGAAAACCCTCCAGCCCGGCTTTCATGTGATCATTCCCTGGTTCGACCGCATATCCAACAAGGCGAACATGATGGAGCAGGTGCTGGAGGTGCCGAGCCAGGAAGTGATTACCAAGGACAACGCCATGGTGCAGGTGGATGGCGTGGCCTTTTTCCAGATCATCGATGCCGCCCGCGCCACCTATGAGGTGAACCGCCTCGAATATGCGATGATGAATCTGGTGATGACCAATATCCGCACGGTGGTCGGTTCCATGGATCTCGATCAGCTCCTCTCCCACCGTGACGAGATCAATGCACGGGTGCTTTCGGTGGTGGACGAGGCGGCCGGCCCCTGGGGCGTGAAGGTGACGCGCATTGAGATCAAGGACATTCTGCCGCCGCAGGATCTCGTGGATGCCATGGCGCAGCAGATGATCGCCGAGCGTGAGAAGCGCGCGGCCATCCTGCAGGCGGAAGGCGTGCGCCAGTCGCAGATCCTGAAGGCGGAAGGCGAGAAGGAAGCGAAAATCCTGAAGGCGGAAGGTGAGCGGGAGGCCGCCTATCGCGAAGCGGAGGCGCGGGAGCGTCTGGCGGAGGCGGAGGCCAATGCCACACGCATGGTGAGCCAGGCGATTGCCGAGGGTGATGTGCGCGCCATCAACTATTTCGTGGCCAACAATTACATGAAGGCGCTGGAACAACTGGCAGCGGCCCCGAATCAGAAGGTGCTGATGATGCCGGTGGAGGCCTCTTCCGTGATCGGTTCGCTGGCCGGCATTGCGGAAATCGCCAAGGAAGCGCTGGGCAAGGAGGGCGCGGCCGCAGAAACACCATCATCGCCGGCCGCCGGCGGGGCGCGCTCCGGCCGCGGCAGCCCCATTCCGCCCACGGGAGGACGATAAGCCTTCAGGATTGATGCGGAGAGGCTGCCTCGAAGTCACGAAACCCGAGAAAGCCTGAAGGAGAAGGGCATTTCCGCCTGAAGCCACGCGTGACGTGCACGCGCGCCGGGACGGGAACGGAGGACAGAACATGGCCGAGTTTCTGGATAACTACGGCTGGTTTTCCTTAGGAATGCTGCTGCTGATTGCCGAGGTGATCATTCCCGGCATCTTTCTCATGTGGTTTGGGCTTGCCGCATTGTTCACCGGTGTGATCGACTGGCTCATTCCCGGCCTGTCCTGGCAGATTCAGGCCCTGGCCTTCGCCGTTCTGTCGGTGGGGCTGGTCTTTGGCGTGCGGCCCTATATCGGCCTTGAACTGAACAAGGAAACCGACCGGCCGGACCTGAACCGGCGGCTGTATTCTCTCATCGGAGAAGTAACGACACTTACTCGCCCCATTCAGAACGGTCATGGCGAGGTGAAGATCGGCGATACGCTCTGGCGGGTAACCGGGCCTGACCTGCCGAAGGGCACGCGGGTGAAGGTCGTGGGCGTGGATGAAAAACGCATGACGCTGAGCGTGGAACCGGCCTGAGAATGGCCGAGTCTGAATAAAGGCATAAAGGCGATTTTTCGCGGATGGCACGGTTTGTGCCGTTCACGTCAGCCAAAGGCCGAGGGCGATGGCGATGAGGGCGGCGGCGGCGATCCACAGGGGTAGGGCCTGTTTCCAGTCACTGCCGCGGCGGGCGGCTTCTTCCTGTGCGCGGGCCATGTCGGCAAGGGCTTGTGCCGCTTTAGCGCCCTGATCGAGCATCTCCGGCAGGCGCAAGAGAGCGCGGCCGGCGCCTGCGGCGTCGCGCGCGGCCTGTCCGGCGCGGCCGGCAGGGCCAAGGTGGGTCTCGATCCATTCCCGCACCACCGGCTCGGCGGAGCGCCACAGATCCAGCCGCGGGTTGAGCGTGCGCGCAACGCCTTCCACCACCACCATGGTCTTCTGCATGAGCAGCAGCTGCGGCTGGGTGGCCATGTCGAAGCGCTCCGTGGTCTTGAACAGCTGGCCCAGGAGCTGGCCCATGGAAACCTCCTCGGCAGGGCGGCCGAGCGTGGGCTCGCCGATGGCGCGCAGGGCCTGGGCGAATTCGTCGATGTTATGGTGCGAGGGCACATAACCGGCTTCGAAATGCACCTCGGCATTGCGGCGATAATCGCGGGTGATGAAGCAATAGAGAATTTCCGCCCACACCCGGCGCTCAAAGGGGGAGAGGCGGCCGGTTATGCCAAGATCCACGGCAACGAGGTTTCCGACATCATCCACGAAGAGATTGCCCTGGTGCATGTCGGCGTGAAAGAAGCCGTCGCGCAGGGTCTGGCGCAGAAAGGACTGAATGACGGTATCGGCGAGACGCTCCAGATCATGCCCCTTCCGCTGTAAGGCTTCGATATCGGAAAGTGGCGTGCCGTCGATCCACTCGGTAGTGAGCACGCGGCGGGATGTGCGCGTCCAGTCCACCTGCGGCAGGCGAAAGCCCGGATCATCACGGGTGTTCTCGGCCATTTCCGAAAGGGCGGCCGCCTCCATGCGCAGGTCCATCTCGTTGCGCACGGTGCGCTCCATGGTCTGCACCACTTCCACCGGCTTCAGGCGCCGCGACGGGTGGTGCCATTTTTCAATGAGGCGGGCGGCGAAATAGAAATCGGCAAGATCACGGGCGAAACGGCGCTCCACACCCGGGCGCAGGACCTTGACCGCCACCGCGCGCCCGTCGCTGGTGCGGCACTTGTGCACCTGAGCGATGGAGGCGGCGGCGACAGGCGGGCCGAATTCGGCAAACAGGGCCTCAACGGGACGGCCCAGCTCGCGGGCGACTTCTTCTTTCGCCTGTTCGGTGGGAAAGGGCGGCAGCTTATCCTGCAACTCGGTGAGCTCCAGCGCCCGCTCCATGCCGACGATATCGGGACGCGTGGCCAGAAACTGGCCGAGCTTGATCCAGCTGGGGCCGAGATCGGCAAGCGCGGCGGAAAGTGGGGACAGCCCGCCCTTCTCCTTGCCGCGCGGCCGGCCGCCAATGCGGGCCAGACGCACGGCCAGACGTGCGATCAGGGGCGCTTCGGCAAGTTCGCTTTCAGGAATGACGCCCTCGTGACGGGCCAGCACGCGACCGGCCCGCGCCAGCCGCAGTATATGGCCCGGCGCACGCAGCATGGGAGACCGTCAGCTCTCATCGCTTGATGATTTGGGCGCGTCGGTTTTCTTCTCCGCCTCGCTCAGCTTGACGCCATAGAGCTCCAGACGGTGATCGACGAGCTTGTAGCCCAGCTCGCGCGCCACCTTTTCCTGCAGCGCCTCGATTTCCGGAGAACTGAACTCGATCACCTCGCCGGTGTTGAGATCGATGAGATGATCGTGATGCTCCTCGCTGACCGGCTCATAGCGGGCGCGCCCGTCGCCGAAGTCGTGACGTTCGAGGATGCCGGCATCTTCGAACAGCTTCACGGTGCGATAGACGGTGGCTATGGAAATGCGCGGATCAATGGCGGCTGCGCGGCGATGCAGCTCCTCCACGTCCGGGTGATCGGTGGCTTCGGCGATGACGCGGGCAATGGTGCGCCGCTGCTCGGTCATCCGCATGCCTTTCTCGAGGCAGGCTTTCTCGATGCGGTTCATGACATCCTCTCGCTCCCAGCGGGGACCGGCCCCCGTTTTCGAACCCGTTTTTAGAAGCTTTGCAGAAACAAGGCAATTCGCCGCTTCGCCGCGCACAACAGATGTGCGAGTGATCGGAGATGCCCGCCGCCGGCCGGGCGCTCACTTGGTGCCGTACATGCGATCGCCGGCATCGCCAAGGCCGGGCACGATATAGCCGTGATCATTGAGGCGTTCATCCACGGCGGCGGTGAAAATGGGCACATCGGGATGGCGGCTCTGCAGATTGGAGATGCCTTCCGGCGCGGCGAGCAGGCACATGAAGCGAATGTCGCGGGCGCCGGCTTCCTTCAGCCGGTCAATGGCGAAACAGACGGAGTTGCCCGTGGCCAGCATGGGATCGACAACCACGGAGGTGCGCTCCGGCATGCCCTCCGGCAGCTTCTTGTAATATTCCACCGGGCGCAGAGTTTCGGGATCGCGATAGAGGCCGATGAAGCCGACACGGGCGGAGGGGACGAGATCCAGCATGCCCTCAAGCAGACCATTGCCCGCGCGCAGGATGGAAACGAGCACCAGCTTCTTGCCCTTGAGGATGGGGGCATCCATCGGAGCCAGCGGCGTTTCGATATGGCGGGTGGTGAGCGGCAGATCGTGCAGGGCCTCATAGCCGAGAAGCAGCGAAATCTCGCGCAATAGCTGACGGAACACGGCCGATGGCGTGTTCTTGTCGCGCATCAGGGTCAGTTTGTGCTGGATGAGCGGGTGGTCGACGATGGTCACCTCGGCGGACATCTCCGTTCTCCTCGGGCTGTGGCCGGGAGGCGGAAAGTCCATCCCGGCCCATGATCCTGGGTGCCCAGAAGATAGGGCCGATTGCGGCATCCGGGCCAGTGTCGCCGGATCGCTTGTCCACAGGTGCGAAAAACCGGCCAATTCTTTGGATAACGCCGCAAGCCCGCTTGCCATCGTTCAATGCCGCCGCATAGGCTGCCCGCAAGCCGCCGGTGCGCAAGGCGGGCGCGGACAAGCGCGCCCGGACTAGAGGGAGGCGCCCGGCGCCGGGGGAGCGGTACGAGGGGAGGAGATCATGAAACTCGACTTGTCGACGCCGCAATACCACTTTCACATCAGCCAGTGGTTCGTCGGCGCGCAGATGCTGTTCGTCGCTTTCGGCGCGCTGGTGCTCGTGCCCCTGCTGACAGGGCTGGATCCCAACGTGGCGCTGTTTACCGCCGGGCTTGGCACGCTCATCTTTCAGCTCGTCACCCGCGGCAAGGTGCCGGTTTTTCTCGGCTCGTCCTTTGCCTTCATCGCTCCGATCATCGCTGCCAAGGAGCAATGGGGCATGGCCGCAACACTTGGCGGTCTGGCCGCGGCGGGTCTGGTCTATGTGGTGATCAGCTTTCTCGTGCGGATCAAGGGCAGCGCCTGGCTTGAGCATTATCTGCCGCCGGTGCTGACAGGACCGATCATCATGGTCATCGGCCTCATCCTGGCGCCGGTGGCGGTCAACCTCGCCCTGGGCAAGACGGGCGACGGCACGGGCAAGCTCTTCGATCAGGGGCCGGCCATTGCCCTGGCGGCCATTTCTCTGGGCACAACGGTGCTGCTCGCCATCAAGGGCAAGGGGCTGTTGCGGGTGGTGCCCATTCTTGGCGGTGCCGCGGTGGGCTATGTGGCGGCGATCATCATGACCCAGGCAGGCATAGCCAATCTTGTGGACTTCTCGCCCATTTCCAAGGCGGCGCTCGTCTCCGTGCCCGCTTTCGTCTTTCCGGAATTCCGCCTGGAGCCGATCCTGTTCATGCTGCCGGTGGCGCTGGCGCCGGCAATTGAGCATTTCGGCGACATCATCGCCATCAGCAACGTGACGGGCAAGGACTATCTGAAGGACCCCGGCGTGGAAAACACCATGCTCGGCGATGGTCTGGCCACTTCGGCCGCGGCCCTTCTGGGTGGTCCGCCCAATACCACCTATTCGGAGGTCACAGGCGCAGTGACGCTGACCAAGGCCTTCAACCCCGCCATCATGACCTGGGCGGCGCTGTGGGCGATTGCGCTTTCCTTCGTGGGCAAGCTGGGCGCGGTGCTGCAAACCATTCCGACACCGGTGATGGGCGGCATTCTCATGCTGCTGTTCGGCGCGATTACCGTGGTTGGCATCAACACGCTGGTGCGGGCACAGGAGGATCTCACCAAGCCGCGCAATCTCGCCATTGTCGCGCTCATTCTCGTGGTCGGCATCGGCAATCTGAAGCTCTCGGTGGGCAGCTTCGCCCTCGGGGGCATTGGCCTTGCCGCCCTGGTCGGCCTGGCCCTGCATCTGCTGCTGCCCGGGCGGCGGCGCTGGAGCGAGGTGAAGGCCGAACTTGAAGAAAAGGGAGAGGCCTGAGCGCCCGTTTGCGCCCAAAGGGCTCTGCCATCCATCCCGAAAACGACGCCCGCGCCAGATCTTCAGGCGCGGGTGTTCTTTTTCACCCCGGAGAGTGTGGGCGCGGCATGAGGAAACAGGTGCGGAATCATTGCCTGCGGAACGCGATTGGTCTATGGCCGTCAACGACTCATGCGCCATGCGGGCTTTTCACGCCCGTCATCAGCTTTGACATCCGTTCGGGACGCGTTTCATGAATTACAAGACTTCCCTGATTGCGAAACTGAAGGAAAAGCGTGCGCGGATCGGCATTCTCGGCATGGGCTATGTCGGCCTGCCGCTGGCCCTCGCCTATGTGGAGGAGGGCTTTGACGTTCTCGGTTTCGACATCGATGCCAAGAAGGTGGCGGCGTTGAACGCCGGGGAAAGCTACATTCGTCATATCGGCACCGACCGCGTGAAAAGGGCGGCGGATTCAGGCCGGCTGACCGCCACGGACGATTTTTCGCGGGCGCAGGAGGCCGATGCCCTGATCCTGTGCGTGCCCACGCCTCTGGATGTGCATCGCGAGCCGGATCTCAGCTTTGTCACCAGCACGCTTGAGGCCATCCTGCCCCATCTGCGGCCCGGTCAGGTGGTGTCGCTGGAGAGCACGACCTGGCCCGGAACCACGGAAGAGGTGATCCGGCCGCCGATCGAGGCGCGGGGGCTGCACGTGGGCGAGGAGATCTTTGTCGTCTATTCGCCCGAGCGCGAGGATCCGGGCAACCCGCGTTTTGGCACGCGAGATATCCCCAAGGTTCTGGGCGGGTCCACGCCGGCGTGCCGGGATGTGGGCATTGCGCTTTATGAACAGGTGGTGGTGGAGGTGGTGCCGGTCAGCTCCACGCAGGCGGCGGAGATGACCAAGCTGCTCGAAAATATCCATCGCGCGGTCAACATCGGCCTTGTCAACGAGATGAAGATCGTGGCCGACCGCATGGGGCTGGACATTCACGAGATCATTCGCGCAGCGGCCACGAAACCTTTCGGCTTCGTGCCCTACTGGCCGGGGCCGGGGCTGGGCGGACACTGCATTCCCATCGATCCGTTCTATCTGACCTGGAAGGCGCGGGAATACGGCGTGCACACCCGCTTCATCGAGCTTGCGGGCGAGATCAACTCCTCAATGCCGGATTTCGTCATATCCAAGGTCATGCTGGCCCTGAACGAACGGGGCCGGGCAGTCAACGGCGCGCGCATTCTCGTTCTCGGCATCGCTTATAAGAAGAATGTGGATGACATGCGCGAATCTCCTTCCGTCGTTCTCATGCAGAAGCTGATGGAGCTTGGCGCAAGGGTCGATTACAGCGATCCGCACGTGCCGGTGTTTCCGCCGCTGCGGCGCGCGCATTTCGACCTCAAGAGCGTGCCGTTAACGCCGGACAGCGTGCGCAGCTATGATTGCCTGCTGCTGGCGACGGATCATGACGCTTTCGATTATGACATGATCCTTGAGAACGCCGCCCTGATCGTGGACACGCGCGGACGATACCCGGGCCGGCATGACAATGTGGTGAAGGCCTGAGTGTCCAACCGGTCATTCGCAAAACCGCCCCGCACCCCCGCCCAAGCACCCCGTTTGGTGCATAATATCGGGTGGCCCAAGCGAGGGCGCGGGGCGGTGGGTGGTGCGAAAATTCGCCTTCAGGTGAATTTTCGTTTGGATTCTGAAAGATTTGCTGCTGCCGCGCGGTGTCAATATTCCGGCCACAGCAGGGCGGAAAGGGCGCTGCGCATCGGTTCGGGCAGGCGGCGCGGGCGGCCCTTGTCGTCCACCAGCACGGCGGTGACACGGGCGGTGAACAACAGGGCGTCATCGGCCGCGCGCAGGATTCGCTGCGCGAGCTCGAAGCGGGCGCCGCGGTATTCGATCAGGCGGGTGCGCACTTCCAGCACATCGTCGATGATGGCGGGTTTGAGCCAGTCGCATTCCATGCGGCGCACAACGAAGCCGGAGCGGCCGCCGGTCTCGCCCCAGTGCAGGGCGTGATGATGGATGTTGGCGAAACGCAGGAAATCGGAGCGGCCGCGCTCGCAGAACTTCAGATAATTGGCGTGATAAACGAAGCCGGAAAAATCCGTGTCCTCGTAATAGACGCGCACGGCCAGCACATGTTCGCGCCCCTCCATGCGGCCGGCCAGATGCGGCCAGCGCTGCGGCGCCGGCGGGGCAGAGCGCATCTCGGCCGTTTTTCTGTCATTTTCACTCATGGCTGGATCCTGCACATGGCTGATCAAGCGTTTGGCGGACGTTGATGTGGAAACGGATGCGTTTTCGTCCCCCTAGCGCGAAGAAGGGTCGTCCGGGGTGATTTCGCCGAATAGATCGGGCTGACCGGCGCGCGCGGGCGGCGGGGCGATGCCGAGATGGCGGAAGGCCTTGGCCGTCAGCACGCGGCCGCGCGGCGTGCGCGCCAGAAGACCACGCTGGATGAGAAAGGGCTCGATGACCTCTTCCAGCGCATCGCGGGATTCGGAAAGGGCGGCGGCGATGGTTTCCACCCCCACCGGGCCGCCGCCGAAATTCTCGGCAATGCAGGAGAGATAGCGGCGGTCCATGGCATCGAGGCCGGCTTCGTCCACTTCCATGGCGCGCAAGGCGCGATCGGCAATGGCCGCATCCACGCTTTCCACACCGGCCACGGCGGCAAAATCGCGCACCCGCCGCAGCAGGCGCCCGGCAATGCGCGGCGTGCCGCGGGCGCGGCGGGCGATTTCTCTGGCGCCGTCTTCCGTGATCGACATGTTGAGCACGCGCGCGCCGCGGCGGACAATGCCTAAAAGCTCGGCCTCATTGTAATATTCAAGCCGCAGCGGAATGCCGAAGCGGTCGCGCAAAGGCGTGGTGAGCAGGCCGGTGCGCGTAGTGGCGCCAACCAGGGTGAAGCGCGCCAGCTCGATGCGCACGGAGCGGGCGGCGGGGCCTTCGCCGATAACGAGGTCGAGCTGGAAATCCTCCATCGCCGGATAGAGCACTTCTTCCACCGCGGGATTGAGGCGGTGGATTTCGTCGATGAAAAGCACGTCGCGCTCTTCGAGGTTGGTGAGGATGGCGGCGAGATCACCGGCCTTTGCGATAACGGGGCCGGATGTGGCCCGGAAATTGACCCCAAGCTCACGGGCGATGATCTGGGCCAGCGTGGTCTTGCCCAGACCGGGCGGGCCGGCGAGCAGGACATGATCAAGCGCCTCGCCGCGCTCCCGGGCCGCGCGGATGAAAACGGAGAGGTTGGCCTTGACCCGCTCCTGCCCGATGAAATCGTCAAGAGTCAGGGGGCGGAGGCTGGCCTCGGCCTCATCCTCTGGGCGTTTGCTGGCGCTGACGATTCTCTCCGTCATTTCCGTCTCATCCGCGCGCCGTTTCGCATGGTGAATCGCAGGGAAAGTTCCATTGCATCTTCTTTGGCACGAGCATGCGCCTGTTGCAAATGATGGTTTGGCCCCCTGCCCTTTCGGAAAGGATGGGGGTCATTTCAGGCTTGCCAGATATTCGGCGATGGCGCGGATGTCCGAATCGGGCAATTTCGAGAGGTTTTCCTGAACCTCGCCCATGCCGCCGGAGCTCAAGTCCTCATAGCCCAGGGCCTCGCCGTATTTCAGGGCGTTGAAAAGATCATCCACGCTCTTGTAACGGCCCCGGCCGATGAGATTGCGCAAGGACGGAACGGTGGCCTTCTTCTCCACGGGATGCGGTCCGCCCGCCAGCCACTGCCTGCGATCCATGAGGAAAATGCCGTTGCGCGGTGTGTGGCACTCGCCGCAATGCCCCGGGCCGACAACCAGATAGGCGCCGCGGTTCCAGCTTTCGCTGCGGCCGGGCACGGGGCGGAAGGGCTGTTTGGGCAGGGCCAGCCATTTCCAGAAGGCCAGGGCGAAACGCTCCAGGGTGAATTCCTGGCGCGGCACCTTGTTTTTCACTGCGGGCAGCGTCTTGAGATAGGCAAACAGGTCGAGAATGTCCTTCGTCGTCATCCAGGCGTAGGACGTGTAGGGAAAGGCCGGGATGTAATGGGTGCCGTCGGGCCCCAGGCCCTTGCGCATGGCATTGAGAAAATCGATGGGGCGCCAGCGGCCGATGCCGGTTTCCGGATCGGGCGTGATGTTGGGGGGCGCTATTTCGATGCGTCCGGCCTTGAGCACCCGTCCGCCGGCGGGCAGGGAGACATGAGGCCCGCGTCCGCGGTGGCAGGAGATGCAGCCGCCGGCATTGTACATCACCTTGCCGTTGGCGATGTCCGGCTGATAGTCCTGCGGCAGGGCTGCCTCGGAAAGGGGTTCGGACAGCTGTGCATAGGCCCAGGCCACAATGAGGCCGGCCAGCAGGAACAGGGCAACAATGCTCCACAGAACGGGATGGCGGGTGACGGGTCTGACCATGGTCCTCGCTCGATTCGGATGAAAAGTCTGTCGCTTCCCTCAAGAAAGATTACGGCAGCGCTCCCCTGCCAGCAACGGAGCTGATTTTCGTCAGGAAAAATTCCCGGTCATCTTGGCTGCGACTTCCGTGTTTTCCGCATGCTATACGGCTCAGCGTTGAGATCTTTTTCGTCACCCCGGCGAAAGCCCAAGCGTGTCCAAGGAAGTTCAAGAAGCATGAGGTTACCGTCTCATCGACTGTAGAAAAAAGACTTTCCACGAAATAGGGAGTGTTTGTTTAACTCATTGATAAATCATAAGAAAACGTCATTGCCGGGCCTTGTCCCGGCAATCCAGGGCCAGGAATGAGGTGTTTTTGGTGAGCGGTGGCTCCCGCCAGCAGGCTTGATCTGAACCGTATGCTTTTTGAAAGGAAATTCCTCTCTGAGGATAGAGCCCGGTAGAACCGTTCTTGACTGCCATCACCATATGCTTAAACCGCCCCTGGATACCCGGGACAAGCTCGGGTATGACGTAAGTAGTTGATACTCAATATAAAAATAACAACCTTCCAATTTTGGGCAAGAGGAAAGAATGCCTGGGTAAAAGCATCTGCATAGCATGTAATTAATCACGCTCTTTATAGCGAAAATCATTCGCAACGCGCAAAGAATTTAATTGGTTAATTGGACACGACTGGGCGAAAGCCTTAGGTCTCGTGCCACAAACTCATGAATTTGTGGCCTTAGATACCGGCTTTCCCCGGCATGACGGTATAAGTGTCGTGTCGTGTGTTTTTCGGCATGGCATGGTGTGACTCGCGCATATTTTGCGAATGTGCTAGCTGGCGGGCATGAGCTATGAACAGATCGTTCTCTTCGCCATCATGGGCGGGGTGCTCGCCCTGCTGCTGTGGGGGCGCTTTCGCTACGACCTCGTGGCCTTCTCCGGGCTGGTATTGGCCGTGCTGCTCGGCGTGGTGGATGCGCATGCCGCCTTTGCCGGCTTCGGCCATCCGGCGGTGATCATCGTCGCGCTTGTGCTCGTCGTTTCCAAGGGGCTTGAGCGCGCCGGCGTGGTGGACATGATCACCCGCCACCTCATCAGCGACGATCGCCCCATCTGGCTGCACATTCTGCTTCTGGGCGGCATTGGCGCGGCCCTGTCCGCCTTCATGAACAACGTGGCGGCACTGGCCATGCTCATGCCGGTGGATCTGGCCGCAGCCGCACGGGCGAAGCGGCATCCGGGCCTGACGCTGATGCCCCTCTCCTTTGCCACCATCCTCGGCGGCATGACGACGATGATCGGCACGCCCACCAATATCGTCATCGCCCAGTTTCGTGCCGATTCTTTGGGGGCGGCCTATGGCATGTTCGATTTCACGCCGGTGGGCCTGCCGGTGGCGCTCATCGGTCTGGCCTTCGTGGCCTTCATCGGCTGGCGGCTCATGCCGGTGCGGCGGCGCAACAGGCGCGATACTGCGGATGTTGCCGGGGTTGAATCCTATATCGCCGAGCTGATCGTGGGCGCGGATTCGACCGTGATCGGACGCCGATTCAACGATCTGAAACAGGAGGCGCGAAAGGCGGATGTCTGGCTGATCTCGGTGGTGCGGCGGGGCGAACGCCAGAAGAGCCTGAAGGATCTCGTGCTGAAGAAGGGGGACGTTCTGATCGTGGAAGGGCGTCCTGAGGATCTGGAACAGTTTGCCGCCGCCCTGAAGCTGGACTGGTCCAAATCGCGCAAGCACGCCCGTCTTCTGGCCGATGCCATGAGCATGCTGGAAGTGGTGGTGCCGCGGGAGGCGCGCATCGTCAATCGCTCGGCGGATGAGCTGCGCCTGCTTGCCCGGCATGGCGTGGTTCTCGCCGGCATCTCGCGGCAGGGGCGCGCCATTCGCGAGCGGGTGCGCAAGGCGCGAATCAGGCCCGGCGATCTCCTGCTGTTGATGGGGCCGGACAACGTGCTGGAAGAAACGGCGCTTTGGCTTGGCGCCCTGCCGCTGAAACGGCGCAAGGACATTTCGGTTTCGCAACGGCAGAAGGCCTGGCTGGCGGTGGGGCTGTTCGCGCTGGCAATTGCGGCCTCGGCAGGCGGCTTCGTCTATCTGCCGGTGGGGCTTGGTGCCGTGGTCATCGCCTTTGCCCTGCTGCGCATCCTGCCCTTGAGCCGCATCTATGATGCGGTGGAATGGCCGGTCATCGTGCTGCTCGCCTCG
Organism: Thermopetrobacter sp. TC1; assembly: GCF_000746275.1. Classification (GTDB taxonomy): domain Bacteria; phylum Pseudomonadota; class Alphaproteobacteria; order Rhizobiales; family Aestuariivirgaceae; genus Thermopetrobacter. Next base: position 736,707 of record NZ_KN050828.1, read on the forward strand.
CTCATTCCGCTGGGCGCGGCGCTTGAGGCGGTGGGCGGAACGGATCTGCTGGCCAGGGGGCTGCTTGCCATGACAACGGGCTGGCCGCCCATCATCGTTCTTGTCCTGATCATGATGGTGACGATGACGCTCTCCGATGTTCTCAATAATGTCGCCACCGTGCTGATTGCCGCGCCGGTGGCGGTGGGCGTGGCCAAGGCGATGGGCGTGAATGCCGATACCATGCTCATGGGTGTGGCGGTGGCAGCATCCTGCGCCTTTCTCACGCCGGTGGGACACAAGAACAATACCATCGTCATGGGCCCGGGTTCTTACACCTTTGGTGATTACTGGCGCATGGGCCTGCCGCTGGAGCTCATTGTGCTTGCCGTGTCCGTACCGCTGATTCTGCTGGTCTGGCCCCTGTGAGAAACCAAAAAGACCCGCTGCCGGGCTTGCATTGTTCAGGACGGACTGTCACGATGCGGCAAAAGCCCTGCGCCATTGGCCGAAGGTGTGACATTTTCATCCGCAAAAGGCGGCGCAAGTTCTATTGCGCCGTGTTGGGGGCTATGATAGAGGAAGCGCCGAGCGTGGCGGGGAGGGCGATCCCCGCCTGTTCGCTGTCGGGATCGCCGATCATTCCGGCAGGCCCGGCCACGATCCACGATCCGGGCGCCAGCGATCGCAAGCGGTCCTGGCCGGTCAGGCTTTAAAGGGGCGTTCTACATCTTCCCGATCTCTACATCAGAAGGTCTTTCGTCGTGACGGCCAGTGCAGCCAACATATCCGAAGCGGCCATGCGCTATGCGCAGGCGCTCCACGCCCTGGCGGAGGAACAGGGGCAGGAGGATGCCGTCGGCGCCGATCTCGATGCGCTCTCTGAAGCGCTTGCGGCCTCAGAGGAACTGAAGCGCTTCATCAAGAGCCCGCTGCATGATGCGGCCGCGCAGGAGCGGGGCATGACGGCCATTCTCGACAAGCTCGGCAGCGGCGAGCTGACACGCCGGCTTGTGCTGTTGCTGATCCGCAATCGCCGCCTGGCGCTGCTGCCGGAGGTGATCGCGGCATGGCGCGCCATTGTGGCGAAGAAGAAGGGGGAGGTCTCCGCCGTCGTCGTTTCGGCGAAGGCACTGACCGCCGCACAGAAGAAAAAGGTGGAATCGGCGCTCAAGAAAGCACTGGGCGGCGGCGTTTCCATCGAGAACGAGGTGGATCCCGAGCTCATCGGCGGGCTGGTGGTCCGCGTAGGCTCGCGGATGATCGACACCTCCATCCGCACCAGGCTGAATTCCCTCAAGGCAGTTCTGAAAGGGGCTTGAAGCATGGATATCCGGGCAGCGGAAATTTCCGCCATCCTGAAGAAGCAGATCGAAGGCTTCGACAAGGACGCCGAGGTCTCCGAGATCGGAACGGTGCTGTCGGTGGGCGACGGCATCGCCCGCGTCTACGGTCTGGACAATGTCATGGCCGGCGAGATGGTCGAGTTCCCCAACGGTCTCGTCGGCATGGTGCTCAATCTGGAGCGCGACAACGTCGGCGTGGTGCTGTTTGGTGATGACCGCGGCATCAACGAGGGCGACACGGTCAAGCGCACCGGCGAGATCGTGCGTGCGCCGGTGGGCAAGGCGCTGCTGGGCCGCGTGGTGGATGCGCTGGGCAATCCCATCGACGGCAAGGGGCCGATCGAGACTGACGAATACCGTCTGGTGGACGTCAAGGCCCCCGGGATCATTCCGCGCAAGTCCGTGCATGAGCCGATGCTGACGGGTCTGAAGGCAGTGGATGCGCTTATTCCCATCGGCCGCGGTCAGCGCGAGCTCATCATTGGCGACCGTCAGACCGGCAAGACCGCCATCATCCTCGACACCATCCTTAATCAGAAAACCTACAACGAACAGGCCAAGGACGAGAGCGAGAAGCTCTACTGCATCTATGTGGCGGTGGGGCAGAAGCGCTCCTCGGTGGCGCAGTTCGTCAAGATCCTCGAGGAATATGGCGCGATGGAGTATTCCATCGTGGTGGCGGCCACGGCCTCGGAGCCGGCGCCCCTGCAGTTCCTGGCGCCGTTCACCGGCTGCGCCATGGGCGAGTATTTCCGCGACAACGGCATGCACGCCCTGATCGCCTATGACGATCTGTCCAAGCAGGCGGTGGCCTATCGCCAGATGTCGCTGCTGCTGCGCCGTCCGCCCGGGCGTGAGGCCTATCCCGGTGACGTGTTCTATCTGCACTCGCGCCTGCTGGAGCGCGCGGCGAAAATGAGCGACGCCTATGGCGCCGGTTCGCTGACCGCGCTGCCGGTGATCGAGACCCAGGCCAACGACGTGTCGGCCTATATTCCGACCAACGTCATTTCCATCACCGACGGTCAGATCTTCCTGGAAACGGATCTGTTCTATCAGGGCATTCGTCCGGCGGTGAACGTGGGCCTGTCGGTATCGCGCGTGGGTTCGGCCGCCCAGATCAAGGCCATGAAGCAGGTGGCGGGCACCATCAAGAACGAGCTGGCGCAATATCGCGAGATGGCGGCCTTCGCCCAGTTCGGCTCCGATCTTGATGCGGCAACGCAGAAGCTGCTCAATCGCGGCGAACGCCTCACCGAGCTTCTCAAGCAGCCGCAGTTCTCGCCGCTGAAGGTGGAGGAGCAGGTGGTGGTGCTCTTCGCCGGCACGCAGGGCTTCCTCGATCCGCTGCCCGTGGAGAAGGTGGGCGAGTTCGAGAAGGGTCTGCTGACGTTCATGCGCGAGAAGCATCCGGAGATCCTGGAGACGATCCGTACGGAAAAGGAACTCACGGACGAAACCATGGCCAAGCTGCGTGAGGCGGTGGAAGCCTTCGCCAAGGCTTTCGCCGGGTGAGGCGCTGGGCTTTTAAGCGCTTCGGACATCACGCAAGCATGAAGTTCAAGGTGAAAGGGGCTGATCGATGCCCAGCCTGAAGGACCTGCGGAACCGGATCAATTCGGTCAAGGCGACGCAGAAGATCACCAAGGCCATGCAGATGGTGGCCGCCGCCAAGCTGCGGCGGGCGCAGGAGGCCGCCGAGGCGGCCCGGCCCTATTCGGTGCGCATGAACGCGGTGATCGCCAAGCTGGCCGCCAACCTGAAGGATCAGGAAGGCGTTTCGCCGTTCCTGAAGGGAACGGGCCGGGATGATGTGCATCTGCTCGTGGTCTGCACGGCGGAGCGCGGCTTATGCGGCGCCTTCAACGCCAATATCGCCAAGCTGGCCGCCAGCGAGATTGACCGGCTGAAGGCGGCGGGCAAGACGGTGAAGGTCCTCTGCGTCGGCCGCAAGGGCTTTGACCTGCTCAAGCGCACTTACGGGGATCTCATGATCGACGATCCGGTGGACTTGAAGCAGGTGAAGCGCATCCGCTTCGAACATGCACACGAGATTGCCGACAGGCTGATTCGCATGTTCGACGAGGGCGCCTTCGACGTCTGCACCCTGTTCTATTCCGAATTCAGGTCGGTCATCTCGCAAAAGCCCCGCATGCTGCAGCTCATTCCGGCCAAGCTGGAGGATCTGGAGACAGAGGAGGGTGAGCAGGCCCCTGTTCAGAGCAATGCGGCGGAGGGGCCGCCGGCGGCCTACACCTACGAACCGGATGAGAAGGAGATCCTCAACGATCTCCTGCCGCGCAATGTTTCCGTTCAGGTGTTTCGCGCGCTTCTGGAAAATGCGGCTTCCGAGCAGGGCGCGCGCATGACGGCGATGGACAACGCCACGCGCAACGCCGGCGAGATGATCCGCACGCTCACACTGAGCTACAACCGGCAGCGTCAGGCGCAGATCACCAAGGAACTCATCGAAATCATCTCCGGCGCCGAAGCCCTGTAAAGCTTTCTAGGCGCGTCAGAGAGGAACGAAAGGCCACATCGAGGATCCGATCATGGCGAAGGCGAAAGAGACCAACCAGGCGAGCAAGGAAATGGAAGCGGCCAAGGCCGCCGGTGGCAAGGCGGGCCGCATCGTCGAAGTGAAGGGGCCGGTGGTGGACGTGCAGTTCGACGATCACCTGCCGGACATCCTCAACGCGCTGGAGACCGTCAACCAGGGCAAGCGGCTGGTGCTGGAGGTGGCGCAGCATCTGGGCGAACACACCGTGCGCTGCATCGCCATGGACGCCACCGAGGGCCTGGTGCGCGGTCAGGAGGTGGTGGACACCGGCGCGCCCATTTCCGTGCCCGTCGGCGAGGAGACGCTGGGCCGTATCCTCAACGTGATCGGCGAGGTGGTGGATGAAGGGCCTGCGCTGAAGACCAAGGAGAAGCGCGCCATCCATCAGCCGGCGCCGGCCTTTGTCGAGCAGTCCACCGAGGCGGAGGTGCTGGTCACCGGTATTAAGGTGATCGACCTGCTCACGCCCTATCCGCGCGGCGGCAAGATCGGTCTTTTCGGTGGCGCCGGCGTGGGCAAGACGGTGCTGATCATGGAGCTGATCAACAACGTGGCCAAGGCGCACGGCGGTTATTCCGTCTTCGCCGGTGTCGGCGAGCGCACGCGCGAGGGCAACGACCTCTATCACGAGATGATCGAATCGGGCGTGAACAAGCCCGGCGGCGGCGAAGGCTCCAAGGCGGCGCTGGTCTATGGCCAGATGAACGAGCCGCCCGGCGCGCGCATGCGTGTGGCGCTCACCGGCCTGACCGTTGCGGAATACTTCCGCGACCAGGGGCAGGACGTGCTGTTCTTCATCGACAACATTTTCCGTTTCACCCAGGCCGGTGCGGAGGTCTCGGCGCTTCTGGGCCGCATTCCCTCGGCCGTGGGCTATCAGCCGACGCTGGCCACCGACATGGGCGCCCTACAGGAGCGCATTACCACGACGAAGAAGGGGTCCATCACCTCGGTGCAGGCGGTCTATGTGCCGGCGGACGACCTGACCGACCCGGCGCCGGCCACCACCTTCGCACACCTGGACGCCACCACGGTGCTTTCCCGCTCCATTGCGGAAAAGGGCATCTATCCGGCGGTGGATCCCCTCGATTCCACCTCGCGCATTCTTGATCCGCGCGTGGTTGGCGAGGAGCATTATCAGGTGGCGCGCGAGGTACAGGCGATCCTGCAACGCTACAAGGCGCTTCAGGACATCATCGCCATTCTCGGCATGGACGAGCTTTCCGAGGAAGACAAGCTGATCGTGGCGCGCGCGCGCAAGATCGAGCGTTTCCTCTCCCAGCCCTTCTTCGTGGCCGAGGTCTTCACCGGTCAGCCCGGCAAGTTCGTGGAGCTGGAGGATACGATCAAGGGCTTCAAGGGCCTGTGCGCCGGTGAATACGACCACCTGCCGGAAGCGGCCTTCTATATGGTCGGCACCATCGAGGAAGCCATCGAGAAGGCCAAGCGCATCGCGGCGGAGGCGGCATAAGGAACGCCTGGCAACGGGGGCTGGGGCCGCAGCGGAGAAAGCGGCCGCGCGCCGGCTTGAACAAACGGAGGCGAAAAGGTCATGGCGGAAGCCATTCAGCTGGAACTGGTCAGCCCGGAAAAGGAGCTCGCCTCGCGCCTGGTGAAGCAGGTGGTGGTTCCGGGAACCGAGGGCGAGTTTCAGGTCATGCCCGATCACGCCCCGGTTCTGACCACGCTCAAGCCCGGCGTGCTGGCGATCACGGAAATTTCGGGGGCGGAGACGCGTTTCTTCGTGCGCGGCGGCTATGCGGAAGTGGCGAACAATCAGCTCATCGTGCTGGCGGAGCGCGCCATTCCGCTGGAACAGCTTAGCGCCGCCGAGATCGATCGGGAAATCCGCTGGGCGCAGGAAGACCTGGAGGATGCCCGCGACGAGGAAGAGCGCCGCAAGCTTTCCGAACGGCTGGATTTTCTCATTCAGCTCAAACAGGCGCTGCAGCTTGGGCACTGAACCGATTGCAAAAAAAGACACAGGCGGGACGGAAGCGGAATGTGCTCCGTCCCGTTTTTTCAAAGAAGGCAGAGCTGAAGCCCTTTGCCCCCATAAAGGGCGCGTTTTTCTCGTGAATGAAAATTCTCAAGCCTTGCCGCTGGGCGCGGGTGCATTCCGGGTCTAGACTGTCTGCACTTATAGAGCCTGGACCAAAAGAAGGCGGTGAAAATCCCATGAGCGATCAGCATGAAGACCGGATGCGGGCCGGTGCGCGCAAGATCCTTCCCGGTGTCTGCGCGGATCTGGATGTCGAGGAGGTTCTGTTTTTCACCGATGCGCATCTTGCCGCTGCGCCGGAAGTGGCCGGCCTCGTTGGCGCGCTGGCGGTGGAAGGCCTGGGCGTGCATGTGCAGGCGGTGCCGGCGGGGCTGCCTTCTCCGAAGGCGGCGGAAGCGCTGGCCGATGCGGTGCGGGAGCGCAAGGCCGACGGCATCGTGGCGCTGGGTGGCGGTGCGGTGATGGATCTGGCGCGCATGGCAGCCCTTTTAGCCCCGCATGAAGAAAAGCGGGCCGAAGATTTTGCGCTCGGTGTTGATTCATCCTCGTCACAAGAGATTGCCCGCGGACAGGAAAGCCTTGCAGAAGACGGGGCGCAGGTGCCGGTCATCGCCCTGCCGACGACTTTGGCAGGCGCGGAGACATCCGCCTTTGCCTTTCTCGTGGATGCCGAGAACCAGCGGCGGCTTGTAATCCGCAATGAAGGGCTGGTGGCGGATGCGGTCCTGCTGGATCCGGAACTGGCGCGCGGCCTGCCGCTTGAGCTGTTCAAGGCCAACATGCTGCTTGCGCAGGCGCATCTTCTGGAGGCGGCGCTGGCCGGCACGGATGAGAACCAGCGGCAAGAGGCCTGTTCCCTGCTTGAAGGCCTAAGGGCATTGCTGAAGGCCCTGGCGGAAACGGAAGAAATCACGCAGTCACAAATTCTGGAAGCGATGAAACTGGCAGGCTTGGCCGGCGGCCTCTCGGAGCGGCAGTTTGGCGGCCTGCATGCTCTGGCGGCACAGCTTAGCTTACGCCATCGCGGCCATTACGGCACCATGCTGGCCATTCTGCTGCCCTCTTATCTGGCGCGCCTTGCCGAAGCACCCCTGCCCGCAGGTGTCACGGCAGACGATGCCATGAGCCTGCAGGCAACGGCGGAAGAAATCGCCCGGCTGCGCGAACGCTTCGGCCTGCCTGCGCGACTGGCCGATGTGGGCGTGAATGAAGCGGAACTTCCTGAAATCGCAACGCATGCGGCAGCGGATCCCTTGATGCGCTCTTCGCCCTGGCCCATGGATGAGGAGATCTTGAGCCAGATCCTGCGCACGGCGGCCTGAGCCCATGTGCCCTTTACGGGATTTGGCGAAAGCCTGATCGAAGATGCCGCTTCTTCCTTGATGGCCCTGGCCGTTCACAAAAGGGGGAAATTGGTGATCAAGGGCCTTGCGCCCCGCTTCATGCTGGGCCATGACTGGCGGCCATGAAGGATCTGCGTCTCATTGCCGAAGAACTTTCCTGCCGCCGGGGCGGGCGCATGGTTTTCAGCAATCTCTCCTTCGCAGTGGAGTCGGGAGAGATGCTCATCCTGCGCGGGCCGAACGGCGCGGGGAAAACGTCCCTGTTGCGCACCATCGCCGGGCTGACGCCCCCGGCTTCCGGCCGGCTCATTCTCGAGGGCGGCAGCGATGATCTCACCATTGGCCAGCAGGCCCATTACATCGCGCATCAGAATGCCTCCAAGCCGCAGCTGAGCGTGCGCGAAAACCTGTATTTCTGGCAGCGATTCCTCGGCGGCGATGAAAGGGCCATTGCCGCGGCCATGGAGGCCATGGATCTCGTTCATCTCGCCGATTATGACGCCGCCCTGCTTTCCGCCGGGCAAAAGCGGCGGCTGGCCCTGGCGCGGCTGTTGCTGGCCGAAAGGCCCTTGTGGCTGCTTGATGAACCAACGGTGGGGCTGGATGTCGCCTCAGTGGAACGACTGCGGACGGTGATGGATGCGCACCTCAATGCGGGCGGCATCATCATCGCCACCACCCACATCGATCTCGGCATGGCGCAGGCGCGCACCTTCGAATTCCGCGAGGAGCACTGGGCGGTGCAGCTGGAGGGATTCGACTGATGCTATCGCCATTTCTTTCGGTCATCGGGCGGGACGTGAAGCTGGCCTTCCGGGCCGGTGGCGGCATCGGCACGGCCTTCGGCTTTTTCCTCACGGTGGTGGTGCTGCTGCCCATCGGCATCGGGCCGGATCAGGCCCTGCTGCAGCGCATCGCCCCGGGCGCACTGTGGATTGCACTGCTCATGTCGGTGCTGCTCTCAGCCGATCGCATCTACACCGCCGATTATGAAGACGGCTCGCTGGAAGTCATGGCCATCGGCCCGGCGCCGCTGGAAGTGGTGGCCCTGGCCAAGGCGCTGGCGCACTGGCTGACGGCGGGGCTGCCCCTGGCCATTGCGGCGCCGCTTCTGGGCTTTCTGCTCAATCTGAGAGCCGATCTCGTGCCCGGCTTGCTGCTGTCCATGATCACGGGCTCTCTCGCCCTGTCGATGCTGGCCGCTCTCGGCGCGGCCGTCACCGTGGGCCTGCGCAAGGGCGGGCTGCTCATCTCCCTGCTCATCCTGCCGCTTTACATTCCGCTGATGATTTTTGGCGTCACCGCGTCCACCGGCGGGCAGGCCGGGCCGGACATCTCCACCTCGTCCTATCTCATTCTCGCCGCGGTGGTTCTGCTTTCTGTTGTGGTTTCGCCGGTGGCTTCAGCTGCGGCCTTGCGGGCGCACATGCGCTGATGGCCATTATGCCGTGGTGTCAGCCGATGATCCAGCTGTACCATGGCGCTTGCGCTTGCCACGCCTGTGCAGGCGGGCGAGAGCGCCTTCCACCAGGGAATAGGCGGCCGGCACCACCACAAGGGTGAGCAGCGTGGAGCTGATCATGCCGCCAATGACCGCCACTGCCAGCGGCTGGTTGGTATCGGCGCCTGCGCCATAGCCCAGGGCGGCCGGCAGCATGGCAACGATGATGGCGGCGGAGGTCATGAGCACAGGCCGCATGCGGATGGGGCAGGCATGCAAAAGCGCCTCGGTGATGCCCATGCCGCGGGCGCGCATCTGATTAGTGAACTCAATCAGCAGGATTGAGTTCTTGGCCACCAGCCCCATGAGAAGCACCAGCCCGATCATCGAAAAGATGTTGAGGCCAAGGCCGGCCAGCCACAGGGCCGCCACGCCGCCGGTCATCGCCAGGGGCTGGGCGAGCATGAGCACAAAGGGCTGGATCATGGAATTGAACTGGCTGGCCAGCACCATGTAGACGAGGATGATGGCGGTGGCGAAGACGAAGGTGATGTAGCCCAGCGTGCGGCCGAATTCCTCAGCGCGGCCAATCATGCGCACGGCATAGCCCGGCGGCAGGATCTTCGCCGCCTCCTGTTCCACGATCTTCACCGCCGTGCCGAGCGGCACCGTCGGCGTGGCATAGAAGGGGCCGGAATATTTGAGATCAAGCCGGGTGATCTCGGCGGGGCCCACCCGTTCCTTCAGCTTAACCACGCTTGAGAGCTGCACGAGCTTTCCCGCGGCGTTGCGCAGATAAAGCGCGCCGAGGTCCCGCCGTTCGCGCAATTGCCCTTCAAGAGCCTTTAAGCGGATGTCATAGCGCTCCCCGTCTCCGGGCAGATCATTGTACTTGGCAATATCAACACCACCGGCCAGCACATTGAGCGCAAGGGCAACATCAAGCGGCGTCAGACCGGCCTGCGCGGCGCGGATCCTGTCGATCTCCGGCACGAGCTGCGGCATGTTGAGCTGCAGGTCGAGATCCACCCGCCCCAGCTCGGGATAGGCTTGCAGGCGCTTGAGCAGCTGCCCGCTTGTGCGGGCGACGACTTCGAGGCTGGGCCCGGAGACCACGAACTGCAAAGGCTCACCGCGTTGCCCGCCAACAACGGGCACCGGCGCGGGAAAGGCCTCAACGCCGGGGATATCAGCCAGCTTGCGCCTTAGGTCTTCGATGATCGCATACATGTGCCGCCGGCGTTCTTCACGGGGCTTGAGACGCACATAGATCGTGCCGCGATTGACGCGTCCGGTCACGCCGGTACCGATGGTGGAGAGATGGCCATCGATTTCAGGCTGCTTCTTCAGAACGGCTTCAATGAGGCGCAGGCGGGTATCCGTGTATTCAAGGGAGGAGCCAAGCGGTGTCTTGAAGGTGATGACAAAGCGGCCTTCGTCCTCCGGGGGCAGAAAGCTCTTGCCCAACTGGCCGATGAAATAGCCGACAGGCAGAAGCGAGGCGAGGGCCAAAACCAGCACAAGCCAGCGCACACGCAGGGCTCCTTTCAGCAAAAGGAGATAGCCCCTTTCCATGCCCCTGAAAGCCCGCTCTAAGGCACGTGTAATAAGGCCCGGGTTCTGCTGCGGCCGAAGCCAGCGCGCGCAGAGCACGGGCGTGAGCGTCAATGCCACGAACAGCGAAATGAGCACGCCGAAAGTGACAACCACGCCAAAGGACCGGAAGAAGCGGCCGATAATACCGCCCATGAACACCACGGGGGCAAAGATGGACACCAGCGTGAAGGTGGCGGCCATGACCGCAACCAGAACTTCGCTGCCGCCCTCCGCCGCGGCACGGGCGGGATCGCCCTCAGGCTTCGCCTCCATGTGGCGGTAAATGTTTTCAAGCACGACGATGGCGTCATCAACAACCACGCCGATGAGCAAGAGCAGGGCGAGCAGCGTGAGGGAATTGAAGGTGTAGCCGAAGAAATACATCACGGCCACCGCCCCGAGCAGCGAGACGGGAATGGCCACCGAGACGATGAGTGTTGCCCGCAGGCTCTTGAGAAAGAGCCAGACAATGAAGGCGGTGAGCACGGTGCCGAGAACGAGGTGTTCCTCCAGCGCCCGCACCAGCTCGAGGATGAGATCCGATTCATCGGTGGCCACTGACAGGCTCATGCCGGGCGGCAGGCTGGGCACGATCTCGTCCTTCAGGCGCTGCTTGACGCGATCAATGACGGCAACGGCATTGCTGCCCGTCACCTTCACGATACCCAAGGCAATCGTGGGCCGGTCATTGTAGCGGGCGAGCTTGCGCGGATCGTCAAGAGCGTCGCGCACGTGCGCGATATCGCGCAGCCGAACGGGCGCACCCTTACGCCAGGTGATGACGAGATCGCGCAAGGCGGCCGGATCATGGTATTCCAGATCCAGCTTGATCAGCATTTCGCGCGGGCCATTGACCAGCTGACCACCCGGCATCTGGAAATGGCGGGCGGCGAAGGCCTTCATCACGTCCTGCACCGTCAGCCCGTAGGCGGCCATGCGGAAGACGTCCAGCTCCACGCGGATGGTGCGCTCGCGTCGGCCGGCGATTTTCACCTCCCCGACGCCATCGATATTCTCAAGCCGCTTTTTCAGCACGCGGCGGGCATAGAGGCTGAGATCCTTGAGCGTGTGGTTCTCGCCCTGCAGCGCCAGCCAGAGCACGGGAAAGGCGCCGAATTCCACCTTGCGCACCGAAGGCGCGTCGGCATCCTTCGGCAGCTGGCTGACAACCTGACTGACGCGGGCCTGCACCTCGTTGAAGGCAACGTCGATATCCTTGGTGAGCTCGAACATGATGAGCACCACCGAGGCGTTGGGCAGGGAGCGGGAGGTGATATGGCGAATGCCGGGCACGGCATTGACGGCGGATTCGATGACGTTGGTGACGCTGGCATCCACCACCTCCGGGCTGGCGCCGGGCAGGGTGGTGACCACGGAGATCATGGGAAAGTCGATGTTGGGATAGCGATCCACGCCGATGCGCGAAAAGCTGATGACGCCGAAGAGAACGACAACGGCGCTCAGCATGGCGGCGAAAACGTGATGCCGGATGAAAAGGCGGATGAGGGCCTTCATGAGCGGGGTGCTCCCTGCCTGGCCAGGCGAACCTTCATGCCATCGGTGAGGAAACCGGCGCCATCAACAACGATGCGTTCCCCGCCCTTCAGCCCGGAGAGAATTTCAACGCCTGCTTCCGTGGAAATGCCGGTTTTCACAGGCACCGCGCGCACCCGATCCCTATTGAGCACGAAGACGACAGCCCCATCGGCGCGCAGGACAAGGGCGGGGCGCGGCACGAGAATGGCCGCCGGCACCTTTCGGATGCGCACCCGGCCGATGATGCTGGCGCCGGGGCGCCAGGCATGGATGTTGTCGAAGGTGACAAGCGCAAAAACGGCGCGTGATGCAGCGTCCACCGCCGGGGAGATGCGGGTGATTTCGGCGCGGACCGGATGATTGGGATCGGCCGGGTTTTCAAGACGCACAGGCAAGCCGGCCTTGAGCCGGGTGCTGAGAATTTCCGCAAAAGGAAGCCGTGCGCGCAGTCTGTCCGTGGCGATGAGGGCAAAGGCGGGCCTGCCGGGCGCAATATAGTCCCCTTGCGAGACGAAGCGCCTGCCAACGCGGCCATTGACGGGGCTGCGTATGATGGTGCGCGCCAGTTGCCGCCGCGCCTGATCAAGAGCGGCACGGGCAACATCCCGTTGCGCCTTCAAGGCATCATAGGCGGCGCGGGCATCATCCAGACTTGAGCGCGGGGCACTGTCCGTGCGCACAAGGCGCTCCAGACGCTGCAGTTTGAGGCGGGCGCCGCGCAAGAGGGCTTCCGCCTGTGCTAGCTGGGCCTCGGCACGGGCAACAGCAATACGATAATCGGCATCGTCAATGAGGGCGAGGGGCTGTCCGGCCGTTATCGTATCGCCCTCATCAACGAGAACACGTTTGATGCGCCCGGCCACTTCCGCCGCCACGGTGGGCGTGGCGACGGCTTCCAGCGTGCCGGTGGCCACGCGCCAGTCCTCCAGCATCTGCGGGCGCACGGTCATGACCGTCACCACCGGCGCATGCTCCGATGCATCTTTCGAGGAAGCAGGCGCGATCGCTTTTTCATCGGCCGCAAGGGTTAGGGAGGCGGATGCGGCGAAAGCGAGAGCAGCCAGGCTGCGCATCGCCCAAAGAGAAAACCTGCCCATGATGCCGAAATGCATATGCATGATCAGGCCTCTTTCAGGGATATGACGGGCGCAGGCTGCGAAGTGTGTTCGGCATCGGTGCGCCGGGGTTCTCCGGAAGGTGGCGCTTGTGTCTGGCTTGCGCTCAGGTCGGCAAAGGCGCGCAGCATCTCGGGGCGGCGGGACTTGAGAAATTCAATGGCGGTTGTGAGCATGACCCGGCCGAAATCGTTGACGAAGCGGGCGCCGGCATGATCGGGCAGATCACAGGCGCATGCCTCCAGCCGGCGCAGCTCCTCTTCCTGCTCTTCGATGTAGGCATCGTAGATGACGGCGAGATGCGCCGGATCGATGCGATCCATGAACAGCATCTGAAAGAGAAACTCGCTCTTGAACTTGTCCGGCGCCGGATCGGTGTTCACCGCCTCGTGCAGGGCAGCGCGTCCGCGTTCGGTGATGGAATAGACCTTGCGCTCCGGGCGGCCCGGCTGGGTCTCGGTGCGCACGCTGACCAGCCCTTCCTTCAGCATTTGCGCAAGGGCCGGGTAGATGGAGCCGAAAGAGGCGTCGATGAAATGGGAAAAGACGCCTTCCTCCACCATCTTCTTGATTTCGTAGCCCGTGGCATCGCGCAGGGAGAGGATGCCGAGGCAGAGCGTGCGCACGTTCATGGCCATGACGGAAACTCCCGGGCTTGAACTGCCGTGTTTTGAAAGGCTTAAGGCGTGTCTCGGATCGATATGTATCGAGTATGCATATATTGGAACGATATACAAGAAGCGGAGCATGCGCCTCATCGCATGGCCGTTTTGCACCGCATGCAAAGGGTGCCTTTTTGCAGGGGTTCAGAGGCGCACATCCCTGAAAGGCGCGCACAATCCTCTCATCAAGGGCTTCAGACGGAACGGCAGGAACTGCACCGCTTGCCGGACGGGCACAATCGTGCCACGAACATGTTTTCAGTAGGGCCCTGAAATCTTGCGCATGTGCCGATCGTGGCGGACGCCATGTTGGAGACAAGAGGAAACGGCCATCCATGTCCTTCGATCTGAAAGGCCTTGTCGAAACCCACCTCAAGGAGGCCTCGGCGCTTTATGCCGAGCATGTAAACCCCCGCTTTGCCCGCGCCATGGGGCTGATCGGGTTTGATCGCCGCTTCGTGCGTGCCCGCGGGGCCTATCTGTGGGATGAACAGGGCCGACGCTATCTCGACATGCTGGCGGGTTATGGCGTGTTCAACATCGGCCGGCATCACCCCGTCGTCGGTCAGGCGCTGAAGGATTTCATGGCGCTTCAACTGCCCTCGCTCGTGCAGATGGACCTGCCGGTGCTCGTCGGCCTGGCGGCGCGGGAGCTGAAAAAGCGCGCAGGCTTTGACATGGCGCATGTCTATTTCGGTTCCACGGGGGCGGAAGCCAATGAGACCGCCATCAAGTTCGCCCGCAAGACCACCGGAAAGGCGCGCATTCTTCATGCCACCTCGGCCTTTCACGGGCTGACCACCGGAGCGCTGGCACTGAATGGTTCAAAGATCTTCCGCGAAGGCTTTGGTCCCTTCACCCCCACAGACCAGGTGCCCTTCGGCGATCTTGATGCGCTTAAAGCCGCCCTTTCCAAGGGAGATGTGGCCGCCTTTTTCGTTGAGCCGATCCAGGGCAAGGGGGTGCACATTCCGCCCCCGGGTTATCTCGCCGAGGCCTCCCGCCTCTGTCATCAGCATGGCGCCCTGTTCGTGGTGGACGAGGTGCAGACCGGCGTGGGGCGCACCGGCCGTTTCCTCGCCCTGCATCACGAAGAGGGCGTGGAACCGGACATGATCCTGATGTCCAAGGCGCTCTCCGGCGGATACGTGCCGGTCTCAGCGGTGCTCATGAAAAAGCCCGTGTATGATGCCGTGTTCTCCTCGCTGGAGCGTTCGGTGGTGCATTCTTCCACCTTCGGCAAGTCCAATTTCGCGGCCACCGCCGTTCTGGCAACCCTGGCCGTGCTGGATGAGGAGGGGCTGACGGAGCGGGCGGCACGGCTGGGCGCCCTTTTGAAGGATCGGCTTGCAGCAATGGTTGATCGTTATGAATTCCTGCATGCGGTGCGCGGGCGCGGGCTCATGATCGCCATCGATTTCGGCCCGCCCAAATCCCTAAAGCTGAAAGCGGCGTGGAAAACGGTCCATGCCCTAAGCCGGGATCTCTTCTGTCAGGCCATCACCATTCCGCTTCTGGAGGATCATGGCATGCTCACGCAGGTGGCCGGGCATGGCATGAACACCATCAAGCTCATTCCGCCGCTGGTGATCAGCGAGGAGGATGTGAACGATTTCGTCAAGGCCTTTGAGGCGGTCATGGACTCTCTGCACCGGTTTCCGGGCCCGGCATGGGAAAGCCTCTTGCGCATTGCCCGCAATGCCGGAAGCATGAAAGCACGCGCATCCTGAACCGGATGAAACAGAGGAATTTCACCGGCCGGATATCGGACGGCATGAAGGAACCATGGGCTTGGCTGAGCGGGATCCGGACACGGGCGGGGGCGAAGGCGCTGAGGCGCCTGCAGCGGCCGCGCATGACAGGGCGGCGGTGATCCATGCCGGCGTGGCCGTTCTTTCCTGGCTGCACAGGCGGTGGGTGCTTTTCGTCTATGGCCTGCTGGCAGGGCTGAGCCTTCTGGCGGCGGCGCTGTGGCTGAAGGTGGATACCGACCCCTCCCGCATGATCTCTCCCGATCTTTCCTTCCGGCGGGACTATCAGCGCCTGATCGCGGCCTTTCCGCAGCTGGACAATGCCATGATCCTGCTGGTGGAGGGGCAAGATCCCAAGGCGGTGCGCACCACGGCCGAAGCGCTGACAGAATCCTTCAAGGCCCGGCCCGATCTGTTCTCCCATGTGCTGGCCCCGGCCTTGAGCCCCATGTTCTCCGATTACGGGCCGTTGTATCTCTCCCTGCCGGCCCTGGAGCGGCTCACCGCCCAGCTTGCCCAGGCCGCGCCCATGCTGCGCCTGCTGGCGGAGAGGCCGGACATGGAGGGCATGACCCGGCTGTTGGGCGGGATGTTGCGCCAGAAGCCTTCCGCCTTGGCCGGAAGCGATGGCCTGCGGCGGCTGTTCACGGCCATGAGTGAAGCGGTACGCACCGTGCAGGAAGGGCGGGCCCGCCCCATGGACTGGACAGCGCTCGGTGGCATCGAGGGCAGGGAAGAGCCGCGGCGCATTTTCATTCTCGTCAAGCCCAGGCTGGACTTCTCCCGGCTTGATCCGGCGGCGGAGGCCATGGCAGAAGCCAGGCGCATCATCGCCGATCCGGAGGCGCGCGATGGCCGGGGGGTGCGCGTGTGGCTGACGGGCGAGGCGGCGATGAACGCCGAGGAATTCTCCACCATCACACGGGGCGCGATCATCGCCGGGGTGCTATCGTTCCTGATCGTTTCAGGCGTGGTGCTGCTCGGTCTGCCCTCGCGGCGGCTGCTGATTGCGGTGATCACTCTCATCATCATCGGCTTTGCGCTCAATGCCGGGTTCGCCACCCTCAGCGTCGGCTCGCTGAACATGATCTCGGTGGCCTTCGCCGTTCTGTTCATCGGGTTGGGGGTGGACTATGCCGTGCACTTTCTCTTGCGCTGGGCAGAGGAGGCGCGCATGCCGCCCAATGACGAACCCCGGCCACTCGCGCGTGCGGCCGCCGCCACCGGCCCGGCGCTGGCCATGTCGGCGCTGACCACGGTTCTTGCCTTTCTCGCCTTCTGGCCCACGGATTTCGTCGGCATGACCCAGCTCGGCATCATCGCCGCCGGCGGCATCGTCATCGCCTATGTGGGCACGCTGACGCTTGTGGCTGCCGTTCTCGGCCTGTTGCCGCGCTCATCCCGTCTTGTCGCCCCCCGAAAGGAGGGGCGAATCAGCCGTTGGCGGCATCTTCTGCCGGCGAAAGCGGCGTGGCGCATCCGGCAGGCGGTCACGCTGCTCGTTCTGTTGCTGGCGGCGGGATCAATCGTGTTTCTCCCCAAGGTGCGCTTTGATGGCGATCCGGTCAATCTGAAGGATCCGGCCGCGCCGTCCGTACGGGCCTATGCCGTTCTTCTTCAGGAGGAGCCGCGACTCGTGCAGGCGGTTTCCGCCCTTGCCAGCGGGCGCGAGGAGGCAGAAAAACTTGCCCGTCTGCTGAAGGACCTGCCGGAAGTGGGTGAGGTGATTACGGCTCTCTCCTTCCTGCCGGAGCGGCAGACGGACAAGCTTGCCCTCTTGCGGGCACTGGCGCGGCAGTTGCCGGATTCAGTCCGGCCCAGGCAGGAGGACATTGGCCATAAAAGACGAATCGCGGCCCTGCGGCAGATGATCGGCCTGCTTGCCCGCATGGAGAGACTGGAAGCCTATGCGCCTGATCTCAGGAAAGCAGCGGGGGCGCTGCGTCAGCGTCTTGAGGCATTCCTTCAGCGCAAGGGAAAGGACAAAAAGGCGGTGGCCGCGCTGGAGGCGGCGTGGTTCGTGCGCCTGCCGGAACTGATCAACGGCCTGCAGCGCCTGGTGCGCACCGGGCCGCTGACGGTGGAAAACATGGATCCCGCCTTGAAGCGCTGGTACATCGCCGAGGATGGTCGCTGGCGCGTGGAGGCAGCGCCGGCACGGCGGCTGAGCACCGATGCCGAGATGCGTGCATTCGCCCTGGCGGTGCGGCGGGTGGCGCCGCAAGCCGCGGGCGCGCCGGTGGAAATAACGGGCGCGGCCTCGGTCGTATCGCGGGCGATGATCGCGGCCATGCTGCTGGCCCTGGGCGGTGTTATCGTGGTGGTAGGCATCATGACCCGATCGGCGCTGGCCGTTGTGCTTGCGCTTGCGCCCATCCTGCTGGCGGCGATTCTGCTTCTGGCCTATACGGTGATTTTCGATGCGCCCTTCAATTTTGCCAATGTCATCGTCCTGCCGCTTCTGCTGGGGCTGGGGGTGGATTCCTCCATCCACTATCTGCACAGAGCGCGCGAGGCGGCCTCGGGCAGCGCGGTGCTTGATACCTCAACGCCCCGGGCCATCATCATTTCAGCGCTCACCACCATGGGCTCCTTCGGCACCCTGTGGTTGACGCCGCACAGGGGCTTGAGCTCCATGGGCGAGCTGCTGACGGTGGCGATTGCGCTGATGCTTTTGTGTACGCTGGTGGTCATGCCGCAGCTCATCGACTGGGCCGTGCGATGGAAGAAGGCATGAGCACCGCTTGACCCGCCCGTTGACGGAGGGGCATAAGCGGAGAAACGTCTGTGACCGGCCGGAGAGGCTGGCGGGCCCTGCATGAGAAATCGTGGCAGGGTATGCATCGCAAATAAATCAAGGAGGCCGGCATGGCCGTTCCGCTCATCCAACAGATTCGTGTCGGCGCCTATATCCTGAAGCAAAAGCTGGCGGGGCGTGCGCGCTATCCGCTTGTGCTCATGCTCGAGCCGCTGTTTCGCTGCAATCTCGCCTGTCCCGGCTGCGGCAAGATCGCTCATCCCGATGACATTCTCAACAAGCGACTCAGCGTGGAAGACTGCGTGGCAGCGGCCGAGGAATGCGGGGCGCCGATCGTTTCCATCCCGGGCGGCGAGCCGCTCATCCACAAGGAGATGCCACAGATCGTAAAGGCGCTCATTGCCCGCAAGAAGTTTGTCTATCTCTGCACCAACGGGCTTTTGCTGGAAAAGAAGCTCGATGATTACGACCCTTCGCCCTATCTGACCTTTTCGGTGCATCTGGATGGCCTGGGCCGGGATCATGACCGGGCGGTGGGGCAGGATGGCGTGTTTGAGCGCACGGTTTCGGCCATTCGCGCCGCCCTGAATCGCGGGCATCGCGTCACCGTCAACTGCACGCTGTTCAACGATGCCGAGCCGCGAAAGGCTGCGGATTTTTTCGATTTCGTCATGGCGCTGGGCGTGGAGAGCATCACGGTTTCCGCCGGTTACGCCTACGAGAAGGCTTCCGCGCAGGAGCATTTTCTCTCCCGCACCCAGACCAAGGCCCTGTTCCGGGAACTGTTCCGCATCCAGAAGCAGGAGAAAAAGCGCTGGCGTTTCAATCAGTCCCTGTTCTACCTGGATTTTCTCGCCGGCAATCGCCGCTATCAGTGCACGCCCTGGGGTAATCCCACCTATAACGTTTTCGGCTGGCAGCAGCCCTGCTATCTGATCGACGAAGGCCATGCGCCCACGTTTCGCGCACTCATGGAGGAAACCGACTGGGCGGCTTATGGCGTCGGCCGCTATGAGAAATGTTCGGACTGCATGGTGCATTCCGGCTTTGAACCGACGGCGGTGAACGACATGGTGTCCCACCCCTTGCAGGCGCTGAAGCTATTGATCAAGGGCATCCGCACGGAAGGCCCGATGGCGGAGGATTTCGACCTTTCAGGTGCCCGCGCAGTCAGGGAAGAGAGTGGATCGGGCGAAAAGACGGCAGAAAACCCGCCGCAGACGGCCGAACGGAAACGGGCGTGAGGCTTGCACTGGTTGTATGCGGATCCTGGCTGATGATTTCGCTTGGCCGCAGCATCGAGGGCAGAATGGAGAGGTTGGGGTGTTCCATTCTGCAGCGTGGGGTGAAAGCAGACTTGATTCTCGTCTCACGGAGCGTTAGCTCTTGGGCAGAGAACGCAAGCCGGGGCCCGTCAGCAAGAACCTCTGTGCCCGGCCGTTCATTCCACATCCCGCCCGCATTTTCGCCGGCTTAGCTCAGATGGCAGAGCACCTGATTTGTAATCAGGGGGTCGGGGGTTCGAGGCCCTCAGCCGGCACCATGTTGCCAATCGGTCTAGGGCGTGTCCTCATAAAATCCGACCCGCCAGCCCCTTGAGGTCGGCATTTTCGCTTCATCTCGCTGACTTTTCGCCCTTGAAAATAGCTTTGGCTATTTCCTGCGTGCGAAAAGATCAGCGATATTTTGCGAAAATGACGCTGGCATCGCCGTCTTTTATGAGTCCACGCCCTAAAAATCAGTGGTTTTGGCTTTGGGGTGAATCTATCTCAGGTAAATATACTTTGAATAAATAATAGTATACCTTGCTATTAAAGGTAGCATAATTTTGTATTGCTCTGCAAAAGATAATATGTTACTTTACGTTAAACCAATATTATCAATAATGATGCAAGGCAACTCTTCTCGCAATAGTAGATTCGGGGAGGCAGAGGGGATGCGCAAGAGTGTGTGGGTGCGGGGTGCCGTAATAGCGGCAGGGGTTTCCTTGTCGGCGATGATGTCTGCCGCCGGCGAGACAACGCAGGATGTGCGGGCTTGGTTGCTGTCACCGGAGCAGTGGCTTGCGCGCACGCATCTGGAGTTTCACTACGACAGCGACACAAAAGATCCGCGTTTCTCACTGGAGACGGTTCAGCCGCTTTTTCTCAGTCCCGATCTGACCCACACCTTTTTCACACAAGGGCGCCTCTCCCTCGAGGATGGTGATTGGACCGGAAATATCGGGGTTGGCTATCGATTCCTCGTTGATGAAGAATCACTGCTTTTTGGCGTCAATGCCTGGTATGACCGGATGTGGAATCCCGATCATCAGCGCGTTGGACTCGGAGCGGAAATCATCGGCGGCTATCTGGACCTCCGTGCGAACTGGTACAATGGCATTTCCGATTGGAAGCTGAATGATGGAAAGCTCGAAAAGGCGCTGGATGGTTTTGATGTTTCCGTGGAAGGGCCTCTTCCCTACATGCCATGGGCGCGTGTCAATCTTGGCTACTATTATTGGGATGCATTGAGAGGGGCCAAGAATCTCAATGGTTTTCGTGGCGAGCTGGTCGTGGACGTGACCAGGCAGTTTCAGATTTCGGGCGGTATTCACGCCGACAATCAGGATACAACGGCATTCATAAAGCTCTCCCTGTCACTGGGGGCGCCGGCGGATCGCCAGTTCACGCTGGTCGATACGGGGGTCACTTCAACGCCATTCGTGAAACGTGATCTGAGGCGCATGGTGCTCATGCCCGTGAAGCGCCAGCATCGCATCGTGCTGCAGCGTCGGAGCAGGAGTGGCGGTGTCAGCGGTGGTGTTGTCATTGGGCGCAGCTGATCGTTGGTCCAATCGTCTTAGTGGTATGCGTTCGGGAAAGCGGGAGTATGGGGCGATGGTGCGTATTGGCAAGCAGTTCCTGATGGTTGCGGCGGGAATGGTGCTTCTTGGACAGTCTGTGGGAGCGCAAGTAGTTTGTAATCCAAATAATGCGTCGGCTTCTAATACTCCGATTAGTTATACTGTGCTTATAAAAAAGATTATTTTATGTCCGCAGGGGCAGGTGTGTGATTACGCTAATGGACCCTTCTTGTATGATGGTGCGGGGAAAGAGATAGATATTGCATCTTTTGGGAAAGGCGGATTTGAAAGAATTGTTGGTCCCGATCAGATTATTAAGGCAGGAACTTATGATAAGATGGCATTTTTATTGTCTAGTACAATAAATGTCAAAGGTGTGGTTAATGTAAATGGTGAATACTGCTATACAACTACAGTTGATAACAATAATAAATTGTGTACACAGGCCCATGCGCCTGTGGGTAGTGAGGGGGATGCGCGGAATAACGCAGTTACTGTGGGCTTTCAGCTTCCAAATATGTCTAAAAACGCTGCGCAATATAAATATGATATATCTGGAAGTGATTTTAAACTAGAGTTTACATTGGCTAACATAATAAGTGTACCGCAGGACGTCAGAATGGGGGATGTTACGGAGCAAATGGGCTTATTTTTCAACGTTGATGCTGGTGTAAAAGCCTATATTGATACAAATCAGTGCTTTACAATTCTTGGTAGTCCTACGATAACATTCAAAATCGGAGATACAGCTGTTATACCAAACGTTACCGTGGGGCCGTGATCCATACGTGTGCAAGTCATTTTTTCACTGTCATCCAGTGATCGGGTGATAAAACCACCTTGCCGCGGTGGGGGCCTTCGATGCGGCGGTGGGCTTCTGCTGCCTCTGTCAGGGGATAGGTGCTGTCGATGACGGGGCGGATTTCGCCTTCCGCGATGTGGGGCCAGATGTGTTTTTCCAGGGCGCTTGCGATGCGCGCCTTGTCCTGAACCGGGCGGATGCGCAAGGTGGAGCCGGTGAGGGTCAGGCGCTTGAGCATGACGGGCAGCAGGTCCAGCTCAACACGCGCGCCGTTCTGATAGTTGATGTTGCAGATGCGGCCCTCGCGGTTGGCCAGGCGGATGTGTTTCTGGACATACTCACCGCCGATGATGTCGAGCACGACATCGACACCGTTCTTGCCGAGAATGCCGGTGAGCACTTCCTCGAAATCCTCGGTGCGGTAATTGATGGCGCGCTCCGCCCCCAGCTCCTCGCAGAAGCGGCAGTTTTCGTCACTGCCGGCGGTGGTGAAGATGCGTGCGCCCATGACGCGGGCCATCTGGATGGCGGTGGTGCCGATGCCGCCGGCCCCGCCATGAACGAGGAACACTTCGCCGGGCTGCAAGCGGCAGCGGTCGAAGACATTGGTCCAGACGGTAAAGAAGGTTTCCGGCAGGGCGGCGGCCTCGACCATGGACAGGCCCTTGGGAACGGGAAGGCAGGTTTCGGCCGGTGCGACGCAATATTCGGCATAGCCGCCGCCGGAAACCAGCGCGCAGACGGCATCGCCAATCTGCCAGCGCGCCGCATTCGGCCCCAGCGCAACGATCTCGCCCGCCACTTCCAGCCCCGGCTCTTCCGGTGCGCCCCTGGGCGGCGGATAGCGCCCCTGTCTTTGCAACACATCCGGATAATTGACACCGGCGGCATGGACGCGGATGAGCACCTCGCCCTCACCGGGCTCAGGCACGGGGCGCGTGAAAGGCTCCAGCACCTCCGGCCCGCCCGGCCGGGTGATGCGGATGGCGGTCATCTGTGTCGGGACTGTCACGGTGTCAGTCATGCGCCAGACCGTAGCATCGTTCTGTTGCGGTGCAAGCCCGACCTTGGTTCGTCAGGAGATGGCAGGGAAGGCGCAACAAGTCTGCTGGATTAACCTTTTTCAGGGCGTTGCGCGGGCGCGTTCCAGCGCTTCCATGATCAGGCGCTCGGCTTCCTCGTGATGACCCCAGCCCTCCGTGCGCACCCATTTTCCAGCCTCGAGATCCTTGTAATGGGTGAAGAAGTGTTCGATCTGACGCAGCTGGATCTCGGGCAAATCGTCGATGTCGAATATCTTCTCGTAATGGCGGGTGATATGCGGGGCCGGCACGGCAATAATCTTTTCATCCAGGCCCTTTTCGTCCCGCATCTTGAGAACGCCAACGGGGCGCACGGCGATGATGCAGCCCGGAATCAACGGACGGGAGGAGATGAGCACGACATCGATGGGATCGCCGTCGTCGCAAAGCGTGTGTGGAATGAAGCCATAATTGCCGGGATAGCGCATGGGCGTGTAAAGATAGCGGTCCACGACCATGGTGCCGGCGGCCTTGTCCATCTCGTACTTGATGGGCTCACCGCCGATGGGCACCTCGATCACCACATTGACTTCATGAGGCGGATTGCTGCCCGGGCTGACGGCATCCAGACGCATGGGCCAATCTCCTTGATGGTGTTCAGGAATTGCGAGCAGCGCCAGCGTGGAAAGGGCTGGTGCTGACGTTTCAGAGGGTGCTTTGCGTTAGGAAACGGGCTGGCGCAAGGCCTGCTTTCGTGGCGTGGCAAGGTGGCGCGTTCCGAAGGAAGGCGCGAGGATTTCAGGCGTTTTCGGCAAGGCGCTTGCGCTGGGCGGCGCGTTGCCGTTCGGAGGCGGACTTGAGCTGCCCGCAGGCGGCCATGATGTCACGTCCGCGCGGGGTGCGGATGGGTGAGGCATAGCCGGCGCGGTTGATGATCTCGGCGAAGCGCTCAATCGTCTCCCAGTCAGAGCATTCATAGGGCGAACCCGGCCAGGGATTGAAGGGAATGAGATTGACCTTGGCGGGAATGCCCTTGAGCAGGTTGACGAGGCGCTTGGCGTCGGCGACCGAATCGTTGATCCCTTTCAGCATCACATATTCGAAGGTGATGCGCCTTGCGTTGGACAGGCCGGGATAGGCGCGGCAGGCCTGCAGAAGCTCGGCGATGGGATATTTGCGGTTCAAGGGCACGAGGCGATTGCGCACCTCATCGGTGGTGGCGTGCAGGGAGATGGCGAGCATCACGCCCATCTCGGCGCCGGCGCGCGGAATTTCCGGCACAACACCGGCCGTGGAAAGCGTAATGCGTCGTTTGGAGAGGGAAATGCCCTCGTTGTCGGCGATGATGTCCACCGCCGTTTTCACATTGTCGAAATTGTAGAGGGGCTCGCCCATGCCCATGAAGACGATGTTGGTGATGTAACGGCCGGATGCGGGCGGATCGGGATTGTCTTTCAGGGCGTCCGGCCAGTCGCCGAGATCGTCACGGGCGAGCAGGATCTGGCCGATGATTTCGCCGGCGGTGAGATTGCGCACCCAGCGCTGGGTGCCGGTATGACAGAAGGTGCAGTTCAGAGTGCAGCCCACCTGCGAGGAAATGCACAGGGTGCCGCGGTCGGGCTCGGGGATGTAGACCATCTCCACTTCGTGACGGGCGCCCGTTTGCGGATCCGCAGGCAGGCGCAGCAGCCATTTGCGGGTGCCGTCCACGGAGATCTGGCGGGAGACAACCTCGGGCCGGGCGATGGTGAACGCATTGTGCAGGTCGGCCCGCAGGCCCTTGGCGATGTTGGTCATGGCGGCGAAATCGGTGACGCCGCGGTTGTAGATCCACTGCCAGATCTGCTGCGTGCGCATCTTCAGCTGGCGTTCCGGCACGCCGATTTCGCGCAAGGCCGCAGCCAGCGCCGGCCGGGACAGGCCGATGAGGGAGGGCCTTTCGGTTCCCGCCGGAAGGGCATTCGCCGGTGTGATTGTGCGCACGTTCATGGTTGTTTTCCGAATTCTGCGGGCTTGTGTTCAGGGTATCATCGCGGGCCGGGCGCGTTATGCCCATTATGACAAGCGCTACTCACTTCTTACTTCTTTTTTCCGCCGGCGCAGAGTTCGTCAATCTTTTTCAGCGCGGCGGTGACCCCTTTGAGTGAATAGGTATCCACGGTCTTGGTGCCGCGGCGGGAGATGCCGGTTACGGTCATGGTCTTGCCGCGCTTCATGGCGGCGACGATGCGGCGGTCCGTGGCCGGGCCCTCGCTCCAGGCGCCGTCGCGCACGGTGAAGAGCGTGAACGTGCTGCCGTCAATGGTCAGCTTGGCCGGGGTGTTGGGCTTGAAAGCATATCCGATGATGGTGTTCACCTCGTGCCGCACCTTGTCTCCCGGGCGATTGGTGACGAGGAAGAAGGCGGGATCGCGGTTGACCTTGGCGAGCTTCTTGCCATTGCGAAAGGCCTCGGACTTCTGCGGGCGGCCGACGATGTAACAGACGGGGCCCTTCTTGGTCTTGTAATGATAGGCGGTCCAGGCGCCGAAGGTGCCGGCCGGCTGGGGCTCCTGGGCCTGCGCCGGTGTTAACGCGAGAAGTGCCAGCATGCATGCGGCGCCCGCCATGGCGATACCGCAACGCGATGAGTCCTGTTCAATATTTGCCTTCACGCGATGCGACACACGCTTCGTCATACCGGCAAAAGCCGGTAACTTGGGCCACAAACGCATGAGTTTGTGGCAGGAGACCCTGGCTCTCGCCGGGGGGATAAGGGAAACAGCAGTCCTGGGTCGTGAAGTGTGGTCTGCCTTTCGCATTCTGATGTTCATCCGTTTAGCCCCCGAATTGAACATGATTGGCTCTTGATGCACCGCGTGCCCGCGCCCGTTTGCGGACTGCGGACAGGGTGCAGTGTCAATCCCCTGGAATTTCGCCGCGGCGCAGCCTGGCCAGCGCCGCTTTCGCCCGGTTTCTGTGTTCCGCCGTGATGTGGTTGCGCAAGAGGCTGATGGTTGTGACGATCACGGTGAGGTCATCGGTGAAACCGATGCCAGGCAGCAGGTCCGGAATCAGGTCCACCGGCAGGACGAAATAGGCCAGCGCTGCCAGCAGCATGGTTTTCACCCGCGCCGGCGTGGCGGGATCGAAGGCGCAATACCAGGCGGCGAGCGCCTGTTCGGCAAAAGGCAGCTGCGCGGCGAAACGCAGCATCTTGGGCCAGAAGCCCTCGCGCACGACCTTGGCGTCGTCATGGCCGACGAAGGCGCGCCAGGCCTGATTGTGACGGTCGATGTCGATTTCGCGCTCGTGCCTGCTCATGGCCTCCCCCGTTGAATGCCGGCGCCGTCACCCTGACGGAGGCTTTGTCCGTCATGGATGACTG
Organism: Thermopetrobacter sp. TC1; assembly: GCF_000746275.1. Taxonomy (GTDB): domain Bacteria; phylum Pseudomonadota; class Alphaproteobacteria; order Rhizobiales; family Aestuariivirgaceae; genus Thermopetrobacter. Next base: position 762,832 of record NZ_KN050828.1, read on the forward strand.
ACAGCAGAATATGGCGAAGCCGGGGAAGCCTGACAAGTTTCGCCGCCGATTGCGGGGGCGATGCTGCCGAGGCGGACGCTGGCCAAGGCGGCTTAGCCGCCGCGTCATACCAACCTGCATCATGAACCGCCCACCACCCCGCCAATCATAAAAACAAGGGGCTGGGCGGAGGCATGGGGCGATTTCATCGGTCAGACCTTGCGCAGCCTGGTATCAGTCCTCCTCGCTCTTGCGGCCCTTGAGACCGGCGAAGACGGCTTCGGCATCCGGCACGTCCTCCTCTGAAGCCGCTGCGGGCTTTTCCTCGCTCTTGCCGAAGACGGCCTCGGCCGTCTCCGTGGCCTCGCCGGAAGCGGGCGTGGTGCGCGTAAGCCCCAGGCTCTCTTCCGGAGACTTGAGGGTCTCGGAATCTTCCGGCTTTTCGGGCAGGCCCTGTTTCTTGCGCTGACGGGCCAGCCGCTCTGCTGCCTTGCGCACGGCTTCGTCCAGCTCGATCTGGGTGCAGATGCCGAGCGTGACCGGATCCCGCGGCTTGATGTTGGCGATGTTCCAGTGCGTGCGGTTGCGAATGGCCTCGATGGTGGGCTTGGTGGTGCCCACCAGCTTCATGATCTGGGAATCAGACAGCTCCGGATGATTGCGCAGCAGCCACATGATGGCGTCCGGCTTGTCCTGCCGGCGCGAAAGCGGCGTATACTTCGGCCCCTTGCGCACGCGGGAGATGGGCACGTCCACCTTGGGGCGCGCCAGCTTGAGGCGGTAGTTGGGATCCTTTTCGCCCCGCTCGATCTCCTCGCGAGTGAGCTGACCAGTGGCAATGGGATCCAGGCCCTTGATTCCCTGCGCCACCTCGCCATCGGCGATGCCCTTCACCTCCAGTTCATGCAGGCCGCAGAAATCGCCAATCTGTTTGAAGGTCAGCGCCGTGTTCTCCACAAGCCACACGGCGGTCGCCTTGGGCATGAGCGGTTTTTCAGACATACGTTCTCTCCTTGGCGGAATCCCGATCCTCATCCGGGCCAGAAGCCCTAAGGCGGCGATTCCGTCCCATACTGCAATGAATTGACGGGATTGTCCGAGATATAGCCCTCTGTTACCGGCTTTGCAATGGGCCCTGTTTCAGCCCTTCTGTTCGCCTGTCTCTTCCTTTTGCCAGGATGCGATCGTCTCCAGCCATTCAGTCGCCATCTTCAGAACGTTGTCCGGCGCGGTGCCGCCGTAGCTGGTGCGGGAGGCAACGGAGTTGTCCACGCCAAGGACGGAATAGACATCCTCGCTGATGCGGGGCTCCACCGCGCGCATCTCCTCAAGCGTGAGATCGGAGAGATCGCCTCCCTTTTCCTCGGCCAGCGCCACCAGCCGGCCGGTGACATGATGGGCCTCGCGGAAGGGCATGTTCAGCTTGCGCACGAGCCAGTCGGCAAGGTCGGTGGCGGTGGAAAAGCCATGAGCGGCCGCCTCGCGCAGGCGTTCGGGCACAGGCTGCATGTCCTCTACCATGCCGCGGGTGACCTCAAGGACAAGAGAGAGGGTGTCCAGCGCCTCGAAGGCCGGTTCCTTGTCCTCCTGCATGTCCTTGGAATAGGCAAGCGGCAGGCCTTTCATCACCACGAGCAGGGTAACAAGGGCGCCAATAACACGTCCGGCCTTGGCGCGGACGAGCTCGGCGGCGTCCGGGTTGCGCTTCTGCGGCATGATGGAGGAGCCGGTGGCGAAGCTGTCAGAGAGGCGGATGAATCCGAACTGCGCGGAAGACCAGATGACCAGCTCCTCGGCGAAGCGGGAGAGATGCGTGGCGCAGATGGCGGCGGCGGCGAGGGTTTCCAGCACGAAATCGCGGGCGGAAACGGCATCGATGGAATTGCGCATGGGCCGGTCGAAGCCCAGGGCCTTCGCCGTCATGGCGCGGTCGATGGGAAAGCTGGTGCCGGCGAGGGCCGCCGCGCCCAGGGGGCTTTCGTTGAGGCGTTTGCGCGCATCAAGGAAACGGCCCCGGTCGCGAGAGAACATCTCGACATAGGCCAGCATGTGATGGCCGAAGGTAACGGGCTGGGCCACCTGCAGGTGCGTGAACCCGGGCATGACGAGATCATGGTGCTGCCGGGCCTGCTCGGCGAATGCCCGCATCAGGTTCTCGATCTGCAGGACGATGTGATCGATGGTGTCGCGCACATAGAGGCGGAAATCGGTGGCGACCTGATCGTTGCGGGAGCGGGCGGTGTGCAGCCGGCCGGCGGGCGGGCCAATGAGTTCGCGCAGGCGATCCTCGATGTTCATGTGAATGTCTTCGAGGCTTCGCCGGAATGTGAACTTTCCTGACTGGATTTCGTCAAGAATCTGGTCCAGACCCTTCTGGATGGCGGCGTTGTCCTCTTCGGATATGATGCCGCGCGCGGCCAGCATGTCGGCATGGGCCTTGGAGGCGGCAATGTCCTGACGAAAGAGGCGCTTGTCGAAATCGATGGAGGCGTTAATCTCTTCCATCAGCTCGGAGGGGCCCGTCTGAAAGCGGCCGCCCCACATCTTGTTGGCCATGGCATGCTCTCCGCACTTATCCAGAAAACAGGGAATGATACGATGACGACCTTTCAGGGCAGGACCAAATCTGCACACTTGCGTCTTTTGCCCCTCAAGGCGGCGTTGCTGGCCGTCGTGATCGGCATATACGGCCTTTTGGGGGGCGGGGGCAACATCCCCGCACTGGCGGAAGATGCAAACGCCCTGCGGGCGGCGGCCACGGGCGCCATGAAGCGGCTCATGATCAAGAGCACGCGCAAGGATGTGAGCGACCTCGTATTCTATGATGGCGAGGGCAAGCCGCATACCCTGAAGGAATGGAAGGGGCGGGTGCTGCTTGTGAACTTCTGGGCGAGCTGGTGTTTTCCCTGCCGCAAGGAAATGCCCATGATCGCGGCCCTGCAGGAGGCATTTCCGCGTGAAGATTTCCTCGTTATTGCCGCCTCGGAGGACCGCAAGGGCTACACATGGGCGAAGGAGGCGCTGGAGGATCTGAAGGCCTCCAATTTGTTGCTGCTCATGGATGAAGGGGCCTCGTCTCTTCTCAAGCTGGGCGAGCGGGGGCTGCCGGTGACCATTCTCGTGGACAGGCAGGGGCGCGAGGCGGCGCGCCTCATCGGTCCGGCGGAATGGAACAGCGAAGAGGCCAAGGCCGTGATCAAGGTCCTGATCGCCGAAAAGTGATTGCTGTGTGATCCCGATTGGTCATGGACAGGAGCATGGCGGCTGCGATAGGCCTGAACGGCACCGGCGAGGCGGCGCATCCGCTCCGGTAACGGGGAAAGAAGAGCCGTTCCATTCCTGATAGGGAGGCGCTTTCATGGCTTTCGAGGTTGGTCAGGTGGGGTTGTGGACCGCTTTCACAGGCGGCGTTTTGTCGTTTCTTTCTCCCTGCGTGCTGCCGCTGGTACCTCCCTATCTTTCCTACATCGCGGGCGTGAAGCTGGAGGATCTGACCGCAAGCGGTGATGCCGATGCGGCGGAACGGGCCAGGGCGGCGCAGAGGCGTGTGATCATCGCGGCCGTGCTGTTCGTGCTCGGCTTCTCCAGCGTTTTTGTGGCGATGGGGGCCTCGGCAACGGCGCTCGGGCAGCTGCTGCGCAGCTACATCCATATCCTCTCACAGGTGGCGGGTGTCATCATCATCATCATGGGACTTCATTTCCTGGGTGTCTTTCGCATTTCCTTCCTGCTGATGGAAAAGCGTCTGAACGTGAATGCCAAGCCGGCAACGGCCATTGGGGCCTATGTCATGGGGCTGGCGTTCGCCCTGGGGTGGACGCCCTGCATCGGGCCGGTGCTGGCGGCCATTCTGCCCATTGCCGCTTCCGAAGAGAGCGTGACCAAGGGCGCCTTGCTGCTCGCGGTCTATTCGGCCGGGCTGGGGGTACCCTTCCTTATTGCTGCCTTTGCCATTGACGGTTTTCTCGATTTCATGAAACGCATGCGCAAGTATATGGGCATTGTGGAAAAGGTGATGGGGGCGTTTCTGATCATCACCGGCCTTCTGTTCCTCACCAACAACATGCAGCTCATTTCCAACTGGATGCTGGAGATGTTCCCCGCCCTGCAGAACGTGGGCTGACCAATGACAAAGCGCGGATAGCTCCTGTGTCATCACGCGTTAACCATGAGTGGCGAAAGGCACGACTCTGGTTAGCAAGATATTGCTTTCGCGAGCGCTTTAAGCTTACATTAAGCATGAGCGGGGAGAATGCCTGCTGACGCTGCCCCATGATAGCCGCATTTGGCTGGCAGGAGATCCTCGGCCGTCCATGGGTGCGGATCGTGGATGTCATCCGGCGAGGGGAGAAGCGGACAGGATAAGGCTGTTCCTTCTCTTCACCGAAGCATAAGGCATCCGGTGGGCGATCCGGACCGCAAAGGCTGGAGAGGCCGGATGTGCGCGGCAGAGGCGGGAGCATCTCCGCGCGCCGTTCCCTGCGGAGGGGAGCTGCCAGATCGGCGGCCTTTCATGGAGCGTCTTGTGCAGCGATCTGGTCCAAGTCGTTCAGCAGGGGATGGGGATCGCCCCGTCAGTGTGCGTAATGATGCGTGAAATGTGTCGAGGGTCCGAAGGGGGTCGTGTGGGCGTTTTCGTGAAACAGGCCTTTCGTGTAGCCACCACCACTTCGGTCGTCATGGCCGTGTGGGCGAGCGTGGCCGCTGGTGCGCGGGCGGAGGAGCGCACCATATCCATGTATCATATCCACACGAAAGAGCGGATCACGGTCACCTACTGGAAGGATGGCCGCTTCATTCCGTCCGCCCTGAAGAAGCTCAACTGGTTCCTGCGTGACTGGCGCAAGAACAAGGCCGTCCGCATGGATCCGCGGACCATCGATCTCATCTGGAAGCTGCACGAGGATCTTGGCTCCAAGAAGCCAGTCTGGATCATCTGCGGTCACAGAAGCGCGGCCACCAATGCCATGCTGCGGCGCATCGGGCGCAAGGTGGCGAAGCGCTCGCGCCATATCACGGGGCAGGCCATTGATTTCCGTTTCCCTGACGTGCCCAACTGGAAGGTGCGCAATCTCGCCCTGGCCTATGGTATCGGTGGCGTCGGCTATTATGGCGAGGGACGCAACAGCTTCATTCACGCCGATACCGGCCGGGTGCGTCACTGGCCGCGGCTGCCCGCGCGCAAGCTGGCGATGATCAAGAAGCGCTGGCGTTCCTACATCGGTTATCGCTACCGGCGGCCGGGCGGCTTCATGATTGCGGCGGCGCGCCGGAAGGGCAAGGCCATTCAGGTGGCGTCCCGCAAAAACGGGCAGAAGCGCATCCTGAAACTGGCACGGGCTGAAAAGCCCGTGATAAAGGCCTCCGCGGCCAAGGGGCCGATCTCTCTGGTGCCGCTGCCGAAGGCGCGCAATCTCGTAAAGGGTGGGGTGCAGATGGCGATGGCGGTGCCGATGCCGCGGCCGCGCCCCTATGAAGTGCTCGTGCAGGCGGCGACGACGATGGAGATTTTGCCCGCCTCCGCACCGGCCAGCGAGACCAATTTTGCGCCGCGCAATCCGGCCCGGGATCAGCTGGGCATGATGATCGCCCGGGTGGCGCCCGAGGTTCTGGAGGGTGGCAACCGGCCCATGGCCATGGAGCCGACGCCGGAAGAGGATCTGGAGGCGCGGCGGCGGCCTGACGGCACCTTCTATCCGCGCGTGAACCGGGCGGGCAAAGGCGATCTGGCTTTGGATATCCTGGAAGGCCGGGCCCGCAATGTGCCGGTGATCGGCCTGCGCACGCTGTCCGATCCGCAGGTGATCAATGCCGCGCTCATGAGCGGCGACATGGAACGCATCAAGCGCTATTACGGCGCGCCCATTCCCATGGCGCGTCCGGCCCAGCAGGCCAACCGCGCGCAGAAAGGGGATCTGGCCGCAACCGCTCCCGACATGAACAAGGCATTCTCCGAGCAGAGGGTCAACCGCGTCGGCAAGGGAGACCTCATGGTGGAGCGGCTGCGCAAGATCTATGGCAAGCGCCGCCTGACGCTGGGCATGCTCGCAGCCGATCGTGATGATCTGCTGAAAGCGCAGCAGCCACTTTCCTTCCGCTGATACGGGGTGGGGTGCCGCCTCCTATATTGGCCTTCGCAAGCCTGTGTGACGACGGCCTTTGCGGCTGTCCGGCCCCTGTCGTGAATTCCGGATAAAGGCGGAACAGGCGACCTTTCCGCGGGAGATGAACGGATGTCCAATCCGGAACGTTTCGTCATTCTTCTGGGCGGGCCGCTGCATGTGACACCGCGGGTGAAGCGCCATGTTCAGGGGCGGCGGGTGATTGCCGCCGATGCCGGCGCTCAGCATGCGCAGGCGCTGGGCCTGGAGCCGGAGCTGTGGGTGGGTGATTTCGATTCTGCCGCTGAGGACCTGAAACGGCGGCTTGCTCATGTTCCGCAACAGACCCATCCCGTTGAGAAGGACATGACCGACGGGGCCATTGCTGTTGCGGAAGCCCTCAGGCGCGGCGGGCGTGATTTTCTGCTGCTCGGCGCCATGGAGGGGCGCACGGATCATGCGCTGTCCCATCTGCTCATGCTGGCCGATCTGGCGGAAGCCGGGCATAGGGCCATGGCGAGCAGCGGCCGGGAAGAAGCGGTCGGGATCGCACCGGGACGTCACGTCATCTCCCTGCCGGCAGGTGCCACATTCTCGCTTATCGGCTTTTCGCCCCTGCGTGGCGTGCACATGACCGGCGCGCGCTGGTCTTTGCGGGGCGAAGATCTTCCCTTTGCCACAACGCGGCCGCTTTCCAACGTGGCGGAAGGACCGATCGAGCTGACCATCGGCGAAGGCAGGGGCGTTCTCATCGCCGACTTGCGCAGCCTTTTGGAAACTGATTGACTGCTTTTTCCGGAGCAACAAAGAAAAGGGCGGCGGACATGACGGCGGCCTTGGAACCCGGGCGGCAGCAGCGGCGTGTGCTGCTGATCATTGGCGGCGGCATTGCCGCCTACAAGGTGTTGGAGCTCATTCGCCTTCTGCGCAAGGAGGATGTGAACGTTCTGCCTGTTCTCACCCGTGCAGGGGCGGAATTCGTCACGCCGCTGTCTGTGGCGGCCCTGGCCGGGGCGAAGGTGCATGAGGATCTCTTCTCTCTCACCGACGAGGTGGAGATGGGGCATATCGCGCTTGCGCGGGCGGCCGATCTGGTGCTGGTGGCGCCGGCAACGGCGGATCTGATCGCGCGTGCGGCGGCCGGGCTGGCCAATGATCTCGCCACCACCCTGCTGCTGGCGACGACGGCACCGGTGCTGATGGCGCCGGCGATGAATGTGCGCATGTGGCAGCATCCGGCCACACAGCGCAATGTGCGGCAATTGATGGCGGATGGCGTGACTTTCATCGGGCCCGAAAAGGGAGAGATGGCCTGTGGTGAGGAAGGGCCCGGGCGGATGACGGAGCCAGCGGATCTGCTGCATGCCGTCCTTGAGCGGCTTAACGAGGCGGAATTCCGCTTTTCCTCATCGGAAGAAAGGCCGCTTACAGGCCGGCACGTGTTGATCACGGCAGGGCCGACGCATGAGCCCATCGATCCGGTGCGCTATATCGCCAACCGCTCTTCGGGGCGGCAGGGGTTCGCCCTGGCGGAAGCGGCGCGGGATCTAGGCGCGCGGGTCACGCTCGTGCACGGGCCGGTCAATCTGCCATGTCCGGCCGGTGTGCATTGTGTGGCGGTGGAAACGGCGGAAGAGATGCTGCGGGCGGTGAAGGATGCCCTGCCGGCGGATGTGGCCATTTTTGCTGCGGCGGTGGCGGACTGGAAGGCGAAGCATACGGCCGATGCCAAGCTGAAGAAGGACGCGGAGAAGAATTCGTTCACTTTGGAGCTTGAAAAGAATCCGGACATTCTTTCCCATGTCGGGCATCTTGAAAAAGACAGGCCGAAACTGGTCGTCGGATTTGCGGCGGAAACGGGCGATCCGGTGGCCGCGGCACGGGAAAAACTGCGGCGGAAACGGGCCGATCTTATCGTGGCCAACGATGTTTCACCGCAAAAGGGAGTCATGGGAGGCAATTTCAACGAAGTGATCCTGGTCTCTGGCAAGGAAGAAGAACGGTGGCCGCGGATGATGAAAAATGCGGTGGCGCGGCGTCTGATGGAAAAGATTGCCGGGATCCTGCAGGATTCCGATAAGTGAATGCGGCGTCATCAATGATGATGAACGCCTTCTTTCATCTCTTTCTTACAAGTTTCCGCTGCGGGCAACCGGATTTTAAAGGATTTTTGTCATTTTCGGGCGTGATCCGTGCGGTCGATGCAAGGGACGTTCAACCGCTCCATATCGCATGACCGAACGGTCTTCGCATGACGTCAAGTTCTGGCCCCCGGTGACAAAGGCGAAGGCAGGTTCGATGATCACTATGCAGACTGTCCGCAAGTTTGTGAGACAATATCTTGAGGATGAAAGTGGTGCGGCCGCGATCGAGTACGGTCTGATCGTGGCTGGTGTGGCAATGGCCCTTTTTCCTTTTTTGCCCAATTTGAAAAGTTTCTACAGCGACATGTTCAAGGATTTCGCAAATACAATCAACAATATGATGCCCTGATCAAATGGGTCTCTCATGACCGCGGGGCAATTCTCCGCGGTCATGATCGACGTTTGACAGAAGTGTTTTCTCAATCCGATTGTTCCGCCTTTTTCTCTTCCCGGCGGGCCACGCCGACGAGAGCAGGGCGCAGGACCCTGTCGTGATGGGTGTAGCCTTCCTGAACCACCTGAACGATGGTGCCGGTATCGGCATCGGTATCGGTGACCTCGAACATGGCCTGATGGTAGTTCGGGTCAAATTTCTCGCCGTGTGAATTGATCTTGCGGATGTGATGACGCTCGAATGTGTTGAGCAGGTCCTTGAGCGTCATCTCCACACCCTCGACGAGCTTCTGTAGAAACTCGCCGCCTTCCTTGCGCTTTTCTTCCGGCACCGCCTCCAGCGCACGGGTGAGGTTATCGGCAACGGTGAGCATGTCGCGCGCAAACGTGGCGGCGGCATATTTCACGGCTTCTTCCTTCTCGCGCTCCAGCCGCTTGCGCAGATTATCCATGTCGGCCATCAGGCGCAGCACCTTGTCCTTCAGTTCGGCGTTCTCCGCCTGCAGGCGCGCCAGCTCATCCTGCGGCTGATCGCCGCTGGTCAGCTCTTGTGCATACTGTGCCTGTTCGGCCTGAGATTCAGGCTGTGCATCGCGCTGCTGCGCTTCCTGTGGCCCCTGCGTCCAGCCGGATGCCTGCTCATGGCCGGTCTGTGCGCTTGTGGATTCGGGTTTGCGGTCGTTGTCCTGCATGTCGGTTTCAGTCCCTTGACCCTGATGAATTCGGAATGCGTCTGCCTGAAGACACCACGCTTCGCTCGTGCCCTGATATCTGTATCTGTGGCCAGAAAATCAAGGCATGACGAAAAAATGCCCGCATGAAGGATGGACTGCGGGCCCGATTGCATGCGGTTTTTATGAGAGCAGGCGGGTTATGGCGCGTGCGGTATAGTCCACTACCGGGATGATGCGGGCATAATGCATGCGGGTGGGGCCGATGACGCCGAGCACGCCCACCACATCATGCCCGGCATCGCGGAAGGGCGCCACGATCACCGAAGAGCCGGAAAGCGAAAAGAGCCGGTTTTCGCGCCCGATGAAGATGCGCACACCCTCACCTTCCTCCGCGAGCGAGAGCAGCTCGGTGAAGCCGCGCTTTTCCTCGAGATCGGCGAAAAGCTGGCGCAAGCGGTCAAGATCGGAGGCCAGTTCCTCATCGGCAATGAGGTTGGCCTGGCCGCGGACGATGAGCTGTCTGTCATCGCCTTCGCCGGACCAGACGGCAAGCCCGCGCGCCACAAGCTGGGCAGCGAGATCATCGAGCTCGCGCCGGATTTCCTTGACCTCCTCATCCAGACGCTCGGCGATCTGGGAGATGGTCATGCCGCCGAAACGCTCGTTGAGGAAGTTGGCCGCCTGCTGGAGGGTGGATGTGGGCATCTCCGGCGGAATGGTGATGGCGCGATTTTCCACCGTGCCATCCTCGCCGACGAGAATGACCAGCGCGCGCTCCGGCGAGAGGCGCACGAACTCGATGTGGCGCACGGGCGGATCCCGCCGGGGAATGACAACGAGACCGGCGCATTGCGAAAGGCCGGAAAGAATGCCGGAGGTTTCCTCAAGGGCCTTTTCCACGCCGGCTGAGGGATCGATGCCGGCGAGCATGGCATCAATGCGCTGGCGGTCCTCCTCCGGCAGGATGGCCTCTTCCATGACGGCATCGACAAAAAAGCGCAGGCCCTTCTGCGTGGGCAGGCGCCCGGCGGATGTGTGTGGCGCGTAGATGAGGCCGGCTTCCTCAAGGTCTGCCATGACATTGCGCACGGAGGCTGGGGAGAGGTTGATCGTCGGCGCGCGCGAGATTGTGCGCGAACCCACCGGTGCGCCGGTGGCGATATAGGTCTCCACCAGCTGCCGGAAGATTTCGCGTGCGCGTTTGTCCAGTTCGGAAAAGCTGCCGATGTCCCTGTCCATGTGCTTCATGAGCCTTGCGCTGGTTTGTCGCGCCTCTTCATGGCCGCTTAATGGCGTTTCACCCGTCTGTTGACTTATGGGACGGGCATGGGAGACCGGCACACAGTATGTAGGAAGCGACATGACGCTCGCAAGCCCTGCTGCCGTTTGCGCCCAATGACGAAGGGTGGACGTCTTGCCCGATGGGGCGGCATCTGTCAGCCTGTGCCCTGAAGGGACAGGGAAAGAACGGGGAGAAGCAGCCATGGCCGCATCAGCGGAGGAGACGGCACCGGTTCTTGTTGAAAAGCGCGATGGCGTGAGCATCTTGCGTCTGAACCGTCCGCAGACGCTCAATGCGCTCAGCCGCGAGGTCATGAGCGCTCTGGTGCAGGCGCTGGCAGAAGCCGAGGCCGATGATGATACGGGCTGCATCGTGCTTGCCGGATCGGCGCGGGCCTTCGCCGCCGGGGCGGATATTGCCGAAATGCGCGGGCTGTCCTGGCCGAACGTGTGGGTGGAAGATTTTCTGGGTGACTGGGATCGCGTGGCGCAATGCCGCAAGCCGATCGTGGCGGCGGTCGCGGGTTATGCGCTGGGTGGTGGCTGTGAACTGGCCATGATGTGCGATGTCATCATCGCAGCGCGCAATGCCAAATTCGGGCAGCCGGAGATCAAGCTGGGGATCATTCCCGGGGCGGGAGGCACGCAGCGGCTGGTGCGCGCCATTGGCAAGGCGCAGGCCATGGACCTCATCCTCACCGGTCGTTTCATGACCGCCGAGGAGGCGCTGGCGGCGGGACTGGTCTCGCGGGTGGTGGATGACGAGGCGGTGATGGATGAGGCACTTTCCGTGGCCAAGACCATCGCGGGTCACTCGCGCACGGCGGTTCTTGCTGCCAAGGAGGCGGTGTTGCGCGCCTTTGAAACGCCGCTGGCGGAAGGGGTGCGCTATGAGCGGCGGCTGTTTCATGCGCTGTTTGCCACGCATGATCAGAAGGAGGGCATGGCGGCCTTTCTGGAGAAAAGAAAGCCCCGCTGGCGGGTTGGCAGCGGCGAAGGCGAAAAGTGAGGGCTTGCGAGTTGACGGATGACGGCCTGGCCGGTATAAGCCGGCGCACAGGCAAGGCCCGTTCCGATCCATGTCGGGACGGGCCGTTTCGGGCTTGTCGCCGCGATTTCACGCCTAAGGCTCGATCCTGAACGAGGCGGAGGCGATTGCGGGGCGCGGGCCCTCCTTGAAGAGATGCAGGAGCGTTCGCACAAAGGAAGGCGAAAGAGACCATGCCGAATACGAAAACCGCCAAGAAGGCCATGCGGCAGGCGCGGCGCCGCACCCTGATCAACAAGGCGCGCAAATCGCGGGTGCGCACTTTCGTGCGCAAGGTGGAGCGGGCCATCGAGGCCGGCGATCTGGCCGCGGCGAAAGAGGCCTTCCGCGCCGCGCAGCCGGAAATCATGCGCGGGGCGCAGAAGGGCATCATGCACAAGAACACCGCCGCGCGGAAAATCTCCCGCCTGCATCGCAAGATCAAGGCGCTGGAGATGCAGGCGCAGCAGGCCGAGGCTTGAACACGCGGTTTTCCTCCGCTGTCATTGCGCGCACGAGGTGGCGCTTTTTCGTAAGTGTCCTGAGCACTGGTGAAGCGCCTGTTTTGTACAGGCGCTGCGAAATCCGATACGGATCATGAAAAACGGGCCCTCTTGGGGGCCCGTTTTGTGTGCGTGGCTGAAAGATCCGGCGCTTTCGGGATCTGGCTGCGTGCTTAGCCTCAGTCGCGGAGAAGCTCGTTGATGGAGGTCTTGGCGCGCGTCTTTTCATCCACCCGCTTGACGATGACGGCGCAATAGAGATGCGGCGCCGGCTTGCCATTGGGCAGCTCGGTTTTGGAGCCGGGCATGGTGCCGGGCACGACCACGGAATAGGGCGGCACACGGCCATAGTAAATCTCGCCGGTTTCGCGATCGACAATACGGGTGGACTGACCGATGTAAACGCCCATGGACAGCACCGAGCCCTCGCCGACGATGACGCCTTCGGCCACCTCGGCCCGGGCGCCGATGAAGCAGTTGTCCTCGATGATGACAGGGCCGGCCTGCAGGGGCTCGAGCACACCGCCGATGCCGGCGCCGCCGGAGATGTGCACGTTCTTGCCGATCTGGGCGCAGGAGCCGACGGTGGCCCAGGTATCGACCATGGTGCCGGAATCGACATAGGCGCCAAGATTGACGAAGGACGGCATGAGCACCACGCCGGGAGCGATATAAGCCGAGCGGCGCACGACACAAGTGGGCACGGCGCGGAAGCCGGCGCGACGGAAGTCTTCCTCCGTCCAGCCCTCGAACTTGGAGGGCACCTTGTCCCACCAGGCCGCTCCGCCCGGGCCGCCGGGGATGAGAGTCATGTCATTGAGGCGGAAGGAGAGAAGCACCGCCTTTTTCAGCCACTGATTGACCACCCACTCCCCGTCAATTTTCTCGGCAACGCGCACCTTGCCGGAATCGAGCAGGTCAAGGGCCTCCTCCACGGCCTCGCGGATCTCGCCGGTGGTGTTCGGCGTGATCTCGTCGCGGTTTTCGAAAGCCGTCTCGATGGTGTTCTGCAGGTCTTCGTAGCTCATGTTCTCTCCTCAACGGGGCTGTCGCTCGTTTGTGGTTCCGTGATCAGACTGGCACCGGATATGCGGCGCAGGAATGATCCGAGATCATCGGTAATGAAATGCACATAAGGGGCATCGCGGTCGCCATGGCGGTCGTTGATGCAGCAGCCGTCCACGTTGTCGGGGTGATCAACGAGCACGGTGCGCATGCCCATCTCGTGCGGCTCCTTGAGATTGCGGGCGATGTCCTCGAACATGGCGGCCCTGCGGGGATGGATGCGGGTGCGTTCGAGGAAGGTCGCATAGGTCTCGGGGAAAGGCTTGGGCAGGAAGTCGGCATCAACGATGTCGAACACTTCATCGACATGATGGGTGATGCCCAGTTGCTGCATCACGGCCTCGGCATGGGCGCGGGTGCCGTTGGTGAACACCCACTTGCGGCCGGGCAGGGCGGCGAGGGCGGCATCAAGCGCCGGGTCAGGGCGGATGTGAGAATAATCGATGTCGTGCACGTATTCGAGAAAGGCGTGCGGATCGGCCCCGTGCTCCTTCATCAGGCCGCGCAGGGTGGTGCCATAGCGATAGAAATAATCCTTCTGAATACGGCGGGCGGTTTCGCGATCAATGTCGAAGAGACGGGCGATATATTCGCCCATGCGTGCGTCGATCTGGTCGAACAGGCGATAGTGGGCGGGATAGAGCGTGTTGTCGAGATCGAACACCCATTCACGCACGTGCGAAAAGTGCGCGGAAAGATCGGCCGCGGGCCGTGTGGCTCTGCTCCTGCGCTGCACGCCGCCGCTCATGCATCCCCTCCCTTTTCGCTGATGCGGGTGCCGACGCCATGGGGCGTGAACAACTCGAGCAGAACGGCATGAGGCACACGGCCATCGAGAATGACCACACCCTCCACACCACCCAGCACAACCTCAACCGCCGAGCGGGTCTTGGGGATCATGCCGCCGGTGATCACGCCTTCGTCAATGAGGCGGTCCACATCCTGGATGGACAGTTCGGGAATGAGGTTGCCTTCCGGATCGAGGACCCCCTCGACATCCGTAAGCAGCAGAAGGCGCTTGGCCTTTAACTCCTTTGCGATGGCGGCGGCGAAGGTATCGGCGTTGATGTTGAGGGTTTCGCCTTCCGGGGAGATGCCAATGGGCGCGATAACGGGAATGGCATGCGAGGCGATGAGGGTATCGAGAATGTCGGTGTCGATATGCACGGGCTCGCCCACGAAGCCGAGGTCGATGACCCGTTCGATGCCGGAGACAGGATCGGTCTTCTTGCGCTGCAGCTTGCGGGCCAGGCAAAGCTTGCCATCCTTGCCGGAAATGCCCACGGCCTTGCCGCCCATTTCCTGAATACAGGCAACGACGGACTTGTTGATGGAGCCGGAAAGCACCATCTCCGCCACCTCCACCGTCTGGGCGCAGGTGACGCGCAGGCCGTCCTCGAAACGGGTGGCGATGCCGAGGCGCTCAAGCATGCGCCCGATCTGCGGGCCGCCGCCATGAACGATAACGGGATGAATGCCGGAGAGCTTCAGCTGCACGATGTCGGCGCAGAACTGGCGGGCCAGCTCGGCATTGCCCATGGCATGGCCGCCATATTTGATGACCACGGTCTGGCCGGCATAGCGCTGCATGAACGGCAGGGCATCGGCCAGAACGGCGGCAATCTGCGCGCGGGACAAGGGCTCGGTGTTCTCGCTCATGTGCGATCCGTCGCTTGGGCCCATGATGATGGGGCTTGTGCGGCACATCCGTCTTGCGAGGCCCTTTTAGCGGAGCTTCCCGGGAATGGCAAAAAGCGCCTTGCCGCAGGTGAGGCTTTGATAAGAAAAAGGCAGATTTCGGATTAACGGCAAAGGCCCAAAAGGCATGGAAAAAGGGGCCGGAAGGCTTTCCCGGCCCCATGCTGGTCTGATCATCGCGCCCTGATGGAAAAGGCGCGGCGAATTGCCCTCACATCAGCGGCGGCGGTCCTGATAGGCAATGCTTGCATGGTGCTCGCAATAGGGCAGGCCTTCGCTCACCCGGGCGCCACAATAGGTGAAATCCTCCTCGCCAGGATCGCCAAAGGGCCAGCGGCAGGTATGGCGGTTGAGCTCCATGATGTCGCTGATGCGGCCGCGGGTGATCTCGGTGACGGTGGTTTCCTGCGCATTCGCGGTGAGGGTGTTGGTCGCCGCCTGCAGCATTTCCTCGATTTCCTCCTTGGGCACCACATTGCTGCGTGCGGCGGGCGCAGTGGCGGCGCGGGCCGCGGCCTTCTGGCGCTGCGTGCCGGCCTTGGGCATCTGTCCGGCGGTGCGTGCGGTGCTGTTGCCGCGACGGGCGGGCGCGCGGGCCGGCAGCCCGAGGCGGTGCACCTTGCCAATGACGGCGTTGCGCGAAATGTTGTTGCCAAGCTCCTTGGCGATCTCGGAGGCGCTCAAGCCTTCCATCCAGAGTTTTTTCAGAAGAACGACACGGTCTTCTGTCCAGGTATTGTTTTTCCTGCCCATGACGAGAATCCTCACCCCTTTGCCGCAAACAAGTCGTTTGCGGACACAATTGCAGATTTATCGATGTTTACTGGATTACTATTTTCTCAGTTCAGGCGCTCTCGCCCCAAAAACTACTCACACCGCCCTGGCAGAACAAGAAACGTCGGGTTTTTATCCCCAGTTTTCCTGCCCCGGCAGTCTTGGTAAACAAAACGTTAAACGACGGAACGAATCACCGTCCATGCGGCGTTCTGACTCACCTGTGAAGAATGACTGACTAGCGGGGCTTTTGCCCCGGGAATGCGCGCGCTCCGAAAAAATTGTTTTTCTTTTGTATCTCGTATGTTCGCATCGCGCCCTGTTGCGGCAGATGCGCAAGCAGCAGAGATTGACCCAAGGAAGGGGGAGGCTTATAAGGAGCTTTCGTTCGCCGCCGTGCCCGTCCCGGCGGCATTTTTGATTGTGGCGGCGGCCTGCATGGCGCCTTTCATGGATTTGCGCATCGCCATGCGACTGCCAGTGCCGGGATAACGCGGCCGGATCGCGGCTTTAGTTCTGTGAAACGCAACGGATCGACAGGAGCGTGCTGGAGATGACTTCCCCCGTCATGCCCACATATGCCCGTCATGATGTCGCCTTCGTGCGGGGCGAGGGCGCACGCCTGTGGTCCGAGGACGGGCGTGAGTTCATCGATTTCGGTGCGGGCGTGGCGGTGACCAGCTTCGGTCATGCGCATCCGCATCTGGTCGAGGCCCTGTGCACGCAGGCGCGCAAGCTCTGGCATGTTTCCAATCTCTATCGCATTCCGGAAGGAGAGCGTCTGGCCCGGCGCCTGATTGCCGCATCGGGTTTTGCCGAGACGGTGTTCTTTGCCAATTCCGGGGCCGAGGCCCTGGAGGCCGCGATCAAGACCGCGCGCAGTTATCACTTCGAGAATGGACAGCCGGAGCGGCAGACGATCATCACCTTCCAGGGCTGTTTCCATGGCCGGACCCTGGCCACCATTGCCGCGGGGCGGCGCAAGGCGCATACGGAGGCGTTCGGTGAGGCCTGCCCCGGGTTCATGCAGCTGGCCTTGCATGATTACGAGGCGGTGGCACGCGCCGTAAACGAGAAAACCGCCGCCATCCTCATCGAACCGGTGCAGGGCGAGGGCGGTGTGCGCGTGGTTGAGGCGGCCTTTCTCGAACATGTGCGCAGCATCTGTGATGAGACCGGCACACTGCTCATTTACGATGAGGTGCAGTGCGGCATGGGGCGCACGGGGCGGATGTTCGCCCATGAGTGGGCGGGGGTGAAGCCGGACATCATGGCGCTGGCCAAGGCCCTGGGCGGCGGTTTTCCCATTGGTGCCTGCTTGGCAACGGCAGAAGCGGCCAAGGGCATGACGGCAGGACGGCATGGCTCCACCTTCGGCGGCAATCCGCTGGCGATGGCGGTGGGCAACGCGGTGATGGACATACTGGAAAATGACACATTCCTGCCTGAGGTGCGGCGCAAGGCGGAGCGGCTGCAGGCGGGCCTGGGGCGGCTGGCGGCGGCGCACGGCGCGGTGTTCAAGGGCGTGCGCGGCATCGGCATGATGCTGGGGCTTGCCTGCGCGGTGCCGAACACGGAGGTGACGAAGGCTGCGCTTGATGAAGGTGTGCTGGTGATCGGCGCGGCGGACAATGTCGTGCGGGTGATGCCGCCGCTGGTCATCACGGCTGAGGAGATGGACGAGGGCCTGGTGCGGCTTGAGCGGGCAGCGATGCGGCTTGCGGCTCAGTGAGCCCCGGGGCTTTTTCAGGAGTATGGGTCATGAGTGGTGGTGACTTCATCGACATCCGCGATTTTTCGCGGGAAGAGCTGGAGGGGATGCTGGACGAGGCCATGCGGCGCAAGAAGGCGCGCCTGGGCTGGCCGAAGGCGAAGCCGGATGCCGATGCGCCGCTGTCCGGTCATTTGCTGGCGATGATTTTCGAAAAACCCTCCACGCGCACGCGGGTGTCCTTCGATGTGGCCATGCGCCAGCTCGGCGGGGAGACCATGGTGCTCAACGCCGGTGACATGCAGCTTGGCCGTGGTGAGACCATTGCCGATACCGGCCGGGTGCTTGACCGCATGGTGGACGTGATCATGCTGCGCACTTTCGGGCATGAGCGGGCGGAAGAGCTGGCGCGTTACACCGGCGTGCCGGTGATCAACGGCCTGACCGATCTGTCCCACCCCTGCCAGATCATGGCCGATGCCCAGACCATCCTCGAGCACAAGGGGCGGATCGAGGGGCTGACCATTGCCTGGGTTGGCGATTGTGCCAACGTCACCCGCTCCTGGATCGAGGCTGCAACCCTGCTCGGCGCGCGCATGAAGATCGGCGCGCCGGAGGGGTATCGTCCGGATGCGGAAATTCTGGACTGGGCGAAGGCCCATGGCGGGGAGATCCTGCTGTTTGACAGCGCCGAGGAGGCGGTGCGCGATGCGGATGTGGTGATGACCGATACCTGGATCTCCATGCATCACAGCGAGGCGGAGAAGGAAAAGCGCATCGCCGATCTTACCCCCTATCAGGTGAACGAGGCGCTGATGGCGGCGGCGAAGGATGATGCCATCTTCATGCACTGTCTGCCGGCGCATCGCGGCGAGGAGGTGACCGATGCGGTGATCGACGGGCCGCAGTCCGTCGTCTTCGATGAGGCGGAAAACCGCATTCACGCCCAGAAGGCCGTGTTGCTCTTCTGCCTGGGGCGCCTGTGAGGCGGGTCGGATCATCCACAGGCTGTGGAGAAGAAGCTGTTGACAAGCGCACGGGGGCGTTGCGATTTCCGTTGACAGGACAGCGGCCGGGCGCCTGTTTCTCTGGTTTACGTAAGACAGGCCACGGAAGCGGATCCAGACATGGCGCAGGCAGCAGGGCAGGCGGCGAATCCGGGGAAGGAGGGCATCCTTCCGGCGCATGTCATCCGCCGCATGGTGGAAGAAGGGCAGATCACGGCGGCCACGCCCCTGGATCATGACCAGATTCAACCGGCCAGTCTCGATCTGCGCCTTGGCGAACGGGCCTGGCGGGTGCGCGCCTCCTTTCTGCCGGGGCCGAAGCGCACGGTGGCGGAGCGGCTTGAGGATCTGGCCCTGCATGCCTTCTCCCTGACCGAAGGGGCGGTGCTGGAAACCGGCTGTGTCTACATCGTGGAGCTTCAGGAAGCTCTTGCGCTGCCTGATACGGTCTCGGCCGTGGCCAACCCGAAGAGTTCGACCGGGCGAATCGACGTTTTCACCCGGGTTATCGGCGAGCGCGCCGCCACGTTCGATCAGCTGCCGGCGGGGTATGCGGGGCGACTTTATCTTGAGGTCAGCCCGCGCACGTTTCCCATTCTGGTGCGGGCAGGCTCGCGGCTGTCGCAGATCCGGTTCCGCAGCGGCATGCCTCAGCGCGGCGAGACGTTCCTGCGTGCGCTGCATGAGCGCGAACCGCTGGTGACGGAAGGGCCATTTCGTATCATCGGCGATGGCGTGGCGCTGACGGTGGATCTGGCCGGAGGTGATATAACGCAGCCGGTGGGTTTTCGGGCGCGGCGCCATGCCGGGCTGATCGATGTTGATCGCAAAGGCGCGCTTGATCCGCTCGATTATTTCGAGCCCATCATCCGGCGCGGGCCGCTGGTACTGGAGCCGGGAGAGTTCTACATTCTTGCCTCGAAGGAGGCGGTGCGGGTGCCGCCGGATCATGCGGCGGAAATGGTGCCGTTCGATCCCATGGTCGGCGAATTCCGCGTGCATTACGCCGGTTTTTTCGATCCCGGCTTTGGTCACGCGGCAGGTGGCGGCGAAGGATCGCGGGCGGTGCTGGAGGTGCGCTCGCGGGAGGTTCCTTTCATTCTCGAAGACGGGCAGATCGTGGGGCGGCTGGTCTATGAGCCGCTCAGCGAGGCGCCGGAGTTCGTCTATGGACAGGAGATCGGCTCGCACTATCAGAAACAGGGCCTGAAATTGTCCAAGCATTTCCGGCCCTTGTCCTGAAATTCCGCAGGCGGCAGAAACAGACAAATATGCGCGAGATCTGTCTGGATACCGAAACCACGGGCCTGAAACCTCAGGAGGGCCACCGTGTCATCGAGATCGGCGCGGTGGAGCTGAACAATCACATTCCCACCGGCCGCACCTTTCATGTCTATCTCAATCCGGAGCGGGATGTTCCGGAAGATGCGGTAAAGGTGCACGGGCTGACGGCGGAATTCCTGGCCGACAAGCCGCGTTTCGCCGATGTGGTGGACTCGTTTCTGGAGTTCATCGGGGATGCGCCCCTGGTCATTCACAACGCGGAATTCGACAGGGGCTTTCTCAACTGGGAGCTGTCCATCGTCGGGCGCGAGCCCATTCCGCCGGAGCGGTGCATCGACACGCTGGAAATTGCCCGGCGCAAGTTTCCGGGCGCGCAGAACACGCTGGATGCGCTCTGTCGGCGCTTTGGCGTGGACAATTCCGCGCGCGACCTGCACGGGGCGCTTCTCGATGCGCAGCTTCTGGCGGCAGTGTATGTGGAACTGATCGGCGGGCGGCAGATTGGCCTGTCTTTCGGCGAAAGGGAAATGCCAGGCGGCGTGGTGGAAACGCACGTAACCCCCGGTGCTGCCGCCCGCTATGGTGCGCGCCCGCGGCCTTTGCCTTCGCGCCTGAGTGCGGATGATCGCAGGCGCCATGCCGAATTCGTGGAAAGCCTTGGCGAAAACGCGCTTTGGCGGCGCTATCTTGAAGGCGATTTGCGCAAGGAAGGATGATTGCGCAAGGAGGGCTGAGCGGTATTGAGAGCCGCCGGTGGCATGGCCATCCTCACCTGTGGTGATAGTTGCGGCGCCATGATCTGCATCTGCGTGGCCAGGGCGCACGGCTGGCATGCCAGAGAGCCTTGGCGCGCTCGCGGGCGGCGCGGCGCCATTTTTCCAGCGCGATGAGCATCTGTGTGCGGGTGTGGCCGGTGCCGGGCAGCTGCACAAGAACGTCGGCCATGGCCAGCCGTTGCTTCCAGATGTGATTGATCATGGGATGATCCGGGATGGCGCAGGAATCGGCGGCATCGACATCGGGATCATCGATCAGGCTGCGGGTGGCGTGCAGGGTGAGCAGAACGCCCGGGGAAAAGGCGGCGAAATCCTCATCATAGGCGATCTTGTCCAGTAAAAGCGTGCGCTTGTGCACCCGGCCGAACAGGCTGGCGATGGTGCGGCCCGCATGGCGCAGGCGCCAGAAGCGCAGGCGCCCTTCGGCATGATATTGCGACAGGGCATCGCGGACCATGGCGGTGAGTGCGGGATCGCAGGCAATGGCGGTGCCGGCCCGGCCCTTCCAGCCGGAACGTTCAAGAAGCAGGAACTCATCCAGCCAGGCGGCGGCATCGTCTTGCGCCGTGATGACCTCGAAGACGGTCTCGCCCCGCTCCTGCAGGCGGCGGCGCAGGCGGCGCCATTCCTTGCGGCGCTTGCGGGGGATGGCGGTTTCCCATTCGTCCGGCGTCTGTGTGGCATCGAGGAAGGCACGCTCCCACGTTTTCATCAGGACGAGAGAAAGCCCTTCCCTTGCCGTTACAGTGCGCAGGGTGTTCAGGAAGGGGCCATGCAGAGGCAGGGAGGGAAATTCGGCAAGAGCGGCACCGGTTTCGGAAAGATTTTCCAGGAGAGCCGCAACGGCCCATTCTGGCCGCCTGCCATCAATGAGCGGAACGCCGTGACAGAAAAAGGAGACCCAGCAGGTGGATGCGATGCGCCCCAGCCCGCCATAGCGCCAGCCTTCGCGAACGCCGGTGATGGCGGCAAGGCCCAGCCCGTCCTGCGCGGCAACGGAGAGAAGGCGGGGGCGACGATGAGCCGGCAGATGGGTGAGTGCTGCATGCAGCCAGGGGCGTGTGGCCGTGAAGGCCGGTTCTGCCGCCTTGTGCTCCAGCGCATCCCACCAGCCCAGCAGCGTTTCCGGAAGCTGCGGCACACCGCGTATTCTGGCGATGACGTTCATGCCCTCTCCTTGGCTCCGTCAGGCGGTGGCGGTGCATGGCCGAAGCCTTCCGCAAGCACGCGGTTGGCGGCAATGGCATAGAAGGCGGCCTGCAGGGTGTAGGCAATGGAAGTGGCCAGGGCTGCGCCGGTGAGCCCGAAATGCGGGATGAGGGCGAGATTGAGGGTGGCGTTCACAAAAGCGGCGACACCGGTAATGAGGGCGGTGTAGTTCTGGTGCCCTGAGACCACGAGCATGGATTCCGCCGGCCCTGCCGCGGCGCGGGCGATGTAGCCGAGGGCGAGAATGAACATCAGCGGCCAGGCCACCGGGAATTCCGGCCCGAACAGCGCCAGAATCCACTTGCCGAGAACGAGAATGAAGGTGGCGGCGGCCAGGGAAGGCCAGAGCATCCAGCTGCGAAAGCGGGCGAGCTGGCGCATGGCGCGCTCGCTGTCACGCTCGGCATAGGAGGCGGCAAACCGCGGCATGGCCACGGCGGTGACCGCAAAGTGGATGAAGGCGATCAGCGTGATGGTGCGGGCGGCGGCGAAATAAACGGCGATCTTGTCCGGCGGCACGAAGCGCTCCAGCAGCATCACGTCGAGATTGAGCATGAGCAGCGCGAAGCTGTCCATGAGCAGCATGGGCAAGGCCACCGACAGCCACTGGCGCGGGCGATAGCGCACGGTGCGGTCCTTCAGCTCGCGGCCGAAACGCCGCTGCTGGATGATGTATTGCACGGTCATGGTCAGCCAGCTGGCGGCGGTGAGCGCAATGGCGGCCACCGTGGCGGTGCGCGGCCCACCGAAAAGGAGAATGAGGCCGATGCCGCCCAGGATGAGCAGCGGGCGCATGATGTAGGGCGGAATGAAGGCGATGGCGATCCAGGAACGGGCGCGCCCGACGCCGTCCTGAAAATCAGTGACGGCAATCGCCGGCAGGGAGAGCAGGCCGATGATCAGGGGGCGGATGTAATGGTCATCGATCATGCGCGGCCCGAAGGCATAAAGCACGGCAATGCCCAGCGCGGCGACGATGGCGCCGGCCGTGAAGGTGAGAAAGCGGCCGAAATTGAGAAAGCCGCGGGTGTGGGCATCATCGCCGCGGGTGGCATATTCGGCGAGAAAGCGCACCGCGGCGATGGAGAGGCCGAGGGTGGTGATCGAGCCCAAAACGTTCACCCAGACCCAGACGAATGTGTAAATGCCGAAATCGAAGGCGCCGAGCCAGCGGGCGAGCAGCACCTGGGCGACAAAGGCAATAACGGCGGAGCCGACGCGGATGCCGAATGAGAAAAGGGCACCGGCGCCGTCGCGGCCGTTCTCACCGCTGCCGGTGAGCAGGCTGCGCAGCGGTTCCGGCACCTTGACAAGCAGCCTCAATATGCGACCCCGCAAGCGTTTCATCACAATACGCATTCCCAAAAAGAAACTGCCGGCATTCCCCCTGACCATGGGACACTGTTGCCGGCAAAACGTGAGCAAATGCTGAAAGTTCAGAACAATTTCTCCGCTTGGTTTTCAGGCGGTTAAAGCAAGCCGTTACACCATTTGCCACTTGTCGCTTTGCGGGGATCTGCGCAACACTCGCCTCAATGAGGCAGGTGTTGCCGAAAGCGTTTCATCCAGCCGGCCGCAGGCCTGATTTGGCGAGACAGAGGGAGGGAGAAAGACGATGAGCCGCTATCATGAGGTCTATGAAAGCTGGAAAAAGGATCCGGAAGGGTTCTGGGCCAAGGCGGCGGAGGAGATCGACTGGTACAAGCCCTGGGAAAAGGTGTTCGATCCGGAGAAGGGCGTTTACGGACGCTGGTTCGTGGGGGCGGAATGCAACACGTGCTACAATTGTGTGGATCGGCACGTGAAGGCCGGGCGGGGCGATCAACCGGCGATCATCTGGGATTCTCCCATCACCGGAAGCAAGCGGATCATCACCTACGCCGAGCTGCTGGACGAGGTGGAGCTGTTTGCGGCGATCCTGCGCGATTTCTCCGTGGAGAAGGGGGACAGGGTGATCATCTACATGCCGATGGTGCCCGAGGCGGTGATCGCCATGCTGGCCTGCGCCCGCATCGGGGCGGTGCATTCGGTGGTGTTTGGCGGTTTTGCCGCCAAGGAGCTGGCCACGCGCATCGATGATGCCCATCCCAAGCTCATCGTCTCTGCCTCCTGCGGTATCGAGCCCAGCCGCATCGTGCCCTACAAGCCGTTGCTGGATGAGGCCATCGAGATCGCCTCGCACAAGCCGGATACCTGCATCATCCTGCAGCGCGAACAGCGCAAGGCGGGCATGATCCCGCTGCGGGACTATGACTGGCAGGAGCTGATGAACAAGGCGCGCGCGCGCGATCATCGCGCCGCATGCGTGCCGGTGGCGGCCACCGATCCGCTCTATATCCTCTACACCTCCGGCACCACGGGCCAGCCCAAGGGTGTGGTGCGCGACAACGGCGGGCACATGGTCGCGCTGAAGTGGACGATGTCCAACATCTACGGCGTCGAACCCGGGGAGGTCTACTGGGCCGCTTCCGACGTGGGCTGGGTCGTCGGCCACAGCTATATCGTCTATGGCCCGCTGCTGCATGGCTGCACCACCATCGTCTTCGAGGGCAAGCCGGTGGGCACTCCTGATGCCGGTGTCTTCTGGCGGGTGATTTCCGAGCATGGTGTGCGGGTGCTGTTCACGGCGCCGACGGCCTTCCGCGCGATCAAGAGGGAAGATCCGGATGGCGCGCTCATTCGCCAGTATGATCTTTCCGGATTCCGGGCGCTGTTCCTGGCCGGTGAACGGGCTGATCCGGACACCGTGCAATGGGCGGAAAAGCATCTCGGCGTGCCGGTGATCGATCACTGGTGGCAGACGGAGACGGGCTGGGCCATTGCCGCCAATCCGCTGGGGCTTGGCCTCCTGCCGCAGAAATACGGTTCGCCCGGTGTGCCGATGCCGGGGTATGACGTCGATATTCTCGATGAGAATGGCGAGAAGCTGGGCGCGGGCGAACTGGGGGCGATCTGCGTAAAACTGCCTCTACCGCCGGGGTGCCTGCCCACATTGTGGCAGAACGACGAACGATTCCGTGAAAGCTATCTCTCGCGCTTCCCGGGCTATTACGAGACCGCCGATGCGGGCTATGTGGATGAGGATGGCTATCTCTACATCATGGCCCGCACCGATGACATCATCAACGTGGCCGGGCACCGGCTTTCCACCGGTGGCATGGAGGAGGTACTGGCCTCGCATCCGGATGTGGCGGAATGCGCGGTTGTCGGCATCCGCGATACGCTGAAAGGGCAGATACCGATCGGCTTCATCGTGCTGAAGGCCGGTGTTTCGCGGGCGCCGGAGGAGGTGGAGCGCGAATGCGTGCAGCTGATCCGGGAGAAGATCGGCGCGGTGGCCTCGCTGAAGCTGGTGATGACGGTGGCGCGGCTGCCCAAGACGCGCTCCGGCAAGATCCTGCGTGGCACCATTCGCAAGATCGCCGATGGCGAGGAATGGAAGATGCCGGCGACGATCGACGATCCGGCCATTCTTGACGAGATCACGCAGGTGCTTTCGGAAAGGGGCGTGCTGGACAGGGAATGAAGCCCCGATGAAAGCGATGTCGGGCAAGCGTGCGCAAGGTGCTTGCAAGGGGCGGCAGCTTTCTCTATAACGCCGCTTGCACACCGCGCACCTTTCCGGCGGGTGCCTTGAGGTCCCCTTCAGTACCAGGGGATGAGAGCGATGTTCTCGCACCATATGGGCCTGGGTAGCTCAGTTGGTAGAGCAGCGGACTGAAAATCCGCGTGTCGGTGGTTCGATTCCGCCCCCAGGCACCATTTCCGTTCCATCCGTTTTTCCCACATTCCTTCCAGCGGTTCTCTTAAGGTTCATCCGCAAGCACGTCCGGGCATGTGGCCGCTGGCAGGCGGCTTGTAAGGAACGGACGATTCTGTCAGCATGCGGCCTTGAGGGGGGAGCGCCCATGACATCTTGTGCGGGAGGGGATCCATGCTGCGGGCGATATCGGCTTTTCCGCTGCTCACTTTCGTGCTGGCCGCTTTCAATGTGGTGTTCTGGATGCCGGGGGTTTCCCTTGAGAGCATCCTTCTGAAATTCGTGATGCCCTCCGGCGCGCTGCTGGAGATCACCATGGGCGATATTTTGCTCATCGCAGCGCTTCTCATCCTCTTTTTCGAAACGCTCAAGAGCACAGGCACGAGCAATCTTTCCATTCTCGATCACATTCTCTCCACGGGCGTGTTCGTGCTGGCACTTGTGGAATTCCTGCTGGTGCCGCAGGCGGGCAATGCCTGGTTTCTCATGCTGGTCATCATCTGCTTCATGGATGTGGCGGCGGGCTATGCCGTCTCCATCCGGGCGGCGCGGCGGGATGTGTCCGTGAAATGAATCTCTTAGGATATGAAACATCTGCAATCGTGATGGGGCGCATTCATGCCTGAATGGTGGGGATCCCTGGTGGCGCCGGCCTTTGCCACCCTGTTCGTGATCATCGATCCGCTGGGATTAACGCCGATGTTCGCGGCGCTGACGGCGGAGATGTCCACGAAGGCGCGGCGGATGGTGGCGATCCGTTCCGTGGCACTGGCGTTTGGCGTGCTGCTGCTTTTTGCCCTGTTCGGCGAAGGCGTGCTCAAGCTCATGGGCATTTCGCTGCCGGCGTTTCGCATCGCCGGCGGGCTTTTGCTGTTTGTCATGGCCATGGAGATGCTCTTTGAAAAACGCAGCGAGCGGCGGCGACGGAACGTGGAAGAGGCCACGCACGAGGTGGCGGCCGTAACCGAGGATGCTGATGAGCGCGCCGAGGATGTCTGGGTGTTTCCGCTGGGCATTCCCCTGATCGCCGGACCGGGCGCGATCACATCCGTCATTCTGCTCATGGATGCGCACGCCGGGCATGTGTGGCAGCAGCTGGTGATCATTCTCATCCTGATCATCGTGCTGGCGGCCACCCTGATCATGTTTCTGATGGTGGTGCGGTTCGGGCATCTGCTGAGCGAAACGGCGACACGGGCGATTTCCCGCATTCTCGGCATGATCCTGGCGGCGCTGGCGGTTCAGTTCGTCATTACGGGATTTAAGACGGCCGGCTTCATGGCCGGCTGACGTTGCGCCTGAAGGCGTATCCGAGCTGCCGTTCTGGACAGGGCTTTGCGCGGCCCTGTAAACTCCCCGACTGGGGAGGGAAGAAAACATGGCGGACATTATCGACGACATTCATGCCGAGCATCGCATTCTCTCGCGGCTGCTGAAACGACTTGAGCAGGAAGTGGATGTTTTTGCCCGCGGGGAGCGGCCGGATTTCGAGCTGATCCGCGATATCCTCGACTTCCTGCTCACCTGGCCGGCGGCCTGTCATCATCCGCGCGAGGCGGTGCTGGAGCGGTATCTGGCCAAGGCGGCACCGGAAGCGGCGGCGGAGGTCAATCTGGAAGCGGAGCATGCGCGCATGGGCGAACAGCTGCGCACCATGGCGCAGGCGCTGGAGTCCATCTTGATGGAAATTGAGGTTTCGCGCGAAACCTTTGTGGCCATGACCCGCAATTTCATCGCGCGGTTCAAGTATCATCTCGCCATGGAGGAAGAGGAATTCCTGCCGCTGGCTCGAAAAGAACTGACACGGGAACAGCTCGAAGCGGCGGCGAAGGAAGCGCGCGGCGAGACGGAGAAAACGCCGCTATGCCGCGATGTGGCCCGGGTGGAGAGCCTGTTGCGCGCCTGTGAGACGTGACTTGCGCGTTTCTCCGAGCGCCGCATAGCCACATAAGAAGGCTGACGGGTTTTTCCGGCAGGATCAGCGGCGGCCGAAATTGGGTGCGGGCGTGTCCTGTCCGGCCTCGATGATTTCTCGGCGGATGCGGCGGGAGCGGGAGAAGACCTCATAGAGCTTGTCACCCTCGCCCCAGCGGATGGCGCGCTGCAGGGCGTGCAGATCTTCCATGAAGCGGCCGAGAAGCTCCAGCACCGCCTCGCGATTGTTGAGGAACACATCCCGCCACATGACGGGATCGGAAGCGGCCAGGCGCGTGAAATCGCGAAAGCCGCCGGCGGAATACTTAATGACCTCCGATTCGGTCACCTCCTCCAGATCCGCCGCCGTGGCTACGATGTTGTAGGCGATCAGATGCGGCAGGTGCGAGGTGATGCCGAGCACGAGGTCGTGATGGGCGGGGTCCATGGTTTCCACGTGCGAGCCGCAGGCCTGCCAGAAGCGCGTGAGCCTGTCCAGGGCCTTCTCATCGGTGCCGGGCAGGGGGGTGAGCAGGCACCAGCGGTTCTCGAACAGCTCGGGAAAGCCGGCGTCGGGGCCGGACTGTTCGGTGCCGGCGATGGGATGGCCGGGAATGAAATGCACTCCCTCCGGCACGTGGGGGGAGACATCGCGGATGACCGACTGTTTCACCGAGCCGACGTCGGTGAGGATGGCGCCTTTCTTAAGCGCGGGCCTGATGCGTTCGGCCACCGGGCCCATGGCCCCGACGGGCACGTTGAGAAACACAAGATCGGCATCCCGCACCGCCTCTGCCGGATCCTGATGAAAGCTGTCGGCAAGGCCGAGTTCGGCGGCGCGGCGCAAGGTCTTTTCGCTGCGCGCGGCGCCGGAGATGGTGCCGGCCAGGCCTTCGCGGCGCATGACATGCGAAAGAGAAGAGCCGATCAGGCCAAGGCCGATCAGCGCCACCTTTTCGAAGAAGGGCTTCTCCTTCGGCTTTGCGGCCGCCGCCTGCCCGCTCCTTTCATTTGCCTGCGGGCGGCTGGCGGATGCCTTTGCTTCGTTGGTCATGCCCCCTGTCCTTCAAGAAAATCGCGCAAGGCCTCGATCAGGCGCCGGTTGGCCTCCTCGGTGCCGATGGAGAGGCGCAAGGCGTTGGGAAAGCCATAGCCGCCCATGCCGCGCAGGATCAAGCCGCGCCGGGAGAGGAAGCGATAGGCATCGGGCGCGCGCCGGCCTTCCTCATCAGGAAAATGGATGAGGAGGAAATTGGCGACCGAAGGCGTGACCTTCAGCCCGAGCTTTTCGATCTCCTCGGTGAGCCAGGGCAGCCAGCGGTCATTGTGTTCCACGGCCTTCTGCAGATGCTCGGTATCTTCGAGCGCGGCAAGCCCCGCAGCAAGGGCTGCGGCGTTGACGTTGAAGGGCCCGCGAATGCGGTTGAGCACGTCCACGACATGGGACGGGCCATAAAGCCAGCCCAGCCGCAGCCCGGCCAGGCCATAGGCCTTGGAGAAAGTGCGGGTCATGACCACGTTCTCGGCCGAGGAAACAAGCTCGATGCCGGCTTCGTAATCATTGCGGCGGACATATTCGGCATAGGCCGCATCGATGACAAGAATGCAGGATTCCGGCAGCCCGGCGTGCAGCCGCCGCACCTCGGAAATGGGCAGGTACGTGCCGGTGGGGTTGTTGGGATTGGCCAGATAGACGAGGCGCGTTCGCTCGGTGACGCGCTCAAGAATGGCATCCACGTTGGCGGTGAGATCATCATGATCGGGCGCGAAGACCGGCGTTGCCCCGGCGGCGCGAATGGCAATGGGATAGACGAGAAAGCCATGTTCGCTGCAGATGGCTTCATCACCGGCTGCGAGATACCCCTGCGCCATGAGCGTGAGCAGTTCGTCCGAGCCGTTTCCGAGAACGATGTTGTCCGGATTGAGGCCATGGCGGGCGGCGATGGCGTTTCTCAGTTCCACAGGCGCATCATCGGGATAGCGGACGATGGCTTCGGCATCCAGCGCCTGCACGGCCGCCAGCGCCCGCGGCGAGGGGCCGAGGGGCGATTCGTTGGACGAGAGCTTGAAGACGTTTTCGCCCCCTTCCGCCTTGGAGCTGCCCGGAATGTAGGGGGCGATGTCAAGAACGCCCTTGCGCGGGCTCGGCATGGTCATGACGTTTTGATCCCTCACACTGGTTCATGCGCGCAAACTCCGCCCTCAACGCTCAGGCCCGCGATGGCCTTCGTCCGGGCGAGGCTGCCAAGCTCGCCTTGTGATGCCATCCGCCCCCGTGCCGCATATGATCGGCCCCGGGCCTGTGTTGAGGACAGTCAGGGCATACCCCTGCCGTCTTTGCTGTTCAAGGGGTTGGTGGCGCGGAAGACGGATGGGGGATGTGGCCGGCGATTGAGCGCGGGCTGCGCCACCGGATCGAGCCGTGACCAGGCAAAAGCGGAATCCTTCTCCTTGCGCAGGGCGGGTACGCGCTTGATCGTTTCGGCGACCAGAAGACCGGAAAAGCCCTGCCAGAGGGATAAGCCGATGCGCTCCCACGCCGGGGCGGAGCGCACGAACACGGGGCGATCCACCGGCGGCATGAACAGGGCGGGCAGAAACCGGACCGGCTGCAGGCCGGCATTGGTGAGCAGGCTTTCCAGCTGGCCGCGGGAAAAGGGGCGGCCGTGTCCGAACGGGGTCTTCTCGGCGCGGGCCCACAGGCCGCGGCGGTTGGGCACAACAAAAACGGCATGCCCCTGCGGCGCCAGCACGCGCCAGATTTCCGCAAGGAGCCCTGAGAGATTTTCGGCCAGTTCCAGGCCGTGCACGGTGAGCACGAGGTCGATGCTGGCATCGGGCAGGGGCAGGGCGGCCTCATCGACAAGGGCGGTGAGCGAGGCCTCGCCCTTTGGCCAGTGCACGACACCCTGCCGCGCCGGCATGAAGGCAAGCGGTGCACGCCCGTCACGGCGGTAGCGCTCCAGCCAGGGGGCGGCATAGCCGAGGCCGAGAACACGGGCATCGGCCGGCGGGCGCGTGCATTGGCGCAGGGCCCGGGCGATGAGATGCCGGGTCGCACCGCCCAGGGACGTGGCATAGAACCTTTGCAGCTGCAGAACGTCGATGCTCATGTCCCCGATGAGGTCTCTCGCCCCTTTTTCCAATCCTTTCACCAGGAGAAAACCGGGATTTTGCGCGCGCGTGCGGTCTTTATGGTTTTGTGACCGGTGCACTTCCCGCGCGCGGCGCATTGTTCCATATATGACAACAAGAGGAAACGCGGCGAATGCGCCCGCTTTAGGCCCTTGGGAGGATTACGCCATGAGCGTTCTCGATATCCGCATCATCCGCTGCCGGACGGACAATTACGCCTTCATCGTGCACGATCCGGAAAGCGGCCAGACCATGGTGGTGGACACGCCCGAATTCGGCCCCATTGACGCGGAGCTTGAGAAGGAGGGCTGGGGGCTCGACCTGATTGTCAACACCCATCATCACCATGATCACGTGGATGCCAACCTGGCGCTGAAAGAGAAATACGGCGCGAAGGTCCTGGGCCCCAAGCATGATGAGGGGCGCATTCCCGGCATGGATCGCGGCTTGCGCGATGGTGACGGTTTCAGCCTCGGTGATCACAAGTTCGATGTCATTGCCGTGCCGGGGCATACCCTGGGGCATCTCGCCTATTACATCTGTGATCAGAAGGCGGTGTTTACCGGCGATACCCTCTTCTCGCTGGGCTGTGGCCGCATGTTCGAGGGTGATGCCGAAACCATGTGGCATTCCCTGGATCTGTTGCGGCATTTGCCGGATGAGACCCTGATGTTCTGCGGGCATGAATACACCCTGAACAATGGCGAATTCGCCCTGACGGTGGAGCCGAACAACAAGGCCCTGCAGGAACGCGTCGCGGAAGTGCGGGAGCTCTTGCGCGCCGGCAAGCCGACGATTCCGGTGACCATCGCGCGGGAAAAGGAGACCAATCCCTTCCTGCGCCCGGAGAGCATCGAGATCCGGGAGAACCTGGACATGATGGGTGTTGAAAACTACCGTGTCTTTGCCGAATTGCGCCAGCGCAAGGACAATTTCTGAGCCTGTCGCTTGCGGGTTTTGCGGGTCATGGTTCGGCGGGAAGAGCCGGATGGGCGCACGGGCAGGCGGCTGAACGGAGAGAAGGCATGCGGCGCATGCGATTTGAGCATTGGCGAAAGAAGGCGTTGGCCGGCGCGTTGTTTGCTCTCGCGTTCGGTTTTGCCTTAAGCATTGGCGGCTTCATGCAGCCGGCTGTGGCCGGCAAGGCAAAGATGCGCGCCAAGGTCTATTCCACAACCCATGGCTGGCTGTGGGCCGGGCAGATCGTGCGCGGAGAACCGGACCTTCCCATCGGCTGGCGCGCCTATCCCGTCTCGATGTTCGATGACGTTTATGTTGTCCAGCCGGACCGCCGCCGCTATCGCGTCAATTTCAAAAGCCGCTTCCGCACAAGACCAAGGCGCTAGGCGCTGATCCTTCTGGCATAAGCGGCGTAAAACGCCCCCGGTCTTTTTCTCATGTAGCAGTCCTTCGCCTTGCCAGATGCCAGGCTGGTCAAACGTCTTGCCGATATGTCTCCTTTCAATGGCCGGCCCTCTTTTTTCGAGCGGTAAACATGCCATAATGCGACTCCCTGACGCAGTGTCGTCCGAAAGGTGCGGCGCGTTCATTGGTTTCCTTGAGTTTCCGGACATGGGGCCATGGCCTGGCACAATCGCATTCTTCACGTTGATCTCACTGCAGGGCGCTGTCTTGAGCGGCCGCTGAACAGGCAGTGGCGCGATGCCTATATCGGCGGCCGCGGACTGGGCACGCGCTATCTCTATGCCCTGGGAGCGCAGAAGGCAGAGCCGCTTTCATCCGACAATCCCCTCATTTTCGCCACCGGGCCGCTGACGGGTACGGCGGCGGCAACGGCGGGGCGTTATGTGGTGCTCACCAAAGGGCCGCTGACCGGCGCGATCGCCTGTTCCAACTCCGGCGGTCACTTCGGTGCCGCGCTTAAGCATGCCGGATGGGACATGATCATCATCACCGGGCGGGCAGAACAGCCCGTCTATCTTTTCATCGACGATGATGATGCCCGCCTGCTGCCGGCGGAAGGCTTCATCTGGGGCGAATCGTTCTGGGAGGCGGAAGAGCGCCTGAAAGCGCGGCACGGGCATGACATTCACGTGGCCGGCATTGGCCGCGCCGGCGAGAATGCAGTGCGGTTTGCGGCGATCATGAACGATCGCGACCGCGCAGCCGGGCGCTCCGGCGTGGGCGCGGTGATGGGAGCCAAGAAACTGAAAGCGATCGCCGTGCGCGGCCGCAAGGGGGTGTCCGTGCATGATCCGGCACGGTTAGCGGCCGAGGTGACCGCCCTGCAGGAGCGGCTTGCGCAAGCGCCGGGGCGGGAGCGGCTGGCGGTCTATGGCACGGATGCGATGATGAGCAAGACCTGCGCCTTCGGCTCTTTGCCGACGCGCAATGCCACCCGCACCAGCTTCGAGGGCTGTGAGCGCATTTCCGCGGAAGCCATGCGCACGCCGCCCGGCCCGGGCCGGCGGCCCAACCTGGTGCGCAACAAGGCCTGTTTCGCCTGCACCATCGGCTGCGGGCGCATTGCGCGCATCCAGCCCGATCATTTCACCGCCCGCTTCGGGGCGCGTTACCTGAAGCCGCAGGGCGGGCTGGAATATGAATCCGCCTATGGCCTTGGCGCCATGGTTGGGGTGGATGATCTCGACGCCTGCACCTTTGCCAACATGATCTGCAACGAGGAGGGCATGGACCCGATCTCCTTCGGCGTCACGCTGGCGGCGGCCATGGAGCTGTTTGAGCGCGGCATTATCGATGAAACGGAGACGGGCGGCCTGATTCTGCGTTTCGGTCATGCGGAAGCGCTGGTGGAAGCGGTGCAACTGACCGCACGCCGGGAAGGCTTTGGCGCGCGTCTGGCGGAAGGGGCGGCGCGGTTGTGTGCGCATTATGGTCATCCCGAGCTGGCCATGGTCGTGAAGGGGCAGGAATTTCCCGGCTATGATCCGCGCGCCATGCAGGGCATGGGCCTGGCCTATGCCACAAGCCCGCGCGGCGCCTGTCACTTGCGGGCCGATCCCTATGCCAGCGATTTTGAAACGCCTGATCCCGCTGTGAAACCGCGCATTGTGAAGGAAACGCAGGATGAACACGCCGCTATCGACACGCTTGGCGTCTGCCTGTTTTCGACAACAGCCTGGGCGCTTGATGATCTGGCGCGGTTGATGGACGCCGCCTGCGAAGGCGACTGGGACGCCGAACGCCTGCGGGAATGTGGCGAGCGCATTTTCACGCTGGAGCGGCTGTTCAATCTCGAGGCCGGTTTTACGGCAGCGGATGATTGCCTGCCGGAGCGGATGTTGAAGGAACCGGCGCCGGATGGCGTCAATGCCGGGCGGGTTTCGGCATTGAAGGAGATGCTTCCCGTCTATTACCGCCTGCGGGAATGGGATGCGCACGGGATCCCTGTGCAGCCGCTTCTTGCACGGCTGGGGCTGAAGGACCTTGAAACGCCCGCCTGGGGGAACGAAGGCTGAGGCGGAAGCGGAAACGGCGGCATGGCGCAGGCGGCATCATCCTCTCCGGCATTGCTCGACCGGCTCGAGGCGGCCATCGCCGAAGGCCGGATCAAGCCCGATGCCGGGCAGCGGCGGGTGGCGGAAAAACTGGCCGATCTTTCGCGCCGGCTTGCCCATTACGATCCGCGGCAGGGGCGCGGCGGGCTGTTTTCACGGCTGTTTGCGCCACGCACACGCACGACGGAGGCCCCGCGCGGGCTTTACATCTGGGGCGAGCCGGGCCGCGGCAAGACCATGCTGATGGATCTTTTCTTCGAGACGGTGCCCGTGCCCCCGGATGACCGCCGCCGCGTGCATTTTCATGCCTTCATGCAGGATGTGCACAGGCGCATCCATGACATACGTGCCAAGCAGGCGGCAGGCATCATCTGGGAGGATGCCGACCCCGTGGCGGAGGTGGCGCGCATCCTGTTTGAGGATGCCTGGCTGCTCTGCTTTGACGAATTTCAGGTGACCGACATCACCGATGCCATGATCCTGGCGCGGCTGTTCGATCATCTCTTCTCGCTGGGCACGGTGATGGTGGCCACGTCCAATGTGCCGCCCGATGCACTCTATGCCGACGGGCTCAATCGCGGGCTGTTCGAGCCTTTTATCCTCAGCCTGTGTGCCCGTTGCGAGGTGGTGGCCCTGACCGGCGAGACGGACTATCGCCTCTGCGGTCCCTCAGGCGATGAGGTCTGGGTGGCACCATTGGGGCCGGATGCCGATGCGGCCATGGATCGCATGTGGCTTTCCGCCATCGGGGCGCTGAAGGCACAGCCGCTGCCCATTGATCTTGGCGGACGGGTGCTGATGGTGCCGCGGGCGGCGGGTTCGGCGGCGCGCTTTTCTTTCGCCGATCTCTGCGAGCGTCCCCTGGGAGCGGCGGACTATCTGGCCATTGCCGAGCGGTTTCATGTGCTGTTTATCGATCACATCCCAATTCTGGCGCCGGAGCAGCGCAACGAGACCATGCGCTTCATCACGCTGGTGGATGCACTTTATGACAAGCGTGTGCGGCTGGTGGCCTCCGCGGCGGGGCAGCCCGGCGAGCTGTATCCGGAAGGGCCGCTGAAAGGCATGTTCGGGCGCACGGTCTCGCGGCTGGAAGAGATGCGGCGCACCGGCTGGCCGCCCCTGCGCGATGCGGCGGAGACATGAGCAGAAACATGAGCCAAGGGCTATATCCTCGCGGAATCGTGACAATGTGGTAAGTTGCCCTGCGCGCCTGATTGGCCATACATCTTCTTTTGTCGGGAGCGTGAGATTGCGAGGCGACGGCGGCAGGCAGCCTTAAGAGGAAGAGATGTTCAACTATCTGGCCAACCCCACGCGTTTTCTGCGCCTGCAGAAGGCGGTTCAGCCCTGGCTGATCGCAGCGACGGTGCTTGTTCTCGGCTATGGCCTCTATCTCGGGCTGTTCGTGGCGCCGCCGGATTATCAGCAGGGCGAGACGGTGCGCATCATGTTCATTCACGTGCCCGCCTCGATACTGGCCATGGGCATATACGTGTTCATGGCCATTGCGCATGCCGTGGGCTTCATCTTCCGGCATCCGCTCGCCGATGCCGCGGCCAAGGCGGCCGCGCCGGTGGGGGCGGTGTTCACCTTCATCTCGCTGGCGACCGGATCGCTGTGGGGCAAGCCCATGTGGGGCACCTGGTGGGTGTGGGATGCGCGGCTGACATCCATGTTCGTGCTCTTCCTGCTCTATCTCGGATACATCGCCGTGTGGCAGGCGGTGGAGGAGCCGCATCGTGCCTCGCGCATTGCCGGAATCGTGGCGCTGGTGGGCGTGATCAACGTGCCCATCATCAAGTTCTCGGTTGAGTGGTGGAACACGCTGCATCAGCCTTCATCGCTTCTGCGCAAGGGCGGGCCGGCCATCGACCCCACGATCCTGACGCCGCTTCTGTGGTGCATCGCCGGGTTTGCGCTGCTGGCTGCGGTGCTTGTGCTTCATGCCCTGAGGGCCGAGGTGCTGGCGCGGCGCGTGCGCCAGATGGAGCTGGCACAAGTGGGGAGGGCCGGGTGAGATGGATCTGCAGGCTAAGCATATCGGCTTTGTGCTGGCGGCCTATGCCGTGAGTTTCTTAAGCGTCCTGGCGCTGATCGTTGCGGTGTGGTGGCGCGGGCGCCGTGTCGCGCGCCGGCTTGAAGAGCTTGAACGCATGGGCGCGCCCCGGCGGCGCAAGATGACGGCGGTTTCCGGTCAGGACAGCGAAAGCGAACAGAAGGAGCTGACTGCATGAGCGAGGACCGGCAGCAGGACGAAATCCGGGCGGACAATCCGGCCGAGAAGGCCGAAACGGCAGGCGATGACGAACAGCAGCGGCCGCGCATCCGTCTGGTGGTGCTGCTGCCGCTGATTGCTTTTGCCGTGATTTCCGCCTTCTTCGTCTGGGGGCTGATCAAAGGCAATCCCCGCTATATTCCCTCGGTGCTGATCGGCAAGCCGGTGCCGGAGTTCAACCTGCCGCCGCTGGCCGGCGCGCGCACTCTGGACGGCAAGCCGGTGCCGGGGCTGTCCTCGGCGGATCTGAAGGCGATACCGGGTATCAAGCTGGTGAGCTTCTTTGCCTCCTGGTGCGTCTCCTGCCGGCAGGAGCATCCGTTTCTCATGGAACTGGCGCGAAAGAAGGTGATCCCCATCGTTGGCATCGCTTATAAGGACGCGCCGGAGAAGTCTCTGGCCTGGCTTGAGGAGCTGGGCAATCCCTACAGCCGCATCGGGGTGGACCGTAAAGGACGCACCGGCATCGATTTTGGGGTCTATGGCATTCCGGAAAGCTTCTTCGTCGATGAGCGCGGCATCATTGTTTACAAATACACTGGCCCTTTGAGCCCCACGGCCTGGGAAAAGGAGGTGGTGCCGGCACTGGAGAAGGCGCGCAGGCAGGCCGAAAACGGCAAGGGGTCATGATGCCGCTTTGGTCCGGATGGTGCCAAGACCGTGGCCTTGCCCTGTGACGTATGCTGGAAGAGGAAGCGGCGGCCCTGATGCCGCAGGTCGAGCGCTTTAGGGCGTTCCTCTCCGTCAGACTCCAGACGCATTGCGTCACGGGCGGGCTCGCGTGCATAATGCCCGATGACCTTCGCGCCGCATCGGGCGCGAGAATGGCGCGTTTGCGTATTCAAAAAGAAGAGGGGAGGGTGAACATCCCATGAGCAGCAAGGTCTATCCGGTTCCGGAGGAGTGGGCCAAGAAGGCCTGGATCAACAAGGAAAAATACGAGGAGCTCTACGAGAAGTCGGTGAAGGAAAACGAGGCCTTCTGGGCGGAGCAGGGCCTGCGCATCGACTGGTTTGAGCCCTACACCAAGGTCAAGGATGTCTCCTACGATTACGATGATGTGCACATCCGCTGGTATTACGACGGCGTGACCAACGTCTGCTACAACTGCGTGGACAGGCACCTGCCGGACCGGGCCGATCAGGTGGCCATCATCTGGGAAGGGGACGAGCCCGATCAGGACCTGAAGATCACCTATGCCGAGCTGCACAAGAAGGTGCAGAAGTTCGCCAACATCCTTAAAGCCAACGGCGTGAAGAAAGGGGATCGGGTGACCATCTACATGCCGATGATCCCCGAGGCCGCCTATGCCATGCTGGCCTGCGCGCGGATTGGGGCCATTCATTCGGTGGTCTTCGGCGGCTTTTCGCCGGATTCGCTGGCCGGGCGCATTGTGGACTGCAAGTCCAACTTCGTGATCACGGCGGATGAGGGTGTGCGCGGCGGCAAGCGCATTCCGCTGAAATCCAACGTGGACAAGGCCATCGAGATTGCCGCAAAGGATGGCGTGACCGTGGACAACGTGCTGGTGGTGAAGCGCACCGGCGGCGAGATCAACTGGGTGGACGGTCGCGACATCTGGTATCACGAGGCCTATGAAGCGGTGGCGGATGAGTGCCCGTGCGAGCCGATGAATGCGGAAGACCCGCTGTTCATTCTCTATACCTCCGGCTCCACCGGCAAGCCCAAGGGTGTGCTGCACACCACCGGCGGCTATCTCGTCTATGCCAGCATGACGCACCAGTATGTCTTCGATTATCACGACGGTGATATCTACTGGTGCACGGCGGACGTGGGCTGGATCACCGGTCACAGCTACATTGTCTATGGTCCGCTGGCCAACGGTGCCACGACGCTGATCTTCGAGGGCGTGCCGAACTATCCGGATCCCTCGCGTTTCTGGCAGGTGGTGGACAAGCATCAGGTAAACATCTTTTACACGGCGCCGACGGCGATCCGCGCGCTGATGGGCGCTGGTGATGAATGGGTTAAGAAAACCTCGCGCAAGTCCCTGAAGCTTCTGGGAACGGTGGGCGAGCCCATCAATCCGGAAGCGTGGGAGTGGTATTATCACGTGGTTGGCGAGGGACGCTGCCCGATCGTCGATACCTGGTGGCAGACGGAGACGGGCGGCATTCTCATCGCGCCGCTTCCTGGCGCCACCGACCTCAAGCCCGGTTCGGCC
The DNA here is from genome assembly GCF_000746275.1 of Thermopetrobacter sp. TC1. Lineage (GTDB taxonomy): Bacteria > Pseudomonadota > Alphaproteobacteria > Rhizobiales > Aestuariivirgaceae > Thermopetrobacter. Next base: position 801,209 of record NZ_KN050828.1, read on the forward strand.
ACCAAGCCTTTCTTCGGCATTCAGCCGGCGCTTCTGGACAACGACGGCAACGAGCTTGAAGGCCCGGCCGAAGGCAACCTGGTGATGAAGGATTCCTGGCCCGGGCAGATGCGCACTGTCTTCGGCGATCATCAGCGTTTCGTGGAGACCTACTTCTCCACCTTCAAGGGCTATTACTTCACCGGCGACGGCTGCCGCCGCGACGAGGACGGCTATTACTGGATCACCGGCCGCGTTGATGACGTGCTGAACGTTTCCGGTCACCGCATGGGCACGGCGGAGATCGAATCGGCGCTGGTGGCGCATCCGGCGGTGTCGGAAGCGGCGGTGGTCGGCTATCCGCACGACATCAAGGGGCAGGGCATCTACTGCTATGTGACCCTGATGGCCGGGCATGAGCCCAGCGAGGAGCTGCGCAAGGAGCTGGTGCAGTGGGTGCGCAAGGAGATCGGCCCGATCGCAACCCCCGATTTCATCCAGTTCGCCTCCGGCCTGCCCAAGACACGGTCGGGCAAGATCATGCGCCGGATTTTGCGCAAGATCGCGGCCAACGACTATGGCGATCTCGGCGATACCTCCACGCTGGCTGATCCTTCCGTTGTGGACGAGCTTATCGAGAACCGCCTCAATCGCGGCTAAACCACAATCATGAAATAATTGCGGAAGGAGGGCGCATCCCGAGCGGGAAGCGCCCTCTTCTTGTTTGCGGTCGTTCACACTTTATGAGGGATTTTGGTGAATAATGCAGGCATAAATAGGAATTGATCCCGCATAACGTTATGGCACGTAAAATTCATGCTGGCATAGCGAGCGAGGGCTGAGCTTCGAGAAATGCGGATTGGGTTGTATCAATATCAATTATGGCGCCAGAACCGTGCTTGGATATTATTAGGCGTGTTTGTTCTTTTGGGATGTTTAACCATTGGTCTGTTCTCTGGTTATATTGCAAAAACAATGCAAACTCTTAATTCATTAAATATGCATGAAAGTTTTGGTTCTGATGAATTATTAATTCATGAAGTTAACTGGGTAGTTTATAAAAAATTTATGATATTGGGGTTTGTTGTTTCTCTGGGGCTGTTTGGCTTGGCAGTTTATTATTATAGATCTGTGGAAAAATTTATTCCTGCCAGAAGGATTTTTGAGGATGAAGAGCCGGAATTGCATAAAATTGCTGAATTGGTGGCCATCCAGCTTGGTATGGCCAAGCCTCGGTTGATGATGGTGGATGCACCCGGCCTGAACGTGATTTCCTGGGGGCTGTCTCCCAATTCTGCAACTGTTATCTTTACGCCGGAAGTCTTGACCACTTTGAGCCCAGAAGAATTGCGTGCAGCTATTACTCATGCATTATTAGGGCTGAGGAATGGAGATGTGCAATTTGTTATTGTTGCTCAAGCAATATTTTTTGCTTTTATAGGAGAATTTATAAAACAAGTTAAAGCAGAAGGCATCACAAATGTTGCAATTATGAATTTAATACCGCTAGTATTTTCTTGGATATATTTTCCTTTGGAAATAAATATCATAATTTCTCTTTTAGTCATCATCCCTTGGAGTATGCTGTGGATGCGTCAGTGGGTGCGCAGCCAGCGCGATCACGGGCGGGATGCCCAAACGATTGACATTACGCATGATCCGGCAGCGTTGATGTATGCCCTTATGGCAATGCAGAAAAATCCATGGATCCCGCCTGGGGACGATTTCATCGCCCCATTATGCATGGTCGGCGAGACAGACGGCATTCATGCAACGCATCCGCCACTGGAAAAGCGCTTTCGGGATATTATGCTTCATGCACGAGTTTCTCCAGAAGAAGTTATTAAGAAAGCGAATCAAAGGCGTAATAAGATTAAAAAAAGTCGATCAATGATGCATAAGAACAATTCTGGAATAAATATAACGTATGAAGGGCAGGTCAAGATGGCTGGATTTCATGCTAATTATAAGTTGGCTATGTTTATACTCATGTGCTTTTTCATTGCACTGGTTTATATTAATAAATAAATATCATTATATTTTTGTTAAGTTAGGCAATTTAGTATTGTGTTTTTAAATCTGTGTGTAAAGCTTGGTTGAATTAGAGCCAACGAGAAGGAGACCGGGGAAATGCCTGAGAGCATCATCAAACGTGTAAAACGCCTGATTTCTGCCAGCATCAACGATGTCATGGATTCCATTGAGAAATCCAATGGCTTGGCACTGATGCGTCAGACCATCCGCGAAATCGATGATGCCATTCGTGAGATTGATGAGCGGCTGGGGAATATTGGCGCGGAATTGGTGCGCATGGAAAACATGATGAAGTGGCTGAAATCCAAGCATGAAGAAAAGGTGAAGAAGCTGGAGCTCGCCTTGCGGAAGAACCGTGAGGATCTTGCGGAAATGGTCATTGGCGAGCAGATGCAGATTGAAGAAGAGCAAGCGCACCTTAAAAAGTCCATGCAGCGGCTTATGGATGAGGCCAAGGAGCTTCAGGAACTGCGGCACAGGGCCGTGAGCTACCGGCATGACCTGGCTGAGCGTTATCAGGCGTGGAAGGCGGCACATCCGGAGGTTGCTTCGGAAGTTACTGATGAAATTGCACCGAATGAAACGCTTTCGCCGTTCAATGAAGCTGCCTTCGAAAAGATCGTCAGGACCGCCGAAGAAACTTTCCTCCGGGCCACAGGGCAGCAGTTCAAGCCGGATGCCGAAAAAATTCCGGAGCGTGTTGCACACATGCAAGAGCTGGACCAGCTGGCGCGTGAGGAGGAAATCCGCCGGCGTCTTGAAGAGGCAAGGCAGCGGCTTGCTTCGTGATCAAGGCCATCTGCCATATCTTTGATATAGGAGATGAATCATGAATATGGTGTTTGGGCTGATGGCGGGAGGTGCCCTCCTGGTTCTGGGTGGGGTGATGTACTTCATCCGCTCATTCAATCTCATGCATAAACTGCGCAAACGCTGCCAAAGGGCCTGGGCGGATATAGATGTTTATCTGCGGCAGCGGCATGACATGATCCCGCAATTGGTTGAGACACTGCATGGACTTATGCGCCATGAGAATCGGATCGTGCAGGAAGTGCTGCACGCCCAGACACGCGCGCTTCAGGCCACGGCGATCGACGAGCGCATTGAGGCGGAGAACGCCCTTTCCAATGTGCTTGCCAATATCTTGCCTGAATTGAACAAAATTCCCGAATTGTATGCATCGAGGGAATTCATCAGTCTGCGGGAAGCGATCATTGAAATTGAAGAAAAGCTGGCCGCAGCTCGCCGCCATTACAATCTGGCGGTTGATGAATACAACACTGCTCTGGAGCAGTTTCCGGGGATGCTGTTTAAGGGCAAGATGGATTTTCAGCCTTTCCGCTTCTTTTCCCTGGGAATGGATCGGCCAATGGTGGAGCAGCGCCCGGCTGTGCAGTTTTGATGTGTGCTTCGGTCGGATTGCAGGTGTGCGTGCAAGGTCCTGGCGTGATGCTAATTGACATGTTTGCATGCAGGCTCATGCAGAACAGGTGTGTTTTGCTCCATTACTGAATCACTGATGCTTGGAATGGAGCAGATGCGATATTTCTGCCGGCTTGGAATGGAGGCGTCTTAATCGGCGCCTCCATTCATTTGATGTGCCTGAAGCGGATAGACGCGGATGGTTGAAATCACTGTCCGGCGCGGCGGGCCTGAACGGCGAGGGAGAGCAGGCAACGCTCGACGATGGCGTTGGCCAGCTCCTCCGGGCGGGTGCGGCTTTCTTCCATGGCCTTGAGCACGGCACGGGCGGCCTGTTCCAGGCGCTCCACCGGCCACAAGCGCAGCTGCCGGATCATGGCATCGCGGCGGGCAAAGAAAATGGGCGGTTGGGCGCGGCGCACCACTTCCTCAGGGCGTTCGCCGGAAGCAACCTGAAGGGCGAGAGCCTTGAGCCGGTTGAGATGGGAAGCCGTGGCGGCCAGGAGAGCAGAAGGGTGAGTGCCTTCCGCCGTAATGGCCGCAAAGAGGCGGGTGGTGGCGGCAAAGTCGCCGGTGAAGCAGGCGTCCATCATGTCCGGCAGGGTGTGGGCAGCGGCATCGCCGCAGATGGCGCGAACATCTTCCAGCGTGACGGTGTTCTTGCCATGACAGTAAAGAGTGAGCTTTTCCAGCTCCATGCGGGAAAGGGCGCGGTCGGCCCCGAGAATCTGGGAGAGGGCGAGAAGGGCATCGGGTTCGGCGGTGAGGCCTTCCTTTTCCAGTGTTTCGCGGATCAGGCGCTGAATATCCCTTGCCGAATCCTCATAAACGGGGGCGGCAGCAAAGGTTTCGCCTTTTTCGAAAAGGCGGCGCAAACGGGATGTGGGCTTCAAGGCGCCAGTGGTGATGAGGATCAGCGTGTCCCCGGGGGAGAGATCCGCCAGCCCTTCCAGTGCGGATACGGCAGCATCGCCCGCATCGCGCAGGCGCACGAGACGTCGGCTACCGAACATGGACAGGGCGCGGGCTTCATCGGCAAGACGGCCGGGGTCATCCTTCAGCGTGGCCTCGTCAAGAGTGATTGTTTCCACCTCCTGTGGCGGATCACCCGCATGGGTGCGGGCGATGCGCTCGGCCAGTTCGGCAACGCCGCCGCGATCAGCGCCATAAACGAGAACGGCGATGAAACGCCCGCCTGCGATATCCTTGAGAAGCCTTGCCTGATCCTTGGGTTTGTAGACGGTCATGAGCGCGCAAGATCAGCTGCCGTGCGTGGCAAGATAGGAGGCGAGGCGCGTGCGGATATCCCGGGCGATGATGCGCGCAAGGGCCTCGCGGGCGGAATCGCGGGCACGTTCGTTGGCGATGGGCAGGCGTGTGCGGGTGTATGTGGTATCGGCGAAGGTGCTGCCCTGATGGACTATGCGGCCTGAACGGGTGTCAACAAGCTGATAGGCCACATCCAAGGTCAGGCGCTGTTGCGTGCTGTCGCTGTTGCCGGCGACAATGGCGCGCCCTTCCTTTTCCTTGACGGAAAAATCCAGCCGCAAAGGCCCGTTTCCTTCTGCCGCCGGTGGAATGCCCTCGAGCAGGGCATTGCGAATCAGCTGTCCGGTCCGTGTTCCTTGCGGGGAGACCTCGATGTCGCGCAGGGCGGATTCCACGCTCTGGCCCGTGGTGCCCTCTCCATAGAGCGGCGAAAATCCGCAGGCGGAAAGAGCAGGGGCGAGCACGAGCAAGAGTATCCAGGCCACGATACGCATCCAAGGTCTCCCTTTGCGCGAACAGATTCGCCCGCTCGGGACGCATGCCCCAGCTTGTGCCCCGGATACAGGACTTCGCCCGGATCCGGGACTCATTTGGCGACGACATTGACGATGCGACCAGGCACGATGATGACCTTGCGCACCGACTTGTCACCCACCGCCCGTTTTACCGCATCCCGCTGAAGGACCAAAGCCTCGATTTCCTCGTTGGGCATGGACTTGGGTACGACAATCTCATCACGGCGCTTGCCATTAACCTGAATGGGCAGGGTGACCGTGTCCTCCTCAAGCAGCTCTTCCTCCGGCTCCGGCCAGGCGCGTAAGGCCAGAAGCCCTTCCTGCCCGAGGGCCTGCCAGCATTCCTCGGCCAGATGCGGCATCATCGGCGAGAACATCTGCACCATCAGGCGCGCGGCCTCGTGCAGGGTCCAGGCCTGATCCGCGGTCATGTCCTTGGCATGGCTCTTGAGAAAATCGGAGATGGCGTTGGCCAGCTCATAGATGCGGGCGACAGCGCGGTTGAAACGCAAGGCCTCGATGTCCTCGGTGACCGCCTTCAGGGCCCGGTGGGCCGCCTTGCGCAAGCCCTGAGCGGCGTCGGAGAAGGTTTCGGGCCTTTCCGCCGGCGGCTGATGATCGGCGATGGTGTTGATCATGCGCCAGACGCGCTGGGTGAAGCGCCAGGCGCCCTCGACGCCGGCCTCGGTCCACTCGAAATCGCGATCGGGCGGGCTGTCGGAGAGAATGAACCAGCGCGCGGTGTCGGCCCCGTACTGTTCGACGATGTTTTCGGGGTCGATGACGTTCTTCTTGGACTTGGACATCTTCTCCACCGCGCCGGCGATGATCTTCTCGCCGGTTTCGATGTGGTAGAGAGAGCCGTCCTCGCGCTGGCCGACGAGCGCGGGCTCCACCCATTCGCCGCTTTCGGTGCGATAGGTGCGATGCAGCACCATGCCCTGGGTGAAGAGGGCGGCGAAGGGCTCTTTGAGGTGCAGATGACCGGTGTCCTTCATGGCGCGGGCGAAGAAGCGCGAGTAAAGGAGGTGGAGGATGGCGTGCTCGATGCCGCCGATGTACTGATCCACCGGCATCCAGTATTTCGCCTTTTCGAGGTCCACCGGCTCCTCGGCCTTCGGCGAGCAGAAGCGGGCATAATACCAGGAGCTGTCGATGAAGGTATCGAAGGTGTCGGTCTCGCGCGTGGCCTCACCGCCGCATTGCGGGCATTTGACGTGCTTCCAGGTGGGATGCCGCTCCAGCGGGTTGCCCGGCTTGTCGAAAGTGACATCCTCAGGGAGGGTAACCGGCAGATCCTCCTTCGGCACGGGCACCACGCCACACTTGGGGCAATGAATGACGGGAATGGGGCATCCCCAGTAACGCTGACGGGAAACGCCCCAGTCACGCAGGCGATAGTTCACCTGACGCTCGCCAATGCCCATCTCCTCCATGCGGCGGGCGATTTCCTCCTTGGCCTGACGCGGGGTGAGGCCATTGAGGAAATCGGAATTGATCATGACGAGATCGTCGCCTTCCGAATCGGTGAGGGCTTCATCGCCGATCTCGCATTTCTCCGGCGGTGTTTCCTTCGGGCAGACGACGGGAATGACCGGCAGGCCATATTTGCGGGCGAAGTCAAGGTCGCGCTGGTCATGGGCAGGACAGCCGAAGATGGCGCCCTCGCCATAGCCCATGAGCACGAAGTTGGCGGCATAGACGGGCAAAAGCACGTCCGGCCGGAAGGGATGCACGGCATTGAGCGGCAGGCGGATGCCCTTTTTCTCGGCCTTCTCAATGGCCTCTTCCGATGTGCCCAGCGCGGCGCATTCGCGGCGGAAGGCAGCAATGTCGGCATCCTTCTCCGCCAGGGCCTTGACGATGGGATGATCGGCGGACAGGGCGACGAAGGACGCGCCGAAAATCGTGTCCGGGCGGGTGGTGAAAACCGGCAGGCGCTCCGGCCAGGGGTTGCCCTGTTCGTCGCGAAGCTCAAAGGTGAAGCGCACGCCTTCGGAGCGGCCGATCCAGTTGCGCTGCATGAGCTTCACCTTCTCGGGCCAGTTCTTCAGCTCATCCAGCCCTTTCAGCAGATCCTCGGCATAGTGTGTGATCTTGAGGAACCACTGCTCCAGCTCACGCTTTTCAACCAGGGCGCCGGAGCGCCAGCCACGGCCGTCGATCACCTGTTCATTGGCCAGCACCGTCTGATCCACCGGATCCCAGTTGACCATGGACTTCTTGCGCTCCACCAGGCCGGCCTTCATGAAATCGAGGAACATGGCCTGCTCGTGCTTGTAGTATTCGGGATCGCAGGTGGCGAACTCGCGCGACCAGTCAAGGGAAAAACCGAGGCGTTTGAGCTGGCCCTTCATGTGGGCGATGTTGTCATAGGTCCACTTCTTGGGATGGACGCCCTTGTCCATGGCAGCGTTCTCCGCGGGCATGCCGAAAGCATCCCAGCCCATGGGGTGCAGAACGTTGAACCCCCGGGCGCGCTTGTAGCGGGCGAGAACGTCGCCGAGGGTGTAATTGCGCACATGGCCCATGTGGATGCGCCCGGACGGATAGGGGAACATCTCCAGGACATAGAATTTCGGCCTGTCATCGTCCTCACTGGCGCGGGCGTATCCGGCTTCTTCCCATGCCTTTTGCCATTTCGGCTCCGCCTCGCGGAAATTGTAGCGATCCTTGCTCATGGCCCTTCAGTCCGCCCCTTTGTGGCTTGCGATCACTGATGATCGATCGTGTTGCACCGCCGGGTGATTGCCCCGTCTCTTGTCGAAGCAGGGCGAATGGCCCTATCTGTTGGGCACTCAAGGCGGCTGTCTGCATTTCTGTTCGACTGCGGCGTTGAGTATCAGCCTGCGTGCGTCGGCGCAAGGGACGCTGCACTAGGGAAGGGCGGATCATGACGGAGGACACGAGCATGCAGGATGCGGCGCGGCGGCTGGCCGAAGTTAAGGAGCGGATCGCGGCCGCCTGTGCCGAGGCCGGGCGTGATCCAGCGGACGTGACGCTGATTGCCGTATCCAAGACCTTTCCGGGCGAGGCGATCCTGCCGGTTCTCGAGGCGGGGCAACGACATTTCGGCGAGAACCGGGTGCAGGAAGCGCGGGACAAATGGCCGGCGCTCAAGGACCGTTTCGATGATGTCACGCTGCATCTCATCGGACCGTTGCAGACCAACAAGGTGAAATATGCGGTGCGGCTTTTTGACGTGATCCATACCGTGGATCGGCCGAAGCTGGCGGAGGCGCTGGCGCGGGAGATGGAAAAGCGCGACAGGCGGCTTCCTGTCTTCGTGCAGGTGAATACGGGCAAGGAGCCGCAAAAGGCCGGGGTGATGCCGGAGGAGGCGGATACCTTCATCCGGGACTGCCGGGAGGTTTATCAGCTCAATGTGGTGGGACTGATGTGCATTCCGCCGGTGCATGAGGAACCGGCGCTGCATTTTGCCCTGCTGGAAAAGATCGCGCGTCGCAACGGCCTGCAACAGTTGTCCATGGGCATGAGCAACGATTTTGAAACAGCGATCCGTTTCGGTGCCACGCACGTGCGGGTCGGCTCGGCCATCTTCGGCCCGCGCGGAACGCCCGTGGGTGGGTAAACTCCGTCCGTGCCCGGGGGCTGGAAAGGGGCTGTTAAGGCTATCGTGGCAGGTTTGGGGCATGAGCCCTGAAATCCGCCGCACAAGGAATGATGGTCATGCAGTCCCGGCAGTTGCGTTTTCTAGATGCACGTGATGGCATCCTCATCGGCATTCTCGGTATCGGTTTCGTTCTGGCCCTGGCGGCTTGGATCTTCGTGCATGTTTTCAGCGTGAAGCTGGCGGAAGTCCATCTCAAGCACCGGGCGAAGGGCATTGCCGAAGAAGTGGTGCGCATGCTCGGCTCTGAGCCGCAGGGGCAGTCGATCGAAGGTGCTTTGCGCGTGACCATGGAGATGATGGGCATCCGCGGCCTGGCCGTTCTTGGCAATGACGGCAACATCCTGATCCACGCCGGCAAGCTGGCCAAGGTGGCGGACGGACAGAAGGTGATCCAAGGTGCGGATGGCATCCGTCTGTCTTCAATGATGCAGAACGTGGACGGGCTGGCGCAACGCTATGTTCATGTGGTGGTGCCGGATGAACAGACCGGCCTGGTGGCCATCATGGACATGGAGGCCGACGGGCTGATTGCCTGGTATCGCCGGATCGGGACGGTGTTTGCCGAAGTCATCACGGGCCTGCTGGCTCTGGGCGTGCTGGTCATCGGGTTGACACTGAGCCGGCGCTATCAGGAACGGGTTCTGGCGGACAAGGAAATTGCGACATTGCGCCAGCAAAACGCCGAGGAACAGAAGCGGGTGGAGGCCCTGCAGCTGCAGCTTATCCGGCTTCAGGAAGAAATGGCGGAGCTAAACCGAAAGCTTGCTAAAGCCATGAAGGATCATGCCGGCAGGAAGGGTGCGAAAGGCGACCAGGCCCGGGCCTCGACCGGAACGGATGGTGGGCGCTGAAAAACGGGGCTATTGCAGAGATGGCACTTGGCATGCCCGCATGAAAAACACAGCATCATTTTGCTGTTGCATCCTGCCAACAGCGGCGATTATCTAGAGCCGTAAAGAGCGTGCAGGGGTTTGCATATCCACGGAGCTGATGCCGAACATGGCGGCCGCAAGGCGAGGCAAGCGTGTTCTGATCGTGCTGCACCAGGCGACATCGACGCCGGGGCGGATCGGGCATTGGCTGCGCCAACGCGGTGTTGAACTGGATATTCGCTATCCCGTTTTCGGGGATGAGCTGCCTGCGAGCCTGGAAGCGCATCATGGCGCGATCATTTTCGGTGGCCCCGGATCGGTCAACGACAATTGCGCGCATTTCCGCAAGGAGATCGACTGGCTCTCCGTGCCCCTGCGCGAAAACAAGCCCTATATCGGTATTTGCCTGGGGGCGCAGATGCTGGCCAAGCATCTGGGCGCCAGGGTTGGGCCGCATCCGGACGGATATTGCGAAGTGGGCTATTACCCCGTGCGGCCGACTTCACTGGGCGCGGCCCTGTGCGATTGCTGGCCGGAATATGTCTATCAATGGCATCGGGAAGGCTTTGACATACCGGCCGGTGCACAAAAGCTTCTGGAAGGGCTGGGGTATTTTCCCAATCAGGCCTTTCGCTTCGGGGCGGCGTTTGGTTTTCAGTTCCATCCGGAAGTGACCACCGCCATGCTGCATCGCTGGACGGTCAAATCCGCCGAGAGTCTGTCCTGGCCCGGAGCGCGGCCGCTGTCCACCCATTTCGAGGACAGGCTCGTGCATGATCCGGCCGTTTCCTGCTGGCTGGACCGGTTCCTCGATTTCTGGCTGACCCTGCAGCCGGGCCGTCAGGATCAGGTTGCGGCCTGAATGTCAGTGACAGGGGCTGATCCCGCGGGGTTTTTGCCTTTGCCATTCGGGCGCTTCTAAAGGCGTTTTCCTTTACTCCGCCTCTTCCTCCAGAGCCTGGCCGTAGTGAAAGCGGGCGATCTCCATGCGCTCCAGAGCCTCCTGTTCCAGCGGCTCCAGGTCCAGTTTCGCTTCCGCTTCCAGAACCTTGTCCAGACGGGCGCGGGTTTCCGGATGCCGGGGCACGAAGAGGCTGCAGGTATCCTCGCAGGGACGTGCCGAGATTTCTTCCGTTCCGATGCGGGCGGCGAGATCAATGATCTCCCGCTTGTTGAAACCGGCGAGCGGACGCAGGACGGGCAGGGTGGCGGCAGCATCAATGGCGGCCATGTTCTCCAGCGTCTGGGAGGCGACCTGTCCGACGCTTTCGCCGGTGATGAGCGCGCGCGCTTTCACGCGGGCGGCATAGCGACAGGCGATGCGCATGAAGCTGCGCCGGAGCAGCACCACGCGCAGGGCTTCCGGCGCACGCTCTTCCAGATGCAGCTGGATAGGCAGCACGGGGCACAGGGCCAAATTCAGGCGCCCCTGAAAATCGCTGAGGCGAGAAGCCAGATCCTTGGCGGCCTCGATGGGTTCGTCGGAGGTCTGGGGGGCGGAATGAAAGTGCAGGGGCAGAATGCGCACGCCGCGCTTCATCATGAGAAAGGTGGCAACGGGCGAATCAAAGCCGGCGGAGAGCAGAGCGACAGCGCGGCCAGAGGAGCCGACGGCAAGACCGCCGATGCCGCGTTCCTTGACATAAACGGCGATGTGCCGGTCCAGCACCTCGATGATGACCTCGCGGTCGAAGCCTTTCATGGCGGCCTTGAGCTTCTCACCGCGGGTGCGGAACATGGCGGCGGCGAAAGCGCGCTCGATCTCGAAGGATTTCAGGGGAAAGCGCTTGTCGGTGCGGCGTGCGGTGACACGGAAGGTTCCGCCCGCGACGAGATCAGCCATGCGCGGCGCAAGGGTAAGCAGGCTGTCCATATCCTTGTTCGTGGTGTGCACGAAGCCGAAGGTGGAAACGCCGGGGAAAAGGGCGAGGTCCTTGCGCACGGTCTCTTCGGCTTCGGCCGTCAGCCCTTCGCCGATCTCATCCAGAAAGATGCGCCCCCAGGCATTACGCGCCCGCAGGGGGAGCGCACGAGCTCGTGCCCAGGCGTTGAGGTTGGCAATGAGTTGCTCCTCGAATTGCCGGCGCCGGCCGCGCTTGAGGGCTATTTCGTCGTAATGGACGATGAGGCGTTCCTGACCGCTGGACATGGACGGGTCCCATAATGGTGGTTTCGCTTGACGGGGAATTGCAGCCGTATCCTAAGCGCAATGCGGTTGTCTTGCAGCACAGGGATTGTCAAGCCCGCATTGAGATTTGGACAGAGTTCAAATGAAAATTCGCTTATCAGCGAATTTTCACACCACTCACCGCCCCGCGCCCCCGCTTGGGCCACCCGATATTATGCATCAAACAGGGTGCTTGGGCGGCCGACGCGGGACGGTTTAGTGAATTATCGGTTGGGCTCTCAGGGGAAGCCCGCCCATCGTGATGAGGGATCAACGGGTGTTCTGGGCGACGCGGGTGGAAACAGGCGTTTTCTTGAGAAGGGCCAACACCTGTTTGCGATACTGGCGGAAGAGCTCCAAGGCCTTGCCCTTCAGCCTGACGCGCGTGGCCACACGTACGCGCAGCGGATTGACCGGCTTTTTGTTGATGCGCACTTCGTAATGCAGATGCGGGCCGGTCACGCGGCCGGATGCGCCGACATAGCCGATGACCTGCCCCTGCCGGACACGCACGCCCTTGCGAATGCCGCGGGCGATGCGGCTCTGGTGGGCATACAGCGTGACATAGCCGTTGGGATGGCGGATCATGACCGTGCGGCCATAGCCGCCACGCCAGCCGGCATGAATGACGACACCATCGCCGGCGGCGCGAATGGGCGTGCCGGGCGGGGCGGCAAAGTCCACACCTGTGTGGAGCTTGGTGTAGCCGAGAACGGGATGGCGTCGATAGCCGAAACCTGAGGAGATGCGCGCACCGGAGATGGGTGTGCGCATCAGGTTGCGGATGACGGAACGCCCTTTCTCATCGAAGAAGGCGGTGCGGCCCTTGGGCGTGGTGAAACGGTAGATGGCGTGTTTGCGGCCGCTGAGTGTGAGGGCGGCGTAATAGAGAACCTTTCTGCGCTTCGACGAACCGGAGCGGGGCGCGCCATAGAGAATCTCGAAGGTATCGCCTTTCTTGACCTGGCGCTGCAGGTCGATGCTGTAGCCAAAGGCCCGCAGCATTTCGCTGATGATGTAGGGCGGCACCCCCTTGTCCCGCGCGGCGGCGTAGAGAGAGGAGGTGATGGTGCCGCGCACGTGGATATAGGGGCTTTCCTTCGTGGCCTTCTCTTTCGTGCGCGCGCGGACGGTGAGGGTCTTGTCGCGTTCGATGCGGGCGGAGAACTGGCCGTCCTCGTCGGATTCGACGATCAGCTTGCGGCCGGGGGCCACGTTCAGGGCGAGATAGACGGGGTAGGTGACTTCCGATCCGTAGAAGTCCTGCTGACGGTCGAGCGTGATGGCGATCTTCTGTCCGGCCCGCAGCTTCAGGCCCGGAACCGTCTTCTCGATTGTGGCCTGCAGGGCGCGGGCCACTTCCTCGGATACGCCGAGTCGCATGAGGTGATCGATCAGGGTTTCGCCCGCCTTGAGAAGGATGGTGCGATCCACGGGCTCAAGCGGCGGGCGCTTGCGGACGACAGTTTCATTGCCCGCAGATCCGAGGCCCGATCTGCCCGGTGCATAGTAGAGAATGCCCTGCAACACCTCAGGCGTGGACACGTCACGCAGGATTTCGGTTTCCGCCGGCAGGCTGGCCAGCTGAATGAGGGGCTCCTTGGATGTTGCCTCGGATTTTTCCTCTGGCGCGGTTGTGATAGCTTGATTGCTCCCCAAAGACAGGGGCAATGCCGCATTGAGAGCGGCCGATTGCGTCACTGCGGTTTCCAGATCCGTCTTGGCGGAAATCACGGGCCGCTGCCATGGCACGTCCGTACCGGTGCGCGCCGTCTGTTCGGGGCGGATGGCGGCGGTGCCGCGGCCTTCCATCATGGTGATGAAAAGGGAGACGGCCACAAGGCCGAGAATGGCCCCCGCACCACCGGCGAGAAAGATCATGCGCCGGCCGCTCGCCGCCTTCCTCGGCTGAATGTTTTCAGCGAAGAAATCCAGAGGATCATCGTGGAGATGATTGGGGTGATCCTCGCTTCCGTTGCCGGAATGAAAGGCGTCGTTCGAAGGAGACTCCATGCCCGAGGAGAAGAGAGAATCGTCTTGATTCCGGTGAAACCGCTCAGACGTATGGTTGCGCCCCGAACCGAAGCCAGGATTACCCATTTGCACCGTCCCCTCAGGCACTGACTGTGCGGCCTTTCACGGAAAGCTCGCCCCAAGCCATCTGCCCTCAAGTTTACAGAGGGTTTGTGATGAAAACGTGGCGAAACGGTGTTTGCTGCCGTCTCGATGCGGGTGCCCCCTGACTTGCGGACAAGGCCGGCGATTGAATTTGCGCAAAATGCCTTCTTTCGCGGCCGTGTCCGGCAAAAGGCAATGTGGCAGGCCACCCGGGTTTCGTCAAGCCTAGGTGGAACAAGGTTAGGAAATGGTTAACGATGCGTCCTGAAGTGTGCGAGGGATGTGGTGATGGTCGCGTCTTGTGCGCGATTGATGGCGGAATTTCACACGCATTGATATGGCGTGAAAAAAATCGAAAAAAGGTGCTTGACAGGAGAAAATCACTGCGCATATAAGACGCGCACCTCGCGGGGCCGAGGCGGCGCGAAAGTTCGCAACGACGTGTCGCTGCTGCCGCGATCTCCTTGAAAAGCCGTGCTGATTGCCGATAAGCGGTTCTCCGGAGAGAGGCGCTTGCGGCACGGTTCGCGCTTGAAGGAGGCGGTCCCGCCGCTGTTTGACAGAGTGTGAAAAGAGTGCGTGGCAGGCATTCTGCAAGGGAATGCCTTGCAAGTGGCGAGGCGATGGGGGCAAACCAAAAAAATCGCCTCGAGGAAAAAATTCCC
>NZ_KN050828.1:818383-1068663 GCF_000746275.1 Thermopetrobacter sp. TC1
CAAGGTCGTCGTTCGATGTCATCCCGCGCAAGCAAGATCTTTCCATCGGTGCCATCCGGCGGCGCTTCTGCCGAGGGGCGTCGCATGATGGGTGGGCATCGATAATGGGAACGATCAAGCGTCTTAAGGGCATCTGGTGGATGCCTCGGCGGCAGGAGGCGATGAAGGACGTGGTACGCTGCGATAAGCCGCGGGGAGCTGCGAACAAGCTTTGATCCGCGGATCTCCGAATGGGGAAACCCACCGCCTCGTGCGGTATCCCGCACCGAATACATAGGTGTCGGGAGGCGAACCCGGGGAACTGAAACATCTCAGTACCCGGAGGAAAGGAAATCAACCGAGACTCCGCGAGTAGTGGCGAGCGAAAGCGGACCAGCCCAGTGCCTCTCCGAAGGTAACCGGAAGCAGTTGGAAAATTGCGCCATAGAGGGTGATAGCCCCGTACGGGTAAGAATAGGAGAGGCCTCGAGTAGGGCGGGGCACGTGAAACCCTGTCCGAACATGGGGGGACCACCCTCCAAGGCTAAGTACTCCCTGCCGACCGATAGTGCACCAGTACCGTGAGGGAAAGGTGAAAAGCACCCCGACGAGGGGAGTGAAACAGACCCTGAAACCGGATGCCTACAAGCAGTAGGAGCCCAAGGTTCGTCCTGGGTGACTACGTACCTTTTGTATAATGGGTCAGCGACTTGGTCTGGCATGCAAGCTTAAGCCGTTAGGTGTAGGCGCAGCGAAAGCGAGTCTGAACAGGGCGTTCAGTATGTCGGACCAGACCCGAAACCAGTCGATCTAGCCATGGCCAGGTTGAAGGTGGGGTAACACCCACTGGAGGACCGAACCCACGTCTGTTGAAAAAGGCGGGGATGAGCTGTGGCTAGGGGTGAAAGGCCAATCAAGGCTGGAGATAGCTGGTTCTCCGCGAAAGCTATTTAGGTAGCGCCTCGTGTGAATGCTCCGGGGGGTAGAGCACTGTTTAGGCTAGGGCCCCTCACCGGGGTACCAAACCTAGGCAAACTCCGAATACCCGGAAGCACTGCACGGGAGACACACTACGGGTGCTAAGGTCCGTGGTGGAAAGGGAAACAGCCCTAACCGCCAGCTAAGGTCCCCAAGTCGTGGCTAAGTGGGAAAGGAAGTGAGGACTCCAAGACAACCAGGAGGTTGGCTTAGAAGCAGCCATCCTTTAAAGAAAGCGTAACAGCTCACTGGTCTATGCCTTCGGGCAAAGAGTCCTCGCGCCGAAAATGTAACGGGGCTCAAGCCACGCACCGAAGCTGCGGGTGCAGCACATTTGTGCTGCGCGGTAGCGGAGCGTTCCGTAAGCCTGTGAAGGCGTACCCGCGAGGGGCGCTGGAGGTATCGGAAGTGCGAATGCTGACACGAGTAGCGATAAAGGGGGTGAGAGACCCCCTCGCCGGAAGTCCAAGGGTTCCTGCCCAATGCTAATCAGGGCAGGGTTAGCCGGCCCCTAAGGCGAGGCCGAAAGGCGTAGCCGATGGGAACCAGGTTAATATTCCTGGGCCTGGAGGAGGTGACGGATTCCGGCCCCTGTCGATCCTTACTGGATTGGGTCGGCAGGCTAGGAGTCCCAGGAAATAGCCCCTCCGTACAGACCGTACCCTAAACCGACACAGGTGGACTGGCTGAGAAGGCTAAGGCGCTTGAGAGAACCGCGCTGAAGGAACTCGGCAAATTGCTCCCGTACGTTCGCAAGAAGGGAGGCCCGTTTCCGGGCAACCGGAGGCGGGTGGCACAGACCAGGGGGTGGCGACTGTTTACTAAAAACACAGGTCTCTGCGAAGCCGCAAGGCGACGTATAGGGACTGACGCCTGCCCGGTGCCGGAAGGTTAAGGGGAGGGGTGCAAGCCCCGAACCGAAGCCCCGGTAAACGGCGGCCGTAACTATAACGGTCCTAAGGTTGACTGCGAGGTCACGCTCGCGGCAAGGCTTTATGCCTTGTCGTTCTCGCTAGCCTTAGTAAAACTGAGCTATATGCGGGAAACTCCTCGTACAGCCGTCCGGTACTCGTCGGGACGAAGCGCCCGGCAGTAACAATCCGGCGGACATGGGGACAATCCGCAGGAAAGGCCGGCACATTCTGAAGGATGTGACGGAATCCTCAGAGACCAGACGCTCAGGTAGCCGCCCATGAAGCTCGAAACACAATGGATCGTCGGTTTCGTCGATGGCGAAGGGTGCTTTCATGTTGGCATCAGCCGGCATGAAGACATGCGCCTCGGCGTGCAGGTGCTGCCGGAATTCACGGTGGTGCAGCACGAGCGCGACGTGAACATCCTTTATGCTCTCAAACGGCACTTCGGATGTGGCGTCGTGCGCAGGAACAACGGCGATCGCATGGCATGGCGGGTGCGCGACAGACAGCAGCTTCTGGAGCGTATCGTGCCGTTCTTCATGAAGCACTCCCTGAAAACCAAGAAGAAGGTCGATTTCCTGAAATTCAGGAAAGTGCTTCTTCTCATGGAAAAGGGAGAGCATCTCACGCCGGAAGGACTGGAGAAAATCCAGGCCATTGCGGCGAGCATGAACCGCTATCGAGCTTCAGGGGATTGACGGCTACAAGATAGAGTCCGGCCTGATCGGAAACGGTCAGGGTAAACCGAGCGAAATTCCTTGTCGGGTAAGTTCCGACCTGCACGAATGGCGTAACGACCTCCCCACTGTCTCCAGCGCGGACTCAGCGAAACTGAATTCTCCGTGAAGATGCGGAGTTCCCGCGGTCAGACGGAAAGACCCCGTGAACCTTTACTACAGCTTCACACTGGCATTCGTGCCAGCATGTGTAGGATAGGTGGGAGACTGTGAAGCCGGGGCGCCAGCTCCGGTGGAGTCGCCGGTGAAATACCACCCTTGCTGACATGGATGTCTAACCGCGCCCCGTCATCCGGGGCCGGGACAGTGTGTGGCGGGTAGTTTGACTGGGGCGGTCGCCTCCCAAAGAGTAACGGAGGCGCGCGAAGGTGGGCTCAGGCCGGTCGGAAATCGGTCGTTGAGTGCAATGGCATAAGCCCGCCTGACTGCGAGACTGACAAGTCGAGCAGAGACGAAAGTCGGCCATAGTGATCCGGTGGTCCCGTGTGGAAGGGCCATCGCTCAACGGATAAAAGGTACTCCGGGGATAACAGGCTGATCACGCCCAAGAGTCCATATCGACGGCGTGGTTTGGCACCTCGATGTCGGCTCATCGCATCCTGGGGCTGGAGCAGGTCCCAAGGGTTCGGCTGTTCGCCGATTAAAGCGGTACGTGAGCTGGGTTTAGAACGTCGTGAGACAGTTCGGTCCCTATCTGCCGTGGGTGTTGGAGACTTGAGAGGATCTGCCCCTAGTACGAGAGGACCGGGGTGGACGCACCTCTGGTGGACCTGTTGTCGCGCCAGCGGCAGTGCAGGGTAGCTATGTGCGGAAGGGATAACCGCTGAAGGCATCTAAGCGGGAAGCCCACCTCAAAACCAGGTCTCCCTATCAGGACCGTGGTAGACCACCACGTCGATAGGCCGGAGGTGGAAGCGCAGCAATGCGTGGAGCTGACCGGTACTAATAGTCCGATCGGCTTGATCGTTCCCATTAATCAATGCCCATCCGTTCTCGTAAACGGCATTGATATCCAATGCCGAAGCAAGGCCTGAAGGGCATGTTGGATCCGATGGAAGGGAAACCGCCCTTATTGGGAGCGGTTGAGAAAAAGCTTGCGCATGATCCGGGATGTGCTTCGCCGGCCTGGTGGCTATGGCGAGGGGTCCAAACCCGATCCCATCCCGAACTCGGTCGTTAAAACCCTCAGCGCCGATGGTACTGCGTCGTAAGGACGTGGGAGAGTAGGTCGCTGCCAGGCCTGCCAAGCACATTCCGGACGATCCCTTCATTCACGAATTCCGCAGAAACCCCGCCAAACCGTAAAGCTTCGGCGGGGTTTTTCTTTTTGTGCGTTCACTTTTGATCATATTTGATCGCTTGATAGATCGGCGCGGTAGAGCAGCCAGATGCGGCGGGCGACTTCTGCATTCATGACGATGGCGATGATTGCCAGGATCAGGAGCGGCAGGTTGAAAAGCGCACCGAGCATGATGAGGAAGATGCGCACATCCCGCCCGAGGCGGAAGCGCTGCCGAGCTGTTTCACCAAGCTTGCGCCGCATGAAGCCGTCATACTTGTCTGCCGTGTAGCTGTTCACGAAGCTGCCGATGATGGCAAGGAACCCCCACAGCCATGCCGCCTGTGCGGAAGCGGCTGAGGCTGATGCGGCGTGCCAGGCGAGGGCGAATAGCAGGGCGCCGTCGGCATACCGATCGAGCACGGCATCGAGCCAGCCGCCGAAGTCGCTTTGCTCATGGCGCAGGCGGGCGATTTCTCCGTCCACGCCATCGATGATCGAAGCGGACTGAGCCAGCAGGCCGCCCAGAGCCAGCATCAGCCAGCCCGGCTGTGCCATGATCCAGGCGGCAAGCAGGGCAAGGAGAAAGGATGCCAGAGTGATGCGGTTCGGTGTTATCCAGCGGTAATGGACGAGATAGGATGTGAGCAGGCGCGAGAGGGGCCGGTTGATATAGCGCGAGACAGGGCCGTCATGCCCTTTGCCGCGTTCCATGGTCAGCAGGCGGCGTTCAGCCTCTTGCAGGGCATCGGGGGTATCGGCATCCATCCAGAATTCGCCGGTGACATCGGCGGCAAAAAGCCGGCCCTCTTCGGCGAGGATGTTCATGGCATCGGACAGGCCATGGCGCCCTGCCTGGGCGGCGCGGCGCAAGGCCGAAAACAGCGCGTGTGAGCAAAGAAACAGGCCGGTATCCACGGCATCCCAATCAACGAGCGCCTTGTCCAGCCGGCGAATGCGCACATTCCGCGATGGAGCATGGTCTTCTGCCAGGTCTTCCTCCAGGGAGACCTTGGTGGCGTCCTCGGGATCGAAAAGCGCGCTGCGATCGCGATCAACGGCAAGGCGCACGCTGTTTTCCGGCAAGGGGGATGCGCACAGTTTTGCCTTCATGCCGGCAGAAAGAACATGATCGGCCATGGTGAGGAAAAAGGGGCGATCGGCCGGCACGGCCTGTTCCGCGGCAAGGGCGCTGGCGCCGTTGCCCTTCTGCCAGTTTTCCGCCTGAACGATCGTGACGTTCAGACCGTTTCTGCGCGCGACATCATGCGCATGCGCGGCAATGCGGTCGGCTTCATGACCCGTGACGATGATGAAATGGCGCACGCCCATATCGCGCAGAACACGCATGCTGCGCTCCAGCAGGGACAAGCCCAGCAGGCGCACGAGCGGTTTGGGCTCGTCCCTGCCGCCTGCGCGCATGCGCGTGCCGGCGCCGGCGGCGAGGATGACGGCTGTATCCGGACAGGGCATGTTTCGGGTTTGTTTCCCTTCAGAAAAGATCTTTTGCGTGGATTGTGTGCGGGACAAATCCTGATGCATGGTCATGACCCTTCATCCTCTTTCAGCGTGCTCAGCAGGGCGTTGAGGAGATTTGGGCTGCTGGCAGCTATGAGGCTGCGCTTATCAAGGAGGTGGGTTGGCGCCGGTCTGGGGTTCAGCGTGGCATCGCCGATAAAGACGGCGCCATTGCTGGCCAGGATCATGGCGGCGGCCGCAAGCCAGCTTTCCGGTGTGAGACGGTCGCGCACATCGATGTGGGCCTGGGTGGCGCCCGAAAGCATCAGGCCGAGAGCACGCGAGCAGCAGCCATAGCAACGCACGCCACGCACCTGTTTGAGAAGGCGCGCGAATGCCCCTTGCGGTGCAAAATGATTGAGCTCCACCGTGATCAGGGCCTCTCGCAAATCGTCAACCGGAGCGGGCCGGGCATGTTCCACCGTATCGTTAATGAGCAGAAATGGCGGCGCCTGATCCGGCAGGGGAGCGATTACGGCGGCGATCACATTTAGCGGCGAAAGGGGTGCGCCCATGGGCAGAATGGCGGCGGTGAAGGCCGATAGGGGAAGACCGCGTGCGGCATTGTCCGTGCCATCTAGGGGATCGACGACGATCTGCCAAAGCGGCGGCGATACGCCAAAATCGATCATGCCGGCGCCGTCATTTTCCTCCGACAGCAGGCGGAGGGGCAGTCTTGACTGTTCCAGAATGCGCAACACCGCCGCTTGAGCAGCCAGATCCATGGCATGGCGCACATCGCCCTTGGCGTTGTGCTCCTGTGTGCGCCCTTTGCCCTGCGCTTCCGTTACGGCATCGCGTGCCGCATTGGCGAGATCAAGAAGCAGCTTTCGCCAGTCCGCTCCTTTGTTCTTTTCAAGCAGGGATTGGCGGTGACGATGAAAAAGGGAGGGGGTGATCAGGCCCCCCTCCCCGAGATGAACCGGCGCGTTCATGGCCCTTACTCCGCCGCTTCGCGATAGGCCGCCTCCTCGCTGGGGAAGAAGCGCTGCCAGTCCTTGCCCTCCACGAAGGCGTCCACGGCCAGGCGCGCCTCCGAATCGCGGATCTGGATGGGCGGCGTCTTCATGTAATAGCTGCAGGCCGGATGCACCGGGCCGGCCATGCCGCGCTCCTTGGCGATCATGGCGCAGCGCAGGGCATCGATGACCACACCGGCGGAGTTGGGCGAATCCTGAACCGACAGCCGAAGCTCCAGCTCGATGGGCGCGCCGCCGAAGCCTTCGCCCTCCATGCGGATGAAGGCGATCTTGTTGTCCTTCTGCCAGGGCACGTAATCCGACGGCCCGATGTGCACGTTCCTGGGATCGATGGGCACGTCGAGCTGGGAGGTAACGGCGCCGGTCTTGGACTTTTTCTTGGACTTGAGGCGATCAAGCGCCTTCATGTTGAGGAAGTCAGTGTTGCCGCCGGTGTTGAGCTGATAAGTGCGGTTCAGCTTGTAGCCGCGGTCACCGAACAGGCGGGTGAGCACACGATGCACGATGGTGGCGCCCACCTGGCTCTTTATGTCGTCACCCACAATGGGCACGCCGGCGGCACGGAAGCGCTCCGCCCATTCCGGATCGGAAGCAATGAAGACCGGCACGCAGTTGACAAAAGCCACCCCTGCCTTCAGGGCCGCTTCGGCGTAATGACGCACGGCCTTTTCAGATCCGACCGGCAGGTAGCACAACAGCACGTCGGCCCCGGCCTTTTTAAGCTCTTCGGCAACGTCCACCGGTTCTGCATCGGCGACGCGGAAGGCCTCATCCTCATCATAGTCGGCCATGTGCGGGGCAACGCCATCCAGCACAGGGCCCATCTGCACAGTCACGCCGGTCTCAGGAATGTCCTCCTGAAAGACCATGGTGCAGTTGGGCTTGGCGAAAATGGCCTTCTCCAGCGGCTGGCCCACCTTCCTCTTGTCGACGTCGAAGGCGGCCACCCATTCGATATCCCAGGGCTTGTATCCGGCCATGTCCGGATGCATCAGCCCCGTGGAGCCATCATAGCCATTGCGGCGATAGTACTCGACACCCTGAACAAGAGAACTTGCGCAATTGCCAACGCCGGCAATGGCGACACGGATCTTCCTGCTCATGATGTCTCTCCCTCCTCATGCACACAACAGAAACCCACTCCGCGCGGAATGCGCCTGTCTGCAGCACACATTCCGCACGAGCTTCAGCCCTGTCATGGATGGGGACGGGCGGCGTGACGTCTCTTCAAGCGCGAATGTGCATGCGCGGAATGAGGGACACGCCACTTCTCTTATTGGGAATATTCTCCCAAAAATCAATAGGCGATCTTTCCTCAAAAGGGAAAAGAGCACACAACACGACACAAGATCGCTACTAGCCTCGTCATTCCGGCGAGAGCCTGAGGCCTCGGGCCATCAACGCATAAGTGAATGGCCTGAGATACCGGCTTGGGCCCAGGCGTGTCCAATTAAATTGCTCTATGCGTTGCGAGTGATTTTTACCCTGAAAAAGGTGAGCACTCACATACAATACAGATACTTTTACCAAGGCATTCTCCCACCACCGCCCAAAACTTGGAGTGTGTTGTTTTTATATGGAAGATCAATAGGTTACGTCATGCCCGGGCGTGTCCCGGGCATCTAGGGGCGGTTTACACATACAGCAGTGGCAGGCAGGAACGCTTCTTCCAGGCTCTGTCCTTGAAAGGGATCTCCTTTCAAAAAACATACGGTTCAGATCAAGCCTGCTGGTAAGCACCATCGCCCACCAAAACCGCCTCATCCTTGGCCCTGGATTGCCGGGACAAGGCCCGGCAATGACGTTTTCTTGTGGTTTATCAATGAGTTAAATAACCACTCCTGACTTATGGAAAGTCTTTTTTCTCGGTCGATTTGGCGTCAACAGCACGCTTCCTGAATTTCTTCGGACACCAGTAGGCTTGCGCCGGTATGACGATGGATATGTTGTGTCGCGCGGGAAAAAGAATGGCCCGCCACTTTCAAAGCGACGGGCCGGACGGGAAGGCGGAGGGGAAGCCTTCCGGGGGGAGGGAGAAGGCAGGCGGCTTTATTGAGAGAGCCGCCTGCATGAGAGATGTGAGGATATTGCCAAGGCCTCAGGCGATGTCCTTTTTGACGAAGTACCAGTCGGTCACCTCGGCGTTCTCCATCTTCATGCGCTCCTCGGCCTCGTCGATGGTGGCCGGCGGCGGCACGATCACCTTGTCGCCGGGCTGCCAGCCCTCCGGCGTGGCAACGCCGTACTTGTCGGTGGTCTGCAGGGCCTTGACGAGGCGCAGGATCTCGTCGATGGAGCGGCCGTTGGTCATCGGGTAATAGACCATGGCGCGCAGGATGCCTTCCGGATCAATGATGAAGGTGGCGCGCACGGCGGAGGTGTCGGCCGCGGCCGGGTGGATCATGCCGTACTTCTTGGCGACCTCCATCTTCAGATCCGCGATGATCGGGAAGGGGATCTCCACGCCCAGCTTCTCGCGGATGTTGCGCACCCAGGCGATGTGCGAGAAGTTGGAGTCGATGGACAGCCCCAGAAGCTCGGTGTTCAGCTCGGCAAAGTCCTTGGCGCGCCTGGCGAAGGCCACGAACTCCGTGGTGCAGACGGGCGTGAAGTCCGCCGGATGGGAGAAGAGCACCAGCCACTTGCCCCGATAGTCGGAGAGGGACTTCTGCCCATGGGTGGTGGGAGCGGTGAATTCCGGAGCCGGCTCATTCAGGCGCGGATACACCGGAGCCTCATTAACGACGTTCTCGTTGGTCTCGCTCATAGTCTTTCTCCTTTTTCGGTTTTGAGCGGTTGTTTGTTGATGGCGTTTCAGTTCGTTCCTGCAATTTGGAATAATTCTAATATGAGCAAATCGTGATATTTGTCCAGCCCTTTCGCACGGCAAGTCCGTGACCAGGTGTCGCATTTGTGATCATTGATTTCTAATGGCGACATATATGGGCGTAGACGGAATGCATGCCGTGTTGTTCGTTTAAAGGATGGGATTGGTCCGGGCCCTGCGACACTATGATCAAAAGCAGGGCATTTGAGAATCCGCTGAGAGGGGAGATGATAAACAGAAGGTTACCGCGTAGGTCAGCAGCGTGAAGCATAGCCGCCCATGCAGGCCTTTTTAAGTCATTTGCGATGTGCGTGAAGCCTTCAAGGGCACGAAGAGATCAGCTCTTAAAGACGGCCTAGATGCAATGAATAGTTCAGGGCGGCGATCGCGCAAAATGCAGGCAAGCGCAACCATCTCACGCGGCGTTTCAGGCGCGTCATCATGGCCAGGAGAGGGCTGTTGAATTCGGACAAAATTTCAACCATGTTACGCGCGAACATGAATCCGGGGGCGCGCCACGGAACCAGTGGTCAGTAACGCTGTGCCTTGCATGGAATGGGGCCGGTGTCTGCCGTGATCCACAAGGGGTCGTTTGAGGATGATGCGGTAAGCGCGTGTCACGGCTCGTTCATTCTTTGCGGAGGATGCGGCCTGTGCCCCGTAATGGCGACACCCGCCCCTATCAGGCCAGGCAGGAGACGTTTTTGAAACAGGGAGGTAAGCAGACATGACTTTCAGGAAATCCCTTCTGGTTGCCGGTGCGGCTTTCGTCATTGCTGGCATGTCAC
This sequence comes from Thermopetrobacter sp. TC1, assembly GCF_000746275.1. Lineage (GTDB taxonomy): Bacteria > Pseudomonadota > Alphaproteobacteria > Rhizobiales > Aestuariivirgaceae > Thermopetrobacter. The sequence continues at coordinate 828,387 of NZ_KN050828.1, forward strand.
CGGTGATCGCTGCCGATCAGCCGGACATCAACGCCCTGAAGGCGGAGGCGAAGGAGATCGTGCAGGGCTTTTTCAAGGAACTGAAGGGCACGCTCGTCTCCACCATGAAGGAAAAAGGGCCGGCGGGCGCTGTGGATGTCTGTCATGAAAAGGCGCAGGAAATCACCAAGAAGCACAACAAGAACGGCTGGAAGGTGGGGCGCACGGCCCTGAAGATCCGCAATCCCAAGAATGCGCCGGATGCCTGGGAGAAGGCGGTTCTGCAGGAGTTCGAGAAGAAGATCGCCGAGGGCGCTGATCCCAAGACCCTGGTAAAGGCCGAGATCGTGGAGCAGGACGGCAAGAAGGTGTTCCGCTTCATGAAGGCGATCCCGGTGAAGAAACCCTGCCTGAACTGCCATGGCGAGAAGGTCAATCCGGACCTCTACAAGACGATCAAGAAATATTACCCGGAGGATCAGGCCATCGGTTTCAAGCTCGGTCAGCTGCGGGGTGCCTTTACGCTGTCCAAACCGCTGGAGCAGTGATCCGGGCGGCGCCTAGCGCCCATAAAATCTTGGCGCATGTCGGTTCCGCCCATTTTCGGGGCGAGCCGGCAAGCCCGCCAATGTGAGTGGTTTGCGGAAGTGATGCGTGCGGGGGCTTCCGCAGGCCGGGGATGGAACTCATGACAGGCGAGAAAACCATTGCGTCCATACTTGAATCCCGAGGCGCATTTCTGAAGGGGCAACCGGGATGTGAAGAGACCGCACGGCGTCACGAGCCCCTCTTGAAAGTGATCGAACACAATTATCCTCTCTTCGAGCCATTGCGTGATCAGCTCATGACCCGTCAGGGCGTGGTGCCGGAGATGGTCTCCGATCACGAGGCCCTGATGGAGCTCCTGGATCATTTGCGTGCCCAGGAAATCGTGCGCCTTTCGGAGGAAGGGCGGCTGGTGGCGGCCGATGCCGCGGCGCGGCGGTTTCTTTCAGGCGGCTGGCTGGAGGAGCTGGCCTGGCTTGCGGCGATGGCCGCCGGAGCGGACGAGGCCATCTATTCTCAGGTTCTGGGCTGGCGGGTCGGCGAATTCTATGGCGAAAACGAGATCGACCTGATCGTGCGCAAGGCGGAACGGCTGGGGTTTGTTTCCTGCAAGGCGCTGCAATCGGAATTCAACGCCGAGAGCAAAAAGCACAGGGCGCGCTTGATGGACGCCCTGCATGAGGCGGACAATCTCTGCGATCATTTCGGCCGTGAAGGCGAGCGCGTGGGCATTCTCGTTACCACCGATCTCATTGACGAAGTACGCGATCAGCCGCGATACATGGCGCTGATGGGCAAGGCGGCCGTGCTTGATGTGCGCATCATCCCGCTGGAAGAGCTGGAGTGGAATTCCCTCGTCTCGGCCATTGGCGAGATCGTGCATGGCCGCGATGACGGCTGATTGTCTTTTCCCGGGGTCACTGCCCTCCTGCAATTTCCTGAGGTCCTCCCGCTTCGGAAACTTGGGTTCTTGGGCATGGCATGGGCGTGCGGGCGCACGCTACGAAGGGGGTGCTTGCGTCGTTGAGGCGGATGATGTCACGTATTTTCCCGCTCATGTTCACTGGTCGTGGTCTCTTAAGTTTTTGGAAAAGTGGGCGGGCTCATGGAGCAGGTTCGGTTTTATCGCACGGGCGGGCCGGAAGTGCTGCAAGTGGAAGAGGCACCGGTGCCAGAACCGGGGCCTGGCGAGGTGCTCATCCAGCATGAGGCGATCGGGCTCAATTTCATCGACACCTATCATCGTTCCGGGCTTTATCCGGTGCCGCTGCCGGCGGTTCCGGGGCTGGAAGGCGCCGGTGTGATCAAGAAGGTGGGCGAAGGGGTTGAAAACCTGCAGCCCGGCGATCGCGTGGCCTATGGTGCGGGGCCTCTGGGGGCCTATGCGCAATGGCGGACGATGCCGGCCAGTCGCGTTGCGCGGCTGCCGGATGCCATTGATTGTGAAACGGCGGCGGCGATGATGCTGAAAGGGCTGACGGCCTGGTATCTGCTGCGGGAAACCTTTCGAATCAGGCCGGGCGATGTCCTGCTCTTTTTGCCGGCGGCCGGTGGGGTTGGCCTGATTGCCGGGCAGTGGGCCAAGGCATTGGGGGCGGTGACCATAGGCGCCTGTTCCTCCGGCAAGGTGGAGAAGGCGAAGGCGCATGGATACGATCATGTCATCGCCTATGACCGCGAGGATTTGGCGGAACGGGTGGCCGAAATCACGGATGGGCGTGGTGTCGATGTGGTCTATGACGGCGTGGGGGCGGCAACCTTCGAATCCGCGCTTTCCTGTCTGAAGCGCCGGGGGCTGATGGTCTCTTTCGGCAATGCCTCCGGGCCGGTCACGGGTGTGAATCTCGGCCTGCTGGCCGAGAAAGGATCGCTTTATGTCACCCGGCCGGTGCTCATGGACTATGTGGCGGAGGATGCCGATCTGGCCCGTGCCAGCGCGGAGCTATTCGAGATGGTGGCTTCCGGGCGCGTGCGCATCAGCATCGATCAGCGCTATCCGCTGAGCGAGGCGGCACAGGCGCATGCGGATCTGGAGGCGCGGCGCACCACGGGACAGACCATCCTGCTTCCATGACGGCAGGAATGAAAAGGGCTGTTTGATATCAACCTGCATAACGAGCCGCCCACCGCCCCGCGCCCCCACCCAACCCCCCAATTATTATAAACAAGGGCCTGGGTGGGGGCGCGGGGCGATTTCACAGGTCAGCCATTGCGCAACTTGGTATGATAAAACCAAAACCGGCCGCAGGGACTTCCTGCGGCCGGTTTGCTTTTCCAAGCGTCTTTGGCGTTCAGGCGCGCAAGGTGGCGCCGGTGGCCTTGGCGACGGCGGAGACGATCCTGTCGGCCAGGGCCTGAATCTCCTCGTCAGTGAGGGTTTTTTCGCGCGGCTGGATGCGCACTTCGATGGCAACGGATTTCTTGCCCTCGCCCAGCTGCTGCGCGGCCTTCTCGCCGGCAAACACGTCAAAGACCTGTACCGCCTCGATGAGCGTGCGGTCGGCATTGCGCGCGGCCTGCACGATCTTCTCGGCCGGGACACTCTCATCGACGACGAAGGCGAAGTCCCGCGTCAGCGGCATGAGATCGGAAGCGGCAAGCGGCGGCCGGGCCGTTCCCTTCCGTTTCTTCGCCGGCAGGGCGTCGATGAACACCTCAAAGGCGGCAACGGGGCCCTTCACGTCCATGGCCTCCAGCACGGCGGGGTGCAGCTCGCCAAAATGGGCGAGCACCGTTTTCGGCCCGAGGGTGAGAACGCCGGCGCGGCCGGGATGATACCACGAGGGCAGATCCTCGGTGCGCGTCTGCAGGGAGGCGACCGGAGCGCCCAAGGCCTCGAGCACGGCGATGGCGTCGGCCTTGGCATCGAACACGTCCCAGGTACGGCGGGCAAGAGCCCAATGGCGCGGGGAAGCATATCCGGCGCGGACACCGGCAGCCACCGTCTTTTCGCCTTCGGGCGTGTCATCGCGATAGATGCTGCCCACCTCGAAGAGGCAGACGTCGGCATGGCCGCGCGCGGCATTGCGTCCGGCGGCCGCGACAAGATTGGGCAGCAGCGAGGGGCGCATGTCGGAAAGTTCGGTGGAGATGGGATTGGCGAGCTCCAGCATCTTCTCGCCACCACCAAAAAGCCGGGCATGACGCTTGGGCAGGAAGGAATAGGTGACGGCCTCGTGCATGCCGCGGGCGGCAAGCAGATGACGGGCGCGCACGATGTGGCGCTGCCGGTCGGTCAGCACCGGGCGGGCGATGGCATGCAGGCGCGACATGGGCGTGGAAGGAATGCGGTCCAGCCCCTCGATGCGCACGATTTCCTCAACGAGATCGGCCTCGCCGCGAATATCCAGCCGCCAGCTTGGCGCCACCGCCTTCAAGCCCTCCGCCGTCTCCTCGATCTCAAAACCAAGGGCGGAGAGGATCTCCTTCTGCCGTTCAAGCGGCAGATCCAGGCCGGCCAGGGTCTTCACCCGGTTCTTGCGCAGGGTAAAGGTGCGCTCTTCACGCGGTGGCGTGGCCTCGCTGCCTGCGGAGACGATCTCGGAGGCTTCGCCGCCGCAAATCTCCAGAATGAGACGGCTGGCGATTTCCGCCGCCTGCGGCAGGAAGGCGGGATCAACACCGCGCTCGAAGCGGTAGCGGGCATCGGTCATGAGGTTGAGCTTGCGCCCGGCGCGGGCGATGGCGATGGGCTCGAAATAGGCCACCTCGAGGAAAACGTTGACGGTTTCATCCGTGCAGCCGGTTTCCTCACCGCCGATGATGCCGGCAATGCCCACGGCGCGTTCATCATCGGCGATGACGGTGATGTCGGGATCCAGCGTATATTCCTTGCCGTCCAGGCCCAGCAGGGTTTCGCCCGGGCGGGCGCGGCGGGCATGGATGTCGCCCTTGAGGCGGTCGGCATCGAAAACGTGCAGCGGCCGGTTGAAGCTCATCATCACATAGTTGGTGATGTCAACGAGGGCGGAGATGGGGCGCAAGCCCACGGCCTTCAGGCGCCGCTGCATCCACTCCGGCGAGGGGCCGTTTTTCACGCCCGTGAAGTAACGGCCGATGAACTGGCGGCAGGCATTGCCGTCGTCATGGATGTGCACGGCGATGGGCGAGGCGCCCTTGCCCGCAACCGGCTCCACATGCAGGGGCTTGAGGTGGCCGAGCCCGCGGGCGGCAAGATCGCGGGCGATGCCATAAATCCCCAGGGCATCGCCGCGGTTGGGCGTAATGGCAATCTCGATGACGGGATCGTCAACGCCAAGGGCCCTGGCCGCCGGTTCGCCAATGGGCGTGTCCTCGGGCAGTTCGATGATGCCCTCGTGATCCTCGGAGATTTCCAGCTCGCGCTCGGAACACATCATGCCGGCGGATTCCACGCCGCGCACTTTGGCGACCTTGAGATCAAGGCCGGTGCCGGGAATGTGGCTGCCGGGCGGGGCGAATATGCCAACCAGGCCCTCGCGGGCGTTGGGCGCGCCACAGACCACCTGCACCTCGCCGTTCGCCGTCTGCACGCGGCAGACCTTGAGACGATCGGCATTGGGATGCTGCTCGCAGGCAATGATGCGGGCGACGGAGAAGGCCGCGAGCTTCTCCGAAGGATCGATGACCTCCTCGACCTCCAGCCCGATGGCGTTGAGCGCATCGACGATCTCGCTCAGCGAGGCGTCGGTCTCGAGATAGTCCTTCAGCCAGGACAGCGTGAACTTCATGCCGAAAGCCCTCCTGCCAGAGTGGGAACCTGCAGGAACGAAAAGCCGTAATGGCGCAGCCAGCGCAGATCGGCCTCGAAGAAGGCGCGCAGATCCGGGATGCCATACTTGAGCATGGCCAGGCGGTCCAGCCCGATGCCGAAGGCGTAGCCCTGATAGCGCTCAGGATCGAGGCCGCCGGCGCGGATGACATTGGGGTGCACCATGCCGGAGCCGAGGATCTCCAGCCAGTCATCCCCCTCGCCCACTTTCACCTGCCCGCCTTCCCAGGAGCAGTTGATGTCCACCTCCATGGACGGTTCCGTGAAGGGAAAATGGGAAGCGCGGAAACGCATCTTCACGGAATCGGTCTCGAAAAAGGCCTTGCAGAATTCCTCAAGCGTCCACTTCAGGTGACCCATGTGGGTCTCCTCGTCGATGACCAGGGCCTCCACCTGATGGAACATGGGCGTGTGGGTCTGGTCGGAATCGCAGCGGAAGGTGCGGCCCGGCGCGATGATGCGGATGGGCGGCGGGGTACTTTCCATGGTGCGGATCTGCACCGGCGAGGTGTGGGTGCGCAGGAGCATGCGCGTGCCGTCGTCCTTGCGGTGGAAATAGAACGTATCATGCTCCTGGCGTGCGGGATGTTCCGGCGGGATGTTGAGGGCTTCGAAGTTGTACCAGTCGGTCTCGATATGCGGCCCTTCGGCGACGGAAAAGCCGAGATCAGCGAAAATCTCCACCACCTCCTCCCAGACATGGGAGACGGGATGGATACTGCCCTTGTGTTCGGGGCGCACCGGCAGGGTCACATCCACGCGTTCCTTTTCCAGCCGCGCGGCGAGCGCCTGCTGCTTCAAGACCTCGCGGCGGGCGGCGATGGCCTCGGCAATGCGGCTTTTCAGGGCGTTGAGCGCCTGGCCCATGCTCTTGCGCTCTTCCGGCGGCAGCTTGCCCAGGCCCTTCATGCGGGTGCTGATCTCGCCCTTCTTGCCGAGGGCGGCGACGCGGATGTCCTCCAGCGCGCGTTCATCGCCGGCCTTTTCGATCTCGGCGAGGAAGCGTGCCTCAAGTTCCTGCAGGTCGTCCTTTCCGTTCATGATGGCATAAAACCCCGCTTGTTCGGTTTTCTTCCGCCCCTGACATCAACAGGGCCGGGCACGTTTCCGCAAGGACGCCAAAGGGGTTTTGCGGGAAATCCCGGCGTCCGACGGAAAGGGGCCCGGCCCTGGCAGGAGTGGTGTTGATAATCGTGTCAGCGTGCCCGCGTGTTGCCTTTCGTCCGGCGCGGGCAAGGGGCGCGTTTTTCAGCGCCCGTGGCCCGATCAGGCCAACGCCGCCTTCGCCTTCTCGACAAGCGCCTTGAAGGCCTCGGGCTCGCGCACGGCGAGATCGGCCAGCATCTTGCGGTCGATCTCGATTCCTGCCTTGCCGAGCCCGTCGATAAATCGGGCATAGGTGAAGCCGAGTTCGCGGCAGGCGGCGTTGATGCGCTGAATCCACAGGCTGCGGAAAACGCGCTTGCGCCGGCGGCGGTCACGATAGGCGTACTGATGAGCGCGCTCCACCGCCTGCACGGCAACGCGATAGACGTTCTTGCGCCGGCCGTAATAGCCCTTGGCCTGGCGGATGACCTTCTTGTGTCTGGCGCGGGCCCTGGGGCCACCCTTCTTTGCGCGCGGCATGGTTCAGTTCTCCTCCAAAGCGAATTCCGTAATCGGTATCTGATGCAGGGTTTCCGGCTGTCGGCTTCCGGCGGCTCGTCCCCCTTTCCTGCTTATGCACCCTGCGCAGTCGGGCGCGGGATAGGGGTGCCTTGCGCAACCGATCAGCGATAAGGCATCATCTTCTTGACGATCTTGGCGTCACAATCCTTGAGGATGGTGGTGCCCCGCTGATTGCGGATCTGCTTGTTGGTGCGCTTGATCATGCCGTGCTGCTTGCCGGACTGGGTGGCGCGCACCTTGCCGGTGGCGGTGAAACGGAACCGCTTCTTGGCGGCGGACTTGTTCTTGAGCTTGGGCATTCGGCTTCTCCTTGCATTCCGGCGGCCATCTCATCCCTGGCCGCTTGCCGTGTTGCGTCGCCCGCGCGGCAGCCCATGTGGCCGGGGGCGACCTCCTTTTCATGCTTTTCGCGATGGCTGCTTGTGATCGGATTACCCTGCCTGTCGATGAGGTAACCAACATCAGCACGCACATCGCAACACCCCGGCCGGAAAGGCCGGGGCGCCTGGCGCCTTATAATGCAGTCTTGCGCCTTCTTGCAAGTCCGCAAATGCGGCGGGCTTTTTCCCTTTCGGATCGATGATCTCATGACCGCGGGAATGCTGCGCCACAGGGATGCGGCCTGATTGTCTTGTCAGATGATGGGCCAGGTCCGGTCATCCTGATGGAAGATTCATGCTTGACCACTTTTTCGAATTAGAATAATTATAATTTGCATAGATGGGCGGTGCCCATCCGGCCTTGCACCAAGGAGGAGAGAACGATGCATGGAAGCGGAAAGTGCCCATTCCCGCACGAGGCCTTAAAACCGATGACACAGGGCGGCAGCATGGTGCGGCAATGGTGGCCCAATCAGCTGAACCTGAAGATCCTGCAACAGAACACCGAGGCGCTGAAGCCGGTCGATCCCGGCTTTGATTACGCCAAGGCATTTTCCGAACTGGATTATGAGGCGCTCAAGGAAGATCTGCGGCAGGTGATGCGCACGCCGCAGGACTGGTGGCCGCCGGATTTCGGTCATTACGGGCCACTGTTCATCCGCATGGCCTGGCACAGCGCCGGCACCTACCGCATGCAGGACGGCCGCGGCGGCGGCAATACCGGCAACCAGCGCTTTGCGCCGGTGAACAGCTGGCCGGATAACGTCAATCTGGACAAGGCACGCCGGCTTCTGTGGCCGGTGAAAAAGAAATATGGCGAGAAGATCTCCTGGGCTGATCTCATGATCCTGGCCGGCAACGTGGCGCTGGAGGACATGGGGTTCAAGACCCTGGGGTTCGGCGGCGGCCGCGTAGATGTCTGGGAGCCGGAGGAGGACACCTGGTGGGGCCCGGAAAGCGAATGGCTGGGGGATGAACGCCATCGCGAGGGACGTGAGCTGGAGGACCCGCTTGCGGCGGTGCAGATGGGCCTCATCTATGTCAATCCGGAAGGGCCGAACGGCGAGCCCAACATTCTGGCCGCAGCAGCCGACATTCGCGAGATTTTCGGCCGCATGGGCATGAATGACGAGGAGACCGTGGCCCTGATTGCCGGCGGGCATGCCTTCGGCAAGTGTCATGGCGCGGCCAGCGCCGATCATCTGGGGCCGGAACCGGAAGCGGCGCCCCTGCAGGAGATGGGCCTGGGCTGGCGCAATGACTATGGCACCGGCAAGGGGCCGGACACCATCACCAGCGGCATTGAGGGCGCATGGACACCGACGCCGACGCAATGGGACACGCGCTTTCTGGAGATCCTGTTCAAATATGACTGGAACCTGACCAAGAGCCCGGCCGGTGCCTGGCAATGGGAGCCGGTGAACCCGGACGAGGAGGATCTGGCGCCGGATGCGCATGACGGTTCCCGCAAGGTGAAGACCATCATGCTGACCACCGATCTCGCCTTGCGCTACGATCCGGCCTATGCCCGCATTGCCCGCCGGTTTCTGGACAATCCGCGCGAGTTCGAGGAAGCCTTCGCCCGGGCATGGTTCAAGCTGACCCACCGCGACATGGGGCCGAAGAGCCGCTATCTGGGGCCGGAGGTGCCGAAGGAGGACTTCCTGTGGCAGGATCCGCTGCCTGAGCGGGATTTCGACCTCATCGAAGAGGAAGACGTCACGGCCCTGAAGGCGGAGGTCATGAACGCGGGGCTTACTGTTTCCGATCTGGTGTTCGTGGCGTGGGCGGCGGCATCCACCTACCGCGATTCCGACAAGCGCGGCGGCGCCAACGGTGCGCGCATTCGCCTCGATCCGCAGCGCAACTGGGACGTGAACGAGCCTGAGCGTTTATCGCGCGTACTGGCGCGGCTGGAGGAGGTCCGTCAGGGCTTCAATGCCCGCCAGACGGGTGCGAAGCGCGTTTCCATGGCGGACATGATCGTGCTCGCGGGTTGTGCAGCGGTGGAAAAGGCGGCGCGGGATGGCGGCTTTGACGTGCGCGTGCCGTTCACGCCGGGGCGGGTGGACGCCACACAGGATCAGACGGATGTGGAAGGCTTTGAGTATCTAAGGCCCGTGGCCGACGCCTTCCGCAACTGGATGGATCCGCGCTGTCAGCTGCCGGCCGAGCAGGCCATGCTGGATCGTGCCAGCCTGCTTGCGCTGACGGTTCCGGAGATGACCGTGCTCATCGGCGGTATGCGCGTGCTCGGCGCCAATCATGGCGGCAATCCGCACGGGGTCTTCACCGATCGTGTCGGGGTCTTGAGCAACGACTTCTTCGTCAATCTCTGCAGCATGGATGTGGAATGGCGTCCGGCGGATGAGGCGGAGACCCTCTTTGAAGGGGTGGACCGTGCAACCGGCACAGTGCGCTGGACGGGCACGCGGGTGGATCTCGTCTTCGGTGCCAATTCGCAGCTGCGGGCGCAGAGCGAATTCTACGCCCAGGATGACAATGCGGAGAAGTTCGTGCGCGATTTCATCGCCGCCTGGACGAAGGTGATGAACCTCGACCGCTTTGATGTGACATGGCGCTGAAGGGGCGTTTTCGGCCGTGACCGAAAAGCCCCCGGTGCCTGGCCGCCTGCGACATGCCGCCCGTCGCAGGCGGCTTTCCTTTTTTGGGAGCAATACAGGGGTACAGGCGGGATGTGCGGGCGTTCTTCTCGAAACTGTCGTTGTGCGCCCTATTTCAGATGGCGGGAGAGGAAAGCGGACAGTTCGGCGAACAGGGCTTTTGATTCCGGAATGTCGCGCAAGGGAATATATTCGCCATGCGAGAGGCCCTCGAAGACGTGAAGCTCGGCCGGAATGCCGGCATCGCGCAGGCGCCTGTGCACGCGCACGGCGAGGGAAAGGAAGAGATCACGTGTGCCGCTGGCCACGAGCGCGGGCGGCAGGCCGGAGAAGTCGCCATAAAGAGGCGAGATTTCGGGATCCTTCAGGCTGCGGCCGTTGGCATACAGGCGCGCCGCTGCGGCGAGCACGCCTTCGTAGGCAACAAGCGTTCGGTCGGCCTCGGCATTGAGATGAAAGGAATCGCCGGTCTTGGACAGATCCGCCCAGGGCGTGCCGAGAAAGAGGGCAGCGGGCAGCGGCAGGCCGAGCTTCTTGAAATGCAGCATGGCCGCAAGTGTTAATCCCGCTCCGGCGGATGTACCGCCCATGGCGATCTTTTCCGGCGCGTGTGTCCTGATGAGGGCCTGATAAACGGCGGTGACGTCTTCAAGCGCGGCCGGAAAGGGATGATCCGGCAGCATGCGGTAATCAACGCTGATGACGGGAATCCTTGCACGCGCCGCGATGAGGATGGCCTCCGGCGTTGCAGCAAGGCCGCCATTGAAGACGAAAGCGCCGCCATGGACATGCAGGAAGAGATGATTCTTGTGCTGCGGGGCAATCTTGTGTGGGGTGACGCGAAAGACGCGCACGCCGGCGATCTTGGCCTCCTCGATGGTGACATTGGATGAGGCCGCGCGCTCAGGCACGCGCTTGGCAATGGGCGCATCGTTGATGGTCTGCAGAACCTTCCAGCCCCTGGCATCTTGCGGCGTGATGAGAAGAAGGGCCCGCACATCCGGCTTCTTGCCTGTGCGGATGCTCTCCTGAAGCTGCGGGCTTGCCGCCTCGGGCAGAGGCAGGAACCGCTTGTTCAGCCACCAGCCTTTCAGGCCCTCTTCGGCGTTTGCGGCCTTGCTCAAGGGCGCGCCCATGACCAGCAGTGCCATGGCCGCGATGAAGCGTGTCATGATGCCCGCCAATGACGTGCGGTGAAGAGGATTTGAGGAATGCGGCGCATGCGGGATCATGGGGTCATTTGCCTTTGGGTTCCGGAAACAGGCGGGCGTCTTCGGTCTCGATGCGGATCCATTCGTTCTCGATCAAACGCTCCTGCGGCAGGAAGCGCTGTTTGTAGCCCATCTTGGCCGAGCCCGGCACCCAATACCCGAGATAGACATAGGCCAGGCCCATGCGCCGGGCCCGCTCCACGTGTTCGAGAATCATCCACGTGCCGAGCGAGCGGCGGGCAAGGGCGGGATCGTAGAAAGAATAGATCATGGACAGGCCGTCGGTGTGCACATCGGTGAGCGCACAGGCGACAAGGCGCCCCGAATGCGGGCGGGGCTCGGCCAGGGCCGGCCCTTGCGGCAGGCGATAAGTGACAAGGCGGGTGTCGAGGAAGGTTTCCTCGATCATCGCTGCGAAATCCTGCATGGTCATGCCGGCCATGGAGCCGTCGGCATGGCGGGCCTCGATGTAGGCGCGGAAGAGATCATAGGCTTCCGCGGTGGCGATGGGGCGCTCAAAGCGGGCGGTGAGATCGGCGTTGCGGCGCCAGATCTTGCGCATGGTGCGGTTCATGCGGAAATCGGCCACCGGGATGCGCACGGGGATGCACAGATTGCATCCGTCGCAGGCCGGGCGATAGGCGATGTTCTGTGAGCGGCGAAAGCCGGTCTTGGTGAGCAGCTCGTGCACCTCCGGCGCGTCGAAGCTGACAAGATGGGTGAAGACCTTGCGCTCGCGCCTGCCGGGCAGATAGGGACAGGCGCCTTCGGCCGTGATGAAAAATTGTGGAAAAGTCTGCCGTTCCACGGCTGTCACACCCCTTTGCTCAAAAGACCTTCCGCCGCGTTCTGCCCGGTGCCGGCTGCATGCGCGAAAGCCGGAATGCCCGTTTTGGGCGGCGTGCATGCCGGCGCATCCTGGGCAGGCAATTTAAGGCTTGGGGCCGCTTGCGCAAGCGGATTATAAGCACAGGATCATGCGTGTCCATGCGCGGGCGTGCGCGAAAAAAGGACGCAAGTGTTGAGTGGAGGGATCGCTGATGGCAACGGTTGCGTGGATCGGGCTGGGCGTGATGGGCTATCCCATGGCGGGGCATATGGCCAGGGCCGGGCATGAGGTGACGGTCTATAACCGCACGCGGGCCAAGGCGGAGCGCTGGGTTTCCGAATACGGCGGCCGGCTTGCCGAAACGCCGGCCGCGGCGGCGGAAGGGGCCGATGCGGTTTTCGTCTGTGTGGGTGACGATAATGATCTGCGCAGCGTGATCCTGGGCAAGGCAGGTGCCTTTGAAGGCATGAAAGAAGGGGCGGTGCTGGTGGATCACACCACCGCCTCGGCCGATGTGGCGCGGGAGCTGGCGGCAGCGGCGAAAGAGAGAGGCCTTGGCTTTATCGATGCGCCGGTTTCCGGCGGGCAGGCGGGCGCGGAAAACGGCGTGCTGACCGTCATGTGCGGCGGCGAGCCGGAGACATTCCAGCGCATTCGGCCGCTTCTTGAGCCTTATGCCCGCATGGTGCGGCTGATGGGGCCTGTGGGGTCCGGGCAATTGACGAAGATGGTCAATCAGATCTGCATTGCCGGGCTGATCCAGGCCCTGGCGGAAGGTGTGCATTTCGCCAAGCGGGCGGGGCTTGATATCGATGCCGTCTTCGACGTGATCTCCAAGGGCGCGGCCCAGAGCTGGCAGATGGAGAACCGTTATCGCACCATGGCCGACGGCAAATTCGACTTCGGCTTTGCGGTGGACTGGGCGCGCAAGGACTTCGCCATCTGCCTTGCCGAGGCGCGACGCAACGGGGCGCGGCTGCCGATCACCGCGCTTGTCGATCAGTTCTATGCCCAGATACAGGCCATGGGCGGCGGCCGCTGGGATACGTCCAGCCTGATCGCCCTGCTGGAATGTCCGGATGCCTTAAACCCCGAGAGTGCCCCCGCTGATGAAAGGGGCGAATCCTGAATCCTGCCTGCGCATCGGCGCGAACGTTTACACCGCGCCGGCAGGCAAGACGGGCGAAGGAGGGCGAAACAGGCAATGCCGGCCCTGTTTGACACAAGACTTCTCTCTCAGCGTTATGCCCGTCTTTCCCTTGCTGGTGATGCGGCAATGCCGGATTTTCTGCACCGGCATGCGCTTGAGGAAATTGTCGCGCGCCTTTCGGCAACAAAGCGGCAGTTTGACCGGGCGCTCTTGTGCACCCTGGCGCCGGCGGACGGGGCCTTGCTTCTGAAAGGTGCCGGCAATGTGGGAGAGGTGGTTTTCGCCGCTCCCTGGGCGCGGCCGGCGGGCGGGGGGCATGAATGCGTGATTGATCCGCGCGCGCCTGCTTTTGCGGAGCGCCGTTTTGATCTGGCCGTGCTGCTGATGGAGCCTGCCTTCATCGATGGCCTGCCGGATGCGCTTCTCGCCTGGCGGCGGCTTTTGCGCCCCGGCGGGCTGTTTCTGAGCGCCTTTCCCGGCGGTGAAACCTTGCGGGAGCTGCGGGCGGCCTGGGCCCATGCCGACATGAGGGAGGAAGGTGCGCCTTCCTTGAGGGTGGCACCCTTTTGCGATGTGCGTCAGGCAGGAAGCCTGTTGCAGCTGGCAGGGTTCGTCATGCCGGTGACGGATGTGGAGCGGCTCACATTGCGCTATGACGATGCCCTGTCGCTGATGCAGGAGCTTAAGGCGCTGGGCTGGAGCAACATGCTGATGGAACGGCCGCGACGGCCGGTTTCGCGGCGACGGCTGGCGCGGGCGGCGGCGGCGCTGGAGGCCGCCTGCACGGAGGCGGACGGGCGCCTCGCGGTGACTCTTGATCTTCTCTATCTCTCCGGCTGGGCGGCGGAAACGCAAGCGGATCTTCCCGCACAGGGAGGTGCCTGCGCACTGTGACTGGCGCCAAGAAAAGGCGGCTTTAGCGCCCGGATTCGCCGGTGTTGGAATCGCGCTCCTGATCCGGGATTTCTTTCCTCTCTTTCCTCTCTTTCAGCAGTTTCAGGCGACGCCTGGGCAGGAGCAACCTTTTGACGATGCGGCGAGTGAGCACGCGCGGAGAGATGCGTCCCATCTGTACGGTGAAGGCGTGAAACAGGCCCGGGATGACGATGGCGCGCCCTTCCTTGAAGCCCTGCCAGCCGGCGCGGGCGATCTGTTCGGCCTTCGCCATGGGCAAGACCTTCGTCAGCCACAGCCTGTCCATGCCTGAGGCTGCCTGAAAGCCGGTACGCACCGGGCCGGGGCAGAGGGCAGTGATGGTGATGCCGTGATCGCGCATTTCCTCGTGCAGGGCCTCGGAGAAGGAGAGGAGATAGGCCTTGGTGGCGAAATAGACGGCCATGCCGGGGCCGGGCATGAAGCCGGCCAGAGAGGCGACGTTGATGATGCCGCCCATGCCGCGTTCGACCATGCGGGGCAGGAGCTTCAACGCCAGGGCGGTGGCCGCGCGCACGTTGACATCAACGATGGCGAGCTGCTCATCGGCGTTCAGAACATGCGCAGGACCGGCGCGGCCGAATCCGGCGTTGTTGATCAGCACATCAGGGACGAAGCCTCTCTCTTCAAGGGCGTGCAGGATGTGATCCGGCGCATCCTTCCGGGAAAGATCGGCCGGAAGAACATGCACGGTGATGGGATGTTCAGCCTGAAGCACGCCTTTTATGCGGTAGAGCTCCTCTTCGCGGCGGGCGATCAATACCAGGTCCCAATGCTCTTCGGCAAGAAGGCGGGCGAAAGCCTCACCGATGCCGGAGGAGGCGCCGGTGATCAGGGCGCGTCTTTTCTCCTGCGTGCTCCAGATGCGGTTCATGACGTTTTTTAAGCCCCCGTGCAGCTCATCATCGCCTGCGCTGTCCCTACTTTTGAAACAGCGGGCATGCCCTCTTTCCCTATCAGGGTGTTTTCCAATTGGAAACCATGGCGGCAATCCCCGTCTGCTGACAAGAGGCCGTTAACGGCTTCTGTCCAGAATATCGACAATTGCGATGATCCCGTCATGGGTCTTGCAGACGATGCATGAAGAACGGCCTTTGGCTGAGACGGGATGAAAACGAGTCCGTGAGTGTAAGTCGCGTAACGCGTAGCAGGGTGGAAGTCCGATGTCTGCGAAATGGGATGCCTTCGCCACCGAGATTGATGGCGTGCCGGCCTGGATCGTGTTCAATGCCGATGCCGCGCGCGAATTGCCGCAGCTGGATCTGCCGAACCTGATGCGGGTGCAGGCTCCGTTCAAGGCAGACGAGGACGGCCTGCCGCTGCCGGTGGAGGAAAAGCGCCTGGAGGATCTGGAAGACGAACTGGAGAAGTGGGTGGGGGCGATTGGCGGCCTCTATGTGGGCCATGTCACGGCGCTCAAGCACCGCACGTTCTTCTTCTACGTCTCCTGCGGGCGCGAGGAGGCCAAGAACCTGGTGCGGCGCATTGCCCTAAGGCGCGATGAGGACCTGGCCTTTCACATGGAGCCCGATCCGGAAAACCGCGTGTTTCTGGACCTGATGCTGCCAACCAAGGACGAGCGGCGGCGCATGCGTGATCATGCACGCATCGCGGAGATGCGCCTGCAGGGCGATGATCTCTCCTGTCCGCGCCCGGTGGAGCACACCGCGCGTTTCAGCAACCGGCATCAGGCCATCGCCTTTGCCAACTGGGCGCGCAAGAACCGCTTTCATGTGGACGGCATTCTCTCGCCCAATGCGGAAACGCCGTGGTTCGTGCTGCAGTTTCACCGGCGCATGCCGCTGATCCCCGAGGAGATCGACGCCGATACTGCCGCAATCACCGAAATGGCCGAGCAGCTCGGCGGTTCTTATGAGGGCTGGAGCTGCGAGATCTGCCGGGCGGAAGCGGTCTGACTCCTTGCGTGATTCAGGCAAGAAAGAGGCGATTTTGCCCTGTCTTCAAGGCGAAGGCAGGGCTTTCCCTTGTATCGGCTCAGGCGGTGTGCGCCGCCTTGTCGGCCCGGGCACAGAGGGCGAGCACGGTCTCGCCGAGCATCTGCAGGTCGCGCGGTGTGGAGAGGCGATGATCGCCGCCCTTGACGAGGGTGAAGGTGATATCGTCGCCTGAAAGGGCCTCGAAGGTTTTCAGCCCGTGCCGCCAGGGCACGTCGGCATCGGCCTCGCCCTGCAGGATGCGCACGGGCCAGGGCACGGAAAGACCTTCCTCTAAAATGAGATGATTCATGCCCTCTTCCACCAGGTCCTTGGTGATCACATAAGGCTCCGGGCCGTATTCGCTGGGGATGGCGATGCGGCCCTCATGGGTGAGCGTCTGGCGCATGTCTTCGGAGAAGAGATCCCACATCAGATCCTTCGTCATGTCCGTGGCGGGAGCCAGCAGCACCATGCCGCGGATGCGGCGGGCCTGTTGCGGATCCTCTCTCAGCAGGCGGCGGGCCAGCAAGAGCGCTATCCAGCCTCCCATGGACGATCCGACCAGAACGCGCGGCCCCTTCGCCACCTGACGGAAAACGGCCTCGGCCTCATTGAGCCACTTGCCAATGGTGCCCTCCTCAAAGCGGCCGCCCGAGGCGCCATGCCCTGAATAATCAAAGCGCACGAAGGAGCGCTTGGTAGCATTGGCCAGCGCAGCTAGCGCGGTGGCCTTGGAGCCGCTCATGTCCGACATGAAGCCTCCCAGCCAGAAAAAGCCGCACGGCGCTTGCGCATCCTCCGCCGGCATGGGGCCGTCGGCAATCCAGGCGATGTCGTCTCCGGCGGGGCTTTTCAGCGTTCCCTTTTCCTGAACGGTGTTGGGGGGCAGGCCGGTGTCGGTCATGTCCTTTGCATCCCTCTGCTGTGATGCCCCGGCGGCGCGGGGCGCATTTGGCGTTTCTCAAGCAGTTGATCGGGGCCTGAATGCCACAATCGGCGAAAAAAGGCGAGCGTGTGCGCGTTTGCAGCGCGGCTTGACTTGCATGCCCGGCTGAACATCTATATTGCACTGTTAGGAAGGCATGGGGCCGCTTTCCGCCCGGCGAGAGGCGGAGCGCGGCGCTGTTGCCGTTTTCGGGGATAAAGGCACACGATCACGTCAACAGAAGGGAGAGACTGCCATTCGCAGACCACACAGGGGACCTGCGCGACCTCGCGATGAGGGACCGCGGGTCAACGACAGGATCAGGGCGCCCGAGGTTCTCGTTATCGACGAGAACGGTGAAAAGCGGGGGGTGATGCCCATAGAAGACGCGCTCGCACTGGCCGAGGAGGCGGGGCTGGATCTTGTCGAGGTGGCGCCGAATGCCAACCCGCCGGTGTGCAAGATCCTCGACTACGGCAAGTTCAAGTATCAGGCCCAGAAGCGGGCGGCGGAGGCGCGCAAGAAGCAGAAGACCATCGAGGTCAAGGAAATCAAGATGCGCCCCACCATCGACACCCATGACTATGAGGTGAAAATGCGCAGCTTGCGCAAGTTCATCAGCAAGGGGGACAAGGTGAAGGTGTCGATCCGGTTCCGCGGGCGCGAGGTTTCGCATGCCGATCTCGGGCGCGCCCTGCTTGAGCGGGTTTTGGCCGATGCCGGCGATGAGGTGAAGGTGGAGCTTCAGCCCAAGATGGAAGGCCGGCAGATGGTCATGATCCTGGCCCCCAACAAGTGAATCGCCAAACGCTTCCCATTCGCCCGGGCGCCTTTTTCCTTCTGTTCACGGCGCACGCGCGCAAGACAATTTCCGGATGTGCATCCGGTTTCCAAGGGCAGGGTGAAGCAAGGCCTCCGCCTGGCGCTTTACGATGCCGGTCTGCAAGCGGCATGAGGAAACGCGTGTTGCGGGGTGTTCTTCCGTGGCCATCGGTTCAGGCCATTTTCTCGAGGATGGGGCTGAGCTTGCGTTTGACCTCCTCGCGCAAGGGGGCGGCGGCTTCAAGGATTTCGGCGGCGCGCAGGAAATCATAGGCCTTGAAACGATCCACGGGCGGGTCGATCCAGACCTCCGGCGGCTCCAGCATCCGTTTCAGCCGGGCGATCTGCAGCTGCATGATCTGGGTGGCGCCGAGCGCCAGCTCTGTTACTCCGGGCTTGCGCCCCTTTTCCGAGGGCTGGGGCTGACCGGTGACCTCCACGGCCACGACGATATCGCAGCCATGGGCGCGCACGTGATCGAAAGGGACGGGATTGACAATGGCACCGTCGATGAGAAGGCGGCCGTCGAGACGGGGCGCGGCGATGACGCCGGGGATGGCGATGGAGGCGGCCACGGCGGCGAGCAGATCGCCCTTGCGGATCACCTTCTCCTCCGCGGCATAGAAATCCGTGGTGGTGACGATGAGGGGGATTTCCGTATCCTCCACGCGGCGGGCCACGCCGTGTGGCATGACGAGTTCAACGAGCGCGCGCCCGTCGATCAGCACCGGGCGGGAAAGCGAGAAATTGAGCAGGGCGAGCGGGCTGTGCTCACCGCCGCGCAGAATGTGACGCGCAGCGGCGCGCCTGTTGCCGAGCACGGAGAGGGCATGGTCGCGAATCTCGGCGGCGGAGATGCCGGAGGCGAAAGCGGCGCCGACCATGGCGCCCATGGAGCTGCCGGCGATGACTTCCGGCCGGATGCCCAGATCCTCCAGACCTTCCAGCACGGGAATATGCGCCAGCCCGCGCGCCGCACCTCCGCCCAAAGCCAGCCCGACCCGCGCCATTGTGTGTCTCTCTCCCTTTCTTGACAGGTTCCGCGCCATTGCCTTCAGGCATGGCGCCCGCATGCCGTGCATTTTCCTGGCATGCTAGAGGATTGCGGCGGGCCTGACAAATCAGGCAGACACGTCGTTGCCAGGCACTTCCCTGATGGGCGCTCTGGACAAGCGACGGCATGCACGATACCCATGACCGCAAGGGGCGGATGGGCGAACGAGACTCCGGCGGCCTGCCGCGATCAAGACGCGGGGCAATCGTCACCGGACGTCTTGGTCAAGGAGATGTCGCTTCTTCTCGATTGCAGAAGGCCAGTTCGATGACCCGCACCACGCATCGCCTCACCGGTTGGCTGATTTCGCTCATCCTGTTGACGCTGTTTTCCTTTCCGCTGCCGGCGGCGGAGCGCCTTGCGGATACAGACCTGCCGGGCGGAGACTACCGCTCCTTCGAGCTGATCTCGCCACTGCCGAAGTTCTGCGAAAACGTGTGCGCCAAGGATACACGCTGCAAGGCCTGGACGTTTGTCTGGCCGGGCAAGCGGGGCAAGCGGGCCAAATGTTTCCTGAAAGAGACGGTTCCGGAGAAAAAGGCCGATACCTGCTGCATTTCCGGCATCAAGGGCGCAGGATCCGGCACTCAGACCCCGGTTGCGGAGCCTGTGACGCCACCGGCCGAGACAGAAACGGGCGATGATGACACGGGAGCGCAGACGGCGGAGCGCCCGGGTGCGTCGCCATCGGTACCGGTCGCGCCTGATGCATCCTCGGCGGGTTCCGCCTCATCCGCACAGGAAGAGGCAGGAAGCGGGGTTATCGAGGCGGAGCGCCTTCCCGATGATACCGGCACGGGCGCTGGCATGTCTGGCATGGATGAGCAGACGCGGCTGGCGATGGAGGAGAAACGGCGCTTCTGCAACGATTATGCCGATGCCGCCATGCGGGCCAATGCCCTGAACCGGCAACTGGGCTGCGGCTATACGGGCGGGCGCTGGGGCGCTTCGCGGCGGGGGTATTTCAACTGGTGCATGCGCAATTCGCGCCAGAAAGCGGAGGCCAACACCCGCGCCCGCGAGGACGCCATCGCACGCTGCCGCAACAATCCGCCCATGCGCACACCGGAACCACCGGTGACCATCACGCCGGGCGAGGATGATCCCTTTGGCGGGCCGCCAGTGCGCGAGGCGCCCATGGCCGATCTGGAATCCTGCCGGCTGTATGCGCGCATCGCAACGCGGCAGGCGCGGCGGGCCCGTGGTTTGGGCTGCGGCTTTTCCGGGCCGGAATGGGCGGCTTCTTTCGACCGGCAGTTCGAGGCATGCCGACGGCTCACCGTGCCCGAAAGGAAAAACCTGATTGCCATGCGCGAGCGGGCCTTGCGGGCCTGCCGGCGGCAGGGCTCTGCACCGGCGCGTCCCGTTCCAGGGCGATCCCGGGCGCCCTTCATTTATGAATGGGTGCAGATCGGCGGGCCGATGCCTGCGGGAGGGCCATGGAAATCCGGATGGCGGCCGTCCTATTCCGGCAAGTGTCCGCTTGTGCGCGCCTGTGATTGCGGCGATACCTGCGGTGTCTATCCGCCCGGATCCACAGCGCGCATCTGGCCCTTCGGCTGCGGCAATCCGCCGGCGGTGATCCAGTGTCGCGTGCGGCGCCGCCGCTGATGAAAGGATGAGACTAAAAGGAATCCGTCTGATGAAACTGGCCACCTGGAACGTAAACGGCATTCGCGCCCGGCTGGAGACGGTTCTGTCCTGGGTGAAGGATGCCAGCCCCGATGTTCTGTGCATGCAGGAAATCAAGACGGTGGACGAGGGCTTTCCGCGCCAGCCGTTCGAGGATCTGGGCTATAATGTGGAAACGCACGGGCAGAAGGGTTTCAATGGTGTTGCCATTCTCTCCCGCCGTCCGCTGGAGGATGTCACGCGCGGCCTTCCGGGCATGGAGGAGGACAAGCAGGCGCGCTATCTGGAGGCGGTGATTCCCACGGACAAAGGCGTGGTGCGGGTTGCGTCCGTCTATGCGCCGAACGGCAATCCCGTGCACAGCGAGAAATTCGCCTACAAGCTGCGCTGGATGGAGGCCTTTCGCAAACATGCCCGGGCGCTTCTGAAGCTGGAGGAGCCTTTTGCCCTGGGCGGTGATTACAATGTCATTCCGGGGCCGGAGGATGCGGCCTTTCCCGAACACTGGGAGGGCGATGCCTTGTATGCGCCGGAAACCCGGGCTGCCTGGCATGCCATCCTCAATCTCGGCCTGGTGGATGCTCTCCGGGCGTGGACGGCAGAACCGGGACTTTATACCTTCTGGGATTACAAGGGCGGTGCCTGGCAGAAGAATGACGGCATCCGCATCGACTTTTTCCTGCTTTCGCCACAGGCGGCGGATCGTCTGCAGCGGGCCTGGATCGACAAGCGCGTGCGCAGCTGGGAGAAGCCTTCCGATCATGTGCCCCTGCTCATTGAGCTTGATGTGTGAAGAACCGCAAGGCCGCCCTGCTTGATGCCGGTCAAGGCCCGCAGTCCATTCCTGCTTGAAAGTGAGACCATGAAACGACGCACGTCCATCATCCTGACCGCCATGTTCATGGCGCTTGCGGTCTTTCGTTTCATCGCCGCAGGGCCATTGGCGAGTGCTGCGGATGAGCCGTCCATGACCGGCAAGCTCTGGCTGCTTTCCCTGGGCGGGCGTCTTTACGACAATCACTGGGCCGTGCTCGGCATTCAGCCGCCGGCGGGGCGCAATCCCGTCTATCCGGCCGGTGTCAATATCCCGGCTGCCGATACCTGGCGCTGCGTGGCCTGTCATGGCTGGGACTATCGCGGACGGGAAGGACATCTGAAACGGCTGGCCAACTCGCCCCGATTCGTTTCCCTGCGGGAGATGGCGGGCAAACCGGTTTCCGAAATCACCGCCGCGATCCTCGCAGCGCCGCATGGCAAGGTCTCATCGGTGTTGCCGCCGCCCATGCTGAAGGCGCTGGCGCTGTTCATTTCCCGCGGCCAGCATGATGTGAGGCGGATGATTGACGCAAAGGGACGAGCCCTGGGCAATCCCCTGCGCGGCAAGGACATCTATGAGGGGACCTGCATCCGCTGTCATGATGCCGACGGCAAGGCCTACATCGAAGGCGAGGAAGGTGATCGTCCGGCGCTGGGCTGGGTGGCGCGGCACAGGCCGGAGCAGGCCCTGCACAAGATCAGAAACGGCGTGCCTTCTGCCGACATGCTTTCCTTGCGCTTCCTGCCGCTTTCCGACATCGCCGCGGTGCTGGCCTGGCTGCAGAAGCTGGATCCCAGCCCCAAGGCGGACGGCGCGGAATAAGCCCTCCCGGGCTTTCGGATGTCAGGATGAATGGGGTCTTGCCATGGCCGGCGAGGGGATGGGGCGTATGCTTCCTCGATCGGGTTCAGGGCAGGATGATGGTTGCGGTGGCAAGCGCGGCGATGCCTTCCTCGCGGCCGGTGAAGCCTAAGCGTTCCGTCGTGGTTGCTTTCACGGAGATGCGCGCGATGTCCAAATCGAGGATGGTGGCCAGTGTGGCGCGCATCTCCTCGATATAGGGGCGCAGGCGCGGGCGCTCGCAGATGATGGTGATGTCGCAATGACTGATGCGGCCTTTGCGCTCTTTCACCATCTCCATGGCATGGCGCAGGAAGATATGCGAGGGAGCGCCCTTCCACTGTGGATCGGAAGGCGGAAAATGCGCACCGATGTCGCCGGCGGCGAGGGCGCCGAATAGCGCATCGGTCAGCGCATGCATGGCCACATCGGCGTCGGAATGGCCTTTCAGCCCCTTTTCATGCGGAATGCGCACGCCGCAGAGGATGACGTGATCGCCTTCGGTGAAGGCATGCACATCAAAGCCATTGCCCACGCGCACATCCGGCAAAAGGGGTGCGGCATCAGCGCCGTGTTCCGCCCGGCTCATGCGTCTTTCTCCTGCATGTTGAGACGGCGGGCCACTTCTTCCGCCCAGGTCAGATCCTCGGCATGGGTGATCTTGCGGTTGAGGGGATCGCCCTCAACCACCGCCACCTCGAAACCGGCATATTCGGCAACGGCGGCGTCATCAGTGAGGTCCGTTCGGCCTTCTTCCGCCGCCTGACGATGCGCGGCAAGGATGGGGGCGAGGTAGAAAACCTGTGGCGTCTGCACGGCGCGCAGGCTGTCCCGCGGCGGGGTTTCCACCACGATGCCCTCCGCATTCACGCGCTTGACGGTATCGGTGACAGGCAGGCCGGGCACAACACCCTCGTGCATGCCCAGGTGATGAAGCAGACGGTCAATGAGCGCTGGTTGCACGAAGGGACGGGCGGCATCATGGATGAGTACAACATTCGGTGCACCCTGTTCGCGGCGGGCCAGGGCCTCTAGCCCGCGGTGCACGGATATTTGCCGGGTGGCGCCGCCGGTGACCGGCAGGGGCATGTGTTTGCCTTCGGACAGCTCAAGACCGGTGATGGCCTCGGCATAAAACTGTTCATGTCCCTCGCCAATGACGACCTGGATCAGGTCAATCCCGGGATGGGCCAGAAAGGCCTCGATCGTGCGCCGCAGGATGGGCTTTCCCGCGACATTCAGATATTGTTTGGGCACATCACTGCCCAGGCGGGTTCCGCTACCGGCGGCCACGATCAGGGCGGCGGTGGTCATGGCATGGGTTCCTCAAGGTTTCAAAGACACTGCCCGGAAACCGGCGCGCATGCCGGATCTGTCGCTTCTTCTCTCCGCCTTCTATCGAAGGCATGGAAAAAGGGCAACGAGGCTCTTGCCAGCTTAAGCAGGCAAAGGCAAAATGATATTAAATTGTGCAAATTAAATTCGTGATGAAAAGATGAGCATTACAATCGGCCCCTGGCGAACGCGCAACCGGGTCTTTCTCGCGCCCATGGCCGGCATTACCGATGCGCCCTTTCGCGCCTGCGCCTGGCGCTACGGGGCCGGGCTGGTGGTCAGCGAGATGGTGGTGGGCCGCGCGCTCAAGGAAGGGCGCAGGGATGTTCTCGCACGGGCGCGTGGATTTGACGAGGGCGATAAGGCAACGGCGCCGATCCGTCCGCGCGTGATCCAGCTGGCCGGGCGCACGCCTGAAGACATGGAAGAGGGCGCGCGGCTGGCGGTGGATCTGGGGGCGGACATCATCGACATCAACATGGGCTGTCCGGCGCGCATGGTGGCGGGCAAGCTTTCGGGCGCAGCCCTGATGCGCAATGCCGATGTGGCGCTGGCCATCATCGAGGCCACGGTGCGCGGCGCAGGTGCTGTGCCGGTGACGGTGAAGATGCGCCTGGGCTGGAGCGCGCGGGAGAAGAACGCCGCCTTGATCGCCAGGCTGGCGGAAGGGGCGGGCGCGCGCATGATCGTGGTACACGGCCGAACGCGCGATCAGTTCTACGATGGCGTGGCCGACTGGCGGGCTGTTGGCGAGGTGGTGCGGGCGGTGTCGGTACCGGTCATTGTCAATGGCGATATCATTGATGTTGCCTCGGCCCGACGCGCGCTTGAGGTGTCCGGTGCCGCCGGGGTGATGGTGGGGCGCGCTGCGCGCGGGCAACCATGGATCGTCGGCGCCATTGCCAGGGCGCTTGATGGAGACGGTGTGTTCTCGCTGCCGGATATCGGCACGCAGGTGGATGAAACCCGTAGGCTGCATGCACGGTTGCTCAGCTTCTATGGCCCGAAGCAGGGCATCAGGATTGCGCGCAAGCATCTGGGCTGGGCCGTCATGCGCTGGCAGGCGGCCGGGCTGCTCAATGAGGAAGAGGCCGTGATATGGCGCGCGCGCCTTGTGCGGGCAGAAGCGGAAGATGTGGTAGCGGAAGCGCTTGAGCGGCTGAAAACGCTGCTTGCCGGGCGCGCGCTGCGACAGGATTTTGACAATGCGCAACCGGCGGCGGTTATGCGACGGGCGGCAAGGACGGAGGCGGTGACATGACGCAAACACCCCTCATGAAGGATGGCGAGGATGATGCCGTGCTGCGCATGCGCTCGGCCCTGTTGATGGCGATTCCCAATCCGCTCATTGCCATCGATGCCGAAAATACCATTCTCTTCGTCAATGCGGCGGCGGAGAATTTCTTTCAGGCCTCCGCGCGCACGCTGCGCAAGTATGGGCTTGAGAGCATCATCCCCTTCACCTCGCCGCTGTTTGAGTTGATCGAATCGGTGCGGCGCACGGGCGCGACCATCAATGAATACGAGGTGAGCATCGGCACGCCGCGCACGGGCGGTGAGCGCGCGGTGGACCTGCAGGCGGGGATCGTGCCGGAGCTTCCTGGCGTGGTGGTGCTGCAGATCTGGCCGCGGTCCATGGCGCAGAAGATCGACCGGCAGCTCACCTATCGCGGCGCGGCGCGCACCGTTTCCGGCATGGCCGCCATGCTGGCGCATGAAATCAAGAATCCGCTCTCCGGCATTCGCGGAGCGGCGCAGCTGCTGGAGCCCTCGCTGCCGGAAGAGGATCGGGCGCTCACCCAGCTCATCTGCGCGGAAGCCGACAGGATCCGCAATCTCGTTGATCAGATGGAGGTGTTCACCGACGAGCGCCCCCTGCAGCGGGAGGCGGTGAACATCCACACGGTGCTCGATCATGTCAAGAAACTGGCGGAAAGCGGCTTTGCGGCGGGCATTCCCATTCAGGAATACTATGATCCCTCACTGCCGCCGGTGCTGGGCAACCGGGATCAGCTCATCCAGGTGTTTCTCAATCTTGTGAAGAACGCGGCAGAAGCAGTGCGCGCGGATGATCGTCCGGGCGGGCACATCGATCTCACCACGGCCTTTCGCCCCGGTGTGCGCATCGCCGTGCCCGGCTCGCGGCAGAAGGTCTCGCTGCCGCTGGAAGTGAAGGTGCGCAATACGGGGCGGCCGGTGCCGGATGAAATCCGGCCGCACATCTTCGATCCCTTCGTGACCACCAAGCCCTCCAGCAAGGGGCTGGGGCTGGCGCTGGTGGCCAAGATCGTGCGTGATCATGGCGGGGTGGTGGAGTTCACGTCCGATGAACGCTTCACCACGTTTCGGGTTCTGCTGCCCATCTATGATGAGGATGCGGCCTGAATGATCTGGCGCGGTGCGCCGTTTGTCCGAACGGGCCGGTGTGGGCCGGGATGATGGACTGACTGAACGGATCAGGGCGAAAACGGACATGGCTCAGAACACGATCCTGGTTGTGGATGACGATGCCGCGGTGCGCACCGTCTTGACGCGGGCGCTCACACGGGCGGGCTATCACGTGAGCACGGGCTCCAACGCCGCGGCCATGTGGGAGATGGTGGCCGCAGGCGAGGGGGATGTTCTGATCACCGATGTGGTTCTGCCTGATGAGAATGCCTTTGAGCTCATTCCCCGCATCAAGCAGCGGCGGCCGGATCTGCCCATCATCGTGATGAGCGCGCAGAACACGATCATGACGGCGATCACCGCGGCGGAGAAGGGGGCCTTCGAATATCTGCCCAAGCCCTTCGATCTCAACGAGATGCTGGGCGTGGTGCGCCGGGCGCTGGAACAGGCCGCCTCAGCCGCGCAGCGCAATTTACCCGGCGGGGCGCCGGCGGCGGAAGACCTGCCCATCATCGGCCGTTCCCGGGCCATGCAGGAGATTTATCGCATCATCGCCCGCATGACCCAGACGGACCTGACGGTGATGATCTATGGCGAATCCGGCACCGGCAAGGAGCTGGTCGCGCGCGTGTTGCACGATTTCGGGCGCCGGCGGCGCGGGCCGTTCGTGGCGCTCAACATGGCGGCGATCCCGCGGGAGCTGATCGAATCGGAGCTGTTCGGCCATGAAAAGGGCGCCTTTACCGGCGCCACCACGCGCAAGGCCGGGCGCTTCGAACAGGCGCGCGGCGGCACGCTGTTTCTGGACGAGATCGGGGATATGCCCATGGAGGCGCAGACGCGCCTGCTGCGCGTGCTGCAGGAAGGGGAATTCACCACCGTGGGCGGCACAACGCCGATCAAGGCCGATGTGCGCATCATCGCCGCCACGCACCGCAATCTCAAGCAGATGATCGCCGCCGGCCAGTTCCGCGAGGATCTCTATTTCCGCCTGAATGTCGTGCCCATTCGTCTGCCGCCGTTGCGCGAACGGCTGGACGACATACCGGATCTGGTCAACCATTTCCTCATGCAGGCGGTGGAGGAGGGGCTCTCGCCCAAGCGCTTCAGCCCGGAGGCGATCGAGGTGCTCAAGCAGCATCGCTGGCCGGGCAACGTGCGCGAGCTGGAAAATCTGGTGCGCCGAATTGTTGCCATCTATTCCGAAGAGGAGATCGGGCCGGATATCATCCGCGCGGAACTGGCCGAGATGTCGCGCGGGGCGGCGCCGGGGCTGAGCGAGGTCTCCGCCGGCGCGTCGCTTTCGGAGCTGGTGGAAGGCTGGCTGCAGAACTATTTCGCCCAGCACGGGGAGGAGCTGCCGCCGCCCGGGCTTTACGACCGGGTGATCCGCGAGGTGGAGGCGCCGCTGATTTCCGCAGCCCTGGCAGCGACCGGCGGCAACCAGCTGCGGGCGGCGGAACTTCTGGGCATCAATCGCAATACCTTGCGCACCCGCATCCGCGATTTGGGGCTGACGGTCATGCGCACCGGCCGCCTGCGCCGCCGCACTGCACGGGAATGACCCGGGCAGATTGCAGGGCTGAATTCAGGAAGCGCAATGTTGCCACCAAATCGGCCGAGGAAAAGAGATTTTCCATGAGTTAGGGATTGGTTGTTTAACTCATTGATAAATCAAAAATTGGAAGAAATGCCGGAACGGGATTTTATCCCGTTCCGGAACGCTTTGGCGGGGTATGTTACCCCGCCATTCATGCTTTAGGCGGGTTTGAAAAACCCGCCGAAACGTTGGGTAAGGATATAAAATATCCTTCCGGCGGTAGAAAATGCCCGCTGGCATCGCCGTCTTTTATGAGTCCACGCCCTAGGCGAAATCTTCCGGTGCGGGAATGCGGCCGAAGGCGATCTTGGCGCCGAGATACTTGAGGTCCAGGTGCTTGAGGGCGGCGGGTTCCACCGTGCGGCCGCCGAAACGGCGATTGAGGCGGTCGATCTCCGCCCAGAGGCGCTCGCGTTCCTCCCGGCGGGTTTCGCGATCGGCGAAAAGGTCCAGCTGCCGGGCGTTCTCCGGTTGCAGCTCATGCAGGTAGACATAGACGTTGCGCAGGCGGGGATTGCGGCGTGAGCGCGCCTGCTTTTCCAGTTGGGCCCAGGCTCTTTCCAGAGCGCGCAGGAAAACGAAGCTGTCAGCCGAAGGGAGAAAACGCACGGTGAGGGCAAGGCCGCCGTCATCGCTGCGCATGCGCAAGGAGGAAGAGGATGCGGCGCGCAGGAAGGCGGGGCGTGATGCTGTCGGTTCGCGCACAAGCCAGCTGACGGTGAGGGTGAGGGCGGCGGCGGTCATTTCGACGCGGCGCAGGCGCGCGGCCGCCTTCAGGAGCAGGGCGCAGGCCACCGGCCAGGCCGCGGTGGGCGTGCGGTGTTCCGGTGCGAGAACGCGCCCGTGGCCGAGGCTGCGCGGCGGGCCCGGCGGTGGCGGATCCACGTCTTCGCCATGCAAGGCGCGAATGAAGCGCTCACCGGTGACGTTGCCCCAGATGGCGCGGGCCTGCTTCGGTGCGAGACGCCACAGGCCGATGACATCGCGAATGCCGGCGGCGGCCAGCCGCCGCGCGATGCCACCGGAGATGCCGGGGATTTCCTCCAGCGGCAAATGGGCGATGGCCTCAGGCAGATCAGCGCGGGTGAGCACACGCAGGCCGTCCGGCTTGTCCATTTCCGCGGCGAGCTTAGCCAGAAGCCGCGATGGGGCCAGGCCGATGGAACAGGTGAGTGCGCCGCCCACGCGCGTGGCGATGCCCCGCTTGATGCCTTGCGCCAGCAGGCGCGCCGTTTCCGGCACCTGCTGGGAGCGGCCGAGGCGGGCGGAAAGCTCGTCGATGGAATGCACCAGGTCTATGGGCAGGTGGCGCTCGATCTCCGCCACCAGGCGATGATGCCAATGGACATAAACCTCATGGCGGGCAGGCACAACGGCCACATCCGGACAGAGGCGCCGCGCTTCCTCAACGCGCATGCCGCGGCGGATGCCCAGTCGCTTGGCCTCGCGCGAAACGGCAATGGCGCCGGTGGCCTCGGTATCCTCCAGCGGCACCACGATCAGGGGGCGGCCGCGGGTTTCCGGCCGCTCCTGCTGTTCCACCGAGGCGAAGTAGCTGTCGAAATCCAGAAACAGCCAGCGAACCTCCCCGTCCTCGTGCATGATACTCCCCTCAAGGACCTCATGTTCTCATGGGATGGGGAGAGTATAGAACAAAACATGAATATACGCAAAACATATGGTGGTGTGGGAAAATGAGAAGCGAGGGGACGAGCGTAGCATCGGTCACAAGAGAGGGGCGGACGCGCGTTTTTTGCGTCCGCCCCCTGCCGTGGCGTCCTGTCCGTGCCCTTTTGCGGTCTTGTCAGTCAGTCACCGGGGCTTCGGACATGGTCTGACGCCTCCCTGTATCATTCCTCTGTGCTCTTTCGTCTCCCTCACGGGCACGCCCTTTCGCCTTTACAGCCGATAGAGGATCTGATCGGTCCAGAAGCGTTCCAGACGCGCCAGCGCCTTGTTAAGGCGGTCGAACTCCTCTTCGGTCATGCCCAGCACGTCGCGGATGGACTTCAGCTGCCGGTCGTAGAGGGCATCGATGCGCCGGCGCACCTCCTGCCCCTTCTCCGTGAGGCGCACGCGCACGGCGCGCTTGTCAGCACGGGAGCGCTTCTGTTCGACATAGCCGGCCTCGACCAGCTTCTTGAGATTGTAGGAGACATTGGAGCCCTGATAATAGCCGCGGGTCTTCAGCTCGCCGGCGGTGAGCTCCTCATCGCCGATGTTGTAGATCAGCAAAGCCTGCACGGGATTGAGCTCACGCTCGCCGTGGCGCTCGAATTCGTCCTTGACCACATCCAGCAACCGGCGATGCACACGCTCGATCAGATTCAGGGCTTCCAGATAGCGGGACTTGACCGGCTGCAGATCATCCGCAGGTTTTTCCACCTGCGCTGCCATGTTCATTCTGACGTTCATCTTGACACCTGCCCATTTCGTTTGACGCCTTCACATTCTTTTTCTTTGCGGGGCGGCGGATGTCTTTTGTTTCTCCTCCGCCTGCCCCTGATGGTTCCTGATCCTATGGGCGGCGTGTTAAAAAGCGCTCAAAAGACAAAGTAAATTTGCCATTTATTTTTGCGGGGGCGCTTGCCGGTTGTTAACGCTGTTGCGGCAAGGGATGAGGAAGCCGGATATCCGGCGGGCGGCAAGACGCCTTGCCAGAAAAGGCACCGGGCGCATAAGGAGAAGGCAGTCGTTTTGGCCAGCAACGGACAAATCGGATCATGAAACTGCCGAAGCCCATGGTGCCCGGGCGGCTCGTGCGCCGCTACAAGCGTTTTCTCGCCGATGTCATCCTGGAGGATACGGGCGAGCAGGTCACGGCCTCCACGCCGAATACCGGCTCCATGATGGGGCTTCTGGATGCGGGCAATCGCGTCTGGCTTTCCGTTTCCGATGATCCGAGGCGGAAATACCGCTATCGCTGGGAGCTGGTGGAAGTGGCGGGGCCGGCGGGGCATGCCCTGGTTGGTCTCAACACATCCCTGCCCAACGCACTGGCGGCAGAGGCGATTAAAGCCGGCATCGTGCCTTCCATTCCGGCGGATGGCGAAATCCGCTGCGAGGTGCGGTATGGCGAGGAGAATTCCCGCATCGATCTCCTCGTTCAGCCGAAGGAGGCGCCGCCAATTTATATAGAGGTGAAGAATGTCACGTTGTCGCGCCGCCCCGGTCTTGCGGAGTTTCCCGATGCGGTGACAGCGCGGGGGGCGAAGCATTTGCGCGAGCTGGAACGGATCGCCAGGGCGGGTAAGGCGCGCGCCATGATGATCTACATGGTGCAGCGCACCGATGCAGAAGCCTGCGCTCTGGCGGCGGACATCGATCCCGCTTATATGGAAGCCTGGAAACGGGCGACTGCGGCCGGCATGGAGACGGTCTGTCTCGCCTGCTGCATCGACCCCGGCCAGATCGTTGCCAACAGGGTCATACCACTGGAGCATTCATGAACAGAGCACGCTACATCGCCGGGGAGAGCGCGCCACTTGCCAATACCGGCCAGATCAAGCTGTGGGGCGAGGAAGCCTTCGAGGGCATGCGCCGCGCCGGGCGCCTGGCCGCGGAGACGCTGGACATGCTGGTGGAACACGTGCGCCCCGGTGTGAGCACGGAGGAGCTGGACAGGCTGGCGCACGAATTCATCGTCGATCATGGCGGTGTGCCGGCGCCGTTGTATTACCGCGGCTTTCCCAAGAGCATCTGCACCTCGGTCAACCATGTGGTCTGTCACGGCATCCCTGGGGAAAAGCGCCTGAAGGAAGGCGACATCGTCAATATCGACGTCACCGTCATTCTCGACGGCTGGCACGGCGATTCCTCGCGCATGTATCCGGTGGGTGCCATTTCGCGCAAGGCGCAGCGGCTTATCGATGTCACCTATGAAGCGATGATGCGCGGGATTGCCGCGGCGCGCCCGGGCGCGACCACCGGCGACATCGGCCACGCCATCCAGACCTATGCTGAGGAAAACCGCTGTTCGGTGGTTCGGGACTTCTGCGGACATGGCCTGGGGCAGCTGTTTCATGACGCGCCCAACATCCTGCACTATGGCCGGCCCGGCACCGGATATGAACTGAAGCCCGGCATGTTCTTCACCATCGAGCCGATGCTCAATCTCGGCCGCCCGCAGGTGAAGATCCTCAAGGATGGCTGGACGGCCGTCACCCGCGATCGCTCCCTCTCCGCGCAGTTCGAGCACACCATCGGCATCACGGAGGACGGCTGCGAGATCTTCACGCTCTCCCCGAAGGGATTGCATCGCCCGCCCTATGTGCCCGAATCTTGAGCGGATGGTCATGCAAACGGGCTTGCCGGGCATGAAGGCTTGTGTGCAGCCCCGGGGCGGCATGATGTTTTTCTTGAAGGGGAGCGGTTGAGAACGAAGGGGCAGGCATGAGCAGACGCGCTTCCACCACGGCCCTGCCGGAGGATGCCCGCCGCAAGGTTGGCTTTTCCCAGCTGAAGACGCTGAAGGAACTGGCGCCCTATCTGTGGCCGCCGGGGCGGTGGGATGTGCGCATGCGCGTCATTCTGGCGCTGGCCTCGCTGATGCTGGCCAAGGTGATCACCGTGCTTGTGCCCTTCGCCTACAAATACGCCGTGGATGCCTTGACCCACGGCGGCAAGGAGCGCGCCAGCCTGTGGGCGGTGCCGGTGTTTCTGGTCATCGCCTATGGCGTGGGGCGCATTCTCATGGTGGGCTTCACGCAGCTGCGCGACTGGCTGTTTGCCGAAGTCTCGCAAGGGGCGGTGCGGCGCATCGCCGATATCGCATTCAGGCATCTGCACAGGTTAAGCCTGCGGTTTCACCTTGAACGGCATACCGGCGCGCTCTCCCGGGTGATCGAACGCGGCACGCGCGGTATCGAGGTCATCCTGCGGTTTGCCCTGTTCAGTTCCTTTCCGACGGCGCTGGAAATCCTGCTGGTGCTGGCGGTGATGCTGCAGCGTTTTGACTGGCGCTATGCGCTTGTGGTGCTGATCACGATTACGGCCTATGTGGCCTTCACCTATTCGGTGACGGAATGGCGCACACGCATCCGCCGAGAAATGAACGCCGCCGATCAGGAAGCCTCCGGCAAGGCGGTGGATTCCCTGCTCAATTACGAAACGGTCAAATATTTCAACAACGAGGAGCACGAGGCCAGGCGCCATGATGCGGCCATGGCCCGCTATGAGAAGATGGCGGTGACCACTTCCAAATCCCTGGCCTTTCTCAACTTCGGTCAGGCCTTCATCTTTTCGCTGGGGCTGACCGCTCTGATGATCCTAGCGGCGAAGGATGTGGAGGCAGGGCGGGCGAGCGTGGGCGATTTCGTCATGGTCAACGCCCTGCTGATTCAGCTCTCGATCCCGCTGAACTTCCTGGGGTCTGTCTATCGCGAGATCAAGCAGGGGCTCATCGACATCGAGGCCATGTTCGAGCTTCTGCACCAGCCGCCGGAGATCGTTGATCGCCCGGGGGCGCCGGACCTTGAAGTGACCGCGGGAGAAGTGCGTTTCGAGGATGTGCACTTTTCCTATGATCCGGAGCGGGAGATTCTCAAGGGCGTCAGTTTCGTGGTGCCGCCGGGCAAGAAGGTGGCCCTGGTCGGCCCTTCCGGCGCAGGCAAGAGCACCATTTCGCGCCTTCTGTTCCGTTTCTACGATCCGACGAAAGGGCGCATCCTGATCGATGGGCAGGACATCCGCGAGGTGACCCAGGCCTCGGTGCGGCGGGCAATCGGGATTGTGCCGCAGGATACGGTGCTGTTCAACGACACCATCGGCTACAACATCCGCTATGGCCGCATCGATGCCAGCGACGAGGACATGATCGAGGCGGCCAAGGCCGCACAGATCCATGACTTCGTCATGAGTCTGCCGAAGAAATACGACACGCTGGTGGGTGAACGGGGGCTGAAACTCTCCGGTGGCGAAAAGCAGCGGGTGGCGATTGCACGCACGATCCTGAAGGATCCGCCCATCCTCGTGCTCGATGAGGCAACCTCGGCGCTCGACACCATGACGGAGCGCGAGATCCAAAGAGAGTTGAATCTTGTCTCGGAAAATCGCAGTACTCTGGTCATCGCGCACAGGTTGTCCACTATCGCCGATGCTGATGAAATTCTGGTGCTGGTGGACGGGCGTATCGTTGAGCGCGGCACGCATGCCGCCCTTCTTGAAAAGGGCGGTGTTTATGCCCGCATGTGGCGGCGCCAGCAGGAAGCCGATGCCGCTCGTGAAAAGCTGCGCGAGGTGGCCGAGGAAAACGGTCTGATCACCAACATGGATGGTGGTGGGCAGAGCCGGAAAATTTGAAAGGCGAATCGATGCAGGGCCGGAAAGGGTGGCCCGCGGCGCGATGCCTGGCTTCCTTGGCTATGGGGGAAAGAGGCAAGAGAGGCCTTGATCGATCATGACTATCATTCTCTGGTCCCACGCCGCGCGCGCTGGCAAAAAGGTGCGCTCCTTCCTTGAAGGAATGGGGAGCGATGATGTTGTGGATGTGAGCTTTCATGCTCTCGATGACATCAACGCGGCATTCTTCGAAAAACCGGCCAAAGCGGCTGTTCTGGCCCTGGATGCCCGGCTGGGGGTGGAAGCACGCGCACGGTGGAGCGCTTTTCTCGCTGGTCTGTGCGGGCTGCGGCATTTGTTTTGCCTGATTGATGGAATCCGGGATCCTGAAAGCGGTACATCCATCTGTCGAGACATCCAACAGGAGATTCAAAGCGATCTGGAAGGACTGAAAGAACTCGCACCGGAGCTTTTCGTCTTTCCCATGCAAGCCCTTGGTGAGGGGGATGGAGATGCTCCTGAAGGGACATTCTCGGAAAAACGGGCGCTGACAGCCTTGTTTGAAGGAATCGTGAATGCCCCGGATCAGGCGGATCCCTTGGAGGAATCGGATCAGTTTGCGGTTCATGTGTACTGGCTGGGAGACGAGAACATGATCCCGGGGCGGCGTGTCCGCCTGGTGAATGCCAGCGGTATGGAGGCAAACGCGGAAGTTCTCGAGGTTGGCAAGGCGTGGTCTCCTCCCGGTTTGCAGCCACGGGCGGCAAAGGGAATCGGACGTGGCGAGGTCGGCTATTGCAAGCTCGCCACGGATCGGACCATCACCTTTCTGCCTGCGCGCAGACATTCGGCGTTCGCGCACATCACCCTTCTTGAAGGGGATGGGAGCGGCCATGTGGGGCATGGCTATATCAAGCATGCCCTGCGCCGTGCCAGCAATATCCGCTGGCAGGCGCTCAAGATTTCTGCCAGCGACAGAGCACGGCAAAAGGGGCAGAAACCCTGTGTTCTCTGGTTCACGGGGCTGTCGGGCGCGGGCAAATCCACCATCGCGGCGACGGTGGACAGGATGCTGCATGATTTGGGGCATCATGCCTTCGTTCTGGATGGTGACAATGTTCGCCACGGGT
Source organism: Thermopetrobacter sp. TC1 (assembly GCF_000746275.1). GTDB lineage: Bacteria > Pseudomonadota > Alphaproteobacteria > Rhizobiales > Aestuariivirgaceae > Thermopetrobacter. Next base: position 863,216 of record NZ_KN050828.1, read on the forward strand.
TGTGCAAGGATCTGGGCTTTACCAAGGAGGATCGTGTCGAGAACATTCGCCGGGTGGCGGAAGTGGCGCGATTGATGGTGGATGCGGGCCTGATCGTGATCGTCTCGCTGATTTCGCCTTTCGAGGAAGACAGACGCAACGCCCGCCGCCGGTTCGGACCAGGGGAGTTCTACGAAATCTTCATCGACACGCCGCTTGAAGTCTGTGAGGCGCGGGATCCCAAAGGGCTTTATCGCAAGGCACGGGAAGGACTCATTCGCAATTTCACCGGCATCGATTCTCCCTTCGAAAAGCCGGCTTCCCCTGATCTTTCGATTGATGGCGGCAGCATGACGCCGGAAGAGGCGGCGGAAACCATCCTGAATCTTCTGCGTGCACGGGGTCATCTTTCCGCGGCATCCTCATGATGCAGGTGTGAAGGGGGCGGGGGCGATTTCCTCCTTGAATGGCGAAAGGGAATGGTTTTTAGTAGCCCATACCGTCCGGTTCCCCTTTCGGCATTCGCTGAAAGACCGGGTGGTGCCGACGGAGCCTGCCAAGCGTGCACAACGCTTAATTTCCGTCGGAGGTTCCATCCTCGCCATCACCGGGCGCTTCGCCTGCCCGGGTGCCACAACAACATCAGGGAGAGAGGGATATGGATCGTCGCAAGTTCATCAAGGCAGCCGGTCTTGGCGCCACGGCGGCGGCTGCGGCTGGCACGCTCGCCGCGCCGGCCATTGCTTCCGGCAAGAAGCAGCTGAAAATGGTCACGTCCTGGCCGAAGAACTTCCCCGGTCTTGGTACGGCGGCCGCCCGTTTCGCCAGGCGCATCGAAGCCGCATCCGACGGCCGTTTCAAGGTGCGCGTCTATGCCGGCGGTGAGCTGGTGCATCCGCTCAAGTGCCTGGATGCGGTGCAGGAAGGCACGGCCGAGCTCTATCATTCCGCCGAGTATTACTATCGCGGCAAGGACAACGCCTTTGCCTTCTTCACCTCCGTGCCCTTTGGCTTCACGGCCACGGAGATGAACGCCTGGCTGTATTTCGGCGGTGCGCAGAGGCTCTGGGATGAACTGTCGGCCGGTTTCGGCGTGAAGGCCCTGCCGTGCGGCAACACCGGTGTGCAGATGGGTGGCTGGTTCCGCAAGGAAGTGAAGACCATCGAGGACCTCAAAGGTCTGAAGATGCGCATGCCGGGCCTTGGCGGCGAGGTGCTCAACAAGATTGGCGCCACGGCGCTGACACTGGCCGGTGCCGAGATCATGCCGGCGCTGCAGTCCGGCACCATTGACGCCACCGAGTGGGTGGGCCCGTGGAACGATCTGGCCTTCGGCTTCTACAAGGTGACCAAGCATTATTACTATCCGGGCTTCCATGAGCCGGGTTCCACCCTGTCGCTTGGTATTTCCAAGAAGTTCTGGGACAGCCTGTCCGATTCCGACAAGCAGCTGTTCATCAACTGTGCCCAGGCCGAGAACTCCTACAACCTTGCGGAGTACAACGCGAACAACGGTGCGGCCCTGCGCACGCTGATCGAGAAGCATGGCGTGAAGCTGCACGTGTTCTCCGACGAGATCTTCAAGGCTTTCGGCAAGGCTTCCAAGGAAGTGCTGGAGGAGGCGGCCGCATCCTCGCCGATGGCCAAGAAGGTCTTCGAGAGCTTCATGAAGTTCCGCAAGGAGGTCACGGGCTGGAATGAGATTTCCGACGTGGCCTATGCGCAGAAGCGCAAGCTCGCGGGCTGGTGATCCACGGGAAGGGAGCCGGAAACCTTTTTGTCCGGCTCCCTTCTTCATTCGTTTGGCTGATTGCTTCCCGTCATTGTGCGTGCTTCCTGCATGCGGCATGCTTGCCCGAACAAGAAGGCGATGAAACCGGCAGGAGCGAAACCGCGGCGGCGCCGGCAGGTCATTCACGGCTGGTCTGGCGTAGAAGAAGCGGATTGAGGCCTGCTTCTGGTCGTGTGTTCCTGCAAGGTCAGGCGCAGAGGATCCCCCGGGGTTGAAGAACGATGCAGACACTGGTGAACTTCATCGACCGGCTGAATGAGAAGATCGGTCATGGTCTGGCCTGGGTGGCGCTCGTCATGGTGCTGGTGCAGTTCATCGTGGTGGTGATGCGCTACGTCTTCGCCATCGGCAATATCGCCATGCAGGAATCCATCTGGTACATGCATGGCATCCTCTTCATGATCGGCGCCGGCTATACGCTTTTGCACAACGGGCACGTGCGCGTGGACATCATCTATGGCGAGGCCAGCCCGCGCTACAAGGCCTGGGTGGACCTTCTCGGCACCATCCTTCTTCTCATGCCGGTGACCATCGCCACCCTGTGGCTTTCCTGGGATTACGTGATCAATTCCTGGAAGGTGTGGGAAGGCTCCACGGAAGTCTCCGGCCTGCCGCTGATCTGGGCCTACAAGACGGTTATCTGGATCTTTGCCATCCTTCTGTTCCTGCAGGCGCTTTCTCTTCTCTACAAGACATGGCGCAACCTGAAGAATCCGCCGCCGGAGGTCGTCGAAAAGGAACGCGAGGTCATCGCCGGCCACGACGGCGCCGCGGAGCAGAAATCCTGAACGTCCGTTGAGCGGGAGTGGGGACCATGGACATCTCCAACGGCCTGATGGTCGTTCTCATGTTCATCACGGCGGTGGGGCTGTTGCTGCTGGGGTATCCGGTGGCGTTCACCCTGGCGGGAACGGCCCTGGGCTTTGCCTTCCTCGGCGATCTTCTTGGCATCTTCGATCTTTCCATCCTCACCGCCTTTCCGCAGCGCATCTTCACCATCATGAGTTCGGAGGTGCTGGTGGCGGTGCCGCTGTTCGTGTTCATGGGCGTGATGCTGGAGCGCTCCAAGGTGGCCGAGGAGCTTCTGGACAACATGGGCCGCGCCTTTGGTTCCTTCTCCGGCGGTCTTGCCTATTCGGTTACGGTTGTGGGTGCCCTGCTCGCTGCGTCCACCGGTATTGTCGGCGCCACGGTGGTGACCATGGGGCTGCTTTCCCTGCCGACGATGATCCGGCGCAATTACAACATCCCCTTCGCCTGCGGCACCATCTGCGCTTCCGGCACGCTGGGCCAGATCATTCCGCCCTCCATCGTGCTGGTGCTGCTGGGAGATCAGCTCTCCATCGCCTTTCAGAACGCCCAGTTCAAGATGGGCAATTTTGCGCCTGACACCGTTTCGGTGAACGACCTGTTCGCCGGTGCCTTGCTGCCCGGTCTGATGCTGGTGGGCATGTATCTGGTCTATCAGTTCTTCTTCTCGCTCACCAAGCCGGATGAGGCGCCGCCGGTGCCGCGGGACGAGCTGGGCATACAGAACCGGCGCGAGTTTCTCCTGATGCTCCTGCGCACGCTGTTTGCGCCGCTCATTCTCATCGTCGCCGTGCTTGGTTCCATTCTGGCGGGGCTGGCTTCGCCAACGGAAGCGGCCGCCGTGGGCGCGGTGGGCGCCATCATGCTGGCCGGTTACAAGATCGCACCGGACAAGGCGCGCTGGATCCTGGCGGCGGGCGCGGCCTTTTTCGCCCTGTTCATCATCACGCTGTTTTTCGATCTGCGCATGCAGCGTGATGTGATTCCGCTTTCGGACAAGATTGCCATTGCCGTGGCCCTTGCTCTCTCCGTCATTGTGGTCATCGGTATCGCCATCGCCATCTGGCGCACGATCCAGGCCAAGGATGAGGACGGCACATCCGTTCTGGCCTCGGTGGGGCGCTCCACGGTGCAGATCTCGTCCATGGTTTTCGTCATCCTTGTCGGCGCCGGCATGTTCTCGCTGGTGTTCCGTGGCTTTGAAGGCGACATTTACATCGAGGAATTCCTGCAAAATCTGCCCGGTGGTACCATCGCGGCGCTGACGTTGGTGATGGGCGTGATGTTCATCATGGGCTTCTTCCTCGATTTTCTGGAGATCATCTTCATCGTCGTGCCCATTGTCGCGCCCATTCTGCTGATGATGGAGGTGGCGCCGGGCGAGACGATGAGCCCGGTGTGGCTGGGGGTTATGATGGGCATCAACCTGCAGACCTCGTTCCTGACGCCGCCCTTTGGCTTCGCCCTGTTCTATCTGCGCGGTGTGGCGCCGCCGCAGGTGACAACGGCCCATATCTACAAAGGCGTCATACCCTTCGTGATCATTCAGGTTCTGGCCCTGATCATTCTCTGGTTCTGGCCGGATGTTGCCACATGGCTGCCGTCCGTGCTGTATGAGAAATAAAGCAAGGCGTGGCGTAACGCTTGCGCCTCTCAGGGCTTTAAACAAACAAGAAAACCGCCTCCCGGGTCAGAGGAGGCGGTTTTTCAATGCCTGGTCTTGTGGAAACGTTCATGCATTTCCTTGTGAGTCCAAACGAAAATTCACCTTTCGCCGGATTTTCATACCGCCCACCGCCCCGCGCCCCCATTTAGGCCACCCGATATTTTGCCTAACCGAGGTGTTTGGGTGGGGACGCGGGTGGGCTTGATGAATTTTCGGTTGGGTTCTAAGCCGCGTCGGCCTGATGCGGGCGGTTCTCTTTGGTTGCCGCTTCATCGGCCGCTGTGGCCTGGGCCTTTTCATGGCGCTTCCAGGAGCGCACGGCATAGGGAAGGGATATGACATAGGCCGCGGTGGCAATCAGCATGGTGTGCCATGGATAGGCGATCAGCATGGCCAGCGCAAAGACAAGCCCGGCCAGCAGAGGGATCACCCACTCGCGCGGAATGCGGCTGCCCATGGTCTTGCCGGAAAAGGTGGGCAGGCGCGAGATCATGCCCAAGGCAACGAGCACAACCCAGGGCAACACGTAAGGCGCCAGCATGTGCCCATCGGCAAACAGGCCAAGAAAGCCCAGATACATGGGAGAAATGGCAAGCAATGCGCCGGCGGGCGCGGGAATGCCGACGAAAAAGCCCTTCTTCCAGGCCGGCATGTCCGGATCGTCCAGCATGACGTTGAAGCGGGCAAGACGCAGAGCGCAGGCAATGGCCAGCGCCAGCGCGGCAATCCAGCCAAGATTGCCAAGCGCGTTCAGCGACCAGAGATAAATGAGAATGGCAGGCGTGACACCGAAATTGACGAAATCGGCCAGGGAATCGAGCTCCGCGCCAAAGCGTGACGTGCCCTTGAGCAGCCGGGCCAGCCGGCCATCCATGGCATCAAGCACGGTGGCGAGGATGACGGCGCCGACGGCCAGCTGAAAGCGGCCTTCCATGCCAAGCCGGATGGCGGTGACACCGGAGGAGACGGCCAGAAGGGTAACCAGATTGGGCAACAGGATACGCACCGGAATGCGCTTTAACCGCTCAAGGCGCCTTTCCTTCTGACGGTGGCGATCACTCCTGTGAAGTCTGAAGGGCGTGGACATCGGCGTGTTTCCATTTCGCTGTTTCAGAGAGAAACAGGTCTCTCTGCTGCCGGCTGCGAGGGCGATATCAATGCCAACATGCGGCAAGATTCATGCCGGACTTATGTCTGAAGCCAGAAGGATAGCATGAAACCGCAAAATCCGGGAAAAGATGCCACTGCGGTCAGGAGCGGCGCGGCTGAGGCGGCGGCAAGGTGCAGGACAGATCGGCAATGACGGTTTCGCCGGCAATCGCCCTCTGTCCCACAAGCACGCTGGGTTTCACTCTCGGCGGCAGCCAGACATCCACCCGCGAGCCAAAGCGAATGAGCCCGATGCGCTGCCCGGCAAGAACAACATCATCACGCTCTACAAAGCGCACGATGCGCCGGGCCACCAGGCCGGCGATCTGCACCATGCCGATTTTCTTTCCATCCTCCATTTCAATGACGAAGGCCTGACGTTCGTTATCGGTGCTGGCCTTGTCAAGCTCGGCGTTGAGGAACTTGCCGGGGATATAGGTGATGGCGGTGATGCGGCCGTCCACGGGCGCGCGATTCACATGAACATCGAAGACATTCATGAAGATGGAAACGCGCACGCGCTTTTCTTCATCCAGATCCAGCTCCGGTGGCGGGGTGAGCTCGCGGATGTCGGAAACGCGCCCATCGGCCGGCGCGATGACAAGTCCTTCACGAACAGGCGTGGTGCGCACGGGATCGCGGAAGAAATAGGCGCACCAGGCAGTGAGGATCACGCCAACCCAGAAGAAGACATCCGGCAGAAAAAAACCGGCGAGAATGGTTGCAACGGCGAAGATGGCAAGGAAGGGGTAGCCTTCCGGATGCACGGGCGCGAAAACGGACCGGATGGTCTTCCACATGGTGCTCTCTTTTGTATTGAAAGCTCTTTCGGCTTGATCTTTTAGCCACAAGAGCGAAAAAATGGCTCCCGGTCAACTGGCTTCTGGCCAAGAGTGTCGGGATGGAATAATCCTTATAAAAGGCATTGGATGAACGGTCGTGCAGCAATTTCCAAAATTTCCCGGCGGCTTTCTAGGGCGAGGCCAGAGTGAGCATGCTGTGCGTTTATGATATCTTGAGCAGGATTTGGTGTTGGATGGTGTCACGATGACCTTTTCTGCAGATAAACTTATACTGGCGGTGAAGTTGAAAAAATATACGCGATATCCTGCCAAGAAGCTCGATTATCTCACCCATTGTTCACAGAGAAACAAGTTCATCTATTTCTGCACGCCAAAAGTAGCGAGCTCAAAATTAAAGATCCTTCTTCAAATTGCCGAAAGCAGGTCGCTGGGGCTGCCTGATCCGCAGGGTTATCTTCAGAAGGAGGATTCTCCTCTCGTGGGCTTTATCAAGCTTGGTGTCGATCTGAAAACGCTTTTTGAATCAGATGAATTCTACAGGTTTACTTTCGTAAGGAATCCCTATACTCGAATTCTTTCAAGCTATCTTGAAAAGATTGTTCACGGCAAGAAAAGAAACAGATATCTCAAAAAGCTCGGTTTTAAAGAAAATGCAGATGTGTCTTTCCGAGAATTTCTCCAGGCCCTGACCTCGCCTCAAAAGCTGCATCTGAATCCGCATTGGGCGCCACAATTTCATTTTTTGCGACCTGACCGGATACGATATCATTTCATTGGCAGGTTGGAGCATATCAATGATCATTTGCCGGCAGTTGTGAAAAGAATTTATAATGATGTAAATTTAAATGATATCATATCAAAAGAAGAAAGAACGCATGCGACAGGGGCTCTGGAAAAAGTCAAGAAATATTATGGAACTGATGAAATTGAATTGGTAAGAAGATTATATATAAACGATTTTATTTATTTTTCATATCCACTTGATATAGAATTGTGTTCTATTTAGGGTATAATTTATATATATTTTTGCCAATTACATTGATGTCATATTTAGCATCAATTCTAGCTGCTCGTGCGATTTCATCCATTCGTTTTTCGATCTCAGAAAGAGAGGTATCGGGATAAATGTTTCTGCGGTGTATGTCTCGCGGGTGATTGTATCTGAGAGACTTTACGCCATGGCGCAGGAAGAGATGCATGCGCAGAAGAGGCGTAAGTGCCGAGGCGGGCGGCGGTGTCTGCCAGAGTCGTTCTGCCTCTTTTACGAAAGTGTAAGCGCACAGATCATCCTGCATATGTACATAGCGGGCAAGTAGGGCGTCCTGCTCCTGGGTATCGGGAATGTCGCCGTTCTGGATAGACAGGACAATATCAAGAAGCTCCTGGGCGGTAGTGACCCGGATCGAAACGCCGTTTGGCAGCGGGCTTTCGTGTCGGGGAGCGGAAAAGGGCACAAAGGCGATAGCGGGTTTATCGAGAAGGCGGGCCTCCACGCCTGTGGTGGAATTGCTGTGGAGCAGGGCGTTGGAGGCAAGGATCCAGGGAATGATGGCGCCGCTGCGTTCGATGAGGATATTTTCATGCCGCTGCGCCAGATCCGTCCATGCCTGCATGTTCTCCACGGGATGCGGACGCACAATGATGCGGAGGTCCACCTTGGGCGCAATGACATCGAGGGCGTCGATGAACGCCTGCTTCATGCGGCGCTGATAGGCGATGTAGCTTTGTGCGCCCTCGGCCCGGAAACGGTCGGCATCCCGGGTCTTGTCCTCGGTAATGACATGGGGATTGGCCCATGAGAAATTGGTGGCGACCAGCAGGAAATTCCCGAAACGGGATTTTATGCGTTCGGTCTCCTTGGCATAAAGCGGGCGGAGGCGGGGCTTGAGGAGATCCAGGCGCGGGTTGCCGCTGACCTTCACTTCATGTCCGGCGGCCATGGCCACCTCTCTCAAATCCTCCGCATGGGCCTGCCCCCAGGCGTGAACACTGTCCATGAGGCGCATGGTCTCTACCGAGATCCGCTGAGCGAGGTAAAGATCGCGATCGGCATAAACCAGTCCTTCCTCATCCCAGCCGATGGTGGCGTAGCCCATCTTCTTCAGCATTCTGGCGAGAAAGAGCCGCCCCTGAGCCATGGTGGAGAAGAGATAAACCCCCCGGGGCAGGCGCCAGATGGCTCGGTTGATGAGCGTCTTCGATCCGGTGATGACCGTCCATCCCCGTTCAAGCGCGACCAAAGCATGCAGCAGGCGCGCATCGAATTCCCGGCTCTTGATGTCGATGGGGAGGATGAGGACCTTTTCCGGCATCTGATACACTATACGCCTTCAACAAGATAAACATGTGGCAATACCTTATGCACCGCCGGCGCCGGGTCCGGCAAGTTCTGCAGCTTGTGCATGGTGGTGATTCTTTCCTGCAGGGCGGTGGTCGTCAGGTCCGGCACTTTCCTCGAGACATAGGCGGGATTGCTGGAAGAGCGGGGGGTTTGGGCGGCAAGACGCTTCTCGAATGCGCGCAGGAAGGCCCGCAAGCGTCCGCTCCAGGCGGGTTTCGCGGCCGGAATGCGCTTTTCGGAAAGCCGGAGGGCGATTTGTTCGGCGCTTGAGCTTCCGGGTGGCGGTGGTGTCAGCATGTGATCGAGGGCTGCAAGGCGCGCACTGTCCAGTCGTGGCGGATTGCGGATAAGGTCGATGACGGAATCGATGTCGGGTGCGGAGATGCTGACGCCTCCGGGCTGGGGGCTTTCCCATTCGGGGGCGCGCACGGCATCGAAGGAAATGGGAGCACGCCCCATGATCGCATATTCCACCGCCGTGGTGCAATTGTTGTGGATGAGGCAGGAGGAAGCCGACAGCCAGGCAAGAAGATGGCTGTCGTAATGAACCAGAACGTTCGGGAGTTTCGCGAAGGCCTCCTGCCAGACCTTGGGGCTTTCCGAAGGATGCGGGCGGAGCACGATCGTTCTCTCCGGAAAGGCGTGCGCCAGGGCAGGAATGAGTTTGAGAAAGGTTTCAAAGACCTGCTGGCGAAACTCAAGATAGGCGAGGGGATGGCCGGATCGTTTGGCTATGGCTTGCAGGTGTTCGCGACGATCGAAGGTTTCCCTGGCCAGTGCATAGTTGAGCCAGCCGAAATTCGAGTTGACGAGGATGAAGTCGCCATAACGCTTCCGCAGCGCTTCGGCTTCCTGGTTCTGCAAGGCGAGCAATGGGGAGCGCAACAGGTCGGCGCGAGGGTTGCCTGTAAGGGCCAGGTCGTTTTTAACCCCGGCCTTGCGCAGGGCTTCGGCCTGTTGCTCGCCCCAGGCGTATATGCGGGAAACATGGGCAAGCACTTCATGGTCGATGCGGCGGGTTGCGTAAACGTCTTCATTCAGCCAGACCAAACCTTCTTCGTCCCATGCCTCAATCCTATGGCCAAGGCGCGAGAGGATGCCGGCGATGCGCCGGCGCGGGCGGTTGAAGGACTGCAAAAGGTAGATCCCCGTCGGCAGCCTGTGCAGGTTCATGTTCAGGATCGTGTGGCTGCCGAGGATCACGCGGAAGCCTCGCCTTGCCGCATGCAGGGCGAGAAGGAGCTTGGCGTCGAGCTCCCGTGCTGCCGTTTCCACCGGCAGATAGAGAACATGGCCCTTGGGCGCGATCAGCATGGAGAGGCTCCTGAAAGACGTTTTCGGTGACAGGCCGCATGCGGCCTTGTATTGCGGCTTTCCTGCCAATACAAGGCACAAGGTGCAGACGGCCTTTTGGGGGCAGTTCAGGTGTTGGCGGTCGGAACATGAAACGATTGGCGATCATTCCGGCGCGGGCCGGATCCAAGGGCGTGCCGGGGAAAAATCTCCGGGCCATCAATGGTGTCAGTCTGCTGGCGCGGGCGGTTTTGACGGCACGGGCCACGGGGCTGTTCGATCGCATTTTTGTTTCCACTGACAGTGCGGACTATGCCGCAGAGGCCGAACGCTTTGGCGCCGATGTGCCATGGCTGCGCCCGCCAGAACTGGCTTCCGACACGGCGCTGGTGGCGGATGCCATGCGCCATACTCTTGATGAATTCGCACATCGGGGTGAGCATTTCGATACCCTGGCGCTGCTTGAACCGACTTCCCCCTTGCGCACGCCTGAGATCGTGCGCGAAACCGTGCTGGCGGCGGAAGCGGAGGGGTGGGATGCGGCTTTCACCGTTTCGGAAGTGCCGAAACCCTATCACGCACTCAAGCAATTCCGTCTGGATGAATCGGGCGCGGCGCATTTCGTTATGCCCGAGGCCAGCCCCAATGTGAATCGCCAAAGCCTCTATCCCACCTTTATCCGCAATGGGCTGGCCTATGCCGTGCGCGTGCCGGCATTTCTCAGGACGCATTCCATCCATGGAAGGCGGGCGCGCGCGATCGTGGTTGACGAAGAGGTCGTCAGCATCGATACCGAAGAGGATTTCCGTCTGGCCGAACGCCTCATCGCCGAGCGTGGCGATCCTCTGGCGGGCTTCATCGAACGGGGCTGAGACCTTTCATGTGGCACTGGCTTGCACACCCATCACCAGAGGCGCGGTGCGCCATCATCGCCGAGATTGCGCAAGCGCATGACGGCTCGCTGGGCTTTGCCCATGCCATGATCGATGCAGCCGCCGAGGCTGGTGTGGACGCGGTGAAATTCCAAACACACATCGCCGATGCCGAAAGCACGCCGGGGGAGCCCTGGCGGGTGAAATTCTCGCCGCAGGACGAGACCCGCTACGATTACTGGAAACGCATGGAGTTCACGCCGGAACAATGGGCGGGCCTGAAGCGGCACGCGGAAGACAAGGGGCTGGCCTTTCTCTCCTCGCCCTTCAGCATGGAAGCGGTGGAGTTGTTGCGTGCCATTGGCGGGGTGGCGGCGTGGAAGGTGGCTTCGGGCGAGGTGACCAACGTGCCCATGCTCATCGAGATGTGCCGCGATGGCATTCCCATCCTGCTCTCCTCCGGCATGAGCGATCTTGAGGAAATCGGGCAGGCGGTCCGGCTCATCCGGGACCATGGCAATCCGCCCCTGTGTCTGATGCAGTGCACCTCCAGCTATCCCACACCACCTGAGAAGGTGGGCATCAATGTCATGTGCGATCTGGCGGAGCGCTTCAGCACGACGGTGGGGCTTTCCGATCATTCCGCCACGATTTTTCCCGGTTTGATTGCCGCATGGGAAGGGGCGAAGGTGATTGAGGTGCATCTGACGCTGTCGCGCCGCGCCTTTGGGCCGGATGTCGTGGCCTCGCTGACGGTGGAGGAGATGGCCGAGCTGGTGCGCGGTGTGCGCTTTGTGGAGGCGATGCGCGCAAACCCGCTTAACAAGGCGGCGCTGAAGGAGGACATGGCGCGAATGCGCGCAACCTTCATGAAAAGCCTCATGTTGAAGCGGGACATGAAGGCGGGCGAAGAGATCACGGAAGATGTGCTGATTGCGCGCAAGCCGGGCACGGGGCTGCCGGCCAGCGACTATTTCCGCGTATTGGGGCGGAAGCTGAAGCACGATGTGCCGGCGTTAACACCGCTGAAAGAGGATGACATTGCATGAGCGCGGGGCAGGAGATGGGGAAGGAGAAGCGCAAGGTCTGCGTGGTGGTTACCGCGCGGCCGTCCTATGCGCGGGTGCGCACGGCTCTTGAAGCCCTGAAGGCGCGGGGAGACGTTGAGCTGCAGATCATCGCCGTGGCCTCCACCCTGCTGCATCGCTATGGCGAGGTGGTGCGTGTGATGGAGGCGGATGGCTTTACCATCAACTGGCGCATTCATTCGATTCTGGAAGGTGAAAACCTAGTGACACAGGCGAAATCCACCGCCATTGGCCTCACTGAAACGGCTACGGCGCTGGATAACCTGAAACCCGATGTTGTGGTGACCATCGCCGATCGCTTCGAGACCATCGCCACGGCCATCGCCGCCAGCTACATGAACATCCCCCTGGCACACATTCAGGGCGGTGAGGTGACCGGCAACATCGACGATAGGGTGCGCCATGCCGTAACGAAACTTTCCGATCTGCATCTGGTGGCCTCCAAAGGCGCGGCGGATTTCGTGATCAGCATGGGGGAGCACCCGGATACGGTATACCTGACGGGCTGTCCCTCCATAGATCTTGCGGCGCGGGCGACTCAAGATCCACGCCTGCCGAAGGATTTTTTCGACCGGTATGGCGGCGCGGGGCCGACCTTTGACATTCATGGGCCCTATATTGTGGTGATGCAGCATCCGGTAACCACGGAATATGACCAGGCCTATTCCCAGGCGGAGGAGACGCTGAAGGCAGTCTCGGCGCTGGATGTTCCGGCGCTGTGGTTCTGGCCGAATGTGGATGCGGGCTCGGATGCCACATCCAAGGCCTTGCGTGTCTGGCGCGAGCGAGGGCTTTTGCCGAAGGTGCACTTTTTCCGCAATCTGCCGCCGGAAGTGTTTTACAGGGTTCTGGTCAACTCGAGGGGGATTGTCGGCAATTCCTCGGTAGCGATCCGAGAGTGCGCCTTTCTTGGTGTGCCGGCCGTGAACATCGGGCACCGGCAGGTCTCACGCGAGCGCGGGCCGAATGTCATTGACGTGCCGCATGATGCGGCAGCCATTCGCGCGGCGATCGAAAAGCAGATGGCGCATGGGCCCTATCCGGCCTCGATGATCTATGGCGACGGCCATGCGGGAGAACGCATCGCCGAGGTGCTGGCCACAGCGCCTCTGGAGCTGAAGGACGCCCGCGTCTTGAAAGGCTGAATGAAGCCGGGGAAGGTTGGCCGCGCATGTCATGTGTTGCTGGTGCGTCTTCAGGCGCGACCGAGGACAAGCGCGAAACCACGGGGCATTAGACCTTCATCCTGCCTTGTTCGCCTGAGAGGGCGTTATTTTTATATTGTAAGTCAATCAGTTACGTCGCCAATTCACTTGCCTTGCCATTACATGACGTGCACAATGTCATACCGTAGATTGGGCGGTATTTCAGGCAACAAGCGCATGAGTTTACGGCTCAAGGCCCTGACTGATCCGCGAGGTGACGAGGAAATCAGCGGTTTTGTATCGTGTGTCACATCGCTCATTCTATCAGCGGCATTCATTTGTGCATTTCCGCCACCAAGGATCAGAAGGGCACATCGTCGTCGAGATCCCGGGCGAAAGACGGGCTTTCCGCTGCTTGCGGCTGGGCGCGATCATCCACGCCGGGTGCCATCGGTTCGCTGAAGCCCTGTGCGGCTGCCGGGGCGGCCATGCCCGCAGCCATGCCGGGGGCGGAGGCGGCGGCGCGGGAATCCAGCATGGTCAGCGCGCAGTTGAACCCTTGCAGAACCACTTCGGTGGTATAGCGTTCTATGCCGTTCTGATCGGTCCACTTGCGGGTCTGCAGCTGGCCCTCGATGTAGACCTTGGAGCCCTTGCGCAGATACTGCTCGGCAACACGGGCAAGGCCTTCATTGAAAATGACCACGCGGTGCCATTCCGTGCGCTCGCGTTTCTCGCCGGTTGTCCTGTCGCGCCAGCTTTCCGTGGTGGCAATGCGCAGGTTGACCACCGGCCGCCCATCCTGCGTGTGGCGCACTTCGGGATCAGCGCCCAGATTGCCAATGAGAATGACCTTGTTCACTGAGCCTGCCATGGCTTTTGTCCTTTTGCATCCATATTGTGGCCGCCTGCCATTGACATGCGCCACTGCTTGCCCTTCCCGCGATGAGCGCCCGCGCGCTGGTTTTGTTCCGCATCGATCCGCCGCCCGCGCGGGTGGCTGCAAAAAAAGCGGGCCGTTCAGGAAAAAGGCACGGATGGCGCGCAGGCGTCAATCATTGTTGCGATCTCCCTGTGCAAAACCCCGCCCTCACGCAGAGCGTGCGCACCTTCAAACCGCTGATCAAGAAAGGGGGGCCTTCTGAGAAGACGGCCGTGAGGCCATAACATGTCACGCCTTCACCCATCAATTGCTGCCAACACCGATCCTTTATGGCCGTTCCCGTAATCGCCCCCTTTCAGGGCTAGCGTTTGGCACACGCGATGCTTCTTTCACCCTTCCTTACCTTGTCGGCCAACGATCCAATGCTATGGTTTCGCTCCTCTCAAAGAGAGGTTTCGCCATAAGGGGCCACCATTTTGCCCTTCAGTACCGGCGCAGAAGGCCAACGAGGCGCCCCTGGATCTTGACGCGATCCGGCCCAAAGATGCGGGTTTCATAAGCGGGGTTGGCCGCCTCCAGAGCAATGGAGCCCCCCTTGCGCCGCAGGCGCTTGAGCGTGGCTTCCTCATTGTCGATGAGAGCAACAACGATATCGCCGTTGTGGGCGACATCGGTGCGGCGGATGATGACGGTGTCGCCATCGAGAATGCCGGCCTCGATCATGGAATCGCCGCGCACCTCCAGGGCAAAATGTTCTCCCGGCCCCAGCATCTCGGGCGGAACGGTCACGTCATGCGTGTGATCCTGAATGGCCGAAATGGGAACACCGGCGGCAATCCGCCCCATGACGGGAATGACCTGGGCCTTCATCTCGGCAAGAGCGCTGCTCTTTTTCTCCTGCGCGCCGCCATCGCCCTCGATAACGGTGGGGGTGAAGCCCATTGGCCGGGGGCTGGCGATGCGTGGCGTCATGGCCTCCGGCAGGCGGATGATCTCAAGCGCTCTCGCCCGGTGCGGCAGGCGGCGGATAAACCCGCGCTCCTCAAGCGCGGTGATCAGCCGGTGAATGCCGGACTTGGAGCGCAGCCCCAGCGCTTCCTTCATTTCATCATATGATGGTGGAATGCCCGTCTCCTTCATCCGCTGATGGATGAACAGCAAAAGTTCATATTGCTTGGCCGTAAGCATGAGCCCCTCCTCGATCCTTGATCGAGGTGACTATACACGTTCGAGATGCGTTCTGCAATCGTTTTTATAGTGATGGTGAAACATTCTTCCAAGGAGAAAGCATGGGAGAAAAATGCCCACGTTTTTTCCTGAGAGTCCAAACGAAAATTCGCCTTTCGCCGAATCTTCATACCACCCACCGCCCCGCGCCCCCACTTAGGCCACCCGATATTATGCTTAACCGAGGTGCTTGGGTGGGGACGCGGGGCTGTTTTGCGAATTACCGGTTGGCCTCTGAGAGGCCGGATGCGTTTGTGGTGTTGGGTGCAGACGATTCCGATAATCACGGGCCCACAGCCCGGCAAGCGCGCGATTTCTGGCACGGCTATGGCGGGAGAGACCGTGTGTCGTCTTGCGCCAGTGATGAGGACGACGCAGGAGATCCCATACGGCGAGCCAGGCCGCGGCGGAAATCATCAGCCAGTAGACGGGCAGGAGAGCGAGCCAGGGGGTGAGATGCCGCTGCCCACTTCGGTGAAGGCCGACCGCGGCCGTGATGATGCCAAGGCCATAGCCACCGGCCAGCACAATCAGGGCGAACAGAGTGAATGGATGCTGCGGGTTGAGCGTGAGAGCGCCATCATGCAGGGCGGAACATACGAGAACGGCAAGACAGATGGGATGCAGCAGGGCAGAGAGGACCCCGGCGCCTATGATGCCATGCAGAACGAAGCAGGCACCCAGGCCGCCCTGCTTGCGCAGCTGTCCAAGTGCGCGCGTGTGAACCAGCCAGGTCTGCAACCAGCCTTTCAGCCAGCGGGCGCGTTGCGCCTTCCATGCGCGCCATGAAATGCAGGCTTCTTCCATGGTGTAAGAAGGTAACATCAAGGCACGCCAGCCAAATCGCGCCAGACGCAGGCCGAGATCGGCATCTTCGGTGACATTACAGGGGTCCCAGCCGCCTGCCGTCTTCAACGCCTCGACTCGGAAATGATTGGACGTGCCGCCCAGTGGGAGGGGCCAGCCGTGTGTTGAGAGCCAGGGCAGGATGACCTCGAAATGTGCAGCATAATCCAGGGCCAGCATGCGGCTGAAAAAGGATTCCTGGGCATTATACCAGCCCAGGCGGGCCTGCAGACAGGCCACGGATGCAGGCGCGGCAGCGAAAGTTTCCGCCGCCAGGCGCAACTGGCGCGGATCGGGAATGTCTTCTGCATCAAAGACGGTCACATAATCCCCCCGAGCGAACTGCAGGGCATAGGTCAGGGCCTTGGGCTTTGTGCGTGGGCCGATGTCCGGCACTGTGATTACTTCAAGCCATGGCGGAAGGATGCGCCTTTGCAAGGCCTCGATCATGGATTGGTCGCTTGCCTCAATGACGAGTTTGGCATCCAGCTTGTCCCGCGGATAATCAAGCGCGGACAAGGCGGCAAGGAGCTGATCGATGACTGCGGTTTCCCGATAGAGCGGGACGAGAACGGTGTAGACGGGCAAAGCCGCATCAGAAAGCGGGATGCGCAGAGGGCGGCGTTGCCGTGTACGCAGGCCCAAAAGGCGGGTGAGTATCACAAAGGCGAAAATGATGGTGGCCAAGGCACTTGCCGCAAGCCAGGTTGTCACAGGGGCGATCAGGCTTAAGGCAAGAAAAGGGATGCCCAGGAAAAGGCAAAGCCGCTTTTGTTGCGGGCTGAGCGTTCGTTCCGCCGTGAGCTGAGGGAAACGTGTTCTCAGAACGCTCAAGGCCTCTGCCGCGAGATCCTTTCCCCATGCGTGAAAAATGGCAGCAAGGAAAAGCGGGCCGGGCACGCGCACAATCCGGCCGGGCCAACTTGGCGTGTTGGATGCATGAGGGGCGGGATAAGGATCATGAACGGATGTGTCGGTTGTGCGTGGATCAAGAAATTTGAGCGCCCATGGAGCGCCGACGATCCAGATCCTCTCTGTTCTTGCACTTCCGCCGATTGTGTTCTGCTCGTGTCTCCTCTCGTAAAGATTGATGGTGCGTGTCCGGCAAACATTCTCACGTAGATGCGGATTGTCTCGCAATGTTGCGACAAGATGTGAGAATTGTGCGTGATGCATGGCCCTGAGGCCATCGATATCCGGAACAAAGGATGCTGGGAAATGGTGAGACCGAGATCCTTCATCATGAAGATGCAACGAGGCGGCCCGGGAAAAAGCGCGCCCGTTCATCTGCCTCCAATCCGAGAAGGGCAGGAGAGGGGTGCGCCAGGTGTCTTGAAGTGTTCCGCGCGACAAAGAATGATTTCTTTTTCTGGAGAATGATGAAGATGACAACGATTGTGATGATGCGGAAGGATAACAAGCCTTTCGTAAGGATTGTGAGGGCATTTCTGTTGTTTCAAGAGAGATTGTCGGGATATCATTTGAAAAATTGATCATATGAGTCTCTTCAAAGTTTTTGAAATCTTCGGGGCGAAGCGGCGGAAATACGTTGTCTGTCAGCCGGTCAATATCTCCGGTTGCCTCGTGAAGTGCCTGTTTCGTGGTGTGGTGTCGCGAAAACGGCAAGGCTGAAAAACGTTGCTCGTGGCTTGGAAAGGGTATGTCATCCTCTTTCCGGGCAGTGCCGTTGACGAAACACGATGATGGACTGGTTCTGAATTTTTCGCGAGTTTCAGCGATGCACAGATCCTTCTCGTGCATGCGTGTCGCATACGCTTTGACGGTACTCACGAACTCCCCCCTGTATCCCCGAAAAGACATCCGATAGGGCGCAAGAAACCCGAAGGGTGCCCCTTTAAAGGCCCGGATGTCGACGCCCTTGGCGTTTCTCTGTCACAGCGCGAAGAAAGGCACTCTCCCCTCGGCAGGCATGTGACAAAGGCAATTTATCGCATAAGTCATGATTCACGACTGCATGCACGCGTCAATATATAAATGAATATATGCGGCATAAATGCGCCGATCATTCGGGTTGCATATGCCCATGCGGCCTGCGTGTTATTTACGCAGTCGGAGCACAGGCAAATGCGAAAGGATCGGCATTTGACCTCGATGTGACAGGCGCATTCTCGTATATGTTGTGAGATGTGGTGATATTCATGATAACGGGGGTATCGTGTTTTTTTCCTGGAATAAAGATCGGATTCCGACAATCGATCTCTATTTCGGCATCCCACTTGTGGATGTTATCGGAAAGAGGGGATGGCGCCGGCATCACGGGCCCCTTCGCCAGCTGGGGCCCTATGTATTCATGGGGAACGGTCGGGCCGTCATTCTGCGCTATGCGACACGGAGGGAACTTCTGCTGCTGGAGCGCCTCGCACCTGAGCGATGCGCCTATGTCATCGATGATGATCTCTTTTCCCTGGATCATGCAGCGGAGCTGCCGGAAGACTACAGACGGCGGCTTTTACGTTTTCGGGAAGAGGTGCTGCCGGACATTCTTGCGCGTGTGGACACGATTTGCGCCCCGAGCGAACGTATTCTGCGTGCATATCGGGGGAAGCGCCTGGTGCAGCTTTTGCCCAGTGCCGTACATGTCTGTGATGATCACGCACATTTTCTGCCCAATAAGGCGGAGGGAAAGGCGGGCATCAATTTAGTTTTTGCCGGGACGAGGAGTCATTTACCGGACCTTGTCATGTATGAAACTGTCTTGTGCAGAATACTCGACACCTTGCCCCATGCGCGGCTGACGCTCTTTCTTGGCCGGCATACGCCGGAAAAACTCAAAAAACATGCGCAAGTCATCGTCTGCTCGCCCAAGCGCTGGCCCCAATACGCCCAGATGCTCAAGCGTGCACGTTTTCATGTCCATCTCGTGTTCAATCAAGCCACAGCCTTCAATTCCGCACGGTCGCAGAACAAGGTCCTGGAAACGGCCGCTTTTGGTGCGGCGGGGATCTATACGCGCACGCCGCCTTTCTCTTCGGTGATTGAAAATGGGGAAAACGGTGTAATGATACCGGTGAATGCCGATGCAGCGGAAAAATATCTCATGGAAGTGCTCAGCGATAGGGAGCGCTTGCAGCGCCTTGCCATGAAGGGAGCGGACCTGGCGCGCAGGCTTGATGGACGTGCAAAGGCGCGGCGTTTCTGGCTTGAATTTTTCGGTATCGCCGAAACCGACATGAAAGGCTCAGGATGAAAGCGGAAGGTCCCTGCCGAGACTTCGGTAAAGCGCCATTCTCCGTTTGGCAATTCGTTTCAGAAAATCCTTTTCTTTGGACTTGAACCTGTCACGGAAGATCAGATTCTCCTCATTGCCGACCTTGCAATGCATGGGAATTGCCGGCTTGCAGGAGTTTGTATCGATGTCAAGCCAGCGTGCGAAAGTCCGAACCACTTCCTGGGGCGGGATCGTAACGAGCTGTTCATAGTCGAGAATATGCGGGGTGAGTTTGTTTCTCTTGATGAAGCGCAGCAGTCGCTCCTCCTGGTGCAGGATATGGAGGAGCCAATGCCGGATGCGATCGGCATCGTATGTAACGGATCGTATTTCAGGCGATGGAGGAGAAGGCGTCTTTCCGTCCTTGCGGATATGAAACACTCCGGTTTCTGTCGCTTTGTAGAGAGAAATGGCCTGCAGGAGAATATCGCGACGATAAAGCAGCACAGGCGTCAGGTTTTTGGGCCAGAAGGTGATGAAGTCCTTTTCCCGTCCCAACCGTTCAATTTGTTCGATGGTGCATTCCGCTCCGAAAACGCCGTTTTCGGTTTTTCGAAGACGTAGAAGTGCCTGGATATAATCGGGCAGTGTCGGCGCGCCGAGATTGCGCATGACCTTGCCCATCCAGGCCGGATTGAACCACTCCTGAGGGTTGCCAAAGCAGCCTGTGGAAGCAAGGAGTTCGGTGAGATAACTGCTGCCGGAACGGGGCGTGAAAAAAATCAGATAACTCCTGTCTGCCGCACGAACATCCCGGAGAGATTTCCTGAAAAAAGAAAAAGGCTTCTGCCACGCTGGCTCGGAAAAGGCTTTGCCGTTGAGCGCGTTTGCCCGGCTGGTTAGATCGTCCAACCATTCCATGACGGTTGGCAGGATACGATCGGGCGCATTGCGCCAAGCAAGCGGGAGATGCAGGGCGTGCTCCAGCCCCCGGGTGCGGGTGGCCATGGCGCCAATGTCGAAGGTGACGATGGGAAGGCCGCTTTCCAGGGCGTGAGAGAGCGTGAAGCTATAGGTTTCCGGCCATACCGAGGGGAGAAAGATGCAATCCGGGTGATGCTGCACGATAAGCGTCTGGAGTTTTGCGTCATCATACGGGCCGGTGATGGTGACTCCCAGCTTTTCCAAGACCTTGTCATGGCGCGTGTGGCCGATGACCATCAATTCGATGGGGAGGTGTTTCTTACGGATGAAACGTGCGCAGCGGCGCAGGACCTCAAAGCCTTTCGTATAGCCGATGGCGCCGAGAACGGCGATGCGCATGGGAGCGTTCTTTTTGGATGGGTTTTTTATGCGGATTTTCCCGGTGATCGGCGGGTGATTGGGGGAGCAGGAGACCGGAACATCCGGAAACCAGTGCTCAAGACGCCGCATGACGTCCACGTTGGGGACATGGACTTCTTCGGCCTTGAGGAGAAAAGTCTTCCACATCTTGCGCCAGCGCTCGATACGGGGCCGGCCAAATTCCGAGCCGTACCGCCACAGGCAGATGTGGCAGCCCAGTCGCTCTCCGTCCTCGCAATAAATACCCTTGGGCAGAGTAAGGGTGACCCGGGGACATACAGGCAAATAGTCATGAACGGCAAACACATAGGGGAGAGAGGCTTCCTCGCTGAAACGCATCAGAACCTCTGGCGCATTCGCGCCGAGATCAATCGTGTGATGAATGATCAGTTCCCTTGCTTTCAATTCGCGCAAGATTGAGGCGAGCTTTCGTCTGTCGCCGCCGTCCTGGAGATCGAATGGGCCGAGATTGCGCATCGGTCCCGTATGCATGTGCCCCAATCGCAACAACGTACGCCCTTTATCTCCCGGAACGGGCAAAAGCCTGAATGCGCCTTCGTTTCTTTTTATACGTTCAAGGACGTCCTTCTTTGCGGCCACTTCTGTGCCGCCACCACGGGAATGTGAGAGAAGGACAACATTGTAAGACCGGCGCTGACGGCGCAGGCGGGCCTCATCGAGCACTTCACGACAGGGGCGGAGAGGATCACGTTTCACGAAATCGCGGATGAGCGCATCGTAGCCTGGGTATTTTCTGTTCAGAATTTTGAGGTGTTCCCGTATCAGTCGTTTCTTTTCCTCGCCAAAGGAGGCTCCTCCGTCGTGCCTGACGAAGACGAATGGTGCAGCAACATGAACGAAACCGAGGCGGGATGCGCGGAGGCAGAAATCATTTTCTTCGCCATAGCCGCGGCCGAACACAGTTTCATTGAACAGGCCCGTCTTTCGCAGGGCCTCACGCCGGATATACATGCAAAAGCCAACGGCTGTCGGGATTTCCACCACATGACCGGAAAACAATCGTGCAGCAAGGCGATCGAGGTCCCGGGCGGATATGTCGGGGGGAGGGGGGCCACCCTCCGGATAGCAGGGATAGCTGAGGATTGTGCCGTTATTGGTCAGAGGGGTGACCGTGGCAATGTTTTCCTTCAGATATGCAGCCTGGCGAAGGCGATCCAGCCAGTCATTGTAGACTTCCGTATCCGAATTGAGCAGAACGACGTCGCGATTGGCTGAATAACGCATGCCTTTATTGGCGCTGTGAACAAACCCACGGTTTTGTTCATTGCGCAGCAAAGTGAATCCCAATTGATCGGCGAGGCGATCCAGAACCCGGGAAAGCTGCCGGTCAGTGCTGGCATCGTCAATGACGATAACCCGAAAGGGGGTTTTGCATCTGGCAGCAAGAAGGGAGGCAAGACAGCGGACGACATGTTCCATGCCGTTGTAAACGGGGATGATGATATCAACGATGGCCCCGGCCGGGTCGGGCAACCTCCTGTGGCTTGCAAGAAGTGAATTCAGGCCAGATGGAGCCTTTATCGAAGACATAACCACCCTTCGTTTCGTCAATTGATTTGCAGCAACAAGGGGCGCCGTATTCTTTCCATGACAAGGCCAAAGATTGTACAAATGAGAGCAAATGCCAGAAGATAAGTCTTGTTTAAGGTCTGCGTATCATAGCCATAATAAATAGAATATCTGAACCATTCTATTGCATGCACTAGAGGATTCCAGTAAAGAACATCTCGAATTTCCTGTGGAAGGTACTCTATGGGAAAGAAAATCCCCGATATGAAAAACAGCGTTCTTGCAATCATGCCATCTATAATCGCCCAACTCTTGAACATACTGCGCAGGATCATGCCTGTCGCCCCGAGGCCAAAACCGAGAAGAAAAGTCGCGCCCAGGGCTGCAAACATTTCGACCGGATGGGCTGGAAAATTGGCCGCGCCCATCCAGATGAACGTCGGATAGAAAATGATGAGAGCCGCAAGCTGGAACATGCTCTCCAGAATGGCGCGAGCGATGAGAGTATCGACAGGGCGGACGACGGGATAACTGAGCAGGGCCTTGTTCGCATCCAGAGCCGCGGAGACGCGTGTGTGGAGTGTTCTGTAGAGCGTGAAGGGAAACATGCCGGTGAACATGTAGAAGATGACACTGTCACCGTAGGGGGCGGGCCTGCCAAGATATAGCCAGATGAATCCGAGAAACGTCGTTCCCCAAAGCACCTCCATGATGATGAGGAAGTGTCCAAAACGGAACGGTCCGAGCCTGAGCGAGGCCTCGCGCAGAAGCAGGGCAGTTATGACGCGGGCCTGTTCGACGAAGGACTGCCAGATCGTTTTGCGTGGCAGGAGCGATACCGGCATGGCTCAGATCCTGTCCAGGATCGACTGGAACATCACGACGCTCAGGGCCCAAAGCAATGTGAGAGCCAAAAAGACAAAGAACGTGTTTCTCAGACGCTTGGGAAAGCGGGCCTCGTCTGGAACATAGGGGCGCACGAATGTGGCCAGGTATCGCTGTTGCTTATTGGCGATCAGGCGTGCCTGTTCCAGGCCCGAAAGTGCCGAGAGATAAAGTTTTTCGGCGAACTCCTTGTCCACAAGAAGTTCCTCATATTCGGAAAGGGTCTCACTGAGGGGGGTGTTCATGCCAGGGCTCTTGGCTTTTGAATCCTTGTTTTTCAGGGCGTTCCCCAGCTTCTTTTTTTCATCCTCGATCTGTTTCATGACTGCCTTGATCCGGTTGCGCAAGAAAATCACCGTGGGCGCGTTTCTGGAAAGATAGTTTCTCGTCTCAGCAAGCTTGGCCTTGAGATGGGCAAGCTGCTCCTCAAGCTTGCCGATGAGAGCAACTTGCACTTCAGCCTGTTTGGCCGGGTCCACCTGCTGGGTGGTGCTTCTGAACTTCAGCATCTTCTGTCGGATTTCCCTGATGCGTTCTTCTGCCTTGGCCACTTCCTTCTCTGCGTAAGCAACCGCATCCTGTCTGGCACGCTCGCTGAGTTCGTTGATCATTCTTTCACTTTCTTCAAGTATAGCCTTTGAAATTTCGTAGGCGTCGCGCGCAGAAAAGGCAAAAACTTTTATGGTTATTATGTGAGAAATTCGATCAAGGTCTACTTGTGTCATATATTTCCAGTATCTCAAGAATTCTTCAAAGGTTGAGTCTTTGGGTAGTGCTGCCCATAAGTCATTTTTTGGCTTCATGTATCTTTCTTTTATGTGATATTTTTTTTCAATATTTGTCAGTATTTCCCTGCTGTGAATATATTCCCTAATGATGTATGTATCGCTTGTTGCGATGCCGCCGCCGCCAAGGCCGAGATTAGAAAGCAGGCTGTTTCCCAGGGAAACGTTCATGTCCCTTACGGCGAAGCGGGTTTCCACCATGTATTGGTCCGCCGCAATGAAAGCGTAATAAAGGGCTACAAGTGTGGTGGGCAGGATCACGAACAGAAAATACGACCACGCGACATAGGTCTTCTTCCGGCCGGATCGCTTTGCGGATCTGTCGGGGGCTGCCTTGGCCGCCTCCATAAGAAGTTCCTGGGGTTTCTTGGCGAATGGCGCCGGAATCACCTTTCTTTTTTCGTTGGACATGCCCCCGGTCCCGTTTGGTTGTGCCATGCTTCGTCGCGACCGGAACTAGACTAACACATGAGAACACTCTACAAAAGGGACGGGGCTCAACCAGTGCAAGCGCTCGCCTTGCGTGCTTTTCGGTGTTTTGTCTCATGCTGCAAGAAAAGCTCCTCAACGTCCGCCTCGAAGGTGTGACGAAAAAATACAAATTGAGAAACGGGGAGAAGATCGTCCTTGATGACATCACCTTCGATTTTCCAAAGGGGCGCAGCATTGCCATTCTCGGGCTGAATGGAGCCGGCAAATCCACGCTGATCCGCCTCATGGCAGGCGCTGAAGAGCCCACAGCCGGCACGATTACCCGATATGTGCGTCTCTCCTGGCCGCTGGGATTTTCGGGTGGTCTGGCCGGCAGCATGACGGGAAAGGAGAACGCCCGCTTCGTGGCGCGGATCTATGGGCAGGACGTGCAGGAGGTGGAGGAATTCGTCAGGGACTTTGCCGAAATCGGTGAGCATTACAACATGCCGGTGAAAACCTATTCATCGGGCATGCGGGCGCGTCTGGCCTTCGGCCTGTCCATGGCCATCGATTTCGACTGTTATCTGGTGGACGAAATCCTCTCCGTGGGTGATGCGGTGTTCAGAAAAAAATGCCAGGATGTTTTCTCGAGCAAATTGAAAAATGCCGATATCATCATGGTGGCACACTCGGCAAGCATCCTTGAACGGTATTGCGATTCCGCCGCAATCCTGCTGAACGGCCGGCTCATTTATTTCAAGGATATCAAGGAGGCCATCAAGGAATACAACGCCTATATCAAGTCGCAAAGCACGCCTGCCTGATAATGAAAAGAGCGCATCATCCGTCGGAATGATGCGCTCCCTGTGAAAGACTGTGAAACCGATCAGGAGGAGGTGCAGACCTTAAAATTCTTCCTTCGGTTCCAGAATCTGGCGGCCGCGATACATCCCCGTCTTGAGGTCGATGTGGTGCGGACGGCGCAGCTCGCCCGTCTGCTTGTCCTCGACATAGGTGATGATTTCCTTGCGATGGCCGCCGCGGCGCTTGCCGATCTTGGAGCGGGTGACCTTTTTCTTCGGAACTGCCATCGTTTCGTCTCCAGAAAGTCGCCGAACCCTCGGATAAAACGCAAGACCGCGCGCCCCTTTGCCGGGAGCGCGCAGGTGCGGTTCAGGCGTGCCTTATAGGGCATTCCCGCAGGCGTTTCCAGAAAAAAATATTTGTACGCCCCTCATGGCGCCTCTTGCGCCGCAATCGTGGCATGCCTACCCTTGAACCAAGCTCTCCGGGGTGCCTCCTTGAGAGGCTGAGAGGCATCCGTGTGCATGTCATGCAAGGGATGCCAACCCGTGGAACCTGATCCGGGTCATGCCGGCGGAGGGAGTGGAGCGTATGGAGCGTCCTTCTGATCAGCAAAGCGCCCCATTTGTTCCCACCACCTTTGGGGCGCGTTGCGCACTGGCCAAGCACTCCGGGCCGGGTGTGTCTTCTCCCGCTTCTCCCGAAGCCGCATAAATCAAGGAGATTGTCACATGCGCGGAATGCGGCTTGTCGGAATTGCTCTTGTGCTCGTGGTCTTCATGCTCTCGGGCGTTGTGCCCGGTGCCTGGCTTTCAAAGGCACAGGCCAAGGAGCGGCCCCGCCTGACGATCTATACCTATGACAGCTTCGTGCAGTCCTGGGGGCCGGGCGCGGCAATCAAGAAGGCCTTCGAGCAGGTTTGTGACTGCGCGGTGCATTTCGTGGCGCTGGGTGATGGGGTGGCCATTCTCAACCGCCTGCGCATGGAAGGCAAGCGCACCAAGGCTGATGTGATCCTGGGCGTGGATACGAACATCATGGTGGAGGCGAAGGCCACGGGATTGCTGGCACCGCACGGGACGGACCTTTCCGCTCTCAAATTGCCCGTGGCCTGGACCGATGACGTGTTCGTTCCCTATGACTGGGCGCATTTCGCCGTCATTTACGACAGCGAAAAGATCAAGAATCCGCCACAGAGCCTGAAGGCGCTGGTGGAAGGACCGGAAAGCGAGAAGATCATTCTCGAGGATCCGCGCACTTCTACACCGGGGCTTGGTTTTCTGCTGTGGATGAAGGCGGTTTACGGGGATAGGGCGCCTGAGGCCTGGCGCCGTCTGAAACGGCGGGTGCTGACGGTCACGCCGGGCTGGTCGGAGGCCTATGGTCTGTTTCTGAAGGGCGAGGCGCCCTTGGTCCTGTCCTATGTCACCTCGCCCGCCTATCACATGATCGAGGAGAAAACAGACCGCTATCGGGCAGCAAAATTCGCCGAGGGGCATTATTTGCAGATCGAGCTGGCGGCGGCGGTCAAAGGCAGGAACGAGGCGCTGGCGCGGCGTTTTCTGGCTTTCATGCTCACGCCGGCCTTTCAGGATCACATTCCCACCCGGAACTGGATGTTTCCCGCGGCGCCGATATCGAAACCGCTGCCAGAGGCCTTCCGAAAGCTGGTGAAGCCGGAGCGTACGCTGCTGCTCTCGCCTGAAGAGGTGGCTGCCAACCGCAAGGCCTGGATCGCGGAATGGCTGCGGGCGATGAGCGATTAGGCCGGATTGGTGATGTCGCGCAGGCTTTTCGCAGCAGGAAGCGGTGATGTGCCGGTGACTGAGCCGGTATGCCGGAAGGTGCCTTTTTGGCGCAGTACCCGCAAGGGGCTGACGTTTCTCGGGCTGGCGCTTTTGCTCATGCCCGTGATTCTGGCTCTTGCCGGGCTGGCCGTTTTCGCACCGCCGGGTGTGCGGGATTTCATGGAAACGTTGCGTGATGCCTATGTCTGGCATGTGGTGGGGTTCACCTTTCTGCAGGCGCTATTGTCCACGCTGCTGTCTCTGATGGGCGGCCTGCTGCTGGCGCGCAGCCTGTTCCGCCGTGGTGCGTTTGCCGGGCGGGTGTGGCTTGAAAGGCTCATGCTGTTGCCCATGGTGCTGCCGCAGATCGTGGTGGTTCTCGGGTTTCTCGCGGTGTGGGGGCGGCAGGGCTGGATTCGCCACCTGATTTACCTGGCCGGTGTCGATACGGATGTGTCCATCTATGGCCTGACCGGCATTCTCATGGCGCATGCCTTCTATAATGTGCCGCTGGCGGCGCGGCTCTTGCTGGCCCGGCTGGAAGGTGTGCCGGGAGAATACTGGCGGCTGGCAGCGCAACTGGGCATGCCGCCGCTGCGGGTTTTCACGCTGGTGGAGTGGCCGGCGATGCGAACGGTGCTGCCTGGAGTGGGCGTGCTGATCTTCATGCTGTGCGCAACGAGTTTCACCGTGGTTCTCATCCTCGGAGGCGGGCCGGCGGCCACAACCCTAGAAGTGGCAATCTATCAGGCGCTGCGGTTCGATTTCATGCCAGAGCGGGCCATGGTGCTCTCTTTGTTGCAGCTCATGCTGATGGCGGCCGTTCATATCATTCTGCGATATTTCGGGGCGCCGGAGCAGGGCGAAGCGGGCAGCTTTCGCCGGGATGTGCGGCATCCCTTTGCATACAGGGCTGGCGCGCGGGTTTGGGATGTGGCGGTCATCACGATGGCGGCGCTCTATCTCATCCTGCCTTTGGCGGCGGTGATCATCGATGGTGTTGCCGCATTCTCCACAACGGTGCTTCTCCGGGAGGAGGTCATGGATGCGGTGCTGACATCCCTGAGCGTTTCCGTGGCGGCGGCGCATTTTGCTCTTTTCGTTGTTTTTCTCATGCTGGCCTATCTCCATCATCCCAGAGGGATCCTGCCGGATGACGGCTGGACGCGATTTTCCGATGCGATCGCCAGTCTCGTTCTTGTGGTGCCGGTGGTGACATTGGCGGCGGGCTGGTTTTTGCTGCTGCTGGTTTTCGATGCGGTGGAGCTGATGGCGCCTGTGGTGGTCATCGTGCTCAATGCCATTATGGTGCTGCCTTTCGTCTGGCGTGTGCTCAATCCGGCAGCGCGGATGGTGCAGGACAGAAACGGGCGTCTGACCGTGCAACTCGCCATGGGCTGGCGGGCGCGGGTGCGCCTTGTGGACTGGCCGCTCCTGAAAAAGGCGGTGGGGCTGGCCATTGCTCTGGCCATGGCCATGTCGGTGGGCGATCTCGGCAGCATCGCCCTGTTCGGTTCGGAATCATTTCACACGCTGCCGTGGCTGATCTATCGGGCGCTTGGCAGTTATCGCTCTGATGAGGCGGCGAGTTTGTCGCTTTTACTGTTGATTATGGTGGGAGGTTTCCTGAGCGTGGCCGGGCTGTTCGAAACATCAGCGGAAGGCAGGAAAGGGACTGTGCCGGCGGTGAAGCGCTGATGCGCGCGGCAATCTCATGAACAGGATGCCATTCATGGCGGAAACGCAAGAGAACGGGCAGGTCAAGTCACTCAAGCTGGGGGAGGGGCATGTCATCACCCTGCGGATCGAGCCGCCGATCATGCACGGTGATGAGGGCGAAAGGCGGGCTGTGAAAGGGTTGTCCATCCGTCTTGCGCAGACGTGCGTGCACTGGAGCGGGGATGTGCGCCTGTGCTATGATCTTGATATTCCGGCGGGGAGCTTCGTGACCATCACGGGGCCCTCCGGTGCGGGAAAGAGCACGCTGCTAGAGCTCATCGCCGGGTTTATCACACCGGAATGCGGACGGGTATTTATCGGCGAAGAGGATGTCACCTGCCTGCCGCCGGGAGAGCGGCCGGTGAGCATGCTGTTTCAGGACAACAACCTTTTTGCGCATCTCGATGCGTTCACCAACGCCGGCCTGGGGCTCAATCCCACCGGGCGCTTTTCCGCCGAAGAGCGGGAGAAAATTTATCAGGTCTTCAAGCAGCTTGGCCTTTCGGGGCTTGAAAAGCGCCTGCCGGCACAGCTCTCGGGCGGGCAGCGCCAGCGCGTGGCGCTGGCCCGCATCCTCTTGCGCGACAGTCCCGTCATCCTGCTCGATGAGCCTTATACCGGGCTGGATGATCAGTTGCGCAAAGATCTGGAAAAATGCATCCAGGACATGTGGCAGAAAGACTTTCCGACCATCCTGATGATTGCCCATATGCAGTCGCTCGCGTTGAGTGGCATGACGATGTGAAGGGAGCGGTTGACTTTCCCTGACTTTGGTGGTTGTTGCAGATTTATGCAGTAAGCCGCCCGCCAACACCTTCTCTTCCCGTAGGATCCATCATGCCTGACGATGCCAGGGCCGTTCCTTTTCTGTTGTATGGATTTCAGGACACCATTTTCGATGCCTTGAAGGCAGAGGGTTTCCGGCCCCGTTTATGGGTGCGCCTGGGGGGTGGGCGCTATGATGGAAACCTGCATGATACTCTCCTGATTGAACAGGCGCGTCTCAACCGGTTCGAGCTTGCGGAAAATGCCTGGCAGCCCATCCCTGTGGAGATGTTGGAAAAGGTCAAGAGAGATGCATTCCATTTGTTTTTGAGGAATACCTACAGGAGGAATAGATGCATTTCTCAAAGAAGAAATATAAAATATTATGAGGATGTTTTTGACAGATACGTAAATTATTATCATAAATTGCTTTCTAAGTATAAAATAGAATTTGTCCTCTTTGGAGATGTGCCGCACAAGGGGGCGGATATGGCCCTCTATTTTCTTGCCAGAGAGCTGGGGGTAAGAACATATATAACCTTTTCCGGGCCGACTTTTCTACCGCTGGACACCTTCACAATCGTCGAACGCATTGATGATATCGGATTGTATGAGACTGCCGTTACGAGAGGGGATCTGAAGCCCGACCTGGAGCCAGTGCGCGTGCGGCCTGTCTATATGAATAGATTGCGCAGAAAAACTCATGATGCGGCCAAAAATCTGCTCAAGGCCACGGGAAGCCTGCTCGTTTCCCTGGTCAAGGATGTGAGGAAAAGGCGAAAGACCTCCAAGAGATTTTCGGAAGTCTGCAGATGGCTCAGTCGGCTGGCGTTCATCCATCATGCGCCAAATGTTGGTGAGAAGGCGCGGATCGATGATCTCGTCAAAAAGAAATACGTCTATGTTCCCCTGCACATGGAGCCGGAGATGGTCATTGACGTGCTTGGGGGGAAATATTGTCCGCAGATGCGTTTCGTTGAAAGATTGAGGGAGATTTTTCCGGATAACGTCGCCCTGATTGTCAAGGAAAACCCGGCGCAGAGCTTTTTCGGCAGGGAAAGGCCCTTCTATGAACGCCTCAGGGCGCTAAGGAACGTCCATTACATCAAGGATGATGTCGATACTTTTTTGCTCATGGAAAACGCACTGGCCGTGGCCGCCGTGCTCGGCACGGCCGGATGGGAGGCGCTCAAGCTGGGAAAGCCGGTGATCTGTGGCGGCTATGCTTGGTACCGGGGGGTGACTGGGGTATTCAGTGCGGATGATGTGACATATAAAGATATTGAGAATTATACATTTTCCCGGGAGGCTTTCGAAAGGGACGCGCAAAGGATCGCCGGGTTTTACACGCGGGGGCTTCCCGTTGACACGGAAGCATACACTCTCTACCTAGACGAATTCGATCCTCGCGCAAATGCCAGGCAGGTCGCCGCGGTGATCAAGAATTCTCTTTCTCAGCGGAGGTAAGTCCATGTTCAATGGAAAGAACATTCTCATTACCGGAGGAACCGGTTCTTTTGGGAATGCCTTTTGCAAATATCTTATTGAAAATTACAAACCTAACAAGATCATCATTTTTTCGCGAGATGAATACAAGCAATATATTATGGCGCAGAAATTTAAGCGGCCGGAATTCAGGTTTTTCATTGGCGATGTCAGGGATCTCAGCCGTCTGAAAATGGCCATGTCCGGGGTGGACATGGTTGTGCACGCCGCGGCTTTGAAACACGTTCCGGCAGCAGAATACAATCCGATCGAATGCATCCACACCAACGTGATGGGCGCGGAGAATGTCATTCGCGCTGCCCTGGAGGAAGGGGTGGAGAAGGTGGTGGCCCTGTCCACGGACAAGGCGGCCAATCCCATCAATCTCTACGGGGCGACAAAACTGGCGTCCGACAAGCTTTTCATCGCTGCCAACAACATGACAGGCAACAGACCGACGCGCTTTTCCGTTGTGCGCTATGGCAATGTCGTGGGCTCCAGGGGGTCGGTGGTGCCGCTGTTCAAGAAGCTGATTGCGCAAGGGGTGGAAAAGTTGCCGGTGACGCATCCGGACATGACCCGCTTCTGGATCAGCCTGCGGCAAGGTGTGGAATTTGTGGTCAAGGCCTTTCATCGCATGCAGGGCGGCGAGATTTTCGTGCCCAAGATTCCTTCGGTGCGGATCGTCGATCTGGCCAAGGCGATGGCGCCGGACAAGGAGATCGAGATCATTGGCATCCGGCCAGGGGAGAAACTTCATGAAGTCATGTGTCCGGCCGATGACTCGCATCTTACGCTGGAATTTGCCGATCACTTCGTGATCACGCCGTCCATTCGCTTTTATGACAAGGAAATCGACTACGGAAAAAACCCGCTTGGAGAGACCGGTTCGCCTGTGGAGATCGGCTTTGAATACAATTCGCGGATCAATCCGCATTTCCTGACCATCGAAGAAATCCGGGCCTTCAACGAGACGGTGGAGATGGAGGAGGCCTGAGACGATGCTGCCCTACGGCCGACAGGAGGTGACCGAGGAGGACATCGCGGCCGTTGTGCGGGTCCTGAAATCGGATTTTCTTACACAGGGGCCGGAAGTTCCCCACTTTGAGAAAGCAGTGGCGGAACGGTGCGGGGCGCGGCATGCCGTGGCGACGAATTCCGGCACGGCTGCGCTGCATGTGGCCTGTCTGGCGCTGGGGCTGGGGCCGGGTGATATCCTGTGGACGACGCCGATCACGTTTGTCGCTTCCGCCAATTGCGGGCTCTATTGCGGCGCGGAGGTGGATTTCGTCGACATTGATCCGGTCACGCGCAACATTTCTCCCGACGCCTTTGCGGAAAAGCTGCAGACAGCCGAGAAGGCGGGGCGTTTGCCGAAGGTTCTGGTGGTTGTGCACTTCGCGGGCCGCAGCGCGGAAATGCGGGAGATCGCGGCGCTGGCGAAGGCGCATGGCATCCGCATCATCGAGGATGCGGCCCATGCCCTGGGAGGCGCATATGAAGGACGGCCGATTGGCTGTTGTGCCTGGTCGGACATCACGACCTTCTCCTTTCATCCGGTCAAGATCATCACCTCCGCGGAAGGGGGAATGGCCCTGACCAATGATGCGGAACTGGCCGAGCGCATGCGCCTTTATCGCACGCATGGCATCACGCGGGATGCGGCTAAACTCATGCATGACGATGCGCCGTGGTATTATGAGCAGCAGGCGCTGGGCATGAACTATCGCATGCCGGACGTGCTGGCCGCCCTGGGGCGCAGCCAGCTTGGGCGTCTGACTCGCTACGTGGATGCCCGTGCCAGGCTGGCGGCGCGCTATGACCAGGCGCTTGCCGATCTGCCCCTGCGCCTGCCGCTGAAGGACGATGCAACGCATCGATCGGCCTGGCATCTCTATGTGGTGGAGCTTGATGACGCGCAGGGCGCGCCTTCCCGTCGTTCCGTATTCGAAAAAATGCGGGCAAGTGGTATCGGGGTTCAGGTGCATTACATCCCTGTGCATCTTCAGCCGCATTATCGGCGTCTGGGATTTGGCCCCGGGCTTTTCCCTGCGGCGGAAAGCTATTATGAAAGGGCCATGAGCCTGCCGCTTTTTCCCACCATGACGGATGCCGATCAGGACCAGGTCATTGATGCCCTGAGGGGGATACTGGGATGAGCAAAACCGTGGTCATCCGCGCAGACGCCTCTTCCCAGATCGGTTCTGGGCATATAATGCGTTGTCTGGCTTTGGCTGATGAATTGAAGATGAGAGGAGCCAAGGTTATTTTCATATCCAGAGAAATTTTGCCTGTATTAAAAGAAAAGATTATTCAAAGTGGACATATGTTACGTTTATTGCCTCCCCCGAGCCAGCCTGGGAGAAATAAAGGCTTTACTTACGCTCATTGGCTTTCAGAGGAAACAGAAATTGATGCCCGGCAAACATTGGGCGTCATTCGCGAATTGGGGGATGTTAACTGGCTAGTTGTTGATCATTATGGAATTGATGCCCGGTGGGAGCGGATTATAAAAGAAAATGTAGAACGCCTTATGGTCATCGATGATATGGCCGACCGTTGTCATGAATGTGATGTTTTGCTTGATCAAACTTTCAATCGCCAAAAAAAAGATTATATAAAATTAGTTCCATTAAATTGTAATCTCTTATTAGGGTCTAAATATGCGTTACTAAGACCGGAATTTGCTCAATGGAGGAAAAAGATTCTTAAAGAACGCCAGTCTAGGAATGGGATATATAAAATTTTAATAAATTTTGGAAGCTTTGATAAGTTTTTTCTAGTAAAGAAAGTAACAAAATTGCTCATTAATGAATTTAATGATGTAGAATTGTATGTGGTTAAGGGGTGCCAGTCTGAAAGAAGATTAAATGTTGAAGAGTTTTTTTCTAATAAAAGGGTTCACCTATATGACTTTAATGTAAACATGGCTTCGTTAATGGCTAAAGTTGATTTAGCTGTTGGTGCTGGTGGAGTTACGTCTTGGGAGAGGTGTGCATTGGGATTGCCATCTATTATTGTGACGTTAGCAAAAAATCAAAAACAAATTGTTAATTCTTTGATATTACAAGAGGCTGCTTTTCAAATAAGTTTGTTTGATGGAGATTTCAGTCAAAAGCTTGTAAAATATATATGGTATTTACGCAATAATAAAATAAAGTATTTGAAAATGGTAAAAAATAGTGCTGCTATTTGTGATGGGAAGGGGGCGATACGCGTAGCAAAATTGCTCATAGGAGGGACGTGTTGTCATGCTAAAGGCACCTAACTGGTGGAAGAAGCCACGTAAGGTTACAATTATAGTGGATAATCCTAGTTGGATTCTACCATATGCAAAGGAACTTGTAAGGCTGGCATGTGAAGGAGGAGATAATGCCTCTTTGGTTCAGGCTTATGAACATGTGCCAAGGGGAGACATAGCATTCTATATCGGATGTTTGAAAATTACACCAAAAGAGGTGTTGCAGCGAAATAAGCGTAATTTAGTAGTACATGAAAGTGACTTGCCTTCCGGTAAGGGGTTTTCCCCTTTGACATGGCAAATATTAGAAGGAAAAAACAATATACCTATATGTTTAATTGAGGCAGTCGATAAAGTTGATTCTGGAGATATAATATACCGTGATGTTATGCATTTTGAGGGGCATGAGTTAATAAATGAAATAAGGCATATTCAAGGGCAGAAAACAATTGAACTGTGCATGCGTTTTCTTCAAGCTGATTTGCCCCCTAAAGGAGTCCCTCAAGCAGGCCAAGAAAGCTTTTATCCTAAAAGAAGACCAAAAGATAGCGAAATAGATATAAATAAGAGTATAAAAGAACAATTTAATCTTTTTAGAGTTGTTGATAATGAAAGGTATCCGGCCTTCTTTTTTATGAATGGGAAAAAATATATATTAAAAATTTATAAAGAGGAAATTTAACGGAGGAAGTTATGTCAATAAAATCACATAATTCTGATAACTATATATATGCATCTTCTGTTCCGTGGGGAATAGAAGTGTTTATGCATCATAGAAAGAGTCTTCCAGGATCATGGTATGTTGTGTGCAGCAAGCAGGATCTAGAAGACGTTTGTGCGGCTCTTAATTACGATATTCGTTTTGCCTTTTTTCCTCATTGGTCATATATTGTGCCTGATCATATAATAAATAAAATTGAATGTGTTTGCTTTCATATGACAGACTTGCCTTTTGGGCGTGGAGGCTCTCCTTTACAAAATTTGATATTGCGTGGACATAAAAAGACTAAGATCTCAGCTTTAAGGATGGTGAAAGAACTTGATGCAGGGCCAATATATCTTAAAAAAGAACTTGATCTTTCAGGTAGTGCATTTGAGATATATAAGAGGGCAACGAGTATATCAATCGACATGATGAAATATATCATATCTAAAGAACCTGATCCCATTCCCCAAAAAGGAACTCCAACTTTTTTCAAGCGACGAAAGCCTGAACAAAGCATATTGCCAAAAATGGGGGAGTTGGAAAATATGTATGATTATATAAGAATGCTAGACGCACCAGGTTATCCACATGCCTTTTTAGAATATGGTGAATTTCAGTTTGAGTTCACTGATGCAGAAATATCTGATAATGAAATTATAGCTAAAGCTATTATTAGAAAGAAAAAAAACAGTTTGGGGGGAGACTCATGACTTCTGTTCTTGTTGTTGCGGCGCATCCAGATGATGAAGTTCTGGGTTGCGGTGGGACGCTCGTTAAGCATGCAGAAGCTGGCGATGCCGTAACATGTGTATTTCTAGCTGATGGCATCACATCGCGTGGAAAAAATAAAGAAATTATAGAACGTAAACGCCAGGCAAGGTGTTCTTCTAAAGTTATAGGTATAAAAAATACAATATTTTTAAATTATACCGACAATAAATTGGATAGTGTCCCTTTATTGGATGTTGTGCAATCACTAGAAAAAATTATTAAAAATGTGGAGCCGGAAATTATTTATACACATCATGGGGGGGATTTAAATGTGGATCACCGTATTGCCCATCAAGCAGTAATGACTGCCTGCCGCCCACAACCGGGGAGCACTGTGCAGGCAATATATGCATTTGAAGTGCCCTCTAGTACAGAATGGGCACCAGTCGGAACTTTACCGGCATTTAATCCAACCCGCTTCATTGACATATCCGAAAATATGAAACAAAAACGGGAAGCGTTAGAATGTTATTCTAAGGAAATACGTTCTTGGCCGCATGCCCGCTCATTTGAAGCGGTAGAGGCGCTTGCTAAGGTGCGTGGCGCCTGCGTAGGATTAGAAGCGGCTGAAGCCTTCATGGTTATCAGGGAAATTGTCAAATGACTGGAACTCCTCTGAAAATTGCAGATCGGATCATCAGCACGACCACTACTCCATTCATGATAGCCGAGATGTCGGGAAATCATAATAAATCTCTGGAACGGGCTTTGGATATTGTTGATGCTGCGGCAAAAGCGGGAGCTGATGCCATCAAATTGCAGACTTACACTGCGGACACCATGACCATCGATCATGATGGACCCGGTTTTGTTGTTGAGGGTGGACTTTGGAATGGGCAACGCCTCTATGAACTTTATCAGGAAGCGCATACGCCATGGGAATGGCATCAGGCCCTGTTCGAAAAAGGGCGAGAGCTGGGCATTGCCGTGTTTTCCACCCCCTTTGATTTCTCGGCCGTGGATTTTCTGGAAAAGCTCGATGCTCCAGCCTACAAGATCGCATCGTTCGAAATTGTCGATCTTCCGCTCATTCGTTACGTGGCCTCGACGGGCAAGCCCATGATCATTTCCACAGGCATGGCGAACGAGCGGGAAATCGCCGAGGCGCTGGAGGCGGCAGACAAGGGCGGCTGCAAGGACGTGATGCTCATGCATTGCGTGAGCGGCTATCCGACCCCGCCGGAGGATGCGAACCTGCGAACCATTCCCGATATGGCTGAACGTTTTGGTGTTCCCGTGGGGCTGTCCGATCATACGCTGGGGACGGCCGTGGCAGTCGCGGCGGTGGCGCTTGGGGCCGTGGCCATTGAGAAGCACTTCACACTTTCACGTGCGGACGGTGGCGTGGATTCGGCCTTTTCCATCGAACCACTCGAGCTTGCGCAATTGAAGCGGGATACGGAAATAGCCTGGAAGGCCCTGGGAAAGGTCGATTACGAACGCAAGGAGAGCGAGAAAAATAATGTGGTGTTCCGGCGGAGCCTTTATGTAGTAAAAGACATGTCGGCGGGCGAAGAATTCACACCGGAGAATGTGCGTTCCATTCGTCCCGGCCATGGACTGCCGCCGAAGTATTATGATGAGATTATTGGGCGGAAGGCAGCGTGTGATATCAGAAGAGGAACACCGCTTGGCTGGGATCTGATAAGCGATGAATGATAATGCTGCAGGAATTCATGTCGCATTGATCCCGGCAAAGGGGGCATCAACCCGATTACCACGCAAGAACCTCCTGCCAATCGGGGGTATTCCGCTTTTTTGTCGTGTGGGCAGGGCGGCACAAGAGGCGGAAATTTTCGATCGTGTTATCGTTTCCACGGAAGATACTGAAATCGCTGAAGTAGCTGAAAGGTGGGGGCTGGACGTTCCGTTTCTCAGGCCTGAAAAATTGGCACATGATCCATATCAAATCTCAGATGTGGCCCTTCACGCTCTTGAAACCTTGGAAGATGAGGGAGAAAAAATTGGCGCCATAACTCTTCTCTTGCCAACATTCCCTTTTCTTGTTTCGCAAGACATGAAGCTTTCCTGGCAGCGCTATCTGGAAAGTAAATCGAGCGTTCTCATTTCCGTCAGTGCCTATCCGCATCCGCCACAAAGGGCACTCGTCAGTGAAGATGGAGTTCATCTCACGCCTTTGAACCACGAGGCCATGGATCGGTCAACCCAATCCTTTCCGCGGGCTTATTATCCCAATGGGGCGGTTACCATTGTCGATGCCGATTTTCTGAGAACGAACCGCTCTTTGCATGGCGGGGAATATGCCTTTTTCGAGATTCCGGCGCTGCGGTCGGTGGATATCGATACGCCTGAAGACTATGAATTTGCCAGTGTGCTCTATGAGGGATTGAAGAAAAAAGGGCTGATCCCTTACTGAGCCTGTCGGGAGCGGAAGGTGTCTCACTTTTTCCGTGCGCGAGTCCTATAACGCAGAACTGCTCATGAATTCTGGCACTCTGCATTAAATTCGTGGTCTGCCGCTCCGGTTGGGCCTTGGCAGGGCGAATTCCGTGCCGAGCAGCAGGATATGTACCCCTCGCGAGGTGTCATTGCCCCGCATGATCGGAAGAAAGAGCTTTCTCCGCCCGGTCAAGCGTTTCTTTCACAGAACCGGATGCGTCGATGGGATGCCAGCGGGGGCCGGGGGTTTCCTTTAGCCAGGCGAGCTGGCGGGCGACGATGGCGGCTGTGGCGTCGGAGGCATCGTGCTTCCGGTTCTCCACCCGCTGATAGAGGATTTCGGGCCTGGCCGTCAACCACAGACCGATGAACGGCACGCCGGCCTCATCGGCAGCGGTCTCGAAGGCCTTTCGTTCTTCTTCCTTGAGAAACACGGCATCGACGATGACCGGCCAGCCGGATGCGAGCACGCGGCGGGCGCGGTCAAGCAGACGGGCGTAAACGCGGCGCGAGACCTCGGACCGGTAACAGGATTCGGGCAGGCGCTGCAATTCGTCATGGCCGCACATGATCTTGCGCTCCACATCAGAACGCAGATGCACCGCCCCCGGCCCCGGCGCCAGCCGCGGCGCCAACTGGCGGGCAAGGGTGGTTTTTCCCGTGCCGGAGAGGCCGGCGACGGCGATGAGCCGGGGCGCGCTCTCCCGGGAGGCATCCTGAGCGGTCTTCAGATAGGCAAGGGCCGTGTCAATGGCCTTCTCGCGGTCAGCGCCCTGTTTCTGATCGGCAAGATCCAGCTGTACCATGCAGCGGATGGCGGCCCTGATGGCGCACATCAGCCCGATGGCGCCCATGGCCTCGTGATGGGCAGGGTCATCCATGAGGGCAAGCCAGGTATTCATCAGCCGATTGGCCGCATCCCGCTCTGATCCGTGCACAAGATCCATGAGCAGGAAGGCAAGATCGTGCAGAACGTCCACGGTGGCCAAAGCCTCATCGAACTCGATGGCATCGAAGAGTTGAGGCCGGCCGTCAATAAGGACGATGTTGCCAAGATGAAGATCGCCATGACAGCGGCGCACCCAGCCTGAGCGGGCGCGGGCATTCAGGCGCGCGGCATGGCGTTTCAGCAGATCGTTGAGGCGGGCAAGGAGTGTTTCCCCTTTATCTGTGAGCACATCCGTGTGCGCGCTGAAGGAGGGATTGAGCTGATCATCAATGGTGGTGGCGAGAATGGCAGCGCCGGAAGGCACCAGGCGCGGCTGGGCGATGCGATGGCTTTCCACGACGGTGCGGGCAAGCGCGCGAATGAGCGCATCGTCCATGCCATGCGCGCGCACATGGTTGGCAAGAATGTCCGCCGTATCGAAGCGGCGCATGCGCACCAGCCATTCGACGGGCTCGCCCTGACCGGAAAGGGCGAGCGTGCCGTCGCTTTCGCGGGTGATGGCATCCAGGCCCAGATAGAGCCGAGGAGAGAAGCGGGCGTTGATCTCCAGCTCCCGGCGGCAGAAACGCCGGCGTCGCTCCAGGGTGGAGAAATCAAGATAGGGCAGACGCACCGCCTTCTTCATCTTGTAGGCAAGACGGCGCCCCAGAAAGACATGGGAGATGTGTGTCTCCACATGTTCGACTTGGGTGGTGCCGTCCGGCCAGTGGGCCGGGTTGAGCATGAAGGCGATCTGGGCGGATTGATCCTCTGTCTGCATGGCCGTTCGCATCGCCAGAAACCGGGGGCTTTTCAAGCCGTATGCCCCTTGCGATGCCCCTTGTGGATGCCTTGCGTATTGTTGCACGTTCAGCGGTGCAGACAAAGGGATACGGAAGGACAAGAACAGGTGTTCCGAGCAACGGCTATCTGATCGGCGCTTGCGTTTGTCAGCTCTTGCGCTGCAATGCCGGCGCACCGGGGCTGGGGAGCGCTTTATTAGACGAAAGTCATGCAAGCGGAAGCTGCGAGAAATGCGCTCCCTTTGATCGATATCAATGCGGTTTGGGCAGGCGCCGTTTAAAGAAAACGCAGTATCGGACAGGAAAGTTGACCACCTGTTCGAATCATCCGGCGAAAGTCGGCAAGCGCGTGATTCAGGAGCGGTGGGGTCTGTCGAGAAAGCCAGCTGTCGCTTCGTTCCCCCCACTTTCCGTGAGAGTCCACCGCTCCTGTTTCCTCTTCGGCCGAACGGCATCCGTGCCGAACTGGGCCGTGCATCCCGCAAGGGGGTGCACGGTCCTTCTGTTTTTTTAACCATGGCCTCGTTTTTGCCAAAGGATGGGGTTGGTGCGCAGCGGCTGCTTGTGGCTTTTTCCTGAAGGTCGAATGTCAGGGGTGGCGTGCCGTTGACGGCATTGGGCGCTTGTGCTTCACATTGGCGTGAAACCATGCACGCAAGACAGGAGGGCTTTCGGGCCGTCGTTGTGCCGCGGGCGGACGGTCATGCCGGTGAAGCCAGGCCGGACGGGAGGGGAACGGGATGAACGTGCACGATACCGGCAGGGTGATCCTGCCGGATTTCCTGAAATCCTGCGAGCGCTGTCCGGCCCGGTTCGGTGGCGTCTGCGACAATATTGACCTGGATGCGCTTGCCGCGCTCAACCGGCTGGCCCATCATCGCACTTATGAGGCGGGTCAGGTCATTTTCTCCGAAAGTGAACAGCCCGATTTCTTCGCCAACATCCTTTCCGGCGCGGTGAAGCTGACAAAATCCCTGGCTGATGGCCGCCAGCAGATCGTTGGCCTGCAGTTTCCGCCGGATTTTCTCGGCCGGGCCTTCGGGCAGTCTCACGCCTGTTTTGCCGAGGCGGCAACGCGGGTGGAGCTGTGCTGCTATCCGGCCGATGCCTTTCAGGCGCTCTTGCAGAAATATCCGGATCTGGAGCACCGGCTCCTGGAAAAAACGCTGGACGAGCTGGACGCGGCGCGGGAGTGGATGGTGCTTTTGGGGCGCAAGACGGCGCGGGAAAAGGTGGCGAGCTTTCTGATGCTGCTGGCCCGCCGCACCAACAAGGCAGCCTGTCCCGCCTGCGCGGAGGAATCTTCGATTACATTCACCATCCCTTTGAAACGTGCGGATATTGCCGATTATCTGGGCCTGACTATCGAGACCGTCTCGCGTCAGATCACGCACTTGCGGCATGAGGGAATCATCGAGACCGGTGCGGCCGGCGAGGTGTTCGTGCCGGACATTGCGGCGCTGCAAGCAGCGGCGGGGCAGACGGAAGGCGCCTGAGCTTCATGTGGCGCGACCATGAGCGATGCGACAGATTTCCGTTTGTCTTGCGCGAAATGCGCATTGCATCGCCATGAGCCATGATCAGCCGCATTTCAAAGTGCGGTCGTATGTGTGGACGCCCGGCCCTTCATGCTTTCGCGGAAAGTGGCCTGCAATTGCAGCGTGTCATGAGGGCGGGTTTCCGGTTTGCAGGCAGGTGTTTTTTTAAGGCTCGCTCCTTCATTCACAGGTCCCGCCATGGGTGGCGTATGTGAAGGGCTAGGGCATGCGCCTCTTTCAAAAGGCTGGCATGATGCCCATATCGGAAGTGAATGATCACGCAACTGTTGAAGTGCGTGAAAGATTTCAGGTCATGCCGGGGTTCGCGCAGGCGAGGCCGGGCAGGGGGCAGAAAGCAGGATCGGCAAGGAGGGGCCCATGTCCTATCGCACCATTCTCGTTTCGCTCAATGATGTGGATCGCGTCTCCGAAGTGCTCAATGTCGCGGCAAAGGTGGCGAAGGCCTTTGAAGCACATGTGGAAGGCCTGTTCGTCATTCCGGCGCCGCGGATCTATCCGGTGGCGACCATGGCCATGCCGCCGGAGGTGTTTGAAAAGCATCGCGAGGCGTTCGAGGAGATGGCGGAAAACGTTCATGGCCAGTTCCGCGACTTTCTTGAAAGAGAGGGGCTGAACGGAGAATGGCGGCTGATTGAATCGCCGGCGCCAATCATTGCCGATGTGGTCATCGATGCTGCCCGTCGTTGCGATCTTGTCATTGCCTCTCAGCCGCCGGAGGAGGAAACGGCGGCCATGGAAGCGGATTTTGCCGAGCGGCTGGTGATGGAAAGCGGCCGGCCGGTTCTGTTCGTGCCGCGAGAAGGCACTTTCGAGACGGTGGGCGAGATCATTGTTGCTGGCTGGAATGGTTCGCGCGAGGCCGCGCGGGCGGTGCATGACGCCTTGCCGTTCCTTACCCGCGCCAAGGATGTGCGCATTGCCTGGATCGATCCGCAGAAAAATCCGCAAGAAGCGGGCGATCTGCCGGGTGCGGAGCTGGCTGATGCGCTTGCCCGTCATGGTGCGCCGGTGGCGGTGGATGCGCTGGTCTCCGGCGGGCTGGATGCCGGGGAAGTGCTGCTCAATCACGTGGCCGATACCGGTGCGGATTTGCTGGTCATGGGCGCATGGGGGCATTCACGCCTGCGCGAATATGTCTTTGGCGGCGCCACGCAGCACGTCATGGAACACATGACCGTGCCGGTCCTCTTCTCGCACTGAGACGTAAAGGCGCCCTCACAAGCCGATTCAGGCATGTATCCTCATGGCGTCATTCCGGATGCGGAATGGCGCCTTTTTCATGTCTTCACCTTCGTGCCATCCTGCCGGGTATCGTTGTTGATTCGCAAAATTCACCCGTCTGATGACATCGCCCCTAAAAGTGTCTCGCTTAAAGCAGGAGTGACG
The DNA here is from genome assembly GCF_000746275.1 of Thermopetrobacter sp. TC1. Classification (GTDB taxonomy): domain Bacteria; phylum Pseudomonadota; class Alphaproteobacteria; order Rhizobiales; family Aestuariivirgaceae; genus Thermopetrobacter. The sequence continues at coordinate 905,591 of NZ_KN050828.1, forward strand.
CGTTCATGAGCGCAGCGCCGAAACGCATTCATCTTTCCGATTATGCGCCGCCTGAGTGGCTGATCGACAATGTGGCGCTGACCTTCGATTTGCATCCGCAGCATACGGAGGTCTCAGCACGGCTGCAGGTGCGGCGCAATCCCGCCTGCATGAAAGAGGGCGGGAACGCCCTGCCGCCGCTGCGTCTTGATGGCGAGGCGCTGGAGCTTGTCGATGTGCGAATCGGCGAGGAGGAAAGGCCTCTCGATGCACGCGCGCATGTGGTGCGCGATGATGCCCTGATCATTACACGGCCGCCTGCGGAACGCTTTACGCTGCACACGCGCGTGCGCATCAATCCCGCCGCCAATACGCAGCTGAGCGGCCTTTACATGAGCAACGGCATCTATTGCACCCAGTGCGAGGCGGAAGGCTTTCGCCGCATCACCTACTGGCCGGACCGGCCGGATGTGCTCTCCCGCTTCACCGTGCGCATTCAGGCCGATGAGAAAGAAGTGCCTGTTCTTCTTTCCAATGGCAATCCGGTGGAAAGCGGCCGGATGGACGATGGCCGGCACTATGCCGTCTGGCAGGATCCGTACCCCAAGCCCTCCTATCTTTTTGCGCTGGTGGCGGGGCGGCTGGAAGCGCTGAAGGATACGTTCACGACAGCGGACGGGCGGACGGTGGATCTTGCCATCTGGGTGGAGCCGGGCAAGGCGGCGCGGGCGCGTTTCGCCTTGGAAAGCCTGAAGAAGGCCATGCGCTGGGATGAAGAGCGCTTCGGCCGCGTTTACGATCTTGATGTGTTCAACATCGTGGCCGTGCCCGACTTCAACATGGGGGCGATGGAGAACAAGGGCCTCAACATTTTTAATGATCGCTACATTCTGGCCGATGAGAACACGGCCACGGACCGGGATTATGAGAATATCGAGGCCATCATTGCGCACGAATATTTTCACAACTGGACCGGCAATCGCATCACCTGTCGCGACTGGTTTCAGCTGTGCCTGAAGGAGGGGCTGACGGTCTTCCGCGATCAGGAGTTCACCTCCGATGTGCGTTCGCGGGCGGTGAAACGCATTGAGGATGTGCGCCTGTTGCGCAGCCTGCAATTTCCGGAGGATGCCGGGCCGCTTGCGCATCCGGTGCGCCCGTCCTCCTTCGGGGCCATCGACAACCTCTATACGGTCACCGTCTATGAGAAAGGTGCGGAAATCGTGCGCATGATGCACACGCTGCTGGGCGAGGCCGCCTTTCGCAAGGGCATGGACGTCTATTTCGAACGGTTTGACGGGCAGGCGGTGACAGTGGAGGATTTCATCGCCGCGCTATCAGAAGGCGGCGGGCGCGATCTTTCCGCTTTCATGCGCTGGTATGAACAGGCGGGAACGCCGCATGTCACCATGCGCCGTAGCCATGACGATGAGGGGCGGCTTACGCTGCATCTTGTGCAGAACAATCCGAAAGCGCAGGAGGCAAAGCCCGAGAAGGCGCTGCCGCAGCCGATACCGCTTCGCCTTGCCCTGTTTGACAAGGAGGGAAAGCGGCTGCCGCTGCGGCCTGTGGGCGAGGGGGCGCGCCATGTAACCGGGGCGGCGGGCGATATTCTGCTGCTTGATTCAACGGCGCTGGAGATCACCTTCGATGATGTGCCCCGGGATGCGGTGGTGTCGCTCAACCGCGGCTTTTCCGCGCCCATCCGGCTTGAGAGCGATCTTGACCGGGACACGCTTCTGTTTCTGCTGAAGCATGACGATGACGCCTTCAATCGCTGGGAGGCAGGACAGACACTTGCGGTTTCGGCCATTCTCGATCATCTGCGGGGAAAGACCGATGATGCCCTTTCCCTGATTGACGCCATGGCCGAGGCCCTGCTGCCGGACTTGCCGCGGCTGGCCAATGCGGATCCGGCGTTTCTGGCCGAGATCATGAAGTTTCCCGGCGTGCAGGATTTAGCCGTGCATGTGGGGCGCGATGTCGATCCGGAGGCCCTGCATCTGTCACGGGAGGCGGTCATGGCGCATTTTGCCCGGCGGCTGGGAGAGAGTTTACCTGAGCTCTTTTCGCAACTTGCCGTAACGGAACCGTATGCGCCGACGCCGGAACAGTGTGGCCGGCGTGCGGCACAGGCGGTGATGCTCGCCCTGTTTGTACAGGCAGATGCGGCGCGGGGGGCGGCGCTGGCCATGGAGGTATTCAGGACCGCCCGCAACATGACGGAGACGGCGCTGGCACTGGATGCGCTCAATCTCACGCAAACACCGCAGCGGGATGAGGCGCTGGCGGAATTCCGCGAGCGCTTCGGGCATGAGCCGCTTTTGCTGGACAAGTGGCTTGCCTGGCATGCGCGCTGGACGGGAGAGGGGTGTGCAGCGCGCCTGTGGGCGCTGACGGAGGATGAGGCCTTTACCTGGCGCAACCCCAACCGCGTGCGCTCTCTCTTCGGGGTTTTTGGCATGGCCAATCCCGTACGCTTTCATGCCGCAGACGGCTCGGGCTATGCGCTTCTGGCCAGGGCGGTGCGCAAGGTGGATGCGCTCAATCCGCAGACGGCGGCGCGACTGGCTCAGGCCTTCGGCAACTGGCGGGTAATGGAGCCACAGCGAAGAAAGAAAGCCGAAGAAACTTTGAAGGGCCTGGCCGAAGACGATGCCTTGTCCGCAGATGTGCGCGACATTGTCGAACGCGCTTTGAGCGGGTGAAAGACATGCGTTTTGGTTGTTTTCAGGATCCATGAGCTGACTGAAACTGGCTCATTTGGAAAAAGCCCATAAATCCTATGGAATTGAGGCACATGGGCCGTTCCCATGAGGGCAAAAGGATACGGGGATCAGCCCGTATCCTGACCGGCGAGCCGGCGAAGATAGCGCACGTATGGGGCGTTCGATGACTTGAGTGCATGCAGCGTGGCGCGCAGCTCCTCTTGCGTGATAAATCCCATGTGCAATGCTACTTCTTCCGGGCTGGCGATACGCAGACCCTGGCGGTGGGTGAGGGTGGCAACAAAAGAGGCAGCCTGCAACAGGCCGTCTGGTGTGCCGGTATCCAGCCAGGCGAAGCCACGGCCCAAACGCTCCACATGCAGCGTGCCCCGGGCGAGATAGATATTGTTGAGATCCGTAATCTCCAGCTCGCCGCGGGCGGAAGGCTCAAGCCCCCGGGCGATGCGGGGCGCCTGGGCATCGAACATGTAAAGCCCGGTGACGGCCCAACGGGATTGCGGGCATTCGGGTTTTTCAACGATGGAAAGCGGCCGGCCCTTTTCATCGAAGGTGATGACGCCGAAGCGCTCCGGTTCGGTCACCTGATAGGCGAAAACGGCGGCACCGCCCTGTCGCTCCACATGCTCGCGGGCGGCACGCAGGCGCTGCGGCAGGCCATGGCCATAGAAGACATTGTCGCCAAGAATGAGGGCGAAAGGCTCCTCGCCAACAAAATCGGCACCGATGATGCAAGCCTGCGCCAGGCCTTCCGGTCGCGGCTGTTCCGCATAGGAAAGTGTCAGCCCCCACTGGCGGCCATCTCCCAGCAGTTCCCTGAAAAGGGGCAGATCGCGCGGCGTGGATATGACGAGGATGTCGCGGATGCCGGCCAGCATCAGGGTGGTGAGCGGATAATAGATCATCGGCTTGTCATAGATCGGCAGGAGTTGCTTGGAGATGGCGCGCGTAGCCGGATAGAGCCGGGTGCCGGAGCCGCCGGCGAGAATGATGCCTTTCATGATGCCCCCTCCCTCGAAACCAGATGTTGCAAGGATGCGATGACCCCCTCACGCCAGGGCGGCAGGCGGATGCCCAGGGCGCGGTCGATAGCCGAACAGTCAAGGCGCGAATCCGGTGGCCGTGGTGCCTTTGCGGGATATGCGGATGTTGCGATGGCCTGGATGGGCACGGAAGGCAGGCCGAAATCGGGTGCGGCGCACATGATCGCCGTGGCCAGCTCGAACCAGGTGGCGTGTCCGGCGCCGGCAAGATGCCAGGTGCGGTTCCAGGGAAAGGTCTCAGGTTCGGCAAGCCAGCGCGCCAGCAGGGCAATGAGCGCCGCAGCCAGATGCAGGGCGCAGGTGGGGGAGCCGCGCTGATCGGCGACGATGCGCAAGGGTGCGCCTTTTTCCGCCAGGCGCAAAATCGTGCGCAGAAAATTGTGTCCGTACGGGCCGAAGAGCCAGGCGGTGCGGATGATGAGGTGCGTTGCGCCCGATTCGCGAATGGCCATTTCGCCAGCCCGTTTCGAGCGGCCATAGACGCTTACGGGTTCGGGCGGATCATTCTCGGTGTAGGGTGCGCCTTTGTTGCCGGCGAAGACATAGTCGCTGGAGATGTGAATGAGCGGAATGGCCTGCCGCGCGCAGGCGCGGGCGAGACGGGCGGGCGCGTCATGGTTGAGGGCGAAGGCGGCTTCGGCATTCTCCTCGGCGGCATCGACGGCGGTGTAGGCAGCGGTATTGATGATGACGTCCGGGGCGTCATTGGTCAGGACAAAGTCGATGGCCTCGGCATCGCAGAGGTCCAGAGCCGGGCGCCCCAGCGTGCGCAGATGCCAGCCGGCGGGCAGGGATGTTTCGCGCAAGGCGGTGGCCAGCTGGCCGATGTGACCGATAACGAGGATGCGCATGGCTTCAGTCTCCGGTTCCATCCTCATAGAGGATGCCCCCTTCCCCGCGTGCCGCGGCGCGTTTCAGCAGGGGGCGCCACCAGTCCTCGTTGTTGAGATACCAGCGGACCGTCTGGCGCAGGCCGTCGTCGAAATTGAGGCGCGGGCGCCAGCCCAGTTCCGTCTCGATGCGGGTGGGGTCGATGGCATAGCGCCGGTCATGGCCGGGACGGTCGGGCATGAAGGTGATGCGGCGTTCATGCGGCGTGCCTGCGGGACGCATCTCATCGAGCATGCGGCAAAGCGTGCGCACGAGGTCGATGTTGCTGCGTTCGCAGCGGCCGCCGATGCAGTAGGTGCGGCCGGGGCGCCCCTTTTGCGCCACGCGGAAAAGGGCGCGCACGTGATCCTCGACATGCAGCCAGTCGCGGACGTTCTCGCCGCGGCCATAAACGGGCAGCGGCCGCCCCAGGAGGGCGTTGATGATCATGCGCGGGATGAGCTTTTCCGGAAACTGGCGCGGGCCATAGTTGTTCGAGCAGTTGGTTATCAGAATGGGCAGGCCGTAGGTGCGGTGCCAGGCGCGGACGAGATGATCGGCCGCGGCCTTGCTGGCGGCATAGGGCGAGCTAGGAGCGTATGGGCTCTGTTCGGAAAAGGCACGCTCTTCCTGCAGGGAAAGATCGCCAAAGACCTCATCGGTGGAGACGTGGAGAAAGCGGAAGTGGCATTGCCTTTCCGGCGGCAGGGCCTGCCAGTAGGCGGTGGCGGCCTGAAGGAGGACGTGGGTGCCGATGACATTGGTGCGAAGAAAGGGGGCGGCATCGGTAATGGAGCGATCGACGTGGCTTTCCGCGGCCAGGTGTATGATGATGTCCGGAGCGAACGCGGCGATGGCCTGGCGCATGGCGCCGGCATCGGCAATGTCGGCCCTGAGGAAACGGTAGCGGGCGTGATCAGCGATGGGGCGCAGCGAGGCGGGATTGGCGGCGTAGGTGAGGGCATCGACATTGAGCACGTGACACCCGGCCTCACGCACGAGATACAGGCAGAGATTGGCGCCGATGAAGCCGCAACCACCGGTGACGAGGACGCGCATGGGTCAGTCCTCCTTTCCGTCCCGGCCGGAATAGACGAAGTAGTCCGGCAGCTCGGCGAGGGTGGGAAAGGCGAGATCACGCGCATTGATGATGGCGTTTTCGCGGGAGACGGGCCAGGGAATGGCGAGAGCGGGATCATCGAACAGCAGGCCGCGTTCGCATTCCGGGGCGTAATAGTCCGAGACCTTGTAAAAGACCTCGGTTTCATCCTCGAGCGTACAGAAGCCGTGGGCGAAGCCTTCAGGAATGAACAGCTGCTTGCGGTTTTCGGCGGAAAGCTCCACGGCGACATATTGCCCGAACGTGGGCGAGCCCTTGCGGATGTCCACGGCGACATCGAGAATGCGCCCGCGCAGCACACGCACAAGCTTGGCCTGGGCATGCGGCGGAATCTGAAAATGCAACCCGCGAATCGTACCCGCCTTCCACGAAAAGGACTGATTATCTTGGGCGAAGTCAACGTTTATGCCAAGTGATGATAAAACTTTTTTATTATAAACCTCTAAAAAATAACCTCTCTCATCATAATTTACATGATTATTTTCGATAATTTTTATCATTGATCATTTGATTTTTGTATTTAATATTTTTTGTTTATCTTGAAATAAGTTTGGGAAAGTTAAATATTTTAATCTTATTCCCCATGTTTGGAACTTAAATCCTTTAATTTTCATCATATCAAGCAACGAGAAAAAGATTGCATTCTGATCTACCCACCAAATATCTATATTAGGCTCTATTTTATCAAAGATAGAAGATAAATATGTTTTAATTTTTCTTAAGTAAAGCATAGATGCTCCATTAAAAGGAATATACATAGCTCCTGCAGCCATTCTTTGCCATGGCAGAGCCAGTCCGTAAGTATGCCGTACACCAATAATATTTCTATCCCACTTCTCTATTGTGAAAAGTTTTTCTAAATTATCATTTATGCAAACATCAATATCAAATATAAACATTGGCTTTTCATAAAATCTAATAATGTTTGGAGCAACCAAAAATCTAGATGAAGCAAAATAGGCTTTATTATTGTATTCTGCTTCTTCTATACTAAAATTTATATAATTATTATTTTTTATATTATTGATAATATCATAAGTTTGTTTGTTGGGATTAATAATATGAAAGTGAAGATCGGCTTCTGTTTTGCTGTTAATTATAGATTTAAATGGATAGGAATAATATTTATTAAAATAATTCGCATCAGAAGCAAAGAGACATACAAATTTTTTTCTACTTTTTTTGTTATCCATTAGAATTTTAATATCATCCTTATTATTTTTAATTTTACTTATTTCATAATACCAGTTTTCTGATTTTGGTAAAGTCGTGCATCCTCTTGACCATGGCCCCATTGTCTTTTCATTATAAGGAGGGCAGATAGATATATATTTCCAAAATTTATTATAATTTCCTTTATAGAGTTCATAACTTGCTTGATATTGTGTAAGTGTATCTGGAAAAAAATCCAGATCATTAGCTAGATTAAGTAAGCCTATAAATTCATTTTCCCTATTTCCATCTTTTATCAACATAAAGCATGCAGCATCAAATGCCTTTTTTCTGACTTTTATATCTCCTTTTTTATATAATATTATATCATGAAATTCTTTAAAGGCGTCATAAAACCTCTTTTCTAGCCATAGAGACCATCCTTGTTGGTATTTTTCTTTGCAGTTCATTTTTTTAGTCACTTCTTTCGTGCTTTGCTGGTGGGTTACTATTTAATATTTATATCTCAGCAAAAAACGGATCTTCACTATATCCAAATTTTACAAAATCATCTTCAAATATTTCTAATATTAAATCTCTTTCTCTTTTCCCTATATAATCCAATATTTTACTTCCTGCATTAGTTTTATGGTGGTCTGCTTTAGTTTTGAAGAGTTCAATATTACATTCACTATTTATTTTCTCTATAACTTTTTTAAATGCGATAGAGAAATTTTCAAATCTACCTATTACATGATAATTTATTTTATCAGGTTGTATTAAATAATATTGAGGTGTCCAGTGTATATCTTTGTGTACATCGGGGATCTCTCTTATTGTTTCAAGAAATTGTGTTAATGTAAGATTAGCATTTTTTGAATACCCTAATTTAGGTAATAATCTATTTCGTTCCCATTGATTGTTAACTATTTTATCTAAATATGCAGAAAGTATTCTTGTGTATGGATTGCGTACAAATGTAAATCTAAAATACATATCTGTTTCAAGCATCTCGTATGGTGTTGCATTTAAATCATAAGGATTTAATAATGGTGAGTTATGTCTGTCATGTACATGCTGAGGTAATTTATTCATGTCTTCTCCAACTTCCAAATATTGTAAAGTTTTTATAATTGTTGAGCATGCAACTTTTGGGGTTGAAACGTATATATATTTATATTTTTCAGAGCAATTAGCTAAATATTTAATTTGCGGTATCGGATAAGGAAAGTACTGAGAAAAATCTTTTTGAATGATATGTTCTTGTATGTTTTTCATGTCTTCCCTCATTCATAACAACCATGTATATCCCACCATCCATGTTGAATTATATGTTGTTCACCAGGCTTTCTAACTTTATTCAAGTATTCATACATAACTTCATCTATTGAAAGCCATCTTCCAGGAACTTCATCTCCAAAAGGCCCTGAAGTACAAGCGCCAAACGAATAATCACTTATATAATTTCCTTCTAAAGCGGGATTGGGCAATTGTATCTTCCATTTATCTATTTGATTTAATAATTTAAATTTCCTACATCCGCTATTATAAAAACTGATTAAACTATCAATTCCTGAATCCTCTATAGATGCATATTTGGGCTTTATCTTTAACTCTTTAATAGTATTGATAACATAAACATCGTATCCTTCTATATCTACTTTAACATAATAAGGAATACCAAATTTTGTAAATAAATACATTGGAGTTACGCAATCTACTTCTATAGTTTCATATCGCGTATTATCCCTTGTTCCGAGATTTTTGTTAAAACTACTCCATTCATCATTTTCTAAATTTATATAAAAAGTTAACTTTCCTTCAGTTGGTGAAATTCCAAGATTTAATATAGTAAGCCTTCCCTCTTTTATATAATCATATAATCTGCACTTAGCGTCTTCTACTAATTGTGGATTAGCTTCTACAGCAACAACATTAAATCCTTTTTTTAGATAAAATTCTGTATCTAGGGCTTTATGCATACCAATGTCAAAAATCAAATTATTATCTCTTTTTATATACATTTATTAATTCCTACTAATTCTCTTTCTGCCCTCTTTTTTGCCGTAGTAATAGTAATGCTCAAAGCCGCTATGAAGTTTGCCTTGAGCAACTACGGCGGCCACATCCGGGTTTCTACTGAGATATGCTTCCTCATCGAAATCCGGAGGTGGTTCCAATTCATAGCCTTTCTTTCGGAGTTGAGTCAAGAACTTTATGCTTTCCGCAGATAGTCTTGGTGGTTTCTCGAATCCCTTTCGTGAGAGGCCCAGTTTCATCAGGAGCAGACGGCCGCGGCTGATGTCTTTCACGCCGAGCTTGCGCAGCACGCTCCAGTCCTTGAGCAGAACGGCGCGTTCCAGCCGGGTCATGGCCACCCAGTAGTCATCGGCATCGAACAGACCGGGGCCGGACTGGCGCTCCATCTCGTTCTGCTGCTTGCGGGCCAGCTCCTGAATGGGATTGGCCAGGGCGTTGATCATGCCCGGCATCTCTTCCGTGCGCTGCTGAATGCGCCGGGTTTCCTGGCGCAAGGCGTCCAGATGCAGGCCGATGCCAACGAGCACGGCAATGGACGCGTTGCCGCCGCCCTGCAGGGCGTTGCGCGTCAGGCGGTTGCGGACAATGGCGGCGTATTCCACGTGCTTGTCGCGGCCGGCGATGACCGAATTGCCGAACAGATGGGTGTTGCCGCGGTCGCGATGGTGATAGTTGGCAAGCGGCTCGGGCAGAACGCCGATGTCCGCCTCCATGAGGAAACGCAGGTTGAAATCCCAATCCCCCAGGACGGGATAGGCCTCGTTATAGCCGCCGATGCGGTCATAGATCTCGCGCTTGTAAAGAAAGGCGATGGGCGGGAAGAAATTCTGGATGGCCATCTCCATGATGTGCACGTTTTCCACCCAGCCGTGATATGGCACGCGGGCGTGCACCTTAATGCCCTCGCGCGTGACCTCTTCGGAGACGTACATGGACTTGGAGATGACACCGCCATAGATCTCGCCCTTCGGGCCGTCCAGAAAAGCGACGGTCTTTTCGAGATAAGCGGGCTCCCAGCTGTCGTCATCGTCGTGGATGACGATATAGTCACTGTCCACGGCACGGATGCCGATGTTGGAGGCGGCCTCCATGCCGCGGTTTTCGACATTGTCGATGAGGAGGATGCGGTTGTGGCGGCATTCGGTGTCGCGGATGGTGTCGCGCACCAGATCGATATCGCCGCCGTCGCTGACGATGACGTGCACATAATCGTCGAAGGTCTGGGCGGCGACGCTTTCAAGCGCGCGCTTCAGGAACATGGGGCGGTCCAGCGTGCGGGTGATGACCGCCACGGCCGGGCGCTGACGGATATGGACATTGACGGCCGGCGGCGTCCACGGCTTCTTGAAGTCGAAGGGGCCGAGGCCGGCGAGGCGCCGCTGCAGCGGCTCGGCGAGGTCGCGCGGGTATTCGAGGGCCGCCTGGCCGGGCTGCCAGAGCGAATCCTGGATGCGCCGCTCCGGTGAATCGCCCTCAAACCTGTCCTCGGGCGGCAACAGAAGCGGCACCATCAGCGTCTTGCCGAAATCGGCGGAGCGGCGGATGTGACCGAACAGCGCCGTTTCTTCCCGCGTGGGAAGGGTGACGATGCGGGCGATCTCCGGCCAGGCGCGGCCGGCGGCTGCATGAAGCGCGGCGAGGCTGCCGCCGTCCGGCAGGTCGGCGAGATAGGTCATGACCCCAGTGAACATGGGATCGGTGGCGGCGGTGGGGGCATCGGCGCGCACCGCCTCGGCCTCCGGGGCGAAAACCGTTCCCGCATCACTGCGGGCGAGCCGTTCTATGCTGGGGCCATGCGGCTCGAAGAGGTGTTCGATCATGTGGCGGTGAAGCACCACACAGGTCTCGGGCTTTTCGTATTCGAAGGTATCCTGCTCGAAAACGAGGCCGATCATGTTGGGCCAGTAGCGGCGATCGGTGGTCTCGAAGCCATAGCGGCCGAAGTAGGCGCCCCAGAAGGTCTTCTCCGGCCAGGCGTCGGCGAGAAGGCGCTGCGCCGTGCCCGCCCAGCCGGTATCGACGAGAAGGATGGTGTCGCGATCCCCGGCGAGGTCCGTGAAATACTCCTCAAAGAGGCGGGACTGATCTTCGAAATGGGCGGCGATGACCTGAGCGGCGGGGCCGTTTTCGGCGAAAAAGGCCTCGATCTCCTTGCCCTTGCGTTCCAGCCAGGGATCATCCTGCGGAAAATCCGGCGGCAGGCCGTCATGGCGGAACATGGCCTCGGCCATTTCCCGCAATGTGTGATGGTAGAACTCGCCCTTGAGGACGGCGATAGCGTTGTCGCGATGGCGCCGCCAGGTGCCCTTGGCCACCATGAGGCGGGAGATCCAGAAATCCGGCGCGTCTTCGACGGGGGGCAGGCCCGTGGCCTGTGTGAATGTGTCCAGGGCGCGGCGGATGCGGATGCCGGCGCGCGAGACGAAGAGGACACGGGCCTTGCGCACGTCCTGGAAGAAGCGGATCGTGCCATAGAGGCGATAGAGATAATCGGCCACGACGGGGCCAAGCAGCTCCCGGCCGAATTCATGGCGGGCATGATCCGCATTCTTTGCGATCAGCTCCTGCATCTGCCCCCGTCCTACAGTTTGGCCCAGGCGCGGGTGTTTATGCCTTTTTCGTCCATCTCGCGGATGAACTCGGCCAGCGCCGCCTTGCGCTTGTTCAGCTCCGTACGCGGGATGGGAAAATGCATGGCGTGCCAGCCGGCCTTGCGCGGGCGTTCCACGTCTCCGGTCCAGGAATCGCCAATGTGGAGGAATTCACGCGGGGCGTGACCGAGAATCCGCTCGATGGCCGGGAAAATCTTGCCGCTGCGCTTGGAAACGACCATGTCGGCGCTGGAGAAGAGGTGCTGATGCACGGGGCGCTTGACGACGCGGTGAATGATTTCCGCGATGATGTCGGCGCCGAGATACATGTCGCTGACAAGGATGACCTTGCCGCCCTCCTTGCGGAAACGGCGGGCTAGGCGGGCGAGCAGCGTGTTCTCGGACAGATTTTCCGCTTCGTAGGCGATTTCCGCTTCGAGCAGGATGTCTTCCGCCTGCGCCGGCAGGCCGATCAGACGGCACTGCATGGCGATGACCTCGCGAATTTCGCCTTCGCCACAGCCTTCCACCCGCGGTCGTGTTCTGTATGTCGCCTGCATGCCCGCAATGCGCGCCAGACAGATATCTGCTGGATCAAGGGTGGATAATCTCTCCTGATGCGGGAGAGAATCCTTTAATCTTTTCAATATGATATTTGAAAGCTCCATATATCTGGCCGCTTCCGGCTTGCTGTTTCGCAATAAATACGTATCAAATACATCAAAGGAGAGAACTTTTATATCATTTTCTCTTATATATTGTATTATCCTGTTTTCTATGTCACTCGTTTTGGTAGATTTATGTTTGTTTGTGATGATTTCCCTTGAAGCTATGTTAATTTCTGTGTAATTAACATCATCAACTGTTTTGTATTTAAAATAATCCTTATCTATTACATGATTCATTTTACGCAATCCCCCGGCAGGCCAAGCAAACTAATCTTGACGTAATGGATATATACCGAGGAAAAGTTGTGAGTCAAGCGGGTTATGTCTGATCTGAATTGGAGAACTTTAAAAATATATTCTTAGAAAATCGTGATAATTGTTGAAGTAATTTCAAATACACTCAAAGAGTATTTTATGCAACTAAAAGGGCGCCACAAATGTTGTGGTGCCCTGAAAGAGTGTAATGAGATGGATAATCTCAGATTGTCTCGACTTTATTCTTCCACCTGCAGGTTTTCGGCGGAGAAGCGGCCGTTGCGGCCTTCCACGAGGTCATAGGAGACCTTCTGGCCCTCATGCAGGGTGGACAGGCCGGCGCGCTCCACGGCGGAGATGTGCACAAAGGCATCCTTGCCGCCGCCTTCCGGCTCGATGAAGCCGTAGCCCTTTTCCGGATTGAACCATTTCACGGTACCATTCGCCATGATCTTCACTCCTTGTATGGCGTTAGTGATAGAGGTGATCGTCCGCCGTTTTTCTCTTGAGAAGCGGCGCTGATGCGTTTTGACGGGCGCGAGAGGCATTGCGCGCCTCAGTCGTCGTGTTCGCGATGTGGGGAATTTGCGGGACGGTCTGCTTCCGGCAGACGCCTGATCGGGATCTCGTGGGCACGGGCAGGGGCTTCTCTCTCGGGTCGTGGTCGTCTTCCTGGCCGGCATTTTGCCGGCGCTGCCGCTGCACACGTGCCTTTGGCGTGAACAGTCGGATGTTTCTTACAGTTGTGTCGCGGGCCTGCCTTGGCGCTGGCGCAGGTTTTGCCTGCGGGCCAAGCCGGCAGCGGCCATCGACAGGGAGCACAGTGGACGGGCCGGCGCGGCAAGTCAAGGACTTTCTTATCAAGGAGGCTCCTTTTTCGATCCGGCGAGAGGAAAGACCCGTGCGCCTGATCAGGCGCTGCCAATCGACGGAAGAAGGGGAAAAGGAGGCGTTTGGCAAAACGAGGGCCCCGTTTCCCGATGGGAGATGGGGCCTGAGATGGTGTGGGGTTCTCAAAAGCGCTTGTACCACATTGCCGAAGCAAACACGGCAGGGCAGGCAAGCTCTTGTCCTTTCAGGAGAAAACCACGGTGATCACACACTTACTCACCGGATTTTCCCTGACACGCAGCGCACGATTGTGCATGTTGTAGGGCCTTCTGCCGCGGTTCAGGAATGAATATGCTCCTTATCCTTCCCTTGCCGCCCAAAAATGGCCGGATATGCCATTCCCGGCGGAAGGGTGCAGAGACCGCACAGACGGCCGCAAGTCTGATCCTTTGTGTGACGCGACCTTACGCCACGCCCATTTCCTTCTTTAGGCGGGCAATCTCGTCCTTCAGATGCAGTTTTTCACGCTTTAGCCGGGCAATCTCGATATCGTCCACACTCGGATGCGCCATGAGTTCCGCGATCTTTTCCTTCAGCCGCTGACGACGGGCTTCCAGCTCACGGATGTGCGCTTCCAGTGACATGAGCACCTCCTTTGTCGTTGTGCGATTTTCCCCTTCCATGCAGCCTCGGCTGCAGGGGAAAGTGTGACACAATTGCCCGGCTTTGTCGAATGGCCTGGATCAAATGACGGAAATTTCATGTGCAGCGCCTGCGTGCATGCACATGGCGTTTGCGCGTATCCTTGGGCGCTTTGAGCGTTTGCCGGTCTTTGGCTTCAGCCGTCAGGAGCGAGGGGGATGATTTCGGCGTGAAGACCTCTTGCGAGTGTGGCGGCCTGCGGGGTGCGGGCCGCTTCCGAAAGCAAGGCGCGTTCGATGCGGGTGCACACATTGCGCGCCCTGGCCGGCGGGCAGCCGGGCAGAGCGACGGCAAGCGTGCGCTGGCCGAGGCGGCCGATGATATCGGTGCGGCGCAGGGTCTCGAACAGCACGATGCCCGCAATATGCAGCGCGCGCGCATCAGCGTGAGGAAAGTTCAGCGTTATGCAGCTTCCGCCCTGGCTGTTTCTGATTTCCTGACAGGCGCTCAGGAAAGCGCGGCGGGACAGCAGCGGCAAATCCTCGTCGAGCAAATGCGCTTGCGGTGCCAGGCGGGAGAGGGCGTCGGCCCACAGGCTGGCCGTGCGCAGGCGCACAAGCGCGCCGCGCAGGCGCCGGTCCGCCTCGGTCCCAATAACTTGCGTGCCCGACATCTTTTCCTCTCCTCTCGCATCATCTCTGACCGATCCGGCGCATTCGCGCAAGGCGGCCTGAAACTTCCTGTGGGCAAAGGCCACAAGAAGCGCAAAAATGCGCCAAGAGATGCTGGCCTTTGCCGGGGCGAGCTGGTAAGGCGCTGCTTGCACGGGTTTGGCGCTGTGCCTTCGTCTCGGGACGATTGTGCCGGACTTGTCGGTTCCAGGTGCATATGACGTGAACAGGACGCTCAAGGGATTATGGATACGGTCACGATAGAGGGAACGCGCATCAGGGTTCTCTACTCCGAGGAAATGATCGCGCGGCGGGTGGAGGAAATGGCGGCGGAAATCGCCCGCAGAAATCCGCGGCGGCTGCTGGTCGTTCCGATCCTGAAGGGCAGTTTCATTTTCGCTGCCGATCTGTTGCGCGCGTTTTACCGGGTGGGCCTTTTGCCGGAAGTGGATTTCATGATCCTTTCCAGCTATGGCGCCGGAACACGCTCTTCAGGCACGGTGAAGGTGTTGCGGGATATCGAGACGGATGTGCGTGATCGGGATGTCCTGTTTGTGGATGACATTCTCGAATCCGGGCGAACGCTGGCGCATGCGCGCGACATGCTGCTGAAGCGCGGTGCTGCCCGGGTGATGACGGCGGTGCTGCTGGACAAGCCGCATCATCGCGTTGCTGACATCGAGGCCGATTTTCGCGGATTTGAATGCCCGGATCTGTTCGTTGTCGGCTATGGCATGGACAAGGCTCATGCCTTCCGCGAGCTTCCCTTCGTCGGTCATGTGCTGGAGGAGGCGCCGGAAGAAGGGGCGTAATTGTGCGCCACGTTCCTCTCTCATGTGATTTGCCATGCCCGTCCTGAATTCTTGAATCATACTGGCCACGGTCTTTTTCGGGGGCGTATGGTTCTCCGTTTGACCAATTTCGTGCCTGCCCGGGCCGCCTTAGGATGCAAAGCCACATTTCCTTGCATCCCTGGCATGCGAAAACCGAGGCATTTGAAGAGGGCGGGATCATGGCTGTGATCGGGGATCTTGCGGCGTCCTTGAAGGAGGCGGCCGAGAAGGCCGTGGCCTTGAAGGAAAAGGCGAAGGCGCAGATTGCTTCTAAGGTCTGTGCCGAAGGCAAACTGCTGCCTGCGGAGATGACGGCGCAGCAGCATGCCACGCACGGGCTTGCCTGGTTCGCCACCACGGCCGAGACCCTGACCCAGCTTGCCGATCTCGCCGAACGGCTTTCCGCCGAGGGGCGCTTGGGCGATATGGAGCGGCTGGTGCTCTCCGTGGCCGGGGGAGAGATGGCGCGGCAGATCGTTTCGGCCATTCCCATGAATCAGGCCGAATTCGTGCGGCCCGCCGATCTCGGGCTGGAGCAGGCGGATCTGGTGCCCATGCAGGAAGGCGCCGCCGGAGAGCTTTTGCGTGCGGGCAACACCCGCGCAAACAGGGCCGAGCTCGTTGCCCTGATGCGGGAGGCGCAGGGGCATCTCACCTATGGCGATTGCGGCCTGGATGAGATGCTTGATGACATGCGCGAGCACATGGCGCGCTTTTCGCGCGAACGGGTGGAGCCGAAGGCGCAGGAATGGCATCTGGCCGATGCCTACATTCCGATGGACATCATCGGCGAGCTGGCGGAGCTTGGTGTCTTTGGCCTGACGATCCCGGAGGAATACGGTGGGCTGGCCATGGGCAAGGAGGCCATGTGCGTGGTTTCCGAAGAGCTCTCGCGCGGCTGGATCGCCGTGGGCTCCTTGGGCACGCGCTCGGAAATCGCGGCCGAGCTCATTCTCACCGGCGGCACCGAGGCGCAGAAGGAGCGCTGGCTTCCGGCCATCGCCTCGGGCGAAACCCTGCCGACGGCGGTGTTCACCGAACCCAATCACGGCTCGGATCTTGCGCATCTGACGACACGGGCGGTGCGGGATGGTGATGTCTGGCGCATCACCGGCAACAAGACCTGGATCACGCACGCGGCCCGGGCCGATCTCATGACGCTGCTTGCCCGCACCAATCCCGACGAGCCTGGTTATAAGGGGCTGTCCATGTTCCTGGCCGAAAAGCCGCGCGGAACGGAGGAGAATCCCTTCCCGGTGGAGGGACTGACGGGCACGGAAATTCCCGTGCTTGGCTATCGCGGCATGAAGGAGTTCGAGCTGCGGTTTGAAAATTTTGCGGTGCCGGCGGAAAATCTGCTGGGCGAGGAGGAAGGCCAGGGCTTCAAGCAGCTGATGCGCACCTTTGAAGCTGCGCGTATCCAGACGGCGGCGCGGGCGATTGGTGTGGCACAGTCGGCACTGGATCTTGGCCTGCGCTATGCCGAAGAGCGCATCCAGTTCGGACGGCCGATCATCGATTTCCCGCGGGTGGCGGACAAGCTGGCGCTGATGGCGGCAGAGATCATGGCCGCACGCCAGATCACCTATTACGCCGCGCGGGAGAAGGATGCCGGACGGCGCTGCGACATGGAGGCCGGCATGGCCAAGCTCTTGGCGGCGCGCGTGGCCTGGGCGGCGGCGGACAATGCCGTGCAGATTCACGGCGGCAACGGTTTCGCCCTGGAGTTTCCCGTTTCGCGCGTTCTGTGCGATGCGCGCATTCTCAACATCTTCGAGGGCGCGGCCGAAATCCAGGCGGAAGTCATCGCCCGCCGCCTGCTGGAGAGCTGAAAAGGCGCGCATGAAATCTTGTGACCGTCCGACATGGATGTTCCGGGCGGTGTGAATGGCAAGGGATGACTGTCACGTCACAGCGGGCCGGTTTTCAGGTGAGTGTCTGATCCATGGCTCACCCGGCCAGGGCCTTGAGCTCGGCCAGGATCATGTCGCCCATTTCGGCGGTGGAGACCACGCGCGCGCCGTCCCAGGCGATGTCGGCGGTGGCGACTCCCCTGGCCAAAGTGTTGGCGATGGCCTGATCCACCTTGTCCGCCCAATCGCCCATGCCGAAGGAATAACGCAGCATCATGCCGAGCGAGGCGATCATGGCGATGGGGTTGGCCTTGCCCTGGCCGGCGATGTCCGGCGCGGAGCCGTGCACGGGCTCATACATGGCGCGGCGGCGCCCTTCCGCATCGGCAGGGCCGAGCGAGGCGGAAGGCAGCATGCCCAGCGAGCCGGTGAGCATGGCGGCCACGTCGGAGAGAATGTCGCCGAAAAGGTTGTCGGTGACGATGACGTCAAACTGCTTGGGCCAGCGCACCAGCTGCATGGCGCAGTTGTCGGCGAGGATGTGGTGCAGTTCCACGTCCGCATAATCGGTTTCGTGAACGCGGCGGACGACATCATCCCAGAGCACGCCCGTCTTCATCACGTTCTTCTTGTCGGCGGAATGCACGCGATTATTGCGGGCGCGGGCGAGATCAAAGGCGACGCGGGCGATGCGCTCCACCTCATGCTCGTGATAGAGCTGGGTATCCACGGCGCGTTTTTCGCCGGATTCCAGCGTGACGATCTCCTTTGGCTCGCCGAAATAGACGCCGCCAGTCAGCTCGCGGACGATGAGGATGTCCAGGCCTTCCACCACCTCGCGCTTTAAAGAGGACGCATCGGCCAGCGCCGGATAGCAGATGGCCGGGCGCAGGTTGGCGAAGAGCTCCAGATCCTTGCGCAGGCGCAGCAGGCCGGCCTCGGGCCGCACTTCGTAGGGGACGTCATCCCACTGCGGGCCACCAACGGCACCGAAGAGCACGGCATCAGCCTTCAGTGCCTTGTCCATGTCCTCCTCGGAGATGGCAACACCATGGGCATCATAGGCGGCGCCACCGACGAGCCCTTCCTCCATCTCGAAACGGGCAATGCCGGTTTCGTTCATCCAGTCGAGGATCTTTTTCGCCTCGGCCATGATCTCCGGGCCAATGCCGTCTCCGGGCAGCAGCAGAACCTTGTAGGTGGCCATGTCCCCTTACCCCTCTCTCCTCATCTTCCGTCAGTCCGGCAAACGTGGCTTACAACCACGGAAAACGTTCGGCGTAGTCCTTCTCGAAGGCCTCGATCACGTCCAGCTTCTGCAAGGTGAGGCCGATGTCATCCAGCCCTTCGAGCAGGCAGTGCTTGCGGAAGGGATCGATGTCGAAGGGGATGGTGACACCATTGGGCGCCTCGATCTGCTGCTTTTCGAGATCCACGGCAAGCTCGGGCATGTCGCTTTCGGCCACGGCCATGAGGCGGTCCACCTCGGCCTTGGGCAATTTCACGGGCAGAATGCCGTTCTGAAAGCAGTTGTTGTAGAAGATGTCGGCAAAGCTGGGTGCGATGATGCAGCGGATACCGAAGTCCAGCAGGGCCCAGGGCGCGTGCTCGCGCGAGGAGCCGCAGCCGAAATTTTCGCCGGCGACAAGGATGCTGGCCTTGCGCCAGGGTTCGCGGTTGAGGATGAAATCCGGATTTTCCGAGCCGTCCTCATTGTAGCGCAGTTCATAGAACAGGGCCTTGCCCAGGCCTGAGCGCTTGATGGTCTTGAGGAACTGCTTGGGGATGATCATGTCGGTATCGACATTGGTCAGGGGCAGCGGCGCGGCGATGCCCTCAAGGCGCACGAACTTCTCCATGGCTCTTCCTGTTGCCTGTAAACGGGTTTCCTGCCTTGCGGCCGCCCGCGGCCAGAGCTGGCGGCGCGGTGTCATGGGGCGGCCTTGAACCTGGCGGCCTTTTTCGCGCCGAATCCACAATCCGTCAAGCAGGGGCGCCTCTTTGCCTTTCGCTTGTCGCGCACAGCCTCTAATCTGCCGGCATGAGCGAACGGATTCGCATACTGGGGGTGGATCCCGGCCTGCGCAATACGGGCTGGGGTGTTATCGAGTGCGAAGGGCCACGACTTGCCTTCATCGCCTGCGGGGTCATTCGCCCGGATGCGGATGCGCCAATGGCGCAACGCCTGCTTTGCGTGCACGAGGCGCTCACCGCCGTCATTGCCGCGCATGCGCCGGCGGAAGTGGCGGTGGAGGAAACTTTCGTCTCCCGCGATGCCAAGGCATCCTTGAAACTCGGCCATGCACGGGGCGTGGCGCTTCTGGTGGCGGCGCAGGCGGGATTGAAGGTGGCGGAATACGCGCCCCGGCTGATCAAGAAGGCGGTGACCGGCACGGGCACGGCCGAAAAGCGGCAGGTGACGGCGATGGTGCGCATTCTGCTGCCGCGCGCCAGGCCTGAGAGCGCCGATGCAGCGGATGCGCTCGCCGTGGCCATCTGTCACGCCCATCACAGGGGAGCCGCCATGCGGCTTGCACAATCATGATTGCGAAACTGAAGGGCATCATCGATTCGAAGGGCGCGGACTGGCTGATCATCGATGTGCATGGCGTGGGGTATCTGGTGGAAGCCTCCGCGCGCACGCTGGCGGCCTTACCGCCCCCCGGCGAGGCGGCGGAAGTGTTCACCATCATGCTGGTCAGCGAAACCGCGATGCGCCTTCTCGGTTTTGCCACGCCGCAGGAGCGGGACTGGTATGCCCTTCTCGCCGATGTTCAGGGTGTTGGGCCGAAGGTGGCGCTGGCCCTGCTTTCGGCCTTGTCCCCGGCAGAACTGTCCACGGCCATCGCCATGGGCGATGCGACCATGCTCACCCGCGCCCAGGGCGTGGGGCCGAAGCTGGCGCGGCGGATCTGCTCGGAGCTGAAGGATCGTCTGCCCGAGACCCTGTCGGTGCCGGCGGAGACAGCCGCGGCCCTGGCGGCGCAGGCGCCGTCCGGCCTGGTGGACGAAGAGGCCTCGGCCGAAGCGAAGGATGCCATTTCGGCCCTCGTCAATCTCGGTTATCCAAAGACTCAGGCGGCCTCGGCGGTGGCCTCAGCCATTCAGGAAGCCGGCGAGGGCGCGGATGCCGCCCGCCTCATCCGGCTGGCGCTAAAAGGGCTGGCCTCGGCCTGAAAACGCTTTTGACCGTTTTGCGTTTTCTCCGGCATGGGAAAGGTTGAAATGGGCCTTTCCGCTTCCCAGAAATGAAGGGACGGGGGGCGCTTCCGCCCTTGCGATCGGCATTGAGCGGCGGCAAAGACGCAAGAAAAGGTCTTTGACTGCCCTTGTTTCCCATTCCGTCAGGCGCGGGCCTGTCGGCATCACGCAATGATAACAGGAGGAGGAAACATCCATGCGCAAGGTGTATCGCAAGAAATACGGTGGTGACGTCTGGCACTGGTGCGAGAACTGCTCCGGCTGGCCAAAGGAGGACTACACCGTCCGCCATTACATCCCGCACAACGACAAGGGATGCGAGGAGTGTCAGAAGTTGGACGAGGAAGGCAAGTGCCAAAAGAAGTGGTAAGGACGCTTGAATTTTGATCTGATACGGGAAGGATCTCGGATATCCTTCTGCCAAGAATCCGGCTGGGTGTTCATCTCGTTCATTCAGGACATTCACGGCGGGGAAAATTCCCCCCCAAATCATTTTGGAGCGGAATACACTCCCGTTCCGGCATTTTATTTCCATAAGGCTTAAGTCAAGCCTGCCGGCGAATGTCATCACCCTCCATAACCGCCTCAGCGTGTGACCTGGATTGCCGGGTTCCCGGTTCAAGCCCGGGACAGGCAAGGTCGGCAATGACGAAAGTGTATGGAAATTCAATAGGTTGGTGACTATCTCCTTTCTTGTGGCGAGGGAGAAGGTTGTTGTATTTCACCTCGCTTTCCCCAACTCCGTCACAGCCGGGCTTGTCCCGGCTGTCCAGGGGCGACAGGTGATGCGGGATGTGGGGCAGAGGGCGCTTCGTCTGGACTCAGTCCGCACAAGGGACAGTCCCTGATAAGAACCATGTGCTTTGTCACCCCGTAGATCAGCCGGGGTCTCGGGCCGCAAATTCATGCATTTGTGGCCTGAAATACCGGCTTTCGCCGGCATGACGTCGTGTAGTGTGCATTAATGAAAATCGTTGGGGCACAAGGAAAGGGCGGAAGGCGCAAGGCCGTTCCGCCCTTTCTCGTGTGGTTTGCGTCTTTCAGGTCTGTTAAGCCGCGGCGCTGGCGATGCCGGCCGTTTTCTCCGGCTTGACGTGTTCGCCGTTGATGATCAGGCCCTGATCGTCGGCGGTGATGTGCACGGTATCGCCGTCCTTGATCTTGCCGGCGAGGATCATCTCCGCCAGCGGATCCTGCACCCAGGCCTGGATGACCCGCTTCAGCGGCCGGGCGCCGAAGGCCGGATCGTAGCCCTTTTCGGCGAGGAACTCCTTGGCGGCGTCGTCCACGTCCAGCCGGATCTTGCGATCGGCCAGGAGCTTCTCCAGACGGCCCAGCTGGATCTCCACGATCGCCTTCATGTTCTTCTTCTTCAGGCGATGGAAGAGGATGATGGCATCCAGCCGGTTGAGGAACTCGGGCCGGAAGGTGCGCTGCACCTCAGCCATGACCTGATCGCGGACCTTATCGACATCCTCGTCCTCGCCGAGCTCGAGCAGATACTCGGCGCCGACGTTGGACGTCATGATGATGATGGTGTTGCGGAAGTCCACGGTATGGCCATGGCTGTCGGTCAGGCGGCCGTCATCCAGCACCTGCAGCAGGATGTTGAACACATCCGGGTGTGCCTTTTCGATCTCGTCGAACAGGATCACCTGATAGGGCCGGCGACGCACCGCCTCGGTGAGCACACCGCCTTCCTCATAGCCCACATAGCCGGGCGGGGCGCCGATGAGCCGGGCCACGGCGTGTTTCTCCATGAACTCCGACATGTCGATGCGGAGGATGGCGTTCTCGTCATCGAAGAGATACTCCGCAAGCGCCTTGGCCAGCTCGGTCTTGCCCACGCCGGTGGGGCCGAGGAAGAGGAAGGAGCCGATGGGCCGGTTGGGATCCTGCAGGCCGGCGCGCGCCCGGCGCACGGCGGTGGACACGGCGCGCACCGCCTCCTCCTGACCGACCACGCGCTTGGAGAGCTCCTCCTCCATGTGCAGGAGCTTCTCGTTTTCGCCCTGCAGCATCTTGTCCACCGGAATGCCGGTCCAGCGCGAGACCACCTGCGCCACGTCCTTTTCCGTGACTTCCTCGCGCAGAAGCTCGGAAGAGCCCTTCTCCTGCTCCTGCATCTGCTTGATCTTCTGCTCAAGCTGCGGGATCACGGAATAGGCCAGCTCACCGGCGCGGGTGAGATCGCCGGAGCGCTGGGCCTGCTCCAGCTCGATGCGGGCCTTGTCCAGCTCCTCCTTGAGCTTCTTCTCTTCATCCAGGCGCGACTTCTCCGCCTGCCACTTGGCCGTGAGCTCCGCAGCCTGCTGCTCCAGCTCAGCCAGCTGCTTCTCCACCTTCTCCAGCCGCTCCTTGGAGGCCTCGTCGGTTTCCTTCTTCAGGGCCTCGCGCTCGATCTTCAGCTGGATGATCTTGCGCTCCAGCTCATCGAGCGCCTCGGGCTTGGACTCGGCCTGCATGCGCAGCCGCGCCGCCGCCTCGTCCAGAAGGTCGATGGCCTTGTCCGGCAGGAAGCGGTCGGAGATGTAGCGGTTGGACAAGGTCGCCGCCGCCACCGCCGCGGAATCGGTAATGCGCACGCCGTGATGCGTCTCGTACTTCTCCTTCAGGCCGCGCAGGATGGAGATGGTGTCCTCCACCGTCGGCTCCTTGACGTAGACGGGCTGGAAACGGCGCTCCAGCGCGGCGTCCTTCTCGATGTACTTCTTGTATTCATCGAGCGTGGTGGCGCCGATCACATGCAGCTCGCCGCGCGCCAGCGCAGGCTTGAGCAGGTTGGAGGCGTCCATGGCGCCTTCGGACTTGCCGGCACCGACGAGGTTGTGAATCTCGTCAATGAAGAGAATGATCTTGCCGTTGGAGTTCACCACCTCGTTGATGATGGCCTTCAGCCGCTCCTCGAATTCGCCGCGGTATTTCGCGCCGGCGATGAGGGCGCCCATGTCCAGCGCCAGGATGCGCTTGTCCTTCAGGCTGTCGGGCACATCGCCATTGACGATGCGCTGGGCCAGCCCTTCCACGATGGCCGTCTTGCCCACGCCCGGCTCGCCGATGAGCACGGGGTTGTTCTTGGTGCGGCGGGAAAGGA
The DNA here is from genome assembly GCF_000746275.1 of Thermopetrobacter sp. TC1. GTDB lineage: Bacteria > Pseudomonadota > Alphaproteobacteria > Rhizobiales > Aestuariivirgaceae > Thermopetrobacter. The sequence continues at coordinate 929,160 of NZ_KN050828.1, forward strand.
TCTGGATGGTGCGGCGGATCTCCTCATCACGCCCGATCACCGGATCCAGCTTGCCCTCGCGCGCCTTTTCGGTCAGGTCGATGGCGTATTTCTTGAGCGCCTCGTAAGTCTCTTCCGCCGAGGCCGTATCCGCCTTGCGGCCGCCGCGCATCTCGTCGATGGCCTTATTCAGGGCCACAGGCGTCACACCCGCCTTCTTCAGGATATCGGCGGCCTCGGAGGGCTCGATGGCCAGCGCATGCAAAAGCCGCTCCACCGAGACGAAGGAATCGCCTTCCTTCTTCGCCAGCTCCTCGGCGCGCTGGAAGACGCGCGCGGTCTCCGGCGCCAGATAGAGCTGGCCGGCGCCGGCGCCTTCCACCTTCGGCAGCTTGTCCAGCGCCGCCTTCACGTCCGCCTGCACCAGGCGCGGATCGCCACCGGCCGCCTTGATCAGGTTGGCGGCCATGCCCTGATCATCGTCCATCAGGACTTTCAACAGGTGCAGCGGCGTGAACTGCTGATGCCCGGCAGCGAGTGCCGCCTGTTGCGCCGACTGGATGAAACCCTTGGCCCGGTCGGTGTATTTCTCGAGGTTCATGTGTCCTTTCTCCCTTCAAGCCCGCGGCATGAAACGGCCCTGTTCATACACGCCGGGAAGGTTCCGGCATGCGGTTTTCGGCACCGTTTCCGGGAACTTTGCCCTGCCGCGTCTTGGTCATTGAAATTCCCCGAAAGGAAGTGTGCTCTTTGCTCTTTCGCCCATGGCCGCCCCGCCTGCGGCAGCGGCCATGCGCACCATTGCCTGAAACCGATATAGTGTGCAGAAAAGGGCTCACAAGTGTGGGCAGGCAAAAAAGGTTCCTGGATCATGAGCGAGAACGGCACGATACAAGAAGCGCGGATCGAGTCGCTGTACATCTGGCCGGTGAAGGGGCTTTCCGGCCTTGCGCTCAAGGAGGCGCAGATAGAGCCGCACAAGCCGCTGGCGCACGACAGGCGCTGGGCCATCGAGCGGGGGGCGCGCGTGTTCGATCCGCTCAATCCACGGCACGTGCCGAAGGGCAAGTTCCTGCAGCTTGTCAACACCGCGCGGCTGGCGGAGCTTGAAAGCCGCTATGATCCGCAAACCGCAACGCTCACACTCTTGCGCAAGGGCGAGCAGGTGGCCAAGGGGCAGCTGACGACGCCGGTGGGACGGCACATCATCGAGCAGTTCCTCGCCGCCTGGCTGGGGGATGAGATCCCCGGTCCGCCCCGCGTGGTCGGCGCCGGGGAACATCATTTCTTCGACGTGCCCAAGCCCTATCTTTCTCTCATCAATCTCGCCAGCGTGGCGGATATCGCGCGCGTTGTCGGCAAGCCCGTGCACAAGGAGCGTTTCCGTGCCAACATCTATATCGAGGGCCCGGAGGCCTGGGAGGAATTTTCCTGGCTGGGCAAGACCATCCTCGTCAATGGCAAGCCGATGTTCGTGGCACAAGAGCGGATCGGGCGCTGCATTGCCACGGGCGTCAACCCCGAGACCGGCGAGCGGGACATGAACATCCCCCGCACGATGCTGGATGTCTATGGTCACAAGGATTGCGGCCTGTATCTGGAACCCATCGCCGAGGGCGTGATCAGACCCGGCGACCGCATCAGCATCGCCGAGACGTGATGCAGCGCACATCCGCCACGTTCCGGCCTGTCTGACGGCGGGCTGTTTTGTGACAAGATCACACTGTTGCACATGCGCGGGAAGTTCCCGTGATAATCGCTGGATTTTTCATGAGAGGAAATGCATATGTCGCAGCCGGTTCCTCTCCGCGCCTTGCGAGGGGCGGATGTGGAGCCGGGGCCCCGGAAAGCCCCCGTTCCGGGGCCCTTTAATTTTGATGGCCGGATGGTAAGGCGGCACGTGCCAATGTGGGGCGCTACACACTACACGACACCCGCGTCGTCATACCGGCTTTCGCCGGGGTGACGAGAAAAAATGGTGACGTTGTGTCGTGTACTATGGGGGCGCTATGTGTTGCCTGCAGTCATTGCGCCCGGTTTCTTGCCGCAAACGCAAAAAGGGCCCGGAAACCGGGCCCTTTCATGATCTCGCCGCGGTAGTCCCATACGCGGGGCGGCGAATTCCGTTCCGTCATGTCACAGGCATGCGCAGGCGAGCATGCGCACAATCTGCGAGAATGTTCACTTCTCGCCCATGAGGAAGCCGAACTTCTCCTTGAAGCGGGAGACGCGGCCGCCCCTGTCCACCAGGGCCTGCTGGCCGCCGGTCCAGGCGGAATGGGACTTGGGGTCGATCTCGAGGTGGAGCACATCGCCCTCCTTGCCCCAGGTGGAGCGGGTGATGTACTCGGTGCCGTCGGTCATGACCACCTTAATGAAGTGATAATCGGGGTGGATGTCCTTTTTCATGGCTCTCGGCGATCCTGTCTGCTGTCGCGCCCGACACCGGCCGGGGCGGAATTCCTTCAACGCTGACGCTGTCCTTTCCGGACAACGAAAAACGGCGGGAGCGCGCAATTTTGCGCTCCCGACCCGGCTTTCGCGGCTCCTATACCCGAGACGGGGCTGTTTAGCAAGGCCGCTGCGCCGCAAACGAGGAGAAAGGCGCAAACGGGGCGATTTGCCGCTGGCATGGCGGCGGATGCGGAGTATAAAGACCAGCGAAATGGCGTTTGTGAAAGCAGGTGGCTCAAGGGCGTGCGTCTAAGTCCCGCGCTTTTTACGGTGCGCTGTTTTTAAGTCCGTTTGTACGCTATTGTCGGCAGATCAGGGGGGACGGAAGCGACCATGAGAAGAAGACGCATCAGAGAGGTGGAGGAGAGCGCAGCGACGGATGAGAGCGATACCGCCGAGGCGGGCGGTATCGTGACCGACCCCAAGCGACGGGCGAAAAGCCGTAATCTCAAGCCTCTCAAGCGGCTTCTTCCCTATCTCATGCGCCATCGCGGCCATGTTGCCATGGCGCTGGTGGCGCTGATCGCCGCCGCGCTGGCCACGCTGGCGGTGCCGCTGGCGGTGCGGCGGGTGATCGATCATGGCTTCTCGGCGGAGAATGTCCAGTTCGTCAATCAGTATTTTGCGATGATGCTGGTGGTGGCCGGCATCCTGGCGGCGGCATCCGCCGCGCGGTATTATTACGTCACCTGGCTGGGCGAAAAGGTGGTGGCCGATTTGCGCACCGATGTTTTCGCCCATTTGCTGAAACTCTCACCGGCCTTTTATGAGAAAACGCACACTGGCGAGGTGCTCTCGCGGCTCACCGCTGATACCACACAGATCAAGTCAGCCTTTGGCACCACGGCGTCGCAGGCGCTGCGCAACCTGCTGCTGCTTGTGGGCTCGGTGGTGATGATGGTGGTGACCTCGCCAAAGCTTTCGGGGCTTACGCTTCTGGCCATCCCCCTCATCATCCTGCCGCTGGTGATCTATGGCCGCAAGGTGCGCAGCCTTTCCCGCCAGGCGCAGGACACCCTGGCGCAGACGGCCTCGCTGGCGCAAGAAGCACTGCCGGCGGTGGCGGTGGTGCAGGCCTATCGTCAGGAAGATCGCCTAATCCGCCGGTTTGCCGAAGCAACGCGTATTGCCTTTCGGGCGGCGGTGCAGCGTACGCGGGCCCGGGCGTTTCTGACCGCGGCAATCATTTTCATCGCCTTCGGTGCCATTGTTGCCGTGTTGTGGTTGGGGGCGCAGGATGTGCTGGCCGGGCGGCTCACCGGCGGCGAGCTTGGTCAGTTCGTGCTTTATGCCGCCTTCGCCGCCGGTTCGCTGGGATCGCTCTCGGAGGTCTGGGGCGAGGTGCAGCTCACCGCCGGCGCGGCGGAGCGGCTGGCCGAGATACTGGATACGAAGCCGCAGATCACCGCTCCGGCCAGGCCGGAACCGCTGCCGGAGCCGCCGCGCGGGGAGGTGCGTTTTGACAATGTGACCTTCACCTATCCGACACGGCCGGATCACAAGGCGCTGGACGGGGTTTCGCTTTCGGTCAAGCCGGGCGAGCGGGTGGCGATCGTCGGGCCGTCGGGAGCGGGCAAGTCCACCATCTTCTCGCTGCTGTTGCGGTTCTATGATCCCGATTCCGGGGCGGTGATGATTGATGGCGTGGACATCCGCAAGGCCGATCCCAAACAGGTGCGGGCGCGCACGGCCCTGGTGCCGCAGGAGACGGTCATCTTCACTGGCACCATTCTGGAGAACATCCGTTTTGGCAATCCTGAGGCCAGTGACGAGGAGGTGCTGGCCGCGGCGCGGGCGGCGCGGGTGGACGAATTCGCGGAGAAGCTGCCGGATGGGCTGAACACCATGCTTGGCGAGCGGGGTGTCAATCTTTCCGGCGGACAGCGCCAGCGCATCGCCATCGCCCGCGCCATTCTCGCCAATGCCCCGATCCTGCTTCTGGACGAGGCGACGAGCGCGCTGGATGCCGAAAGCGAGCAGCATGTGCAGGCGGCGCTGGAAACCCTGATGGAAGGGCGCACAACCCTGGCCATCGCCCATCGGCTGGCCACGGTGCGGGAGGCGGATCGCATCATCGTCATGGACAATGGCCGCATCGTGGATGAGGGCACGCATGAGGAGCTGGTGGCCAAGGGCGGGCTCTATGCGCGGTTGGCGCGGTTGCAGTTCGACATGGCTGCCAATGGAGAAGCCGACCTCGTTCAGGGTGAGCAGGGATGATCTTAAGGCTGCGGGGCGCAATCGGAAGACGGTGAACCAACGCGGGGCGTGCGCATGAGCTTTCTGGAGGCCTTGAAAAAGACGGCGCGGGATGTGGATACGCTGCTGGATGAGCTGATTCCTCTCAAAGGTGCGGCGGCGCCTCGTGTGGTGGAGGCCATGCGCTATGCGGCCCTTGGGGCGGGCAAGCGCATCCGGCCCTTTTTCGTGCGGGAAAGCGCGCGGATTCTGGGCGCGGATGACCGGGCGGCGCTGCGCACGGGTGCGGCGTTGGAATGCGTGCACTGTTACTCGCTGGTGCATGACGATCTGCCGGCCATGGATGATGACGATCTGCGCCGAGGGCGGCCGACAGTGCACAAACAGTTCGACGAGGCCACGGCCATTCTTGCCGGTGACGGGCTGCTGACCCATGCCTTCTTCATCCTTGCCAGGGAGGAGACCCATCCTAATGCTGCCGTGCGCGCGGAGCTGATTGCGGCGCTGGCACAGGCGGCCGGACATGAGGGCATGGTCGGCGGACAGATGCTGGATCTGCAGGCGGAGGAGGCGCCTTCCCACGCGGAAGAGGATGTCCTGCGCATCCAGCGCCTGAAGACGGGGGCGCTGTTTCGCTTCGCCCTTTTGGCCGGCGCCATTCTCGCGCAGGCCGGCGCGGAGGATCGGCGCCGCATGCAGGACTATGCCGATGCCGTGGGGCTTGCGTTTCAGATCGCCGATGACATTCTCGATGTGGAGGCCACGCCGGAAGAGCTGGGCAAGGCCACGGGCAAGGACGCAGAGGCGGGCAAGGCCACCTTTGTGGATCTCTATGGCGTGGACGGTGCGCGCAAGCGGGCCGAGGCGCTGGTGGAGCGCGCTATCGCCGCCGTGGATCCCTACGGCCCGCGCGCCGATCTTCTGCGCGAAGCCGCCCGCTTCATCATCGAACGGCGAAAATAACCCGCATTCACAACGTGCGTTCGGCGAGGGTTTTCTTGATCATGGCGATGGCGCGGGCGGGATTGAGGCCCTTGGGGCAGACGCGGGCGCAATTGAGGATGGTGTGACAGCGATAGAGGCGGAAGGGATCGTCGAGCGCATCCAGGCGTTCGCCGGTGGCCTCATCGCGGGAGTCGGAGATCCAGCGCCAGGCCTGCAGCAGCGCCGCCGGGCCGAGGTACCGGTCGGCGTTCCACCAGTAGCTGGGGCATGAGGTGGAGCAGCAGGCGCAGAGAATGCATTCATAAAGGCCATCGAGCCTGGCCCGGTCTTCCCTGGACTGCAGCCATTCCCGGTCCGGCTCGGGCGTGTCGGTTTTCAGCCAGGGTTCGATGAGCCGGTGCTGGGCATAGAAAAGGGTGAGATCCGGCACGAGATCCTTGATGACCTGCATGTGCGGCAGGGGATAGACCTTCACCGCCCCCCTGATCTCGTCGATGGGCTTGATGCAGGCGAGCGTGTTTTCCCCATCAATGTTCATGGCGCAGGAGCCGCAGATGCCCTCGCGGCAGGAGCGGCGGAAGGTGAGCGTGGAATCGATATTGTCCTTGATCCAGAGAAGCGCGTTCAGGACCATGGGTCCGCAGGCGTCCAGATCGACGAAATAGGTGTCGATGCGCGGATTGTCGCCGGCATCGGGATCATAACGATAGATCCGGAACTCCTTGATGCGCTTGGCGCCCTCAGGCTTCGGCCAGGTGCGGCCGGGAACAGGGCGGGACTTTCTGGGCAAGGTGAGCTGCACCATCGCTCGTCGTTCCTTAATCTTTGTCAGTAGACGCGCTTCTGGGGCGGAATGTATTCCACCTCGTCGGTCAACGTATAGGTGTGCACCGGCCGATAATCGAGACGCACATTGCGTTTTTCGGCATCGGCGAAGGCGAGGGTGTGCTTCAGCCAGTTGGCATCGTCGCGCTCCGGATAATCCTCGCGGGCATGAGCGCCGCGGCTTTCAGTGCGCGCCTCGGCCGAGACCACGGTGGCTGCCGCATTGAGCAGGAGGTTCTGCAGCTCCAGGGCCTCGATGAGATCGGTGTTCCAGATCATGGAGCGGTCGGAAATGGCGAGATCATCGAGCCCGTTCCAGATCTCGGTGATGCGGCGCACGCCCTCTTTCAAAGATTCGCCGGTGCGGAAGACGGAGCAGTCATGCTGCATGGTCTTCTGCATGGCGATGCGCAGTTCTGATGTGCGGGTGCCGCCGGAAGCATGGCGGACGGCATCCAGGCGCTCGATGGCGTGCATTCCGGCGTCTTTTGGCAGGTCTGGATGCGGCGCGCCCGGCCGGATGAGTTCCGCCGCGCGCTGGGCGGTGGCGCGTCCGAAAACGACGAGGTCGGTCAGGGAATTCGAGCCTAAGCGATTGGCGCCATGCACGGAGGCGCAGGCTGCCTCGCCACAGGCGAAGAGGCCGGGGACGACGGCATCCGGATCGCCATCACGCGGGCAGATGACCTCGCCGCGCCAGTTGGTGGGGATGCCGCCCATGTTGTAGTGCGCGGTGGGAATGACGGGGATCGGTTCGCGCGTGACATCGACACCGGCGAAGATGCGGGCGGATTCGGCAATGCCGGGCAGGCGCTCGTTGATGACATCTGCGCCCAGATGATCGAGATGGAGATAGATATGATCCTTGTTGGGGCCGACGCCGCGGCCTTCGCGGATCTCGATCATCATGGCGCGGGAGACGACATCACGCGAGGCCAGGTCCTTGGCATGCGGGGCATAGCGTTCCATGAACCGTTCGCCGAAGGCATTGGTGAGATAGCCGCCTTCGCCGCGCACGCCCTCGGTGATGAGAACGCCGGCGCCATAGATGCCGGTGGGATGAAACTGCACGAATTCCATATCCTGCACGGGCAGGCCGGCACGCATGACCATGGCGTTGCCGTCGCCGGTGCAGATGTGGGCGGAGGTGCAGGAGAAATAGACGCGGTTGTAGCCGCCGGTGGCGAGAATGACGGCATGGGCGCGGAAGCGGTGAATGGTGCCGTCCTCCATGCACAGGGCCATGACACCGCGGCAGGCGCCGTCGTCGTCCATGAGCAGGTCGAGCGCGAAATACTCGATGAAGAATTCCGCCTTGTGCTTGAGGGCCTGGCCATACATGGTGTGGAGCATGGCATGACCGGTGCGGTCGGCGGCGGCGCAGGTGCGCTGCGCGGGCGGCCCCTCGCCGAAATGGGTGGTCATGCCACCGAAGGCGCGCTGGTAGATGCGGCCTTCCTCGGTGCGGGAAAAGGGTGTGCCCCAGTGTTCCAGCTCGATGACCGCAGCCGGCGCATTGCGGGCGAGATATTCGATGGCGTCCTGATCGCCCAGCCAGTCGGACCCTTTCACCGTGTCGTACATGTGCCAGCGCCAGTCATCCGGGCCCATGTTGCCGAGCGCGGCGGCAATCCCGCCCTGGGCGGCGACGGTGTGGGACCGGGTGGGGAAAACCTTGGTCAGGCAGGCGGTTTTCAGCCCGGCCTGGGCACAGCCGACGACGGCGCGCAGGCCCGCACCACCAGCACCGACGATAACGACGTCATAGGTGTGATCGATGATGGTATAGGCCCGGCCCGAGACATGAAGCTCGAAGACGGGGCGGGATCCCTCAACGGTCTTCTTCCATTCGGCGTCGGCCATGGATTGGGGCTCCTTGCGATCGGAATTCAGGAGAAGGCGATCTTGCCGATGGCCACCACCACCAGCAGGAAGATTGCGGCGCTGAAGGCGGCATTGGCAAAGAGCAGGGCGGGACGCAGGATCCTGCCGTGAACGTAATCCTCGATGATGACCTGCATGCCAAGCTTCATGTGCCAGCAGAAGACGGCGGCTGTGGCCGTCAGGGCCGCGGCAACAAAGGGATTGGCAATAAGGGTGCGGGCGGCGGCATAATCGCGCCCGGCGAGCATGACGAGGATCACGGCCAGGAAAAGCGTCAGCACAATGGCGGCGAGTGCGGTGGCCCGCTGGGCGATGAAGTGATGGGTTCCTTCATGGGCGCTGCCCTTGCCGCGGGCGCGGGAAAGAGGCGTGACGAAGCTTCTGGCCATGGGTCTTGCGGCTCCCTTACAGAACAATGCCTCAATGCGCGAATACACGGTCATGACGCGACGAACCCGGCCAGCCAGAGAATCACCGTGAAAGCGACGGCGAGAATGAGCGACATGATGGCCATGTGCTCGGCGGCGGGAATGGCAAAGGCACGGCCCGTATCCCACACGAGATGTCGAATGCCGCCCATGGCATGATGGAACAGGGCGTAGCTGGCGCCGAAAAGAACGATCAGGCCGAACCAGGAGCGGAAAATGCCGTCCACGAAGGCGAAATAGTCCGGCCCGGACGCCAGGGCCACCAGCCACCAGGCGGCCAGCACCATGGCGAAATAAAGCGCCGCCCCCGTGATGCGGTGGAGGATGGACATGGCCATGGTGAGGTTGGGTTTCCAGATCTGCAGATGGGGCGAAAGAGGCCTGTTCTGTCGCGGATCATGGTCGCTCATGATCGTCGCTCCCGATGTCTGACGGCGCGGGCATCCCAAGAACGATGCCCGCATGCGAACTTATCCGATGGCGGCGCCGGCTTCCAGTTGGCCATTCGTCTTTTTCCGCCTGTGGTTGCACGGGGCTAACCGGTCAGGCGGCAATGCAAAAGGCATCAGCCCCTTCTCGGCATCAGCGCCCAGTAGTCGAATTTCAGCACCACACCATCCTCATAGTCCTTGCCTTCCTGAGCATGTCCGGGGAAATCTGCCGCGGTGCGGTTCTTCACTGCCCAGGTGATGATGCGCAGGGCACCGACATCGTTTCTCTCGGGGAGCTGCGCCTTGTCGATGATTTCCGACCAGGCGTAGATGGTATCGCCGGCGAAGACCGGTGCGGCATGCACGCCGCCATTGATGGCTGCAATGTGAAAGGCATTGGCAAGCCCGTTGAAACTGAGGGCGCGGGCGATGGAAATGACATGTCCGCCATAGACGAGCGGACGGCCGAAGCGGGAGTCCTTCTGCAGAAGGGCGTCGAAATGCACCCGGGCGGTGTTCTGCCACAGGCGCGTGGCCATCATGTGTTCGGCTTCCTGAACGGTCATGCCGTCCACATGATCGATGCATTCGCCCACCTCATAGTCCTCCCAGCGGCGGGCTGAGCCGGAAAGCGCATCATCCCAGGCGGAGAGATCGAAATCCTCCGGCAGGCCGGCACCGAGACCTTCCGGGGAGACAGCCTCGGCAAGGGTGGGCACCGTGGCCTCTTCCAGCGGCGCATCTTCGGGCAAAGGGATTTTGCGTGCCACCATGACCCAGCGGGCGTATTCGAGCACACAGTCGCCTTCCTCGTCATAGCCGCGGGTGCGCACCCAGACGATGCCGGCCTTGCGGTTGGATGTGGGCTTTAAGCCGATGACCTCGCTGGTGGCTGTGAGCGATGTGCCGGGATAGACGGGCTTTAAAAAGCGGCCCTCGGCATAGCCGAGATTGGCGATGGCGTTGCGCGAGATGTCCGGCACGGTCTTGCCGAGGACGGTGTGAAAGACGATGAGATCATCAAGCGGCGCTGCCGGATAGCCCAGGCCGCGGGCGAAGGCATCCGATGACTGAACGGCAAAACGGGGGCCATAAAGCGCGGTGTAAAGCGCGCGTTCGCCCTCGCTCAAGGTGCGCGGCGTGGCATGACGAATCACCTGACCGAGGCTGAAATCCTCAAAAAAGTTGCCGGCCGTCTCGCTCATGACTGCTCTCCCGAAACGTGCTGTTGTCTTTCGGCAATGGCGCGGGCAAGGCTCAATGTGCGCTCGGCGATTTCCAGATGCAGCCGCTCCACCATGCGGCCGTTGAGGGAGATGGCGCCGCGGCCTGCGTTTTCAGGCAGGGAGAAGGCCTTCACGATCTCCTCCGCCCAGGCCACATCCTCTTCCGTCGGGGCGAAAATGGCGTTGGCCGCCTCGATCTGGGCGGGATGGATGAGGGTCTTGCCATCGAAGCCCATCAGGCGGCCCTGTTGGCATTCCGCGCGAAAGCCCTCCTCGTTGCGAAAATCGTTGTAAACACCATCGATGATGGCAAGGTTATGTGCGCGCGCCGCGGCAACGCAGGTTGCAAGCCAGGGCAGGAAGGCCAACCGCTCTTGCGCAAGGGAAGCGCCGGTTTCGCGCGCAAGATCGTTGGTGCCCATGACCATGCAGGCAAGCGGTGTTTCCTTACGGGTTGCGGCGATCTCCCCGGCGTTGAGGATGGCAAGCGGCGTTTCCATCATGATCCACAGGCCTGTGTCACCAAGGCCGTTTTCCCGCATGGCGCGGCTCATGGCGCGCACATCCTCGCCGTTTCGCACCTTGGGCAGAAGAACGGCATCGGGGCGGACGGCGGCAACCATGGCAAGATCGTCTGCAAACCACGGGGTATCCGGCGCATTGATGCGTATGATGACCTCCCGCGGAGCATAGCCGCCCTGAGCGAGTGCGTCCTGCACCTGCTGGCGCGCGGTGTCCTTGGCGTCCGGGGCGACGGAATCCTCCAGATCGAGGATCAGGGCATCCACGGGCAGGGTGCGGCCCTTTTCAAGGGCGCGGGTGTTGGAGCCGGGCATGTAGAGAACGGAGCGGCGTGGCCGGATGGTCATGGTCTTGCCGTTTTTCTGTTTCGTGGGAATTTCGTGATAAGCCGATGCTAGCAATGGCTTCAGGCCGCTCCCAAGAAAGACTTTGGTTTGACCCGCAGACCGGTCATTTTTTACGCATGGGCATCCGGGTGTTCTTGCCGGAATGGCCGAATTTCCCTTGTTGAGACGGCGCGTAACCGGGCGTTAACCAAAAGGGGCCTTATGCTGCGATGATGGCGGCGGCATGTATCCGATGGCATTAGCATCATGCCGAGATGCCGAATGGCGCTGATGCACCGCTGCCGCAGTTTTGACAACATGATTGCGCAAGTCCATGCCGCGCATCCTGACAGGGCACTCTGGCTAAGTGCATGGCGGATGGCGCGGACATGGCCGGCAGAGAGGGCGGCATGGAAGTGGAACTGGCAACACCGGCGGGCGCGCCCGATTTTTCCCTTTTCGGCATGTTCATGCGCGCGACCCTCGTGGTCAAGCTGGTCATGCTCGGGCTCGTTATCGCCTCGATCCTGTGCTGGGCGATCGTTTTTGAGAAATTCGCCGCCCTGCGCAAGGCACGCCGCACCATGGACCGGTTTGAGGAGCTGTTCTGGTCCGGCCAGTCGCTTGATGAGATCGAGGCGGCGGTGCTGCACTGGCCAAGAGTGGGGACGGTGGCGCTGTTCCTGGCGGCGATGGAGGAGTGGCGCCGCTCCCAGACGGCGGCGGCACGGGCCGGCGTGGCCGGGCTGATGCAGCGCATCGAGAAGGTGATGGACGTGGAGCTGCAGCGGCAGATCGCGCGGCTGGAGCAGCGGCTGATGGTGCTGGCAACGGTGGGGTCGGTTTCGCCCTTCATCGGCCTGTTCGGCACGGTATGGGGCATCATGAATTCGTTTCAGGCCATTGCCATTTCCAAGAACACCAACCTGGCGGTGGTGGCGCCGGGTCTGGCGGAGGCGCTGTTTGCCACCGCGCTTGGCCTTCTTGCCGCCATTCCGGCCGTGATCTTCTACAACAAGTTTGCCAATGACATCGCTCGTATTGGCGCGCGGATGGAAAACTTCATCGAGGAGTTCACGGCCATTCTCTCGCGGCAACTGGAAGAGGCCTATTGAAACAGGCGGAGAAAGGCACATAGGACAGAACTGGGCAGGTGCGGCCGCCCGGACGAGAGGCGATGAGACAGGCATTTCGGGCATTTGGTGCAGCAATTTTGAAGGCGGGTGAGACATGGGCGCAGGCGTGAACACCACCGGGCTGATGCCGGGAAACGGCAGGCGCAATGGCCGCAGGCGCCGCTCCCGCATCGTGCCGATGAGCGAGATCAACGTCACGCCCTTTGTGGACGTGATGCTGGTGCTGCTCATCGTCTTCATGGTGGCGGCCCCCATGCTGACGGTGGGGGTGCCCATTGAACTGCCCAAAACAAAGGCAAAGCCGCTACAGGGCGAGAAGGAACCGGTGACGGTGACGGTGAAGCAGGATGGCACCGTCTATCTCATGGATACGCCCGTGGATGCGGAGACGCTGGCGGCCAAGGTGAAGGCCATTGCCGAGAACGGCTATGACGAGCGCATCTATGTGCGGGCGGACAAGGATGTGGACTATGGCACGGTGATGAAGGTGATGGGGGCGCTGTCCGGTGCCGGATTCAAGCGCCTGGCTTTGGTGACAGCGCCTGCCGATGATACGGGTGGCGGCAAGAGCGCGCGTCGCTCCGGCAAGGGAAACAAGAAGGGCGGCCGCAGCGACAGGCGGCGCTGAATGTGCCTGCTGCAGACTGTTTGTGCGCCTCTTTTCATGCCGTGCCTGATGTGAATGCTGGGGTGCGAGGCGCGGACGGCAAGGAAAACGATACGGCGGCAAAAGCGGTTTGAGAAAAGGAGCATTGAGACAGGAAACGTGCGCTGGTCCTTGCCCATATCGGTCCTGATGCATCTGGCCATTCTGCTGGCGGCGGTGGTGGTGTTGCCGCGGCCCGATCCCTTTCGTGTCAAGCCGCAGGAGGCGCTGCCGGTGGAGATCGTGGACATCACGGAGGTGTCCAAGCGGGTGAGCATGCGCAAAAGCGCGCCTGAGAAGCCAGTGAAGAAACCGGCCCCGCCCAAGCCCGAGAAACAGGCCAAGACGCCCCGCAAGCCCGCGCCCAAGCCGGCCAAGCGCGAAAGCCGGCCGGAACCGAAGCCAAGGCCTAAGCCTGCTCCTGCGCCCAAACCACAACCGGCTGAGAAGGCCAAGGCAGAACCGGCGCCAAAGAAAGCGCCTGAGCTTCCTGATGCCGACGCTCTGAAAAAGCTGGCGGCCGCTGCGGCGAAGCCTGAGCCGGAGCCTGAGCCAAAACCGAAGACAAAGCCAAAGAAAGCCGAGAAACCACGCACACAACCGGCGCCGCGTCCGCGGGTGCGTCCGCGGGCCATTCGTCAGCTGGCCAGGCAGATGCGCCAGAAGCGCGAAGAGAAAAAACCGCAGAAGAAACCGCAGGATCCCATCGATGAGATTGCGGCCCTTCTCAACAAGGTGGATGAGGAGCGGGCAGCGCCGGAAACGCCGGTTGACCGGGCAGGAACGCCGATGAAGGGGCCGGCCGATATCGACGGGCGGGATGCGCAGCTGGCGGCGGATCTGGTGGATGCCCTGCGCAGCCGCATTGAGCAGTGCTGGAATGTGCCGGTGGGTGTGCGGGATGCGCAAGGATTGAGAGTGAAGGTGCGGTTTCAGCTGGGGCCGGGCGGCAAGGTGGTGGGCGGCCCGGTGGTGCTCAACCGCATGAATCATCCTGCCTTCGACGCAGCGGCCAATTCCGCGGTGCGGGCGGTGCTGGCCTGTCAGCCCTATGACTTTCTGCCGCCGGAGCATTATGAGCTGTGGCAGGATGTCATCCTGAACTTCGATCCGGCGCGGATGCTGGCCACCAATTGACGGAATGCTTGAAAGGCGATGCACGACAGGATTACGGGCACCATGACGAAAACAGAGCGGATGACGGCGCTGAGCAAAGAAAGAGGCATGATCGCCCGAAGCTGGCGGCGGTGGCTTGCGCTGCTGGGCCTGCTGCTGGGGGCGGTCATTCAGGTGTTGCCCGCAGCAGCGGTGCTGGAGGTGGACATCACCCGCGGCCGCGTGGAGCCGATGCCGATTGCCATCGTCGATTTTCTTGGTGCCAGCGAGCGGGAATCCGGCTTTGGTGCCGATATCGCCCAGGTGGTGCGGGCGGATCTGGAACGTTCCGGCCTGTTCCGGCCGCTTGATCCGGCCTCGTTCATCGAGCAGATCCGGGATTTCAATGCCGTGCCGCAGTTTGGCTCCTGGCGGGTGATCAAGGCGCAGGCGCTGGTCACCGGCCGGGTGGTGCTGCAGCCGGACGGGCGGTTGCGTGCGGAGTTCAGGCTGTGGGACGTTTTTGCCCAGAAGCAGATCGTCGGCCTGCAATTCGTGACCACGCCGCGCAACTGGCGGCGCATCGGCCACATGATCGCTGATGCCATCTACAAGGCGGTAACCGGTGAGGAGGGCTATTTCGACACCCGCATCGTCTTCATCGAGGAAACGGGGCCGAAGAACAAGCGAATCAAGCGGCTGGCGATCATGGATCAGGACGGCTACAACCTGCGCCGCCTTACCGACGGGCGCACGCTGGTGCTGACGCCGCGCTTTTCTCCCAATGCCCAGGAGATCACCTACATCGCCTATACCAACGGCAAGCCGCGCGTGTACATCTACAATATCGAGACGGGGCAGCGGGAGATCATCGGCACCTTTCCCAACATGAGCTTTGCGCCGCGCTTCTCGCCGGACGGGCAGAAGGTGATCATGAGCCTGCAGGAAGGCGGCGCCAGCAACATCTACGAGCTGGATCTGCGCACGCGGGCCCTGCGCAAGCTCACGGACACGCCGGCGATCGACACCGCGCCTTCCTATTCGCCGGACGGGCGCTGGATCGTGTTCGAATCCGACCGTGACGGCAGCCAGCAGATCTACGTGATGGCGCGGGACGGTTCCGGCGTACGGCGGATCAGCTTTGGCCCGGGGCGCTATTCCACGCCGGTGTGGTCGCCGCGTGGGGACTACATCGCCTTCACCAAGATGTACAAGGGGCGTTTCTCCATCGGCGTGATGCGCCCCGATGGCAGCGGCGAGCGCATTCTCACCTCCGGTTATCACAACGAGGGGCCAACCTGGGCACCGAACGGACGGGTGCTGATGTTCTTCAGGGAATCGCGCGGACCCAATGGCGGGCCGCATCTCTACACCGTGGACATCACCGGCTATAACGAGCGCAGGGTGCCCACGCCCAATTTTGCCTCCGATCCGGCCTGGTCGCCCTTGCTGAAATGAGGCGGTTTTGCCTATTCTCGCCGCATGGCCTTGCGGTTTCATCTCAAAAGGGGCGGGCCCATTGTCGTCAGATTTGCAGTCAAGACTTGCGTGCAACGGGGTGAATCGGAACGGAAGGCTTAGAAACCAGGGCAGGTGACGCCATGGGCGCCCGGGCCGGTGTGCACGTTTTTCGGAGTGATCTCGGAGTGAACACTTCAGGACAGCCAATAATTCAACCATGAACGGGACGAAGCGATGATGCACTTACTGGGGCGACTGAAACTTGTGCTGGCTCTGATGGGGGTGTTGGCGCTGGCTGCGTGTTCGCAGTCCGACAAGCCGAGCCTGGACGGCCAGGGTGCCGGCGTCGGGCAGGGAAAGATCATCCCGGGATCGGAGCGGGATTTCATTCTCAACGTGGGTGATCGGGTGCACTTCGCCGTGGACAGCGCGGCCTTAAGCCCGGAGGCCAAGCAGATCCTCATGCGGCAGGCGGCGTGGCTGAAGCAGTATCCCAATGTGACGGTGCAGATTGAGGGCCATGCCGACGAGCGCGGCACCCGTGAATACAACCTGGCCCTTTCGGCGCGTCGCGCGGTGGCGGTGAAGAACTTCCTGGTGTCGCAGGGCATTTCACCGTCGCGCATTTCCACCATCGGCTATGGCAAGGAGCGGCCGGTGGCCCTGTGTGATGCTGAAGAATGCTGGTCGCAGAACCGCCGCGCGGTGACGGTGATCACCGGCGGGGCAGTTTCCGGCTGATCGCGATCGGCGGATGTCCTCGGATGTCAGTGTCATCGGGGCATCCGCCGGGCGATGGTCTGTTGGTGTGTGTGCGGGTTGATGGTGCCGTTTGACATGGCGCGTATGCGAGGGAGGAAAACCATGCGGCAGCCTGGGAAATGGTTGGGCCTTGCATGCGCCGGGTTGCTGGCATGGAGCATTCTTGCCGGCGGAAGCGATCTTGCTCTTGCGCAAGGGGCGAGTGATGCGCGCTGGAATGCCCTGTTCGATCGCCTGATCCGTCTGGAGCATGAAGTGCGTGCCTTGCGCAAGAATGGTGCCGTGCCGGCTGCGGGTGCGGGCAGCGTGCGGCTGGAAGGGCGGCTGAAGGCCCTGGAAGCGGAAATCGCCAGCCTGCGCCGGGTGATGAACCGCCGGCTGAAGGCCCTCGATACGCGGCTGCGGCGGCTGGAAAAGCAGCGTGGCATGAAGGCGGGCGCCATAGCCCCTCTGCCAGAAACGCCGCGACGGAACAGGGTTGGGCGTGGCGCCGAGGCGCCGTCCTCCGGTCTGGCCGGAACGGAGACCTATCAAACTGACGAGGGCGCCTATGGTCTTGGGAGTGCTGGTGCCTATGATCCCGATCTCTTTGCCGGAACCGCCAACGCGCCGCGCATGACGACCACGATTTCCCCTTCTTACCCGGACAAGGGGGAGAAGGAGCAGCTTCTCGGGCGCCTGCGCGTGGATGATGCGGGCAATCCGCTGCCGCCAGCCTCCGGGAGCGGGGCGGAAAGGCCTTCATCTCGCTCGGGCGGACCGCGGGCCCTGCCCGGTGTGCGCGGTATTTATGGCGCCCGCAACAAAGGCGCTGGCATGAGCGGGGACGGGGCGGCGAATGCGTCCCGGACAAACGATCTTGTGCCGCCGCCGGTGAAGGCAGCGCCGCTCACGCCGCCGTCGGTGCAGGTGGCGCGGGTCAATCCCGATGCTTTGCTGAAACGGGCGCGTGATGCCTTTCTTGCCCGCCGGTATGGGCTTGCCGTTTCCGCCTATGAGGACTTCCTGCGGCAGGCCGGTCATCATCCGGCCCGGGCGGAGGCGGAATATGAACTTGGCGAGGCGCTTTATCTGCAAGGGCGCTATCGCGAGGCGGGCAAGGCCTATCTGCAGTCCTACAAGACGAATGAAAACAGCCGCGTGGCGCCAATGGCCTTATACAAGCTGGGGCTCAGCCTGAAACGGCTGGGCCAGAAGAAGCAGGCCTGCAAGACCTGGAAGCTCTTGCAGGGGCGGTATGCGGATTCACGGGCTGCGCGTTTGCTGGCGCCTGTGGAAATGCGGCGGGCCAAATGCCGGGGATAGGATGACGGCGGATGCAAGCAACACCAGCCTGGCCCCGCTCACTGATGAAGAGATCCTTTCTCTGCTTTCTCCGTTCTGTGCGCATGAACACGTGGCGCTGGCCGTCTCCGGCGGGCCGGATTCCACCGCCCTGATGATTGCCGCCCGGCGCCTTGCGGATCTGAGAGCGGATGCCCCCCGGATGACCGTTCTTACCGTGGATCACGGATTGCGTCCTGAAGCTGCGGAAGAAGTGGCGCTGGTGCAAAGACAGGCGCAGGCTCTTGGATTTTCCTGCACGATTTTGCGTGTGCAGGGGCTGGGGGCGCAGGCAAGCCGCATTCAGGAGCGGGCCCGGCGGGCGCGCTATCGCCTGCTCGGGCAATGGTGTTTCGAGCATGGCGCGGCTCTGGCCACGGCGCATGCACTGGAGGATCAGGCGGAGACCTTTCTCATGCGGCTGGCGCGGGGTTCCGGCATCGACGGGCTTTCAGGCATGGCGGCTGAAGGCGCCGTGCCGTTTCTGGAAGGATTTGTGCCGCTTTTGCGGCCTTTGCTTTCGGTGCGGCGGGCGCGGCTGGCGGCAACGGTGAAGGCGGCCGGACTGAGCTGGGTGGAGGATCCTTCCAACCGCGATGTGCGGTTTGAGAGGGTGCGCATGCGCGCCCTGTTGCCGCAGCTTGAAAAAGCGGGGCTGTCCGCGGAGGCCATTGCGCGGTCCATGCGGCGCTTGCAGATGGTGCGCTACAGCATGAACCGCTGCCTGAAAGAGGTAATGGCGGGGCGCTTCATTCATCATGCCGATCTTGGCTGGGGGCTGCTGCCTTGTGAGGCATTTCATGCGCTGGATGAGGCCTTGCGCGTGCGCTTTCTTGCCTTCGTGATCCGGCTGTATGGCCATGGGCAGGGCGCTTCCCTTGCCGACATCGAGCGGCTGGGGCACGGGCTGCAACAGCGCATTGAAAATGCAAGCCTTTCTGCGGGCGGGTTTACGCTGGGCGGTGCGGTGGTGCTTCTGCGGCGGCAAAATCTCATCTTTGGCCGGGAGACGGGGCGCATAACGGATGTGCTGAAACTTTCGCCCGATATGCCGCATGGGGTGTGGGACAGACGTTTTGACATAACGTTTGCGGGCCTTAAGGCGCCGGTTGAAGTGCGCGCGCTCGGAGCGGTGCCCCTGCCGGAAAGGGCAGGAGAAGAAGGCCATGAGTCATTGTTAAAGCGTCCGCGCGCGGTTCCGGTTGAAATCTGGCTGTCGCAGCCGGCGGTGGTGTGGAATGCTCAGATCGTGGCGCTGCCTGCCGCAGGGCGGATTTTGCCTCAGCGGCCGTTTGAAACAGTGTTCTGCCGGTTTGTGCGCAAAGCGGAGCCGGATGCGGCCTGGGGGCATGACAGATATGAAAATTGGAATGATTAAAAACTTTTCATGGGCTGTTCGCGCTCCGTTACGTCCTGAGCGCTTGGCAAAGGGGCGGCATTCTCCTATCTTTGCAGACGTACCGGAGCGTGTGACCGGATGGCCCGCATGCTCCCAAGGCAGTCATCTTTACCGCAATGGGCATGGCTGCTTGACCGTGGGTTAAGAGCGTTTCATAACCCGGCCATTCTTTCATGATTTCCTCCCCCGAAGGGGAGGGGGCGAAAAGGCATGGATGCCGCAGGTTACAACCGGCTTGAAGGCAATCTCCCCAAAGGACGAAACGGACAGAGGACAGAGGTCGGCCCTTGAACAACATTCGGAATTTCGCAGTCTGGGCGGTTATCGCCATACTGCTCTTCGCCCTGTTCAACCTCTTCAGCAACCCCGGCCACAGGCGGGGATCGGCGGAGGTGAGCTATACCAAGTTCCTGGAGCAGGTGGAAAAGGGCGAGGTGAAATCGGTCACCATCCAGGATGGTCAGATCACCGGCCGTTTTGCCGACGGGCGCGGGTTCGTCACCTATGCGCCGCCCAATGATCCGGACGTGATCCGCACCTTGCGCGAAAAGAAGGTGGAGATCCGCGTCAAGCCGCAGGAGGACGCGGGGCTTCTGCCCTCTTTGCTGATCTCCTGGTTCCCGATGATCCTGCTCATCGGGCTGTGGATCTTCCTGATGCGGCAGATGCAGTCCAACTCCGGCAAGGCCATGGGCTTTGGCAAGTCCAAGGCGCGGCTGCTCACGGAGCGGCACGGCAAGGTCACTTTCGATGACGTCGCCGGTGTGGACGAAGCCAAGGAAGAGCTGCAGGAGATCGTGGAATTCCTCAAGGATCCGCAGAAGTTCCAGCGGCTGGGCGGCAAGATCCCCAAGGGTGCGCTGCTGGTCGGCCCGCCGGGTACGGGAAAGACGCTGCTGGCGCGCGCGGTTGCCGGCGAGGCGGGTGTGCCCTTCTTCACCATCTCCGGTTCCGATTTCGTGGAGATGTTCGTGGGCGTTGGCGCCTCGCGCGTGCGCGACATGTTCGAACAGGCGAAGAAGAACGCGCCCTGCATCATCTTCATCGACGAGATTGACGCCGTGGGCCGCCATCGCGGCGCCGGGCTGGGCGGCGGCAATGACGAGCGCGAGCAGACGCTCAACCAGCTGCTGGTGGAAATGGACGGTTTCGAGACCAACGAGGGTATCATCCTGATCGCCGCCACCAACCGTCCGGACGTTCTCGATCCGGCGCTGTTGCGCCCGGGGCGCTTCGACCGGCAGATTGTCGTGCCCAACCCGGATATCAAGGGGCGTGAGCAGATCCTGCGCGTGCACATGCGCAACGTGCCGCTGGCGCCGGATGTGGATGTGAAGGTGCTGGCGCGCGGCACGCCGGGCTTTTCCGGCGCGGATCTGGCCAACCTCGTGAACGAGGCGGCGCTGCTGGCGGCGCGGCGCAACCGGCGCATGGTCACGATGAAGGACTTCGAGGACGCCAAGGACAAGGTGATGATGGGCGCCGAGCGCAAGTCCATGGCCATGTCCGAGGAGGAAAAGAAGCTTACCGCCTATCACGAGGGCGGGCATGCCATCGTGGCGCTGAACGTGCCGGATGCCGATCCCGTGCACAAGGCCACCATCATCCCGCGCGGGCGGGCGCTGGGCATGGTCATGCAGCTGCCGGAAGAGGATCGCTACTCCATGAAATACCGGCAGATGACCTCGCGGCTGGCGATCATGATGGGCGGGCGCGTGGCCGAGGAGCTGGTGTTCGGCCCGGAGAACGTCACGTCCGGCGCGCAGTCGGACATCGAGCAGGCGACGAAACTCGCCCGCGCCATGGTCACGCGCTGGGGCTTCTCCAAGGAGCTGGGGCTTGTGGCCTATGAGGAGAACCAGGATGAGGTCTTCCTCGGCCTGACCATGGGGCGGCAGCGCAACATCTCCGAGGCCACGGCGCAGAAGATCGATGCGGAGGTGCGCCGCATTCTTGATGAGGCCTATCAGACGGCGAAGAAGATCCTGACCGAAAAGCGCAAGGATCTGGAGACGCTGGCGCAGGGGCTTCTGGAGTATGAAACGCTGACCGGCGATGAAATCCGCGATCTTCTGAACGGCAAGCCGCCGCGCCGGGATGACGATGGCTCGTCCGAATCGAAGAAGAAATCGCCCATCGTGCCGGTGACCAAGCCCAAGGATGCCGGTGATGACGGGGCGGAAGGGCTGGAGCCGCAGCCGCAGGCCTGAAGGCCCGGCTGCTGAACGGCACGTGTTCCGTGCCCGGATATGGCGGGCCAAATGAGCCGCGGCACGGGCGGGCGTGAACGAAGACCCATCGGGAATGGCGAGGCATGATAAATGCATGTCTCGCCATTCTCTCTTAGAGTCCAAACGAAAATTCGCCGGAAGGCGAATTTTCGCACCATCCACCGCCCCGCGCCCCCACTTGGGCCACCCGATATTATGCCTAACCGAGGTGCTTGGGTGGGGACACGGGGCGGTTAGTTGGATTTTCGGTTGGGCTCTTTTCGATCGGGGGATCTCGCATGGCGCAAGAGGAGAACATCTACATCCTGCCTGCCGGGTTGCTGCATGGGCAGGCGGCGCAGGAGGCCATTGCCGCCTCGTGTGCCTTGCCGCTTGCCGGAGAGAAGCGCCTTGCCTACACGGTTGCGTGTGTTTTCCATCGCTGCGCAGCGACTGGTGAAATTTCGCGGCGGTGGATGGGCGTGCGCGCATTGCGGGAAGCGGCGGAGCGTTCAGAAGCCATTGCCGCGGCTGTTTCCGCGCTTGCTCGGCGGCGGGAAATGCCTGCGCCATTGCCTGAGAAGCCGGCCCTGATCATGGGTATTGTCAATGTCACGCCGGACAGCTTTTCCGACGGCGGGCGCCATGCGCATGCGGAGGCGGCGGTGGCGCATGGGCGGGCGCTGGCGGCGGCCGGGGCGGACATTCTCGATGTGGGCGGCGAATCCACGCGGCCGGGGGCGAAAGAGGTGCCGGTGGAGAAGGAGCTTGCGCGCGTCATTCCCGTCATCGAACGGCTGGCGGCGGAAGGATTCATCGTCAGCGTGGATACGCGCAAGCCCGAGGTGATGGAAGCGGCGGTGAAGGCTGGTGCGGCCATTATCAATGACGTGGCGGCCTTGCACTACGCGCCGGATGCGGCGACACGGGCGGCGCAACTGAACGTGCCGGTGGTGCTGATGCATTCGCGGGGCACGCCGGTTGATCCCGATGATCCATGCACATACGAGCACGTGGTGCTGGATGTGTTCGATTGGCTGGCCGCGGCCAAGGAACAGGCGGTGCGGGCCGGTGTGCGGGAGGAGAACATCATCCTCGATCCCGGTATCGGCTTTGGCAAGACGTGCGCGCAGAATCTGGAGCTGATCGCATCCCTTGCCCTGTTTCATCAGCTGGGACGACCGCTTCTGCTCGGGGCCTCGCGCAAGCGCTTCATTGGCGCGATTACGGATGTGGAGCAGGCGGATCAGCGGCTGGCTGGCTCGCTTGCGGTGGCGCAGGAGGGTTTGCGGCAGGGCGTGCAGATCGTGCGGGTGCATGATGTCGCAGAGACAGTGCAGATGGCGCGGATGATTGAGGCACTGGAAAGACAGTCCTGCTGAGGGATGAAGCGATTTCATGCCTGATTTTCAGCCTGTTTTCCATTCATGAACTGGTTGGGCCGGCGTTGGACATGCCTTTTTTGCGAAGAGGTGCTTAACTGAAACCGCACGCCGGCCTTCGCCTTGTGGCGGCTTTCATGATAAACGGGCAGGATGAGAGCACGTTTCGATGGGGAGTTTCGCGCCAATGGAACGGAAATATTTCGGGACCGATGGCATCCGGGGGCGGGCCAATGCGCGGCCCATGGATCCCGAGACGGTGATGCGCTGCGGGCTGGCGGCCGGGCACCTGTTCAGGGGCGAAAGCGGTGCGCCGCGCGTTGTGATCGGCAAGGACACGCGCCTTTCCGGCTACATGGTGGAACAGGCATTGACGGCGGGCCTGCTTTCGGCCGGGGCCAATGTGCTGCTTTTCGGGCCATTGCCGACGCCGGCGGTGGCCATGCTGACCCGCTCGCTGCGGGCGGATCTCGGCATCATGATCTCCGCCTCGCACAATCCGTTCCATGACAACGGCATCAAGTTCTTCGGGCCTGATGGCTACAAGCTATCCGATGAACAGGAGGCGCGCATCGAGGCGCTGATGGATGCCGATCCTGCCGAGCTGGCGGCGCCTTCGGAAAAGCTGGGACGGGCGAAGCGCATCGATGATGCACAGGCACGCTATATCGAGTTTGCCAAGCGCACGCTACCGCGCGCATTGCGTCTGGATGGCCTGCGGGTGGTGATCGACTGTGCCAACGGTGCGGCCTATCGCGTGGCGCCGGAGGCGCTGTGGGAGCTGGGCGCGGAAGTGGTCAAGATCGGGGTGGAGCCCAACGGCTACAATATCAACGACAAGTGCGGTTCCACAGCGCCGGAGCGCATGTGCGAGAAGGTGCGCGAGATGCGCGCCGATATCGGCATCGCCCTGGATGGCGACGCCGATCGCGTGATCATCGCCGATGAGAAGGGGCGGGTGATCGACGGCGATCAGCTGCTGGCGCTGATTGCCACGTCCATGCTGGAGAAGGGCCAGCTTGCTGGCGGCGGCGTGGTGGCCACGGTGATGTCCAACCTGGGGCTTGAACGCTATCTCAATGGTCTGGGCCTGAAGCTGGAGCGCACCCGCGTGGGCGATCGCTACGTAATGGAGCGCATGCGCGAGGGCGGCTATAACCTGGGCGGCGAGCAGTCCGGGCATATCATTCTTTCCGATCACACCACCACGGGTGATGGCCTGATTGCGGCGCTGCAGGTGCTGGCGGTGGGGGGGGAAAAGGGCAAGAAGGTGAGCGAGGTGTGCCACCTGTTTGACCCGGTGCCGCAGGTTTTGCGCAACGTGCGCTATGCGGGCGTCAATCCGCTGGATGCCGCTGACGTTCAGGCCGCCATCGCAGAGGCGGAGAAAGCCCTTGAAAACAAGGGGCGGCTGGTGATCCGTCCTTCCGGAACCGAGCCGGTCATTCGCATCATGGCAGAGGGCGACGACTCGCGCCTGATCCGGGATGTGGTTGATTCCATCGCTGGTGTGCTGCAGAAACAGGCGGCATGATCCCGTGTGCTTTCGTCTGGTGAGGCTTGCATGCATCGCCTGACCGGCTGATCCTGGCTTTGGCCGCTGATGCATGAACGTGCGTCCCGGTCATGGCCGCCGATGGATTTAGGACCCTGATGCCTCTTTCTGAAGAGCGGATCGAGACGCTTGCGGATTTTGCCCTTGCTCTTGCACAGGCCGGGGGCGCGGCGGCGCTTGCCCATTTCCGCAAACGGGAGCTTGCCGTGACCAACAAGGGCGCGGGCGATTCCGGTCAGCCCTATGATCCGGTGACGGCGGCGGATCGTGAAGCGGAAGAGGTGATGCGGCGCATGATCGCGGCACGTTTTCCTGATCATGGCGTGCGCGGCGAGGAAATGGCCGACACGAAAGGAGAGGCCGCCTTTGAATGGGTGCTGGATCCCATTGATGGCACGCGGGCTTTTGTCACCGGATTGCCGACATGGATGACGCTGGTGGCCCTGCTACATGAAGGGCGGGTGGTTCTTGGCGTGTGTCATCAGCCCTTCGTGGGCGAAAGCTTTCTCGGCACAGGCTCTGCTGCCTGGCGGATCGATCGTGATGGCGCGCGGGATGTATTGCAGGTGTCTGCGGTGACGGATCTTGCCTGTGCACGGGCGGGAACCACCTTGCCCGACATTTACCGCAGTGATGTGCAGAAGCGGTTCATCCATGGTGTGCGCAGCCGTGTGCGGGAGCTGCGCTATGATGCGGATGCCTATTTCTATTGCATGGTGGCGGCCGGGCACATGGAGCTTGCCTTCGATACGGAGATGCACATTTTCGACACGGCGGCGCTGATTCCCATCGTGCGCGGTGCGGGCGGCGTTTTCTGTGGCTGGGATGGTGCTCCTGACGCTCTAGAGGGCGATGTCATCGCCGCCGCCAATGAGGCGTTGCTGGATCAGGCGCTCAAGGCCGCCGGGCTGCGCTGAGCTGTCCTTGAAGAATCTCCGGAACCGTTTCGATCCGTATCGCTTTTCAGGGACTCTGTGACGTCTGTCTGAGGCGGCTGAATGTTCATGAAGCTGTCGAAGGCGGCCCAGAGAGCCTTGCGGTAGCGGTTGGCCTCGATGAACAGGTCATGCCGGGCGCCGTGGAGAACGAGAAAGGCCATATCGCCCACAGCGGCGGCAAAGCGCCGGGCGGCTTCGCGATCCACAAGACGGTCATCTCCGGCGGCGATCACCAGCATGGGATAAAGGGGCGGGATGTGTGTGTCTGCCCGTTTGTTCAGCCTGTCCATGGAACGCAAGGCGGCGTGGATCCAGCCCAGGGTTGGCCCGGCCGTGGCCAGCTGCGGATGCGCATGCAGAAGCTCCAATATGGCGCGGAAGCGGGCCTGATCGTGGGTTAAGGCCTTGCCCGTGCTTTCCTCGGGATCGGGTAGGCGCTTTGGTACGCCGGGGGCGAAGAGGCGGCCTGTGCCCGTAACATGGGCGAGACGGGCCAGCAGGCGCCAGGTGCCTTCGCCAAAGCGGTGCGGGCGGATGCGGATCATGGGCGCGGTGAGCACGGCGCGCTCAAACCAGGGATGGTGCCAGGCGCTGCGCAAGAGAATATGCGCGCCCATGGAATGCGCCATTGCATAATGGGGCGGCGGACAGTCAGGCAAGACAATCCGGCGCATGAAGGTGGCGAGGTCCTGGTCATACTGGCGAAAGGCACGGATGTGTCCGCGCAAATGGTTGCGGGCAAGGCGGGAGGAGAGGCCCTGACCACGCCAGTCGAAGGTGGCGACAGCATAGCCGCGATCAAGCAAGGCACTGATGGTTTCGTAATGGCGCTCAATACTTTCGGCGCGACCCTGCAGCAGCGTGACCGTACCGCGCAAGGGCCGCCTTTCAGGACGGGCAAGGGCATAGCGCAAGATGGCGCCGTCCGGCGTGGTCAGGCGCCCGGCACACAGGCCCGGCGGGGCCTTTAAGGATTCTGTCTCATAGAGCGTGGTCATGATGCCTTCGTTTGCTCCTATACTTGCGGTGATAGCGCAAGCAGTGCGGTCTTGAAATGGCGGAAATGATTCCTATCTCTTTGGTGGATTGAGCCCTCACCTTCGGGTGAGGCGGGCTTCCGTGCTGTCTGTGCGGCGGATGCCGCTTTTTAAGGGTCCGCTGGCGGGTGCGGAAGCATGACCCGGCTTCCAAGAAGCGGGTTGGCACATTGCTCAGGACTGGAAAGGAGGATGTGGCCATGTTCGATCTGTCGCCTCTGTATCGCACGACGGTCGGCTTCGATCGGCTGGCGCAGCTCCTTGCCGAAATGGCCGGTGACAATGCGCCCAACTGGCCGCCCTACAACATCGAGCGGCTGGGCGAGAACGAGTACCGGATTACCATGGCGGTGGCCGGTTTCGGGCCCGAGGATCTGAAGATCGAGGTGAAGGACAACACCTTGATCGTTTCCGGGCGGCGGCCCGAGAAATTCGCCAAGGGCGAGGTGCTGCATCAGGGCATTGCCGCGCGCAGCTTCGAGCGGCGCTTCCAGCTGGCCGATTACGTGGAAGTGGTCGATGCCGAGCTGGAGAACGGCCTGCTGCACATCTCGCTGAAACGGGAGCTGCCCGAATCGATGAAGCCCAAGCAGATCCCGATCAAGACCTCCGCCCGCCTGAAGACCATCGAAGGCACGGTAGAAAAGGAGGTGGAGGCCAAGGCTGAACCGGCCGAGGAAGGCAAGGAGAGCAAGGCGGCCTAAGAAGCCGACGCTTGACGCACAAACGAAAAGACGCCGCGCGGATGCTTCCGCTCGCGGCGTTTTTCTTTATTCGGGCGCAACCATCGTGAGAGGGCGGATGGAAAGGATGCTCCACCAGGGGCGCTGTTTTTCGTTCCCTTGCGGAAGTTTTGAATCTCTCTGGTTTAATTCTCTCTCGTGGCTTTGCAGATCGTGGTGATCAGTTCTTTTCATCGGGCATGGGCGGCAGAGGCATGACCTCGATGCCCTCTTCGCGCAGTTCCTGCACTTCCTGTGGCGAGGCCTCGCCCCAGATGGGCTGTTCCGCAGCGGTGCCCTCGGCATGGCGGCGGCGGCTTTCCTCGGCGAAACGATCGCCGACGTATTCGGCGCGCTCCCTGACCAGGGTGTTGATTTCACGGGCGAACTGACGCAGGAGTGCCGCCTCGCCCTCGCTGAGGGGTGCGGGCGCCTGCGGGGCCTTTTGCGCCGCCTGGCCTGCGGGGCGCGGCTGTGGCTCGGGCCGGCGATTGCCCTTGACGGGAATGCCGGGGCAAGCAAGCTGGCGGCGGATGTTCGTATCCCCGCAGATGGGGCATTCAATCAGCCCCTGCGCCTGCTGGGCCTCGAAGGATGCGGAATCGGAAAACCAGCCGTCGAATTCGTGGCCGCGGCTGCATGTCAAATCATAACGGATCATGCGCCTATGCCTCTCGGCCGTTCGCGTTTCCTCCTTGAAGCTCGTGCAGGCGGCGTTGGTTCGGGCAGACAATCGGGGCAAGTCAGGGCCGCCGCACGAGGTCGAACGCGCGGTCATGCTCCAGCACCGGAATGCGCGTTCTTGCCTCTTCTACCGCATCTTTGGCTAATTTCCAGTATATCACGCCCGGCTCGGAGCCGCATTCGGCCATGACCTCGCCCCAGGGGGAGACGATGAGGCTGTGCCCGTAGGTGCGCCGGCCGGATTCATGGCTGCCGCCCTGAGCGGCGGCAAGGACCCAGGCGCCATTCTCAATGGCGCGGGCCCGCAGCAGCACATGCCAGTGGGCCTCGCCAGTGGGAACGGTAAAGGCGGCCGGAACGGAAAACATGATGGCGCCAGCCCTGGCAAGGCGGCGGTACAGGGCGGGAAAGCGCACATCGTAACAGATGCTCATTCCGAGCGGCCAATCCGCAACGTCGGTGAGCACCGCCACCTGACCGGGGCGGATATAGGCGGATTCGCGATAGGCCTTCTCCCGCTTCAGGGTCACGTCAAACAGGTGGATCTTGTCATACCAGGCGTGCAGGCGTCCCTGTGGCGTGAACAGCAGGGAGCGGTTGACAAGGCGGGTGTCATTCGCATCGCCCTCTTCTGGGCGCAGGGCCAGCGAGCCGATATGCAGCCATATGTTCAGCTCCGCGGCGAGATCGGCAAAAGCGCGAACGGCGGTGTCCGTCTTCATGGTGCCGACGAGGGCGCGCACCCGCTCCTTGTCCTCGTCCATGAGGGCGGTGTTCTCCGGCGTGAGCACATATTGCGCTCCGTTGCCGGCCGCTTCGCGGATCAGCGCGGTGGCGGCGCGGATGTTGCGGGCGATATCAAGCCCTGAACACAGCTGAACACAGGCCGCATGCAACGTTTCACCCCTGGCCATGGCGCGCGGGTTCCTTGTTTTCGTCAGTGGGCTTGCCGGTCTCTTCAGCCGGCGGCTTCGCCACGGAGCAGAGGATCGAGCTTGCCGGCCTTGTCCAGGGCGGAAAGATCATCATAGCCGCCCACGTGGTGGCCGTTGATGAAAATTTGCGGCACGGTATGGCGGCCGCCGGCCAGCTCGGTCATCTTCCGGCGCGTCTTGGGATCGAAGGTCACGTCAATTTCCTGAAATTCGACGCCCTTGTCACGCAGCAGGCGCTTGGCGGCATGACAATAGGGGCAGAAGCGCGTGGCATAGATGATGACCTCGGCCATGGACGATCTTTCCTCCTCCCTCGGTTCACGCAGGCAAATTGCCGATCAGCCCTTGTTCCTTGAAGCCTTTTCGAAGCCTTTTGCCCGGGGCGCATCAAATATGAAGGGGCTCGGAGCGTCCTGCAAGGGCGAAGACGAGCACATCCACCCTGCCCGCTCCCGCCTTCAACAGGGCGCGGCAGCAGGCGGCGGCGGTGGCGCCGGTGGTGAGCACATCATCGATAAGCACGACATGGCGGCCAAGCAGGACCGGGGCCTTCTTTTCCGGAACCGAAAAGGCGCGGCGCACATTGCGGCGGCGCGCCTTGCCGTCCAGGCCGGTCTGCGGCCGGGTGTGCCGATGGCGCCGGAGCAGATCCGGGCGATAGATGCCGCTGCTTAAGCGGGCGAGGTGGCGGGCGATCTCGGCGGACTGATTATAGCGCCGGCGCAGGAGCCGCCAAGGATGCAAAGGCACGGGAACGATGAGGGTTTCCGGCGTGATCAGCGCCTGACCCGCCCGGTGCAGGCAGCGGGCGATGAAGGCGGCGGGATCATGCCGGTCATGAAACTTCAGGCGCCGAACCAGATCTCTTGCCGGTCCTTCATAGGCGACGGCGGCGCGCAGGGTATTCCAGGGCGGATCGTGCAGGAAGGCGTCTGGTGTTTTCAGCTCCTCGCCTTCATAGGCGAGCGGGCGGCCGGTGATCGGGCAGAAGGGCGGCTCGATGAAGCGCAGATCCGACCAGCAGCGGGCACAGAGATCATGCGCCCGCGCGATGGGTGTGCCGCAGGAGAGGCAGGCAGGCGGCAACAGCGCATCCGCACAAGCGGCGGCGAAAGCCCGGGCGCGGGAGAAGACCTGCGACATCCCTGCCGAGAGCATGATGATCTGCTCATTCAAATTTCCGGCCCGGCGATGCTGCGGATGATCAGCGGGCGGTGGAGCCATCCAGCTTCACGCGTTGCAGCGAGGGTTTGTGACGCAGGGCGTTGCGCGGCCGGAAAAGGGCCGTCGTTTGCATTTCCACACTGGGCAGATGCGTCTTGCCGTTCTGCGGGCGGGCCTTGGTCTCGGCGTTATCGCGGGCCTTGCGGATGAGGCGGCGGGCGGTGTCCTCGCTGGCGAGCAGCCGCAGGGATTCGCGGAAAACGAGGGCCTGATCCCGCGGCAAGGCGGAGAGGAGCAGGGCATCGACCTCTGCCATCAGCGGCGCCATGGAACCCAGCGCCTTGCGGCCCTGCGCGGTGAGAAAGAGCTGATAGGCGCGGCGATCATGACGGCAGCGGCGGCGGGTGAGCAGCCCCTTCTTCTCCAGGCGCCGGGCGAGATCGGCCAGGGTGGAGCGATCAATCCCTGTGCGGCGGACGAGATCGGCCTGGCTCGTTCCCTCGTTTTCGGAGAGGGAGGAGAGTACGGTGAACTGACGCTCGGTCAGGCCCTTGCGGCCGCCGCGGGCGGCATGAAGATCCGCCGCGAGCTGCACAACGCGCTTCAGCAGGTGGAAGAGCGGCTCATCAAGGTCACTCGCCAGATGGAATTCCGCGAGCCTGTTCATGGCATGCTTTCCCGCCTCGTTCGGCTGCCGATTCTGCCCCATCCACATCATCGATGTCCTTAACCATCGAAAAGCGGGGCGACCGGTCCGCGCCGTCATTATCCGATGCAGCGCAAGGCAGCGGGCTCATGCGTTATTCGACACCCGCCAATCCCACGCCGTTGCTGATGTCTCGACTGACCTGTCCACCTCCCTTTTCAGCATGGACATGGCCGAAACGTCCCGTTTCGATTTTCGCAAATCTAACGTATTGGCGGGCAATAATGACTGGTCATTCGGCCATAGTGTGCACACCTTGTTCGAGGCGGTTGTGTGCAGGATGTGAAAAGTTTCACGGAAAATGAATGACCGGGCCTGAATTTCTCTGCGGGGATTTCGGCGTGATCATGTCAGGGGCATGCCAGACACCCGTGGTCTTTCTGTCAAAAATACGTGGATATTGATCCAATGTCGCATATGGCGCTTACGTTAACGTAAAGCATTTTTGGTTGCGCCCGGCGCAAGGAGAGGCTACTTCTTGAGCTGATCCTGCCGGAGCATTTTGCCGCATGCGGCAAAAAGTCTCACCGACAGGAGGCGGCAGAAAGATCCTTTCGCCGCCGGGTGTCTTGAAAAAGTCCCGCAAGGGCGCCGGCACACGGCGCGCATCGCCAACACGGGGATGACTTCCATGGCCCGCAACAAGATCGCACTCATCGGCGCCGGCATGATCGGGGGTACGCTGGCGCATCTCATCGGCATGAAGGAACTGGGCGATGTCGTCATTTTCGACATCGTGGAAGGCCTGCCGCAGGGCAAGGCGCTCGATCTTGCGGAAAGCTCGCCGGTTGAGGGCTTCGACATCGCCTTCAAGGGCACAAACGAATACGCCCCGATCGAGGGGGCCGATGTCGTCATCGTTACGGCGGGGGTGCCGCGCAAGCCCGGCATGAGCCGAGATGATCTTCTGGAGATCAATCTGAAGGTGATGAATCAGGTGGGCGCCGGCATTGCCAAGTATGCGCCGGATGCCTTCGTCATCTGCATCACCAATCCCCTGGACGTGATGGTGTGGGCCCTGCAGAAATATTCCGGCCTGCCGCATCACCGGGTGGTGGGCATGGCGGGCGTGCTCGATTCCGCCCGATTCCGCTATTTCCTGGCGGAAGAGTTCAATGTCTCGGTCAAGGACGTGACGGCCTTCGTTCTCGGCGGTCATGGCGACTCGATGGTGCCGCTGCCGCGTTATTCGACGGTGGGCGGCATTCCGCTTCCGGATCTTGTCGACATGGGCTGGATCAGCGAGCAGCGCATCGCCGAAATCGTGCAGCGGGTGCGCGACGGCGGTGCGGAGATTGTCGGCCTGCTCAAGACGGGCTCCGCCTATTATGCGCCGGCCTCCTCGGCCATCGCCATGGCCGAGAGTTATCTCAAGGACCAGCGGCGCATCCTGCCCTGTGCGGCGCATCTCACCGGCGAGTATGGCGTGCGCGATCTCTATGTGGGCGTGCCGGTGATCATCGGCGCCAATGGTGTCGAGAAGGTGGTGGAGATCAACCTCAATTCGGAAGAAAAGGACGCTTTCGCCAAATCGGTGGCGCATGTGGAGCGGCTGATCGAGGCGGCCAAGGCGATCGCGCCGGATCTGGCATAGGCCTTTTCGCCCATGGCGGGCGCGAGGCGCGGAGACGTTTCCGGAGGATGCAGGCATGCACATCCATGAATATCAGGCCAAGGCCCTGCTTGCCGATTACGGCGTGCCGGTTCCCGCCGGTCATCCGGCCTTTTCCGTGGAAGAGGCGGTGGCGGCGGCGGAGCGTCTGGGCGGCCCGGTGTGGGTGGTCAAGGCGCAGATCCATGCCGGCGGGCGCGGCAAGGCCGGCGGCGTGAAGCTGTGCCGCTCCATCGATGAGGTGAAGGCGGCGGCGGAAGCGCTTCTCGGCGCGGTGCTCGTTACCAAGCAGACCGGGCCCAAGGGCAAGGTGGTGCGGCGGCTGCTGATCGAGGAAGGCACGCAGATCGAACAGGAGCTCTATCTCTCCTGTCTGGTGGATCGCGCAAGCTCGCGGGTGGCCTTCATTGCCTCGCGCGCCGGCGGCATGGACATCGAGGAGGTGGCGAAGGAATCGCCTGAGAAGATCTTCACCATCACGGTGGATCCGGCCGCGGGCTTCTCGCCTTATGTGGGCCGGGCGGTGGCGGCAGCGCTGGGATTGAAGGGGGCGCTGTTCAAGCAGGCGGTGCAGCTCGTTGCCGCGCTCTATCGCGCCTTCACCGAAAAGGACATGAGCCTCTTGGAGATCAATCCGCTGGTGATCACGGCCGATGAGCGGCTCATTTGTCTGGATGCGAAGGTGAACTTCGATGACAATGGCCTGTTCCGCCATCCCGACGTGCAGGAGCTGCGCGATCCGGATGAGGAGGATCCCAAGGAGCGGGAAGCGGCGGAATACGGCCTCAACTACATCGCGCTGGAAGGCAATATCGGCTGCATGGTCAATGGCGCCGGGCTGGCCATGGCGACGATGGACATCATCAAGCTGCATGGCGGGGAGCCCGCCAATTTCCTCGACGTGGGCGGCGGCGCCACTGCCGAGAAGGTGGCCGCGGCCTTCAAGATCATCACTTCCGATCCCAACGTGCAGGCCATTCTCGTCAACATCTTCGGCGGCATCATGCGCTGCGACGTGATCGCGGAGGGCGTGGTCACGGCCGTGCGCGAAACGGGGCTGAAAGTGCCGCTGGTGGTGCGCCTGGAGGGCACGAACGTGGACAAGGGCAAGGCCATCCTTCGCGATTCGGGGCTGGACATCATCCCGGCCGACGATCTGGACGATGCGGCGCGCAAGGCCGTGGCGGCCGCGGGCAGGGAGGCGTGAACCATGGCTGTGCTCATCGATTCGGAAACCCGCGTCATCTGCCAGGGCATCACCGGCGCGCAGGGCACGTTTCATACCCAGCAGGCCCTAGAATACGGCACGCGCATGGTGGGCGGCGTGACCCCGGGCAAGGGCGGGATTGAGCATCTGGGCCTGCCGGTGTTCGACACGGTGCGCGAGGCCAAGGCGGCCACAGGTGCGGATGCCACGGTCATCTATGTGCCGCCGGCGTTTGCCGCCGATGCCATTCTCGAGGCCATCGATGCGGAAATCCCGCTCATCGTCTGCATTACGGAAGGAATCCCCGTGCTGGACATGGTGCGGGTGAAACGGGCGCTTTCCGGCTCGAAATCGCGCCTGATCGGGCCTAACTGCCCGGGCATCATCACGCCGGGGCAGTGCAAGATCGGCATCATGCCCGGGCACATTCACAAACCGGGCACGGTGGGCATCGTTTCGCGCTCCGGCACGCTCACCTACGAGGCGGTGAAGCAGACCACGGACGTCGGCCTGGGGCAGAGCACCTGCATCGGCATCGGCGGCGATCCGGTGAAGGGCATGGATTTCATCGACTGTCTGGAGCTGTTCTACGACGATCCGCAGACGGAGCAGATCGTGCTGATCGGCGAGATCGGCGGCACCTCGGAAGAAGAGGCGGCGGAATACATCCGCTCGCAGAACGGCGCAAAACCGGTGGTGGCCTATATCGCGGGCGTGACCGCCCCGCCGGGCCGGCGCATGGGGCATGCCGGTGCCATCATTTCCGGCGGCAAGGGCACGGCGGAGGCCAAGATCGCGGCACTTGAGGCGGCCGGTGTCACCGTGGTGCGCAATCCGGCCAAGATTGGCGAGGCCATGGCCGCTCTCGTGAAAGGCTGAACGACAGGGCCTGGGCGGTTTCCTTTCGTGTTTCGCCCGGGCATGTGCATCCAAGAGGCTCGTTTCCACGCAACGGCAGGGAGAAGGCAGGTTCACGGAATTCGAGGAGACGTCCATCCCGATCGTCTTCGAGTTCTGCCGGATCTGTTGCACGTGAGCCATGAACACCATCGACCATAGCGACATTCTGCGGCGCGCCTCGTTGCTTTCGGGCGCGAGCGCGCAGTTCATCGAGGCGCTCTATGCCGAATGGCTGAAGGATCCTTCCTCTGTGCCGGCTGAGTGGCAGGCCCTGTTTGCCGCTCTCGGCGATGATGCGGAGACGGTGGAGAAGGAGCTGTCCGGGCCGTCCTGGAAGCGGCCGGACTGGCCGCAGCTGCCGGTGGATGAGCTGACGGCGGCGCTGACGGAGGACTGGTCGGCGCTGGAAGCGAAACAGGCCGAGGCCCTGAGGCGCAAGGGCGGCGAGAAGGGCATGCCGCTTTCGGAAGAGGAGATCAAGGCCAAGGCCAAGGATTCGGTGCGGGCGCTGATGATGATCCGCGCCTATCGCGTGCGCGGGCATCTGGCTGCCGATCTCGATCCGCTGCGGCTGCGCGAGCCGGAGCCGCATCCGGAGCTTGATCCCGCCACCTATGGCTTCCGCACGGAAAAGGACAGGAAGCGGCGCATCTTTCTCGATGGCGTGCTGGGGATGGAATGGGGCACGGTGGAGGAAATCCTCGCCATCCTCAAGCGCACCTACTGCGGGCATCTGGGCTATGAGTTCATGCATATTTCCGATCCGGCCCAGAAGGCCTGGATTCAGGAGCGCATCGAGGGCCCGGACAAGGAAGTGGCCTTCACCACGCTGGGCAAGAAGGCCATTCTCGCCAAGCTGATCGAGGCGGAAACCTTCGAGAAGTTCCTGCACACGAAATACACCGGCACAAAGCGCTTCGGCCTGGAGGGTGCGGAGTCGATCATCCCTGCCATGGAGCAGGTGATCAAGCGTGGCGGGCAGATGGGGGTTGAGGAAATCGTCATCGGCATGGCCCACCGCGGGCGGCTGAATGTGCTGGCCAACGTGATGGGCAAGCCCTACCGCGCGATCTTCCATGAATTCCGCGGTGGATCCTCAACGCCGGAAGAGGTGGAAGGCTCAGGGGATGTGAAATATCACCTCGGCGCCTCGTCCGACCGCGAGTTCGACGGCAACAGGGTGCATCTTTCCCTGTCGGCCAATCCCTCGCATCTGGAGATCGTCGATCCGGTGGTGCTGGGCAAGGCCCGGGCCAAGCAGGACCGGCGCGGTGATGTGGAGCGCAAGCGGGTGTTGCCGCTCTTGCTGCATGGCGATGCCGCCTTTGCCGGTCAGGGCGTGGTGGCGGAGTGTTTTGCGCTTTCGGGCGTGTCCGGTCACCGGTTCGGCGGTTCGGTGCATTTCATCATCAACAATCAGATCGGGTTTACCACCTCGCCGATCTGGGGGCGCTCCTCGCCCTATCCCTCGGATGTGGCCAAGATGGTAGGCGCGCCCATCATTCATGTGAACGGCGACGATCCGGAGGCGGTGGTCTTTGCTGCGCGCATCGCCACCGAATTCCGTCAGATCTTCGGCAAGCCGGTGGTGGTGGACATGTTCTGCTATCGCCGCCATGGCCACAACGAGGCGGATGAGCCCTCCTTCACCCAGCCGCTGATGTATCGGCGCATCCGCGAACATCCGAGCGTGGTGCAGATCTATGCCCAGCAGCTGATCCGCGAGGGCGTGGTGACCGAGGAGGAGGTGCGCACCATCGAGAAGAACTATCGCAACCTTCTCGAGGCGGAATTCGAGGCGGCCACCACCTACAAGCCGGCCAAGGCCGACTGGCTTTCCGGCTACTGGAAGAACTTCAAGCCGCCGTCCTTTTCCACCATCGAGGATCCGCGCCACGGCAAGACCTCGCTGTCCATCGAGACCCTGCGCAAGGTGGGGCGGGCGATGACGACGGTGCCGGAGAACTTCAACATCCACCCCACCCTGAAGCGCATCATCGATGCCCGGCGCGAGGCGATCGAATCCGGCCGGGGGATTGACTGGGCGACGGCGGAACAGCTGGCCTGGGGCGGGCTTTTGCTGGAAGGCTATCGCGTGCGTCTTTCCGGGCAGGATGTGCGGCGCGGCACCTTCTCACAGCGGCATGCGGTATGGATCGATCAGCTCACCGACGAGGCCTATGTGCCGCTCAATCACATCGATCCCAATCAGCCGGCCAGGGCCGATTTCATCAATTCCATCCTCTCCGAGGAGGCGGTGCTCGGCTTCGAATACGGCTATTCGCTGGTGGATCCCAACGTGCTGGTCATGTGGGAGGCGCAGTTCGGCGATTTCGCCAACGGCGCGCAGGTGGTGTTCGATCAGTTCATTTCCTCGGCGGAGCGCAAGTGGCAGCGGCTTTCGGGCATCACCTGCCTTCTGCCCCATGGCTATGAGGGGCAGGGGCCTGAGCATTCCTCGGCGCGGCTGGAGCGCTATCTGCAACTGTGCGCGCAGGACAACATGCAGGTGGCCAACTGCACCACGCCGGCCAATTACTTCCACATTCTGCGCCGGCAGATGAAGCGGGATTTCCGCAAGCCCCTGATCCTGATGACGCCGAAGTCCCTGCTGCGGCATCGCCTGTGTGTGTCCGATCTCGACGAGATGGGGCCGGGCACGCATTTCTGCCGCATCCTGGCGGACGATGCCGAGCGCAGGAAAGACGCGCCGCTGAAGCTGAAGCCCGCGGAGAAGATCCGGCGCGTGATCCTGTGCAGCGGCAAGGTCTACTATGACCTCTATCAGGAGCGGGCCCGGCGCGGCATCGACGACATCTATATCTTAAGACTGGAGCAGCTCTATCCCTTCCCGCACAGGCTTCTGGCGCAGGAGCTTTCGCGTTTTCCGGCCGAGGCGGAGTTCGTCTGGTGTCAGGAAGAACCCTACAACATGGGGGCGTGGAGTTTCGTGGAGCCGCATATCGAATGGGCGCTCACCACGATCGGCGCGCATCAGAAGCGCCCGTTCTACGTGGGGCGGCCGCCGTCCGCCGCGCCGGCGACGGGGCTTCTCAGCAAGCATCTGGCCGAGCAGGCCCGGTTAGTGGACGAGGCGCTCTCGCCTGATCGGCTTGTTGGCGATGCCTGGCGCTGGACGGACGTGCCGGAAGTGCCATGAGCTTTAAGGGCGTGATGAAGATCGATATTCCATGATCAACCGGGGCAGGTCCGGGAGGACGGCATGACGACGGAAGTGAAGGTGCCCACGCTCGGGGAATCGGTGACCGAGGCGACCATCGGGCAATGGTTCAAGAAGGAAGGGGAGGCGGTTTCGGCCGATGAGCCCCTGGTGGAGCTGGAAACGGACAAGGTGACCCTTGAGGTGCCAAGCCCGGTCAGCGGCGTTCTGAAGGAGATCAAGGCCAGGCCGGGCGAGACGGTGGAGGTGGGCGCGGTGCTTGCCGTGATCGAGGAGGGCGCGGCGGGCGCTGCCGAATCCTCTGCTGCCCAGGCTGCCCAGGCCTCCGCCAAGCCGTCCTCTGCGGAAGGAATGGGTGCATCTCAACCTGCTGCTGCGCAAAAGGCCGCGCCTTCGCAAGCGGCGGCGGCCGTTCAGGAGCCGAAGGCGCCGGTTTCTCCCCCGGGCGAGAAGGCGGCTTCGCCTACGGCCGGTGTTGAAAAACCTGCGGCCCGGAAGGCAGCCCCTGGTCTTTCCCCGGCGGTGCGGCGGCTGGCGGCGGAGAAGAACGTGGATCTTTCGCGGGTGCGTGGCACGGGCAAGGGCGGGCGCATCCTGAAGGAGGACATCCTGCGTTATCTCGCCGAGCAGGCGCGGCCGCAGCCGCAGCCGAGCGAGGTGGTCTCGGCGCGGATGCCGGTGCCGCCGGAGGATGCGGCGCGTGAAGAGCGGGTGAAGATGTCGCGTCTGCGGCTGACCATCGCCCGGCGGCTGAAGGAGGCGCAGAACACCGCGGCGATGCTCACCACCTTCAACGAGGTGGACATGAGCGAGGTGATCGCGCTGCGCAATGCCTACAAGGAGCTGTTTCAGAAGAAGCACGGCATCAAGCTGGGCTTCATGAGCTTCTTCGTGAAGGCGGTCACCCAGGCGCTCAAGGAGATCCCCATTCTCAACGCCGAGGTGGACGGCGAGGAGATCGTCTACAAGAACTACTATCACATCGGCGTGGCGGTGGGCACGGAACGGGGGCTGGTCGTGCCTGTGGTGCGCGAGGCCGACACGCTCTCTCTTGCCGAGATCGAGAAGGCCATCGCCGATTTCGCGGCACGGGCCCGGGCCGGCAAGCTGAAGATGGAGGAGATGCAGGGCGGCACCTTCACCATCACCAACGGCGGGGTCTATGGCTCGCTGATGTCCACGCCCATTCTCAACATGCCGCAGTCAGGCATTCTCGGCATGCACCGGATCCAGCAGCGGCCGATGGTGATGCCCGATGGCTCCATTCAGGCGCGGCCGATGATGTATCTGGCCCTCACCTATGACCACCGCATTGTCGACGGGCGCGAGGCGGTGACCTTCCTGGTGCGGGTCAAGGAGTTTCTGGAGGATCCCAAGCGCCTGATCCTCGATCTTTGATCATGGGGAGTGCCGGTCATGGCCAAGACGTATGACGTCATCATCATCGGTTCGGGCCCGGGCGGATATGTCTGCGCCATCAAGGCCGCCCAGCTGGGGCTGAAGGTGGCGGTGGTGGAAAAGCGCCCCACGTTTGGTGGCACCTGTCTGAATGTGGGCTGCATTCCTTCCAAGGCCCTGCTTTCGGTTTCGGAGAAATTCCACGAGGCGAAGGAGGCCTTTGCCACCTTCGGCATTTCCTGCGGCAAGCCGAAGATCGACGTTGCCGCCATGCAGGCGTTCAAGCGCTCGGTGGTGGAGGCCAATGTGAAGGGCATCGCCTTTCTCTTCCGCAAGAACGGCATTGATTCCTATCAGGGCGTGGGGCGCATCCTAGAGCCGGGGCGGGTTCTGGTCTCGCCGGAAAATGATGCGCAGATCACGCTTGAAGGCGAGGCGATCGTGATCGCCACAGGCTCCACCGTGGCGCCGCTGCCGGGCATCGACATTGACGAGGAGGCCATTCTTTCTTCCACCGGTGCGCTGGATCTGGATCGGGTGCCGAAATCACTGGCGGTGATCGGCGCCGGGGTCATCGGGCTTGAGCTGGGCTCGGTCTGGCGGCGGCTGGGAGCGGAGGTGACCGTCATTGAATATCTCGACCGCATCCTGCCGGGCATGGATGGCGAGGTGGGCAAGGTTCTGCAGCGGGAGCTGAAGAAGCAGGGATTTGCCTTCCGCCTCGGCCGCAAGGTGACGGCGGCGAAGGTGATGAAGAGCGGCGTGTCCCTCACCATGGTGCCGTCTGCGGGCGAGGGCGCGGAAGAGACGCTGAAGGCGGAGAAGGTTCTGGTGGCGATCGGGCGGCGGCCCTTCACCGAGGGGCTGGGGCTTGAAGACATCGGCCTTGAGACCGATGCGCAGGGCCGCATCCCGGTGGATGAGAATTTCGAGACGGCGATTTCCGGCATCTATGCCATCGGCGATGTCATTGCCGGGCCCATGCTTGCCCACAAGGCGGAGGAAGAGGGCGTTGCCGTGGCGGAAATCCTGGCGGGGCTGCCGGGCGAGGTCAATCACGATGTCATTCCGGCCGTGGTCTATACCGCGCCGGAAGTGGCGGCCGTGGGGCAAAGCGAGGAGGCTCTGAAGGAGGCCGGTGTTACATACAAAAAGGGCAATTTCTCCTTCATGGCCAACGGCCGGGCGCGCGCCATGGGACAGGCGGCGGGATTTGTGAAGATCCTCGCCGATGCGGAAACCGATCGGGTGCTGGGGGCGCATATCGTCGGCCCCATGGCCGGAGAGCTGATTCACGAGATTGCGGTGCTGATGGAATTCGGCGGCTCGGCCGAGGATCTGGCCCGCACCTGCCATGCGCATCCCACGCTGTCGGAAGCGGTGCGGGAAGCGGCCATGGCCGCCGCCTATGGCGCGCCCATCCATTCATGAACAGGTGAAGAGCCAAAGGCCGTATTTCTGGCTGGTATGTGAGAACTGGTTATTACCACGGCAGGGGGTAGCCTTCCGCGTGCCAGAAGGTGCCGCTTTGGTCCATGCCCAGTTCGTCCAGACGCATGATGAGGCCGCGGGCGGCGACATCGGGGTCGATGTTGCCATGATGGCGGGTCATCTCCGTGCGCACATAGCCGGGATGCAGGGCGAAGACGGCTATGCCGCGGGCGCGCAGCTCGATACTGAGGTTGAGCGCGGCCATGTTGGCGGCGGCCTTGGACATGCGATAGCCATAATTGCCGCCGGTGCTGTTGTCACCCAGCGAGCCGACGCGGGAGGTAATGATGCCGATCTTGGAGCCTTCCTGCAGGCGGTCAAGCACGGCGCGGGTGATGCGCAGGGGGCCCAAGGCATTCACCTGATACTGGGCCAGGGCATTGTCGAAATCCAGGCTTGAGAGATTGTCGGAAATCAGCAATCCGGCATTGTTGACAAGCACGTCAATGGTGCGATCGCCCACAGCCTGGGCCAGCCGGGCTGCGCCTTCGTCGCTGGTGACATCAACACCATCCACGATTTCGCAGCCCACCGCCGCGAGGTCCTCAGTGCGGGTGCGGCAGGCGGCGATCACGTCATCGCCGCGGGCGGTGAGCTGACGCACCATCTCAAGACCGATGCCGCGCGAGGCACCGGTGATGATCCATAAGGCCATGGTTTCCTTCCCCCCTCCTTGTCAGCCGCGTTTTCACGTTTCAGCGCGCCGGTCTTTTCTCAAATCAAACCGCAGGCGATTATGCCTTCCGCCGGCGGTGACGCCTTAAGCAGTCATTCCGGCGGGCGGACGGCGGCTGTCTTTTTGAGGGCTGTCATTCATGCCGCCGTCTGCTGATCCCTGTCTGGCCAGATTTCGGACAGGGCCTCTTCATGTGCCTTTATGCAACTTTCGTCGAAACAGCAAAAAATGACAAGATCAAGGGCATCCGGATATTCCCGCACGAAATCGCGCACGGTGGTTACGGCAATGCGCGCGGCCCTGTCCTTGGGAAATCCGTAGGCGCCGGTGGAGATGGCGGGAAAGGCGATGGAACGCAGCCCGTGCTCGCGGGCGAGATTCAGGGAATGGCGATAGGCGGAGGCGAGCAGGGCGTCTTCATTGGCCGTGCCGCCGCGCCAGACGGGGCCGACGGCGTGAATGACATGTTTCGCCGGCAGGCGATGGCCTTTGGTGATGCGGGCCTCGCCGGTGGGACAGCCGCCAAGGGTGCGGCATTCCTCTAAAAGCTCGGGGCCGGCGGCGCGATGAA
This sequence comes from Thermopetrobacter sp. TC1, assembly GCF_000746275.1. Taxonomy (GTDB): domain Bacteria; phylum Pseudomonadota; class Alphaproteobacteria; order Rhizobiales; family Aestuariivirgaceae; genus Thermopetrobacter. Next base: position 970,570 of record NZ_KN050828.1, read on the forward strand.
TGGCGCCATCGACACCGCCCCCGCCGAGCAGGCTTTCATTGGCGGCGTTGACGATGGCATCCACGTCAAGTTTCGTGATGTCGCCCTTGCAGAGCTGCACTTTCGTCATGCGGCACCTCCTGCATTCTGCAATTGACGGCTGAACCTGCTGCTGCAATTGTTCTTCACGAAGGATGCGCAAGGCAAGAGCGCATGAGAGACGGATAATGGGCTGACCATGACCGGGCGGCAGGCGGACAGCGCGGAAAAGAAGGTCCTCTTTATGCCGGAGGCTTTGGAGGGCGGGGAGGCGTGCGCCCAGGTGGCGCGGCTTGTGCCGCCAAAGCGGCCGGCTTTTCCCGTGGTGTTCAGCTCGCCGCATTCGGGACGGTGCTATTCTGTTTCCTTTGTCAAACAGACGTGTCTTACCCTGCAGGAACTGCGCCTGTCGGAGGACTATCTGGTGGACCGGCTCTTTTCCGCCGCGCCGGAGAAGGGCTTCTGGCTCTATGCGGCGCAGCGGCCGCGCAGCTGGCTGGACCTCAACCGCGATGCGCGGGAGCTCGATCCGGCCATGTTCGAGGGGGAGCTTGCGCTTGGGCCGTTGATGGACAGCGAGCGGGTGCGCTCCGGCCTTGGCGTGATTCCGGAGGTGGTCAGCGAGGGGCGGCGCATCTATGCCGGCCGGATCCCGGCGGCGGAAGCGAAGCGGCGGCTGGAAGAGGGCTATTTCCCCTGGCATCTCGGCCTGAAAAACCTGCTGGAGAGCTTGCGGCGGCAACACGGGCAGGCCGTTCTCATCGACTGTCATTCCATGCCGGCCACGGCGGTGCGGGCAATGACGCCTCTGGGCAGCCGGCCGCCGGATATCATTCTTGGCGATTGCGAAGGCACAAGCTGTGCGCGGCTGCTTACCGACGTGCTGGAGGCGCTTTTCTCGGAGGCCGGGCTGAACGTTTCGCGCAACCGGGTGTATTCCGGCGGGTTCATCACCCGGCATTATGGTTTGGGCGGCCTGGGCTTTCAGGCCATTCAGATCGAGATTTCCCGCACGCTCTACATGAAAGAAGGCCGCTGTGAGACCACGGAAGGATTTGCGACCTTAAAGACCATCATCGATGCGGTGCTGGCCGCCCTGCCCGAGCGTCTGGCCCCCCTGTGGTCCATCCGGCGCGAAGCGGCGGAGTGAGGCAGGGAAGTTATTGAGTTTCATCCATTCCCCTGCATTTTCACCTCAAATATTTCATGGTCCATGACCCGCCATGGGCTGCCGGCGGGAATCAATTTTTTCAAGCCACAAACGGATGCGTCCAAGGCTGGTAATCTCGCAGCGATAACAAGCATACATACATTTCTTGCGCAGGGGATGGCCGGCAGGTTGTGATTTTCCCCGTTTGCCTGGGGTTTTTCGCAGGGTGCATCCCGAATGGGGGCTTGTGTTTAACCGCTGGGTAACCGTTCCGTGTCAATGTGGCAGCGTTCAGGCAGCGGCGGGTGTTTTGAAGATTTGGAACGAGGCCGGGGGCTGCATCCGCCAGGAAGTCAGTTTCCATACCGCGGGCGTTTCGCCGCGGCAGAGAACAAGAGACGGGACGGCAGTTCATGGCTACCGGCATTCTCATCGTCGAGGACGATCCCACGCAGCGTCGCATTCTGGAAGAGCTGGTCCGCAAGTTCGGCTATGAGCCCTTTCCGGCCGAAGACGCCATCAAGGGGCTTGAAATCCTCGCCGGACCAGAAGGCAAGCGCATCGCGCTCATCATTCTTGATCTTTACATGCCCGGCATGACGGGTCTTGAATTTCTCGAACACCTCTCGGCCCGCCGCAGGGAGCTGCCCGTGATCGTGGAAACGGCGGAAGGCTCCATCGAAACGGTGGTGAAGGCCATGCGCGCCGGGGCGGATGATTTCGTGGTCAAGCCGGTCAACCCGGAGAGGCTGAGGGTTTCCATCCAGAATCTCCTGAAGGTGAATGCGCTGACCGAGGAGGTGCGGCGGCTGAACAAGAAGGTGAAGGGCGAGCTCACCTTCGATGATCTCATTGCCGAAAGCCCGGCCATGCGCCAGGTGATCCGGTTGGGACGCCGGGCGGCGGAATCGAACATTCCGGTGCTGATCGAAGGCGAATCCGGCGTTGGCAAGGAGATGGTGGCGCGCGCCATCCATGGCGAATCGAAACGCGCCGGCGGACCGTTCGTCGCCGTCAACTGCGGCGCCATTCCGGAAACCCTGGTGGAGAGCACGCTGTTCGGTCACGAGAAGGGTGCGTTCACCGGGGCGGTGAGCAAGCACCTTGGCAAGTTTCAGGAGGCTTCCGGCGGCACGCTGTTCCTTGACGAGGTGGGCGAGCTGTCGCTGGACATGCAGGTGAAGCTTCTGCGCGCGCTGCAGGAGGGCGAGGTGGATCCGGTGGGCGCGCGCCGGCCGGTGAAGGTGGATGTGCGGGTGATCTCCGCCACCAACCGCGATCTCATCACCATGACCCGCGAGGGCCAGTTCCGCGAGGATCTGTTCTATCGCCTCAATGTCTTTCCCATCATGGTGCCGCCGCTGCGCCGGCGGGTGGAGGACATCCCGCCGCTTGTTGATCACTTCATCCATCGCTTCGCCGCGGAAGAAGGGCGCAAGGTGCGCGGCATTGACGGGCGGGCGCTTGAGATGCTGATGAAATACGACTGGCCCGGCAACGTGCGCCAGCTGGAGAACACGGTGTTTCGCGCCATTGTCCTGGCGGAAGGCGATATGCTGACGGTGAACGATTTTCCGCAGATCGCCTCGCTGGTGGAGGGCTATGACGTGCGCGCGCCCGAAACGGAGGGCGAAACAGGCGGTGGCGGAGAGAATACCATGCCGCAGCCGCAGGCGCGTCAGGGCCTCATCGGCGCCGGCATGCCCATGGCCGCGTCTTCCGACACGGTGGCCGACGGCATGGCGCTGGGGGTGCCGGTGGTGACCGAGGGCGGGCACATCCGCACTCTGGAAGAGGTGGAGGCCGACATGATCCGCCTGGCGCTGAAGCGCTATCGCGGGCAGATGTCGGAAGTGGCGCGCAAGCTGGGCATCGGCCGTTCCACGCTCTATCGCAAGATCCGCGCGCTGGGCATCGACGTGAAAAAGGCCTCGTAAGGGCACACGCGCTGGCCTGTGTGCTTTGGCTTGCAACATGGCGGCCGCCGCCCTATATAGGTGGCAGAGGTCATTCTCCACATAGCTGGATGCCTTAGCTTCAATGTGAGGCAGACGGACGTTGGGAGAGTGGGTCCCGCGGGGCCCGCTCTTTTTGTTATCCTTCATGCCGGTTACCGGCAGCCCCGGCGTCGTTTTCGCCCGCGGGGAAAGGCCGGGGGCGTGAAGGACGGACACAGAATGCTGAGTGCAGGGACGAGGCGAAATGCAGGCGCGCAGAAACAAGGACAAACGCATCGCGCGGGAGACAGGGCCCGCGGCGGCCGTGGCGCGCATCGCCGAGCCGCTGCTTGAGGATATGGGCTATCGTCTGGTGCGGGTGCGCATGGCGGGAAAGGATTTGCAGGTCATGGCCGAGCGCCCTGACGGATCGCTGACCATTGACGACTGCGTGGCCATCACCCGTGCGCTGTCGCCTGTGCTGGATGTGGAGGATCCCATTCCCGGCTCCTACAATCTCGAGATTTCCTCGCCGGGTGTGGCCCGCCCCCTGGTGCGGCCGGAGGATTTCGAGCGCTGGGCCGGTTTCGAGGCCAAGATCGAGATGGAAACGCCCATTGAGGGCCAGAAGCGCTTCCGCGGTGTGCTGGAAGGCTATGACGCGGAGAGTGATGAGGTGCGTCTCTTCATCCCGGCGGAGAAGGCCGGCGGGGAGAAGGGCGAGGAGGATGTGCTCATCGGGCTTGCCTTTTCCGACATCGCCTCGGCGCGGCTGGTGATGAGCGATGCCCTGCTGGAAGAGGCCGGCCGGCGCGCCATGGCGCGGGGCGGCAAGGGCCCGCAGGACGGTGCGGCCATGGACGCCGGCGGCGAGGAAGGCGAAGAGAAAAGCGGAAAACGGCGCACGCGCCGGAAACGGTAAAGCCTCATTCCGCTGCGGTCTGTCGTGCCGAGTGACAGGATTGCGGCGGTAGCGCATGTGAGGTGTGAGGTATCGGGACTTCGGGAATTTCAGGGTTTTTAGGAACGAGGATCAGGAGAGAGAACGATGGCAGGTGCGGTCAGTGCCAACAGACTGGAACTTCTGCAGATCGCCGATGCGGTGGCCCGCGAGAAGGGCATCGACAAGGCCGTGGTCCTGAAGGCCATGGAAGAGGCGATCCAGCGCGCGGCGCGCTCCCGTTACGGATCGGAGCTGGACATCCGCGCACATATCGACCCCAAGACCGGCGAGACGACGCTCAGGCGCGTGCTGACCGTGGTGGAGAACGTGGAGGACGACAACCGCGAAATCTCGCTGGAAGAGGCGCGCAAGATCGATCCCGAGGCCCAGATCGGGGATGAGCTCTCCGAGCCGCTGCCGCCGATCGAGTTCGGGCGCGTGGCGGCGCAGAGCGCCAAGCAGGTGATCGTGCAGAAGGTGCGCGAGGCCGAGCGCGAGCGGCAGTATCAGGAATACAAAGACCGCGTGGGCGAAATCGCTTCCGGTGTGGTCAAGCGCAACGAGTTCGGCCACACCATCGTGGAGCTGGCCAACCGCGCCGAGGCCATCGTGCGCAGGGATGAGAGCATCCCGCGCGAGAGCTTCCGGCCCGGCGATCGCATCCGCGCCTATATCTATGATGTGCGGCGGGAACAGCGCGGGCCGCAGATTTTCCTGTCGCGCACGCGGCCCGAATTCATGGCCAAGCTCTTCGCGCAGGAGGTGCCGGAGGTCTATGACGGCATCGTCGAGATCGTCTCGGTGGCGCGTGATCCGGGCTCGCGGGCGAAGATCGCCGTGCGCTCCAACGATCCTTCCATCGACCCGGTGGGGGCCTGCGTCGGCATGCGCGGCTCGCGCGTGCAGGCGGTGGTGAACGAGCTGCAGGGCGAGAAGATCGACATCATCCAGTGGACGCCCGATGCCGCCACCTTCATCGTCAACGCCCTGGCGCCGGCGGAGGTGTCCAAGGTGGTGCTGGACGAGGATGCCAAGCGCATCGAGGTGGTGGTGCCGGAGGATCAGCTGTCGCTGGCCATCGGGCGCCGCGGGCAGAACGTGCGTCTGGCCTCGCAGCTGACCGGCTGGGACATCGACATCATGACCGAGGAGCAGGAGGCCGAGCGGCGCCAGAAGGAATTTGCCGAGCGCACCCAGCAGTTCATGGAGGCGCTGGACATGGACGAGATGCTGGCGCAGCTTCTGGCTTCGGAAGGTTTCACCTCGGTTGAGGAGCTTGCCTATGTGGATCTCTCCGAGATCGCCAGCATCGAGGGCCTTGATGAGGAGGTGGCGGAAGAGATCCAGAACCGCGCCCGCGAGTATCTGGAGCGCGAATCCCGCGAGCTGGAGGAGAAGCGCAAGGAGCTTGGTGTCTCCGATGAGCTTCTCGAGATCGAGGGGCTGACGCCGGCGATGCTGGTCAAGCTCGGTGAGGAAGGGGTGAAGACCCTGGAAGATCTCGCCTATTGCGCCACTGACGACCTGGTGGGCTGGCGTGAGCGCAAGGATGGCGAGAGCATTTTCCACGAAGGCATCCTCACCGGTGATCTCTCCGCGCAGGAGGCGGAGCAGATCATCATGCAGGCGCGGCGCAAGATCGGCCTCATCCCTGATGAGGAGGAGCAGGCGGCCGCGGAGGAGCAGGAGGCCGAGACGGAGAAGGCCGAGACCGCCGGGGAGAGCTGAGGCGGCATTGCCTTTGCCCCCGGAAAGGGCGTATGGAAACCCATGACGCATGAGAAAACGAAAACGCGGCAGGAAACGGATACGGCGGCTGAAGGCCCCCTTGCGCCCGCGGCAGAGGCTGCGGGGGCGGATGAGGTGCCCGAGGCCGTGGAGGAACCGAAGGGGCGGCGCGCCCGGGCGGAGCCGATGCGCACCTGCATCGTCACGCGCGAGGTGCTGCCGCGCGATCGGTTGCTGCGTTTCGTGCTCGATCCGGAAGGCCGTGTCGTCTTTGACATCAAGGCGGCGCTGCCGGGGCGCGGCGCATGGGTAAAGCCGGAACGGGCGGTGCTGGAAGAGGCAATCCGGCGCAATCTCTTCGCCCGCGCCTTCCGGCGCAAGGTGACGGTGCCGCCGGACCTGGCCGATCAGGTGCGGGCACAGCTGCGTCAGGCCATGGTGCAGACGCTGTCCCTGGCGCGCAAGGCCGGCGTGGCGACAAGCGGATTCGACCGGGTGGCGGCCTGGATCGACAAACGGCGCGTGAAGGTGCTGATCGAGGCCCGTGAAGGCGCCCGTGACGGGCGGCGCAAGCTGGTTGCGCGGCTGAAACGGGCGGGAATCCGGGCGGAAATCGTCGATATTCTGTCTTCGGACGATTTGAGTTTGGCATTTTCACGGCCAAATGTGATACATGCTGCCATGCAGGGCGGTGGTCTGAGCAAGACCTTCCTGAAGCTGGCGCGCAAGCTGGCGGGGCTGGAAGGGCACAGCGGCGAGGACCGGCCGGCCCGGAAACACCAAGGTGAGCAGAGCGGACGATGAGCAATTCTGACAAAAAGGGCGGCAAGCCGACGCTGAGTCTGAGGCGCACCACCACGGAAATGGGGCGTGTGCGCCAGAACATCGCGCATGGCCGCTCCAAGACCGTTGTGGTGGAAACCAAGCGCAAGCGCGTGATCCTGCCGCCGGAGAAGGCGAAGGCGGGCCTAAAGCCGCGGGAGGAGAAGAAGCCTGAGGCCACTGCCCGTGCCGCGACCGGCGCGGAAAAGGCGCCTGCGGAAAAGGCGCCGCCGAAAGCGCCCGAGAGCAAGGAGCGCGAATCGGCCATTGCCTGGGAGAAGCTGACTCCGGAAGAGCGTGCCGCCCGCGAGCGGGCGCTGGAGCTTGCGCGCCAGCGCGCCATTGAGGAGGAAAAGCGCAAGGCCGAGGAAGAGAAGCGCCGCCGCGAAGAGGAGGCGAAGCGCAAGGCCGAGGAAGAGCGCCGCCGCGTGGAGGAAGAGAAGCGCAAGGCGGAAGAGGAAAAACGCAAGGCCGAGGAAGAGGCCCGCAGGCTGGCAGAAGAGGCCGCCAAGGCCGAGGCGGAGGCGGCCGCCCGGCGCAAGGCCGAGGAGGCCGGGGCCAAGCCCAAGGCGAAGACAGAAGCGGCCGCGCCCAAGCGCGCCGCCGAGGAGGCGCCGAAGAAGAAACGCGAAGCGCGGCCTGCGCCGAAGCCCGTGCGCGGCGGTGGCGAGCGGCGGCGGGGCAAGCTGACCATCGCCCAGGCGCTTTCCGGGGAGACGGAAGAGGATCGCGCACGCTCATTAGCGGCCTTCCGCCGGCGCATGGAGCGCCAGAAGAAGCAGCAGCAGGCCGCAAGCGCACAGCGTGAGAAGATCTCGCGCGAGGTGGTGATTCCGGAGGCAATCACCATCCAGGAGCTGGCGCGGCGCATGGCGGAGCGGGCGGTGGACGTCATCAAGTTCCTGATGAAACAGGGGCAGATGCATAAGATCAACGACGTCATCGACGCCGACACCGCCGAGCTCATTGCCATCGAATTCGGCCACAAGGTCAAGCGCGTTTCGGAGGCCGACATCGAGGAAGGCCTCATCGGGCCGGAAGATGCGCCAGAGACCCTGAAACCGCGGCCGCCGGTGGTGACGGTCATGGGCCACGTCGACCATGGCAAGACCTCGCTGCTGGACGCCATCCGCAAGACCAAGGTGACGGCGCAGGAGGCCGGCGGCATCACGCAGCATATCGGCGCCTATCAGGTGGAGACGCCGGAAGGCAAGATCACCTTCCTTGACACGCCGGGGCATGAGGCTTTCACCGCCATGCGCGCCCGCGGCGCCAAGGCCACGGACATCGTGGTGCTGGTGGTGGCGGCAGATGATGGCGTGAAGCCGCAGACGGTGGAGGCCATCAATCATGCCAAGGCGGCGGAAGTGCCGATCATCGTCGCCATCAACAAGATCGACAAGCCGGAGGCCGATCCGCACCGGGTGCGCTCCGAGCTGATGCAGCATGAGGTGTTCGTGGAGAGCATGGGCGGCGATGCGCTGGATGTCGAGGTCTCGGCGCTGACCGGCCAGGGCATCCCCGAGCTTCTCGAGGCCATTCACCTGCAGGCCGAGCTGATGGAGCTGAAGGCCAATCCGGATCGCAGCGCGGAAGGCCTGGTGATCGAGGCCAAGCTGGACAAGGGGCGCGGGCCGGTGGCCACGGTTCTGGTTCAGCGCGGCACGCTGCACGTGGGCGATATCGTGGTGGCCGGCACGGCCTGGGGCCGTGTGCGCGCGCTCATCGACGATACCGGCCGCAAGGTGAAGGAGGCAGGGCCCTCCATGCCGGTGGAGATTCTGGGATTCCACTCGGTGCCGGAGGCCGGCGACGTTCTTGTCGTTGTGGAATCGGAGGCGCGCGCGCGCGAGGTGACCGAATACCGCGAGCGCAAGAAGCGCGAGGCGAAGGGTGCGGCTCTGCGCAAGGCCTCGCTTGAGCAGCTGATGAACCAGATGAAGGAAGGGGAGCTGAAGGAGTTCCCCGTGCTGGTGAAGGCGGATGTGCAGGGCTCGGCGGAGGCCATCGTGCAGGCGCTGCAGAAGCTGGGCAACGAGGAGGTGCGCGCGCGCATCGTGCACTATGGTGTCGGCGGCATTTCCGAATCGGATGTGCAGCTGGCGGCGACGACGGGCGCGGTCATCCTCGGCTTCAACGTGCGCGCCGACAAGAAGGCCCGCGAGCTGGCGGAGCGGGAAGGCATCGAGATCCGCTACTACAACATCATCTACGACCTCGTGGACGACATGAAACAGGCCATGTCCGGCCTGCTGGAGCCGGAGATCCGCGAGACCCACATCGGCAATGCCGAGGTGCTGGAGGTGTTCCGCATCTCCAAGGTGGGCAACGTGGCCGGCTGCCGGGTTACGGAAGGCGTGGTCGAGCGCGGGGCCGGTGTGCGCCTGATCCGCGACAATGTGGTGATCTACGAGGGCAAGCTTGCCTCGCTGAAGCGCTTCAAGGACGAGGTGAAGGAAGTCCAGGCCGGACAGGAATGCGGCATGGCCTTCGAGAACTGGCAGGACATCAAGCCGGGTGACATCGTGGAGTGCTACCGCGTGGAGAAGGTGGAACGCAGCCTGTAAGGCCTGAAGGACATTTGGCATTCCCCGGTCGGTTGGGAGCGGCTGCTGCCCGGCGGTTGCTTGCGGCGGCTGCTCCAATTCCGGCAATTCAGTGAAAGACCCATGAGCAGAGGACGCAAACCCCCGACGCAGCGCCAGTTGCGGGTGGGCGAGGCCATTCGCCATGCCCTTGGCGAGGTCTTCGTTGCCCGCCGGCTGGACGAGCCCGATCTGGACACGAGCACGGTCACCATCACCGAGGTGACGGTCTCGCCGGATCTGCGGCATGCCACCGTCTATGTGCGTCCGCTTCTCGAGACGCAAAAGGCGGGGCTGGAAGAGGCCCTGAATGCCCATGCCCGACGCATTCGCGGCCTGATCTCTCCGGCGTTGCGCAGCATGAAATACATGCCGCGGCTGCACTTCCGGCTGGATACCCTGCAGGACAAGGCGGCGCGCATCGATGCGCTGCTCAAGGATCCGCGGGTGCAGCGCGATATCGAGGCGGCGCGCCGGCGCGAGCAGGGCGAAGAAGGCGAGGATGAAATGTAGCGATCGTCTGGATGCGCATCGTCCATGACAACGAAGGACGGGCACAGGCGGACAGGCGATGAATAATGTGAACGGGAGAGACGAAAAACGATGGGTCGCAGACGACCGAGAGGCGAGCCGGTGCATGGCTGGCTTGTGCTGGACAAGCCCTTCGACATGACTTCCACCGCGGCGGTGGCGGAGGCCAAGCGGCTGTTCAATGCCCGCAAGGCGGGCCATGGCGGCACGCTGGATCCGCTGGCGACGGGCATTCTGCCCATCGCCTTTGGCGAGGCCACCAAGACGGTGCAGTGGGTGATGGAAGGCGAGAAGGGCTATACCTTCACCGTGCGCTGGGGTGAGGCCCGCGACACCGACGATGCGGAAGGTGAAGTGATCACCACTTCAGAGAAGCGACCGACGCGGGAAGAGATCGAGGCAGTGCTCGATGACTTCATTGGCGAGATCGAGCAGCTGCCGCCGCGGTTCTCGGCGATCAAGATCAACGGTGAGCGGGCCTATGATCTCGCCCGAGACGGCGAGGAGGTGCGGCTCTCGCCGCGCCGGGTGGTCATTCACGAGCTTGAGCTTGTGGACATGCCCGATGCCGATCACGCCGTGTTTCGCGCCGTGACCGGCAAGGGCGCCTATGTGCGGGCGCTGGCGCGTGATCTCGGCGAGCGGCTGGGCTGTTTCGGTCATATCGCGCAGTTGCGCCGCACGCGCGTGGGCCCTTTCAGCGAAAAGGATGCGATTTCTCTGGAAAAACTCGAGGAATTGCGCCATAAGGACGCCGATCGCGCGGCCCTGCGGGCCGTTCTGTTGCCGGTCGAGACCGCGCTGGCCGACATCCCGGCGCTGGCCCTGAACGGCAATCAGGCTTCCCGCATCGTGCGTGGTCAGCCGGTCATTCTGCGCGGGGCAAATGCCCCGGTTTCGGAAGAGACGGTGCTGGCCACATGGAAGGGCAAGCCCGTCGCCATCTGTACGGTGGAAGGCGGAATGCTCAAGCCGAAACGGGTGTTCAATCTGGACTGAGGGTTCACCCTCCGCATCGGCTTTTTTCCGGGTGATTGAAGGGGCCGGGCGAGAACTCTTGCCAACAGTGATATCCAAGGAGAGGCAGATGTCGATTACGCCAGAGCGCAAGCAGGAACTGATCAAGGAATTCGCCACGCACGAGGGCGATACGGGTTCGCCCGAGGTGCAGGTGGCCATTCTCACCGAGCGGATCAAGAATCTCACCGAGCACTTCAAGGTGCACAAGAAGGACAATCACTCCCGCCGCGGGCTTCTGATGCTGGTCTCGCAGCGGCGCAAGCTGCTGGACTATCTGAAGCGCAAGGACTTTGACCGCTACCAGAAGCTCATCGACCGGCTGGGATTGCGTCACTGATCGCGTTTTCGCATGTCGCCCCTGGGGCAGATGCAGTTTCTGCCTTCAAGGGCGGCATGCCTGTTTCCTTCCTGTCCGATAACGGCATGGACAGTGCGTTGCGCACGATTACGGCTCTGGCCGTTCATGCCGTGATCGCCCGGGTGAAGGGCGTTATTCCCGGGTTTGCGGACCGTCGCCGGGACAGGACGGACTTAAGGGGCCAAAGACCGGCGACGGCATTGGTCAAAAGCCCCGGGCTTTTCGCCCTTGCCGCATTGGCAGCGCGGAAAGGCCCGCCAAGAACGGCAGGACGGGGATGTTCATGCGTTCGCCCCGGGCCTCCTCCCGACCTCCTGATAGGGAACCGATCCTTGCAGGATGAAGGACGGTCGGAATGGGGCGCGGGGTGAAGAAAATCCATCCCCTTCCTGCACATGCGAAGACATGCAGGAAGATAAAGCCATGTTCGACATTCACGTAGAAGAAATCGAGTGGGCAGGCCGGCCGCTGAAACTGGAAACCGGCCGCATCGCCCGTCAGGCAGACGGTGCGGTGCTCGCAACCTATGGTGAGACCACGGTGCTGGCCACGGTGGTGGCGGAAAAGGCGCCGAAGCCGGGGATGGACTTCTTCCCCCTCACCGTGAACTATCAGGAAAAGACCTATGCCGCCGGCAAGATCCCGGGCGGCTATTTCAAGCGCGAGGGGCGCCCCTCCGAGAAGGAGACGCTGGTCTCGCGCCTGATCGACCGGCCGATCCGCCCCCTGTTCGATCCCGACTTCAAGTGCGAGACCCAGATCATTGCCACCGTGCTTTCCCACGATCTGGAGAACGATCCCGATATCGTGGCCATGGTGGCGACTTCCGCGGCACTGGCCATTGCCAATCTGCCGTTCAAGGGGCCGATCGGCGCCGCCCGCGTCGGGCTGATCAACGGCGAATATGTCCTCAATCCGCTTCTTGAGGACATGGATGACAGCAAGCTGGATCTCGTCGTGGCCGGCACGAAGGAGGCCGTGCTCATGGTGGAATCGGAGGCGCAGGAGCTCTCCGAGGATGACATGCTGGGCGCGGTGATGTTCGGTCATGAGGGCTTTCAGCCGGTGATCGAGGCGATCGAGCGCCTGGCCGCAAAGGCCGCCAAGCCGCCGCGCGAGATCGAGCGGGTGGATCTCTCCGATCTGGTGGCGCAGATCCGGGAGATGGCCGGTGCGGAGCTGAAGGAGGCCTATTCCATCACCGAGAAGCTGGCGCGGCGCGATGCGGTGGATGCCGTGCGCCAGAAGGTGCTGGAGGCGCTCTGCCCGGAGGAAAAGGCCGAGGCCGGCGAATGCAATCCCGGCCATGTTCTTGAAGCCTTCAAGAAGGTGGAGAAGGAGATCGTCCGCGGTCAGATCCTGGAGACCGGCACGCGCATTGACGGCCGCAAGCTGGATGAGGTGCGGCCCATTGTCGCCGAAGTGGGCGTGCTGCCACGCACGCATGGCTCCGCCCTGTTCACCCGCGGCGAGACGCAGGCGCTGGTGGTGACCACGCTGGGCACGGGCGAGGATGAACAGTTCATCGACGCGCTTGAAGGCACCTATCGCGAAAACTTCCTGCTGCACTACAACTTCCCCCCGTTCTCCGTGGGCGAGACGGGGCGTGTGGGCTTCACCGGCCGGCGCGAGATCGGCCATGGCAAGCTGGCCTGGCGCGCCATTCATCCGGTGATGCCGTCCGACACCGAATTCCCCTATACGGTGCGCGTGGTGTCGGAGATCACCGAGTCCAACGGCTCGTCCTCCATGGCCACGGTCTGCGGCGCCTCGCTGTCGCTGATGGACGCGGGCGTGCCCATCAAGCGGCCGGTGTCCGGCATCGCCATGGGCCTGATCCTGGAGGGTGATCGCTTTGCCGTGCTCTCCGACATCCTCGGCGATGAGGATCACCTGGGCGACATGGACTTCAAGGTGGCCGGCACCGAGGAGGGTATCACCTCGCTGCAGATGGACATCAAGGTGACCGGCATCACCGAGGAGATCATGCGCACCGCGCTCAATCAGGCCAAGGCGGGGCGGGCGCACATCCTTGCCAAGATGAAGGAGGCGCTGGCCGAGAGCCGGCCTGAGCTGACCGAGCGTGCGCCGAAGATCGAGGTGATCACCATTCCGGTGGCCAAGATCCGCGATGTCATTGGTGCCGGCGGCAAGACCATCCGCGAGATCGTGGAGAAGACCGGCGCCAAGATCGACATCGCCGATGATGGCACCATCAAGGTGGCATCCACCGATCGCGAGGCGATCCGCAAGGCCATCGAGTGGATCAAGAGCCTCACAGAGGAGCCGGAAGTGGGTGCGATTTATGAAGGCCGCGTGGTGAAGATCGTGGATTTCGGCGCCTTCGTGAACTTCTTCGGCTCCAAGGACGGACTGGTGCACATCTCCGAGCTGGCGCCGCGGCGGGTTTCCAAGGTCACTGACGTGGTCAAGGAGGGCGATGTCGTGAAGGTGAAGCTTCTCGGCATCGATCCGCGCGGCAAGGTGCGCCTGTCGATGAAGGCGGTGGACCAGAAGACCGGCGAGGATCTGACCAAGAAGGGCGGTAACAAATAAGGCCACCGGCCCTGATTGCCGCTGAATGGTCCTCAGATATGTATCAAGGCCTGTCACGGATCGTGGCGGGCCTTTTCTCTGACTTTGAAAAATTTCTTCAAGATCATGGGGTTGTGATTTTCGCAATCACGCGCATCTTTTATGACAACATCATAATATACTCATGACTGTGCGACGGAATGTCTGTTACTTCATGGTTGCGCACCTGTATACGTTCCGTTTAAAACACTATCCGCGATTCCATGACACGGGGGCAGAAGCGACGATGAAACGGATGAAGGCGACACTTTCCTCGGTTCTGATTGGCGGTGCGCTGCTTCTGGCGGTTGCAGGCGCGCAGGCGGCGGAAGCCGGGCAGAAGACCGACTCGCTCACAACAGGCACGATTTCTCCGGTGGAACAACGCGCCGGGAATGCCGGGCAAGGCAATGTCGTGAATCTCTTCTTTTCGCGTGAGAAGAACCCCATGGTGCAGTTCGTGGTCACCATGAGCGAGAATTGCCCGCTCGATTTCGTGGGTCTGGGGCGGGATCTCGGCGAGGTGGCCGGGCTGATCGATCCGCCGAAGCTGGACATTCCAGAAGGCGGCAGCTTTGCCGAGCGCATGCAGGCGCTGCAGGCGCACAAGGACGCCACCAAGAGCGTCTGGAAACGCATGATTTCGCGCTCCTGCCTGCTCAACAAGCTCTTTGGCGATGGCACCTGCAATCAGTGATGCCAGCCCGGTTTTTTGCTGGCGATCACTGCCCGCGATGTCTTTCCTGGACTATTGTTTCAGCATATCCGCAGCATGGTGTCCTGTCCGAATTCTGTGGACATGGCATGTGCATGTGCTTGCCAGCATGAAATTCAGGTTCTCGGTGCCAGAACTTGTGAGAACGAAGAGTGCCGGTTCCGTGAGTGCCGCCTGTCGGCCATCTGATATTTCTCATGCTTTTTGAATAATTTCAAATGCTTGATGCCATGCATCGCCACGCGGAGAACATCACACGACACGCTGCCGCCGCCATACTCATCACCCTGTAGGTCAGCCGGGGTCGCCCCCCTGAATACATGCATTTGCGGCTCAAGATACAGGCCGGACAACGGATTGACGGGGTTTGTATTCTGTAACGGATTTTGGGAAGGCGCCTTGAAAGAAAACGCCTGCCAGGAAGCGGTAAACTCGGATAAAGTCGTCAGCGTCTTGAAAGTCCTTTCGGCATGAAGAACAAGGCGGCGCAATGAAAAGGCCGTCATGGCGAGAATGAATGAAGGACCTGGCGGTTTCATGAATCGCGACGAAAAACAAACACGAGAACCGCAGAACGCGCGGGATGAGGAAAACAGCCGCCTCAGCCGCCGCGTGGCCCGCTATGCCCGTGTTGGTGCCGCGCTCGGTGGCATTGCCGCCCGCGTTGGGGGCGCCCGCATTGTCGGCCGTGGCGACCGCGAAGCGGAGGCCCGCGCCCTGCGCGAGGCGCTGGGCAATCTCAAGGGCCCGCTGATGAAGGTGGCCCAGCTGCTTTCCACCGTGCCGGACGTTCTGCCGCCGGAATATGCGGCCGAGCTGGCCAAGCTGCAGAGCAACGCCCCGCCCATGGGCCGCCCTTTCGTGCGGCGGCGCATGGCGGCGGAGCTGGGGCCCGACTGGCGGGAGAAGTTCGCCGAATTCGATCTCGATGCCGCCGCGGCGGCTTCGCTCGGGCAGGTGCACAAGGCGCGCGCGCATGACGGCCGGCTGCTCGCCGTCAAGCTCCAGTATCCGGACATGGCCTCGGCGGTGGAGGCCGATCTTGCGCAGCTCAAGGTCATTTTCGCCATTCACCGCCGGCTTGATCCCGCCATCGATACCCGCGAGGTGCTGAAAGAAATCACCGAACGGCTGCGCGAGGAGCTCGACTATGAGCGTGAGCTGAAGCACATGAAGCTCTATCGCCACATGCTGGCGGACAATCCGCTGGTGCATGTGCCCGAGCCCATCGAAGCGCTCTCCACCCGCCGCCTGCTCACCATGACCTGGCTGGAAGGCAAGGGCCTGCTGACCTATCGCGATGCACCGGAAGACGTGCGCAATCGTCTGGCCGAAATGCTGTTTCGCGCCTGGTGGGAGCCGTTCTATGCTTACGCCGTCATTCACGGCGATCCCCATCTCGGCAATTACGCCGCCCGCGAGGAAAAAGGCGAGGTAACGGGCCTCAATCTTCTGGATTTCGGCTGTATCCGCATCTTCCCGCCCCATCTCGTTGGCGGGGTTGTGGAGCTCTATCACGGCCTGAAGGAAGGTGACCTGGACCGTTGCGCCCATGCCTATGACATCTGGGGCTTCAAGGGCCTCAACCGCGAGCTCATCGAAATCCTCAACATCTGGGCCCGTTTCATCTACGGTCCGGTGCTGGAGGATCGCGTGCGCACCATGGCCGATGGTGTCGATCCCATCCAGTTCGGCCGTCAGGAGGCCTTCAAGGTGCACCGGCTCTTGCGCGAGAAGGGGCCGGTGACCATCCCGCGCGAATTCGTCTTCATGGATCGCGCCGCCATCGGCCTTGGCGCGGTGTTCATTCACCTGGGCGCGCGGCTCAATTTCCATCGCCTTTTCATGTCGGCCATGAGCCGCAAGCCCGCCGACAAGATCGCCGAGCGCCAGAAAGAGGCCCTGATTCAGGCCGGCCTGCTGCCCCGACAAGAAAAGAAGCAGGGGGAAGACAAAACGTCCTGAAGCCAGATTTTTGCGGGGATAAGGCCTGGCACGGGTCAGTGCGTGCCCGAGGAGCCGAAGCCGCCGCTGCCGCGCACGGTGGCGTCAAGATCATCCACTTCCGCCCAGCATGCGCGCGTCACCGGGGCGATCACCAGTTGCGCGATGCGCATGCCCCGTTTCACAACGAAGGGCGCTTCACCGAGATTGGCGAGAATGACCCCGATCTCGCCGCGATAGTCGCTGTCGATAGTGCCCGGCGCATTCAGGCAGGTGATGCCATGCTTCAGCGCCAGACCGGAGCGCGGCCGCACCTGCGCCTCGAACCCTTCCGGCAGGGCGATGGCGATCCCGGTGGGAATGAGCGCCCGCGCGCCCGGCGCCAGTTCCAGCGGCGCATCCTCGGCCACCGCCGCACGCAGATCCATCCCCGCCGCACCTGAACTGTGATAGGCGGGCAGGGGCAGGCCTTGCGCATGCGCAAGCCGCATCACCTTCACGCGCACCGTATTCATGCCTTTTCGCCCCCCTCATCGCCGCCTTCGAACTCCTCCGGGGAGAAGACGTATTCTTCCCCGCAAAACTCGCAGCGGGCGGAAATGCGCCCGTCTTCCACCATCTCCGCCCGTTCCTCCGGGGAGAAGCGAGAGATGAGACCATGCAGCAGCTCGCGCGAACAGCCGCAGCGCCATTCCAGCGGCTGCGGTTCGAAGACGCGCACGCCGTCCTCATGAAACAGCCGGTAGAGCAGCCGTTCCGGCGAGAGGGAGGGATCAAGCAGCTCGTGCGCCTCCACCGTGTCAAACAGCGCCTCCGCCCGCCGCCAGTTTTCCGCGTTCTGTTCCCTTTTTGCGGCGGCGTCCTCTTCGCTGCTTTCGCCGGAGGCCGGCGGCATGTGCTGGATCATGATCGCGCCGGCCCGCCATTGCGGCCCGCCATCGTTCTGCACGGTGCCCGCCGCCAGCTTCACGCGGGTGGGGATCTGTTCGGACTGCGAGAAATAGGTTTCCGCCGCTTCCGCAAGGGTGCCGGTGAGCGCCACCATGCCCTGATAGCGTTGCATGTGCGCGCCCTGATCGATGGTGAAGACCATCCGCCCCTCTCCCAAAAGCGCGCGCTCGTCTCCACCCTGGGCCAGGACCTCGTCAACGCGGGCCTTGTCATAGCGCACAAGCCCGCGCACAAACCGCGGCGTTGAAAAATCGGCAACCAGCAGACGCACCGGCCCGTCGGTCTCCGCCTGCACGATCAGCTTGCCCTCAAATTTCAGCGAAGAACCGATCAGCGCCGCCAGCGCCATGATCTCGCCCAGCAGCCGTGCGAGCGGCTCGGGAAGGGCATGGCGCACAATCGCCTCATTCACGCTCTCGCCCATGCGCACCACGCGCCCGCGCACATCCAGCGCATCCACGGTAAAGGGCAGGACAAGATTGTCTCCCATCTCAGCCCGCGCCGGGCGCACCGTGCCGTCCTGTGCATCATTCATCGGCATCACTCCCTGAAAGGATTTTCCTCTGGGCATGTCCTGTCCGCCATATCGGCCGCCCGCCCGATCATGACAAGACTCGGACTGAAAAAACATCCTTCGTCCCTGACATATGCGCATGCTTTCAGCCGTGACATGGGCGGCGATTGAGGCGAAAAAGGCTTGGCTTTTCCCCTGCGGCAAAGGGAGTGTGGCACACATGCAGGCTTGTCTGCTATCACTCGGGCCGCGCAACTGCGATGCATGCTACAGTTCAACGGGCCGCGAGGCGGAAGGCGGCGCAGGCCATCCTGCAGCCACCGGAGCACTCTCCACCGTCCCCTTGCGCCATGAAGGATGGGAGGACCTTTCATGACGCAGACGGCGAACACCTTCAACAGCCGCACAACCCTTGCGGTGAACGGCCGCGAGTATGTCATCCATTCCCTGCCGGCGGCGGAGGAAAACGGCCTGTCCGGCATCTCCCGCCTGCCGTTCACCCTGAAGGTGCTGCTGGAAAACCTCTTGCGCCATGAGGATGGCCGCACGGTCACCGCGGATGACATCCGCGCTCTTGTCGGCTGGCTTGATCATCGCGGCACAAAGGAGAAGCGCGAGATCGCCTTCCGCCCGGCGCGTGTGCTGATGCAGGACTTCACCGGCGTGCCCGCCGTGGTCGATCTCGCCGCCATGCGCGATGCCATGCGCGATCTCGGCGGTGATCCAAAGCGCATCAATCCGCTCTCGCCGGTCGATCTCGTCATCGACCATTCGGTGATGGTGGACCGCTTCGGCACGCCCGATGCCCTCGCCTTCAACCGCAAGCGCGAATACGAGCGCAACCGCGAGCGCTACACCTTTCTCAAATGGGGGCAGCAGGCCTTCTCCAACTTCTCGGTGGTGCCGCCGGAGACGGGTATCGTCCATCAGGTCAATCTCGAATACCTGGCCCGCGCGGTCTGGACGCGCGAGGAAAACGGCAGCGTCCTTGCCTTCCCCGACACCGTGGTCGGCACCGATTCCCACACCACGATGATCAACGGCCTTGGTGTGCTCGGCTGGGGCGTGGGCGGCATCGAGGCCGAGGCGGTCATGCTGGGCCAGCCGGTGTCCATGCTGATCCCGGAGGTGGTCGGTTTCGAGCTTACGGGCGAGCTGCCCGAAGGGGTAACCGCCACCGATCTGGTGCTCACCATCGTGCAGATGCTGCGCGAGGAGGGCGTGGTTGGCAAGTTCGTGGAATTCTGCGGCGATGGTCTGGATCATCTCTCGCTGGAGGATCAGGCCACCATCGCCAACATGGCACCGGAATATGGCGCTACCTGCGGCTTCTTCCCCATTTCCCGGGAAACCCTGGACTATTTGCGCGTGACCGGCCGCAGCGAGGAGCAGATTGCGCTCGTTGAGGCCTACGCCCGCGCCCAGGGGCTGTTCCGGGAGGCGGGAATGCCCGTGCCCGAATTCACCAAGTGCCTGAAACTGGATCTCTCAACCGTGCAGCCTTCCATCGCCGGGCCGAAACGCCCGCAGGATCGCGTTCTGCTCAGCGAGGCGCCGGCCGCCTTCGCCCGCGCCATGAAGGAGGAATTCGGCAAGCCCGAGGACGAGGCGCGAATGGCCGCTCCGGGAGCGGATTTCGACCTTGGTCACGGGGATGTGGTCATCGCCGCCATCACCTCCTGCACCAACACCTCCAACCCCTCCGTCATGCTGGCCGCCGGCCTTCTCGCCCGCAAGGCGGCCGAGAAGGGGCTGAAGGTCAAGCCCTGGGTGAAGACCTCGCTGGCGCCCGGCTCGCAGGTGGTGACCGAATATCTGAAGCGCGCCGGCGTGCTCGATGATCTCGAGAAGCTGGGCTTTGCCGTTGTTGCCTATGGCTGCACCACCTGCATCGGCAACTCCGGCCCCCTGCCGGAGCCCGTGGCCAGGGCTATTGAGGAAAACGATCTCGTCGCCTGCTCGGTGCTGTCCGGCAACCGCAATTTCGAAGGCCGCGTCAACCCGCTGGTGAAGGCCAACTGGCTCGCCTCGCCGCCCCTGGTCGTGGCCTATGCCATCGCCGGTTCGCTGAAGGTCAACCTCGCCACCCACCCGATCGGTACCGACGCGGCGGGCAATCCCGTCTATCTCAGGGACATCTGGCCCAGCAGCGCCGAAGTGCGGGAAGCTATCCGCCAGTCCGTCACCCGCGAGGCCTTTCAGGAGAAGTATGCCGATGTTTTTTCCGGCGATGAGGACTGGCAGGCCATCGACGCTGGCGGTGGCGAGACCTATGCCTGGGATGAGGCGTCCACCTACATCCGCCGGCCGCCCTATTTCGACGGCATGTCGCGCGAGGTGCCCGCGGCAGCGGACATCACGAACGCCCGCATCCTCGGCTTGTTCGGCGATTCCATCACCACTGATCACATCTCGCCGGCCGGCGCCATCCCCGTGGACAGCCCGGCGGGTCAATACCTCATCGAGCATGGCGTTGAGCCGAAGGACTTCAATTCCTACGGTGCGCGGCGCGGCAATCACGAGGTTATGATGCGCGGCACCTTCGCCAATATCCGCCTGCAGAACGAGATGACGCCGGATGTGCGCGGCGGCTGGACGGTGCATTATCCTTCCGGCGAGCGCATGACCATGTTCGATGCCGCCATGCGCTATCGCCAGGAAGGCGTGCCCCTTGTCGTCATCGCCGGCAAGGAATACGGCACGGGCTCTTCCCGCGACTGGGCGGCGAAAGGCCCCAAGCTTCTGGGCGTAGCCGCCGCCATTGCCGAAAGCTTCGAGCGCATTCACCGCTCAAATCTCATCGGCATGGGTGTTTTGCCCCTGCAGTTCATGAATGGCGAGAACCGCAAGACGCTGGGGCTGACCGGCGCGGAGACCGTGAGCATCACCGGCATCGCGGAAGGCCTGCGCCCGGGGGCGGAGCTCACCGTGACCTTCACCGCGCCCGATGGCACGGAGAAGCGTACCCGCGTGCTCTGTCGCATCGATACCGAGGATGAGCTCGACTATTACCTCAACGACGGCATCCTGCCCTACATGCTGCGCAAGCTCGCCGGATTGGCCTGACAGACCAGCGCTGAACCCGGTGCGGAACGGAATCTCACCCGGTCCGCACCATTTGGGCGGAATTTGCTTCCCCGTCCAGAAATGGCACGCCGGACGGCCCAAGCGCCGTCCGGCGTTTCTCTTCGGAAGAAGAACAATAATCGCCCATGGCGCACGCAAAAAATCATCCGCCGTCTTTCTGGCCCCAGCGTTCGGCCACATACTCCTCGATGATGGTGCGGAACTGCCCGGCCAGGTCTTCGCCCCTGAGCGTGGTGACCTTGCGCCCGTCGATGAACACAGGCGCTGCCGGTGTTTCGCCGGTGCCGGGCAGGGAAATGCCAATGTCGGCGTGCTTGGATTCGCCGGGGCCGTTGACGATGCAGCCCATCACGGCAAGCTGCAGCTGTTCAAAGCCGGGATAGCGCCTGCGCCATTCCGGCGTCTTTTCCCGCACGAAGGCGGCGATATCGCGCGCCAGCTCCTGAAAGCGGGTGGAGGTGGTGCGCCCGCAGCCCGGGCAGGCGATGATCGAGGGCGTGAACGCCCGCAGGCCCAGCGCCTGCAGGATCTGCTGCGCCACGTGCACCTCGCGCGTGCGCGGCTGGCCCGGTTCGGGCGTGAGCGAAACGCGTATGGTATCGCCAATGCCTTCCTGCAGAAGCACCGCCAGCCCCGCGGTTGAGGCGATCACGCCGGCATCGCCCATCCCCGCTTCCGTCAGCCCCAGATGCAGGGCATAGGAACAGCGCTGTGCCAGCATGCGGTAAACGGCGATCAGGTCCTGCACCTCGGAAACCTTGGCGGAAATGACGATCTTCTCCGGCGCCATGCCCAGCTCTTCCGCCCGCTGCGCCGACTGCAATGCCGAGACCACCATGGCCTCGTGCATGACCTCGCGCACATCCTTCGGCGCTTGGCTGCGGGCGTTTTCATCCATCAGCCTGGTGAGCAGGGCCTGATCCAGCGAGCCCCAGTTGACGCCGATGCGCACCGGCTTGTCATGGCGCAGGGCCGTCTCGATCATCATGGAAAAATTGCGGTCCTGCTTCTCGCCGAAGCCGACATTGCCCGGATTGATGCGATACTTGTCCAGCGCCTCGGCACAGGCGGGATGATCCCGCAGCAGGACATGGCCGATATAGTGAAAATCGCCGACCAGCGGCACATCCAGCCCCTGGGCCAGCAGCTTCTCACGAATGCGCGGCACGGCGGCGGCCGCCTCCGGCCTGTCCACCGTCATGCGCACGATTTCCGATCCTGCCTCATAGAGTTCGGCAATCTGCCTGACCGTGGCATCGACATCGGCGGTGTCGGTATTGGTCATGGACTGCACCACCACCGGGGCATCGCCGCCCATGGTCACCGAGCCCACCTTAACCGCATGCGTTTTGTGTCGGGGCTTGCGCGCGGAAAAGCTCATGGCCTGCATCTGTCATGTTCTTGCCCGCCGCCTGCGGAAACACCGGCCCATACCGGCCTCATCCGGGTTCCGCAAAGCGGCCTGCCGTTTCATGCATGATCCTGCGATGGATACAGCATCAGCCTGTTCATGCAAGCGCAAAGCACAGAACCGTGCAGGATCACATCAACAAATCAGGAAAAAATCCGCAGGACACAAGAAAGCTTGATCAGGGCTCCAGCTCCACGTCCCAGTAGAGATAATCCAGCCAGCTTTCATGCAGATAGTTGGGCGGAAACTGCCGCCCCATGGCATGCAGCTCCCACGGGCTTGGCTCCCTCGGTGGCTGGCGCGGCGTCATGCCCGCCTCCTCCGGCAGGCGGTTGCCCTTTTTCAGGTTGCAGGCGGAACAGGCCGCCACCACATTGTCCCATGTCGTGCGCCCGCCGCGGGAACGGGGGATGACATGATCGAAGGTCAGATCCTCGCGCGAGCCGCAATACTGACAGGTAAAGCCATCACGCAGGAAAACGTTGAAACGGGTAAACGCCGCCCGCTCCGGCGGAGCGATGTAGGTTTTCAGGGCAATCACGGAGGGCAGGCGAATCGCCATGGAGGGCGAATGGATCACCTTGTCGTATTCGCTTAAGACATGGACGCGATCGAGAAAGACGGCCTTCACCGCCTGCCGCCAGTCCCACACGGAAAGGGGATAGTAGGAAAGCGGCTGGTAGTCCGCATTCAGGACCAGCGCCGGCCAGCGCCAGTCCGGATGTAGAAGCGCCTCCGTCATCATCGTCTCGCTTCACAACGGCTGTGCGGACTATAGTCCGGATGAGGAGGGAATCGCAAATGGCCGTGACAATTTCCCGCAGGTTTTTCATGAAAAAACAACCGCAGATCGACAGAAAGCCGCGCATTTCCTCATGACGGTGATCACCCGCTTCGCCCCCAGCCCCAACGGTCTGCTTCATCTTGGCCACGCCTATTCCGCCCTGTTCTCGCAGGACTGGGCGAAAAGACATGGCGGGCGTTTTCTTCTGCGCATCGAGGACATCGATTTCACCCGCACCCGCGAGGAATACGTGCAGGCCATATTTGATGACCTCTCCTGGCTTGGTCTGGAGTGGGAAGAGCCGGTGCGCCGGCAGTCCCGCCACATGGACGAATATCACAGGCGCCTGGAAGAGCTGAAAAAACGCGGGCTTGTCTATCCCTGCTTCTGTTCGCGCAAGGCCATTGCCGAACACATCCGCCGCCATCCCGACTGGCCGCGCACGCCTGAGGGCGCGCCGCTCTATCCCGGCACCTGCCGGCAATTGAGCCCGGAAGAACGGCAAGAGCGGCTGGCCCGGGGTGAACGCCCGGCCTGGCGCCTTGACATGAAAAAGGCTCTGGCCAGCCTGGGCGCGCGGGCAAAAACGCTCTCCTGGCAGGAGGAAGGCTCAGGGCCTCATGGAGAGCGCGGGCGCATCCCCGCCGATCCCGCCCGTTTCGGCGATGTCATCCTCGGCCGGCGCGATATCGGCATATCCTATCATCTCGCCGTGGTTCACGACGATGCCCTGCAGGGCATAACCCATGTCACCCGCGGGCAGGACCTGTTTCATGCAACCGGCCTGCATCGCCTGCTGCAGGAACTTTTCGCCCTGCCTGCCCCGGTCTATGTCCATCATCCGCTGATCACGGATGAAGGCGGCCGCAAGCTCTCCAAGCGCTTTCGCGACCGCGCTCTTTCATTCCTGCGCAAGGAAGGGGTCTCGCCGCAAAGCATCAAACGGCTCTTGGGCTTTTAATTTGCGAGGCGCTTCTTGTAAGGCGCAACAATGCCCAAATAACCAGGTTAGGACATATCGATATCGGCGGCGCCGATGATCGCGCCGTTGGCGTCGGACTGCAGTAGGGCTGCGCATCTGTCCGCGCCCTCCACCATCAGCTCCTCCGCGGGCAGAGGCAGGGTCAGCGCCTTGCCGTGCCACATGCCCGCCGGCATGATCGAGCGCACCACATTGGCATAGTGCAAGACCTTGCCGCGGTTTTCCCCGCGTGTGACCTCAACGCGCTCTTCTGCCTTGAACATGACGATCCACAGCGTCGCCTCGCTGATGTCCAGTTTCTTCGGTTTGTCGCCGAGAAAGACTTCCAGCATGTCGTCATTCTGCATCAGCGACAGCGGCACCTGCCGGCAGTCGCCATGTTCCCGCTCCTCGGCGATCAGGCGCAAGACCTCCTCGCGCCGGTTGCCGATGACGGAGTGGCGGCCATTGATGATCATTTGCGGCGTGAACACCTTCGTGTCCTTGCGAAAGCGGGCATAGCGCCGCTGCCGCCGCGAGAATTCCGGCGAGGCCAGCGTATCGCGCCAGCCGAGATAGTCCCAGTAATCCACGTTATAGGTCAGGCCGAGAATGCCGGGCTGGCGCGCAAGCTCACGCAGAAGCGCATCCGCCGGCGGGCAGGCGCTGCACCCTTGCGAGGTGAACAGCTCAACGACGACAAGCGCATCCGCCTTCTCGCCCTTTTTCATCTCTTCGGCATGCACCGGCCGCAGCCGCGAGACACCGGCAACAAGCCCCGCCGTCATCAGCGCCTGCAGCGCCCGGCGGCGCGAAAGACGCACCTTCCCCGCCTTTTCCGCGGCCTTATGTGTCGCGGCCTTATGTGTCAGGGTCCATGCCATGATCGGAAAACTTACTCCCCGGAAGGCGCGAAGACGACTCACGATGCGGTGAGACCGGGCGTTTCACGCAATCGTGCAGAGTCTTGACCGTTTCGTGCACTGATCTGGATCATTTCCGCCCTCTCCCCCTGTCCTTCGTATTGATTGCGGGGATAAGGAAGGAAAGCCCAAGCGGGGGCGCGGGGCGAGGCGGTGCGAATGTTTGCCTTCGGGCGAATTTTCGTTTGTGTTCAAACTCCTTCATGACCAGGCGGTAAGAAAGCTCACGCGCGGTTGATTGGCGCCGGGACCGCCCTTTTTCGTATGATATCCGCAGATTCGGTGAGCATGGCTCACTCCGGATGGAGCCGAAGCGTTACGGGCTGCGAGAAGCCCATGGACCTTATCGGGGCATGACAGGCCATGACCATGAAACGGCGCAGAAGCATCAAGGGCGGGCGCATGCGCATCGTTTCCGGTTTTGCGGGCGGGCGCAGGATGCTCTTGCTGCGCTTCGTTTTCATCATGGCCAGTCTTCTTGGGATTGCGGGCACCGTGCTTTTCTCTGCCCATGCCCTGGCCAACGCGCCTGAGCATGCTCCTTTCCATGCCGGCACCATTGAGCCGGTGACCAAGCCAGCATCCGAAGCATCCTTGTTCTTTCCCCTGGTCGCGGACACGGATCCCTGCCCGCAGCCGCCGGCGCATTGTCGCGGTCATCACGCAGGCAACGCCCATATGACCGCCGTGCCGGCCTCTGGGCGGATCAAGGCTTTGACACCACCGGCCCGGATTGTCATGGCCCAGCCCGCCCCTCCCATTTCTGCAAACCTGAACGCGGCGGCCAGCACCAGCATCGCCGCTGAAAATCGCTCTTCCCCGCCTGATCTGCACAGGCTCTGCCGCCTCCTCCGCTAGTGCCTGGCCCATCGTGAGCGGGCGAAAGGACCGGCTGTCCCTTCAGGACGGTGCGGCCGGCCGATCGTCTGCACGCCCTGTCGAATTCGCAAGCGGCAATTTTCACAAAACGTGGGACATGCAAGGAGGAAGACGGATCATGCGCAACCGAAAGACACCGAAGGCTCTCACTGTCTTTCATGCAGGCCGAAGGACGTTTCTGCTCACCGCTCTCGCCGGTCTCACCCTGTCTGCCACGGCCTTCGCCGGCATAGAACGCAAACGGCGCTTCAATTTCCGCACCCTCGCCAGAGCGGAAAACGCTGCCGCCCGCCGCTCATCGGCCCGATACACCGGCAAGAAAATCGTGCCCTATTCCGGTCCGGAAAAACCGGGCACCATTGTCATCGTCACCCGCGAGCGCGCCCTTTATTACGTGCTGCCGGGCGGCAAGGCGGAGCGTTACGGCGTTGGCGTCGGCCGCGAGGGATTTCAGTGGTCCGGCGTGGCGACGATCCGGCGCAAGGCCGTCTGGCCCGAATGGCGCCCGCCGAAGGAGATGATCGAGCGCGAGTGGAAGCTCTACAAGCGCCGCCTGCCGGAGGTCATGAAAGGCGGCCCCGACAACCCCTTAGGCGCGCGTGCCCTCTATCTCTATCAGGGCAATCGCGACACGCTCTATCGCATTCACGGCACCAATGATCCCACCACCATCGGCCGCGCTGTCTCATCCGGCTGTATTCGCATGCTGAACGAGGAAATCATCGAGCTTTACGAAAAGGTGCCCATCGGCACCAAGGTCGTTGTCCTATGAATAGAGAAGGCCAAACGGATATGATGCGACATTTCAAAAGGCCCCGAAGGTGATAGCGCTCCTCCCCATACTACACGACATGTGCATCGTCATACCGGCGGAAGCCGGTATCTCAGGCCATTTATTCACGCGTTTGTGGCCCGAGACCTAAGGCTTCCGCCGGGGTGACGTGGAAGATGGCAACGTTGTGTCGTGTAATGTGTCATCTCTCATCATAAAATCCGTTCTCCCTCCCACCGGCAGTGAAATGGCCGGTCCCCGGCGCAAGCGAGTGTGCGATACAGACCTCGCTTGCGCCTTTTCTTTCCCTGCACGGGCCGGTATAGCCATTCAGGACTCGCACAACGGCCAATGTTGGCCTAAAAACGCAATCGGAACCGAATCCTCTTTGCAAGATCGATTGAGGGGGTAGCAGCGATGGCAGATGACCGGGGGGAAGACAAGCGCAGCCCCGTCCGCCCGACCGTGATCGAGGGAGAGGCCCAGGACATCACGCCCAAGGACGAAGACGGGCCAGAAAAATCCGCCGAAACCGAAAAGGCGGAAACGCTCCACGCCGCCGATGAGGACAACGCTGATCAGGCAAGGGCGGAAGCCGCCTCGGAAGAAGACAAGGCCGCTTCCGGGGCCGATGAGACGCAAGGCGGCGGAGCCGATACTGATGACGAAAGCGGCAAGGCGGCCGATGCCACGTCTGCCAGGGCTGAGGAGAATGAGGCCGCATCCGCTGCGCCTGCCCCCCGCAAGTCCCGCACCGGTCTGAAGATCCTGGGCGTTTTGCTCCTCATGGGCGCATCCGCCGGCGGCGGCATCTGGGCCTGGAACGAATATGGCCCCATGAAGAAGCTCACCGCCATGCAGGCGCAGCTTGCCGAACTTGAGACACTGAAAGACAAGCTTGCCGCCCTGGACAAGTCTGTCTCCACCGGAGCTGCCAAGACGGATGCGCTGCAAGCCCGCCTCGATGCGCTGGAAAAGGCCGTTGCCGAGCTCGACAAACGCCAGAAGGCCCTCACCAACGCGGCAGGCACTACCGGCAAGCAAGCCATCGCGGAAGTTTCGGCGCGCCTGAACAGCCTGGAAAAGCGCATTCAGGAGCTGTCCGCCGCCATTGAGAGCGGCAAGGGTGCGTCCGAAAAGGCCTTGCGCACCAGTCAGGGCAATGCGCAAAGGATCGCCGCGCTGGACAAGACCCTCAAGGATGTCCAGACCCGCCTTGCCGCACTTTCCGCCGGGCTTGATGCTCTGGCCCGCTCAGGTGGCGCTCAGGAAGGAGAGGCCGGCGGCACGCAGGCGACAGCGGCCGCCAGTGCCGTTATCGCCGTTAAGCTGGCCGGTCTGGAAAAGGCCGTGGAAGAGCTGCAAAAGCGGCTCTCCGCTGTGGAGAACAGGGTTTCAAGCCCCACCATACCCGAAGATGTGAAAAAGCGCCTGGCTGACATCAACGCGCGGCTGGATGCCTTGCAAAAGCGCCTGCAGGCCGTTGCCGACACCGCCAGCAGCGCGCAGAACACCGCCCGCAATGCCCTTGCCGCCATCGACAAGCTCAAGAAGGCTCAAGCCGGTGCCCAACCGCCCGCGGTGGGCATTGCCTTTGCGCAACTGCGGGAGAAAGTGCTCTCCGGCGCGCCCTATGCCGCGGAGCTTGAGCGCATGAAAGGCTGGCTTCCCGGCACGGCTGCTCTTGACGCGCTCAGCGCTTATGCCGACAAGGGGCTTGCGCCCGAAGCCGAGCTGATCCGGCAGCTTGCAGATCTCGCCAGGCACTTTGAAGACCAGCGCCGGCAGGCCCTTGAAGAGGCGCGCAAGCAGGGCCTGCTTGGCAATCTCAAGGCGCGGCTTGGCGAGGTGGTCAAGGTCCGCCGTGCCGACAGCACCGACTGGGCCGAGGCCCTTGCCCAGGCGCGCACTCTTGCGCAAACAGAAGGGCTCGCCGCCGCCGTGCGCGACCTTGAGGCACGCCCCGGCGAGAAGCCGAGGGAGGTGGCCGCCTGGCTGCAGGCGGCAAAGGCGCGGGTTGAAGCCGATGCTGCGCTCGACACGTTGTCGGAGCGGGTGCTGGCCATGATTGCCACGGGCGCGAAGAACACGGCAAAGGCCGGCAAAGGCCAGTAAGTTCGGCTGCTTCAGCCTGCATCCGAACGGATGAGAGGGCGGACTTTTTACCGCCTCTGAAAGGCAACGGACGGCAAAAGAAGCGCATGGGCCTTTAAGCGCATGAGGGCATTGCGCGCGAGACACTGAAAAGACCGCGAGGATGATGAGCAAGAGGCAGAACCCCGGGGGCGAGACATGCTGAGGCTGATTTTCTGGTTTGCCGTGATGGTGGCTGCGGTGGCGGGGCTCACTTGGCTTGCGGAACATCCCGGCACCATCACCATCGACTGGCTGGGCTGGCACATCGAGGACCTGCCCGTGGCGCTGGCGCTGGGCGTGCTTGCCGTTATCCTTTTGCTCCTCTGGCTCCTTGTCTGGCTCGTGCGCCTGATCTTTGCCGCCCCCGGAGCCACGCGTGACTGGTTTCGCCTGCGCCGCCGCCGCAAGGGGTTGAATGCCATTTCCCAGGGGCTGG
The DNA here is from genome assembly GCF_000746275.1 of Thermopetrobacter sp. TC1. Taxonomy (GTDB): domain Bacteria; phylum Pseudomonadota; class Alphaproteobacteria; order Rhizobiales; family Aestuariivirgaceae; genus Thermopetrobacter. Next base: position 999,749 of record NZ_KN050828.1, read on the forward strand.
TCGCCCTGCTCGCCGGCGATGCCGCTTCTGCCCGCAAGGCGGCGCGCACGGCCAGCCGTCTCGTGCCGGATGAGCCGGTCGCCCGTCTGCTGGAGGCCCGTGCCGCCCAGGAGCTGGGGGATGATGCCCTCGCGCGCCGTCTGCTCGAGGACATGTTGCGCGATGAAAACACCGCCGCCGCCGCCCTGCACGGGCTGTATGAACAGGCACTGGAGGAGGGCGATGCTGCCCGCGCACGCCGGCTTGCCGCCGAGGCCTGGAAGCGCTTTCCCGGCCTGCCCTGGGCCGGCTTCGGCCTGTTGCGTTTTCTGGCCCGCGATGGCGAATGGCACGCCGTTCTCACCCTGCTGGATGACATGAAAAACCGCGGTCTTCTCGACAAGGCCGCCCATGCCCGGCAAAAGGCCGCCGCGCTCACCGCCCTTGCCCTTGAACTGGAGGAACGCGAGCCCGAACGCGCGCTTGATCTCGCCCAGCGTGCCCACAAGCTCGATCCCGCCCTGGTTCCGGCTGCGGTCCTCGCCGGTGGCATGCTCGCCGCCCGTGGCAAGCTGCGCAAGGCGGCAAAGATCCTGGAACGCACCTGGAAGCTTGCGCCCCATCCGGACATTGCCGAGGTCTATGCGCACTTGCGCCCGGGCGACTCGCCCAAGGACCGCTTGAAGCGTCTGGAAAAACTGTTGCGCATCGAAGCCGGCGGCGAGGAGGGTGCTGTCGCTCTCGCCCGGGCCGCCATCGAGGCCGGCGCGTGGGAAACCGCGCGCGGTGCCCTGCGCCCGTGGCTCAACGAAAACCCTTCTGCGCGCATTTTCACGCTTCTCGCCGAGATCGAGGAAAAGGGCTATGGCGACTATGGCCGCGCCCGCGAATGGCTGGCTCGTGCCGTGCGCGCCCGGCGCGATCCCGCCTGGACCGCCGACGGCATGGTGGCGCCGGAATGGCTGCCGGTTTCGCCCATCACCGGTCAGATTGGCGTATTCGAGTGGCGCACGCCGGTGAAGGGAGATGAGCGTCTGGCCATGCCGGAGCCCGTGCCAGCGGAGCTTCTGGAACCGCCGGTGCAGAAGGCCCTGCCCGGCGAGGACGCCGAGGATACCACCAAGGCCAGGGACGAAACACTTAACCCTGAGGACAAAGAACAGACCGCCCCGCCCGTCATCGAGGTCAAGCCGGAGAAGGCCGATACCGAGGAAGGCGGCGAGGATACGGATAAGGGCGAGGAAAAGTCCGCCGATGACGGGAAAGAAGCGTCTTCTGCCGTCTCCCCGGATGAAGCGGTTGCGCAAGAAGAAATAGCGGCCGTGAAGGAAGAAAAGCGTGGTTCCGAAACGGAGGGGAAAACAGGCGATGCGGCCCCTGAAGCCGCCCCTGCAGCCGAAGATAAAGGCCCCCACACCACCGCGGACGCCGAAACCGGCAAGGCTCCCTCCGAACAGGCCGCTTATGCAGGCAAAGAGGAGGTGGCCGAAGCCCGTAACGGAAGCGAAGAGGAATCCGCTAAGGCTCCCGCTGAACCTGAATCCGCCGCCGGGCAAGAACCTGCCGCGCCGCCGCCCGGGCGTGCCCCGCTTGCGCCGCGCGCGCCCCGCCCGGCTGCCAGGGCGGAAAAGGACGAGGCCACAAAAACGGCCTCTGCTCCTGCAGACACTGAAAAGACAGACGTGACCACAGCAGAGGATCACGAACAGGCCGCCTCTTCCGCAACGCCGCCTGATGCTCCGGCGGGAGATGCCACCGAGAGCGGACAGGACGAGGCCAAGCACTTCACGCCGCCGCTGCCGGACGATCCCGGTCCGCTGCCGCCGGAGGCGGAGGAAGAGGATGAGACCCTGCCCTCTTCCCGGCCGCGCAAGCGCTGGCGCCTGTTCGGCTGACCGGAAGCGAATCAGGCCTTTGGCCCGCTGCCGTCAGGATAGGAGCATATCGCGCAGGCTGTCCTTCATCACCTTGCCCATGGCGTTGCGCGGCAGGGCATCGACGAACACGACCCGTTTCGGCACCTTGTAACCGGCCAGCCGTTCTTTCAGTGCGGCGATCAGCCCCTTTTCATCAAGCCGGCGCGAACCGTCCGGCGCGACAATGGCGCAGACCTTCTCGCCCCATTCCGCATCCGGTATGCCGACAACGGCCGCCTCCGCCACACCGGGCAGGGAATCCAGCACCGCTTCCACCTCCGCCGGATAGACATTGAGCCCGCCGGTGATGATCAGATCCTTCGCCCGCCCCACCAGATGCAGGTAACCCTGATCATCGATGCGGCCGAGATCTCCGGTGATGAACCAGCCATCCTCGCGAAAGGCTTCGTCTGTCTTTTCCGGCTGCTGCCAATAGCCGGAAAAGACATTCGGCCCTTTCACTTCCACCATGCCGGTCTCGCCCTGCGGGAGAGGCTCGCCCGTTTCCCGGTCCACAATACGCAGGGACACCGACGGCAGGGCAAAACCGACGCTGCCGGGTTTGCGCGCGCCATTGAGCGGCAGGGAGGCGATCATGCCCGTTTCCGTCATGCCATAGCGCTCCACGATGGCATGTCCCGTCGCTTCCTCAAAGGCGGCATGCAGGGCCGGCGAAAGCGGTGCCGATCCGGAGATGAACAGCCGCATGTTGGCCGCTGCCCGGCGCAGGCGATGCGCCGGTGTTTTCAGCAGCCGGGCATAGAAGGTGGGCACGCCCATGAGCACGCTGGCCCGGGGCAGGTCGGCCACGATCGCATTCGCATCGAAGCGCTCATGCCAGATCAGGCGCGCGCCGCTCAGCAACGGCACGTTGATCGCCACGAACAGCCCATGTGCGTGATGAATGGGCAGGGCATGGATGAGAACATCATTTTCTGTAAAGTCCCAGACGGAGACGAGATCCCGCGCGTTGCTCAAAAGATTGCCATGGCTGAGCACCGCTCCCTTTGGCCGCCCCGTGGTGCCGGAGGTGTAGAGCATCGCCGCCGGCGCCTGGGCATCACATGCCACCGGCTCAAAGTTCTCCGGCTGCACCATCTGCAGCATGAAGAAGCTGCCGCGCCAGTCCCCCCGAAGGGTGAGAAGCTTCGCTCCCGTCTCCTCAGCGAGATCGGTCAGGGCCTCCTTGCGTTCGGGATCGACGATGAGAATGCGGGGCTTGGCATCCCGAACGAAGTAGCGCACCTCTTCCGCCGTGTAGGCCATGTTCAGCGGCTGAAACACATAGCCGCCGGCGAGACAGGCAAGATAGAGCGCCAGCGCTTCGGGGCTTTTCCTCACCTGCACACAGATGCGATCGCCCGGCCGCGCCCCCATCCTGGCCAGCGCCCGCGCCATGCGCAGGCTCATGCGCCGAATATCGGAAAAGCTCAGCGTGCGCGCATCACCGCCCTTGCCGTCGGAAACGGTAATGAATGGCCGCGTTTCATCCACACCCTGCGCAAAAAGCGCATCAAAAAGATGGTTGCTCATGACAGACAAAAACTCCGCCTGCTTTCCATCAAGAGAAGGGCTCGTGACATCCAGGGCGCACACCTGGCGTCGTTATGCCCGACACATTCAAACCGTATATCGTTACGCCTCAATGACGAGGCGTCTTCAGCAATCTCAAACGGCCTTTGCTTGTCCGGTGTGGCCGGCAAAAGGGGACGCACAAAACGGGTTTTTCCTTCACGCTTCGCTGGGACCTTGCAGGCGGGCGAGACGGGCGCGCATGCGCTCCATTTCATCCAGCAGATCGAGGACGAGGGCGAGGGCCTGGCGCTCGATGCCGAGATCGCGCTGAAGCCGCATGGCCCGTTGCAGGCGCGGCACGGCGCTGGCGGCGAAGCGCCAGTGACGAATGCTGCCGGGTTCCAGGGGCTCGATAACGCCGAGATCGACGAATTCCATCACCTGCTCCGCCGGCAGGCCGCAGATGCGCGCCAGCTCGTGAAGCCTCAAGGCCTCGCGCTCCTCGACGATCTCGCAATCAACAACGATGATCGGTTCCTTGCGCATCGTTCTTCAGACTCCCAATCCGGCACGCGGGTTGAAGCCGGGGAAGGCCTCCTTCAGGGCCTCATAGGCCTGCTTTTGCTTTTCATCGCGCGCAGGCGGCGGCACGATCTGGATGACCACGTAAAAATCGCCCGGCGTTCTGCCCGGAATGCCCTTGCCCTTCAGGCGCAGCTTGCGCCCGCACTGGCTGCCTTCCGGGATTTTCACCTCGACAACGCCTGTGGGGGTTGGGGCCTTCACCTTTGCACCGAGGGCCGCCTCCCAGGGGGCGACGGGCAGGTCGAGATAGACATCGCGCCCTTCCACGCGGAAACGCCTGTCAGGGCGGAAGTGCACCTCGAGATAGAGATCGCCGTTGGGGCCGCCGCCAATGCCGGGGCCGCCCTGGCCTTTCAGGCGGATGTGCTGGCCTTCCTTCACCCCCTTGGGGATGCGCACGTTCAAGGTTTTCTCACGGTAGGTGATGTGGCCGTCCGCGGTCTGCTCCGGCATGCGTAAGGTTATGGTGCGTTCCGCGCCGGTGTAGGCATCCGCAAGATCGATGACGACGCGGGCATGCACATCCTCGCCCTTCATGCGGATGCCGCCTGAGCCCGTGCCGAAACCGAAGCCGGAAAAACCGCCGCCTGCCGCGCGCGACCGGCGGGCGCGGCCGAACAACTCCTCGAAGAAATCGGAAAAGCCGGAGGTGTCGGCGCCGGTGAAGCCGCCGCCGGCGAAATGGAACTCCTTCTCCCAGTCGGGCGGCGGGCGGAATTCCTGCCCGTGCTGCCAATTGGCGCCGAACTTGTCATAGGCCGCCCGTTTCTCGGGATCGGAGAGGACTTCATAGGCCTCGGAGATTTCCTTGAACTTCTCCTCAGCCCCCGGCTCCTTGTTGATGTCGGGGTGATACTTGCGCGCCAGCTTGCGATAGGCCCGCTTGATCTCATCGGCGGATGCCGAGCGCTCCACCCCGAGGATCTTGTAATAGTCCTTGAATTCCATGGAAAAGCCCTGCGGAACGCGTTGTCACGTCAACGATGGGATCGGTCAACAGATGGGCAGGGCAGGCGCCGGTGTCAACCGTGTGGATGGGAACCACCCTGAAACACCTGCATTCTTCCCTGTCTTTCCACGTTCTGCGGGCGGGCGCTTGAGCAGGATCAAGTTTCTTCGGGCCCGGAGAATGCTATGAAACGCAGCATTCGCGAACGACACGCAAGGATAACAGATAACCCACCATGCCCGATATGCGCGAATCGACATGGAAGAGCTGGCTGAAGCTTTCTCGCCCTGAGTTTCATACCGTCGGGGTCTTTCCCCTGCTGCTGGGGGCGGCGCTAGGCTATCGCGCAAGCGGCAGCCTGGAGCCGGTGGCGCTGGCGCTTGCCCTTCTGGCCACGGTGCTGATCATGCTCGTCACCTACTGGACGGGTGAGGTGTTTGATTACGACGTGGATGCCCTTTCCGCTCGGCTGGAGAAGAACCGGTTTTCGGGCGGCACCCTTGTGTTGCAGACGACCGGACTTGCCCGCGAACACGTGCTGAAGGCGGCGTGGGCTGCGGCCCTGCTGGCCCTTGCCGTGGGTGTGTGGCTGGCCTGGGGCATGGGCTATGGCTCCTCGCTGTTCGTGGCGGGCGCGGCCGGCGGCGCCATGGGCTTTTTCTACAGTACGCCGCCCTTTCGCTGGGCCTATCGCGGGCTGGGCGAAGTGTTCATCGCGCTGGCCTATGGCTGGCTGCCGGTGGCGGTGGGATATTTCATCCAGGCGCGCATGTGGGATCTGGTGCCCATCCTCGTTTATGGCGCGCCGGTGGCCATTTCCATCTTTCTCGTGATCCTCATCAATGAATTTCCCGACTATCCGGCCGATTTGCGCATGAACAAGCGCAATCTCGTCGTGCGCCTGGGGCGGGAACGGGCCGCGGCGCTCTATGCGGCGGGGGCTGTCGTGTTTGCGGCTGTGGTCGCGCTGTTTGCCCTGGCCGGAGAGCGCCCGTTTCTGTTCGCGCTTCCCACAGCCGTTCTGGCGCTGGCCAACGCCCTGGCCATGGGCAGGGGGCAATGGCGCCATCGTGAGCGGCTGGAAGCCTTGTGCGCGCGCACGCTGATCGTCAACATCGCGGGCACGCTGCTGCTCACGGCCGGGGTGCTGCTCATGCCGTGAGGGCGCAGGCCCGCTCACGGCTCTGACCACGGGCCTCGGGAACATGACCCATGCATGACATCATCATTCTTGGGCAGGGGGCGCTCGCCCTGTTTGCCGCGCGCAAGGCGCTGATGAAGGGCGAGAAGGCGCTGGTGATCGGCGAAGGTGTGCCTTTCGATCGTTTTCTGCTGCTGCATGAAAATGCACTCAGGCGGCTTGAGCGCGTCTTTGGGGCCGCGCCCGGGCATCCCCTGACCGGGGTGAAAGTGCTCAATCGCCATCTTGAGCCGCTGAAATTTCTGTCGTTTGCCGATTACGGGCTGAGGCTTCATGCCATGCGCTATTCGGCCCTGCTGGAGTGGATGCGGCCGTGGCATGAGGCGGAGACGATTACCGCACGCGTTGCCGCTCTCGACGGGGAGGGCCGCGTGCGCCTTGCGGATGGGCGCACGTTTTCGGCCCGAAAAATGGTGATCAACACGATTGCCGCCTTCAATCGCCCGCGTTTGCGCTTTCGGCATCGCAAGGTGTTTCGCATGCGCTTTCTGCAGACAGACGTGGCGCAGGATGCGGTGCTGCAGATCAACGACGCGGGCTGTTATGCCGCCATTGTCCCGTTCGGGGATGAGGCGGCCGTGGTCAGCAGCGGGGATGAAACTCCCTTGCGGGCGCTGCTTGGTGAATCAGTCATGAAGACGCCCGCGATGGAACTGCATCTTGAAACCTGGTGCGGCCTGATCATGCGGCAGGGGCGCGTTGTGCATGTGGGAGAGGCCTTTCGGCGGGTGCATCCGCACACCGGGCAGGGGCTGAACCGGGCGCTGGATACCATCGATGCGCTGCTGGAAGGGCGCGGCCTTGGGCGGGAGCGCCTTTATGACTGTCTGATGTGGGCGGGAGGGATTGCGCTTGATCTCTCCTGGGGTGTCAGCCCCTTCTTGCGCGATGCGATCTTCAGCCTGCTCGATACACGAATCGGCATGCGGCTGCTCAGCGGCACGGCCTTCTGGCATGACTGACGATCGTTGCGGTCAATTGACGGGCGCGTTGGGGAAAAACAGCTGCTGACCATGCAGCCGATAGCTGGCGATGGCCTTCTGTCCTTCCGGGCCGGTGAGCCAGTCAATGAAGGCGCGGGCGGCCTTTTCCTTCACGTGCGGATGACGCTTTGGATTGACCAGCATGACGCCATACTGATTGAACAGGGCGGGATCACCCTGCACGACGATCTTCAGATCGCCCTTGTTGCGAAAGGCGATCCATGTGGCGCGGTCAGTGAGGGTGCAGGCGTTCATGGCGGCGGCGGCGTTGAGGGTGGCGCCCATGCCGGAGCCGGTTTCGCGATACCAGGTGCCGCTGTCGCGGGTGGGGTCGATGCCGGCCTTGCGCCACAGCGCGCGCTCCTTCTTGTGGGTGCCGGAATCATCGCCGCGGGAAACAAACGGCACGCGCTTTTCGGCAATGCGGCGCAAGGCAGCGGAGGCGTCCTTCATGCCGGCGATGCCGGCAGGATCGCTTTTGGGGCAGACGATGACGAAATCGTTGTACATGACATCACGCCGGTCCACGCCCCAGCCTTCCTTGAGAAACTTCATCTCCGCATCCCTGGCATGCACAAGCAAAACATCGCCGTCGCCATTGCGGGCATTGCGCAGGGCCTGACCGGTGCCGACGGCCACGACCTTGACCGTAATTCCGGTCTTTTTCTTGAAAAGCGGCAGGAGATAGTCGAGCAGGCCGGAATTCTGCGTGGAGGTGGTGGACTGCAGGATGATGCTCTCGCCGGCCAGGCTTGCGTGTGTAACTCCAAGGGCAAGGATAAGGACCAGAATGGCAAGGCGGGCAAAAGAGCGGAACATGGTCATGATCCTCATGATTGCCGGCTGTGACATGGCTGAATGGGACGGGTTTGCTTGCATCAAGATGTGGCGTAGCCGCGGGCGGCACTGAAGGCGGAGAGAAGATTTACGGCGAGATTGACGGTCAGGGCAAGCAGGAGAAGGATGAGGCCAAGGGCGAGGGCGAGAGCGAGCTCTCCTTTCGAGGTTTCCAGCGCGATGGCCGTGGTCATCACCCGGGTGGCATGGCGGATGTTGCCGCCGACGATCATCACCGCGCCCACCTCGGCAATGGCGCGGCCAAAGCCGGCCAGCGCCGCCGTGGCCAGGGAGAGGCGGGCTTCAAAGAGCATGGTGCGCACAAGCTTCAGCCCGCGGATGTTCAGGGAGCGCATGGTCTCCTCGTATTCCTTCCACATGTCGGCGATGGTCTGACGCGTCAGGGCGATGATGATGGGCAGGACGAGGAGAGTCTGGGCGATGATCATGGCGGTAGGCGTATACAGCAGGCCAAGCACACCCAGCGGCCCGGAGCGCGACAGCAGCAGATAGACGATCAGACCCAGAACCACCGGCGGCATGCCCATGAATGCGGTGATCAGCAGGGTGATGATGCGGTTGCCGGGAAAGCGATAGAGCGCAAGCACAGCCCCGATGGGAAAGCCGATGAGGGCGGCCAGCACAACCGCAGTGAGGGAAACCCGCAGGGAAAGCAGCACGATCTCCACAAGCTCCGAATCAAGGGTGGCAACAAGATGCGCCGCCTTCACGAAGGCCTGTGCGAAGCTGTTGTCCATCGGCCTTGGTTCCCTTTCGGTTCAATCCTCGCGCCTTACATTGCCGCTTTCGGGGAATTTAAGCGCATTGCCAGAAAACCTAGCGGCTTTTGGGTCCGGGCAAAAGAGCCGCCGGGAGAAGCTCTTGCCTGCGGCCTGTCTGCACGGCACCATGACGGGGATGAGATTGCGGATCATCCGTCGCATGGAGAGGGAGAATGAGGGATGCGCGCCCTGCTCGTGATTGACGTTCAGAAGGATTTCTGCCCCGGCGGCGCTCTGCCCGTGCCGGAGGGCGATGCGGTGGTGCCGGTGATCAACCGCATCATGCCGCGGTATGACATTGTTGTGTTCACGCAGGACTGGCATCCGGCCGATCATTTATCCTTCGCCAGCCAGCATGAGGGCAAGGCGCCGTTCGAGACGGTGACGCTTGCTTATGGCGAACAGGTTCTGTGGCCGGATCATTGTGTGCAGGGCAGCGAGGGAGCTGAATTCCATCCCGATCTTGATGTGCGTCCGGCCCAGGCGATCATTCGCAAGGGCTTTCGCCGCGAAGTGGATTCCTATTCCGCCTTTTTCGAGAATGATCACGCCACGCCAACCGGTCTTGAGGGCTATTTGCGCAGCCGGGGCGTGGATGAGGTGCATCTGGCCGGGCTGGCCACGGATTTCTGCGTGGGCTTTTCGGCGCTGGATGCGGTGCGGTGCGGCTTTGTGGCCACGGTGATCGAGGATGCCTGCCGGGCCATCGATCTTGAGGGCTCGCTTCAGGCCATGCGCGAGAAATGGCAAAAAGCGGGTGTGCGCACGATCACGAGCGCGGAAATCTGAGCCTACGGGGAGGGCTGGCGCCATCATGTCCGAAGCTTCATCCATGCCGCCGCTGCCGGAGCATGTGATTGCACCGCTGGTGCAGATCGATGCGGCCGAATATGGCGTTGCGCTTGATGTGCGCTATGCGACGGCGAACAATCTCACAGGCCGGGCCTTTTACAGGCATGCGCGGGTGTATTTGCGTCCGGAAGCGGCGGATGCCTTGAAAAACGCAGCGGCGCTTGCCCATGCCCTGGGGCTGAAGCTTCTGCTTTTTGACGGCTATCGGCCCGTGGCCGGGCAAATGGCGCTCTGGCAGGCCTGCCCGGATGAGGCTTATGTCTTTCCGCCGTGGAAAGGCTCCACGCACACGCGCGGGATCGCCGTGGATCTCTCCCTCATCGATGCCGAAAGCGGGCAGCCTCTGGACATGGGCACGGATTTCGACGACATGAGCCCGCGCTCGCATCCCTCCTGCCGTGCGGTCTCACAAACCGCGCTTGCCAACCGCATGCTGCTGGCCGGGATCATGACCACGGCGGGATTTGAGGGCATTCCCACCGAATGGTGGCATTTTCAGCTGCCTAATCCCGACTCCTGGCCCTTGATCGACGAGCGCAGCCTGCCCGAACCGCTGGTGATCAGCGACGGGTGAGAGCGCGTCGTTCTTGAACACGTTGGCTGATGAGGCCCGCGGGCCGGTTTTTCAGGGTTCGCGGCTTAGGCCTTCCTTTTCCAGGCGCTGCAGGTAGTCCTGCCAGAGGACGTCCATGTTGCGGCCGGTTTCCAGGAAATAGTCCCAGGTGAACAGGCCGGTGTCATGGCCGTCGTCGAAAACGAGCTTGACCGCATACTGGCCGGTGGGCTCGATCTTGGTGATGCGCACGTTCTTCTTGCCGGGTACGGTCTTGCGCTGCGAGGGATGATGCCCTTGCACCTCGGCCGAAGGTGAGGTCACGCGCAGAAACTCGGCGGTGTATTCGAACTGCTCGCCGTTTTCGAACTTCACGATCAGCTTGCGGCCTTCATCGGTGAGGCGGATTTCCTCCGGCCAGACATCGAGATCATCAGTGTTGGCGTTCATGGCGCTTCATCCATCCCTGTTTGTCGCCTTGATCCTTTTGTGTATACGCTCAGTCCGCATCAAGCGGGCGCGCTTCCTCGATGAGCATGATAGGAATGCCGTCGCGAATGGGATAGGCCAGTTTCGCTGCCCGGGATATGAGCTCCTGGCGTTCGGCGTCGTATTCCAGAACGGTGTGTGTCTTGGGACAGACGAGAATTTCCAGCAGGCGCCGGTCCACGCTGTAGCCGGCTTCCGGCTGTTCGCTGCCGGTTTCCTGCGACGGTGATGTTTGCCGTTCGCTCATGGTTCGCTTGCCGCTTTCTTGTCAGGCGAAAAGGATCGAGGACAGCCGCTTGCGCCCCTCTTGCGTGAGCGGATCGGAATCGCCCCAGGCCTCGAAGAACTTCAAAAGCTCCTTGCGGGCGGCATCATCGTTCCAGGACCTGTCCTTCTGGATGATATAGAGCAGATGCTCCATGGCCTCCTCGCGCCGGTTGGCGGCGTTGAGCTTTTGCGCCAGGGCAAAGCGGCTTTCGAAGTCGTCGGGATTCTCCTCGATCTTCTTTTTCAGCTCGGCGATCTCGCCCTCGTCCACCGGGGTTTCCGCAAGCTCCAGCGCGGCGCGCGCCGCCTTGATGGCGTCGTCGTTCTTCTTGTCCTCGGGCAGGGAATCGAGAACGGCCCTGGCGCCGTTGAGATCGCCCAGGACGATCTGGGCACGGACAAGCCCGGCGACGGCCTTCATGTTCTCGGGATCGGCCTGCACGGCCTGGGCATAGAGCGAAAGCGCATCCTGCGCGTTGTTCTGCTTCAAGGCCTCATCGGCCAGCTTCATGATCTCTTCCGCCGCCTTGCCGGGGCCGCCCATGCCGGCCACCTTGTTGACGAAGGCGCGCACCTGGCTTTCCGGCAGGGCGCCGGCGAAGCCATCCACGGGCTGGCCATTGACGAAGGCATAGACCATGGGCACGGACTGGATGCGCAGCTGCTGGGCCAGGGCCTGGTTCTTGTCCACGTCGATCTTGACCAGGCGCACCTTGCCGCCGGCCTCGCGCACCACCTTCTCCAGAACCGGCTTGAGCTGCTTGCAGGGGCCGCACCAGGTGGCCCAGAAATCGACAATGACCGGCACCTGCCGTGAGGCCTCGATCACGTCCTCGATGAAGTGTTCGGTGTCGGAATCCTTGATGATGTCGCCGGTGGGGCGTGCGCCGTTGCCGCCTGCGCCATTGCCCCCCGGCGCACCGGCAGCCCCGCCGCTAGCAGAAAAGCTTGTGCCCATGGAAAAGGTCTTGTCCGTCATGGCTCTTTCCGATGTTCCTGATTTCGTGTGATTCCTGCTGTGACGTTCCTTCTGCCGGTCCGTGACGCGCAAAGGGTAAAAGCGGCCCAGTTTGTGGCCTGGCCATGCACGCAATCCGGACCGGCATGGACCGGTTTCTCCCCATAGATGGACCATCGGAGGGGCACTTGCAATGCCCCGCGGCCGGATCAGGGGCAAGTTACAAAGTCACAAAGGGCGTGGGAAAGCACCATGCGGACGTCAGCCCTGTTCGCGGCGGCGCCTGGCCAGCGCACGCAGGCGCAGGGCGTTGAGCCTGATGAAGCCCTCCGCATCCTTCTGGTCATAGGCGCCTTCATCATCCTCGAAGGTGACCAGAGACTCGTCATAAAGCGACTTGGGCGACTTGCGCCCGGTGATGATGACGTTGCCCTTATACAGCTTCAGCCGCACGGTGCCTTCCACGTCCTCCTGGCTCTTGTCGATGAGGGCCTGAAGCATCTCGCGCTCCGGCGAGAACCAGAAGCCGTTGTAGATGAGGGTGGCATAACGCGGCATCAGCTCGTCCTTTAAGTGCATGGCCTCGCGGTCCAGCGTGATGGACTCGATGGCGCGGTGCGCCGGCAGCAGGATGGTGCCGCCCGGGGTTTCGTAAATGCCGCGGCTCTTCATGCCGACAAAACGGTTCTCCACCATGTCCACGCGGCCGATGCCGTGTTTCTTGGCCAGATCGTTGAGCGTGGCGAGCAGGGTGGCCGGGCTCATGCGCTCGCCATTGACGGCCACCGGATCCCCTTTCTCGAAATCGATGGTGATCTCTTCCGGCTCATCCGGTGCCTCCATGGGCGAGACGGTGCGTTGAAACACGTATGGCGCCGGCTCCTGCCACGGGTCTTCCAGGATCTTGCCCTCGGAGGAGGAGTGCAGGAGGTTGGCGTCCACGGAGAAGGGCGCCTCGCCGCGCTTGTCCTTCGGCACCGGGATCTGGTGCTTTTCCGCAAAGGCGATGAGATCGGAGCGGCTCTTGAAGTCCCACTCGCGCCATGGGGCAATGACCTTGATGTCCGGATCCAGCGCATAGGCCGAAAGCTCGAATCGCACCTGATCGTTGCCCTTGCCGGTGGCGCCGTGGGCGATGGCATCCGCGCCGGTCTCATGGGCGATTTCCACAAGGCGCTTGGCAATCAGCGGGCGGGCGATGGAGGTGCCGAGCAGGTAGACACCCTCATACATGGCATTGGCGCGGAACATGGGAAAGACATAATCGCGCACGAATTCCTCGCGCAGATCCTCGATGTAGATCTCCTTGATCCCCAGCATCTCGGCCTTGCGGCGGGCTTCCTCCAGCTCCTCGCCCTGGCCCAAGTCGGCGGTGAAGGTGACCACCTCGGCGCCATAATGTTCCTGCAGCCATTTCAGGATGATGGAGGTGTCCAGCCCGCCGGAATAGGCCAGCACCACCTTTTTCACGGAACCCTTTTCAGCCATGGCTTTTTCATCTCCGTCTTGAAGTGCCTTTGGCGAAAGGCCGAACGGGCCGCTTCGCTGCCGGCGGCGTTTATTGATGATCCGCAGCCCGTTTACAGGGCAAGGGCGGGCTTGAGCAAGCGAAAAGCCTGCCAAAAAGGGCGCCTCTTGCACGTGCGGCAGTGCATGGGCATAGTAGGCGGCGACCGGGGGCCGGCCGTCATGCGGCTGCGGCCCCGCCGGATGAGGATCATCATCAAGGGGAGCAGGACTCATGAAACGCATCATGACGGCCGTGATGGCCTTCCTGTTTATCGTCGCTGCAGCGGTGTTCTCCGCGCCTGAGTCTCAGGCCGCCAAGGAATGCAAGGAGATCGAGAGCAAGGCTGCCTGCGAGCGGCGCGACGATTGTACGTGGGTGAGCGGCTATACCCGCAAGGACGGCATCAAGGTGGATGCCTATTGCCGCAAGATAGGCAAGCGGTCTTCTTCTGAGAAGAAGGGCGAGAAGAAGAGCAAGTCGAAGTCCAAGTCCAAGAGCAAGGAAAAGGGCGAGAAGAAGACAACCTCCGAGGACAAGAAGGACAAGAAAGGCAAGAAGAGCAAGTCCAAGTCCAAATCCAAGTCCAAGGACAGGAAAGGCAAGGATTCCGAGGACAAGGGCAAGAAGTCCAAGGAGGAGAAGAAGGGCAAGAAGTCCAAGAGCAAGAAGTCTTCCGAGAAGGGTGAGAAGGATAAGAAGTCCAAATCCAAGAGCAAGAGCAAGGATAAGGACAAGAGCAAGTCCAAACCCAAGAGCAAGGACAAGGCCAAGAAGAAGGCCAAGGATAAGGCCAAGAAGGGCAACAAGTCCTGATGTGGCGCTGAAACGTCAGGCGTGTTTTGGGCGGGCCGGCGTTTCGGCCCGCCTTTTCTTTTCATGATGAGAGACGATGCATTTTGCCAGCGACAATACCGCGCCTGTGCATCCGGCGATAATGAAGGCTCTGACAGACGTGAATATGGGGCCGGCCATGCCCTATGGCGCCGATGAGGTCACGGAACGGGCGGCAAAGGCCTTGCGCGCGACATTCGAGGCGCCGGATGCGGCCGTCTTTTTCGTGACCACGGGCACGGCGGCCAATGCGCTGGCGCTCTCGGCGCTGGTCAGCCCCTATGGCGGGGTGCTTGCGCATCAGGAGGCCCACATCAACACCGATGAATGCGCCGCACCGGAATTCTTCACCGGCGGCGCCAAGATCATCCCGCTGTCCGGAGATGGCGGGCGGCTGACGCCTGATACGGTAAAGGCGGCGCTTGCGCATTTCGTGCATGGCCCGCATCAGGTCAAGCCGCAGGCGCTTTCTCTGAGCAATACCACGGAAGCGGGATGTGTCTATCATCCGGCGGCGGTGCGGTCTCTGTGTGCGGTGGCGAAAGAGGCGGGGCTGAAGGTGCATCTGGACGGCGCGCGGCTGGCCAACGCGCTTGTGCACGCCGGATGTACGCCGGCGGAGATGACCTGGCGGGCGGGTGTGGATGTTCTCTGCCTGGGGGCGACGAAAAACGGCGCCATGATGGCGGAGGCGGTGATCTTCTTTGATCCGGCCCTGGCGGCAGATTTCGATTATCGGCGCAAGCGGGCCGGGCAGATGCTTTCCAAGGCGCGTTATGTTTCCGCGCAGTTTCTTGCCTGGCTGCAGGATGATCTCTGGCTGCGCCTTGCGCGCCATGCCAACGATATGGCGCTTGCGATCGCGGAAGGGATCGCTGCCTTCTCCGAGGTGCGGCTTGTGCATGCGGTGGAGGGCAACGAGGTTTTTCTGGAGGTGCCGGCCGGGTTGTGTGACGCTTTGCGGGAAGAAGGCGCGGTGTTCTATGACTGGGGCGCGGCGGGAGAAGGGCATGATCGGCGCGTTATCCGCCTTGTCACCTCCTGGGCGACGCGGCTGGAGGAGGTAAAGGCTTTTCTTGCCGTGATGGAACGCTGTCTTGCCGGGCGCTGAGGGAGGAGCGGAGAAAAAATCGCCGGGCCCTTGCGCATGTCAGACGGGGTATGCGCAGGCCCGGCGAAACGGAGTGTTGGGGCTGAATTGTCAGCGCTCTTAAAGCTGCTTGACGATCTCCTCGACCATCTTCTTGGCGTCGCCGAAGAGCATCATGGTGTTGTCGCGATAGAACAGCGGGTTGTCGATGCCGGCGTAGCCGGGCGAGAGCGAGCGCTTCACAAACATCACCGTCTTTGCCTTCCACACCTCCAGCACCGGCATGCCGTAAATGGGCGAGTTGGGATCCTCCTTGGCGAGGGGGTTGGTGATGTCATTGGCGCCGATGACAAAGGCCACGTCGGCGTCCGCGAACTCGGAGTTGATGTCCTCCAGCTCGAAAACCTCGTCATAGGGCACCTGCGCCTCGGCCAGAAGCACGTTCATGTGACCGGGCATGCGGCCGGCGACGGGATGGATGGCATACTTGATCTCCACCCCGTATTTCTCCTTCAGCAGATCGGCCATTTCGCGCAGGGCATGCTGGGCCTGGGCGACGGCGAGGCCATAGCCGGGCACGATGATCACCTTGCGCGCGTTCTTGAGCAGGAAGGCGGCATCCTCCGCCGAGCCGGCCTTGACCGGCTTCTGTTCGCCGCCTGCGCCGGCGCCGGATGCCTCGGTGCCGAAGCCGCCGAGGATGACCGAGAAGAAGGAGCGGTTCATGGCCCGGCACATGATGTAGGAAAGAATGGCGCCGGAGGAGCCGACGAGCGCGCCGGTGATGATGAGCGCCACGTTGTGCAGGGTAAAGCCGATGCCCGCGGCGGCCCAGCCGGAATAGGAGTTGAGCATGGAGACCACGACCGGCATGTCGGCGCCGCCGATGGGAATGATCAGCAGCACGCCCAGAGCGAAGGAAATGAGCACGATGAGCCAGAAGGTGGCGTGGCTCTGGGACATGACGAAGGAGATGATCAGAAAAACCAGCAGGATGCCCAGACCTGCGTTGATGACATGGCGCATGGGCAGGAGGGTTGGCTTGCCGGAAACCAGCCCCTGCAGCTTGGCGAAGGCGACGAGCGAGCCGGTGAAGGTGATGGCGCCGATGGCCACGCCCAGGGACATCTCGATCAATGAGGCGGTGCGGATATTGTCGGGCGTGCCAATGCCGAAGGCCTGCGGTGCATAAAGCGCGGCAGCGGCGACCATGACCGCGGCGAGGCCGACAAGGGAGTGAAAGGCGGCCACGAGCTGGGGCATGTGCGTCATGGGAATGCGCCGGGCAATCACGGCGCCGATGCCGCCGCCAATGGCAAGACCAATGATGATGAGGCTCCAGCCGAGGGCACCGATGTGCGGCATGGCGAGGAAGGTGGCGAAAATGGCGAGGGCCATGCCGCCCATGCCGA
The DNA here is from genome assembly GCF_000746275.1 of Thermopetrobacter sp. TC1. GTDB lineage: Bacteria > Pseudomonadota > Alphaproteobacteria > Rhizobiales > Aestuariivirgaceae > Thermopetrobacter. The sequence goes on from NZ_KN050828.1 coordinate 1,016,458, forward strand.
GATAGTTGCCGAGGCGGGAGGTATCCGGATGCGACAGACCGCGCAAGGCGAGAATGAACAGCGATCCGGAAACCAGATAGAGCAGGAGGATGAGGTTTTGCGACATGACCTGCCTCCTACTGCTTCTTCTTGTACATGGCGAGCATGCGCTGGGTGACGAGGAAGCCGCCGAAGATGTTCACCGCGGCGAGCACAAGCGCGATGAACCCGAAGGTGACGGCGGCGCCCGAAACGGCACTGGCGCCCACGGCAAGCAGCGCACCGACGACGATGACCGAGGAAATGGCATTAGTCACGGACATCAGCGGCGTGTGCAGGGCCGGCGTCACGGACCAGACCACGTAATAGCCGACGAAGACGGCGAGCACGAAGATGGAGAGGAGATAGACGAACTCGCTGCCTGCGCCGGTTCCTGAGGCCATTCCGGCATTTTGCAGGGCCTGAATGGCCTGATCGGCATAATTCTGCGCGGCGGAAGCGGCCTCGGCGGCTTCCTGAGCGGACTGGCGCGCCGTCTCGGCCGCCAGTTTCGCCTTTTCGACTAGAGCCTGAGCGTCCTGCATGACGGCCTCATTCGCTTTCCTTCGCCTTCAAGACGGGATGCACCGTTTCACCCTCCCAGGTGAGCAGGGTGCCGGCGATGATCTCGTCCTCCCTGTCGATGTTGAGCGCGCCTTCCTCGTTCAGCAAAAGCTTCACGAAGTTGCGCAGGTTGTTGGCATACATGGCGCTGGCGTTGCCGGGCACACGGCCGGCCATGTTGGTGTGGCCGATGATGATGACACCGGCATGTTCAACCACCTCGCCGGGGCGGGAGAGTTCGCAGTTGCCGCCGCGTTCCACGGCGAGATCCACGATCACGGAGCCCGGGCGCATGCTCTCCACCATCTCGCGGGTGATGAGCTTCGGCGCGGGACGGCCCGGGATGTTGGCGGTGGTGATCACCACGTCCATGTCCTTGATGTGCTCGGCAACGAGCTCGGCCTGCAGCTTCTTCTGCTCCTCGGTGAGCTCCTTGGCATAGCCGCCCTCGCCGGCGGCGGCCAGCTCCTCGAGGAAGATGAACTTGGCGCCCAGCGAGCGCACCTGTTCTCCGGCCTCCGGGCGCACGTCGGTGGCGGACACGGCGGCGCCCAGGCGATGGGCGGTGGCGATGGCCTGCAGGCCGGCAACGCCCGCGCCCATGACGAAAACCTTGGCCGGCGGAATGGTGCCGGCGGCCGTCATCATCATGGGAAAGATGCGGGAAAAGAGATTGGCCGCCTCGATCACCGCCTTGTAGCCGGCAAGAGATGCCTGCGAGGAGAGCACATCCATGGCCTGGGCGCGGGTGATGCGCGGCATCAGCTCCATGGCGAAGGCGGCGATCTTGCGGGCGTTGAGCACCTCGATGAAGTCACCGTCGGCCCAGGGATCAAGCATGCCAATGAGCAGGGCCTTTTCCTTCATGGCCAGGAGCGTTGCCGTTTCCGGGCGGCGCACGGAGAGGACGATCGTGGCATTCTCCACCGTGCTTTCGGCGTCCGGGGCGATGACAGCGCCGGCTTCCTCGTATTCGGCATCGGCGATGAAGGAGCGCGCGCCTGCCTCGCGCTGCACGGCCACCTCAAAGCCCAGTTTCACATAATCGCGCACGGTGGCCGGGGTTGCGGCCACGCGCGTCTCGTCCGGAGCGGTTTCTGCTGGGATGGCGATCTTCATTGTCTTGTCTTCAATCCCGGTCTGTCGGCCTTCCGTGCATTTTCGTCCGGCGCACTCTAGCGACATTGCCGGCAGGGGAAAAGAGGGCTTTTGTCAACAGACCCGCGCATGGGGATTTCAGGCGCGGATGTTTTCTGATTCTCGGAATGATGCCCGGCGCCGAAAGAGGAATTAAGAAGGCTCAGTAGAGGCCGCGCAGGAGACGGTCGATATAATCGAGCTCGCGGCGCGGGCGGTCGGGACGGGCGGCGCGCTCGCGCAGGGCCTTGAGAATGCGGCGGGCGCGTTCGATGGCACTTTCAGGCGGCAGCATGTCGCGACGCGGGCCAAAGCTTTCGCCAAACTGGCGCATGGGGCGACCGAGGGGATCGAGATCCACGCCATCGGGCATCATCAGGCCGGGCTGGCCGCGTCCCTGGCTCTGGGCCATGCGGCGGGCCATGTCGCGGGCGGCGCGGCGCAGGGAATCGAGCGCGCGGCGCTGATGGTTCAGGGCACGGCCGCGGCGGCCGTTCTTGAGCGCACGGCCGGCCTGTTCCATCTCGCGGCCGGAGCGTTTCAGGGCCTCCGGCACGGGCAGGCCGCGATTGCCAAGCGCCTCCATCATCTGCTGCAGGCGGCGGGCGAGATCCTGCTGGCGTTCGGCAAGGTCGGGCAGGCTTGGCGCGGTCTCATCGCCGCCGGCGCGATTGCCCGGAGCGGCTTGATCGCGGCCGCGGCCGCCGGGCCCCGGCCTTTCAGGCCTGGCGCCGTTGGGGCGCGTTTGCGCACGGTCGCGCTCAGCGCTGGAGCCTTCGCGCGGGTTCTGCGGCAGCAAGTCAGGAAGGCGCGGGCGCTGCCCCAGCCAGTCTCCTGGCGGGGGATTGCGGCCTTCCCGCGCGGAACCCTGCCTGTTTCCGGGGCGGTTTGGCCGATCCTCGTAGAGCTCCTGTTCGCTCTGGAAGGGGTTGCCGGTGCCCTCGTTCGGGCGGGCCTGATAGGTTTCATCCATGAGCTTTTGCTGCTCGCGCATGAGCTTGTGCATCTGCGACAAGGCCCGCTGTTCCGGCGAGGGCATGGCGTTGCCGGTCATGGGCTGCAGGTTCTGCAGCATGGCATCCAGCTCGGAGAGCAGCTGGCGGGCGGCATCGCGGGAGCCGGTGCGGGCCAGGTCCTCAAGCTTGTCGAGCATGCGCTGAAAATCCTCCGGCGAGAGCCGTTGCGCGGGCGCCGTGGCCATGGGCGGCGCCCCGTTCTGCATGCGGCGACGGGCCTGTTCGGCCAGCCCCTGCAGATAGCGGTTCATGGCCTCGCGCAGGTTCTGCATCAGGCGCTCGATCTCTTCCGGTGAGGCGCCGCGCTCCAGCGCTTCTTCCAGCGCCTTGCGGGCGGCCTGCAGATCGCGCAGGGCATTGGCGGCATCGCCGTCCTCGATCCGGGTGGCGAGATGCCACAGGGCGGCGACGATCTCACGCAGGTCGTTCTCGTTTTTGGCAGTGTGCAGCTTGAGCGCAGCCTGGCGCAGGCCGAGATAAACGCCGGAATCCTCGATCAGCCCTTCCGGCCAGAGAGTGAAGGCGGCGAGCATGACGGCAATCTCAGGCGCCTTGCGCGGATGGCGCACGAGCTGGCGCCGCTGCTCAATGAGGGCGCGGGCGAGCGGGTGACGGAAGACACGGCCCGGCAAGATGAAGCGATGAGGTGCGGATCGGGCCACATTGCCGGCCTGATCGGAGGCCTCAAGCGTGAGGATGACGGGCAGGCCCGCCCAGGGATGATCGGCGAGCATGCGGGTGTAGGTGCCTTTGGCCTTTTGCTGTACGCCGGCGGGCAGGGGAATGTCGAAATCCGGCGGCGGGTAGGAGAGCGGGCCTTTGGGCAGCCCGGTTTTTTCCGTGCCGGCCTTGTTGGTTTTCTCGGTCTCCTTGCCCGCGGTTTTCCTCGCGGCGGGATGGGATGGCGCATTTTTCCCGATTTCGGGCGCGGACTCATCCAGGCGGATGCGGGCACGCAGGCAGCTTACGCCGTAATCATCCGTCGCTTCCCAGGAAAGAACAAGGCCGCCGCGTAAGGTGGCGGACGGGGTTTTCACAAGCCGCACTTCCGGCGGCAGATCCGGCACGGTGGCAATGCGCCAGCGGATGACATCGCCGCCATCGGAGAGCGCGGCGATGAGCGGCCTGTCGATGACGTGCTCCAGTGTCCAGCTGCGGCGATCATCTGCGGACTTGGCGCCTGTGCCGGCCTGTTCGCTTTTCACAAGCGGTTTGAAAGGCAGGCGGGCAAGCCGTTTGCCGGCGGAACCGTCGGGATTGAGGGCGTAAAGCACAAGCTGCGGATCATCCGCGCCGGTGATGCGGATGCTGAGGCGGGATTTTTCCGGCACCACGATGTCATCCTTTGGTGCGGCGGTGCGGCCGGCCGCAGCCAGAACGATGGGGCGCTTGCCGGTGTAGGCTGGCGGCGTGAGCCAGGCATCAATGGTGGTGGCGGCGGTGAGGGTCATCTGCGGCAGCCCGCGAGGATACAGTGCATGCAGGCTTGCGCGCATGCGTTCCGCACCGCCGAGCAGGAAGGCGGCGATGAGCGCCAGGGCAAGCGCGAAACGCAGGGCATAGGGGTCGCGGGCCGGCACCTGCGAACGCGGCAGACCGGCACGCAGCCGCGTAATGCTGCGCAACAGCCTTTCCCTATGCCGTTGCCACAGGGTCTGGGCGCGGGCGTCGGCGGCGGGAGCAACCGGCTTGTCCGCAAGGGTCCGCAAGGGATTGTGCGGCAGGTGCGATTCCCGCTCCAGACGGGCGATCGCCTCGTTCTCATCGGGCCAGGCGGGGAATTGGGCCACGAATTCCTTCACGGCCCACAGGAGCAGACCGAAAAAGAAGAAGAGTACGGCCAGGTGCGCCCAGCCGGGGAGATACAGCGGCAGCCCGAGAGCCAGATAGAGCGCAAAGCCGCCGCTGATCATCACAAGCGGCCACAGGCGGGACCAGAGCCGTTCCCAGAACAGGGCGAGACGGGCACGAAAGACGGCGCCTGCCAGGCGCAGGCGCAAGGGCGGCGGCAGATCGCGCAGGCCCTCCTGTCCGCTTTTCGCCTGATGGCGCCGGGTCATGGCGTCTTTCGGTTCGTATTCCGTGCTCTGATTGCCCATGTGCGCTTTTTTGAAAGGGTGCATGCATCGGCCTTCTGCCACCTTAGCAGAAAATGTGGCGGTGTCGGGATGAACTTCCCGTCATGAGGAGACACGCCCCTGATTTTTTACATCCCGGCACGACTAAAGGTGGCAGGCGGGCAGGGAAAGGCTGTGGCCGGATCATTTCGGGACACAAACCTGCACCGTTTCGAGCCTGCCGTTAGCAAAGCGACAAGATTTCCTTAGCAAAGCGAAAAGGGTTTTCTGCCACTCTTCTTGACAAGCGAGGGGCACGGCAAGGCCCGGGAGATCATCACCGGAAACAACCATGATCCGGGCGCGCCGCCCGCGTTCGCCCTCGCCCGGAAAGCTGGACCGCCTCTGGCCGTGAACGAGCCGGAATCCGGGTACTGCGTATCCGGCCACAAGCGGAACCAGGGTGGCAAATTCCGATCGAAGGCCCGCCGCTTCTTCATGGGAAGCGTGCGGGCCTTTGACTTTCGATCTTCATGGATTTTCAGAAAAATGCGCTGTGCTTACCCGTTTTTCATCTTTTGCGGGCATGGCCCTTCTTGAACACACTTCGCACGTTTCGGAAAATTCCCGCCGTTTCGACCCGTGCCGGGGGCCAATGCGGAGAAAACAATGCGCAGGAAACTGGTCGATCGCTTGAGCCTGTTCAGAACCCGTCGCTATCTTCCCCTGTTCATCGCGCAGGCGCTGGGCGCCTTCAACGACAACGTCTTTCGCAACGCGCTTGTCATCCTGATCACCTACAGGCTTGCCGATCAGCAGGGCTGGGATACGGGCACGCTTGTGGCGCTGGCGGGCGGCCTGTTCATTCTGCCTTTCTTCCTGTTCTCCGGCCATGCGGGCGAGCTGGCCGACCGGCACGACAAGGCGGCGATTGCGCGCACGGTGAAGCTTGCGGAAATCGGCATTGCGCTTCTGGCCATGCTGGCGCTCATTCTGGAATGGGTGCCGCTGATGCTGCTGGTGCTGTTTCTGGCCGGGGTGCAGTCCACCTATTTCGGTCCGGTCAAATACGCCATCCTGCCGCAGCATCTGGCCGATGACGAGCTGGTGGATGCCAACGCCTTCATCGAGATTGCCACTTTTCTAGCGATCCTGCTGGGCACGCTGTTCGGAGGGCTGCTGATCCTCACAGGTGCGGGGGCGTGGATTGTGGGGCTCACCCTGATTGCGCTTGCCGTGATCGGCTGGCTGGCGGCGAAGCGCATTCCACCGGCGCCGCCTGCGGCGGAGAAGCCGGAGAAGTCCGCCAACATCATCAAGGCAACGGCGCGGCTCATCGGCGTAATTGCGCCGCGGCGCGATCTTCTGGGTGCGGTTCTCGCCATTTCCTGGTTCTGGATGCTGGGCGCGGTGCTGCTGGCGGTGGTGCCGCCCTTCGCCAAGACCTATCTCGGCGGCAACGAGCAGGTGACGAACTTCTTCATCGCCCTGTTCACGGTTGGCATCGCCGTGGGGTCGCTTGCGGCCTCCAGGCTGCTCAACGGCGAGATTTCGGTGCGGTTTGCGCCCCTGGCCGCCCTGTTCATGACACTGGCGCTGTTTGATTTGTGGCTGGCCTCGCGCGGGCTTGCCCCGGTTGCGAAAGGCGATGCGCTGCGCTCCTTGTCGGACTTTCTCTTCACCTGGCAGGGCTTTCGCATTGCTTTGCATTTCGTGCTGGTCTCGGCCTTCGGCGGGCTGTTCGTCGTTCCCTTCTATGCCTTCGTGCAGCATGTTTCCGAGGAGGCGGAACGCGCGCGCGTGATTGCCGCCAACAACGTGCTCAATGCCCTGTTCATGGCGGTGGGGTCATTCCTGCTGGCCCTGGCGTTGAAACTGGGAACGGCGCTGCCTGATGTTTTCCTGATTCTGGCGGCGGCCAATGCCCTGGTGGCCGTTTATATCATCTGGCGCATGCCGCGGCAGTTCCTGCGCTCCCTGGGGCGGCTCCTGTTCGGCCTGTTCTATCGCGTGGAGGTGAAGGGGCTTGAGAACCTGGAAAAGGCCGGCGAGCGGGCGGTGATCGTGCCCAATCATGTCTCCTTCCTCGATGGGCCGCTGCTGGCCTGCTATCTGCCGGAGGATGCCACCTTCGCGGTCAACACCATCGTGGCGCGTGATGACACGCTCTTGCGGCTGGCGGGGAAGGTCTTTGACATTCTCACCATTGATCCCACTAATCCCATGGCCACGCGCACGCTGATCAAGGCAGTGCAGGAGGATCGCAAGGTGGTGATCTTCCCCGAGGGGCGCATCTCGATCACCGGCGCGCTGATGAAGATTTATGAAGGCCCGGGCATGATTGCCCACAAGGCCGATGCCCCGGTGGTGCCGGTGCGCATCTCCGGCGCGCAGAAGGCGCGGTTCTTCTCCAAGCTTTCCGCGGGCAAGCAGCGGCTGCGGCTGTTTCCGAAGATCACCCTTACCATTTTGCCGCCTGAGCGGCTGGAGCCGCCGCGCAGGGATCTCATGGGCCCGGCCTTGCGCAAGGCCATGGCCGACCGCCTCTATGACGTGATGAACGAGGCGGCCTTTTGCACCTCGCCCTGGCGGCGGCATCTGCTGGAGGGCATTCTGGAAGCGCGGCGCGATCATGGCGGGCGGCGCAAGGTGCTGGAAGATGTGCAGCGCATGCCCATGAGCCTGAACCGGGTTCTCGTGGGGGCGCATGTGCTGGGCCGGAAGCTGGCGGATGCAACCCCGGGCGAGGAGACGGTGGGCGTGCTTTTGCCGACATCGGCGGCGTGTCTTATCACCCTGCTTGGCCTGCTTGTTACGGGGCGAACGCCGGCGATGATGAATTTCTCAACCGGTGCGGTGAACATGGGCGCGGCGTGCAAGGCGGCGCGGGTGAAGACCATCGTCACCTCCCGTCGCTTTGTGGAGCAGGGCAAGCTGGAAGAGGTGATCGATTTTCTTTCCAAGCAGGCGCGCATCCTCTGGCTGGAGGACATTCGCGAGCGCATCGGCGCCTTCGACAAGCTGCGCGGCCTGATGCTCGCCCATCTCGGGCGCACGGGGCTGAAACTGGCCGGTGCCGATCTCGATCCGGACAAGCCGGCGGTGATCCTGTTCACTTCGGGTTCGGAAGGCGTGCCGAAGGGCGTTGCGCTGTCCCATGCCAATCTCATGGCCAATGCGCATCAGGTGCTTTCCCATATCGACCTCGGCGCCAGCGATCTCGTCTTCAACGCCCTGCCGATGTTCCATGCGCTCGGCCTCTCCGCCGGGGTGCTGTTGCCATTGGTGGCGGGGTCGCGCCTGTTCCTCTATCCCTCGCCGCTGCATTACAAGATCATCCCCGAGCTGGTCTATGACACCTCGGCAACGGTGTTCTTCGGCACCGATACCTTCCTCAACGGCTATGCGCGCAAGGCGCACCCCTATGACTTCTATAATGTCCGCTACGTGGTGGCGGGGGCGGAGCGCGTGAAGAAGGAAACACGCGAGCTGTGGATGGAGAAGTTCGGCCTGCGCATCTACGAGGGCTATGGCGCCACGGAAACTTCGCCGGTGATTTCGGTGAACACGCCGATGCATTTCCGCTCCGGCACCGTGGGGCGGCTACTGCCGGGCATGCGGGCGCGGCTGGAGCCGGTGGAGGGTATTGAGGAAGGCGGCCGGCTGGTGGTGAAGGGGCCCAATGTGATGCTGGGTTATCTGCGGGCGGATACGCCCGGCGTGATCGAGCCGCCGCAGGATGGCTGGTATGACACCGGCGACATTGTGAAATTCGATGAGGATGGCTTCCTCATCATTCTCGGGCGGGCAAAGCGCTTTGCCAAGATTGGCGGCGAGATGGTCTCGCTCACGGCGGTGGAGAATGTCATCAACAGTCTGTGGCCGGATGACGGGCATGCGGTGGTCAATGTCCCGGACAAGAAGAAGGGCGAGAAGCTGATCCTCGTCACCACCCGCAAGGATCTGGACCGCAAGACGCTGGCGCGGGCCATGAAGGAGGCGGGAAGCCCGGAGCTGTTCGTGCCGCGCGAGATCCTGGTGGTGGATCAGATCCCGGTTCTGGGCTCGGGCAAGACCGATTACGTGACCATCGCTGCCATGGCGCGGGAGGCATTTCCCGAATAGGGGCACGGCATTAACCGCGCAAAAGATGCGGCCCTTGCATGACACAGACATCGTCATGCCGGAAAGCAGCCGGCAGGACTGCATGTGTGTCGTGAAATGTGGCCTTTCCTCTCATGCATGAACGGCGGGACCACACTCCACGACACAACTTGCCATCATCCTCATCACTCCGGCGGAAGCTTTAGGTCTCGGGCCGCAAACTCATGAATTTGTGGCCTTAGATACCGGCTTTTGCCGGTATGACGATGGGGGCATGTCGTGTGCCCAATGATGCATGGTTGTGCATGCATCGTGTTCATTCGTTCGGCAGATGCACGAAAAACGTGCGAAAAATCTGCGCACTTTTGAGCTGGTCTCTTGCCATCTCCTCCGTTTGATGCTGAATACGTAAGCAATAAGCCCATATGGGCATCTTTTGCTTAATTTTTGTGCAAAAGAGGAGGGGAGGCATGGCCGCGAGTATCAATCCGGGCGACACCGCGTGGATTCTGACCTCCACGGCGCTCGTTCTGTTCATGACCATTCCGGCGCTGGCCCTGTTCTATGGCGGGCTGGTGCAGGCGAAAAATCTCCTGTCCGTGCTCATGCAGTGCACGGCGATTGCCGCCATGGTCTCGGTGCTGTGGCTGCTGATCGGCTATACGTTGGCCTTCACGGAGGGCAATGCCGTCATCGGCGGGCTGTCGCAGGTGCTGCTCGCCAGTTTGCCGCGCGGGGCGGTGCGTGACGGCACCGGGCTGCCGGAAACCGTTTTCTTCATGTTCCAGATGACCTTCGCCATCATCACGCCGGCGCTGATCGTCGGTGCCTGGGTGGAGCGCATGCGCTTCGCTGCGGTGATGCTCTTTTCCGGCCTGTGGCTGCTTTTGGTCTACGTGCCGGTGACGCATTGGGTGTGGGGCGGCGGCTGGCTGGGCAGCCTAGGTGTGATGGATTTTGCCGGCGGCATTGTCGTGCATGTCACGGCCGGCGTTTCCGCGCTGGTGATCGCCAAAATGCTGGGGGCGCGCAAGGGCTTTCCCGATCATGTGCATCCGCCGCATGCGCCGTGGATGGTGATGGTGGGCGCGGCCATGCTCTGGGTCGGCTGGTTCGGATTCAATGCCGGCTCGGCGCTGGCGGCCAATGCCGATGCGGGCATGGCCATGCTGGTGACGCACATTTCGGCGGCCACGGCTTCGCTGGTGTGGATGATCATCGAGATCACCCGCTACGGCAAGCCTTCCCTCGTCGGCTTCGTCACCGGCACCATCGCCGGGCTGGCAACGATCACGCCCGCTTCCGGCTTTGTGGGGCCGATGGCGGCGCTGCTGATCGGCATTGCGGCGGGCATTGTCTGCTTCTTCATGGTGGAAGTGGTCAAACAGCGCTGGCGGATCGACGATGCGCTTGACGTGCTCGCCGTGCATGGTGTCGGGGGCGCCACGGGCACGCTCCTGGTGGCCCTGCTCGCCGGGCTGCCGGGCGGCACGGGGGTGTCGGAAGGCAACAGCGTGCTGGGCCAGTTCGGCGTGCAGCTTTTGGGGGTTGTCGTCGTTGGTGCCTATTCCGCGGTGCTCACCTTCATCATCGGCAAGATCGCACAGGCGGTGACGGGTCTGCGTGTTCCGCCGGAGGCGGAGACGGAAGGCCTCGATTACGCCGAACACGGCGAGACAGGCTACAACCTCTGAAAGAAAAGCGCGCCCTTTCTGCTCTCATGGGGCTTGAAAGGCGCTTTTCCGGCTTCAGAGCCCAAACGAAAATTCGCCTGCAGGCGAATTTTAGCACCGCCCGCCGCCCCGCGCCCCCACCCAACCACCCGATATTATGCATCAAACAGGGTGCTTGGGCGGGGGCGCGGGGCAGTTTAGTGAATTACCGGTTGGACACTCACAGGGCAAGAGAACGAAACGGGCGATCCGGCATTTCCGGCCGGGTCGCCTCCTTTTTGGTGAGGCTATCCGTCTTTCGGGGGATTGGGGCGGTCGCTGTCTTTTTGCAGCGAGACGGCGTGATCATAAACCTCCTTGCGCGGCAGGGCGTAGCGGCGGGCGATTTCGCGTGCTGCCTTGGCCGGCGGCAGATGTTGCAGCGCCTCCTTCAAGGCCTCGCGCCAGTCCGGATGGGTTTGTGCGTTTTCCCGGATGAGTGGGGCGGACTTTTCATCCGGCGGCGCGATAACGAGGGTGATCTCGCCCTTGATGGCTTCCCGGGCGTGCAATTCTTCTGCGATTTCAGAGAGCCGGCCGCGCAGGACTTCCTCATGCAGCTTGGTGAGCTCGCGGCACAGGGCGGCGGGGCGGTCGCCGAAGATGTCGATGATGTCCGCAAGGGTGGCACGGATGCGCGCCGGGGATTCGTAAAGGATCACGGTGGCGGAAATGCCGGCCAGCTCCTGCAACCAGCGGCGGCGGGCGCCGGACCTTGCGGGCGGAAAGCCCGCGAAGAGGAAGCGGTCTGTGGGAAGACCGGAGAGCGTGAGCGCGGTGATGGCGGCGGACGGCCCGGGGATGGCATAGACGGCATGACCGCGGGCCAGAACCTCGCGCACCAGTTTCATGCCGGGATCGGAGATGAGGGGCGTTCCGGCATCGCTGATGAGGGCGAGGGCCTTGCCTTCGTCAAGCAGGGACAGAATGCGCGGGCGCATGCGCGCGGCGTTGTGCTCATGATAGCTGAGCTGGCGGGCATGGATGCCGTAATGATGCAGAAGGCGGGCGCTGTGACGGGTGTCCTCGGCGAGAATGATATCGGCAGCGGCAAGCGTGGCGAGCGCGCGCACGGTGATGTCAGAGAGATTGCCGATGGGCGTGGCCACAATGTGCAGGCCGGAAGGGATGGGCCGCGCCGGAATTGCACAGCCCTCGATGATGAAACGTCTTTCGCTTTCGTTGTCGTGCGTCATGTCATGTCAGCCTGCATAATGAACCACCCACCGCCCTCGCTCTCCCCAAATTAAAAAGGGCTTGATCGTGCTGCGGAGCGATTTTCCATACTACATGACACATGCATCGTCATACCGTAGATCAGCCGGTATCTCAGACCACAAATTCATGAGATTATGGCACGAGACCCCGGCTTTCGCCGGGGTGACGAGGAAGATGGCAATGTTGTGTCGTGTCCTATGGGTGACTTCACCGGTCAGCCTTTGCGCAACCTGGTATCATGCCATTTGCGCCCGGGTTGCGGATTGTGCCCGCAGGTCTGTTCGTTGCGGTCGTGTCGGGTGTTTCGGGCCGCAAAATTGCCGCATTGGCGCGGCCAGATGATGCGGCCTTTTGCTTCTTCTCGATGTCTTTCAGGGGCATTCAGGAACTCTTGAGGTTAACAGCCCGTCAACGTTTCCGTAATACTTTTTCGGTTCAGGCGCTCAAGCCTCTGTCCATCGAAGCGGCGGGCGCAGGAAAGAATCCGGCTGTATGCCCCGTTGGCAAAACAGGCCCAGTGGAGGGAATGTCCGGTGAAACAGGTGGTGGCTGCCCTTTTCCGGCTTGAGAAATGGATTGAGGAACGGCTGCGGCATCTGTTGCGGCCGCTGATGTATCTGACGGTGGTGTTTGCGCTGGCCGGATGTTCCGGCGGCATGGGCGTGGGCGATCTGTTCTCCGATGCAGAGACGCCAGGGCAGCAGCCGAACCTGAACGCCACGCAGCCGCCGGCGGCGGGTTCGCCGCGGGTGGCGCTGCTTTTGCCGCTGAGCGCGCCGGGGCAGACGGGGCGCGTGGCCAAGGCGCTGAAGCAGGCGGCGGAGCTTGCCATGATCGATGCCGGCAAGCCGGGCATCACCCTTGTGGTTAAGGATACGCGCGGCACGCCGGAAGGCGCGCGGCTGGCGGCGCAGGCGGCGGTGAGCGAAGGGGCGCGGCTGATCCTGGGGCCGCTTCTGTCCAACAGCGTGCGTGCGGTGGCGCCGGAGGCGAAAGCGGCGGGCATTCCCGTCATTGCCTTTTCCTCCATGTCGTCGGTGGCGGGCAATGGCGTGTTCCTGATGAGCTTCTTGCCGGAGGAGGAGGTGGACAACGTCATCCGTTATGCCGCGCGCGTGGGCAAGCGGCGGATCGCCGCCCTCATTCCCAGCTCCAGCTATGGCACGATCGTGGAGCGCGCATTGCAGGCCTCCGCCAAGCGCCATCGGGTGCAGATCGTGGATGAGGAGCGCTATGTGCGCACCGCAGTGGGAATTGCCACGCCGGCGCGGCGCATGGCGCGCAAGCTGGCCGATCCGGCGCGGAGGATCGATGCCCTGTTCTTCCCCGAAGGGGCGAAGCTGATGAAGGCTGCGGGCAAGGCCTTCGCCAGCGAGGGGGTGACAGCCGGGCGGGTGCAGCTTCTCGGCACCGGCCTGTGGGATGATGTGGGCATGCGCACCGCGCAACTGGCCTTTGGCGGCTGGTATGCCGGCGTGGAGCCGCGGCTTGTGAACTACTTCAACGATCACTTCAGCAAGTCCTATGGCTACAAGCCGCCGCGCATCGCCTCGCTTGCCTATGACGCCACCTCGCTGGCCATCGCGCTTGGCCACGGCGATGGGCAGGGCACGTTCTCGGTGCGGCAGATCACCAATCCCGAAGGCTATCAGGGCATGAACGGCCTGTTCCGCTTCCGCAAGAACGGGCTTATCCAGCGCGGACTTGCCATCCTGAAGGTGACGCCGACGGGGCCGGAAGTGGTGGCGCCGGCGCCGCAGCGCTTTGAGGCCGGCTACTGAAGCTGCCTCTTGTGAATGCGCGATGCGGCCGGCTCTCATTTCTGGCGGGGCGTTTCCTTTTGATGGGCCCCGGATCGGTAAAGAGGTGTTTGCGTAAAAATTGCCCGGTTTTGTTCATGTGGGCATTTGGCCGATTTGCGGGTAATCTATCCCCACAACGGGGTGAGGGGTGATTCGATAGCCCGTCCGGCATGAGGCCGGCGGCCCGGCTTTTACAGGGCCGCAAACCGGGGCCGATCCTCCCTTGCGATTTTTCTTTCCGGTGTGTGCCGTCGCGTAGAAGAACGGACCTGTCGCCACAGCGGGCGGACGGGTCGATGACGGATTCAGGGCGTATCGGGCCATTTTTGCGCTTCAAAAGGCGATTTTTACGGCATGAAACGGGGCAGGCGAGGCGACATGGACAGAAAGCCAGCGGGCGGGCCGATGAAGCGCCGGCATTCGGTTCCTGCTGTGGCGTCTTTCTCCTGCCTGTCCGCTGTTGCGGCGGCGGCTCCGGCGTGGGGGCAGGCGATGCCGGTTGAGAACGCCGGAGCTTTCGATGTCTCCCTTCTCGCCGTCGGCCTTTCCGGCCTTGCGATTGCCGGGCTCATCGGCGGTGTGCTGTTCATGCGTCATCGCGCGCTTAAGCGTCAGGTGGAGTCCTTAAAGGCACGCGCGCGCTCGCTGGAAGCGCGCCTGAATGAAGCGGAGGCGCTTCTGGCATCAGAGCCGCATGCGCTGATCCTGTGGCAGGGGGGTGCGGATGCTCCGCAGCATGTCTCGGTGATGATGCCGGAAGTGGAGGACGTGCCGCGGGTGGCGGCAGAGCTCTTGCAGTTCGAAACCTGGCTGCAGGGCGATTCCGCCTTGCGTCTGCGGCGCAGGATCGCGCGTCTGAAGGAGCGGGGCGAGGCCTTCAACATCGCGATCATTACCCTTTCCGGAACGGTGCTGGAAGCGGACGGACGGGTTTCCGGCACGCATCTGGCGCTGCGCATTCGCCCCGTTTTCGGCGAGCGGGAGGCGGCCCTGCGCACGGCCGATGCCGTGCGGCGGCTGCAAAGGCGGCTGTCGAAGCTGGCGGGGCTGCTCGATGATGCGCCGGAGCCTGTATGGCTGGAATCGAAGCACGGGCGCTTGCTCTGGGCCAATCGCGCCTGGCTGAAGGCGGTGGAGGCCGAGGATCTGGATGCGGCAATGCGGGAGGGGCTGCGCCTGGTGGCGCTCGATGAGCTGGCGCCCATTGCGGAAGAGGACGGCTGCCGGCGCTGGCAGGCCAAGGCGGTCATCGCCGGAGATCGCCGCATTCTTGAGATCGTGGGCGTGCCGCATGAATCCGGTATGGCCTACTGGGCGCGGGACATCACGGAGCTGGATGCGCTCAAGAAGGAGCTGAAGCATCAGCAGGAAACCCAGATCGGCATGCTGGACCGGCTGACGGTGCCGGTGGCCATTTTCGGCGCCGATCAGCGACTGGCCTATTTCAACCGCGCCTATGTGCGCATGTGGGGATTGGATGAGGACTGGCTGCGCCAGCGGCCGAAGGATGGCGAGATCCTGGACCGCCTGCATGATCTTGGCCGGCTGCCGCAACAGGCGGACTATCCCATCTGGCGGGAGGAGCACCTTGCCGTTTACACCTCGCCGGAGGGCTTTGAGGAGCGCTGGCATTTGCCGGACGGCCGCTCCATTCACGTGATTGCGGAACCGCATGCCGACGGCGGCGTCTTCTACATCTTCGAGGACCTGACCGAGAAGATGCGGCTGGAGCAGCGCTTCAAGGAGCTGATGGCCGCCTATCGCGAAACGCTGGACAATCTGCATCAGGGCATTGCGCTGTTTGGCACCGATGGCCGCCTGCGGCTTTACAACCCCATGCTTGCCAGGATGTGGGGCGTGGAAGAAGAGATGCTGGCGCGGCGGCCGCATGTGAACGCCTTCATTGAACAGGCCAGCCGGCTGCTGGATGATCCGGCCTTCTGGGATGATGTGCGCTACACCGTCACCGGCATGAGCGAGCGGCGCGAGCGCTTCTCCGGCCGCAAGATGCTCAAGGACGGGCGGGTCTATGATCACGTGGCAGTGCCGCTGCCGGATGGCAATACCCTGCTCACCTGGGTGGACATGACCGCGCAGGCGGAAGCGGAGCGCGCCCTGCAGGAGAAAAACGAGGCCCTGATGGAGGCGGACAGGCTGAAATCCCGCTTCCTGGAATCGATTTCCTATCAGCTGCGCACGCCGCTGACGTCCATCATCGGTTTTACCGAATATCTGGATCTTGGTCTGGCCGGGCCGCTTTCTGAGCAGCAGAAGGAATATGTGGGCTATATCCGGCTGTCTTCTTCGGAGCTGCTTTCGGTGATCGACACCATCCTCGATCTCACCACCATCGATGCCGGGCGCATGGAGCTTGCCATTGAGCCGGTGCCGGTGGAGGATGCCTTGCAGGAGGCGGCGGCGGCCATGGCCGGGCGGCTGGAGGAGCGCGATTTGGTGCTGCACATCGATATTGCCGAGGATGTGCAAACGGTGCGGGCCGACAGGCGGCGGCTTTTGCAGGTCTTGCATCATCTTCTCTCCAACGCCATCAGCTTTTCCGAACCAGGCGGACAGGTGCACATGGGCGCGCGGCGCGGCGAAGGCGGCGTGGACATCTGGGTGGCTGATGAAGGCCCCGGCATGGATCCGGAATTCGCCAAGACCGCCTTTGAGCGTTTCACCAGCCGGCATGCACCGGGCGGTCATCGCGGCACGGGGCTGGGGCTGCCTCTGGTGAAAAGCCTGGTGGAGCTGCATGGCGGGCAGGTGCTGCTGGAAACGCGCAAGGGCAAGGGCACGCTGGTGATCTGCCATTTTCCTGACGCGGCACAGGCGGGCGGCGCGCCGGGCGGTGGTGATGCTGGCAAGAAAGATGGCGCGGTGCGGGGCGAGGCCACAGCCTTGCCTGCACGGGAGGCATCCGAAGCAGCAAGGGAGCAGGCCGGCTCCGCCGCGGCGCGCATCACCATCCGGCCCGCAGGCGGTGGCGAGGAAAAAAGATCAGCACCTGCCAAAAGCGCCAAAGGTGCGGCCGGGCGGCCGAAGGTGATCATTCGCGCCAGCGGCCGCAATGGCAAGGCGCAGGCATGAGCCCGTCATCTCAATGATGGTATGCAAGGGAAACATCCGCTTCGCCCTGCCCGTGAGGACGGGGCAGAAACGATCGAATGGCGGCATCTTTCCAATATGACCGAGCAGCAGGATTTTTACGAGATTACGCGTGACCTTCCCGACGAGGCGGCAACGGTGGCGCTGGGCCGGGAGCTTTCCCTGTTTGTGAAGCCGGGGGACTGGCTGTTGCTGTCCGGTCCTCTGGGCGCGGGCAAGAGCACACTGGCGCGGGCGCTCATTCATGCTCTGGCGCCGGAGCATGGTGCCTTCGAAGTGCCCAGCCCCACGTTCACCCTGGTGCAGCCCTATGATTTTACGCGCATTCCGGTTGCGCATGTGGATCTCTATCGCATTGCCGATCCCTATGAGGTGGACGAGCTGGGACTGGAGGATCTGGCGCGCACGCATCTCATGCTGGTTGAATGGCCGGACCGGCTGGAGCGTCTGCCTGCCGACCGACTGGAGATTGCGCTGAGCGATGATGTCGCGGCAGGACGAAGCGCATACCTTGCGGGGCATGGCGCATGGGCGGAGCGCCTTGCGCGCATGGAGAGGGCGCGACAGTTTGTCGAGCGTTTCGCCAAGGGGCGAAAGATCGAGAGGCGCTTCCTGCAGGGGGATGCCTCCGCGCGGCGCTATGAGCGTCTCGTGGAAGAGGGGCGGGCTGCGGGCATTCTCATGGATATGCCGGAAAGGCCGGATGGTCCGCCAATCCGCGACGGCAGGAGTTATGACGAAATCGCGCATCTCGCCCGTTCGGCACGGGCGGTGTGGGCGGTCAATACGGTTCTGGCTGAGCGGGGCTTTTCCGCGCCGCGCATTCTGGCGGAGGATCTCAGGCACGGGTTGCTCGTGCTGGAGGATCTGGGTGATGCCGTCTATGGCCGGCTCTATGCCGAAGGGATCATGGAAGAGCCCCTAGCGGCGGCGGTGGACGTTCTGGCGGCGATGGCCGCGCAATCCTGGCCGCAGGTGGTCGCGACTCCGGCCGGAGAGCACGTGATCGCGCCCTATGACGAAGAGGCCTTTCTCATCGAGGCGGAGCTGTTGCTGGACTGGTTCTGGCCCTTCGTGAAAGGCACGCCGGCGGATGAAGCGGCGAAGGCGCAATACCGAAAGCTTTGGGCGAAAGCGCTGCCTCTGACGCAGGCTGGCGCGCCGGTGTGGTGCTTGCGGGATTATCATTCGCCCAATCTCATCTGGCTTCCTGAGCGAAAAGGGCTTGCGCGCGTGGGTCTGATCGACACACAGGATGCCGTGCTTGGCCCTGCGGCCTATGACCTGGCCTCGCTTTTGCAGGATGCGCGGGTGAGCATTCCGCAAGCGCTCGAGGAGGCCATGTTGCAGCGCTATTTTGCCTTGCGGCGACAGCAGGAGGCGGGCTTTGACGAAGAGGTCTTCCGGGCCGCCTATGCCGTGATGGGCGCGCAGCGGGCGGCAAAGGTTCTCGGCATTTTCGTGCGGCTGAAGCTGCGGGATGGCAAGCCCGGCTATCTTCGGCATCTGCCGCGGGTGAAGGGGTTGCTTGCGCGCAATCTGGCCCATCCGGCGCTTGGCGAACTGCGGGCATGGATGGAGCAGAACCTGCCGGAAGCAATCACGCCGGAGAAGAGCGCGGAAGGAAACGGGGCATGACGGGCATCAAGACGGCCATGGCGCTGGCGGCCGGTCTGGGCACGCGCATGCGCCCTTTGACATTGAAAACGCCCAAGCCCCTGATCAAGGTGGCCGGGCGCTCGCTGCTCGATCGGGTGGTGGATGCCGCCGGACGGCATGGCGTTGCGCGCGTTGTGGTCAACGTGCACTGGCTTGCGGATCAGATCGAGGTCTGGGCAGAGGCGCGAACGCCGCCGCCGGAGATCCTGCTGTCTGATGAGCGTGAGCATTTGCTGGAAACGGGCGGTGGCATTCGCAAGGCTCTTGATGCGGGGCTGCTGGAGCGGGATGCGCCCTTTTTCGTGTTCAATACCGACAGCTTCTGGTGTGATGGCCAGGAGCCGCTGCTTGTGCGCCTGCAAGCGGCCTGGGACGATGCCCGCATGGACTGTCTGGCCGTTCTGGCGCCGTTTGCGCGGGCCGTGGGCTATGAAGGGCAGGGTGATTTCATCATGGACGATAACGGGCGGCTTGCGCGGGCCGATGCGCAAGCGCGCGCGAAAGGCGAGGCCCTGCCGTTTACCGGGATTTATGTGGTGCATCCGCGTTTGTTTGCGCAGGCGCCGGATGCACCTGCCTTTTCCATGAATGTGCTGTTCGATGTCGCTTTGGCGCGGGGAAGGATGTATGGTCTTCTCCATGACGGCCTCTGGCTGCACGTGGGCACGCCTGAGGCCATCGCCGGGGCGGAAGCGGCGCTTGCCCGATGGAACAGGACTGAACAAACGGCATGACGACAACGGCGCGCGGCAGACCGCGTGTATACACTATCCCCCCCGATGTCGCCTTTCTTCCGGCGCTGGCGCGGGCGATCCTTTCCGGCAATCTGCCGGTGCCGGGTGGCGCGCCGCCCTCGCCGCTGGATCTGGTCAACTGGACCATCTGGCTGCCTACGCGGCGCACGGCGCGCCTGCTGGCCGCCGAGCTGATGACGGTGGCGCCGTCCGGGGCGCAGGTGCTGGCGCGCATTCATCCCCTGGGCGATGTTGATGAGGATGAGCTTGCGCTTCTCGATGCGGCGGGGCAGGAGGTCATTGCCGATCTGCCGCAGCCCATTCCGCCGGTGGTGCGGCATTTCCTGCTGGCGGAGTTGGTGCGGGAATGGGCGGAAAGTGACCGGGAATGGCCCTTGTCCGAGCTGATCCGCACCCATCCCGGCGAGGCGTTGAAAATGGCGCGGGCGCTGGCGCGGCTGATCGATGCCTTCGCCATTGAGAATCTGCCCCTTGATGCTCTCGATGCGCTGCTTGACGACGACAGGCCGCAGCACAGGCTGGCGGCGCGGGCGCTTCTGCGGCATGTGCGGGCCGAATATGCCAATCGGCTTGCCGAGCGCGGCTATATGGATGCCGCGGCGCGGCGCAGCCGGCTGATTGAAGCGCAGGCGGAACGCTATCGCTCATCGCCGCCTGATGCACCCGTGATTGCCGCCGGTTCCACCGGCACGATCCCGGCCACGGCGCAGCTGCTGAAGGTGATCGCCCATATGCCTCTCGGCTGCGTGATCCTGCCCGGGCTTGACAGGAACATGGATGAAAAGAGCTGGGATGTGCTGCCGGAAGGGCATCCGCAATATGGCATGAAGCGGCTGCTAAAGACCATTGGCGCCGACCGGAAGGAGGTGGAGGACCTGCCCGGGCTTGACGAGTGGCGGACGGATACGGGCTGTGCGCGGGCGTTTCTTCTCTCGGAAGTGATGCGCCCGGCGGAGACGAGTGATCAATGGCCAAACATCGTGCGCAAGAAGCGCGATGTGCTGCTCAAGGGAAGCGAGGGGCTCAATCTTCTCGACGCCGATGACCGGCATGAGGAGGCGCGCGCCATTGCGCTTCTCATGCGCGAGACGCTGGAGCGGGAGGTGGTGGATGCCTTCACCGGCGAGAAGCGGCCGTGCACGGCCGCGCTGATCACGCCGGACAGGGCGCTGGCGCAGCAGGTGCGTGAGGAGCTGACGCGCTGGGGGATTGCGGTTGATGATTCTGCGGGGCTGCCGCTGGCCGATGCGCCGCCCGGGGTATTCCTGAAACTGTTGCTCGATGCCGCCCTCAATGGCTTTCCACCGGAAAAGCTGGCGCCGCTGGCGGCGCATCCCTTCGTTTGCTGCGGCATGGGGCGCGGGGTGTTTCTTGAGCGGTTCACCCATCTGGAAAACGCCGTTTTGCGCGCGCTGCCTTCCTGGCCCGGCATTGAGCGGCTGGAGGCGCTGGTGCAACAGCGTAAGCAAGCGGTGCAAAATGAACCCTTTCAGGCGCACAGGGCGGTGCGGGCGCTCTCGCCGGAGGACTGGGCGGCGATGCACGAGGTGGCGCGGGCGCTCAGCACGGCGCTTTCGAGCCTTGCCCGGCAGGCGGCGGGGCGGCAGGCGAAGCCTGTGGACTTTGGCACGCTTCTGCGGTGTCTGTTCGAGACGGCGGAAGGCTTGTGCACCAATGATGAAGGCCGCTGCCTGCTGTGGGAAGGCGAGGCGGGCGAGGCTTTGGCGGAGGCGGTTTCCGATCTGATCGATCATGCCGATCTCGGCCCGCGGCTGACGCTGCAGGATCTGGCGCTCTATCTAATCACGGAACTTTCGGGGCGGCCGGTGCGCCCGCCGCAGAAGGCGCAAGTGCGGCTGTTCATCCTCGGATTGCTGGAGGCGCGGCTGGTGCCGGCGGATGTGAAGATCCTCGGCGGGTTGAACGAGGATATCTGGCCGCCGGCGGCGGAGGTGGATCCGTTCCTCAACCGGCCGGACAAGAGGCGCATCGACCTGCCGGTGCCGGAGCGGCGCATTGGGCTGACCGCACATGATTTCGTGCAGGCGGCGGGCAACCGCACGGTCTGGCTGACCTGGGCGAAGCGGGTGGATCAGCAGCCGGCGGTGCCCTCGCGCTGGATTCTGCGTCTTGAGGCGCTGCGATCCAGCCTTGAACAAGAAGCAGCGGATCGGCCCCAGCCCCATCTGCTTGCATGGGCGCGGGCGCTCGACCGGCCGAAAGGTAGAGCGCGGCCTGTTGATCCGCCATGCCCGCGACCGCCTGTGCGCCTGCGGCCGGACAGCCTGTCGGTCACCCGGGTGGGGCTTTTGATGCGCGCGCCTTATGTCTTTTTCGCGCAGCAGGTTTTGGGGCTTGAGCCGCTGGATGATCTTGTCTGCCGCATGGGGGCAAGGGAGCTGGGCACGGCCATTCACGCGGCGCTGGAGCGGTTTTTCAGGGCTCATTCCGGCCCCGATCTGCCGGAGAATGCCGAAGAACAGCTGTTTGCGTTTCTCAAGGAGGCCTTTCTGGAAGCGGTTGATGATGAGATGCGCCTGCACTGGTGGTCGCCGCGGCTTGAGCGCATGGCAGCATGGATTCTGGAGCAGGAGAAAAGCTGGCGCGCATCCCTGCGGCGGGTGCATGCGGAAATTGAAGGGCGGCTTGTTCTCTCTCTTGACGGCGGGGGCGCATTCACCTTGACGGCGCGGGCGGACCGGCTTGATCTGCTTGAGAATGGTGCGGTGCGCCTTCTGGATTTCAAGACGGGACAGGCGCCAGGCAAGAAACCGGATTCCTCCGACTATGATCCGCAGCTGGATCTTGAAGGGGCCATGGCCCTCAAAGGCGGCTTTGCCGACATCGGCCCGGCAAGGGCGATTGAGGAACTTGCTTATGTGCGGCTCACCGGTGGCGTGCCGCCCGGAGAGGTGAAGCGGCTTGGCAACTCGGACGAGGCGAATGATCGGGCGCGGGAGGCCCTGAACGGGCTTGCGCAGCTGATGGGTGCCTATGCCCGTGAGGATCAGGCCTATCTGCCGGTGGGGTTTGAGGATGCGAAGCCCTATCTTGTGCCGTTTGCCCATCTGGCGCGCTGGCAGGAATGGCGGCATCGCCTCGCCGATGAGGCCGAAGAAGGCGCAAGAGCCGGCGAAGATGAGGAGCGCGGAACATGAGCGCCCGGGGGCAGACTGATCCAATCAGGGAGGCGACACTGCGGCAGCTGGAGGCGGCCAATCCGCAAATCGCCGCCTTTGTTTCCGCTCATGCCGGCTCGGGCAAGACGCATGTCCTGACCGGGCGGGTGATCCGCCTGCTGCTGGAGGGTGTGGATCCGCAGCGCATCCTGTGCCTGACCTACACGCGGGCGGCGGCGGCGGAGATGAAAACGCGCATTTTCAAGCGCCTGTCCGATTGGATCGATCTCGACGATGAGGGGCTGCGGCAGGCGATTTATGACATCACCGGCGGCAGCCTGCGCTTTGATGAGGCGGATTCGCTGGTGCGGGCGCGACAGCTGTTTGCGCGGGCGCTGGAAACGCCGGGCGGGCTGAAGGTTCAGACCATTCACGCCTTCTGTGAGCGCTTGCTGAAGGCCTTTCCGGTGGAGGCCGGCCTGCCGCCCGGGTTTGAGGTTCTGGATGAAAAGGGCGCGCGCGAGCTGATCACGGAAGCGCGGCACATGGTGCTGGCCGGCACCGCGCCGCTTGATCCGGTGCGGCTCGAGAAACTGAAGGATGATCTGGCCGCGCTCTCCTTGCGGCTGCGGGAAGAGACGCTGGATGAGCTGCTCAATGAGCTGCTGAGCCATCGCCACAGGCTGCAGCCGTTTCTGGAGAATGAGACGCTGCTTGAAGCCTGGCACGCGGTCTTGAGCGCACAATTGGGAGTGGATGATGCCACGACGAATAAGCAGCAGCTTCGCGAGGCATGGCGGGCGCAGGTGCTCAAGGTGCGTGATGCACTGGATGAGCTGATTGCGCATCTCGATGGTTATTCAAAGAAAACCGATGTCGAACGGCAAGCACAGTTGCGTCAGCTGCTTGCGCTGGCCGAGGGCGATGATGTTTCGCTCCTGTGGAAATTTGCTGATGGTCTGTTCCTCACACAGAAAGGGGAACCGCGTGCCGACAGAAGCATGCTCACCAAGGATGTGCGGAATGATCATTCGGGGCTGGCACAGGAGCTTTTTGATCTTCGTGATCAGTTTTACGAGTTTGCGCAACAGGAGCGCGGGTGTGTGGTGCGCGATGCCAATCGGGCGCTGCTGAATGCGGGGCTTGCAGTGATGGAGACCTATGCCGCCTTGAAGCGGCGCATGGGTGTTGTCGATTATGATGATCTTATTGCGCGCACGCTGCATCTTCTGGATCCGGCGCGGGGCGATGCCGCCTGGGTGCTCTATCGGCTCGACGGCGGCATTGAACATGTGCTGGTGGATGAGGCGCAGGATACCTCACCGCAGCAATGGCAGATCATCAAACGCCTGACGGAAGAATTCTGCGCAGGCCGGGGGCGTTATGAGGAGAATTCGGCGCATCTGCCGCGCACGGTTTTCGCCGTGGGTGACTACAAGCAGTCCATCTATTCCTTTCAGGGGGCGGAGCCGGAAGTCTTCAAGGAGATGGAGGCGCATTATCGCGCCTGCTTTTCCGATGCGGGCCTGACCTTCAAGGCGGTGGAGATGAGTGTCTCCTTCCGCAGCGCACCGGTGATCCTCAAGGCGGTGGATGCGGTGCTGGAACACCTTGATCCGCCCCTGATCGATCATGGCGGAGGGGGCGAAGGGCATCGCTCCGCCTGGGGCGATGCGCCGGGGCTTGTTGAGATGTGGCTGCCGGAAGTGGCGGATGCGCAAGAATCCCGCAGCCCCTGGGCGCCGCCCGATTCCTTGCGGGTGAGGGAAAATGCGCGCATGCGGCTGGCGCGGCGCATGGCACAGACCATCCGCCGGCTCATTGCCGAGGGCGTACCGGTGCGGGAGGGGCCGAAGAGCTATCGGCCGGTGCGCTATGGCGATGTGCTCATCCTTTTGCGCTCGCGCAGCGATTTCATGGAAACGATCATCAGCGTTCTGAAACAGAGCGGTATTCCTGTGGCGGGCGCGGATCGCCTGAAGCTGCCGGATTATCTGGCGGTGCAGGATATGCTGGCACTTCTGCGCTTTCTCGCCAACCGGGAGGATGACCTCTCCCTGGCCTGCGTGCTGAAAAGCCCCTTGCTGGCGCGTGATGACGGCCGTCCCTTTGATGACGATGACCTCATTGCCTTGAGTGAACGGGGACGGGCGGAGGAGGCGAGCCTGTGGCGACGGCTGCAGAACGCGGCCAAGGCAGGCAGGCCTTACACTCAAGCGGTGGCGCAGCTGGATGCCTGGTGGTCGGAAGCAGGCTTTCTCTCTCCCTTCGCCTTTCTGGCGCGGGTCCTGGGGCGCGATGGCGGCCGGCGGCGTTTCATTGAGCGGCTGGGCGAAGAGGCGGCGGAGCCGCTGGATGCGCTGCTTGATATGGCGCGGGCCTATGAGATGGAGCATGGCGGCGCGCCGGCCGGATTTGCCGACTGGCTTGAGATGGCCGCGCCCGAGATCCGGCGCGAGACGGATACGGACGAGGGGCGTCGCGACGAGGTGCGGGTGATGACCGTGCACGGGGCGAAGGGGCTTGAGGCGCCGGTGGTCTTTCTGCCCGATACCTGTGATGATCCTTTTGACAGGCGCAAGACCAAGATCATTCGCGTGCCGCTCAAGCCGGAGGAGCTGGAGCATCAGGTGGAAATTCCCTTCTGGGTTCTGTCTTCGGCTGACCGCAATGAACAGGCGAATGTGATGTTCGATGCCTGGATGCGGCGGCAGCTTTCCGAACATCACCGGCTGCTCTATGTGGCGATGACCCGTGCGCGGGACCGGCTCTATATTGCAGCGGCGCCTTCCCAGCGCGCGAAGAAGGAAGATGGCGACCTGAGCGATGAGGAACGGGCGCTTAAACTCATTGAGCGCCTTCCCCGCGACAGCTGGTATCGCATCATGCTGCAGGCCCTGTTTTCCGAAGGGGCGAATAGCGCGCATGCGCTGCGCGATGCGGCGGGGCAGCTGTTGGGCTGGCGCATGGCGGAAGGCGATATGTTCCGTTCGGCCATGACCGCAGATCAGGAACAGACAGCCGAGGCGGCCTTGCCGGAATGGGCGATGCAGCCGGTAGCGCAGCCGGTGGCGCAGGAGTGGCTGGCGCCTTCGCGGGCGCTGCGTCCGGCGGGGATGGAGGAGGATGCGGCGGGCGCTGTTTCTGAGACAGAGCGCGTGCTTTCCCCCTTGAAAGCCGAGCAGAAGAAAAAGGCCCGCTTCGGGCGCGGGCGCATCATTCACCGGCTGCTGGAGCTTCTGCCGGAGATTGCGCCGGAAACGCGCGAAGAGCGGGCGCTTGCCTGGCTGATGCGACCGCCGCGGTCGCTTTCTCATCAGGAGGCGCAGGACATCTGGGGGGAAGTGAAGCGGCTTCTTGATAACCCAGATTATGCAGCGCTTTTCGGGCCGGACAGCCGGGCAGAAGTGCCCTTAGCGGCGCGGATTGCCAGCGCGGATGGGGAGATGATGGTGGCCGGTCAGATCGACCGGCTGGTGGTGACGGAGCGGGAGGTGATCGTTGCCGATTACAAGACCATGCGCCCGCCGCCCAAGAGCATCGACAAAGTGCCTGAGGACCATATCCGGCAGCTTGCGCTTTATGCGCTGGCCATGCGCTCCCTCTGGCCGGATCGGCCGGTGCGGGCCCTGCTCATTTACACGGCTGAGCCGGAAATTATCGAGATTCCTCCGGAAAGGCTGAAAGCTGCCGCAAAGCCTCCGCAGCGATGATGCCGGCGCTCATGGCGACATTGAGCGAGCGTAAGCCTGGCCGCAGCGGAATGCGCACGCGGGCATGGGCTGCATCATGCACCTCCTGCGGAACACCGCAGCATTCCCGTCCGAAGAGCAGAATGTCTCCCGGCGCATAGAAGAAGGCATGATGCGGAAAGGCGGCGCGCGTGCTGGCGAGGATGAGGCGGCGATCGCCCATGGCCTTCAGAAAGGCCTGCCAGCTGTCATGTCGGATGATGCGCACGTGATCGAGATAATCCATGCCGGCGCGCTTCAAGGCCTTGTGCGACCAGGGAAAGCCTGCGGGCTCTATGACATGCAAAGGCAGGCCGAAGCAGGCGCACATGCGCGCGGTGGCACCGAGGTTAGCCGGAATGTCCGGCTGATAGAGCGCCACGGCGATGGGAGCGGCGGTTGCGTTCTCCATTGCTGGTGACATGGCTCGGCACGGAAAGGCCTGTTCTTCCGAGGGGTATGCGCCACGGTATCCGGCATAATACCAATCTGCATAATGAACCACCCGCCGCCCCGCGCCCCCACCCAACCCCCCAATTATTATAAACAAGGGCTTGGGCGGGGGCGCGGGGCGATTTTACCGGTCAGCCTTAGCGCAACTGGTATAAGAGGAGGATCAGGCTTCGGCAACCATGCCCGGCTGGGCGGCAACGACCTGAGCGAAGAGCGCGATGATGCGGTCGATGTCCTCCTCGGTGTGGGCGGCGGATACGGAGCATCTGAGCAGATGCACGCCGCCGGGTGTGCCGGGCGGCAGGGCGATGTTGACGTAAACGCCGGCCTTGAGCAGGGCGTTCCACATGGCAAGCGTGGACGGTTCGTCCGGACACTGAACGGCGATGACGGGAGAAACCTCCTCGCAGCCCAGCTTGAGCCCCAGTTTCTTGAAGCCCTCATGCAAGCGGCGCGAATTCTCCATCAGTTGTTTCCGTCGCCAGGGCTCGTTTTCGATCTTGTGCACGGCGCACAGGGAGGTGGCGATGGAAGCGGGCGAGGGGGAGGCCGTGAACATGTAGGGCTTGGCCGCCCAGCGCAGGGCCTCGAAGAGGGGATGATCGCCGGCGCCGAAGCCGCCGATGGCGCCTATGGATTTGGAGAAGGTGCCAACGACGAAATCCACTTCGCTTTCCACGCCGGCTTCCTCGGCCAGGCCGCGGCCATGTTCGCCCAGCACGCCGAAAGAGTGCGCCTCATCCAGCAGGAGCTGAAAGCCGTATTCGCGCTTCACCGCGATGAACTCGGCAAGCGGCGCGCGGTCGCCCAGCATGGAATAGATGCCCTCAAGGATCACGAGCCGGCCGCCCTTGCCGGGATCGTGGCGGGAGAGCTTGCGGGCGAGATTGTCCGGATCATTGTGACGGAAGCGAATGACCTGGGCGCCGGAGAGCTTGCAGCCATCGTAAATGGAGGCGTGAGAATCGGCATCGATGAAGATGGTGTCTTCCGGGCCGGCAAGGCCGGAGATCATGCCGAGGTTGGCCTGGTAACCGGTGGAGAAGACGATGCAGTGCTTGCGGTTGAGAACGCGGGCCAGGGCCTGTTCCAGCTCGCGATGCATGGCATAGGTGCCATTGGCGATGCGTGAGCCGGTGGTGCCGGTGCCGTATTCCTCCAAAGCGCGCTTTCCGGCCTCGATGCAGTCGGGATCAAAGGTGATGCCCATGTAATTGTTGGTGCCGGCCAGGATCACCTCCCGCCCGCCGATGATGGCGCGGGTGGGGGAGAGGACGCGATCGTTGACGAGGCCGACGGCATCGGCGCCCGCTTGCACAAGTACTTCGTGCCGCTCAAAGACGGGGCGATGCTTTTCGAGAAGATCCTTCATGCGGGGGCGTCCTGTCTTGTCCGTAAGTTCGTTTTCCTTGGCATGTCAGGCGAGGCGTTCCTCGACCACGCGGGCGAGATCCTCGATGGTGCGTGTCTCGGAAAGGACATTCAAGGGAATGTCGATATCGAAGGTGTCTTCCACTTCCATGATGAAATCCATCACGCCGGCGGAATCGATGTTGAGCTCCGCGGCGATGTCCGTCTGCGGGGTCAAGGGCACGCCTTCCTTGTTGAAGGGAGCGAGAAGCTCGGTAAGCCTGGCGATGATTTCGTCACGCGTGGTCATGACGCATCCCGTCCTCAGTGATGGTCCGCAGCGCTGGTCTTGCGCAGATGCGCGGGCAGGCGATTGGCCGGCAGCCAGCCCTCGGCGCAATACCAGGAAAGGGTTTCGGCAAAACCTTCAGCAAATTGGCGGCGGGCTGTCCAGTCCAGCCGGTCCTGAACCTTGGGCGAACGGGCCAGCCAGTCGTGATGATAAAGCTCGCGCACCTTGCCGGGCGAGAGGATGACGGCCCGGCCAGTGAGACGTGCATAGAGGCTCGCGGCCTGTCCGGCAAGGGCAACGAGCCCTTTCGGCAGGTGGATGACCCGCACCGGGCGCCGCATCACATCTGAAACGATGGCGGCGATGTCCGGCCACGTATAGCCACCGGGGCGGCCGTCGTCCACTTCCAGGATTTCTCCCTGGACAATGCGCTCTGCTTCATCCGTGGCGATGCGCACAAGCGCCTCGGCGAGATCGGCGGCATGAATGAGCGAGAAGCGCATGTTTTCGTGTCCGGGCAAAAGGGCGCGTTTGCGCGAGAGCTGATCTATGAGGCCAAGGGTTGCGGGATCGCCCGGGCCATAAACGGCGGGGGGGCGGACGATGGCGATGCGCATGGCATCATCATCCCTCCGGGCCAGGGCGATAAGAGCGCGCTCGCTTTCGGCCTTGGAGGCGGCATAGGCGGAAAGGTGTGGCTCGCGCGCGGCCAGGGAGGAGACGTGCACGAAACGGCGCACGCCCGAACTTTCGGCGCATTCGGCCAGACTGACCGCCGCTTCGGTATTGATGCGAAAGAAGTCCGCGGGGCGGGCGGCGGCCACGGCGCCGGCGATGTGAATGACGGCATCAGCGCCGTCAACGAGCCGGCGCAGGGCGTCCTTGTCAGTGAGATCGCCGGTTATGATCTCAAGCCGCCCTTTCGCCTCCTGTGGCAGGCGCAGTTTCTGCGGATTGCGCACCAGGAGGCGCAAGGGGTGATGCTGTTTCAAGAGAGCGGCGAGAACATGAGA
This sequence comes from Thermopetrobacter sp. TC1, assembly GCF_000746275.1. Taxonomy (GTDB): domain Bacteria; phylum Pseudomonadota; class Alphaproteobacteria; order Rhizobiales; family Aestuariivirgaceae; genus Thermopetrobacter. The sequence continues at coordinate 1,045,566 of NZ_KN050828.1, forward strand.
GCCGACGAAGCCCGTGGCGCCGGTGAGAGCGATGCAGGTTTTGCGGGACACGGTTTTTCGTCGTCTTTTCTGCTTTGGCAGCCAGACACTTTTTTGCGCCTGACCTGGTTCTGCCGAGGCTGGTTATGCCCATGAAGATCTTGGCAGCATGGCGGAAGCCCTCGTTTTCCCCGGCCTGTCAACCGCTCACAGGCATTGCCAGGCTTACGCCCCGGCGGCGCTGGCCATGGTTTCCGTTCCAGTGGGCACGGGCAGGGGCTCAATGTCGCCGGCGAGATAGAGCGCGCGGGTGCGGGCGCGGGCCAGCTTGCCGGAGGAGGTGAAGGCCAGGGAATGCGGCGGCACCAGCACCACGTCGCATTCCACGCCGGCGGCCTGATGCACGGCGGCGGAAATGCGCTTTTTCAGATCGGCACGGTCTGCAGGATCGTTGAGGCGGCATTCGGCGAGCACGACGATCCGTTCACTGCCGTCCTCGTTCTCCACGGAAAAGGCACAGACATCACCGGAGCGCAGAGGAGCAACCTTTTCCGCCGCCCATTCGATGTCCTGCGGCCAGATGTTGCGGCCGTGATAGAGGATGAGGTCCTTGGCGCGGCCGGTGATGACAAGCTCGCCGTTCAGGAGATAGCCCATGTCGCCGGTGTCCATGAACCCGTCGGGGCGCATCACCGCCGCCGTGGCTTCGGGATTGCGATAGTAGCCGTCCATCATGGAGGGGCCCTTTACCCAGATGTGACCGATGTGACGCTCCGGCAGCGGACGGCCCTCGGCATCGACGATGCGCACCTCATGATCAGGCAGCGGGCGGCCGCAGACGACGAAGGTGCGGGCGCGATGCGGATCGGTGCTCCGGGCGGGCACGGCGCGATGGCACAGCTTCATCATCGCGCGATCCACGGTGTCGGTGCTAAAGCGGCTGTCGAGATCGGAAAAGGTGATGGCCAGAGACATTTCCGCCATGCCGTAGCTGGGCAGGAAGGCCTCGGGGCGGAACCCGGCAACAGCCAGCTTTTCGGCAAAGAATTCAAGCACGTCGGCGCGGACCATGTCGCCGCCGATGCCGGCGATGCGCCATGCGGAAAGGTCCAGCGTTTTTGCCTCGCCATTGATGCGGCGGGCGGCAAGATCGTAGCCGAAGGAGGGCGCATAGGCGATGGTGCAGCGCCACTGTGACATGAGCTTCAGCCACAGGGCAGGGCGCCGAGCAAAGGCGGGCGTGGGCAGATAGTGCACGGGCACCTGTCCCATCATCGGCGCCAGGCAAAAACCGACGAGGCCCATGTCATGATAGAGCGGCAGCCAGGAAAAGGCGCGATCCTCATTGCGGATCTTCAGCCCGTGGCGGAGAATGCCGGTGGTGTTGGCGCAGATGGCCCGCTGGGAGATGAGCACCCCCTTGGGCGCGGAAGTGGAGCCGGAAGAATACTGGATGTAGGCGGCTTCATCCGCGGAGAAGGGGGCCAGGGCATCGGCGGCCGGAGAGAGCGCGGCCAGCTCTTCATGGGTGATGACACGGGAAACCCCGGCGCGCTCGGCTGCCTTTTGCAGATGATCCTTCAATTCCGCAGGGCCGACAGCGGCAGCGGCATCAGCGGCGCGCATCATGGCGGCGATGCGCTCGATATAGGCGTCCTTGCCGCCGATGTGCATGGGATAAGGCATGGAGCAGGGCAACATGCCGGCATACTGGCAGCCGAAGAAGAGGATCATGAACGCCGGCGTGGTCTCGGCGACAACGGCGATGCGATCACCCCGCTTAAGGCCGGCGGCCTTCAGGCGCCCGGCCATGGCGCGCGCTTCATCGGCGAGCTCGGCATAGGACAGCACGCGCTCCACCTTGCCGCGCGGCGCGTGAAAGACATAGCCGGAATTAGTGCGGGCGGCAAATTCCAGGCCCTCGATCAGGGTGGAAAAACCGCCATTGCGCCGCGGGCCTTCCACCGCCTGCGGCGCCGCCTTTTCCGGCAAGGACGCCTCCGCCGTCTCCTCACTCCGGCTGTTCATGGATTTAGTCATTCTCCGACCGATAATCACCTGCATGGCGCTAACAGCGAGAAGGTAAGCAAAGGGTTAACGAAAACGCCCATGCGTTGCGACATTACGCCCCTCATCCCGCGGGAGGATTTGTATCAGCAAGGGAAAAAGGGCTCAAATCAAACCGTGTTTCATTTTGTAAACATCAGGCCGCAAGAGCCGTTTTGAACATGAAAGGCGGTTTCAACGCAGCCAGGAGGGCAGGCCGAAGACCGCAATCCAGGCAGCGAGCAGGAGAATGCCGCTGATCAGGCCGGCAAGCCAGGCAAGCCACACGGGCGCCGGAGAAGACGGGGAAGGTTTTTCTGGTGCTGCCGAGGCGAACTCGACGACGAGAGGCGCATCCTCGGCGATATAGCGGTGACGACGGGCGACGCGATGGGCGATGAAGCGGCGCACGAAGGCGGTCATGTCCTCCAGTCGCGGAGAGGAAAACAGCACCTTGCGGCTGTCCATTGTCTCTTGCACCAGCTCGTATTGCCGTCCCGATTCGTCCATCTGAACGTAAGAGGACAGGTCGATCCACAGGCGAGGCGGATGAGACGGCACCAGGGAGAGGTCGATAAAGCCTTTGGCTTCCGGCATGGCGGAGACATAAGGGCGCAGCTCCTGCTCCAGAGAGAACAGGCGCAAGGTGGCGGCATCCTGCACCGCCAGCCTGGCATCCTGCCAGGCGGCCTCGGCCTCGCGGGCGCGGCGCAGTTCCTCGCGTGCCACCTGTTCCATGTCCCTTTCGCTCTTCGCCCGTGTCACGTTGCCTTCCCTGGCCCATGTGCATGTTCAACGGGCGGTCTTCATGCCCGGCGTTTCGATCTGGCACACGGGGCATGAAAACCGTTTACGGTTGTGAATGAAAAGCAGGATCTGTGCCAGATGTCATGTCTGGTGTGCGGTTGCAGGAAAGTTCTGTTCTCCCGCCCGAAAAGAAAAGGGGCCGCGTTGGTTGGCGCGGCCCAAGTCTAGGGAGGAAACGCCCAGGAAGGGCATTGCATGGACGGAAAAGTGCGTTCCGGCCTTGCGGAGCCGTATTTCGCAGGCTCTTGAATAAATTGCAAGCGGGCCGGGAGATGGTGCGACAATGTGCTCCGAACATTACAGGAACTTCATGAAGATTCTTGCGTCATGTCAAACTCTTAAGGAATCCGTGGACAGCACGCGCCGTTTTTGCGATTCGGGTGGTAAAGGCACGTCATCAGAGGAGCATGGCGGCAAGTATATGATAATATTCTAATATTCTTGACAGCCGTGGTTGATCAGGGCCCACCGTTCAAAAGGGCGCAGTTGATAGTTTTCCCGTGCATGCGCGAAGCTTGGATCGCTCCATTTCGGAAGCGCGCAGGCACTATGCGCTCTCACAGCATGGACGGCAGAACGCGGTCGGGCGGGGTGTGGCCGTCCACGAAGGTCTTGATGTTGATGATGACCTTCTCGCCCATGTCGATGCGGCCTTCGATGGTGGCCGAACCCATGTGCGGCAGAAGCACGGCGTTGGGGCATTCGAGCAGCTTGGGATTCACCGCCGGCTCGTTTTCAAAGACATCCAGGCCGACACCGCCCAGCTCTCCGGCCTGAAGCATGCGGACAAGGGCGTTTTCGTCGATGATCTCGCCGCGGGCGGTGTTGACGATAATGGCGTGCGGCTGCAGCAGCTTCAAACGGCGGGCGGAGAGCAGATGATAGGTGGCGGGCGTATGCGGGCAGTTGATGGAGATGATATCCATGCGCGCCAGCATCTGATCGAGGCTCTCCCAGTAGGTGGCCTCGAGTTCCTCCTCGATGTCGGGATGCACGCGCTTGCGGTTGTGATAATGCACCTGCATGCCGAAGGCCCTGGCGCGGCGGGCCACGGCCTGTCCGATGCGGCCCATGCCGATGATGCCGAGGCGCTTGCCCCAGATGCGGTGTCCCAGCATCCAGGTGGGCGACCAGCCGGGCCAGCGGTTGCCCTCGCGGCGGATGATCTCCGCGCCCTCGATGAGGCGGCGGGAGACGGCGAGGATGAGGGCCATGGTCATGTCGGCGGTGTCCTCGGTGAGCACGCCGGGGGTGTTGGTGACGGTGATGCCGCGGGCGGTGGCCGCCTCCACGTCGATGTGATCCACGCCGGTGCCATAGTTGGCGATGAGCTTGAGCCGCTCGCCGGCCTGGGCGATGACGCCCTTGTCGATCTGGTCGGTGACCGTGGGCACGAGCACGTCGGCCTCGCGCATGGCCTCGATGAGCTGTTCGCGGGTAAAGGGCGTGTCGGTGACATTGAGCCGCGTGTCGAACAGCTCCTTCATGCGCGTCTCAACGACGTCAGGCAGCTTGCGGGTCACGATCACCAGCGGCTTGCGCTTGCTCATGGCGCGATCACTCCCGATTACAAGGCGGGATCAGTTCATTGCCCTTCCTATCGCGTGATGGAAGAGCCCTGGCCCAACACGAATGCGACGGCTCGCACCGGCCGATTTAACGCGGGCGGCGGCGGCTTGTAAACTCTCCTGACGTGGCAAGGGCGCCTGCCGGATATCAGATGGCGAGATAGCGCTGGCGCAGCTCCTCGTCGTCGAGCACCTCCTGCGCGGAACCGTCGAACACGATCTGGCCCATGTCGAGAATGGCGGCGCGATCGGCCAGCTGCAGGGCGGCGATGGCATTCTGTTCCACGAGGATGGTGGTGATGCCCATTTCCTTGATGCTCTGCAGGATCTTCTCGATCTCCTGCACGATGACGGGAGCGAGACCCTCATAGGGCTCATCGAGCAGAAGCAGCTTCACATCGCGGGCAAGCGCGCGGGCCACGGCCAGCATCTGCTGTTCGCCGCCGGAGAGGGTGATGCCTTCTTGATCGCGACGCTCGGCAAGGCGGGGGAAATGCTCGTAGATCTTCTCCAGCGGCCAGCCCCTGGGTTCGGCGATTTGCGCAAGCTTGAGGTTTTCTTCCACGGTGAGGCCGCCAATGATGCGCCGGTCCTCAGGGACAAGCTGAATGCCGCGCCGGGCGGCCTGCCAGGCCTGCATGGTATGCAAGGGCTCGCCATTGAGCCAGATCTCGCCCGATTTCAGCTCCGGCTCGGCAAGGCGGGCGATGGCGCGCAAGGTGGAGGTCTTGCCGGCGCCGTTGCGCCCGAGAAGGGCCAGGATCTCGCCTTCCTGCATGCTCAGCGAAACGCCCTGCACGATGTAGCTTTCGCCATAATAGGCATGCAGGTCATGGGCCTCGAAAAAGGGGCGGGAGGCCTTTTGGGTTTCGGTCTTCGCGTCCATGGCGGCAGCAGTCTCAGTCATAGATGCGCACCTCCCAGATAGGCTTCCTGCACTTTCGGGTCTCCCTTGATCTCGTCCGGCGTGCCGTCGGCGATGAAGGTGCCGCGGGCGAGCACGGAGATGCGGTGCGCCAGGGAGAAGACCACGTGCATGTCGTGTTCGATGATGATCTTGGTGATGCCCTTCTCGCCGATCTTCTTCAGCAGCTCGATGGTGTTGTTGGTATCGGCGCGGGACATGCCGGCGGTGGGCTCGTCAAGCAGCAGCAGCTTGGGCTTCTGGATCAGGCACATGGCCAGCTCCAGCCGCCGCTTGTCGCCGCGGGAGAGCGCGGCGGCGATACGGTGACGCTGATCGGCAAGACCCACATCCTCCAGAATGTGCTCGGCTTCCTCGATCAGGGCACGCCTGCGCGTCACCCGCTGCCAGGCATTGAGGCGAAAGGCGCCGTCCTCCTTGGCCATGGCCGGGATGAGCACGTTGTCAAGCAGGGTGAGATCCTCGAAGATCTCCGGCGTCTGAAACACCCGCGCGATGCCGAGCTGATTGATGCGATGCGGCGGCAGGCCGATGATGGGCCGGCCCTCGAAGGTGACGGAGCCGGTATCGGGCTTCAGCCGGCCGACGAGACAGTTGAGCAGGGTGGACTTGCCGGCGCCGTTGGGGCCGATGATGGCATGAACGGTGCCTTCCTCCACCGTGAGGTTGACGTCCCACAGCGCACGCAGGCCGCCAAAGCTCTTGTTGACGTCGGTGATCTGAAGAATGGCCGCCATGGATCACGCCTCCTCGCGATTTTCGCCCGTGGTCTGCTTCCTGCTGCGGGTAAAGAGGCCGATGAGGCGATTGAAGCCCTCAATCAGCCCGCCGGGCAGGAAGATGACGATGAGCATGAACAGCAGACCCAGCGTGAGATGCCAGCCCTCGCCCACGAACATGGAGAGGACGGAGACGAGGGCATTCTCCACCGGATCGGGGAGGAAAGAGAGAACGGCATGGAGGCTGTTCTCGTTGATGGCGGAGAAGATGTTCTCGAAATACTTGATGACGGCCGCGCCGAGGAAAGGCCCGAGCAATGTGCCGGCGCCGCCGAGAATGGTCATGAGCACCACCTCGCCGGAGGCCGTCCACTGCATGCGCTCGGCACCGGCGAGCGGGTCGGTGACCGCCAGCAGGGCTCCGGCCAGGCCGGCATACATGCCGGAAATGGTGAAGGCAGCGAGAAGATAGGGGCGCGGATAGACGCCGGTGTAGTTGAGACGGTTCTGGTTGGATTTGATCGCCCGCAGCATCATGCCGAAGCTGGAGCGGTTGATGCGCATGGCGATGTAAAAGCCGGCGATCAGCATGACGGCGCAAAGATAGAAGGCCTGCCAGCCGGTGATTTCCAGACCGAAGAGGCTGGGTGCAGGAATGCCGTTCTCCTCAATACCCATGGCGGCATCCAGAACGCGTACGTCCTGATTGATGAGGTCGGTGACCGGCCCGGAGGCGCGCAGTTTCACCTGCAGGCCCGTTTCGCCATTGGTCAGCGGCGTGAGCACGGAATAGGCCAGCTTGTAGGACATCTCGGCAAAGGCGAGGGTGAGGATGGAGAAATAGATGCCCGAGCGCTTGAGCGAGACATAGCCGATGGCAAGGGCAAACAGCCCCGAGATGATGACGGCGAAGACGATGGCCGGGATGACGTTCATCGTCAGCAGCTTGAACATCCACACCGCCGCATAGGAGCCAACACCGAGAAAGGCAGCGTGGCCGAACGACAGATAGCCGGTAAGCCCGAAGAGGATGTTGAAGCCAATGGCGAACAGCCCGTAGATGGCGAATTTCTGCAGCAGGTCGGGATAGCCCGCGCCAATGGGAGCGAGCAGCACCGGCATGCTCAGCACAAAGGCCGAGAACACCAGGAAGAAGATGAGATCCTGCCGTGCGTTGCGTTTGAACATGGCCGGTCAGTCCTCCATCACGCCCTTGCGGCCCATGAGGCCACGCGGCCTGGTAAGCAGGATGACGACGGCGACCAGATAGATGATGATCTGGTCGATGCCGGGAATGATGGCCTTCACCTCGTTCATGGAGGCGAAGGACTGCAGGATGCCGAGCAGGAAGCCGGCCAGAACGGCACCGCCCAGCGATCCCATGCCGCCGACCACGACCACCACGAAGGAGAGCACGAGAAAGTCCATGCCGATGTGATAGTTCGGCGGCAGCACCGGCGTGTACATGGCGCCAGCAAGGCCGGCGACAATGGCAGCGATGCCGAAAACGATGGTGAAGCGCCGCTCGATGTTGATGCCAAGCAGGCCGACGGTCTCACGGTCACGCATGCCGGCGCGCACAACCATGCCGAAGGTGGTCAGCTGCAGGAAGGCGAAGACGATGCCGATGACGACAAGCGCAAAGAGGAAATAGATCAGCCGCCACCAGGGATAGACGATGGTGTTGGGCGGCAGGCCGAAGAGGGCGCCGACATCCGCCGAACCGGCGAAGATGGCCGGGGCGGGAACGGGAATGGGATTGGCGCCGAAGAAGTGTTTGACGATCTCCTGCAGCACGATGGCAAGGCCGAAGGTGACCAGAATCTGATCGGCATGCGGGCGCTTGTAGAAATGGCGGATCAGGCCGCGCTCCATGGCGATGCCGATGAGCAGCATGACCGGCACGACGACAAGAATGGAAATGGGCACGGACCAGTCGACGAGGAACTTGCCGAAATCACCAAGCCAGGCCTCGACATAGGGCGTGCGGATCTCCAGCGGTGCGCCCCAGGGCGTCTTCTGGGTGGGGTCGAGCGTGACCTTCTCTAACGTGAGCAGCTTGTTGAGGGCCACGGCACAGAACGCACCCAGCATGAACAGGGCGCCGTGTGCGAAGTTGACGATGCCCAGTGTGCCGAAGGCCAGCGTCAGGCCGAGGGCAATGAGCGCATAGGCGCCGCCCTTGTCCAGCCCGTTGAGAACCTGAAGCAGTATGGCGTCCATTCGGCCCCTCTTGAAACTTCTGCCGGCGTGCCGGTCGTTTACGCGCCCAAACGCGGCTTGAAGCGGTGTCTTCTGCCGTTCCCCGCGGCATGCACAAGGCCCCGATGATCATAAACGAGGCAGTGCCGCAAGGATGCCTTCACCGGCCCTTGCGCCTTTCAAGGCGGCGAGCGGTGTTCAGGCGAAAGCGTCAAACCTGTCCCGGGTAGGGCCCGGCCATGCCGTCCTTTCCGGATCGACATGGCCGGGAACGAAAGCATGCCTGCCAACGGATGCGTCAGCAAGGCTTGGTGTTGATCGGGCCGAGCTCGCCACCGAAGATCTTGGGATCGTACTCGACCTTGGAGCGCGGCGTGAGCTCCACCACGGAGAGCAGGTCGAACTTGGAGGTGGGCTTCTCGTTGCCCTTCACCACCAGCACGTCCTTGAAGCACTGATGGTCGGCGGCGCGATACTCGGTCGGCCCGTTGCCGAGACCGTCGAACTTGAAGCCCTCCAGCGCCGGAATGACGCCTGCCGGCGAGAAGGTGCCCGCCATTTCGCAGGCGTTGGCATAGAGGATGGTCTGCACATAGCAGGTGTGGGCCGCCATGGAGGGTGGGAAGCCATATTCCTGACCGAAGGACTTCACGAAGGCCTTGGTGGCCTCGTCCTGAAGCTGCCAGTTCCAGTTCACCGAGCCGTAGATGCCCTTGATGGCCTCGCCGGCACCCTGGGCCATCAGGCGCGAGAACAGCGGCACGACGATCTCGAAGTTCTTGCCGTTGACCACCTTGTCGCGCATGCCGAACTGCACGGCCTGGGTTAAGGCGTTGACCATGTCCTTGCCGTACAGGTTCAGGATCAGCACATCGGCACCGGAGGAGAGCACCGGGGTGAGGTACTGCGAATAGTCACCGGCGCCCAGCGGCACGCGCACGGTCTTGACCGTCTGCCAGCCCTCCTTCTCGGTGAATTTCTTCATGGACTCCTCCTGGGTCCAGCCCCAGGTGTAGTCCGCGGTGATGTGATAGGCGCGGCGATCCTTGCCGTAAGCCTTGGCCAGCACTGGGCCGAGGGCGGCGCCGGACATGTAGGCGTTGAAGAAGTGGCGGAAGCCATGACGCCGCTTGTCCTTGCCGGTGGTGTCGTTGGAGTGCGTCAGGCCGGCCATGAAGATGACGCCCGCATCCTGACACAGGGACTGCACGGCGATGGCCACGCCGGAGGACGAGCCGCCGGAGATCATGATCGCCTTGTCCTTCTCGATCATGCGCTTGGCGGACGCGCGGGCGGCGTCGGACTTGGTCTGGGTATCACCGGTAACGAAGGTGACCTTCTTGCCCAGGATGCCGTTGCCCTTCAGCGAGGAGGGCTTGAAGGTGTTGAGCATGCCGCCGTCGCCCTCGCCGTTGAGGTGCTTCACCGCCAGCTTGAAGGCGCGCAGCTCGTCGGCACCCTCATCAGCATAGGGGCCGGTCTGGGGCACGTTGAAGCCGAGGACGACCTCCTTGCCCTTGGGCATGTTGCAGTATTCCTCGGCGTGCGCGTCCTTGATGTAGTGCAGGATGGGCACGGCAAGCGCGGCACCGCCAGCCGCACCGCGAATGATCTGGCGGCGGTTCACGATCAGTTTCTTCTCGCTCATGAAAAACTCCCTCTCCTCTGACTGTCGCTTGGCGGAGAGCAGCCGCGTTCGTTGGTTCTCGTGTAAAGGGCTGCAAAGTCCGCCGCTGCAAAGTAGCACGGGCCTGCGGCAATGATGAACTTAGATTTTCGGATGATGTTGAAGCGAGAAGCGTGACCCGTTGCCGCAGCAGGGGCAAGTTGCGCCATGCAGGGAAAGGGAGGGCTGATTAAACCTAACTTTCAAACGACAATAGTTTTTCTTAAGTTGGTAGACGAAAAAGCCGTTTACGATGTTCAGCAGAAAAAATCTTTCAACGAATGATTGTCAAAATCCGGCCACAAGCGTGACGTTAAATAACCGGCGAAATGAAGCAAGGAAAAGGGCGATGCCATGACAGCCGAAGCGGGTCTGCGGATCCGTTCCGGCCTGCGGTGAGACCCGACTCCCCGGGGGCTTTCGGAGCCGGATCCGTCCGCGTGTCATGACATCGCCCCGAGCTGAGGGGCCCCATCCATCGGCATCCGGGCGGATTGACGGGACACCCATCAGCAACTTTCAAACTTTACAGCACGACTTTCACCATTGCCTCACATTCAGGGTGGTGATCTTTCGCTTCATTCCCCTTAACGCTCGAGAATCATCAATTCCGTCGCTCCAATGAAAATTTAAGAGGGCTTCCGCACGGGCCTGCAAGATGAAATGTGTCATTTTGCACGCCTGTGATGCTTTTGCCTCGTGGTTTGTATTCTTTTGGGACAAAGGGCCTGCAAGTCGTGATCGCGCTATGCGTGCGAGCATAAATCATGCCATTGTTGTGCGTGTGGAGGCAAGCCCATAGATGGAGGGAAACCTTCAAGAGAAAAGTGGTGGAGCCGAGGGGGATCGAACCCCTGACCTCAGCATTGCGAACGCTGCGCTCTCCCAACTGAGCTACGGCCCCATGTCGGTGTTGCGATCCCGCGAAGGGGAAAGTTGTGTCGATCATCTATGCCGCCTGAAGGCGGCTGTCAAGAAGCAGGCATCGCTCTTCGCCCTCATGCGGCCATGTGGGGCCGAGCAGCCTTGCACCCTGGCAGTTTAAGGGCTACATCGGCAGGGTGCTCCCGGCCGTGAATGACACAGGGGGCGCATTGGGTATTCAACAGCGGACGGGACTGCCTGCCCATGATGTACAATCCGATCCTGTGGCTGATCATTACGGTGCTGGACATCTATTTCTGGATCGTCATCGCATGGGTGGTTGCCAGCTGGCTCATTGCCTTCAACGTGATCAATCCGTCCAATCCTGTCGTGCGACAGATCCTTTATGGCCTCTCGCGGCTGGTGGAGCCGGCCCTGCGCCCCATCCGGCGTTTTCTGCCCGATCTGGGCGGCATCGATATTTCGCCCATGATCCTGCTGCTGGGCATCTACTTCTTGCAGTATCTGGCCGTGTGGCTGTTCTTCAAGCTGGGGCTGGCATGAATGGCCTGACCCAATCCGGTGACGACGGCGGAAGGCCATTCCGATTCATGATGAGGTTTTCGTGAGCAAGGATCCCTACGAGATCGTCAAGGAGCATCTTCTCATTCATGTGCGGCTAACACCCAATGCCCGTCATGACGGGCTTGGAGGCCTGAAAGAGGACGCGGATGGCCGCAGGCGGCTGAATGTTTTCGTCTCTGTGCCGCCGGAGAAAGGCAAGGCGAACAAACGCGCCATAGCGCTGCTGGCCAAGGCGCTGAAGGTGCCGAAATCGGCGGTGTCACTGGCGGCGGGCGAGACGTCGCGCAACAAGGTATTCAAGATCGCGCCGCCGTTTGATGAGGCACTTGAACGCCTGAAAGCCCATATCGCCCGCCATGAGCAGGACGGCGGCGCGGAGACTTGAGAGATATGCAGGCCAGTGATGTTCGCGGCCTTTGGGATGTAACCGGCAAGGCAGGGGATTTCGGGAGCAACGAGGCGGAGATGAGCGAGGCACGGATCATCGATGGCAAGGCCCTGGCTGCCAGGGTGCAGGAAAAGGTGGCAAAGGCGGTGGCCGAGCTGAAAAAGCGCCATGGCCTGACGCCGGGGCTTGCCGTTGTGCTGGTGGGGGACGATCCCGCGTCGCAGGTTTATGTGCGCAACAAGGGACGGCGCACGGTGGAGGCCGGCATGCGCTCCTTTGAATACAAGCTGCCGGCCGATGCCAGCGAGCGCGAGCTGCTGGACCGGATTGCCAAGCTCAACGCCAATCCGGATGTGCACGGCATTCTCGTGCAGCTGCCGCTGCCGCGTCAGATCCGCACAAGTGCGGTGATCGACGCCATTGATCCTGAAAAGGACGTGGACGGCTTTCATGTGGTCAATGCCGGGCGTTTGATGACCGGGCGCAAGGGGCTGGTGCCGTGCACGCCCAAGGGCTGCATCCTGCTGATCAAGCAGGTGCGCAAGACGCTGGAGGGCCTGCAGGCCGTGGTCATCGGCCGCTCCAATATTGTCGGCAAGCCGCTTGCGCATCTTCTGCTCGCGGAAAACTGCACGGTGACCATCGCGCATTCCCGCACGCGCGATCTGCCGGAGGTGACACGGCGGGCGGACATTCTGGTGGCGGCGGTGGGGCGGCCGGAAATGGTGCGTGGTGACTGGATCAAGCCCGGGGCGGTGGTGATTGATGTTGGCATCAATCGCGTGAAGGGAGAGGACGGTTCGCCGAAACTGGTTGGCGATGTCGCCTTTGCGGAGGCGCACAAGGTGGCCTCGGCCATCACGCCGGTGCCAGGGGGTGTGGGGCCGATGACCATCGCCATGCTGCTGGTCAACACCGTGCAGGCGGCCTGTCGGCAAAAGCGGGTGCCTGTGCCGAAGGTTCTCAAGGATTATGTGTAAGGCCGCAATCGCTCTGGTTTGGCGCGCGCGGCATGCTGCATCGGGGCGCACTTTTTCGGAAAGCCCGGGATAAAAAAACGAATCGGCAGTTGCCGAACGGGCCGGGTTCACCTACCCTGAGATGCCAGCGAGGACGTGTTGGGGAGCGCATCCATAATGCAGGGTGCCGGCATTGCATATATGAATTTCAAAACGTCCGGGAGCCTGATCCGGCGCCTTGTGTCCTGGTGTCTGCTGATTGTTGCGGCCGTCTGGCTGGCGGGATGCGGTGCGGAGGTCACCCGGCCGCTGGAGGATCCGGCCCTGCGCACGACAACGCCGCAAGGGTCGGTGTCGCTTTATGACGAGGCAGACAATCCCGCCGCCACCATTGCGGATGTCAAGCCCGGCAAGAGGCTGGAGATTCTTGCGCTGTCCGGCGGTGGCGCGGAAGGCGTCTTTGGTGCCGGTGTGCTGAAAGGCTGGACGGAAAGCGGCAAGCGGCCGCAGTTCGATATCGTTACCGGCATTTCCACCGGCGCCTTGCTCTCCGTCTTTGCCTTTCTCGGGCCGCAGTATGACGAGGCGCTGCATGCGCTTTACACCGGCGTGGACGCCAAGGATATCTTCCGACCCAAGTCGGTGCTTGAAGGGGTGACCTCCGACAGTCTCACCGACAACACGCCGCTGCGCAGGAAGGTGGAAGCGGTGGTCACGCCGGCCTTTCTTGACAAGATCGCACGCGAATACCGCAAGGGGCGGCGGCTGTATATCGGCACCACCAATCTTGATGCCGGCAAGCTCGTGGTCTGGGATGTGGGGCGCATTGCCGTCTCTGGCCATCCGAAGCGGGTCAAGATCGTGCAGGACATCCTGATGGCCTCTGCGGCGGTGCCCGGATTTTTCAAGCCGGTTTATATCCAGCCGCTGGAAACCAGCAAGGCGAAGCAGATGCACGTGGACGGGTCGGTGAAGGCGCCGTTCCTGCTTCTGCCGTTCATGCTGCGCCCCAAGGCGCCGCAGGGCAAGGCCGTCTACATCATCGTCAACGGACAGCTGAAGCTGCTGGATGCGGGTGCGGCCGTGAAGCCCAAGACCACGCATATCGCCGCCAAAACCGTGACCGAGCTGATGCGCGAACAGATGAAGCGCACCCTCTATCAGGCCTATGTGCTCAGCCGCAAGACGGGGGCGCGTTTCAATCTGCTCTATATTCCCGACGATGCGCCGGGCGACACCAACGCGCTCAATTTCGACCGGGCGCGCATGCGCAAGCTATATGAGATCGGGCGGCGGCTGGGCCGTGAGGGGCGCTGGGTGCATGCGCCGCCGCATCTCGCGCGCGAGGAGCGCTTCTAAGCCTTTCAATTGTGCCGCAAGCCGTGGGACGTGATTTTTTGGCGAATCCCAAGGGCTGGAGCACACCACGCGGCAGATGCCACACCGTTCGACATATTTACACAGGCGAGAACCCATCATTGTAAAAAATTCAGGAAACATCATATTGCCGTCAAATCGACCGGAGAAAAAAGACTTTCCATATGTTGGGAGTTAGTTGCTTAACCCATTGATAAACAAAAAGAAAACGTCATTGCCGGACTTGCGTGTCCCGGGCTTGAACCGGGATCTTGGCAATCCAGGGCCAAAGAACCAAGGCGGTTTTGGTGGGCGATGGCACCTGCTTACAGGCCATACTATACGATACACACACATCGTCATACCGGCGAAAGCCGGTATCTAAGGTCATAAATTCCTGAGTTTGCGGCACGAGACCCCGGCTTCCGCCGGGGTGACGAGTTAGATGGCAGCAGTGTGTCGTGTAGTGTGCCAGTGGTTTGAGCCGTATGAAAAAAATGCTGAAACGGGATTGTATCCCGTTCCGGAATGTTTCGGCTGGATATATTACCCCGCCAAAACGTTCAGGGAGGATATGAAATATCTTTCCGGCAGTGGGGCAAAGGATAGAGCCCGGAAGAACCGTTCCTGACTGCCATCACAGCAAGCGTAAACCGCCCTTGGATCCCCGGAACACGCCCGGGTATGGCGGGGTCAGCGGAAGAGGTCTTTGAGAAGCTTCCTGGCCTTTTTCTCCACCTTGTCAACGGCCTTCTTCGCCTTGTCCTCGCCGATGACCTTTTCCAGCTCGCGGGTGGCCTTCTGTTTCAGTTTCTCGCGCTGTTTTTTTACGGTCTTTCTGGCCTTCTTTTCGATGGCCTCGATGGGCTTCACCCCCTTACCACCCGTGACCTTGCCGATGAGGGATTTCAGGCGGCGGTAGGCTCCTTCGGGATCGCGCAAGATGCCCTCGATATCGGGATAGATCCTGGGATCATCCCAGGGGCCCCTGACGATGATGGGAACCGGCAGGCCCTCAAGCTCCTCGCGGCCGCCCTGGCCCTTGAGGCTGGCCACGATCTTCGGCTCGATCCTTAGATCCAGCCGGCGGCGCAGCAGATCGATCTCGCCGCGCCCTTTCAGGCGCACAAGCGGGCCGAGCAGCTTGAGACTGTCGGTGACGGCAATACCGTCCTGGATGCGGAATGCGGCGGATAATTCGGCAAAATCCGTCTTTTCTTTCGGCGCTTTTTGCCAGCCGTTGATGATGGCCGTTTTCACGGTGCGCACCAGGCGGGCGATGTTGATGCCGCGAATGGCGCCGTCCCTGAACGTGATGCGGGCGCTGCCGCGCAAGGTGCTGATCATCTCGCGCTGAGAACGGCCGGCGGCCGCGAGGGAGGCGTCGATGAACAGCCGCCCGCGGATGCGGCGGATATCGGCAAAATCACGCAAGAAGGCCTCGCCATCAATGCCGTTGGCGCGCAGGGCGATCTGCACCGCGGGCGTGCGGCGGGCGCCGTTCAGGATGATGCGGCCGGTGGCCTGCCCGCCATAGAAGGCCATTTTCTTCAAGGTCGCATCGAGACGGCCTCCTTTAAGCCGGGCTTCAACGGTGCTGGCGCCGATGCGTACATTTTTCCAGAGAATGGCGTTGGTGGCGAGAAGGAGATGGGCATCCACGGCCTTAAGAGGCGAGAAATCGATGGGCGCATCGGCCCAGTCGCCCCCTGCGCCGCGGGGGCGTTTATCGTTCTTGCCGCCGGCCTTTCCGGCCGTGGCCTTTCCTGCCTTTGCCGCAGGGGCGAGATAGACATTGGTGTCGATGCGGTCCACGCCGAGGCTGGCAGCGATGCTGGGCCGGGCGCCGGACAGATCGATCCGCAAGGTGCCCTGAGCGTGCATGCCATCCAGTGTGATGCGGGCCTTCTTTAGGGTGATGCGATTGCCGGCGCTGTCCACCGCGCCTTTCACGGCGAAGGTGCCAAGACCGCGTCCGGGAGAGAGCGGCGCGCCGGCCCAGGCGAGGAGATTGCGTAAGGACGGGCCCCTGGCCTCGATGCGGCCGGCGAGGACAAGACCGTTCTGAATGCGCAAAAGCCCTTCGTAAGCGGCCTTGATCTCCGGCGCGGAAACGCTGGCGGAAATGGCGCTGCCGGCTGTAGTGAGCCTGTCGGGCGCCTTCAGGAACAGGGCGATGTGCACCGGCCGCTGCCGCCAGATGAGATCGCCTTTCAGCGACAGCGGTGCATCTGGCCGGGGCAGGGAGATGACGAGATTGACATCATCGGCATCAAAGCGGCTTGCAGAGCGGGCATCGGTGAAATGCACGCGGCCCTTGCTGATGCGCACAGGGGCAAGGCGGATTTCAGAGAGAAACCCGCCGACATTACTCGTCACAGAGGGCTCTTTCTGGCGGTTCTCCTTATCCGCCGTTCCTGATGCCGTGCCTTTCGCGGGCTCTTGCGGCGCGGAGAAATCCCAGTTGGCGCGGCCCTTTTCATCCACGCGCAGGAAAACTTCCGGCCCCTTGAAATCGATGCGCTTCACCTGCAGCCGTCTTTGCAGCAGGGGCTTGAGCGCCACGGCGAGATCCAGCGTTTTCATGCGCAGAAACACGCCGCGCCCGCCGTTCATCCAGGGCGGATCGGACAGCGCTACATCATGCAAGCGCAAGGTCAGCGTGGGCCAGAAGGCGACCTGGGCATCGCCGATCTTGAGGGTGCGGCCCGTCTGGCTGGCAACGGCGGAAATGATCTGCTGACGGAAGAAATCCGCTGAAAGCAGCACGCGGCCTGCAAAGAGCAGCCCGGCGAAGAGAATGATGAAAAGAAGGAGAAAAACCGTCAGCCGCCGCAAGGCCCGAGAGGCACGCCGCTTGCGGCGTTTCTTGCGCGTTCTTGCCATCGCTTTTCGCTCGCCCCCAGTCGTGGCCATCTCCCCGCAACCATTTGGGAGTCTAACGCGGAAAGATCGCGTTTGTCCACCGCAAGGCTCGACAAAGGTCGAATGGCGGAAGGAAGCGCTGCCTCTTTGGCATCGTTGTTTGGTGCGGTATTAAAAAGCTGAGACACCTTGCCGCAGACAATCGTTTCTTCCGACCATCATCCGAACCATCAGCGGAGCCGATCCCATGTCCGAGGCGCCTTTGTGGATTCCTTCCGAAGCGCGCAAGGCGCAAGCGCTTCTCACCCGTTTCCTCGACCTGGCCCGGGAACGTTCCGGGCGCGACATGGCCGACTATCGTGCCATGCATGCCTGGTCGGTTGCGGATCCGGCCGCTTTCTGGGATGCGGTGTGGGATTTTGCGCGCATCCGGGGCGAGAAGGGCGAGGTGGCCTATCAGCCGGCGGAGGAAATGCGCAAGAGCTGCTTTTTCCCTCAGGCGCGTCTGAACTATGCGGAAAATATCCTGGCGCCAGGCACGGGGCGGGAAGAGGAGCCGGCCCTGATCTTTCGCAACGAGGCCGGGCTTGAGCGCGTGCTTTCCTGGGAGGCGCTGAAATCGGCGGTGGCAGGGCTGCAGAAGGCCTTTCTCAATGCCGGTGTGAAGAGGGGTGATCGCATCGCCGCTATCACGCCCAACATGCCGGAAGCCATCATCGGCATGCTTGCCGCCTCTTCCATCGGAGCGGTCTGGTCCTCCTGCTCGCCGGATTTCGGACCGCGCGGCATTCTCGACCGTTTCGGCCAGATCGAGCCGGTGCTGCTGCTTGCCTGCGACGGCTATCATTACAACGGCAAGGTCTTCGACATCACCGAGAAGGTGCGTGCGGTCAAGGCGGAGCTGCCCAGTGTGCGGCAGGTTATTGTCTTTGATCATCTCGGCCGGGCTCAAAAAGCCGCGTGCCAGATTCCGGACGCCGTCACCTGGGCGGATTTCGTGGCACCTTTTGCAGGCGAGAAAGAGCCGCAATTTGCGGCGCTGCCCTTCGATCATCCGCTTTACATTCTTTTTTCCTCGGGCACGACGGGGGTGCCAAAGTGCATCGTGCACAGGGCAGGCGGCATCCTGCTCAAGCACATGAGCGAGCTGATGCTGAGCGGGGATGTGCGCGAAGGGGATCGCCTGTTCTACTTCACCACCTGCGGCTGGATGATGTGGAACTGGCTGGCGTCCGGTCTTGGCGCCGGCGCGACCCTGCTGCTCTATGACGGATCGCCGTTTCATCCCGGCCCGGAGGCGCTGTTCCGTTTTGCCGAAGCGCATGGCATGACCCATTTCGGCACATCGGCCAAATACATCGATGCCTTGCGCAAATCCGGCCTTGAACCCAACGGGCAATTCGACCTTGGCAGCTTGCGCACGATGTTCTCCACGGGCTCACCGCTGGCGCCGAAGAATTTCGATTTCGTCTATGAAGCGGTGAAGGCGGATTTGCATCTTGCGTCCATATCCGGCGGCACGGACATCTGCGGCTGTTTCGTGGGCGGCATTCCCACCGAGCCGGTCTGGCGCGGCGAGATTCAGGGACCGATGCCGGGCATGGCCGTGGATGTTTTCGACGAGAACGGACAGCCTGTGCGGGAAGGGCTGGGCGAGCTTGTCTGCACGAAGCCCTTTCCGTCCATGCCGCTGATGTTCTGGAACGATCCGGAGGAGAAGAAGTTTCGCGCTGCCTATTTCGAGCGCTTCCCCGGCGTGTGGCATCATGGCGATTTCGCGGAGTGGACGAAGCATGGCGGCATGATCATCCATGGCCGCTCGGATGCCACGCTCAATCCCGGCGGCGTGCGCATCGGCACGGCGGAAATCTACGCGCAGGTGGAAGAGATGCCGGAGATTGTCGAGGCTCTCGCCATCGGGCAGAAGACGCCCGATGATGACGAGCGCATCGTGCTGTTCGTGCGGCTAGCGGAGGGCGTTGACCTGACGGAGGATCTGAAGCAGGAGATCCGCCGTCGCATCCGCAGCGGGGCCTCGCCGCGACATGTGCCGGCGGTGATTGCGGCGGTGCCAGACATTCCGCGCACGCGTTCGGGCAAAATCGTTGAGATTGCCGTGCGCGACGTGGTGCACGGCCGGCCGGTCAAGAATGTGGAGGCCCTGGCCAATCCGGAAGCTCTGGAATACTTCCGGGATCACCCGGATCTCGCCTTCGATTGAGGGGGGCCTGAGAGCCCGTCCGGAATGCCTTGCGGGAGCGGTTAGGGACGGCATCAGGCCGCATGGTGCCGGATGAAGTCGGCAACGGCGCGGGCGGCCATGGCCATGTTGTTGGCCCAGGTCTCGCCGCTTTTCACGCGGGGCTTGAGGTCGTGATCACCGTCCGGCGCCCAGAAGATGCGGATGGCGGGAGAAAGTGCATAGGCTTCCACTTCCTTGCGGGTTCCGAAGGGATCACGGTCTCCCTGGCAGATGAGCGCTGGCGTTTGCAGGCGCTGCAGGTGATCGATGCGCAATTGCTGCGGCCGGCCGGGCGGGTGAAAGGGATAGCCGAGGCAGACAAGCCCTGTGATGCTTCCCTCGGCATGGAGTTCATCGGCCAGCATGGAGGCGATGCGCCCGCCCATGGACTTGCCGCCGATGAAAAGCGGGGTCCTGCCTTGCCAGAAGCTCAAGGCCTCGCGGAATTCCTTCATGAGCCTTTCGGTGCGGGGCGGCGGCAGACGGCGCCCTTCAGCGCGGGCCCGTTTCATGTAGGCGAAGGGAAAGCGGGCCACTGCAATGCCGTTTTCGGCGATCAGGGCGCTTATGCGGGCAAGAAAGGGGCTGTCCGGCCCGGCGCCGGCGCCATGCGCAAGCACAAGCAGCGGCCGGTTTCTTTCATCGCCGTCGATGATCCAGTCACTTTCTTCCAGCATTGGCACGCCCCGGATTTGATGAATGGCAGGCCCTGTATCTTATCGTCTGGGATTGATCTGGTTTCAGTGTGAACCGTCAAGCCATCACGGCGCTTACGGGCGTTTGTCGCCTTTTTCCTTTTTCATGGTCTTGCGTTCCTGCGGCGGAATAACAGGAGCGAGAACGGGCAGCGTGCGCGCGATCACCCGGCGCAGGCGGCCGTCTTTCTGCATGTCGTCCAGGGTCTTGTCCAGAAAGGTGCGCAGCTCGTCATTGCCGCGTTTTATGGCGATGGCCTGATGATTGTAGGCAAAGACACGGGCCGGCACCCAGCCTGGCAGAAGGCGGCAGCAGCCTTGTGAGGCGCTGCCCGCCACCCAGTAGGACAGCGGCAGCCAGTCGCCGAACAGCAGGTCCACCTTGCCTGACTTGAGCAGGGCAGCGGCCGCCGAAAAGCTGGCGACGCGATGGATTCGGGCCTGGGGCAGGGCGCGGCTCAGCCAGGCGTCATGGACCGTGCCCTTCACAACGGCGATGCGGCGGGATGTGAGCGTTGCACCATCGATGCGCGCTATGGCGGCATCGCGGCGCACGGCGAAGCGGCCCAGTGCCTTGAGATAGGGACGGGTGAAATCGAAGCGGGCGAACCAGCGCGGCGCAGGGCGCAAACCGGCGAGCACGGCATCCCCCTCGCCCTTTTCCAGCGCACTGGCGAGCTGATCAAAGGGCCGCACAACGAAACGGCATTCGATGCGTGCCTCGCCACAGATGGCACGGGCCACCGCGATGGCATGTCCGCGCAGGGCACCATGACGGTCGCGGAAACTGAAGGGCGGATAATCGTCGCTGACGATGAAAGCAATGCTCCTGATCGTGCGCGGGGCCTGATCCTCGAGCGTGGCATCGACATGGCGCATGGGCGGAATGTGAAGCCCCTTCTCCGCCGCCTCCTGCCCCAAAGCGGCTGCAGCAAGGACGAGAGGCAGGGCGGGGACAAGGAGGACTGCATATCCGGAAATTCTGGCGTTCATGGCCCTCCGTGCCGTGCAATGGTTTTCGTGCGCGCGTGCTGAAGTGGCATGTATATGAAGGCTAATGGGCAGGCCTGTCAAAAGCGGGGTGGTGACTTGCGGGAGAAGAAACGGCTGTGGGGCGGGAAAGTTTCAAGTGAAGGCGGTTCAGCATTCTTGCATGGGCTGATGAAAGCGAATCTTAAGTAGAAAAGGGAATTGCAGATGTCAATTTGTGAGTGGTGAATTGCGATTCAGAATCGTGTGAATTTCACTCTGCAAACTTGACGGGAATGGTTAACGTTCGTTAAGAAGTTCCGTCGGAGAAATGGCAGAATACAGAAGTTGTTTAAACAACTTCTTACAACCTATCGGGGGATATCATGGGCAGATATTATCAAAGCTGGGTGGAGGGCCTCATTACGGGAGGGCTGGATATTGATGCAAATTCCAGCACAAATACTCGTATTGTCGTGAAAAACTATGTCGAGGATTATCAGGGGAACTCAGTCTGGGACGGGACGCTGACAGTCTTTCAAGGAACGTTTACGGAGAATTCCGGGAAGT
Organism: Thermopetrobacter sp. TC1; assembly: GCF_000746275.1. Lineage (GTDB taxonomy): Bacteria > Pseudomonadota > Alphaproteobacteria > Rhizobiales > Aestuariivirgaceae > Thermopetrobacter. Next base: position 1,066,971 of record NZ_KN050828.1, read on the forward strand.
ATTCCGGTCCGGTTAGCAAAATCCTGCACATCGACTACAACGGTGGCAATCCGAAAACTCTTCTGGAAGTGGACATGCCACAGGGGCAGGAGCCCGACTTTTCCACCTTCCAGAATGATTTTGATCATGCCGTGCAGCTTCACAACGACATGAAGGCTGTGGGGCTTGATACGGATAATGCATCGTTTGCCTCTGCTCAGGGCGGGACGGAAATCGTTCTTGATAATGGTGACGGCTATCTCATCCGTTTCACGGGCACAAATCTCCCAACCAGTGATATCCATCATCCCAATGAAATCGATGCCTCTGCCACGTTTACCAAGGTCGAAAAGATCGATCCGAATACCAACAGTGTCGTGGCCAGCAAGGATTATTCTGCCTCTCCCGAAAATGCGCGCTTTTTCGTGAAGGCTGTCTTTGAGCCGACGATGATCGTCACGGATGATTTTCTGTCCGGTGATAACACGATCACCACGTTCAATCTTGCATTCGGTGATGGCATCTACATTCATACAGGCGCCGGAACCGATACTGTCGATACGGCGACCAACACGCCGGATGCCTTTGTTTCAATCATGGCAGAAGACAACCAAGACGTCATTCATACTGGTTCAGCGTCCAACAGCGAGCTGGATTTCAGCGCTTATTATTCAGGTGGGCAGGGTGTGTCCGTTGATCTGACGGCGGCGGCACAGAACAACACCATTACGGGCATTCGCGATATCACCGGATCGAATTACGACGATGCGCTTACTGGTGATGACAACTCCAACAATTTGTCTGGTGGCGCCGGGGATGACCTGATCGATGGTGCCGGTGGGTGGGACACCGTTGATTATTCTGATGCGGACACGGCGGTGAATGTCGATCTGTCCGCCGGTACGGCCAGTGATGGCCAGGGAGGTACCGATACACTCATAAACATTGAGAACGTCATTGGCAGCGATTTCGACGATACGATCACGGGCGATGCCAATGACAACATTTTCAATGGAAATAGAGGAGATGACACCATCAACGGCGGTGGTGGAAATGACATCTTTCTGACGAGTTTTGGCAATGACACGTTTGATGGTGGTTCAGGTACACTTGATACTGTCGATTACGAAATCTCCAACCAGGCCGTGAATGTCGATCTAGCAAATCACACGGCCTCGGATGGCCTTGGTGGAACCGATACCCTGCAGAATATTGAAGCTGTCATCGGCTCTCCATATGACGATACACTCACAGGCGACGGTGGCGATAATATTCTTTCCGGCTATTATGGAGATGACACGATCAATGGTGGGGGCGGTGCAGATATTCTGCGTGGGGGAAGTGGAAGCGATGTTATCGCGGGCGGAGACGACAATGACCGGCTGATCGGCGGTGCCGGCGATGATCGGCTCACCGGTGGCGCGGGGGCCGACACATTCGCCTATGACGGGCAGCTTGATCAGAACGGCAATCCCATCACGCCGGACTTCGGCAACGACGAGATCACCGATCTCGATGCGAGCGCCGACAAGATCCGGCTGGACATGTTCGTCGATGACGGCGGCAGCATCCGGCCGATCAACCGCAACGACGTGGACATCACGGACGACGGCAGCGGCGGCAGCTATATAACCGCGAAAAATCCGGCCTATTTCAGCGGTCAGATCCATGTTCGCAATTCGGATCCGACGACGACGGAAACGGCCATGGAGTT
>NZ_JQKX01000013.1 GCF_000746275.1 Thermopetrobacter sp. TC1
CAGCGGTCAGATCCATGTTCGCAATTCGGATCCGACGACGACGGAAACGGCCATGGAGTTCGCCTGTTTTCCGGCGGGAACCCGGATGCTGACGGCCTCGGGGCCGAAGGCCATCGAGCGGCTGCGCGCCGGGGATCTTCTGATCACCGCCTCCGGCAAGGCGCGGCCGCTGGCCTTTCTCGGTGTGCAGACGATCCATCCTCACCCCGTTCACGGGCATGCCGCGCGCAATCTGCCGGTGCGGATCGCGGCGCACGCCTTCGGGCCGGGGGCGCCGGCGCGGCCGCTGATCACCAGCTGGTGGCATGGCATCATGCTGCAGGGCGGCTGGATCCGCCGCTGGTTCGGACAGGAGCGCATCATCGTGCCGGCCGGGCGGCTGATCAACGGCGGGAGCATCCGCCCGCTGTCGGCGGCGGGCGTGATCACGCTGTACAACGTGGTGCTGGAGGCTCATGACGTGGTTTTCGCCGAGGGGCTTTCGGTGGAGACCTTCCGGCCGCTGAACGGCAACCAGCGCGATTTCGACAACTGGCGGGAGTTTGCGCCCTTCCATCTGCCGGATGCCGAGCTGGAGGCGCGCTATCCGCCATGCTGCCCGGTTCTGGACAGCGACGCGGAGGGACGGTTCATCGGACAGAACCTGCACCGTCTGGCCGGCGAACAGCTGACAGCGGCGCTGCTCTGGCCGCTGCAGGCCGCCTGAGCGCGCCTGCGGTTACGGCCCCTATGGCAATGCTGTCAGGTTTGGCCTGGTGGTCCTGCCAAAATCGTTTGTGAGCCTGATGCGGGATCACCACAAGCCTGCCCGATCAAAGCCGAATGGAGCATCGATGTCGGAACAGACCAGCAAGGAGCTGAAGGGGCAAATACCGCGTCCTGATCCAGTTACCGCCCATGAAGGGCAGCAAGCGCGGGCGCAGACCGCATCAATGGCCCAAAGGGCGTCACGTCCGGTTCGGACGCGGCTCATTCTGCGCGTTTATGATGCGGGGGTGGACATCCTGCGCGAAACCACCGAAGTGGATACAGGGCGGGTGTCTCTGGTTTCTCTTGGCTGGGCCAACCTGCGCGATGCTTCCATTCCCGATTCCGTGCGCCAGAAGATGCGCCCCGAAGAGATCACCGCTGCGCAGGACAAGCTCCTGCTCTTGCGGGATCGCATGGAACTGCGGGACCGGGCGGATGCCTATATGCTGGCGGCGGACATCAACCGCGTGCGCACCTGGTTGCAGACTGCCAGTTTGCGTGACGTCGAAAAAATCGCCGATGATCTCGTTTTTGAAATGCAGGAACTGCGGGCGCTCATCCTGAAGCGTCTGTCCGAGCGCGAAACGTAATCCCGCTTTTCTGAAAAAGAGCGGAAATTCGGGTATTCATCGCATATGTCGCCACATGGCGCAGGGATTACTTGTCCACATCGGCGGCGACGCGCATGCGCACGATCTTGTCCGGGTGCGCGGGCGGTTCACCGGGGGCAATCCTGTCCACGCATTCCATGCCTTTCACCACCTTGCCCCAGACGGTGTACTTGCCGTCCAGAAAACGGCCGTCGGCAAACATGATGAAGAACTGGGAATTGGCGGAATTGGGATCTTGGGCCCGGGCCATGCCTACGGTGCCGCGGGTGAAGGGCACGCTGGAGAATTCGGCGGGCAGGTTGGGATACTTCGAGCCGCCAAAGCCGGTGCCGGTGGGATCGCCCGTCTGGGCCATGAAGCCGGGAATGACGCGGTGAAAGATGATGCCGTCGTAGAATTTCTCACGGGCGAGTTTCTTGATGCGGGCCACGTGCTTGGGCGCCACCTCGGGCAGGAGCTTGATGACCACGCGGCAATTGTTCTTCAGGTCCAGGTAGATGGTGTTTTCGGGATCCAGGCCGAGTTTGGCGGCCTCGCCGGCCCGGGCAGAGGGCATGCCAAGGCTTCCTGCGAGGAGGGCGGTGGCAATGAGCGATAAGGCCTTTGAGATGTGGCGGCGGTCAATTTTGCGATGCATGATCATTCTCCCTTCTTGGCGAGGGCCTCGCGCACGGCCTCGGCGGCTTCCATCGGCAGGAAATGACGAATGTCCCCGCCCATTTCGGCGATCTGGCGGATAAGAGACGAGGAGATCGTGCGCGTTGTCGGGCTTGCGGCCAGAAAGATGGTCTCGATCTCCGGATCCAGTGTGGTGTTTGTCTGGGCCATGCGCACTTCATAGTCGAAATCCGAGCCATCGCGCAAACCGCGGATGATGGCAACGGCTCCGGCGCGGCGGGCGGCGTCAACAGTCAGGCAGGTATATTTGGCCAGACGGATGTCGCATTCGGTGCGTTCGCGCAAGGGAGCGATGGCGGCATCCAGGACTTCCAGGCGCTTCTCCACAGGCAGCAGCCCGCTCTTGGCATGATTGACGCCAACGGCGACAATGAGCCTGTCAAACAGCCGCGCCGCCCGCCCGATAATGTCCAGATGCCCGTAGGTGACAGGATCAAAGCTGCCCGGATAGAAGCCTGTGCGGCGTGTCTCGCTCATGAAATATTCTCCTCGCCGCTTCACGCATTTTGATCGTCTATGCTGCCTTCGTCTTTCTCATCCTCCTCCGTTTCCGAGATGCGTTCGGCGGAGACGACGCGTTCGTCATCTTCGGTGCGGAAGACGATGACGCCCTGCGCGGCGCGGCCCATGATGGAGATTTCGTCAACGGAGGTGCGGATGAGCTTGCCCTTGTCTGTGACCAGCATGATCTGATCGCCGTCCTCAACGGGGAAGGCCGCAATCAGCAGGCCGGTTTTCTCGCTGAGGCCCATGGCCTTGATACCGGAGCCGCCGCGGTCGGTCACGCGATATTCATGGCTGGAGGTGCGCTTGCCATAGCCCTTCTCGGACAGGGTGAGGATGAGCTGCTCCGCCGCCTCGATCTCGGCGAAGCGTTCAGGGCTTAGGCCATCGTCCTCGCCCTTCTTCATGCGGAAGTAAGCGTCGCGTTCCTCCGGTGTCAGCTCGAAATGCTTCAGAACCGACATGGAGATGACTTCATCGCCTTCGGCCAGTTTGATGCCGCGCACGCCGATGGAATTGCGCCCGGCGAACACGCGCACCGCCGTAACAGGAAAGCGAATGGCCTGGCCTTGCGCGGTGGTGAGCAGGATGTCGTCCTGCTCCGTGCAGGTTTCCACGGCGAGGATGGCATCGCCGTCGGTCAGCTTCATGGCGATCTTGCCGTTGCTCTTGATCCCGGTGAAATCGGACAGCCGGTTGCGCCGCACATGGCCGGAGCGGGTGCAGAACATGACGTCCAGCTTGTCCCATTCCGCCTCGTCCTCCGGCAGCGGCAGCACGGAGGTGACCGTCTCGCCCTGCTCCAATGGCAACAGGTTGATGAGCGGGCGGCCGCGGGCATTGGGAGCGGCCAGGGGCAGTTTCCAGACTTTCAGCTGATAGGCCATGCCGCGGGAGGTGAAGAAGACCAGAGGCGTGTGCGTATTGGCCACGAAGAGGCGGGTGACGAAATCCTCCTCCCGGGTCTTCACCCCGGCGCGGCCCTTGCCGCCGCGGCGCTGCGCCCGGTATTCGGCAAGCGGCGTGCGCTTGATGTAGCCGGCATGGGTGACGGTGACCACCATGTCCTCGCGGGCGATGAGGTCCTCATCCTCGATCTCGCCTTCGGCCTCGACAATCTCGGTGCGGCGCGCATCGGCGAATTCCTCGGCGACTTCGTCCAGCTCGGCCGCGATGATGTCCATGACCCGCTGGCGCGAACGCAGGATGTCGAGATAATCGGCGATTTCCGCCGCCAGCTTTTCCAGCTGCTCGGCGATTTCATCGCGCCCGAGAGCGGTGAGCCTGTGCAGGCGCAGATCGAGAATGGCGCGGGCCTGCGCCTCGGTCAGGCGGAAGGTGCCGTCCTCATTGAGGATGACGCGGGGATCGGCGATGAGCCGGATATAGGGCATCATCTCCTCCGCCTTCCAGTCCCGCTCCATCAGGGCCTTGCGGGCAGCGGCGGGATCAGGCGCGGCGCGGATGAGGCGGATGACTTCATCGATGTTGGACACCGCAATGGCAAGGCCGACGAGGACATGGGCGCGGTCGCGCGCCTTGGCCAGCAGGTGGCGGGTGCGGCGGGTGACGACCTCCTCGCGGAAGTCGACGAAGGCGGCGATAAGCTGCTTGAGGTTGAGCAGCTCGGGCCGGCCGCCGATGAGCGCCACGTTGTTGATGCCGAAGGTGACCTGCAGCGGCGAATAGCGATAGAGCTGATTGAGAACGACGTCCGGATTGCCCTCTCGCTTCAGCTCGATGACCACGCGCATGCCGTGGCGGTCGGATTCATCGCGGATGTCGGCGATGCCCTCGATGCGCTTTTCCTTCACCAGCTCGGCGATTTTCTCCACCATCGCCGCCTTATTCACCTGATAGGGGATTTCGGTGACGATGATGGCCAGGCGATCCTTGCGCACCTCCTCGATGTGAGCGCGGCCGCGCACGATGACAGAACCGCGCCCCGTGTGATAGGCGGCGCGGATGCCGGCACGGCCAAGGATGATGCCGCCGGTGGGAAAATCCGGACCGGGAAGATGTTCCATCAGCGCATCGATGCTGATGTCCGGATTGGCGATATAGGCGCGGGTGGCGGCGATGACCTCGGCGAGGTTGTGCGGCGCCATGTTGGTGGCCATGCCAACGGCGATGCCGCCGGCGCCATTGACGAGGAGATTGGGAAAACGTGCGGGCAGGACGGTGGGCTCCTGCTCCGATCCGTCATAGTTGGGCTGGAAGTCCACCGTGTCCTTGTCGATGTCTTCCAGCAAATAGCGGGCGGCGCGGCCCAAGCGCACCTCGGTGTAGCGCATGGCCGCCGGCGGATCGCCGTCCACGGAGCCGAAGTTGCCCTGACCATCGAGCAAGGGCAGACGCAGGGAGAAATCCTGGGCCATGCGCACGAGCGCGTCGTAAATGGCGGCATCGCCATGGGGGTGATACTTACCCATGACATCGCCGACGACACGGGCGCTCTTGCGATAGGGACGATCCCAGCGATAGCCGTTTTCGTACATGGAATAGAGGATGCGCCGGTGCACGGGCTTGAGCCCGTCGCGCACATCGGGTAGCGCGCGCGCCACGATCACGCTCATGGCGTAATCGAGATAGGAGCGGCGCATTTCCTCCTCGATGGCAATGGGGCGGATGCTGCCGCCCCCCTCGCCATGGTGATGGCTGTTGGTGTGTTCGCTCAAGGGAGTCGTCCGTCCTGTATTGCGTTTCAGAGAAAAAGCCCGTGCGCCTTACGAATTTCGCCGGAAGCCGTAAAAGTTCAGGCCGCCGGTGGGATAGGCGCAATCCCGGACGATGGCATGCGATTCACCGCCCGCCAATGCTGGCGGCACGCTAGCAAATCCCCTGTGCTCATGCAAACGGAGAGGTGAGGAAACGGAGGGAAAATCCCCTGTTTTTTCAACGGAATTGCGCCAATTTAAAGCGCCGGTCGCAACAGGTGCATGCTCGTGCACAAAAGGGCTCATTCCGCCCGCGGCAGATCCTGCAGGAAGAGGATCTTCAAATCGCGTTTTGGCGTGAAATCGCGGGCGGTGAAAACGAAACGCGTGGGCGAGACCTTTTTCAGCCCGCGCCAGCAGAGGGAGACGAGATCATCCGCCCGTTTCTTGTCGATGATGAGACGGAAAAAGCGGATGGGACCGGCCCAGTTCGCCCCTGTCTTGAGCACGTAATGTACTTCGCGCCCCATGAGGATGGGGGCCGCGCCGGCAACCTTGTTGGTGGGGTTGCGTTCGGCCTTGCGCCGGGCGGCTTTCAGGAAGGAGGGCTCGGTGCAGTAGGTGCGTTTCAGCCAGTTCGACACGTGGTCGGTTGTGTAGAAGAAAGAGCCGGCGATAGGCGTGTAATCATGCTCGATGATGACGTCCCGGCCTTCCGGGAAGGTCTGTCGCCACCAATAGAGAAGTTCGATGTCCCAGGTGGCGTCCCATTGCTGCCAGGCATCATAGGGAGCGATGTCCGGCTGGGGCGGATGCAGCAGGCCGGCGTCAATGAGCGCCTGCCGCGCTTCAGGCGCAAGGGCGGCGACTTTGCGCATGAGGCGGTTCATGTTGAGGATATCGGTGGGTTCGATGCCGTATGTTTTGAGCAGGGCGGTGAAGTCCACGCCATTGATGAGGGCGCGGGTCTGCAATTTGGGCGCAACAGGGCGACCATCAACCGAAACGCGGAAGTGGACAGGATCGCGTTCATCGCCCGGGATCTCCACCCCCGGCTCCATCTCGGAAAAGGGCAACAGGGGCAAGGGGAAGGCCACGATGGTATTCACTGTCTGATGCGGCGCATGGAAGACATAGCGCACGTGGATGTGATCGGGCGTGATGGTCAGGGTTTCGGCGTGCATGATCACATCGGCGCTGCTGGTCAAACGCAGGCCGTCGGCAGCGAGCACGGCGGTGGAATCATTGGCCTGAGCATTTGTGCGGGCGAGCAGCAGGCTTGCTGCGGCAAAAACGACGAGGGCGACACGGCGGGCTTTATGAGAGATCTTGAGTGCGGACATGACCATCCTCCAACGCGCAGTCTCAGCCACCGGAGATGTCCCTGCGCTGTGTCTTGTCGCTGCGTTCCGCCCAAACCCATGAACACAAGATAAGTGTTCGTCTCCTCGGTTGCCATGACCGGGTTCATTGAACGGCTTGTTTTCTGCGAGAAGTGAGCTATGTGTTCTGGCAGGGCAGCAGCGCGCATGCTTCGGTTTGGTGCTCTTGAATGTGCGCGTTCGGACCTGCCGGATCACATATGGAGGGGTGGCTGAGTGGTCGAAAGCGGCGGTCTTGAAAACCGCAGAGGGCAAACGCCCTCCGGGGGTTCGAATCCCTCCCCCTCCGCCAGAGGTGTGACCGAATACACTCTGCTCTCTTGCATCAAGAAGTGATGCCGCTTTGCATATAAAAATCCCTTTATATCCTGGGCGAGGTGTGGGATAAGGGCGGCCAGGGCGTGAGGTCTTCTCTTAGGGCAAAATGCGCAGGGGAAGGCTATATGACGCTTTTTTCGGATATCGCCAAGGAGGAGGGTCATGGCCCGGGCATCGTTTCCTGAGCTTCTGAATGCGCGCGACTGGCTTTTGGCGGATGGCGCCACGGGAACCAATCTTTTCGCCATGGGGCTGGCCAATGGCGAGCCGCCCGAGTTCTGGACGACGGAGAAGCCGGAGAACATCCGGGCGCTGCATCAGGGCTTCGTTGATGCCGGTTCCGACATCATCCTCACCAATACCTTCGGCTGCAACCGGCACCGGCTGAAGCTGCACAATGCCGAGGCGCGGGTGCCGGAGCTCAATGAGAAGGCGGCGCGGCTGGCCGGCGCCGTGGCGGAAGCGGCCGATCGGCCGGTGATCGTGGCCGGCTCCGTTGGGCCGACGGGCGAGATCTTCATGCCGGCGGGCACCATGAGCATGGAAGAGGGCATTGAGGCCTTTTCCGAACAGATCGCCGCGCTGGCCGAGGGCGGCATCGATGTGGTCTGGATCGAGACCATGTCGGCGGAGGAAGAGGTGCGCGCGGCGGTGACGGCGGCGCGCAAGGTGGCGCCCGATCTGCCTGTGGTGGTGACCATGAGTTTCGATACGGCCGGGCGCACCATGATGGGGGTGACGCCGGCGCAACTGGCCGCCCTGGCGCAGGAGCTGAACCTGACGGCCTTCGGCTCCAATTGCGGAACCGGGGCGCCGGATCTTCTGGTTGGCATCCTGGAGATGACGGAGGCTGCGCCCGATGCCGTTGTCGTGGCCAAGGCCAATGCCGGCGTGCCGGAATTCGTGGACGGAGAAATCCACTATTCCGGAACGGTGGAAATGGCCGGGGCCTATGCGCGCATGGCGCTGGATGCCGGCGCGCGCATCATCGGCGGCTGCTGCGGCAATACCTTTGCGCATGTGCGGGCCATGCATGAAGCCCTTAAGGGCTATGAGAAGGGGCCGCGGCCGACGGTGGAGGACATTGTGAAAAAGCTCGGGCCGCTCTCGCAGAAGCGGGCGGAGGGGCATGCCTGCGGTCATGATCATGGCGGACGCGGCGGACGACGGCGCAGAAGGCGGCGGCGGGACAATCCGGAATCCGAATAGTGCGTGGTGCAGGCAACGTGCTGCACGCCGGGGCGCTCACTCCCGGGGCGCTGAAATGATGCGGGCGATCTCGCGGTTGACGGTTGTGGCGTCGGTATTCCATACCGCCTCGGGAAGGAGGGCGCGGGCCTTCTCCCTCTTCAGATCAACGGGCTGATGGCCGAGGCGGGCGGTGGCCGGATCGAGGCGGGCGTCATACCAGTCCGTCCACACCTGCCAGTTTTCTCCTTCGCGCTTGAGCAGGCGCGCCCTCATCCAATCCCAGAAAGGCTCGGCCCATTCCGGCTTGTCCCCGGGCCAGAGGGGCGTGTGCATGAGCCAGCGGCTCAAGCCTCCCTCTTCGGCGAGCGCGTTGCGGGCTTGGTCCAGATCGGCGGCGATGCTGGGCCAGTCGTTGATCGTCTCGGCGATGTGCACGATGGCGCGGGTGGCGGCATATCGGTCCGCGCTGCCGGAGAAGGCATAAGCCGCCCGCACCGCTGCGGAAAAGGCCATGCGGGCATAGGCGAAGGTCTCATTGGCCTCGGTATGGGCAACGACGGATGTGGCGAGGGAGACGGCGCGGGTGGCCTGCTTGACGGCGGCGTCGATGGCGGCGGAGAGCAGGCCGAGATCGGCGCTGGCGATGATTCCGGCGGGGCCAGTGGCGCCCGCGGCTTCCAGGGCCGCGGTCCAGGCGGTGGACAGCGGGCGCAAGGTGGGCAGAACCGTGGGCATGGCGGCCGCCTCGTCATAGGCCAGCCAGACGTCAAGAAGCGGCAGGGTGCGCAAGGCAGCACGCGCCGCCAGGCCTTGCGCTAGCGCCGGCGGAAGCTCGGCGAGCGCATCATGCAGGCTGGCCGCCGTTAAGGGGGTCTGATTCATTCCGGAATCCTTCAGGTTCGCCGTAGGCGTTTTGCAATCCTTCGCTATCCTCTATGCCCACGTTCAGAAATGTGTGTAGAAACGGGGCAGGGCCCGGGTCAAGTGCGCGTGGTAGAGGGGCGATCCCGCCCAGCGAAAGAACCCGCGGAGAAATTGGGCATGGCCCCATGGTAGCGTGACAGGTGAGAGTGGTGTGCCTTTTTTCTTTGATCGGCATGCAGGAAAGGGACTGATCAGCCAGGGCATGACCAAAGAGTGTGCGAATTCAATACTTTAAAAATGATCTCCCTCCATAAGGTGGAGTTGGTTGTGTCTGTCCTTACTTCCCCACTGCGTCATAGCCTTATCTTGTCTCGGTTGTTTAAGGAGGGCTGGCCTCAAGGATGCATGGTCTCAATCTTCCCCCTGATAGGGGGAGGTCGGCGCGAAGCGCCGGGAGGGGGTCGGGCCGCAAGCGCAGCGCTAAGTTGCCCGACCCCCTCCCCGTCCCTCCCCCTACCAGGGGGAGGGGGAAAGTGGTGCTTCATGTATGGAAAGGATATCAAGGGCAACTGAGTTGATGATGGCATCGTGAGCGGCGTGAAACTGACACCGGAGATCGTGCTGAGAGCCTATGCCGCCGGCCTGTTTCCCATGGCGGAAACCGCCGATTCGCCGGATATTTTCTGGGTGGAACCCTCACGCAGGGGGATCATTCCGCTTGACGGGCTGCATATTCCGCGGCGGCTTGCGCGCACCATCCGCAAGGGAGTGTTCACGGTGCGGGTCAATACGGCCTTTGTTGACGTGATCGATGGCTGTGCCGACCGGCCCACCACCTGGATCAATCCCGTCATCCGGTCGCTATATATCGAGTTGCATGAGATGGGCCATGCGCATTCGGTGGAATGCTGGCGGGAGGGACGGCTGGCGGGCGGACTGTATGGCGTGGTGCTGGGCGGGGCCTTTTTCGGCGAAAGCATGTTCTCCAAGGCGCGTGATGCCTCAAAGGTGGCGCTGGTGCATCTTATGGCGCGCTTGAACGCCGGTGGCTTTACGCTTCTCGATACGCAGTTCGTCACCGAGCATCTGGCCCGCCTGGGCGCCATTGAAATTCACCGAATCCACTATCGCCGGCTGCTTAGAGATGCCCTGCGCCGACAGGGTGACTTTTTCGCCTTCAATCAGGATGATGATCCGTTGCGCGTGCTGGAATTGGCAGGATACGGGCGGCGCAAGCGGGATGGTGATGCATCCGGTGATGCCTGAAAGACAGATGACGCCTTTGGCAGCCTGACCGCGATCGCCTCAGGCGGCACAGGCTGTTTATTGCAGGAAAAGCCCTCTTCCCGCCCTTGGTGTTGAGAAGGCCTTCAGTTCAAGGGCGTTCAGCCGGTTGAGTTTTCAGGTGCCGCGGCCTTTTTGCCGGATTTGTCCGGTGTTTTCACCGGTTCCTCGCAGCCGGTGAGCCAGACGTCGAAAATGGGGTGCTCCACAGCATTAAGCCCCGGGCTTTCCGCGTTCATCCAGCCGGTGAAGATGCGGCGGGTGCGGGCTGCGGCCTTGCCGTTGGCATCGGTGCGTTCGGGCGCGGCGGAAAGGCGGATTTCATCCACCTCGACAAAGGCCATGGTGCGCGGCTTTTCCGTCACCGGGCGGGTGTGACAGGCGCGCGGCGTGACCAGCAGGTTGCCGAAGCGATGGGTCTCATTGAGAGGAACGCGGAAGGTGGTGATGCGGGCAGTGATCTTGTCCAGCCCGGCGAAGACGGCGATGCGGTTCTCAATGGGTGCGGCGGCAACGGGGGCGGAAAAAGCAGCGATGAGCGCCGCGGCTGTCAGGATCGTGCGCACGGAGACCTGTCGCCTGCGCTGAGGCGCAGCGTTTCGGGCCATGGGTCTATGAGCGCTGTCAGGCCTGATCCTCATCGGCGTTCATTTCCGCTTGCGGGCGAGAACGCGCAGACGCACGTAATCCGCCGTCCAGTTGCCTTCCGAATCACACAGCACGGGCCGCAGCAGGTCTTCCACCTCGGCGATGACGACAGGAGCGTCCTCGCCAAACTGCTCGAAGAAGGCGCCGCGGAAAACCTTGAGCCAGTCACTCATGCGGCCGGGCAGGGGCGTGGGGCGCGGCACCAGCTCGATGCGCTCCACATCGAACCCCACCGCACGCAGCAGGCGGGCATATTCCGCCGGGGTGGGGAAAAACCACGGCCCGGCCAGGCTCTCATTCGCACCGCGGCGACGGGCCACGGCACGCAGGGCGGTGACGATGGTGGCGACATTGCCATGCCCGCCCATTTCGGCGACAAACCGTCCGCCCGGGCGCAGGGCGCGCAGCACGCCTTCGGCCACGGCGCGGGCATCGGTCATCCAGTGCAGGGCGGCGTTGGAAAAGACGGCATCGAACTCGTTCTCGAACGGCAAATCCTCGCCGGACGCCTGAATGACCTGCACGCCACGGGCGCGGGCGGCTTTCAGCATCTCGGCGGAAATGTCCACGCCCACGACCTTGCAGCCTTCGCGCATCAGCCTCTCGGCAATGACGCCATCGCCACAGCCGAGGTCGAGAATGCGCTCGCCGGGTTTCGGCTGCAGCCAGTTCAGGATCTCCCGCGCTTCGTCGGTGACGAAGCGGGCATGCCGGTCATAGGTTTCCGGCGACCAGTCCTGACGGATGTGACTCATGGGTCTTGCCTCGCTGCATTCTGTGGCATCGAGCCTTGGCATCAAGGGCCGGTCCTGAACCCTGCCGAAGGTTTTGCGGCGCCTTCATTGGTGGCCTGTTCCTGCCGTCTCATGGAAGCATGGCAAAGTTGCGGCGGCAAGAGCGTGCTGTCGGCCATTTTCTTTGCCCAATGGCAAGGGTTCAATGCTTGCCGGCCTGGACGAAGTCAGGTTTTGCAGGCCGGGGCCTTCAGCCCGAAGGATGTTACTTCGGCGACTTGTTCTTCTCGTCGAAGATGTATTTGTTGACGAGCGCCCAGATGTCGAGGGCGCTTTGGGTGTTTTCCAGCGTGTCGCCGTCCTTGAGCATGACATCGGAACCGCCGGGATCGAGGGCGATGTACTTGTCGCCAAGCAGGCCCTCGGCCGTGACCTTGGCGGAGGTGTCCTCCGGCAGCTTCACATTCGAATCAATGGCCATGGTCACCACGGCCTGATAGGTCTCCTGATCCAGTTTCTGATCCACGACCGAGCCGATCTTGATGCCGGCGAGACGCACGTCGGAGCCGATGGCAATGCCGTCGATATTGTCGAAAATGGCGTTGACGTGATAGCCGCCGCGACCGCGGCCCATGTCGGTGGTGGAATAGACGAAGGCGAAGAAGGCCGCCGCGATCGCAATAACGATCGCCCCCACGATGGTTTCCACAACGGAGCTGTTCATCGTCCGGGCTCTTCCTTCCTGTCCTTTCCGGTCAAGACCGCTGTCTCGCTTTGGCCCATGCCTTATTGATGCGAATCTTCAGGGTGTGTTTTTCAGCCGTCATCAGGGCGCCAGGCCTCATGGGCCGGGCGGGCCATGGGCACCGGCTTTTTGCGATAGAGAGAGCCGGGCGGGAAGATGGCCTGATCCGTGCCGGTGGGGTTGGGCATGTGCGGCTTTTCCCAGGGATGCGGCTCATATTCGGCCTCGGTGGGCGGCGTGTCGGTGCGCCAGTGGATCCAGCCATGCCAGCCCGGCGGAATGCGCGAGGCTTCGGCATAGCCGTTGTAGATCACCCAGCGGTGCTTGCCGTCATAGCTCTGATAATAGACGTTGCCCTGATCATCCTCGCCCACGCGCACGCCCTTGCGCCAGGTGAAAAAGCGCGTGCCCACGGTGGCACCGTTCCACCAGGTGAAGATCTGGATGAAAACGTCCTTCAGGCTCATGATGTCTCAATCCCTGGCCGCAGACCGAAAGGAAACCGGGCGCCGCCATTGCATCAGTGCTCGGAAACGCCCGCACTGCGATTGCGGAATATGAACCGATTGCCGCTGCAAGTCCAGATCATGGTGCGCGGGTGGCGGAAAGAAGCGTCTTAATCAAAGCGAATCGAATCACCGGGGTCTGAGCTGGAGGATAAATTCTCTTTATGGGAGATTTATTTGTTGTTATTGCAATTTGCAGTAAGTCATCTGCGCTCGGAGGAGCGTGCGTCGGGTAAGCATTCGGAAACCGTTTTTCCAAAATCCCCTTTGGACGATTGTGGATGAATACGGCTTGTCCACAGGTGGGGAGAGCCTTGTGCACAGATGGCGCAAGCCTGCGAAACTCCGCACCTCAAGCGCGGGAAAAGAACCCCGCTTTCCGCCGGCTTTCCACATGATTCCCAACCATGCACTAGATATAGGGCCTCACATTCCTGGTGACCACAATCTGTTGACGGATGGAGGGCTTGGGCGTATGATGCTCCCTGTCGATGACGGTGGGGCCGGGGCGGTTTTTTAGAGCCTCAGGTTCATGCCGGATTGGCTCAGGCCGCAGGATAAAAGGAGCGGCAATCCAGACAGATTAAGACGGCGGAAACGGGGTGCATGAAGGCCCCCGTCATGTGATCGCCGGCGGAAGAATGGCCTTTCGCCGGAAGGGATCTTTCTGTCCGCTCATGCGGGATTGCACGCACCGGGATTATGCCTTGCGGCCCTGCCGGTTTCTCGCGGCAAGCAAAGCATCGCTCTTTCGCTTGCGGCATGCGGGACATCGACAGGAAGGAAACGGGGCGGCGGCCGGAAAGGGCCACGTTCGCGCTGCCTTGGGGCGCTTTCATGCAGGGAGCATGGGGGCTGTCGTGCATGAGGTTCGTCCCTGCGTGAGCCTGCATGAAGCAGGGGCACGGGGGCGTGGCGCTCAAATATCCGGCCGCGGATTGTCTTGAAAGCAGGGGCAGAGAGGACATCATGAAAATCGAGCGCCGATTCACTCAGGCAGGCCGTGACATCTATGAAGGCGTGGAATTCCGCCGCATGACCTGCGAGATCCGCAATCCGGACGGATCTGTGGTCTTCCGCATGGATGACGTGGAGATGCCGGCCCACTTCTCGCAGGTGGCCGCCGACATGATGGCGCAGAAGTATTTCCGCAAGGCCGGCGTGCCGGCGCGGCTGAAGCGCGTGCCGGAGGAGGGCGTGCCGGAGTGGCTGTGGCGCTCGGTGCCGGATGAGGAGGCGCTTGCGGCCCTGCCGGAGGAGGAGCGCTACGGGCATGAGACATCGGCGCGGCAGCTTTTTCATCGTCTGGCGGGCGCCTGGACCTACTGGGGCTGGAAGGGCGGCTATTTCGACAGCGAGGAGGATGCGCGCGCCTTCTATGACGAGCTGCGCTGGATGATGCTGATGCAGATGGCGGCGCCCAACTCGCCGCAGTGGTTCAACACCGGGCTGCACTGGGCCTATGGCATCGACGGGCCGGGACAGGGCCATTACTACGTGGATCCGGAGACGAAGCGGCTGGTGCGCTCCAAATCCGCCTACGAACATCCGCAGCCGCATGCCTGCTTCATTCAGTCGATCCAGGATGATCTCGTTAACGAGGGTGGGATCATGGACCTGTGGGTGCGCGAGGCGCGGCTGTTCAAGTATGGCTCGGGCACCGGCACCAACTTCTCCACCCTGCGCGGTGAGAACGAGCCGCTTTCCGGTGGCGGCAAGTCCTCCGGCCTGATGAGCTTTCTCAAGATCGGCGACAGGGCGGCGGGGGCCATCAAGTCCGGCGGCACCACGCGGCGGGCGGCGAAGATGGTCATCGTCGACATCGACCATCCTGATATCGAGGAATTCATCGAGTGGAAGGTGAAGGAGGAGCAGAAGGTGGCGGCGCTCGTCACCGGCTCCAAGATCATCCGCAAGCATTTGACGGCGGTGATGAAGGCCTGCGTCAACTGCGAGGGCGAGGGCGAGGACTGCTTTGATCCGAAGCGCAATCCGGCATTGAAGCGGGCGATCCGTGCTGCGCGCCGCGATCAGGTGCCGGAGAATTACATCCGCCGCGTGATCCAGTTTGCGCGTCAGGGCTTTACCGAGATCGAATTCGACACGTACGACACCGACTGGGACGGCGAGGCCTATCGCACGGTCTCCGGGCAGAACGCCAACAATTCCGTGCGGGTGACCGAAGAATTCCTGCGCGCGGTGGAGGCCGACGGCGAATGGCATCTTATCCGTCGCACCGATGGCGAGATCGCCAAGACGGTGCGGGCGCGGGCATTGTGGGAGAAGATCGGCCAGGCGGCGTGGCATTCCGCCGATCCGGGCATTCAGTTCCACACCACCATCAACGACTGGCACACCTGCCCGGCCTCCGGTGAGATTCGCGCCTCCAACCCCTGCTCGGAATACATGTTCCTGGACGATACCGCCTGCAATCTCGCCTCGCTCAACCTGCTGCGCTTCTATGAGGCCGACAGCGGGCGCTTCCGTGTGGCGGACTTCGAGCATGCGGTGCGGCTGTGGACCATCGTGCTGGAGATCTCCGTGCTGATGGCGCAGTTTCCGTCCAGGGAGATCGCCAGGCGTTCCTATGAGTTCCGCACCCTAGGGCTGGGATTTGCCAACATCGGCGGCCTTCTGATGACCATGGGCCTGCCCTACGATTCGGATGAGGGCCGGGCGATCTGCGGTGCCATTTCGGCGGTGATGACGGGGCGGGCCTATGCCACCTCGGCGGAGATGGCCCGTGAGCTCGGCGCGTTTCCGGGCTTTGCCAAGAACCGCGAGCACATGTTGCGGGTAATCCGCAATCATCGCCGGGCCGCGCACGGACTGACGGAAGGCTACGAGAAGCTCTCGGTGCCGCCGGTGCCGCTGGATCATGCCCATTGTCCCGATGCCACGCTGGCGGAACGGGCCAAGGTCTGCTGGGACGAGGCGCTGGCGCTGGGCGAGGCGCATGGCTATCGCAATGCGCAGGTGTCGGTGATCGCGCCGACGGGCACCATCGGGCTGGTGATGGATTGCGACACCACCGGCATTGAGCCGGATTTCGCCCTGGTGAAGTTCAAGAAGCTGGCCGGCGGCGGCTATCTGAAGATCATCAACCGGGCGGTGCCGGCGGCGCTGCGGCGGCTGGGCTATGACGAGCGCCAGATCGAGGACATTATCACCTATGCCGTCGGTCATGGCACCTTGAAGGGCGCGCCGGCCATCAATCACGAGACCCTGAAGGCGAAGGGCTTCACCGAGGAGAAGATCGCGGCGGTGGAGGAGGCGCTGGGTTCGGCCTTCGACATTCGCTTCGTCTTCAACCGCTTCACGCTGGGCGATGATTTCTGCAGGAAGGTGCTGGGCGTTTCGGAGGAGCAGCTCAACGACGTGACCTTCGATCTGCTTGCGCACATGGGCTTTTCGAAGGCGGAGATCGAGGCCGCCAACACCTATGTGTGCGGGGCGATGACGCTGGAGGGCGCGCCGCATCTGAAGGAGGAGCACCTGCCGGTGTTCGACTGCGCCAACCCTTGCGGCCGCATCGGCAAGCGCTACCTCTCGGTGGAAAGCCACATCCGCATGATGGCGGCGGCGCAGCCCTTCATCTCCGGCGCCATTTCCAAGACGGTGAACATGCCCAACGATGCCACCGTCGAGGACTGCCTGAAGGCCTATGAACTGTCCTGGAAGCTGGGGCTGAAGGCCAACGCGCTGTATCGCGACGGATCCAAGCTCTCGCAGCCGCTGACCGCCCAGATTCTGGAGGACGAGGATGATGAGGACGGCGAGAGCGCGGAGGAGTTCGCCGAAAGCGTGGCCATGACGCAGCCGGCCGTGCAGCGCACGGAGCGCGTGGTGGAAAAGGTGGTCGAGAAGGTGGTGGAAAAGGTGGTGGAGGTGCGCCGCCGCGAGAAACTGCCCGACCGCCGCAAGGGCTATACGCAGAAGGCCATCGTCGGAGGGCACAAGGTCTATCTGCGCACCGGCGAATACGAGGACGGCCGCTTGGGCGAGATCTTCATCGACATGCACAAGGAAGGCGCTGCCTTCCGTGCGATGATGAACAACTTCGCCATCGCCGTCTCGCTGGGGCTGCAATACGGCGTGCCGCTGGAGGAGTACGTGGAGGCCTTCACCTTCACACGCTTTGAGCCGGCCGGCCCCGTGCAGGGCAACGACACCATCAAGCAGGCCACGTCCATTCTGGACTACATCTTCCGCGAGCTGGCCATCTCCTATCTCGGCCGCACGGATCTGGCGCATGTGGAGCCGCATGACATCGGCTTTGATGCCCTGGGCCGCGGTGTGGTGGAAGGCAAGGCGCCGGAGAAGGTGCAGGGCGCTGCGGACGGAAAAACGGGGACGGATGTGGCCCAGCCGCATGGCGTGCCGGCGGCGAAGGTGCTCTCCAGCGGTTTTCTGCGTCACAAGCTGCCGGAGAACGTGGTGCTGATGCCGGAGCGCGGCACGGCTTCCGCCAAGAGCGAGGAACCGGTGGCCAGCGCGCAAGCGCCTGCGATGCACGGCGGGGTCGCCGAGGAGGCGGCAGCATCGCTGGCGCCGCAGCCTGGCGAGGCGGTGGCGGGTCATGCCGCAACAGGCGTGGCAGCAGCCACGGCAGTGCGCCCGCAGGAGGATGCGGATGCCGAAAAGCAGCAGGCCCTGCAGCGCATGATGGAGGCCCGCATGAAGGGCTATGAAGGCGAGGCCTGCCCGGAGTGCGGCAACTTCACCATGGTGCGCAACGGCACGTGCCTTAAGTGCGACACCTGCGGCGCCACCTCGGGCTGCAGCTGATCAAGGGGCCGCACACGATAGGGATGCAGGGGTGCCGTGGGCGGGCGGACCGCGCGCGGCGCCCCTTCATACATACCAAACTGCATAAAGAACCACCCACCGCCCCGCGTCCCACTCACCCCCCAATAAAAACAAGGGCCTGGGCGGGGGTGCGGAGCAATATCACCGGTCAGCTTTTCCGCACCCTGGTATCATTTCCATGAACGGGCGGAGAGCATCATGCCCCTGGTGCCGGAAAACCTGCCGGCTGAAAGGGCCTTTTCTGCTTCAATCACCTCAAGCTTGCGGCAGGGTAATTTCGAAGGTCGCACCCTTTTTGGAGGGGATAAGGCGGATGGTGCCGCCGTGGGCGCGCAGCATGGCGGTGGTGATGGCCAGGCCCATGCCGGTGCCGCCCTTATCGCGCCGGGTGGTGAAAAAAGGCTCGAAGATGCGCTGGGCGTTGCCTTCGGAAATTCCCTCGCCGTCATCGGCGAAGCGGATGTGCATCTGGCCATTGTGCGTTTTTGTGGTGATGGTGATGTGTTGCGCGCCATGACGCAGGGCGTTGTCCGTCAGGTTGGAAAACACAATCAGGGCGTTTTCCTTTGTCATCGGGAGGTTTGCCTCTCCCTGCAGGGTAATTGCCGCATCCGTGAAGCGTTCGCGCAGGGCGCGCACCACATCCCGCATGGCCACGGTGCCGCCCATGGCCGGGTTGTCCGCCGCCGCCAGCGCGCGCATGCGCTCCACAAGACGGGTCATCCGCTTTGTCTCATTCAGCATGGTGGTGAGGAATTTTCGGCGTTGTGCTGCATCCATGCTGTCATCGGCATCCAGCATCAGTTCGGCAGCGCCGCGAATGGCGGTGAGGGGCGATTTCAGCTCATGGGAAACATGGGCGGCGAAGCGGGCGATATAGTCCGAACGCTCGAAAAGGCGGTGTGACATTTTCAGCATTTCATCCGAGAGCCTGGCGATCTCGCGCGTGCCATGGCGGGTCAGCGGCCGTTGCATGTCACGGCGGCCTTCACCGATGGCCTGGGTGCGGCGGGTGAGTTCGCGTAAAGGTCCGGTGACAGTGCGGATCATGATCCAGCCCATGAAGGCGGCCACCGCCAGCACGATCAGCGCTGCCAGGGCAAGGCGTGCCTTCTGCCGCATGATTACGTCGGTCAGCGATGCCGGTGTGCGTCCGGCCAGAACGACGCCACGCACATGCCCTTCCGCGATGACCGGCATGGCCACCCAGACGCGTAAATGTCTGCCCGGCGCATCATCCAGCCGCAGGGCGGAAGCGTAATGGCCGCGCAAGGCGCGCGCCACTTCCGGCTCGTGGGCGTAGCTGCGGGCTGTGCGCAAATTCTCTTCCGTGATGGGACGGCCCAGGGCATCAAGCACCAGCAGCCGCCCCCCGGCAATCCGTTCCGTAAGGCGCAGCATGCGGGTTAAGCGCGCGGCCAGCGGCGCAAGCGCCTGTAGCAGGGCTGCCTTTGCCGGCTTTGCTCGCGGCGGATGGGGCAGGGGAAAGTGAGCGCGGACATCGAGACGGGGCTCTATATCTTTTAGCGCTTCTCGTGATGCCGCCGCGCCTGTTGGCAGGAAAGCCGCATAATTGCCTACCTCTTCGGCAAGGGCTGCGCTCAGCACTGCTGTCTGGGCGATCAGCCGGCTTTCCGCCTGGCGCACCAGGTGATTCTGAAAGACGTGTAGAAAGATCAGGCTGGCCAGCGGCAGGAGCAGCACAAACCCCAACAGCGCCGCCATGACCTGCGCGAGCGAGGGGCGCCATTTCGGTTGCGCTGTTGCCAATCTGGTGCTTTCTGCCGCCTGTGCGTCCATCATGCACGCTCCGCCGCTTGCAGCCTGAAGCCGACGCCGTGCACCGTTTCGATCACCTTGTCACAACCGGCTTCGGCCAGCTTGGCGCGCACATTGCGCACATGGCTGTCTATGGTGCGTTCGGAAACATGAAAGCCCTCGCCATAGACGGCGACCATGAGCTGCGCGCGGGTGAACACCATCGTGGGGCGACGCATCAAGGCGTGCAAAAGATCGAATTCCCGGGCGGTCAGTGTCACCGGTTTTCCATGGCATTCCACCTGTCGTGCGCCCACAAGAAGGCGCAGCGGGCCGTGGGTGTATTCCTCATCGCTTTCCGGTGTGGCGGCGGCACGCTTGAGAATGGCCTTGATGCGTGCGGTCAATTCGCGCGGGGAGAAGGGCTTGGTCACATAATCGTCGGCCCCCAGCTCCAGCCCCAGGATGCGGTCGATTTCCTCGTCGCGCGCGGAAAGAAAAAGAATGGGCAGCTCGGAGTGCTTGCGGATTTCGCGGCAGACATCCAGTCCGTCGCGTTCCGGCATGCCGATATCCAGCACTACGAGGTCGAACGCGCCGGAGAGGGCCTTGCGCAGCGCCTCCTCGCCATCGGCGGCAATGTCATGGGCGAAGCCCTCGCGCTGAAGGGTATAGCAGATCACGTCGCGGATGCCGGGGTCATCGTCGGCGACAAGGATTTTCGCCATCGTTCACCCTCCGTGCCTCTTGCTCCGCCTTTGCTGCATGATCTCCCTGCATGCCTCACGCAGCGCACGCTCAAAAGCCCGCAGCTGCCAGGCACGCCAGCTCCACTGCCGCCAGCCCTTGTAATAGGACAGAGCCTCGCGAATGCGGGATGCGGCGTATGCCATGCGTACGGGGTCATTCCGCCAGGGACCGTTTTCGGCGAACATGGCCGGCAGGGCATACACACTCAGATTCGTCGTGATGTACCTCACGTCCAGCGGCAGCCCCTTGCCCGTCACCTCACGGCTGTGGGCGATATTGTAGCGGGCGATCATGTTGTCGAGGTTAATGACAGAAAGGCTCCAGACCGCGGCAATGGCGGCGAGCACGCAGGTGCGGATCAGCCAGCGGGTGGAGCGCCCGGCGTGCACGCGCCAGGCGACGAGAACAATGCCGAGGCAGACCAGCGCGATGAAAACGAAGCCGTAAATGCGCGCATGCGTGAGCGAATAGGCGGAAACATAGAGATTGAGCCGCACCAGCGCGCTTAAGGCGATGGCAAGCGTCTGTGCCAGCCACAGATACAGCAGCCTGAGAACCCATGCGGAGGGCTTGGTCGCATTTGGGGCGGATGGAAAGGCAATCAGAACGAACACCCCCGCCAGAGCGGCTGCCACGGCCAGGGCGTAGGCTCCGTCATGGGCATATTCGGCATAGCGGAATGACGGGAATTCTTTCGGATCCAGATGCGCCGGCAGTTCAAGATAGAGATCGGTGATCACATGCACGGCGAAAATGGCGTTGAACACCAAAAGCGTGAGCGTCAAAAGCGTATCCGGAAGAGGGCCGGGCAAGAAAGAGCGCATAATGGAGCGCCCGGCGCCAACGCCGGCCTTGGCGCGCTTCATGGCCTTTAGGCGGAAGGTGGCATTGC
Organism: Thermopetrobacter sp. TC1; assembly: GCF_000746275.1. Lineage (GTDB taxonomy): Bacteria > Pseudomonadota > Alphaproteobacteria > Rhizobiales > Aestuariivirgaceae > Thermopetrobacter. The sequence continues at coordinate 21,082 of NZ_JQKX01000013.1, forward strand.
GCCGCAAAAGGCCCCAGACGACCAGAACCGTTAACGCCATGAGAAGAGCATGGGAGAAGAAAGTGTCGAAATAGCGCTCCAGATCCAGCTCCAGCTGCAGGGAAGGCAGGATCGCGGCGAACAGGGGGTTGGCGAAGGAAAAGAGCTTGATGAACAGCCAGGCGAGAATCAGCGGCAGCAGGATCCTGCCACCGTAGTGTATCAACGCGCTAATGGCACTTAAGGCCGCAGCAGTGATCAGCATGCCCAAGGAGCGCAGCGCCTTCATGCTTTTGCGCCCCGCTCCGTGGCTCTGAAGGTCACGCAGCAGGAAGAAGGGTGAATGCCACAGGTGTGCGGGGACGTGAAAAAGACTGATACGCGCAGGAGATGAAACGGATCCGGTCATCAGCAGGGAGAAGGTGATGAGGCCGGCCGCGGCGAACAGGAGTGCGACGGAGGTGGCCTGCAGGCTCAAGGGCAGCAGGAAGAGGATAAGGATGATCCAGGCGCGGAAGATTTCTGTGGGGGTGCGCCGGTTTCCCCAAAGCCACGTGATGATGACGGCCATGAGCAAAGTAAAGACGGCTGCCGAAAGGCCCGGCGGTTCGTCATAGAAAAGCCAGTCGGATGCCACCGCCAGCGCCAATGCGGCAATGAGACGACGATGGAATGTGCCTGTTTGCAGGACTGTCTTTGCGCCTTGTTTGGCGCGTGATGAAAAGAAGGCTGCGCTCATGTTCTCTCCCGCTTTCTTATGTGAGTGTTTCTGAAAGGAATGATTGTTGCCCCGCCTTTTTCCGCATCTGCCGCTGGATGGCCGTTCCTGGGCCGGGCATTGGAAGGGAAACTGGCGGGCAGGATGGTGAATTCGCCCAGCCACCATCCGTCCTTGAGCAGGGTGGGCGGCAGCCCGCGCACGCTAAGGCGGGGAGCCGGGGGCTTGCGCCGTGTTATGCGGATGATCTTCGCCATGCCGTCAAAATGACGGGGCGATGTGCAAAAAGGGCCTGTGTGTTTTCGGAAAAAGCACGCAATCGTGTGCAGATTTTCAGCAAATGACGCGCCCTTCCCCCAAGCAACCTGTTTTGTGCATAAAACGGGTTGTGCAGGAGAGGACGCGGTGCGGGATGGTGAATTTTCGGCAGGCTTCTTAGGGCGTGTCCTCATAAAATCCGACGTGCCAGCCCCCTGAAGCTCGACATTTTCGCTTCACCTCGCTGGCCTTTCGCCCTTGAAAATAGCTTTGGCTATTCCCTGCGGGCGAAAAGACCAGCGATATTTTGCGAAAATGCCGCTGGCATCGCCGTCTTTTATGAGTCCACGCCCTAGAACACGTGCTCTTCTACCCGTGCGCTCGGGCAGAGGTTGCTGGTCAGGCTATCGATGAAGACCTTCAGCGTGGCATCAAACGCGCGGGCATAGCCGGGCGCCACATTGCGCAGGAAAGGCGCCTTGATCGTTTCATCAACATAAACGGTGAAACGCACATCTCCGCCTTCCGGATCATGTGCGAAGATGACTGCGCGGATGGGAGAACCATCTTTCTTGAAATACCAGGGTTTGCTCCCAAACCGGAAAGGTTCGCAATTGATTGCGGCACAGGCAGTCTTGCTGTCCTCACGCAGCAGCTTGCGGCAATCGAAATAACTGTCGCGCTCCTCTGCGCATTGCTCAACGAGGCGGAAGGCCTCGCGCACGAGCTGCACCTGCAAGTCCGGCGCCCTTTCCTGCCGGTCGCTCCGTTTTCTCGCGCATTTGGCCGTTGAACACCAGGGCTTGTGGGGTTCCAGCGTCAGGTATTGCAGGGCGGAGGCACGCCAGAGGCGCACCTGATCTGCGGCGGTGAGATAGCCGTAACCGGCGCAGTGGGTTTTGTTGCCGCTGGTTGTGTGGGCATAAACGCCTATTGCGACGAAAAAGGCGATAAGAGCCGCCTTGCCCTTCTCCCGCCAGCCGCGCAAAACGATCCAGGCGACAAAAACCGCCAGCGGGATCCACATGCGCATTTCCAGCAAAAAAATATTAAAAACCACATGGATAACAGCGGTCAAAAAAATGATGATGGTGATGATAAAAAAATGGATGGCGACAAGAACCGATTCCATGAATTCCCCCGCGGTTGTTCTTCGTCTGCGAGGCGATCATGGTGTGCTTGTCTCCTCACCCTGATCCGGGAGGGTGGTTTTTTCATGCACCGCTTCGAGCGCGGCGTTTTCATCTTCGCTGCGGGCTGTCTGCAGGGCCCAGAGCAGAAAGCCCACCGTCATCAAAACCGCCAGAACGAAGGTTGCCACGACCATGACCGCCTCCCTCACCTGTTACGCCATCACGAACCTTTCTTTGCATTGTGCGGCAAGGATCCTGACAAATGGTTGTCGGGATCACGCGCATGCCGGAATGATGATTCCGGGAGATTGCGGCAGGGCGCGGGAAAAAATCGGGCAAGATTCAGACGGTTTCGGTCATGGCTTTCAGCGGAAAAGATCTTTGATGGGCGGGATTAATATTGTTTTGTAATATCAATAGCTTGCGATGCATTTCTCCCCGGTGGCCCTGGGCAGAAACTTGATTTCCCCACTCGGAAAAGTCATATAAAACACGAGAGAGGAACAGGCCGGAATGGCCGCAGGGAGGCTGTGTGCGACGATGACCGATACCCCGAAGTTTCCCATTTGCGAGACGCCCAAGCCGCTTGATCCGGCGCAGAAGGCCGCGCTGATGGAGGAGATCGCGCGCCTGCGCAAGGAGAAGAATGCGGTCATTCTCGCGCATTACTATCAGGACGGTGATATTCAGGATCTGGCGGACTTCGTTGGCGATTCCCTCGATCTGTCGCGCCGGGCGGCCGAGACGGACGCGGACATGATTGTCTTTTGCGGCGTGCGTTTCATGGGCGAGGTGGCCAAGATCCTCTCTCCGCAGAAAAAGGTGGTGATCCCCGACATGGCGGCGGGCTGTTCGCTGGAGGAATCCTGCCGGGCGGAGGATCTGGCGGCCTGGCGCAAGGCCAATCCCGATCACGTGGTGGTCACCTACATCAACTCCTCGGTGGAGGTGAAGGCGCTGTCGGATTATATCGTCACCTCCTCCTCGGCGCTGGATATCATCGAAGCGATCCCGCCGGAGAAGCCCATCCTGTTTGCGCCGGACCGGCACCTGGGCAGCTGGCTGAAGCGCAAGACCGGGCGCGAAATGGAATTGTGGCCGGGATCGTGCATCGTGCACGAGGAATTCTCCGAGGAGGCCCTAATGGCGCTGAAGGAGAAGCATCCTGATGCGCCGATTGCCGCACATCCGGAATGTCCCTTCTCCATTCTCGAGAAGGCGGACTTCGTGGGCTCCACCAAGCAGATCCTGGATTTCGTGCTCTCGCGGCCGGAGAAAGAGTTCATCATCGCCACCGAGCAGCACATCATCCATCAGATGAAAAAGGCGGCGCCGCACAAGACCTTCATTCCCGCACCCGGCATGGACGGGGACTGCAAGTGTGCCACCTGCCCCTACATGGCGCTGAACACGCTGGAGAAACTGGCTGCGGCGCTGCGGAATGAAGAGCCCGAGATCATCATTGACGAAGCGCTGCGGCAAAAGGCCCTGATTCCGCTGCAGCGGATGCTGGAGATTTCCGCGCAGGCTGCCGCCCGCCGGGCCGCTGCGCAGTAAATCGGTGCTAATTGAAAGGCGCCATTCTTTTTGACCCTTGCGGTTTTCGGCGGGGCGATTGCATGGCGCAAGGGATGCATTACATTATGGCGCGGACGGTGCTGCCCGGTGCGTGACGGATGCGCATCCCAGGGGCCGTACCATGATCCGAGGGAGCTGTCCCTGCCCGGGGTCGTGGCCCCGGGCATATGGCGCCCACCTGCTGAGTGCAGGGACCCGGGATCACCATGCCGCACGGCCGCGGCGGCCCGTCCACATCACCTGATGCCGGGGATATCGATAAACGCATTTCCGCATCGCAGGAGTTAGGGGTGCTCCGCAATATCCGGGGGTAGATGCCAAAGACCAAAAGCCGGGTTCTTCAGCGCTACCATATGACCGGCGCGGGCTATATCACTCGCGATTGGGGGGATGAAGAGCAAGCAGCCGAAAGGAAGGATCACTTGTCGGTGAGGCGGACGATGACGTCGATACTGGCGATGCGGGCGCCTTCCGGCAGGGGCGGCAGCTTGTCGATGACGAGCTGATCCGCCGGAATGTCCATGAGCCGGCCGTCCTTCTCGGAATAGAAGTGGAAGTGATCATCCATGTTGGTGTCGTAGAAGGTGCGGCTGCCGTCCGCGATCACCTCGCGCAGAAGGCCGGCGCGCGTGAACTGGTTGAGTGTGTTGTAAACCGTGGCCAGGGAAATGGACATGTCGGCCTGTGTGGCCTCGCGGTGCAGCTCCTCGGCCGTGACATGACGATGCCCCTGCGCGAAAAGCAAGCGCGCCAAGGCGATGCGCTGACGCGTGGGGCGCAGACCGGCATCCCTGAGCTTCTTGACGATCGCCTCTTCATCAAAGGCGGTGTGATTCTGCTTCGTCATGACACAACCCGGCTTTGGAACATTGATCCAGATCACATATAATACGAACAAGAATAATTCGCAAATGAAAAGCGCCCGGTTTGAGCGAATCATTCCAGAGTGTGGAAAGTTTTTCAGGCCACATGCCGCAAGGCAAGGGAAAAGGGATCGTCCTGCTTGCGGGCCTCGCATTGATCAAAATTTCGGCACTTCTGGCAATGCGACATAATTGTCGCATTGACCACATGGTGAAATTCTGGCAAAGGGCCGCCACAAGCCGCCTGCGCCTGTCGCTGCGTTTCTGAAGTGAACCTGTTGGCAGCGGCATCCCTCCAGACGGCGCCAAATTCGCAAACAGACATGTTGCAGGGCCTTCTCAGGCTTCATCGGGCCTGGGAGTGAAGGCCTTTCATCGTCTTTCTCTCCCGCATGGTCGGGAAGAGAGGGGGTGCGACGCATATCTTGCAGAGCGGTAGAGAACCATGTCCATCTATCTGCCCATTGCCGAGGTTTCGGTGAACATTTACCTGCTGCTCGGCCTCGGCGGCATCGTCGGTTTTCTTTCCGGTATGTTCGGTGTTGGTGGCGGCTTCCTGATGACGCCGCTTCTGATGATGATCGGCATTCCACCGGCCGTGGCGGTGGCGACGGAAGCCAATCAGATCGTGGCTTCATCGGTTTCCGGTGCCCTGGCCCAGTACCGACGTGGCAACGTCGATGTGAAGATGGGGCTGATCCTGCTGGCGGGCGGTATCGTCGGCTCGGTCATCGGCGTGCAGATCGTGAAGATCCTGCGCGAGATCGGTCAGGTCGATCTCGTCATCAAGCTCACCTATGTGACCATGCTCAGCATCATCGGTTCGATGATGTTCATCGAATCGGTGAACGCCATTCGCAAGAGCAGGAAAGCGGGCAAGAAGGCCGGGCCGGTGCGCAAGCCCGGTTCGCACAACTGGGTGCATGGCCTGCCGTTCAGGATGCGCTTTCCGCGCTCCAAGCTGTACATTTCCATCATTCCTCCCATTGGCGTGGGCATTCTTGTTGGCCTTCTGGCTGCGATCATGGGCGTGGGCGGCGGTTTCATCATGGTGCCGGCCATGATCTATCTGCTGCGCATGCCCACGGGCGTGGTGGTGGGCACCTCGCTGTTTCAGATCGGGTTCGTGACCATTCTCACCACCATTCTCAACGCGGTGCAGAACCAGACGGTGGACGTGGTGCTGGCACTCATTCTCATGTCGTCGGCGGTGATCGGCGCGCAGCTTGGTGCGCGGGTGGGTTCGCGTCTGCCAGGCGAGCAGCTGCGTGTGCTGCTGGCGCTGATGGTGCTGGCCATGTGCGTGAAGCTGGCGTGGGGGCTTGTGGCCACGCCGGAGGAGCTGTTCTCGTTTGCCGGAGGAGGAGAGTGAGATGAGGCGGCTGAAACGCACCGTTCTTTCCGCGCTGATCATTGCGGGCGGATTTCTCGTCGCCAGCGCCGCCCCCCTTCCGGCGCAGGCACAGGAGGCAAAGGCGCAGGCGCAGGAGGCGACGGAGACCTATGACGTGCGCCAGCCTGAGGGGCAGGGCAAGGGCATGGCCCAGGGCGCGCCGGTTTCCGTGCGGCTTTCCGAGAACAGGAATGCGCGCAAGAATGCGCCCAAGGTGGTTGCGGACCTGTCCACGCATACGGTGGCGATCAAGACGGATTTTGCCGGCACGCGCGTGATGCTCTTCGGCGCCATCGTGGGCACGGCGGAGGAAGGCAAGGCGCGGCCGGATCTGATTGTGGTCATCCGCGGCCCGTCGCGCCTGTTCAAGATGCATCGCAAAAAGCGTGTGGGGCCGATCTGGGTCAATGCCGATGAGCGCATCTTCCGGGCGGCCCCTGGCTATTATGCGCTTCTGTCCTCGAATATCCTGACGGACATTGCCCCGGCGGACAGGCTCAAGAAACGCGGCATCGGGTTTGAGGCCCTGCAAGAGCACCTTCTGGCCACGGCGGAAGGTTTCAAGGACCTGAAGGAAGCCGAGCTCTATGCCAAGGCCTTTGTGCGCCTGATGAAAAAGAAGGGGCTGTATCGTGCCAATGACAACGGCGTGAACTTTACCGGGCGCTATCTGTTCCGGGCGACGTTCGACCTGCCGGCCAACGTGCCCCTGGGCGAATACGAGGCGGATGTCTATCTCTGGCGGGCCGGCAAGCTTCTCGGCAAGTTCACCACCAAGCTGGAAATCGAGAAGCGCGGCTTTGAGCGCCTCGTTTATGTGTTCGCCCATGAGCAGCCCTTGCTGTATGGCATCGCTGCTGTCATCATAGCCATTGCTGCCGGTTTCACCGCGGCGGCGATCTTCCGCAAGGATTGAGGGGAGGCGGGCATGCCACATCGCAAGAAGCGCCTGGTTCATGAAAAGGGCCACATCCGCAAGTTCATGGTGGTCCTGGATGAGACGCCGGAATGCGAAACCGCGGTCTACTTCGCAGCGGCGCGGGCGCGCAGCACCCATTCCATGCTGACCATGCTCTATGTCATCGAGCCGCCGGGGTTCACGCACTGGCTGGCGGTGGAGGAAACGGCGCGCGAGGAAGGCGAGCGCAAGGCGGAGGCGCTTTTCCGCATGTATCGCCAGAAGCTTGAAAAATGGGGCTTCGGCGATCTGCCACGGGAAGAAGTGGTGCGCTATGGCCAGCGCTGCGAGCAGATCCGGGAGCTGGCCAATGAGGATCCGGATATCTCCTTCCTCGTGCTGGGAGCGGCTGTTGGTGGCGAAGGGCCCGGCCGGCTGGTGACCAATCTCATCACCAAGGGCACGAAGGATTTTCCGACACCCATCGTTATCGTGCCGGGCGACATGACCTTCGAGGAAATCGACGCACTGGCCTGATCCGGCGGGCATGAGCGCAAAACGCCAAGACGGGGGCAAGGGAAAGGGGCATGGCGGCACGCCGCTGTGGCCCTTTCTGCTTATCGCCCTGGCCGGCGCCGTCTATCTCGGCGTGCAGTTCGCGGTCAACCTCTGGCATTCCTGGCTGCTGGCCGGGGCGATCGTGGCCGCCGGCATGGCGCTGTTCTGGCTGATCTGGCCGGGCGATGACGATGAGAATTGATCGTGCTTGCGATCGATGTCGAGACTCATTCGAATTCAGCACAATCGCGGCGCCAGGCGGTCAGGTCCCTGTCCTTGAGGATCATGGATATGCCAAGCATGCGGGCGTAGTGGCAGGCCTGCTCCATGTTCGGGTGTTCTTCGCGATATTCCGCATCCAGCACCGCGCGCCCCTTGCGGATATAGGGGTACATCTCGCTGCACCAGCCATCATTGTAACAGGCTTCGGTAACGGCGAAATCCATGAAACGGGAAAGCCGCCGCGCGAGATCGGGCGCGTTTTTCTGGGCTATGGCAAGGCCCATTCTATGGGCGGCGCGGGTGAGGGCCCGCATGTAGCGCACGACGTGTTGGCGCCTGATGGGAAAGCCGGTGCGATTCTCATGCAGGTCGATGTTGTCTGCCTCGATGGCATCGAAGCCCATACGCTTGCAGCGGCGGAAGCGGGCTTTCATGATCGGCAGAAGAATACGCCTTTTGCGGATGTCGAGAAAACGTTCATCGGGCCAGTCGTCATATCGGCGCCCCAGGACCCGGCGAGGAAAGGCCTTGGCATCCCTGCGCCATTTCTCCCAGGTGCCCACGGAGACGTAGCAGATCAGATAGACGCCCCTTGCCTTGAGTTTTCTGATCTGTTCCCGCGTGACGAGATCAGGGTCGACATCGAGAATGTCCACCTTGACGGAAAGGTTGATGGGCCGGGAGAGCTGCCAGTCCCAACTGCCCTGCTGTGGGGGAAGCCGCCAGCGGGAGGATGCGGCATGCGCCGGATTGAGCAGGAGACAGGCAGCGAGGAAGAGCAACACCACGTGGCCATATTCGAGAGCACGACCCTGCATGGTTGTTTTCCTTGCTGTCGCAGCGAGCGCCGGAGACCTGTAACGCCAGTCCACAAAAATGTGGCCTGGGGTGCCGGCTGATCTGCGGCATGACGACGGTGATGTCGTGTGATTCGAATTATTTCACAGGTTGAATGATTGTTTGGTGTAAAATCAAGACTTGAAAATTGTGCGCTTTAATCATTCCCTGCCATAATTATCGTACGGTGCGTGCAGTCAGAGTGTGCCGGTAAAGCGTCCCTGCGGGAGGGGATCGGCGTTGGCGTCTTCCGATCCGGGTTCGAACCAGGCGAGTTTCTCGCGCAGGGTGACCACGGTGCCGATGATGATCATGGCCGGGCCGGTGAGTTTTGCAGCCTTCACCTTTTCGGCGATGTTGCGCAGCGTGCCGATGACGACGCGCTGGCCCGGGCGCGTGCCCTTTTCCACCACGGCGCAGGGAAGATCAGGATCGGCGCCATGCGCGATGAAGGCGGCGGTCAGCTCCGGCAACAGGCGCAGACCCATATACACGGCCACGGTCTGATTGGGGCGGATGATGCGCTCCCAATCCAGCTCGACAATGCCGTTGCGTCCGTGGGCGGTCACAAAGAGGCAGCTCTGGGCGTGATCGCGATGGGTGAGTGGAATGCCGGCATAGGCGGCGCAGCCGGAGGCGGCGGTAATGCCCGGCACCACCTGAAAGGGGATGTGATTTTCCGCCAGTTTCTCGATTTCCTCGCCGCCGCGGCCGAAGATGAAGGGATCGCCTCCTTTCAAGCGCAGAACGCGCTTGCCCTCCCGGGCCAGACGCACGAGAAGATCGGAGATCTGTTCCTGCGGCAGGGCATGATCATCCGGGCGCTTGCCGACATAGATGCGCTCGGCCTCGCGGCGGACAAGATTGAGAATGCCGTCACCAATGAGGCGGTCATAAAGAACGACATCGGCCTTCTGCATCAGGCGCAGGGCCTTGAACGTGAGCAGGTCGGGATCGCCGGGGCCGGCGCCGACGAGATAGACCTCGCCGCGCACGCCGCTTTTCTCCTCGGCCTCGGCTAGGGCGAGCTCCCGCTCCATGAGTTCTTCCGCTGCGGTTTCATCACCGGCGAAAACATGGGAGGCCATGGGTCCTTCCAGCGTGCGCTCCCAGAAACGGCGGCGGTTTTCCGGATTTTTCAGGCGCGCCATGACCCGCTCGCGAAACTCTCCGGCGAAGCGGGCAAGACGGCCATAGGCCGCCGGCAGCATGGTTTCCAGCCGGGCGCGGATCATGCGGGCGAGAATGGGGGAGGCGCCGGATGAGGAAACGGCGACGATGAGCGGTGTGCGATCGACGATGGAGGGCATGATGAAATCGCACAATTCGGGCCGGTCGGCGACATTGACCGGCACCTTCGCGGCGCGGGCCATCTCGGCGATGCGGCGATCATCCTCCTCGTTGCGGCAGGCGGAAAAGGCAAGGACAGCATCCTCGAAATCCGCCGGCTGCGGGCAGCGGGGGAAATGCTCTAGGCGCGGATGATCGCGCAGGCCGGCGAAATCGTCCTCGGCCACGGAAGCGGCGAAGAGCTTCACGCGCGCCCCGGCCCGCAAGGCAATCTCGCAGCGGCGGGCGGCGACGGTGCCGCCGCCGGCAACGATGACCGTGCGGTCCCTGACATCACGGAAAATGGGGAGGTAGTCCATGTTTCCGGTTTATCCCTGACGTCCGGTTTGTCCCTGACGCGTGTTGCTCCTGCCCTGCGCGCCAGTGAGATCGTTAGCCTTTCGCCGGTGTTTGCGCAATGTGGGGCGCATGACTTCTGCCGCCTGGGCCTTTAAACCCGTGGCATCCGCGAGAGATGTGGGCGGCGGGTTCATTGCCCCTGCGGGGCGACGCGATCGGCCCATTCGGTGAAAAGCCGCGAAAGCCTGCGCGCATCCTCGGCATCCAGGCCGATCTGCGTGATGCGCTTGCCTTCCTTGTAGGTCAGGCGCAGGAAGTGCACATCATTGCCGGCATCGACGGCATCCACCTTCAGCTCACGGCGAAAGGCGGTGACGAACTGATCCAGCGTTTCCACCTTCTCTTCCGGTGTCATCGCCCCGCGTCTCCTCCCTTGTCGGTCTGGCCATAGCGCTTTTTCAGCTCCTCGGTGCGATCGCCCCAGTAAAAGGCCGTTTCCAGCTCAAGATGCCAGTTGGGCGGGGTGTCGGGATAGTCTGGCTTGACGTCAAACTCCAGAAACACCTCGCCGCTCTTGGCCACGAGGATCACCAGCTCGCGCAGCTCCTCGAAACGCTCGATCTGCGGATTGGCGATCATCAGTTCGGACAGCTTGGCCATGTCGCTTCTTCCCCATGGTTATGGGCATGATCGGCTCATGCCGCTTCCAGTAAGCCCGTGTTCAGGATCCGGTTGGAATAGCGGGCGCGATACATCAGGCGGCCGCGCCCCGGTTCGTCCCAGTCCTCAAAAGCGGTGCGCGTGTGCAGCACGTTGTTGCAGACCAGCCCCTGCCCCGGCTGCATGCGCACCCGGAACAGGAAGGGCTCCTCATCCGATCTCAGAAGATGGCGCAGAAACTCCACGGCCTCAAGGGTGAGCGGGTCGTCCTTCCATATGATGTGACGGCTGCGTTCGGTATAGCGCATTTGCAGGGCACCGGTGTCCTCATCCACCCAGAAGACGGGACCGCGCGATTCGGGGCGGATGCTGCCATCTTCCTCGCGGAATTCCGGGATGGTCATGGCATCGGGGGCCATGAGCGCCTCGATATAGCCGGGATTTTCGTCACGCAGGCGGATATAGGCGATTTCGTAATCGAGAAGCTCGTTCTCGCCGCCGCTTTTGGCCTGACGGGCACAGTGCAGAATCATGGAGCGGATCACCGGAGCGCCGGGCCAGCCGTATTTGTAATAGCCGTCGGTGTGCCAGAGGATCCTGCGGGTGGTGTAGGGGATAAAGCCATGGCGCGGGCGTTCGTTCTCATCGACAACCTCAATGGCCACCACCTGCTCCTCATCCATGGAGCGGTGCTCCTCCAGATCGGTCATGCCGAAATGCGCGGCAAAATGGCGCAGGGCGCGCTCAAGCGCCGGACCGGCCTCGCCTGAACGGTCCTGCGTGTCATAGATGGCCATGTTGGCGCGGCGGCACAGATCGATGATGCGTGCCTTTTCCTGCGGAGAGGGATTCTCAAGATCGGAGACGGGCACGATCATCTCCTGTGGCGATTTCGGGTGAGCAGCCAGCTTGGCCTGGCGCCAGGCGCGATAGGCCTCCTCATCGGAAAGAGAAAAGGGGCCTGTTTGCGGAATCTTCGGCATTTCGGCATTCCGGTCGATGTTGGTGTCGGTCATGGATCCTGTCTCCCCTGAAGCGGTGAATGTGGCATCGTGGCCTGTCCGGGCGCTGTTCCACAGGTTAAGGGGAGCTGACAATGATCCAGCGCAGATTGCGCGCTGATCGGCGCATGTCTGTGAAGCGGCACGACAAAATCCTTTCACAATCCGGGAAAAGTGAGCCGGACTTGCTCGCGCGGGTAGGAGCAATCCGACTTTTTTTGTAAATTATCGGATACGCATATTGGAATATGTGAATTCCTTTGCTATAGAGCCGCCTGTCGGTTCCGCCAATCCGCCTTCCGCGGAGTGGCAAGAGGGACGGGGCCGTGTGGCATCGGCGATCTCGCCGATGGTATCATGCCGGCGCTGTTAGGTTTAGCGACAGGCGTGCTGGATCATTCAGTTCACACGGAAGCCCTGAGCGGACGGAACCGACTGAAGGGGTCGACCGGTTGCCGCCAGGCCAACTGAAGAGGGAGTGACAGATGGCGAACAACGATTTCAAGGTGCACCCGACACCAAAGCTCGACGAGCTGGAGAAGGGGCCGTGGCCGTCCTTCGTGACCGGCCTGAAGCGTCTGCGTGACGCGGGCAAGCGCTATTCCCCGATGATCAACGACCTTCTGGGCCAGCTCGAGCATTCCTACGAGGAGCGACTCGGCTTCTGGAAGGGGGGCACCATCACGGTCGTGGGATACGGCGGCGGCGTTATTCCGCGCTTCTCCGAGGTGGCCGACAAGTTCCCGGCGTCTTCGGAGTTTCATACCCTGCGCATCATCCCGCCGGCGGGCTATCACTACACCACCGACATCATCCGCAAGATGTGCGACATCTGGGAGGAGTATGGCTCCGGCCTGATCGCCTTCCATGGTCAGTCCGGCGACATCATGTTCCAGGGCTGCTCCTCCGACAACGTGCAGCCGGCGTTTGACGCCCTGAACGAGCTGGGCTTCGACCTCGGCGGCGCCGGGCCGGCCCTGCGCACCTCCATGAACTGCGTGGGCCATGCGCGCTGCGAGATGTCCTGCTACGACGAGATCAAGGCGCACCGGATGATCATCAACGAGTATCTCGACGAGATGCACCGTCCGGCGCTGCCGTACAAGTTCAAGTTCAAGTTCTCCGGCTGCCCGAACGACTGCGTGAACGCCATTCACCGTGCCGACTTCGCCGTGATCGGCACCTGGCGCGACGACATGAAGGTCGACCAGGAGAAGGTGAAGGAGTACGTCGAGGAGCTCGGGCGTGACTACATCATCGAGCACGTGATCAACATGTGCCCGACGCGGGCGCTGAAGCTCAATGATGATGACACGCTGGCCGTCGACAACAAGGCCTGCGTGCGCTGCATGCACTGCCTGAACGTGATGAACCGCGCGCTGAAGCCCGGTGATGACAAGGGTGCGGTCATCCTCATCGGCGGCAAGCGCACGCTGAAGATCGGCGACCTGATGGGCACGGTGATCAAGCCCTTCATCAAGCTGGAGACGGATGAGGACTTTGAGGCGCTGGTGGAGTTCGCCGGCGAGGTGATCGACTTCTTCGCCGAGAACGCGCTGGAGCATGAGCGCATCGGCGAGACCATTGACCGTATTGGTCTGCCGGCGTTCCTGGAGGCCATCGGCGTCGATCCGGATCCGAACATGGTGCTGCATCCGCGTCAGGTCTCCTTCGTCCGCACGGACGACTTCCAGGCGGAGATGGAGCGCATGCGCGCCAAGAAGGCGGCGAAGAAGGAGGCCGCCGAGTAGTCGGCTCCGGCTCTACGGCAGGGATAGCGACAATCAACCGGCGGAAGCGTTCGGGCTTCCGCCGGAGCAGAGAACCGAACTGGAGGGAAGAACATGAGCGAAGCTGCGCAGAAGCCGCGCATGCCGGACGAGACGGGTGTGCCGGATCCGTTTCCCTATATGCATCCGGTGATGAAGAAGAATTACGGACAGTGGGACTATCACTTCCGGCCGCGTCCCGGCGTGCTGTGCCATGTGGCCAAGTCCGGCGACAAGATCTGGACGGTGCGTGCCGGCACGCAGCGGCAGATGGACGTGTTTACCATCCGCAAGCTGTGCGATCTGGCCGACAAGTACTGTGACGGTTACCTGCGCTTCACCACGCGCTCCAACATCGAGTTCCTTCTCGACAAGGAGGAGAATGTCGAGCCGCTGATCGAGGAGCTCAACAAGGAAGGCTTCCCCGTTGGCGGCACGGGCAACTCCGTTTCCATGGTGTCGCACACGCAGGGCTGGCTGCACTGCGACATTCCGGGCACGGACGCCTCGGGTGTGGTGAAGTCGTTGATGGACCTCATGTATGAGGAGTTCATCAACGAGGAGATGCCGAACCGCGTGCGCATCACCTCCTCGTGCTGCCAGATCAACTGCGGCGGTCAGGGCGACATTGCGGTGAACGTGCAGTACACCAAGCCGCCGCGCATCAATCACGAGCTGGTGGCCAACGTCTGCGAGCGTCCGGCGGTGGTGGCGCGCTGCCCGGTGGCGGCGATCCGTCCGGCCCTGGTGAACGGCAAGCCGTCGCTGGAGGTTGACGAGAAGAAGTGCGTCTGCTGCGGCGCCTGCTATGCGCCGTGCCCGCCGATGCAGATCAACGGCAAGGAAGAGACGCGCATTGCTGTGTGGGTGGGCGGCAAGCACTCCAACGCCCGTTCCAAACCGCGCTTCCACAAGCTGGTGGTCGCCGGCCTGCCCAACAATCCGCCGCGGTGGCCGGAAGTGGGCGAGGTGGTGATGAAGATCCTGCGCGCCTACAAGGAGAACGCCAAGGACTGGGAGCGTATCGGCGACTGGATCGAGCGCATTGGCTGGCCGCGTTTCTTCGAGCTGATCGATGTGCCGTTCGTGAAGCATCACATCGATACGTGGACCTATGCGCGGCTGACGCACAATCACTCCACGCACATCCAGTACTGAACATGATGGCCGGGGTGGCCGCAGGGCGCGGTTGCCCCGGTCCTCACTTGCACGGGGCGGCATGGCCGCCCGGCGGGGAGAGGGAAGGCCGAGAACGATTGCAGGCCCGATGGGCATGAGCGGCCTGAAAGGGGCTGAAGGCATGCAGCGGGCCGGGACGGGTGATAAGGGCCTGTCCGAATAGAATAAAAAGAAGGCGAAGAGAAATCGCCTCCGAGAGCATGATGCGCCTTCCGATCAGATCTGTGCGTGTTGGTGGATGATCTCATGTGGTGGCTGCCACAAGCATCATCCGCTTATCATGCAGGACAATCCCCGCCATGAAGATTGCTGGCTGTGTTTCAAGCGGGACGGAACCTTTTTCTTGAGGTTTCGGCCGGACATGAAAACGGGTTAGGTCTAACAGGGGATCGAGGCGGTGAAACTGGGAATCGTAGTTCTCGAAGGACCCTATCAGCACGAGGCGTCGGACACGGCGTATAACTTCACCGTGGCGGCGCTGGAGAAGGGGCACGAGGTCTTTCGCGTCTTCTTCTATCATGACGGTGTGAACAACGCGACGCGGCTGATGGTGCCGCCGCAGGATGACCGTCACATCCAGAAGCGCTGGAGCGAGCTTGCCGAGAAACACAATCTGGATCTCGTGGTCTGCGTGGCCGCGGCCCAGCGGCGCGGTATCCTTGACGAGGACGAGATGAAGCGTCACGGCAAGGATGCCAACAACATCGCGCCGGGCTTTCGCATTTCCGGCCTGGGACAGCTGATCGAGGCGGGCATTCAGTGTGACCGCCTGGTGTTCTTCGGCGACTGAGGGGAGGCGGCCATGTCGGATGTGAAGAAGTTTCTCTACGTGAACCGCAAGGCGCCGCACGGCACGATCTATGCGCTGGAGTCGCTGGAAGTGGTGCTGATCGGCGCGGCCTTCGAGCAGGATGTGGCTCTGGCCTTTCTGGATGACGGGGTGTTTCAGCTGGTGAAGGGCTGGGACACGAGCGAGCTGGGAGCGAAGAACTTCCAGCCGGCCTATACGGCGCTGGGCGACTATGACGTGCAGAAAGTCTACGTCGAGCGCGAATCCCTGGAGGAACGGGGCTTGAGCGAGGACGACCTCATCGAGATGACCTACGAGGACGAGGATGATGACTTTGCCGAAAAGTCCTCGATCCGGATCGTCTCTCGCGAGGAGATGGCCAAGATCATGGCCGATGCGGACGTGATCCTGAGTTTCTGAGGAGGTGCGCGAAATGGCCCTGTTGCATACCGTCAACAAGTCGCCCTATGAAAGAAACACGCTGGAGAGCTGCCTCAATCACGTGCAGGAGGGAGACACGGTCCTGCTGATCGAGGACGGTGTCTATGCCGTGATCAAGGGAGGCCGGGCTGCCGATGTCCTGGCCTCGGTGAAGGGCGTGAAGATTGCGGCGCTCTCGGCTGATCTCAAGGCCCGCGGGATTACCGCGGACAAGATGATCGACGGCGTTGAGGTCGTCGATTACGGCGGGTTTGTCGACCTGGTCACGAGCAACGACAAGGTCCAGGCCTGGCTGTGAGATTCCGCTGCCGCATGACAAAGAGCATATAATGTGGCGGCAGTCGGGAAACCGAACCGTTCCATGCAAGAGGAGAGGCTGACATGTCTGCAGGCTACTATGAGGTGAACGGCAAGCAGGTTCCGCACGACGAGGAGGGTTACATCACCAATCTCTCCGACTGGTCGAAGGAGCTTGCCGAGGTCATCGCCAAGCAGGAAAACATCGACATGACCGACGAGCACTGGGAGGTCGTGAACTTCCTGCGCGAGTACTATGACGAGTATCAGATCGCGCCGGCCATCCGTGTGCTCGTGAAGGCCATGAAGAAGAAGTTCGGGCCGGAGAAGGGCAACAACAAGTACCTCTATGAGCTGTTCCCCTACGGTCCGGCGAAACAGGCGTGCAAGATCGCCGGTCTGCCGAAGCCCACGGGCTGCGTCTGACCGGCCAGACATCCTGCTTCCGGTGAGAGGGCGAAAGCGACTTTTGCCTCTCGCCTAAAAAAGACAACGGACATGCCTGGTCCGACCCCTTGATGGGGTCGGGCCGGCGAACCGGTGCATGAGGCCTGCGGCCGTTTCCGGCTTGGAGTGGAGGGGAAGTCCGTGCTGACCGTTCTGTACGCACTGCTCTATTACGTCGCGGCGATCATCTTCGTGGTCGGCGTTGCCAAGCGCGTCTGGGAATACTGGAAGACGCCGCAGCCTGCCGTCATTCCGACGACACCGGCCCCCGTGACGCGCACGGGCGTGGTCTGGCGCATGTTCAAGGAAGTGGCGTTCTTCGAGTCCTTATGGAAATCAAACAAGTGGATCTGGATTTTCGCGATGATGTTCCACCTCTCGTTGTGGCTCATCATCATCCGGCATTTGCGCTACTTCCTTGATCCGGTGCCGACGCTCATCGTGCTGGCGCAGCCTTTCGGCAAGTATGCCGGCTTCTTCTTCGTGCTCGGGGCGCTCGGGCTGCTGGCGCGCCGCATGTTCGTGCCGCGGATCCGCTACATCAGCAACCCGTCCGACTATCTGATGCTGCTGCTGTTTCTGGGCATCGGGCTGTCGGGCCTGGGCATGACCTTCGTCTCCAAGACAGATATCGTCGGCGTGAAGGCCTTCTTCCTCGGGCTGATGACCTTCAACTGGCAGCCGCTGCCGACGGATCTGCCGGTACTGGTGCATCTCGGCCTGGTGGCGCTGTTCCTGATCATCTTCCCGTTCTCCAAGCTGGTGCATGCGCCGGGTGTGTTCTTCTCGCCGACGCGCAACATGGTGGACAATCCGCGCGAGAAGTTCCGGCCGGTGCCGTGGCTGCCGCCGGTGGACGAGGTGCAGTACGATCCGCCGCATGGATCCTGATCGCGGATGTGAGCGGAGGGATGCGTGGCGCTGCCCTTTGCGAGCGGCGCAGGAGAGTGATCAATCGCAACCGATGTGATGGCAAAGGCGGGAGAGAGCCGTGTCTGAGCTGGACAAGAACCCGGAAGCCGCGACGGACGACGTGCCGCCCGAGGCGCAGGAGGATCCGCTGTATTTCGCCTGGGAGCCCAAGGAGGGCGCCTCGGCACACATTCAGAGCTTCAAGGCGGCGCCGGAGTTCCAGGAGCCGCTGGGCTATCCCGGCGAGCTCGTGGACAACTGGAAGGAGGTGGCGCTGGCCAAGATGGAGGAGCTGCGCGGCAAGTTCCGCTCCTTCCGGCTGTTCCTGGATATCTGCGTGAAGTGCGGGGCGTGCACGGACAAGTGCCACTATTACATGGGCACGTCCGATCCCAAGAACATGCCGGTGGGGCGGCAGGATCTCCTGCGCAGCGTCTATCGGCGCTACTTCACGCTGCCGGGCAAGTGGTTCCCGCAGCTGGTCGGCGCGCGCGAGCTGACGGAGGATGTGCTGGAAGAGTGGTACACCTATTACTTCCAGTGCTCGGAGTGCCGCCGCTGCTCGGTCTACTGCCCCTATGGCATCGACACGGCCGAGATCACCATGGCGGCGCGCGAGATCCTCGATTCCGTCGGCATCGGCATGAAATACACCAACGAGATCATCGGCAAGGTGTTCAAGGTGGGCAACAACCTGGGCCTGCCGAAGCCGGCGCTGCAGTCGACGCTTGAGGATCTCGAGGACGAGATCGAGGAGGATACAGGCGTGCGCGTGCGGCTGCCGCTGGATGAGCCGGCGGACATCCTGCTGGTGACGCCTTCGGCCGACTTCTTCGCCGAGCCGCACATCGACGGCCTCATTGGCTACGCCAAGGTGTTCCACGCCACGGGGGCGAAGTGGACGCTGTCGTCCTATGCCTCGGAGGCGGCCAACTTCGCCATGTTCATCGGCTCCTACGAGAACATGCGGCGCATTGCCCTGCGCATCCGCAAGGCGGCGATCGACCTTGGCGTGAAGCGGATCATCATCGGCGAATGCGGTCACGCCTGGCGTGCGGCCTATCAGTTCCTGAACACGCTGGCCGGCCCGTTCGATTTCCTGGATCCCAACTATCCGGTGCCGCAGCATATCTGCGAGTATACCTGGGAGGCGATCCAGAAGGGGCTTTTGAAGTTCGACAAGTCGCAGAACGATCACCTCAAGGTGACGTTCCACGATTCGTGCAACGTGGCGCGCGCCTCGCGCATGGGCGACTATCCCGGCGGGCAGTTCGAGATTCCGCGCAACATCATCAAGGCCGTCTGCAATCACTTCTACGAGATGCCGGAGGACACCATCAAGGAAGCCACGCTCTGCTGCGGTGGCGGTGGTGGCCTGCTGACCGACGACCTGATGGAGCTGCGCAAGAAGGGCGGCAGCCCGCGCATGAAGGCCCTGAAACAGGCCACGGAGGAATATGGCGTCAACAAGATGGCGGCCATCTGCGCCATCTGCAAGACGCAGTTCTCCAAGATCATGCCCATGTTCGGTTATGGAATGGACGACATCATGTCGCTGCATCAGCTGGTGTCGAATGCCATCATCCTGCCCGGCTCGGAACAGGAAAAGGAACTGATGGAGGCCGAGGCGGAGAACGCGGGCGAGAATGCGGGCGAGGGCGAGGCGTAAAAGAGCGCTGCAGTCCGGCCCGGCAACATCGGTTACAGCAATGACGGCCTGCCGATAGCGAAATGCGGCGGGCACATGGAGGGAAGAGCATGACGACCATCAACAAGAAGAATCTGCCGAAGACGGAAGGCAAGTTCTTCCGTCGTTTCCGCGAGGGCGAATCCCCGAAGGACTGGGACCTGGAAGAGAAGATTTTCGTTGCCGACCATTCCTACAAGTGCCCGGTCTACGTGGTGAAGACGCCGCCATGCTCGGCTTCGTGTCCGTCCGGTCATGATATCCGCGGCTGGCTGGCCATTGCCCGCGGCATGGACAAGCCGACGGACGAGAACATGCCGTGGCAGGAATACGCCTTTCAGCGCATGACGAAGGCCAACCCCTTCCCGGCGGTGATGGGCCGTGTCTGCCCGGCGCCGTGCGAGGATGGCTGCAATCGCAACGTCGTGGACGAGTATGTGGGCATCAATGCGCTTGAGCATTATGTGGGCGACTGGGCCATCGAGAACAACATGGCCTTTGGCGAGCCGGTGACCGACGCCAACGAGACGCGCAAGAAGGTTGCGATCATCGGCGGCGGTCCCGCCGGGCTGGCCGCGGCCTACTTCCTGCGCAAGAAGGGCCATAACGTCACCATCTTCGATGAGCACGAGAAGCTCGGCGGCATGATGCGCTACGGCATTCCCACGTACCGCGTGCCTCGCGACAAGCTGGATGCCGAGATCAAGCGCATCATCGACATGGGCGTTGAGGTGCGCACCAACACGCGGGTGGGCCGCGATGTTTCGGTGGAGCAGCTTGAGGATGAATACGATGCCATCTTCTGGGCCATCGGTGCGCAGAAGGGCCGGCCGCTGCCCATTCCCGGCTGGAGCGACTGCGAGAACTGCATCACCGGCGTGGAGTTCCTCGAGGCCTTCAACCAGGGCTGGGTCTACGGCACGGCAAAGAAGATCGTGGTCGTGGGCGGTGGTGACACCTCCATCGACGTGGCCTCGGTGGCGCGTCGTCTCGGCCATATCACCGAGGTGCGCAAGACCGACAACATCGACGGAAAGATCGGCGGCTTCACGGCCGATGACGTGGCCGGCATCCTGCGCCGCGAGGGCGTGGAGGCGACCCTGACCTCGCTGTTCCCCATCGATCAGATGGTGGCGGCGGAGCACGAGCGTCAGGAGGCCATGCGTGAGGGCGTGAAGATCCTCGGTGGCGTGATGCCGCTGGAGGTGATCAAGGACGACAGCGGCAAGGCCGTCGGCCTGAAGATGTGCGAGTGCAAGATGGACGGTATGACGCCGATCCCCATCGAGGGCACGGAATTCACGCTGGAGGCCGATCTGATCGTGGCCGCCATTGGTCAGTACGGCGATTTCGAGGGCTTCGAGGACCTGGCCAACGAGCGCGGTTTCATGGACACCGACTCCTACTTCCGCGTGGCGGGCAAGGAGAAGCACTTCGCCGGCGGCGACATCATCCGGCCGCACCTGCTGACCACCGCCATTGGCCATGCGCGCATCGCCGCGGACGAGATCGATCACTTCCTCTCCGGCAAGCCGCTGGAGAAGCGTCCGAAGGTGGATGTGGCGCACTTCAACCTGCTCAATGAGCTGGCCCAGCGCGGGCGGCCGGTGCAGCCCTACGAGGGCGGTCAGGTGCCCGGTACGTCCAGTGCGGAATGGGCGGTGCACAATTTCGAGGATCGCGCCTCGTCCGACGTGATCACGCATGAGGAGATGTTCCTCGGCCACTTCACGGAGATGCCGCGGGCGAAGCGTGAGGAGATCCCCATCGACGCGGAGCATGTGCTTGGCAACTTCCAGGAGCGCATCAAGCCGCTCACGGAGGAGCAGGCCAAGTATGAAGGCGAGCGCTGCATGAGCTGCGGGCTGTGCTTCGAGTGCGACAACTGCGTGATCTTCTGCCCGCAGGATGCCGTGCATCGCGTGCCCAAGAGCGAGCGTGCGGTGGGCCGCTACGTGTTCACCGAATACACGCGGTGCGTGGGCTGCCACATCTGCTCCGACGTGTGCCCGACGGGCTACATCAAGATGGGGCTGGGTCAGTAACCTCAAGCAGTGACGGGCCTGCCATGGGACGTGCAATTTCCAGACTGATGGCGATCATGGCCCTGTGCCTCGGCGTCACCTTCGTGGTGACGTCGGCACAGGCCGGCGACATCGTGCCGAAGGTGCCCATCGACAAGACGAAGGGCTCCTGCGTGCTTCCCGGCGAGCAAATGAAGCGGGAGCACATGAACATCCTCAAGCATCGGCGGGATCAGACCATGTATCAGGGGATCCGGGGCGGCAAGCCTTCGCTCGAGCAGTGTCTGACCTGCCATGCCGTGAAAGGGGATGACGGCAAGCCCGTCACTGTCGCATCCCCCAAGCATTTCTGCCGCGTGTGTCATGACTATGCGGCGGTGCAGGTGGACTGCTGGACGTGCCACAAGTCGGTGCCGGAGAAGAACCCCTTCAAGGCGGCGGAAAACGGCATGATGTCCAAGAAGATTCTCCGCGCCGAAGTCGAGGGGCTGAAGACATATCTCGAGGGAGGGGCGAAATGAGCGATCGTGACCGCAAGCCTGATGCACCGACCTCGGAGGTGGATGCGGCGCGTCGTGCCTTCCTGCGCAAGATCGGCGCGGCCAGCACCCTGACCCTGGCTCCGGGGGTGGTGCTTTACACCATGGAGGGCACGGAGGCGCAGGCCAAGAAGCCCGGTGAGCCCCTGGATCCGAAGAAGCGCTGGGGGATCGTGATCGATACGACCAAGTGCACCTCGGGCTGCGAGGTGTGCGTTGAGGCGTGCAAGAAGGAGAACGGCTGGGAGGCGAAGCCGGGCTCGCGCACGGATGTGCAGTGGATCCGCAAGGTTGACGTGAAGGATCCCAAGACCGGCTTTGCCATGTCGCTGCCGGTGATGTGTCAGCACTGTGCCAATCCGCCCTGCGTGGATGTGTGTCCCACCGGCGCCTCCATGAAGCGGGCCGACGGCATCGTGCGGGTGAACATGCACATCTGCATCGGCTGCCGCTATTGCATGATGGCCTGCCCCTACAAGGCGCGCTCCTTCGTGCACGAGGATATTCCGGAAGAGCGCAAGCGCTTCCATGCGCCCATGGGCAAGGGCTGCGTGACCAGCTGTGACATGTGTGCGCATCGTGTCGATGTGGGGCGCATCCCGGCCTGTGTGGAAGCCTGTGACAAGGGCGCGATGATCTTTGGCGATCTCAATGATCCCACCTCGGAGATCGCCCAATACGTGGCGAAGTTCCCGACCCAGCAGATTCGGGCGGATCTGGGCACCGATCCCGGCGTGCGTTATGCGCGCCTGCCCTGATGGCATGAGGGGAGTGAAGGAGTGATGAAACACGTTCACTATTCCGAGCTGGAAGGGCGCGTTGGCTATTACGTGACGCTGGGCATTCTCGGCGCCCTGATCGCGATGGGGCTGCTTGCGGCCTATTACATGGAGCATCACGGCCATGTGGTCACGGGCATGACCAACGAGATCGTCTGGGGCATGCCGCATGTGTTTGCCGTGTTCCTGATCATCGCCGCCTCGGGCATCCTCAACGTGGCCTCCATCGGCTCCGTGTTCAACAAGACGGCCTACAAGCCGCTGGGGCGTCTGTCCTCTGTGCTGGCGGTGGCGGTGCTCGCCGGTGGTCTGACCATTCTCGTGCTTGATCTGGGCCGGCCGGACCGCCTGATCATCGCCATGACGCACTACAACTTCAAATCCATCTTTGCGTGGAACATCTATCTCTACAACGGCTTCTTCGCCGTGGTGCTGATCTATCTCTACACGCAGATGTCGCGCATGTGGTATGTGCAGCGCTACAAGAAGGCGGCCGGCACGCTGGCCTTCCTGTGGCGCCTGATCCTGACCACGGGTACCGGCTCCATCTTCGGCTGGCTGGTGGCGCGGCAGGCCTATGACCTGGCGGTCTATGCGCCGATGTTCATCGCCCTGTCGTTCTCCTTCGGCATGGCCATCTTCCTGCTGGTGATGATCAGCATCTACAAGGCGGTGGAGCGGCCGCTGGGCACGGGGCTTGTCAATCGCATGGGCCGGCTGCTCGGCGTTTTCGTGGCGGCGGCGGCCTATTTCGTCGCTATCGCCCACCTGACCAACCTCTATGCGGCCGAGCATTGGGGCGTGGAGCGCTTCCTGCTCTTCGGCGGCAATGTCTATACCTTCCTGTTCTGGGTGGGGTTCGTGCTGATCGGTACGGTGCTGCCGCTGTTCCTCGTGTTCTCCAGAAGCGCGCGCACCAGCATGAAGCCGGTGGTGATCGCCTCGCTGGCGGTGATCGTGGGGGGCTTCTCCCTCGTCTACTTCATCATCATCGGCGGCCAGGCCTATCCGCTGGTGCTGTTCCCGGGCAAGGAGGTCTCCAGCTCCTTCCATGAGGGCGTGATCAATCCCTACAGCCCCAGCTTCCCGGAGATCATGCTGGGCATTGGCGGGGTGGCGCTGGCGCTGGCGATCACGGTTTTCGCCACCAAGGTGCTGCGGCTGCTGCCCAATTCGCTGGCGGATGCGGATGTGGATCCGCATCTGGCGAGCAAGGGCGAAGTGGTGGAGCTGAAAAAGGCCGCCTGACCAGGGCGCATCCGCTGCATGCCATCTGACCGAAATCGCTTTCGGTCAGCTAGGCTGAACAGGATAACCCGATGAACACACACGGGCCCGCTCAAACCAGGCGGGCCCTTGTTTTTTTTTTTTTTTTTTTTGGCTTCGCAATGGCTTGTTCCATTTGTGAAAAAGGAAATTCATGTGAGGGGAAGCCTCTCGAATTTGAATGAACGATGTTGATGGTGCTTTCAGGACCGCGCGCTTAAAGGGCTTGTGGCTTTCGCGTTGTGGAAGGCGAATTGTTGCGGGGGTGGATGCGTCCTATTTTCAGGGGCACGGTCTCGTTTGCAAGGGTTTCAGGGGAGTGTCATGACCACCGACAGACTGGCTGCCGTGCTTGCGGATATTGATGCCGCCAATGCCGAGGATCCGCGCCGCGATGTGCTGAATGGCGAAGAGCTGCCCTTTGAGGTCGTCTATTCGCGGCGGATGCTTAAGCGCCTGGAGAAGATGTATCCGGATGCGCCGGATGTGCTGAAGATTGCGGCCTATGGCCAGCATGTGCGCCGGTTCGACATTCCGCGTTCGGACTTTCCGGAAGGACGGAAGGGCTACAATCAGTGGCGCAAGGCCTGTCGGGAGCATCATGCCAGGGTTCTGGGGGATATCATGCGCCGGCATGGCTATGCGCAAGAGGATATCGCCGAAGTGCAGAAGCTGGTGAAGAAGGAGCAATTGAAGAAGGACCGGCTCAGCCAGGCGCTGGAAAACGTCGTGGACGTTGTGTTCATCGAGCACTATCTGCAGCCGTTCATCGACAAGTATGCCCACTATGACGAGGACAAGCTGGTCGATATCGTGGCCAAGACGCTTCTGAAGATGTCGCCCAAGGGGCATGAGGCCGCTTTGGCGCTTGATCTGCCGGCTGAGCACCGCGCCCTGATCGAGAAGGCCATCGCCAAGGTGAGAGACCGGCTTGAGGCCATGGCCGATAAAGCGCTGGACTGGTAAGACCAGCTTGCATCATGAACCATCCACCGCATCGCACCGTTCTGTGGGGTAACGGAAGCAGGGGCATGCCGGCCTTGATCGAACGGGCGCCTTGATGCTTGAGTGAAACTGCCAGGGCCTGCCCGTCCTTTCGTTGCAGTATCTCCCGGAATGCGGTCTGTGCGCGCGCTGCATGGCGCGGGCGGTAAAAAGCGGGCTTTGCGGGAGAGTGCTGTTCAATGGGCTGTCCTGGCCCCTGGCCTGTATTGGCGCTGCCGGAGAGACATGAGCATGCAGCTTCCACGTCTGTTCATCGCCGCCGCACACAAGTCATCGGGAAAAACCACGGTGTCGCTGGGCCTTGCCGCCGCCTTGCGCGCCCGGGGGCGGCGGGTGCAGAGCTTCAAGAAGGGGCCGGATTATATCGATCCACTCTGGCACCGGCTGGCATCGGGCCGGCCCTGCTACAACCTGGACTTCAACACCCAGGAGCATGACGAAATTCTCGCGCTCTTCATCCGCAAGGCGCAGCAGGCCGATATCAGCCTGATCGAGGCCAACAAGGGGCTGTTCGACGGCATTGATCTGAAGGGAGCGGATTCCAATGCGGCGCTGGCCGCGTTGCTTGAGGCGCCGGTGGTGCTGGTGATCGATACCGTGGGCATGACACGGGGTATTGCGCCCCTGCTCATCGGTTATGAAACCTTTGCCCGGCGCATGTCCGAGCCGGTGCGGATTGCGGGCGTGATCCTCAATCGCGTCGGCGGGCCCCGGCATGAGGACAAGCTGCGGGCGGCGGTGGAGCATTATACGGACATGCCGGTTCTGGGCGCGGTGCCGCGCGATCCGTCCATGGTGGTGCAAGAGCGGCATCTCGGCCTGACCACGCCGGGCGACATGGCGCGGCTGGAAGAGCATCTGGCGGCCATTGGTGAGCGGATTGCCGGGCATGTTGCGCTTTCACAGATTGAGGATATAGCCACTGAAGCGGCCCCGCTGGCGCTCGGGGCACACGCCGAAACCGTGAGTGACCTCGAAGGCGGTGCGGCGTCTTCTCCTGGGTCAGCAGAACGCGTGCGCATCGCCATTGCGCAGGATGAGGCCTTCTGTTTCTACTATCAGGATGATCTGGAGGCCTTTGCGCAAGAAGGGGCGGAGCTTGTGCCGTTCAGCCCCGTGCATGACAAACGGCTGCCGGAGGAGATTGACGGGCTTTTTCTGGGCGGCGGCTTTCCGGAAACGCACATGCATGCCCTGGCGGCCAACCGCAGCATGCGCGAAAGCATCCGTTGCGCCATTGATGCCGGGCTGCCGGCCTATGCCGAATGCGGCGGGCTGATGTATCTGGCGCGCGAGATTGTCTGGAAAGAGGCGCGGGCGGAGATGTGCGGTGTGCTGCCCGGGCGGGTGGTCATGCATGAACGGCCGCAGGGGCGTGGCCTCATTCGCCTGCGGGCCACGGGCGATGCGCCCTGGTCTCCGATCTCGCCGGGAGAGACCCTGCGGGCGCACGAGTTTCATCACGCCGCTTATGAAGGCGCAAGGGATACTGCAGGTGCGCGCCACGCCTGGGCGGTTCTGCGCGGACACGGCACCGATGGGCGGCACGATGGCCTGATCGTCAATAACCTGATCGCCGGATTTGCCCACCTGCGTCATACGCGGCAGTCGCCCTGGGTTTCGGCTTTCGTGCGCTTCATTCGCTCTCGCATCTAACTTCCCACCGCCCTTGCAAGGTCGGCTACATTGCCGAAAAAAGGTGGTATGTGCGATCATGTTGAGGCTTGACGTGGGTGAGCGACCGGGAGTAGTGAGTTATTCATAACCTCTTTATCATGCATCCATTCCGGCTTCTCGTCCGTCCATGAAAACCGCGTCCATATCCGGTTTGTGCTGTCTCGGGTTTGCAATCATTTTCCTTCTGATAGCGGGGGCGGCGCTCTTTTTCCTGATTCGCGGACAGGTTCAGACGGCCGATGACGGGCGTGTGTCCATCCTGCTGGCGCCTAAGGAGCGCAATCTTGTGCTTGGCGAGATGCGCGGCTTTCTCGAGGCGGTTCAGACCATGACCGAAAGCATGAGCGCGGGCGACATGAAAACGGCGGCGGAGGCCGCGCGCAAGGTGGGGCGCGTGGATCTGAAGGATCTGCCGCCTTCTCTTGTTCTCAAGCTCCCGGCAGAGGTGAAGGCGCTTGGGCTTGACACCCATCGTGCTTTTGCCCAACTGGCGCGGGATATCGACAACGGGCTATCGAAAGAAAAAGCCTTTGCCCGTCTGGGTGAAATCCTCAACAATTGCACGACATGCCATGCCGGTTACCGGCTGGATCCACAGATCAGGGGGCAATGATCGATGCGTGTTCGCAAAACGGCAGAAGTAAGACGTCAGGAAATTATCGAGACCACGCTGCGCCTTGCCGACGAGGTGGGGCCGGATCGCTTAACAACCGAGATGATCGCCCGTGAGGTGGGCCTCTCCCAGCCCGGCATCTTCCGCCATTTTCCCAAGAAGGAGAATATCTGGGAGGCGGTGGCGCTGGTCCTTTCCGAGAGGATGCGCAAAATCTGGGAAGAGGCGAAGGAAGGCGAGGAAAGACCGCCGCTTGAGCGCCTGCGGGAGCTGGTGCGCCGTCACCTGCAGCTGATTGAACAGACGCCGGCACTGCCCGCCATTCTGTTTTCCCGCGAGATGCATCTGGAGAACGAGGCGCTGCGCAAGGCCTTTTTCGGCACCATGCAGAAGTTTCACGAGCATCTCACGGAGCTGCTTTCCAAGGCCAAGGAAAGGGGCGAGCTGCGGCCTGATCTGGACGTGGATGATGCCGGTTATCTCATCATCGCCATCATCCAGTCCTTGGCGCTGCGCTGGAGCCTTTCGGGGCGGTCGATGGATCTGGTGAAAACGGGCGAACGCCTGCTGAAGACCCAGTTTGCGGGCTTTACCTGCCAGGTGGCGGAGAAGGGTTGATCTCCTCTCAGGCAGCACGCACCTGAACTTTCTTTGAAGAAGATGGTGAAAGGCGGAAAAGGGATGCCGCCTTTCTCGTTCCTTGCTCGTTTTCGTCATGTGGAAGGGGGCAATGGAACTTGATCACAGGCGAACGGTGCGCTTCGGTGCAGAAAGGGCGCGTGAACCGGGGAACGGCAAAAGCGTGGATAAAGCCGTTTTCAAAAACACATCACGGATGCCAAAAAGGATACGACGGCCATGAAGAAGATCATGCTGCAGGAGACCTATCCGGTCTTTCTCATGGAGGTGAACAAGGATGAGACCACCTTTACCTCCGTTGACGAGATCATCGACTTTCTGCGCCAGAAGGCGGAGGAACATCCGAAGGTGACCTATATCGCCACTTTCGATCATCTCGCCCATACGAAGTCGATCGGTGGTGAGATCGACGATGCCATTCGCGAGGCCAAGGAGGCAATCTTCTGCTTCGGCACCAAGCTGCCGGGGCCGGCGGTGTTGGCGGTGCGGCCACGGGCCATTGGCGTTGCCGACCTGGGCGAGAAATTCGTGCTCACCTTCATGGAAGCGCCCATGCCTGTTGCCAATGATGCCATGACGGAATGGGTGCAGGCGGTGCGTAACAAGGCGTGATCGCTGTTTGCTATCCCAGAGCAAGGATTCCCAGCGGGCCGCATTCTTTCATAGGATGCGGCCGTTTTTTCATGCGTGTTTTCCGCCAGAATCACCTCCTGCAGGAGACATTTTCAGAAATGAACGAAAAATGGTTTTTGGGTTGTCGTTCGCTTGATGGCCTGATGCACATTGACACAGGTTTTCCGTTTTGTTCCGGGTTGCATGCGTCCTTGCCATGCAATTGCCACGATTGATTTAAGGAATCGTCAAACATCGCTGCTAGGCTTTGTCATGAGGCGGATACCGCAATGACAAGGAGGTGGATCCATGAAACGATTCCGCAATGCCCTTCTGGGGGCGGGGCTGTTGGCGGCTGCGACGGCTCCGGCTCTGGCGGCCGATTATTATGACAGCGGCACGACTCCGACGGCGGCCACGGGGCTTTACGTGCAGCTTGATCTGGGCGGTTCGCTTCTGCGCTGGGACGGGCTGCGGGATGATGAGGCCTTCACCATCGACGGCGGCCTTGGCTATCGCTTCAATCCCTATATGCGTGCCGATGTCCTGTTCAATTACGCCGGAAAATATGACATCGGCGGCGGCACCGATCTCTCCGCCAGCTCGGTGATGGGCAATCTCTATTTCGATCTGCCGATTGAGGGGCTGCCCTTCAAGCCCTATCTTGGCGCCGGTCTTGGATACGGCTGGGCGACGCGCAGCCCCGGAGATGACGATGGTGGCCTGGCCGTGGCGTTCAAGGCGGGCCTGAACTGGACGCTCACTCCCAATCTCGAGCTGGATACGGGCTATCGCTTCCGTGACATTATGGTGGACGGCCCCAACGTGACCGAACACCAGTTCCTCGTGGGCTTGCGTTACAGCTTCTGAGCCATCTTGTGATGGGTTGACCGCTAAGACCGCAAAGCCGGGCGGGAGAAACCTTCTCCCGCCCTTTTTGTGTGATCTTTTCCTTGTCAGCAAAGGCGAAGCATGTATTCAATCGCGCAAAACCCGGCTTGAGCAGCAGCACGATGGCGAGGAGGAACGATCATGGCGAAGCTTGTTTTCATTTCCACCCATGGCGCCGATGACGTGGAGCGGGCCTCTCTGCCCTGGGCTCTTGCAACGGCCTCTTTAGCGGCGGGGCATGAGGTGCACATGTATCTGCAGGGGCCGGCGGTGGAGCTGCTGAAGAAGGATGGCAATGCCGATTCGTTGCAGCATGAGCCCTTTCCCTCGCTGGGCGAGCTGATCTCGCTGTTTCTGGAGGCGGAAGGGCATCTCTACGGCTGTGCGCCCTGCTTGCAGTCGCGCTCGCTGAAGCAGGAGGATCTGCTGGATGGCGTGCAGATCGTGGGCGGTGCGGCGATGGTGGACCAATGCCTGACGGCGGACAAGGTGTTCACCTATGCCTGATCCGTTTTATGCGGGCGAAAATCGCGTTTGCTGATACATGAGAATGAATGCATCTACGGCCGCTTGAGAAAAGGGCGCACACTACATGACACAACGTTGCCGCCTTTCTCGTCACCCCGTAGATCAGCCTTAGGTCTCGTGCTGCAAGCGCATGCGATTGTGGCCCGAGATACCGGCTGATCTACGGTATGACGAAATAAGTGTCGTGTAGTGTGAAAAGGGTAGCCTTTTTGCCTTTGATGGCAGGATACATGAGCCGAATCTGCCAAAACGAAACGGGCCGGATTCTATCCGGCCCGTTTGCCGTTCAAGGAATTTCTGCTGATCAGGCGCTGGCCTTTTTCTTGCTCTTCTTCTTTTTGCCGCTGTCGGCGTTATCGTTGCTGGGCGGCACATTGGTGGGATCATCGCGCAGCACATAGCCGCGGCCCCAGACGGTCTCGATATAGTCCTTGCCGCCGGTGGCCTGCTTGAGCTTCTTGCGCAGCTTGCAGATGAAAACGTCGATGATCTTCAGCTCCGGCTCGTCCATGCCGCCATAGAGATGGTTGAGGAACATCTCCTTGGTCAGCGTCGTGCCCTTGCGCAGGGAGAGCAGCTCCAGCATCTGGTATTCCTTGCCGGTCAGGTGCACGCGCTGGCCGTTGACCTCCACGGTCTTGGTATCGAGGTTCACCTCGATCTCACCGGTCCTGATGATGGACTGGGCATGCCCCTTGGAGCGGCGGACGATGGCCTGGATGCGGGCAATGAGCTCATCCTTGTGGAAGGGCTTGGTCATGTAATCATCCGCCCCATAGCCCAGGCCCTGAACCTTGTGTTCGATGTCGCCCATGCCGGAAAGAATGAGCACGGGCGTGTCCACCTTGCTGACACGCAGCGTCTTCAGAACGTCATAGCCGCTCATGTCAGGCAGGTTCAGGTCCAGGAGGATGATGTCATAGTCATAGAGCTTGCCCAGATCCACGCCCTCTTCGCCAAGGTCCGTGGTATAAACGTTAAAGCCCTCTGATTTGAGCATCAGCTCTATGCTCTGGGCCGTCGCCGGATCGTCTTCGATAAGCAGAACACGCATCTGAATTCCCCTTCCCTCCAGCCGGATCGCCCTGGGCGTCAGCCGGAGCACAGTCTGCCTTCTACCCAAACGTTTCAAATCCCGTCTCGCCCCCGGCCTGACGACGGGAATTCCGTCATTCAGGGGCTAACCGCCCGTTAAGATAAACGGGATTGGTTAATCAAAACCTAAACGCCACTGCTGACCCGAAACTGGACGGAAACCACACCCCTTAACGCGATGCACTCACATGACGGGGCGATTGCCTTGCGTATTTCGATTGATCCACGGCCAAAAGGCCAAGCCCCTTACAAATCATGAAAAAACGCGTTTTTGCGCGCAGATTCGCCCGCCGTTTACCACACCTTAAACGCATGCTGGCACCATGGGAACAGGCAAGGAGGCGTCCGCCCGCGCCAGCGAATGCTAGATGATTCGGGCGTCCTGGCAAAGCGCCGACGTCTTCTGCCGGGTCTTGAGAAAGTTCAGCAGGACAAGGCGGCGATGCTGCGTTCGGGGGCATGGGCATCGTCTTGCCGGGTGAGTGAGAGTGGTATTGCGTAAACAAAAGAGGGCAGCATGCGTCCCAAGGACTGGCAGGCGAGACTGAGGCTGCATCGGTTCCGTGTGGAGGAAGCGCGGCGGCAGGTTGCCGAGATCGAGCTGATGATCAGCGAGTTCTCGCGCAAGAAAGACGAACTGGACGAGTGCATCCGCTACGAGGAGGAGCGCTGCGGCATCACCGATCCCAAGCATGTGCAGTATCCGCCTGCGGCGCTGGACATGCGCCGGCGGCGCGACAACCTGGTGCGCTCCATTGACGATCTGAAGGAGCAGCTGAAGGTGGCCGTGGAGCGGGCGGAAGAGGCCGAGCGCGAGCTTGAGCGTGTGGAGATGCTCAGCGAGAAGGCGGGCGAGGCGCCGGTGATTGCGGGGCGCGGCGGCCGTGCGCAGGTGGGAAGCCGCGTCTGAGCCCTCTTAAAGCTCCATACTTCTTTCTCTGCAAATTCCTTGCTGGCAGATGCCGGGGCCCGGGTCCGAGAAGGGATCCGGGCCTTCGTGTTCCAGGGCAGATTGTCAAAGCTCTCTCTTGCCCCCATATGGTCGGACTGATGGCTGGCGGGCAGGGATAAAAACACGCCCCGGCAGGAAGCACCGGGGCGTGTCTTTAAGTGAAGGGGCTCCTGTTCCTCGGTGAGGGTCAGGAGCGATATTCCTTCAGCTTTGTTGTGCGCAGGCCCTTGAGGCCATATTTATCAATGGAGCGCTGCCAGCTGAGGTATTCCTCAACCGTCAAGGCATAGCGCTTGCAGGCCTCTTCGAGAGACAGCAGGCCGCCACGCACCGCCGCCACCACTTCCGCCTTGCGGCGCACAACCCAACGCTTGGTGCCGGGCGGTGGCAGATCGGCAATGGTGAGAGGGCTGCCGTCCGGGCCGATGACGAATTTCACTCGGGAACGCAACTGACCAGTCATTACGCCAATACGCCTTCTTGAAGGTTACGCCACTTACTGACTCCTGTCTTGCAAGCTAGCCCTGCGGATTTAAAAAAGGTCTAAGTCAATGCAAACAAATTCCTAATCAAGCGTCTCGCCTATGGGAAACCGGCACCCTACACGACGCGTGCATCGTCATACCGTAGATCAGCCGGTATCTAAGGCCACAAACGCATAAGTTTGCGGCCCGAGACCTAAGGTTTCCGCCCAAGCGTGTCCAAGGAAGTTCAAGAAGCATGAGGTTGTCGTCTCATCGACCGTAGAAAAAAGACTTTCCACGAAATAGGGAGTGTTTGTTTAACTCATTGATAAATCATATAAAAACGTCATTGCCGGACTTGTTCCGGCAATCCAGGGCCAGGAATGAGGTGTTTTTGGTGGGCGGTGGTGCTCACCAGCAGGCTTGATCTGAGCCGTATGCTTTTTTGAAAGGGGTTCCCTCTCTGAGGATAGAGCCTGGAAGAACCGCTCTTGACTGCCATTACTGCATTCTTAAATCGCCCCTGGATGCCCGGGACAAGCCCGGGCATGACGTAAGTGGTTGATATTCAATGTAAAAATAACACTCCCCCAAGTTTTGAAAAGGGGGAAAATGCCTAGATAAAGGCATCTGTGTAGCATGTGATTAATCACCTTCCTCGTCGCGAAAATCATTTGCAACACACAAAGCAATTTAATTGGACACGACTGGGCTTTCGCCGGGGGGACGAGTAAGATGGCGACGTTATGTCGTTAGTATGGGAAACCGGGAGGCCTTGCTGCCTGATGGCAGATGTGCGGTGCTTCTCCCGGGTGGTTAGGCGATTGATCCGGCACAGTGAAGGAGCCATTCACGACCATGCCCCTTGATGAGGACATTCTGGCGCGGGTTCACGCCGCCATGGACCTGGACGGGACGGCCAGGGCGCACCGGGTGGTGGTGGCGATGTCGGGTGGTGTGGATTCCACCGTCACCGCCGGGCTTTTGAAGGCCGCGGGCTATGACGTGATCGGCATGACCATGCGCCTGTATGAAGACGCAGGCGAAGAGGCCTGCCGCCGCTCCTGCTGTGCCGGGCGGGATATTGTGGATGCGCGCCTTGCTGCCGATAAGCTGGGCATTCCGCATTACGTTCTGGATCTGGAAGAGGTGTTTCGCGAGAAGGTGATTGAGGCCTTTGCCGAATCCTATCTCGCCGGGGAGACGCCTATCCCTTGTGTGGAATGCAACAAGCATCTGAAGTTCGATGCGCTGCTGGCGCGGGCCGAGGCGCTGGGTGCTTCTGCCCTGGTGACAGGGCATTACGTGGAATCGCGAAGGATCAATGATGCGGGCGGGCGGCGCGGGCTGTTCACGCCGCGGGACATGAGCCGGGATCAGAGCTATTTTCTTTTCGCAACGACACAGGCGCAGATCGATACCCTGCGTTTTCCTCTGGCCTCTTTCACCAAGGCGGAGGTGCGGCGCATCGCGGCCGCGCTGGGCCTGATGCGGGCGGCGGAAAAGCCGGCCAGTCAGGACATCTGTTTCGTGCCCTCAGGGGGTTATCGCAAGCTTCTGGAAAGGCTGCGGCCCGACGCTCTGGTGCCCGGGCCAATCGTGCACGTGAACGGGCGTGTGCTCGGCACGCATCAGGGGATTGCCCTGTTCACCATAGGACAGCGGCGGGGCCTGGGCGTGGCGCTGGGCGAGCCGCTTTATGTCGTGGGCATCGATGCGGCGCGGCACACGGTGATCGTGGGGCCAAAGGAGGCGCTGGCGGTGTCGGAGATGGTCCTGCGGGATGTCAACTGGCTGGGGGATGTGCCGCTGCCGAGCGCGGATGCGCCGCTTTCGCTTCATGTGAAGATCCGCTCAACGCGCCCGGCGCGGCCTGCCTGTGTCTGGCGGGATGAGCAGGGGCGGGTGCGCGTGCGTCTGGCCGAGCCCGATCATGGCGTCTCGCCGGGACAGGCCTGTGTCTTCTACGAAGGCCCAGGAGCGGGAAAGCGCATTCTTGGCGGCGGCATCATTGATGCCACAGTGGTGCCATGGTTATCGGAACAATCCGGGGTGAATCGCGCGGGGCACGCTGCGCGAGCCTTCTTATGATTTCATTGCATCAGCATTTTGTCCGGGTGCGTGACAATCTTAAAAAGCGGCAAGGCCGGCCGGCGGCGTTTGCATCGTTCGTCGCATGCGTGTAGAGTGCGCCTTGGTTTGAAATGCCACGAGGCTGCACATCCGGGGGTTCTGGCGCCATGTTCTGGCGCCTTTTCACGAGCCGCCGGGCGAGGGGAGCAGCGGGAGGTCGAATTGACGGAACAGCGACTGGTTGAGATGGGCGAGCACGCCGTGAAAAAGGCCTATGCGCGGTGGGCGCCCATCTATGACTTCACCTTTGGCATCATCGCAGATTCCGGCCGCAAGCGGGCCGTGCGCCACATCAATTCGCTGCCGCCCGGCCGGGTGCTGGAGGTTGGCGTCGGCACCGGCATTTCCCTTCCCAGCTACAAGCCGGAACACCGGATTACCGGCATCGATCTCTCGCCGGAGATGCTGGCCAAGGCGCGTGAACGGGTGCGCAAGGCGCGGCTTGAAAACGTCGAGGCCATCCTGGAGATGGACGCGGCGGACATGAGCGCCTTTGAGGATGATTCCTTCGATGTGGTCGTGGCCATGTATGTGATGACGGTGGTGCCCGATCCGGTGAAGGTGATGAAGGAGCTGGAGCGCGTCTGCCGCACGGGGGGCGAGGTGATTGTCGTCAATCATTTCAGCCAGGAAAAGGGCCTTCGCGGCACGCTGGAGAAAGGCATGGCCCGTTTCGCCGAGGATCTGGGCTGGCGGCCGGAATTTCCCAAGGATACCATCCTCGTGTGTGACCGGCTGAAGCTCGTGGACGAGGAGCAGCTCAAGCCCTTCGGCCTGTTCACGATGATGCGCTTCAAGAAAATGACCTGCGCACCGGAACAGGACGTGGCCACGCTCTCAAGCCGGGTGGCCGCGCAATAGGGCTGGCGCGGGCGTTTTGCCCGGGAAACAGAGCCAATGCGCGAATGAAAGGCACGCTACGCGCCCCCCGCATCGTCATGCCGTTGATCAGCCGGAAATTTAAGGCCATAAATGCATGCGTTTGCCGCAGGGGGCCTGTTTTTTATCAGGGTGGCGCAAAAGATAACGATGTCATGGTGTTTTTGAGTGCCGAAAGAGCGTTGCATGTTGGGCTGTTTCGGCAAACTCATTGATTTAACGAACCATAAGTCCCGGCAGGATTGACCGTTGTGCGTGGGATCATTTCGGTTTGCTGGTGTCCGCCGATGACAGGGCTGTTCGGTTGCAGCGGAAACGCACCTTTTCCTGCCTGCTGTGGATTGATCTCAGGAAAATTGGCCTGGGAGCGTTCCACGCCATAATTCGCTTCCATCGGAGGCAACCACTTCCTGAAGGCGCTTGTCCATTCCTGTTCCACGCCGAGGGCAACAGCCCAAGGGAGCAGCGCCTGATACTTCGAGGCGGACATGGGCCGCGCAGACAGATGCATGGCCTGATGCGGATGATGCCCCGCCGTTGATTTCAAGAACATGCGCAGTCCTTCCAGCTCATCGAGCAAGCGGCGGGCCTCTGGTGTAGGACGCGGAAGCAGGTACCAGGCCGCCATGATGACGGATGGAAGCACCAGAAGTACAAGAAACAAAGATAGATATTCTAATAGGAAATTTTTATTACTTTCTTTTATTATTAGGGGGTCCATTGGAATATTGGGAAGCAATATAAAAAACATAATAAATAAAGTTACAAGCAAGACAAGAATGGCATGAAAATTATTCGCTTTGTGCCCAAAAGATTGCATAATGAATTTGATTATGCGATATATAAATGGAGATATACCTATTGATGCAAAAAACAATCCAAGACGAAGGATAAACAGTCCTGAATGTATTTTTAAAATGTAAGATATATCAAAAAATATAAATACAAGAGAGATTATAACTGCAATAATTATTCCAGCTTTTATAATATTAGAATTTTTGTCAATAAAGTGTTTTTCAATATAAGTATTTAATTCACGGCCAAATCTTTTTCTTATATCTTTGGCCAATTTCGATTTGCGCTTATCCAGTATGAGCTGATTTTCATCGGAAAACAGTATTTTCATCAGCTGTTGTTCCTCAGGTGGAAGCGTAGTATCCGCTTGTTTGAGTTGTATTAGGCGGGTTTCATCGGTCTTTCGTTTTATGCCGATGTATCTTTTCGTTGCCAGCGAAACGAGTGCGGTGGTGAAGGCCCGATGCGTATCGGGCACTTTGCGCCAGACCACGTCTTTCAGGAAAACCGCCTGTGCCGGACTCAGGTTCTCTGGCGGCTCCCAGCGTAGTGCAATGGCCGCGGGGGAGGGATTGCGGCCGGCAAGCCACCACGCAGTTGCATATATGGCGATTACTGCCGCTGTGCCTGATACCACCCAAACGAACAAAATTTTAGGAGAGGGTGTGGGCAAGTCGAAGTTGTCTGTGACAAAAGAGTGTATTTCTAAAATAAGAAACACGATAAGCATCGATCCCATCATAATGATCTCGAATATGACCGGTCGATTTGAACGGCTCTTTTTCATGATATCCTCCTAATGTTTTGTCTGATTATGATTGATGTCCTAAATGCACTTTCGGTGTCTGCCGCTGATTTTCAGCCTCCATCACGAAATATTTAATTTTTTTCACAGCCATGACTTGCCTTTATCGTATGTCCCTTACGTAAGGTTGAGCTTAAGGAAAAAAAGAAAATGAAAAGAAAACGAGCCGTGCTGTTTGGTCAGTGCGGCCCGTTCGAGACTTTGGGATGCGTCCTTGTAAAATTCGACGCGCATATTCTGACGGCTGGAATCTTCGCGTCATCTTGTTGGCTTTTTGTGCATGGAAAGCCTTGGTTATTCTCTGCGGACGAAAAAGAGCAGCCCGTTAAAGAAAAGGGCTGCCCGCGGGCAGCCCCTTGTGTTTGAAAGGTTTTCTTCTTTTCAGCATCCGCGGCCGGCGGCCAGGGAGAAGGGGTCGTTGCCGGGCTTCCACTTGATGGAGCAGCCCATGGACGGCACCTGATCCTTCGGGCCCTGGCCGGTTTCGGCGACCTGCATCATGGCCTCGAACAGTTCGCGACGGGCATCCGGCGCGGCCGGTTCCTTGCGGGATTCATCAAGACGGCCGCGATACTGAAGCTCGCGGTTGGCATTGAAGCCGAAGAAGTCCGGCGTGCACACCGCGCCGTAACGCTTCGCCACCTCCTGGGTCTCGTCATAGAGGTAGGGGAAGGGAAAGCCGTGCTTTTCGGCGAACTTTTTCATGTTCTCGAAGGAGTCTTCCGGATACTGCTCGGCATCATTGGAAGAGATGGCGACAAAGCCGATGCCGTTGGCCATCAGCTCCTTGGCATCACGCACGAGACGGTCGACAATGGCCTTCACATAGGGGCAGTGGTTGCAGATGAAGACAACCACCGTGCCCTTTTCGCCAGCGATGTCATCAAAGGTGTAGGTCTTGCCATCGACGCCGGGCAGTTCGAAATCCGGCGCTTTCCAGCCAAAATCGCAGATGGGTGCCTGTGCGGCCATGGTTTCTTGCTCCCTGCTTCGTTCCCTGTGTGCCAGAAGTTGAAACTAAAATTCGCCTATTGGCGAATTTTCACACCACCCACCGCCCCGCGCCCCCGCCCAACCACCCAATATTGTGTGTGCTCAGGGTGCCTGGGCTGGGACGCAGGGCGGTTTGATGCATGTTTTGTTTAAAACGCCTTGCATCCGTTCAGTCTTTTTGCAGACGCCTTTTCATCACGCAATCCGCCCTGCGCCGTTCATCCATCCGGCGGGAAAGGCGCGGTGGGGCTTTCATGCGTTCAAGGTCTGCACGCCTTCCTCGGTGGCGACAAGGGCGGTGGTGGCAATGCCGACAAAAAGGCCCTGTTCCACGACGCCGGGAATGGCAATCAGCGCCTCGGCGAGGGCGGCCGGCTGATCAATATGGCCGAGATGACAGTCCACGATGAGGCCGCCGTTGTCGGTGATGAAGGGCTGGCCATCCTTTTCGCGGATTTTCAGCTCGCCAGAGAGGCCAAGCGCGTCCAGCACGCGGCGGATCTTGAGGATCGTGGCCTGCGCGCCGAAGGGCAGGATCTCCACCGGCAGCGGAAAGCGGCCGAAGGTTTCCGCCGTCATCAGCTTGGTGGAATCGGCGATGACCACCATGCGGGCGGAAGAGGCGGCCACGATCTTCTCACGGGTGAGTGCCCCGCCGCCACCCTTGATGAGCACAAGGCCATCGGGATGGATTTCATCGGCACCGTCCACGGTCACGTCCAGCTCCGGCAGATCATCGAGCGCGGCCAGAGGGATGCCAAGGGCGCGGGCGCGCTCTTCCGATGCGATGGATGTGGGCACGCAGGTGACGTTCAGCCCGGCGCGCACCTTTTCGCCGAGTGCATCGATGAAATAGTTGGCTGTGGATCCGGTGCCCAGCCCCACCTTCATGCCGTCCTCGATATAGGCGAGGGCCGCTTCCGCGGCGGCCTTCTTCTGAGCCTCGATATCCATGATCGTCGCTTCCCCTCCTGTCTGGTTCGTTGAAAGGTCAGGGCGAATGTTCATGCAAGCCTTACCGCTTGACCCATGGTCATAGCAGGCCGGAAATGGGCTGGCAAAGCGATGTGATGCCCCATGGGCCATCGCCTGCGGCCTGCGGGAAAAATCGGCGCGCGCGAAAGCGAAAAGGGCTTGACTAGAGGCCGCCCGCCTTCCTATATCGCCAGTGCATCGCCGCTTGCACATGCCAAGACGTTGCCGGCGGTGCACCGTGCATGGCGGGGTAGCTCAGTTGGTTAGAGCAGCGGAATCATAATCCGCGTGTCGGGGGTTCGAGTCCCTCCCCCGCTACCATCGATACCGGTCCGGCACGCCCTTCCTTTCCTTTCAGTTCCCCTCCTTCCTCCGAACAGGTGTTCGGATACGCTACGTGTTTCCGTGAAATTCGGCATCCTCGGCGTGATTCGGCCGAACAGGGGTGTTTTTTGCCCGGCGCTTTTCCCTGACAGGGAACAGGCGGAGAATCTAGGGGCAAAATCCGTTCTCTTGTGAGAGGGCGGAACTTCCTGCAGAATGCACCCGACCGGCCGGCAGCGGGGAGCAGGCCCTGAAAACACACAATCAAGAAAACGGGCCCCGGGAAGAGGCCATTCCCCGGCCTTTCCCTCTTCCTGTTGCACAGGCCGGCAGGAAACGTTCGGTCAGGATCAGAGCAGGAGGGTGCATTCATGGCGGAAAAGAAGACCACCGGCCGCAGGGCCGGGATGGACCGGCGTGACTTTCTGAAAACGGCCGGTCTTGCCGGCGCGGGTGCCGTTGCCGGGATGGGCGGCATTGTGGGATCGGCTGCACCTGCCGCGGCGGCCGTTGCCGGGCCGCTGGGGCGGGCTGCGGATCTGCCCCCGCGCAAGGGGCAGCGGGTCGTGGTCGTGGGCGGCGGCTGGTCCGGCCTGACCCTGGCCAAGTATCTCAAGAAGGCCAATGCCGATTTCGATGTCGTCCTTGTCGAACCCAATGCCATGTTCATGTCCTGCCCGCTGTCCAACCTGTGGCTGGGCGGCGTGATCGGCATTGACATCCTGCTGCATTCCTACGTGGAGGCTGCCCGCAACAACGGTTATGTCTGGCTGCAGGCCATGCTGGTGCAGCTCGACCGTGAAAAGCGCCGCGCATGGACCACGGCCGGCTATATCGATTACGACTACATCGTGCTGGCGCCGGGCATCGACTATGACTATCCCTCGCTGGGCGTGAAGGATCCGGCCGAGGCCGCCATAGTGGCGCAGGCCTATCCGGCAGCGTTCAAGCCCGGTTCCGAACACCTGTCGCTGAAGGAAAAGCTGGACAATTTCGAGGAAGGGACCTTCGTTCTCAATGTGCCGCCGGGCAACTATCGTTGTTTGCCGGGGCCCTATGAGCGCGCCTGCATGATCGCCTCCTATTTCAAGAAGGAAGGGATCAAGGGCAAGGTGCTGCTGCTGGACCCGAACGAAGAGCCGACGATCAAGGCAGAGGGCTTCCTGAAAGCCTTCGAGGAGCTTTACAAGGATGTGCTGGAATATCACACGGCCACGACGATCACGGGCGTGGACGTGGGCAAGAACCAGGTGATTACGGAATTCGGCGAGATTGAGTTTGCCGATGCCTCGCTCTATCCGCGGGTGCGGGCGGCCCGGCTCATTGAGGATCTGGGGCTCAATGATCCGAAAAGCCGGCAATATGAGGCGAAGATCGATCCGTTTTTCTACAACGTGCCGGGAGACCTGCACACCTATGTGACCGGCGATTCGCGTTCGCAGCCCTTCTCCAAATCCGGCAACACGGCCAATACGGAGGCGAAGGTCGTGGCAAAGATCATCGCCGCGCGTGCGGCCGGCAAGGAGCCGAAGTGGGAGAGCCCCAACACCATCTGCTATTCCATGGTGAACACCGATCCCAACGAGTCCATCATGGTGGATGCCAAATACACGTTCACCAAGGACAAGGGCTGGGATTTCACGGATGTGAAACTGATCACGGAGCGCTCGCGGCAGTTGGGCAAGGCCAATATCGAATGGGGCAAGGGCCTTTATCGCGACATGTTCATGTGAACGGACGCGGCATGCATGAACACAGGTGCTTGATTGAGGGCCCATGCCG
Source organism: Thermopetrobacter sp. TC1 (assembly GCF_000746275.1). Lineage (GTDB taxonomy): Bacteria > Pseudomonadota > Alphaproteobacteria > Rhizobiales > Aestuariivirgaceae > Thermopetrobacter. The sequence goes on from NZ_JQKX01000013.1 coordinate 62,101, forward strand.
TCCGGCCGGGTGCGGGGCGTGTCTGCAACACGCAGACAGGAAAGAGGCGGCGGCGTTGCGCGGATGGGTGCTCGTCGCCGTCTCTTTCAGGGGGTTTTCCCGCGTTCATCCGGAGGCGGCGGGCGCCGGGACGGGGAGAGAGAAGAAGACGGGATGGTGACATGACCGAGAAGACCGATCGCCGCCAGTTCATCCGGCTGTGTGGCAGAACGGCGGCCGCAATGGCCGTGGCCCGGGCGGCGGGGCACAGGGTGATTGCCCCGGCCTTTGCTCTTGAAAATCCGCCGCGGGTCAGGCTGGTCAAGGCGGATGGCAGCCCCCTGAAGGCCAAGGACCTGCCGCTGCATGCCAACTGGATCTTTCACTATCCCTATCACTCCTCGCCGGCGCTGCTGATCAAGCTGGACGATCCCGCCCCGCCCACGGAAGTGGAGGACAAGGACGGCAAGGCCTACACCTGGCCGGGTGGTGTGGGGCCGGACAAGAATATCGTCGCCTATGCCGCCATCTGTGCCCATGCGCTTTCCTATGACAGCAAGGAGACGGCCTTTCTCAACTACCGCCGCGAACGCAACCAGATGACGGGGCACGGGCGCGTGATCACCTGTTGCGCCCATGCCAGCGTCTATGATCCGGCAGCGGGGGCGAAGGTGCTGGCCGGTCCGGCCAAGTTTCCGCTCGCGGCGGTGCTGCTTGAGCACAGGGCGGAGACGGATGAGCTTTTCGCCGTCGGGCTGATCGGCTCGGAGCTTTATGGCGAGTTTTTCAAGGCCTATCGCAAGGAGCTGCGCAAGGCATTCGGCCGCAGCAGATACAAGAAGATGGTGGAAGGCGACGTGGTGGCCATGCCGGTAAAGGAATATTCCGAAGACGCCATCAAGTGCTGATGCATGCCGGGTGTCGGCAATCCGCCGTGATGTGGCCGGGTCATTCCGGTGAGCGCTCCGTACGGATGGCTGGCCTGCAATCTTGAACGTCTTGCGCCAGGGGATGGAAACCATGCAGGAGAAAAAGGGCAAGGGCCCCAGCCGACGCGACATCATCCGCTCCGCCGGTGCCGCAGCGGTCCTGGGCGCGGCGGCCGGGGCTTCCGCCGCACCGGGCGGTGCGGTTACGGCGCCCCGCCCACCACGCGCCTTTTCCCGGCAGGCGGAGGTGCCGGGTTTTGGCAAGGCGCGTGTCGTGATCGTCGGCGGTGGCTGGTCCGGGCTGGAGGTGGCGCGGCAACTCAAGAAGTTGAAGCCGGAACTAGACGTCGTTCTCATTGAAAAGCGCGCGACGTTCTTCTCCTGTCCGCTGTCCAATCTGTGGCTGGTGGGCAAGCTGCCGCTTGAGGAGCTGATTCACAGCTATACCGATGCGGCCCGCAATCATGATTATACCTGGCTGCATGCGGCGGTGGTGGACGTGGATCGGGAAAGGCGCGTCGTTTACACCGACGAGGGCTGGCTGACCTATGATTTTCTCGTGCTGGCGCCGGGCATCGATTACGATTACGCCCGCTATGGCGTGCCGGACGCCACGGAGGCGGCGCGGCTGCGCTCCATGTATCCGGCGGCGTTCAAGCCGGGATCAGAGCACATCACGCTCAGGCACAAGCTGGAGAATTTCGAGGAAGGCATCTTTCTGCTCACGGTGCCGCCGGGCAACTATCGCTGCCTGCCGGCGCCTTATGAGCGCGCTTGCATGATCGCAGGCTACATGAAGGAGAATGACATCAAGGGCAAGGTGCTGCTGCTGGACGTGCATGACGAGCCGCCTTTCAAGCCCGATGGCATCAACGAGGCCATCAACGATCTTTATAAGGATCACATTGAGATCGTGCGGGGCGTGAAGGTGATGGGCATTGATGTCTCCAGACGCACACTGCACACCAACAAGGGGGACATCACATTCGATGACGCCGCCATCTATCCCCCGGTTCGCGGTGCGAAAATTCTGGAGCGCATCGGCATTGCCAAGACGGATGAGCCGGGGCTGTTCGCCCATATCGATCCGGTGAAATATCATGTCATCGGTGATGAGCGGGTGTTCGTGGGCGGTGATGCGCGGCCGATGCCGTTCGTCAAGGCGGGCTTTGCCGCCAATTACGAGGCCGGGCACATTGCACGCATCATCACGAACCAGATGGACGGCAAGGAGATGGGGCCGCTGCAATCGCCCGGCATGATGTGCTATGTGGCGGTGAATGCCGATCCTTTGCAGTCGGTCGCCTTCAAGATCAGCTTCGGCATGGTCTATGACCGCAAGACGGGCGGGTATGTCTTCCGGCAAACGGCGCAGGCCTTTGTCAATCGCTCGCGTGCCTTCGGCAAGGCGAACCTGCAATGGGGCCGCTCTCTGTTCAATGAGATGTTCTACAGTGCGCTGTGATTTTGCCCGGGGCTGATTTTGTTCATTTCACCGCACCGCGGCGCAGCAGGCGCGGCAGGTGGCGGATGGCGGCAAAGAGAGGATGGCGGCGCTCGAAAGGCGTCAGCTCGATCTTCTCACCGGTGTGACGGGCGATTTTCCAGGCGATGTAATCGGCACCGCCGGCGAAGGTGAACGCCGCCTTGATGAGGCGGAGGACGGAAAGGATCTTGCCCTCAATCTGCATGAAGCGTAGGGCCGCTTTTGAAAGCGAGGCGGGTGGCGGGGTATTGGCCGCGTCCTGCATATTGTTCGAGACAAGGGTGCCATCTTTTTCGTCACCCCGGCGCAAGCCGGGGGCGCGTGCCGCAGGCTCATGCGTTTGTGGCTTGAGATACCGGCTTTCGCCGGTATGACGTTGTGCATGACGAAGAATGTGCGCTTCCTGTTCGATCAGGGCGCAGGCCGCAGTCATGAAGGCGTGGTTGCGGGAGACGATGAGGCGGGCGCGCTCCGGCCCCTCAACGCGCAGCTCGCTGGCATAGGTGGCGATCAGGGCCTTCTGCCATACATCCGGACAGGATGCGGAATCGCTGGCGAGGCGGCGGGCGAAGGTGAGCATGGTGCGCACGGCTGTTGCCAGCGCCGAGATCACCTGTTCTCGCACCGCCTCGTCCTGCGTCCAGACCAGACGGCTTGGCTGGGAAAAACGGGCCCAGAAATAGGGATTGCGCACCTTATCCTGCATGCGGGCGGTGAACTGGTCCAGGGTGAGGCAGGCGTATTTTGCCCGCCAGGTGCGCGGGCCCTGTGCGGTCTCTTCCTTTACCTCGAGATAGTAGACATTGGGCGGCAACAGGCGGCAGCCAAGGCGGGAGAGGGGATTGTCGCTGATGGCTGTGCTGTCAAACGTGAGAACATAGAGGTCAACGAGGCTTTCTTCCGGCGAGGCCTCGCGCAGGGTGGAGCCATAGGCGAGCACGGCGGCCACGCCACGCCCCTTCTGATGGCGCTTGCGGGCTTCCTCAGTGAGCAGGCGCACGGGTGCCGGCACCGGAAGGTCGATGGTCCTGGCGATTAAGTCTTCCAGCGTTGCCGGAGAAGCGTGTGCGCGATCATCAATCATGGCGGCATTGCTCCCGTCAGCCGCGCAGGAAGGTGAAGGCAGGCCCGAGCGAGATGCGCAAGGGCTCATCTTCGGGGGGCATCAGCTTTTCGCCGTCAATGACGAAGGGAGCGGACGTTTTTACCTCTAGGCGCGTCACCGGGCGGCTGATCATGCCGGGCGGCAGGCGCTCAGGCCGTTTGCGTGCCCAGATGATGACGGGCAGCCAGCGCAGAAGCGAGGGCGGCGGATGGCGAAAGAGCGAGAAGCGCAAGGCTTCCTCATGATCTGTCTCGACGAAGGGGCGGGCGCCGAAAACGAGGCGCTTGAGGGTGCTGACCAGAAGCGCGATGTGCAGCCCGTCTCCGACCGGTTCGCCATCGGCGATGACGCGCATGGGCCAGGGGCGGTCGAGCCTGTCTTCCTCCTCCGGAGCGGCAGGGCCGGCAAAAAGCGCCTTTCCCGCCGCGCGCAGCAGGGTGAGGGCAGGAGCGAGGGTGTTGCCGCGCACGCCCTTGCGATTGAAGGCCTCCTGGCAATAGAGCGTGCCGGCGGCGATGGCACCGCCGCCCAGGAACATGCCATGCTGCGGGCCGCTGCCGGCGGGGTTTTCCACCTTCAGCGAAGGGCGGATGATGCGTGGCGTCTCTTCCCGGCTCCAGGCAGCGGAAGCGATATAGCGCGCCTGTTCGCCGATATCCTTCAAGGAAAGCCCCAGTTCGGCAGCCGTCATGTTGGTGGAGCCATGCGGGAGAATGCCGATCATCGGCAGGGTTTCGGGGGAGAGGTTTTCGGCAAGCCAGGTCTGCGTTGCCTGCACGGTGCCGTCGCCGGCGGAGATGAACAGGGCTTTTGTCTCGCGCGCCGCTTCCTGCTTCAGGATGTCGAACAACTGCGGGAAGTCTTCGAGAACGTGCACGCTTATGTCTGCCTTGACATCAACACCGGCCAGGGCGCGCAGCTGCTCGGCCAGGGCGCGGCCCTTGCGATTGTTTCCCCCGGAGCGGGGGTTGAGGATGAGTGCGGCGCGGTGCGGTTCGGTCATGGTGCGTTCGTGCTCGTCAGACGTTGCCTGCCTCCCGGGCCATCCAGGAGACGAGTTCTCCCTTGCGTCGTTTTTCAATGAGGGCCTGGATGATCTGGATGCCATGGAGAACGAGACAGATGCCCGTCCACCAGGCCACGGCGAGCAGCCCCAGATCCGGCCGCTGCATGAAGGCGAAGAAGGTGAGGATGACGAGGTTGGGGTTGCGGCGGGCGGTGATCTCGCGGAAGAAAGTGTCGATCGGGCGCCAGATGTGAATTTCCATGCCCAGCCAGGCGATGGCCACGCCCTCGATGATCCGCTGCAGCACATAGCCGCCAATGATCACGGCAAGAGCGAGGTAAAGCGTCTGTTGCGGCAGGGGCAGGCCATAATCATCCAGCCCCATGGCCCAGGCCCAGTACCAGAAGGGCGGGTGCACGAGATCGATGCCGTGATCGAAGATGTTGCCCCAGTGGCTGCTGGTGAGCGTGGTGCGGGCCAGCTTGCCGTCCACGGTGTCGAGAAAGGTCATCAGCCAGGCGGCGAGCAGGCCGGAGGCATAATGCCCGTTCCAGAACAGGAAGAAGGCGATGATCACCAGCAGGGCGGAAAGGGTGGTGACCATGTTGGGGGTGACAGGCGTTTTTTCCGCCAGCCAGCGGGTGACATAAAAGGCGGGAATGGGCCAGAGGCGCTTGGTGACGAAATCAGTCGCGCCCTTATAGGTTCCCATGAAAACGCGCCATTCCACATCGCCTTTCTTTTCCGGCGACAGGATGAGGGCATAGGGGGCTTCGCGCTTGCGCAGGGCCTTCCAGAAGTTCACGCCCAGCTCGCCGGGACGGCGGACGATGAAGCCCTCGCTGCGGGCGCGTTCTCTTGCCGTTTCGGCGGTTTCGGCCTCAAGCAGGGAAAGGGCGGCGTCTTCCTTGCCCGGTGGCGAGACGACGGCGAGCGGCACATCGCGATTGTCGGCAAGCAGCACAAGGCCCGGGTGCTCGCGCAAGGCTCTGATAAGCGGCGGATCAAGAACGGCATCGGCGCGCACGAAAATTGTGATGCCATCAAAATGCGAAAGAGCCTGTTCGGGATCATGCAGGACGTTTCTGATCCCTTCCCGTGAAAACTGATATTGAAGCCGCTCGGCTGTCTTGCGGCCGAAGATGCTGTCTCCTGAAGTGCCGATGAGCACGAGCCGGACAGACTGTTCCTGCGCAGATGTTTCGCTCTCTTTCCGCGTCTTGTTTTCTTGCGGTTTGGGCATGCGGGCTGCTCCTGCGCTTCAGCTCATGCAACGGTGACGAATTTCACGCCAGGCTTTCCGCGCGGGTGATGAAGGCAGCGGCGACAAGGCCAAGGGCCGCTGCCGGCAGCCAGGCGGCAAGCCATGGCGGTACAAGGCCCAGTTCCCCCACGGTCATGGAAAGCCCGTCCAGTATGAAGTAGCTGAAACCGACGGCGACGCCTAGCCCGAAGATGTATCCGGCATTACCGCCGCGACGATAGCGGGCGGCAAGGGGAATGGCCACGGCCATGACCAGCCAGGCCAGCACGAAGAGGCTCAGGCGCTTATGCCACCAGGTGCGGTAGACGTAAACGGGGCGAATGCCGAAACCGGCGTTGGCAATGAAATATTCGAGATCCCTCAAGGTCATTTCCTCGGGATCGCCGGAACGGGCGCCGGCGGCGGCCAGCCGGAGGTTGCCGGAGTAGATCAGCGTGTCGAGGCGCTCGGGCCGTACGTTGTCCCGTGCGTAGATATAGACATTCTGCAAAACCCAGCGCCCGCGCACAAGCCAGGCCTTTTCGGCGATGACCTGCTCCAGGAGCAATCCTTCGGGATCACGGCGGAATATGGCGACGTCCTCAAGGACGGTGGCCTTGCGGTTGGCCTTGCCGGCGCGGAGGATGTCGTTGCCTGCGCGCATCCAGATGGGATCCCGTTCGCCGATCTGGAGCTTCTTGCTGCCATAATCGCCAATGCCCCATTCACGCAGGACCTTGGCAGTGCGGGGTGCGGCCTGATCATTGAGAGCAAACTGGGCGATGCCGAGCACAAGGCCCAAAGGCAGCAGCATGGCAATGAGGCGCAGCGGCGAGATGCCGGCGGCCCAGATGGCGACGATCTCGTTTCTGAAACTCAGCTCAACAAGCGTGAGCAGAACCGCAAGCAACAGCGAGAGGTTCCAGAAGGTTGCGGCCATCTGCGGCGCGCGCAGGGCCGCATAACGCAGAAGGCCCCAGGTGTCGTTTTCCGTGTAGGCCAGGATTTCGTCCATGTTGGAAATGGCATCGAGCAGCAGGACAAACACCGTCAGCCCCGCCAGGATCAGAACGAAGCGGGTGGCGATCATGCGGGTGAGCATGCGGCCGATGACGGTGATCATGGCTTATGCCTCCCGGCGTCTGGCGAACCGTGAGAACATCCCGCCCAGCCTGCGGCGCAGATAGGCACCGACATCGGCGAGACGGTCATAGAGCGCCTCGAAACGGTCCTTGCGGAGCGTGAAGCAGGCGTTGTAGTAGCGCACGGCGGCGAAAAGCACGAGCAGAAGATAGGGCGCCCAGATCGTCAGCCAGATGGGCGCCAGTCCGACGCGGGAGGCCACCGCTCCCTGCTGCACCAGCTCGTAATAGGCAACAAGAATGGCAAAGGCGACGGCAAAGCGATAGGCCCGCTGCTGACGGCGATGGCCAATGGCGAAAGGCAGGGCGAGAAAGGGCAGGACGGGGATGGTGAGAATGGACACCAGGCGCTTGTTGAGTTCGGTATGCAGCTCCGGGATCGTGGCGCGGGGCAGGGGCGTGTCATAATTGCGGATGAGCTCGGGAAAGGTGAGCTCGCGTTCATCCTGACCGCGAGGGCGGAAGACCAGCGCATTGCGGCGGCCAATCGGCGCTTCCGTGCGATCGAAGAAGCCGGAGGAGAAACGCGGCGGCGGGGTGCGGCCGGAAAAATCCGGCCAGCTTTCCAGCTTCAGGCGGTGACCATCCAGCAGAACGAGCAAGGGGCGCGGATCGTTCTTCTGCGGTACGAGATACCCCCGCTTGGCGGTAATGGTTTCGGCGCCGCCCTTGCCGCGATAGTCGAAGAGAAAGATGCGCTGAAAGCTGTTGGTCTCACGCTGGAGCTTGTCGAGGATGAAGGTGCGAGTGCCGCTCTGCATGAAGACGCCTTCCTCGGCGAGATAGAAGACCTCAACATTGCTCACCGTATAGAGCAGGGCGCGATAGGCATAGCGCGTATAGGGCTGAAGCCAGCCGAAGATGTAGACGGAGAGCAGGGTGAGCAGAAGCGACAGCCAGATGATGGGGCGGGCGAGCCGGTGCAGGGAAATGCCGGAGGCAAGAGCGGCGTCAATTTCGCTGTTGCGCGAAAGGCGATTGAAGCCGAAGAGCAGGCCGAGAAAGAGGGCGGCGGGAATGGCCAGTCCCAGATAGTGCGGTACGAGATAGCCAAGAAGCTCGAAGACGACGGAAAGGGAGTTCTTCTTGCCCAGCGTCTTGTCGAGAATGCGCACCATGCGCTCGGAAAGCAGCACGAGAAGACCAATGGCAAGTGCGATGGCCAGGGGCCTGCCCACCTCGCGCAGAACGTATCTGTCAATGATCCTCAAGCCAAACATGGCCCCTTTTGCCCGCCCGTGCTCTGCGGCTTTGCGGCTGCCTGCCCGTGAGACGCCCGCAGACCGGATTGCGCCAGCAAATCCCGGTCCGTCCCGGCAAGAAAAGACCGGTGCGAATCGCGGTTATCCTGCCCTGACGTACATGACGCCAACCTGAACGCGTGCTAGCACGGCAGGGGGCCATGTCAAGCCAGATGGCACGTTGAAGGCACGGCGGCAAGGCCGATTCATGGACTGCTTTCAGAAAGCGAGCCATTCGTCTTTCAGGGTCATGGGCTCTCCCTGTCGATCAAGACCGCGGCGCAGCAGATGCAGGCGCCAGGCGCCCTGACGGCGGGCGATGCCGAGCATCTGCCAGCCGGCGGCGGGTTTTTTTCCGCCAGGGCGATAGGACGCCGACGGTGCGGCCAGAAGATGCACGGGACCAGTCCGGCTTTCCAGCACGTCGTGTTTCCACAGATGATTGTGGCCATAAAGCACGGCTTCCGCCCCCTTTTCCCGCAGGACCTGTTCAAGGGCATCCGCATCCTTCAGCGCCTTGCGCGGGCTGGTGGCCAGGGAAAACAGGGGAGGATGATGAAGGATGACGAGGCGGAACAGCCCCTTGCTCCGCGTTTCCTCCAGCAGGCGGGCGAGCCTCTCGATCTGCTCTAGGCCGAGGCGGCCGGAGGCCTCGCCCCAGGGGGCGGGGTAGGTGGAATTGAGCGAGATGATGGCAACGTTGCTCACATACCGCACCAGGGGAAAGCGCGGTATTGTTTGCGCACCTTCATTTTTCGCCGTCATCCATGGCGCAAGGGTAACGAGGCCGGCTTGCAGGGCATTTGCCACGTAAAGATCATGATTGCCGGGGATGAAGGTGAGGCGCTCCGGCGGGGCAAGTGTTTCCAGCCAGGTACGGGCGGCGGCGAATTCCCGGCGGGTGGAGATGTTGACGAGATCGCCGGTGAGCACGATGTGATCGGGCGCGTGCGCCTGCATATCCGCGATCACGGTGTTCAGGCTTACGGCGCGATGCCGGCGGAAGCGACGCAGACGCCAGGAGAGCCAGCCGAAAATGCGCTTGCTGGCCAGCTCGCGCACGGTGGCGCCGGCAAGGGGCAGATGCACATCGGTTATGTGGGCGATCCGGATCATGATTCCGTCGTGATTGACGCGGGGCGCGAAAAGAGGCAAACCGGAGCGAAATTCCAGTCGGTGACTGCAAGAGTACCGGGCAGCCGGCGCCCGAAGGACGAGGGCGTTCGCGCGCCTTTCCTAACACGAGGTTTTTCGCCGTGAAAGTGATCATTCTGGCCGCCGGGCAGGGCCGGCGTCTTCTGCCCCTGACCGCGGAAGTGCCCAAGGCGCTTCTGGACATTGGCGGGCAGACGCTGATCGGGCGTCAGATCGACGCCTTCGCCGCCTGCGGGATCAAAGAGTTCGTGGTCGTTACCGGTTTCGCCTCCGACAAGATGGAGGAGGCGCTGGAGCGGATCGCCAGCCGCGATCGTGTGACGATCCGCACCGTCTACAATCCCTTCTATGCGGTGAGCGACAATCTCGCCAGCTGCTGGATGGCGCGGCATGAAATGGACGGCGATTTCATCCAGGTGAACGGGGACAATGTCTTCCGTTCCGATCTCGTTGAGGCGCTGCTGGCGGCCAATGGTCATGACGTGCTCGTGGCCATCAACCGCAAGGAGGCCTATGACGAAGACGACATGAAGGTGATGCTGGATGGCGACCGGCTTACCGAAATCGGCAAGACGCTGCCTTTGGAGGCGGTGGATGCGGAGGCCACGGGTTTTTATGTCTTCCGGAAAGAGGGGCCGGCCCTTTACCGGCAGACGCTGGAAGAGATGATGCGCGAACCCTCGGCGCTGCATCAGTGGTTTCCGGCGGCGATCGGGCGGCTGGCCAAGCGCATTCCCGTCGGTGTGGTCGATCTGACCGGTCATGTCTGGTGCGAGGTGGATTTCCCTTCCGATCTCACGCAGGCACGGCGGCTGGCGGCGGAATGGGATGCGGAGCGGGCCGAGAGGCGCCGGCCGCGCCTGATCTCCCCCTGAACGGGGCTTTTCTGTCCGGAAGGTTCGTGGTTTTGGGCGAAAGTCGATCACAGGGCTCTTGCCATCCGGCGCATTCGGGCCTATAGGGAGGCCAGCGAATGGCCGCGAAAACATCTGCCCCCATCGTCTAGCGGTCTAGGACGCCGGCCTCTCACGCCGGAAACAGGGGTTCGAGTCCCCTTGGGGGCGCCATTCTTCTCTGATCTCATCAGACACGCATTTCCCCACGCATTCACCGCCTCATCGGGGTGCGGTTGCCGTTTCTTCAAAGCGTTCCGTTTTTCCACAGGATTGCAACGAAAGCGCGTATGCGCTTGGCTGCCTCGCGTGCGCTCGTTATAATCTGAAATTGCTGGAGTTCTGGTTTCCAGCGTGGCGTCAGGGGTGCTGGTGCTCGTCTGTTTCTGCCGTCGCCCCCGGAGCATGTATCAAGAATGCTGGCGGCTTAAGAACATGGCCAGGACGCACCGGCTGAGAGGCTTTTTCGGGCCAACCCTTGGAACCTGATCCGGATAATGCCGGCGAAGGGAGCACGCCCACGGAAACGCCTGCTTCACCTCCTGACAAAAGCAGGCAGGCATGAATGTGACGCTGGTTATGCTTTCCGCAGTATCCCCGCACTCCAGGATACAAGATTGTCATCTGCTCCATTACCTGCAGATCAGCCGGGGGCTAGGATGGCAGGTTCATATAATGATCTAGGATCACACTGCACGACACACACATCGTCGCATCTTAGATCAGCCGGTGTGTCAGGCTGTGTACGCCAGTGGCTCAAGGCCTGAGGCTTTCTCCGGGTGACGATGAAAAGGAACGATCCGCACTGCATCGCATAGGATGCGGAAGGTTCTGTTTCCCCGCGCCTGACGCCGGGCTGTGAAATTGTGCGCGCGGCATGACGGGTTTTTAATGCGCCGGTTGCGCCGCCTGGTATATTTTCGCCATGAAACGGCGCCATGAAACGCTTTAAAAACCGCAGGGCACAAGCCCGCGGCCGCACAAAGGCGCATAAAAGCCTCTTAAAAGGCGTTAAAGGAATACGGTTCACCGGTAATGAAAGGAGCCAATGCCGTCATGACAGATCCGCAGGCTTTGGCGGAGGATGCCGCCATCGTTGGCGACATGGAAAAGGCCGCCGAGGACCTCGCCCGGGTCCGCAATGAAACCAGCCGCATCATTCTCGGCCAGCAGGAAGTGATCGCGCTGGCCCTCACGGCCATCCTCGCCGGCGGGCATGCCTTGCTCGTTGGCGTGCCCGGGCTGGCCAAGACCTTGCTGGTCACCACGTTGGGCACCGTTCTCGGACTGGATGAAAAGCGCATTCAGTTCACGCCGGATCTGATGCCTGCCGACATCATCGGCAGCGAGGTGATGGAGGAGGATGAACACGGCCGCCGGCATTTTCGCTTCATCCCGGGCCCGGTTTTCGCCCAGCTGCTCATGGCCGACGAGATCAACCGCGCCAGCCCGCGCACCCAGTCCGCCCTGCTTCAGGCCATGCAGGAGCGCTATGTGACCGTTGCCGGCCAGCGGCATGACCTGCCCCGCCCCTTTCACGTGCTTGCCACGCAGAACCCCCTGGAGCAGGAGGGCACCTATCCCCTGCCCGAGGCGCAGCTGGACCGCTTCCTGCTGGAAATCGACGTCCGCTATCCCGACCGCGAGGCCGAAAAGGCCATGCTTATAGCCACCACCGGCGCCGAACAGACCGAGCCGCACCGCGTGCTCACCGCAGAGCGCCTCATGCGCATTCAGCATCTTGTGCGCCTCATGCCGGTGGCCGAACACGTGCTCAACGCCATCCTCGATGTCGTCCGCGCCGCCCGCCCGGGAACGGAAGAAGCCGATCCCTTCGTGAACGAGACCGTGGCCTGGGGCCCCGGCCCCCGCGCCGCCCAGGCCCTCATGCTGGGCGCCCGCGCCCGCGCACTGCTCCATGGCCGTTTCTCCCCCTCGCTGGAGGATGTGGCCGCGCTGCTCGATCCCGTTTTGCGCCATCGCATGGCCGTCACCTTCTCCGCCCGCGCCGACGGCATTACCGTTGAGGACGTCATCGCCAAGCTGAAGGAGAGGCTCGCCTGACCGTGGCCATGGCTGCGCAAAAGAAAAGGGGTGCCGCCCCAAATTCCCTGCACCGGTTGCGTCAGAAGGCCGATGCCCTTGCCATGGCGCTGCCGCCGCTGCTTATTGCCACGCAGCGCGCTGCCCGCTCCGTCATCCATGGGGTGCACGGCCGCCGCCGCGCCGGCCCCGGCGAGGAATTCTGGCAATATCGGGCCTATGCGCCCGGTGATTCCGCCGCGCTCATCGACTGGCGCAAATCCGCCCGCGGTCAGCGCATTTTCGTGCGCGAGACCGAATGGATGGCCGCCAATACCTTATGGCTGTGGGTTCAGGGCGATGCCGGCATGCGCCTGCGCTCCCCCCTTGCTGATGTGAGCAAGGCCCATCGCGCCGCCGTGCTGGCGCTGGCCATCGCCCGCATGGTCACCCGCGCCGGCGAACGCATAGCCGCACTCGGCGCCCCTTTCCGGCCTGATCACACAAATCTTGCGCTTGATCGCCTCGCCCGCTGGTTCGATCCCGACCATCCGGCCAGCCAGGAACCTCTGCCGCCCCGCGTGGAGGTGCCGCGCTTCTCCACCTGCATTCTCATCGGTGATTTCTTTGCCGATCCCGATGCGCTGGAAGAACGCATCCGCCATCTCGCCGCCGCCGGCGCCACCGGACATCTGCTGCAAGTCGTCGATCCGGCCGAGGAAACCTTCCCCTTCAAGGGCCGCACCCGTTTTGAAAGCAGCGACGGCAGCCAGCATCTCCTTTTCGGGCGCGCCGAGGACATCCGCCAGGACTATATCCGCCGCCTTGCCGCTCTGCGCCATCGTCTGGATCAGTTCGCCCGCCGCCTTGGCTGGTCCTTTACCGTGCACCGCACCGATCAGTCGCCACAGGTGCCGCTTCTTGCCCTGCGTGCCCGGCTGGAGGGCCTGCCGCCCGCCGCCATGGCGCTGCCGCCGGAGCCCGCCGAGGGTGAAACACCCGCCTCGGCACAGGCTGAACATGACGGTATCGGGAGGACAGGCTCATGATCCAGACAGGCCTTTCCGCCCTTACCTTCGCGCATCCGGCCGCCCTGTGGTTTCTGCTGGCCCTGCCCGTCATCGCCTTTCTGCTGCGGGCAACACCGCCGCGCCCGACCACCGTGCGCTTTGCGCCCTTCCGCCTGTTGCAGAACGTGCGCAAACGCCGGGAAGAGGCCGCGCGCACGCCCTGGTGGCTCATCCTGCTGCGCATGGCGCTCATGGCCGCCCTCATCATTGCCGTTGCCGGCCCCCGTCTTGATCCGCAGCGCGGCGGCTCCTGGAATCTGGCCAGGGGCAAGGGGCCCGTTCTCGTCATCGTTGATGACGGCTGGGCCGCCGCCAATGCCTGGACGGCGGTCACAAACACATTCAAGCGCCTGCTTGATGAAGCCGGGGCCAATGATCGCCCGGTCATTCTCGCCACCACCGCACCGCAGGCCATGCCCCTCAATCTGAAGCCTCAGGCACCGCGCGCCCTGAAAGCAGCGCTCGCCACGCTCAAGCCCCAGCCCTTCACTCCGCAGCGCCTGCGGCTGCTGAATACCCTGCGCGCCACCAATACGAAGCCGGCCGACATCATCTGGCTTGCCGATGGCCTGGATTACGGCGATGCCGGCGCCTTCGCCGAAGGGCTTTCCCGCCTTGGCGCCGCCCGCATAACGGTGCATGCCTTACCACAGGATGCCTTGCCGCATGTGCTGCTCAAGCCCACTGCAAAAGGCGGCAAGATCAGCGCGCCCGTTTTGCGTCCGCGCCGCCGGGGCATGAACGCCATGATCAGGCAGGAACAGGTGCGCATCCTGCTGCGTGCTCGCAATGGCCGCCCCCTCGCCGAAGCCACCGCCACCTTCCGCGGCACGGCGCTTAAGGCCTGGGCCACGCTCACGCTGCCCGCCGCCCTGCGCAATGAGGCGGCCATGCTGACCATCGTCGGCGAGGATCAGGCCGCCGCCGTCTGGCTGTTCGACGACCGCTTCCGCCATCGCAGCGTTCTCGTCTATTCCGGCGAAACGCGCGGGCGCGATCAGCCCCTGCTTTCACCCGCCTATTACGTGATCAAGGCCCTGCAGCCGCAGGCGGAGGTGAACGAGGCCGAAACCCTTTCCGATCTCGATTCCCGTCTCGACCCGTCTTTATCCATGCTCGTGCTTGCCGATGTCGGACGGCTCGATGCCAGCCGCCGCGAGCGGATCAAGCGCTGGGTGCGGGCGGGCGGCCTGCTTCTGCGTTTCGCTGGGCCGCGCCTTGCCGCGGCGGCCCGCACGCTGGACCCGGATCTCGTGCCCGTGCGCCTGCGCGCTTCCGCCCGTCAGCTCGGTGCCGTGCTCAGCTGGGAGAAGCCCCAGCCCCTGCAGGCCTTTCCCGCCAAGTCGCCTTTCGCCGATCTCAACCCCGATCCGGACATCCGCATTTCCCGTCAGGTGCTGGCCGAGCCCGATCCCGACCTTGCCTTGCGCACCTGGGCCCTGCTCGCCGACGGCACGCCGCTGATCACCGCGCGCCGCGAAGGCAAGGGCCGGGTGATCCTCGTGCATGTCACCGCCAGCCCCGAATGGTCCAACCTGCCCATGACCGGGCTGTTCGTGGACATTCTCGATCGCATTCTCGAAATGGCGCCGCCGGCCCGCATCGCTCTCGCCGGCGAAGCGCAGGAAGCCCATGACGCCGCCGCCCCCTCACCGGCGATGACTACATCCTCCGCGGCCGAGATGAACGCCGGACCCTTCGTGCCGCTGCGCACGCTGGACGGCTTCGGCCGCCTGCAACCGCCGCCGCCTCAGGCTGCGCCCATCAGCCCTGAGAAGCTGAAAACCACAAGGCCGGGCCCTGAACATCCCCCCGGGCTTTATGGCCGCGGCGGCATGGTCCGCGCCCTCAATGTCGGTCAGGAGCGCATGAAGCTCGCCGCCCTGCCGCCTCTGCCTTCCGCCTTTGACATGCGCGGCTATACCCGCCTGCCGGTGAAGGATCTGGCCCCGCCTCTGTTCCTGGCCGCCGCCGTGCTCTTTTTACTGGATGGCCTTGCCCTGCTCGTTCTCACAGGCGGGCTGGGCCTCCTTCTGCCCCGCTCCGGTCAAGGAAAGAGCGTTCTCGCACGCATGAAAGGCGAAAGCGCCGCACGCATCCTTTTGCCCCTTTTCGCCGTCACGTTCATCGCTGCCTTCTCCCTGCCGATAAATGAGGCCGCCGCCGCTCCTGAGGACGGCGCACCGCACGCTGCGGCCACGCAAGAGACCGCCGCGCGCAAGAAGAAGGATGATGAGGCGGCCCTCGCCTTCGCCCTGCGCGCCACCGCCCGCACCCGCTTCGCCTATGTGAAAACCGGCGATCCGCGTGTGGACAGGATCGCGCGCGCCGGCCTGATCGGCCTGTCGGAATTCCTCGCGCAGCGCACCTCCGTGGAGCCGGGCGAACCTTTTGGCATCGACATTGAAAAGGACGAAATCGCCTTCTTCCCTCTCATCTACTGGCCGGTCACCGCCGATGCCCCCCTGCTTTCAGCGCAGGCGGTGGCCCGTATCGACACCTATCTCAAGAACGGCGGCACCATCCTCTTCGATACGCGCGATGCCGATGCCGCAGCCCTTAATCCGGGAGGGCTCACGCCGGAACGCCAGGCCCTGCGCCGCATCCTTTCCAGCCTTGACATTCCGCCGCTGGAGCCAACGCCGCGCACGCATGTGCTCACGCGCTCGTTCTACCTGCTTTCCTCCTTCCCCGGGCGCTATGCCTCATCGCCCCTGTGGGTGGAGGCCACATCCGCCGGCCGCGAGCGGCGCCGCCTCTCGGTGGGCAATGCCGATGGCGTATCATCCATTCTCATCACCGGCAACGACATGGCCGCCGCCTGGGCGATCACGCCCTCCGGCAACTTCATGCTGCCCGTTTCCGGAACCCCGCGGCAGCGTGAAATGGCCATCCGCGCCGGAATCAACATCGTGATGTATGCCTTAACCGGCAACTACAAGGCCGATCAGGTGCATATTCCCATCATCTTGAGACGGCTTGGGCAATGAGGATGTAAAACGGCCATGATCCGCAGCTTGAACATCGTTTTCGATCCGCTGCTGCCGCCCTGGCTTCTGGGCGCTTTTGCCCTTGCCGCCCTTCTCATTGCTCTGGCGCTTTTTCGCCTGCGCCGTCAGCCGCTCGCCCTGCTGGCGCGTCTGCTCGCCGCCGCGCTCATCCTGCTGCCTTTGGCCAACCCGCGCATCGAAAAGGAAAAACGCCAGCCGCTTGATGATATCGCCGTCATTGTCGTGGATGACAGCGCCAGCCAGCATGTGGACGGCCGCCGCCAGCGCGCCCAAGAGGCGGCCCGGTTGCTGAAAGAGCGCCTGCAGGCCCTGAAGGGCACCGAGGTGCGCACCCACACCCTGCCTGCCGATGATGGCCGCGAGGGCACGCGCCTGATCTCCGCCCTGCGCGAGGCACTCGCCGATGTGCCGCCGGAACGCTTCGCCGGTGCCTTTCTCATCACCGACGGCCGCGTGCATGACGTGCCGGCCGATCCGAAAAAGGCCTTACCGCCCGGATATGAAGCCCCCGTTCACGCCCTCATCGACGGCCGCAAAAACGAGCGCGACCGCCGCATCGTGATCACGCAGGCCCCGCGTTACGGCATCGTCGGCAAGGAACAGACCATCCGCTTCCGCGTGGAGGAAACCGGCGGCACCGCCTCTTCGGTTGAGGTCTCCATCCGCGTCAATGGCGAGGACTGGGGCCGGCATCGCCTAAAGCCCGGAAAGACCGCCCAGCTCGCCCTGCCCGTGGATCATGCCGGGCAGAACATCGTGGAGCTCTCCGCCGCCCCCATGCCCGGCGGCGAGCTCACCCTGCGCAACAATCACGCCGTCGTCATCACCCGCGGCATCCGCGACCGCTTAAAGGTTCTGCTCATTTCCGGCGAGCCCCATCCCGGCGAGCGCACCTGGCGCAATCTTCTCAAGGCCGATCCCACGGTGGACCTTGTGCATTTCACCATCCTGCGCCCGCCGGAGAAGCAGGATGGCACGCCAATTCGCGAACTGGCGCTGATCGCCTTTCCCACCCGCGAGCTGTTCGTGGAAAAGCTCAAGTCCTTCGATCTCATCATCTTCGATCGCTATCAGCGCCGCGCCATCCTGCCGGAATTCTACATGCGCAATGTCGTCGATTATGTGCGCAACGGCGGCGCCGTGCTGTTTACCGCCGGGCCGGAATACGCAAGCGAATTTTCCCTCTATCATTCGCCGCTTGCCGACATTGCCACCATCGCGCCCATGGGCAGGCACCGCATGGTGGCCTATCGCCCCGCCCTGTCCGAAACCGGCCGGCGCCACCCTGTCACACGTGGGCTGAAGGGCAAAGGCCTGGGCCAAAAGAACCCTCCCGCCTGGGGGCGCTGGTTGCGCATCGTGCCCGGC
The DNA here is from genome assembly GCF_000746275.1 of Thermopetrobacter sp. TC1. Taxonomy (GTDB): domain Bacteria; phylum Pseudomonadota; class Alphaproteobacteria; order Rhizobiales; family Aestuariivirgaceae; genus Thermopetrobacter. The sequence continues at coordinate 79,751 of NZ_JQKX01000013.1, forward strand.
CAGGCCGCCCCGAAGGCCCAGGTGCTGATGACCGGGCCGGACAACCTGCCGCTTCTCGCCCTGTCCCGCGAGGGCAAGGGCCGGGTTGCCACGCTGATGTCCGATCACATCTGGCTGTGGGCGCGCAAATATGACGGCGGCGGACCGCATGTGGAGCTTCTGCGCCGTCTGGCACACTGGCTGATGAAGGAACCGGATCTGGAGGAAGAGGCCCTGCAGGCCGAAACCCGCGGCCGCGATCTCGTCATTTTCCGCCGCACCATGAAGGATGCTGTCCCGCCCCTTGAGGTGACCACGCCCGACGGCACAAAAACCACCCTCACCATGCGCAAGAGCGGCCCCGGCCTGTTCACCGCGCGCATTCGCGAAGCACCGGTCGGCCTTTACAGGCTGCGCAATGGCACGCTTTCGCGCCTCACCGCCGTCGGCGAGGCCGACACGCCCGAAACCCGCGAGATCACCTCAACAGAAGAGATGATCAAACCTGTTACGCATGCCACGGCGGGCGGTCTGGTCTGGATCACCGCCGGGGATGAAGGGGGCATCTCCCTGCCCGCCATCGTGCGCGCCGAAAGGGGACGCCCCATGGCCGGCAACGGCTGGCTGGCCATTCAGGCCGCCGGCGCCTCGCGGCTTGTGGCCATGGAGCGCATTCCGCTGTATTCGGCCTTGCCGGTGCTGGCGCTTGCCTTGCTGCTTCTCGGGCTGGCCTGGCGTCTGGAAAGCCGCTGAAACCGAGCCGTGGTGCCAACCGCTTCATGCCTTGTCTGCACGACTTTACGCGCGCGTTTTTTCGCGCCCTGCCTGATACCGCCATGGCGGCAGCAAAAGCCCCTGCACGCCATTGAGCGCCCCAGCCTGACGCGCCCGGAAAAGCAGCCGCGCCGGATCAAACGGCCCGGGCAGCAGAATCCGCCCGTGCGGCACAACCGGGGCAAACCCGAAACGTTCATAATAGGGCGCATCGCCAACGAGAAAGATCAGATCGTGCCCCTGTGCATCCGCCGCCTGCAAACCCCGTTCAATAAGAGCAGCCCCGATGCCCTGACTCTGCACATCCGGATGCACCGCCAGCGGCCCCAGCAGAAGCGCCTCTCGCCCCTCGGGCGCGATGACAAGCGGCCAGAAGGATATGACGCCGACAAGCCGCCCCGCGCTCGTGCGCGCCGTGAAAGAGAGCCCGTCCACCGGCCGGGATCCCTCACGCAGGCGGTAGCTCGCCTTGGTGCGCCGATCAAGGCCGAAAGCCGCATCCAGAAGCGCATCCGCCTCCTTTTGCGGAGCGCTGGCCTGTTCAATGACAATGCCGTTCATGAAAACTGCCGGAGCGCCGGGGGAAAGATTGCTCCGCTCCCTGTCCTGCTCTTGCCTTCAAAAGGCCCAAGGCCTTACAGTCCCACAACTTCTAGGCGAAGCCAGGTCTTTGCAGCTCCGCCCCCTGAAAAAGCCAACGAAAGGGGATCAGGCCCCTTTGCCGCATCGGACAGGGATGCGTCGTCGCAGAAAAGAGCGGTTGATCCGTCTGAACCTGCAAATCATGCCTTGCCGCCCCGGACAGGAAACGCGCGTAACGATGCCGGCCCGCTCTCTAGCACTCCTGACCGCCCGCGTCCAGCCGCCCCTGTGGGAGGTGGGATGATATCACCGGTCAGCCTTTGCTCACTTGGTATCACTTACCAGCATTCCGACGGCGGTTGGCCGCGCACCACCTCCTCGATGCGCCGCCGCGTGCCCGGCGTGGTGCCTTCCGGCAAAGCCTCGGGCGGAAAGAAGCCCATCTCCGCCACCTCCCGTGACGGCCGCCAGGGCAGACGCTCGTATTCCCCCGGATTGACCGTGTAGATCAGCACATGATCATTGGGAAAGAAGGCGTGATTGGCATAAATGCCGAACAGATGCGGCCGCGAGAGCAGGCGGATGGCCGCTTCGTCAAGCAGCTCATGGCGCAGGGTTTCCTCCACCGTCTCCAGCTTTTCCACCCCGCCGCCCGGCAGTGCCCATCCGGGCATGTACGTGTGCCGGATGAGGCAGATGCGCCCCTCTTCATCGCGCACCACCGCCCGCACGCCCAGGGTCAGACAGCGGGTGGCGCGGAAATAGCGCTGAAACAGCCATTTCCGGATCTTCAGCCCCAGCGGCCATTTCTGGCTGTCCGATTCACGCATGTCTGTGATAAGAGGCCCTAAAGCGGCGCTCCCGTCAATGACCGAAAACGATCCTGCCATGAATGATACCACCGCGATCGATATCCGCCCTGTACGAAACGGGCGCCTGCTGCACGCCTTCATCCGTCTGCCGCATGCCATTTACGCCGATGATCCCGCCTGGGTGCCGCCGCTGGATTTCGACATGCGCCAGCGCCTCTCCCGCCGGCACAATCCCTTTTTCGAACATGGCGAGGCCGAATATTTCCTGGCCTTTCGCGGCGAGCGTCCCGTGGGGCGCATCACGGCACAGATCAACCGGCTGCATCTCGAGCGTTATCATGATGACATCGGTTTTTTCGGCTTTCTGGAGGGGGTGGATGATCAGGCCGTCTTTGATGCCCTTCTTGATGCCGCCGCCCGCTGGCTGGCCGAGCGCGGCATGAGGCGCATGCGCGGGCCCTTCAATTTTTCCATCAATGAGGAAAGCGGCCTGCTCGTGGACGGTTTTGAACATCCGCCCGTCATCCTCATGGGCCACGCCCGTCCCTACTATGATGCGCGGGTCAAGGCCGCCGGCCTTGAAAAGGTCATGGACCTGATCGCCTATGACTATCCCGGCCTGCAGCCCGTGCCGGAAGCCGCCGCCCGCCTGCTGCGCCGCCTGCTGGACAAGGGCACGATCACCGTCCGCCCCATGAACAAGCGCCGTTTAAAGGAGGAGCTCGACCTGATCATGGACATCTTCAACGATGCCTGGTCGGAGAACTGGGGGTTTGTGCCCTTCACACCGAGAGAGATCCGCAAGATGGGCGAGGAGCTGCGCCTGATCGTCAATGACCGCGATGTCTGGATCGCCCATTACAAGGGCGAACCCGCCGCCATGGTCGTCACCATTCCGGACATCAACGAGATCATCCGCGACTTCAGGGGCCGTTTGCTGCCCTTCAACTGGCTGAAACTCATCTATAGGCTGAAATTCGCCGGCCCCACCACGGCCGTGCGCATGCCCTTGATGGGGGTGCGCAGGCGCTATCAGAACAGCGCCATCGGCACCGCGCTGGCACTTGCCGTCATTGATGCCGTGCGTTTCCATCAGGCCGGGCGCGGGGTAAAACGCGGCGAACTCTCCTGGATCCTGGAGACCAACACACGCGTGCGTCACCTCATCGAATCCGTCGGCGGTGTGCCCTACAAGACCTATCGCATCTATGAAAAGCCCATCACTTGAAACCCACCTGTCCCTCCGATGACGACTGCACACGACAGCAAGCCCGATACCATCTGGCGCGCCGTGGTCCTGGCGGCCTCACGCGGGCCGGATGATCCGCTTGCCCGCGCAACGGGCGTGCGCCACAAGTGCCTGCTGCCGGTGGCGGAAGAGCCCATGCTCGCCCGGGTTGTCCGCGCCCTGCGTGCCGATCCGCGCATCAAGGAAATCGCGGTGGTCATCGATGATTTTGATGCTGCAAAAAGCGCTCTCGGCACGCCGCTTCCCGAAAGCGTGCGCCTGCTGCCGGCCGGGGAATCCGCCGCCGCTTCTGCCGATGCCGCCGTTGCCGCCCTCGCGGAAGAGGGCTCATGGCGCCCCGTTCTGCTCACCACCGGCGATCATGCCCTGCTCACCCCGGACATGGTGCGCCTCATGCTGAATACCCCGCAGACGAAAGAGGCCGACCTGTTCATCGCGCTTGCCCGCCGCAGCCTGATCAGGCAGGCCTATCCCGACATGCGTCGCACCTGGCTGAAACTCTGCGGCGAGGCCGTGACCTCCTGCAATCTCTTTGCCCTGATGACCCCTCGCGCCCGCCGTGCGCTGCAGTTCTGGAAGGATGCGGAGCGCAATCGCAAACACCCGCTCCGCCTTGCCTTTTCGTTTGGCCTGGGCTCCCTGCTGCGTCTTGCTTTCTGTTCAGGGGGGGCGGAGCGTGCGCTTGCCATTCTTGGCAAGGCGCTGGGGCTTGCCGCCGCCCCCGTCTTCATGCCCTGGGCCGAAGGGGCGCTGGATGTGGACAAGCCGGAGGATTACGCCCTCGTGCAGTGCATCCTTGACCGTGCGGACAAGCGACCGTGATGAATGGCCCTGAAAACGATCCGCAAACGATCAGGGCAGAAGCTCACCGGCGAGAAAGGCGCGCGCCTCATCCGTCTGCGGACAGCAGAAAAAGGTCTCCGCCGGCCCCTGTTCAATGATGCGGCCGTGATGGATGAACAGCACGTCATCGGCCAGACGCTTCGCCTGCGCCAGATCGTGGGTGGAGAACACCACCGTCGTCGTCGCCTCGTGCAGGTCGTTGATGATGCGCTCCACATCCCACGTGGAAGCCGGATCCAGCGCCGAGGTCGGCTCATCCAGAAACAGCACCGAGGGTTTCAGGATCCAGGCCCGCGCCAGCGCCAGCCGCTGCTGCTCACCGCCGGAAAGCGTCCGCGCCGGGCGATCCGCCAGATGATCCAGCCGGCACCGCTGCAGCGCTCGCTGCACCCGGATTTTCAGATCCGCCCCCTTAATCCCGCGGTTTTTCAGCACGAAACTGAGATTGTCGCGCACCGATCGCCTGAGCAGCACAGGCTTCTGAAACACCATGGCCTGCGCCTGCCGCACCGCCTGCGGATCATGCCCCAGCGGCCCTTCCCAGATGAGGCGCCCGCTGCTCGGCGCGATCAGGCCATGACAGAGCCGCAACAGCAGGCTCTTGCCGGCGCCATTGTAGCCAAGGACCACAAGCCGCCGTCGCGGCCGGATGACAAAGGTGAGATCATCAAGCAGCTTGCGCCCGTTGACGATATAGGAGACGTGCTCCACCCGAAGCGGCAGAATGACGTTGCGGTCGCGTCCCGCCAGGGCCGGGCTGCCCACCTTCCGCCCATGGCGAAAGCCCCGCCGCTCCGCATGCGCGGGTCTGGCCGCATCCTCCGCCTGTGTACTGCGCGGAAAGGGAAAACGCACGATCCGCCCCGCCATGTGCTTGCCCGTCTCTTCCCGAAGTGTTTGATGGTTATGGTGGCTTGCGGCCGTGAAAACCGCCCAGAAATGCCTAAAAAACGCAGGCGTTCCGCCTCACGGTGTCACAGCACGCCGCTCTATGCAAGCACCCCGACGCCGGTTCACCTGTCTTTTGAGGTATCAAAGGCTCAATAGACACACGGATCACACGCGCATGGGCATGAGCACATAGATGGTGCGATCATCATCGCTGTCGCGCATGATGGTGGGCGAGGCGGCATCGCTGAAGAGAAACACGGTGGTGGCGCTTTCGATTTGCGCGGCGATCTCCAGGAGATACCGGGCATTGAAGCCAATCTCCAGCGGCTCGCCCTCGTAATGACAGGAAAGCTCTTCCTCCGCCGAGCCCGCCTCGGGATTGTTCACGGACAGCACCAGCCGCTCGCTCTCGATGCTGAGCTTCACCGCCCGCCCCTTTTCCGAGGACACGGTGGAGACACGATCCACCGCCTGGGCGAACAGCCGCGTGTCCACCTCCAGGCGCTTGTCGTTATCGATCGGGATCACCCGCTCGTAATCCGGGAAATTGCCGTCGATGAGCTTGGTGGTGAGCACCACGCCATCGATCGCAAAACGGATCTTGCTCTGGGTTAAGGCCACCTGCACGTCCTCTTCTGCCGCATCCAGCAAACGCAGAAGCTCAAGCACCGCCTTGCGCGGCACGATAATGCCCGGCATGCCGGCCGCGCCTTCTGGCGCCGGCAGCTCCGCGCGCGCAAGCCTGTGCCCGTCCGTGGCCACCGCCCGCATGGCCACCGATCCGTCCTCACGCTCCAGCGTATGGAAATAGATTCCGTTCAGGTAATACCGGGTCTCTTCCGTGGAGATGGCAAACTTGGTGCGCTCGATGAAAAAGGCGAGATCATCCACCGGAATGGCGAATTCGTGAGAAGGTTCTCCCGCCGCCAGATCCGGAAAATCCTCCGGCGGCAGCGCCGGCAGCATGAAACGCGAGCGCCCCGAAATGACCGCCACGCGCCCCTCATCCGGCTGTTCGATGGACAGCTGCGAACCATCGGGAAGCTTGCGCACGATGTCATGCAGCAGATGGGCCGGCGCCGTGCCCGCACCGCCTTCCAGAACGTTGGCCGCCACTTCCTCCACCACCTCCATGTCGAGATCCGTGGCGGTCAGTTTCAGGCCTTCCTCGCCGGCCTGCATCAGAACGTTGGAGAGGATCGGCACCGTCGTGCGGCGTTCGACGACGCTCTGCACATGCCCGAGAGCCTTCAGCAACGCATTGCGTTCAACCGTCACCCGCATGATGTGGCCTCTCCTCTCCTTCTCGTGCTGCAACCTTCCCGAGGCACCGTGGGGGAAAGGAACTTTGACGCCCCTGCCGGCGAAATGCAAGAACCCCGCCCCGCTATCAAGATGCATCAAGGCATGCTGTGGATAACGGCCGGAATTCGCCGAGAGCGTGGACTTAATTCAAAGACGGCGCTGCCAGCGGCATTTTCTTGAAAAGCACTTCGTCTTCCGGAAAATCGGGGATCAGCTCTCTTTGCCTTGCGCGGTGGAGGGCCCGTCCGCCGCCTTGCGTAAGGCCTCCAGCCGTTCCTTCCACAAGGCATCCAGCCGCTCAAGCTCTTCCCTGAGCTGGCTCATGTCAATGTCCGCCGCCTCCTGCCCGGCGGCACCGGCCGCGGTGGTTTCCGCCGCCATGGCGGGCTTGTCCTTGGCCTTGCGCCCCAGCGCCGCCGCCAGCCGGTCCAGCGCGATCACCTGCCCGAGCAGGCCATCCGTCTCCTCGCCCTTGTTGCCCGCAGCCTGCGCCGTGCGTCCCTTGCGCAGGCTGGCTTCTGTGAGAGAAACCACCCGTGCCGTCTTTTCATCCTTCTCCGGCGGCTGCGCCCGTAAAGTCTGCGCCTTCAGCGCGGCAAGCTCCGCATCCCGCGCATCGAGTTTCTTCTCAAGCGCCGCCTGTCGCGACAAAGCCTCCTCCAGCCTGTGCACCAGCCGGTTGCGCTCGCGTTCCAGGGCCGCATGCGCCTTTTCCAGCTCTTTCAGGGTCGCCTCGCGCTGGCGCAGCCGGTTGCGCGTCTCGTTGAGCTCGCGCGTGCGGGCCTCCAGATCCTTTTCCAGATTGGCAACGATCTCCTTCAGCCGCGCAATGTCCTTCGCCTTGCGCGCGATCTCCTCGTTGGCCTCCTTGAGGTCTTCCCGTGTCTCTCCCAGGTCATTGCGCAGGCGCACCGCCTCAGTCTCGAAAGCCACCTTTTCCGCCCGATATTCGGCGATGCGTTCCTCCAGCTGCTGACGCAGGATCGCCTGCGCCGCCCGCAGCCGGTCGCGCTCGGCCCGCAGGGTGGCCAGCTCGTCAGGCCGTGCCCGTTCCCGCCGGCGCAATTCGATGCGTCGCCGCGTCGTCTTCCAGGCATGGCGCAGCAGAAGCAGGACGAAAAGCACGCCCGCCGCCGCCGCGATCACGGAAAATATCAGATCCGTGGCATTCATCCGCTGCTGTCCGGCTCCTGTCACGGGGCGCAGCGCGCCCCAACGCCTCCCGGCTCTTGCCGGTTTTCCGATCTTTTTCCAGATTGGCCGCGATTGAAGCCCAAAACGCCGCCGGATTCAATCATGGCGCACCGAATGGGTGAATTTCGGCGGAAAACTTCGCCCAACACAAGAAAGGCCGCCCGTCTTGCGGGCGGCCAGTGGGTCCATCCTGGTTCCATGAAGGGAGGGAAGATCGATCAGAAAGGATTCCACGTGGGCCGGGCCGTGAATTTCAGGTAGCCCATGTTGGCCCCAAGGCGCGCCCCCACGCCGGTGCGGATGGGAACCACAATGATCTGCTGGTTGGAATGCACGCTGATATCCAGCCCGCCCACGACATAGGCCGAACCATTCACCCCGGGAAAACGGCCCAGGATCTGCCGCGGGCTGTCGATGTCATAGACCAGCATCAGCACGCGGGAGCCATTGCCCCCGGCATCAAAGCCGATGCTCGGCCCCTGCCAGAACACCTTTCTGCGCTGACCGTTCTTGAGATACAGCCAGCCCTCGCCATAGCGCAGCCCGCCGATGAAGGCGCCGGAGGCTTCCTCGCCGAGAATGTATCCGGAAGGGCGGCCCTGCCGGGCGAAGACGGATTCAACGGCGCGCGCCAGGCCCTTGGTCGTCGTGCCGAAAAACTTGTGCCCGGCGTCGATGATCTCCTGCGCCGAAAAGGTCTCGCGTTGCACATGGCGCGCGCCGGCCTGCGCGGCCGTGGGCATGATGGTCACCTGCCCCCTCTCCGCGGCGCCCGCCGGCATCATCAGGGAAAGGCCAAGGGCGGCAGCGCCCAACCAGGCTGCAATCCTGCGTTTCATCTGAAGGCTCCTCAATCGATGATCGTCGATCCGGATCACGCGTGCCGCAAAGCGCATGGCAACACCGCTTTTCGGCGCTTCTGCGGCCTGTTGTGGGCATTGTCGCGAAAAAATGTTGAGGCGCCGTTAACGCTATGGAAAGGTTGATGAAAGGCAGCCGGCCCTTGCCTTTATCGCCCTCATCAGGGGCGCGCCAGGCTGTTCAGCAGCGAGGGATCCGGAAAACACCTCGGTTTCAGCCCATGCCGGGTCTGCCACAGTCCGATGGCCCGCCGGGTGCGAAAGCCCGCCAGCCCGTCAATGCCGCCAACATCATAACCGGCCGCAACCAGCGCCTTTTGCATGCGCGCCACATCCGACCGCAAAAGATGCCCCGCCGGCCGCCACGGCGCATGAAACGGCCCCTTAACCCGCCCGGCGATGCGATCGGCGAGATGGCCGATGTAAAGCGCATAGAGATCGCTGAAATTATAGTCCTTCAGCACATAGAAATTGTCGCTGACAAGAAAGGCCGGGCCATACCGCCCCGCCGGCAGCAGCAGATACAGCCGGCGCCCCTTGAAAGCACGGGGGAACGGCCGCCCGTCGGCCCGCTTAACCCCGCGTCTTTTCCAGTCTGCAAGGCGCAGGCCCTGATCAGGCCCCTCCAGCGTGCAGGGCACGGTTTCCGGCAGGATCACCTCCACGCCCCAGGGCAGGCCGCGCTGCCAGCCACCGTGCTCAAGATGCGCCGCGATGGAGGCGAGAACATCCGGAACCGAACGCCAGATGTCCCGCCGTCCGTCACCATCGAAATCCACCGCATGACGCAAATAGCGCGAGGGCAGCATCTGCGGCTGTCCCAGCGCCCCGGCCCAGGAGGAACGCATCATCCCGCGCGTGGCATACCCCTTTTCAAGAATGCGCAAGGCCGCCAGCGTCTCGCGCAGGAACAAATCGCGCCGCCGTCCCTTCCAGGCCTGCGTGGCCAGAATGCGCAGGGCATCATGCGGCAGACGCGCCGCACCGAAATGGGATTCCTTGCCCCAGATCGCCAGGATAACCGGCGCCGGCACGCCATAGCGCCGCTCAATGCGGGCCAGCAGGCGCCGGTGTGTGCGCCAGAGCCGTTGTGCCCTGCTCATCAGCGCCCGCAAGCCCCGTTCCCTGAAATAGGCGGCAGGCACGCCGAATTCCGCCTGACGCTGCCTTTTTGGAACCCTCCGGCCATTGAGCGCCAGATCCGGCAGCTTCAGCTGCGGGCGCACGCCCTTGAAGGCGGAATCGAAAACGGCCCGCGAGATACCCGCAGCTTTCGCCTTTGGCCACAGCGTATGTTCAAGCCAGGCCCGAAAGTCCGCCTCCGGCCCGGCCTGCGCCGGAAAAGGCGCAAGAAAGGCCAAAGTGACCAGCACAATGAAGAAAACCAGCCGCTTCAGCCTGTCCGCCATCACCGTTCTCAGAAGGGTTCAACCCCGGCCGCCCAGGCCACGAAGGGCGGATTGGCAAAGCCCGCTTCCGCCTTGCCGTAACGCAGCGGTTCGTCACTGTCCGCCACTAGCACCTGCCCGCCGGTGGCCTCCAGCACCGCCTGTCCCGCCGCGATGTCCCACTCCATCGTGCGCCCCAGACGGGGATAGACATCGGCCTTGCCCTCCGCCAGCGCACAGAGCTTCAGGGAAGAGCCATAGGAGACCACATCGGCAATTCCGTGATCCTTCAGCCACGTGTCGGTCTCCGGCGAGCGATGCGAACGCGAGGCCACCGCCCGCAGCCGTCCCTTGGGCCGCGCTTCAGGTCGAAGTGCCACAAACGCCTTTTCGCTGAACGCCTCATCGGGCGAACATGTGCCGATGAAGGCACGCCTGTTTTGCACATCGCCCAGATACATGCGCCGCAAGGCCGGAGCATAGACGACACCGAACACCGGCCTGCCGCCTTCAATACGCGCGATATTGACGGTGAACTCATCCCTTTTGGCGATGAATTCCCGCGTGCCATCCAGAGGATCGACGAGAAAGAAGACATCGCCGGAAAATGTCGGCCGGCCTTGAGCCGCCACCATCTCCTCGGCCACCACGGGCACATCGGGCCAGAATTCCTCAAGACCTTTGAGGATGATGGCCTCTCCCGCCTCGTCCGCCGCCGTGACCGGGGAATCATCGGCCTTGGTGCGCACCGCCGCCTGGCCATAATGGCGCATGATCTCCCGTCCTGCGGCATGGGCAAGCCTGCCCAGTTTCACAAGCTCTTCCGGCATGGCCTGACTGGCGCCGGACATGGATGATGGTTCGTGAGTCACTTAAAATCCCCTTAAGTGTACAACCAGAGACATCCCTTCGCGGGCAGGTTAGCCACCGGGGCAAAAGCGCACAAGCGCCCCTTGCAGCGAAAACCAGAATGATTCATGGATGGAGATGGGTGCAAAGGGGCCGATTCGTCAACAAAGACACTGCAAAGCGGGGCAAGAACTCATGACCGATTCGGATTATACGCCTGCCGATCTGCCGCATCTCTCCGACATGGATCTGGCCGCCCTCATCGCCAGCCGCATCTGTCACGATCTCATCTCACCCGTGGGGGCGCTTGCCAACGCCGTTGAGGTCCTGCGCAACGATTCCGATGAGGAGATGCGAAAAGTCGCCCTTGATCTGCTGGAAACCTCCTCGCGTCAGGCTTCGGCCAAGCTGCAGTTTGCGCGTCTTGCCTTTGGCGCCGCCGGTTCTGCCGGTACGGAAATCTCGCTCAATGATGCCGGCGCGCTCGCCAACAAACTTATGGCCGATGACAATCGCGTCTCGCTCAACTGGCAGGCTCCGGCCGAAACCCGCCCGAAAAGCATCGTCAAGCTCCTGCTCAACCTGATGCTGATCGCCGTCTCCTGCGTCCCGCGCGGCGGCACCGTAACCGTAACGGCAGAAGGCCCGCGCCTTGTGCTGGAGGCGAAAGGGCGCCGCGCGGCGTTGCCGGAACAGACCGCCAGCGTGCTCACCGGCGCCATTCTGCCGGATGAGATCGATGCCAGAAAGGTGCAGCCCTATTATACCCTGCGCCTGCTGGAGGAAACCGGCTATGGCCTGGAAATCGCCCAGGACGAGGAGGCGGTGATCATCACCGCAGCGCCTGAAAGCGACGCGACCGAAGGCGCCTGATCGGCTTTCATGAGATCCCTTTGTCTCCGCCAACGTTCAGGCGGCAAGAGCATCACGCCCGCTTCTGGCGGTGCACGGCCAGGATCTCCACCGTGCCGGTATCTTCGGGCCTCTCGCCTCTGGGATTTCCGCCATCCGTGACATCCACTCTGTCCCGCACGATGACGTTGACCACCTCCTCCGCAGGCAGCGGCCGGCCGAACAGCCATCCCTGTCCGAAGTGACAATGATGCCGGCGCAGCCAGGCCGCCTGATGCTCGTGCTCGATTCCCTCGGCGGTCACCGGCAGCTTCATGCTCCGCGCCATGGCCAGGGTGGCGCGCAGGACCGTCTGCACGTCCTTGTGCTTGTCCATGTCGGCGATGAAGGTGCGGTCGATCTTGATCTTGTCGAAGGGGAAACGCCACAGATAGCTGAGCGAGGAATAACCCGTGCCGAAATCATCAAGCGCAATGCGCACGCCCATGGCCTTCAGCGCATGCAGCTGATCCAGAACCAGCCGCGAATCCTCCAAAAGCAGCGATTCCGTCACTTCCAGCTCCAGCCGCTCCGGCGCCAGCCCGGCGATGCGCAAAGCATCGCGCACCAGGGCCGGCAGCGCGCCGGATTCGAACTGCAGGGGCGAAAGGTTGACAGCGACCATGAGGTGCTCGGGCCATTGCGCCGCGATGCGACAGCTTTCGCGCAGGGCAAAGGCGCCGAATTCTTCCATCATGCCCTGCTCCTCCGCCACGGGGATGAATTCATCCGGCCCCACGAGATCGCCGTTTTCATCCCGCATGCGCAAGAGCGCCTCAAAACCGTGCAGCCGTCCATCCATCATGCGCACGATCGGCTGAAAATGCATCTCCAGGCGCTCTTCCTTCAGCGCCGTTTTCACCAGCCGCTCCATATGACTGCCGCGCGCCTGCACCGCCTCAAGCTCCGGCGTGTAGAACAAAAGCCCATGCCCGCCCTTGCGCATGGAGGCCCAGCAGACCATGGCCGCCCGCCGCACCACCTGTTCCACCGTGTCGGCATCCTGCGGCACCATGACAACGCCCAGGGAAATCAACGGATGCAATAAGCCGAAATCGGTTTGCACCGGCCGGCCGATGGTGGCCAGCAGGATGCGCCCCAGCCGCGAAGCCTCCGCCTCATGCGCCCCGGGCATGATGATGGCGAAATTGTCGGAATCGAAGCGATAGATGAGCGCCCTCTCCTCGGCCACGGACCGGATGCGCTGCGCCAGAACCTGCAAAAGCCGCTCCGCTGCCAGCGGACCATGCAAAGAGGCGATACGGTCGAAATTGTCGATATTGACGAGGATGAAGGCCAGCCCTTCGCCCTTTTCCGTGGCATGGCTGAGCTGAACGGCGAGATCCTCCAGACACCGCCGCCTGTTGGCCAGGCCGGTCAGCTCATCTTCCTTGGCGAGTTTCGCAATCTGCTTGCGGCTCTGCGCCGTGATCATGCGATAGGCCAGCCAGGCGATGAGCACGATCAGCACCATGGCCAGAGCCGTGGTCGCCACCAGCTTGTGCACCCAGTCCTCGATATAGGCGTGCAATTCCGCCAGATCGACCCTGGCCTTGAGCTTTCCGATTGCCGCGCCGTTTTCGTCGGTGATGGTTCTGGAAACTTCGATCAGCTCTTTCTTGCGCTCCTCGGGCCTGATCTCCTTCACCGCCTTTCGTGCAGCAACCTGCGCAGCATCGCCGCTCATGCTCGCGGCCAGAAGCTCGCTCCTTCTTGCGGCCTCGACAAGATGGGGCGGAACCCGCAGATGCGGCCCTTCATCGTGCATCAGCGAAAGCGGCAGGGCTTCAATGCGCTCGGTGACCAGAACCTGACCCTTGCGATCCTGAAGCACAAAACGCTCAATGCCGTAGTGCTGCGCCTCCATCTGCATCCTGCCCCGCAGATAGGGCCGGATCTTTCCGTCCTTCAGGGAAAGAAACACATCCCTGTGTTCCTGCTGGATGTGCGCAAGCCAGTCATGCACCCGCTTTTGTGCGGAAAAGTGCATGATGCGCGAAACACCCGCCGTCACGAAGTGTTCACCAAACAGCCATGTCGCGGAAAAGATGAGAGCGAAGAGCGCCAAGGTCAGACGCCAGACCCGCCTGTGGCCATCCTCGATATGCACGGAACGCCCCCTCACAAAGACAAGCTAACGCACCTGCGAACAACGCACTTTTTGGAACCGAGCGATGGATGGCCGAGTGCCGCGCCTCTCCCCCGTGCCGTCGCAGGCACACACGCGGCTCACCCGAGCAGGCAGCATGAGGGACAAGGTATGAATATCCCGTTAAGGTGGTGAGACATGCGAACTTTTTTGATGAAACTCGTTTTCATCTTCAGTCAGGTTCACTTCCCATGTCCCAGAGCCTTTGTCCGGCGCAGAAGCAAGCAGCACAAAATTATGCCTGAGTGTTCAGCCGATGAGGATCAGGTGTGAGCGCAGGATTGTGTAAAGCGCAATGCCGGCGAAGGCGAGATAGAGCACGGCCGCGGACCAGTTCAGCCGTTTCTGATAGGCGGGCAGGCGCTGCTGCAGGGATTTCGGCGCCCCCAGCGCGGCGAGAAGCCCCGAGCCCAGCATGAGGGCGGTGGCGGCAAACAGCGGCAGATAGAGCAGATAGCCGATGAACCCGTATTGCGGTTTCAACAGGCAGAAGGGGCAGTGGTGGTTCGGCGTCTCGTAGATATAGGGGGCGATGGCGGAGATGATGGCGGCAATGGCGAGCATGAAATAAAGGCCGCCCAAGATTCCCAACATCACATGCAGCCAGCGGCCGGCTGAGGAAAACAGGGCGAGAGCCGCAAGCAAGCCGGCGCCGGAAAAAAGAATGATCAGCGCCAGTTTCGGATCCATGGCGGAGAGGTCCGCCTGCAGGCCGCTGCCTTCCGGCGTGAAGAGCTTGGAGCAGCATGAGGTGATGACGTTGGGATCCAGGTTGAGAAAATAGAGCCACTGCAAAATGGCCGAAGCCACCACCAGCGGCGCAAAGAGAAGCAGGAAGGCATATTTGGCGCGCGTGAAGGGATAGTCGCGCCCCATTTCATCAGCCCGGTTGAGCAGCAGCCAGACGGCGGATGTGAGAAATACGCCGATCTGGACGAGAAAGGCCGGCATGCCCCACTGATTGACGTTGAGCGTGCCGAGCGCGCACATGGCGCCGGTGAAGAGAATGGCCATGCGGTCGGCATTGTGCACGAACAGCGCCAGCGCCGCCATTTGCATGACCATGACGATCTTCAGCGCGGTGGTGACGAGATAGGTGCGGCGCTCCAGGCGGATCTGCAGGGCGGAGCCGGAGCGGATGTCCCAGTGCCGCAACACGCGCACGGCAAAGAGTGCCGCGGCGATGGCGACAACGGCCGAGACGGCGGCCGCAAGCAGCAGGGCCAATATGGGCGGATCGAAAATCATGCCTCCTCGTCCTGCCTTTCCTTTTTGCTCTCAGAGTCCAAACGAAAATTCGCCTTCAGGCGAATTTTAGCACCGCCCACCGCCCCGCGCCCCCGCCCAACCACCCGATATTATGCAACAAACAAGGTGCTTGGGCGGGGCGCGGGGCAGTTTAACGGATTACCGGTTGGACTCTCAGGCATTCTGCTCTTTCTCCTCGGCCCTTTCCCTGGCGGAGACGTCCTCCACCGAAAGGATGTGCCCATCCTGCATGGTGACGATGCGGTCCACCACATCGGCCTGCCAGATGCGGGGATCGTGACTGGTGATGATGATGGACTTGCCCGCTTTCTTGAGCGCCCGCATCTCCTCGATAAACTGATCCACGAGTGCGGTATCCAGCGAGGCGGTGGGCTCATCGGCGATGATCCAGGCGGGATCGTTGATCAGGGCTCGGGCGATGGCCACGCGCTGGGCCTCGCCGCCGGAGAGCAGTTCGCTTTTCTCATGCATGCGCGCCTTCAGGCCAAAACGCTCAAGCAGCGCCGCAGCCCTTGCCTTTAAGGCGGCGTGGGATTCGCCGGTGGGATAGGCGGGCAGCATGACGTTCTCCAGGGCGCTCAAGCCCCGGATGAGGTTGAAGCGCTGAAAGATGAAGCCAAAGGTGCGGCGGCGCACCTCGGTCATGAAGCGCTCGGGCAGGGCGGAGATCAGTTCGTCATCAAGCCAGATGCGCCCTTGCGTGGGGCGGGCAAGACAGCCGATGAGCGTGAGCAGCGTTGTCTTGCCGGAGCCGGAGGGGCCGCGCAGGACGGTGACGCGCTCTTTCGGAATTTCAAGCGAAACGTCATTCACGGCGACGACGGCATTGGGCCGGCCCTCGTTGTGAATGCGGGTGACGTGTTCGAGCCTGATCATGCCGCTGCTCCTGCCGGGTGTGCTTGTGTCTCGATGAATGCCTCTGATCCCTGTGCCTTACCGTTCCGCCCCTTTCGCGCGCGTTTTTCAGCGCATGACGATGTCCGGATCGGTGATCGCCGCCTTCCACACCGGCACCAGCGTGGCGATGGTGAAGGGAATGATGGTGATGAAGGCGAGGGTGATGAGCTGAAGCCGGTCCACCACCGGAGTGAGCGAAAAGTCCGGATAAAGGACGGCCCAGCCTTTCAGCACCGGCGCCAGCAGGCTGGCGTCAAACAGGAAAACATGGGCATAGGCCGCCGCCGCGCCGAAGATGAAGGCGAAGGCGGAAATGAGGCCGCCTTCCCAGAGTTTCATGGCGATGACATCGGAGGTTTCCCAGCCCACGGCCTTGAGAATGCCGATTTCGCGCCGCTCTTCGGCGGAGAGGCCGGAGGCCTTGTCGAAGGCGAAAATGGCAAAGGCGACGAGGGCGGTGGCCAGCATGGCCAGAACGATGCCCTCCCGCCAGGAGAAAACATTCTCGTAGGTGCGCAAGATATCCTCGCGGGTGATGACGCGCGCCGTGGGCAGAATGCGCGTGATCTTGTTCACCACGGTGGGGATTTCGTTGCTGTTGCGCACGGTCAGCGCGATATCCGTATAGCCGTCTTCGGGTGTCAGGTTGAAGAACGCGCGATAATCCGTCTCCGAGATAAGCACGAGATCAGCCGAGAGCAGCGCCGAATCTTCGGGCAGGATGCGGATCACCTTCAGCTTGAACAGCTTGCCGGAGGGCGAGAGCAGAAAGAGATAGCCGCCCTGCCTGACCTTGCGCAGATCGGCAATGGCATGGCCGATGATGACCTCGCCCAGGTTTACCGCAAGATCGCGCGCCCTGGGCGGCGGCACCATCAGCGTATAGTTGGCGCCTACGGCCTGATCATAGAAATAGCCCCACAGGCGGCCGTGGATGTTGCGGGCGCCGCGAATGCGCGAAAGCTTCTTGACCCAATCCGGCGGGCTTAGGGCATGACGGCCCATGATGAGGTTCTGCACCGTCACTTCCGGGGCGTAGTTCAGGGCGGCCTTGGCCTCAAACCGCAGGGCCGAGCCCAGAAACGTGACCGATGCGAGCATGAAGATGATCAGGGTATAAACCGCCAGCATCATCAGGTTGCGCCCCTTGCGCCGCAACAGGGCACCAAGGGTGAAGTCGATGAGATGGGCCTGTCTGCTCAGCCAGCGTCTCATGGGCTGTTCCTCTCAATCGGACGGGCGCTCAGAGCGCCTGCGTGACGCCCGAGATGCGCAGGCGGCGCCACCAGCGTGCCGGAAGGAAAATGCTCGAAAGAAACGGGCGCATCCTGAAAAGGCGTGAAAAGATCGGCCTGCGAGATGTGGCGCACGTAGCGGGCCTCGGTAAACAGGGCGAGATCGGTCAGCCCCAGATCCCTGACAAGGCGGGCCGTTTCCGCCCGTGCCGCGTCATGACGCGCTTCAGAGAAGCGGGCGTGCATGCTCTCAAGACCAAGGGCGGCAAGGCCGAAGCCGAGCATAAGCATTGCCACGGTCACACGCCGCATGCGCCTTCCTCCCTTTCAGCCGCCATTCCGTCTAAATACGCCGGTAAACACACCACGCCCGGGACGGATCACTTCAACTCCTTGCCATGCACGATGAAGCGGCCCTCGTCCAATCCTTTCAGCAATTGCATGTCCACATCGTCGAAACGGACGATGGCCTTGCCATGATGATCCTTCATGAATTCCTTGGCGTCATAGAGATCGGGATGGGGAACGAGTTCATGTCCCATGGGGCCGAGAACGTCGGAGCCAATCACATACCAGGCCTTGCGGGCGTCGATCATTTCCGTGGCGTAATAGCCGGTAACGCCAATGGCCTTCACGTCTTTCTGTGTGTGGCCCTTGGTGTCGTATTTCTTCATGTTCAGCCAGAACTTGAACATGTCCTTGGCGCCGTCGAAATGCACAGCCGTGCCGTCCTTGAATTCGATGGTGGCCAGCCATTCATGATAGCGTGCCGGAAACATGCCGCAGACCGGGCAGCGGTCATGCTCATGCACGGGCGGCAACTGCACCCGCGGCGCGGCGTTTTTCAGATCCTCTTTTGAAGGTTCGGCAGCGTGGGATGTAGCCAGAGGCACGCTCAGCGCCAGAACGAGGCCGAGATGGGCCAGACCACGCAGGAGTGCGCGGCGGGATATCCGGAAGGAAGAAAGGGGGGCTTTGTCCTTCATGGCCTAACTCTTTCACAGATGGGGTACGGACCATTCATCCCATAACACGGGCCCCGGCCTTTTGCCGAAGACTGCTTTCGCATGACGATACGGGAAGACGGGGCGAAAGGCTGAAGCGGTTGTGGATTCCGGAATCGGCTGCCGCTTTTAGCCCCTCGCCCCGCCTTTTCACGCGTGCCGGATCAGTTCTTCTGCATCTCCTTCATCATTTTCATCTTCTTCATCATGTGGGCGCGCTTTTCGGCCCGGCGCTTGCGCACCATCATCGAATCGCGGCCCAGATCCTCATAGGCCGCCTGCAGGGCCTCGTCGAAAGTCACCGTCTTCGCGCCGGTGGCTTTCGCCTTCGCGGCGTCGGCATAGGCCCATTTGCGGCGATGGGTCATGGTGCCCATCTTGTTGGGATCAAGGATGTAGGTGGCCTTTTCCACCTCGATCAGCGGCTTGATCTTGGCATCGGAGCCGGCATCGCCCACCCAGATCTTTTTCGGGCCGCGGTCGAGATTGATGGCGAAGGCCACGGCCAGGCAGCGGATGGAGCAGGTGCCTTCGGCAGTGCCGTCATCATACTGGATGAGATGGCGGGTGTGGCTCCACATCTTGCGGGACATGCCGCAATAGGGGCAACGCGGATATTTCTTGAACTCGTCCTTCGTGGGCTCGGGGTCCTTGCGCACCGGCGAGACCACGCCATGCTTCTTCTGCCACTCCCACGGCGGCTCCATCTTCATCATGGCCGCGGCGTTGCGTCCGCCGGCAGCAACGGCAATGGCGCCAAGAGAGGCAGCGGTCATGAGCTGTCTGCGCGTGATCATGGTCATGCTCCTCAATGTGGTCGATGTTGGTTCCTTCACGAGAAAGGACCAAATGCGATGTTCTGCGTCCGGTGATGGTGTGGAGCCGTCTTTTCGAACCCTCGCACTTGCCGCTTCAGCCGAGGGCAGGAGCGCCGTTCATGGTCGCATCCGACCGAGTCTGCGGCTCATGCCCGAAGGCAGCGCGCATTCGAACGCGTTCAGACGAAACCCCACGTCTTGCTGGTCAAAGGGGAAGATCAAGAAACGGATGAAGACGCCCCCGTTTCAAACCCAAGGGGAGGGTCAGGACGCAGGAGGAGCACGGATGCGCACGGACCACCAGGCGGTCAGGGAGCGGACCGTGCCTGCATCGGGATGAAGCCTGTCTGTCAGGATCTGCGGCGCCGGGGGGACTGAGGCCGGCGCGGCAAAGGTGAATGGCGAAACGGCGGAAGAGCCGCAAACGGGGCAGAAATCGCTGGCCGACTTGCGCGAGGTTGGCGCCGTTGGGCTGCCATGCGCATCGGCACGCTCCAGATCGGCCCGCTGAACGGATACAAGCCCGTTCGGCGTGCAGATCATGAAGAGGAAGGAATCGGGATTGCGCGGCGGGCCAAAAGCAGATGCCGCAAGCGCCGCCGCATGCATGGCGCCAAAGAACAGCTCCAGCAGCAGGGCATAAAGCCCGATCACCGCTGGCCAGCGCGCATCACCGAGGCGGTCGATGATGCCCTTCCTATGCCCCGAAGTCTTCGCCATGGTGCCATGCAGTATCGTGCATGAGACGATCCAGTCCTTGATCAGGGTCAAGATGAACACGCTTTGCCCGGCGCACCTTACGGCTCATTGCAAGGGCAGGAAACATGCGCTAGCGTCTTGAGCGGGTGGATGGTCCCCAACAGGGCGGTTTTAAACAGACCGCCGAGAATGAGGGGTTAAAAGGGAACACGGTAGGGTGCGCAACACGTATCTCCTTGATTTCCTTGAAGGGAGGATGCGTGTTCACCGAAGCCGTGGCTGCCCCCGCAACTGTGTGCGGTAAGTGTCCATGGCCCATGGCCGCGCGGATCAGGCGACGATTCGCGCGGGGTCACTGAAGGCAAGGCCGGAGGAAGGGATCCGGCCGCCTGCCTTTGGGAAGGCCGGCCATGACACGTTGACCCGCGAGCCAGGAGACCTGCCATCCGCCCTGCCAGAGGCGATGGTCCGGAACGGGGGTTTTCCGGGAAGAATCGCGAAAGGCTTCAGGGTTTGCCGGACATGGCGTTTTTCGCTTCGACAAATCCGTGAAGCCCAAGGCCGATTCCTCTTTCAAGCCCATTCCGAACTCGCAGCTGGCATGACCCAGGGAACGAGGCGCAGGAGGCGAAAATTTCGCCTTCCTCTGTCTCGCTATGGAACCATGTGCATGCAACACCATGAAGGGAGGCTGACAGATGCACATCGAACCTGGCGTCGTGACCGGCGCAAAGATGATCCTCAGCTATGCCACGGGCGCGGCCGCTCTTGGCTATGCGGCGAAACTGGCATGGGAGACCGTGCGCAAGGACGGCGTTGTCTCCTTCCTGATGCGCGCCGCTCTCAGCACCGCGCTCGTCTTTTCCTATTTCGAGGTCCTTCCGCATCACCCGATCGGGGTTTCGGAAGTGCACCTCATCATGGGCACCACGCTCTATCTGCTCTTCGGGCTGGCGCCGGCGGCCTTTGGCCTTGCGGCGGGGCTTCTGATCCAGGGGCTGTTCTTCGCGCCATTTGATCTGCCGCAGTATGGCATTAACGTCACCACGCTGCTGGTGCCGCTTTTTGCCGTTGATGTGCTGGCCAGGCGGATCATTCCCGCCAATACCGCCTACAAGGACATCCGCTATGGTCAGGCGCTGAAGCTCTCCACCACCTATCAGGCCGGCATTGTTTCCTGGGTGGTGTTCTGGTCGCTTTATGGACAGGGCTTCACGGCGGAAAATCTCGCCAATATCGCCACCTTCGCCGGCGCCTACATGACGGTGATCATCATCGAGCCGCTTGTCGATCTGGCAGCACTGGCCGGCGCGAAGGTCCTCCACCGGCTCAAGGACAGCGGCCTGTTCACCCGGCGCCTGTTCAATCCGGCGGCATGAGGGCCGGATGCGCGCAAGGCCGTTGAAGCCTCACTTCAGCTGTACCTGAAAGACAAATGGCGGGCGGTGCCTTCTGGGCATCGCCCGTCTTGCATGGGCGAGAGCGTATCCCAGATTCCATTGCGCGTTCATCACTGTTCAATTAAATCGCCCTACCCATTGCGAATAATTTTCACTATAAAGAGCGTGAATAATCACATGCTACGCAGATGCATTTAGTAAGGCATTCTGTTACCCTTGCCCAAACTTGGGAGGTTGTTATTTTTGTATTTAGCATCAACTATTTACATCATCAACTCAGTTGCCCTTGATATTTTTTCCATACATGAAGCACCGCTTTTCCCTCCCCCTGGTAGGGGGAGGGCAGGGAGGGGGTCGGGCGGCAACTTCATGAGCCTGTGGACCGACCCCCTCCCGGCGCTTCGCGCCGACCTCCCCCTATCAGGGGGAGGTTAGGATTATGCGCTCTTTATGCCTGCCGCCCGCTGCACTGGGACCAATTTAGCTGTCCGACGACAAGTGTTTGTTTAATTCATTGAAAAATTATAGGAAAACATCATGCTCGGGCGTGTCCCGGGCATCCAGGGGCGGTTTACTCATGCGGTGATGGCAGACAGGAACGGTTCTTCAGGACTCTATCCTCAGAGAGGGACCTCCTTTCAAAAAGCATACGACGCAAATCAAGCCTGCAGGCAAACGCAATCGTCCACCAAATTCGCCTCTTTCTTGGCCCTGGATTGCCGGGACAAGGCCCGGCAATGACGTTTTATTCTTATTTATCAATGAGTTAAGTAACTATCGCCCAATGTGTGGAAAGTCTTTTTTCCTTGGTCGATTTGACGGCAACAGCACGCTTCCTGAATTTTCCTGGACACCAGTGAGTGCGCGGTTGGCCCTGTTGTCAGGGCATGGGCGCAAGGCGGATGCGCGCCATCAGATTGCCGCTGCGGGCATCGAAAAGCAGGATTTCCTCCGAGCCGTCCGGCGCGGTGATGCGCACGGCAAGCCGGCGGTCGCTCAAATGCATCTCCGCAATGCGCGCGCCCCTGGCGATGGCCAGCACAGGCGGCGTTGCGGGCATTGGTGTCGCCTTCTCGCGCCCGCCCAGAACCTTCGCGGCGATGATGGTCATGAGAAAGACAAAGGCGGCGATGAGCAGAATGCCCAAAACGATGACCACGCCCTTGAGAATGCGCAACTTGAGGGGATCCTCCGGCGGAATGGCCTGATCGCCGGCGGGCTCTTCCCTGCCGGATGCGGAGGCGTTATGATCCATATCGGTCATGAGCACTTCCCAGCAAGACGCAGACGTGCGGATCCTGACGGTGACGCCCGAAGCCGCCGGCGAGCGGCTGGATCGCTTTCTGGCACAGGCGCTCACCGACGTATCCAGAAGCCGGATCAAGTCTCTCATCGCAGAGGGGCGCGTGAAGGTCAACGATTCGGCCATGCGCAAGGCGGCGCGCAAGCTTGCGGCCGATGATGTGATCCGTGTGGAAATCCCAAGGCCGCGCCCGGCCACGCCGCAGGCGGAGGCCCTGCCCCTCTCCATCGTTTACGAAGACGAACACCTGCTGGTGGTGGACAAGCCGGCGGGCATGGTCGTGCATCCGGCGCCCGGGCATGAAAGCGGCACGCTGGTGAACGCCCTTCTGCATCATTGCGGCGAAAGCCTCTCCGGTATCGGCGGCGTGAAGCGGCCCGGCATTGTGCACCGGCTCGATCGCGACACCAGCGGGCTTATCGTCATGGCCAAGACCGATGCCGCTCATGCGGGGCTGGCCGAACAGTTCGCCGCCCATGGGGGCGACGGGCGGCTGCACCGGCGCTATCGTGCGCTGATCTGGGGGGTGCCGCGGCTTGTGCAGGGCACGGTTACAGCTCCCATCGGGCGTCATCCCGTGGACAGGCTGCGCATGGCGGTGGTGGATGAAAGCCGGGGACGCGCGGCCGTTACGCATTATCGCGTGCTTGAGGCCTTTCATGACGCTAAGGGGCGGCCATGCGCCGCTTTTGTGGAATGCGCTCTGGAAACGGGACGGACGCATCAGATCCGGGTGCACATGGCGCACATCGGCCATCCCGTCATGGGCGATCCGCTCTATGCCAGGGGATTCGCCGCCTCGGCCCGGCGGCTTGATGATGCGGCACAAGAGGCCTTGCAGGCCTTGGGGCGGCAGGCGCTGCATGCGGCGGAGCTTGGTTTTGTGCATCCGATCACCGGTGAGAGCATGCGCTTTTCCTCTCTGTTGCCGGAGGATATGGCCCGGTTGCTTAAATCCCTGCAACAGCAGGATAAGGACGCGCGAAGGTGATCTGAAACACGAAAAACAGGGAAAAGCGCGCAGGTGTTCCCGATATGGTCGTTTTCTGCTAGGCAGCCGGGTGGTTTGCAGTGCTATACTGAATCAGGCGCTTGCGGGGGCAATCGAACAAACGGCAAGGCGCGACCGTTCAGGAAGGGATGCAGGGAAGGCATCGGGCATCATGGCGGAACGGACCAGGGAAAAGAACAAGCAGGAGCTGACACTGCCCCCGCTGGCCCCTGAAACGGCCGATGAAGGCAGGGCGCCCGCTCAGGGCACGCCGGAAACGACGGCTGAGACGGCGGCGGGAGAAATCACCGCCGCTGCCGGCAAAGCCGGAGAAGCCGCAGAGGGCCAGCAGACGACCGCGCCTGAAGGGAAGCGGAAAGAGACATCCGAGGGCAGGGTGGCGGAGGACAAGGCCGCCCGCACCCGTGCGGAGAAGGCGGCGGAGGCCGACATGGCTTCAGAAGCCCGCGTTCAGGCCGGCGAAGAGGAAGAAAAGGCGCTGCCGGTGCCCAAATCCGTCAGCCAGACCCTGCCCATGCCCACCGAGGAGGGCGGTCTGGCCGCCTATCTGCAGAAAATCCGGCAATTTCCCATCCTGTCGGCGGAAGAGGAATACATGCTGGCCAAGCGCTGGCGCGAGCATGCCGACACGGAGGCGGCGCACAAGCTGGTCACATCGCATCTGCGGCTGGTGGCCAAGATCGCCATGGGCTATCGCGGCTACGGCCTGCCCATTTCCGAAATCATTTCCGAGGGCAACGTCGGCCTGATGCAGGCGGTGAAGCGCTTTGAGCCCGACAAGGGCTTTCGCCTCGCCACCTATGCCATGTGGTGGATCAAGGCGGCGATTCAGGAATACATCCTGCGCTCCTGGTCGCTGGTGAAAATGGGCACGACCGCCAGCCAGAAAAAGCTGTTCTTCAACCTGCGCAAGCTGAAAGGGCAGATCAAGGCGCTGGAAGAGGGCGACATGCGCCCGGAGCAGGTGAAGGAAATCGCCGAGCGGCTGGGCGTTTCCGAAGAAGACGTCATTTCCATGAACCGGCGGCTGGCCGGCGACGCCTCGCTGAACGCGCCCCTGCGCAACGACGGCGATTCCAGCGGCGAGTGGCAGGACTGGCTGGTGGACGAATCCGAGAATCAGGAAGAACAGCTGGCGGAGCGCGAGGAGCACGCGCTGCGCATGAAGATGCTCAAGGAAGCCATGGAGCAGCTCAACGAGCGCGAACGGCGCATTTTCGAGGCGCGGCGCCTGCGCGAGCCGCCGCTGACTTTGGAGGAACTGTCCAAGGAATTCGGCGTCTCGCGGGAACGCATCCGCCAGATCGAGGTGCGGGCCTTCGAAAAGGTGCAGAAAGCCATGCGCGAAATGGCAGCCAAGGCCGGCACGGATTGATCTAATTTGCACTTCTGAGAAACTTTTTAAAAGCACACTCTCTGACCCCAACTTTATCATGCCGGCTGTGTTGTGGCATAACGGAGTTGGTGTCAGAGTGTGTGCGATCAGGCTTTGTTTGTGTCGGTTTCCACATAGACCTTGCCGCCCGTTTCGCGGAATTTGCGGCTCATTTCCTCCATGCCGCGTTTCGCCTCCTCGTCGGCCATGTCGCGCACGTCCTGGCTGATCTTCATGGCACAGAACTTCGGCCCGCACATGGAGCAGAAGTGCACGGTCTTGTGCGCCTCTTTCGGCAGGGTCTGGTCGTGGAATTCCTCCGCCCGCTCCGGATCCAGCGCCAGGTTGAACTGATCGCGCCAGCGGAACTCAAAGCGCGCGCGGGAGAGCGCATCATCCCGGGCCTGCGCGCCGGGGAAACCCTTGGCAAGATCGGCAGCGTGGGCGGCGATCTTATAGGCAATCACGCCTTCCTTCACGTCGTCGCGGTCGGGCAGGCCTAAGTGCTCCTTGGGCGTGACATAGCAGAGCATGGCCGTGCCCAGCCAGCCGATCTGTGCTGCGCCAATGGCCGAGGCGATGTGATCATAACCGGGGGCGATGTCGGTGACCAGCGGCCCAAGGGTATAGAACGGCGCCTCATGGCAGTATTTGAGCTGCAGCTCCATGTTCTCGGCGATCTTGTGCATGGGCACGTGGCCAGGGCCCTCGATCATCACCTGCACATCGTGCTTCCAGGCGATTTTCGTCAGCTCGCCCAGTGTCTTGAGCTCGGCGAACTGGGCCTCGTCGTTGGCGTCGGCAATGGAGCCGGGACGCAGGCCATCGCCCAGGGAGAAGGCGATGTCATAGGCCTTCATGATCTCGCAGATTTCCTCGAAGTGTTCATAGAGGAAGCTTTCCTTGTGATGCGCCAGCATCCAGGCGGCCATGATGGAGCCGCCACGTGAAACGATGCCGGTGACGCGGTTGGCCGCCAGCGGCACGTAGGCGAGGCGCACGCCGGCGTGGATGGTGAAATAGTCCACGCCCTGCTCCGCCTGTTCGATAAGGGTGTCGCGGAAAACCTCCCAGGAGAGCTCCGCCGGATCGCCGCCCACCTTCTCCAGCGCCTGATAGAGTGGCACGGTGCCGATGGGCACCGGGCTGTTGCGGATGATCCATTCGCGGATGTTGTGGATATTGCGGCCGGTGGAGAGATCCATCACCGTATCCGCGCCCCAGCGGATGGCCCACACCATCTTTTCCACTTCTTCCGCGATGTCGGAGAGGATGGCGGAGTTGCCGATGTTGGCGTTGATCTTGGTGCGGAAGTTGCGGCCGATGATCATCGGCTCGGATTCGGGGTGGTTGATGTTGGCCGGGATGATGGCGCGGCCGCGGGCGATCTCATCGCGCACGAACTCCGGCGTGATGACCGCCGGGATCTTGCCGCCGGGCCAGCGCTCGCCCGTTTGCGGGTCATACAGCTCCAGCCCGGCCTTTCTCGCCTCCTCAATCAGCTCGATGAGCGCCTCGCGGCGGGCGTTCTCGCGGATGGCGACATATTCCATCTCCGGCGTGATAATGCCGCGTTTCGCATAGGCCAGTTGCGTTACCGCTTGTCCGTTCTTCGCGCGACGGGGGCGGCGCGTGCGCGGAAATTCCGGGGCCAGCGCCTCTTCGGAGACGTTGCCGTTGTCCTCCGGGCGCACCGGGCGCGGCTCCACTTCTTGCGTGTCGCCGCGCTCCTCGATCCACTTCTGGCGCAGGGGTGGTAAGCCTTTGGTCACGTCGATGGTCACATCCGGGTCGGTGTAAGGCCCGGAGGTGTCATAGACGACAACGGGCGGCTCGCCGGCAGACGGATCAAGGGCGATTTCGCGCAGGGGCACGCGGATGTCCTCGCGGCTTCCCTTCACATAGATCTTGCGCGAGGCCGGCAACGGCCCGGTGGTGACGCGGAACTTCGGCATCCTGTGAACGTTCATGGCACTGACCTTTTTGCTTCTCTGCCCTGTCGGGCAATGCACTCATGCGTTTGTGACCCGACCCCCTCCCGGCCCCTGACGGGGCCGACCTCCCCCTATCAGGGGGAGGATGAACGGTTCTATGTCGCTTCTATTACGATCATTTCTCCTATTCGCCGCTTAGACCGCCCCCATCAACAGAAGAGGGGCATCTGAATTCAGCCCAGGCGGGCGTTGAGGAAGGCGCGCAGGGCGACGTCGTTCCACGGCGCGAGATGATCGCGCGCGGCCAGCCATGATGTGACGATCTTGCCGCTGAGCGCATCCTTCGCCGCCAGATCGGCAAGCACCTCATCCGCGATCTTGCGCGCCGCGGCCAGCACGTCCGCGGGATAGGCCATCACGCGCACGCCGTGTTTCTCCTTCAAGACCTTCAGGGCCTCGGCGTTGCGCCAGGTATGTTCGGCCAGCGTGCGCGCAGCCTCCGCCGAGCAAGCGACCTCGATGGCGCGGCGCTGCTCATTGTTGAGCGCATCCCAGACCTTGCGGGCGATGAGTAACTCCCCGGCGCCGTTGGGCTCATGAAAGGCCGGGTAATGATAGACCTTCGCCACCTTGTAGAAGCCCATGGCCATGTCGGAGAAGGGGCCTAAGAACTCCGTGGCATCGATGGCGCCGGACTGAAGCGCAGTGAGGATCTCGCCCGGCGGCAGGGAGACCGGCGTGCCACCCAGCCGGCGCAGGATCTCGCCGCCCAGGCCCGGCATGCGCATTTTCAGGCCCTTCAGGTCATCGAGCGATTTTATGGGCTTTCTGAACCAGCCGCCCATGCTGGGGCCGGTGTTGCCGCACATCAGGGGCTTGATGCCGAACTGGCCGTAGAGTTCGTCCCACAGCTGCTGGCCGCCGCCCTGCTCCAGCCAGGCGCGGTGTTCCAGCGGGGTGAGGCCGTATGGCCCGGCGGTGAACAGGGCCGCTGCCGGCATCTTGCCGCCCCAGAACAGCGAGGCGGTGTGCGCCATGTCCGCCGTGCCGTTTTCCACCGCATCGAACACCGCCAGCGCTCCCACCAGCTCGCCGGCGGCATAGACCTTCACCTTCAGCGTGCCGCTGGAGAGGGTTTCAATGTCTTTGGCCAGACGCTCGGCGGAGACGCCGGGGCCGGGCAGGTTCTTCGGCCAGGAGGTGACCATGCGCAGCTCCTTCATCTGCCCGGCGCGGGCGATGGCAGGCGCGGTGAGCCCTCCGGCCATGCCGGCCATACCGGCTTTCAGAAACGTTCTGCGGGTCGTGCTCATCTCTTACAGTTCTCCTGTTTCCTCTCTATTCAGCGACGGCGTTGTCGTCTCGCCGTCCGGTGAATCTTTCACGGGCAGGCGCACCGGCGGCGGGCCTTCGCCGCCGATGTCCACGACATTGCGCAATCCTTCGAGCAGGAGCGCGCGCGCCTGTGCCACGGCTTCCATCAGGCCCAGACCGCGGGCGAGGTGGGCGGCAATCAGCGTGGCCAGCGTGCAGCCGGTGCCGCGCAAGTCCCGCACGGGCACGCGCGGGGCCAGAAAAATCTGCTGTCCCTCCTGGCTGTGCAGCACATCCATGACGGAGCGATCATCGGGCAGATGTCCGCCCTTCAGGAGCACGGGGCACTGATAACGCTCAAACAGGGCTTCTGCCTGCAGGCGCATGATGCGCCGCCCGCCCGCGGGCAGCTCGCCCACGAGCAGGGCGGAGGCTTCCAGAATGTTTGGGGTGATCAGCGCGGCCTGATTTGCCAAGGCCCGGAAATGCCTGCGCCATTCGCGCGAGGCGGACGGCACCAGCCGCCCGCCGGAAGAGGCGCCCAGCACCGGATCGATGACGAGCGGTGTTTCAGGCAGGATGGGCGTGAGCGCCCGGGTTATCGCTTCCACCACCTGCGCGGTGGGCATCAGCCCGATTTTGACGGCGCGCACGGGCAGATCCTCCAGCACGGCGCGGATCTGCGCGGTAATCAGCATCGGGCTTGAAGGCTCGATGTGCTGCACGCCTTTGGCATTCTGCGCCACGATCGCAACAGGCACCGGCGCAATGTGCACGTCCGCTGCCTCGCCGGCGCGGATGTCCGCCGCCAGGCCTGCGCGGCCCGTGGGGTCGGTGCCGCCGATGCACAGGACGACGGGGCGCATATGTTCATGATCGCGCATGTCAGACTCCCACCCCGTGTTGTGCCGTGGCAGCCCCGTGGTGCCCTCCCCCCGGCAAGGGGAGGGGCAGGGTGGGGGTCGGGCAACAAGCCCATGAGTCTGCGGCCCGACCCCCTCCCGGCGATTCGCGCCGACCTCCCCCTATCAGGGGGAGGAAGGGGCGCTTATTCCTTCCGCAACGCATCATGCCGCGTCCTCCCGTTTCGCCAGTGCCGCGTCCACCACCGCGCGCAAGGCCCGGGTTGCAGCTTCCGGATCGTCGGCTGCACAGACGGCGGAGATGACCGCCACGCCGTCCGCACCGGCGGCGATGACGGATGCGGCGTTTTCCGCCGTGATGCCGGCGATGCCGACGATGGGCAGCTCCGGCGCCCGGGCGCGCATGGCGTGGGCCATGCGGGCGAAGGCCTCAAGACCGGATGCGCCCTGTTTTTTGCTGGTGGTGGGGAAGATGCCGCCGATGGCGGCATAGCTCAGCGTGTTCACCGGTGAGGCCGCGATCTCCTCCGGCGTCTTGTGCGACAGGCCGAGGATGGCCTCATCACCCAGCAGGCGGCGCGCGGCTTCCGCCGGGAGGTCTTCCTGCCCCACATGAGCGCCGTGCGCCCCTGCCGCCAGCGCCACATCCACGCGGTCGTTGATAACGAGCGGCACGGCAAACGGCGCCAGCGCCGTCTTCATGGCCTGTGCCAGCGTCAGCATGTGGCGCACATCGCCGCTCTTGTCGCGCAGTTGGATGATGGTGGCGCCGCCCTTCGCCGCAGCCTGCGCCACATGCATGGGATCGCGCCCTCCGCAGGCGGCGGGATCGATAATGACGTAACAGCGCACGTCCGCTTTTTTCGTCACGTTGGTCATGCCGGGTTCTCCTCTCCCAGCCGCCAGAGGGCATCCACGAAGGCAATACGCAGGGAGGCCGGCCCGGCGCTTGCGGCTTTTGCCCGCCCCGCCGCCAGGGAAAAGGCCATGTAGGCTTCCTGAATGGCCGTTTGCGGCACGTGTTTGGCGAGAAAGGCGGCGGTGATGGCGCCGAGGGCGCAGCCGTATCCCACATGACCGGCCAGCTGCGGCAGGCCGGGCAGGGGCATGGTGATGCCGCCGTTGGTCAGGCAGGGGCGCGCGCCCGTGGCGAAAACGACACTGCCCGTTTTCAGAGCGAGGGCGGCCGGGTCTTCATTACCGTCGTTGAGGGCCTTCAGCTCATCGGGATTGAGCTTGATGACCGTTGGCGCATGCGTCAGCAGCCTGCGGGCGAAGGCAAGGCGGGTCTGGCTGCGGTGCACCATGGCCGGATCGAGAAGCCAGGAGAGGGCCCGCCGTTCAATGGCTTCAATGGTGGCCAAAGCTCCTTGCATGCGCGGCGTGTCCAGCTGAGCGAGATTGATAAGCAGGGACTCGGCGCCGGCTGCGAATTCCGCCGCCTGATCGGGCTCGTGCGTCACCGTCGGCTGTGCGCCGATGGCGGCGAGCACGTCCACAACGAAAGGCGCGGTGATGGCGCCGATGATCACGTGCACGCGCGGGCGCGCCTGTTTCAGCCTGGCGAGATATGGAAGGCCACTGTCGCTCACGGTTCCTTTCATCCGCGCATCTGCGGATCATGCGCGAACGAAAGGCGGCAGATGATGGCGGACGATGCAAGCGGTGGCTTCATCATTCAGCCCTCATTCCCTACGCCGGCATGACCCGGATCAGGTTCCATGGGTGGGCGGGCAAAACCCGCCTCTCAGCCCTGTTCCCAGGGCACCCCAATGAGGCTTCTCATTTTTCATAGCATATGAGAAAGAAAGCGGGGAGTCTCTTTTCGCCAGGCGACAGCAGGATTTCAGGCAGGGCAGCAGAACCAGGCGCCTAAAAGGGCTGCTGGAATACCAAGAAGGGTCCAGGCCAGCATGTGCCAGAGAGGTGTTACGCTGCGCCAATCCACCGACCAGCTGAGTGCGATCCCGAAAGCACCCATTATGCCCGCATGCAGATACGGGGAATGATCGGCCCAACGGGCCGTGTAATACCCTCCCAGCATATCCGTGAGCAGGGAAAGGATTAGGATGGCGACCTGAAAATGCGTATCTTTTAAAAGGCGTTCCTCCATCATTTTGTTGAATGACTCTTCGTCTTCCAACACGTCAAGGCCGGTTTCCTTGTGAATGGAAGCAAATTCAACAATGGCGATTATGATGGCAATCACCATCATCACGCCAAAGCCAACAGCGAGGCCTCCCAGGATCGCCAGCCAGTCCAGTCCTGCGAACACTTTGAATTCCCCCTTAAATCTGGCGGCAGCGATTCGGTCGGAAAATCATGTCACTACGTAGCGTAAAGAGGCTTTTGATCGGTTTAAGCACACTACACGACACATATACCGTCATACCGGCGAAAGCCGGTATCTCAGGCCACAAACGCATGAGTTTGCGGCACAAGACCCCGGCTTTCGCCGGGGTGACGAGAAAGATGGCAATGGTGTGTCTTGTAGTGTGCGGTTAAAGCCTTATGGCGCCCATCTTTACGGCATGGATGGCATGGTTTGAGCGATCTGGTTGCCTCCGGCGAGTGACGGGCATACATCTTGGGCCGTCATGGACAGGGAAAGGCGACATAAGACCGAAACAGCGACGGAAGAAACCATGGCAGCGGCGGGTGCGGACGAAAGGGCCGGTATGCCGCCTTCGGTGCGCACGGGCGCGGCGGTGATCGCCGAATTCGTCAAGACCCTGCCGCGCCGGCCCGGCGTCTATCGCATGTATGACGTAAAGGGCGATGTGCTCTACGTGGGCAAGGCGCGCGATCTGAAGGCGCGGGTGTCGTCCTATGCCCGCGGCAAGGGCCATTCCAACCGCATCACCATGATGATCGCGCAGGTGGCGCGTCTGGAGGTGACAACGACGCGCACGGAAGCAGAGGCGCTGCTTTTGGAGGCCAATCTGATCAAGCGCCTGAAACCGCGCTATAATATCCTTCTGCGCGATGACAAGTCCTTCCCCTATATCCTCATTGACAAGAGCGGGCCGGTTGCGCGCCTGACCAAGCATCGCGGCGCGCGCCGCCTGCCGGGGAGCTACTGGGGGCCGTTTGCCTCCGCCGGGGCGGTGAACCGGGCGATCTCGGCGCTGGAGAAGGCCTTTCTTCTGCGCACATGCACCGATGCCGTCTATGCCAATCGCACGCGCCCGTGCCTGAAGTATCAGATCCGGCGGTGTGCGGGGCCCTGCACGGGAGAAGTGAGCGAGGAGGATTACGCGGCGCTGGTGCGGCAGGCGGAAGCCTTTCTGAGCGGGCGGACGCAGAAGGTGAAGGCCGATCTCACCCGCGAAATGGAGGAGGCGGCAGAACGGCTGGATTTCGAGCGGGCGGCGGTCCTGCGCGACCGGCTGGCGGCGATGGCGCATGTGAGCGCCGGGCAGGGCGTGAATCCCCGGACTTTCGAGACGGCGGATCTTTTCGCCCTGGTGCAGGAAGGGGGGCAGACCTGTGTTCAGGTCTTCTTCTTCCGCGCCTGGCAGAACTGGGGCAACCGCGCCTATTTTCCGCGGGTGGACGGAGAGCGAAGCGCGGCGGAGATCCTGGCGGCCTTCATCGCCCAGTTTTACGATTCACGGCCCATTCCGCCGCTCATTCTGCTTTCGCATGCCCTGGGGGATGCGGATCAGGCGCTGCTGGAAGAGGCCCTGTCGGAACGGGCGGGGCAGAAGGTGCGCCTGCATGTGCCAAAGCGGGGTGAGAAGCGGGATTTCGTGGCACTGGCCCTGGACAATGCCCGCGAGGCCTTGGCGCGGCGCCTGTCAGAGGGACGTTCGCAGCGTTTGCTGCTGGAGGGGGTGGCGCGCACCTTCGGGCTGAAACGGGCGCCGCGGCGCATTGATGTGTTCGACAATTCCCACCTGCAGGGGACGCATGCCGTGGGCGCGATGATCGTGGCCGGGCCTGAGGGCTTCATGAAACAGCATTATCGCAAGTTCAACATGCGTCAGGCGCCGGGGGATGATGACTATGCCATGATGCGCGAGGTGATGCGCCGGCGCTTTGCGCGTCTGGTGCGGGAAGCGCCGGGCGGACCGCTGGCGGAAGAGGTGCCGGATGGCGGTTTTCCGCAATGGCCCGATCTTGTGCTCATCGACGGTGGCCGCGGACAGCTCAATGCCGCAATCGAAGTGGTGCAGGATCTGGGTGTGCCGGTGGGCGAGGAGGGCGTGACCTTCGTCGGCGTGGCCAAGGGGCCGGAGCGCAACGCGGGGCGGGAGACCTTTCATCTTGCGGATGGGCGCATTTTGCGTCTTCCGGAGCGGGACGCCGTGCTCTACTATCTGCAGCGTCTGCGTGACGAGGCCCATCGTTTCGCCATCGGCTCCCATCGCCTGCGCCGAAAGGGGGCGGCGCGCAAGAGCCTGCTGGACGGCATTCCCGGCATCGGGCCGGCGCGCAAGAAGGCGCTGCTGGCCGCCTTCGGCAGCGCGAGGGGGGTTGCACGCGCGGAGGTTTCGGAGCTGGCGGCGGTGGAGGGCATTTCGGAAAATCTGGCGCGGACGATTTATGACTATCTTCATGGTGACGGCTAGGGGTGCCTGTCCGTCATCATGCGCTCGCAGGTTGAATGAGAAAGCCATGTCCCTGACGAACGAAACTGAAGCGCGGGCAGGAGAGGATGCGGTGGCCATGCGGCCGAAATCGGCGCTGCCGGTGGTCATTCAGGTGCCCAACCTGCTGACTTACGGGCGGATTGTGGCCGCACCGCTGGTGGCGGGCTGTATCCTGTGGAATACCGAGACCGCGCGGTGGGTGGCGCTGGGCATCTTTCTCGCCGCAGCGATCACCGATTTCTTCGACGGCTGGCTGGCCCGCGCCTGGCAGCAGCAGTCGGCACTGGGGCGCATGCTGGATCCCATTGCCGACAAGCTTCTCGTTTCCGGCGCATTGCTGATGCTGGCGGCGGTGGGCGACATTCAGGGGCCGCATCTGTGGGCCGCCTTCATTATTCTCATTCGTGAGGTGCTGGTCTCGGGCTTGCGGGAGTTCCTGGGAGAGCTGCAGGTGTCGGTGCCTGTCACGTGGCTGGCCAAATGGAAGACGACGATTCAGCTCATCGCGCTCGGGTTTCTCATCGTCGGGCATGCGGGCAAGAGCGTCTGGGCGCATATTGATACAATAGGAATTACCGGCCTGTGGCTGGCGGCGGCGCTGACGCTGTATACGGGATTTGACTATTTCCGGGCCGGATTGCGGCATGTCATCGGCGAGGATGAGCGGTCATGAAGGTTTTGTATTTCGCCTGGGTGCGGCAGAAGCTGGGCAAGGCCAGCGAGGAGGTTAACCCGCCTGCGGATGTGCGCACCGTGGGCGATCTGCTCGACTGGCTGCGTTCGCTGGATGAAGCCCATGCCGACGCCCTCGCCGATAAGGACACGCTGCGGGCGGCGGTGGATCAGGAACACGCCGATCTTGACACGCCCATTACGGACGCACGGGAAGTGGCCTTTTTCCCGCCGGTGACGGGCGGATAGGTCCTGACTTTTTATTATGTCCCATCAGCGGCCAATTCTGTCTTCCATTCCTATCCGCGCTTCCATGATTCTACGGGGATGCCGGGGAGGCTTCTGATCCCTCTCCGGAGGCGGTGGATATCGTGTCAGTCTCTGTGGTTTCGGACGTTTTGGTGGAGCGCAGGCCGAAGAGGAGGCCTGCGGCCTTGCAGGCGATGCGGCCGGTAAGGTCCAGCGCGCCTTGTGCTGCCTTCAGGGGTGTTTTTGCCTTGTTCCAGGCCTTTTCGGCGCGTCTGAGGTCGGAATCGAGCTGCGCCATGGTTTTGGACAGGCCGGGATCATCATCATTCACCCAGGTTGCGAGGGTGCGCAGGTAGATGGTGGCGAGGGCGGCCATGCAGGCCTTTTTCTCAATGCCGGCAGGCTTCAGGCCGGCGGCGGCAAGCATCCAGTCCTGACTGGTGCAGAAACGCAGGAGCACGGGCGGGAATTCACAGGCGATCGCGGGGGCGGCCTGAAGCAGATTGCGCACGGCGGCGCGATAGGGCGCAAGGTGTTCCAGCCGGCGCATGATCAGCTCAAAGAGGCGATCCACCGGTTCACCCTCCAGCGGATCCTGGCTCAAGCTTTCCAGCACCTGCTCGTCAAGCCGGCGCGAGAGCAGGCGCAAGACATCATCGCGACAGCAGACATGGCGCCTGAGTTCGGCCAGGGGCAGCCCGGCCCGTTCGGCGATGTCGGCAAGGGAAAGCTCCGTGAAAGGCCGTTCAGCCGCCAGCTCCATGGCGGCATCGATGATGCGCTTTTCGATGGCGGCCGTATCATTCGCCGCGGATTTTTTGCGGGAGCGCGTGGATGTCTTCTTCTCGGGCATGGTGTCTCTCCCTGCGATGCATGCGCGTGCAAAAAGTGTAGCACGCCGTGCGCACGGCGGCCAGTTGCCGGGTGTTTGGCATGAGTTTTTCCGAATTCCGATCTTGCGCGGAAAAATCGGAAAAACTGTGTCCAGTGGGAGCAATGGGAAAATCTCAGCCGCCTGAGAGTTCGCGGGAGCGGCGTTCGGCGGCGGTGATGGCCTTTTCCATGAGGGTGCAGAGGTTTTCGTCCGCCTGCATGAGGATGGAAAGGGCGGCGGCGGTGGTGCCGCCGGGGGAGGTGACCGCCGCGCGCAAGGCTGCGGGATCGTCAGAAACCTTGTCCATCAGGGCGCCGGCACCGGAGACCGTGGCCCGGGCAAGGCGGGCGGCAATATCCGCGGGCAGGCCAAGCCTTTCTGCCGCCTGCTGCATGCATTCGGTGAGAAGAAAGACATAGGCCGGGCCGGAACCGGACACGGCGGTGACCGCATCCATCTGCGCCTCATCGGATACCTCGACCACCTCGCCAAGCGCGGAAAGAAGGGCGCGCGCCAGCGCCTTTTGTTCTTCGCTCACCTCCGGGCTGGCGATGAAGGCGGAAATGCCGCGGCCGATGGCGGCTGGCGTGTTGGGCATGGCGCGCACGACCGGCGTGTCAGCGCCAAGGTGGCGCTTGAAGGAAGCAATGGTGCGGCCGGCGGCGATGGACAGCACCATGGGAGCCGGCTGCGGCAACACGGGCGCGAGGTCTGAGAGGGCCTCATCCATCACCTGCGGCTTAACCGCAGCGACAAGGACGGCCGTTTGGCCAATGGCATCATCGGCCGGGTCAAGGATGATGCCCTTTTCTTTGGCGATTTCCAGAAGCTCGGCGGATGGCGCCGGCTCACGCACCATGATGTGCCGGGGGGGAAGCCCCGCCTTCAGCCAGCCTTTCAGCATGGCCATGCCCATGCGTCCGGCGCCGAGCAAGAGCAGCGGGCCGGGCAAGGTGATGGAGGAAAAGGCGGCTGTTTCGTCATTCTCCATGGTCATGGCCGCGAATTCCTTTCCGGCTGCTTTCGTGCTATCGGGTCGGCACAGATGCAAAAGGTATCACAGCTAAAATGCCGGTTTCGCATCGGCCTGGCTGTCCTCATGCCTCGCCGGCGGTTTCGAAAATGCAGTCACGCATGGCCTCTTCGGCGCTGCGCCCCGCCCAGATGACGAAATGCATGGCGGGATAGAAGGTTTCACAGGCACCCACGGCACCGGCGATGAGCGCCTCGCATTGCTCGGGCGTGACCGAGAGCGCGCCGGTGAGCATCAGGGCATTGCGATAGACAACGCTGCCGTCCGGCCAGAGTTCGAAATGACCGAAGGGCAGCTGCATGTTGATCAGGGCGAGGAGGCGGCCCAGCTCCTCGCGGCGCGGTTCGGGGCACCGGAAATCCCACACCGCCGCGAGATGCAACAGCTCGATCTGCTCCATCCAGGTGAGGGAGATCTGAATTTCGGCATTCTCCAGCGGAAAGGCGAGCATAAGCTCATCCTCGCCGGGCCGCGCCCATTCCCAGCCTGTCTCAGTGGCCATGTTCTCGATGATATCCAGCGGATTGGCCACCTTCTCATCCCTGTCCTGCAACAGCCTTTCTAGGGCGTTCATGTGTTCCGGTTTCCCCTTTTATCGCCTGTATTCCTTTCCGGTCCAGGACAGGCTTCGCCGCCTTGTGGCGTTCATCGCCCCATCCGCCGGACCGGAGCCTTTGCAGACGCATGGCTTGGGCGCGATGCCTTTTGCATGTGTCTGACGAATCACATGTGTTCACGATGCCGCATGGGGAATCCGCCCGCAAGAGTCGCCCCTGGTTCCTCCACAGGGGATGGTGTGAGGCGAGTCGGAATGTCGCAGGGAAACGGATGCGTGGAGCGGGTTGCGTGTGGCATGAAAAAACGGAGCGGTGCGAACCGCTCCGTGATCGGGCCGGACGGTCGATGCCCATGCCCCTGATGATCCTGTTGATGCATCGGCCCGTCCGGCCTGGCTTCGCCCTCGGGAAGGCGGGAGGGAAGAAGCCATGAAGATGGTGACTTTATCCGTCAGACACAGCCGGTGGGCTTGGGCAGGCCGCCATATTTTGCGATGGCCTTCATCGGACCGGTCTGCCACAGGTCGAAGAGCTCCTTCTTGCTCTTGCCTGCATATTTCATGAACTTGCGCAGGGGCGGCGTTGTGCCGTGTTCCTGATAATACTGACGGGCGAGCATGATCTGCTCCCACATCTCGTCGGTAAGCGGAAAGCCGTCGGCTTCGGCCATGGCGCGGCCGATCTCGGGCGTCCAGTCGTTCATGTTCTCCAGAAAGCCGTCGCCATCGCGTGGCGGCAGTGTGATCTCCTTCAAGGCCGGTTCGCTCATCGTCTTGTCCTCCCTCGGGAAAAGGCTGTCTTGGGCGTTTGATGTCATTCACTGTCTTTCATGAAAATGAGAATTGATTGCGAAAATACAATCCATGCAGCTCGATCATTCCGGCTGGCGGGATGACGTGTTTTGGAGGCACGCCACACGACACAACGCTGCCATCTTTCTCGTCACCCCGGCGAAAGCCTTAGGTCTCGGGCCACAAATGCATTAATCAATGGCCTTAGATACCGGCTTTCGCCGGTATGACGGTATAAATGTCATGTAGCATGCGGGACACGCCCGGATATGATGCTTTCCTATGGTTTTTCAATGAATTAAACAAACGCATGTCGTCAGAAGCTAAATTGGTCCCGATGCAGCGGGCGGCAGGCAGAAAGAGCGCATGATCCTAACCTCCCCCTGATAGGGGGAGGTCGGCCCCGCAAGGGGCCGGGAGGGGGTCGGGCCACAAACACAGAGTTAAATTGCCCGACCCCCTCCCCGTCCCTCCCCCTACCAGGGGGAGGGGGGAAAGTGGTATTTCATAGATGAAAAGAATATCAAGGACAACTGAATTGATGGCATAAGTAGTTGTTTTTCAAGTAAAATGTCAGTAGTCGAGGGCGGATGCGGGATCAGCCGGGGGCGCCCTCGGTTTGTCCGCTCATGGATGCCGGTTTGTGCGCATGCATGGGCGGGATGGGCAGGCGTTCCAGGTGATTTTCTCGCGGGTTGATGATTTTCCAGTGCGCCTTGCGGGAAAAGAGACCGAAGATGTCGCCATAGGAAAAGGCGAGGGGCTGCTTGCGCGGCGTGGGCGTAAACAGATCGGGGCCATAGAGGGTGGCGAGATCCGTGCGGGCATACCCCATCAGACGCAGGAGTGTGGGGGCGATGCGGAAGTGATCGGCGCCATCCCGCAAGGTGCGGGCCGTTTTGCGGAAGCGCGCGAGCAAGGCGCGATCGCCGGTGATGGCGAGCAGGGGCACGAGGCCTTCGCGCGGGCTGGGATCTTCCGTCGAACAATGGGTGAGGTGCCCGGGTTGCAGGTTCTGGCCATGGTCGGAGGTGTAGATGATGAGCGTGTCCGAGAGATCAACTTCCTTGAGCAGGCGGCGGAAGAATTCATCCACGTTCCATGCGATGGCGTTGCGATAGGAGTTGACCTTGGCCTGAAGCGTCTCCTCTCCGGCTTCAGTCAGAGTAGGCCGGTAGCGCTTTGCTGATGATGGGTAGTCAGCATCATACGGAAAGTGCGCGCCGTTCTTGTTGGCGTAGATGAAGACGGGCCCCGGTTTCTCCAATTCCGCTTTCATGCGCTCAAGCAGGGCAAAATCGAGCTGGGGCGTGAGCACGCCGTTCAGGCGAATGAAGCGGTCGATGAAACGGCTCTCGCTCACGGTCATGAAATTCTGAAGCTTGCCCGGATCCTTGGCAAAGCCGGACTGACCGTCGATGAACACGGTGCGGAAGCCCGCCTTTTTCGCCCACTGCCAGAGGGTGGGGTAGGTGGCGGCGCTGGTGACGAGATCCTCGCGCTGGGCGGTGAAGCGCAGGATGGCATTGGCATAGCTGGAGCAGTTGCCTCCGGAAACGGCCTTGCCGAAATTGGCGGCGGTCTTCAACAGCGCGGGCAGGTGCGGCGTTTCAGCATTGCCGGGGGTGAAATTCAGATATTCAGGGCGCAGGGATTCATCCACGAGGAAAACGATCTTGCGAATGCGCGGGCTGTCCTTGGGCGGGAAGGGCACGGCCATGCGCGGCGGCATGGTGTGTGTGAGCTGGCGTTCCAGAGCCACGGTGGCGACGGCAAGCGGCTGAAACTGATTGGGCAGGGCCTGAGAGCCGCCGCCGCTTTTCAGATAGATGATGGCGGCGATCAATCCCACGGGCACGGCGGGCGCCCAGAAGAACCAGCCAAGCACGCGGTCCATCCACGCACGCGGCAAGCGGGCGGGTACGGCGATGATGAGAAAAGTGGCGATGAAAAGAGCGGCGGCGGGAAGAATGTGCTGACCATACTGGACCGCGGCGCGACCGGCTTCATGCCGGGCCGCCCACAGGGAGAGAACATTGTAGACGCTTAAGCTGTTGCCTGAGATGACATGATAGAACCAGCCGGCGGTGGTGGCCGCCGCGATGACGAAAGCCCAGAAGAGACGCACGCCGCGTCTGGGCTGAAACGCGGCGATGAACAGCGCGCCCAGGGAGATGCCCCAGATGCCCAAATAAAACAGGAGGGTTGTATAGCGCTCCTGACCGATGAGTAGATGTGCCCGCCCGAAGAAGCCGTGGCTCGTTGCGGAGAAAAGAACGAGCAGGCCAACGATCTTTGCCAGCAATGTGCCATTGCGCCTGCAAATTGCGGATACTTTCTGCATGGCGTGGACTCCCCGGTGCGGGCCTTCCCAGAGTGTTGCGCCCATGGGCGCCAATCTATCCTCTGCGGTCTCAACCAACCATCATTCTTAATGATGTGTTGATATGAGACACGGAACGAAACTGAGGGGATACACGCAAAGGATGTGCCAGGCGTGATACAAAAGCACAGCATCCGGAAGGAAAATCCAAAAATTCCAATCATGAAAAATCGACACATGATCGATTATTTATTTTAATATCCCAAATAAAAATATTAGATTTTATTTATATTCTTTCTGTATTGTCATTAAAAGCAATCAAGTGTATTATTATCCTTATTAATCAAAGCTTTCCATAAATGAGAATAGAGGTATCAAACATCATGGCTCTTTTTCTATTCCGAACAGCAGGATGTCACCATGCCACAAATGACCAGGCACCGAGTCTTGAAGCGCTCGGTGATGTGAACGGTGGCATGGCATGGGTGATGTGGGAAATATCCACATCGTTGGTTCTTCAGCGCTTGCCGGCGATGAGATCGGCGAGGCGGGCGATGGTCTTCTGATAGACGGTGGCCCGGTTCCACTGCTTGATGACCTCGTAATTGTGGGTGCCGGGGTGCCAGTCTCCGCCCGGGCGCCAGCCATGGGCGCGCAGGAAATTGGCGGTGCTGGCCAGGGCATCGGGTGTGGAGCGGATCAGGTCGCGGCGGCCGTCACCATCAAAATCCACGGCGAATTGCAAATACTTGGAGGCGAGGAACTGGGTCTGGCCGATCTCGCCGGCCCAGGCGCCCTTCATCTGTGATGGACGCATGTCACCGCGGGCGACGATCTTCAGTGCACTCATCAGTTCGTTGCGGAAGAAATCAGCGCGGCGGCAGTCATAGGCCAGGGTGGCCAGAGAGCGGAACACGGGCATCTTGCCGGTGTTGCGGCCGAAGTTGGTCTCCAGCCCCCAGATGGCGACAATGATGGGCCCCGGCACGCCAAAGCGCCGTTCGATGCGGCGGAACAGCCCGGCATGCTGCCGCAGCAGGCGGCGGCCCTTTCTGATCATGGCGTTGTTGACGCGCAGGCGCCAGAAGCGGTCGAAACTGAGCTTGAAGGAGCGCTGGTTGCGGTCCAGCTTGATGACGTAGCTGCTGTAGCGGACATTGCCGAGGGCGCTTTCCACCACACGGCGGGGGATGCCGGCGGCGACGGCCTGACGCTTAAAATTGGCCAGCCAGCGATCAAAACCGGCGCCGGTGTTGCCGCAGGTTGCGGCGGTGGCGGGAGCATGACTCGCAACGGCAATCCCTGCGGCGAGAGCGAAGGCCATGGCCATTGTGGTGCGGTTGCGATGTGATTTGCTGCTCATGTCGACATCCCCTTTTCATGGTTCACTGGGGCGGGCCTTCCCCTTGCCCCCGTTTCCGGCGCGTCAAGCACCCTTGCGAAAGAACCTGATCGCGGCTGATTCGCCCTTCACGGAACACGATGCCGCATTTCACCGATGCGCGCAAAACATGCGGGCACTTTCCGGCAAAATCATGAACGCTGGGGCCGGGGGCACAGGATATGGGAGCGTGCGCGGGGCAAGGCCGTTGAGCGCTTATTCGTTGACCTCAGTGATGTCCGGGGTCTGCCAGTTGAGGTGCTGGCCGCCGTCGAGGACGA
The DNA here is from genome assembly GCF_000746275.1 of Thermopetrobacter sp. TC1. Taxonomy (GTDB): domain Bacteria; phylum Pseudomonadota; class Alphaproteobacteria; order Rhizobiales; family Aestuariivirgaceae; genus Thermopetrobacter. The sequence goes on from NZ_JQKX01000013.1 coordinate 121,396, forward strand.
TCATCTGGCCGGTCATGGCAGGGGCTGAGAGGATGAAGAGCACCGCTTCAGCGATCTCTTCCGGCGAGGTGCCGCAGCCCATGAGGGTGAGCGAACACTGCTTGACGAAATCCTCCTCCTGCATGCGGGTATTGGCGAGCGTGGGGCCGGGGCCGATGGCATTGACGCGGATGTTTTCCGGCGCCAGGGCCTGGGCCATGGTGCGGGTGGCGGTCCAGAGTGCGGCCTTGGAAAGGGTGTAGGAGAAGAACAGGGGATTGAGTTTGAGCACGCGCTGGTCGATGATGTTGATGATGTTGCCCTGCCGATGCGGGCGGCGATGCCGGGCGAAGGCCTGAGCGAGAAAGATGGGGGCGCGGAGATTGACGGACATGTGCGCCTCCCAGTCCTGCAGGGTCATGTCCTGCAGGGAGTCCGGCTCGAAACGGGAGGCGTTGTTGATGAGCACATCAAGCGGACCTAAGCTTTCAGTGGCCTGGCGCACGATACGCGCCGGCGCTTCAGGATCGGCAAGATCCCCCTGAACAATGGCGGCGCGCCGGCCTATAGCCTCAATGTCTTGGGCCGTGGATTGAGCATCTTGGCGTGAGGTGCCGTAATGAACGGCGATATCATATCCGGCGCGGGCGAGGGCAAGCGCAATGGCCCGGCCGATGCGGCGGGCGGCGCCGGTGATCAGGGCGATGCGGGCAGATGAAGCATCCGGCATCCGGTGTGCCGTGTTCGGTGTGTCGTTCATGGATCGGTGGTGTTGCTGTCGCTTGCCGTGTTCTTGTGGACCGGGGATTTTCCGGCCTCGCTTTCGGGTGCGATCAGATGCTGGCGGATGGCTTCCTCACGGAGCAGATCTTTCAGGCCCTCAACCGTTGCCGGCTGAAAGCCCTGTTCCTGCCAGCGTGTGCGCACCCTGCGCAGAAGCTGCCCCACTTGCGGCCCGGGCGCAATGCCAAGTGCGAGCACATCACGCCCGGACAGCGGAAAAGGCGGCGGCGTGAAGGTTTCAAGCGCGGGGATCAGGCGGGCGAGATCCGTATCGGTCAGCGCACCGCGGGCATGACAGAGGCGTAAGGCATCGAGAATCGTTTGTGTGCCCAGATCACTGGCCAGCACCTGCCAGCGGCGGATGTCTGCCGCCTTGCCTTGTTCGATGAGCTGGCAGACGGGGGCGAGGGCCTGATCCATTTTGTGCATGCGGCTGGCTTCCTGTCGGGAGAGGCGAAAGAGATCTTTCAGGGCCGCATGCGGGCCGCAAATGGCGCACAGGCGAAGCAGCCAGTCCGGCTGCAAATGCAGGCGGGCGTCGATGGCAAGCATGCGGGTAAGGGCCGTTGTCTTAGGCGTGCACGCCTTGGGCAGGATGCAGGCGCTAATTCCGGTTGCGGTCATGTATTCAAGCGCCTCGGCCGCGCGGGGCGCCAGCATCAGGCGGCGCATTTCCTCGCGAATGCGCTCGCGGGAGATGCGGCGCAGGCCCTCCTTTTGCCGGCGGATGGCGGCGAGGGCGTCCTCATCGGGTGCGCCGGTGTCATATTCGGCCCAGAAGCGAAAGAAGCGCAGGATGCGCAGATAATCCTCGCGAATGCGCGCGTTCGCATCGCCAATGAAACGCACATGCCCGGCGAGGGCATCGCGCACGCCGCTGCAGAGCGGATCGTAGACGTTACCGGCCAGATCGGCGTAAAGGGCGTTCATGGTGAAGTCGCGGCGGCGGGCGTCCTCGCGCCAGTCGTCGGTGAAGGCGACAACGGCGTGGCGGCCGTCCGTTCTGACATCGCGGCGCAGGGTGGTGACCTCAAAAGTGCGGCCGTCCCGGGCCAGCAGCACCGAGCCATGATCGATGCCGACGGGATGAGGCGAAAAGCCCGCCTGTTCAGCGCGGCGCATGACCTCTTCGGGATGCAGGCGGGTGGCGATGTCAATATCGGTCACGTCCCGGCCCATGAGAGCATTGCGCACCGCCCCGCCGACGATGCGGGCGTTCCTTTCCCCGAGGCTGGCGAAGAGATCCTTCAGCACCCGATCATTCCGCCAGGGCGGTGCAGTCAGGCACAGCACCGGTACGCGGGCCAGGTCCGGTTCTTCGGAACGTATGCTTTGGTTCTCCTCGCTCATCGCAGGTGTTCCCACAGGCTGCGCAGCATGGCGGCGGTGGCGCCCCAGATGTCGTATTCCCGATAGGGGATGACCCAATGCAGCCTTTCGCCGTTACGTCCCTTTCGCCATTCGCGGCGATGATTGGCGGGATTGAGGATGTGCGCAAGGGGCACCTCGAAAATCTCGGCCACCTCCCGCGGACAGGGCGCGGGCGTGAAGTGCGGATCAATGCGCGCAACCAGCGGGGCGATGGCGATACCGGCCGAGGTGGCATGCGCCGGCAGGAAACCCACAGGCCGGATGTTTTTCTCCGGCAGGCCGATTTCCTCATGCGCCTCACGCAGGGCAGCCCTGAGCGGTGTTTCGCCCGGCTCGATCATTCCGCCGGGGAAACAGATCTGGCCGGGATGATCCGGCAGATCATCCGTGCGCCGGGTGAGAAGAATGGCGGGAGCGTGCGGGTGATCGAGAATCGGCACCAGAACGGCCGCATTGCGCAAGGCCGCAGGAAGTGCCGGCGGCTTAAGGCGCAGCCTTTGCTGCAGGCGCGAAAGGAAGCGTCTTGTGTCTTCATTGCAGGCGGTCATGACAGGCCAAGGGTGCCCAAGAGGCAGGCGGCATGCAAGGGCCCGCTTTTTTGCGGATCATGGCGAGGGCTCTGTGAGGGGTGGGAAATGGGGCCTTCCCGGATCAGGGACGGCGGCGTTCGATTTCGATGCCCACGGAGCGGGCTTCCGGAAAAATGTCCGGCTTTTCGATGCGCACGCGGGCGGCGAGCACATAGGGGTTTTTCAGGCATTCAAGCGCGATCATCTCGGCCAAGGTCTCCACGAGGTTGACATGCCCGCGGGCGATGACCTCGCGAATGTGGTTCACCACCTTCTCGTAGGAGACGACCTTGTGGATGTTGTCTTCCAGCGGCTCGTTGCGTTCGCGTACGGTGAGATCGACGTTGATGATGACGCGCTGGGGTTTTTGCTTCTCGAAGTCATGCACGCCGAGATGTGCCATGAGTTCGAGGTCGCGCACGAAAATGTGCGCGATGCCGCGGCGGGCGCAGGCAATGCCGCCGCTCATGACCGAGGCTGCGGTATTCTCCTCATCCATGGCCGTTCTCCGGAACGTGCGGGCGAAAACCGGCAGGCTGTTCATAAAAACCGCCCGCATTCCCTCAACCGGCCCCATATGCCGGACAGGCAGGCACATTGCGCCCCTTTGTTGCCTTGTCAAGCCTGAAAGGGTGGAGGGACACCCTGTTCATGCCGGCCAGTTGAGCCCGCAGGCGAGAGGGCTGTCGGGCAGGCGGCGGTAGAAGCTGCCGTTGATCTGGCGGGTTCGGATCAGATAGCTGCGGAAGCGCAGGGCGAGATCGGCATCGGGTCTCTGGTCCGTGGCCGTGGTCCAGAACGTGTCGAGGTCCGACTGGGCGGTAAGGCCGGGCATGTCGTATATGGCATCGCCCAGAACCTTGACGGGACTGCCATGATAGATGGCGGAGAGGCCCACGGTGGAATTGATGACCACGGTTCCGGCCGCTTTTTCGAGAAGCGGCGGAAGCGGCAGCATATGCGTGTAATAGACGCGGCCTTTCAGGCCGGTTTCCCGAACGCATTTCTCTATGAGCGCGCCATAATGGACATAGCCACGGTCCATGGGGTGATGCTTGAAGACAAGGACATGATCCTTGGGGGCGTGTTCGGCAAAGGAGCGCAGGACCGTCTCGATGAAGCGGGCAACCCCTTTTTCTCCATAGCGGCCAAAGGGGCTGTGGCGCAGGACCTGACTGTCAATCGCCACCTGCAAGGGCACGAAGAAGAAGCGACCGGCCAGATGGCCGCAGAGACGATTTGTCATGTCACGTTCCAGGAAAAAAGCTTTCTGCCGGCGCCACAGGGAGCGCAGCTGAGCGGGGAGTTCGGCCGCCCCCTGGCCACGATGATAGGTATGGCTTGGATGAAGGGGGGCGGCGGCGGTTATGGCCGCATGATACAGCCCGCCCCAGAGCATGAGATGGTTGAACGTGTAGCCCACGGGCCTTGACCGCCCCTCTTCTTCTTCGGGGGCGGGCAAGGACATGTAAAAGGCCGGATCCTTGGGGATTTGCGCATATGCGTTGCTGCGGCCGCGTTCCAAAGTCACGAAATCGGGCCGCAGATAACCTTCCTCGAAAGTGAATACATCAAGGCCTTTCTGTTGTGCGATGGTGATCGCCGCATCATGAATCGGACGGGCATCGCCGTAAAGCACGATTGTATCGATGTCATAGCGGGAAATGGCATCCGTGAAAAAGTCAGGCCAGTCGGCAAGAGTGCCTCTGTAGGCGAGAGTTTCCCCGGAATAGAAAAGGCGATCACCCCCATTGAAATTGATTTTCAGGATCTCGGCACCGTGCTTCTTGAGGTCCTGGGCCAGCCTGCGGAAAAAAGGACCGACCGGACCTTGCAGGAGGAGGATCTTGCGGCCGGAAAATTCCTTGAGACGCGGCAGACCTCTCGCTGCCTCGACCGTATCGGAACCGTCAGCACACATGCAAATGACACACCGGGAAATTGCACAACCTTTGAGTAATCGGGCAATTTCGTATGCATCATGTGGCGATGACGGTCAATGATTTTCGAGTTTGGCGATACGCGCTTCCAACTCTGCAATCTTGACCTTGAGGGTCTCGTTTTCTTGCCGGCATTTTGCCGCCATCTCCTTAACCACTTCCAGATCCTCGCGGCGGACGAGATCAAGATCATTCACAAGCCGGTCCATCTGCGCCTTGACGAGCGAATCGACCTCCTTGCGCAAGCCCTGCGCCAGTCCGGCGGCGCCGGAAAAGGCCTTGGCCAGTTCGTCAAAGAAATTGGTGCGGTTGGTCATGACGATTGCACCCTGGAAGGTTTCAGCAATTCACTGTGGCTCTATCTAGCATCATCCTGCGCGATCTCATAGAGGCTGATGCCCTCTGATGAAAACGTCTCTTTGCCCAGCCCGTGCATTTTTTTCGGGCGAAGCGTTTACCTGCCTTTGGTGGTTTTCTGCCAGCATGAGGCGAATGGCAGCCCTGCAAATCTTTCTTTGCGTGAGTCCGAGTCATTTCTCGTCAGGTTCATCATGCCTTCCATAAAGAAGTCCTCGTTATCTTTCGAAAACGTTTTCTCTGCAGCCGACAAGGCCATCTCCGGCAAGGAGGAAAAGCGGCTTTGGTGGTTCGCTCTTTTAGGGCCGGTGTTCATTACAAGTCTGTCGCTGACGTTTCTCATTCTGGGTGGCTGGTTCATCTGGCTGACGGTTTCCGGACAGGCGGGAGCGCGCACGCTGCCCATTCTGGGGGCCGTGCTGATGCTGATGGGCGGCAGCATGCTCTGGGCGCTGCTCACCCTGCGGCCGGAGGAGGAGGTGGTGCATGTTTTAGTCTCTCGTGAGGATGCCCCGGCCCTTTGGGCCATGATCGATGCGCTCTCTAAGAGGCTTGGCACGCCGAAGATCGATGCGGTGAAACTGACGGCGGAATACAATGCCGCGGCCGTTCAGGTTCCCGCCCCGTTGCCTTTCATGAGCGAGAAGGCGGAAGTGCATGTGGGGCTGCCTTTCTTGCTGGCGCTGTCGCAAGAGGAGCTGCGGTCAGTGCTGGCGCATGAGCTGGGGCATATTTCCCGGCAACATCCGCGCATGGCCCGTTCTCTCTGGCGCGCTCTGGCGCAGGCGGCGCTGGCGCGGGAGGTTTTCGATGATTCCGGTCTTTTTGCCTATCTCGCCAGGCGTTTCTATGCCTGGTACGGGCCGGCCCTGCAGCGCCGTGCCCTTCCCTTCTTAAGGCAACAGGAATTCGTTGCCGATGCCGCTTCGGCCTTTATTGTCGGAGTGGACATGGCGGCGCGGGCGCTTTGTGCCTTTGAAGGGCGCGCTGCGGCATGGCACGCCGTGATGCGGGCCCTGCAGCGCAGCCTCGAAAAGGGGCAGATGCCCGATGTTTCTCCCTTCGCGCAGTTTCGAGACCGCCTGCAGGATATGGACCGCAATGGCCGGGCGAAAGCGTGGCTTGCACGCGCCCTGCGCCTGAAGACGGACGAGGAGGATACACATCCTTCTCTTTCCGAGCGGCTTTCCGCTCTGGGGGTGAATGCGCAGGCCGTTGCCTTGCCGCCCCTGCCGGAAAAGCCGGCTGCTGAAACCCTGCTTGCCCCGAATGCAGCGCGCCTTGAACGGGATCTGACGGAGATGATGCAGGCGCAGTTCGAGATGCACCTGCAAACCGTGAAGCAGGAGCAAGAGGAGGCCATCCGTTCCTTGAAGGCCGTGCAGGAGCGCCTGAAGGGGCGTCAACCCGGGGCGGAGGAGAGCTGCATTCTTGCCCATCACTGGCTGCAGTTGGGCAAGCCGGAGCGGGCGCTTGCCGTCATTGAATCTTTAGAGACCCGCATGCCGAATGGACTGCCGCCGCTGGCGCTGGGGTTGCGCGGCCTGGCGCGCTTGAAACGCGATGATGAACGGGGGGTGATCGATCTTCTGGATGCAGCGGCCCGCTTTCCGATGCTGGCAGGCATGGCGGCAGAAGAGGTTGGCTCCTGGCTTGGTATCGCGGGCGTGCAGCATGATACGCAGGAACTGCGCGATGAGTTGAAACGCCTGCGTGTGCAAGATGAAAAGGCGCAGGCCGAGCTTCATGAGCGGCCCAAGGCGGCCATGCTGAAACCACCGGCGTTGAGGCCGGATGAAAAGGCATGGATTGGCGAGGTGCTCATGACGCATGCCGAGGTGATCAAATCCGTTCACGTGGCGCAACGGCAGGTGAAAGCCATGCCGGCGCTGCGGCACCTTGAGGTGCTGGTGACGGTGCGGCCCGGCTTTTGGCTGAAGACCTTCAATGGAACAGAAAAATGCGCGCAACTGGCGGAAGAGATTTTCAGCCTGCTCGTTTTTCTGCAACAGACCAGTGTGCGGGTGCTTGTTTCGCCCTTCGCCAGTGATTTTCTGACCAGACGCCGCATTCGCAAACGGGGCGCGCGCCTTCTTTTGCCCAAGGCCGAAACAATCACGAACGCAACACCAAGGCCGGGTCTTTCGCGGAATAAGAGCGAAAGCGTGGAAATAAAGCAGGTATCATGAATTTAATGGAAGAGCATGGATGCCCGTCTTGACGAGGCGGGATGAGGCGGCCAACCATGCGCGGCATGATGCCGACGGTATTCGCAATTCCCTTTCCCGCCATTGATCCCGTGGCCATTTCCCTGGGGCCGCTGCAGATCCGCTGGTATGCGCTGGCCTACATCGTTGGGCTCATTCTGGCGGTGATATGGGCCAAGCATCTCCTGAAACAGGAGGCCCTGTGGCGCCCGGGGCGGCCGTTCATGAGTCCCTCGCAGCTTGATGATTTCATGGTGTGGGCGATGCTGGGCGTCGTCATCGGCGGGCGCACAGGCTATGTGCTGTTTTACAATCCGGGCTACTATCTTTCCCATCCCGGCAACATCCTGGCGGTGTGGCAGGGCGGCATGTCGTTTCACGGCGGCTTTGCCGGGCTGATTGCGGCGGCGTGGCTGTTCTGCCGGCGGCATGGCCTTTCCCTGCTGCGGCTTCTTGATCTTTCTGCGGCCTCCGTGCCGCTGGCGCTGTTTCTGGGGCGGCTTGCCAATTTCATCAACGGCGAGCTGTGGGGGCGGCCGACAGATGTGCCCTGGGCCATGATCTTTCCCCGAGCCGGGCCGGAGCCGCGGCATCCAAGCCAGCTTTACGAGGCAGGCCTTGAGGGCATTGTGCTCTTTCTCGTTCTGTGGTGGCTGATTGTGCGTTACCGGGCGCTGGCGCGGCCGGGGCTGGTGGCAGGTGTCTTCACCAGCGGCTATGCCTTATCGCGCATCTTTGTGGAATTCTTCCGGGAACCGGACCGGCAGATCGGCTATCTGGCCGGTGACTGGCTGACCATGGGCATGGTGCTGTCCCTGCCGTTGCTCGCCGTTGGAGGCTGGCTCATTCTCCGCGCGCTCAGAAATCCGCCTGCGGGAGATGCGTAAAAAGCCATGACGCCGCTTGAGCACATCATCCGCGAAAAAATAGCCCGCGACGGCGGCATGACCGTGGCGGAATACATGACGCTGTGCCTTGCCCATCCCGAGCATGGGTACTATCAGAGGCCGCGCACGCTGGGGGCGGAAGGCGATTTCATCACCGCCCCGGAAGCAAGCCAGATTTTCGGTGAGCTCATCGGCGCCTGGATCGCCGCCGGATGGCAGGCGGCGGGACGCCCCGATCCTTTCCTGCTGGTGGAGGCCGGGCCGGGCCGCGGCCTGCTCATGCAGGACCTGCTGCGTGCGGCGGGGCACATGCCGGGTTTTCTCGATGCGGTGCGCATTCATCTCATCGAGACCTCCGCTGCGCTCAAGCAAGAACAGAAACGGCGGCTTGAGCCCCTCGGCCTTGCCATTGCGTGGCATGAGCGCATCGATGATGTACCGGAGGGGCCCTTTTTCTTCGTGGGCAATGAGTTTCTCGACGCCCTGCCGGTGCATCATTTTGTCAAGAAGGACGGCCGGTTTGTTGAGCGGCTTGTGAGCCTCGATGAGGGGGGTAATTTGTGTTTTCGCGATGCAGGCGCGCCTCTTGCCGATGATGCGGTGCCGGCATGGGCGAAAGACCTGCCGGAGGGGAGCATCATTGAGCTTTCGCCGGAGCGAGAGGCTTTCGCCGCAATGGTGGCGGAACGGGTCGCCGTGCATGGCGGGGCTGCGCTTTTCATCGATTATGGCCATGCCCGGCCGGGCGCGGGCGAAACGCTGCAGGCAGTGCAGCGGCATCGGCCGGTTTCGGTGTTTCATGAGCCGGGCCGGTGTGATCTGACCGCGCATGTGGATTTTTCGGCGGTGGCATCAGCGATGGCGGCACAGGGCGCGGATGTTTACGGGCCCATGGAACAAGGGCCGTTTTTGCGGGCGCTGGGGCTTGAGTTGCGCCTGCAGGCCTTGCTGAAACGGGCCGATGCCCGCCGACGCATGATCCTGAAGCGCGGGGCGAAGCGCATCGCCGATAATGATCAGATGGGCAGGCTGTTCAAGGTGCTGGCGGCGGTGCCAGGGGGCGCGAACCCACCGGCGCCCTTCACAAGGGGGCAGAGATGGCAGCATTCCTGACGGCGAAAAACCTGCTGGGCATGCCGAATGTCCGGCATGGGTTCTTCACGCGCAAAGGCGGTGTGTCCTCAGGGCTTTATGTCTCGCTCAACACGGGACTTGGCTCTGCGGATGCGCGGGAAAACGCCCTGGAAAACCGGCGGCGGGCGATGGCAGCGCTGGGGGCTGAATGTCTGATGACTCCCTTACAGCGCCATACCGATATCTGCCTTATCGTGGAGGAGCCCTGGGATGTGCATGCACCGCCGGTGGGCGATGCGGTGGCTACGCGCCGGCCCGGGGTGCTGGTGGGCGTGAATACGGCGGATTGCACGCCGGTTCTTTTCGCCGATGCGGAAGCCGGCGTGGTGGCGGCAGCGCATGCGGGCTGGAAGGGCGCGATTGGCGGTGTGCTGGAAGCGACGGTGGCGACGATGGAACGGCTGGGGGCGCGGCGTAGCGCGATTCGGGCGGCGATCGGGCCGACGATTTCGCAGATGCATTATGAAGTGGGGCCCGAATTTTACGCACGCTTCGTGGAGGAGGATGTGGCCAATGCCCGGTTCTTCAAGCCTTCAGGAAGGGAAAGCCATTTCCTGTTTGATCTTCCGGGCTATGTGCGCATGCGGCTTGAGCGCATGAGGCTTGCCGCCGTTGAGGATCTTCAGCGCTGCACCTATGCGAATGAGGATGCCTTCTATTCCTACCGCCGGGCGACACACCGGAATGAACCGGATTATGGCCGTCAGCTTTCCGCCATCATGCTGAGCGAAAGTGCGTGATCAGGCGCCAATGGCTGATGGCGAATGGCAGGGGTGGGGAGCGCGGCCCGGGCATGACCATGAACGGAGCGAGATATTTTCTGCGGCTTTTTCTCGCGCTTTGGTTTGCCGGGGTGCTCAGCAGTTGTGGTGATCTGCCGCGTCCATTCAGGAAATCGACCGATCCGGCGGTGGCCTCAGCGCAGGTGCCGCGCATCGTGCTTGTGCTGCCGAAGGATCTCTCCCCGCCAACGCGGCGTAAGCTGACAAGAGCGCTTCATGAGGCGGGACAGCGCCGGGGCATTGCCATTGCAACGGCCAAGGGCGGCGCCCATGCCCATGGCAATGGTGAAGAAACGTCAGGCCCGTCCTGGCGGCTCGATGCCGATTTTCAGCCCTATCGCGATGAAGCGGGCGAGCGCAGGCTTGCCTATCTGTTCCGGCTTTTCGATTCACGGGGGCGCTTGCAGGCGCGGATCGCGGGGGATGAACCGGTGCGGGAAGGGCCGCCGGATCCATTCGATGGCATGGAGGCGATCGCCCTGCCACGCATGGCGGAAACGGTGGCGGAACGTATCTCAGCGCGGCTTGCGCTGCTCGGGTATGGCACGCAGGGCGCGGGCCTGCCGCCGCCGCCTGACGTTCTGGTGCAGGCCGGGCCGGGCGCGGAGAAGGAGATTGACCCCGATCTTCTGGTGGCCCTGAATGTGCCGCCCACGGCAGGAGTAATCACGGCCAATACCGCCCTTCAGCCAGACACCCCTGCCGAACGCATGGCCTCAACAGTGCCGCGGCAGGCCTCTGCAGAATCGAAGGCGGAGAAGGCCGGAGAAAGGCGCGCGAGGCAGATTGCGGCCAATCAGCACAGCGGGCAGAAGGCACGCGGCGTTCAGAAGGAAAAACGCCGCGGCAAGGGGGGCGTGCGCATCGCCTCGGTGGCGGTTACCGGGGTCACCGGTGCGCCGGGGGCCGGCAATGCCGAACTGAAAAGTGCGCTCATGGGCGTTCTGAAACAGGCCGGCTGGCCGGTGAAAACGGTGGCGCAGGATGACTCCTTGAAAATTTCGGGCAAGGTTTCGCGCACGCCCGCCGGCAAGGGGCGGGTGAAGGTGCGGATCGTATGGACGGCACGGGGGCCTGACGGGCGGGTGTTCGGCACGGTGAAACAGGAAAACGTGGTGCCGGCTTCGGCAATAGCGCGCGGGTTTGGCCCTGCGGCGCATGATATCGCGCAGGGTGCGGCGGAAGGGCTGTTTCAGCTGGTGGCGCGGCTGAAAAAAGGGCGCTGATGGGAGCCTCCCCCGGCCTGGGCATCGCAAAAAGGCTGATTAATGCACCCCTCGCCGGCTTGCGCGGCGGGCAGGGCAGTGTTGCCCTGCATGCAAGGCCTTCTTTTGGCGAAGGTGGTTGACCACAAAGGGTGGCGGGTGTTTAAGAAGCCTTGCGCGCGGGGCACATTGCGCGAGTGAGGGGGAATGGTGTTCCTTTTTGCGGAACATTGACCCGTTCTCCGATCCTGAAAGGCGCAGAGTGGGGTGGACAGCATCATGAAGCTGGTATCGGGCAACGCCAATCGTCCTCTGGCCGAGGCCATTGCCGCCTATCTTCAGGTGCCGCTGACCAAGTGTCTGGTGCGGCGGTTCGCCGACATGGAGATCTTCGTGGAGATTCAGGAGAATGTGCGGGGGGAGGATGTCTTCGTCATTCAGCCCACCTCCTTTCCCACCAACGACCACCTGATGGAGCTGCTCATCCTCATCGACGCCCTGCGGCGCGCCTCGGCGCGGCGGATCACGGCGGTGATGCCCTATTTCGGCTATGCCCGGCAGGATCGCAAACCCGGGCCGCGCACGCCGATTTCCGCCAAGCTCGTGGCCAATCTCATTGAGCGCGCAGGTGCCGATCGCGTTCTCACCCTGGATCTGCATGCCGGACAGATCCAGGGCTTTTTCGATATCCCCACCGACAATCTCTATGCGGCGCCGGTGATGGTGAAGGATATCGAGAAGCATTACGACACGGACAAGATCATGGTGGTTTCGCCGGACGTGGGCGGCGTGGTGCGTGCCCGCGCCCTGGCCAAACGCATCGGCGCCCCGCTGGCGATCGTGGACAAGCGGCGGGAGCGGCCGGGCGAATCGGAAGTGATGAACATCATCGGCGAGGTGGAAGGGCAGACATGCATTCTCGTCGATGACATCGTGGATTCGGGCGGCACCCTGTGCAACGCCGCGGAGGCCCTGCTGGAGCGCGGGGCGAAGGAGGTTTCCGCCTATATCACCCATGGCGTGCTTTCCGGCGGCGCGGTGGCGCGCATTACCGCCTCGCCGCTGAAGGAGCTGGTGATCACCGATTCCATCCAGCCCACGGAAGCGGTGCGCGTGGCCCGCAATATCCGCACCATCTCCATCGCCGAGCTGATGGGCGAGGCCGTGGCCCGCACCGCGCGAGAGGAATCGGTCTCCTCCCTGTTCTATTGAGGGGATGAGAACGGCCGGGGGTTCGGAAGAAAGATCCGCAAGGGCCGTGTTTCTGGTCAGAGGGGGATGCGGATGGTGGCCTTCAAGCCGCCGAGGTCGGATTTGTCCAGTTCGATGTCACCACCGTGACCCTGAACGATGTCGCGCGCGATGGCCAGCCCCAGGCCGGTGCCGGCACGGTCGAGATTGCGGGCATCGTCAAGCCGCACGAAGGGCTTGAAGACGCGTTCATAATCCTCCGGGGGAATACCGGGGCCATCATCCTCGACGATCACGTAGAGATACTGTCCGTCCTTGTGCGCCGAAACCCTCACATGGGATTTGGCATGGCGCAGGGCATTGGCCAGCAGATTGAAGACGGCGCGGCGGAAGGCGCCCGGGCGCACAACAGCCGGCAGGGGCGGCGTGCAATGAATTTCGAGCGTGCGGCCCTCCTGTTCGTGGCGCGCGTCGGCCCGTATGGCTTTCAGTAATGCACATACATCGGTTTCTTCCGTGGCCTCGCTTTCAGCACCGCGGACAAAGGCGAGATAGCCTTCCAGCATCTTCTGCATTTCATCCACATCCTCGCGCATGGCGCGTAGGGTGTCGTCGTCGCATTCCAGCATAGACAGCTCAAGGCGAAAACGGGTGAGGATGGTGCGCAGGTCGTGGGAAACGCCGGCGAGCATGGCCGTGCGCTGTTCCACATGGCGCTCAATTCGGCGCTTCATGTTGATGAAGGCTTCTGCCGCCGCGCGAATTTCCGCCGCGCCGCGCGGCTCGAAATTTTCCACTTCACGGCCCTTGCCGAAAGCCTGTGCCGCCTCGGCCAGCCGCAGGATGGGCTTGATCTGCTTGTGCAGGAATATGACGGCGATGAGCAGCAGAATGAGCGAGATGCCGGTCATGAGCAGGATGAAAATGTAGGTGGAGGCGGCATAGGCGCGTTTCTGCGGGGTGAGAAAGCGAAAGATCAGGCCTTCGTCCACCTGAATGCGAATGTCCACATAACCGCTGCGCCCAACCGTATCGATCCAGAAGGGACGGCGCGGTACGTAGCGGGCCACGTATTTCGACAGGCGATAGTGCAGGATGGAGAACCAGGGCTTGGGCCGCGGCGGCGGCAGGGAACCTCTTTCAATGCGCAGACCGATGGCGAGGTGGGTGTTTGCCAAATTCTCAAGCTGCTTCAAAGCGTTTTCGGTCTTGGGGCCGGTGTCATAAAGGGCGACGATGAACCCGATTTCCCGGGCCAGGGACTTGGAGAGAGTCTTGGTGACCTGTTCCCAGTGCCTCTCAAGGAAAATGCCGGTCATGATCGCCTGCAGGAGAATGACCGGCAGAATGACGATGAGCATGGCGCGCTTGTAAAGCCCTTCCGGCAAATGGCGCTCCAGGAAACGGTTGAAACGCCACCAGAGAGTGGGGCGTGACGGAGGGCGACGGCCGCCAGAATTTTGGGCCCCAGCCGGGGTGGCTTGAGTGGTGTGCTCTTTTTGCCTCTCCTGAACCGAAGGCGCGTTCATGGCTCCTCGTCCTCCGCTTCCAGAGGCGTGGCGAGAAGGACATAGCCCTCACCGCGAATCGTGCGCAAATGCTCGGGATTTGCGGGATCCAGCTCCACCTTGCGGCGCAGGCGCGTGATCTGCACGTCGATGGTGCGGGGATTGTCCGTGCTGCCCGGTGGGAGCAGATCCTCGCGCGGCACGGGGCGACCGGCGTTTTCCGCCAGTTTTCGCAGGATTTCACGCTCGCGGCTGGTCAGATGCACGAGCATGCCTTCCTTACGCAATTCGCCGCTGTCGGGATCGAAGATGCAGGCCCCGAAGGCCATGCGGCGGGAGCGGGCGCTTCGCGGCGTTTCCCGCCCCTGGCGGGAGAGGAGACTGCGCAGACGGATGAGCAGTTCCTCCGGTTCGAAGGGCTTGACCATGTAATCATCACCACCGGCACGCAGGCCTTCCAGCCGCTCTTTCGGCTGATCGAGCGCGGAGAGCAGAAGCACGGGCGTGGTCAGGCCGTTGCTGCGCAAGTTTCGCAGGAGATCGAGGCCGTTTTCGCCCGGCATCATGATGTCGAGCACGATGACATCGAAGGCGAGGCGTTTCAGGCGCTGGCGGGCCTCGGCGGCATCGGCGGCATCCGAGACGAGAAAGCCCTTGCGGCGCAGATAGCCGCTCAGCAGCTGGCGGATGCGGGTGTCGTCATCAACGACGAGAATGTGGGCGGTCTCCTCCATGGCGGTCAGCGCTCGCATCAATGGCATTGGCGCCGGGGGTGTCCCAGCGACCGGTCTCGATCCATTTCTGCACTTTCGCGCGGTCCTTGTCATCAACAATGGAGAGAAGAATGCGGGCGAAAGCCCGCGCTGCTTTCCCGCTGTCCGCATGCGGGGCGGTTGCGCGCCCTTCTGCTTCTGTTTCCTCCTTGCAGATGTCCTGTGCTGCCTGGTCCATGGCCGAGCGGATGCGGGCAATCTGCGGCGCGGCGAGGCGGGCGTGCAGGGCGCGGCCCCTGTCGGTGAGATAGAGCAGGCGCTGGCGGCGGTCGGTTTCGCCTTCACGCTGATAGACATAGCCGCGCTCGATCAGCTCGCGCAGAACCCGGCCCAGGCTCTGCTTGGTGATGCGCAGGATGTCCAGAAGTTCTGATACGCGCAGGCCCGGATGCCGGCCGACGAAATGCAGCACGCGGTGATGGGCGCGGCCAAAACCGAGCTCGGCGAGGATGGTGTCCGGATCGGAGACGAAATCCCGATAGGCGAAGAAGAGCAGCTCCATGAGCCGCACGATGTCCTCATCATTGCTCACGGAAGCAACGCTCACGGAAGCAGACGGGAGATTTGCGTCTGCCTTTTGCCGTGCCGAAGGCGCCTGGCTGGATGTTTCGGCCATGGGGTCCTCCGAGGTGATTGCCGAAATACGTCAACCATATTGACATATTTTGCGGGCGTTGTAATCTGCCATCGCGCGTTTTCCCCATGGGCGCGAGGATTGTGGCGGCAGTCGGGCCACGCCTTTTCATCAGTTATTCAGCACGTTCCGTCAGGAGGCGATCATGGCGCACCTTCCCTATGACCAGCTCAACGGCGAGATCTGGTACGATGGCGAATTCGTGCCCTGGAAGGATGCGCAATTGCATGTGCTCAGCCACGGGCTGCACTATGCCTCCTGCGTGTTCGAGGGCGAGCGGGCCTATGGCGGGCGCATCTTCAAGCTGGAGGAGCATACCGACCGGCTGTTCGAATCCGGCCGCATCCTCGACATGGAGATTCCCTTCACGGCGCAGGATATCAACGAGGCCTGCAAGGAGGCGCTGAAGCGCAACGGGCTGGAAGATGCCTATGTGCGGCCGGTGGCCTGGCGCGGCTCGGAGATGATGGGGGTTTCCGCCCAGAACAACACGATTCACGTGGCCATCGCCGTATGGCAGTGGCCCTCCTATTTTGACCCGGAAAAACGCATGAAAGGCATCCGCCTCGACATTGCGCAGTGGCGCCGGCCCGATCCGCGTACGGCGCCGAGCCGGGCGAAGGCGGCAGGGCTTTACATGATCTGCACGCTTGCCAAGCACGCGGCGGAATCAAAGGGCTATGAAGACGCCCTTATGCTGGACTGGCGCGGGCAGGTGGCGGAAGCCACGGGCGCCAACATCTTTTTCGTGACGAAGGAGGGCGAGATCCATACGCCTTATCCCGACTGTTTCCTTGATGGCATCACCCGGCGCACGGTCATCGATCTGGCCAGGGAACAGGGCATCCCCGTGATCGAGCGGGCGATCAAGCCGGCGGAGATGGCCGATTTCGAACAGTGCTTCCTCACGGGCACGGCGGCGGAAGTCACACCGGTTTCCGAGATCGGGCCCTATCGCTTCACCGTTGGCGAGATCACGCGCGCGCTCATGGAGGCCTATGACAAGACGGTGCGTCCATAAAAAGCCGCGCGAATGAAACGCCATTCCCAGATCGGGAATGTAAAAGATCAGCATAACGGCAGGGGCGGCATCGCATTGCCGCCCTTTCTTTTTTCGGGCGTCTGAAAGTGCGAAGGTCTAATCCGGCTCCCGGAGGCGGTCCGGGCGCAGGCGGTGGCGGTGATCGGTGAGACGGGCGATGGTGGCAAAAACCGCAACCATGGTGCCCAGCCCGACAACACCGGCGATGAGAAACATGATGAGCAGCTGATACTTCACCGCCTCCACCGGCGGGACGCCGGCGAGAATCTGGCCGGTCATCATGCCCGGAAGGGAGATGACGCCGGAAGCGGCCATGGCGTTCATGATCGGCGTCATGCCGGTGCGCAGGGCATCGGCGGCGAAGGGGCGAAAGGCGCGCCAACGGGTCATGCCCAAAAGCAGCCGCGCCTCGATGGCCAATCGGTCGCGCACGATGGTGCGCGTGATGGCGTTGAGCCCCAAGGACACGCCGTTCATGGAATTGCCCAGGATCATGCCGAAAAGCGGCAGGGCGTAGCGCGGGGCATACCAGGGTTCGGGCTGAAGCAGCAAGGTCATGGCGTATACGAGCGCAATGGCTCCGGTGAACAGCATGGCCAGCGGACCCACGCCATAGCGCCAGAGGCCGGCGAGCGTGCGCTGCTGGCGGTTGATGACCTCGCGCGCGGCAAAGCCGGACATGACGAGCGCGGCCGCAAGTGTTACCAGCCCGGAAGAGGCCTGAAAGATCATCTTCAGGACAAAGCCGATGGCGAGAAGCTGCGCCACCATGCGCAGGGCAACCAGCAGCAGGGAGCGAAACAGCCCCAGGCGCAGCACCAGCGTGAGCACGGCAGCCAGGGCCAGAAAGAGGGCGGAGGCGGCAACATCCCAGTAGCTGAGGGCGATATAGCTGGCCTGTGCCTTCATCACGCACCCTCCCGGGGGATCTCAACGAGGCTTGAGGCGTCCGGCGCCGGAGAGAGGCGGCCATTCTCCATGCGCCAGAAGATGTCGCCCAGGCGGGCGGCCTGAGCGGGATCGTGGGTGATGATGAGGAAGGTGCGCCCGGCGCGGCGTTCGGCGAGGATGACGTCTTCCACGCGTTTTCTCGTCTCGGCGTCCAGGGCGGAGGTGGGCTCATCGAGGATCATCATTTCCGGATCACGGATGAGGGCGCGCAGGAAGGCCAGGCGCTGACGCTCTCCGGTGGAGGCGCGCGAAACCGGCCAGGAAAGGGCATCCCTGGGCAGATTTACTGCGTGCAGTAATTCGTTCAGGCGTGCGGCATCGATGTCCGGCGGGAAATGATCGGCAATGCGATCGGCCCACCAGCCGGTTTCGGCCGGCACATAGGCAATCCAGCGCCGCCATTGCGGGGCCGGTGTTTTTAAGCGGGCGCGGCCGCGCCAAGAGACCTCGCCCGTATTGGGATCGAGATCGACGATGGCCCGCGCCAGCAGGGATTTGCCGGAGCCGGACGGCCCGGTAACGATGCCGATGGCGCCGGCGGGCAGCTTGAAGGAAACGGGGCCCAAAGGCGGGCGGGTGAGCGAATCGACTTTCAGCATAGAAGCACAGTAGCGAGTCCGGTCGGCAATCGCCAAGGCTCGTGAGGGGGGAAAGGCGGACTTGTTGCGGCTTCTCAAGGAGGGCCTGTGTCGGAAACCGGCCTGGTGGCGCTTGTCTGCGGCGGTGTTTTCGGTCTATATGGGCGCGCACCCGGCTGGCGGGAGGCGTTCACCCCTGGAGGAAGGCCCGCCTATGAAGGCCGGGGCGAGGCGACGGGCCGCGCCGGCGTAGAGAACCGCGGGCGCGGTGTTGTCGTTTGTTCATATCATACAGAAACGCAAGGAGTTTCCGACATGGCCGAGACCATTCAGATGAAGGCCTATCGTCGCGAAAAGAGCGGCAAGGGGGCCGCGCGTCGCGAGCGGAAGGCCGGGCGGGTTCCGGGCGTCGTTTACGGCGACCGCAAGGAGCCTATTCTCATTTCCGTGGATTTTCCCGAGCTTTACAAGCATGCGCTGACGGGCCGCTTTGAGTCCACGCTGGTGGAGCTGGACGTGGAGGGCGAGAAGATCCTCACACTGCCGCGTGATGTGCAACTGGATCCGGTGAAGGACCTGCCCATTCACGTGGACTTCCTGCGGCTGGGCAAGGGCGCGCGCATTACCGTGGAAGTGCCTGTGGAATACGTGGGCGAAGAGAATTCGCCCGGCATCCGGCGCGGTGGTGTGCTCAACGTCGTGCGCCACGAGGTGGAGGTCTGGTGCGACGCGCAGAACATTCCGGAGAAGATCGTCGCCGACATCTCCGACCTGGATATTGGCGATTCCCTGCACATCTCGCAGGTGCAGCTGCCCGAGGGGGTGACGCCCTACATCACCGACCGTGACTTCACCCTGGCCACCATCGCCGGCACCATCGCCGAAGAGGGCGAGGAAGGCGCCGAAGGCGAGGAAGGCGAAGAGGGTGCTGAGGGCGAGTGATCCTTGCGCCTGCCGGCGCAAGCCCCCGGCCAGGGGCGGAGAGCTGAGCCATGAAGCTGATCGTCGGGCTGGGCAATCCCGGAGAAAAATACAGACATCACCGACACAACGTCGGCTTCATGGTGCTGGACGAAATCGCCCGCCGTCACGGATTTTCCCCGTGGCGGCGGCGCTTCTCCGGAGAGGTGGCGGAAGGCATTCTCGATGGCGAGAAGGTCATCCTGCTCAAGCCGCTCACCTACATGAACGAATCCGGACGGGCCGTGGGCGAGGCTGTGCGCTTCTACAAGATTGCACCGCAGGATGTGATCGTCATTCATGACGAGCTGGACCTGCCGCCCGGGAAGATGCGGGTGAAAAGCGGCGGCGGGCATGCGGGGCACAACGGGCTGCGCTCCATCATCGCCCACATCGGCAAGGACTTTCACCGGGTGCGAATGGGCATCGGCCATCCCGGCGACAAGGCGCAGGTGAGCGCCTATGTCCTGCACGATTTCGCCAAGGCGGAGAAAGCCTGGCTTGAACCGCTCATCGAAGCCGTGGCCGAGCATGCGCCCTTGCTGGCGCGGGGAGATTTCGCCACCTTCGCCAATCGTGTGCACAGGGACGCGCCGCCGCCGGCAGGCCGTGATGACGCGAAAGACTGAGCCTGCCGCAGGGTTTACGGCACGACAGGCGCCGCAAGCACAAGGGATACAACCATGGGATTCAAGTGTGGCATCGTGGGGCTGCCCAACGTGGGAAAATCCACGCTTTTCAATGCATTGACGCGTACGGCGGCGGCCCAGGCGGCCAACTATCCATTCTGCACCATCGAGCCGAACGTGGGCGAGGTGGCCGTGCCGGATGAGCGGCTTGAGACCCTGGCGCGGATTGCCGAATCGAAAAACGTCGTGCCCACCCGCATTAGCTTTGTGGATATCGCCGGGCTGGTGCGCGGCGCCTCCAGGGGGGAAGGGCTGGGCAATCAGTTTCTCGCCAACATCCGCGAGGTGGATGCGATCGTTCATGTCCTGCGCTGTTTCGAGGATGCGGACATCACGCATGTGGAGGGCGGTGTCGACCCTTTGCGCGATGCCGAGATCATCGAGACGGAACTGATGCTCGCCGATCTGGAAAGCCTCGAGAAGCGCCTGGTCAAACTGGAGAAGAAGGCGGCGACCGGGGACAAGGAGGCGAAGGCGCTGGTGGCGCTCATGCGCAAGGCCACCGATCTGCTCGAGGCAGGCAAGCCGGCGCGGCTTGCCGAGATCGCGCCGGAGGAGGAAAAGGCTTGGAAGGGACTGCAGCTGCTTACGGCCAAGCCGGTTCTCTATGTCTGCAACGTCGATGAGGATTCCGCGGCCACGGGCAATGCCTTCTCCGAAAAGGTTCAGGCCATGGCCGTGGCACAGGGGGCGGAGACGGTGATCATCTCCGCCGCCATCGAGGAGGAGCTGGCGCAGCTTGAGGATGCGGAACGGGCGGAATATCTGGAGAGCATGGGGCTTGAAGAGGCGGGCCTTGAGCGCCTGATCCGCGCGGGCTACCGCCTTTTAGATCTCATTACCTTCTTCACCGCCGGGCCGAAGGAGGCCCATGCCTGGACAGTGAAGCGCGGGGCGCGGGCGCCGCAGGCGGCGGGCGTCATTCATTCCGACTTTGAGAAGGGTTTCATCCGCGCCGAAGTGATCTCGTATGAGGACTACGTGGCGCACGGCGGCGAGGCCGGTGCGCGCGAGGCCGGCAAGATGCGTCTTGAGGGCAAGGACTACGTGGTTCAGGACGGGGATGTGATGCATTTCCGTTTCGCCACGTGAACGGGCCCCAGAAAGGCGATCTGACGCTTGACTTCAGGACTTAGTTGCCCAACTCTGCCGCAGGCGGGCGAGAGGGGCGATTCGGCAGATTTGAGCGCAAATTTCGGGAGGTGTTCCATGCGGGGGCTGTCGATCCCGTTGCCGCTTGTGGCGTTCGTGCTTGCAGTGTGTTTCGGGGGGATGGGGGCTGATGTCGCCCATGCCAAACCCCAGGATGCGAAGCAGACGGCGAAGAAGGTTCAGAACTTTTCCAGCTACAAGCCGAAGGCAAAAAGACTGGCGCGGCGCAAGATTCAGAACTTCAGTGCGCGCAAGTGGGAGCTGAATCCGCGCTATCTGCCCAAGATCGTGCGGTATGTGACGGATGAAAAGCCCGGCACGATCATCATCAACACCCGCCGCCGCTACCTCTATTACGTTCTCGGCAATGACAAGGCCAAGCGCTATGGCATCGGCGTCGGGCGGCAGGGGTTTCAGTGGTCCGGCGTGGCCAGGGTGGGACGCAAGGCGGAATGGCCGGACTGGATCCCGCCCAAGGAGATGATCGAGCGTGAGAAGAAGCAGTACGGCCGCACGCTG
Organism: Thermopetrobacter sp. TC1; assembly: GCF_000746275.1. Lineage (GTDB taxonomy): Bacteria > Pseudomonadota > Alphaproteobacteria > Rhizobiales > Aestuariivirgaceae > Thermopetrobacter. Next base: position 142,607 of record NZ_JQKX01000013.1, read on the forward strand.
CCGGAGCGCATGCCGGGCGGGCCCAACAATCCGCTGGGCGCGCGCGCGCTCTATCTCTACAAGGACGGGCGGGATACCCTCTATCGCATCCATGGCACCAATCAGCCCTGGACGATCGGGCGCGCGGTCTCTTCCGGGTGCATTCGCATGCGCAACGAGGATGTGATCGACCTTTACAACAAGGTGCGCGTGGGCACGAAAGTGATCGTGAAATGATCCGGTGCCGCTTGCTTGTTTGAAGTACTGAGGCCAAGAGCCGGTCCGCAGGGCCTTATGGCGCAGAATGAGAAAGGGCCGTTCCGGCTTGCCGGAGCGGCCCTTATTCGCAGCAGAGAGGGGAGGGGAGAGGGGAAGCGGGGGTGCCGGGGGCGCAACCCTTTCAGGGCGAGAGGGGGCGGACGGTTGCCTTTCCGGGTCGTCGCCCCCGGCAAAGGGCATTTCAGATGTCCTGACAGAGGCCGATGATGCAGGCCTCCTCCAGATCGGCGCGGGTCGGCGCTGTCGGCCAGGGAGCGGTTGAGGTCTTGTGGATGACGGTCATGTTCCTTTCGGCATCGGCGAGGGCGGGACTGGCGAGATAATCCGTGATGCCGTGGGCAACAGCGGCGGCGATGACCGCGCCGGCTGCGGCGAAGGAAGCAATTGTGAGGATCTTGCGCAGCATCGTTTCATCCTCCCTTTTAAGGGGGCGGCCTGTTCGTTTCCGGCGCCACCCTCATCGTCGGGAGGGACTATGGCACAGGCGCGAGCAACGGAGCCTGAATGCCGCATTCATCGGTCATTCAGGTTTTTGCGGACGGCGCGTGCAGACATTCAGGGCATCCCGCAACGAGCGAGGCATATTCAAGACGTATGAGAGAACCGCTTAAGGGAAGGCCCATTGTTGTCCAATTAAATTGCTTTGTGTGTTGCAAACGATTTTCGCTACGAAGAGCGTGATTAATCACATGCTATGCAGATGCCTTTACCAAGGCATTCTTTTCCCTTGCCCAAACTTGGGAGGTTGTTATTTTTGTATTGAGTATCAACTACTTGCGTCATGCCCGGGCGTGTCCCGGGCTTCCAGGGGCGGTTTACGCATGCGGTGATGGCGGTCAAGACTGGTTCTTCAGGACTCTGCCCTTCAAGAGGAACCTCCCATTAAAAAGCATACGACACAAATCAAGCCTGCTGGTGAACGCTATGGCCCACCAAGACCACATCGTCCGTGGCCCTGGATTGCCGGGACGGGGCTTGGCAATGACGTTTATTCTTGTTTATCAATGAGTTAAGCAACTATTGCCCAATATGTGGAAAGTCTTTTTTCCCTGGTCGATTTGATGGCAACCGCACGCTTCCTGAATTTTCTTGGACACGCCTGAGGGAAAGTCGGTCTGACCGCTTGCCGTTTTTGGGATTCTGAGCTGTCAGCGGTTGGTGGCGCGTTGCATGGCCTGGGCGAAGCGGCGGAAGAGATAGTGCGAATCCTGCGGCCCCGGCGAGGCTTCCGGATGATGCTGCACGGAGAAGACAGGCTTCTCCTTCAGGGCGATGCCGCAGTTGGTGCCGTCAAAAAGGGAGATGTGGGTTTCCACAACCCCCTCGGGCAGGCTTTCCGAATCCACGGTGAAGCCGTGGTTCATGGAGGTAATCTCCACCTTGGCGGTGGTGAAGTCCTTTACCGGATGATTGGCGCCGTGGTGCCCCTGTTTCATCTTGCGGGTGCGGGCGCCCAAGGAGATGGCCAGCATCTGATGACCGAGGCAGATGCCGAAAACCGGCTTGCCGCTTTCCACGAGTTTCTTGATGATCGGGCCGGCATATGCACCGGTGGCGGCGGGATCGCCGGGGCCATTGGAAAGGAAGATGCCATCCGGATTGAGGGCGAGAATGTCTTCTGCCGGAGTGTCGGCAGGCACCACCGTCACCTTGCAGCCGACATCGGCCAGGCAGCGCAGGATGTTGCGCTTGATGCCATAGTCGATGGCAACGACGTGATAGCGCTCGTCGCGCTCGGAGAGCTCGCCATAGCCCTTCGGCCAGGTCCAGGTGGTCTGCCGCCAGGTGATCGGCTCCTTGACCGTGACGCGGGCGGCGAGATCGGCGCCGACGATGCCGGGCCATTCCGCGGCCTTCTTCTTCAAGGCCTCGATGTCGAAACGGCCTTCGGGATCATGGGCGATGACGGCGTTGGGCATGCTGTTTTCGCGGATGTAGGCGGTGAGCGCCCGGGTATCGACGCCGCAGATGCCGATGATGCCGCGTTCCTTCAACCAGTCCGAGAAATGGCCGGTGGCGCGCCAGTTGGATGGTGCCGTCACGGGCGCATGCACCACACAGCCGCGCACGCGGGCCTCGGCCTTGAGGTTGGTGGTTTCCTCATCCTCGGGATTGACACCGACGTTGCCGATGTGCGGGAAGGTGAAGGTGACGATCTGATCGGCATAGGACGGGTCGGTGAGGATCTCCTGATAACCGGTCATGGCCGTGTTGAAACAGACCTCGCCGGTGGCCTCGCCCGTGGCGCCAAGGCCGAATCCCTCAATCACCGTGCCGTCGGCAAGCACGAGAACGGCTGTATGGCGCGGCGGCGTCCAGGCGGGGGGCTTGGCGTCCGTCATGGCAGAAGAGACCTCCTTGACCCGTGCAGGTTTCTGGCAGTTATGGCGGCGGCCCGGACCCTGTCAAGAGGCCTGGGGGCGCTTTTGCTTGCATGGCAATCAGTGTGGCGATGCGGCGGGGGCAACCCTGCCTGCTTGAAAGGGCCCGTGTGGTGGCGTATCTCTTGAAACCGGCATGAGCGAGAGCAAATGCCGGCAAGGATGGCAAGAGGGGAGAGTGCGGCCATGGGCGAGAGCCTGCGCGATCGGGTCAACGAAGAACTCAAGGCGGCGATGAAGTCGCAGGACAAGCGCCGCGTGGCCACCCTGCGGCTGATCACGGCGGCGTTCCGTGATCGCGAGATCCAGGCCCGCGGGGACGGCAAGGAGCTGACGGAAGCCGACCTGCAGGCGCTGCTGGCCAAGATGATCAAGCAGCGAAAAGAATCGGCTGAGGCCTATGATGCCGGCGGGCGCCCGGAGCTTGCCGCCCAGGAGCGGGAGGAGATCGCCATCATCGAGGAATTCCTGCCCCGGCAGCTGACGCCGGAGGAAATGGCGCAGGCGGTGGATGAGGTGATCGCGGAGACAGGCGCGCAGAGCCTGAAGGACATGGGGCGGGTCATGGGCGCGCTGAAGAGCCGTTATGCCGGGCAGATGGACATGGCGCAGGCTTCCCGTCTGGTGAAGGAGCGGCTGAACGGCTAGGGGCGCAAAGGGCCTTAAGCGGAAAGGACCTTGAAGGAGCGAGGGGCTTAAGGCCTCAGGAGGGCGAAGGCATAAAGCCGCGGCAAGGAGCCTTTCAGATAGTCAACGGGCGGGGGCGTGAACGCCGCCCCGTCCTTTTCGGTCTTGTTCCATGACGTCCTGCCCGAAGCGGGCGGGGCGCAAACCAGCCCGGGGCGGAGCATGCGGTTTCCGGCACGATTTCTGGATGAGATCCGTCTGCGGGTGCCGCTGTCACAGGTGGTGGGGCGGCATGTGCAATGGGACAGGCGCCGCTCCAATCCGGCCCGGGGCGACTGGTGGGCCTGCTGTCCGTTCCATCATGAAAAGACCCCTTCCTTTCATGCCGATGACCGCAAGGGCTTCTATTACTGCTTCGGTTGTCATGCCAAGGGCGATGTGATCACCTTCCTGGTGGAGAAAGAAGGGCTCGATTTTGCCGAAGCGGTGGCGCAGCTGGCGCAGGAGGCAGGGCTTGAGCTGCCGCAGCCTGATCCGCACGCCGAGCGTCGCGAGGAGGAACGGGCGAGCCTGCATGACGTGCTGGAGCTGGCGGCGCGTTTCTATGAAATGCAGCTTGCCCTGCCCGAAGGCGAGGCGGCGCGCGTTTACGTGCAGGGGCGGGGGCTTTCCGAGGAGACGATCCGGCGGTTCCGGCTGGGTTTTGCGCCCGATGCGCGTGATGCGCTCCTGCAGCATTTGCGCAAGGCCGGCGTGGAGGAGGCGCTGATGGCGGAGGCGGGGCTGATCGCCGTGCCGGAGGATGGCGGCAGGCCCTACGATCGCTTCCGCAACCGGCTGATGTTTCCCATCCGCGACGGGCGGGGACGCGTCATCGCCTTCGGAGGCCGGGCCCTGGGCGAGGCCCGGGCGAAATACCTCAACTCGCCGGAAACGCCCCTGTTCGACAAATCCCGCGTTCTCTACAACCTGGACTTGGCGCGGCCGGTGGCCTTCGAGCGCGGTGCGGTCATCGCGGTGGAAGGCTATATGGACGTCATCGCCCTTGATCAGGCCGGTTTTCCCCATGTGGTGGCCCCCTTGGGCACGGCGCTGACGGAGGGGCATCTTGCCCTTCTGTGGCGCATGGCGGCGGAGCCGGTTCTGTGCTTTGACGGGGATGCCGCGGGCATGAAGGCGGCCTGGCGGGCGCTGGAGCTGGCGCTTCCGCATCTGGCGCCGGGGCATTCGCTGCGCTTTGCCCTGCTGCCGGAAGGGATGGACCCCGATGATCTCGTGCGTGAACAGGGGGCGGAGGCCTTTGCCGCCGTGCTGGAAGCGGCGCGGCCGCTGATCGACATGCTCTGGCATGGCCTGGTGGATAACCGCACCTTCTCCACGCCGGAAGAGCGGGCGCGGCTGGAGGCCGATCTTGAGGCGCTGGTGATGCGCATCGGCGATGCCAAGGTGCGGGCGCATTATTTGCGCGAGGTGCGCAGCCGCCTGCGTGATTTCTGGCGCGGCACAGGTGGCGCGGGCGCTGCGGGCCGTTCGGCATTCGGCGGCGGGGGCGTGCGCCGGCGCGCTGGCATGGCAGTGCACACGGGGGGCAAGCCCCGGGCAGGAGCGATGCAGGCCCGGATGCTGCATGCAGGCGGGCGGGAGGCGCCATCGCCCGGACTGATTTCCAAGGCGCGGGAGCGGGATGAGGCCTTTCGCGAGCGGGAAATTCTCAGGATCGTGCTCAGGCAGCCGGAAATCCTCGATGAGGTGTTCGAGGAGCTGGCCGAACTTCCCTTTTCCTCTCCGGCTCTTGACTCCTTAAGGGGCAAGATCCTAGATATCGCTGCCGGCCATGCGGGCCTTGACAGCGCGCGTCTGCTCGCCCATCTGCAAGATGAAGGCGCAGGCGCCGATGTTGTGCGTCTGGCCGGCAGGGCCATCAGCCCGGACCGCCAAGAGGACAAGCCGGATCTGGACTTGCGGCGGGCGCTCGCCAGTTTTCGCGAACATGCCCGTCAGCTGCGCAGAACGGCCGTTTTGGAACGTGAACTGCAGGCGGCGGAACAGGCCTTCGGCAAGGATCCGAGCGAGGAGAACCTCGAGCGGATCCTCAGGTTGCGTGAGGAACTGCAGGCAGCCAGACGGTTGGCAGGCGAGTGAAGGCAGATCAGGCACCAAAGAATCGATCCCGAAAACGCAAAAACGCTTCTCCCGACAACGATGCGGCGCAAGGAGCCCATCGGCGGGGCTTTTCGTCATTCCGCGCGCGATTGCGGAATGCGGGCCATGGTTAATCGCCGATTAAGGCCCTGCGCATAAAAGGAAGCAAAGGGAGAGCGCAGGCCGTGACACTTTAGACGACCGCTTCCGCAGAGAACGTGTGAAGCATGTCGCGGCGATTTGGCAGGACAGGGATGAGAACAGCCAGTAGCCGGCGGAACTTCTGCGAGGCATGGACATGGACGTGACCAGGCACGAGACCGAGACCCCCGAGGAGACGAACGAGGCCCCGGAGAAGGAGGCCCAGGACGTGGACCGCCCGATTCTCGACATGAACGACGCGGCGGTGAAAAAGATGATCCGCGCGGCGAAGAAGCGCGGCTATGTGACCTATGACGAGCTGAACGAGGTTCTGCCCTCCGAGGAGTTCACCTCTGAGCAGATCGAGGACACCCTGGCGATGCTCGCGGACATGGGCATCACCGTGGTGGAGAGCGAGGAGGAAACGGAGGACGCCGTTGCCCAGGCCACCAGCTCCGTGCCGGCGAAGGTGCAGAAGAAGTCCTCGCCGGTGGAGCGCACCGATGATCCCGTGCGCATGTATCTGCGCGAGATGGGCTCGGTGGAGCTGCTTTCGCGCGAGGGCGAGATTGCCATTGCCAAGCGCATCGAGGCCGGACGCGAGGCGATGATTTCCGCCCTGTGTGAAAGCCCGCTGACCTTCCAGGCGATCATCGTCTGGCGCGATGAGCTCAAGGAGGGCAAGGCGCTGTTGCGCGAGGTCATCGATCTTGAGGCCACCTACGCCGGCCCGGACGCCAAGAAGCTGGAAGAGGCGGAACAGAAGGCCGAGGCGGAAGGGGTCGAGGTGGACCTCGACGATGAGGACGAGGACGATTTCGACGAGGGCAACCTCTCCATGGCCGCCATGGAGGCGGAGCTGAAGCCCAAGGTTCTGGAAACCTTCGACCGCATTGCCAAGAACTACAAGGCGCTGCGGCGGCTGCAGGACATCGAGATCGTCGACAAGAAGCGGCTCTCGCCGGCGCAGCAGCGGCGTTACAAGAAGCTGCGCAATGAGATCGTGCAGGATGTGAAATCGCTGCATCTCAATAATGCGCGCATCGAGGCGCTGGTGGAGCAGCTCTATGACATCAACAAGCGCCTCAACGCCCTTGAGGGGCGGCTGATGCGACTGGCGGAGGCGCATGGCGTGCCGCGCGAGGATTTCCTCAAGGAATATCAGGGCTATGAGCTCGATCCCATGTGGACCTCGCGCGTGGGACGGCTGAGCCGCTATGGCTGGAAGGATTTCGTCGCCAAGGAGAAGGACGAGATCAAGCGCATCCGTGACGAGATTCACGAGATCGCCACGCTGGTCGGCCTGCCGATCGGCGAGTTCCGGCGTATCGTGCGGCGGGTGCAGAAAGGTGAGCGCGAGGCCGCCCAGGCCAAGAAGGAGATGGTGGAGGCCAACCTGCGGCTGGTGATCTCCATCGCCAAGAAATACACCAACCGCGGCTTGCAGTTCCTGGACCTCATCCAGGAAGGCAACATCGGCCTGATGAAGGCGGTGGACAAGTTCGAATACCGGCGCGGCTACAAGTTCTCCACCTATGCCACGTGGTGGATCCGTCAGGCGATTACCCGTTCCATCGCCGATCAGGCGCGCACCATCCGTATTCCGGTGCACATGATCGAGACCATCAACAAGATCGTGCGCACCCAGCGGCAGATGATGCACGAAATCGGCCGCGAGCCGACGCCGGAAGAGATTGCCGAGCGTCTGTCCATGCCGCTGGACAAGGTGCGGAAGGTGATGAAGATCGCCAAGGAGCCGATCTCGCTGGAGACGCCGGTGGGCGATGAGGAGGACAGCCACCTTGGCGACTTCATCGAGGACAAGAATGCGGTGCTGCCCATTGATGCGGCGATTCAGGCCAACCTGCGCGAGACGACGACACGGGTGCTGGCAACACTCACCCCGCGTGAAGAGCGCGTTCTGCGCATGCGCTTCGGTATCGGCATGAACACCGATCACACGCTTGAGGAGGTGGGCAAGCAGTTCAACGTCACGCGCGAACGTATCCGCCAGATCGAGGCCAAGGCCCTGCGCAAGCTGAAGCACCCGAGCCGTTCGCGCAAACTGCGCAGCTTCCTGGGTGACTGAGGGAATACCGGGCAGGCGCGTGTGCCTGCCCGGGTTCTTAATCCGGATGCTGGGCGCCGAGCGTTTTGGTGCCTCATTCTATGCATGATCCGTACAGAGGGCGTTTGTGCGTGAAAGGGTTCGGCGCGGGGTGACCGTTTTTTCTTGAAGGACGGTGTGACCTGGTGAGGCGGTGTGTATTCCATGCGGCTGGCACTTGCTCTTGAAAGGAAAGGGCAGGCTGCCGAATTGTGGTCAAGGTGTGCGGCATATCTCTTTTCTGGCCGGTGGCGGAGCCGGTGATTTCAGGAAAGACTGGTTTGTCACATGCGAATCGGTCATACCGGTACGTGATTGGCTGATCGATTTGCACGTGATGGTCGCCTGCGGTGCCGTGCGTGAGGAGGAAAGGATGCATCATCGACGCCAGGCAGGGAGACCGTGATGCACGTTTCAAGGAACGCACCGTTCGGAAACTGACAGATGCTGCGTTTTCTGGGATACCTGTTTTCGGGCCTTTTTGTGCTTTTCATCGGCGTGGCCATTGCCGCGGGCTATATCATCTGGGAAACGTCCAAGACCCTGCCAAGCACCGATGCGCTGAAGAACTTCCGGCCCAAGGTGATCACGCGGGTGCACGCCGCCGATGGTTCTCTCCTGGCCGAATATGCGGAGGAACGCCGCCTGTTCGTGCCGGTTTCGGTGATGCCCAAGCGGCTGATTCATGCCTTCATCTCGGCGGAAGACAAGAATTTCTACAAACATCCTGGCGTGGATCCTGCGGCTCTTGCCCGCGCGGTGGTGCAAAACGCCTATTTCTATCTCACCGGCAGCAAGCGGCGCTTCATTGGTGCATCCACCATCACCCAGCAGGTGGCCAAAAACTTTCTCGTCGGCAACGAGCGAACCATCCAGCGCAAGATCCGCGAGGCGCTGATCGCCTTTCGCATCGAGAGCACCTTTACCAAGGATCAGATCCTCGAGCTCTATCTCAACAAGATCTATCTGGGCCGCGGCGCCTATGGCGTGGCGGCGGCGGCACTGACCTATTTCGGCAAGTCGCTGGATGAACTGACGCTGCCGGAGATGGCCTATCTCGCCGCCCTGCCCAAGAAGCCGGGCCGGCTTGATCCCATCCGCGACCATGAGGCGGCGGTGAAGCGGCGCAACTGGGTGCTGTGGCGGATGTTCGAGAATGGCTACATTACCCGGGCCGAATACGAGGAGGCGGTGAAAACGCCGCTTGAGGCGCATATCCGGCCCTTTGGCGGGCAGATGTTCGCGGCCGATTACTTCACCGACGAAGTGCGGCGGCAGGTGCGCCGGCTTTATGGCCGTGACGTGCTGATGGGGGGCGGGCTTTCGGTGCGCACCACGCTGGATCCCAAGCTGCAGATCATGGCGCGGCATGCGCTGGCGCGTGCGCTCATCCGTTTCGACCGGGCGCATGGCTGGCGCGGGCCGGTGAAGCATGTGGATCTGGCCACGGTGTCTGACTGGGGCGCGCTGCTTGCCAAGATGAAGGTGCCGCGCGATATCGCCCCCTGGACGCTGGCCATTGTTCTTGATGTCACAAAGGATGAGGCGCTTATCGGCCTGCGCCCGAAAAAGAGCGCGAAAAAGGGCAAGGGTAAGGCGGCGGCTGAGAAAAAGACGGGGCGCATTCCGCTTTCGGCGGTCGCTTGGGCGCGCGAGGCGAAGGGCCTGAGCAAGAAGGGCTATATCAGGCTCGGGCCGAAGGTGAAGGCGGTTTCGGATGTTCTGGCGCCCGGGGATATCGTGTGGGTGGCGCCGATGGAAAAGCCCGGCCTGTTTGCGCTGATGCAGGTGCCCAAGGTGCAGGGCGCGATGGTGGTGATGGATCCGCATACGGGCCGGGTGAAGGCGTTGGTGGGCGGTTTTTCCTACGGGCTATCGCAGTTCAACCGCGCCACCCAGGCCAAGCGTCAGCCGGGATCGGCGATCAAGCCCTTCGTCTATGCCGCGGCGCTGGACAATGGCTATACACCGGCTTCCGTCGTTCTGGATGCGCCCATCGAGTTTCGCATGCGAGACGGCACGGTGTGGAAGCCGAAGAACTATTCCAACAAGTTCTACGGGCCTTCCACGTTGCGGCGCGGGATTGAGCAGTCGCGCAACGTGATGACGGTGCGCTTGGCCAATGACATGGGCATTGAGAAATTCACGAAGCTGGCGGAACGGATGGGCATTTATGACCGTCTGCCGCCGGTTCTGTCCATGTCCCTTGGCGCAGGCGAGACCACGCTTTTGCGCCTGACCACGGCCTATGCCATGCTGGCCAACGGCGGCAAACGCATCGAAGCTGCCGTCATCGACCGCATTCAGGACCGTTACGGACGCACGGTCTATCGCCACGACAAGCGCGAGTGTCCCAAATGCAAGGCGGAGCGCTGGGACAATCAGCCGGAGCCGGAGATCATCGAAAACCGCGAGGAGGTGATCAATCCCTATACGGCCTATCAGATCACTTCGATGCTGGAAGGCGTTGTGCAGCGCGGCACCGCCAAGAGCGCTTTCAAGGACTTTCCCTGGCCGGTGGCAGGCAAGACCGGGACCACCAACAACGAGCGCGACGCCTGGTTCATCGGCTATACGCCCGATCTCGTGGTGGGCGTCTATATTGGCTATGACACGCCGCAGCCCATGGGGCGGGATGCCACGGGCGGTCATCTGGCCGCGCCGGTGGTGGCGGATTTTCTGCGCATGGCGCTGAAAGGCAAGCCGGCGGTGCCGTTCCGCACGCCGCCGGGAATTCAGCTGATTCCCATAGATGCCAAGACCGGCAAACGTGCCATCTATGGCGATCCCAACGTCATTCTCGAGGCCTTCAAGCCGGGCGAGGAGCCGCCTGAGGAAGGCGGACCGGTCATCGGCGGCGGGGCGGCGGTTCTCGGCGGTGAACCGGCGGTGGCCGGCGGCACGCTGGAAGATGACACCGGCACGGGCGCAGGAACCGGCAGCTATGGATATGGTGCTGGCGCCGGTGCCGTCGGCGGAGGCGATGATGCCGCGGGGGATGGCGGCGATGGCGGCTTGACGACGGGCACCGGCGGTCTTTATTAAACCGCGACCGGAAATGACGGATCATCACGGGCCGGGGCTGCGGACTGATGCGGAAACCCATTGCGGGCATTCCTGCAGCCCGGCTTTCTTAAGCATTGGATGGAACGGACGATGCGCACGGAGATTGCGAATCTCGTTGATGAACTCAAGCGGTCCATTGGACTGCTGAGGAGGCATCTTTGACTGGGATGCCGCGCTGAAACGTCTTGAGGAGCTCAACGCCGAAGCGGAAAGGCCCGACCTCTGGGACGATCCCCAGAAGGCACAGGCGCTCATGCGCGAGCGGCAGACGCTGGAAGAGCGCATCAATCGCATCCGCCGGCTGGAGGAACAGCTCGATGAGAATGTGGAGCTGATCGAGCTGGGCGAGGCGGAAGGCGATGAGGAGATCGTCGCGGAGGCCGAGGAGGCCATTCGCCGCCTGCATGAGGAGGCGCAGCGGCTGGAGCTGGAGAGCCTGCTTTCCGGCGAGGCGGATGCCAACAACGCCTATCTGGAAATCCATGCCGGCGCCGGCGGCACCGAGAGCCAGGACTGGGCGGCGATGCTGGAGCGGATGTATATCCGCTGGGCGGAGCAGCATGGCTACAAGGTGGACATTGTTGAGGAGCAGAAGGGCGAGGAAGCCGGCATCAAGTCCGCCACCCTGCATATCAAGGGACATAACGCCTATGGCTGGCTGAAGACGGAATCGGGCGTGCACCGCCTTGTGCGCATCTCGCCGTTTGATGCCTCAGCACGGCGGCATACGTCCTTTGCCTCCGTCTGGGTCTATCCGGAGATCGATGACACCATCGAGATCGAGATTGCGGATTCGGATGTGCGCATTGATACCTTCCGCGCGTCCGGCGCCGGCGGGCAGCATGTGAACACCACCGATTCCGCGGTGCGGATCACGCACATTCCCACCGGCATCGTCGTGACCTGCCAGAACGAGCGCAGCCAGCATCAGAACCGGGCGCAGGCCTGGAAGATGCTGCGGGCGCGGCTTTATGAATACGAGCTGCGCAAGCGCGAAGAGGAGGCGATGAAGGATCAGGCCGCCAAGACCGACATCGGCTGGGGCCATCAGATCCGCTCCTATGTGCTGCAGCCCTATCAGCTGGTGAAGGATCTGCGCACGGGAGTGGAAAACACCAATCCGCAGGCAGTGCTGGATGGCGATCTTGACGCCTTCATCGAGGCCGCCCTGGCGCAGAAGGTCTACGGCGACGGCGGCAAGGACGAAAAGGACCGGGAAAAGGCGGAGACCTGATCAGGGCGTGTCCTCATAAAATCCGACGCGCCAGCCCCTGAAGGTCGCCATTTTCGCTGCATCTCGCTGACTTTTCGCCCTTGAAAATAGCTTTGGCTATTTCCTGCGGGCGAAAAGATCAGCGATTTTCAAGAAAATGCCGCTGGCATCGCCGTCTTTGAATTAAGTCCACGCCCTAGCCCGGCGGGGACCGTTTTCAATACGGCTGTGTTTTCCTTCTTCCGACAAAGGATGCGAAAAAGGCCGGGAGCCTTGGTAAAACTCCCGGCCGTTGGCGTGCGTTGATGGGGCAAGGTGCATGAGCAAGGTCAGTCTTGTTCCACGTCCTTGGGCATGAGGCCGTGCTTCTTCGCCAGCTCCTTCCAGCCCTTGGGCAGCTGGTGCGCGATGCCCTTGTGGCAGTCGATGCAGGTCATGCCCGCGTCAAAGGCCTCCTCGTGGCGCTCCGCCGCGCGCGGATCCTGCTTGTCGAAGTCCATGTAGGTCTCACCGTGGCAGTTGCGGCATTCGCGCGAGTTGGTGGCCTTCATGGTCTTCCACACGCTCACCGCCAGCTCGCCCCTGTGCTTCAGGAACTTCTCGCGCGTGTCGATCGTTCCCATGAAGTGATGGAAGAGCTCGTTGGAGGCCTTGATCTTGCGGATGACCTTGTGGATCCACGGACGCGGCACGTGACAGTCCGGACACGTGGCGCGTACGCCGGAAGCGTTCATGTAATGCGGAGAATTCGTGTACTCCTCGTACACGTTGTCCTTCATCTCATGACAGGAGATGCAGAAGGATTCCGTATTGGTCAGCTCCAATGCCCAGTTGAAGCCGCCCCACAGGATAACGCCGATCACGACACCGATGATCATGGTGCCGCTGAACAGCGTTTTCCATATCCCCTTCCCAGCACTTCCCTCGCTCATGAACATTCCCCTTTCTGTTCAAGTTGCTCGCAACCTTTCATGCCCCCCGCTTGCCGAGGGCGGATGCTGCCTCTCATTTCTTGCCGAAGACGTTCTCCACCAGCGGCTTGGCCTCCACCTGCGGCACATGGCACTGATAGCAGAACCAGCGCGAACGCATGAGGTTCTTGTCGCTGGGATGCTGTGGATCGGTGAAATGCGTCTTGGAGATCATCGGCGCATTCTCTGCCTTGTAGGTGTCAGGCGCATGGCAGCGCAGGCAGGAGTTCTCATCAAGCGAGATGCGCTCCTTGTCGATCTTGTGCGGAATGAGCGGCGGCTGCGTCTTCCAGGCACGGCTAAAACCGCCTTCCTTGGACATCACCCGCGCCCGCGCCGGCGCTTTTGACGGTGCATCCAGCGGGATCTCGCCGCGCAGGGACTTGACCTCGGCCATTGCCAGCAGGCTGCCGCTCAGAACAAGGGCCGCCGCCGTGCCTGCGATCATGATCTTCCTCATGATTCCCTCCATTACGATGCCTTCTCCAGTTCCCTTTCCTCTTCCTCCTCCATGGAAGAACCCTTGCCCGATTCCGCCGGCGCCGCCTTGCCCGGTGTCAAGAAGGCAAAGGCGAAAACGTCCTTGGAGCAGATGTCCACGCAGCGCCCGCAGCGGGTGCACAAATGCGAGGTGACCATCGCCGGCAGGCCCTGTTTCATGCCCTGCTTCAGCGCCGGCGGCAGAATCTTCGGCTCCGGGCAGACCTCGAAGCATTCCATGCAGTCGTCACACTGGGCGCGGTTTGGCGAGGTAACCTTCACCGCTGCCTTCGCGCCGATCAGCGAATACATGGCGCCCATGGGACAGACATGACTGCACCAGCCGTGCTTGGCGATGAAAACGTCAAACAGGAAGATGCCCGCAATGACCAGCCAGGTGGCGGCGCCCATGCCGAAAATGAGGCCGCGGTGCACGATGGAGACGGGATTGACCAGCTCATAGGCCAGCTGCCCGGTTATGGCCGCCAGCACCAGGGCGGCGCCGAGCATCCACCAGCGCGTATGCGGCGAGATCTTGGCCGACTGCGTAATCCCCAGCTTGCGGCGCACCCAGGCGGCGGCATCGGTGATCACGTTGACCGGGCACACCCAGGCGCAATAGGCACGCCCGCCAATGAGGGCATAAAAGGCAACCACGATGGCCACGCCGATCAGGGTGGTGGTGAGAAAGCCGAACATGCCCGCCGCCAGCATCTGCAGGAAGACGAAGGGTTCAACCAGGGGTACGGTCTCAAACAGCCAGGAGCCGGCGAGGTTTCCCTTCAGGATCCAGATGCCGCCCACCGGCCCGGCGATGAACAGGCCGATGATGGCCGCCTGCGAGATGCGGCGCAGGATGAGCCACTTGTAGGCGCCGAACCAGCCCTTGGTGCGCAGCGCATCCTTGCCCAGTTGTTCGATCGGCGTAACGGCCATTGTTTTCGTCTCTCGATCCAGTTTGCCTGCGTCACTTCGCTTCCTGCAGGCCGCGGTTGAGAACATCCAGGGGGTTGGCGGTACCCGGCATCTGCTCCGCCGGCGGCTTTTCGGCGCCACCAGGCAGGGCCTTGCCGCCGCGGGTGGACTTGCCGATCTTGTCCGGCGCCTCGTCCACGCGGTAGACGCGGCCGGACTCGTAATCGTACCTCACGCCTTCCGGCAGGTTGAACTCATGCGGCTTGTCGGGATTGACCAGCGAGCCGCCGCGCTTGGCCTTCTCCTTCCAGCCCAGGCGGTAGTGATGGCCCAATTCGCCCTTGGCGAGGCGGATGGGCAGGACCTTGATGGCCTCGCGCTCCAGGATGCAGGCCTTCTCGCACAGGCCGCAGCCGGTGCAGTATTCCGAGTGCACCACCGGGATGAACAGGGCATGGCGCCCGGAGCGCTTGTTGGGCTGGAATTCCAGGGTGATGGCCTTGCCGCGCACGGGGCAGACATTGTAGCAGACCTCGCAGCGCAGGCCGAGGAAGGCGATGCAGGTTTCCTGATCGATGAGCACCGCCAGCCCCATCTTCGCCTTGGTGATGTCGGTGAGGGAATGATCCAGGGCGTTGGTGGGGCAGTTGGGGATGCAGGGAATGTCCTCGCACATCTCGCAGGGCCCGGTGCGGGCGATGAAATAGGGCGTGCCGGTGGCCGGATTGTCCGAGCCGAGCTCGGCCAGCTTGAGAATGCCATAGGGGCAATCCCGCACACAGATGCCGCAGCGGATGCAGGCGGAAAGGAACTCTTCCTCATCCAGAGCGCCCGGGGGGCGGATATATTCCGGTGGCAGGGCGCTGGCCTGACGGGCGTGAATGCCGACACCGAGAGTGAGCAGCGAAACGCCGCAGGCAGTGCGCGCCATGTCTGTCAGGAAACGGCGCCTGTTGATTTTCCTGCTCATGGTTTCAGCTCCTGACGGCTCATGCCACCGGGGTCATTCTTTTTACGGGAAAGCCCGGCAAAGAGGCGATGGACCGCTCGCTTTGCGCCGCCCGCAGGCTCCGGCGGCATGGGCGTTCGCATCGCCCCTTTGCGGGGCTCTCCCCCCTTCCTGGCCGGGACAGCCCCTGAAAGGAGGTGTCCCGGCCGAAAGGGAGTGGAGAGCTCCCCCTGACTTGCGCCCTCAGGCCTTCACGACCTTGCAGGCGCATTTCTTGTAGTCCGTCTCCTTGGAGATCGGGCAGGTCTGGTCCAGCGTCAGCTTGTTCACCAGACGGCCGGCGTCGAACCACGGGATGAAGATGAGGCCCTCCGGCGGCTGGTTGCGTCCGCGGGTTTCCACACGCGCCACAATCTCGCCGCGACGGGTGATGACCTTCACCTTGGAGCCATTGCGCAGCTTGCGCTTTCTGGCGTCCTTCTTGTTCATGTAGACCTTGGCGTAGGGCATCGCGCGGAAGAGCTCGGGCACGCGACGGGTCATGGAGCCGGAGTGCCAGTGCTCGAGCACGCGGCCCGTGGCCAGCCAGAGGTCGTATTCATCATCCGGCGGCTCCGCCGGCGGCTCGTAGGGCGCGAAGATGATGTTCGCCTTGCCGTCCGGCTTGCCGTAGAAGTAGACCTCGCCATCCTTGGCGTCCGGCTTGTACTTGCGGACGATGGGATCGTAGCCGGCCCGGAAGCGCCACAGCGTCTCCTTGCCGTCGATGACCGGCCAGCGCATGCCGCGCACCTTGTGGTACTCGTCGAAGGGCGCCATCTCGTGGCCGCGCTTCGGGCCCTCCCACTGGAAGCGGCGATACTCCTCAAAGAGGCCTTTCTGGATATAGAAGCCGAAGTACTCGGATTCGTCGTTGGCGTATTCGTTGCCCCGATCATCGACAATCTTGCCGGGATAGGGGAACTTGTCCACCTGCCCGTTCTTGAACAGGATGTCGAAGAGGGTCTTGCCCTTGTACTCGGGCTTCTGATCCAGAAGCTCGGCCGGCCAGACGTCGTCCACCTTCACGTACTTGGAGAACTCGACGATCTGCCACAGGTCGGAGCGCGCCTCGCCGGGAGCCTTCACCTGCTGACGCCAGAACTGGGTGCGCCGCTCGGAGTTGCCGTAGGCGCCCTCCTTCTCGGCCCACATGGCGGTGGGCAGCACCAGGTCCGCACCCATGGCCGAGACGGTGGGATAGGGATCGGAGACGATGATGAAGTTCTCCGGATTGCGCCAGCCCGGCCAGCTCTCGTTGTTGAAGTTCGCGGCCGCCTGCAGGTTGTTGTTGCACATCACCCAGAAGACGTTCATCACGCCATCATGCAGCGCGCGGTGCATGGCCACGGCGTGAATGAGCGTCTTGCCCATGGGCTTGCCGGTGATGTCCGGCTGATCCTTGCCGTCCATCTTGCCGTTGGCGCGCGGAATGGTGCCGGGCGGCAACTTCCAGATCTTCTCGGCGAACTTGCAGTGCGCGTCGCTCTTGGTGACAAGATCCGCCGGCAGACGATGGGTGAAGGTGCCCACCTCGCGCGCGGTGCCGCAGGCGGAGGGCTGACCGGTGAGCGAGAAGGGCGAGTTGCCGGGCTCGGCGATCTTGCCCATCAGCAGGTGCACATTGTAGACGAGGCCGTTCACCCACGTGCCGCGCGTGTGCTGGTTGAAGCCCATGGTCCAGAAGGAGACCACCTTGCGGTTCGGATCGGCATAGGCCTCGGCCAGCTTGATGAGCTGCTCCTTGGGCACGCCGGAGAGCTCGGAGACATAGTCCACCGTGTACTTGGAGACGTGCTTCTTGTACTCCTCGAAGCTGATCTTCGTGAGTTTGCCCTTGCCGCGGTTCTTGGCCCGTTTCTCGCGCGGATCGTTGGCGCGCAGGCCATAACCGATGTCGGTGGGCGTGACGTTGAAGTTCACGTGCTTCTCGATGAACGCCTTGTTGTAGGTGCCCTTCTCGATGATGTAGTTGGCGATGAAGTTGAGAATCGCCAGGTCCGTCTGCGGCTTGAAGATGATGCCGTTGTCCGCCAGGTCGAAGCAGCGGTTGCGGAAGGTGGAGAGCACGTGCACCTGGCACTTGTCGTGGGTTAAGCGCCTGTTGGTCACGCGCGACCACAGGATGGGGTGCATCTCCGCCATGTTGGAGCCCCACACCACGAAGGTGTCGGTGGCTTCGATATCGTCATAGCAGCCGGCCGGCTCGTCGATGCCGAAACCGCGGATGAAGGCCGCCACGGCGGAGGCCATGCAGTGCCGCGCGTTGGGCTCCAGCGAGTTGGAGCGGAAACCGGCCTTCATCAGCTTCTGGGCGGCATAGCCCTCCCAGATCGTCCACTGGCCGGAACCGAACATGCCGATGCCCTTCGGGCCCTTCTTGCGCCGGGCCTCGACGAACTTCTCGGCCATGATCTTGAAGGCCTCATCCCAGGAAATCTCCTGGAACTCGCCGTTCTTGTCGAACTTGCCGTTCTTCATGCGCAGCAAGGGCTTGGTGAGGCGGTCGGCGCCGTACATGATCTTGGTGAGGAAATAGCCCTTGATGCAGTTGAGCCCCTTGTTCACGGGGGCGTCCGGGTCGCCCTGGGTGGCGACGACGCGGCCGTCCTTCACGCCCACCAGCACCGAGCAGCCCGTGCCGCAGAAGCGGCAAGCCGCCTTGTCCCAGCGGATGCCGGCATCCTCGGCGGCGGCGGCCTTCTCGGCGGCGGGGATGGAGATGCCCGCCGTCGCTGCTGCGGCGGCGACGGCCTGCGCCTTTATGAAATCTCGGCGATTCATTTGCATGGTCTTCCTCCTTGCGCCCTCGAAACGATCCATCCGGCTTTCAGAAACTCGATGATCCGATCGTCTTCTCCCTCTCTTCCCTCTCTTTACTCCGTCTGATCCTCTTTCATGGTCCCTGGTGAACCCGTTCTGATGCGGCCGATCCCGACAGACCTGAAGAGAAATCAGGCTGTGCCCGCAGCCTGTTCCGCCGCGGCGGAAGAGGCCTTTGCGGCATCCTTCTTGCCGGTGTCGCGATCGGCCTGTCCGTTATCCTCGAAATATTCGTAGACGAGCGAGACGCTGATCACGCCTGTGATGTTGTGAATGTCCATGATCGTCTGGCTCATCACCTCACGGCTGGGGTGATCCATCAGCACCACGAGCTTGCCCGCTTCATGGCCCGGGACCTCACAGCCCTCGCGCTTCTCAATCTCGGCCTTGACCGTCTCGGTGGCCTCAGGCTTGGTGAACACGACCAGCGAACAGATGCTCATGCCGCTCTCTCCCCATTTCCAGACAGGTTTTCCTGATCCCCCGCAGGGACGATGCCGCCTTCGCCGGCTGTGCGCTCGATGATCCTGATGGCCTGCTGCGGGCACCGGGCGAGACATTCGCCGCAGCCGGTGCACTCGGCAGCCTCAATCCAGGCACGGGTGCGAAAGCCCGGCAGGGGACGGAAATGGATGGCCGCGTCCTCACAGGCGGATTCACACATGCGGCAGGTGGTGCCGGTAAATTCCAGGCACGCTGCCTCGTCTATGCTCATGTGCCAGGGAAAGGCCCACTCGCGCCATTCCACGGCCTCGGCATTTTTGAGCGCGCCGGTGGGGCAGCTTTTCACGCACAGGGCGCAGAAGGTGCAGTGCCCCCGTGCAAAGTCGAGCAGCGGAGCGCCGGCGCGATCGGGCTTTAGAACGCCGGTTTCGGCAGCGCAGACCTCAATGCACCGCCCGCAACCATCGCAGCGTTCGAGAAATTCCGCCTCGCAGACAGCACCCGGCGGCCGGCGGATGGCATCACCCGTCAGGCTGGCGAACAGCTCCCTGCGTGTGAGTCTGCGGCTCATGCCGGGCCTCCCCGGACGCTCTGCAACGACTGCCGTTTTTTCATCCCCGGGCCCGTGGCCCGTGTGGGATGCGGATCACTCCGTGCCTGAAACCCGAAAGGGGGCGCATCCCTGGCAGTCGCTCCCTTCCCTTGCCGCGTGAAGCCTCACCGATCCGTGATGTCCGATCCTTGACTTTTGTTAAGAATTGGATGACGGCAAACCGTCGCACATCAGAAAAGGGGCAAAAGAGTGGGTGAAAATCATGACCGGGATCATGTAAAAATTCCTAGCAAGGCGCTCGGTCTTTCAAATGTGGTAAGAGAAATTTCCCTAGTTGTTTTCTCGGGAAATGGCCGAGGGCGTGTGAATGCTTGCATTCGTTTCTTTTCGCAATTTCCGCATGGCTGCTGTGCATGAAACAGTCCGGGCGTCTGCGCCACAACTGATCGCGCAGATGTCCTGATGGCCTATTATAGGCGGACAATGGGGTATGAAGGGACAAAGCCCCTTGAGCGGGAGAAACAGATGCGGGAAGGGGGTGTTCATGGTGGGTCCGGCAGGACTCGAACCTGCAACCAGTCGGTTATGAGCCGACAGCTCTAACCAATTGAGCTACGGACCCCTGAAGAGAACTCGGACCTGAATGCCGATAGGGTATATCACCCCCTTGCGTGCATGGTCATACAATGGCCCGAATATCGATGGCATCTATATCAGGCCTTTTTTACTCGGGCAACGCGCGAGCAGGGGGCGGACGTTTTGGTCACGGCAATGTGTGGCCGTCGGTAAAGGAGTTTTCGATCATGACGTCTGGGCGTTTTTCGGGTTTTGCGAAGGTGCAGGCGCTGGCGCTGGTTGCGGGCGTGGCATCACTTCTTGCATTCGGAACGGAACAGGCGGCCCTGGCCAAGGAGCGGATGCGCACGCTGGTGTTGAGTGCGGTTGGCGAAGTGGCGGCGATGCCGGACATGGCCATCGTGTCCTTCGGCGTGGAAACCCGGGCGAAAACGGCGCGGCAGGCGCTTTCGGACAATACCGCCCGCATGCGCAAGGTGTTCGTGACCCTGAAGGAAAAGTGGCGGATCGCCGAGAAGGACATGATCACCAGCAACTTCTCGGTCAGCCCCGTCTACAGGGATATCAAGGACAAGCAGGGGAATTACCATACCGTGCTGGAGGGCTATCGCGTGCGCAACATGCTGCAGGTGCGCGTGCGCAATCTGGAAAGCTTGGGCGGTGTGCTCGATTCCGTGGTCTCGGCGGGCGTGAACCGAATCGAGAGCGTGCGTTTCGATTTCTCCGATCCCTGGAAGCTGCAGCAGCAGGCGCGCCGTCAGGCGGTGCGCAACGTGCTGGCCAAGGCACGGGTGATTGCCGAAGAGGGAGGCTTCAAGCTGGGGCCGGTGATCGATGTGCGGGAAAACGGCGGGATTGTGCCGCAGCCGCGCATGTTCCAGCCCATGATGAAGTCTAGGGCGGTTCGCTCCGCAGCGGTGCCGGTGGCTCGCGGGGAGAAGAAACTTTCGGTGCGGGTGACGTTCACCTGGGAAATTCGCTGACGCATGCGCGGGCGAGGGGCATTGGCCCACGCCCGCCTTGGCATGTCATTTCACCCGACGCGGATGGCGCACCGTCATGCCGCAGATCAGCCGGAATTTATCTCCTGCCCTATCTCCTGCAAGGGAGAGAGAAGCAGAGCGGTGCTCTCTACATGAAAAATGTCAGGGGTAGCAGAGGCAATCTGCAGTATGACGGTGCGTGTATCGTATGGTGCGGCCCTTTGAAGCGCGTATCCGCTCAGGCTAGTCAGGAGGCGCGCAGAAGCGGCATGGCGGTGGCCACAGGCTGCATGCGTTCCACATAGGGGCGCATCTTGGTGTCCTCACCGAGGATATGGGCGATGAGCCAGCGGGTGAGAAAGCGCTTGGTCTCGTGAATGCGCTTGTGACACTGCTCCGGTGTGAGGTCCTGGCAGCTTACGTTGGAAAGATCGGCGATATAGGCCCGCAAATCATTGAGAAGCTGATCGTGTATGCGCCGGTGGCTTTCGTTTTCCGGAAAGCCTGCGGCCTTCTGCAACATCTCCTCGCGCTGAAAATGCTTCTCCCCGAAATCAAGCAGGGCCTTGAGCATGGCAAGCACAGCGCCCTGCGGCGCCTTGCTGGTCACAAGAATCATGATCCCGTCCATGATCTCGATGAGATGGCGGTGATCATCATCGATAATGCCGTTGTCGATGGTCATTGAGTCTTTCCAGATGAAATACATGATCCGAAGCCTCCCACATCGATGCGCTGCCAGGGGGCGCTTTTTGAACGCATCAAGCGTTGCGCGCCCTGTTCAAGGCGGTCATAGGCCGGCAAACCTGTGCGAGGCTTGTGTGTGGTTGATTGTTATCGTTAATCGCAATTGCAAATTGTTATATATCGTAATGCGCTCATGCGCGCCTCCTGGCGCAGGCACGGAGGCTTCGTCTGCGGGGGTTCAGTAGACGAATTGCTCGTTGATGATGCGCTCGGCGAGGGAATGGCCGGGATCGAACATGAGGCGGGCGGAGACGCTTTCATCCTGTTCAACCTCCACCCAGGCGATGTTGCGATATTCCCGGTTGTCGGCAACGGCGGCGACGGGACGCTTTTTCGCCTCCAGCACCTCGATGCGCACATGCGCCTCCTTGGGCAGGATGGCGCCCTTCCAGCGGCGCGGGCGGAAAGGAGAGATGGGCGTGAGCGCCAGCAGGGGCGCGCCGATGGGCAGAATGGGACCGTGGGCGGAGAGGTTGTAGGCCGTGGAGCCCGCCGGGGTGGCAATGATGATGCCGTCGCAGATGAGCTCTTCCATGCGCACCTTGCCGTCGATGATGATGCGCAGCTTGGCGGCCTGATGGGTCTGGCGGAAGAGCGACACCTCGTTGAAGGCGAGGGCCTGATGATCGTTGCCCTGCACATCCTCGGCCAGCATGCGCAAGGGGTGAATCTCCGTCACCTCGGCACGGCGCAGGCGCTCCAGAAGATTGTCCGGCGAATAATCGTTCATGAGAAAGCCGACGGAGCCGCGGTTCATGCCGAAGATGGCCTTCCTGGTGCCAAGGATCCTGTGCATGGTGTGCAGGATCAGGCCATCGCCGCCGAGGGCGACGATCACGTCGGCTTCCTCTTCCGGCACGTGCGGATAGCGCTTTTCCAGTTCTTTGAGCGCCTGTTGCGCCTCCTCGCTGTCGGCGGCGACGAAGGCGATGCGCGGCCAGTTTTCGGGCCGGTTGTCGCCGTTGCCGCCTTCTGCGCTGCCCGTGGGGCTGTCCTGCCCAGTCTCGTGCATGAGCCTGTCTCCGGATGATCCTGGGCAGGCCATAGCACACTTCGGCGCAATTCTGATAGACTTTGCTGTCGATACCTTGGGAGGAGGCGTCATGGCCCACAGCATACTCGTTCTCGGCGGTGCGCGCTCCGGCAAGAGCCGGCATGCGGAACATCTGGGCGAGGCCCATGCGGGCCCGCGGGTCTATCTGGCGACGGCGGAACCGGGCGATGCCGAAATGGCGCAGCGAATCGCCATTCACAAGGCGCGGCGTGGCACGGCCTGGGAAACGGTGGAAGAGCCGCTGGAGCTGGTGGCGGCGTTGCGCAGCGTGTGCAAGCGGCAGACTTTCGTTCTGGTGGACTGCATCACGCTGTGGCTGAGCAATCTCATGCATGCGGGGCGCAACATCGGCGAGGAGGTGGCGCTTCTGTGCGATGCGCTGCACACGCTGCCGGGGACGATTTGCCTCGTCTCCAACGAGGTGGGCCTGGGGATCGTGCCGGAAACGCCGATGGGCCGGTGCTTTCGGGACGAGGCAGGCATGGCCAACCAGTTGCTGGCGCAAACGGTGGATGAGGCGGTGTTCATGGTGGCGGGGCTGCCCATGCGGCTGAAACCCTCTGCTTGTTGACGGCCGCTTTCGGGCTGTTTTTTCGCGCGTCCCTGCACCCCCATCGAAGGGGGAATGGACGAGATCGGCGGCATGGGCACATGCTTGCCGCCGATGACGGCCAATGCCGCCTTGGTTCACAGGGGCAAGGGCGGTTTGAGATCAAGCGGGACACATTGATCGGGAGTGTGGCATGCCGACAGGTGGCGAGCTGCTGGTGGCGGCGCTGAAGGCGCAAGGGGTTGAGCGGGTTTTCTGCGTTCCGGGCGAGAGTTATCTGCCGATCCTGGCGGCGCTGGACGGATCGGGCATTACGGTGATCACCTGCCGGCATGAATCCACCGCGGCCATGGCGGCGGAAGCCACCGGCAAGCTCACCGGTCGCCCCGGTGTGGCGCTGGTGACGCGGGCGCCGGGGGCCACCAATGCCTCTGCGGGTGTGCATGTGGCCTCTCATGATTCAACGCCGATGATTCTGATGATGGGGCAGGTGGCGCGCGGGCATCGCCATCGCGGCGCGTTTCAGGAGATGGATCCGGCTCTCTTTTTCGGCGGCATGGCCCGGCATGTGGAGGAGGTTTGCGAAACCGCGCGCCTGCCCGAGGTGATCTCACGGGCCTTTCATGTGGCCATGGCGGAAAGGCCCGGGCCGGTGGTGCTGGCGCTGCCGGAGGATGTGCTTTCCGGATCCTGCGCGGACGATGGGTGTCAGCATGTGGCAGGGAGGGCGGAGGCTGCACGGCCGGGGGCGGATGCGGAGAGTGTGCGGCTGTTTCTCGCGCATCTGGCGGAGGCCAAACGGCCGCTGATCATCGCAGGCGGATCACGCTGGACGGCGCGGGCGCGCACGCTGCTGATGGAGGTGGCTGCGACATTGAAGATCCCCGTGGCCGTTTCCTTCAGGCGGCAGATGCTGTGTGATCCCCTGCATGAGTCTTATGCCGGCGATGTCGGCTTTGCGCTCAATCCCGCCTTGAAAGCGCGGATCGAGCAGGCCGATCTGCTGATCCTCCTTGGCGCGCGCATGGCGGAAGTGCCCGCGCAGGGTTATACGCTTCTGTCCATTCCGCACCCGCAGCAGCGTCTGATCCAGATTCACGCAAGCGGCGCCGAGATCGGCCGGGTCTATCATCCAGACTTAGGCATTCAGGCAGTGCCGGAAGCCTTTCTCGAGGCCGTGGCGGAGAGCATTTCGGGCATTGCCGCAAAGGATGAGAGCTGGATGAAGGAGGCGCATGCGGATTATCTGGCCTGGAGCGAGACGCCGCCGCCGATGCCGGGGGATGTGGATTTCGGGCAGGTGATCCTCCATTTGCGCGAACACATGCCGGAGGAGACGATAATCACCAACGGCGCCGGCAACTATGCGCTGTGGGTGCACCGGTTCTGGCGCTATCGCCGCTGGGGCACGCAGCTGGCGCCGGTTTCCGGCTCCATGGGCTATGGCCTGCCGGCAGCCATTGCCGCCAAGCTCGCCCGGCGGGAGCGGCCGGTGATCTGTTTTGCCGGCGATGGCTGTTTTCAGATGACGATGCAGGACTTTATCACCGCCGTGCAATACGGCCTCGGCATTCTCGTCATCGTCGCCGACAATGGCCAGTATGGCACCATTCGCCTGCATCAGGTGCGCAAGTTTCCGGGAAGGGATTGCGCAACGGCGCTGATCAATCCCGATTTCGCCGCTTATGCCGAGGCTTGCGGCGGCGTGGGCTTAAGGGTGAACAGGACGGAGGATTTTCCCGCGGCACTTGAGGCGGCGCGCGCCGCGACCGATACGGGGCGCCCTGCACTCATTCATCTGCACCTAGCCCCGGAGGCATTGGCCCCCGGGCTTGTGTTGGGCGAAGGCGATACGCTTTTGTCCTGATGGCGTAAAGGCCTGTTTGTCGCGCGGGTCAGGCCCGGTTTATTGCTCCGGGCGAGTGTTTTCATTGTTGAAACAGGCGGAAAAGCCCGTTTTGGCCATTCATCCGATGCGGCTGTGCCGGCGTGTCAGCCTTCAGGGTCAGGCGGCCTCGCGGGCGTTGAGCTCGG
Source organism: Thermopetrobacter sp. TC1 (assembly GCF_000746275.1). GTDB lineage: Bacteria > Pseudomonadota > Alphaproteobacteria > Rhizobiales > Aestuariivirgaceae > Thermopetrobacter. The sequence goes on from NZ_JQKX01000013.1 coordinate 167,660, forward strand.
CGAGGATTTCCTCCAGAAGGTCAGGGCCGCCGCCAATGCGGACGTTGTCATCCTCCAGCCAGTCCGCGCCCATGATCTCGGCGATGAGGGCGAGATAGGCCGCGGCTTCATCCAGCGTTCTGACATTGCCGACCTTGAAGCCGCTGTCGCGGTGGTGCGCCTTCATCTCTTCCAGAATCACCCGGGCCTGATCGAGGGTGCAGCGGCGGTCGGTCTTGCCGGATTCGGTCTCGATAAATTCGGCGCCGTTGTCGATGGCGACACGGGTGGCATCGCGCAAAAGCCAATCTTCCTCATACTGGCCGGCCTCGAGCGTGGCCTTGATGAACTGGCGGCGGCCGGCCATGCGAGCGCATTCTTCCATCATGGAGGCCGGTGTGCGTTCCTCGCGCTGGATCACCTGCCGCCAGGGCATGACGACATTGACCTCATCGGCGCCCTCGAAAAAGGCGATTTCCGCCTCGGCCGCCACATAGTCCACCTTCGAGCGGCCGCGCGGCCAGTTGGCCACGGTGGTCACAGCGATGCGCGAGCCTTTCAGAAGATCGCGGGCGAGAGAGACGAATTTCTGCGGCACGCAAACGGCGGCAACGTCGCCATGGGGCGTGCGTGCCAGGGCGCAGAGTTCCCGCACCTTCTCCTCGTTGCAGTCTGCCGCCAGATTGGTCAGTTCCAGCATCTGCAGAACCTTGCGGGCCGTCTCCTTCCTGTCGTTTGCCATCTCGGTCCTCTCCCCGATCGGTTCTCGCCATGAGGCGCGAAATACCTGTGTGCTCCTTTGCGCGCCATGAGGCGGTCAGTCCGGTTTTTCCTTGTCCGATATAATAGGCACAGGCTTCAGCTCTGCCCAGATCCATTCCGTGCACCGGCATGAAAGATGCAAAGTTTGTGCCTTTTCGGCAGGGAAAGCGCGCAAAAAACTTGACCATCGTCAATGCAGGCTTTTCTGCGCTTTCTAGAGTGCAAGGCACAGGAGGGAACTGGGAAGGGACAATCCGGGACGCGCCAATGGACAGGCCCGCCGCAACCATCGCCGACAAATGCCGGTTCTGTGCCTTGCGCATGGACAGTCAGCTGATCTGTGCGCAAATGTCAGTGGGCGAGCTGGTGGAGCTTTCGGCGCGGTCCAATCCCACCAGCATCAATCGCAAGCAGCCGGTCTCGGCCCGGCTTTTGCAGCGCAATCCCATCATCGCGGTGATCGATGGCGTCATCGGCCTGCAGCATGTGCTCAAGGACGGGCGCCGCTCCATCGCCACGCTGTTCTGGCAGGGGGACATCATCGATCTCAGACGGCCCACCCAGCGGCCGGCCGGGCAGCTGGTGGCGCTGACGCCGGCGCGGATCTGTGCGCTCGATTCGGAAACCTTCGATCGCCTGATGCGCGACAATCCCGATGTGCAGGCGGTGACTATCGACAACATGCGCGAGCAGATTCACCTGGCGGCGGAGCATTCGGTGGATCTGGGCAAGAAGTCGGCGCCGGAGCGGCTGGCGGCCTACATCTTCGAATGCCGCAGGCGCCAGCTGGGCGGCGACAGCCTCAAGACCGTGGATCTCGCCCTGCGCCGCGCCGATATTGCCGATTACATGGGGCTGCAGCCGGAGACGGTCTCGCGCGGCCTGAAGGAGCTGGAGCGGCGCGGGCTCATCGCCCTGAAAGGGCGCTCCAAGGTGACCATCCTCAACGAACCGGCGCTCCGCGAGCTGGCCAACGGCGCGCCTGCGCACATGGCCGCCCGCGCCTGATACTCTCTCGCATGCAAGAGTGCTTTCCTTTGCCTCTCCGCAGGCGTTTCATGTTTGCGGGCAGTGTTGTTCAGAAAAATTTGAGAAGTGCTGCGCATCCATCCTGTCGAGCGAGAAATAATGCCTGTGCATGTGTCTGGGGCTATTGTTTAACTCATTGATATATAAAAGAAAACGTCATCAGCTCAGTTGCTCTTGAATATTCCTTTCAAACGTAAAGCACCACTTTTTCCCTCCCCCTGGTAGGGGGAGGGGGTCGGGCAATGAACTCATGCGCGTGCGGCCCGACCCCCACCCGGCCCCTTGCGGGGCCGACCTCCCCCTATCAGGGGGAGGATGGAAAGATGCATCTTTTGATCTGCCGCCCTGCACAGTCGGGATCCCGATGCAGGTCCGGGACAGCCTCAAATATTCTTCCGGCGGCAGCTTTTTCTCGCCCTCAAGGAGACTTCACATCCGTGCGTGAAACTTTCAGATGATGGCGGCATGGCCGGCGCGGCGGCTGTCACCATGGGCGAAGAGATCGCCGGTGGCGGAACGCTCCACGGCATGGCAGCCGCCAAAGAACAGGCTCTTTTCCTGCCAGAAGCGGTGATCGGGAAAGTGGCGCGCCAGTTCGGCCCGGACGTTCTCCGGCCAGCCGGGTTCGGCATCGAGGTGGCCGTCTTCCACATGCAGGCGCGGGGCTTCGACAGCATCCTTGAGGGCGCGGCCCTCGGCGAGCAGGCGCTGCAGCATGAGAAAGATGACGGAGCGAATGCGGTTGGATCCGCCGGAGCCGAAGGCGAGAAAGCGGCCGTTTGATGCGCGGGCGAGCGTGGGCGCCATCATGGAGGAGAGGCGCACATCCACAGGCCAGCCGGTATCCCCATGAGGATTGACGTCTTCCTCGCCCAGCATGTTGTTGGGCATGAAGCCGTAGCCGGGAACGATCTGGCCATTGCCCTCGCCATTGGAGACGGTGATGGCGCAGGCAAGCCCCTCAGAATCAACGGCCGAGATGTGCGTTGTGCCGCGGCGGGATGCAGGATGGGCAAGCGCGGCGGCGAGGGCGGTCACATCATGCCCGGACTGGCGGCGCAGATCATCGACCCGGCGCAGGGCTTCCGCCCAGGCGCAGGCGGCGCACTCGGCCCTCTCGTCCGTTATCTCCTGCAGAAAGTTTTCAGCCAGCGCGATCATGACGCCGGATGCGGCCGGCGGCGGGTTGAGGAAAGCGGTGCCCTGCGCCGTTTCCAGATGCAGCGGCGTGCGCCAGGCTACGTGATAGGTGCGCAGATCCTCCTCCCGGAGATGGCCGCGTTCCGCCATGAGCGAGAGAAGGGCGGGAGCAACCTCTTCATGCCAGGCCGTCTTGCCGCCGTCAGCCAGGCGGGCAAAAAGCCGGGCAAGCCCGGGGTTGACGAGCGTGTCCCCTTGCGCAAGCAGCGCGCCCGATGGCGCAAACAGGGCGCGGCTTTCTTCCGTGGCGAGCAGGATGGGGGCGACGACGCGGAAGAGGAAGGCCTGAAAGGCGTTGACCTTATGGCCCTTCTCCGCCACCTCGCGGGCAGGAGAGAGGAGGGTTTGCATCGGCAGTCTGGCGAAGCGTTCATGCAGGGCGAAAAGCCCGGGGATGAAGCCGGGCGTGGCCGTGCTGCCGGCGCCGATGTGAAAGGTCTGGGTGGTGGTGCTGAAATCGGCCTCAATGGCGGTGAATTCGGCCGTGTCGTTTCGGTGTTTTGGTGTCTGGGCGAAAAAGTCGCACAGGATCGTCTCATCGGCATTGTTCACCCGGCCGATTATGGCAAAGCCGCCGCCCCCCGGCGAGGCCAGCACCGGCTCCACCACGGTGGCCATGAAGGCGGCGGCAATGGCGGCATCAACGGCATTGCCGCCTTCTTCAAGCGCGAAGATCCCGGCGCGGACAGTCAATTCGTGTCCGGCCGCCACGGCACCCCCGGTCACGACATGGGTCATGGACAGGCTCCTTCCCTGGCATGATTGGCAGCATCGGCCTTCTTTCTCTTTCAGGCTGAACATGGGCGGTGCGGCGGCACCTGTCAAAGGCTGATCAGGGAGCGAGGTCCCCCGTCATGACCTTTTTCGTCTTTTCCCGGCGGATGTGTTGGCCTATGCCTGCAATGCCCCGGGGGGCACGGCGTTTTTCTTTCGGCATACAGGAGAAAGGGTGATGACGGTGCGGCTTCTTGTCGTGGACGGCTATTCGCGAAACGGGCGGCAGGACCTTGTCGATTGCGGCATTGCGCTGGCTTGCGATCTTTATGCCGAGACACTGAAGCGCCTGAACGCAAAGATTGAGAGCGTCAGCCTGTTTGTGGCCGATGCCGATGCCGCTTTGCCCAGGGGGGAGACGCTGACCGGTTTTGACGGCGTGGTGTGGACGGGATCGTCGCTGACCATCCATTCCGGTGCGCCGGAAGTGACGCGGCAGATCGCCTTTGCCCGGGAGGTGTTTGCAGCAGGGGTTCCGCAGTTCGGCTCCTGCTGGGCGCTGCAGGTGGCGGTCATGGCCGCGGGTGGGGATTGCGGGCCCAATCCCAACGGGCGTGAAACGGGGCTTGCGCGCAAGATCCGGCTGACGGCGGCCGGGCGCGGTCATCCCATGTATGCGGGCAAGCCGGATGTGTTCGATGCCTGGGCGGTGCATGATGATATGGCCACGCGCCTGCCGCCGGGGGCGGTGCTTTTGGCGGAAAACGCCTTCACGCCGGTGCAGGCGGTGGACATTCGCCACGGACCGGGGCTGTTCTGGGCGGTGCAGTATCATCCGGAGTTCGATGCGCGCGAGGTGGCGCTGCACATGCGCTGTCGCAAGGCGCGGCTTGTTTCGCTGGGCCTGTTCGAGGATGAGGCGGCGGTGGAGCGTTATGCCGCCGGTTTGCTGCGCCTGCATGAGGACCCGCAGGATCGGGCCTTGCGCTTTCTCTATGGCGCGGAGGATGATGCGCTCGATTTCAGATTGCGCACGCTGGAAATCGCCAACTGGCTGACCCATGCGGTTCTCCCGCACAAGGCGCTGAAGGGATGAAGGGGAAAAGCCTTTGGCTTCTCTGTGGTGAAGAATGCCGGCTTGACGCCGGCGCCATGATGCGGGCATCACTGGGCGGCCTTGAGAAGCCGTCCGCGACGGATACCGTGACCAGGGAGTGCTTCATTCCATGTCCGCAAAACCGCCGGCCCTGCTGCTTGTCAATCTGGGATCGCCGGATTCGCCTCAAACGGCGGATGTGCGCCGGTATTTGCGCGAATTTCTTTCCGATCGCCGCGTGATCGAGGCGCCAAGGGCCATATGGTGGTTCGTGCTGCACGGGATCATCCTGCCCTTTCGCAGCCCGCGCTCGGCGAAGGCCTATGCCAGCATCTGGGATGCGGACAGTGGCGAGGCTCCCCTGAAACAGATCACGCGCCGGCAGGCGGAAGGCCTGCGTGAGGTCTTTGGCGATGCGGTGCGGGTGGACTGGGCCATGCGCTATGGCCAGCCGTCCATTGCGGCGCGCCTGCATGCGCTCATGGCAGAGGGGCATGAGCGCATCGTCATTTTTCCGCTTTATCCGCAGTATTCCGCCACGACGACGGCGACGGTGGTGGATGAGGTATTTCGCGTGCTGGCCGGCATGCGGCATCAGCCAACGCTGCGGTTCGTGCCGCCCTATTATGATCATCCGGCCTATATCGATGCGCTGGCCGAGAGTGTGCAGGCGGCCATGGCGGGGCTGGACTGGAGACCGCAGCGGATCATCGCCTCCTATCACGGGTTACCGAAGACTTGTGTGGAGAAGGGCGATCCTTACGAGCGGCACTGCATGGAGACATCGCGGTTGCTGAAAGCGCGGCTCAATCTGCCCGATGAGATGCTGCTGACCACCTTTCAGTCGCGCCTGGGGCGGGCGGAATGGCTGCAGCCCTATACGGATGAAACGTTGCGGCGGCTGGCGGAAGAGGGCGTGGAGAACCTTTTGGTGATCACGCCGGCGTTTGCGGCGGATTGTCTGGAGACTTTGGAGGAGATCGCCATTGCCGGGCGCGAGACCTTCTTGGCCCATGGCGGAGAGAATTATGCGGTGGTGCCCTGTCTGAACGCCACGCCCACGGGCCTTGCCATGCTGGCCACGCTGGCGCGGGAGAATATGTGCGGCTGGGTTTCCTGAAATCCGCGCGTTTCAAAGGCATGCGGCCTTCGCGGGGGTGGAGATCATACCATATGACACAACGTTGCCATCTACCTTGTCACCCTGTAGATCAGTCCGGTAGTGCCTGATTCAATTGCTCTGTGCGTTGCGAATGATGTTCGCCATGAAGAGCGTGATTAATCACATGCTATGCAGATGTCTTTATCCAGGCATGCTTCCACCCTTGCCAAAACTTAAGGGGTGATATTTCTTATGGAAGTTCAACTAGTTACGTCATAAACTCAGTTGCCCTTGATATTTCTTTCCATACACGAAGCACCACTTTCCCCCTTCCCCTGGTAGGGGGAGGGACGGGGAGGGGGTCGGGCAACTCAGCGCTGCGCTTGCGGCCCGACCCCCACCCGGCGCTTCGCGCCGACCTCCCCCTATCAGGGGGAGGTTAGGATCATGCGCTCTTTCTGCCTGCCGCCCGCTGTACTGGGACCAATTGAGCTTCTGACGGCAAGTGTTTGTTTAATTCATTGAAAAACCATGGGAAAATGTCTACCCGGGCGTGTCCCGGGCATCCAGGGGCGATTTACGCATGCGGTGATGGTTGTCAGGAACGGTTTTTCTGGGCTCTATCCTTAGAGGGGAATCTCCCATCAAAAAGCATACGGTTCAGATCAAGCCTGTTGGTGAGCACCATCGCCCACCAAAAACGCCTCATTCCTGGCCCTGGATAGCCGGGACGGGGCCCGGCAATGACGTTTTATTGTGTTTTGTCAATGAGTTAAACAAACACCTCCCAACTCATGGAGAGTCTTTTTCCTCGGTCGATTTGGCGGCAGCAGCACGCTTCTTGAATTTTCTTGGACGAGCGTGGGCGAAAGCCTTAGGGCTCGGGCCGCAAACTCATGCGATTGTGGCCTGAGATACCGGCTTGCGCCGGTATGACGATATATGTGTCGTGCCGCGTGTCCTGCCGAAGTGTTTGGCAATGATATGAAACGCCTTTCTGGCGGTGGTGCTGGTCATGGTGCGGGGGCGGGTGTTTTGTGGGCCTGTTGCATCTTTTTTCTCCCTTCCGCCTTGAAAGCCGAAGATTGAGGCAACACATCCGGGAACGGGAGAGCGTCATGAACGGTGCAAGAGGCAGGGGGCAGACGTTCATGACGACCATCATGCCCTATTCGTGACCGGTTTGGTCTTTGAGACGTGCGGCGCGAAGAGGGCATGATCGCGTTTCTCTCGCCTTGAGGAACAACCGGAAACGGATTTGCGGATTGCGGGCGTTGCATGGCGTGGCGCGGGCGGGGTGTGGCCCGTTTCTGCGCAAAGGCGGTTTCATGTCTGATGTCAGAACGGGGGCCTTTGCCGTGTTCGTGCGTTCTTCGCCCGCCATCCGCCGGAAGAACACAGAAAGGACTGGGACAATGAGCGATACGACTTCTGCAACAAGCAATGCCGAAGCAGGCAGGGCATTTTTAATCGAGCTGCAATCCACCAACTGGACGGCGGTGATGGCGCTGGGGATCGTCACCCTGATCTTTGGCACCCTGGGGCTGTTCGTGGCCAGTGCGGTGACATTGGCAACGGTTTATGTCTTCGGTGCGCTGATGATGATTTCCGGCGCCTTCATCATCGCGCAGGCGATCGCGGAGCGGAACAAGACCTGGGGGCACAGGATCGCCAACATTCTTATCGGTCTTGTCTATATCGTCACCGCCATCATCGTGTTCGTTGATCCGCGCGCGGCCTCCCTTGCGCTGACCATTATCGTGGCCTCGCTGTTCATGGCCATCGGCATCATCCGGCTGATCACCGCATGGAAATTCTTCAAGGCCGGCGAATCCTGGGCCTGGCTGGCGCTGGCGGGTCTGATCAACGTGCTGTTTGGCGGCTTCGTTGCCTTCACGCTGCCGGTTTCGCACATCTGGGTGATCGGCATTCTCGTCTCGGTGGAGATGATCATGCAGGGATGGCTGATGATCCTGGCGGCGATGGCGGCACGGGAGCTGGCCGAGGAACAGAAGCACGCGCAGCAGGCCCAGCATATCGCCCGGGCGCTTAAAGAGGGCGATGCCGGTCAGTGATGCGGAACGGAAAGATCAACATTGAGGAGGATTGAGCCATGGTGATGGGTGTGCGGCAGTTCGAGAAGCTGTTCCGGCTGGCGGCCGGGCTGGATATCGACAAGTCCGACATCAAGCGGCTGGATGATTTCGTCAACGAACGCCTGCACGATCTTCTGCTGATGGCGCAGCGCATGGCGAAGATGAACGGCCGGGATGTGATCACGGAGGCGGATGTGCCGCTGACCAAGGGGCTGCAGGAGAGCATGCAGCAGTTCAAGGAGATGGACGAAGAGCTCTCCGCCAGCGATATTCTGGCGCATCTGGCGAAGCTTCCGGCGCTGGATCTGGCCATCGGCGAGGACGTTGAGGCCATGCTGCCGGAGCTGGCAGGCGGGATCACCGTCTCGCTGGCCAAGGTGTTCAAGGTGCTCGATCCGGAGATGAAAAATCCGCAGACGGAGCACTGGGAGCGCGTGGAACAGATCTACGCCATTCTCGTCTGAGTTCCTGCGAAACTGTATCCCTGTGAGAACGGGCCGGAGGGCAGTGATATTGGCGCCTTCCGGCCCGTTGTTTTTCAAACGGCTGTTTTTCCCGCCGGGCAGGGCAATGATGCATCCTGGAGCGGGGGGCGGCCGTTTTTGAATTGTTTGCCGTGGCGCGGAAAGTATCCCGCAAAGAGTGTAATTCCCATATCATTTGCGCGCATATCTTGCCAGGGTGAAGGGCGGTGCAGATGCGGTCGATGGATCTTAAGGGGAGCGGGATGTGTCACCATGGCGTTCATGCCTGACACGCAGGTGCTTCTGGCGCTGGTGAGCACGGCGATTGCCACCGCGGCCACGCCGGGGCCAAACAATCTGCTGATGCTAAGCACCGCGGCCAGCTTTGGGCGGATGCGGGCGCTGCCCGTGTATCTTGGCATCTGCCTTGGCTTTCCCTTCATGGTGCTGGTGGTTTCCGCCACGGTGCATGTGTTTGGCCAGCAGATGCTTCAGGGCATGGAATACCTGCGCTGGGCGGGCGCGGCCTTTTTGCTCACCATCGCCTGGAAGCTGTTTACCGCCGCACCGGGCGGGCACGTGGCGGAGGCGGAGAATGATGAAACGGAAGGAGGCGCGGGGCGCAACCGCCCGGTTTCATTCTGGCAGGTGGTGCTGCTGCAATGGCTCAATCCAAAGGCGTGGGGCATGGCGGCGGCGACCACGGCGATTGCCGGGCAGGCCTGGCTGTTGCCGGCGGCCGTTTATTTCGTGGTGATCTTTCCGGCGGTGGGCATCTGGTATCTCTCCGGCGGCCTCTTGCGCCGCCACGTGCTGGGCACGCCCTATGAACGCCACCTCAACCGCGCCATGGCCCTGCTCCTGGCCTTGAGCGTGGTGATGATCGTGTGGTGAAATGCGCGGGCATCTCAATTGGGCAACACCTCCACGCCATTGCGTTGCGCCGCATTGCGCAAGGCCTCGTCCAGCGTTGCCAGCGAGGTTTTCAGCCGCATGGCTAGATGCAGATAAGTGGCGTCATAAGTGGTCAGTCTTTCCTGGTGTGCGAGCGGAAGGATATTATCGAAGACCTCTTCTGCCGGTGTTTCGACAATGCCCACCGGCAAGGAGGCGAAAACCCTGGCATATTCCTCTCGTTTTTCAGCACTTAATCGTTTGCGCCGTTCCGCTGTAAGAAGCACATTTGTTACTTCCAGCGGCCAGATTTCCGGAACGATGGCGGACGTCACCCAGGTATCCCTGAATAACGCATCCGTTTGCGGCGTCTTTTCATCCTCAAAGACCCATGCAATGGCCACAGAAGCGTCAAGCACGAACATGCTTCAGCGTCGACCCTCGTCGCGCAATTCTCTCCAGTCAATCCCACCCAATCGAACGCCCTTGCGCAATTCACGCAATCTCTCCAGCGCTGCCTCGGCTTCCTTGGGGGAGTAGCGTTTTTGGTGATGCGGCAACAGGCGCGCCACAGGCTTGCCGTGGCGGGTGATGATGACCTCATCCCCCTGCTCCACACGCCTGAGCAGCTCGGACAGCTTCGTCTTCGCCTCAAAGGCGCCGACGGTAATCACCGACATGACCGGCCCTCCAATCTCTGGTTGACGGATTGATCATAGGCTGGGCGGGATACGCCTGCAATGGCCGACTGCTCGGCAGTTTTTTAACCTCGTCGTGCGGCAGCGCGGCTCCAGGAGATTGCAGATGGGGCAGATGTTGGGCGAGGCTTCAAACCCCGCCCGAAACGTCCCGGAAGGGGATGAAATCCCCTTCCGGTGTTGAGTGCGGCCAACCGTGGCTGCCGGAACAGGATTGTATCCTGTTCCGGAACGTTTGGCAGGGGTTTTCAACCCCTGCCATTTTCCATTAAAAACAAACAATCAGTGATAGCGATTTAAGTCTTGTCATGCCCATTACGCACATTCCGCAAGGTGCCGCATCCGCCGCCTATTTCGTCACGCCCACGGTGCGGCAGTGGTATTATATTTTCGACCGTCATGATCGCTGGCATATTCTCGCGGACAGCCTGCGTTTCTTGCAGGAGCGGCGCGGTTTGGAGATTTTCGGTTTCGTGTTCATGCTCAATCATCTCCACCTCATCATCCGCGCACCGGATACTGCTGCCGTTCTGCGGGACTTCAAGCGCTTCACGGCGCAACGCATTCATGAAACCATGCGCTGTCATGAACCGTATATCTTGCCGTTGTTCATGGATGAGAAAGGGCAGTTTCGACTTTGGAAGCAGGACAATCAGCCCAAGGTCATCGAGAACGAACGCTTTTTCCTGCAAAAGCTGAACTACATTCATGAAAACCCCGTGCGCAAGGGATATGTGGAACGGCCCGAATACTGGAAATGGTCGTCGGCCAATCCAAATTGCCCGCTGAAAGTCACCAGCCCCTGGTGATTGCTTACTGCCGGAACAGGATTGCATCCTGTTCCGGAACAATTCGAAGGGGCTTGTAGCCCCTTCATGGCCGCGTGCCGGTTTCAGAGAAGATCAGGAGAGGACGGCGGCATGAATGTGGAAGGGTTAGAAACCCTTCCGGAAACGTTCCGGAAGGGGATAAAATCCCCTTCCGGCATTGAGTGCGGCCAACCGTGATTGCCGGAACAGGATTGTATCCTGTTCCGGAACATTTCGAAGGGGCTTGCAGCCCCTTCATGCTGGCGTGACGGTTTCAGAGAAGATCAGGAGAGGGCGGCGGCATGAAAATGGAAGGGTTAGAAACCCTTCCGGAAACGTTCCGGAAGGGGATAAAATCCCCTTCCGGCAAGACAATAATTCCTTTTTAAAAAAATATTAATTTATTGGCCTTCTTCTCCACGGCATAGATCCTTCAGTAATATTTTTTATATATTCTGCAACAAAATTATCAGTTTCTATCGCTGTATAAACAATAATTTTCTTATAGTTTTTTAGGTTATTTATCGTAATATATCCTGCTTCTCTTCCTCTGTGAGCGATGCAGCCTCTTAATTTAATAAATTTATTTACTTCTTTTTTATAGGTCCAGTTATTGGAAATTTCTTTAATCCCTAAAAACCTCCAAAATAAATCATCTATATTTTCACTATTTGGTGTATTATGATGTTGAATTTTGTCAAACACGTGGTTTATGTATACAGATCGCCACCCATCTCCAGCAAGTTCTAAAGGCTTTAACTCGTGTTTTGATGATTTTACAGAATATGATATCTCTTTTTGAACTCTCTTGGGTAAAAGTCTTGGATTGTCTATCCTGTTACATATTATTCTAACAGACTCTATTATTAATTCCTCTATATATAATTCCCATGCTGCGCTCAACATTATTATTCCACTTCTTGTTATATGTCCAAGTGCTCTTTTGCCTCCTTTTTTATTATTGTTTAATTGTTTATGGCTAATAATAATTCTTTCAACGTCTCCTAAGAAGTCCTTTTCAAATTTTATATATGCATTTGAAGGCATGACGAAATTTAATCTAAGTTAGGGCGGAAGCTTTTGCTTCCGCCCTTCATTAAGTTCACACCTCAAACGCCGGCAGTTTCTTTTCTACCAGCTCGTTTTTGAGCGTGACGTATTTGGGCATGCCGTTTTCGTCGTAGGGCGGGTAGGCTTCGCCGGCGATGAGCGGGCGCAGGTATTCGCGGCAGGCGTCGGTGATGCCGAAGCCGTCCTCGGTGATGAAGTCGCGCGGCATGAACTTCTCCACGTTCGCCACCTTCTCCAGCGGCGCCTCGCCGATCTCCCACTTGTAGGGATCGTTCGACACGCGCACGATGGTGGGCATGATGGAGTTCTTGCCTTCCAGCGCCTTTTCCACCGCGGCGCGGCCCACGGCGTAGGCCTGCTCCACGTCCGTCTTGCTGGCGAGATGCCGCGCGGCGCGCTGCAGGTAGTCGGCCACAGCCCAGTGATACTTGTAGCCCAGATCCTCCTTGATCATGTTGGCCACCACCGGCGCCGCACCGCCCAGCTGCGCATGGCCGAAGGCATCGCGCGTGCCCTGCTCGGCCAGGAAGCGGCCATCGGGCCACTTGCAGCCCTCGGAAACGACCACGGTGCAGTAGTCGTATTTCTCCACATTCTCCTTCACCTTCGCCATGAAGGCCTCGCGGTCGAACTCGATCTCCGGGAAGAGGATCACCACCGGAATGTCGTTCTCCTCATCCGCGGCGAGGCCACCGGCGGCAGCGATCCAGCCGGCATGCCGGCCCATCACTTCCAGCACGAACACTTTGGTGGAGGTGCGGGCCATGGAGCGCACATCATAGCTTGCCTCGCGGGTGGAAACGGCGATGTACTTGGCCACGGAGCCGAAGCCCGGGCAGTTGTCGGTGATCGGCAGGTCGTTGTCCACGGTCTTCGGCACGTGAATGGCCTGCACCGGGAAGCCCATCTTCTCCGAAAGCTGGCTCACCTTGTAGCAGGTGTCCGCGGAGTCGCCGCCGCCGTTGTAGAAGAAGTAGCCGATGTCATAGGCCTTGAAGACCTCCATCAGCCGCTCGTACTGCAACTTGTTCTCCTCCAGGCTCTTCAGCTTGTAGCGGCAGGAGCCGAAGGCGCCGCCCGGCGTGTGCTTCAGCGCGGCGATGGCCTCGTCGGACTCCTTGCTGGTGTCGATCAGCTCCTCCAGCAGCGCGCCGATGATGCCGTTCTTGCCGGCATAGACCTTGCCGATCTTGTCCGGATGCGCGCGGCAGGCCTCAATCACGCCGCAGGCGGAGGCGTTGATGACGGCGGTGACGCCGCCGGACTGGGCATAGAAAGCGTTCTTCGGCATGGATCGATGATCTCCCTCACAATTGTCGTGTCGGTTCTGAATTTCGTCCCGCTTCGGGCCCCAACGGGGCAGCGCCGCCCGGCATGGCGGGAAGCGCGAAGGCCCCATGTGTGTGTCGTGGCCGTATCATTCAGGCGTGGTTCGCCCCCCGCACTGGCCGTATCGAGCGGCGGCCTCATGCGAAAGTATCAAGGGTGATAGCTTAGGCGCTGTCAAATGTGAAGACGCGGCGGATGTGGAAAGCTGACGCGGGGCAGGGCACAGCAAAAGGTGATCGGCTTACCGTCGGAAGGATATTGCATATCCTTACCCAACGTTTGGGCGGGGTTTGCAACCCCGCCTAAGGCATGAATGGCGGGGTAATATACCCCGCTGAAACGTTCCGGAACGGGATACAATCCCGTTCCGGCATTTTTCCATACGATACAAGTCAAGCCTGCTGGTGAACACCATGGCCCACCAAGACCGCATCGGATTTTGCCCCTGGATTGCCGGGATCCCGGTTCAAGCCCGGGACAGGCAATGCCGTCAATGACGGTTTCTTTTGATTTGTCAATGAGTTAAACAGTCAATTCCCATCTTATGCACACTACACGACACTTATACCGTCATACCGGCGAAAGCCGGTATCTCAGGCCATTGATTCATGCTTTTGTGGCCCGAGACCCCGGCTTCCGCCGGGGTGACGAGAAAGATGGCGACGTTGTGTCGTGTCGTGTCGTGTGCAACTTATGGAAAGGCCTTTTTCTTCAGTCAATTTGCCGGCAACAGCATGCTTTCTGAATTTCCTTTATCACTTCCGGGCCTTTGGTTTCAGGCAGCCGGTTTGAGGATGTCGCGCAGGCGGGGGAGGAAGGCGGCGCCCTGGGCGGCCATGAATTCCCACAATGCGGCGGCGGCGGGCATGAGGCGCTTTTCCTTGCGGCGCACCACATACCACTGACGCATCAGGGGCAGGCCGGGCAGGCGCAAAAGGCCCAGGCGGCCATCGCGCAGCTCGGTGGCGACGGTGTGGGCGGAGATGAGCGCAATGCCGAGGCCGGCCATGACCGCCTGCTTGATGGTCTCGTTGGAGCCGATTTCCATGCCGATCTTGGGCTCGATGTCGAGGCGGGCGATGAGCTTTTCGGTGAGCGTGCGGGTGCCGGAGCCCTTCTCGCGCATGAGAAAGGTCTCGTGCGCCAGATCGGCCGGGCGCAAATCGTTGCGGCCGGCGAGGGGATGATCCGGCGGGCAGACCAGAACATGCGGATGCGGGCCGATGATGGAGCGGGAGACCTCGAAGGTGTCGGGCGGGCGGCCCATGATGGCGAAATCGAGATCGTAGTTGGCCAGCGCCTCCACCGTGTCGTTGCGGTTGCCGACCTGCAGGCGGATATCGATTTCCGGATGCTCCTTCATGAAGGCGGCAAGCGCGCGCGGGGCGAAATACTTGGCGGTGGAGACCACACCGACACGCACCGAGCCGCCGGAGACACCCTTCATTTCCTCAAGCGAGAGCGCACAGGCCTTCAGCACACCCTCGATCTGGTGAATGGCATCAAGAACGACCTGACCGGCAGACGTGAGGCGCAGGCCCTCCGGCGCGCGCTCAAGCAGGGCGATGCCGGCATGCTCCTCCAACAGCTTCAGTTGCAAGGAGACCGCCGGTGGTGTCACATGCAGCCGCTGGGCGGCGGCGGTGACCGAGCCGCTTTCGGCCACGGCCTGCAGGGCGCGGAGCTGCTTGAGGGTGACGTTGCGCATGGCGTTTCCCCTCCCGGTTCGGGTGCCCTTCCGTCATCGGTCGGAAGAGGCTCAGGCTGATTAAGATTATCTGAATTGGCAAGTAAGATAATTCAAATTTACTTTCTTGTCAGCATTGGCAATGGTGCCCTCGCATCCCGGCCGCAAAAATGCCGGAAAGAGGCGGGGGCGAGGCAGAACGCCTCATTGGCGGGCCGGAAATTTGTGGATACCTTCCCATAAAAAACACGACGAAAGTCGGTCTTCTGCGCTAATAACTACACTTAAGGGGCCGACAGGGAGAGGGTCTTACGGGGAGTCGAACAGAGGGACATGGGGTATCAGACACTTGACGCCTGGCTTGCCGAACAGGCGAAAGGCGATGCCGTTCTGCAGGCGGCGGGCGAAATCCTCAACGGTCTGGCGCAGGCAGCGCGCGATGTCTCGCGCATGGTGGCGCGCGGGCCGCTCAATCCCGGCGTGGAAGGCAAGACGCTGCCGGAGGTGTTCGCCTTCTTTGACGAGAAGGCGGGCGAAGCCTTCGTTTCGGCGCTGAAGGCGGCGCCGGTTGCCCGTATTGCGCGGGAGAAGGGCGGGCTGGAGGACGGCCGCGCCGGTGCGCCGCTGGCGGTGACCATCGATGCGCTCAACGGGTCCTCGAACATCGATGCCAACACCTCGCCCGGTACGCTGTTTGCCATCTGGCCGGAGAAGGGCGATGAGACCTTCGCGCAGCCGGGCGTGGCCATGGCGGCGGCGGGGTTCTTCATCTACGGGCCGCGCACGGCGCTGGCCTTCACCATCGGGCGCGGCGTGCAGGTGGCCACGATGGATCCGGAAACGGGCGTCTTCTACGTCACGGCGGAGGAGCGCAGCCTGCCCAAGGACTATGCGCGGGAATATGCCGTGAACGCTTCCAACTACCGGTTCTGGGATCCGGCGGTGCGCACCTATGTCGATGATCTCATCGACGGCGCCGACGGGCCGCGGGAGGTGGATTACAACATGCGCTGGGCGGCATCGCTGGTGGCGGAGACCTTCCGCATCCTCAACCGCGGCGGCATCTTCCTCTATCCGGCGGATTCCCGGCCCGGATACGGGCAAGGGCGGCTGAAGCTGCTGTTCCATGCCGATCCCGTGGCCATGATCATGGAGCAGGCCGGAGGGATGGCCACCGACGGGCAGGAGCGGATCCTGGAGAAGACGCCGCAGGCGCGGGATCAGCGCACGCCGCTGTTCTTTGGCTCCCGCGAGGAGGTGGAGCGCGTGCGCCAGTATTATCAGCTGCCGCTGGGCGGCTCACGCTCGCCGCTGTTCTCCAAGCGCGGGCTGTTCCGCTTCTGAGCAGGGCAGGCGAGGGCGGAAGGCGAGAACAATCGCGATTGCGCCGGAAAAGGGATTTCACGGGTTCATTCAGGAGAGCGAGGGGACATGTCGGTCAAGCATCCGATCATTTCGGTTACCGGATCGTCCGGGGCGGGAACGTCCACGGTCAAGCACACCTTCGAGCAGATCTTCCGCCGCGAGGGGATCAAGGCCGTTTTCATCGAGGGCGATGCCTTTCATCGCTACAATCGCCAGGAGATGAAGGAGGCGATGAAAAAGGCGGAGGCCGAGGGCAATCATCATTTCTCCCACTTCGGCCCGGAGGCCAACCTGCTGAAGGAGCTGGAGGAGACCTTCAAGCGCTATGGCGAGACCGGCTGGCTGCGCACGCGCCATTATGTGCATGATGACGAGGAGGCGGAGAAATACGGCGTGCCGCCGGGGCATTTCACTGAATGGGAGGAGATCCCGCCGGAGGCCTCCGACATCCTGCTCTATGAGGGCCTGCATGGCGCGGTGGTCACCGATGATGTCAATGTGGCGCAGTATGCCGATCTCAAGATCGGCGTGGTGCCGGTGATCAATCTGGAGTGGATCCAGAAGATCCATCGCGACCGGGCCGCGCGCGGCTATACCACCGAGGAGGTGACGCACACCATCCTGCGCCGCATGCATGATTACGTGCACTACATCTGCCCGCAGTTCTCCGAGACCGACATCAACTTCCAGCGGGTGCCGACGGTGGATACCTCCAACCCGTTCATCGCCCGCTGGATCCCGACGGCGGGTGAATCGATGGTGGTGATCCGCTTCAAGGATCCGCACGGCATCGACTTTCCTTATCTGCTGTCGATGATCAAGGACAGCTTCATGACGCGGGCCAACACCATCGTCATTCCCGGCGACAAGCAGGATCTGGCCATGCAGCTGATCCTGACGCCGATGATCCATCGCCTGATCGAGCGCAAGTACCGGGCCATGTGAGGATTCGGTGCGCTCCGCGTAAGGGGGCGCGAAGACAAGGGCGAGGTGATCAGGACGTTGAGCGGCCGGAAGCGGCAAAAAGGAATTTCGTCATTCTTTTCAAGGAGCCAAGTGGAGTCATGAGCGAGGACATCAGCTGCAAGGACATGGCGAATGCCATTCGCTTTTTGTCCATCGACGCCATTCAGAAGGCCAAGTCCGGCCATCCCGGCATGCCCATGGGCATGGCCGACGTGGCGGCGGTGCTGTGGACGCAGCATCTGAAATTCGATCCCAAGAAGCCGGACTGGCCGGATCGCGACCGGTTTGTGCTATCGGCCGGGCATGGCTCCATGCTCCTCTATTCGCTGCTGTATCTGACCGGCTTTGAGGAAGCTACCATCGAGGAGATCAAGAATTTCCGTCAGCTCGGCTCCAAGATGGCGGGCCATCCTGAATACGGGCATCTGGCCGGCGTGGAGGTGACGACGGGGCCGCTGGGTTCCGGCCTGGCCACGGCGGTGGGCATGGCGCTGGCCGAGCGCATGCTGAACGCCCGTTACGGCGATGATCTGGTGGATCACTACACCTGGGTGATCGCCGGCGACGGCTGTCTGATGGAAGGGGTTTCCCACGAGGCCATCGACCTGGCCGGGCATCTGCGCCTGAACAAGCTGATCGTGCTGTGGGACGACAACGAGATCACCATCGACGGCAAGACCTCGGTGGCCACCTCCATGAACCAGCTGGAGCGTTTCGACGCGGCGGGCTGGAACACCATCGAGGTGGACGGGCACGATCCCGATCAGGTGGATGCGGCGCTGAGCGCGGCCAAGGAGAGCGACCGGCCCACCTTTATCGCCTGCAAGACGATCATCGGCTATGGCGCGCCGAACAAGCAGGGCACGGAGGCCACGCATGGCGCGCCGCTGGGCGAGGACGAGGTGGCGGCCACGCGCGAGGCGCTGGGTTGGCCCTATCCGCCCTTCGAGGTGCCGGAGCCGATCCTGCAGAAATGGCGCGAATACGGTGCGCGCGGCGAGCCGGTGCGCAAGGCCTGGGAGGAGCGGCTTGAGGCTTCCCCGAAAAAGGATGCCTTCCTTGCCGATCTCTCCGGCAAGGTTTCGGAGCAGACGCTTTCGGCCCTGGCCGATTTCCGCAAGGCCCTGGCCGAGGAGAAGCCGAAGCTGGCCACGCGTCAGGCCTCGAAGAAGACCCTGGAAGTCATCGCCAAGGCGCAGAGCAATCTCGTGGGCGGCTCGGCGGATCTGACGCACTCCAACCTCACGCTTGTGGAGGGGCAGAAGCCCATCGTGCCGGGCGACTATTCCGGCAGCTACATTCACTACGGCGTGCGCGAGTTCGGCATGGGCTGCGCCATGAACGGCATCGCCCTGCACAAGGGCTTCATCAACTATGGCGGCACCTTCCTCATCTTCTCCGATTACATGCGCGGCGCCATTCGTCTTGCCGCCCTGCAGGGGCTGCCGGTCACCTATGTGTTCACGCATGATTCCATCGGGCTGGGCGAGGACGGCCCGACGCATCAGCCGGTGGAAACCATTCCGTCCTTGAGAGCGATGCCGAACCTGCGGGTCATCCGCCCGGCCGATGCCATGGAGACGGCGGAGGCCTGGGAAGTTGCGCTCAAGTCGGAAAACACGCCCACGGCGCTGTGCCTGACGCGGCAGGGCGTGCCGGCGCTGCGCACGGATACGGACGAGAACAAGGTGGCCAGGGGCGCCTACGTGCTGCGCGAGCCGGAGGGCGGCCGTGACGTGACGCTTCTGGCCACGGGCTCGGAGGTGTCACTGGCGGTGGAGGCTGCCGAGAAGCTGGCGGAGAAGGGGATCGCCGCGGCGGTGGTCTCCATGCCGTGCTGGGAGTTGTTCGAGGAGCAGCCGGAGGACTATCGCGCCGCGGTGCTGGGCACGGCGCCGCGGGTGGCGGTGGAGGCGGCCATGCCGCTCGGCTGGGAGAAATGGATCGGCGAGAACGGCCGCTTCATCGGCATGCATTCCTTTGGCGCCTCGGCGCCGGGGCCGCAGCTTTACGAGCACTTCGGCATCACGGTGGACAATGTGGTCAAGGCGGCCGAGGAGCTCGTAAAGGGCGCCTGAACCATCCGGGATTGCGGGCGACGCGAGCCTTTTTTGCGCCGCCCGGTCAAGGCTTCGGTCATGCGGGCGCGGGCGGCGTGTGCGCCTGACCGCCCGCAGGCGGGGGCAGAAAGAGCTTTCAACCATCAACGATCTAAGGGGTTTGACATGGCACTGCGTGTAGCGATCAACGGTTTTGGACGTATCGGCCGCAACGTTCTGCGTGCTGCGGTGGAATCGGGGCGTGACGACATCGAGTTCGTCGCCATCAACGACCTGGGCCCGGTGGAGACCAACGCGCATCTTCTGCGCTTCGACTCCGTGCACGGGCGCTTCCCGGGCAAGATCGAGACCACCGAGGACTCGATCATCGTCGAGGGCCTGAAGAACCCGGTGAAGGTGTTTGCCGAGCGCGATCCCACCAAGCTGCCCTGGGGCGATCTCGGCGTGGATCTGGTGATGGAGTGCACCGGCATCTTCCGCAAGCGCGAGCAGGCGGCCCTGCACCTGGAGGCGGGGGCGAAGCGCGTTCTCGTGTCCGCGCCGGCGCCGGGCGCCGATCTCACGGTGGTCTATGGCGTGAACCATGACAAGCTGACCAGCGATCACGTGGTCGTCTCCAACGCCTCCTGCACCACCAACTGTCTGGCCCCGGTGGCCAAGGTCCTGAACGACGCCATCGGCATCGAGCAGGGCTTCATGACCACCATTCACTCCTACACGGGCGATCAGCCGACGCTGGACACCTTCCACAAGGATCTCTACCGCGCCCGCGCCGCGGCGCTGTCGCAGATCCCGACCAGCACCGGCGCGGCCAAGGCGGTGGGCCTGGTGCTGCCCGAGCTGAACGGCAAGCTGGACGGCGTGGCCATCCGCGTGCCGACGCCGAACGTCTCGGTGGTGGATCTGGTGTTCATCGCCGCGCGCGACACCTCGGTGGAGGAGGTCAACGAGGCCATCATCAAGGCGGCGGACGGCCCGATGAAGGGCATCCTCGGCTACACCGACCAGCCCAATGTGTCCGTGGACTTCAACCACGATCCGCGTTCGTCGGTGTTTGCCCTGCCGCAGACGAAGATGGTGGGCTCGCGCATGGTGCGCATCCTCTCCTGGTATGACAACGAATGGGGCTTCTCCAACCGCATGAACGACACGGCGGTGGCCATGGGGAAGGTGATGGCATGAGCAGCATCGAAGGGGTGAAGTCGATCGCGGACGCGGACGTCAAGGACAAGACGGTCCTCGTCCGCGCCGACCTGAACGTGCCCATGGAAGAGGGCCGGGTGACGGACACCACCCGCATCGACCGATTTGCGCCCACGGTGCGCGATCTCGTGGAGCGCGGGGCGAAGGTGGTCATCATCTCCCACTTCGGGCGGCCCAAGGGCCAGCGGGACAAGAAGTTCTCGCTCAAGCCCGTGGCTGAGGCCCTCTCCAAGATCCTGGGCATGGAGGTGAAGTTCGCCAACGACTGTGTGGGCGAAGTGGCGGAGAAGGCAGTGTGGGCGTTAAAGCCCGGCGAGGTTCTCATGCTGGAGAACCTGCGCTTTCACCCCGGCGAGACCGAGAACGACGAGAATTTCGCCCGCCGGCTCTCGGTTCTGGCCGACATGTATGTCAACGACGCCTTCTCCGTGTCGCACCGGGCGCATGCCTCCACTTACGGCATCACGAAGTTCCTGCCGTCCTATGCAGGGCTTTCGCTAATGAAGGAGCTGGAGGCGCTTTCCTCCGCCCTGGACAATCCTGAGCGGCCGACGGCAGCGCTCGTGGGCGGGGCGAAGGTCTCCACCAAGATCCCGGTGCTGGAAAACCTGCTGCCGCGGATGGATCAGATCATCGTCGGCGGCGGCATGGCCAACACCTTCCTGCTCGCGCTCGGGCATGACGTCGGCAAGTCCCTGGCCGAGCCGGACTATGTGGACACGGCCAAGACGATCCTTGAGAAGGCGAAGGAGAACAACTGCGAGATCGTGCTGCCGGTGGATGCCGTCTGCGCCAAGGAGTTCAAGGCGGGGGCGGAAACCGAGGTGTGCGATCTCGACGGGGTGCCGGCCGATTCCATGATCCTGGACATCGGGCCGCAGTCCATCGCCGATCTCAAGATGCGCCTGCAGGACCTCAAGACGCTTCTGTGGAACGGGCCGCTGGGCGCCTTTGAGGTGCCGCCGTTTGATACCGGCACGGTGGAGATCGCGCGGGCGGCGGCGGCGCTGACCAAGGCCGGCAAGCTTAAGACCGTGGCCGGCGGCGGCGATACGGTGGCAGCGCTCAATGCGGCCGGGGTGACCGATGAGTTCACCTATGTGTCCACTGCCGGCGGCGCCTTCCTCGAGTGGCTGGAGGGCAAGGAGCTGCCCGGCGTGAAGGCGCTGAAGGAGAACGACTGCTAAGGCGCACTAAAGGATCACACCAAGCACCGTTCCTGCCGGGTTTTTCGCCCGGCAGGGCGGCTGCTAAAGCCTTGAGACCCGTTTGCGGTTTGCCGCTTGCCTGTCCGGTCCGGAAGCGAAAAGGCCGAAGAGACATTCAGGAGGATTCAACATGGCACTGATCACGCTGCGTCAGCTGCTGGACTACGCCGCGGAGAACGATTTCGGCGTGCCGGCGTTCAACATCAACAACATGGAGCAGGGCATCGCCATCCTGGAGGCGGCGAAGGAGACAGATTCGCCGGTGATCCTGCAGGCCTCGCGCGGCGCGCGCGCCTATGCCGGCGATGTCATGCTGCGCCACCTGATCCAGGCGCTGGTGGAGATGTATCCGGATATCCCCATCTGCATGCATCAGGACCACGGCAACAGCGTCAAGACCTGCCTGTCCGCCATGCAGTATGGCTTCACCTCGGTGATGATGGACGGCTCGCTGGAGGAAGACGCCAAGACGCCTTCGTCCTATGAATACAACGTGGACATCACCTCCAAGGTGAGCGAGCTGGCGCACATGATCGGCGTTTCCGTCGAGGGTGAGCTGGGCTGCCTTGGCTCGCTGGAAACGGGCATGGGCGACAAGGAGGACGGTCACGGCTTCGAGGGCAAGCTGGACAAGGAGATGCTGCTGACCGATCCGGATCAGGCGGCGGACTTCGTGGCCAAGACCAAGGTGGACGCGCTGGCGGTGGCCGTGGGCACCTCGCACGGCGCCTACAAGTTCACCCGTCCGCCCACCGGCGACATCCTGGCCATTGACCGCATCGCCGAGATTCACGCCAAGATTCCGAACACGCACATCGTCATGCACGGCTCTTCTTCCGTGCCGCAGGAGCTGATCGCCATCATCAACGAGTATGGCGGCAACATTCCGGAGACTTATGGTGTGCCGGTGGAGGAGCTGGTGCGCGCGATCAAGATGGGCGTGCGCAAGATCAACATCGACACCGACCTGCGCCTGGCGGCTACGGGTCAGTTCCGCAAGGTGGCGGCGGAGAATCCGAAGGAGTTCGACATCCGCAAGTTCATGAAGCCGGCCATGGAGGCCATGAAGCAGGTCTGCAAGGACCGCTACGAGGCCTTCGGCTGCGCCGGGCACGCCAGCAAGATCAAGCCGATCCCGCTTTCCGAGATGGCCAAACGCTACGAATCCGGCGAGCTGGATCCGAAGACGGCGTAAGAACCCATCATTGGCGTTTCTTCACGCCGAGCGCAGATTTCACGGGCCGGTTGCCCCGCGCAACCGGCCCTCTTGTTTCACACATTCGATGGCCGGGATGCGGCTTCCCGAAGATCAGATATCAAGGTTTGCCCGGTCTCGCCTGCCGTCCCAGACGCGCAGGATTTCGATGCGATCTTCGCGAACGCGATAGATGAGCGAGAATGGCGTGAGGGCGATGTGGAGCTCACGGCTATCGCCAATGCCCGTGCGGCGCCCAACAAGGGGATTCGTGCGAAGCAGGCCCTCTGCTGCCATCAGGTGCCTCAGAGCACGCGCCGCGCCATCGGGAAAGACCTCCCGGTAAAAGTGGCGCAGCCACGCAAGATCATCGCGGGCGCTTGTGAGATAGAGGATGCGCATGGCCGGCCGTTCACCGGTGAACGGTCACGTCCGGTTCGGGCGGTGGAAGCTCATCGTCAGTATCCCACGAGCGCATCCACTCGTGGATGGCCTCGGCGGAAATGAAGCGACCCTCGTCAGCCTGCCGCATGGCTTCCTCGATGGCGGCGCGGCGTTCCTTCTGCGCCTTCACGTAGGCGCGCAATGCCCGCACGGCCACCTGCGACAGCGGGCGTTCCTCCTGCCGCGCCAGCTCCTCCAGCTCGTGCTTCAGTTTCGGGTCGATGCGCAGGGAAATGGGTGTGTTCATCACAAGGCTCCCTCGTTCGACTTCACTACATTAGAATACACCGAAATACGAAACAAGCGTGCTTCTTGCCAAAGGAGCAGCTTTACATGAGGGTAAGGCAAGGAAGTGCAGGCATGCCAACGGCCAAGCTCAGCAGGAAGGCGCAGCTGGTGCTGCCCGCCGGCATCCGGCAACGGCTGAACATCCGGCCCGGTGACCGGCTGATCCTGGAGGTGGAAGGCGATCACGTGGTGCTGCGCAAGGCGCCGGAATCGGACGTGGACGCGCTGCGCCGATATCGCTCCAGCCTCTGGAAGGATTACGGGCGGGAGCTTAAGCGCTAACGCATTGGTGTCTAATTAAATTGCTTTGTGTGTTGCGAATGATTTTCGTTACGAAGAGCGTGATTAGTCACATGCTACGCAGATGCCTTTTATCTGGGCATTCTTTCTCCCTTGCCCAAACTTTGGAGGTTGTTATTTTTGTATTGAGTATCAACTACTTACGTCATGCCCGGGCGTGTCCCGGGCATCCAGGGGCGGTTTACTCATGCGGTGGTGGAAGTCAGGAATGGTTCTTCCGGGCTCTGTCCTCAGAGAGGGACCTCCTTTCAAAAAGCATACGGCTCAGATCAAGCCTGCTGGCGGGCGCCATCGCCCACCAAAGCCACCCCGTTCGTGGCCCTGGATTGCCGGGACAAGGCCCGGCAATGACGTTTTCTTTTGTTTATCAATAAGTTAAGCAATAAGCCCCCAACTCATGGAAAGTCTTTTTTCCTCGGTCGATTTGGCGTCAACAGCACGTTTCCTGAATTTCCTTGGACACGACTGAGCGCGAACGGGATGGATGGGATCGATGACCGCGCCCGCCATCGAGGATGGTCGGACCGTCCTGCTCGACACCATGGCGCTGATTTATTTCCTTAAAGGTCATGAGCGGTATGGCCCGGTTTCGGAAGGCATCCTGCGGCGCATCGAGTGCGGCAGGCTCAAGGGCGTTGTTTCCAGTCTCGTCTTCGCTGAGCTGCTGGTGCCGCTCTATCGGGAGGGAAAGGACAAGACGGCGGCCGGCCTCATTTCGCAGCTCTCCTCCTTCGCCAACCTCGCGGTGCACGATCTCGATGCCGAAACTGCCGCCATGGCAGCCCGCCTGCGCGCCGAGTACGGCCTGCGCACGCCCGAAGCTATTCACGCCGCTTCCGCCCTGCTGACGGGTGCCGACGGCATCCTGACCAACGACAGGCAGTTGCGGCGACTGGATGACGAGAGGCTGACGGTTTGGCTGTTCGACGATCTGGCGGCGGCGCCATAGATCGAGACTGCCCCGATCCCTTCTGCCGTCCCAGACGCGCAGGATTTCGATGCGGTCTTCGCGAATGCGGTCGATAAGAGAAGGGGCTGTCCTAGATAAATAAATCAATATTGTTTTATGTTATTGAAATCATGGTAATTTTTCAATGTCTCAATAGTATGATTTTTCAGGGCTGAGAGAAGCGCCAATGGCGATTTTTCGCCATTGGCGCTTCTTGACTATTCTTTTCGCAACTCATTGAATGTCAAGCATGAAACCGCTACGCGGCGGCCCGTAGGGCCGTGCTTGACATTCAATGAGTTGTGGAACAGCAAAACCCAGTTTTTGGGACAGCCCCTTTCCATTTTCTTCAGCGAAGGTGATGGGGCCTTACCTCTGTCATTCGTCATTCCGTCCGCTTCTGTTCGGCCAGGCGTTTCAGGCGTTCTTCCACACGGCGGCGTTCCCACTCTTCGCCGAGAAACCGGGAATGACGGGAATAGGCCCGCAGGCCGTGCAGGAACAGGCCGAGCCCCCAGCCGAGCAGCGGCCATATGGCCCAAATCTTCTGTGGGGTGGTTATCAGATTGATGCCGAGCAGCAGGGCGTTCGCGATTATGAAAAATGCGATGTGAATGAGAAAGGCCCGCTCGCTGCGCACCTGGCGGCGGATATTCTCTTCCTGCGGATCACGGCCGTCTTCCAGTTCGGCATAACGGCGCAGCTGATTGGCAAAATTCAGGGCAGCACGATCCTCCTCGCTCAGGCATGAGCCCGGCATCACATTGCCGGCCGTGGTGTTCATCTGCATGTTCTCCCTCAGTTCGGACAGCTCGCTTTCAAACACCGCAGCCAGGCATTTCAGGGTTTCCAGGCTGGCCCGTCCGCCGTTCTCGAGGCGCTGAATAGTGCGCACGGAAATGCCCGAAGCGGCAGCCAGGTCTTCCTGCGACCATCCCTTCTCAAGACGCAACGCGCGAATGATGTTCATGCTATCAACTCCCTTTCAGCTGCGACATGGCCATTTTCAGCATAACAGCCTGCGCGCGCCACGACACAGCCCCGTCATCCGGCCGTCATTTGCCTGCCGGCAGGCATGGGCGCGCAAACCATACGCCAAGCCATGTGGCAAAAGGCTTCTCGGCGGTTGACATTGCGGGCGCTTTTCCTCTTTCTCGAAATCAAGGGATCATGAGCCACACGGGAGCGAATTCATGAGCAACGAGATCATCATTGCGCCGTCGATGCTGTCGTCGGACTTTTCGCGGCTGAAGGAGGAAATCGAGGCCATTGAGCGGGCCGGCATGGACTGGGTGCATCTGGACGTGATGGACGGGCATTTCGTGCCGAACCTCACCTTCGGCCCGCCGGTCATCGCCGCCATGCGGCCGCACACGAAGAAAACCTTCGACGTGCATCTGATGATCGACAATCCCGACCTGTATCTGGAGGAATACGCCAAGGCGGGCGCGGACATCATCACCGTGCATGCGGAGGCCTGCACGCATCTGGACCGCTCGCTGCAGGTCATCCGCAATCTCGGCAAGAAGGCGGGTGTATCGCTCAATCCGCACACGCCGGAATCCATGATCGAATATGTGCTCGACCGGCTGGATCTCATTCTCGTCATGTCGGTGAACCCCGGCTTTGGCGGGCAGGCGTTCATTCCGGCGGTGGTGGAGAAGATCCGCCGCATTCGCCAGATGATCGGCGATCGCGACATCATCATCGAGGTGGACGGCGGTGTGGCGCCGGGCACGGCGGGGATTGTCGCCGAGGCGGGCGCGCGGGCGCTGGTGGCGGGCTCGGCCGTGTTCAAGGGCGGCAACGAGGAGGCCTACCGGGCCAATATCGCTGCTATCCGCAAGGAGGCGGAAGAAGCCATCGCCAAAATGGCGGCGGAATGAAATCGCATGCAATCTCATGATGTGGAACTCAAGGCGGGCCGGGGCTTGTCCCTCCGGCCCGTTTGTCGTGTCTGACAAGGCAGGACCGAATGGAGCCTATCCGCCCTGCCGGCATAGGCTCGTATCTCGGGAGGCACGCGCACCTGCAAATGTATCTATCGTCATCCTGGCGAAAGCCAGGATCTCGTGCCACAGACTCATGCGTATGAGGCCCGAGACCCCGGCTTTCGCCGGGGTGACGCGTAACTGCCAGAAAGAGTGAAAGATCCATGCGGCTGATTTTTGATCTGGACGGCACGCTAATCGATTCCGCGCCCGATCTGTGTCATGCGGCCAACCGGATGCTGCAAGAGCTTTATGGCGCCGGGCCCATTCCGGTGGAGACGTTTGCCACCTTCATCGGCCAGGGGCTGCCGAAACAGCTGGAGCGGAGCCTGCGGTATGCGGGCATTGAACATCCGTCAGAGGAAGAATTCGCCCGCGCGCTGGAAACGTTCAAGCGCTTTTATGGCGAGGAGCCGGCCAGCCGCACCATCGTGTTTCCCGGCGTGCGCGAGGCGCTGGCGGCGCTGAAGGCGGCGGGGGCGAAAATGGCCGTATGTACCAACAAGTCGGAGGATCTCGCGTGGATGGCGCTGAAGGGGCTGGGGATGGCGGATTATTTCGACGCCTTGGTGGGCGGCGAGACCCTGCCGGTGCGCAAACCCCATCCGGAGCCACTGCATGAATGCGCCCGGCGGCTGGGCGAGGATTCGTGGCCGGTGTTCTACGTGGGCGACTCGGAAACCGATGAAGAAGCGGCAAAGGCGGCGGGCTATCCGCTGCTGCTCTATACGGAAGGGTATCGCAAGAAGCCGGTGGAGGAATTCGATGCGGCCGGCACCTTCGGGCATTTCGGCGAGCTGCCGGGGTTGCTGAAGCAGATGGCGTAGAATTTTCAGCGAATGGGGCGTTGCCGGATGTCCGCTGGCTCATGATTGGATTCGCAGGCCTGCGCCGCGCGGATATCATCCATGGTGCGTTGCGGATAGGCGCGCAAGAGTTCTTCCGGCGCTATTCCTACGCCGAGGTCGCGCAGGATCATTTCCACCGGAATGCGGGTGCCGGCGATCACCGGTTTGCCCATCATGATCTCCGGGTCAACGATGATGTGGTTCCGATACTCTTTCATGGCGCACCAAAATCCTGTCATCGTGTCTGTCATTTCAAGATGACAGATCTTCTGATGCCTGCCCATCCCGTGCTTTCACCAAACCCGCCGCATGCTTGCCAGGCGGGACAAGGCCCGTTTCAAGGTTTCACGGGTGGAAGAATCGGCAAGGCCATCTATACGGGCGGGGCGGAAGCGGCGCTGAAAGGCGCGCACCACGGCCCGGGTCGTTTCATCATAGTCACCGGTTTCGGCTAGGCCATAGCCGAGCCTGGCGAGATCGCGCTGCAGCGCGCACACAGCCGGGCCGGAGTCGCCCGGCTTCAGCATCTCCCCCGGCAGATTGAGCGGGGCTGACGGCGCATGCAGGCACAGCCCCGCCTTGCCCAGGCGTTCCCAGGGGAAATGCTCGCCGGGATCGGCCTTGCGGTCGGGCGCGATATCGGAATGGCCAACCACCCGCCAGGGCGCAATGCCATGACGGCGCACGATATCCTCAACAAGCGCGATAACGGCAGCGATCTGCTTTTCCGGATAGGGCGGCGGCGGATCCTCAAGGTGACCGGCGTTTTGGATCTCAATGCCAATGGAACGGGAGTTCACATCCGTCTCGCCGGCCCAGCAGGAGAGGCCGGCATGCCAGGCGCGCCGCTCTTCGGCAACAAGCTGGATGATCTCGCCGTCCTCATCCACGAGATAGTGGGCGGAGACTTCCGCATCCGGGCTCAGCATCCACAACAGCGCCGATTCACAGGAGGGGCAGCCGGTATAGTGCAGAACAAGCATGTCAATGCCGCAGCCGCCCTTGCGTTCGCCATGGTTGGGCGAGGGGCAGAGGCGGCTGACCCATGGGCTGTCCGGTTCGCTGAGCATCTTTATCCTGCGAATTGCGGCAATTTCTCCACCTTGCCCTTGCGGTTCAACGACGAACTGAAAAAACATTGGGGCTGTCCTAGAAAATAAATCAATGTTGCTTTATGTCATTGAAATCATGGTAATTTTTCAATCTCTCCATAGCATGATTTTTCAGGGCTGAGAGAAGCGCCAATGGCGATTTTTCGCCATTGGCGCTTCATGACCATTCTTTTCGCAACGCATTGAATGTCAAGCATGAAACCGCTACGCGGCGGCCCGTAGGGCCGTGCTTGACATTCAATGAGTTGTGGAACAGCAAAACCAGTTTCTGGAACAGCCCCAAAACATTTTACCGCTCAAGGCCATTCACTCGTCATCCGCGGCCTTGCGGGCGGAAAGCGGCATGGCTGGCGGCAGCGGCGCACAGGGCACGGCATCATGACGCAAACCGGCAGGCGCGCAGGTCGCAATCTGAAAGGCGCCATGTTTGCCGGCCTCGCCCTCATGCTCCGGCTCCACATGAATGGACACGATCACTTCGCCAAAGGCGCGCGCCAGCGCCTCTTCGATGCGGTCACAGATCTCGTGCGCCTCATGCACGCGCATCGCGCCGGGCACGACGAGATGAAAATCGATGAACAGGGCGCTGCCGGCGCGGCGGGCCTTAAGGGCGTGAAACTCAAGGGCGCCGCTGGCGTTTTTGCGGATCACCTCGCGGATTTTCTCCATGGTTCCGGTATCGGGGGCAGCGTCCATAAGCCCTTCTGCCGACTGGCGCAACAGGCCAAACCCGGCCCAGAGGATATGCGCGGCCACGGCCATGGCAATCAGCGGATCGAGGATAAACCAGCCGGTGACCGCGGCGAGGATCACCCCGCCGAGCACACCGATGGAGGTATAGACATCGGCGAGCAGATGCTTGCCGTCGGCGACGAGGGCCGGCGAATTGAGCGCGCGCCCGCGCCGGATCAGCACATAACTCCAGGCGGCATTGAGAACACCGGCAGCAACATTGACCAGCAGGCCGGGATTGTCCCACGAAAAGGTGCGCGGATGGGAAAAGGCCAGCCAGGCCTCGCGGAAAATGGCGAGCGCGGCAATGATGATCAGCGCCCCTTCCAGGGCGGCGGAAAAATATTCGGCCTTGTGATGGCCGAAGGGATGGCCCTCGTCAGGCGGCTGGCTGGCCACGTGAATGGCGGTGAGCGCGGCGATGGCGGCGGCAATGTTGACGATGCTTTCCAGCGCATCGGAATACAGCGCCACCGAGCCGGTCAGCCAGTAGGCGACATATTTCAAGGCGAAAACGGCAAGGCCGACGCCGATGGATCCGATGGCCAGCGTTCTGGTCTGCGTGCTCATGCCCCCGCTTCTTACCGGCTTGAAACGAAGGGGGCAATGCATCAGCCCATCACGGCCGTTTCCGCATCCTGAAAGGCGCAAGCAGGGGCAGGGCAGTATTCTGCTGCCCGATCATGCAGTGGGAATGGCCGCATGGAAGCAAGAAAAAAGCCCGCGATCCGAAGAGGATCACGGGCGGATGGTTGGTTGCGGGGGCAGGATTTGAACCTGCGACCTTCAGGTTATGAGCCTGACGAGCTACCAGACTGCTCCACCCCGCGTCATCACACACCGGCCGGATGGTTCATCCGCACCCGGTGCATATGCGGTGCGGCCCTTATGTAGTCGTTCCGGTGCGGTTTGTGAAGGGGGTAAATGGCCTTGTTTTCACAGCCTCATGTGCGTGCTGGTCAAAACCGGCGTCTGGCCAGGTCCCTCATGTTTCCTTCGATGCCAGCCAGAGGGAAACGGTCAGGCCCTGATCGCCGCGCTCCGGGGGCGGCGGCAGCATATGCGTCTTTATCAGAGACAGGCCGGCCTGCTTCAGCCAGCGGCGCAGGGCGGCATCGGAGATGCCCAGGCGGCGGTGTGCGTGCTCCTCGCGCAGGAATTCCAGCTCATGCGGGGCGAAATCGACAACGAGCAGCCTGCCGTTGACCTTCAGGATGCGGGCTACTTCCTTCAGGGCGGCGGCAGGATCATCCAGATAGTGCAGCACCTGATGCAGGGTGACGAAATCAGCCACGCCCTCATTCAAGGGTATGTCATAGATATCCGCCTTGCGCACCTGCGCATGGGCAAGCCCTGCGGCATCAAGTCGGGCGCGGGCGATGGCCAGCATCTCGTGCGAAAGATCGATCCCCAAGGCCTGATCGGCCAAGGGCGCAAAGAGCTCCAGAATGCGGCCGGTGCCGGTGCCGAGATCGACATAAAAGCCAAAGCGCCCCGTCTCACCCGCCAGCGCACGCATGGCCGCTTCCACCCGTTCCTCGGAAACATGCAGGGAGCGGATGCGGTCCCAGTCCCTGGCGGCGGCGGCGAAATAGCGGGCGGCGCGTTCGGCGCGTTCGCGGCGCACCTCTTCCAGGCGGGCGCGATCCTCGGCCAGGACGGGATCGTGCTGCGGCAAAAGGGCGGTGACCGTGCGGGCCAGTGAAGCGGCAGGGCCGTCCTCACGCATGCGGAACAGAACCCAACTGCCTTCCTTGTGACGTTCAAGCAGGCCGGCCTCGGTCATCAACCGCAGATGACGGGAAATACGCGGCTGGCTTTGCTGCAGGATGTGCGTAAGTTCGCTGACGTTGAATTCGCCGCGCGAGAGGACATGCAGCAGGCGCAGCCGGGTCGATTCGGCCACGGCACGCAGGGCCTTGAGCACCCCTTCCATGTCAGCGGTGGTTTCAGACATGGCCATGCCCCCTGAAAAGCGCAGGCAGGCCCGCATCCCTGTTTTTGCTTGCTTTGGCCATAATTTTCCGCAAATTTGACCGTGAAGCGGGGCGGACTTCTGTCACCATCGGAACGCGAAAGGCGAACGTTTGCGCCTGATGGTGTCAGCTTGATGTTTCAGGCTTTCATATACGGCATCATTGCCGTCCGTCCAGAGACGGCAGGCAAGGACAGGATCCGCAACAATGTCTGAACCGCGTTTTCTCTTCGATTCCGAGTTCGATTTCACCCGGCGATCCTTTCTGATGCTGGGAACGGCCGGCGTGCTCGCCCTGATGGCGCCGCCGCTGAAGGCGGCAAGCGCGGAGGATTTCGTCGCGGATCTGGCGCGCAGGGTCATGCGCCTTGCCGGATCGAAGAGAAGTGCCGCCGCCCTGAAGCGGGAGTTCGTGCGCCTGCTGACGCGCAATGCGGACATGAAGGCGATCGCGCGCTTTGCCCTGGGCAAGTATCTGCGGCGCATGCCCCGCTCCATGCGGGGGGAGTATTACAGGCTGGTCCTGTCCTATATCGCCGGATTGTTCGTCTATTATCGCAAGGATCTGGCCGGAAAGGATGTGCGCATCGGGCGCACGCGCAAGCGCGGGAAGTGGCTGACGGTGGACACCACCGTCATCTATCCGGACGGCAAGACCGCGCCGGTGAAATGGCGCATCTACAAAAGCGGCAGCGGATGGCGCGTGGGCGATGTGAACATTCAGGGCATCTGGCTTTCTTTACGCATGCGCGACAAGTTCGTGTCCATCCTCAACCAGAATCATGGCGATTTCGCCGCGTTGATGGATTATCTGCGGGCGCAGGCAGCGTGATGGGCACGGCGTGTCCAACAAGGACGCGTGGCGCTTGTGCAAGGTGCACGGAATGGTTACCCTTCGTTAACCCTGATGAAAGGTTGATTGGCTAGGGTTTCGCTCAGCGGGGCGTGGCACAGGGGGCGATCATGAACGGAGCTTCCGCAAGAGAGGCGGAGGCGATCACGGTCAGATCGAGAGAGAGTGCGGCATGACGAAGACGGCGAACACTGGGATGCGCATCTCACGCAGGACGATGGGGCTGATTCTGCTTTCCGGCATCGTGCTCGCAGGCAGCGGCCATATCGATATGGCCCGGGCCGCGGAAGCCAAGGCGGCCACACGGGCCCATCCCGCCGTGCGCTACATGCAGAAGGTGGCGCGAGATCTCTTGCGCGCCTATCGCGTCGGCACCATCGCCAGCTTCGACAAGGTTCTCGCCAGTCATGCCGATGTTCCCGCCATCGCGCTCTATTCCCTCGGCCGTTATCAGAACAAGCTTCCCCGCTCCCGCCGCAGCCTCTATTATCGCGGTGTGCGCCAGTTCATGGCCCGCTATTTCGCCGAACAAAGCCACAAGTACGAGATCGCCAAGGCGTGGATCGAGAACAATCCGCTGAAAGACGGGGATGACTGGCTGGTGCGTTCCCGCGTGAAGCTCACCTCCGGCGCCACCTACACCGTGGTGTGGCGGGTGGTGAAACGGCGCGGGCGCTATCGCATCGCCGATGTCAAGGTGCTCGGTTTTTCCCTCGCCTATCTGCAGCGCGGCATCTTCCATCGCTATTTGCAGAAAAAGAATGGCGATGTGAATGCGCTGGTCGCTGCTCTCAACCGCTGAAGAGACGTCTCCGGATTGCAGGGCGGGAGAACCGAAAAGGATCTTCTTTTGCGAAGGGTCTGGGCCCTTGCGTGTGGGCCCAGGTGTGTTCAGGCTTTTCCCAGAAATGACACCGTGGCATGATCCCGGCGCATGTTCATGGCCCGCGTACTGAATGCGGCCGCAATCCGGGATTTCTGCCATGCATGACGATCAGGTGCGGGACGGCGAAGTGGTGCTGCCGTTCGATCCGGGCGCGCAGGAGAACGGCCCCCGCTGTGTCTTCATTGGTCACGTTGAAAGCCCCTGGAAAAACCGGCGCGAATGCCCGCGCAACGTGGCCATTGCCCGGGCGCGCATGCAGGAAATGGGCGCAGGCGCCGCCCTGCACATCGATGCGCCCTACCGGCCGGGTCTGGAGGCGCTTGCGCCATATGAATACATCGTCGTGCTCTATTGGATGCATCAGGCGGCGCGGCACATCATCGTGCAGCGGCCGCGGCACATGCCGGGGCGGCGCGGTGTGTTCAGCCTGCGCTCGCCGGTCAGGCCCAATCCCATTGCTCTTTCCACGGTGCGTGTTCTGGAACTGGATGAACAAAACGGGGTGATCCGCATCGACGCCATCGATTGCATGGACGGCACACCCCTCATCGACATCCGCCCCTGGAACGCGGACATCGACATGCCGCCGGACTGGTGTGAAAGAATGCAATCCAACGATCATAAGTAGAAAAAGAATACTTGTAGTTAAGTAAGTATTTATTGCACATGTTTTTATGCAATTCTTGATAGATTGATTTAAATCAGTGCATTTATTTTTCAAAGAGATATCATTTCAAAAAAGTATATTAGGAGTGGTATGTCATGAAGGGGTTAAAGCGTGGGATTAAGCTCGTTTTGGGAGTCTCTTTTGCGGGATTGGGGATGATGTCGGCCGCCATCGCTGCCGACATGTATGCTTCAAATCCGTGGACCGGATTTTATGCGGGCATTCTGGGTGGTGTGAATGCCCTCAATCCACATCCAAGAGCGAGCAATTTTGTCCAGCCGAAGGATACCAGTTTCCTGGTTGGCGGCCTTCTTGGTTACAACTATCAGATTGATCATTGGGTTCTGGGGGTGGAAGGGCACATCGCCTATACCAATCCTGATAAGACGCGCCCATGTGCAGGTGCTAACTGGCGCTGCAATGCCGGAGCAGACTGGATTGGCAGCATCAGGGCGCGGGCAGGTTTTGCCGCCAATGATCAGGTGTTGATTTTTGCTACTGGTGGTCTGGCCCTACTGGGTTATGAGGGGTATACTTTCTACACACCCACATCCAAAAAATACAAGGATAGTAAAACTTTCACGGGTTGGACGGTTGGCGGTGGCTTCAATTATCGTGTAACTGACAACATCCTTGTCGGTGTCGAGGCCCTTTATGCACGGTATGGGCGAAAGAGCATGCAGTATGACGACCCTTATCCCGTCAAGCCTGCCACATTCTCTGCCTTTGCCACCATCACTTACAAATTCTGAGGCCAATAACGTATCTGTATGAAGGCAGGGCCCTTTCTTGCCGGAAAGGGCCCTTTTGCTATTTTCACTTAGCGGCCCGTTGCCTGGGCTGATCCACATTTTACATGGGGGCGTCTGCCATGAGTCAGGAAAGAGGTCGTCCCGTCATTGGCGCGCTTGAGCCGGAGATCGAGGCGCTTAAAGAAGGGCGCTTTTATGCCTTTTGCCGTTGCGGGCGCACCTGCACGCCCCCGTTCTGCGATGGCGCTCATCGCGGCAGCGGGATTGAGCCGCTCATCTTTCGTGCCGATGCATCCGGCCCTGCGGCATTATGCAACTGCAAGGCCACGGCCGAGCCGCCGTATTGCGACGGTTCGCATGAAAAATTAAAAGGCCTCAATCCCGGCGATCCGGTGCCGCTGCCGCTGTGCCGGCAGGAGATGCCGGATGTGGTGCCCACGCCGTCCGAGCCGACGCTGGCCCTTGTGCATCAACTGGCGCGTCATGATCTTTCCGACATTGGCCGGCACGGCGAAACTGCAAGCATGGGCGTGCCGCGGCCCGAACTGCCGCGCTGGGAGGACATCCTGATTTTGCCTGCGCAGCTTGCCCGCCGGCCGCTGCCCGAGGAAGCGCCGGTGCAGACCCGCACCATTATTGGTCCGCGCGCGAAAAGGCCGCTCGTTCTTGATCTGCCCATCATCATCGCCGACATGAGCTTCGGTGCTCTTTCCTTTGAGGCCAAGGTGGCGCTGGCCAAAGGCGCCGCGGCCGCAGGCGCCGGCATCGCCTCCGGCGAGGGTGGCATGCTGCCTGAGGAGCGCGATCAGAATCCGCGCTATCTGTTCGAGCTGGGCACGGCCCATTTTGGCTGGCGCGAGGATGTGGCGCAGCGTATCGCCGCCTTTCACTTCAAGGCCGGGCAAGCGGCCAAGACGGGCCTGGGCGGCTATCTGCCCGGCAGCAAGGTCTCGGAAAAGATTGCGCAGGTGCGCGGCCTCAAAGCCGGTGAGCCCGCCGTTTCGCCGCCTGTGCACGTGGATCTCATCACGCCGGAGGACTTTCGCCGCTTTGCCGATAAGGTGCGGGCGCTGTCTGACGGGGTGCCCATTGGTTTCAAACTTTCGGCCAATCACATCGAGGCGGACATCGATTTCGCCATGGAAGCGGGGGCGGACTACATCATCCTCGACGGCCGCGGCGGCGGCACTGGTGCCGCGCCGAAAATCCTGCGCGATTCCATTTCCATTCCCACCATCCCGGCGCTGGCGCGGGCCCGCCGGCATCTTGATGCCCGTTGGCCGGGGCATGATGTGACGCTGATCATCAGCGGCGGGTTGCGCACGCCGGCCGATTTCGTCAAGGCCCTGGCGCTGGGGGCGGACGCCATTGCCATCGGCACCGCCGCCCTGCAGGCCATCGGCTGTGTCAACGCCCGCATCTGTCATACGAACAACTGCCCGGCCGGCATCGCCACTCAGCGTGAGGATTTGCGCGCGCGGCTGGATATCGATGCCGCCGCCCGCCGCCTGCAACGGTTTTTGCGCAACAGCGCGGCACTGATGATGATGTTCGCCCGCGCCTGCGGCCATGCGCGGCTTGCCGATTTCTCCCCGCGCGATCTTGCCACGACAAACCCCACACTCGCCCGCCTCGCCGGCATCCCCTTCGCCGGCGTGCAGAGGCTTTAGCCCGCCAGTCAATGCCCAGCCGAACCCCTTTCCGCCCCCGGGGCTGCCCTGTGCTGCACGGGTTCAATAAGGAGAGATTGGGGTGATTGAACGGGGTGATATCGATCTCAAGACACACCAAAATTCCCGGTTCGGTGTTTTAATTTTTCGAGCGTTTAGCCAGCACATTATAAGTGATGTTGGCTATGACGAGTGGAATGGCCAGTTTTATCAGGCCTTTGATGATGGGGCTCATTTGCAGTGGGGACACTATGAACGAAAATATTGCAAAAAACACGAAGAAGATCACGATGGCAACGATGATGGGAATGATTTTGTTCGCCATGCCCCCGGTTCCTTTCGCGTTATCGAGACGCAAGCTTTGTCTTCGATCAAAAAGATTGTTCACGTATTTATAGAATTTATGCGCACGGCATGCAATCAGCAATCAAACACAGCATGGCGCTTCTATCATTGAATGGGGGCCTTAGGCGGGCGCGGGCGGCCGGACCAGCCTTCGATCCAGCGGGCCAGCATGGCGGGGGTGATCATGCTCTGGGCCCAGCCGAAGCCGGAGATGTGCTCATAGGGCAGGTCGGGTTCGCCCAGGTGGGAGACGACGGAAAGGGCATCAGAGAGGTCCTCATCGGCGGTGTACTGCGAGGGTGTGGCCACGACCGGCACGCCGGCACGTAGGGCGGCGATGAGACCATTGCGCGAATCCTCGATGGCCATGGCCTCGTTGTGCGCCACGCCCAGCTTTTCCAGCGCCAGTTCATAAAGATCGGGTGCGGGCTTCTTGGCCGTGACTTCCTCGCCGCAGGCCATGGCGTCGAAAACCTCCGCGGCGGGGCGGCCCAGTGTTGCCTGAATGAGCGCATCCACGTTGGGCGTTGAGGTGGTGGTGGCAATGCCCACCTTCAGCCCGGCCTCCTTCGCTTCCCGGATCAGCCGCGCCACCCCGGGCCTGAGCGGCACGGAACCGTCCGCGATCATGCGCATGTAGCGCTCGGACTTGGCCTTGTGAATCTCCGGAATGTGCGCAAGCATCTCCTCGCCGCGTTCGGGGGCATATGTTTCGATGTAATGGCGGATGCGCTCCTTGCCGCCGGTGACGGACAGAAGTTTCTTGTACACATCCCTGTCCCAGTGCCAGGGCAGGCCGCGGGCAGCAAATTCGGCATTGAAGGCCTCGCGGTGTGCCTCTTCGGTTTCGGCAAGGGTGCCATCGACATCAAAGATGATCGCCTTGAGAGTCATGGTGCCCGTCCGTTCTTTCGCGGCTTCAGTCTTTACCTTCACGGATCCATGTGGACGCGGGGCTTTTGTGACGCGTCGGGGCAAAGAGGTCAACCGGCGCGCATGCGCTGCCAGGCGATGATATAAATCAAGCGCATTGATCCCCTGGGCGAATGTGCCTACATCTTGCTGTGCCAGCCGGCCGGATGGCCGCCGGGGGCGGTTAGTCGCCGCCTCTGGAGGAAAGTCCGGGCTCCACGGAAACAGGGCGCCGGGTAACGCCCGGCGAGGGACCGGTAAGGCAAAGGCTTCTTCGCCTTCGCCTTGCGCGGGAACCTCAGGGAAAGCGCCACAGAAAGCAGACCGCCCCGCGCCGGCCTGTTCGCATCGCCGCAAGAGGTGTGATGCAGCCACAGGCCCGTGTTCGGCGCGGGGTAAGGGTGAAAGGGTGCGGTAAGAGCGCACCGCGCCTCTGGCGACAGGGGCGGCACGGCAAGCCCCGCCCGGAGCAAGACCGAATAGGGACGGCACGCGCCCGCCATCGTTCCGGCGGGTGCAGGGCGTGTTTCCGGCCCCGCCGTCCGGGTTGGTCGCGCGAGGCGTGCAGCAATGCACGTCCCAGATGAATGGCCATCGCCGCCGGCTCCTTTTTACGGGCTGGCGGAACAGAACCCGGCTTACAGGCCGGCTGGCGTTTTTCTTTGCTTTTTTTTTTTGTGATCCGTCTTGGCCGGAAACGCGTAGTGATCCTGTGATTCCTTCCCGGAATGTCACGCATCGAATCGCCATGGCAACCATTTGTTAAGGGAAGCCGATTCAAAAACATCCTTACCCGGCATTAACCATGACTGGCCGCTGTGGCGCTTTCGCCTCCTGGTGTGGGGACTGCGGGCCCGTGATGCGCCAGCGGCAGAAGGGAAGGGCTTTTCAAGGTGCCCGTGAAGGAAAGGCCGACATCCTCCGCGAATGAGCCTCCCGCCGGCGGCGGGGCGGAGAGGCGGCATGTGCCGGTTTTGCATGAACAGGCCGTGCAGGCGCTGAATGTGCGCCCGGGCGGGGTCTATGTGGATGGCACCTTTGGCGCCGGCGGGCATGCGCGCGCCATTCTCGCCGTGCCCGAAACACGGCTTGTGGCCATCGACCGCGATCCGGATGCGGTGGCGCTGGCGCAGGAGCTGGCCGCGGCCCATCCCGGCCGGGTGCATGTGTATCACGGGCGCTATTCGGAGATGGAAAAGGCGCTGGCCGAATCCGGCTTTGGGGAGAGGGCGGACGGCGTGCTGCTCGATATCGGGGTTTCGTCCATGCAGCTTGATGATGCGGCGCGCGGCTTTTCCTTCCTGCACGAAGGGCCGCTGGACATGCGCATGGAGCAGGCCGGCATGACGGCGGCGGAGGTGGTCAACACGTTTTCGGAGGAAGCGCTTGCCGACATTCTTTTCGCCTATGGCGAGGAGCGAAAGGCGCGGGCGCTGGCGCGGGCGATCGTGAAAGCCCGAAAAGAAAAGCCCTTTTCCACCACGGGCGATCTTGTGCGGGTGGTGGAACAGGTTCTGGGGCGCAAGCGGCCGGGGCGCACGCATCCGGCCACGCGCACCTTTCAGGCGCTGCGCATTTTCGTCAACCGCGAGCTGGAGGAGCTCGTGGCGGGTCTGGCGGCGGCGGAGCGGCTGCTCAAGCCCGGCGGGCGGCTGGTGGTGATCACCTTCCATTCGCTGGAGGACAGGATCGTGAAGCGCTTCTTTGCCCGGCGTACGGGACGGGCGGCACAGGTGCGGCCTCTGCCCGGCATGGCCATGCACGGGATGCCGGCGCTTGGGCAGGATGAGCCCGCGCCCTCGTTTGTGGATATCGCCCGCGGCGGGATTGTGCCCACGGAAGTGGAAATCGCCGCCAATCCGCGGGCACGCTCGGCGAGATTGCGGGCGGGCGAACGCACCGAGGCGCCGGCCATTGCGCCCGATCCCGCCTTTCTCGGTCTGCCGGTGGCGGATGACACCGGCCGGGGCGGCGGGCGGCGCCATCGCCACGGCAAGGGACGAGGCGGAGGATACAGGCGATGAGATTTCTCAATGTGCTCAATGGCGTGCTCCTGATCGGCCTGATCGTCTTTGCGGTGGTGCTCTATGCCCGCGAGCAGCAGACGCGGCTGGCGGAGCGCGAGATTCGCCGGCTTGAGGCGGACATCGCCCGCGAGGAGGAGAACATCCGCATCCTGCAGGTGGAGCGGGCCATGCTGATGAACCCTGAGCGCATCGAGCGTCTGGTGCGGCGGCATCTGGTGATGGCGCCGGTGGGGCCGGAGCGCATCCGCGGGCTCAATGCCATTCTCGCCGATCTGCCGGCGCGCGCCTACAAGCCCGATGCGCAGGAAGGCGTGAGTGATCCGCTGGCGGCGCTGATTGCCCGGGTGCAGGCAGGGGAGGCAAAACGGTGACGGCGGGCAGGGCAGGCATCGGGGCGCTGTTTACGCGGCAGAGGCTGACCATTCTCGCCTTCGCCGCGGTGTTTCTGGTGATCGCCGGCAAGGCGGCCTGGCTGACGCTCGGCGTGGATCCGGAGCGGCGCACGGCGGTGGTGCGCAAGGCGCATATTCCGCGGCCGGATATCGTGGACCGCAACGGCATTCTTCTGGCTGCGGACATGCCGTTTGCCTCGGTCTTTGCCGAGCCCTACCGCATGATCGACGTGGATGAGGCGGTGGAGAAACTCACCTCCGTGGTGCCGAGCCTGAACGCGGCCAAGCTGCGGCGGCTGTTTTCCGACAAGCGCCGCAAGTTCGTGTGGGTTCTGCGCAAGATCGGGCCGGATCTGGAAAAGCGGATACTTGATCTTGGCATTCCCGGCATTCGCGTGATGAAGGAGAAGCGCCGCATCTACCCCATGGGGCGGCTGGCAGCGCATGTCGTGGGCTTTTCCAACATCGATTCCAAGGGCTTGAGCGGCATTGAGCGCTTTCTGGATGGTGCCGGGGCCATTTTCACCGCGTCCCTGATCAACCCCAGCGGCAAGGATGCGCGACCGGCGCAGCTGGCATTGGATGTGCGGGTGCAGCATGCGCTGCGGGCGGAGCTGCAGCGGGCGATGCGCAAATACAAGGCATTGGGCGCCGGTGGCCTCGTCATGAACGTGCATACCGGCGAGATCCTGGCCATGGTCTCGCTGCCGGATTTCAATCCCAACGATCCGGTGAAGACCGGCGCGCTGAAGAAGGACCGCCTCAACCGCATGACGGCCGGTGTCTATGAGCTGGGCTCGGTGATCAAGGCGGTGACCTTCGCCATGGCGCTGGATGCCGGCACCGCGCGGCTGGACAAGAGCTATGACGCGCGCTTTCCCCTGCGGATCGGCCGCATGAAGATCAACGACTATCACGCGCAGAGGCGCTGGCTGACGGTGCCAGAGATCTTCATTCATTCCTCAAACATCGGCACCGCGCGCATGGCGCTGGAAGTGGGGCTTGAGCGGCACAAGGCCTTCTTGCGCAAGGTGGGGCTTTTCGACAAACTGCGCACGGAGCTTCCCGAGGCGGCGCGCCCGCTGCTGCCGCGGCGCTGGACGAAGGTGTCATCGGCGACGGCGGCCTTCGGCCACGGGTTTGCCGTGCAGCCCCTGCAGGGCGCGACGGTGATTGCGGCGCTGATCAATGGCGGCAAGCTCATCCCGCCCACCTTTCTCAAGCGGGACAAGGATGCGGCGGAGGTGCTTTCACGACGGATCATTTCCGAGGACACCTCGCGCAAGATGCGCTATCTCTTCCGGCTGAACGCCATTGAGGGCACCGCCCGCCGCGCCGCGGCGCCGGGCTGGCGCGTGGGCGGCAAGACGGGCACGGCGGAAAAGGTGATCAACGGGCGCTACAGCAAGGATCATCGCCTCACCTCCTTCATCGGGGCCTTTCCCATGGACGATCCGAAATACCTCGTGATGGTCATGCTGGATGATCCGCGCCCCACGGCCGAAACCAGGGGCTTTGCCACCTCCGGCTGGAACGCCGTGCCCACCGCCGGGCGCGTGGTGGCGCGAATCGCTCCCATCCTGGGCGTGAAACCGAAGCTGGACAGCGAGGAGGCGAAAAAGGAGCTGGCCCGCTGGAGAAAGATCAATCCCGACTGGAATGTGCCCATGGCTGTTGCCGCCAAGGGGGCTGTTTCAGGGGCTCAGTGAGTATGAGGATATAGAAAGCCATGCCGCACAATCTGCGCTATCTCGCCCGCTGCTGCCGGATCGAGGGCGATGCGGACCTTGAAATTGCCGGCATCACGCAGGATTCCCGGGAGGTGAAGCCGGGCTATCTCTTCGCCGCGCTTAAGGGCACGCAGGTCAATGGCGAGGATTTCATCCCGGAAGCCCTTGCGCGCGGGGCGGTGGCCCTGCTGGTGCGGGATGACCTTGTGCTTGAGGATGTGCCGGAGGGAGTTGCCATTGTGCGCAGCGACAATCCGGCGCGGGCGCTCGCCCTGATCGCGGCGCGTTTCTATCTGCACCAGCCGGTGACGGTGGTGGCGGTCACCGGCACCAATGGCAAGACCTCGGTGGTGGAATTCGTGCGCCAGATCTGGGCGTTCATGGGCTTTCGCGCCGCCTCCATGGGCACGCTGGGCGTGTTCGGCCCGGATCTTGACGATCTTGACACCATGCACACCACGCCCGATCCGGTAAAGCTGCATGCCAATCTCGCCCGCATGCGCAAGCGGGCGATCTCGCACCTGGCAATGGAGGCCTCCTCGCACGGGCTGGCCCAGTACCGGCTGGACGGCGTGCGGCTGACCGCGGGCGGGTTTACTTCCTTCTCGCGCGATCACCTTGATTATCACAAGGACATGGATGCCTATTTCGAGGCCAAGATGCGGCTGTTTGAGGAGCTGCTGCATCCGCCGGCGCCGGCGGTGGTCAACGTGGATGATGATGCCGGCGAGACGGTGGCGGAACGGGCAAGAGCGCGGGGGCTTCTGCTGTTCGACGTCGGGCTGGCCGGCAAGCGCATCGAGATGATGGAGCGGCGCATCGAGGGCTTTGGCCAGCAGCTGGTTCTGCGCACGCCCAAACGGGAATACCGCATCTATCTGCCGCTGGTCGGGCGCTTTCAGGCGGAGAATGCGCTGGTGGCGGCCGGGCTGGTGATCGCGGCCGGCGGCCCGGAGGAAGAGGCCATCCTCGGCCTTGAGCGGCTCAAGCCGGTGCGGGGGC
Organism: Thermopetrobacter sp. TC1; assembly: GCF_000746275.1. Taxonomy (GTDB): domain Bacteria; phylum Pseudomonadota; class Alphaproteobacteria; order Rhizobiales; family Aestuariivirgaceae; genus Thermopetrobacter. The sequence continues at coordinate 210,462 of NZ_JQKX01000013.1, forward strand.
GAATGGAGCTGGTGGCGCGCACGAAAAAGGGCGCGGCGGTGTTTGTGGACTATGCCCACACGCCGGAGGGCTTGCGCGCGGCATTGGAGGCGCTGCGCCCCTATGCGGAAGGGCGCCTGATCGTTCTGTTCGGCGCCGGCGGCGACAGGGATCCCGGCAAGCGCCCGCAGATGGGGCAGGTGGCGGCGGAGCTTGCCGATATGGTCATCGTTACTGATGACAACCCGCGTCATGAGGACCCCGCCGCCATTCGGGCACAGATCCTGACCGCCTGCCCCGGCGCCATGGAGATTGCGGACCGGGCGGCGGCCATCCGGCAGGGCATGGCGCTTCTGGAGAAGGGCGACATCCTGCTGGTGGCCGGCAAGGGCCATGAAACCGGCCAGATCATTGGCGACGAGGTGGTGCCGTTCTCCGATCACGAGGAGATCGAGCGCTGGATTCGCGAGGAGTGGGACAAATAATGACGGGCCTTCAGGCGGAAAAGCGCGACATGCCTGCACCGTCGCTGTGGACGGGCGAGGAAGTCCGTGCGGCCATTGGCGAAGTCTGCCTGCGCGCGCCGGATCAGTTGCCGGAGGCGATCAGCGGGGTAACCTTTGATTCCCGTGAGGTGGGCGGTGGCGAGGTGTTTTTCGCCATTCGCGGCGTGCGCATGGACGGGCACGCCTTCGTCAGCGAGGCCCTGCGCAAGGGCGCGGCCCTGGCCGTGGTTTCGGAGCCGGATGAGGAAATGCGCGCTGCCGGGCCGCTGCTTGAGGTTTCCGACACGCTTGAGGCCTTGCGGCGGCTGGGCATGGCGGCGCGGGCGCGCACGCAGGCGAAGGTCATTGGCGTGACCGGGTCGGTGGGCAAGACCACCACCAAGGAGATGCTCAAGCTAGCGCTTTCCGCAGTGGGCGCAACGCATGCCGCCGTGGCCTCCCACAACAATCACTGGGGTGTGCCGCTCACTCTGGCGCGCATGCCGCGGCAGGCCGATTTCGCCGTGATCGAGATGGGCATGAACGCTCCGGGCGAGATTGCGGCGCTGACACAGCTGGCGCGGCCGCATGTGGCCATTGTCACGCAGGTGGCGGAAAGCCATATCGGCGCCTTCGGTTCACTTGAGGGGATCGCGCAGGCCAAGGCGGAAATCTTCTCCGGCCTCGAAAACGGCGGCGTGGCCATCATCAACGCCGATGCGCCCCATAGCGATCGGTTGATTGCGGCGGCCAGGGCTGCCAAGGCGGCACGGATCATCACCTTCGGCACGGCGGATGATGCGAATGTGCGGCTCATCGATGCGGTCAGCCAGGAGCAAAGCGTGTGCGTGACGGCGGAAGTGAACGGCCGGCGGGCCAGTTTCCGCATTGGCATGCCGGGGCGGCATGTGGCGATGAATGCGCTGGCCGTACTGGCGGCGGCGGAGGCCCTAAACGCGGATTTGACGGCGGTGATGCATGCGCTGAAGGACATGCAGCCGCCAAAGGGGCGGGGCGGGCGCTATCGCCTGCGCGCTACTGACGGCGGTGAGATCCTGCTGCTCGATGAGAGCTACAATGCCAATCCCGCCTCGATGCGGGCGGCGCTGGGCCTGCTGGCGGAGGCTGAACCTGCTGCGGGCGGCCGGCGCATTGCCGTGCTCGGCGACATGCTGGAGCTGGGCGAGGCCGGGCCTTTGCTGCATGCGGCACTGGCGGATGATCTGAAAAATGCGGGCGTGGATCTTCTGTTTGCGGCCGGGCCGCTCATGCACCATCTCTTCGAGGCGGTGCCGGCGGAGATGCGCGGTGCCTGGCGTGAAACCTCGGCGGCGCTGACCGAAACACTGAAGACCGCCCTGCGCGGGGGTGATGTGGTGATGGTGAAGGGCTCCCTGGGCTCGCGGATGATGCCGCTGGTGGAGGCGCTGCGGGCGCATTTCGGGAGCGCAACGGATAACAGTGACGAGGGCTGAATGCTCTATCATCTTTCACAGGCGCTGGTGGATCAGTTTCCGGTGCTGAACGTGCTGCGCTACATCACGTTCCGCACCGGCGGGGCGATCATGACGGCGCTGTTTCTCGTCTTCATGTTCGGCCCTTCCCTGATCTCGCTTCTGAAGGTGAAGCAGGGCAAGGGCCAGCCGATCCGCGAGGACGGGCCGGAAACCCATTTCGCCAAGGCCGGCACGCCGACCATGGGCGGGCTGATGATTCTGGGCTCCATCGTGGTGACCACGCTGTTGTGGGCCGATCTGACCAACCCCTATGTCTGGGCGGTGTTGTTCGTGCTGCTCGGCTTCGGGGCCATCGGCTTTTATGATGACTATCTGAAGGTCACCACCGGCTCGACCAAGGGCTTTTCCGGCAAGTTGCGGCTGCTTCTGGAGGCGGTGGTGGCCACCGGGGCGGTGCTGATCATGATTTCGGCCGGTGACCCGAATCTGTCCACGGCGCTGGCCTTTCCCTTCTTCAAGAATCTCCTGTGGCAGATGGGCTGGTGGTTCGTGCCTTTTGCGGCGCTGGTGATCATCGGGGCGGGCAATGCCGTGAACCTGACCGACGGGCTGGACGGGCTTGCCATCGTGCCGGTGATGATCGCGGCGGCCAGTTTCGGCCTCATCGTCTATCTCGTCGGCCATGCCGTTTTCGCCAACTATCTGCAGCTGCATTACGTGCGCGGCGTTGGTGAGCTGGCGGTGCTTACCGGCGCGATGCTGGGCGCGGGGCTTGGCTTTCTCTGGTACAACGCGCCGCCGGCGCAGATCTTCATGGGCGATACCGGCTCGCTGTCGCTGGGCGGGGCATTGGGCGCGCTGGCGGTGGCGGCCAAGCATGAGCTGGTGCTGGCCATCATCGGCGGCCTGTTCGTGCTGGAGACGGTTTCAGTGATCGTGCAGGTGGTCTCCTTCAAGCTCACGGGCAAGCGGGTGTTCCGCATGGCGCCGCTGCATCATCACTTCGAGAAGAAGGGCTGGAAGGAGGAGACGATCGTCATCCGCTTCTGGATCATCTCGGTGGTGCTGGCGCTCATTGGCCTGGCGACGCTGAAGCTGCGCTGAGAGCAACGCCCCGGACCGGGAGATGAAAGACGTATAAAGATCATGACCTTTGCGGCACGGACATATGCGGGCAGGCGGCTTGCCGTTTTCGGGCTGGGGCGCTCGGGCATTGCCTGTGCGCAGGCGCTGATGGCGGGCGGTGCGGAGGTGCTGGCCTGGGACGATGGCACCGCCGGGCGTGAGCGGGCGCGTGAGGCCGGCGTGCCGCTTGTTGATCTCAAGACGGTGGATTTTTCCGGGCTTGATGCCCTGGTGCTGGCGCCGGGCGTGCCGCTGACGCATCCGGTGCCGCACTGGACGGTGCGCAAGGCGGAAGAGGCCGGCGTGCCGGTGATCGGCGATACCGAGATCTTTCATGCCGAGGTGCGGGCCCGCGGCGGGCGCATCGTGGCGGTGACCGGCACCAACGGCAAATCAACGACCACGGCGCTGATCGGGCATGTGCTTTCGCTGTTCAAGCTGGATGCCCATGTGGGCGGCAATATCGGGCGGGCGGTGTTCTCCCTGCCGGAGCCGCGGCCCGGGCGCACCTATGTGATCGAGATGAGCTCCTTTCAGATCGATCTTTCGCCCACATTCCGGCCCGATGTCGGGGTGTTGCTCAACGTCACGCCCGATCATCTCGACCGTCATGGCAGCCTTGAGAACTATGCCGCGGTGAAGGCCCGTTTGTTCGCTCGTCAGCGGGAAGGGGATGTTGCCGTCATTTCGGTGGACGATGCCTTCTGCCGAGAGGCGCTGGCCAGGGTACCGGAAGGGGTCAGGCGCATGCCCTTTTCCATCGAGAGGCTGCTTGATGAAGGCGTCTGCGCCATCAATGGTGTCCTGCAGGAGCGGCAACATGGCAAGACCGTGCGCGGCATGGACCTGAGCACGGCGCGGGCCTTGCGCGGACGGCACAATTGGCAGAACGCAGCCGCGGCCTGGGCTGCCTGTCGGGCGCTGAAACTGGATGCGGCGATGATCGCCCGCGGTTTCGTCACCTTTCCCGGGCTGGCGCACCGGATGGAGGAGGTGGGCCTAGTTGAGGGTGTGCGTTTCATCAACGATTCCAAGGCGACGAATGCCGATGCCGCGGCGCGCTCTCTTTCCACCTTTTCGGGCATTCACTGGATCGCGGGCGGGCGCGCCAAGGCCGGCGGCATTGAACCGCTTGTTGCGCTGGCGAAGGAGAACGTGCGCCATGCCTGGCTGATCGGCGAGGCGGCTGCGGATTTCGCCGAGACGTTAAAGCGGGCGCATGTGCCCTTCGATGTGGTGGAAACCATGGAAAGGGCCGTTGAGCGGGCCTTTGCGGCGGCGCAACGGGAAGCGGCGGGCGGTGAGAACCCCGTGGTGCTGCTGGCGCCGGCCTGTGCGTCGTTTGACCAGTATCCCTCGTTCGAGGCGCGGGGCGAGCATTTCCGCGCCCTGGTGGAGGCGCTCAAGGAACGGACAGGAGCCACCGGCAAACAGGATGCCGCCCGGGCGGCGGCCACACAGACGGACAACATGACATGAGGCTGATGCCATGCCGCTGATATCGCGCAAGGACAGCGGGCTTTTGGCCCGGTGGTGGTTTTCGGTGGACTGGGCGCTGATGGGCGCAGTGTTCCTGCTGATGGCGCTTGGCGTGATCTTTTCGCTGGCGGCGAGCCCGCCGGTGGCGGAGCGCATCGGGCTGGACGGCTTTCACTTCTTCCGCCGGCATCTTCTGTTCCTGTTTCCGGCGGTGGTTCTGTTCGTGTTTGCCTCCTTCCTCGATGCACGGCAGGTGCGGCGCCTGATGCTGGGGGTTTATGTCGCAGGCATCGTGCTGATGGTGCTCGCCCTGTTCATCGGCCCGGCGATCAAGGGCGCGCACCGCTGGATCAACATCGGGCCCTTTTCGATTCAGCCTTCGGAATTCGTCAAGCCGGCCTTCGTGGTCTTGAGCGCCTGGCTGCTGGCGCAGGCCAGGCGCCTGCCGGATGTGCCGGCGGTGGCCATCGCCTGGGGGCTTTATGGGCTGTTTGTCGGGCTTCTTTTTCTGCAGCCGGACATGGGGCAGACGGCCCTGACCACGGCAACCTGGCTTGGGCTTCTGTTCCTGTTTGGTCTGCGCTGGCGGACGATTGGTCTGCTGGCCGGAGGTGTTCTGTTGGTAGCGGTTGGCGCCTGGGCGATGTTTCCGCATGTGCGGGCGCGCGTGGATCGCTTTCTGCATCCGCCGCAGCTGCCTGACGGGGCCCGCGATCAGATGGATTTCGCCATCGAGGCCTTCAACAACGGCGGGCTTCTGGGCATGGGCCCGGGCGGCGGCATGGCCAACAAGCACCTGCCGGATGCGCACACCGATTTCATCTTCGCCGCGGTGGGCGAGGAGTTCGGCTTCGTTGCGGTGGCGCTGGTGGTGATGCTCTATGCCTTCATCGTGCTGCGCATCCTGATCAAGGCCGGGCGGCTGCGCTGCCGTTTCTGCCGTTTTGCCGCCAGCGGCCTTGCCATGCTCTTCGGTCTGCAGGCGATCATCAACATGGGGGTGAACGTGCAGCTGCTGCCGGCAAAGGGCATGACGCTGCCGCTGATTTCCTATGGCGGGTCCTCCATGTGGGCAGCAGCGCTTGGCCTGGGCGTGGCGCTGGCGCTTCTGCGCGCGGATGTGGCCGAGGCGGAAGCCGCGCACGAAGGGGCTGAGGCTTATGGCGATGACCTGGCCTCTCCGGCAACACCCGCTGTTTCCGGCATCGCCAAAGCGGCGCAGGGAGGGCAGGCGGCATGAACGATGCAGGCGCGGGCGGCAAGGGGCTGATTGTTCTTGCCGCGGGCGGCACGGGCGGACATCTGTTTCCGGCGCAGGCGCTGGCGGAAGCTTTGACAGCGCGGGGTTATGGTACCCTGTTGATGACGGATGCGCGCGGCATGACCTGGCGCGAACGTTTCCCCGGCGAGGTGATGCGTATCCCTTCAGCCACCGTCACGCCGGGCCGGCCCTGGTGGGTGCCGGTGCAGGTGTTCACATTGCTGCGCGGCTTTCTCAAGGCACGAGGCTTTCTGAAAGGGGCAATGCCTTTGGCTGTGGCGGGCTTTGGCGGCTATCCTTCCGTGCCGCCGCTCTTTGCGGCGCAGCATTTGCGCATCCCCACGCTCCTGCATGAGCAGAACGCGGTGATGGGCCGGGCTAACCGGTTTCTGGCGCGGCGGGCGAGCGCGATTGCCACGTCCTTTCCGAAAGTGACCGGTCTTGACGGCGCCCTGCAGAAGAAGGCGACGTTTACCGGAAACCCTGTGCGCGCGGCGGTGCTGGCGGCGGCGGATGCGCCCTATGAACCGCCGGAAGAGGCGGATGCGCCATTTCATCTGCTGATCTTCGGGGGATCGCAGGGGGCGCGCTTTTTCTCCGAGATGATACCGGAAGTGATCGCGGCCCTGCCTTCAGCGGTGCGGCGGCATCTGATCATCACCCAGCAATGCCGCCCGGAGGATCTGGACAGTGTGCGCGAGGCTTATGCGCGCCTTGAGGTGTATGCCACGCTGGCGCCCTTTTTTGACGACATGCCGCAGCGCATGGCACAAGCGCATCTGGTGATTGCCCGGGCCGGGGCGTCCACGGTGGCGGAGCTGGCGGTGATCGGGCGGCCGGCGATTTTGGTGCCGCTGCCGCATGCGCTGGACAATGATCAGCTGCGCAATGCCCGCGCCTTTTCCGAGGCGGGCGCGGGCTGGCTGATGCGGCAGAAGGAGATCACGGCGGAGAAGCTGGCAGCGCTGATCACGCGTCTGCGTTATGCACCGGCGGATCTGCGTGCGGCGCATGCTGCGGCCAAGACACTGGCGCGCCCCGATGCGGCATCACGGCTGGCGGACATAGTGGAGGAGCTGGCCTTGCGCGTTTGAGCGCGCTCTCATCTCCTTTTACCCGGCAACTGGGCTTTATGCGGGCTGGATGAAGCGGAGCGATACCGGTTTCATAATTCAAGCGAATCACGAAGAGCGGGGACATGCAGGCACAGGCGGACAAGGCGGGCGGGCGCCCGCGCCACATGAAATTCTCAACCGATGTCGGGCCCATTCATTTCATCGGCATCGGCGGCATCGGCATGAGCGGGATTGCCGAGGTGCTCAAGGCGCTGGGCTATGCGGTGCAGGGCTCGGATATTGCCGAGAGCGTCAACGTCAAGCGGCTTCGCAGCCTAGGCATTCCGGTCGCCGTGGGGCATGCGGCGGAAAATCTGGGTGATGCCGAGATCGTTGTGGTTTCCTCGGCGATCAAGCCGGACAATCCGGAGCTGAAGGCGGCGCGGGAGCGGCATCTGCCGGTGGTGCGGCGGGCGGAGATGCTGGCGGAGCTCATGCGCTTTCGCAATGCCATCGCCGTGGGCGGCACGCACGGCAAGACGACAACCACGTCCCTGATCGGTGCGCTGCTGGAAGCAGGCGGGCTGGATCCGCTCATTGTCAACGGCGGCATTATCAATGCGCTCGGCACCAATGTGCGCATTGGCGAAGGCGAATGGATGGTGGCGGAGGCCGATGAATCGGACGGCACCTTCGTGCGCCTGCCGGCGGATGTGGTGGTGGTGACCAACATCGACCCGGAGCATCTGGATCATTACGGCAGCTTTGACAAGGAGCGCGAGGCCTTCCTGCAGTTCGTGCAGAACATTCCCTTCTATGGCTTTGCGGTGATGTGCATCGATCATCCGGAGGTGCAGGCGCTTTCTTCTCGCGTGGTTGATCGTCGCGTCATCACCTATGGCACCAATCCGCAGGCGGATGTGCGGGTGCACGACATCGACTTTTCCGGCGCCGAAAGCCGTTTCGCGGTCACGATCACCGACCGGCGCAGCGGTGCGGCCACAACTATCTCCAATCTCGTCATGCCGCTTCCGGGCGAGCACAATGTGCTCAACGCCACGGCGGCAGTGGCGGTGGCGCATCAGCTGGGGATCGCGCCGGAGGCCATCCGCAAGGGGCTTGCCGGTTTTTCCGGTGTGAAGCGGCGGTTCACGCCGGTGGGCACCTGGAAAGGCGTGCGCATCTTTGATGACTACGGGCATCATCCGGTGGAGATCGCCGCGGTGTTGCGCGCCGCCCGCAAGGTGGCCGGCGAAGGCGGCCGGGTGATCGCGGTGAAACAGCCGCACCGTTATACGCGCCTGCACTCCCTGTTCGATGAGTTCACCACCTGCTTCAATGATGCCGATGCGGTGATTTTGGCGCCGGTCTATCCGGCGGGTGAGGAGCCAATCGAGGGGGTGAGTCACGAGGCGCTGGCGCAGGCGCTGCGCGATGCCGGGCACAGGGATGTGCGCACCATCACCGGCGAGGCGGAATTGCCCGGGGTGGTGGCCGGGCTGGCCAGAGAGGGCGATGTGGTCATCTGCCTGGGCGCGGGCAATATCTCGCAGTGGGCGCAGAGCCTGGCTGAACGGCTGGCGGCTTTGAGCGGAGAGGGGGCATGAGCGCGAAGGCGCGGCGCATTGACGGGGCCGCTCTTTTGAAGCGCTTGCCCGAAGTGCGCGGGCGCTATGAGGTGGAGCGGCCCTTGAGCGAGCTGACGTGGTTTCGCGTCGGCGGGCCGGCGGAGGTGCTGTTCGTGCCGGCGGACGAGGCGGACCTTGCCGCATTCCTTGCTGCGGTGCCGGACGACATTCCGCTGACGGTCATCGGCGTGGGCTCCAACCTCCTGGTGCGAGACGGCGGCGTGCCCGGCGTGGTCATCCGGCTGGGGCGCGGCTTTGGCACGCTTACGCTGGAGGGCGACTGTCGCATCCGGGCAGGCGCGGCGGTGCCCGATGCCAGGGTGGCCCGCTTTGCGCTTGAGCACGGTATCGAAGGATTAACCTTTCTGAGAGGTATACCGGGCACAATCGGAGGTGCGCTGCGCATGAACGCCGGCGCGCACGGCGGTGAGATGCGGGACGTTCTCGTTGAGGCCCGCGCCGTGGACCGGCAGGGGCGGGTGCATGTGGTGGATGCGCAGGCGCTTGGCATGCGCTACCGCCACACCGATGCCCCGGCGGACTGGATCTTCACCGGTGCGGTTCTTCAGGGGCGGCCCGGCGAGAAGGAGGAGATCGCCCGGCACATGGCGGAAATATCGCGCCAGCGCGAAGAGGCGCAGCCGGTGCGGGCGCGCACGGGCGGCTCCACCTTCAAGAACCCGCTGCCGAAGCGTGCCTGGGAGCTCATCGATGCCGCCGGCATGCGCGGGGTGCGCGTGGGTGGGGCAAAGGTGAGCGAGAAGCACTGCAACTTCCTCATCAATGAGGGAGACGCCACCGCCGCTGACATCGAGGCGCTGGGCGAGCTGGTGCGGGCGCGTGTTCTGGCGGAAACCGGCGTGGCGCTGGAATGGGAAATCAAGCGGATCGGCATTTTCGCTGCCGCGCCATCGGAATGAACGGGCAGGGCCATGGCTGAAAAGGGATATGCCCCGCGGCGCAAGCCGGAAGAAACGCATGTGGCCGTTCTCATGGGCGGGCTGTCGGCGGAGCGCGAAGTCTCCCTGGCTTCAGGCGAGGCCGTGAGTGCGGCGCTGAAGGCCTGCGGCTATGAGGTGACGGAGATCGACGTGGATCGCGACGTGGCGCAGAGGCTTGTGGAGGTCAAGCCCGATGTGGCCTTCAACGCCCTGCATGGCCGCTATGGCGAGGACGGCTGCATTCAGGGCGTGCTGGAGATGCTGAACATCCCTTATACGCATTCCGGCGTGCTGGCCTCTGCCCTGGCCATGGACAAGCAGAAGAGCAAGGCCCTGTTCGAGCAGGCGGGCATTCCCGTGGCCGAAAGCAAGGTGGTGCCGATCGAGGAGGCGGCGGAGCGCCATGTGATCAGCCCGCCTTATGTGATCAAGCCGGTGGCGGAAGGCTCTTCGGTGGGCATTCATCTGGTGCATTCGCAGTTCGAGGAGCCGGTGAGCCAGCTTCTCGATGAGCGCGAGATTTTCGGCGACGTGGTGATGGTGGAGCGCTTCGTGCCGGGGCGGGAGCTGACCTGTGCGGTCATGGGCGATGTCGCCCTTGGCGTTCTCGAAATCGTGCCCAAGAAGGGCGCCTTTTATGACTATGCCTCGAAATACGAGGAGGGCGGCTCCGATCACATCTGCCCGGCCGATTTGTCGGCCAGCGTCTATTACCGCGTTCAGGCCCATGCCCTGGCGGCGCATCGGGCCCTGGGCTGCCGGGGCGTCACCCGTGCGGATTTCCGCTATGACGAAACGGCGACGGATGAGGCGGACATCGTTATTCTGGAAGTGAACACCCAGCCCGGCATGACCCGCACCTCGCTTCTGCCGGATATCGCCAGGGCGGCGGGGCATTCCTTTGAGGAACTGGTGATGTGGATGGTGGACGATGCTTCGGTTCGTCGCTAAGGGCAGGAGCAGCCGGCCAAAATCCCGGCCGGTGTCACGCAAGGATCTGCCGCGCTATCTGCGCCCGCGCCGGCGGGTGGATTCGCTCATTGTGCGCGCAGGTTTTCGCGGCCTGGCGCTGCTTATGCTTGCGGGTGTCATCCTGCACGGGCTGGAGCGCGGCGCGCACATCACCGATCCCACCAGCCCCCTTTACAATCTGGAAGGGCGGCTTGCCGGCCTTTTCGGGCAGCAGGCCCAGCGCATCTACATCTCCGGGCTTGTTCATCACACGCCGCAGGCGGTGCTGAAGGCCATCGGTGTGCGCACCGGTTCCTCGCTGCTGGGGTTTGAGCCGGAAACGGCGCGGCGGCTCCTTGAGAACCTCGACTGGGTGAAACGGGCGGAAATCGCCAAGCTCTATCCCAACGGCCTGAAAATCCGCATCGAGGAGCGCATGCCTATCGCCCTGTGGCAGACTGATGGCGCCTTCTATCCGGTGGATGCGGAAGGTGTGGCGCTTGTCTCTCTCGATCCGCGCCGGTTTGCCGATCTTCTTCTGGTTACGGGCGAAGGGGCGAATACCGCGGCGCGTGCGCTCGTTAACCAGCTGGAAGCTATGCCGGATTTAAGATCGCGCGTGAAGGCCGCGGCCCGCGTGGGCAACCGGCGCTGGAATCTCTATCTGGCCTCGGGCCTGAAGGTTTTGCTGCCGGAACGGGGCGAGGAAAAGGCTCTGCGGCGTCTGGCTGCCCTGATCGCGGACGGACGGATCACGCGCAAGGCCGTGAAGGAGCTTGATTTGCGGCTTTCGGACCGCATCGCGCTTCTGCCGCAGGCGCTGGCGGCGGATGACAAGAAGGCCGCGACGCTCGCGCGCTGAAGCCGCTTTGAGCCATGGCCTGTTTCGGGCCAGGGGCGTGATGCGCAAGGGCAGGCGGGCCCGTTGCCTCAAGGTGCGCGGAGGTGACGGCCGCAGAGGCCTGGTTTTTCAGTGTCGCGTATGGGGAGTGTGTGCGTTCATGGGCGTTTCTCTCTATTCTCACGCAGGTCATGACAGGGCGGGCGTGTCCGCAACGGCGCGCACGGTGGCGGCCCTGGACGTGGGCTCTTCCAAGATCTGCTGCATCATTGCCGAAGTGCGCGGCTTTCGCCGCAAACGCGGTGATTCCCTGCCCGTGGCCCGCATTACGGGCTTAGGCGTTCAGGCGGCGCAGGGGGTCAGCGGTGGCGTCGTTGTCGATGCCGATGCGGCGGAAAAGGCGGTGCGCCTTGCGGTGGATGCCGCAGAGCGCATGGCCGGCACCACCATCGAATCCATCCTCGTCAATCTTTCCGCGCGTCCGGAATGCACCAGCCTGCCGGCGGAGATGGACGTGCCCGGGGGCGGTCCGGTGCGGCGCAAGCATGTTGATCAGCTTGTTTCGCAGGCGCTTTCCCATTTCCATCTGCCCAAGCGGGAGATCGTGCACGTGGTGCCGTCCGGTTTCTCGCTGGATGGCGGGCCGTGGACGCCGGTGGCGGAAGGGCTGCATGCCGACCGGCTGAAGGCGCGGGTGAACGTGATTTCCGTGCCGCGGGGGAGCCTGCGCAATCTGCAGATGGTGCTGTCCCGCTGCATGCTGGAGGCTCCCTCGTTCGTCCTTGCGGTGCATGCGGCGGCGCGGGCGGTGCTGGTGGATGACGAAAGCGCGCTGGGCGCGGTGGTCGTGGACATGGGGGCGGAGACCACCGGCGTGGGGCTTTATGTCGGCGGACGGCTTGAGGCAGCGGCGCAGGTGCCGCTGGGCGGCATGTTCGTCACGCGGGATCTCGCGCTTGGGCTTGGCATTCCGCTGCAGGAGGCGGAACGGATCAAGACCCTGCATGGCTCGGTCCTGCCCGGCATTGATGACGACGGCGAAATGCTGGAGGTGCCGATGCTGGGCGAGGAAGGCGCCGGGGCTGTGCAACAGGTGCCGCGCTCGCTCCTGGGCGGGATTATCCGGCCGCGCATGGAGGAAATCCTGGAACTGGTGCGCGAGCAGCTGGATGCGGCCGGGGCGAAGAAGCTCGGCATTGCGCGCGCGGTGATCACCGGCGGGGCCAGCCAGATCGTGGGCCTGCGCGAGCTGGCGGAGCGCATTCTTGAAATGCCGGTACGCATCGGCAAGCCGCGTCCTTTCGCCGGGCTGCCGCAGGAGATGGAAACACCGGCGTTTTCCGTGGTGGCCGGTCTGTTGCGCAGCGCCATTCAGCCCGACGGGCACCGCTTTCTTCTGCCGGCGGAGGAAAGCGAGTCCCCGCGGCCGGAGCCGGCAGCGGCGCTAACGGGCACGGAGGGCAAGGCGGCGCGGCCGGGGGGCTATTTCTCGCGCATGCGGGCCTGGCTTGCGGAAAGCTTCTGACCACACTCCACGACACCTGCATCGTCATACCGGCGAAAGCCGGCATCTAAAGCCCTAAACGCATGAGTTTGCGGCACGAGACCCCGGCTTTCGCCGGGGTGACGAGAAAAAGGGGTAACTTTGTGTCGTGTAATGTGGCTTCTGACAATCTCCGGCCTTTTTTAGCCCTGAGCAATCAGGCGGCCGCATGGGTGCATGCCGGCCGCCTTTGTTTTCCCAAAAAGCGGGGAGAACCGGCCCTCTTTTTCCATCTTGCGGCGGGGTGATGCGTTTCATGGTGAATCAGAAAAGGAAGAGTTTTAAGGGCCTGTTAACTTTTTCTTATCTAAATCGAAACCACGAACTTTCGCCGGAAAGCAATTGGAAGCAGGGCCATGTCCAATCTCAAAGTAGGCATTCCCAATCTCGCTGAGATGAAGCCGCGGATCGTGGTTTTCGGTGTTGGCGGCGGCGGCTGCAATGCTGTCAACAACATGATCGAGTCCAATCTCACGGGCGTCGAATTTGTGGTGGCGAATACCGATGCCCAGGCGCTGGCCAAGAGCCCCTGCGAGCGCAAGATCCAGATGGGCAATGCGCTCACCCAGGGGCTGGGCGCCGGTTCGCGCCCGGAGATCGGCGCCGGCGCCGCCGAGGAGGCCATGGCCGAAATCCTCGATCACCTAGCGGGATCGCACATGGCCTTCATCACCGCCGGCATGGGCGGCGGCACCGGCACGGGTGCCGCGCCGGTGATCGCCAAGGCGGCCAAGGAACAGGGCATCCTCACCGTCGGCGTGGTGACCAAGCCGTTTCATTTCGAGGGCCGGCGGCGGATGATGATCGCCGAGAAGGGAATCGAGAATCTGGCCAAGAACGTCGATACCCTCATCGTCATTCCCAACCAGAACCTGTTCCGCGTGGCCAACGAGAAGACGTCGTTCACCGCCGCCTTCGCCATGGCCGATCAGGTGCTCTATTCCGGCGTGGCGTCGATTACCGAGCTGATGACCAAGGAAGGGCTCATCAACCTGGACTTTGCCGACGTGCGGGCGGTGATGTCCGACATGGGCAAGGCGATGATGGGCACGGGCGAGGCTTCCGGCGAGAAGCGCGCCATTGAGGCGGCGGAGGCGGCCATTTCCAATCCGCTGCTGGATGACGTGTCGCTCACCGGTGCGCGCGGTGTGCTGATTTCCATCGCCGGCGGACCGGACCTGACACTCTATGAGGTGGACGAGGCGGCCAACCGCATTCGTGAGGAGGTGGACGACGAGGCCAACATCATCGTCGGCGCCACCATCGAGGACGAGCTGGAAGGCACGATGCGCGTCTCCGTCGTGGCCACGGGCCTGTCCGATGAAAAGACGGCGCAGATGCCGCATGAACCGGCCCGTTCAGCCCGCAGCAGCGAGGAGGTGCTGACGGGTTATTATCCGGGCGCAAACCTGCCGGGCGGCATGACGATGGAGCCGCAGGCAACGGGCACGCCCGAATCTGCGCCGGCGCCTACCGCGCCGGAGAGCGAGGCGCTGACGATTCCGCCCGTTCGCGAGCAGGAAACGGCAGCAGTGCAGCATGACACGCAGGCTGCGGAAGAGGCCGCGGTGCGCGATGCGGAAATGCATGCGCCGCATCATCCGGGGCAGCCGCAGACGGAAAGTGCGACCGAGGCGGAGCAGCTGGGCATTTCCTTTGAGCAGCCGGAGGAGCCGAAGGCGGCGCATGGCACAACGTCTACCGGCGGGCATCAGGAACCCCACATTGGTCATGGCCCTGTGAAGGGGCATACGCCGGCGCCGACCGCGCCGCCGGTGCCCGATCCGGCGATTGGTGCCAAGGCCAATGAGAAGATCGACGAAATTTCCGAAGAGATTCTCGCCCACAATCCCAAGGGCAGGAGCCGGCTGATCGAGATGCTGCACAATCTGGGCTTCAAGCATCTGCGCGGTTCCGCCGATGCCGCCGAGAAAGGGGCCGAGGCCCGCAAGGAGCCGGAAGCGAAACAGGCCCATGGCGCTGCGACGAAGGAGTCGGGCGGCAATGTGCATCCGCTGCCGCATGTGAAGCCGGCAGCGCCTGGCGCCCATACTCCTGCGGCCGGGCCCGCCGCGGCGCTGGATGAGGAGGACGATCTGGAGATTCCGACCTTCCTGCGGCGGCAGCAGAACTGATCGGGCGCTTACAGCCGCGATGCCGATCAGGGACGCGCGCTGCGAAAGGATCGCCCTTGATAAGATCGAGAATGCGCAAAAACCCGGCGGAGACACATTTCCGCCGGGTTTGATTGTGCTATAGACGACGAACGTTCATTTTCGCCGTCGGCGATGCGGCAGGGCCAACAGGAGCAGTGGCGTGATGAAAAAACGGCATGGGGCAGGAACCGGTCTGGCGCGTCTGTCTGGCAGCATGGGCAGGAGCCTTGCCGCTCTGGGGCTGGCCGGCCTGCTTGCTGCCTGCTCCGGCAACGAGCTGACGGACTATCTGATCGGCAAGCCCACCGGCTCTTCCGATGCGGTGTCTCCCGGCATGGAGGCGGCCACGGATGATGCCAAGCCGATCATGGAGCTTTACAACGCCGGGCTTGAGGCCCTCAAGAAACGGGAATACAAGACCGCGGCCAAGAAGTTCGCCGAGGTGGAGCGCCAGCACCCCTATTCCAAGTGGGCGACCAAGGCCATTCTCATGCAGGCCTACGCCCAGTATCAACGCAATGCCTATGATGAGGCGATCGCGGCGGCCAAACGGTTTCTCACCCTGCATCCGGGGCACAAGGATGCGCCCTATGCGCATTATCTGATCGCGCTGTCCGATTATGAGCGGATCGGTGATGTGCGCCGTGATCCGACGGAGGCGCGCAAGGCGCTTGAGGAGCTGGAGGAGATTGCCCGGCGCTATCCGGGCACGCCCTATGCCGAGGACGCCCTGGCCAAGGCGAAGCTGGCGCGGGATCACCTGGCCGGCAAGGAAATGGAAGTGGGGCGCTATTATCTGAAGCGGGGCAATTATCTGGCCGCCATCAACCGCTTCAAGACGGTGATTCAGGACTATCAGACAACGGCGCACACGCCGGAGGCGCTCTATCGCCTGGTGGAAGCCTATCTGGCGCTGGGCGTGCGCGGCGAGGCACAGACGGCGGCGGCCGTGCTCGGGCACAACTTTCCCAATTCGCAGTGGTATCGCGATGCCTATGCCCTGCTGAACAAGGAGGGCCTAAGCCCCAAGGAGAACACGGGTTCCTGGATTTCCCGGGCCTTCAGAAAGATCATTCCCGGCTGATCATGGCGGGGATGCGGAGAGGATTTTGGAACCAAAAGCGGATTGACATTCACAAATCTTGATGCAGATCAACGCGCCGCCAGGGGCAGGCCCGGCATAATCCGAAATCATGGTGGGCATGGGGTGGCGCAAGAGGGTCGGAGCGGTTCTTCGGCCCTTTTGTGTTGGGCGGTGCCGGTTTGGCCAAAAAGCGTCTGTCAGCGAGCGGGTGAGAGAGCATGTCCGGACGTTTCGCAAGATTACGCCTTCCCTTCAGGTCTTATGTCTCGTCCTTCCTGATGGCGGGCATGATGATCGCGCTTGCTAAGGGCGCCGTTTTTCCGGCGCGGGCGCAAGCTGACATCATGAGCCAGCTCAATGCCATCGTGGAGCAGTCCTCGGCGGAGCTTGCCGTGCAGATCAACCTGTCCGGCCGGCAGCGCATGCTCACCCAGAAGATGAGCAAGGAGGCGTTTCTGGTGGCGTTGGGCGTGGATCCGGAGGAGAACCGCCAGAACGCAGCCAGGACGGCCGCGCTGTTTGAGCGCACGCTGAAAGGTCTGATGCAGGGCGATGAGGCGCTCAAACTGGCCCCGGCGCCCAACGAGAAGATCCTTGCGCAGCTGAAAAAGGTGGAAGGTCTGTGGCGGCGCTTCAAGCCGCTGATCGAGAAGGTGGCGGCCGGGGATGTTTCGCGGCCGGTGCTGGAGCGGATTGCGAAGGAAAATCTGCCGCTGCTTGCGGAAATGAACAAGGCGGTGAAGCTGTTTGAAAAGGCGGCGGGAACGGATACGGCCGAGCTTGCCCTTGTCATCAATCTCTCCGGCCGGCAGCGCATGCTCACCCAGAAGATGACGAAGGAATACCTTCTGGTGGCGCTGAAGATCGAGCCTGAGAAAAACCGGCAGAATCTTGCGCGCACCATGGCGCTGTTCGAGACCACGCTCAAAGGCCTCAAGGACGGCAATGACATCCTGCCGCCGACAAAGGATCCGAAGATCCGGGCGCAGCTTGACAAGGTCTTTTCCCTGTGGGGGCAGTTCAAGCCGCTGCTGTCCAGGCCGGCAACACCGGAAAACCTGAAGGCCATCGCCCGGCTCAACCTGCCGCTTCTGGCGGAAATGAACCGGGCGGTGAAGATGTATGAAGAAAGCTGGTGAGGGCCCGCACATTGCATGATCCTTTTGGATCATCCTTGCCGGGGGAATGATTTTTCAGCCGTCGGTGTCAGGTCACGGAGGCGTTCACCGGATCTTCAGCCGGTCGTGTTTTTCTTTTGCCTGCTAGATCATTCGGGGGAATCGTGAGGAGTTGGCGGGCATGGAAGCGGCCGGCATGAAGCGGGCGGAACTGCAGCGGCGGGCTGAGGCGGCGATCGCCGCGATCAACGCTTCTCTGCCGCCTCTGGCGCAGGTAAAGGCCCTGCCGCTGATTCCGGAGGCCTGCTGGCATGCGCATCCGTTGAATGATCCGGCGCTGGCGGAGGGGCTTTTTCCGCTGCATCCGCATCTGATCCTGCTGCTGCCGGTGCATCATCAGGGAGCGGTCCGGCTGGGGCTGCCGGTTCACCCCGGGGCCTTGCCGGCATCGGCAGCGGTGTACATGCAGCGGCAGGTGCAGCGTCTGGGCCAGGCCCTGCCGGCATGCGCGAAAGGGGATGTGACCGTGCAGGACATCGATTCCACACATGGCGTGCTCGCCCTCATGCACAGAAGGGCGGAAGCGGCGGTTGATCTTGCCGAAGGCCTGATGAAAGCGGCCGAGGATCTGGCCCTTGTCATGCTCGGCCGAAAAAGGCTGGAACGGCATGAGCGCCTGCTGGCCTCGCCTTACAAACGCGCCATGGGCTATGCCACCGGCCTTTCCGAACGCCTGCGATTCCTGAATGCCGGGTAGCTGATCAGGCCGCGATCGTTACGCGTAAACATAATGACGCCGGTGCGGGAGGGGCACCGGCGTCTTTTGGCTTGTTCCCTTTGGCCGGTGGAAGAAGCCGTTCAAGCGGGTGGTTTTCCGCCGGCCGCAGGGAGTGTCATTTCACGCGCACCCAGGTCTCGGCGTCACACATGGACTGGCCGATGGCGCAGCCCTGAACCTTCAGCTTGTTGGCCGAGAGCAGCTTGACGGTGCCGTTGAAGGTCATGAAGCCGGGCATACTGGGGTGTTTCATGTCGCCCTTCCAGACGCTGCCGGCCTTCTTGATGCCCTTGAACATCACGAAGCCCTTCTTCTTGCCCTTCTCGATGGCACCGCACATGCCGCCACCGCATTTCCAGACCTTGGCGATTTCCCCGTTGGGACGCTTCCACAGACCCCACGGCGAGGCGGCCATGGCCTGCCCGGCAAGGGCGAGGCCGGATGCGGCGATCACGGCCGCGAACAGAGCCTTGCGCACGTTCATGTTTCCCTTTCTCCTTCCCTCTTCTTCTTTCCTCTCTTCTCTCATCAGATGATGATGATGAACGGCGAAATCGGCATTTCCTCCCCCGTGCGCCCCGTTGCCGTTCAGCCCAGACTCTGCACAGCAGCGCGCATTTGTCAAAAGTCTAATGGGTGATTGGCCTTAAGCGTCTGAACTTAAAAGAGCCGCGTCTTCAGCGCATTTTCATGCCGCTCGTTGCCTGGCGCTTTTGCTGACAATACTTTAAGTGGGGCGCGGACAAGATGCGTGGGGCGCAGGTAATTTGAAAATTTTCAGTCAGGTTTAATTGCCCTTTGATTTACGAGGCATGACGAAGATGGTGTGATGTGTGATGGGTGAGGATATACATACACATCATCAAAGTGCTGTTCAGTCTAACAGGACCTCCGGAGGGACATTGAGCGCTTCCGCCAGGCGATAGAGGATTTTACGCCCCGGCTTGCGACGGCCGGTCTCCAATTGAGAGATATAATTTTTGGCCGTCCCTATGCGCTTGGCCAGTGCGCCTTGCGTGAGGCCGCGCCACTCGCGGATGGCTTTCAAGGGCGAAACATCGTCATCGATGACACGTTGAAGCACCTCCAGCGGAATGAGCGTTTCTTCCTCTTTGTCTATGCGTGTCACGATTTTTTCGGCCTTCAGCCATTCGATTTCTTCGGCGAGAGCCGTGACCTGTGCGGAGAGCTTTTCAACCTGCCGGGCCAGTTCACGCACTTCGGGTGTTGTCCGTGCGTTCAGTGATCCGGGACTTTCATTCGTGTTCATGGTCTCTACCTGGATCTCGTTCAATGAATTTCAGAACAGGCTGACGAGAATGACTTCGTAACGGTGTCCTTTTTCTCGTTCCCTGATGCGGAAAAGCATGCCTCTGATACGGATGGCGAATAATCCACTGCGGGTGGGCCTGAATTTCTCCGGAGGAATATTCATGAGCTCCTGTCTGAGTTCTTCCAAAACGCCGGTTACATTCATTCCCCGGTGTTTCATCTCAAGAAGGGCGCGCCATCCTTCTTTCGAAAAGAGGATTTCCATGATCCATGCTCCTGAACCAGGGAACGCTCATGGCCCTACCTCCCACAAACAAATTTGCATGATGTAGCAACATGTAGCAATTTGCTTTATTTTTCGCAAGCGTGCAATTCTCCGGTCATATACGCTGCTCCTTGTTCCATCATGGGGCGTGTGTGGATGAAGGCTTGTGGCTTTTTCCGTATGTCTTTGCCGCAGCGGCCGGATTGGGCTAATCACGTCTGTCAGGATGCCAAAGTGAGGTCGGTTTGAGGCCAGAAGGCGATGTGCCGATGCTGGAAGCGCTGTTCATCCGCGACATCGTGCTGATCGAGGCCCTGGAACTTCAGCCGGGCGCGGGCCTGGTCGTCTTTACCGGCGAGACAGGCGCGGGCAAGTCCATTCTGCTTGATGCGCTGGGGCTTGCGCTGGGCGCGCGCGGCGATGCCGGTCTGGTGCGGCGCGGCGCGGAGCAGGGCGTGGTCACGGCGCGGTATGTTCTGCCTGCCGATCATCCCGTTTTCGCCTTGCTTGAGGAAGAGGGCATTGGCGTGGACGAGCCGGGCGAGATCATCCTCAAGCGGGTGCAGAAAGCCTCCGGTGCCTCGCGGGCGATGATCAACGGCGAGCCGGTGTCTGTCTCCACCTTGCGGCGGGTGGGCGAGATGCTGGTGGAGATTCATGGCCAGCATGATGCGCGGGCGCTGATGGATGCCGGGCGGCATGGCACGCTGCTCGATGCCTTTGGCGGGCTGGAGGCGCAGGTGGCGGCGGTGCGTGCCGCCTGGCAGGCATGGCGCGCGGCCGCGCGTGCGCTTGAACAGGAACGGGAGGCCCTGGAAACCGCGCAGCGGGAACGGGACTGGCTGGAGCATGTGGTCAACGAGCTGGAGGAGCTTGCGCCGGAACCGGGCGAGGAAGAGCGGCTGGCCGAGGAACGGCAGCGGATGATGCATGCGGAGCGCTTCTCCGAGGCGTTGTCTGACATGCAGGCGGCGCTTCTTGTGAATGGCACGCCGGTGGCGGGGCGGATGAACGCGGCATTGAAGCGGCTGGAGCGCCTGCGGGATGCGGCGGGCGGTCTTTTAGATGACGTCTGCGATGCCTTCGACAGGGTGCTTGTGGAGCTGGCCGAGGCCGAGGCCCTGCTGGAAGAGGCCGGCGGCCGCTTTGTCTATGACCAGAAGGCGCTGGAGGAGACAGAGGCGCGGCTTTTTGCCCTGCGGGCGGCGGCGCGCAAGCATAAGGTGATGGTGGATGAGCTGCCGGCGCTGCTTGCCTCCTATCGTGAGAAACTCGATGCCCTGGCCGAAGGGGAAGGGCGCCTTGCCCATCTGGAAAAGCAGGTGCAAGAGGCGCGGGCGCATTATTTTGAACAGGCCCGGGCGCTTTCACAGGCGCGGCGGGCGGCGGCGCAGAAACTGGATGCGCGCGTGGCGGAAGAGCTTGCGCCGCTGAAGCTTGAGAAAGCCCGATTTGTCACCGCCATTGACAGTGACGAGGCGCTGGCCGGGCCGGAGGGCATGGACCGCGTGGAGTTTCTCGTGGCCACCAATCCGGGCGCGGCGCCGGGGCCGCTGGGCAAGATCGCTTCGGGCGGCGAGCTGTCCCGCTTCATGCTGGCGCTGAAGGTTGCGCTGGCGGAGCGGGGCTCGGCGCCGGTTCTGGTCTTCGATGAAATCGATACCGGCGTGGGCGGCGCGGTGGCGGCGGCGATGGGCGAGCGCCTGAAGACCCTGGCGCGCAGCGGGCTGCAGGTTCTGGCGGTGACCCATTCGCCGCAGGTTGCGGCCCTGGCCGATCATCACCATGTCATTCACAAGGATCTGGTTGCCGCAGGTGACGAGGCGGGCGTGCGCACGCAGGTGCGCGCCGTTTCCGGTTCAGCGCGGCTGGAGGAGATCGCGCGCATGCTCTCGGCGCATGAGATCACGGAAGAGGCCCGGGCCCAGGCGGCGCGGCTGCTGGGCGGTTGAAGGAGGCATTGCCCAAGAGACAGACCGCGGGCCTGAACACGGGGCTTAGGGGCAAGGGCCGGGATGGGACAAGCGGAGGTGAACCATGGGCGTTCTCGATTATGATGAACTGCGCCGCAAGCCGGTGGAGGAGCTGACCCGCGAGGAAGCGGCGAAGGAGCTGGAGCGGCTGGCCAAGGAGATCGCCGAGCATGATTATCACTATTATGTGGAGAACGCCCCGGTCATCACCGATGCCGAATATGACGCGCTGAGAAGGCGCAACGAGGCCATCGAGGCGCGCTTTCCCGATCTCATCCGTCCCGATTCCCCCTCGCGCCGGGTGGGGGCGCCGCCGGCGGCGGGCTTCCGCAAGGTGAAGCATGCGGTGCCCATGCTTTCGCTGGCCAATGCCTTCGATCCGCAGGATGTTTATGACTGGGACAGGCGCATCCGCCGCTTTCTGGGTCTGTCGGCGGATGAGAAAATCGTCTTCACCGCGGAGCCCAAGTTCGACGGCTTGTCCATATCCTTGCGCTATGAGAAGGGCGAACTGGTGTTGGCGGCCACGCGCGGCGATGGTTACGAGGGCGAGGATGTGACCGCCAATGCCCGCACCATTGCCGACATTCCTCAGCGGCTTAAGGGCGCGGATGTCCCGGAGGTGTTCGAGATCCGCGGCGAAGTCTACATGCCCATTTCCGCCTTCATGAAGCTCAATGAAGAGCAGCAGAAAAAGGGAGAGAAGCCCTTTGCCAACCCGCGCAATGCCGCGGCCGGATCGCTCAGGCAGCTGGATCCGTCGATTACGGCGCAGCGCCCTTTACGCTTCTATGCCTGGGGGCGCGGCGAGGTGTCGGAAATGCCGGTGCAGACGGAATGGGAGCTTTATGATTGCTATCGCCGCTGGGGTGTGCCGGTCAGCGATCTTCTGGAGCTACACGAGAGTGTGGACGCGCTGATCGATTATCACGAGCGCATGCTGGAGAAGCGGCCTGATCTCGATTTCGACATCGACGGCGTTGTTTACAAGGTCAACCGCTTCGACTGGCAGGGGCGGCTGGGCTTCGTGCAGCGCAATCCGCGCTGGGCCATTGCCCACAAATTCCCGGCGCACCGGGGCATTACGGTGCTTCAGGACATTCAGATCCATGTGGGCCGCACCGGTGCGCTCACGCCGGTTGGCATTCTGGAGCCGGTGAATATTGGCGGTGTCATCGTCTCGCGCGTGTCGCTTCACAACGAGGATTACATCAAGGGCATCGGTGCCGATGGTCAGCCGATCCGCGACGGCAAGGACATCCGCATCGGCGATACGGTGGTGGTGGAGCGCGCAGGCGACGTGATCCCGCAGATCGTGGATGTGATCCTGGAAAAGCGGCCGCCGGATTCCAGGCCCTATCAGTTTCCGGATCACTGCCCGGTGTGCGGCTCCAAGGCCGTGCGCGAGTTCAATCCGCGCACGGGCAAGCTGGATTCGGTGCGCCGCTGCACCGGCGGACTGTATTGTCCGGCGCAGGTGGTGGAAAGGCTCAAGCATTTCGTCTCCAAACGGGCGTTTGATATCGAGGGGCTGGGCGAGAAGGCCATCGAGCAGTTCTTCGATCACAAGTTCATCCGCACGCCGGCGGATATCTTCACGCTGGAGGAGCGCGAGCGAAAGGGCGAGATCTGCATTCACTGCCTTGAGGGCTGGGGCGAGAAGAAGATCGAGAATCTCTTCCGCGCCATCGATGCGCGGCGGCACATTGCGCTTGACCGCTTCATTTACGCGCTGGGCATCCGGCATGTGGGGGAGGTGACCTCACGCATTCTGGCGCGGCATTTCCGCACCATCGAGGCCTTCATCGAAGGCATGCGCCAGATCGGCAAGGATCGCGACTGTCCGGTGGCGCAGGAAATCGACAATATCGACGGCCTGGGGCCGGTGGTGGTGGAGGCGCTGCACAATTTCTTCAATGAGGCACACAACTGGGAGGTCATCGATCAGCTTCTGAAAGAGGTGACGGTGGAGGCGGAGGAAGTGCCCGCCGAGAGCAGCCCGCTGGCCGGCAAGACGGTGGTGTTCACCGGCGCGCTTTCCACCATGACGCGGGATGAGGCCAAGGACATCGTGGAGCGGCTGGGTGGTCACGCCGCCGGCTCGGTGTCGCGCAAGACCGATCTCGTGGTGGCGGGCCCCGGCGCCGGCTCCAAGCTGAAAAAGGCGCAGGAACTGGGCATCAAGATCATCAGCGAGGAGGAATTCCTGCAGCTTGTGGGGCTGAAGAAAGGGTGAGGCATGCTGACAGCGCATTGCTGTTCATCATATTGTTGACTCTTTTTTCAGCTTCTATACCTATCAAAATGATAGGTGGCAGATGAAGGAGCAGCCCTGGAAGCCCGCTGATGCGACCGAGTACATAAGGCACATCGCGCAGCGCAGTGCTGAAAGTGGTCAGACCGTGTTCACAACGCGCCACGCAGCACAACGCATGCTGGAACGCTCTCTTATCATGGGCGATGTGCTTTATGTGCTCAAACATGGCTTTGTCTATGAAGAACCCGTACCCTGCAAGCATGTTCCGGGCTGCTACAGATATGCCATCGAATCCACGACGCCGAACTCCGGCAACAGGACGGTGCGCGTGATCGTTGTTCCGGATGCGGAGAAAGGAAACAATATCAAGATTGTCACCGTCATGTGGAAAGATGAAAAATGACACTGGTTTTGGAGGCCATACCATGAAGCGCTACCATTACGTGGAGTGCGGGCTGGACAATGTCATCGTTGAAGGCGTGGAGATCACGCGCGATGCTGATGGTGAGGAGGTGGTGTGCATTCCCGCCATTGGCGCGCTGCACAAGGCCATAGCGGAAGGGATCCTGCGGCGTGAAGGCGCCATGTCCGGCAAGGAACTGCGCTTCCTGCGCACGGAAATGGGAATGACACAGGCGGAGCTTGGGCAGTTGCTGCACCGGGATGCGCAGACGATTGCTCGCTGGGAAAAGGAGGAAATTCCCATCGACGGCAATGCGGATACGGTCGTGCGTCGTTTGGCGGCGGAGAAGCTAGACATCGATCTTGATGTCACGACGGAAGAGCTGGCGCGCCGTACGGTGCCTAATGTGCGTCCGCGGGAAATCGTCATTCGCCGCGCCGAGAATGAGGGCTATGAAGTGAAGGCGGCGTGATCTCAAGCAAGGGTGCTAATACACGATTTTCCTGGCAGGGCATCGTGTGGCGCGCGTTCATGCTCACTGGTTTGCTGTGCAATTAAAAGGAATTGGCAACGTTGTGTCGCGAAGTGGGCGTGCGCGCCTTTTATCATGGACACGATCAGCGGCGGGCGCCAAAGTTTGTGATTACCCGGTGACGGCGCTGGGTTTGCGGCTGCTTGGGCGGCGGAATGATGCGAGCCGGCTGTGATTCCGAAACCTCGGGCGTGGCCGGATGTTGCTGCGGACGCGGCGGTGGCAAGGGGGTGATGGCAATGGGGCCGCTGCGCGAGGTGTCCTTGCTTTCCTTAAGAGTGACGGCGGAAGCCGCAGATGGCTTGCGCTTTGGCAGGCCCGGGCGCTTTCTGGGCGTGGGAGGCATGTCCGGCTGAAGAGAGACGGGTTGCGCCGCTCTGCTTTTGGGGCTTGCGGCCCGGCCTTTCACGACTTTCGACGTTTTGTTGCCTCTCTGTCTTGATGCGGGCTTTTCTTGGGACGCTGAAGATGCCGGCGGCGTAGGCGGCGCCTTGGTGTCATCTGCCCCGTGAGCGCCGGCATTCTGCCGCAGGCTGCGCAAAATGGCGCTGATGGTGTCATCGGTGGTGGCGCTTTCGGCCGGCGATGTTCCCTTCTGCCGGGATGACGGGGAGGTCTGAGTATCCGGTGTCATGGTGCCGGATTTGTGTGCATCGCCCTCAGGGCTTGCGGATTTGGCCGGTTTGGCATTTCCGGCCGGTTCGACCGGTTTTGCCGGCGACATCCGGCCCTGCTCGCGCCGGTTTTTCAACCGGCGGCGGCGCTCCTCGAGCATGCGGCGTTCGCGCTCGATCTGGCGGCGGAAGGCTTCACGCTCCAGGGTCTTTCGCAGCGTGCGCGCGGTCTGGCGGCGGGCTTTTTCGGTCTTCACCAGCAGGGATTCGACGCGGGCGCGGAAGGCGGCCTCCTTTCTTGCCCGCTCCTCGGCCCATTGCCGCCAACGCTCGAACAGAACCTGACGGCGCTCGAAAGCGGATTCCTCCTCCAGAATGCGACGGCGTTCGCGCTCGATGCGTTCCAGTTTCGCCATGGAGCGCTTCAGGGCGGTGACGGCAACCCAGTCCTTGAGCGCATCAAGCTGCGGCAGGGGCTGCAAGGCGCGCGGCGAACCGGCAAAGGCGATGGCAAAACCGGGCTGATCGTCCTTCACTTTGCGCGGTGTGAATTCGAGGCTGATATCCAGTGCGGCTTTTCCGGCATCGGCAAGCGCCTGCAGGCGCGCGTTCAGGTCAGGCCTGGGCTGCCAGGCGAAGGGCGAGAGCGAAAGCACGCCTGCCTTGATGGTGAAGGGCAGGGATGCGCCGGGGAAGGGCAGGGCGGCATCCGCCTTGAGCAGAACGGAATTAACAAGGGCGGTGAGGCGGTTGGCGTCATTGAGGCGGGCGGCGGCCTTGAGAAAGGCTTCAGGGGCAAGGCGCGGCCAGTGTCCGTGGCTGAGAATGAGGCGGCCGGAACCTTCAAGATTGGCGGGCAGGGACAGAAGCGTGCGCCCCGCTGTCTGAAAGGTGGCTTTGGCCTGCAAGGCTCCCCTGAACAGAGGCGTGCCATCTGTCCGGATCAGGTGCCGGGCGGTGGCGAGGCGCATGCGCGTTTTGCCGGAGACGACAAGCCCGGTGCGTGCCTGCTTGAAGAGGGCGGAGAGAAAAAGGCCTTCCTTGAGCGCCTGCTCACCTGAAGCGGCGCTTTGCTTTGGCGGTTGTTGCTGACCGGCCTTTGGCGGGCTGCCGGCGGTTAGGGTGATGGTCAGGCCGGGGCGCTCATGCGCAAGCAGGAGTTTGCCGTCTTTCAGGGACAAGCCGGGTACAACGGCCATGACATCGGCGTTCATCTCGATGCGGCTGAAGGGCAGGGATTCCAACACCTTGGGGCGGAAACGGCCGTCTGGGCTGGCGGGTGCGGTGAGCAAGGGAGAGAGAAGCGCGCTTGCCGTGAGATAATCCGCATGGATACTCCCCTTGATGCGCCAGGTGCGGGCACTGGTCTCAAGCGTCTGTTGCGCTGTGAAGTCTTCTTCGCTGCGGGCAAGGGAGAGTTCGCCGGCGAAGGCGGCTTCGCCCACATTGCCATGCAGCTTGCGCAGGCGGATATGGCCGGGGGAGAAGGCGGCATCGGCCTCGGCCCAGAACGTGTTGGGCATGGATGAGGGCGCTCCCAGCCCGAACAGGGCAAGGGCGGATCCGGCGCGGGATGTGCGGGCGGCAAGGCGGCCCTGACCGGTCCAGCCGCTCTCGGTGTTCGGATTGCGCACGGCCCCTTCAAAACGCAGGTCCAGGCCCGCAAGCTCAAGCGATAACGTGGTGGCCACATCCTTTTGCGGGCGGCCTTTCATGACAAGGGCGGCCCTGGCCGGCGGATCGATGCGGCTTTTGGCCTGTGCCGAATCTTTGGCGCGGGATGAGCGCGCAGCTAGGCGCGAGCGGATGAGCGCCAGAAGCGGGGTTGAGCGCGGTGCGGCAATTTCGGCGTTCACATCAAGCGTGCCTTCACGCCAGCGGGAGAGGCGACCGCGCCAGCCGGCCTGAAGGTTCACATCCATCGGGCCGGCCTTGCCCTTCAGCAGCGCCTGTACATCGGCACCCTCCTCAACGCCACGGGCGGTGGCGGTGAATGAGAGGTCCATGCCGCCTAGGCCGGCAAGCCAATCGGGCGCGGTCTTTTCGCCATAGCCGGCAAGCAGCCGCCAAAGGCGGGCGGAATCGCGGGCGGTGATGCGGGCGGTGATTTCGCCTTTCACGGTATCGTCGGGGAAGGTGAGCGCACCCTGCGCCTGCATGCGCACGCCGGCGAGATCGGCGATGTCAAAGCGGGAAATCTGCGCTTTCTCGGCGGTAACGGCGAGCGCGATGTCCACGCCCTTCATCGGCAGGCCCCAGAGATGAAGACGCCCCGCTTTCACATCGGCGCGGGTGTCGCCAAACTGCATGGCGGCGGCGATGAGCTCCAAAAGGGCGGTGCCGGGGTTGCCTTCACCTTCCGGGGCGGCAAGACCGGAGGGGATGTACCGGTCAATGTTCAGCGTCCTGGCGTCAATGGTGAGATCCAGGGCCTCCTTGCCGAGGGTGAGGGCGAGGGTGCCCTGTGAGTCATCCAGGGTGAAGCGGCCGTCGCTAAGGCGCAGGGCGGCGGGGGAGGCATCCAGTTTGGCATTCAGGGAGAGCCGGCCGCGGGCCCCGCGCCAGAGGCGGGCCAGTGCTGCCTGATGCGCCGGCAGGGCCCAGAAGACAAAACCGCGCAGATCACGGCTTTCAAAATCCACATCACCTGAAAGCTGGGGCAGGTCAGACAGGGGCAGAAGCTGGCCGTGAAAGGCCAGGCGGCTGCCCCCGGGCAGGGTGGTGCTGAGGCTTTCGATGGCGATGCGGTCGATATCGGCATCGATGACGGTGTGGAAATTGTTCAGGCTCTCGCCGCCGATGCGCAGGGAGGAGACCGACAGATCCAGTTGCAGCAGGACATCCTCGGGGAGCATCTGCGTCAGGGCGGCCAGTTCATAAAGCCCTTGCGGGCCAAAGAGGCTGGTGCGGGCGTCCTTGCCGATGAGCCAGTCGATGTCGAAGCGCCCGGCCTTGAGCGAAAGGGCCGCCTCGATGACCGGACCGGTGACGATATGGGCCTCGCCGGTGATGGTGTTGGCGGCATGGGCGGCGGAAAGGGGCGCGGCCTCGATCTTGCGCAGCCAGAGATCATCGAGATTGCCTTCCACGCGGGCGCTGATCGCATAAAGCATCAGGCCGGTGGCGCGGTCGGCCTTGCCCTTGCCGAAAACCGGCACGATGCGCAAATCGGCCTGCATCTGGCCGGGTTTCGGGCTGTTCAAGTCTCCCGAGAGCGACCAGGAAAGACCATCGCCGCCGGCAGGTTCCACCCGCACCGCAAAGGAGACGGGTTTTTGCGGCCGGATGCGGCCGGTACTGATGCGGATGGTCACGGGCTGATCCTGCATGGTCGCCGTGGCCGCTATGCGCCAGGGGCCGGTCAGGCGCGGGGCGGTTATAGTGGCGGAAACCTTCTCCAGACGGGCGATGCCGCCACGACGAGCATCGGCAAGCAGGATGGTGCCGTCATGCACGTGAATGCCGGCGATGGCGATGCGATCCGGCGGGAAGGGCAGGTGTACGCCTTCATGCGGCCTTAACTTCCAGGTTCCCGTGCCGTTTTTCAGCCGCTCCAGCGCAAGCTGCGGCTTTTCGAAATCCACGCGCTCCACCTCCAGACGGCCGGAAAGCAACGCGGCGAGAGAGAGGCGGGCGGTGATGCGTTCCGCCTCCAGAAAGGCCGGCTGGGTGGCGCCCGGCGGATTGGCCACGGTGACGTCATTGAGCGTGATGGTGGGCCAGGGAAAGAGGCGCACCTCAACCTCTCCGCGGATCTTCACGGGGCGGCCGGTGAGCTCCGCGCCCCAGGCGCTGATGCGGTCGCGGTAGCGGTTGAAGTCGATGAACCAGGGCGCGGCAAGGGCTGCCGTCACCAACAGGATGATGGCGATACCCAGATACAGCAAAGGCGAGCGCCAGACGGACATGACCCTTCCATGATGGCATGATCCCGCCCGCGCTTATAGCAGATGACATGGGATGCACGTAAGCCCGCGCCCGGTTGCATTGCCCACGGAAAAACGCGGCGGTGGCATCGCTTAAGTCTTAGAACATACTCCACGACACATACATCGTCATACCGGCGAAAGCCGGTATCTCAATTCATTTACTCATGCGTTTGTGGCCCGACCCCCTCCCGGCGCTTCGCGCCGACCTCCCCCTATCAGGGGGAGGTTAGGATCAAGCGCTCTTCCTGCATGCCGCCCGCTGCACTGAGACCAATTTAGCTTCCGACGACAGGTGTTTGTTTAATTCATTGAAGAACAATGGGAAAACGTCATACCCGGGCTTGTCCCGGGTATCCAGGGGCGTTTTACTCATGTGGCTATGGCAGTCAAGAACGGTTCTACTGGTCTCTGTCCTTGAAAGGGACTACCGCCGGAAGGATATTTCATATCCTTCCGGAACGTTTCGGCGGGGTTTACAACCCCGCCTAAGGCGTGAATGGCGGGGTAATATACCCCGCCAAAATGTTCCGGAACGGGATACAATCCCGTTCCGGCATTTTTTTCCATGCGATACAAGTCAAGCCTGCTGGTGAACACCATGGCCCACCAAGACCGCATCGGATTTTGGCCCTGGATTGCCGGGACAAGGCCCGGCAATGACGTTTTATTGTTGTTTATCAATGAGTTAAACAACAACTTCCTAACTCATGAAAAGTCATTTTTCCCAGTCGATTTGGCGGCAACAGCACGCTTCCCGAATTTTCTTGGGCACCGATGCGCCCCACACAACCCCCCAGATTTAAAAACAAGGGCTTGGGCGGGGGCGCGGGGCGATTTCGCCGGTCAGCCTTTGTGCAACGAGGTCTCAGGGGGCAGGACCTTGCCGGGGTTGAGGATGTTCAGGGGGTCAAGGGCCTGCTTGATGGCGCGCATGGCATGAAGGGCGCGGCCGTGTTCCTTTTCCATGTAGGCGAGCTTGCCCATGCCGATGCCGTGTTCGCCGGTGGCGGTGCCGTCCATGGCAAGGGCGCGCTCAACCAGCCGCTCGGCAAAGGCTTCGATGCGCTCCTTTTGCACATCATCGTTGGGCGGGGCGAAGAGAATGACATGAAAATTGCCATCCCCGACATGGCCGACAATGGCGCCGGAGAGATCATGCGCGCGCATGTCCTTCTGGGTTTCGGTGACGCACTCGGCCAGCCGCGAAAT
Source organism: Thermopetrobacter sp. TC1 (assembly GCF_000746275.1). Classification (GTDB taxonomy): domain Bacteria; phylum Pseudomonadota; class Alphaproteobacteria; order Rhizobiales; family Aestuariivirgaceae; genus Thermopetrobacter. Next base: position 240,797 of record NZ_JQKX01000013.1, read on the forward strand.
GGGCACGCAGACGTCGGTGGTCATGGCCACCATGCCGGGATTGGCGCTCTTGGCCGCCCAGAAGACATCGTGCCGGGCGCGCCAGAGGCGGCGTCTGTCTTCCTCGCGTTCAGCCCAGGTGCCGGGCACGCCGCCGTGATCCTGCACGATTCCGGTGAAAATCTCGATCTGCTCATGAATGGCGGTGCCGGTGCCGGCGAATTCCACGAACAGGGTGGGGCGCTCCGGCAGGTCGAGGTCGGAATAGGCATTGACCATGGCGATGGTGGCGGCATCGAGAAGCTCGATGCGGGCCACGGGCAGATCGATCTGAATGGTCTCGATCACGGCCTCGCAGGCGGCGCCGATGTCGGGAAAATTGCAAATGCCGGCGATGACGGTTTCCGGAATGCCATGCAGTTTCAGGGTGATCTCGGTGATGATGCCGAGGGTGCCTTCCGCGCCGACGAAAAGACGGGTGAGATCATAGCCGGAGGCGGACTTGCGGGCGCGGCTGCCGGTGTGGATGATCTCGCCATTGGCGAGCACGACGCGCAGGGCCTTGACGTTTTCGGCCATGGTGCCATAGCGCACGGCATTGGTGCCGGAAGCGCGGGTGGAGACCATGCCGCCGATGGTGGCATCGGCACCGGGGTCGATGGGGAAGAACAGGCCGGTATCGCGCAGATAGCTGTTGAGCTGGCGGCGGGTGACGCCGGGCTGAACACGGCAGTCAAGATCCTCGGGGCGCACCTCGAGAATGGCGTTCATGCGCGATAAATCCAGGCTGATGCCGCCGCAGGGCGCGGCGATGTGGCCTTCCAGCGAGGTGCCGGCGCCATAGGGGATAAGGGGTACGCGACAGTCGGCACAGATGCGGACAATCTCCGCCACTTCCGCCTCCGATTCGGCAAAGGCGACGGCATCCGGCGGCAGGGCAGGGTTCCAGGTGGGATCATCGGCATGCTGAATGCGCACCGCCTCGGCAAGGCTGAGCCTTTCCCCAAGAAGGCTGGTCAGCCGCTCGATGGCCGCAGACACATCCATGTCCTTTCGACAGGTGATCTTGAGCGCCCTTGCCATGGCGCACCCCTCTGTTACATCTTCCCCCGGTCCGTTCCGTGCGGAAAACTTTTCCGACCACAGGCCATCCTAGCCAAGGCTTCGCACGGATGTCACTTGTCTGAAGGTCAGAAAAACTAACCTCTATAAGACGAAAGAACAATGTTCAAATGAACATATCGCAGGGGAAGGTTTGATGGACATCCTCGAGATCGAGCGCACGCTGCCGCAGGCCGGCCCGGTGCGGGAGGTGGAGAAGGCGTGGTGCGATTACAACGGTCATCTCAACATGGCCTGGTATGGCGTGCTGTTTGAGCGGGCGCTGGACGACATGCTGGAGGACGTCGGACTGGGCGCGGACTGGCGGGCGCGCACGGGCGGGTCGTTCTTCGCGCTGGCGACCATGCATCATTACTTGCGCGAGGTGCTGGCGGGAGAGCATGTGCGCATCGTCTACCGGGTGCTGGATTTCGATGCCAAGAAGGTGCACGCCTTTTTCACCATGCTGCATGAGGAGAAGGGTTTTCGCGCGGCGACCATGGAAATTCTCTTTCTGCACGTGAACATGACGACCCGGCGCTCTGCAGAGATGGATGCGGACACGCTGGCGGTGTTTCGCAGGCTTCGCGAAAGCACGCAAAACCTGCCCTGGCCGCCCGAGGCCGGCGCCAAAATCGGCATCCGCCGCAAAAGGGATCGGTGAGGCGCTGAGAGGGTTTTGGAGGCGATGGCATTCGCCAGGCTTGAACTGAGCCGTATGAAAACAGAATGCCGGAACGGGATTGTATCCCGTTCCGGAACGTTTTGGCAGGGTATATTACCCCGCCATCCATGCTTTGGGCGGGGTTAAAAACCCGCCGAAAGGCTTCGGAAGAGGTTGGAAACCTCTTCCGGCGAGGAGGTGTAATATCCTTCCGGCGGTAAGCCTTGAGACCGGAAGAGCCATTCCTGATTGTCATCACCGCGTGCATAAATCGCTCCCGGATGCCCGGGAGACGCCCGGTTGTGACGATGGGGTGAGGCAAGCACGGCCGGGCTGTATGATGGACACGGCGGCGGATTCGGTGTTTTCTTCAGGGTTGCATGAATACCGGCAGTTTGAACGATCGTGAGGGGTTTTGCGGGGCGGGTGTGGCATGGCGGAAACATCCGGAAAAGGCCTTTTCGCGCGCACGCTGGCGCACTGGAACCGCCTGTTCAGCCACATGCGGCAGGAGCGGGTGTGGCTTGTGTGGCTGCTGGCGGCGCTCATTGGCGTGGCCACGGGCTATGCCGTCTTGCTCTTTCGCACGGGCATCGGCGCGGTGCAGTGGCTGTGGCTGGATATCTGGCAGGAGAACATCGTTGCCAGCAAGGCTTCCCGCACCCATCCGTTCATCGTCTTTCTCGGGCCGGTTATCGGCGGTGCGGTGGTGGGGCTGTTGCTGGTGTGGCTGGCGCCGCACCGGCGGGCTTCCGGCGTGGCGGATGTGATCGAGGCGGCGCATGTGCGCCATGGTGTCATCGGCTGGAAAGACGGGTTGATGAGCGCGGTGATCACCATGATCTCACTGGGCGCGGGTGCTTCCGCCGGGCGGGAGGGGCCGGCTGTGCATATCGGCGCCAGTGTCGCCAGCCAGATGTTCCGGCCCTTTCGCCAGCTCAAGGTGGCGCAGCGGCGGGTGCTGATGGCGGCGGGGGCGGCGGCGGCGGTGGCGGCCTCCTTCAATGCGCCGATCGCCGGCATGCTGTTTGCGCATGAGGTGATCCTCGGACACTATGCGCTGTCCGCCTTCGTGCCGACGGTGCTGGCCTCGGTGGCCGGGGCGCTGATCATCCGTTCTCACCTTGGCGATCAGCCGGCTTTCAGGCTGCCGGAGCTGACGATCCATTCCCATTTCGAAATGCCCGCCTTTCTGCTCCTGGGATTGCTGGCCGGTTTCGTGGCCGTGGCGTTCCTGCGGGCGGTGGAGGCGGCCGATCTGAAGGCGCGGCAGATCCCCATGCCGCTGTGGCTGCGGCCGGTGGCGGGCGGCGTGATCATCGGGCTGATGGGGATGTTCGTGCCGGAAATCCTCGGCGTGGGCTATGAGGCCACAAGCCAGGCGCTGCGCGGGCGCTATGATCTTCTCTTCCTGCTGCTGCTTCTGGGGGCGAAGATGCTGGCCACGGCGATCACGCTGGCCTCGCGCTTCGGCGGCGGCGTGTTCTCCCCGTCGCTGTTTCTGGGCGCGATGACCGGCGGCATCGTCGGGCATCTGGTGGCGCTGGTGGCGCCGAATGCGGCATCCGACGTGGGCGCCTATGCGCTGGTGGGCACGGCGGCGGTGGCCGGCGGTGTCCTGGGGGCGCCGCTGTCCACGGCGCTGATCGTTTTTGAAATGACGCGGGATTATGACATCACCATCGCGCTGCTTCTGGCCACGTCGGTTTCCGCGGTGGTGATGCAGGTGCTGGCGGCGCGCAGCTTCTTTCACTGGCAGCTGCAGCAGCGCGGGCTGGATCTGGCCAGCGGGCCGCATCGGCGCATCATGCGCACGATGACGGTGAAGGCCTTCATGGTGCCGCGGGAGAAGGGCGCCTCGCGCACGGTGCCCGAGCCCTTTGACGAGCGCCCGCAGCTTGAGCCGGGCGATTCGCTGGAAAAGGCCCTGCGCACCTTCAATCGCGGCAACTATTCGCGGCTGGCGGTGGTGGATGCGAAGGGCAGGCTGGTGGGCTGGGCAGATTATGCAAAGGCGCTTGAGGCCTATAACGACGCGCTGGTGGAGGCGGAGCTGGAAGAGCACCGATGAGGAAAACGGCGCGCGGCCGCTCGCACCCTTGTGCCCATTCGTGCTAGATAGGAACGCAAGGAAAACATGATCCCGTGCATGCAGGGCGGAGATGGCCGATCCCTTCGATCTTGATGATTTCGAGAACCTGCCGGACCCTTCCGGCACCGGTGACGCATCGGGCGCCGGGGCGGAGGCGGCGGGCGGTGGTGCCTCGCTGGCGGCGCAGGCCCTGGTGGCGGCCGGGGCAGGGCAGGCCGAGCCTGCCTATCTGGCCGGGCTCAATCCGGAGCAGCGCGAGGCGGTGCTGACCACGGAAGGGCCGGTTCTGGTGCTGGCCGGCGCCGGCACGGGCAAGACACGGGCGCTGACCACGCGGCTGGCTCACATTCTCGCCTCGCAGCGGGCCTGGCCCGGGCAGATCCTGGCGGTGACCTTCACCAACAAGGCGGCGCGGGAGATGAAGGAGCGCATCCGCGCCCTCATTGGCGATATCGTGGAGGGCATGGCCTGGCTGGGCACCTTTCACGCCATCGGCATGCGCTTTCTGCAGCGGCATGCGGAAGCCGCGGGGCTGAAAAGCGGCTTTTCCGTGCTGGATCCGGACGATCAGGTGCGGCTGCTCAAGCAGGTGTTGCAGCTTCTGGACATCGACGAGAAACGTCACCCGGCGCGGGCGGCGGCGGCGCTCATCGATTCGTGGAAGAACCGCGGGCTGGCGCCGGAGGATATCTCCGGAGAGGAGGCGGGACCTTTCGCCAACGGCGCGGGCGCGAAGGTCTATGCGCTGTATCAGGAGCGGCTGCGGGCGATCAATGCGGTGGATTTTGGCGATCTTCTGCTGCTGCCGCTGCGCCTTCTCAAGGCGGATGCCGATCTGCTCGCCGAATATCGCCGGCGGTTCCGTTACATTCTCGTTGATGAGTATCAGGATACCAACACGGTGCAGTATCTGCTGCTGCGGCTGCTGGCGGGAGAGAACGGCAACATCTGCTGCGTGGGCGATGACGATCAGTCCATCTATGGCTGGCGCGGGGCGGAGGTGAGCAATATCCTGCGCTTTCCCAAGGACTTTCCGCAGGCGAAGGTTATCCGCCTGGTGCGCAACTATCGCTCCACTGCCCACATTCTCGGCGCGGCCAACCGCCTGATTGCGCACAACCGCGCGCGGCTGGGCAAGGAGCTGACGGCGGTGGCGGGCACGGGCGAGAAGGTGCGGCTGCGGGCGCACCGGGACGATGCGGAGGAAGCGCGCGCCATTTCCGACGATATCGAGGCGTTCCTGGCGCAGGGGCATGCAGCCGGGGAGATTGCGGTGTTGGTGCGGGCCTCGTTTCAGATGCGGGCGCTGGAAGAGCGGTTCATCGAGATCGGCCTGCCCTATCAGGTGGTGGGCGGGCCGCGCTTCTTCGAGCGCAAGGAGGTGCGTGATGCGCTGGCCTATCTCAAGGTGATCCACGGGCCCGATCACGATCTCGCTTTCGAGCGTATTATCAACGTGCCCAAGCGCGGCATCGGCGCGGCGAGCCTGCGCAAGATCCATGATCGCGCCCGCGACCGCAAGGTCTCGCTCTATCACGCGGCGGAGATGCTGGTGGCGGAAGGGGGCTTGAGCCCGAAGATCCGCAAAAGTCTGGAGGATCTGCTGCTGTCGCTTGCGCGCTGGCGGGCCCAGGCGCAGGACATGGCGCCGGCGGAACTTCTCGGCGTGGTGCTGGAGGAATCCGGCTATGTGGATATGCTGAAGGCGGAAAAGTCCGTGCAGGCGGAGGGGCGGCTTGAGAACCTCAAGGAGCTTCAGCGGGCGATGGAGGATTTCGATACGCTTGGCGGCTTTCTAGAGCATGTGGCGCTGGTGATGGAAGCCGATCAGCTGGCGGGGGCGGAGAAGGTCACGCTGATGACCATGCACGCCGCCAAGGGGCTGGAGTTTGATACGGTGTTTCTGCCCGGCTGGGAGGAAGGGTTGTTTCCGCATCAGCGGGCGCTGGACGAATCCGGTGCCGCCGGGCTGGAGGAGGAGCGGCGGCTTGCCTATGTGGCCCTGACGCGGGCGAAGCGGCGGGCGGTGATTTCGTTTGCGCGCATGCGGCAGGTGCATGGCACGTGGCAGCCGGCGCACCCCTCGCGTTTCATAGACGAACTGCCGGCGGAGCATGTGACGGTGGAGGCCGCGGGCGATCCGCTGTTTGCCCGGCAGCGGACGGGGCGGCAGGGCGCAGGCGGCTTTGCTGACGGTGGTGCGGATGACGGCCCGGTGATGGATGTGCCCTGGACGGTGGATGCGCCGGCTGCGGACGGGGCGGCGGCTGGCGAAAAAGAGAAGCGGCAAAATCCTATGACGCGAAAGCGCTTTGCCCAGGAGGTGACGCCGGATTTGCGCATCCATGCCGGACCAAGCTATCAGGCCGGCGACAGGGTGCGGCATGCGCGCTTCGGCCCCGGCACGGTAGTGGCGGCGGAAGGGATGAAGCTCACCATCGATTTCGACGAAGCGGGCCGCAAGCGCATCATGGCCAGTTTCGTGGAACGGGCGTGAGCACCGTTGTTCGTTGCGGGATGGTGCTGGTGGTTCCCTTCCTCCCCCTGGTAGGGGGAGGTCGGCCCCGCAGGGGCCGGGAGGGGGCGGGCAATAACCTCATGCGTCTGCGGCCCGACTCCCTCCCTGTCCCTCCCCTTACCAGGGGGAGGGACGAAAACGGGATGCTCGGGGAGAACGTCAGGAAGCCGAAGAGGACAGCAAGGGAGACGAGCGATGCGCGAGATCAAGCTGGAGCGCAATCCGGACAAAGCGAAGCTTGAAGAGATGGGCGTGTTCGACTGGCCCATCTGGGAACACGACGTGGCCACCTTCCCCTGGACCTATGACGGCGATGAAACCTGCTACATCCTGGAAGGCGAAGTGGTGGTCACACCCGACGGCGGCGAGCCGGTCACCATCAAGGCCGGAGACCTCGTCACCTTCCCCGACGGCATGTCCTGCACGTGGGAAATCAGGAAGCCGATAAGGAAGCATTATAGTTTTGGGTAAATAAAAAACGAGAGAAAAATTAAAGAAACTTTCTCCAACGTGGGGAAATATTAAATGGTGTTTAATGTAAAATTCTGCAATTTTTCAAAAATTGCATTTCCTTTTATGATTAAAAATATGCGTGAACACTGATATTTGAAACTGGGTGAGTGTGATGGTCGATCTAGGCGAGTTGCGTGAGGTTCCGGTCAGGAATATCTGGCGAAACGAAACGCGGGATTTTACTCCCTGGTTGGCGGAGAACCTTGATCGTCTTTCGGAAGCGATTGGAATTCGTCTTGACTTATCCGGCACGGAGATTGCCGTTGAAAATTTCGCTGCGGATATTCTTGCACGAAATATTGAAGATGGATCATTTGTACTCATAGAAAATCAGCTGGAAAAGACCGATCACACACACCTTGGACAAATTTTGACCTATCTTGCCGGTCTGGAGGCAAAGACGGTTATCTGGATTTCTCCTGATTTTCAGGAACCTCATCTTTCGGCCATTCGCTGGCTGAACGAACATACAGCTGATGACTTTTCCTTCTTTGCTGTCCGTCTCAAGGTTATTCGTATAGGCGATAGCGCACCGGCAGTCATTTTTGATGTTCTGGAAAGACCTTCAGGGTGGGAGCGCGCGCTGAGCGAGAAAAGACGCAAAGGTTATACAGAAGAGTCAGAGAAACGCCTGGCCTTCTGGACATATTTCGCAAAGCGGCACCCGGAGGCTGTCAGGGATGGTTTCAGGCCCAATCGCCACTGGGTGGCGTGGTTTCCTCTGGCAGATGGGGACATTCAGCTCGTTCTCAGCATCGGTCAGAAGCAATGTGGCGTTTTCGTCCTGGGCGGCTGGGAAGAGAAAAAGGACCGCGCCAGAGAAATTCTCGGGCCATATCTCGATGAACTCGCCCGGGATTTGGGGGCTGTGGCCAAGCCTGATCATAGAGAAGGACACGTTTTGCAAATTTGGCGGCCCCTCTCATTCATTGATGTGGGCAGGTGGGATGATCTGGCTGACTGGCTGGAAGAACGACGGCAAGCATTCAAGCACAGCATCGAGAAGATTTTGTCACAAAGGGCTCTTAAGCCTTCAACTTGACCATTGCCGCTTGCACCAAGGAAAGGGCCGTAGCAACATGAGCGCATGAGGGTCAAGGGATACAGATACACGCCGTGGGCGAAGGTGATTGAGCTTTCGCTGTTGCTGTCGCTTCTCGGGCTGCTTGGCGTTCTTTATGTGCAGGGCTATCTCGACCGCATTCTCGATGATGTGCTCACTGCCTGGTTCTTCGGCATCATTCTCGCCATCGTGCTGATTGTCGAGGCCTTCGCCTTTGCCGGGCGGGAGGTGGATGTGAATTTCTGGGCCTGGCTGACCACAGGGCTTGGCATGCTGGGCACGGTGCTGGGCTTTTCGCTGGCGCTGGCGGGCATTGATGTGGAGGCGCTGCAGAACCCCACCTCGCTGGTTGGCGAAATCGGCGGCTTTCTGAAGATGGTGGCCTTTGCGGTGGACACCACGCTGATTGGTCTCTCCGCCGCCCTGGTCATGGCGGCCATGGACAAGGTGCGCGAGATCCTCTATCGCCCGCCTTCCGCCATTGAGCCAGCCGAAACGGACATGGCCAGACAGCCCCCGGCCGCGGCCGGCATCCCGCCGGATAAGAGGGGCGCGGCGCAGGAACGGGAGCGCTGACATGGCCTGGCGGCAGCGGGAAGATGCCATGGCCGTGGTCTTTCGCGACCTGCTCTTCCTGCTTGCGCTTCTGATGCTCACGCTGGTGGTGCTCATCATTCCGCTGATCAAGATCCCCAAGGAAAGCCGGCAGATCGAGAAGGCGGCCGGCGATCTGCTGGCGGAAATCGTCTGGGATCCGCAATCACGCGCGGATATCGACATCTGGGTTGAGGGCCCCAATGGCGAGAAGGTAGGCTATCTCAATCCGGACGGCGCCCTGTTCAATCTGGTGCGAGACGACATGGGCCGCGAGAAGGATTTCTCCGGCCTGAATTATGAATTCCTTTTCTCCCGCGGCATTCCGGACGGACGCTACCGCTTCTCGCTCGTCTACTATTCCGACAACGGCGAAGGGCAGAAGCCGCAGGATGTGCGCGTTTCCATCCGCTATCGCCGCAAGGATCTGATGCATGTGATCTATGAGGACAAGGTGCGGCTGAATTTTCCGGGGCAGGAAAAGGCGCTCGTCTCCTTTCGCATGAAGAACGGGCGGCTTGTGAAGGACAGTCTCGATTTCGCACCGTTTGAGATCTTCTATCCGCTGCTGGAGGAAAAGGGCATCGTCGGCCCGCCGGGGAAGCGGCGGCGTTAAGATAAGGGCAGGGAGCCCTGAAGGATGGACAGGCTGCTGCTGACATATGCCGCGCTGCTGATCCTTGCGCTGTGGGGTGTGCTGCTGATCCGGCGGGTGAAACGGCTGTGGCTGGCCTGGGCGGCGGGCGTGCTCGTGTTTTTCGCCCTTGTCTGGCTGGCGCTGGGCACGGGTTTTTCCATCCGCATTCCGCAGCCGCATCGCAAGATGGTCATCCTGGTCTGGACGGTGCATGGCGAACGGGTGCACGCCCTGGCGCGCCCGCTCAATGAGCCGGATGCGGCGCCTGTGCATATCGTTTTCAGCATCGATCCCAAGAGCAAACGCGGGGCGCGCATGCGTTCTCAGTTCTTCGCGGCGGTGCGCAAGCGCGAGGGACTGCCGGGCAAGCGGCTGATCGTCATCGATACCTGGGGCTATGGCGTGGATGCCGGGGTGCATAAATATGACGTGCCGCAATCGCTGCCGCCAAAGATGCAAAACAATATCAGAAGATAAAAGTTTCTTGACCGAGGGGATTTCTGCTTTAAACTCTCATTTAATTTTGGGAAGCTTCTTACTTCCTTAAGAAGAAGAGTGTCGGTTATGCGTCCTTTGGTTGTATTTTCGGCGCTTCTTCTAGCCGGTTGTGCCAATGGTGACATGCCGATCCTTGATGGCGGCACCGAGGCTTCCACGACGGCCTTTACCGTCAACCGGAATGATTTACCACGCATCCGTACCGTGTCCTGCGAAGGGCCGGGGCGGGTGAATTGCAAGTTCATCAACAGCCCGGTGAAGCTGGATGGCAAGCCGCGGCATTTTCCCGAAAGCCCCTATCCCTTCTACCGGACGCGCAACACGCTGAAATTCGTGGATGCGGACAAGGATTCCTGGGTGGCGCCCAAGGGGACGTGGACCGATGGCGCCTCCATTCCCGTCATCTTCGTGCCGCTGATCGGGGATCCGCGCAGCAAGGAATTCCTGAACGCCGCTACGGTGCATGATGCCTATTGCGCCAAGCGCAATGAGAACGGGCCTTATTATCAGACGGCGCCGTGGCAGGAGGTGCATCGTATGTTCTATGACGGCCTGGTGGCCAGCGGCACGCCGCTTTTGAAGGCGCGCATCATGTATGCGGCGGTCTATCTGGGGGGGCCGCGGTGGAAGGGTGTGCGCAAGCCGCCTTCACGCGCCGCGGAAAATGTCCGCAATGCCGATAATGCCGACATCGTGCCGGCCGGCGCGGTCATGGCCGGCGGCGCCTTGCGCACTTATCAATCCGACAAGCCCCTAACCGAGATCCTTTCCCGCGAAGCGCTCATCGACGCCTTCAAGAAAGCGCGCGATTACATCACCGCCAACAATCCTTCCATTGATGATCTGGAAGTCTATTTGACGAGGCTGGAGCTCGACATGCGTGATGGCGCCAATCAAAGGCGCAATTTCAAGCGCATGAACTTCCGGCCCAGTCCAGAACGGTATGCTCCGGACTCTGATGAACGTGCTGATTCTGATAGTAGTGATTCAGGTTCATCTGGCGGTGGCAGCTCTGGGGGCAATTCCGGCGGCAATTCCGGCGGCAATACGGATTCCGGCGGAGGTGAGCTGAGTGGTGATTTCACAAAGGGATGATCCGGCCTGGGTCATCGCCTGAGAAAATCCGCCTTGCCTTTTGTTGCGGGGTTTTCTTTCTCGAGAAACGAAGCAGGCGGCAGATTGTTCGAATCTGTCGTCTTTGTTTGGCCGGATGTTGATTCGGCTGATTTCAACCGCGCAAGATTGGCGGCGGCCTGACGCAGGCCGAGGGCAGTGGCACGTTCATAAAGCGCGGCAGCTTTCTTTTTGTCCTTGGGGATGCCCCAGCCCATTTCATGCATGGCGGCCAGATTGTTGATGGCCCAGGGTTCCTGCTGCTCGGCGGCGCGGGAGAACCACTCTTTTGCCAATTTGAGGTTACGCGGCGCGCCCTCGCCGGTGAGATAGATCAGTCCCAAGGCGGTCATGGCGCGGCGTTCTTTTGCTTCGGCCGCTTTCTGCAACCATTCCCGCGCCTTTTCCGGATCCTTGCGGGTGCCTTCACCATGCAGCAAAGCCCAGCCCAGCCACAGCATGGCCTGTGGATGCCCCTGACGGGCGGCGGCGCGATAGAGAACGAGGGCAGTGCTGGCGGATTGACGAATGCCCTTGCCGCCCAGATGTACAATGCGGGCGAGGCGATATTGCGCCGCGGCATCGCCGGCCTGGGCCGCGCGCCGATACCAGCGGGCGGCTTCCACCAGTGACTTGCGGGCACCGGGCACCTCAAAGCCGATGCTGTCCGGATCATGGGCTCGGGCCAGGCGCAGCATGGCGGCCACATCGCCGCCCCTGGCCTTCTGCCGCAACTCCCGCAGGAGTTTGGGCACCTTTGGACGCTGGGCCCCGGCCTTGTCCTTGCGCCCTTTTCCACTGCCCGTATTCACCAGCCATTCCAGAAGATTGGTCTGGGCCTGAGCGTCCAAGGAGAGAAAAGGCCCTTCGGCCATAAGGAAAGCCAGGAGAAGAAAGGCAAGGCCCCATCGTCTTTTGTGCGAAGAATGCGGCTGGTCCACCTGTCTTGCACGCGGCATGGGGAAGCGAATGGCTTTTCGCCTCTCTCTATGCAACAGGCGATCGCCGCCCTTTCGCCTTGATGCCCGTGGTGCCGCAAACCGGGGCATGCCCACTCCTCCTGAAAGGCCGAACCTAACGTGACACCATACCGTTCCCGTAAGGCAAGGCAAGAGCGGCCCAAACCATGGCAAACGGTTGGCTTTCAGGCATCGGCGCCCTTCTGGCCTCTTCTGCCGTTGCCGATGTCAAAGGCCTCCTGAAAGGCCATTTCCAGAAGATAGGCGAGAAAGTGCATGTCGGCGGCGCGGGCAAGATTGCGCATTTGCAGGGTGACGTCCGAGATATAGAGCGCCAGGTCTTGCCGGCTGGCAAAACGGCCGATGTCTTCGGCAATATCCCCATTCTCCCGAACGGCCAAAGAGCGCCCATCCATGTAAGCCAAGCCAGTGCCGGATTTCTTCATTGTTCTTGTTGCTCCTCTCGCTGCGTTTCCCATTTGAGGGGAAAGCCATTCATCCCGTTATTGTCACACCCAGCACGGCTCGGTGCCTCCCCCGGATAGGCGCAATAATTGCAGGTTGATTACACTTTGAAAAGCAATCTGAGATTGTATATGCGTGGGTAGTGGATTTTTATGAACTGTGACACAAAGCGAGAATGGCAGCAGAGATTCCAGGGTATGAGGCCCGTATTTGGGGTAAAGAAGGAGGACGTGACCTCACATGATCCGACGTGCCAGCCCATGAAAATCAGCATTTTTGCTACATCTCGCTGGCGTCGTTCTCCTTGCAATTAAATCCTCGCTCTAAAGCGCTTTTTCAGCGAGACGGCCCAGCTCTGTCAACACACGCCTGATTCCCTTCATGCGCGTGTTCAGATCCTGCCAGTCGCGCTTGACGACCAGGCGCATGTCCGGGCGCAGCTTGGCGCGCGTGCCCTGATCGGCAATCCATTCCACCAGGGCCTGCGGGGCGGGGAAGGTATCGTGATGAAAACGCAGCACCGCGCCCTTGATGCCGGCATCGACAGCGGCGACATGGGCGGCGCGGCACAAGCCCTTGATGGCCACCACTTCCAGAAGATGACGGACCTCTTCAGGCAGCGGGCCGAAGCGGTCGTGCAACTCGGCGGCGAAGGCGTCGATCTCCTCCTGGGTGTCGAGGCGGGACAGCCGCCGATAAAGGCCCATGCGCACGCCAAGATCGGGCACGTAGCTTTCCGGAATGAGAACGGCCACGCCGAGGTTGATGGCGGGCGAGAAGGTTTCTTCCGCCTCTTCCTCCGCCACGCCACTTTTCAGGGCGGCGACGGCCTCCTCGAGCATGTGCTGATATAGCTCAAAACCCACCTCGCGAATGTGGCCGGACTGTTCCTCGCCCAGCAGGTTGCCGGCGCCGCGGATGTCGAGATCATGCGAGGCAAGCTGAAAGCCGGCGCCGAGCGAATCCAGCGATTGCAGAACCTCCAGGCGCTTGCGGGCAGCTGGCGTGAGCTGGCGGTTGGGCGGAATGGTGAGCAGGCACCAGGCGCGCAGGCGCGAGCGGCCAACGCGGCCGCGCAGCTGATAAAGCTGGGCGAGGCCGAACATGTCGGCACGGTGCACGATCATGGTGTTGGCCGATGGGATATCAAGGCCGGATTCGATGATGGTGGTGGCCAGCAGCACGTCGAAACGGCGCTCATAAAAGGCCGTCATCACCTCGTCGAGCTCCTTCGGCGTCATGCGGCCATGGGCGGTGGCAAAGCGCACCTCCGGCACGTGCTCACGCAAGAAAGCAGCGATCTCTTCCAGATCGGAAATGCGCGGCACCACATAAAAGCTCTGGCCGCCGCGGTAATGCTCGCGCAAAAGGGCCTCGCGAATGCTGACCGGATCAAAGGGGGTCAGGAACGTGCGCACCGCCAGGCGATCCGCCGGCGGAGTGGCAATGACGGACAACTCGCGCACGCCGGAAAGGGCGAGTTGCAAGGTGCGCGGAATGGGCGTGGCGGTCAGGGTCAGCACATGCACGCTTTCCTTCAGGGCTTTTAAGCGTTCCTTGTGCTTGACGCCGAAATGCTGCTCCTCATCGACGATGAGCAGGGCAAGATCGGCAAAGCGCACATCCCTGGCCAGCAGGGCATGGGTGCCGATCACGATGTCGATGGTGCCATCTGCCAGGCCCTTCTTGATGTTCGCGAGTTCCCTGCGCGGGGTCATGCGCGAGGCCACCGCGATGTTAACCGGAAAGCCAGCGAAGCGTTCGCGAAAAGTGGCGGCGTGCTGACGGGCCAGAAGGGTGGTGGGCACAATCAGGGCCACCTGATGGCCGCTCATGACCGTGGCGAAGGCAGCGCGCAAGGCCACTTCCGTCTTGCCGAAGCCGACATCGCCGCAAATGAGGCGGTCCATGGGGCGGCCCGAGGCGAGATCCTCCAGCACCGCCTCGATGGCGCGCTTCTGATCCTCCGTTTCCTCATAGGGAAAGCGGGCGCAGAATTCCTCCATCAGGCCCTCGGGCGGGGTGATCACCGGGGCCTGAAGCAACTGACGCGCAGCAGCGATGCGAATGAGCTCCTCAGCGATCTCTTTCAAGCGTTTTTTCAGCCGGGCCTTGCGCGCCTGCCAGGCGGCGCCGCCGAGTTTGTCCAGCTGGGCGGTGGCCTCCTCGCCGCCGTAGCGGGAGAGCAGGTCGATGTTTTCCACCGGCAGGAAGAGACGATCGCCGCCGGCATATGTGAGATGCAGGCAGTCATGCGGGGCGCCGCCGACATCGATGGTTTTCAGCCCCTCAAAGCGGCCGATGCCATGATCCACATGCACGACGAGATCTCCGGGCGAAAGCGCGGTGAGCTCGGTGATGACATCGGCCTCGCGGCGGCGCGGGCGGGTGCGCCGCACAAGGCGATCGCCGAGAATGTCCTGTTCGGAGACAACGGCGAGGCTTTCGGTTTCAAAGCCGCTGTCCAGCCCGAGAACGGCAGTGGAGACAACCCTTTCGCCCTGGGCGAGGGCCTCGTTGAAGGTTTGGGCATGGCCCAGGGGAGCCAGGCCATGGTCGGAGAGAATGGCCGAGAGGCGTTCGGCGGAACCGGGCGAAAAGGCGGCGAGCAAGACTTTACGCCCGCTTTTGCGCAAGGTGGCGACATGATCGCGTACGGCCTCGAAGACGTTAACACCTTCCGCCTCTCTCTCGGCGGCGAAACTGCGTCCCTTGCGGCCTTTCAGGTCGATGACCGGTCTTGCGGCTGACGGATCCTCGGCAAAGGGGCTGATGAGAAAGACGGCATGACGGGAAAGGGTTTCCTGCCATTCCTCCTCGGTCAGATGCAGCGCCTCAGGAGGCAGGGGCCGATAGGGATCGGCGCCGAAAAGCTTTTCCTTCAGGCCGCTTGTGCGCGCGGCATGATATTCGGCGATCTCCTCGCGCCGTGAAGTGAGCGCGGCTGTGCTTTCATGATCGATGGCGACAACCGCCTTTTCGCCGACGTGATCGAAAAGGCTCTCCAGCCGCTCATGAAAGAGCGGCAGCCAGTGTTCCATGCCCTGATAGCGGCGGCCTTCGCGAATGGCCTCGACAATGGGATCGCGCATGGCCTCGCCGCCAAAGGTCTCGACATAGCTGCGGCGGAAACGGTCACGGGCGGCTTCATCCAGCGGCACCTCGCTGGCCGCCTCCAGGATGATTTCGGGCAGGGTGCGGGTGGTGCGCTGGGTGCGCACGTCAAAGGCGCGGATGCTTTCCAGCTCATCCCCGAAGAAATCCAGGCGCACGGGCTGTTGCCAGCCCGGGGTATATATGTCGAGCAGGGCGCCGCGCATGGCGAATTCCCCCGGCTCGGTGACGGTGCCGACGCGGGTGAAGCCCTGGGCGATCAGCCAGTCGGCCAGGTCTTCCATGCGGTGGGTCTGCCCGGGTTTGAGGGGAATGCTGGCGGTGCGCACCATCTCGCGCGGCGGACACCGCTGGAGGGCGGCTGCGGCGGTGGTGAGCACGATGAAGGGGGAAGCCCCCTTGTCCGGCGTGCTCTCGGTGCGCTGACGATGGCGGGCGATGGCGGCCAGCGAGGCCATGCGCTCGGCGATGATGCGGGCGCTGGGCGAGACGCGGTCATACGGCGCGCAGTCCCATGCCGGAAAGCGCACAACAGGCAGGCCCGGCGCGAAGAAGCGCAAGGATTCGTGCATGCGCGCCATGTCGGCATCGGATGGGGCGATATGCACAACAATGCGCCCGTCCTGCGCCGCCTGTTGCGCAAGCGTGGAAAGCGCCAGCGCATCCAGCCCCTGCGGGCAGGAGGCCAGAACGCTCTCGCCGGGGGCGTGTAGCGCCTCCTTCAGCGCGCGGATGCTTGCGGCCGGCAGCCAGGATGCGCGGGCCTGATCTTTCAGGGTAGCCTTCGCCTGCATGTCGTGAAGCCGTCAGGTTCCGTTCTCGTAATCCGCAACGTCGAAGCGATAGGTCAAGAGCCGGTCGGTGAGGAAGGAGCGATAGTCTTCCGGCACGGGCGCGGTGCCGGAGACCCAGGAAAGCACCTCGATATCCGGCACCTCAAGCAGTCTTTCAAAGGCGCTCACGCCGGCCTCGTCGAGATCGTCAAGCACCTCGCGGGCGAGGCGGCCGAAAAGAATATCCAGCTCCTTCATGCCGCGATGCGTGGCGCGAAAACGGATGCGACGCTTTCGCGCATCGAGATCCTCCGTGCTCATGTGGCATTCCCCGTGACCGGCCCTGAAGGCCCTTCATGTATGGGCGGCGCCCTTCTTCGCAAGCTTTCGCCAAGGCTTGTATGGCATGCCGCCTGTTCAGGAGCGTGTCATTCCACAAGGGGCGTGCAATGTCCATCGCCATCATCGCCTATGGTTCGCTGATCTGGGACGAGGAATGTCTGGCACCGCACATCCATGGCGGCTGGCGGCGGGGCGCGGGGCCGCGTCTGACGGTGGAATTCTCACGCATTTCACCCAAACGCAAGGGGGCGCTGGTGCTGGTTGTCGATCCGGCGGCCAGGGCCGTGCCCACTTCGGTCACGGCTTCACGCCGCGCGCGCCTCATCGAGGCGGCCAGGGATCTCGCGCGACGGGAACGGGCGCCGGAAGAGGCGATCGGGATTGCCGAGAAAGGCGGACGTGCGTTCAACTGTGATGAGGCCACGGGGCGTCGTGTGCTGTCCTGGCTTGAGCGGCAGGAGACCTTTCGCGCGGCGGTGTGGACGCATCTGCCCGCCAATTTCGAGGCGGAAACGGGCCGCCCCTTCAGCTTCGAGGCCGGTGTTGCCTGGCTGCGCGGACTGAAGGGAGACGCCCTGTTTGAGGCCTGGCGCTACATTCATCAGGCTCCTAAGGAGACGGATACGGCCTTTCGCCGGCATCTTGCCGGACATCCCTTCTGGCAGACACTTTGCGCCCGTTTCGGCAGGGCCGCCCAGGACCCGCGCGCGCGTTCACCACTGTCAGAAAATTCAGAAAGCATGATGTTGCCGCCAAATCGACCGGAGAAAAAAGACTTTTCATGAGTGGGGATCTTTTTGTTTAACTCATTGAAAAACAAGAATAAACGTCATTGCCGGACTTGTTCCGGCAATCCAGGGCCACGGACGATGCGGTCTTGGTGGGCCATAGCGTTCACCAGCAGGCTTGATTTGTGTCGTATGCTTTTTAATGGGAGGTTCCTCTTGAAGGGCAGAGTCCTGAAGAACCAGTCTTGACCGCCATCACCGCATGCGTAAACCGCCCCTGGA
>NZ_KN050829.1:0-71856 GCF_000746275.1 Thermopetrobacter sp. TC1
GTGGTGAAGCTGCCTGAGGGCACGGAGATGGTGATGCCGGGCGACAACGTGACCTTCGAGGTTGAGCTGATTGCGCCGATCGCCATGGAGGAGCGCCTGCGCTTCGCCATCCGCGAGGGCGGCCGCACCGTCGGCGCCGGCGTCGTCTCCGAAATCATCGAGTAAGAACAAAGGAACGCAAAGCCGCTGCTGCAGGATCTCCTGCGGCGGCGGCCTGTTCCTAGGGAGCGAGAATAGCCATGCACGGGCAGAGCATTCGCATACGACTCAAGGCGTTCGACCATCGCATTCTCGATGCGTCGGCCCGCGAGATCGTCAACACCGCGAAACGCACCGGCGCGCAGGTTTCCGGCCCCGTGCCGCTGCCAACACGGATCGAGCGTTTCACGGTGAACCGCTCGCCGCACATCGACAAGAAGAGTCGGGAACAGTTCGAGATCCGCACGCACCGGCGTCTGCTGGACATCATCGATCCCACGCCGCAGACGGTGGATGCGCTGATGAAGCTGGACCTGGCCGCCGGCGTTGACGTCGAAATCAAGCTGTGAGGCTTTGGGGCAAAGAGGAGCCCGCGGCGGAACAGGCGCCGAAAGGCTGGGATTTTTCAAGGAGTTGCGAGCGATGCGTTCAGGCATTATCGCACAGAAGGTGGGCATGACCCGCATCTTCACCGACGAGGGCGAGGCCATCCCGGTGACCGTTCTCAAGGTGGAGAACTGCCAGGTTGTTGCCCATCGCACGGTCGAGAAGGACGGATACACCGCGCTTCAGCTGGGGGCCGGCAAGGCCAAGGTGAAGCGCATGACCAAGCCGGAGCGTGGCCACTTCGCCAAGGCGAAGGTGGAGCCCAAGCGCAAGCTGGCCGAATTCCGCGTCTCCGAGGACAACATGATCGAGATCGGCGCGGAGCTGACCGCGGATCACTTCGTGCCCGGCCAGTACGTGGACGTGACCGGCACCTCCATCGGCAAGGGCTTCGCCGGCGCCATGAAGCGCTGGAACTTCGGTGGCCTGCGCGCGTCGCACGGCGTGTCCATCGCCCACCGCTCGCACGGCTCCACCGGCCAGTGCCAGGATCCGGGCAAGGTCTTCAAGGGCAAGAAGATGGCCGGTCACATGGGCGCCCGCCGTGTCACCACCCAGAACCTGAAGGTGGTGCGCACCGATGCCGAGCGCGGCCTGATCATGGTCAAGGGCGCGGTGCCGGGGGCGAAGGGCTCCTGGGTTTTCGTGCGCGATGCCGTCAAGCGCCCGCTGCCCGAGGATGCGCCCCGTCCCGGCGCTTTCCGCCTGCCCGAGGAGAGCGGCAAGAAGGACGAGGCCCCGGCCGAAGCCGTCAGTGTCGAGGAGCAGTGAGCCATGAAGATGGATGTAGTCACGCTCGATGCCAAGAAGGCGGGTGCGGTGGAGCTGCCCGACGACGTGTTCGGCCTGGAGCCGCGCGCCGACATCCTGCACCGCATGGTGGTCTGGCAGCTGGCCAAGCGCCGCGCCGGCACCCACAAGACCAAGAGCCGCAGCGAAGTGGCGCGCACCGGTGCCAAGTGGGGCCGCCAGAAGGGTCTGGGCCGCGCCCGTCACGGCGACCGCAAGGCCGGCATTTTCGTCGGCGGTGCCAAGGCCCACGGCCCCAAGCCGCGCTCGCACGCCATCGGCCTGCCCAAGAAGATGCGGGCGCTGGCACTGAAGCATGCGCTCTCTGCCAAGGTGAAGGCCGATGAGCTCATCGTGCTGGATAAGGCCGCGCTCGATCAGCCCAAGACGAAGCTCGCCAAGGCCGCCTTCGACAAGCTGGGCCTGTCCAACGCCCTGATCATCGATGGCCGCGAGCTGGATGAGAACTTCGCGCGCGCGGCGCGCAACCTGCCCAACATCGACGTGCTGCCGGTGCAGGGCATCAACGTCTATGACATCCTGCGCCGCCACAAGCTGGTGCTGACCAGGGCGGCGGTGGAAGCGCTGCAGGAGCGGTTCAAATGAGCAGGGAACGCTATTACGACATCATCCTCTCGCCGGTGATCACGGAAAAGTCCACGCTGGCCGGTGAGCAGGACAAGGTGGTTTTCAACGTCGCCAGGAACGCCACCAAGCCGGAGATCAAGGCGGCGGTGGAGGCGCTCTTCGGCGTCAAGGTGAAGAAGGTCAACACGCTGGTGCGCAAGGGCAAGGTGAAGCGGTTCCGCAACACCGTCGGCCGCCAGTCGGACGTGAAGAAGGCGATCGTCACCCTGGAGAAGGGCCAGTCGATCGACATTATCGGCGGGCTGTGAGGCTGTGAGGCGCAAATACGGCGTATCCGGGCTTAAGGCAACGCCAGTCGCTGGCATGGCAGGGACGGCTGCCCGGCCGCTGGCCTGATCAGGAGATCGAAGAGAGGCACGAACGATGGCTCTGAAAACCTACAAGCCGGTGACCAACGGCATGCGCGGTCTGGTGCTGGTCGATCGCTCCGAGCTCTATCGGGGCAAGCCGGTCAAGCAGCTCACCGAGGGCAAGCATTCCACCGGCGGCCGCAACAATTACGGGCGCATCACCGCACGCCACCGCGGCGGCGGGCACAAGCGCCGCTATCGCCGCATTGACTTCCGCCGCGCCCGCAAGGACGTGCCGGCGAAGGTGCTGCGGCTGGAATACGATCCCAACCGCACCGCCTTCATCGCCCTCATCGAGTATGAGGACAACGGCGAGCTGTCCTACATCATTGCGCCGCAGCGTCTGGCCCCCGGTGATGTGGTCATGGCGTCCGACAACGCGCTTGATGTGAAGCCGGGCAATGCCATGCCGCTCTCGGTGATGCCGATCGGTACCATCGTGCACAACGTGGAGCTCAAGCCCGGCAAGGGCGGCCAGCTCGCCCGTGCCGCCGGCACCTATGCGCAGCTGGTCGGCCGCGACGCCGGCTATGCCCTGCTGCGGCTGAAGTCCGGCGAGATGCGCATGGTCCGCGCCGAGTGCATGGCCACCGTGGGGGCGGTGTCCAACCCGGATCACATGAACCAGAATCTGGGCAAGGCCGGCCGCGCCCGCTGGCTGGGCCGCCGTCCGCACACCCGCGGTGTCGCCATGAACCCGGTGGACCATCCGCACGGCGGCGGCGAGGGCCGCACCTCCGGCGGCCGCCATCCGGTCACTCCGTGGGGCAAGCCCACCAAGGGCAAGCGCACCCGCGGCAAGAAGCCGTCTGACAAGTACATCGTGCGCTCGCGTCATCAGCGCAAGAAATAAGCACTGAAGAGGAAACCGACATGGCTCGCTCGGTATGGAAAGGTCCGTTTGTCGACCCCTACCTGCTGAAGAAGGCGGAGAAGGCGCGCGCCTCCGGCCGCGCCGCGCCGATCAAGATCTGGTCGCGCCGCTCCACCATCCTGCCCCAGTTCGTCGGGCTCACCTTTGCGGTTCACAACGGCCGCAAGCATGTGCCCGTGCTGGTGACGGAGGACATGGTGGGGCACAAGTTCGGTGAATTCGCGCCGACGCGGACTTTCTACGGCCATGCCGCCGACAAGAAAGCGAAGAGGAAGTAAGCGATGGGCAAGAAGAAGAATCCGCGCCGCTGTGCCGAGAACGAGGCCCGCGCCGTCTGCCGCATGATGCGGGTCAGCCCCATCAAGCTCAATCAGGTGGCGGCGATGATCCGCGGCATGCCGGTGGAGAAGGCCCTGGCCACGCTGCAGTTCTCGCGCAAGCGCATCGCCCGGGACGTCAAAAAGGTTCTGGAATCGGCCATTGCCAACGCCGAGAACAACCACGGCCTCGACATCGACAACCTCATCGTCGCCGAGGCCTATGTGGGCAAGAACCTGGTGATGAAGCGCTGGCGCCCGCGCGCGCGCGGACGTGTCGGCCGCATCCTGAAACCCTTCAGTCAGCTCACCATTGTCGTGCGCGAAGTCGAGGAGGCCAGCTGAAATGGGTCAGAAAGTCAATCCGATCGGGTTTCGCCTCGGCGTCAACCGCAACTGGGATTCGCGCTGGTACGCGGAGGGGCGCGAGTACGGCGATCTGTTGCATGAGGACCGCAAGATCCGCGAGTTCCTCCAGAAGACTCTCAAGAACGCCGGCATCTCGCGCATCATCATCGAGCGCCCGCACAAGAAGTGCCGGGTGACCATCCACACCGCGCGCCCCGGCGTCATCATCGGCAAGAAGGGCGCCGACATCGAAAAGCTGCGCCGCAAGCTGGCCTCCATGGTCGATGCCGAGGTGCACCTCAACATCGTCGAGGTGCGCAAGCCCGAGATCGACGCCCAGCTCGTCGCCGACAACATCGCCCAGCAGCTGGAGCGCCGCGTGGCCTTCCGCCGCGCCATGAAGCGCGCCGTGCAGTCGGCCATGCGCATGGGCGCTGAAGGGATCCGCATCAACTGCGCCGGCCGCCTCGGCGGCGCCGAGATCGCCCGCACCGAGTGGTATCGCGAAGGCCGCGTGCCGCTGCACACCTTGCGCGCCCATATCGACTATGGCACCGCCACCGCCGTGACCGCCTATGGCACCAACGGCATCAAGGTGTGGATCTTCAAGGGCGAGCTCATGGAGCACGATCCCATGGCTCAGGAGCGTCACGAGCGCGAGCTGCAGGAGGGCGGCGCCCGTCCGGGCCGTGGCGGGGCCCGTCGCTCCCGCCGGGGCGAGGCGCGGCGCTGACAGAGGGATGACGGCGGGCCCGCTCGCCATTGGGGATCGGGCGCCCGCGGAGACCTGATGGGTCTGATCGAGGCAGTTTGAAGAGGTGCATGCCGCGAAGCAGGGCCTGAAAACCCGGCCTGCCGCGCAAGAAAGGCAAGAGGAAAAGCGATGCTGCAGCCCAAGAGGACAAAGTTTCGCAAGATGCAGAAGGGCCGCATCCGGGGTGTGGCCAAGGGTGGCACGCAGCTGACGTTTGGCGCCTATGGTCTGAAGGCCCTGCAGGGCAAGCGGGTCACCGCCCGGCAGATCGAGGCCGCCCGCCGCGCCATCACCCGTCACATGAAACGTGCCGGCCGTGTGTGGATCCGCATCTTCCCGGACATTCCGGTCACGGAGAAGCCGACGGAAGTGCGCATGGGCAAGGGCAAGGGCTCGGTGGAATACTGGTGCGCCCGCGTGCAGCCCGGCCGCATCATGTTCGAGGTGGACGGTGTGCCGCGCGAGGTGGCAGAGGAGGCCCTGCGCCTGGCCGCCATGAAGCTGCCGGTGAAGTGTCGTTTCGTTGCGCGCCCGGGCGAGTGACGGGCAGGCCTTGCGCGACATGGGAACAGTGCGAAGGGAGCGTAAGCCATGAAACCCGCCGAGATCAGGGCCATGAGCGACGATCAGCTGAAGGAGAAGCTGCTCGAGCTCAAGAAGGAACAGTTCAACCTGCGCATTCAGAAGGCCACCGGTCAGCTCGAGAACACGGCGCGCATCCGCCAGGTGCGTCGCGACATCGCCCGCATCAAGACGGAGATGACCGCGCGCCGCAAGGGCCTGGCCAAGACCGATGCGTAAGCGCAAGAGCGCGAAGGATAGGACGGAAACGGTGACACGCACCGCGCACGCATAATGGCGCGGTTGCCTGAAGTTTGGAGAAAGAAGCGATGCCGAAACGCATCCTGCAGGGCACGGTGGTATCCGACAAGAACGACAAGACCGTCACGGTTCTTGTCGAGCGTCGTTTCACCCACCCGCTGCTCAAGAAGACGGTGCGCCGCACCAAGAAGTATCACGCGCACGATCCCAACAACGAGATGAAGGTGGGCGACATCGTGCGCATTCAGGAATGCCGTCCCATCTCGCGCAAGAAGCGCTGGATGGTGATCGAGAAGGTGGAGGCCCGCAACGCCTGACGGGCCGCCGGTGTCAGGGCCGCTTCGCCCTTTCGCCAAGGCCTGGCGGGGAGGAGGCGAAAGCAGGGCAGGGCGGCAAGGCAAGAGCGGATGGGAAAAGGCGCCATAAAGCCTGAAGAACCGCGGCGGTGCCGCAAATTTAGGGCGCCGAACGGCCCGCAGGCGAGAAGACAACGATAAGGTCAACGACGGCCGGGGCTGGCGCCGGCACAGGCGCAAGGGTCCGGCCGGGAACGCAATGAAACGGGTGATGCCATGATCCAGGCAGAAACGAAACTGGATGTTGCCGACAACTCCGGCGCCCGCAAGGTGCAGTGCATCAAGGTCCTCGGAGGCTCCAAGCGCAAGTATGCCTCCGTGGGCGACATCATCGTGGTGTCGGTGAAGGAGGCGATTCCGCGTGGCCGTGTGAAGAAGGGCCAAGTGATGAAGGCGGTGGTGGTGCGCACGGCCAAGGACGTGCGCCGTCCCGACGGGTCCGTGATCCGCTTCGACCGCAATGCCGCGGTGCTGATCAACAACCAGGGCGAGCCCATCGGCACCCGCATCTTCGGGCCCGTGCCGCGCGAGCTGCGCGCCAAGAATCACATGAAGATCATTTCGCTGGCTCCGGAGGTGCTGTGATGCCGGTCAAGCTCAAGATCAAGAAGGGCGACACGGTGATCGTCATCGCCGGTCGCGACAAGGGCAAGAAGGGCGAGGTGCTCAAGGTCATACCCAAGGAGAACCGCGCCATCGTGAAGGGCGTGAACATGGTGAAGCGCCACCAGAAGCCCACGGCCAACAGCGCCGGCGGCATCATCACCAAGGAGGCGCCGATCCACATCTCCAATCTCGCCCATATCGACCCCAAGGACGGCAAGCCCACCCGCGTGGGGTTCAAGATTCTCGAAGACGGCCGCAAGGTCCGTTATGCCAAGCGCTCGGGAGAGGTGATCGATGTCTGAACAGGAAAAATACGTCCCGCGTCTGCGCCGGCACTACGACGAGGTGGTGAAGCCGCAGCTCATCGAGCGCTTCGGCTACACCAATCCCATGCAGGTGCCGCGGCTTGAGAAGATCGTGCTCAACATCGGCATCGGTGCCGCCGCGCAGGATTCCAAGCTCGCCACTTTCGCGGCCGAGGAGCTCTCCAAGATCGCTGGCCAGAAGGCGGTGATCACCCGCGCCCGCAAGTCCATCGCCGGCTTCAAGCTGCGCGCCGGCATGCCCATTGGCGCCAAGGTCACCCTGCGCAAGGACCGCATGTACGAGTTCCTCGACCGCCTGGTGAACATCGCGCTGCCGCGCGTGCGCGACTTCCGCGGCCTCAATCCCAAAAGCTTTGACGGCCGCGGCAACTATGCCCTGGGGATCAAGGAACACATCGTCTTCCCCGAGATCGATTACGACAAGATCGATCGCGTGCTGGGGCTGGACGTGATCATTCACACCACGGCCGAGACCGACGAGGAGGCCATGGCCCTGCTCGAGGGCTTCAACTTCCCGTTCCGCCGCCGTCAGCAGCAGAAGGCGGCCTGATCGCGAAACGGGACAGGGAACCGCAAGAGAACAGGGCTTTAAGGAGCAGAGAGACCCATCATGGCGAAGAAGGGCAAGATCGAGACCAACGAGAGGCGCAAGAGGCTGGTCAAGAAATATGCCAAGAAGCGCGCCGAGCTGCTCGCCATCGCCCGCGACCGTTCGCGGCCGATCGAGGAGCGCTTCGAGGCGCAGATGAAACTGGCCAAGCTGCCGCGCAACTCCGCGCCGGTGCGTGTGCGCAACCGTTGCGAGATTACCGGCCGCCCCCGCGGCTACTATCGCAAGCTGCGCATGTCGCGTATTGCGCTGCGCGAGCTGGCCAACAAGGGGCTCATCCCTGGCATGACCAAGGCCAGCTGGTAAGGGGGCCTCTTTTCCGCAAAAGCCCCGCGAGCCCCTGGCTTTTCTCACGGGGTTTGTGCGGATGAAGGCGGATCCGCGTCCCCTGATCATCTGCAAGTGAAAAGGGGATACGGGATCCGGAACGGAAGGACCGCGAGGAGTATCGGACAATGACGATTACCGATCCCATCGGTGACATGCTGACCCGCATTCGCAATGCGCATGCCCGGGGCAAGAAGACGGTGAAGATGCCCGCCTCCCGCATGCGCGAGCGGGTGTTGCAGGTGCTGCAGGACGAGGGATACATCCGCGGCTTCACCACGACGCGCTATGACAACGGCAAGGGCGAGATCGAGGTGCAGCTGAAGTATCACGACGGGCGCCCCGTCATCCGCGAGATCGTGCGGGTGTCCAAACCGGGCCGCCGCGTGTATACCTCCGTGGCCGACATGCCCGTGGTCTACAACGGCCTCGGCATTGCCATTCTCTCCACGTCCAAGGGTGTGATGAGCGATGCCAAGGCCCGCGAGGCCAACGTCGGCGGCGAGGTGATCTGCAAGGTATTCTGAGGCATCCCGAGCCTGCAAAAGCACTGCGCCTTTCAAGGGCGCGCACATTTCGCGGGCCGGATCGGCCACGACCGTTAAGGAAAGGCTGGATAGAACCATGTCGCGCATTGGCAAGAAACCCGTGCCCATCCCTTCCGGTGTCACCGTGACCGTGGAGGAGGGGGCGGTGACCGTGAAGGGCCCGAAGGGCCAGCTTGAGGCGCCCTATGTGAAAAATCTCGTCTCCGTGGAGGTGGACGGGGATCAGGTGGTGGTGAAGCCGCTGGACATGTCCAAGCCGGCCCGCTCCGCCTGGGGCATGACCCGCACCATCATCGCCAACATGGTCAAGGGCGTCACCGAGGGCTTCCAGAAGAAGCTGCAGATCGTCGGCGTCGGTTACCGTGCCCAGCTGCAGGGGCGGGATCTGAAGCTGAACCTTGGCTACAGCCACGATGTGATCTACAAGGTGCCGGACGGCATCGAGGTTCAGGTGCCCCAGCCCACGGAGATCATCGTCTCCGGCATCGACAAGCAGAAGGTGGGGCAGGTGGCCGCCGAGATCCGCGCCTGGCGTCCGCCGGAGCCCTACAAGGGCAAGGGCATCCGCTACGCCGACGAATACATCTTCCGCAAGGAAGGCAAGAAGAAGTAAGACCGGTTTTCATTACGGCCCGCAAACGATTGCGCACTGCGGGCCGGCCGTGGCGAGGGCCCGTCATGCCGGTGGAAACCTGCCTGCCGGTCAGGGCGCGCCGCGATGAAAAGTAAAGAAGAGAGGACGCAGGACCCATGGCTCGCAAACTGTCGCCGCGCGAACGTCGTGCCGCACGCGTGCGCCGCGCCATCCGCAAGAAGGGAGGCAACCGGCCGCGCCTGTCGGTTTTCCGCTCGCACAAGTACATCTACGCCCAGGTTATCGATGACAAGAAGGGCCACACCCTGGCCGCTGCCTCGTCCAACGAGCCCGAGATGCGCAAGAAGCTGAAGAGCACGGGCAATGTCGAGGCCGCTTTCGAGGTGGGCAAGCTTATTGCCGAGCGCGCCAAGAAGGCCGGTGTGGACAAGGTCGTCTTCGACCGTGGCGGCTATCTCTATCATGGCCGCGTCAAGGCCCTGGCCGAGGGCGCGCGCGAGGGTGGCCTGGATTTCTGAAAGGCAGGCAACAGGAAAAGGGAGCAATCCGGCCGGTGGCCTATCTTTCAAGAGGTGCTCGAAAACTTAAGGCATCCGCCGGCCCGGGCAGCGTGAAGGGCTAAAGAACGATGAGAGATCGTGACGATCGCGACAACGAATTTGTGGATCACCTGGTCCACATCAACCGCGTGGCCAAGGTGGTCAAGGGCGGCCGCCGCTTCGGTTTCGCGGCGCTGGTGGTCGTGGGCGACCAGAAGGGCCGCGTCGGCTTCGGTCACGGCAAGGCGCGCGAGGTGCCGGAGGCCATCCGCAAGGCCACCGAGGCGGCCAAGCGCAACCTGATGCGCGTTCCCCTGCGCGAGGGGCGCACGCTGCATCACGATGTCACCGGCAAGCACGACGCCGGCAAGGTGATCATCCGCTCCGCCCCGCCCGGCACCGGCATCATCGCCGGCGGTCCCATGCGCGCGGTGTTCGAGGCGCTGGGCGTGCAGGACGTGGTGGCCAAGTCCATCGGTTCCTCCAACCCCTACAACATGGTGCGCGCCACCTTCAACGCGCTCGCCAAGTGCGAGAACCCGCGCCGCGTCGCCGCCCGCCGGGGCAAGAAGGTTTCGGAGGTGCTCAGCGTGCGCCGCGCCGAGGGCATCTGATTTTGGCCGCTTGAAAAGCACATGTTGCGATCGCTCTGAACGCGACACCAGCAGGGAATGCCGACCATGGCCAAGGAAAAGACCATCACCATCGAGCAGATCGGAAGCCCGATCCGCAAGCCCAAGGATCAGCGCGATACGCTGATCGGGCTTGGGCTCGGCAAGATGCATCGCCGCCGCACTTTGAAGGATACCCCGCAGGTGCGCGGCATGATCCGCAAGGTTTCGCATCTTGTGCGAATCGTGGAAGAGAACTGATCGCGCCGCGCCGCACCGCCGCCCGGCATGAATGAACCGGCGCGGGCGGCCGCAAGAGAAAAGCAAGCGCGGACGCAAGGATCCGAGAAGGACAAGGACCCATGAGGCTGAATGAACTCTCCCCCCGTCCCGGCGCCAAGAAGGTCGGCAAGCGCGTCGGCCGCGGCATCGGCTCGGGCAAGGGCAAGACGGCAGGTCGCGGTCACAAGGGGCAGAAGTCCCGCGCCGGCAGCGCCATTGGCGCGTTTGAGGGCGGCCAGATGCCCATCTATCGCCGCCTGCCCAAGCGCGGTTTCCGTCTGCACGCGCCCAAGCGCTTTGCCGAGGTTTCGCTGGGCCGCATCCAGGCGCTGATCGACGCGGGCCGTCTCGATGCCGGTCAGGTCATCGACGAGGCGGCACTGGTCGCCGCCGGTGCGGTGCGTCGCGCCCGTCAGGGCATCCGCGTGCTGGCCAACGGCGAGATCAAGGCCAAGGTGCAGCTGAAGGTGGCCCATGCCTCTGCCGCCGCCAAGGCCGCCATCGAGAAGGCCGGCGGCAGCGTGGAGGAAACCTGGGTGCCCAATCGCGTTCGCAAGCAGGCCGGCAAGGAAAAGGCCGAGAGCTGAAACAGGCGGCTCTTGCCTCCCGCCCGTTGCCTGTGCGATCGTCACGCCCGTGCGGCTCTCTGAGATCGCGCCTGCGCCCTTGATGCGGCAGACGGATGTGAGACGAGGTTGATCGACGCGAGACAGGCCCGGCCTGCCCATGATGGCGGGCGGGCCTTCCGCCCATGTCAGGAAGGACCCATGGCTTCAGCAGCGGAACAGCTTGCGGCCCATATCAACTTTCAGGCTCTCGCCAAGGCCGAGGAGCTGAAAAAGCGCATCTGGTTCACGCTGGCCGCGCTCATTGTCTATCGCCTCGGCACCTTCATCCCCATTCCAGGCATTGACGCGCTGGAGCTGGCCCGCCTCGTGCAGCAGCAGTCCTCCGGCATCCTGGGCTTCGTCAACTCCTTCTCCGGCGGCGCTTTGGGGCGCATGGCCATCTTCGCCCTCAACATCATGCCCTACATCTCCGCCTCCATCATCATTCAGCTGATGACCACGGTCTCGCCGCATCTTGAACAGCTGAAGAAGGAGGGCGAACAGGGCCGCAAGAAGATCAACCAGTACACGCGTTACGGCACGGTCATCCTGGCCGCGCTGCAGGCCTATGGCATTGCCGTCGGCCTGGAGGCGCAAGGCAATGTCGTGCTCGATCCCGGCTGGTTCTTCCGCTTCTCCACGGTGATCACGCTCACCGGCGGCACCGTCTTCCTCATGTGGCTGGGCGAACAGATCACGCAGCGCGGCGTGGGCAACGGCATCTCGCTCATCATCTACGCCGGCATCGTCGCCGGCCTGCCCATGGCCTTCGCCCAGCTGCTGGAGCTTGGGCGCACCGGGCAGCTCTCCACCTTCACCATCATCGGCGTCATCGTCATGGCGCTGGCGGTGATCGCCTTCATCGTCTTCATGGAGCGCGCCCAGCGCCGCATCATCATTCAGTATCCCAAGCGCCAGCAGGGCAATCGCATTTTTCAGGGCGAGACCTCGCACCTGCCGCTGAAGATCAACACCGCCGGCGTCATTCCGCCCATCTTCGCCTCCTCGCTGCTGCTGCTGCCCATTACCGTGGCCAACTTCATGCAGGGGCAGGGGCCGGAATGGCTCAACGTGATCACCGCCATGCTCGGGCGCGGCCAGCCACTGTTCCTGCTGCTCTATGCCGCGCTCATCATCTTCTTTACTTTCTTCTACACGGCCATCATGTTCGATCCGAAAGAGGTGGCCGACAACCTCAAGAAGTATGGCGGTTTCATCCCCGGCATCCGCCCCGGTGAGAAAACGGCGGAATATATCGATTACGTGCTCACCCGCATCACCTTCGTCGGTGCCATCTATCTGACGGCAGTGAGCCTGCTGCCGGAGATCCTCACGAGTTACCTCAGGATCCCCTTCTACTTCGGCGGCACCTCGCTGCTCATCGTGGTGAGCGTGACCATGGACACCGTGGCCCAGATCCAGGGCCACCTGCTCGCCCAGCAATATGAGGGGCTGGTCAAGCGTTCGCGTCTGAGAGGGAAGAGGAAAAGACCATGAACATCATTCTGTTCGGCCCGCCGGGTGCGGGCAAGGGCACCCAGGCCAAGCGGCTGCAGAAGAGCCGTGGCCTCATTCAGCTCTCCACCGGTGACATGCTGCGCGCCGCCGTGGCCGCCGGCACGGAGTACGGCAAGAAGGCCAAGGAGATCATGGAGAAGGGCGAGCTCGTGCCCGACGAGGTCGTCATCAACATCATCTCCGACCGCCTGGAGGAGGACGACGTGAAGAACGCCCCGGGCGTCATCTTCGACGGCTTCCCCCGCACCGTGGCCCAGGCCGAGGCCCTGGACAAGATGCTGGCCGAGAAGGGCATGAAGCTGGATGCCGTTATCGTGCTCGACGTCGATGACGACGCGCTGGTGGAGCGCATCACCGGCCGCTTCACCTGCGCCAAGTGCGGCAAGGGCTATCACGAGAAGTTCGAGCGCCCGAAAGTGGAGGGCGTGTGCGACGAGTGCGGCTCCACCGAGTTCACCCGCCGCGCCGACGACAACGAGGAGACGGTGCGCCAGCGCCTGGAGGCCTACCATGCGCAGACGGCGCCGCTGATCGAGTATTACGAGAAGGCGGGCATCGTGAAGCGCGTGGACGGCATGGCCTCCATCGACGAGGTGACCAGGCAGATCGAGCAGGTGCTCGATTCGCTGTCCTGAACGGTATTCGCGCCGGGCTCTGAATGAAAAGGCGGGCCCGGCGCCGGCCATTTTCCCTCCCGGGGGCATCCATGCGGCGCTTGACGGAATCGTCACGCGGTCGTAAAGAGGGAGCGGAAAAGAGCTGATCTGCCGTTCGGGCTTTCTGATGGATGGGTCTTCGGACCGGTCCAGAAGGAAGCCCTTTGCCCGTTCTGCAGGGGGATCGTGCCCGTGAAAAGGGCGAACATGCCGCTGCGGATGCGGGCAAAACGGCAAGGAGAAGACGACAAAGGCAGGAACGATCAACCCACTGGCCTCCGCGCCCTTAAAGCTCCCCATGAGGGGAGGGCGGGGCGGAAGCCGGCAGAAAAGCGTGAGGCAAAGGCAGTGGCCCGTATCGCTGGCGTCAACATACCGACGAACAAGCGCGTGGTGATCGCGCTTCAGTACATTCACGGCATCGGTCCCAAGTTCGCGCGCGACATCCTGGCCAAGGCCGGGATCGACGAGAACAAGCGCGTCAACGAGCTGACCGATCAGGAGGTCATCGCCATCCGCGAGATCATCGACCGCGACTACATCGTGGAGGGTGATCTGCGGCGTCAGGTGGCCATGAACATCAAGCGGCTGATGGATCTGGGCTGCTATCGCGGGCTCAGGCACCGGCGCGGTCTGCCCGTGCGCGGGCAGCGCACCCATACCAACGCCCGCACCCGCAAGGGCCCGGCCAAGCCCATCGCCGGCAAGAAGAAGTGATCGGCCGCGCCGCACGTTTGCTGCGGCGCCATGGCCTGAAGGGCAGGCAGCCGGCTTGCATCGCCGGCGGACAGGAACCACATTTCAAGAGCGGTATTCGAAATGGCGAAGGATACCACGCGCATCAAGCGCAAGGAACGCAAGAACGTCACCACGGGCATCGCCCATGTGAACGCGACGTTCAACAACACGATGATCACCATCACCGACATGCAGGGCAACACCATCTGCTGGTCTTCCGCTGGCAAGATGGGGTTCAAGGGCTCGCGCAAGTCCACGCCCTATGCCGCCCAGCTCGCTGCCGAGGACGCGGCCAAGCGGGCGATGGAGCACGGCATGAAGACCATCGAGGTCAACGTTGCCGGCCCCGGCTCCGGGCGTGAATCCGCCTTGCGCGCCCTGCAGGCGGCCGGATTGACGATCACGGCCATCCGTGACGTCACGCCCATTCCGCACAACGGTTGCCGTCCGCGCAAGCGCCGCCGCGTCTGATCGGTGCTGGCCGCCGAAAGGTTTCGCCGGGCGGCATGAGCCTCTCTGAACAAGGGAGGGCAGGGCAGCCCGGGCGCAAAAACCGGCGGCCAGTCCGCAAGCCCAACTGAAAAGGGCGATGTGAGGCGTATGCGGGAAT
Organism: Thermopetrobacter sp. TC1; assembly: GCF_000746275.1. Classification (GTDB taxonomy): domain Bacteria; phylum Pseudomonadota; class Alphaproteobacteria; order Rhizobiales; family Aestuariivirgaceae; genus Thermopetrobacter. The sequence continues at coordinate 14,418 of NZ_KN050829.1, forward strand.
GTCAGGATGGCGGCATCCGGCACATGGGATATCCGAGCCGCATGACGAACAAAGCGATAGGGCACGTGTCATGGACAAGCAGCAGGTCAATCAGAAGAACTGGCAGGAGCTGATCAAGCCGAGCAAGCTGGAGGTGATCCCCGGGCGGGATCCGCAGCGGCAGGCGACCATCGTTGCCGAGCCGCTGGAGCGCGGCTTCGGCATGACCCTGGGCAATGCCCTGCGGCGCGTGTTGCTGTCCTCGCTGCAGGGGGCGGCCGTCACCGCCATTCAGATCGACGGCGTCCTGCACGAGTTTTCCTCCATCTCCGGCGTGCGCGAGGACGTCACCGACATCGTTCTCAACGTCAAGGAGATCGCCTTCCGCATGCACGGGGACGGGCCGAAGCGCCTTACCCTGAAGAAGGAAGGCCCCGGCGTGGTCACCGCCGGCGACATTCAGGAGACGGCCGACGTTGAGGTCCTCAACAAGGATCATGTCATCTGCACCCTTGATGAGGGCGTGGAGATCCGCATGGAGCTCACCGTCAACACCGGCAAGGGCTATGTGCCGGCGGAGCGCAACCGCCCCTCCGATGCGCCCATCGGCCTCATTCCCGTCGATTCCCTCTATTCGCCGGTGAAGCGCGTCTCCTACAAGGTGGAGAACACCCGCGAGGGTCAGGTCCTCGACTATGACAAGCTCACCATGACCGTGGAGACCGACGGTTCGGTGAGCCCGGAGGATGCCGTGGCCTATGCCGCGCGCATTCTGCAGGATCAGTTCCAGGTCTTCATCAACTTCGAGGAGCCGCAGGTGGAGGCGAAGGAGGAGGAGAAGCCGGAGCTGGAGTTCAACGCCGCGCTTCTCAAGAAGGTGGACGAGCTGGAGCTCTCCGTGCGCTCCGCCAACTGCCTGAAGAACGACAATATCGTCTACATCGGCGACCTCATCCAGAAGACCGAGGCCGAAATGCTGCGCACGCCCAACTTCGGGCGCAAGTCCTTGAACGAGATCAAGGAGGTTCTGGCGCAGATGGGCCTGCATCTGGGCATGGAGGTGCCGAACTGGCCGCCTGAGAACATCGAGGAGCTGGCCAAGAAGTACGAGAACAACTACTGACGGCAAAACACCGAACACGCCCATCCGCCCCGCACCGCCGCCCGTCATGAGGGCAAGCCCGCATGGATGGGCAGGGGATGCGGGAAAGGGCGATTGCGGAAATGCGCAAAGGAAGCTTTGCCCATTTCCGCGTGAAGCGAAAAGAGTAACGCGCCTGCGGCGCCAGGCGGCATCCCGCAAGGGAACGGGGGAAAGACCCGCCTGCGCCGGGAAAAGAGGAAGGAACAGGAGCCATGCGTCACCGCAAGCGCAAGGGGCGTCTTAACCGCACCGCTGAGCATCGTCAGGCGATGTTCGCCAACATGGCGGCCGCGCTCATCGAGCATGAGCAGATCGTCACCACCCTGCCCAAGGCCAAGGCCCTGCGCGGGGTGGTCGAGCGTCTCATCACCCTGGCCAAGAAGGGACAGGATGAGAGCAAGCGCCTGCATTATTATCGCCTCGCCATCGCCCGGCTGCAGAACAAGAAGGACGCGGCCAGGAAGCTCTTCGAGGTGCTGGGGCCGCGCTATGCCGAGCGCCCGGGCGGCTATACCCGTGTGCTCAAGGCCGGCTATCGGTATGGCGACAATGCGCCCATGGCCGTGATCGAGCTTGTTGATCGCGATCCCGAGGCCAAGGGCAAGAAGGACCGCGAACGCCGCGCCGCCGAGGAGCAGGCGCAGGAAGAGACGGCCGAGGCGGCGTCATAATTCCTGTTGCCCTCAAACGGGCGTAAAATCAGCCCTTGCGCTGGCGCCATGGTGCTTAGGCCTCTGGCAGGCAGATCCGGAACACAATCTCGCGCTCTCGCCCCCCGGCGAGGGCGCTTTTTTGTACGGCCGTCAAATCGACCAAGGATAAATGACCGCACATGGGATCACACGACAGGAGACAATGGCCATCTAACTCGTCACCCCCAGCGAAAGCCTTTAGGTCTCGAGCCATAAATGCATGAGTGAATGGCCTAGGATACCGGATGAACTACGGTATGACGACATGAGTTATAATCACGAGTTATAATTATGAAGAACAATTGACTTTTAGGTTTAAATTAACAAATATTATAATGATGAAAAAGCTCATCAACCAAAAACAACTGACAAAATATTGATTATTTGGTAAAAACTATTTATTATTACAAAGGACAATCAATTTATCTCGGGCAAAAAATCAGGATTGGCTGCGGGCGGCCTCCAGCTCCTCCAGCGTGGCCGACAGCGCAAGCCAGCGCTCTTCCAGACGGGTGAGCTCTTCGGCCAGACGGGTGCGGGCGGCGGCGAATCGGGCGGCCTGTTCCGCATCCTCGGCATAAAGGCGCCCGCCATCCAGCGCCGCATCGAAAACGCCGATCTTTTCTTCAAGCGCCGCCATGTCCTCTTCCAGCCGGGCCAGCTCCCGCCGCAACCGGCCGACATTGGGTCGCCGTTCACCGGGCGCTGCCTGCTGTTTTTTCGCCGCTTCCGTTTCCCCGGCCGCCTGCCCGCGCCTGCCTTCGCAAGCGCTTTTCTCCGCCCGCGCCCGCTTGCGCATCATGCGCGCCCGCTCCAGCACCAGCCGCTCGTAATCGGCAAGATCGCCTTCGAAAGGCCGCACCACACCGCCATCCACCAGCCACAGCCGGTCGGCCACTGCCTCGATCAGCTGCCGGTCATGCGCAATCAGGATCACCGCGCCCTCATAATCATTGAGCGCCTCGATCAGCCGCGCCCGCGCCTCCATGTCCAGATGGTTCGTCGGCTCATCCAGCACCAGAAGATGCGGCGCATGAAAGCCGGCGAGCATGAACAAGAGCCGCGCCTTCTCACCGCCGGAGAGCGTCTGAACCGGATTGTCGGCCAGATCGGCGGAAAAGCCGAACTGCCCCAGTTTCGCCCGCCGCTCGGCCTCCGTTGCCTCCGGCATCAGATCCAGCACATGCTGATAGGGGCTTTGCTGCGGATTGAGTTCCTCCAGCTGATGCTGGGCGAAATAGCCGGTGCGCAGGCGCTTGTGATGCCGCATGACGCCGGACAGCAGCGGCAGCCGCCCGCACAGGACCTTCGCCAGCGTCGATTTGCCCTGACCATTCAGGCCGAGCAGCGCGATGCGGTCATCAGGATCGATGCGCAGGTTGAGATCGCGCAGCACCGCGCGCCCGTCATAACCGGCGGCGGCCTCTTCCAGGCGGATCAGCGGCGGGTTGAGGCGCCGGGTAGGGGAGGGGAAATAAAAGGGTGGCACCCGCTCCTCCACCACCAGCTCCACCTCTTTCATCCGCGCCAAGGCCTTCAGCCGGCTTTGAGCCTGCCGCGCCTTGCTGGCCTTGGCCCGGAAGCGCGCGATGAAGGCCTCCATGTGCCGGCGCTTTTCCTCCTGTTTCTTGCGCAGCTTCATCATTTGCGCCTGCCGCGCCGCCCGCAGTTTCTGAAAGGTCTCGAAATTGCCGGAATAGAAATCAAGCCGCCGCTCTGTCAGATGCACGATGACATTAACAGAATCGGTGAGCAGATCGCGATCGTGGGAGATGAGCAGGAAAGTATGCGGATAGCTGCGCAGAAACTGCTTCAGCCACAGCACGCCTTCCAGATCCAGATAGTTCGTTGGCTCATCCAGCAGCAGCAGATCGGGCGCGGCAAACAGCGCCGCCGCCAGCGCCACCCGCATGCGCCAGCCGCCGGAGAAGCTGGAACAGGGCCTGTGCATCTCCTCTTCGGAAAAGCCCAGCCCCGCCAGAATGCGCGCCGCCCGCGCCGGGGCGGCATGTGCGTCAATATCGGCAAGGCGCGTGTGAATCTCGCCGATGCGATGCGGATCCGTCACCGTTTCCAGTTCGCGCAAAAGGGCGGCACGCTCCTTATCCGCGGCGAGAACGATATTAAGCAGGCTCTCTTCGCCCCCCGGCGCCTCCTGGGCCACGGTGCCGATGCGAATGCCCTTGCGCACCTGAATGCGCCCGCTTTCCGGCGAGAGCTCGCCGAAGATGAGACGAAACAGCGTGGATTTTCCCGCCCCATTGCGTCCGATCAGCCCGGCCCGCGCCCCGGCTGGCAGGGCAAGCGTGGCCTTCTCGAACAACACCTTCTCGCCGATGCGGTATGTGAGATCGTTGATGTGCAGCATGCCGGTATCCAAGGGCAAAGGGCAGACAGGGCATCATGCGCTTTTGCCGCAGAAAAGCCGCACGGAACCATGACGTCAAGCGGCATGGGCAGGAAGGGGAATGAGCGAACAAGGTCTGGGCAGCCCTCTAGCCAGAAAAGGGTTTCAACCTCTTCAAGGAACCGTCCGGAGAAATTTGAAAGCCCCGCCAAACAGTCTGGTAAGGATATACAATATCCTTCCGGCAGTAAGCTCTGAGCCCTGAAGAACAATTCTTTACTGCCATCACTCCTTGCCGGATCAGGCTTTATGGGCAGGATTTCGTGTTCATGGCGGCCAGGCGCTGCCAGCGCGGGCTGCAGGCGGCGTTCTGACAATAGAAGCGGGCAATGGGCGGCAGCGGAATGGCATGCGCCAGGTTGAGCGGACGGCCGTTGGCGGAGAGGGTGGAGACCACCATGCCGACGAGCTCTCCCCGCTCATTGAACACCGGGCCGCCCGACTCGCCGCGGCGCGTGGACATGCGCAGGACGATGGCATCGGGATAGCCATAGTTGCCATAATGAACGACCCGGGAGAAGTGCATGGACTTGACCGTGCCAATGCGGGCGAGCGCACTGCCGCCGCGGGGGCGGCCGAGGGAGAAGACCGCCTGCCCGGGCTTCAGGCAGGGTGAGGCGGCGGGAACGACCGGCCGGCCAAAGCGATCCTGCAGCCGGAGTAGACCGATGTCATTGTCCGGCCGGACGGCGACAACCGTGCCTTCATGAATGCGGCCGTCCTCGCCGCGGGCGCTGACCCGGTAATTGCGGTTAACCGCCACGTGGCCGGCGGTGATGACATGGCCTTGCGCATCGACGATGAACCCGGACCCGGAGGAGACGCCGCGGCTGATGCCGGCATCCAGCGCCATTTTCTTGCGTGGCTGACGCACGACAAGCGTGACGAAGGAGGGAGAGACTCGCCGCAACAGATCGTTGATGCTCTGAGGCAGGCGAGAGCCGGTGGGCTGTGCATCGGTTTCCACGGCGATGGTGCGGGGCGGTTCTGCCTCTTCCAGGCGTTCTCCCCCCGCACAACCGGCAAGCATGCTCCCAAGCGCCAGCACGGCCAAAACGGACAGAAAAGCGGGTATTGAAACGCGGGCCCGATCCGCCAATACATGCCATGATGAACGGCGGAGGGGTGATAAAGCCGGGCATCTGCACTGATCAAGCCGGTTGACCGCCTTGCCCTGCTGTAACGCTCGTTTCTGCCCGCGCGCAGTCTTCATCCTCGCCTTCCCTGCTTCCTTCATCAGACAGGCCCCTTTTTGCCGTCTGATCATGGAAATGACAAGGCGGAAGCCACTTTCGCGCGCAAGATGCGTTTACCCTTAAATCGCGGCCGTTTTTCTGCATGAGCAGGAAGTGGCGCTTGCAACATTCCAGTTTACTGGTATCTTTCTGAATCAAGAGAAATGGATGACGGGGAGGTCTGCATGAACATCCGGGATGCGGCGCGATTGTCCGGCCTGCCGGTGAAGACCGTGCGGTATTATGACGAGATCGGGCTGGTCTGCCCCGATCGGCGCGAGAATGGCTATCGCGACTATTCGCAGCGGGACGTGCACATGCTGCGCTTTCTGGCGCGGGCGCGCTCGCTTGGCTTTTCCATCGAGGAATGCCGGCAGCTGCTCTCGCTCTATCAGGACCGCAACCGCGCCTCGCGAGACGTGAAACGGCTGGCGGAAGAGCGCATCCGCCAGATCGATCGCAAGATTCAGGAGCTCAAGGCCCTGCGCGCCACACTCGGGCATCTGGTGGCAGCCTGCCATGGGGACGACCGGCCGGACTGCCCCATTCTCGACGGTCTGGCCGGAGAGGAGGAAGGCGCCTTGGATACCACGCCCATGCCGGGCTGAGGGCCGGACTTTCTGGGCACCTGGTGCCTGAGGGGCGCATAGGGTGCAGAAAAGGCGAAACAGGAAGAATTCCGCATTGTTGGAGCATGAGACCCATGAAAATCGCGGTGACCAGCCAGAACTACCGGACCGTGACCGGCCATGCCGGCAAGACCCGGCGTTTCATCATCTATGAGGTGGATGAGGACGGCACCTTTCGCGAGGTGGAGCGGCTGGATCTGCCGAAGGAGATGAGCATTCACGCCCATCCGGCCCATGAGCCGCATCCGCTGGATTCGGTGCATTACCTGCTGACGGCGGGATGCGGCCAGGGCTTTGTCAACAAGATGGAGCAGCGGGGCGTGCAGGTGTTCATCACCGATGAGGAGGACCCGGCCAAGGCCGTGGGCAGCCTTCTGCGCCAACTCGGCTGGCGCACGGTGCACTGAACAATCGGGCCTGAACCCCGAATGGCCAGAAGGGCCCCGCTTCCCTCATGGTGCCCGAGGACATTCGGGAAGTATGCTGTTGATGCCAAATCGACCGAGGAAAAAGACTATTCATACGATGGGAGTTGGTTGTTTAACCCATTGATTAACGTAAAGAAAACGTCATTGCCGGCCTTGCCTGTCCCGGGCTTGAACCGGGATCCCGGCAATCCAGGGCCATGGATGAGGCAGGTCTGGTGGGCGATGGTGCTTACCAGCAGGCCATACTACACGACACACACAGTGTCATACCGGCGAAAGCCGGTATCTCGGGCCACACATGCATGCATTAGCGGCACGAGACCTAAGGCTTCCGCCGGGGTGACGAGTTATATGGCAGCAGCATGTCGTGTAGTGTGCCAGTAGGCTTGGTTTGTGTCGTAGGAAAAATGCCGGAACGGGATTTTATCCCATTCCTTCAACGTCTTGGCGGGGTATATTACCCCGCCATCCATACTTTGGGCGGGGTTGGAAACCCCGCTGAACTGTTGGGTCAAGGATATAAAATATCCTTCCGGCGGTAAGATTAAATTCCGTTCCGGCGCGGTGATCACCGCTTTGCACCCTGCAATCATTTCCTGCTGCATGATGGTTGACCCGTGGCGGCAAACGCGCTTCAAGGCGGGCGATGGGCACTGGCTTTTTTTTCCGGGAGAAAGAGGCAATGCAGAATACGGGCGGGGCGGATCTGGATGAGCGCTATCGCAAGGGCTTTCCGGTGTCCTGGGAACAGTTTCACCGGGATTCGCGGGCGCTGGCCTGGCGGCTGGCCGAGAAGGGGCCTTTTAAGGCGGTGGTGGCGATCACGCGCGGCGGCCTGGTGCCGGCGGCGATCGTGGCGCGGGAGCTGGAAATCCGCGTGATCGAGACCGTCTGCATCGCGTCCTATGACTATGGCCGGCAGGGGGAGCTGAAGGTGCTCAAGCCCGTGGGCGAAACCTTTGCCGAGAATGGCGGCGAAGGTGTGCTTGTGGTGGATGATCTTGTCGATACCGGACGCACGGCCAGGGTGGTGCGCGAGATGCTGCCCAGGGCGCATCTGGCCACGGTCTATGCCAAGCCTGCCGGCGTGCCGCTTGTTGATACCTTTGTCACCGAGGTTTCGCAGGATACCTGGATCTACCTGCCCTGGGACATGGCCCTGCAGTTCGTGCCGCCCTTCATTCAGCAGGGCCAGCCCTGAACGCGCCCTTTTGCCGATTCATCCTGTCAGTCATGCGGCGCAGGCGGATTGTGCGCGCGCATCCTTCTTCCCATATCCTTTCTAAAGGACAGGATGCGCAAGGGAGAAGATGACAATGCTGCGCTGCTATCTGCATGATGCCGAGGACGTGATCGAGCTGCATCTCGATGGCGCGGTCAGCCGCGAGGAATACGAAAAGGTCCGGGAGAAGACGGAGGCCTTCATCGACAAGCGCGGGCGGGCGCGTCTTCTGGAAGTGTTCTATGACTTCGGCCCGGTGGATCCTGCCGTCATCTGGGAGGACATGGCCTTTGCCATCCGGCACTGGCAGGATTTCTCGCGCATCGCCGTGGTGGCCGAGCGGCGCTGGCTGGCGGTGCTGCTGGCAGAGCTGCAGAAGCTGTTCACTGGCGAGGTGAAGGGCTTTACCTTTAACGAATGCAAGGAGGCCTGGGCCTGGCTGACCGAACATGCCCTCAGACACGAAAACACGCCGGCCTGTATGGAACACAAACCGCAGAAAGGCGCTTAAATAAGGATCAGGCCTGATTGTACGGCTGTTCAGTTTTTGAGTGGATAAGCTCCCTTTGCCAGAAGAGTTTTTCGACATCGAAGGAACAGTTCGGCTGGGTTTTAAACTCTACCCCCTAACCGCGTCACAGCCGGGCCCCGTCCCGGCTGTCCGGGGGCGGCAGGCAGGAAGAGCGCATGGTCCTCACCTCCCCCTGATAGGGGGAGGTCGGCGTGAAGCGCCGGGTGGGGGTCGGGCCGCAAGCGCTGCGTTCAGATACCCGCTCCCCACCCGTCCCTCCTCCCTACCAGGGTAAGGGAAATACAGCAGTGTTCCATGCATGAACAGAAGGGCAAGGCCCTTCAGCTCTTGCGCGATGTGGGCACCTCGCCGGATTTCACGCGTTTGGCGAACTCGGTCTCGCCGCCTTCGGCCAGAACCTTGGCCTGTTCCACCCAGCGCTCCCTTTGAATACGGCCCTTGAACTTCAGTCTGGCATCGACCTCGGCAATCTCCTTTTCCGTCCATGAGGCGATCTGACGGAAATGATAGATGCCGAGATCGTGCAGGATCTTCTCGATCTTCTTGCCGATGCCGCTGATCTCGGTGAGATTGTCGGGCTTGCCGCCAATGGGCGCAGACAGGCCAAAGGGAGGCAGCGCTTCGCCCGCGCCCTTTTCGGCTTCGCCTCCGGCAGTGGCCTCTTCCTTCTCGCTCTCTTCTTTTGCCGCGGCTTCGGCAGCGGTATCTTTCTCAGCATCGGGAGAGGTTGTCTCCTGCTTCTCAGCCTCTTCCTTCTTTGCTTTGTCTTTTTCCTCCGCCTTTTCTGCGGCCTTTTCGGCTTCGGCGGCAGCCTTGTCCTCTTCGGGTTGTCTTTCTGATGCAGCGCCCGCCATCAATGGCATGGCTTCAGCCGCCTGCTCCCCGTCTTTCGCGCCGGATTCGGCGGCTTCGGCCTCGGGTTCGGGGGGTGTCACCGGTTCGGACGCGGCAGAGGCAGAAGCCGCAGAAGCCGCACCTTCTTCCGAAGTCGCCGTGGCCGTGGCCGTGCCCGTGGCACCGGCGCCGGCGCCCGCAACCGCAGCTGCGGCGCCTTTCGCTTCCTCGTGCGTCACACCGTGACGTTCCGCCGTTGGCGGGGCTTCGGCCTGCTGCGGCGGCACGGCCTGCTGTGTGGCGCTTGCCGGTGCGAACAGGCGGCGCAGCAGACAGCCGATGATGGCGCCGATCAGAAAGGCCAGCAGCAGCCACAGGATGAATTCGATGACATAGTGGATCATGGCTCGATCCTCCCCCGTTCATGCCCCCTTTCAGCTTCGTCAGGGCGCAAAGTCGGCGCGCCGAATGGCCTTCCGGGCTGTCATGTCCGCGCGCTCCGGCGGCGCCGGCTGGTCATTTCTCAGCCGTCTCGCCCTGACAATACATCCAGCCGATTATGAGCCCGAGCAGGGCAGCAAGCAGCAGCCAGGGCCAGTGCGTTGCAGCGACATAGGTGAAGTCCTTGAAATTCCAGAAATCCATGGCTCCTCTCCCCCTGTCATGCTCTCATGACGGCCTGCCAATCTTCATGCCGGTCATGCATCTCATCACGCGCGCACACCTGGCGGCGGATGCGGCAGGGCATCATGGCCGCGGACGCACATAGAACTCGATACGGCGGTTGCGGGCCCGGCCCTCTTCCGTGGCATTATCGGCCACGGGGCGGCTTTCGCCAAAGCCGATAACGCTCAAGCGATCCGCCGAGACGCCCTGCGCCATCAGGGCCTTGGCCACGGCCGCCGCGCGCCGTTCGCTCAAGGCCTGATTGTAGGTGGCCGAGCCTTGCGCATCGGTATGGCCGGCGATGACCACCTCCGTCTTGGGACAGGCATTGAGCGCCTTGGCCACACGGGCGATGAGCGCCAGGCTTTCCGGCTTCAGCTTGTCGCTGTCGCTCTCGAAATGGATCTTCGCTTCCTGCAACAGGGCGTCCACCTGTTTCTGACAGGCCAGGTTCGCCTTCTTCGCCTCCGTGGCGGTCTTCTCCGCCTCCTGTTGTTTCACCACCTTGGGCGGCGCCTTGATGCGCAGCTCGTTGCGGGTCTGATCCTGCGCGGCATTGCCCAGGGCATCGGTGGCAATGACCACGATATCATAGGTGCCGGGCGGCAATGGCTCGGGCAAAGCGAGAGTCCAGTGGCCCTTGCCGTCGCTGGAAAGCGGGCTGCCCGGCGCGCCGAGGACAAACGCCTTGCCGGCGATGCGCACCTCAAGTTTCGTGGCGTCCCCTTCCGGCCAGGTGCCGGTGATCACCGGCTTGCGCTCCAGCGTGGCCTGCGGGCGCACCTGCGGGGCCGGCGGGGATGTGCCGTCAATGAGGATTTCATCCCGGCTTTCATCATGGGCCACGTTGCCGGCGGCATCCTTCACCGTGACCATCACGTCATAACGCCCGTCCTTCAAGGGCGCGGAAGGTTTCAGGCGCCAGACATCGCCCCGGGTTTCAAGCTCGGGATCGATGCCGGCGCGATAGGTCTTCCCTGCGAGGGTGACCTCCAGCGAGACAGCGTCATCGGCCGGCCAGGTGCCGGTAATCTCAGGCATGCGGCTGCGGCTTTCGAGCGGCTTGACCGTGGGCGATGCAGGCGGCGTGACATCCCTGGGCGGTGTTGCTTCCTGCGGCTGCTGTGCGGGCGCGGCGGGCTCGGGGCTGGGTTCAGGTTTGGGCGCGGGCTTGGGAACAGTCACCACCTGCGAAAACGCCTTTTCCGCCACATTGCCGGCGGCATCGCGCGCGATGAGGACGAGATCATATGTGCCCGGCGGCAGCGGTTTCTCCGGCGTGAGGCGATAATGCCCGTCCGGCAGGAGGACGAATTCGCCGCCGTTCTCCTTCGCCGCAAATTCCCGGCCGTCAAGGCGGGCGCGCACAGATGCGGCATCCCCGGCCGGCCAGCGCCCCTCGATGCGCACATGCCCTTCCTCATCGGCCTCGGCGCGATCGACGGTGAGGGCGTTGGCATCCGGCGGCGTGGTATCAACAATCACGGCGCCCTTGGCCGTGACACTGCGGGTGTTGCCCAGGGCATCGGCAACAGTAATGGTCACATCATGCTGCCCGTCCCCGGGAAGCTTATCAATGGTCAGGCGCCAGCGGCCATCCTCCACGGTCAGTTCCGGATCCTTGCCGAGAACATACTGCCTGCCGGCAACGGCCACGATGAGCGCGCGCGCATCGGCCGCCGGCCATGCGCCGGTCAGGGTCAGCCCCGCCTTGCCCACCTTCACCGTCTTCAGCGACGGTGCTGCGGGGGGCGTGGTGTCGATGACCAGCTCGTCCCGGGTGGCGTCTTTCGCCGTGACCGCACCATCCACCACGATGACCACGACATCGTGCACCCCTTCCGGCGGCAATTCCTTCAAGAGCAAGGTCCAATGGCCCTTGCCGTCGCTGCTCAGCTCAGTATCGCGCCCCAGCACATAGGAGCGCCCGGCGATGGACACCTGCAGGCGCACGCCGTCCATCTCCGGCCAGGTGCCCGTGATGCGCACAGGTGCGGCATTGCGGGCCACGGGGCGCACCGTGGGATCGGCGAGACGCACCGATACCTCACCGGCCTGCACCCGGCGCACACCCTTCACCTTCAGGGCGAGTTCCAGCGCGCGCTTCACCGCGGCCTGTGACGGCGCGGTGCCGGAAAGCGTCACATCACGCCCGTCTACCCTGACCGTCGCCCAGGCAATACCCTGCTGGCGCAAGCTCTCCTGCACGGTCTCGCGCAAGGCATCGCTCATGCGCTGGCCGGACACGATGACCCCGCCGACGGTGATGAGCGCCAGTGGCACGATCCCGACGAGAATGCCCTTGAACAACCCCCTCTTCATCGATTTCTCCCCCGTCCTTGCACATCACTGCGGCCTGGCTCCCTCGATCTGTCGATGCCCTCGCTGGTCCTGCCCTTGCACATGCCTGAATTCCTGCATTCTTTGCGTTCAGGAACACGCGCCCAGTGGCATCGTTTGCGCTCCATGGCGCAATTTTTTGCATCCAGGCCCTTCGCAATGATGAACAAGACGTTAACGCAAGTGTGCGCAAAAATCACGCGTAACACGGCATTTTCCTGCAACTTGCCGAATTTGTTGCAAAAGCGCCACAGGGCGGGGAAAAGCACCCTGAGCAGCCTGCAGAACGGTTGACCCTCACGGGGTTTGACCAGATAAATGCAGACGTGGCGATTCAAGCAGATCGCTGCGTTTTCCGAGCCTCCGTCACCTGACGGCTTTTGAGGGAGTGGGGGCATAAGCGGAACAGCGAAGGGGTTCCTTCGTCAATCAAGGCTTCGCAAGAAGACTGTGGGAGAACAACAATGATCAAGTCCAAGTGGATCCGTCGTGCTCTGCTGGGCGGTGTCGCCATGACGGTCATGGCTGCCGGCGCCCAGGCTGACGACCTTTCCGCGCTGAAGGCTCAGATCGAGCAGCTGCAGGCGCGCATCAACAAGATCGAGGCCCGTGGTGCCGCTCTTCCGGAGGGTGTGTCCCTGATCACCTTCCAGCGCGGGCATCAGACGATTGCCATGGTGAACGAGGCTGACAAGGCCATTGATCAGGCCTCCGATTCCCGTGGCATGACCATCGCCATCACCCCGACCGCCGATCTGCCGGCGCCGGCTACGGAGATCACCATCTCCGGCTATGTCCGTAACCTGACCGGTTACACCCGCACCAACGCGGCTGGCCCGGGTGGCATCAGCAGCGACTTCTGGGATGCCGCGCGCGGTCAGATCGACATCCGCTCCAAGACCGACACCGCGGTGGGGCAGATTCGTACGCACATCCAGCTGCGTGGTGACTTTGCCACCACTGACGATCATGATCATGACACCACCACCAACATGCGCATCGCCGTCGGTGAGTGGGACTTCATGCCGGGTTGGACGATCAAGGCCGGTCATGCCGGTCAGATCTATGCCCTGACCAACGTCTCCTTCGCCGGTGTGACCACACCCTATGGTATCGACTCCAGCCGTCACTCGCAGCTGGGTATTCACTACAGCGGCGGCCCCATCTCCTTCGGCTTCGGCATCGAGGATCCGTCCTATGCCGCTGGTGGTTCCACCTCCGCGCCTGACTTCGGTGCCTACATGGCTTACTCCGCCGATAACATCGGCCTGCGTGTGACGGGTGCCGTGGGTGCGGTTGAGGAAGGCACCGCCAATGATGGCAACGACATGGGCTGGCTGGTTGGTGTCGGCGCTAACTTCAGCGCGGGCATCTTCGGCTTCAACGCCGGCTTTGCCTATGCCAAGGGCATGATCGGCGACGTGGTCAACGTCAACACCGTGTACCGCAACAACGGTGCTGGCACGCTGCACAAGGCTTTCGGCGTGCAGGGCAACATGACCCTGGCCATGACCGAGAGCGCCACCTTCTACGTGGGCGCTGGTTACTACAACTACACCACCACGCTCGCTGCGGGTCAGCTTGACCATGGCTTCCGCGTGACCGGTGGTCTGGCCTGGCGTCCGGTGGACGCGCTGCAGGTGGCCGTGGAAGGCTCCTATGCTGCCGACAAGGCCACGGGTGGCGGCACCTCCCGCACCATGATTGGCGCTCTCGGCTTCTGGTTCTTCTTCTGAGAACCACGCCAGAGACAGTCATTCAGGTTCGCCTGAAGGAAACCGGGTCGGGTCTTTCCGGCCCGGTTTTCCTTTTGGGCTGGCCCTTTTTTCAGGGGGGCTGATGCTCATCAAAATCTTGCGCGCCCTTTTCTTCCCGACACACAGATTTTTCGCGACGGAAAGAGGGTCTGCGTTGCGTTAAAGGACACAGGGAGGTCTGTTTGACCGAATCGCGAACAGGCACCAGTGTGGATAACCCGGTGTCTCATAAAGGGAGGAACGCATGACGCTCCGGATTCAGAACAGTCTTCTCATCGGCCTGCTGCTGGCCGCGGGTGGTGTGGCGGCCATGGCGGGTGGGGCCGGTCTTGTTGCGGATCCCACGCATTCTTCTGGCAAGGACGGCTGTGAGCCGGCGCGGTGGAGCGGGGCGTTTTCTTCTTCCGCCGCAGAGACCAGCAAAGAGGCTTCACCTGCTCAAAACGCGGGAGAACGCACCGCTTCCGGCCAGATGGCCCAGGGCATGATGATGGGGCCCGGGCACGGCCGGGGCATGGGCATGATGGAACGCCGCCGCGGCATGAGCCGGGATGGCATGAGCCGGATGGGCCGCGGCAATCCCGTGCGGCACCGCTATGTGATGATGAACGGCCTGCCCGCTCCTTATGCCCAAATGACCAATCCCCTGAAAGCGGATGCCCAGACGCTGGCCAAGGGCAAGGCCCTGTTTCTGGACAATTGCGCCTCCTGCCATGGTGAAACGGCGCGGGGCGATGGCGAGGCGGGCAAGGAGCTCAATCCGCGGCCGGCCGATCTTGCGTTCATCATCGACAAGCCCATCGCCAGCGACGGCTTTCTGATGTGGAGCATCTCGGAAGGCGGCGAGGCGCTCAAGACGGACATGCCCGCCTTCAAGGAGGTCCTCTCCGAAACGGAGCGCTGGCAGATCATCACCTGGCTGCGCCACGGCCTGAAACGCTAAAAGCGCAGCGCGCCCGCGCGCACTGCAGCTTAAAGAAATACGGAAAATGAAGCGCTGCCGTCAAAGCGGCCTAAAAAGACTTTCCATACGTCGGGAGTTTGTTTCTTAACTCATTGATAAACCACAAGAAAACGTCATCGCCGGACCTTGCCTGTCCCGGACTTGAACCGGGATCCCGGCAATCCAGGGTCAGGGATGAGGCGGTTTTGGATGGCGATGGTGCTCGCCAGCAGGCTTGATCTGAGCCGTATACTCTTTGAAGAGAGGTCCCTTTTAAGGGCAGAGCCCTGAAGAACCGTTCCTGCCTGCCATCATTGAATGCGTAAATCGCCCCTGGACAGCCGGGACGGCGCCCGGCTGTCCAGGGGCGTTTGAAGCATGCGGTGATGACAGTCAGGAACGGCCCTTTCAGGCTCTGTTTCACCGCCGAAACGGGATGATATCCCGCTTCGGCGGTGAAGCACTATTCATGCGTGAGCGAGCGGTCCGACCGTCAGACGGTGATGGTCTCGCCCGGCTGCATGACGCGGACCTTATCGGCCGCCTCGCCCATTTCCCTGATGAAGGAATCCGGCGTCTGCTCGATGATGGGGAAGCTGCCCCAGTGCATGGGGATGATGATGTCGAAATCGAAGAACTTGCGACAGGCCACAGCCGCGGTGTGCGGGCCCATGGTGAAGCGATCGCCTATGGGAATGAGGCCGACGCGCGGGGTGTAGAGCTCCTCGATCAGACGCATGTCGGAGAACAGGCCGGTGTCGCCGGCATGATAGAGGCTGCGTTCGCCCGAGGCATGCGGGATGATGACGACACCATTGGCCGGGCCCAGGTCATAGCCGTCCATGGAGGAGGAATGCTGGGCCGGGGTCATGACCACATCGAAGCCCTTAAGAGAGATGCGGCCGCCGGTGTTCATGGGTTCGGCCTTTTCCAGCCCCAGTTTCATGCAGATTTCGAAGCTGGACACGAGAACGGCGCCGGTGCTGCGGCAGATTTCCTCGGCATCGCCCAGGTGATCGGCATGACCATGGGTGACGATGACGTGGGTTGCGCCTTCGGCCGCCTCCTCAACGGTGCCGTTCCAGGAGGGATTGTCCTTCAGATAGGGATCGATGAGAATGCGCGCGCCATTCAGATCGATGCGAAAGGCGGAGTGTCCGAACCAGGTGAGTTTCATCGGTCTTCTCCCTTTTTCCGGGCGGAGCGTGTGGCCGCCCCTTTCTCCTGAACATCCCTTCCTGCCGCGTTGCTTGCGCCGGCGTTGACTTCCTGCGCGATTCCGGGGCATGTCTGCGGCCTGCGGCAGGAGCATGCACACCTTGCGTTCCCCTTTCTGCAATATCGGAACGCTTGCTTGCGACCACAACCAGTGAAGCCACCTTTTAAAGAGGCCAAACCTATGACCATCACCATAGAAGAGCTGGCGGCGCGGCTGAAAGAAGGGCAGAGGCTTCTGGGGCTTGATCTGGGGACGAAAACCATTGGCCTTGCGCTTTCCGACGGCCTGCTTCTGACGGCAACTCCGCTTGAAACGATAAAACGCACCCGCTTCCGCAAGGATGCGGAAAAGCTGCTTACGCTGGCGGCCAGGGAGAACGTGGGCGGCTTCATCCTCGGCTATCCGGTGAACATGAACGGCAGTGTGGGCCCGCGGGCACAAGCCACACGGGCCTTTGCACGCAATCTGGAACAGATCAGCGACATTCCCGTCGTGCTGTGGGATGAACGGCTTTCCACCGCCGGGGTGGAGCGCACGCTTCTGGAAGCGGACGTTTCCCGAAAGAGACGGGCGGATGTGGTGGACAAGATGGCGGCGGCCTGGATCCTGCAAGGCGCGCTGGACCGCCTGCGCAGCTTGCGCGGTTGATTTTCTGCTCGGAAGTTTGGGCTCCTGCCTTTCCCTTGCAAAGAGCGACAAAAGGGGGCCGGCGGCTTCAGAGGCTAAACGAAAATTCGCCCGAAGGCGAACTTTCGCGCCACCCACCGCCCCGCGCCCCCACCCAGCCACCCGATATTATACGCAAAACAGGGTGGTTGGGTGGGAGCGCGGGGCGGTTTTGTGCATTACCAGTTGGACTCTCAGGGAAACAGCGGCAGCTGCTGCAAGCCCGTGGTTTCCGGAAAGCCGAACATGAGATTGAAATTCTGCAGCGCCTGACCGGAAGAGCCCTTCACCAGATTGTCGATGGCGGCGATGACGATGACGCGGCCGGGAATGCGATCGGCCCGCACGGCCAGTTCACAGTCGTTGGAGCCGCGCACGTGCTGGGTGGCGGGCAGCATGCCCTCTGGCGCGAAGCGGATGAAGGGTTCTTCCGCATAAGACTCACGCAGGGCTGTTACGCAGTCCGCAGCAGTGGCGCCTTCGGCCAGTTTCACATGGGCGGTGATGAGCTCGCCGCGGCTCATGGGCACGAGATGCGGCGTGAAGTTGACGACGACAGAAGCGGGATCGCGCCCGGCCGCGCGGGCGAGTTCCTGCTCGATTTCCGGGGCATGGCGATGGCTGGCCACGCCATAGGGGGAGAGCCCCTCGCCGGCCTCGCAGAACAGCGTGTTCAGCTTCAGCCCGCGCCCGGCACCGGAGACGCCGGACTTGGCATCGATGATGAGATCCTCCAATGCGATGAGCCCGCGTTTGACCAGCGGCAGCAGGGCCAGCAATGTGGCCGTGGGATAACAGCCCGGACAGGCGACGATGCGGGCGGAGCGGATGCTCTCACGATTGTGTTCGGTTAAGCCATAGGCGGCTTTGGCGAGAAGCTCCGGTGCGGCATGCTCCCGGCCATACCAGCGGGCGTAAGTCTGCGGATCCTTCAGGCGGAAATCGGCGGAGATGTCGATGATGCGCACGTGATCCGGAATGGACAGGATCACGTCCTGCGCCGTGCCGTGCGGCAGACCGACGAAGGCGGCATCCACCCGGGACCAGTCCACCTCCTCGTTGGTGACGAGATCCGGCAGATCCAGCCCGGCCAGATGCGGCCAGACCTGCGCCACCGGCTTGCCGGCATGGGTGTTGGCGGTGAGCGCCACGATCTCGATGCCCGGATGACGCGCGGCAAGGCGGATGGCGTCCGCGCCCGTATAGCCGGAGGCCCCGACAATGGCGACCCTGATGCGTTTGTCCGTCATGGCTGTTCATCCCCTGCGGCGGTTTTGCCGCCTTCCTTTCCATCATTGGCGGCAAAGGTCAACCAGGCAGGGGCCAGGAGAGGACAATTGCGGGCCAATTGGGAGCGAAGCGCCTTGCGCGGCGCTGTGCTTGTCGGGATGAACGATTTCATCGCTGTCGATGGTGGCGTTCATAACGGAATGAATGCTGCCACGGCAGAGATCAATGGCGGATTTTGGCCGACAGCGGATGGTCATTCAGAGGCCTTTTTCTGCTGGGCCATCCATTCGCGCAAGGCGGCGTTCACCTTGGTTTGCCAGCCCTTGCCAAGGCTGCGCAGGTCTTCAAGAAGGTCGGCGTCCAGACGCAGGGTGACCTGCCGCTTCGGCTCCTTCTTCCGCGGGCGGCCGCGCTTCTTCGGCAGCGCCAACCCCATCTCGGCAAAAACCTCGCTGGCGGGACGCAACCGTGCGATTTCCTCATCCGTCAACGGTTGGGTCTCCTCGTCGATCAGATAGGGATCGGGTTTTGCCTTCGGCTCAGATGCCATATTTTCTGGCCTCCTTTTCATGCATGCGCCGCATGGAAATGATCCTCAGCCGTGTGCCGCGCGGTGTGAAGACCACCATATAAGGCAATCCCTCGATACGCCCCACGGCGCGAAAGCGGCGTTCGCCATAATCCTTTTTAGTATGTGCAACCACACTACACGATACCCGCATCATCATACCGTAGATCAGCCGGTATCTCAGGCCCTTGACTCATGCATTTGTGGTTCGAGACCTAAGGCTTTTGCCCACAGGTGTCCGAGGAAATTCAGGAAGCGGGCTGTTGCCGTCAAACCGACCAAGGAAAAAGACTTTCCATACGTTGAGAGCTAGTTGGTTAACTCATTGATAAACAACAATAAAACGTCATTGCCGGGCCTTGTCCCGGCAATCCAGGGCCAGGGATGAGGCGTTTTTGGTGGGCGATGGTGCTTACCAGTAGGCTTGATCTGAGCCGTATGCTTTTTGATGGGAGGTTCCTCTCGAAGGGTAGAGTCCTGAAGAACCCTTCTTGACTGCCATCACCGCATGCGTAAACCGCCCCTGGATGCCCGGGACACGCCCGGGCATGACGTAACTTATTGATATTCCAGATAAAAATAACACACTCCAAGTTTGGGCAATGGCGGGAATATGCCTTGGCAAAAGCATTTATGGTGCATGTAAGCACTTACAGTCTTAATAACGTAAATCATTCGCAACGGATAGAGTAATTTGTTTGGACAACAATGGGCAGGGGCCAGGAGAGGGCAATTGCGGGCTAATTGGGAGCGAAGCGCCTTGCACTGCGAGTGCTTGTCGGGATGCACGATTTCATGGAATGAATGCTGCCACGGCAGAGATCAATGGCGGGTTTTGGTCGGCAGCGGATGGTCATTCAGAGGCCTTTTTCTGTTGGGCCATCCATTCGCGCAAGGCGGCGTTGACCTTGGTCTGCCAGCCCTTGCCAAGGCCGCGCAGGTCTTCAAGAAGATCGGCGTCCAGACGCAGGGTCACCTGCCGCTTCGGCTCTTTCTTCCGCGGGCGGCCGCGCTTCTTCGGCAGCGCCAGCCCCATCTCGGCAAAAACCTCGCTGGCGGGGCGGGCAAGCTTCCATTCATCTTCGGTGATTTCCCACGTATCCGGATCCTCGGCGATGCCACGGTTGATGGCTTCGTCCTCCTCCGGCGTGGGATGAACCAGGTCAATTTTCGTTTTCACGCTCATAGCGGGCAACTTCCCTGCTGTTGGCCTTGCGCAAGGATATCACACGCACGCGGCCATGACGAATGGTAAACACCATGGCATGCAACCGTTCACGAATGGGGGCATAGGCAAGCCAGCGGGGCTCTCCGTAATCGCGGCGCGTGTCTGGAAAAATGACTGCTTTGTTCCAATCGAATTCCTGCGCCGCGGTAAACGGTACGCCATGCTTGGCGACATTCGTCGCCGCCTTGGCTTCATCCCATTCGTATTCCGGGTCTTCGAACATTTATTGTGGTTACAGAAAATGGAAAAAGCAAGGCGCTCTTGATACTTCAAAAAATGCATATGCAATACATGGTAGCAATTTGCTACTTAAGACAAGCTAAAGATATACCTCTTAGCAGAAAGGATGGCCATTCAGCCAGGAGTCATGCTTTCATCGAAATGCCAGACGGCGCAGCTTGAGCCGCGCCGCCGGTTCAGAACAGACATTAAGTGAACAGCCATGAAAGCGGTGTATCAGGCGCCGGCGCCCATGGCCTTTCTCAGGTTTTCGTCGATCTTGTCGAGGAAGCCCTGGGTGGTCAGCCACTTCTGTTCGGGCCCGACGAGGATGGCCAGATCCTTGGTCATGTAGCCGGATTCGATGGTGTCGATGACCACCTTCTCCAGCGTCTGGGCAAAGCGGATCAGATCCTCGTTGCCATCGAGCTTGCCGCGATGAATGAGTCCGCGCGTCCAGGCGAAGATGGAGGCGGTGGAGTTGGTCGAGGTCTCCTTGCCCTGCTGATGCAAGCGGTAATGGCGCGTCACCGTGCCGTGCGCGGCCTCCGATTCCATGATCTTGCCATCGGGCGTGAGCAGCTGCGAGGTCATCAGGCCCAGGGAGCCGAAGCCCTGGGCCACGATATCGGACTGTACATCGCCGTCATAATTCTTGCAGGCCCAGACGAAGCCGCCGGACCACTTGAGCGCGCAGGCAACCATGTCGTCAATGAGGCGATGTTCATAGGTCAGGCCGTGTTCGTCGAAGGCCTCCTTGAACTCCTTTTCATACACTTCCTCAAAGATGTCCTTGAAGCGGCCGTCATAGGCCTTCAGGATCGTGTTCTTGGTGGACATGTACAGCGGCCACTTGCGGTCCAGCGCAAAATTGAAGCAGGCGCGGGCGAAGTCGTAGATGGACTTGTCGGTGTTGAACATGCCCAGCGCCACGCCGCCGCCATCCTGCACGGTGAACTGATGCACCTCGCGCTCGATGACGGTGCCGTCCTCGCCCTCATAGCGGATGGTGAGGCGGCCCGGGCCTTCCGGCACCACGAAATCCTGCGCCTTGTACTGATCGCCATGGGCATGACGGCCGATGACGATGGGCTTCTTCCAGCCGGGCACCAGGCGCGGGATGTTGCGGCAGACGATGGGCTCGCGGAAAACAACGCCGCCCAGGATATTGCGGATGGTGCCATTGGGCGAGCGCCACATTTTCTTGAGGCCGAATTCCTTCACCCGCGCCTCGTCCGGGGTGATGGTGGCGCATTTCACGCCCACGCCATGCTCGCGAATGGCCAAAGCGGCGTCGATGGTGACCTGATCATCGGTGGCGTCCCGGTTCTGGATGGACAGATCGAAATAGATAAGCTCGATATCGAGATAGGGCAGAATGAGCTGCTCTCGGATCTTGTGCCAGATGATGCGGGTCATCTCGTCGCCGTCGAGCTCGACGACCGGGTTGTCCACCTTGATCTTGGCCATGAAGCTTCCCCTCGTTTCAGATTATGCGCTTTCCTTCAGGCAGCCGCAGATGCACTCTGGCGGGCCTGTCGGGTGTCTGCCCCGGTCATATCGCATGTCAGGCACGCTGAAAAGTCGCAGATGGGCGCAAGGCCGGGCCGGCGCAGGCTCAAGACGACGGATATGACGGCATATGAAGCGCTTTTCCTCTCCTGAGGGCAGAAGAGTGGCTTGTTGCTTGTCGGCGGGTGTTGGCGGCTGCTATCCTTTCATTCACGCGGGCAAGGATGCGATCTTACGGGAGTTGAGCGACATGGCCCATGGCGGCGATTTTGACGTGATCGTTTCCGGTGCGGGGCCGGCGGGGCTGGCGGCGGCTGCCCTGTGCGCCGAGGCGGGCCTGAAAACGGCCATCGTCACCGGGCCGGTGGATCCCTTCGAGAAGCGGCACGATCCGCGCACCATCGCCCTGATGCGGCCGAGCATGCGGCTGCTTGAGCATCTTGCGCTTTTCGATGAATCGCTGAAAGCCCTGTCCAATCCCCTGCGCAAGCTCAGGCTGGTGGACGATACCGGCGGGCTGTTCTCGGCGCCGGAAACCGTTTTCGATGCCCGCGATGCCGGCTGGGAGGCCTTCGGCTGGAACATTCCGCTGGAGGATCTGCATCCGGCCTTCGCCCGCAAGGCGAAAGAGCTGGGAGTTGTTTTCATCCGCGATTCCGCCAGCGGTATTGCGCCCGACAGGCGGCGGCTGGTGCGCCTGCAGCTCGCTTCCGGTGATGAAGTGGCGGCACCAGTGGTCATCGCCGCGGATGGGCGCGCTTCCCCTGTGCGGGAAAGCGCAGGCTTTCACATGCTGCAGCATGACTATGATCAGGTGGCCGTGGGCTGTTTCTTCTCCCATTCGGCCGATCACGAAGACATGTCCACCGAATATCACAAGCCGGACGGGCCCTTTACCACCGTGCCCATGCCGCAGCGGCGCTCCTCGCTGGTGTGGATGATGCGGCCGGCGGCGGCGAAAGAGGTGATGGCCCTGCCGGCGGATGAGCTTGCGCGGCGCATTCAGGTGGAAAGCCATGGCGATCTTGGCCGCATTGGTGATGTGACCGCGCCACAGTCCTTTCCGATGCAGACGATGACGGCGCAGGATTTCGCCAGGGAGCGCATCATCCTGGTGGGCGAGGCGGCGCATGCGGTGCCGCCGATCGGGGCGCAGGGCCTGAACATGTCCCTGCGTGATGCGGCACTGGCCGCAGAGCTCATCGGCGATGCCCATGCCTTTGGCGATGATCCGGGCTCGGAGGAGATCTGCCGCACCTACGACCGGCTGCGGCGGCGTGATGTGTTCGTGCGCAAGGCGGCGATCCATCTGGTCAACACCGCCCTGCTTACGGACTTTCCCCCGCTGCAGGCCATGCGCGCCGGCGTGATCGCCGCGGCGGCCGCCCTGCCCTGGGTGCGCGATATCGTCATGCGTCAGGGGCTGGCACCGGGCGGCGAATCCCTGCCGCGGATCATGCGCGAGGATCCGGCGGGCGCCAGCCCGGCTCCTTCTGCACAAGAAAACCCCGCCATGGCGGAAAGCGCCCCGTCTCACCGGACCTGACAAAAGCGCGGATCAAACCCTCGTGCCCTGTAATGTGTCAACCATGTCCTCGAACACCTGTCAGCTATGTTACCGGGAGTCATAAAAGTAGGCGATGCGAGCAGCATTTTCTTTAAAATCGCTGATTTTTTCGCCCGCAAGAAATAGCCAAAGCTATTTTCAAGGGCGAAAAGTCAGCGAGATTAAGCGAAAATGGCGACCTTCAGGGGCTGGCGCGTCGGATTTTATGAGGACACGCCCGAGGTGACGAGAAAGGCGGCGATTTTGTCTCGTGATGGGGCGGGATAGAATTCATTAACCATAACAGGCACTTGCCTGAAAAATCGGAATCAATTTTCAAGGCACCTGAATCGATTTGTCAGCCTGTTGAATCAAATTCTCAAGATGCGCGATCTGCCGCACGCACAAGCCCCCATCCTGCCTTGAACCGTTTAATCCAAGACCTGCCCGCATGAATAACGGGTAAATCCCGGTGCAGAAAGCTCAGGTCACGTCCCGTTCGGCGTCCTCGATGGAATAGCCCATGCGCTCAAGCCCTTCCTCGAGATAATCGGCCAGCAGCGGCTCGCGCAGAAGATAACGGGCGCACGTGCCGGGCAGGGCGTAATCCTCAAGCGCGGTATCCACCGCCTCGCGCCATTCTTCCGGCTCAAAGGAGCCGCGGCCGATCCACATCAGCGCCACCAGCTCCGCCAGCTCCTCGGGCCGCATTTCGTTGAGAAAGGAAACGAGCGCCATACGCGAGGGATCATTGCGCAGGGCTTCCAGAACGGCCTCCGCCGAGCCTTCGTCGGGATGCGTGCGGTCCACCTCGTCCCAGGCGCCCACGCGGGCGTCGATCTCCCGCGCCCGCACGATCACCTGCGCCACCTTGTCAGGCGTGATTTCCGTCATCACCATCATCGCCGCCGCCTCCCTGCATTGTCGCGAAGGCTTCTGCAGGTCTCAACCTCCGCCCTTTATGTCATTCTCTTCGATTCCCATGCTCGCCTTCGCCGCCGCCCTTCGCCATGATCCACGTCAATTCGAAATCGCGCAAAGCGTGCGCATCTGCGCAGGAGCGCGCCAAAGAGGCTTTTAGTTATTTTGACACACTTTGCGCCCTTGTGCCAGATGAAGGACAAACGCAGGCAGCCGGCCATTACAGGGGCGAAGCGGAGGAAACATCGCCAACAGGGCGGTTTCAGGGCGGTGAGGGCAAAAAGCGCTGCTTTTTGAAAGAGTCGCAGGAAACAGGGGAGGAGACGAGGGACATGGCCACGGCATTCATTTTTCCCGGTCAGGGCAGTCAGAAGGTCGGCATGGGCAAGGAGCTGGCGGAGAATTTCGCCTCGGCAAGGGCCGTCTTCGAGGAGGTGGATGATGCCCTGGGCCGGCCGCTGTCGAAGATCATTTTCGAAGGCCCGGAAGAGGAGCTTACACTGACCGAAAACGCCCAGCCCGCGCTCATGGCCGTGTCCATGGCCGTGGTCCGTGTGCTGGAGAATGATTTCGGCGTGAAGATAGCCGATCATGCCCGCTATCTGGCCGGTCACTCGCTGGGCGAATATTCCGCCCTGTGCGCAGCCGGCGCCTTCACGCTCGATCGCACCGCCAAGCTCCTGCAGACGCGCGGGCGCGCCATGCAGGGAGCGGTGCCCGTGGGCGAAGGCGGCATGGCCGCCATCCTCGGCCTCGATCTCGGCGAGGTGGAGGCCGTGGCCAAGAAGGCGGCCGGCGGTGAGGTCTGCGAAGTGGCCAATGACAACGCCCCCGGTCAGGTGGTGGTCTCCGGTCACATCGGTGCGGTGGAGCGCGCCTGCATTATCGCCAGGGACGCCGGCGCCAAGCGCACGGTCATGCTGCCCGTCTCCGCTCCCTTTCATTGTTCGCTAATGCAGAAGGCGGCGGAAGCCATGGCCTGGGCCCTGGGCGAGGCCTCGGAGATGCCCGCGACCGTGCCTGTTGTCGCCAATGTGACCGCCGCGCCGGAAAGCACGCCTGCCGAAATCGTCGACAATCTGGTCAGGCAGGTCACGGGCCGCGTGCGCTGGCGCGAATCCATGGCCTTCATGGCCGGCGAAGGCGTGGACCTTTTCGTCGAGCTGGGCGCAGGCCGCGTGCTCACCGGCCTGGTCAAGCGCAACGCCCCCAATGCCGAGGGTATGGCCGTGGGCACCCCGGCGGACATCGAAAAGCTGGCCGAACGCTTAAAGGGGTAAAAGGGCATAAAAAGGCAATCGGCCCGTCCGTGGTGATGGCTTCATGCCGGAAGGCAGCCGTTCAAGGCAGGTGCGCCTGTGTTGAATCATGATATGAAGACGCCGCGAAAAGGATTCGTTTACCAGAACCTTGCGAGGGGATTCTCATGTTCGATCTCACAGGGAAGACCGCGCTCGTAACCGGCGCCACCGGCGGCATCGGCGCGGCCATTGCCCGGGCCCTGCATGGCGCGGGCGCCACTGTCGTTCTCTCCGGCACGCGCGAAAACGTTCTTGAAGAGCGCGTGAGCGAACTGGGTGCCGAACGGGCCCTGGCCGTGCCGGCCAACCTCGCCGATCCCGATTCGGTCGCCACACTCGTGCCCCGTGCCGAGGAGGCGGCCGGAAAAAGCATCGACATTCTCGTCAACAACGCCGGCATCACCCGTGATACGCTCGCCATGCGCATGAAGCCGGAACAGTGGCAGGAGGTGCTGGATGTCAACCTCACCGCCGCCTTCCGTCTTTCACAGGCGGTGCTGAAGGGTATGATGAAGGCGCGCTGGGGCCGGATCATCAACATCACCTCCGTCGTCGCCCTCACCGGCAACCCGGGGCAGACCAATTATGCCGCCGCCAAGGCCGGCATGATCGGCATGAGCAAGTCTCTCGCCCGGGAGGTTGCTGCCCGCGGCATCACTGTGAATTGTATCGCCCCGGGCTTCATCGAAACGCCCATGACTGATGCCCTCAATGAGAAACAGCGCGAGGCCATCCTCGCCCAGATCCCCTCAGGCCGCCTCGGCACGCCGGAGGATGTTGCCGCCGCCGCCCTTTATCTCGCTTCTCCGGAAGCGGCCTATGTCACCGGTCATGTGCTTTCGGTCAACGGCGGCATGGCCATGTGCTGAAGCGCATATTCCGCGATCATGCTGCATGGCTGTGAAAACTGCGAAAGACGGAGGAACAAGCCCTTTGTCAAAGGGCCGGCGATGTGTTAGGGGAAGGGCCGACTCCGGCATGCGCCGGACCTGAAGGCCGCAAGCGGGGGTGAAGGGGAGGCGGCTTCCTTGCCTTCCCGGCGTGCCATCCGTAAAAAGCGTGCCGATCCTTCTTGCAACCATAAAGAACCATTCAAGGAATACGGGACATGAGCGATATCGCGGAACGCGTCAAGAAGATCGTGGTCGAACACCTCGGCGTCGATGCCGAAAAGGTGACCGAGGATGCCAGCTTCATCGACGATCTCGGTGCCGACAGCCTCGACAATGTCGAGCTCGTCATGGCCTTTGAGGAAGAGTTCGGCATCGAGATACCCGATGACGCCGCCGAAAACATCCAGACGGTCGGAGACGCCATCAAGTTCATCGAGCAGAACGCCTCCGCCTGATCGCAAAAAGGAGGCGATCATCGTCGATAGTCCGGCGACAGCGCGGAAAAGCGCAGGCTTGCGCTTGCCGCGCTGTCTTGCCGTTGGGGCAAAGGCTCCTTAAGAAAAACAGACGCGGCACAATCATCCGCAATGGACACAGGGGCGGCTGAAATTTCGTGAAAAAGGCGCATCTGTAATGGCAGGCCGTCATTCGGGCCATGAACGGGGCGCCCTTTTGCGGCCGGCATGAAAAGAGGCAGACTGAACGAGGATGACATGCGCAGGGTCGTCGTAACCGGAATAGGCTTGGTCACGCCGTTGGGCGGCAATGTCGAGGATACATGGAAGAACCTGCTGGCCTGCAAATCCGGCATCGGCCCGATCACGCGCTTCGATGCCTCGAATCTGGCCTGTCGCATTGCCGCCGAGGTCAAGCGCGGCGATGGCACCCATGGAACCTTCAATCCTGACGCCTGGATGGACCCCAAGGAGCAGCGGCGTTTTGACGATTTCATCATCTACGCCATGGCCGCCGCCACCCAGGCCATTGAGGATTCGGGCTGGAAGCCTGAGGATTACGAGGATCAGTGCCGCACCGGCGTTCTCGTCGGCTCCGGCATCGGCGGCCTGGACAAGATCGAGCAGACGGCCCTGCTCATCCGCGACAAGGGCCCGCGCCGGGTCTCCCCCTTCTTCATCCCCGGCTCGCTCATCAATCTCGCCGGCGGCCTCATCTCCATCCGCTACGGCTTCAAGGGGCCCAATTCCGCCGTCGTCACCGCCTGTTCCACCGGCGCGCATGCCATCGGTGATGCCGCCCGCATCATTTCCGCCGGTGATGCCGATGTCATGATCGCCGGCGGGGCCGAGGCCGCCATTTGCAACATCGGCATTGCGGGCTTTCTTGCCTGCAAGGCCCTCTCCACCGGCTACAACGACACGCCCGAGAAGGCCTCCCGCCCCTGGGACAAGGGGCGCGACGGCTTCGTCATGGGCGAGGGTGCCGGCATCGTCGTTCTGGAGGAATACGAACACGCCAGGCGCCGTGGCGCGAAGATTTACGGCGAGCTCATCGGCTATGGCATGTCGGGCGATGCCTATCACGTCACCGCGCCGGCCGAGGATGGCGACGGCGCCTATCGCTGCATGCGCATGGCGCTGGACAAGGCGGGCATCTCGCCTGAGGACATCGACTACATCAACGCCCATGGCACCTCCACGCCGCTTGGCGACGAGATCGAGCTGGGCGCGGTGGAGCGGCTTTTGGGCAATGCACCGCGCAACCTCACCATGAGCTCCACCAAATCCGCCATCGGCCATCTTCTGGGCGCCGCCGGTGCGGTGGAAGCCATCTTCTGCCTGCTGGCCATGCGCGATCAGGTGGCGCCGCCCACGCTCAACCTCGAGGATCCTTCCGTGGAGACGGACATCGACCTGGCGCCGAATGCGCCGGTTGAGCGCACGATTGATGTTGCGCTGTCCAATTCCTTCGGCTTTGGCGGCACCAATGCCTCTTTGCTGTTCCGCCGCGTGCAGGAGTGAACACAGGCTAACGGACCAAAAAAGGCTCCGGCGCACCACAGTCGAAATGCGGGGGCGGGCGCCGGATCGGGGCGGCATGAAAGGCATGAAACACGCAGGCCTTCGTTTCGCCCATTATCCCTGTCACAACCGAATCGGAATGACAGGCGCGCAGCCGGTCAGCGATTTAAGCGAGTGCGGGTGATCACGCCCCCGGGCCATGAAGAGACGCAAGGGCAGAAAGCAAAGGAAAGCGCAGGAACGTGCCCGCGCCGGCGGCGCCCGCCGCCGCGGCGTGTTCGTCCGGGCCATGCGCTCGTTGGTGTTTGGCCTTCTGCTGATGGCGGTTGTCGCGCTGGGCGCGCTGTTCGTCGTCAACATGGCCGTGGAGCGCCCCGGCCCCGCCAAGACCGAAACCACGGTGCTGATCCCGCGCGGCGCTTCCACCCGCGAGATCGCCGCACTGTTGGAAGAAAAGGGGCTTGTCTCTTCCCGCTGGCTCGTTCTCGCCACCATCGCCCAGGATCGGCTGAAAGGCCGCTCTGCCGTGCTCAAGGCCGGGGAATATGCCATTCCCGCCCGCGCCTCCGTGCGCGAGATTGTCGATCTGATGGAGCAGGGCCGGGCCATCCTCTACCGTATCACCATCCCCGAGGGCTTTTCCGTGGCCCAGGTGCTCAAGCGCCTGCGCGCCAATCCCTATCTCACTGGCGAAATAGAAAAGGAGCCGCCGGAAGGCTCGCTGCTGCCGGACACCTATACCTTCCGCCGCGGAGAAAGCCGTCAGGCCCTGATCGAACGCATGCAGGCGGCACAGAAGCGCCTGATTGATCAGCTCTGGCCCAAACGCGCCCCCGGCCTGCCGTTCAAGACGCCCTATGAGGCGATCATCCTCGCCTCCATCGTGGAAAAGGAAACCGCCATTCCCGAAGAGCGGCCCCGCATTGCCGCCGTTTTCATCAACCGCCTGAAGAAAGGCATGCGCCTGCAGGCCGATCCCACCATCATCTATGGCATCACCCGCGGCCTGCCGCTCGGCCGTCCCATTCGCAAAAGCGAAATCGCCGCAAAAAACCCCTGGAACACCTATCAGATTGATGGTCTGCCGCCCACGCCCATTGCCAACCCGGGCCGGGACTCGATAAAGGCCGTGCTCAATCCGGAAAAGACGGATCTTCTCTATTTCGTTGCCGACGGCAAGGGCGGACACGTCTTCGCCGCCACGCTGGCCGAGCACAAGCGCAACGTGCGCAAATGGCGGGCCCTGCGCCGCAAGATGGCCGAAGATGCCAAAAAGGCCGCCGCGAACAAGGATGCGCGTGTGGCCGGCGCCGCCGCTGTGTCCAGATCCGACAAAACACTCACGGGCGAAAACACGAAAAAGGCCGAAAAAACAAACACCTCCCGGCAAGAAGCCGCAGAAACCGCCGAGAACAGGCCGGCCCCCGCCACGGCACCTCCCGTCATCCCCAAGGCGCGGCCAAGGACGCAAGTGTCCGCCGTGCCCCTGCCGCGCCCCCGCCCGCAGCGTCGCTAAAACTCCCGCTGAAAAGGCGCATCAAACCCGGTTTTCATCGCAGGCACCTTGGTCTAGTCTCCCGGCGCGAAAAAGAAATTGCCGCCATGGCGCTCCGGCCGGCGGCCTGATCGGATATGAAAAGGGCAAGAAGGGCGAAAACCCATGGCCTTGAGCAGCATGACGGGCTTTGCCCGGGCCACCGGCCAGACCGACACGCTCTCCTGGAGCTGGGAGATCCGCAGCGTCAACGGCAAGGGGCTGGATGTCCGCCTGCGCCTGCCCAACGGCTTTGAGGCGCTCGATCCGCTCCTGCGCAAGGAGCTGGCGGCGCGCTTCTCCCGCGGCAGCATGCAGGTGGGCCTGCAGGTGCGCCGCGCGGCCGATGTGGTGGCCATGCGCGTCAACAGCGCATTGCTTGACTGGCTCATCGAAGAGGTGCGCAAACTCGAGGGGCGGCTGGGCATGACCGCCGCACCGGTGGACCCCGCCCGCCTGCTTGCCCTGCGCGGCGTGCTCGAGCCCGAGGAGGAAGACCCGGATGCCGTGCTCGCCGCCGTAAAGGAGCCGCTTCTCGAATCGTTCCGCCGCGCCCTCGATGATCTTGAGCAGGTCCGCCGCAAGGAGGGCGCGCGCATCACCGAGGTGCTGAAAAGCCAGGTGGATCAGATCGCCGATCTTGTGCAAAAGGCGCGCGAAAACCCCGCCCGCAGCCCGGAGGCCGTCCGCGAGCGCCTGCGCCAGCAGGTGCAGCGCCTGCTTGAGGCTTCTCAGGATCTGGATGAGCAGCGCCTTTATCAGGAGGCGGTGATACTCGCCGCCAAAGCGGATGTGGAAGAGGAGCTGGACCGCCTTGCCGCCCATGTGGCCGCCGCCCGCGAGCTTCTGGCCGGAAACGGCCCCGCCGGCCGCAAGCTGGATTTTCTCGCCCAGGAGTTCAATCGCGAGGCCAACACGCTTTGCGCCAAATCCAACGATGCCTCGCTCACCCGCATCGGCCTGGACTTGAAGGCGGTCATCGATCAGTTCCGCGAACAGGTCCAGAATGTGGAATGAGCACCATGACGAATCCGGATGGATGACGGATCCGGACAGTGAGGATTGCAGGCAACCGGAAGATCGAGAAGCCCCATGAACGCGCCACAGAAAGATTCCGATCCCGTTGATCTTGCCCGCCGCGGCATGATGCTGATCATCTCCTCGCCCTCCGGGGCCGGCAAGTCCACACTCTCGCGCCGCTTGCTTGCCGCGGAGCCGGAGATGGAGATGTCGGTTTCGGTCACCACCCGTCCGCCCCGCCCGGGCGAGGTGCACGGCAAGGACTATTATTTCGTCTCGCACGAGGAGTTCGCCCGCATGCGCGATAGCGGCGAGCTGCTGGAATGGGCCGAGGTCTTCGGCAATTTCTACGGCAGCCCCAAAAAGCCGGTGATGGAGGCCTTAGCCCGCGGGCGCGACGTGCTCTTTGATGTCGACTGGCAGGGCGCGCAACAGATCACCCAGGCCGTGGGCGAGGACGATATCGTGCGCGTGTTCATCATGCCGCCGTCCGTGGAGGTGCTGCACGAGCGCCTGCGCCGGCGCGCCCAGGATCCCGAGGAGGTGATCGCCCGCCGCATGGCGCAGGCCGCCGCCGAGATTTCCCACTGGCCGGAATATGATTACGTCATCATCAATGATGACCTTGAGCGCGCCTCCGAAGAGCTGCGCGCCATTGTCCGCGCCGAACGCCTGCGCCGTCACCGCCGAGCCGGCCTGCCGGAATTCGTCCGCGGCATGATCGAGCGCATGGATTGAACCAAATTCCCATGCGGTTTTCTCAAGAACAGAAAACGTGCCTGTTGCCGAAGGGGCGCCAATGCCTGTTAGAATGGGCCACTCCAAAAGGAGGGAACGCAAAGGGGAGGGCCCATGATGACGCAAGCCAACCTGCGCAACAGTGAAACCACGCCGCGCATCGCCCTGGTCGTCGCCGTGTCGGAAAACGGTGTCATCGGGCGCAACAACACCTTGCCCTGGCATCTGCCATCGGAGCTGCGCCGCTTCAAGGCGCGCACCATGGGCCATCCCGTCATCATGGGGCGCAGAACCTTCGAGAGCATCGGCCGCGCCCTGCCGGGGCGGGACAACATTGTCATCACCCGCGGCGCCATTGCCGCCGATCCCGCCGTGCTCACCGCCCACTCCGTGGAGGAGGCGCTGGCCCTGGGCGAGCGCTTGGCCAGAAAACGCGGGGTTAACGAGATCATGGTCATCGGCGGTTCCCAGATCTTTCAGCGCTTCCTGCCGCTGGCACAGCGGATCTATCTCACCCGCGTGCACATGCAGGCGGAAGGCGACGCCCGCTTTGAACCCCCCGCCGACGAGGAATGGCAGGAGCGGGAAAGAACCCATTATCCCGCCGAGGAAGGGGACACCTGCGATTACACCATCATTGTCTATGATCGCCGGCAAAAGGATTGACCCCGCGCTCAAGGGGCGCTTGAACACACATGCCGCGAAACGGGCTTGAAACCTGCGCCAGAACGAAAGGCGCAAAGCTTGCCCGGGCTTAAGCAAGCGGCATGAAGGAAGAAAAGGGGGCATGAAATGATCAGATCGGCTTTTGCCGCACGGAAAAGAGCACGCGCAATCAGGAGCGCGCTTTTCAGTGCCCTTGCGGCGCTTCTTCTGCATGCGTTTTTCATCACGGGCAGCGCCCGGTCGGCCCAGGCCCGCAACGATGCGCCCGGCCTGTTCGATTATTACGTTCTCTCTTTGAGCTGGTCGCCCACCTTCTGCCTCACGCAGAAGGCGCGCGGGCGCCTGCGCCGCAATGATCCGCAATGCCGCCCCGGCGCGGGCTACGGCTTTGTGCTCCATGGCTTGTGGCCGCAGTTCCGCCGCGGCTGGCCCAGCAATTGCCGCACCAAAGACCGCTTCGTGCCCGATGCCGTCATCCGCGAGGTGCTGGACGTCATGCCCTCGAAGGGCCTCGTCATTCATGAATGGCGCAAGCACGGCACCTGCTCCGGCTTATCACCCCGCGCCTATTTTACGCTGGCCGAGCGCCTGTTCCGGCAGATCACCATCCCGCAGGATATGCGCGCGCCCCGCGCCCCCCTGAAACGCACCCCGCAGCAGATCCGCCGCGCCTTTCATGCCGCCAATCGTGACAAGGGCTTCTTTGCGGATTCCTTCGCGGTCATATGCGACAGGCTGGGCGGGCAGGCCCTGCTCAGGGAAGTGCGCGTCTGCTTCTCGCCCACCGTGCGCCCCTCCCGCTGCGGCATCAATGAACAGCGTAGCGCCTGCCGCGCGCGCATGATCATCATTCCCCCCGTGCGCTGATCATGCGGACGATGGCCGGGTTAACCGTGTGCGCACATTGACAGGGCAGGGCGCATCAAAGGCAAAAAAGCCGCTTGCCAAGCCGCCGGAACTGCACTAGATAAGGCGCGTCGCTGATTTGCGCGACACCGTCAAAGACCGCTTGATCATCCAGGCGCCGGTAGCTCAGCTGGATAGAGCACCAGACTACGAATCTGGGGGTCGGGGGTTCGAATCCTCCCCGGCGCGCCATGCATCTTTCCCCCCACTTCTTGCGCAGTGAGCAAAACGCCGTGAAAACGGCGCCCCATTAACTCACTTGCCCTTCATATTCCTTACACACGTGAAGCACCGCCTTTTTCCCTCCCCCTGGTAGGGGGAGGGTCAGGGAGGGGGTCGGGCAATTTAACTCTGCGCTTGCGGCCCGACCCCCTCCCGGCGCTTCGCGCCGACCTCCCCCTATCAGGGGGAGGTTAGGATTGTGCGCTCTTTCTGCCTGCCGTCCGCTGCACCGGGGGCAATTTGGCTTCTGACAACAAGTGTTTGTTTAATTCGTTGAAAAACCATGGGAAAACGTCATACCCGGGGGCGCTTAGGAGTCCTGCGCCGTGAGAATGTGCGCAGCCTGTTTGAGATCATCCGGCCGGTTGATGTTGAAAAACGGATCAAAGGGTGCATCAGGCCAGGTCACCTCGGCCATGGCATGCCGGGCGGTGTAGCGGTCGATCTTGCGCATGGCGTCATCGCGCATGGCCTTCTCAAGATCCTCCGCCAGGGCGATGTCCCACAGGGCGAACACCGGATGCGCCCGCCCGCCGGAGCAGGCGCGCACGATCCGCGCCTTGCTCGTTTCGGCAGCGGCCAGAAGGCGCGCAACGAGATCATGCGGAAAAAACGGCGTGTCCACGGCCACGGAGACAAGCCAGCGCGCTTGCGGCGCCTGTTGCGCCGCCCAGCGCATGCCGGTGAGAACACCGGCGAGCGGCCCGGCATGCCCCGGCAACACGTCCTCAAGCACGGGATAGCCCAGCCGTTTCAGTGTTTCGTGATCGGTATTGGCATTGATCAGCACGTGATCAACCTGCGGCGAAAGCCTCTCGATCACATGCTCGATCAGCATCCTCTCCCCAAGGCGAATGAGCGCCTTGGGCTCTCCGCCCATGCGCCGGGCCAGCCCGCCGGCGAGAATGACGCCCGCGACCGCCTCCTTGGCCGGATGCTCCTGCGTTTTGGTCATATCCTTTGCCTGCCGCCCCGCCTTGGTTTTTGTCCGGATCAGCGCCGCTTGCCATGTGCCGGGCGCAAAGGCGCATCACCATTTTCCCTTTCCGGCCGCGCATCCTGCCCTCTTGCATCGGAGAGGGGCACATCCCGGATGATGCGATGATCACCGGCGGCGCAGAGAAAGCGCTGCCCGCGCGCGCGTCCGATCAGCGTCATGTTCACCTGCCGCGCCAGCTCCACGCTCCAGGCGGTAAATCCGGAGCGGGAGATGAGGATGGGAATGCCCATGGCCGCGCATTTCAGCACCATTTCCGAGGTCAGCCGCCCGGTGGTGAAAAAGATCTTGTCTTCGGGCGACACCTTATTGAGGAACATCCAGCCCGCGATCTTGTCCACCGCATTGTGCCGGCCCACGTCCTCCACATAGATGAGCGGCTCATCCCGCCGCGCCAGCACACAGCCATGAATTGACCCCGCCTTCATGTAAAGCGAGGGCAGGTGCACGATGCGCTTCAGCAGCGCATACAGCCAGGATGTGTATAAAACCGCCGAATCGGAAAGCCGGATTTTCTCGAATTCCTCCATGACATCGCCAAAGACCGTGCCCTGCGCGCAGCCCGAGGTGTGCACCTTGCGGCGCATTTTTTCCTCATAGTCGGTCTGCCGCCGCGTGCGCACCACGATGGTGGCGATGTCCGGATCATAATCGATGGCGGTAATCTCATCATCATCCCGCAGCATCGCCTGATTGCGCAGATAACCAACGGCCAGCCAGTCCGGATGATCGCCGATGGTCATGGCTGTTATCACCTCCTGACCATTGAGAAAGATGGTCAGCGGCCGCTCGCGCACGGCATGGGTGCGCAAGGCCCTGCCGTGTTCGTCATGAACCTCCACAACGCGTGTCAGCGCCGGATCATCCGGATCCGGCAGGATGGGCAAATCTTTCATCGTATCAGGGCGGTCATGTGCATCATCCATGGCGCTCATCCCGGCCGCTTAGGCCTAGCCCGCTTGCTGGCAACATGAAACGATCCTCGTGACACCCGCTGTCCGCCAAACCGCCCGGATGCCCCTGGCAGGGCAAAGACTTGGGCGCGGGCCCTTTTACGCATCAGCAAAGCCCGCCATCAAGTGATTGACGGTCACGATATCCCATGCCGGAAGAAAAGAGTCTATCCTTCAGAATGGCACATGACACGACGCTTGTATCGTCATACCGGCTTAAGCCGGAAACTTAAGGCCACGAATTCATGAATTTGCATCACGAAACTTGGGCCTTTCGCTCAAGCGTGTCCAATTGAATTGTTCTAAGCGTTGCAGGTCATTTTCACCACGAAAGATGTGAATACTCACATGCACCATAGATGCTTTTACCAGGGCATTCTTTCCCCATCGCCCAAACTTGGAGTGGGTTATTTTTTATGTGGAATATCAATATATTACGTCATGCCGGGGCGTGTCCTGGGCATCCAGGGGCGGTTTATGCATGCGTTGGTGGCAGTCAGGAACGGTTCTTCCAGGTTAGAGGCTTATCGCCGGAAGGATGTTGTACATCCTAACCCAACCTTTTGGCGGGGTTTCCAACCCCACCTATAGCATGAGTGGCGGGGTAACATACCCCGCCAAAACGTTCCGGAAGGGGATACAATCCCCTTCCGGCATTTTTTCATACGGCTCAGATCAAGCCTGCTGGAAAGCACCATCACCCACCAAAAACGCCTCATCCCTTGCCCTGGATTGCCGGGATCCCGGTTCAAGCCCGGGGACAGACAAGCCCGGGACAGGCAAGTCCGGCAATGATATTTTCCTATGGTTTTTCAATGAATTAAACAAACGCTTGTCGTCAGAAGCTAAATTGGCCCCAGTGCAACGGGCGGCAGGCAGAAAGCGCGCAAGATCCTAACCTCCCCCTGATAGGGGGAGGTCGGCGCGAAGCGCCGGGAGGGGGTCGGGCCACAGGCTCATGAGGTTGCCGCCCGACCCCCTCCCTGCCCCTCCCCTCCCCCTGCCAGGGGGAGGGAAAAGCGGTGCTTCATGAGTGAAAGGAATATCAAGGGCAACTGAGTTGATGGAGTTTTATTTTTGTTTATCAATGAGTTAAATAACTGCTTCCTTGCTCATGGAAAGTTTTTTTCTTCGATCGATTTGCCGGCAACGGCATGCGTCCTGAATTTCCTTGAATACCCTTGGGCTGATCTGCGGGGTGATGAGACAGAGAGCGATCTGGTGGCGCGTCCTGCCAGGGTGGCCGTCAGGGCTTCATCAGCAGGACAAAAAGAAGCAGGTTGAGAAGCAGCGAGCCGATGGCCAGCCATTTCCAGAAGGCTTCCGGATCGCGCTCGATCAGCGGCGCATCGGACCCGGTGGCGAATTTCGGATTGGGGCGGGAAAGGTCGCGCAAGAATTCGCTCATCAGCTGATAGCGCCGCTGAGGATCCTTGGCCACCGCCTTTTCGATGGCCCGGTCCATCCAAACGGGCACTTCCGGGTTATATCGCTTCACCGGCCGGTATTGCGCCCGCGCCGCCTGGCGTTCTGATTCCAGCGGCTTGCCGTAGGGCAGGCGGCCTGTGAGCATTTCATAGACAATGGCGCCGAGCGCGTAGATGTCCTGGCGCTTGTCCGGCCGCGCACCGCTCAAAGCTTCCGGCGCCACATAGCCGGCGGTGGCCAAAGGCCCGCGATCCTCTTCCGGCAGGCGCAGTTCCTCCAACGAAGCCACGTGCGCGGAGCCGAAGTCAATGAGTTTTACCGTGCCGTCGCGGTCGATCTTGATGTTTTCGGGCTTCAGATCCTGATGCACGATCTCGCGCCGGTGAAAGGCGCGCAGGCCCGAGACGATCTGCCGCGCAATGTCGCGCACCTTGGACAGGGGCGGGCGCGGATTGTCGTTCATCCACTGCCTGAGCGTCGGCCCCTCGATGTATTCCATGCAGAAATAGAGAAAGGTGCGCGGGGTTTCGCGGCGAATGACCTTCGCCACATGCGGGCTGTCGATAAGCCGGCCGATCCATTCCTCGCGCATGAAATGCTCGATATAGGCCGGATCGTCCTCGTAATGCGGCGAGGGCGTCTTGACCACCACCAGCTGATCGCTCTCCCTATCCCGCGCCAGATACACCTGAGAGCGGGAGGAGGCATGCAGCTCGCGCACGATCTGCAGGCCGTCCAGCACCTGCCCCGGCTCCAGCGGCGGCGGAAAGGGAAGCGCCGCCAGCCGCTTGTGCCAGGCATGCTCATCCGGCACACCGGGATTGACAATGCGCACGATCTGGCAGGTCACGTTGTCATCGCTGCCCCCTTCCAGTGCCGCTTCGCAGATGGCTTTGGCCGCCGCGTTCAGATCCTGCCCGTGCTTGTCGATGAGGCGCACAATATCGGCATCCTTGAGCACGTCATGCACGCCGTCGGTGGTGAACACCAGAACATCGCCCGCCTCCACCGGCACCTCGCGATGTTCCACCCGCACCGCCACGTCAATGCCCAGCGCGCGCGAGAGATAATCGCGCTTCTCCCCGATGGTGATGCGATGCAGGCGCGTCAGTGGCCTCAGCTCGCCACCGCGCAGCAGGGAAAGGCGCGAATCCCCCACGTGAAAGACATGCAACACGCCCGCTTTCAGAACCGCGCCGGTGAAGGTGGTGACCAGCCCGTGCCCGCTTGCGCCCTGTCCCTGCCCGTAAAGCCAGCGGTTGACCGAGGTGAGCACGCGCGAAACCGACGTTTCCACGCTCCAGCTTTCATGCGTGGCGTAATAGTCCTCAAGAAAGCTCTTCACCGCCGTTTCCGAGGCCGCCTTCGGCTGCGCACAGGAGCTCATGCCATCGGCCACGGCCATGGCCAGCCCCTTGGTCTCGCACAGGGGCGGCTCAGGCAGCAGCACGCCAAAGGAGTCGTCATTGCTCTCCTTCGGCCCCTTTTCCGAATGCTGGCCGATATCGATAACGGGCTTGCTCATACGCACATCCAGATGAATAAGGGAAGTTCTTCACACCAACAGTCATCGCAAGGCAGGGAAGGTGTCGCAATGTTCTTAATCTTCCCCCTGATAGGGGGAAGTCCGGCGCGCCAGCGCCGGGAAGGGGGTCGGGCCGCACGCTCTTGACGATGTTGCCCGACCCCCCCCCCCACCCCCCCCCCCCCACCGGGAGGGGATGCGGATTGCGGTGGCTTAAACTCACTTTATGATCATGCCCTTATGTATACTCATGCTCACTCCACCTTGATCAGCTCCACCGTGCCGTCGGGCAGCACTTCCGCCATGTGGCCCTTCGGCTCCTTCAGGAAGGCCCAGACCGCCAGAAGCGCAATCAGCCCGCAGGCGCCGATGAAGAGGAAGAATATCTTCGGCGTCACGAAGGAGAAGACGGTAAGGAACACCACCGCGCCCACGTTGCCATAGGCCCCCACCTGCCCGGCGATCTGGCCCGTTAAGCGGCGCTTGATCAGCGGCACCATGGCGAACACCGCACCCTCGCCGGACTGCACGAAGAAGGAGCACAGCATGGTGAGAGCAACCGCCAGCGGCAGCCAGGTGCCGGAATCGATGGTGCTCATGCCGAAATACCCTAGCGCCAGCCCCGCCAGCAGCACCATCAGGCTGCCGCGCCGGCCGAACTTGTCGGAAATCAGCCCGCCGGCGGGCCGCGCCAGAAGGTTCATGAAGGCATAGGATGAGGCAAGCAAACCGGCGGTAACGGCAGACAGGCCGAAGGTGTCGGCAAAGAACCGGGGCAGCATGGACACCACCGCCAGCTCCGAGCCGAAGGTGGCGAAATAGGCAATATCCAGCGCCACCACCTGCCGGAAGTCATAGCGGTCCAGCTCCGGCACCTCGCGCTCGAAAACGTGCTTGTTGATCTCCCAGATGTGATAGGCCTGCCACAGATAAAGGCCGAGCAACACGGCATAGGCCGTCCATTCCAGCCAGCCGGGCAGGACGCCCAGGTTCGCCTGCCCCAGCTTCCACACCAAAAGCCCGAGCGCCAGCACCAAAGGCGCCTTCATGAGAAGCAGCAGCCAGAAATCGCGCGGGGAGGTGACCTCCAGCGCGCCGGTGCGCTTCGGCCGGAAATAGGTGGAGCCCTTCGGCGTGTTGGATACGGCGAAGAAATAGAACACACCGTAGATGATGGCGATGACGCCGGACAGGGCGATGGCCCAGCGCCAGCCATTCTCGCCGCCGAAGAGCAGGGCGATGGAGGGAATGGTCATGGCCGCCGCCGCCGAGCCGAAATTGCCCCAGCCGCCGTAGATGCCTTCCGCCAGGCCCACGGTCTTCGCCGGGAACCATTCGGAGATCATGCGAATGCCGATGACGAAGCCGGCGCCGATGAAGCCCTGCAGGAACCGCAGGATGGCCGCCTGCACGAAGTCCTGCGACAGGGCGAAGGCAACCGAAATGGCACCGCCGATGATAAGCAGGGCCGAATAGACCTGCCTAGGCCCGAACTTGTCCACCAGCATGCCGATGACGATGCGCGCCGGGATCGTCATGGCCACGTTGAGAATGAGCAGGGTCTTAAGCTCCTGCTTGGTCAGGCCCAGCGACTGCTCGATCATCTTCAGCAGCGGCGCGTGGTTGAACCACACATAGAAGGTGATGAAAAAGGCGATCCAGGTGAAATGCAGCACGCGGATTTCCGGGCGGTTGAATGCCAGCGGGTTAAGCCGCGCGGGGGCGCTTTCCGTTTCTGAAAGCCTGCTCGTGTCCTTGCTCATGGTGAAGTCTCCCGACAACATGCCGCCTGCCCGGGCAAGGAGGCGTCATTCACGCTCGCACGGGAGAAGGAGCAAGGGGTGTGCCAGTTTTCCGTGATGCGGAGAGGATGACCTAACGTTTTGTTTTTCAACGGCAAAAATAAATGCACAAAAATCATGCATGAAAATAGACTGCATAAAAATTAGTCAATTAAATGCGCGTTTGCCTGTTCATCAGGCATTTTTTCCAATGTCCCTGCCTGAGCGCTCACAAGGGCGGTATCTCAAAATGCCAGGAAAATCAACAGCTTGCCGTTTTCCTCTTCACGTCCCGCCCGTTTGGCACGGCCCTTGTATTGCAATTGACGTGCATGAGCGGCGCCGCCTTGCCCGGCAAGGCAGGCCCTGCAGGAAAAGGCGCTCACATGATCAGGGCGCGGTGCGGGCCTTCGGCGCTGAAGTGCGGGATGAAGGGTCTTAAGAAGGCAAATGGAAGCCAGGACGATGAACAGCAGGGAACAGGAACGCCTCGTCGTCATCGGAAACGGCATGGCCGGTGTGCGCACGGTGGAGGAGATCCTCAAGCTCGATCCGGCGCGCTATGCCATCACCGTCATCGGCGAGGAACCATACGGCAATTACAACCGCATCCTTCTCTCTCCGGTGCTGGCGGGCGAGAGCACCCTTGATGACATCATGCTCAACCCGCCCGAATGGTATGCGGAAAACGGCATTGAGCTGATCTCCGGCGTGCGGGCTACTGCCATCGACCGCGCCCGGCGCGAGGTGGTGCTGGCCGATGAACGCCGCGTGCCCTATGACCGGCTGATCATCGCCACCGGCTCGCGCCCCTTCATCCTGCCCGTGCCGGGCAATGACCTTGAAGGCGTCATCGGCTTCCGTGACATCGCCGACGTGGAAACCATGCTTCAGGCGGCGAAAAACCATCGCCATGCCGTGGTCATCGGCGGCGGCCTTTTGGGCCTGGAGGCTGCCAACGGCCTGATGAAGAACGGCATGGAAGTGACCGTTGTCCACCTCATGGACACGCTCATGGAGCGCCAGCTGGACGCGGAGGCCGGCGCCATGCTGCGCCGCTCGCTTGAGGAGCGGGGCATGAAATTCGTCATGCCGGCCAAAACCACCGAGATCCTCGGCGATGAAAATGGTCGCGTGCGCGCGGTGAAGCTTGAGGACGGCACGGAAATCCCCGCCGAGCTGGTGGTCATGACCGCCGGCATCGTGCCCAACAAGGAAATTGCCGAAGAGGCGGGGCTCTATTGCGAGCGCGGCATTGTCGTGAACGACTATCTCATGACCTATGACCCGCGCATCTATGCCGTCGGCGAATGCGTGCAGCATCGCGGCGTGTGCTATGGCCTCGTGGCGCCGTTGTATGAACAGGCGCGCGTGCTGGCCAACCATCTGGCCGGGCGCGGCTGGATGACCTACGAAGGCTCGGTGACCTCCACCAAGCTGAAGGTGACCGGCATTGACCTGTTCTCCGCCGGCAATTTCCTTGGCGGCAACGGCGCTGATGAGCTGATCCTCAAGGATGAAAAGGGCGGCGTCTACAAGAAGCTGGTGATTGAGGACAACCGCCTCACCGGTGCGGTGCTCTATGGCGATACGGTGGACGGCACCTGGTATTTCCAGCTCATCCGCGAAGGCTCGGACATTTCCGACATCCGCGGCCGCCTGCTGTTCGGTCAGGCGCATTTGGGCGATGCCGGCCATGCTGAGGACAGCGTGGCCCACCTGCCGGATGATGCCGAGATCTGCGGCTGCAACGGCGTGAGCAAGGGCGAGATTATCGCCGCCATCAAGGAGCAGGGCCTGTTCACGCTGGAGGATGTGCGCAAGGTCACCAAGGCTTCGGCCTCCTGCGGCTCCTGCACCGGCCTGGTGGAACAGATTCTCGCGTCCGTGCTGGGCGGGGATTATTCCGCCGCGCCCTCGGAAAAGCCCCTGTGCGGCTGTACTGACTACACCCATGATCAGGTGCGCAAGGCCATTCTCGACAACGGGCTGAAGAGCATTCCCGATGTCATGAAATTCCTCGAATGGCGCACGCCCAACGGCTGCGCCACCTGCCGCCCGGCGCTGAACTATTACCTGCTCTGCGCCTGGCCCGGTGAATACGAGGATGACCTGCGCTCCCGCTTCATCAACGAGCGCGCCCACGGCAACATCCAGAAGGACGGCACCTATTCCGTGGTGCCGCGCATGTTCGGCGGCGTGACCACGCCGGAGGAGCTGCGCGCCATTGCCGATGCCGCGGAGAAATATGGCGCGAAGGAAGTGAAGGTCACCGGCGGGCAGCGCATCGACCTTTTTGGCATCAGGAAGGAAGACCTGCCGAACATCTGGCGCGATCTCAACAAGGCGGGCCTCATCTCCGGCCATGCTTATGGCAAGGCGCTGCGCACGGTGAAGACCTGCGTGGGCGCACAGTGGTGCCGCTTCGGCACGCAGGATTCAACGGGGCTCGGCATCAAGCTGGAGAAGCTCACCTGGGGCAGCTGGATGCCGCACAAGTTCAAGATGGGCGTTTCAGGCTGTCCGCGCAATTGCGCCGAGGCCACCATCAAGGACTTTGGCGTGGTTTGCGTCGATTCCGGCTACGAGCTGCACGTGGGCGGCAACGGCGGCATCAAGGTGCGGGTGACAGACCTCATCGCCAAGGTGAAAACGGAGGAGGAAGTGCTGGAATGGGCCGGCGCCTTCATCCAGCTCTATCGCGAGACCGCGCACTATCTGGAGCGCACCGCCCCGTGGATCGAGCGCAAGGGCCTCTCCTGGGTGAAGGAGCGGCTGGAGGACGAGAAGAACCGCAAGGCACTGTTTGAGCGCTTCCGCTTCTCCCAGCAGTTCGCGCAAGTCGACCCCTGGGCGGAGATGGCCGAAAAGCACGAGGATGAGTTCAAACCCGTGGCGGAGCTGGTGTGATGACGACTGTGACCGATGAGTGGGTGAAGGTGGCCGAGGTGGCGGACATTCCGCCGCTGTCGGGCAGGGTGGTGCGCACGAAGAGTGGCGACATCGCCCTGTTCCATGCGGGCGATGGCAACTTCTACGCCATTGACAACCGCTGCCCGCACAAGGGCGGGCCGCTCTCGGAAGGCATCGTGCACGACTGTCACGTCACCTGCCCGCTGCACAACTGGGTGCTGAACCTGAAAACCGGCGAGGCGGAAGCGCCGGATGAAGGAAAGGTGGCCACCTATGAAGTGAAGGTAAAAGACGGCGCGGTTTACCTGAAGCTGGGCGGGGCGTGATGGAGGTTGGAACTCCCCTCCCTTTTCCTCCCCCTGGTAGGGGGAGGTCGGCCCCGCAGGGGCCGGGAGGGGGTCGGGCCGCAGACGCATGAGGTCGTTGCCCGACCCCCTCCCTGTCCCTCCCCCTGCCAGGGGGAGGGAACAAAAACGGATCGGTCCCGTGAGATAGAAACGCACGAGGATGCGGCACGAGATCGCGTCTTTCGCCGGGATGACGAGCGGGACACAAACACGGAAATGGAAGAAGACCATGCTGTTCGGGCGCACGAAGAAAAATCCCGTCGTTTTGCCGGACAAGAAAGTGGTGGAATGGAAGACCGTCACCTGCGGCTATTGCTCCACCGGCTGCTCCATCGATGTTGGCTTTAACGAGGCGGGCGAGGCCGTCTCCTGCCGCGGCAATGCCGAGGCCGACGTCAATCGCGGCAAGCTGTGCCTGAAAGGCATCTTCGAGTTCGAGATCTTCCGCAATGCCGGCCGCGGCACGAAGGTGATGGAGCGCGACCACATCCGCGACCAGTGGCGCGAAAGCACTTGGGATTCCGCCCTTGACCGGCTCTACTCGGAGATCCGCCGAATCCAGAAGACATACGGCCGCGATGCCTTCGCCATCATCTCCACCGGCCAGATGCTGACGGAGGAGTTCTATACGCTGGGCAAGCTCACCCGCGGGCTTATCGGCACCAACAACTATGACGGCAACACCACCCTGTGCATGGCCTCCGCCGTCTCCGGCTACAAGCGCAGCTTCGGCTCCGACGGCCCGCCGGGCTGCTACGAGGACTTCGAGCACACCGACTATCTCATCGCCTGGGGCTCCAACATGCCCGAACAGCACCCGGTGATGTACTGGCGGCTGAAGGATGCGCACGAGCGCCGCGGCTTTCCCATCGTTGCCGTGGATCCGCGCGTGACCATGCTGGCGCAGAATGCCTCATTGCACCTGCCCATCCGTCCCGGCACCGACGTGCCGCTGATGAACGCCATGATGCACGTCATCTTCGCCGAGGGGCTGGAGGACAAGGAC
This sequence comes from Thermopetrobacter sp. TC1, assembly GCF_000746275.1. Taxonomy (GTDB): domain Bacteria; phylum Pseudomonadota; class Alphaproteobacteria; order Rhizobiales; family Aestuariivirgaceae; genus Thermopetrobacter. The sequence continues at coordinate 58,544 of NZ_KN050829.1, forward strand.
TATATCGAGAAGAACTGCACCGGCCTTGAGGCACTCAAAGAGGAAGTGGCCAAGTGGACGCCCGACCGCGCCAGCCAGATCACCGGCATCCATCCGGACACCATCGTCACCGTCGCCCGCGCCTTTGCCCGGGCGAAGGCGGCCATGCAGGTCTGGACCATGGGCATCAACCAGTCCACGCACGGCTCCGACGGCGTGGTGGGCATCAACAACCTGGCGCTGATCACCGGCAACGTCGGCAAGCCCGGCGGCGCGCCCCTGTCCATTACCGGTCAGTGCAACGCCATGGGCACGCGCGAATGGGGCAGCACCTCTGGGCTTCCCAACTTCCGTTTCCTGGAGAACGCGCAGCACCGCAAGGAAGTGGCGGAGTTCTGGGGCATCGACGAGGACTTTCTGCCGCGCAAGCGGGGCCTGACGCAGACGGATATCTACAAGGCCATGGAAGCGGGCGAAATCAAGGGCTTATGGCTGATTGCCACCAATCCGCTCACATCATTGCCCGATTCCGCCCGCGTGCGCCGCGCCATGGAGCAGCTGGAATTCTGCTGTGTGCAGGACTGCTATTTCGATGCCGAATCCGTGCAATACGCCCATGTCTATCTGCCCGGCGGCACCTGGGCGGAAAAGGACGGCGTGATGACCAACACCGAGCGCCGGGTAAACCGCGTCAAGCCCATCATCAGCCCGCCGGGCGAGGCGAAGCCGGATTTGTGGATCTTCAACCGCGTGGCTGAGCGCTTCAATGCCGAGCGGGTGAAAGAGCAGGGCAAGCCCCCGCTCACATTCCCCGAGAAGGCCCGCGATGTCTTCGAGGAGATGCGTCAGCTCTCCAGGGGCCGTCTCGCCGACTATTCCGGCATGGATCACGACCTGATCGAGAAACACAAAGGCATTCAGTGGCCCTACACCATCGAACAGCGCGAGCGCGGCGAGGCACCGCCGAAGGGAGGCGTGCGGCTTTACACCAAACCCGCCACTTTCTGCCACCCGGATGGCAAGGCCAAGCTCATCCCGCTGCCGTGGGTGGACAACAACGAGCATCCGGACGAGGACTATCCCTTCTGGCTGAACACCGGGCGGCTGGTGGAACACTGGCACGGCCGCACCAAGACCGGAAAAGTGGCCAACAACAACAAGTTCAGCCCCATCCCCTTCATCGAGATCAACCCGGATGCGGCGCGTGACTTAGGTGTCCGGCATGGCGAATACGTGCGCCTTGTCTCGCGCCGGGGCGATGCCATCGTCATGGCCATCCCCACCGGCCGGGTGCCCTACGACATGGTGTTCCTGCCGTTTCATTTTCACAACGCGGCCAACCGCCTCACACTGGGGCTCTTGGACCCGCATTCGCGTCAGCCGGCCTACAAGCAGCAGGCCTGCCGCATCGAGCGCATCGCCGATCAGGAACACGCCGCAAGATTGTGCAAGGACATGAGGACGTTCTGATGATGGCGCATGCAGTGAGATGCAAGCCGAGGTCTTTCTCCGTCATGCCGGCGAAAGCCGGCATCTTGGGCCATGACCCCATGAGATTGCGGCTCAAGACCCCGGCTTTCGCCGGGGTGACGAGGTTCTTCTCATTGCATCGTGCCAAATCATCAGATGCGATGTTTGCTCGGACGCGCGTCTTGCGTTCCCTCCCCCTGGTAGGGGGAGGGGCAGGGAGGGGGTCGGGCCGCTGGCTCCGGCGCCTGTTGCCCGCCCCCCTCCCGGCCCCTGCGGGACCGACCTCCCCCTGTCAGGGGGAGGATCGCTATCGCCAAGAACCACGCCCGGCAACGGCCCGGAACCCAAGGACTTAAGGACCTTCTAGAGCCATGTTCAACCGCCGCGATAACGAGCCGGAATACGCGTGTTTGCGCAATCGCGAACCGAAGCGCAAGACCAATCAGTGGGGCAAGGAGATCGAGACGGCGCCCGAGGGCAGCCCCCTGCGCGAAGAGCCCTTCATCGTCAACGGCGACGAGCCGGGGCACAACATGCGCAACCCCATGCGCTATCACCAGCATGGGTTCTACTTCAACGCCGACAACTGCATCGGCTGCCACGCCTGCGAGACGGCCTGTTCGGAGAAGAACGATCTGCCGCCGCACATCGCCTTCCGCTCCGTCGGCATCGTCGAGTGCGGCACCTACCCGGCCTATCGCCGGCTCAACATCTCCATGGCCTGCAACCACTGCGACGATCCCGTCTGCCTGAAGGGCTGCCCCACGCGGGCCTATACCAAGTTCGCCGAATACGGCGCGGTGCTGCAGGATCCGGACATCTGCTTCGGCTGCGGCTACTGCACCTGGGTCTGCCCCTATAACGCGCCGCAGCTGGATCCGGTGGCCGGCTTCGTGCGCAAGTGCAACATGTGCGTGGACCGGCTGGAGGTGGGGCTGAAGCCCGCCTGCGTCGCCGCCTGCCTGGGCAACGCGCTGGATTTCGGCGTCATCGAGGACATCCCGGACAACCGGGTGCAGGCGGCGCTGTCCATCCCCGGCTTTCCCGACCCGAACATCACGCACCCGAACATCCGCTTCCAGCAGATGAAGACGCTGGAGCGCGAGGTGAAGCGGGTGGATTCCATGCCCATCCGCTATCACCTGAACGATGAGGAAGGGCGCTATCTGCCGGAGGTGGACGAGGACAAGTTCCCCGAAAAGGCGTGGAACCTGAAGAAGCTGCTCACTTCCCATGAAATGGCGCACGTGGCCTTCACCCTGTCGGTGCAGGCGGTGATGGGCGCCTTTCTGCTGCTGGTGCTGGGGCGCTGGGCCGGGTTTGCGCCTGTGGCCGCCATTGCGGATGCGGGCGTGGGCAAATGGCTGCCGTGGCTGATGGTGATCATCGCCGCCTTTGGCCTGTTCAAGCTGAACATGCACTTAGGCCGGCCGCACCGCTTCTACCGCGGCTTCTATAACCTGCGCCACTCGCCGGTGAGCCGCGAGATCGCGGGCGTGTCCGCCTTCTTCGCGGGGCTTGTCGGCTATGCCTTCTTCAACCTGTTCGACAACGCCTTCACCGGAGCTTTACGCGAACTTTCCGCCGTGCTGGCGCTCGCGGGCATGGGCTTCGGCGGCTACTACATGTATCGCCTCTACCGCATCAAGGCGCGGCCCTACTGGGATCACGGGCACACGGGCGTGGCCTTCGCCGCCACCGCGCTTTCCTTGGGCAGCGTGCTGCTGGCGCTGGCGGTGCTCGCAGGTGGCGTTTACACCGCCGCGCTGGGGCAGTTCACCGGCTGGCTGGTGGCGCTGGCGCTTGCCGCCGAAGCACTGGCCCTGATTGTGCAGTGGAAGCAGCAGCACAAGGCCAGCTCCGAGGCGGCCGTCTCCTGGGTGTTCATGACGCGCACCTATGGCCACACCTTCACGCTCAGGATGGCGCTTCTGGGCGCGGCCATCGCCACGGCGCTGATCCTTGGGCTGACCGGCTGGGCGGCGGCGCTCGTGCCGCTCGGCATTGCCCTGTTCGGCGAGAAACTGCTTGGCCGCGCGCTGTTCTTCGCCGTGGTGGTGCCCACCACCATGCCCGGTGCCTACTTCTGGAAGAATCCGGGCTTCATCGAGCACGCGCGCGAGGTGGGGCTGGCGGACAATCCCATGGTCGGCGTGGCCTATGAGCGGCACCATCCGTTCCGTCTGGATGAATTGATCCGCACCATCCGCGAAACCACCTGGGAAGAGAAATGGGATCAGTTCAAACGCATTTTCACCGGTTGACCTTCTCCAGTTGACGCGGACCCCACGTGCGCGTCACCTTGGCCGCAGGCGCCCATGAGGGCCCTGCGGCCTTTTTCTTCCCTGCCGTGATCATGCCAGAACAGACACAAATTCCCGCAACCACCACACCCCGCCGGAAAGAAAACGGGCAGACGTCAGGCGCTTTCCTTCAGGCCGTATTTCTTGATAAGGCGGTAGACGTTGCGCTCCGAAATGCCGAGCGCGCGCGAGATCTGCGCCGGGCTGCCGCCCAGTCGCTGAAAGGTTTCGCGAAAATAGCGTTCCTTCAAATCCTCAAGCGTTGGCGGCGCCTCAAATGTGAGGGTGAAGCCGCCATTTCTTTCCGCATCTTCCGTGCCCAGCACAATGTGCTCCGGCTTCAGCACCGGGCTGTTGCCGGAAAGAATGATGGCGCGCTCGATCACATTGCGCAGCTCGCGGATGTTGCCGGGCCAGTCATAACCCAGAAGGATGTCCAGCGCCTGGGGTGAAATCTCCTTGGGCACGCGGCGGGAGAAATCATGATTGCTCAGGAAATGCGTCACCAGCGCCGGGATGTCCTCCTTACGCGCGCGCAAGGGCGGCACCTCGATGACGAAAGTGGACAGCCGATAATAAAGATCGGCACGGAAAGATCCCTCCCGCGCCATTTGCGCCAGATCCCGGTTGGTGGCGCACAAAATCCGCGCATCGGAATGCAGCGTCTTGGTGCTGCCCAGCCGGCGGAATTCGCCGGTTTCCAGCACACGCAGGAGCTTGGCCTGAATGGCCGGCCCGATCTCGCCGATCTCGTCAAGAAACAGGGTGCCGCCGCGCGCAGCCTCGATCAGCCCTTTCTTCAGCTTGTCAGCGCCGGTGAACGCACCCTTCTCATGCCCGAACAGCTCCGATTCAAAGAGGTTTTCCTGCAGCGTGCAGCAATCGAGTGTGACGAAGCTTGCCGTTGCGCGGCGGGAGCGTTCGTGAATCTCCCGCGCCACCAGCTCCTTGCCCGTGCCGGATTCGCCGGTGATCAAAACGGTGACATCCTCGCCCGCCACCGCATCGATCATCTGCGAGACCCGCTGCAATGCCTCTGATGTGCCCACCATCAGGGAGGTGCGCCGTCTTAGGGCCGTGCTTTCCACCACATCCAGCCGCTCCCGCAGCCGCGCATGCCCCAGCGTGCGCGTCACCGCAAGCTCCAGCTCATCCGGATTGACGGGCTTCATCAGATATTCCGCCGCCCCGAAGCGCATGGCCTCAACCGCCTGCCGCACCGAGCCATAGGCGGTAAGCACAATCACAGGATAGCGCGGCACCAGCGCCCTTAACGCCTCAAGCCCGTCGGCATCCGGCAGGCGCATGTCGAGAATCACCAGATCCGGCTCGTGATCGGCAAGCCAGTCTTGCGCCGCCGCCCAGGAGGAGGCGCCGTGAACGGCAAAACCATGCTCCGCCAGCTGCTCGGTGAGCAGATCGTTGAACAGGGCATCATCATCGATGGCCAGAATATGGGCCGCCGCCTGATGCATCATGAGGCCACCCCCTGCGTTTCATCATGCCGGCTGGCGCCATGACAGTGCCCGCGGCGGGGCAGAGGAAAGCGCACGAGAAAACGCGCCCCCTTGCCGGGGCTGCTGAACACCTCGATGCGCCCGCCGTGCCGCTCCACGATGGCGCGGCAGATGGTCAGGCCCAGCCCCGTGCCATGCTTGCCGTCGGCCCGCCGCGAGAAGAAGGGATGGAAGATGAACTTGCGCGTTTCCGCGTCCATGCCGCAGCCGGTATCGATAACGTCCAGCAGTGCCTCATCCCCTTCCGTGCCGGTGCGCACCGTCAGCGCCCCGCCGTGAGGCATGGCATGAAAGGCATTCTGCACCAGATTGATCAGCAGCATGCGCATATCGCTCTCATGCCCCAGGATCCGCCCGGGCTTTAACCGGCGATGCAGGATCACGCCGCGTTTTTCCGCCTCGAAGCGCAACAGGGAGAGAACGTCATCGGCCACCGTGGCGAGATCGACAAGCTGCGGCTTTTCCGAAGGCGGCATGGAGATGCGCAACAGCCGGTCGGTCACGGCAATGCAGGAATCCACCGCCGTTTCCACCCGCTCCAGATAGCCCTTCACTTCCGCAGGTGGCCTGCCGCGTTCCATGGCCCGCAGCATGGCGGAAAGCCCAAGCCGCACCGAGGCGAGCGGATTGTGTATCTCGTGTGAAATGCCTGCCGCCAGCTGCCCCAGCTCCGCCAGCCGCTGCTCCTGGGTGATGTCGATTTGCTTGGATAGGTCGCGAATGGCTTCCACCACCAGCGGCTCGCCGGTGTTGGCATCGATCAGCGGTGCTGCGACGATCTCCACCGGCAACGGTTCGCCATCCGGGCCAATGTGCGTATGCAGAAGCCGCAAGGGCTCTCCCCGTCCATTGCGAAACACCTCCAGCGGACAGGTGACCAGGGAATGGGCGCAGGGCTCCGTTCCGCCATGGGCCGCATAGCAGGGTTCGGACAGCGGCGTTGATCCTTCCGTCTCAGGATGCTGGGCGCGATAGGCGCGGTTGACCATGCGCACCCGGTAATCCGGGCCAATGACGCGAATACCTTCCGGCACCGCGTCGATGAGCGCCTGCAAAAAGGCGTCATGGGCGGAAAGGCGGTGAATCAGTTTCTCCACCTTCTCCGCCATCATGTTGAAAGAGCGGGCTAGTCTTCCCAGTTCATCATCGCCGCGCACCGGGGCGCGTGCGGAGAAATCCCCGCCCGCCAGCCGGGTGGCGGCATCGGCCAGCGCCTGCAGGGGCGAGAGTAGCTGCCCGTGAATGAACCACCAGGCGGCAAGCAGCGTGACGATCATCACCAGCGCGCCCGCGCCCGCCAGCCCCGCCGCGCCGATCAGGGCCTGGGTTTTCAGGGCGCTGGCGTCGAAATCGGCAATCAGCACGCCGTTGATGGGATGCTTGGTGAGCGGGCCATGACAGGCCTGGCAGATCCGCTTGTTGCGGATGGGCTTGACCGTGCGCAGAACCGTGCCCTTTCCGGTCTCGAACAGGCGCGTGTAGGTCTTGCGCGGCGGCCAGCCGAGAGGGCAGGCGTCCTTCTTGCAGAAAGCGAGCTCTTCCCGATCTATGCGTTTTTCCAGAAGGCGCCGGTGTGAGGCAAAGCGCACAACCCCTTGCGGATTGACCAGCATCACCTGCCGCACTTCCGGCTGCCGCCCCAGTCGCCTGAGAATGTCGCGCAGGCCCGGCAGGTCGCGCTTGATCATGGCATTTTCCAGCGCCGCCTGAAACAGCATGGAGAGCTGATGCGAGGCGGCGCGCCGCTCTTCGGCCAGCTGGTCCTGATAGAGCCGGATGAAGAGGGCAAGGAAAACGGCCGAGGACACACCGAGCAGCACCGCCAGCAGAAGCAGCAGACGGCCCCCCACACTTCCTTTCAGCCGCTGGATCAGAACCATGCCCGGTGCCTGAACTCCGATTACCTACACCATGATACTTGCATCGTCATACCGGCGTAAGCCGGTATCTCAGGCCACAAGCGCATGCGTTTGCGGCACAAGTCTCAAGGCTTTCGCCGGGGTGACGAGAAAGACGTCAACGATATGTCGTGCCGTGTGCTGCATTCGACAACTCAAGGCAGTATTATGCCGCAATTTTCTGTCCCGCGCATGCCTGAAGAACAGCACCATGCGCCTTTGCGAAAAGGACTGACTTATCCACAACTTAAGCGGGCGCATTCATCTGCGCCCTCAGCCGTGTCAGCACCTCTCTAAGCGCCCTCAGCCAGCAGCGGGTGAACATCCCCAGCCCCGCATAAAACGGCGTGCCGCAGCGGCTGGCCGCCGCCGCCGCGAATTCGTCGATCCATTTCAGGATATGCGCATCCATGAAGGCGGTGATGTCCTCGGGGCTGGCCGCCGGTGCGCCATTTTCCGCATCGGGTTGCGTGGCGCGCAGCAGATGCGCGATGAAGGCCAGTTGCAGCGCGATGTGATCATCCGCCTGCTTGCGCCAGTTGCGCGCCGCCACGCCAAAGCGGCGATACCATGCGCGCACCTCCATCATCGGCTGCTGACGCTCCAGATTGTCCTCGTCCAGACACACCGATTCCGTCACCGGCACGCGCAGCCGGTGCGTAAGATAGGTGGCGGCATAATCAGCGGCCAGATGATCCAGCAGTTTCTGTTCATCCCCCTCGTCCAAGACCTCCCAGCCGGCATCGATGACATGACAGGCCTGTTTCGCCGCCTCGTCCTCCGGCAGCAGGGCGAACAGCGTCTCAAACGGCCCCGCCCGCAACTCGCGCAAGACTTGCGCATCCAGCTCGCGCCCATGCAGCCGCGCCAGCAGCAGCGCATCCTCCGCCAGCGCCGCCCGCAGCGTTGCCTCTTCCTCCCGGTTCACCTCCGCCATGCCACACTCCCGTTTTCTCGCGATTTTTCACGTCAGCCCGTCCTTCATTTCCCTCCCCCTGGCAGGGGGAGGGCAGGGTGGGGTCGGGCAATTTAACTCTGCGTTTGTGGCCCGACCCCCTCCCGGCCCCTGTCGGGGCCAACCTCCCCCTATCAGGGGGAGGTGAATAAGAGGACAGCTCTCATTTACTCTCGACATCAGCTCAAATGATTTCTGACACGTGTTTGACTCATGCCGTGCCGCGTTCATTCCCTCCCCCTGGCAGGGGGAGGGCAGGGAGGGGGTCGGGCCACAACCTTATGCGTCCGTTGCCCGACCCCCTCCCTGCGCTTAGCGCCGCCCCCCCTACCAGGGGGAGGATGAGAGATGCGATCCTTAGGGACCGTCACCGACTCGTTGTGCCAGCCTCATTCGCATGCCGGCCTCATTCGCATGCCGGCTTCTTTCGTCATGCCGGCGAAAGCCGGCATCTCAGGCCATTCACTCATGAACCCGTGGCACGAGACCTAAGGCTTGCGCCGGGGTGACGAGAACACGCAACTCACGCCTTCACCTTCCCCTGCTCATGGGCGATGAAGCGGATGGACGGGTTGGTCAGCGCCGGGTCGGCCATATGCTTCACCCGCCGCACGAGGTTCTTCTTGTCCGCCTCGGAATAGGCCTTGGTTTCATAGGTGCCCTTGTCGATTTCATCGATGGGGCCGACATCCAGCACCCGCATCATGCAGGCCATGACGCAATAGGGCTTGCGCCCGGCTTCCAGTTCGTCGATGCACATGTTGCACTTGGCGACGATGTTCAGCTCCGGGATGAACTGCGGCGCACCGAACGGGCAGGCGGCCTCGCACTTGCGGCAGCCGATGCACAAGCTGGAGTCGATATCCACCACGCCGTTGTCCGGCCGTTTCCAGATGGCGCCGGTGGGACAGGTGGGCAGACAGGCCGGCTCCGCGCAGTGGTTGCACGACATGTTGACCTTGTAGGCATAGACCTTCGGAAAGGTGCCGCCCTCGATGTATTGCACCCGGCGGAAGCGCGGCCCCGGCGGCAGGCCGTTCTTGTCCTTGCAGGCCATTTCGCAGGCGCGGCAGCCGATGCAGTCCACGTTGTTGTGGATGAAGCCCATCTGCACCTTGGGCTTCACCGGTTCGTAGATCTGCCGCACCTTGCGCTTCAGCGCCTCGCGCAGTTTCTGCTTGTCCAGTTTCTTCGCCATGATGATCGTCCGTTCCCTGCTGATATGCCTTCACGCCCTGCACTTGCGCGCTGTAAAACGCCGCCGCCTCAGTCATCGCGGCGGTAGACAACAGAGCGCGCCGTGGCCAGCCGGTCCCAGCCGGGGCGATGCGCCAGGGTGGTCTTGCGGATGTTGACGAGGATGGTGTTGTAGGCGAAGGCCCCCGCCGGCGACGGATTGTCGAGCGTGAGAAAATCCGGGTTGCCGGCGCGGTCCACGCCGTTTTCGTCCAGATCCATCCACGCCCCTTCGTGCAGCACCGCCACGCCGGGCATCACCCGCTCGGTCACATAGGCCGGCACCACCACCTTGCCGCGGTCGTTGTAGACCTCCACGATGTCGCCTGTCTTGATACCGAGGCGCTTCGCATCCGCAGCGTTGATGGTCACCTCCTGCTCATAGGTCTCGCGCAGCCACGGGATGTTGTGAAAGATCGTGTGCGTGCGCCAGCGCGGATGCGGCGTGACCAGATGGAAGGGGTATTTCTTCGTCTTCTTCTTGTCGCCCAGCCACTCCCACGGCTCGATCCACTTTGGAATCGGCGGAATGGGATAGCCATAGGCCGTGCGCGTGAAATCCTTGATCTGCGCCAGCGTGGTGGAGAAGATCTCGATCTTGCCCGAGGGCGTGTTGAAGGGCACGCCCTTCTCGATCTGATCGCGGAAGGCCACGTGCGGCTCCTTGAGCTTGAACTTGTACACACCGCGTTTCTTGAACTCCTCCCAGCTCATCTCCACGCCCATGTGGCCCATCACCTCGCGCTCCCAGAACGCGCGCAGGTAAGCCTCATCGACGGGATCGGGGTTGAAGAAGTATTCGCGCGTGGCCTTGGGATTGTATTGCGGCCCGAAGCCCAGGCGATACGCCAGCTCGGTGAAAATCTGAAAATCCGTCTTCGATTCGCCCATCGGCTCAATCACCTTGGGCCGGTGGATGAAGTAGTGCCCCTTGTACCAGGGCAGCGCGATGTCATGCCGCTCAAAATGCGTGGCCACCGGCAGCAGCACGTCCGCCCACAGGCCGGATGGGGTGATGGTGCTGTCCATGCACACCACCAGCTCCAGCTTCCTTATGGCCTCGATTTCCTTGTTGATGTTGGTGAGCTGGTTGAACCAGTCCGACCCCTGCCAGAAGATGCCCTTGATGTTGGGGATCACGCCGTCCAGCTGATCGGTGCGCGGCCACAGGCCAATCTCCTCGCGCTTCACGTTGGGGTAATTCAGCACGCAGTGCGCCCAGCGGTCGGACTTGATGGAGGCGAACCAGACATTGGCATACTGATCATACGGATAGGCCACCGCCGGCAGGTGAAAGGCCTTGCCCACGCCCTCCGAGGAGCCGCCAAGCACGCCGATGTTGCCGGTCATGGCCTGCAGCGCGGCGGCCATGCGGTTGTATTGCTCACCATAAGCGTTGCGCCCCGGCGCCCAGGAGGCCTTCAGCGCGGCAGGCTTGATGGTGGCATACATGTGCGCCAGCTTCTTGATGTCCTCCGCCGGCACGCCGCAGATTTCCGAGGCCCACTCCGGCGTCTTGGGCACGCCGTCGTTCTTTCCGAGGATGTAGTCCTTGAAGCTCTCGTGCCCCTGCGCCTTGGCCCAGCCGGGCATGGTGCCCTCGTCCATGCCCTGCACGAAGCGGTCGATGAACGCCTGATCCTGCAGGTTGTTGGTGAAGATGTAGTGCGCCATGCCGGCCATCATGGCGGCATCCGTGTTGGGCCGGATGGGAATCCACCACGCATCCCAGGCCGCGGCGGAGTCGGTGTATTGCGGATCGACCAGCACGAACTTGCAGCCGCGCTGCTTGGCCAGCCGCATGTAATAGAAGGTGTTGCCGCCGTGGAAGGTGTAGGCCGGGTTCCAGCCCCACATGATGATGAGCTTGGAGTGCGCAAAGGCATCATCCTCGTTGCCGTCCTCGATGGTGCCGAAGGTGATGCGGGAAGAGAACGTCGTGCCCTGATAGGACGGCACCGACCATGACGAGGTGCGGCAGCCGAACATGCCGAGAAACCGGCCCAGCAGGCCCTCGATCTGATCCGACTTGTGCAGCACGCCGTAGGACGCGCCGGCGTAGGATTGATCCAGCAGCGCGGTGGGCCCGTATTTCTGCTTGATCTCCACCATCTTGTGGGCGATGAAGTCCAGCGCCTCATCCCAGCTCACGCGCTTGAACTTGCCCTCGCCGCGCTCGCCCACGCGCATCATCGGATAAAGCAGCCGCTCCGGCGAATAGAGCCTTAGGCGATAGGAGCGCCCGCGCAGGCAGGCGCGCACCTGCGGCTCTTCCTCCGTGTCCTTGCCGAAATGACCGTCCTTCTGATAGCGCCCGTCATCGGTGGACAGACGCACGATCACGTCGCCCTTCTTGTGCGCCACCAACATGTGCCGCGAGCCGCAGTTGTGCGCACACGAGGTAACCACGGTCTTTAGATCGTCATCACGCGGATAGGGCTCATAGGCGAAGGCTTCAGCCTTTTTCGGCTTCGCCGTGAGGGCGGAGAGCAGACCCAGCCCCGCGGCGGTGGCAGACAACCCCTTCAGGAAGGAGCGTCGCGAGGTGTTCAGCCGCGCCACCCCGCGCAAGAGCGACTGGAAATTGGACAGGTCGACGGGTTTCGGCGCACCGGGAAGCGAGTCCGTGCGCAGATCAAAGATCTCGGGCGCGCCGCCTTCGTGTTCCAGCGTCATCTCACTTCCTCCGGTAGCGTTTTTCGGATTGTGTCGGGCGGTTCTTGGCCCATTCAGGCGTTTCCGGCACCACGTCCTTCATGCCGGGCCACGGATGGCGCGGATAGGGATAGGAGATGCGATACCACTTGCGCCCGCCGTGGCAGCCGTAGCAAACGTCGGATGATTTCTTCGCCAGCTTCTCGATGTTCTCGGGCTTCAGGTAGGTCACCTGATGGCGCACCGTGCGATAGGTTTCGGCATGGCACGTCAGGCAGCCATTGGGCGTTTCCTCATCCTCGAAATCCTTGCGGATTTTCGACCAGTCCGCTTCCAGCCCCTCCATGAACTGGAAAGGAAACGTGCCGTGACATCTCAGGCAGGTTTTTGACGGATCCACCGTCTTGCGCAGGGTAAAGCCGGCATCCTTCTGATTGCCGGCATGCGAGCCGGGCGCTTCCTCGCGCGGATCAAGGCCCTGATGGCAGAAGGTGCACTTCAGGTTCATCACCTGTCTGGCGTATTTCGAGGTGAGATGCCGCGCATGAAAGGTCATCTGCGGGCCTTCATAGGTATCCAGCGTCTGATACCAGGCCAGCACCGAATCCGCCTTCCACCCGGCAGGTGAGGTCTTGCGCGGCTTGTGAGTCAGAATTTCCTTGTGACAGACGAGGCACTGCTCGTTCGTTGCCTTGTCGATCCATGGCTTGAAGTGCAGCTTGTGCCACTTGGCGCGCAGATACTGCTTAGGCACGTAAACGCCCTTGATGGTCTTGCCCCGCAGTTGCGGCTGTTCGGCCATGGCCGTTGCCGCCATGATCGTGGTGGCGAGGACGGCTGCAATCGGCAGCCACCTGGCGCCCGTGCCAGCCTCTCTCCCTCTCATGATCCTCTCCAGCCCAAAAGGTTCGCGCCCACGGCCTGCACAGGAGGCGCAGGCCGGAAGGGAAGGCACAGGGCTCTCTGTGCCTTCCCCGCGATCAGCGTGTCACTTTTTCTTCTTGTGCGGCGGCGTCCAATGCTTTTGGCCGGCCATCCCGGACATGCCCGACATGCCACCCATGCCAGACATTCCTGACATTCCGGACATGCCGCCCATGCCGCTCATCCCGGACATGCCGCTTATGCCCGACATGCCGCCCATGGCGCCCTTGTAGGTCCATTGCGTGCAGAACCAGCCGGCACCCTTGCCAGCCATTCCGGCCATCCCCGACATACCGGACATGCCGCCCATGCCGGACATGCCGCCCATGCCGGACATGCCGCCCATACCGGACATGCCGCCCATACCGGACATGCC
>NZ_KN050829.1:72128-239826 GCF_000746275.1 Thermopetrobacter sp. TC1
CCCGCCATGCCGGACATGCCGCCCATGCCGGACATGCCCGCCATGCCGCCCATACCGGACATGCCGCCCATGCCCGACATGCCACCCATGCCGGACATACCGGACATGCCCGACATGCCGGCCTGCGCCGCCGCCGCCATCATCATGGCCGCAGCCGTCAGACCGATACGCTTCAGTGTCTTGTTCATGAGAACGTCTCCCCTGATTTTCAGATGTCCGCCGCTGTTGGAGGTGAATGCTGCTCCGTGCGGCTCCTTGGCGAAGCAGCAGCCCCCGGTCGCCGGAAAAACAGATTCCGGCGCATCGCCCCTCACTTGCGTAAGGCGCGTTTCTTCGTCTTGCCTGTGGTCTTGGGGGATGTGTGCCAGTGGCGAATGTCGTAGGGGGGCGTCATGCCGGGGTGAATGAACGGCGTGTACCACGCCCCCTGATCCTCCAGAAATTTCAGGCTGTAGGGATAGGGCTCCGAAATGCCGTGCAGCGCCCGCTCATACCAGGCGGCATCCTTCGGATACGCTTTAAGCACTGGCGCGCCTTCAGGCCGCCTGTCCGGATGCACACCGGTGATGAAGGGATGCTCCGGCGAATACCGCGGCGCGGCACTTGCGGTCATCGTCAGTGCCGCCATGCCGGCCAGACTGATCAGAAGCGTTGCGATAATGCCCGTGCGGCTCGTCATGGATCACATCCTCCCTGGCAGTCCCCGCCAGAGAGGCTGCAACAAGCGTGCCAAAATGAAACAAAAGTTTAACGCTTTGATAATAAAGGATATTTTTGATCACCCTTCCTTCATGCCTCATGCCTGCCCCGGCAACACCCTGACATCTTGTCAGGGACGATGGCAGGCTCTTCCCATAATCCATTGAACAATCAGGGAAAATGCCATTCTGCCACTTTGTCAGGGTCTGACAGGATGTCAGGTGCCCGCTCATGCGCGTAAAAAGGGCATTCATAAACCCTTTATCAACCAAAAACTAACCATACGCGCATAAAGCTTGTGATCGGAATCGATGAACCGGGGGTTGAGGGTGAAAGATGCGGATCGTTCCTCTTCAGCAGGTGGAATGCGCCATACTTCATGACGAACACAGGCCCGTACCTGCCCGCCGTCTGCTTGATACCATCGGCAGGATGGCCAAAGAGCTCGGCCTGGGCGAAGAGGTCACGCCGCTTATGGGCACAACGGAGAAGGATCTCACCGTTTTCATTCCGCGCGGCCAGCTTCTCATTCTCATATCCCAGGTGGAGCGGCCGCTCGGCACGGAAGGCTTTCGCACCGCGCTCACCTGTCCCTATACCGGCATGATCTTTCCCGAGGCGCGCTCGGTCGTGAACGGGCATGCCGCCTATACCCTGATCACCGTGGGTAAGGGGCCGCTGGCCGCACAGGTGCCGGAAGAACTGTTACAGATCCTTGGCGAGGCCCTCATCGCTGATGTGGCCTTCACCGACAGCGCCGAAGTGATGAAGGCCATGACCCTCTGCCGCCGCCTCACCGAGGCCGTTCTTGAACAGCGCAAGGCAAGCGCGGTGCACTGGTGCATGAGCGATATGCTCATGCCGCCCCGCATCTTCGATATCCTCAGGACGGATGAAGACAACATCGCCCTCAGCGCAAAGCCCGTGCCCTTTTCTTCAAGGCGCAGGCATGAGCCGCACGGGCCCGTTGGCTGTGTCTTTCGCGGCGCGCCCTATCTGATCGGAAAGGCGCTTATTTTCGATGAGGCGCCGGTGCCGTTTTCCTGGATGATGGAGAAAGGCCTCGCCTTTCTGCGCTATTGCATAATGCGCAATGCCGTCATCCCCCACATGGACACCTTCCAGATCGAGGGCGACAGCGCCAAGATCGGCGTTGTTCATGAGGAGCCGAAAAATCCGAAAGACATGTATGATCCCGGCGAAGTGCATCTTGTGGTGCTGCATGCGCCGGAATTCAACATTGGCGGTCAATCGCGCCAGCTTCATCCGGGCGGTGTGATCAGAAAGCCCGGCGAGAAGAATGACAAGGCAACGCCAGGGTCGCCCTCTGCTCTGCGCGGCAGCCTGCCGCAAGGCAATGCATCAAGGCCCGCTGCCGCTCCCGGGAAGGACCCCGCAGCGCAATCACAGGCCCGCGGCTCGGAAGATATGGTGCAAAAGACCTCGGTTCAGAAACCGGCAGCGGAAGAAAAGGATATCGTCGCCCTCATGCGCCATCGCTTAAAACAGCGTGCCCGCATGAAGGATGAGCCGCCCGTTTCCGCGATGCCGAAACACAGGCTGCCGCCCCTTTCCGCCTTTGCCCGCAAGGAACCCCAGATGCTGCGCAAGATCGGCAGAAACCTGCGCGGCCTTCTCCGCTCTTGATGAAGACGCAAGCGCGATCCTGCTATGCAGCCTGCAATATTAAAAGGAGCGCATTAGGTGGGGCAGGGCGCCTGAAAAAGACCATCAGGCCATGTACTGCCCGCCGTTGATGGCCAGCGTCGCGCCGGTGATGAAGCCGGCATCATCATCAACGAGGAAGAGCACGGCCCGGGCGATCTCTTCCGGCTGCGCCAGCCGCCCCACAGGAATCTGCGGCAGGATGCGCTCGTTGAGCACCTTTTCCGGCACCGCGCGCACCATGTCGGTTTCGCAATAGCCCGGCGTGATCGCATTCACCGTGATCCCCTTCGCCGCCACCTCCTGCGCCAGCGATTTGGTGAATCCGATCATGCCCGCCTTGGCCGCGGCGTAGTTGGTCTGACCCATCTGGCCCTTCTGGGCGTTGACGGAGGAGACATTGACGATGCGGCCAAAGCCGCGCTCCCGCATGCCCGGAATGATCAGCCGGCACATGTTGAACACGGAATCGAGATCCACCGCAATCACCGCCCGCCACATCTCCGGCGTCATCTTGTGCAGGAAGGCATCGCGCGTGATCCCGGCATTGTTGATGAGGATCTCGATCGGCCCGAGATCGGCTTCAACGCGCGCAACCCCTTCCGCGCAGGCATCATAGTCGGACACATCCCAGCGATAGACGGGAATGCCCGTTTCCTCCGCAAAGGCATTGGCGGCCTCTTCATTGCCGCCGAAATTGGCCGCCACCGCATAGCCCGCGTCCTTCAGCGCCCGCGCAATCGCCGCGCCGATCCCGCGCGTGCCGCCGGTCACCAGAGCCACCCTGCCCATGATCGTCCACTCCCTCTTTCACCATTCACACACGTGAAAAAACGCGCCGGGCCGGGCCTTCTCAGCGCTCCACACACAGCGCAATGCCCATGCCGCCGCCGATGCACAGGGTCGCCAGCCCGCGCCTGGCATCGCGGCGTTTCATCTCGTAAAGCAGCGTGGTGAGTATGCGCGCACCGGAAGCGCCGATGGGATGGCCAATGGCGATGGCGCCGCCGTTGACGTTCACGATCTCCTCGTTCCAGCCCATCTCCCGGTTCACGGCGATGGCCTGAGCGGCGAAGGCCTCGTTGGCCTCGACGAGATCGAGATCGTCCACGCGCCAGCCCGCCTTTTCCAGTGCCTTCTTCGATGCCGGCACCGGGCCGGTGCCCATAATCGCCGGATCCACGCCTGCCTGACCCCAGCTGACGATGCG
Source organism: Thermopetrobacter sp. TC1 (assembly GCF_000746275.1). Taxonomy (GTDB): domain Bacteria; phylum Pseudomonadota; class Alphaproteobacteria; order Rhizobiales; family Aestuariivirgaceae; genus Thermopetrobacter. The sequence continues at coordinate 75,703 of NZ_KN050829.1, forward strand.
CGCCAGCGGCTCAAGCCCCCTGCGTTCCGCTTCCTCCTCGCGCATCAGCACAAGTGCCGCCGCACCGTCATTGATGCCGGAGGCATTGCCGGCCGTGACCGTGCCGTCCTTCTTGAAAACGGGCTTCAGTTTGGCCAGCTGCTCCGGGGTCACGCCCTCGCGGATGTACTCATCCCTGTCCACCACGATCTCTTCCTTGCGCGTGCGCACCGTCACCGGCACGATTTCCTCGTCAAAGCGCCCTTCGCGCCGCGCCGCCTCCGCCTTGTTCTGCGAGCGGGCGGCAAAGAGATCCTGCTCCTCGCGCGAGATCTGCCAGCGCTCGGCCACGTTCTCGGCGGTAATGCCCATGTGACAGTCATTGAAGGCGCACCACAGCCCGTCGCGGATCATGGTGTCCACAAAAGCGGCATCGCCCATGCGCACGCCTGCCCGCAAATGCTGGGCATGCGGCGACAGCGACATGGATTCCTGCCCGCCGGCGAGAACGATGTCGGCATCCCCCAGCAGGATCTGCTGCATGCCGGTAATCACCGCGCGCAGGCCGGAGCCGCACACCTGATTGAGGGTAAAGGCCGTGCTGCTCTCCGGCAGGCCGGCGGAAAGTGCGGCCTGCCGCGCCGGGTTCTGCCCCTGCGCTGCCGTGAGCACCTGGCCCATGATCGCCTCGTTGACCTCGCCGGGCTCCACCTGCGCGCGCTCCAGGGCCGCCTTCATCGCCGCTGCCCCCAGAACATGGGCAGGCAGCGTGGACAGGGAGCCGTTGAACGAGCCCACCGGCGTGCGTGCTGCCGAAACGATGACCACCGAGGATGCCATCTCGCCTTCTCCTTCCCGTGATGAACCGCGCATGTCCGGGTAAAATGCCGGGCCACGAGGGCCCGCCCGTCCTGATAAAAGTTAACGGGGCGAAAGCCCCGTCCCGCAATGCGGCAATGGTCTAAGAGCCTGACCGGAATGCACAGGCCCGGCCCGTCACATTACACGACAAGATTGCCCTCTATCTCGTCACCCCGGCGAAAGCCCAGGCGTGTCCAATTAATTTGCTCCATGCGTTGCGAGTGATTTTTACCCTGAAAAAGGTGAGCACTCACATACTATGCAGATGCTTTTACCAAGGCATTCTCCCACCATTGCCTAAACTTGGAGAGTGTTGTTTTTATGTGGAATATCAACAAGTTACGTCATGCCCGGGCGTGTCCCGGGCATCCAGGGGCGGTTTACGCATGCGGTGATGGCAGTCAAGAAGGGTTCTTCAGGACTCTACCCTTCGAGAGGAACCTCTTACCGCCGGAAGGATATTGTATATCCTTCCGGAACGTTTGGGCGGGGTATATTACCCCGCCATTCATGCCTTGGGCGGGGCTGAAAGCCCCGCCGAAACATTCCGGAACGGGATACAATCCCGTTCCGGCATTTTATATCCATACGGCTCAGATCAAGCCTGCTGGTGAGCATCACCGCCCACCAAAAACACCTCATTCCTGGCCCCTGGATTGCCGGGACGGGGCCCGGCAATGACGTTTTATTGTGTTTTATCAATGAATTAAATAACAAACCCCCTAGCTCATGGAAAGTCTTTTTTCTTCGGTCGATTTAACGGCAACAACACGCTTCCTGAATTTTCTTGGACAGGCAGGGGCGGAAGCCTTGGGTCTTGAGCCACAGACGCATGAGTCAATGGCCTGCGATACCGGCTGATCTGCAGTATGATGATGCATGTGTCGTGTGCCGGCCCTTTCCTCTGCGCGCCTCTTTTCCCAAGGGCGGGATCGTGTCATGTTTTAAGTCATGAACGGAGAAGCGAACGGCAATGGCACGGATGTGCGCGCTCTCGCCGCTCTTCTTGCCTGGCAGGCGGAGATGGGTGCGGATGAGGCCGTGCTTGATCGCCCTGCGGACTTCACCGGCTCACGGGCGCAACAGCGCCCGGCCACGCAGCCAGATGATGCGCAGGGCCCGATAAAGGCACCTCCACCGAAATCCGCCCCGGGCCTGCCTGAAGGCATTGCCGCCCATGCCACACCCGGTTCGGCAGAACGCGCGCCCGGCCCGGCTCAGGGCGCTGCGTCCATGCCCGCCCTGCCGCTTGCTGATGCGGGATCAGCAGGCATATCGCCGCAGGATTGTGCCAGCATCGAGGAAATCTATCACGCCCTCGATTCCATGCGCGATTTTCCCCTGCGCAAGACCGCCACCAACACCGTCTATGTGGACGGCAATCCGGAGGCGCCGGTGCTGCTGATCGGCGAGGCCCCGGGGCGCGACGAGGATCTGCAGGGCCGTCCTTTTGTTGGGCGCTCAGGCCGCCTGCTCGATCTCATGCTCGAGGCCATCGGGCTGTCCCGCACCGCCGAGGATCCGGCCCGCGCCGTGCTCATCACAAACGTCGTCTTCTGGCGCCCGCCGGGAAACCGCAAGCCCGAGGAAGCGGAAGTGGCCTTCTGCATGCCCTGGCTGATCCGCACCATCGAGATCGTCCGGCCCCGCATCATCGTCTGTCTTGGCGCCACGCCCACCCAGCGCCTCACCGGGCGCACGCAAGGAATCCTGAAATTGCGCGGTGGCTGGCTGCAGTGTGAGGTCGGCGCGGTGCGCGCGCCCTTGCTGCCCATGCTGCATCCCGCCTATCTCCTGCGCCAGCCCCTGCAGAAGCGGCTGGCCTGGCGCGACATGCTCACGCTGAAACTCAAGCTGATCGAACTCGGCCTGCTGCCGGAAGACGCCGGCTGGTAAGGGCAGGGCAAGCGGCGGGCATCTTTTCCCGCGTGTGAAACGGATCTCCGGCCTCATTGCCTTTCCATCCCGGAGTCCAGGGCCCGGCAATGTTTCATCAACCCTTATGCCTCATTCCGGGATAGGCCGTTAACGCTTTCGAACACCCATGAAACGAACCCTGTTCGAATCAGCGCATGGCGCGGTGTTTTCCTCCTGTTCACGGCCGGATGATGCTTTCAGGTAGAGAGAACCCGGAGATTGAACAATTTTCGGGAATGGTTCCTCAAGGTGAGAGGAGGGCAAGAGCGGGCCGGTTATCACTGGCGCCGTTAACCATTGTCGGTTCCCGCAGCCAAAAAGAGTTAACGATATCTTGCCGCCCTCAGGCCGCTTTGCCGCCATGATGGTCAGGATATGAAGATTTTGAGAACGAACCCTGTCCGAATCAGCTAATACATCAGAGTTCTCAACCTGTTCCCACAAAATGTGGCAGCCGGCGGTAACGACACCACAAGACGCGAAGCCCTTCATCCTGCCGCAATAACGGAATCTGTTACCCGCCTGTGTCAGACCGGGACATCGCCGGAAAACACCCGCTGCCCTGCCGCACGGCGCACGCCCTGCCCCCGCCGCGAGATCACAGCCCCACTGCCCGCCAGAAGCGGCATTTGTCTCTCATCATTTTGCATTTCTTTACGTTTTGGCGCTCTAATCGGGATATCTCACGGATCCCTCTGCGGGGGCAGGGGATGAAAAACGTTTTTCGCCGGCGTTCTTTAAAGAAGGCTTCGGCTCAAGGGCCGAGATATCGTCGGCAGGTTGGTGTGTTGCGGGGACAAGACACAGGGGCGAGACGTGGTGGACAAGAAAGCCACTTCCGAACGGAGCGACAGGACGAATCTGTGTGACAGCGCTTTTCGGCTGGCGGTCATGGCGGCCGGAGCGGCGGCCTATCACTGGGATATCGAGAGCGACCGCATTGTCTGGAGCGACAATGCCGCAGCCCTGCTTGAGATCGATGATCCCACCCTGCTGCAAACCGGCACCGGCTTTGCCGCGCTCATCGATCCCGAAAGCGATTCCACCCGCCATGCCGCCATCTTCGAGGGCGAAGGGCGCGATGCGGGCTCCGGTGTGCCTTTCTGCGTGGAATATGCCATCCGGCCTTCGGGCGATACCGGCTCGCAGCCCGTGCTGGTGGAGGACTGCGGCCGCTGGTTTGCCGGAAGCGACGGCCGGCCCGTGCGCGTGCTGGGCATGGTCCGGCGCGTCAATGGCCGCCATCACATGCACAATGAGCTGAAGATCTTCGGCCAGTATGATCCCTTGACCGGCCTGATGAACCGCAGCGCGCTGAATGCCGCGCTGGAAACCGTGGCGTTGAAGGCCGTGGCCGACAATGCCCCGGCGGCCTTTCTCATCGCCTCGCTGGACAACCTCGCCGTGATCGCCGATGCCTACGGCTATGACACCGCCGATGACGTCGTGCGCATCGTTGGGCGCCGCCTGCGCCGCGTCGCCCGCAGCGAGGACATTGTTGCCCGCTATTCCGATTCCCGTTTCGGCCTCATTCTCCATCACTGCACGCGCGAGGATCTGGAGGTGGCCATGGAGCGCTTCCTCTCCGTGGCCAACGAGCGCGTGATCGAAACCGCAAACGGCCCCGTCTGGGCCATGCTCTCCATCGGCGCCGTCGTTCTGCCCGAACATGCCCGCAATCGTGATGAGGCCATTGCCCGCGCCGAGGAGGCCCTGGCCGAAGCCGCCGATCAGCCGCTGAAAAAGGGCGTCATTCACACCTCCGAGCCGCACCGCATCTCCCAGCGCATGCTCAACGCCCGCTGTGCGGCGGACATCGTCGATGCCCTGCGCAACAATCATTTCACGCTGGCCTTCCAGCCCATCGTCGATGCCCGCACCGAACGGCCCGTCTATCACGAATCCTTGCTGCGCATGCGCACCTCCGACGGCGATATCGTCGCCGCCGCCCATCTCATTCCCATTGCCGAGAAGCTCGGGCTCATCCGGCTTGTGGATTTCAATGTCATCGAACTGGCGCTGGAGACCCTGCGCGCCGAGCCCGAGGCCCGGCTATCCGTCAACATGTCCGGCGTCACCACCGCCGATGCCCGCTGGAATGCGCGCATCACCGATCTGCTCGCCGATCATGTCAGCGTCACCGATCGCCTGGTGGTGGAGATTACCGAAACCACGGTGATGAACGAGCTTGACGCCACCCGCGATTTCATTGCCCGCCTGCGCGACCTCGGCTGCAAGGTGGCCATCGATGATTTCGGCGCCGGCTATTCCTCTTACAAGAACCTGAAGCTGCTCGATGCCGATATCGTCAAGCTTGATGGCGGCTTCTGTGAACGGCTCAGCGAGAACACCGAAAACCAGTATTTCGTGCGCTCACTGGTGGACCTGGCCCATCAGCTGGGCATGAAGGTGGTGGCCGAATGGGTGCAGACCGAGGCCGACGCCGCCATGCTGCGCGACTGGGGGGTGGACTATCTGCAGGGCCATCTCTTTGGTGCCGCCCGCATCGACGATCCCTGGCGCTCACCGCAGCTGAAGGAGCGCCCCGGCATTCTCACCCTGGTGGAAGCACCGGAGGAGCTTGCCGATCTCTCCTCGCCGATCGCGCTGCCCGCTTCCGCCGATGAGGCCATGCACACAAGCAGCGTCGATCCCGTCGAGATTCTCGAAAAGCTGGCGCGGCAGGATGAAATGATGCCTGAGGAAGCTCTGGAAGGGCGTCGCATCTTTTCCGCCTTCGCAACGCCGCTTGCGCCAAAGACCGCGCAAGACATGCCGCAAAGGCCCGAGCCGCCCGTGTTCGCCGATGCGGCGCTCCCCTCCGAGGAGAGCGAACATGTGGCCATGCCCGAGAAGCCCGCAGCGGCGTCATCGGAGGCCACTGCCCATTCTGCCAGGGCCCCGGCGGGGCAGGAGGCGACACCCCCGGTTGCCGATGCCGGCGAGGAGAGCGCAAAAGGCGATTTTCGCGATGTGGTGGCCACACTGGATGCCGAACTGGAAACCTTGAAGCGCATGCTGGAGTCCTTGCGCGCGCCACATGGGGCGTCCGCAGCCGCCTCCGGCGATGGCCAGTGAGCGCAAACGGGTCTGTGCACCATCGCTTCGCTGCCTGCGCATGTTTCTGTTGTAGAATGAAAAAATAAGGCGCATGCATGCACGGCTTATGAAGTCATGCAGGCCTGCCTTCCGTGCCGTTAAACGGATCCCTCATGCACTTCAAGCGCGTTGATCACTGGCCGTCATATTTCCGGATCATGTCCTTGAGCGAGCGGTAGAACACCGTGGCCGGAGTAGCCACGTTGATCCGTTCTGTCTGACGGCTCATGCCGCCCTTGCCGGAAAGCCCGCCTCTTTTGCCTTCATGCACCCTGATTGTGCTGGAAACCACACCGATGATCACCGGCCGTCCCCTGATTTTTGCAAATACCGGCCCGCCGGAAGATCCCTTGGACAGATCACAAAAGTGCAGGATGAGTTTGTGACCGAGGTTGTGTTCCAGTCGCCTGACGCGTGATGCATAGCGCGCTGCGCGCGTGGCGCGACAAGTCGAGCCATACAGGCGTCGGTCCTTGTGTCGCATTTTGTCGCCCTGAAACCCGACGACGAGCAGGGCATGGCGCTTTTTGCGAATGTGCGGATTGTCTGCCCGCACCGGATGCACGCGCAGCGTGGCGGGGCAGGGCGTCATGTCGCTCAAGGGGATCAGGGCCCAGTCTTCAAGGGCATGACTGACCACACCTTTGCGCCAGCCCGGGCCTGTTCGCATGAGCATGCGGCGTTTTTCCGCCGTCTTGCCTCTTGGCAGCAGCCTGATGCTGTGGCGCCCGGCCCAGGGACGCAGGAGAAAAACCATGCGCGAAAAATCGACAGGGCCTCTGCTCTTGCTGTTGCGTGTCGGCATGATGCAATGGGCCGCCGTCAGCAGAACATGGCGGGAGACACAGCTTGCCGTGCAGGTGGACATGTGCCAGCGCTTGCGCACCTTGTCATATCGCCGGGTGATCAAAAGCCCCACCCTGTCCTGCAGGGGCGCCAATGCCCGCGGCAAAAGCCTGCGTTCATCGCGCCCCAGAATGCCAATACGCGTTTTTGCAAGCGATTTCTCTTCGGCTTTGGGGGGGCTTTTGAAAAACTTGTCGGCGGTATCGGCAAGTGCCCTGCATTGAAACGATGCCAAAACGCCCGCAAGCAGAACGCAAAAGCACACTACACGACATAGCGTCGCCATCTTTCTCGTCACCCCGGCGAAAGCCGGGGTCTTGTGCCGCAAACTCATGCGCTTGTGGCCTGATATACCGGCTTTCGCCGGTATGACGGTATATGTGTCGTGTAGTGTGGCGCAAAAGCTAAAGCCTGCCGCAAGCCGGTGTCCAACGTCCATTTTTCCCTGCCGGGCAGGATCCATTAATTGGCGATTTTCCATGAGCCCCCTTCCATGAAATCGGTTTTGTGCCTTATTACAAGCAGGCAATTTCATCTAGAAATAGCAGCCAATTGCTCTTTCGCGCAAATGAATATCCAAAAGCGGGCCAAGAGAACAGCCCGTTATGAGAAAGGCGCCTCAAGCCGTTCACTGGTCATTTGGGCCAAAGAAAAAGCCGCCCTTTTCGGAGCGGCTTTTTCGCCTGTCGTGACGATGGAATGCGGTATCACGCTCAGGACTATTCAGTTCTTCTCCTTGTCCACCAGCTTGTTGGCGGCGATCCAGGGCATCATGGCCCGCAGGCGTTCGCCCACGGCCTCGATGGGATGCTCATCATTGAGCCGCCGCATGGCCTTGAAGGCCGGCTGGCCGGCTTGACACTCGCGCATCCAGTCGGAAACGAACTTGCCGGTCTGGATATCGTGCAAGACCTCCTTCATGCGCCGCTTCGTCTCCTCCTTGGGCAAGACGCGCGGGCCGGAGACGTATTCGCCATATTCCGCCGTGTTGGAGATGGAATAGTTCATGTTGGCGATACCGCCCTCGTAGATGAGATCCACGATCAGCTTCACTTCGTGCAGGCATTCAAAATAGGCCATCTCCGGCGCATAGCCCGCCTCCACCAGCGTCTCGAAGCCGTTGCGGATCAGCTCCACCAGCCCGCCGCATAGCACCGCCTGCTCGCCGAACAGGTCGGTCTCGCATTCCTCGCGGAAGGTGGTCTCGATGATGCCGGAGCGCCCGCCGCCAATGGCCGAGGCATAGGCCAGCGCCAGGTCATGGGCGTTGCCGGTGGCATCCTGCGCCACGGCAATCAGGCAGGGCACGCCGCCGCCCTTCAGATACTCGCCGCGCACGGTATGCCCGGGCCCCTTCGGCGCCACCATGATCACATCCAGCGTTGCCGGCGGCTCGATGAGCTTGAAGTGAATGTTCAGGCCATGGGCGAAGGCCAGCGCCGCCCCGTCGCGGATGTGCGGGGCGATCTGCCGCTTCCACACGTCAGCCTGCAACTCATCGGGAATGGCCATCATGATCAGATCGGCCCAGGCCGCGGCCTCTTCCACGGTCATCACGGCAAGCCCCGCCGATTCCGCCTTCTTGGCCGACTGCGACCCCGGTCTCAACGCCACCGCCACGTCCTTCACCCCCGAATCCTTGAGGTTCATGGCATGGGCATGCCCCTGGGATCCGAAGCCGACGATGGCCACCTTCTTTTCCTTGATCAGACTGACGTCCGCGTCGCTGTCATAATACACGCGCATCGACTTTTATCCCCTCTTCGATGAAAGCTGCCGGATCCCCGATCCGGCCCAGAATACCCGCCCGCCACTCATACACAAGCCCGCCGGCCTGACAAGCGCCTGATTGCTTCTGAAAATCCCGGCTGCACAAAATGGCACACGCACCAGGTGCAATCATTCGCTCCTGGCACGTATGAAAGGTGCTGGTATCGCATGCGTTTTTCGCCAGGCCAGACCTGTTGGGAGATGATCAGGCAGCGCCCCCTTCCGTCATGAGGCGCAAGGGCCGCAAATGGCGCCCGGGCGGAAGCAAAAAGCGCTCACACCCGCTCCATGAGCAGGCCGGGCGGAAAGCCCATGGCCTTTTTCATCACCGCACCAAACAGCCCCTCGTGGCGCTCGACGATCTCGTTGCCAAGCAGGCGGCGGGCGAGGAATTCCGCCAGCATCAGGATCTCCTCCACCGCATCCAGCCTCAGCGCCTCTTCCTCCTCCAGCCAGTCGGCCAGGGCGCATGCATCATCCGGCTGCGGCCGTTCAAGCGCCGCACACGCCTCGCCATAGTGGTTGCAGATCCGGTGCAGTTCCCTCAGCGCGCCTTCCGTATAGCTGTCGGGATAGGTTTGCGGCGCCGCCGGCAGGTGCAAGACGGGATTGCCGCCGTCCGAAACCGGCAGATACATGTTGAGATAGGGATGCACCGGCACCAGCCCCCAGGACATCAGCCGCGCTTCCAGTTCCGTTTCCCACACCGCCGGCGGCAGCAGCGAAAAGGGTGCCACCTGGGCGGACGCCGGCAGGCGTTCGTTGATGTCGTCCAGCACCTGCCGCTCCTGCTGCGACATCGCCACGAACCGCGCCTTGTGATGGTTGACGATGGCCTCCCGCTCCCCTTTCGGATCGGTCAGCCAGCGAAAGATCATCGCATCATCTGCCGAAAGCGGCAGGCAATAGGATCGCCGCGGATCATCCCCGGCAGAGTCTTCGTCCACGGGGGCCATCACCCGGGGCTCGGAAAAATCGCGCATAGTGTCATCCTTGGGCTTTGCGTGCCTGTTCCACCCTGCGCAGCAAACCGCGCCAGCAGGGGCAACGCAAGCACCCCATGCAAAATTTCCGCGCCATGAAACCGGAATGGACCGCCCCTGCCGGGGCATGCTTCGGCAGGGGCACACAGCGCAAGCCTCCAACAAAATTTCCAGACCTCAGGTTACAGGACCCCTAGGCGAAATTGAAAAACGCAGCCGAACTGTTTCAGAAAAAATATGAAATACCCTTCCGGCGGTAAGGACATTTGTATAAGATGTGTACTGATCCCGCTCTGCCTTTTGGCATCGGGCTTTAGGGCGTGGACTCATGAAAGACAGCGATGCCAGCGGCATTTTCGCAAAATATCGCTGGTCTTTTCGCCCGCAGAGAATAGCCAATGCTATTTTCAAGGGCGAAAGGCCAGCGAGATGAAGCGAAAATGCTGACTTTAAGGGGCTGGCGCGTTGGATTTCATGAGGACACGCCCGAAGACCGCAATTTGCGGCAGGCCGCGCATTATGAGCGAAGCCAAGCTCAGGCGCGGCCTTTTGTTTTGCTCGCTACAGTCTTCCGTTGATTGTACGGAGCGGGGCAGGAGGCTTACAGCTCCGCTTCCATGTATTCCGGCAGCCAGCGCTCGTGCGCCTCTTTGAGTTCGGCAACGGAAAGGTCGATGACCTCGCCCAGCTTCAGCCGGTCGCCCTCTACCCGGCCGATGGGCGCAGCCGGGATGTCCTTTTCCGCCGCCGCCATCATCACCTGCTCCAGCCGCTCCGGCGCAATGGCGATGACATAACGCGCCTGATCCTCCGCGAACAGGGCTACGTGCGGGCTGCCCGGCGGCAGCGTGTCAACGGAAGCACCCAGGCCCGAGGCCATGGCCATTTCCGCCACCGCAACCGCCAGCCCGCCATCGGAAATGTCATGCACCGTGTCGGTGACGCCATCGCGAATGAGCCGGCGGATGAAGGCGCCATGCTTCTTCTCACGCGCAAGATCCACAGGCGGCGGCGCCCCTTCCTCGCGCCCCAGAACCTCGCGCAAGAAAATGCTCTGGCCCAGCTGTGTGCCGTGCCCGCCGATGAGCATCAGAATGTCACCTTCGCGCTTGAAGGCGATGGTGGCCATCTGCCGCCAGTCGGGCAGTACGCCCACGCCGGCAACGGTAGGCGTCGGCAGAATGGCGCGCCCGTTCGTCTCATTGTAGAGCGAAACGTTGCCGGACACGACGGGAAAGTCCAGCACCCGGCAGGCCTCTCCCAGGCCCTGCACGGCCCTGACGAACTGGCCCATGATCTCCGGCCGCTCCGGATTGCCGAAGTTCAGGTTGTCGGTAATCGCCTTCGGCTCCGCGCCCACGGCGCTTAAGTTCCGGTAGCATTCCGCCACCGCCTGCTTGCCGCCCTCAAACGGATCGGCCTCCACATAGCGCGGGGTCACGTCGCAGGAAATGGCAATCGCCTTGCCATTCTCATGCACGCGCATCACCGCCGCATCCCCGCCCGGAATCTGCGCCGTATTCGCCTGCACCAGATAGTCGTATTGCTCATAGACCCAGCGTTTGGAGCACAAATCGGGGCAGGAGATCATGCGCAAGAGCGCATCATTGTAATCCGCAGGCGCCGGCACATCCTCGGGCTTCAGCGGCGGCTGCACCTTCGGCTCCACCCACGGCCGGTCGTATTCCGGCGCCTGATCGCCCAGCTCCTTGATGGGCAGATCGGCCACCAGCCGCCCCTTGTGGAACACCTTGAAGCGCAGGTTATCGGTGGTCTTGCCGACGATGGAGAAATCCAGCTCCCACTTGCGCAAGATTTGTTCCGCCAGCTTACGCTTCTCAGGCTTCAGGATCAGCAGCATGCGCTCCTGGCTTTCGGAGAGCATCATCTCGTAGGCCGTCATGCCCTCCTCGCGCTGCGGCACCGCATCCAGGTTCAGCTCAATGCCGAGGTTGCCCTTCGCCCCCATTTCCACCGCCGAGGAGGTCAGCCCCGCCGCGCCCATGTCCTGAATGGCAATCACGCAGTCGTTCTCAAACAGCTCCATGCAGGCTTCAAGCAGGCACTTCTCCGTGAACGGATCGCCCACCTGCACGGTCGGGCGCTTTTCCTCCACGTCCTCGCCGAATTCGGCCGAGGCCATGGTGGCGCCATGAATGCCATCACGCCCCGTCTTGGCGCCGATATAGACAACGGGCAGGCCCACGCCCTTGGCCTTGGAGTAGAAAATGCGGTCGGCCTGTGCCAGCCCGGCGGCGAAGGCATTCACCAGAATGTTGCCGTCATAGCGCGCATGAAAGTTCACCTCGCCGCACACCGTGGGCACGCCGAAACAGTTGCCATAGCCTGCGATGCCCGCCACCACGCCGGAGACGAGATGCCGCGTCTTCCAGTGCTCTGGGCTGCCGAAGCGCAGGGAATTGGCCGCCGCGATGGGGCGCGCGCCCATGGTGAATACATCGCGCAGGATTCCGCCCACGCCCGTGGCCGCGCCCTGATACGGCTCGATGTAGGAGGGATGGTTGTGGCTTTCCATCTTGAAGACGATGGCCTGATTGTCGCCAATGTCGATGGCGCCCGCGTTCTCGCCCGGCCCCTGAATCACCCAGGGCGCCTCCGTCGGCAGGGTGCGCAGCCACTTCTTGGACGACTTGTAGGAGCAGTGCTCGTTCCACATGGCCGAGAAGATGCCAAGCTCCGTAAACGTCGGCTCCCGCCCGAGAAGCTCAAGGATCTTCTCGTATTCCTCGGGCTTCAGCCCATGCTCCGCCACCAGCTCCGGCGTGATCTCGATATCGATCTCGTTCACCGGCGCATTGCTGGCTGCATTCTCACTCATGCCACCGCCTCCAAGACTTCTTCGCTCAAGGGCATGACCAGCCCTTTTCCTCCCCCTGATAGGGGGAGGTCGGCCCCGCAAGGGGCCGGGAGGGGGGCGGGCCACAAACGCCGGAGTTTGCCGCCCGACCCCCTCCCTGCCCCTCCCCCTGCCAGGGGGAGGGGAAGAACAGGCACATGCCTTCCGGGTGAAACACCATCTTTCCGGCCGGCATCATGCGCATGCAGGAGTGTGCGGAGGAGCACGCTCATGCCGCCACCTCCTCGACGATGGACAGGAACAGCGGCAGGCACTCATCGCCGCCGTGCAGCGCCTCCACGCGGTCTTCCGGGTGCGGCATCATGCCGATGACATTGCCGCGTTCGTTCATCACCCCGGCGATGTCGTTGACCGACCCGTTCGGGTTCGTGCCCTCGGCATAGCGGAAGACGACGCGGCCTTCGCCCTCCAGCCGCTTGAGCGTCTCCTCATCGGCATAATAGTTGCCGTCATGATGGGCCACGGGGCAGGGCAGAATATCGCCTTTTTTCAGGCGGTTGGTGAAGAAGGTTGAATCATTTTCCACCCTGAGCCTCACCGTCCTGCACACGAACTTGAGCCCCGCGTTGCGCATGAGCGCCCCGGGCAGCAGGTGCGCCTCGGTGAGGATCTGAAAGCCGTTGCACACGCCCAGCACCTTAACACCCTTCTCCGCCGCGGCGATGACCGCCCGCATGATGGGCGAGCGCGCGGCAATCGCTCCGGCACGCAGGTAATCGCCATAGGAAAAGCCGCCCGGGATGACCACGAGATCCACGCCCTTGGGCAGCGCCGTGTCCGTGTGCCAGGCCACGTGGGGTTTGCGCCCGCTGGCGATTTCCAGCGCGCGGATCATGTCGTGCTCGCGATTGATGCCGGGAAAGAGGACGACGACGGATTGCATGGCGCTCACGCCTCCAGCTCGATCTCGTAGTCCTCGATCACGGTGTTGGCGAGCAGCTTCTCGCACATCTCCTTCACCGTCTCGCGCGCCTTCTCCGCGTCCGTCTCGTCCAGCTCCAGCGTGATCAGCTTGCCCTGCCGCACCTCGCCCACGCCGGAAAAACCCAGCGCGGAAAGCGCATGCGCGATGGCCTTGCCCTGCGGATCCAGCACCGCCGGCCGCAACATGATCTTCACGATGGCTTTCATGGAACCGCCGCCTCCTGCGAACCGTTGCTTCCATGCGGCGGGCTTTAGCAAATTCTGTGGTTTCTTGCACCCCATCATGAGGCGCAATGCACAGGACTTTTCATCCAACTTTCAAAAATTGAATTTTCACATTCGCATTGTCTATTTTGGTTCGTGTTAATCAGGGCAATACTGAAGCGAGGCCATCTATATGTTCATGTAATTGCTCTTTTATTGATTGTCTGAGTGGATCAAGGATGACTTCTGCCCCCTCTCGTCTGGCAAGTTTTGCAGCTGGTACAAAGTCACTGTCACCTGTAACCAAAATCAAAGTATCAGCCTGATTTTTTAATGTTATTGATGCTATATCAATCCCTAATCTCATATCAACACCCTTCTGACGTAAAGAATAATGTAAGCTATGTTTATCAAATTCCTTCCATGTGTTTGAAAGTTTATATAACTCTCTTATATCTTCATCGGTTAAATTCGGATATTTTTTTCTCGGGTCTTTTCCTTCCGCCAATGCTGAAAATACATCGTGCCATCGGTGTGTTTTTAGCAGGATTTTGGTCAAGCGGTAGTTGATTTGCCAATCACCAGTTTTTTCAACCCGCCCAAGACGAAGGGCAAATTTCCGTTTGCGCCTGAGCTCATCAAAAAGTTGTAGCCGGAAATGGGCTTCGGGAGTTTTGGAAAAATCTATCTGTTGATTGAGCAAGGGATGATGGGCGTGCCCTGAATAGGGATAAGCATCATAATAAAAAAGGCGATAAACATGGTCGAGCCAGCGATCTTTCTCGCCTACCAACCTCTGAACATGGCGTTTACATAATATTCTTGCTGTTTCAGCTACTTGTTGTGGCGTGGAGCGATATTTTTCTTCAACTATATGTGGAAGCCTTTTAAGAAAAAATCCTACATCAATAAATATGGCTATGCGGCGTACTCGCATAAGGTCTCAACCCCATTGCCAATAAAAAAGCCCCAAGGTTTCTGCACATGCTCAGGATAGACGAGCAGGCGTACTCCCAAGGGGCGGATACCACCAAGAATATATACAAAAATGAGTCCGAAATCAATATGAAGAGTTGTGACATTAACAGCAAAAATTCCAGCACTTAGATGGGGCTGAAGATATGCTGAATCATCCCTTCACCAGCTTCGGGCCGGGGCGCATGCCGTTGCCGCCGCCGGTGATCAGGCCGAGCCGGCGCGCCACTTCCGTATAGGCGTCCACAAGCCCGCCGAGATCGCGGCGGAATCGGTCCTTGTCCAGCTTTTCGCCTGTTTTCATGTCCCACAGCCGGCAGGAATCGGGGCTGATCTCATCGGCGAGCACCGTGCGCACCATGCCGTCCGGCGAATATTCACGGCCGAATTCCAGCTTGAAGTCCACAAGCCGAATTCCCACCCCGGCGAAAAGGCCGGAGAGATAATCGTTGATGCGAATGGCATATTGCACGATGTCATCCAGCTCCTGCGGGCTGGCCCAGCCAAAGGCCGTGATGTGTTCCTCCGCCACCAGCGGATCGCCCAGCTCATCGTTCTTGTAGCAGTATTCGATGATGGAGCGGGGCAGGGGATCGCCTTCCTTCAGCCCCAGCCGCTTGGCGATGGACCCCGCGGCGATGTTGCGCACGATCACCTCAAGCGGAATGATCTCCACGCGCTTGTGCAGCTGTTCGCGCATGTTCAGGCGTTTGATGAAGCTGGTGGGGATGCCCATCTCGCCAAGGCGCGTGAAGATGAATTCCGAGATGCGGTTGTTGAGGACGCCCTTGCCCTCGATCACCTCGAACTTCTCGCCGTTGAAGGCGGTGGCGTCGTCCTTGAAGTGCACAACCAGCGTGCCGGGCTCGGGGCCTTCATACAGGATCTTGGCCTTGCCCTCGTAAAGCCGTCTGCCCTTGTGATTCATGGAATGTCATCCATCTGATGGCCAGCGCTGCCCCGCGGCGGAACGGCCGGTTTGTTCCCTCAAGCTGAAGTTCGCTTTGCCGTTCTAGACACAGGCCGGATCGCCCGCGGGCGCACGCGGCAGGAAAACATCTCCTTTCAGGATGCCATATAGGCACGGAGAGGCCCCCCTGTGAAGCCGCAAGGGAGCTTTTTGCGATAGAATGCCCCTAAACTGTCCACAGCTCTTTTGCGGCCCCCCTCACCGGACACAAGGCTGCTTTTATGGTTTGCACTTGAACTCTTAAGCCTTCCTGTGGGCCAGGGCCATAGCCCTCCATGCGCACCTCAGCCTGTGGTCCTTGATTGCCGGGAAGGGGGATAGCCCCAAGTCTGCCTGAAAAACAAAAATTGCACGCTACACGATACATGCATCGTCATACCGGCGAAAGCCGGTATCTAAGGCCACAAGCGCATGAGTTTGCGGCACGAGCCCCCGGCTGATCTACGGGGTGACGAGGAAGATGGCAACGTTGTGCCGTGTAGTATGCAAAAATTGTTATCGTCCATAACCTGCGCACCTCTGCCGGAAATGCGCATTGAACGCGCCCGGCGGCCCATGTATGTGTTCCCCGACAGGGATGGATCTTCGCCCGCATAAAGCGTTTCTCCGCTTGCGGGTGGCGTATTTCGGTGTTTTCGCATAACGTGCAAGGGAGCCGTGAAGGAGATGACCGACGGATTTGAGGAACGCAAGCGCGCCTATGAGGAAAAGTTCGCCCATGATCAGGAGCTGCGTTTCAAGGCGGAGGCGCGCCGCAACCGCCTGCTTGGCCTCTGGGTGGCGGAGCTGCTTGGCCTTTCCGGGCCGGAGGCGGAAAAATACGCCGAGGAGGTAGTGATGGCCGATCTGGAGGAGCCGGGAGACGAGGACGTTTTCCGCAAGATCCGCGCCGATCTTGACGCCAAGGGCGTGGACATCTCCGATCACCGCATCCGCCGCAGGATGGAGGAGCTGCTCATCGAGGCCATGGAGCAGATTTCCAGGGAAGCGGACTGAGGCTTCGGAGGATACATGACGACGCAGGAAGGCGAGGGAATGGATGAGCGCGCCCTTGAAGAGGCCAGGGAGCGGGCGCTTGAGCATATCGTCGATCTCATGCTCGCCGCCGGGCCGCTGTCCGCGCTTACCGATCGCTACTTCACCAACACCGCCAGAATCGCCGCCTCATCCGGCGATGCGGAGGTGACCTATGCCATTTTCCTGCGCCGTCGCTGTGTCACCGCCCTGCAGCCGGCCCGCCGCCTGCTTGCCCGCCTTGTGCCCGATGCCCGCGTGCGCCTGTTTTATGCCGAAGGTGAGGAGGTGCCGGCGGAACACAAGCTCATGGAGGTGACCGGCTCCTTCGCCCGCCTTTCGGAGGTGGAAACCCTGCTGCTGCAGACGGTGGGGCTGCCCTGCATCTGTGCCGCCAATGCCTTCGACATGTGCACCGCCGTGCCCCGCGCCGCCTTCATGGACATGCACGCGCGCCATGCCGCCGGGCCGGTGATGAACCTGCTCGCCGCCTATGGCGCCGCCGTCGGTTCGCAGGCGGCGAAACGGGCCGATCCGCAGGTGAAGGGCTTCATCGGCTCCTCGCAGGATCTCACCGCCCCCTTCTTCGGCCGGCTTAAAGGCATGGGCACCATGCCGCACGCGCTCATCGGTTTCACCGGCGGCGATGTGCTCGAGGCGGTCAAGCTCTTTGTCGAACACGTGCCGGAAAGCACCCATGTCATCGCCCTGGTGGACTATCGCGGGCGGGAGATCGACGATGCCCTGGCCTGTGCCCGCTGGTTCTACGAGGAGGCGCGCCTGCACGAACAGGGGCGCATCTTTGGCGTGCGGCTGGACACGCACGGCGGCCGTTTCTGTCAGGGGCTGGATTATGAGAAGTCGGTGGAGACGGTAGGCGGCTGGCTTTCCGCGGAGGGGGAATATGCCATCGTTGAGAAGGTCCTCGGCCGCCGCGCCGTGCGCCTGGACGAGGACAGCATTCTCGTGGACAGGGCCCGCCGCCATCTTTTCGGCACCGGCGTTTCCGTTGCCGCCATCATCCACATGCGCAGCGCCCTGGATGCCGCCGGCTATCGCGACGCCATCATCGTCGCCTCCTCCGGCTTCGGGCCGCAAAAATGCGAAGTCGTCGGCGCAGCACGCGCCCCGGTGGACATCATCGGCACCGGCTCCTTCCTGCCCGTGCATTTTCACGATACCTACGCCACCGCCGATGTCATTGCCTATGACGGCACACCGCGCGTGAAAAGCGGCCGCGAACACCTGCTTTGAAATCCATCTCTGTATGGATGGTGCTGTTTTCCCAAAAGATTGCCCCTTCACGAATGGGCACGCGTTGGGCATCCCACGCGCAACGGAAACAAGGCCGATCCCGCAATCGGGAAACCCTTTTTGCTTGTATCGCTTGCCTGACCTTCCGCCATGGTCTATCCCTCGCAACCACCAGAGATCGAGGGGGGAATCAGGCCAGCACAAAGCGAAAAATCATTCAGCTTTGGTTCAGCAACGGCTCCGCAATGTGCCCATTATGGTGGGGCAGGGCGGCTCTGAAATACATGCTGACGTCTTTTTAATGCGACTTGGAATTGGAATTGTTCTAGCATGTGTGGAACAGGGCCGCATGAAGCTCAAGTCATGGTTCATGGGCCGCATATGAACCAGTGTCAGGTCGGAAAGGCCATATCGCCTGGCTTTTGTGGGGGAAGCACGAGAGGAAGTGAGACATGGTCCGGTGTGTTATCAGGCGCCTGTTGCCCGTGTTGTCGGTGTTTGTGGTCATGTTCGCCTATGCCGTTGCGCAGGCGAAGGCGCGCGTGGAAGCCAATATCGACCTCTCGCGCCAGCGCATGACCGTCTATGTCGATGGCAGATATTACGACACCTGGAAGGTCTCAACCGGTCGCCCCGGTTATTACACCCCCCGCGGCACCTTTCGCCCCTATCTGCTCAAGCGCATGCATTATTCCCGCAAGTATGACAACGCGCCCATGCCCTATTCGGTCTTCTTCCGCGGCGGCTATGCCATTCATGGCACCAATGTCATTTCCCGCCTCGGCACCCCGGCCTCGCATGGCTGCGTGCGCCTGCATCCGCGGGATGCTGCGGAATTCTTCGACCTGATCAAGCGCTATGGCAAGAAGAACACCGTCATTCGCATCACAGGCGTCACCCCGCGCTATACCCCCCGCCGCAGTTACCGCAAGCGCACGGTGAAGAAGCGCTTCTATAAAAAACGTCAGATCAGGCGCACATATCGCACTGTCAAACGGCGCAAGTCTCCGGCCAAACGCATATCCCGCAAGCAGAAGGTGCTCGATCCCTGGCAGGTTATCATTTTCGGCGGCCGCCTCGAACGCGCCTACTGAGCGAAAAACCCTGTCGGCGCGCGCTATCCGCTTGTGACTCCCGAATTGCCGGCGTGAAGGGTGGCAATGACGTTTTCTCTTGGCTTGTCAATGAGTTAAAGGATAAACCCTGGCACAGGGCACTACTACCGCCGGAAGGATATTTCATATCCTTCCGGAACAGTTCGGCGGGGTTTCAAACCCCGCCAAAACATTCCGGAACGGGATAAAATCCCGTTCCGGCATTTTATTTCCATAAGGCACAAATCAAGCCTGTTGGCGCGCGTCATCGCCCTCCAATATCGCCTCATTCCTGGCCCTGGATTACCGGGATCCCGGTTCAAGCCCGGGACAGGTTAGGGTCGGCGATGAATTTTTTTGTGGTTTATCAATGAGTTAAGACACCTCTCCCCTAGCTGATCCGCGGTATGACGATGCGGGGCGTAGAGTGTGTCAGGAGCGCTTGCGCCGGCGCTTTCCCTTGCCGTTTTCGTCGTCATAGGGGTTTTCCACCTCCCGCATGCGAAAGCGGATCGGCGTGCCCCACAAATCGAAGGTATCCCTAAGCGACTTCACCAGATAGCGCACATATTCATCCGGCACTTTCTCCGCCCGCTGCGAGAAGGCAACAAACGTGGGCGGCCGCACGCCCGCCTGCGTCACATAGCGGATCTTGATGCGCTTGCCCCCGGGCGCTGGCGGCGGATGCCGGCGGGTGGCCTCCGCCAGCCAGCGGTTGAGCTGCGCGGTGGGAATGCGCGTGTTCCAGACCTCATAAACACCAAGCACGGCCGGCATCAGGTCCTTGACCCCCCGTCCCGTCAGCGCAGACAGCGTCACCACCGGCGCACCGATCACCTGGGGCAACAGCCGGTCCACGGCCCGTTCCAGCTCCTTGCGATAAGCCTCGCGGTCCTCGATCAGGTCCCATTTGTTCACAGCGATCACCAGCGCCCGGCCTTCCCGCGCCACCAGATCGGCGATGGCCAGATCCTGCTTCTTCAACGGCTCCGTGGCATCAAGCAGCAGCACCACCACATCGGCGAAACGGATGGCATGCAGGGCATCGGCCACCGAAAGCTTCTCCAGCTTCTCCTTCACCTTCGCCTTGCGGCGCATGCCCGCAGTGTCCCACAGCGTGATCGGCCGCCCCTGCCAGGACCAGTCGATCTTGATGGCATCGCGCGTAATGCCGGCCTCCGGCCCGGTCAGCACCCGCTCCTCGCCCAGCAGGCGATTGATCAGCGTGGACTTGCCGGCATTGGGCCGCCCGACGATGGCAAGCTTCAGCCGCCGCTCTCCGCCCGCGCGCTCTTCCGTATGGGCCTCCTCTCCCGCGGCGGCGTCTTCACCGGCCACTTCTTCCGCGGAAGAGGGCCTGCCCGCCGGCTGTTTCAGCTCTTCGCGGATGAGCTCGAAGGCCTCCTCCAGCCGGTCATGCAACACATCCAGCCCCAGCCCGTGCGCGGCGGAGAAGGGGATGGGCTCGCCAAGCCCCAGGGCCCAGGCCTCCGCCGCCGCAGCCTCGTCCTCGCCGCGTTCGGCCTTGTTGGCCAGAACGATCACCGGCTTGTCCTTGCGCCGCAGCCAGTTGGCGAAGTGTTCATCCTCCGGCGTGATTCCGCTGCGCGCATCCACCATGAACAGCACCACATCGGCGGAATCGACCGCCCGCTCCGACATGGCCGTCATGCGCGCAGGAAGCGTGCCTTCCTCCGCTTCCTCCAGCCCCGCGGTATCGAGCAGGCGGAACTTCAGGGCGCCGATGCGCCCATCGCCCTCGCGCACGTCGCGGGTCACACCCGGCGTGTCGTCCACGATGGCGATGCGCTTGCCCACCAGCCGGTTGAACAGCGTGGACTTGCCCACGTTGGGCCGGCCGACGATGGCCACGATCGGCTTGCGTTTGCGGCTTTTCGCTGCGGACATGACGTGTCTTTCCGTTGCTGGAATCTGATGCGGCTGCCAGGCGGTTTCAAAGATCTTGCCGTCTTATTAGCGGAAAAGAGAGGGATGCGTCTTCCTCTCCGGGCTCCAGGAAGCAAGAAATGAGGCCCTCAAGTCTCTTTTCTCCCCAAGATGGCGATAAAGAAGCCATCTGTGCCGTGCTGCGCCGGGGTCAGGCGCAAAGCGCGCGCCTCCGCCGTGCTTTCAGGCCGCGGCCAATCCTCCGGCCAGAACGCCTGCCAGGGCAGCTGTGTAAATTCCTCATTGGTCTTCAGGAACGCGGCAATCATCGCTTCATTCTCTTCCGGCAGCAATGAGCAGGTGACATAGACAAGCCGCCCGCCCGGGCGCACATATCGCGCCCCTTGCGCCAGCAGCGTGCGTTGCAGCTGCACGCGTTTTTCCAGGCTGCCCGGCCGCAGGCGCCAGCGCGCGTCCGGATGCCGCCGCCAGGTGCCGGTACCGGAGCAGGGCGCATCGATGAGCACGCAATGCATGCGCGCCGCAAGGTCATCAAGGCGCTGCCGCTTATGCGGCTCGATCACCTGCACATTGCGCACGCCCGCCCGCTGCAGGCGCTGCCAGATGGGTTTCAGGCGCTGCCGCTCGGCATCGAAGGCGAAAATCTGCCCGCGATTATTCATCATCGCCGCCATGGCCAGGGTCTTGCCGCCGCCGCCTGCGCATAAGTCCAGCACCTGCTCCCCGGCTTTCACCCCGGTGAGCAGGGCAGCAACCTGCGAGCCCTCGTCCTGAATCTCGAAATGCCCGCGGGCAAAGGTGCCATCCGATTCAAGATCGGGCAGGCGCCTGTCTTTTTGCGATAAAAAGCGCAGGCCCCAGGGGGAATAGGGCGTCTCCTCAGGGTCAAAGCGCGCAAGTGCCGCCTTCAGCCGCGCCCGCTGCGTGCGTAAGATGTTGGTGCGAATGTCCACCGGCGCGCGCCTGGCCAGAGCCGCCGCTTCCTCAAGCGCCCGTACGCCGAAAGCGTTCTCGAACGAGGGCCACAGCCATTCCGGCACATTGCCGCGCACCCATGCCGGCGCCTTTTCAAGGGGTACAGGTGCGGCCAGTCTTTGCCATTCCGCATCGCTGAGCGGGCCAAAGCCATGGCGCTCCCGCCCCAGGGCATCAATGGCCTCCGGCGCAAGCCCTTCGGTGAAGGCCAGATGCGCCAGAACCAGCGCCCGCGGGGAATCATCCTGCATCTGCCAGGCCAGGCTTGCCCGCCGCCGCAACACATCAAAGACGAGATTGCCGATATGCGCCCGGTCCTTGCTGCCGGCAAAGCGATGCCGCCGCCCCCAGTCGGCAAGCGCCACCGCCGCCGGCCTGTGATGCGCCAGAATGTCATGCAGAACCTCAATGGCCGCGGCGGCATGCCCGGCGGGTTTCATGGCGTCTCTCCCATGATGCGGATAGGCGGCGAACCGGCGGCAGATCACGTGAAACACGCCGTTTCTCAGGCAGCACGGCGCACGGCCAGCCTCGCCGGTTGCGGATGGTTTCAGGACAAAAAAATGGCTGGGGACCCAGGATTCGAACCTGGACTTACGGAGTCAGAGTCCGCTGTCCTACCGTTAGACGAGTCCCCAGCACGAAGCCGCTGGCCATGTTCCTTTCAGTGCCACCGGCTTTCTGGCAAGTAGCGAAGGCGAGGGGCGAAGTCAAGACCCGACGGAAGGCGAAATGGGCCAAAAACGCGCCCCTGAAAAACGAAAGGAACGGAGGACGATGCCGCCCTCCGTTCCGGTGAACCTGTGCTCTCCTGATTGCTCAGCGATTGCTGCGCAGGGTGTTGAGCATATCCTGCAGGGAGGCGCGCAGCTCCTGCTTGATCTGATCCTCGCTTGGCATGCTCTGGCCAGCCGCAGGATGCACACCACCCGGGGCAGGGCGGGCCATGCCGGCGGGATGCGCAGAAGTGCCTGCCATACCGGCGGCAGCGGAAGGCATGGCCTGCGCCTGTGCATTCAGGCGCGGATCGCCCGCATGCGGGGCTGCAAAACCGCCGCCGTGGCCAGCTCCATGCGCAGGGCCGGTGGCTGCGACACCGCCTGCCGTGGAGGCGGGGTGTGCCATGCCCGTGGATGCGGCTGCGGATGTTCCTGCAGTGACCGGGCCTGTGCCGCCGTTCATGGTTCCCGTCTGCGCTGCCGGCGCTGCCGAAGGAGCCATCTCCGGCGTGGGCACGGGCATGTCCATCGCCTGCTGACGCCAGCGCGCCACCACCGAATGCAGGAAATTCGGCTCGTTGATATCCTTCCGCCAGTGTTCGGAGAAGCTCGCCGTGGCCGAATGTGGCAGATGCTCCGGCGGCAGCCGGTCGAAACGGATACGGGTGGGCAGCGCCACACCTTCGCCGAAGGCCACCGCCTCGCCCACGCCCATGGTCGGCATGAAATCCATCAGGGATGCGGCGGAATCGGAAATGCCGGCGCGCAGGATCTCCTGGTCGCGCTCGTTGGTCAGGCGCAAGGAAAATACGGTGTTGCACTGCGAAAGAATGGTGGGATCCAGCTCCGCCGGCCGCTGCGTGATGATGCATAAGGAAACGCCATATTTGCGCCCCTCCTTGGCGATGCGGGAGATGGCCCGGCGCGTGGGCTCGAAACCGGCGCGCGGATCATTGGGCACATAGCGGTGCGCCTCCTCGCAGACGAAGGTGATGGGCACCTTGCCACCGGAATAAAGGCCGAAATCAAAGGCCAGCCGCGCCAGCACCGAAACCACCACGTTGATCACTTCGGACGGCAGTCCGCCCAGCTCAAGAACCGTGATCGGCCGCCCCGCCACCGGAATGCGGAAAAGCCGGCCCAGCACCTCGGCCATGGTGTCATGCACCGTCAGCGAGCCGAACATGAAGGCATAGCGCGGATCGCGCGTCAGCATGTCCAGCTTGGCCTTGATCCGCTTATAGGGCGCCAGGTTGCTCTTGTTCTCGAGCTTGCCGATGTGCTCGTCCAGCAGGCTCATCAGGTCCGAGGCGCGATAGGGCAGGGGGGCATCGACACCAATGTTCTGCGCATCCATCATTTCACGCGAACGATTGAGCCGCCCGTTGCTGCTGCGGCCGTTGCGATAGCGCGCCTTTGCCTGCGGAATGAGCTCGCGCAGAACTTCGGTATCCACCTCCTTCTGGGAATGCTCGCCGATGAGGATTTCGCAGATTTCCTCGAAATTCAGAAGCCAGAAGGGCAAATTGAGGCTTTCCGGCGAGATGATCTCGGCCATGTCGCGAAAGGCTGCGGCGTATTCCCGGTGCACGTCCAGAAGCAGAATGTGTGCATTCGGGTTCTTCTCCAGAATCCGGCGCAGGATCAGCGCCACCGAGCAGGACTTGCCCGTGCCCGTGGTGCCGAGAATGGCGAAATGCTTGCCCAGCATCTCGTCGATCTTCACCATCGCCGGAATGGAGGGATCCTGATGGATCACCCCCACCTTGATCGAGGCCTCGCCATCGCAGGCATAGGCCTTTTTCAGCTCTTCGCGCGTGGCGCGCGCCACCACGTCACCCAGGCCCGGATATTGCGAAACACCGCGGCGGAAGGCCTCCAATGACCCGTCCTTGCCGCGCACCAGCTCGCCGATGAACTCCACTTCCGCGATGCGCACGCTGTTGCCGCCATCGCTCTCATCGGGCATCGGCTGCGAAAGCCCGGAAACGAGCGCCAGCGCGATGGTGTGATCCAGCTCCACCTTCAGCAGCGTGCCGATTTCAGGCGATCTCTGCTGCTGGGCGGTCTCGGAGTCATCCTCAAGCATCACAACCGCCCGGCCGCCGCTGATGGCGACGATCCTGCCCACCCGCTCAAAGGCCGGATCGGCAAGGGAAGAGGGCATATCCACATTCATGTCCATGGCCAGCGCGCTCGTTTTCGTCACGGTCTACCCCCCAATTTCGCTCCAAATGCTCAAACAGCCCTGCTCATTCGCAAATGCGTTCTCTTATGCCGCCCGCTGTGCAGGCTTGCCCGCCGCCGGCGCCTGCCGCGGCAGATAAAGGCGCACGGTGGTGCCTTTGTCAGGCTTGCTTTCGATCTCCAGACGCCCGCCGTGCAGGCGCACGAGAGCCTCCGCCAGCGGCAGGCCCAGGCCCGTGCCTTCCGCATTGCGGCTGATGGCATTGTCCACCCGGCCGAAGGGACGCATGGCGATTTCCACTTCCTCTTCCGTCATGCCAATTCCGGTGTCGCTGATGCTCACCAGCACCATGTCGGCATCGTCTTGCGCGTTCACATGCACCCGCACGCGTCCGCCTTCCGGCGTGAACTTCACCGCATTGGAGAGAATGTTGATGAACACCTGCCGCAGCCTGAGCGGATCGGCCTGAATGACCGGCAGGGCTTCCTCCTTCCATTCAAGAGCGATGTTGCGCTCCTTCGCCCGCGGCGCCACCAGGCGTAAGGATGCCTCGATGATGTCATCCAGGGGCACCGGGCGCAGCTCCAGCGCCAGCTTGCCGGCCTGGATCTTGGACGTATCGAGAATGGTGTTGATCAGATGCAGGAGGTGCTGGGCGGCCTCATGAATGTAGCCGGCGTATTGCGCCCGCTGCGTATCATCCATCCTCGGCGCGTCCTTCAGCATCTCCGAAAAGCCGATGATGGCATTGAGCGGCGTGCGCAGCTCATGGCTCATGTTGGCGATGAACTCGGACTTGGCGCGCGAGGCCAGCTCCGCTTCCGCCCGCGCCGCTTTCAGCGCCAGCGCCGTCTTGCGCCGCATCATCGACGAGCCCAGATTTTCCACATAATTGGAGAGCAGCGCGCCGGGACGGCCATCGTCCTCAGGGCAGCGTCTGCGGCTGATGGAAAATCCGAAGGACATGGTTTTTGAAGCCCCGTTTGCGAAATGCGTCTGTTCGCCTGCCACTCGAACCCAATTCTGCCTTGCAGCCTAGCAGGCAGGCCATAAGGATGCGTTAACGCCTGCGCGCATTTTCGCGCCATTCTGGCAAGGGCTATTGCAAGGCCATGGAAGCCTTCGCCGCGCACGTTTGCTCTCGCTTCTGGCCCTGTGCCCCTTTGCCCTTTTGCATGGGCCGAAAGGCTGATAAGCTTGTCACCGACACACGGAACACCAGAACATGTCACTTCCCGTTTCGGGATTGCGCCATTGGCCAGGCAGCCGTCGGTTTCGGCACGGCGCCGGCAATTTCTGCCCGAAGGGAGGTGCGGGAGTTTGAGGATTGAACAGCAAGAAGGCTTCGGGCCGCATCAGGCGCGCCCGAAAGAAGGCGGCCGGCTCGCGCCATGCCGAGCGGCTGCTGAAGCTGCGTGATTCGGGGCGCCCGGTTTATGGCGCCCTTGATCTCGGCACCAACAATTGCCGGCTTCTGCTGGCCATGCCGGCGGAGAACGGCTTTGTCGTGGTCGATGCCTTCTCGCGCATCGTCCGGCTCGGCGAGGGCGTGTCCAGAACCGGCCGCCTCTCCGAGGAAGCCCAGGCGCGCACGCTGGATGCCCTGCGTGTCTGCGCCAACAAGCTGCGCTGGTGGAAGGTGCGGCGTGCCCGCCTCATCGCCACCCAGGCCTGTCGCGCCGCACAGAACGGCCCGGCCTTCATCGAGCGCGTAAGGCGGGAGCTGGGGCTCGATCTTGAGGTGGTGGATGCCGAAACCGAGGCGCGGCTGGCCGCTGCCGGCGCCTGTCCGCTGATCGCGGAAGAAGCGCGCAATGTCCTTGTTTTCGACATCGGCGGCGGCTCCACCGAGCTTCTCTGGCTCTCTGCCGCCGGCAAGACGCATGAGCGGCTGGAAGTGCGGGAATGGACCTCCATTCCCGTCGGCGTGGTGACACTTTCGGAGCGCTTCGGCGGTCGCGAGGTATCCAGGGAGACCTATGCCGAGATGCGCCGTTTCGTGCGCCGGGATCTTGAACATTTCGCCGCGCGGTTAAGAGAGCTCGGCCTGCCGGAGGTTCCCGATCATCTGCTGGGCACGTCCGGCACCGTGACCACCATTTCCGGCGTCTCCTTGGGCCTGCGTCGCTATGACCGCAACCGCGTGGACGGCTGCTGGCTGAGCCGCGCGCAGGTGCGCATGGTTTCGGAGAAGCTGCGCCGCATGTCGCTGGCCGAACGCGCCGCCAACGGCTGCATCGGGCCGGAGCGCGCCGATCTCGTCATTGCCGGCTGCGCCATTCTCGAGGAGATCTGCGCCATCTGGCCGGCGGAGCGCATTCGCGTGGCCGATCGTGGTCTGCGCGAGGGCATCCTGACCGAACTGATGATGGAGGATGGCACCTATGCCCGGGCCGAGACGACCTGAAGGCTTCCGCAGGAAACGCGGTGATTCCGGCCGTGGCGAGGCGCGCCGGCTGAAGGTCAGGGTCAAAAAGGCCCGCGGCCGCACCACCTCGCAGGTGCGCTGGCTGCAGCGGCAGCTGAACGATCCCTTTGTCGCCGAGGCCCGCCGCCGCGGTTATCGCTCCCGCGCCGCCTTCAAGCTGATCGGCATCGACGACAAGTTTCACATCCTCAAGCCCGGCGCCTGTGTTGTTGATCTCGGTGCCACGCCCGGCGGCTGGTCGCAGGTTGCGGCGGAGCGCACCCGCGCCGCTGAGGGCGAGGGGCGTGTCATCGCCGTGGACATCCATTCCGTGGAGCCCATCCCCGGCGTGACCGTGCTCAAGCAGGATTTTCTGGAAGAGGGGGCGGAAGAGGCCATTCGCGAAGCCTTGGGCGGACGCGCCGCCGATGTCGTGCTTTCCGACATGGCCGCCCACGCCACCGGTCACAGACAGACCGATCACCTCAAGGTCATGGCCCTGGCCGAGGCGGCGGCGGATTTTGCCGAGCGCGTGCTGGCGCCGGGCGGCGCCTTCGTCGCCAAGGTCCTGCGCGGCGGAACAGAAACCGGCCTGCTTGAGCGCTTGAAACGCAGCTTCCGCACCGTGCGCCATTTCAAGCCGGAGGCCTCGCGCCCGGATTCGGCCGAGCTCTATGTCATCGCCCTGGGCTTCCGCGGCGGAAAGGTTGGGGCGGAAGAAAAAGAATCGACCAGGGATCACACCAGGCAAAGCGAGGATAGAGCAGAATCCTGACAAATAAGGAGCGCATGCGGCAGCCCACCGCCTTGCCCGCGCCATCGATCTGTTACACTTTAGTAAGAAAAAGCCCTTCATACTGAAACGTGCAAGAGAAAGGACAATGCTCGAATCGGACAGGAAAATGCTGCTGAAGGCCATCAGACTGCTCGAGATGGGAGACTGGGAAGCGGCACACCGCATCGCCCAGCGCAACCCCGATTCTTATGGCAACTGGCTTCACGCCATTTTGCACAAGATCGAGGGCGACCGCTCCAACGCCGCCTACTGGTACAACCGCTGCGGCGCGCCGGAGCGCATCGCCATGCCCGTGGAGGAAGAGCTGCGTGAGCTGGAGCGGGCGCTTGAACAGGGCTGAAGTTTGACAGGCGAACGAAAACGTTCGCTTTTTTTGTCCCTTCTCCCGGCAATTGGAGATGATCTCTCAAGAAGGGCGAAGGGAGCACCGGCCGGCATTTGCGCCGGCTTTTTTCATGCCCGTTTCACAAATCCACACCGGGCGCTTTGTTCTTCAGCGGCAGCTGCGGCATGAGGGATCGCCCAGCGGATCGATGTAGCGCGCCGCATCGAAGCCGAGCAGGGCAAAGGTCTGTTTCATGTGATCGGGCAGCGGCGCGGTCACGTCCACGGTGCGGGCCGGATCGGACGGATGCGGAAAGCTTATGCGCCGCGCATGCAGATGCAGGGCCCTGGCCACGCCTTCGGGCAGCCCTTTCAGGCCGCCATACTTGCCGTCGCCGAAAATGGGATGGCCGATGAAGGCCATGTGTGCCCGCAGCTGATGCTGCCGGCCGGTCACCGGCTTCAGCGACACCCAGGCGGCCACCGGGCTTGCCCGGTCGATGACGGCATAATGGGTCGTGGCCGGGCGCGCCTCCGGTTCGTTCGGTTTTGCCGGACGCATCCGCTCACCCTCGCCGGGGCGCGTGCGCGCCTTGATGAGCGGCATGTCGATCTTTCCCTGCAGCGGATGCGGCACGCCCTTCACCACCGCCCAGTAGATCTTGCGCACCGCCCGGCTGGCAAACAGCCGCCCCAGATGTGCGGCGATGGCGCGCCGCTTGGCAATGACGAGAACGCCGGAAGTGTCCCTGTCCAGCCGATGCACCAGCCGCGGCCGTTCGCGAAAGCGCCCTTCCCGGGTCAGGGCGGCGAGAAGCCCGTCGATGTGCCGTAAAGTGCGGCTTCCGCCCTGCACGGCAAGGCCGGAAGGCTTGTTGATGATGAGGAGATCTTCGTCCTCGAACAGGATGCGGGATTCGAACATCTCCCGCTCCCGCGCCGAGAGCTTGAGCGCGGATGACGCATCGGCATCGGCCGCAGGCCCGTCGGCGATGGGCGGAATGCGCACTTCATCGCCGGCCTGCAGCCTGAGCGCCGGCTTCGCACGCCGGCTGTTCACCCGCACCTCGCCCTTGCGCAACAGGCGCTGAATGCGCGCAAACGGCAGGGTGGGAAAACGCGCCTTCAGCCAGCGATCCAGCCGCAAACCGGCATCCTCTTTTCTCACGCGCTCCTTGCGAACCTTTGCCACCGCCTTGAAACTCCAGGAGTTAAGTTTCTGAATTCAAAAATAAATCTTGCCCAGCTTCATGCCGGCGCCTCAAGCACGAAAGCCTGAAAAAAACAGTTTTCCGTGCAAGCCGGCAAGGACATGCCTCATCCATAAAGATGGCGCATCAGGGCCATGCCGGCAAAGATGGCAATGAGCGACAGCCCCACCGACCCCGCCGCATAGAGAACGGCCACAATGGCATGCTTGCGCTCATAAAGCGTGGCGAAATCAAGCGAAAAGGTGGAGAAAGTGGTGAAACCGCCGAGCACGCCCACGGCCAGAAAGGCGCGCGCCTCCTGTGTGGCCGACCATTTCAGGGCCATGTAGGTGATCAGCGCGCCCATGGCAAAGGAGCCCAGAACGTTGACAATCACCGTCCCCCAGGGAAAGGCGTGACCGAACAGGCGCGTGGCCAGAACGGTGACGAGATAGCGCCCCGTGGCCCCGATGGCGCCGCCGACGGCGACCGCACTGATCAGCGCAGGTGTCATGGCCTCATGTTCGTTTTTCCGTTTCTAATGCGTAAAAAACGCGAAAGCCGCCGCCTTGATACCCGCGCCGGCCGGAAAAAGGCAAGGGTACTCAAGATCTCATTGCAAGGGATTCATTCTCATGAAAAATCGATCACCTTTCTGTCATTGATGATGTCGATGATTTCTTGGGTGGCCTTGTCCACGTCCGAAACGTTGTCGCAGGGAATATGTCGGGTGAGGGGCATGCGCTTGTCGCGGTTTTCTGCATCTCTGTAGAATTTGCTGACCAACCCGGCAGAATAGATAAGGGTCGGCGTGCCGGACATGGCCGAAATGCGCACTGTTGCCGTTGCTGGCCCGATGACGAGATCGAGCTCTTTGACAAGAGCGCACAGCCCTTCGATGTCATTTACCTTGTCGATGTTCGGATTGATCATCTTGTCATGGGTGAAACGGGATCTGTATTGCAGATTCACGAATATGGCATCCCCCTGATTGAGGATGGTTCTGACGGCTTTTTCAGGAAGGGCGTACATGTCCCTTTCGCCCTTCCGGCTCAAGCTTCGCCAGAAAATACCTACTCGTTTCTTTCCTTTAGGAATTTCGGGGAGAGACACGGATCTTGCGGGTTTGAAGTATGTGACGTGCCTGTAATTGTCATCCGTCCTGTGATGAGCAAGCAGATCGAAGACACTATAGACATTTCTGTATTGCCCGAGCAAGGAAAGCGTTCGTCCATCCATGAACTTCGCCAGGTGGAAAGTGGGCAGGTTGCAGAAGTGATCTGTGAAGGTGAGAAGTTCTCGTAAACCGGCGGAAAAGGGGTTGATCCTCCGGACAGGATGAACGCGTATTCCTTCGAAGGTGCTTTCAATGATCGGCTTGAGCCTGTGATCGCAATAAATATTCAAGTTTCTTTTTTCGATCATGGAAAACAGAACGCATGCAGAAATCTCATCACCAATGCCTGGAAACATCAGAATGGCATCATTTTCATCAATGGGTTCACCCTGATATCTTTTTATTGTCAAATGATCTCTTGTTTTTGAATGGATGTTATCAATAAGTTGTTCGGAAGTGTAATCATAATAGCCTCTATAATCATTTTTATCGAGACTTAGTAATCTTTTCCAGGGCAAATATTTTGATAATTCTTTCTCCAGCTTTTTGCTCAGTATATATCCTTCTTCGGTTAAATTATTATAAAACAAATAATAAGCAAACAAATTCATATCCTTGGCATTTTCAAGAATGAATTTGTCCAGATTTTTTCTATTATTAGGGAGCTGGACCGTTTTGATTTTATCCGGAGCCTTTCCAATAAATTTTTTGAAAGCATAATTTTTCAGTGCAAACCACACCCAGCGAATTTTCTGCAATAAACGGCATTGTCTGTAAGTGGCTATCATCATGCCAGGTAGACGATCCGCTTTCTCCTTCGTTCCGGCAAGTATCCGACCGCCGCATGCATCTCACACATGGCCTCTTTCGTAAAGCGTCAGAACGTGTTCGATATGGGAAAGCAGGTGTTCGGTGGCGCGCCGGCCTTCGGCGATGGCGGTTTCCGCCCGGTCAAAGTCGAGCAGCTCGAAATCGGCCAGACGCGGCGAAATCAGCACATGCGGCGGCTCACCAGCCAGGCGCGCACGCGTGATCTGATCCTGCATGATGTTGATGGCGGAAGCGAGCACATCGAAATAGCCGGGGCGCAGCGCCTGTGATTGCGCCTCCTTTTCCGTCTCTGGGTCGCCGAACAGCTCGCGCATGAGTGCTTGCATCGATTCCGGCAGATGCTCCGTCATCAGGGCGAGGGGATCCACCTCCCGCCTACGACGGACGGGAAAGCGCGCAGAGCCCACAAGATCGCCGTTGAGGTTGACCGCGATGATGACATCCGCCCCCATGGCGCGGCAGGCCGAAACCGGCACCGGATTGACCAGGCCACCGTCCAGCAGCCATTCCCGCCCGTGATGCCAGGGCGAGAAGATGCCGGGAATGGCAATGGAGGCGCGCACCGCATCCGTCAGTTCCCCTTCACGCAGCCAGATTTCCCGGCCCGTGACCAGATCCGTGGCCACGGCAAGAAAGGGCAGGGGCAGGCTCTCGATCGCGCCGTGAATGCCTAAGGTTTCAAGCAGGCGCACGATCTCCTCGCCCCGGATCAGCCCGCCTTCCGACAAATGCACATCAAGCAGGCGCACAATCCCGCGCCAGGTCAGCTTTCGCGCCCATTCGTGCAAGGCGGCGAGCCGTCCTGCCGCATGCGCCGCGCCAATGAGCGCCCCCATGGAGCTGCCGGCGATCATGTCGATGGGAATGTCCGCCTCAATGAGGGTTTCGATAACGCCAATATGCGCCCAGCCGCGCGCCGCGCCGGAGCCCAGCGCCAGCCCCACCTTCAGCTCTCTTGCCTTTTTGCGTGGTTCTGTCATGGTTTTTACACGGTCGATCCTCTCCCAGCCGGGGGCGGGTCACCCACCATAACAGAAAATCCGGGAGAAAACGCACAGGAACGAGGCAGACATGACCAAAACACCAAGGACTGATTCTGCGCATCTCACCCGCCGCCGTCTCCTTCTGGGCGGTGCTGCGGTATCCGCCATGGCCCTTTCCGCATTCGGCGGCCGTCTGCGCCGCGCACAGGCCGCCACCGATGACAAGGCCGCTTGCGGCACGTATGTCATCACCGAAGACGGCCTGCACATGCAGCCGTGGTTCATCCAGGATTCCTTCCTTGATCTCAACGAGGAGCTGAAGACGGCGAAGAAGCAGGGCAAGT
The DNA here is from genome assembly GCF_000746275.1 of Thermopetrobacter sp. TC1. Classification (GTDB taxonomy): domain Bacteria; phylum Pseudomonadota; class Alphaproteobacteria; order Rhizobiales; family Aestuariivirgaceae; genus Thermopetrobacter. Next base: position 108,253 of record NZ_KN050829.1, read on the forward strand.
GGTTCGTTGTCGTCGTGGAGCAGAAGGGCTGTCCCTATTGCGCCAAGATGCACGAGAAAATCCTCGTGCGGCCCGAGGTGTGCGACTATCTGAGAAAGCACTTCGCCATCCTGCAGATCAACTTGAAGGGCCTGCGCGAAGTGACCGATTTCGATGGCGAAACGTTGAGCGAGCGCGACTGGTGCCGCAAATACATGGCCTTCACCACGCCCTATATCCTCTTCTTTGACATGGAGGACCCGGAGAACCTGGGCAAGCGCACGCCGCAGATGCGCATCGTTCATCGCCTGCCGGGCCTGATTGCCGCAACGCCTGCGGATTTCCTGAAGGCCTTCAAGTATGTCACCAGCGGCGCTTACAAGAAGGTGCCCTTCCTGCAATACATGCGAAAGAAGAGCTAGGAGCGTGAAAAAAGCCAGACACTAAGCCTTTCAGCGGAAGGCGAGGACGGCGAGCACGATGGAGGCCACGGCGGAGAGAAAGACCCCGGCCGTGAACAGGCGCGCGCGCATGATCCACACAGCCCCGCCGCCCTTTGCCGCGCGGCTGGCGCTGTAGCGCGCGCCGATGTGCGATAGCGTCAGCAACAGCACGAAAAGCATCTTGACATGAAAGGCCACCGGAAAGGCATCCATGCCGGCGCCGCCGCCCATGCCCGCCGCCAGAAATAAGCCGCTCAACCAGATCAGGGCGATCACGCCATCGCCAATGCGGCCCATCACCATGCGCAGGCCCGCCAGCAACCGCGCCTGTTCCGCCGGCAGCCGGGCGGCAAGAGCGAAATTGACCAGATTGGAAAAGCTCATGCCCGTGCCCATGGCCAGAACCACGAGATGCAGCGCCAGCATCCAGTTCATCGCGTCATGACCTCCCAAGAAACCCAAGTCCCCCACCTTCCCGGTCTCTTTGCAAGCAAATGCGCCCGCGCAAGGTGAGGGATGCCTGGCCCCGCCGTCAAGAGCGCTGCCCGCAGCCGCCTTCCGTTTTCTCGAATCGCTCAAGGGCCAGAACATTGGGCCAATGTCGAAACGGGCGCGCTCTTGAACAGGATGGGCGCGAACGGGCAGAATGCCGGCGCCAGGCGCGGGGTTTGTGCGGTGTGTAAAACAGCACGAGCAGTACCGCGCCTTGCGGGAGTGGGAGAGGAAGGAGTGTGCCATGTCCGCATCCGCGCCGCGTTTCACGCCACTGATCGCCAGCCTGCCCGCCAGCGTGCCCTTCACCGGGCCTGAGGCGCTGGAACGCGCCATGGGAAAGCCCTTCGCCGCCCGCATCGGCGCCAATGAGAATGTCTTCAGCCCATCGCCCAAAGCCCGTGCCGCCATGGCCGCCGCGCTTGATGACGTCTGGGCCTACGGCGATCCGGAAAATCACGATCTCAAGCGGGCTTTGGCCGAGCGGCACGGCGTGCGGCCGGAAAACATCGTGATCGGCGAGGGCATTGACGGCCTGCTCGGCCTGCTCGTGCGCCTGCTCGTAACGCCCGGCACGCCCGTTGTCGTCTCAAAAGGCGGCTATCCCACCTTCAACTATCATGTCGCCGGTCATGGCGGCCGTTTTGTCGCCGTGCCCTACACGGAAGACGACCGCGAGAATCTCGCCGGTCTGGCCCGTGCTGCCCGCGAAAGCGGCGCGCCGCTTGTTTATGTGGCCAATCCCGACAATCCCATGGGCACCTGGCATGAGGCGCAAGCCCTCACCGAAATGATCGCGCAATTGCCGGAGGATGCCGTGCTTTGTCTTGATGAGGCCTACATCGAGTTTGCGCCTAAGGGCACCGCCCCGCCCATCGATGTCTCCGATCCCCGCATCATCCGCATGCGCACCTTTTCCAAGGCCTATGGCCTCGCCGGCATGCGCATCGCCTATGCAATTGGGCATGAGCATCTCATTTCCGCCTTTGACAAGATCCGCAATCACTTCGGCGTCAACCGCCTCGCCCAGGCCGCCGCGCTGGCCGCGCTTGAGGATGAGGACTGGCTCAACGACATGCTGCGCCGCGTGCGCGCCTCGCTTGAGCGGCTGGCCGATATTGCCCGCGCCCATGGCCTTAAGCCTCTTCCCACCGCCACCAACTTTCTCGCCATCGATACCGGGCGCGATGCCGCCTTTGCCCGCGCGCTGGTGGAGGAAATGGGCCGCCGCGGCATCTTCATCCGCATGGCCTTCGGCCCGCCGCAGAACCGCTGCATCCGCGTCTCCGCCGGCACGGATGACCATCTTGATCTGTTCGAGCGCCACCTGCCGGACGCCCTCGCCGCAGCCGCGGCGCGCTAGGGACGCAGCGAAACCGGCTTTACCCACCGCATAAGAGGGCTATTCGGCCCCTCGCTGTGCGCATGGTGAAACTGACGTGGCTGCCGACACCATGTCGCTCTTGTTCGTTTAAGCGTTTTGCTCTACCGAGGACGCACCGGATGTGAAACGCTCGTGTGCACAAGAGAGACCCCTGCAATGAACGATTTCGTGCGAGAGGGATATTTTTCCGCCTCCCTGGCCGAGGCCGATCCTGAAGTCATGGCCGCCATCAACAAGGAGCTGGCCCGCCAGCAAAACGAGATTGAGCTCATCGCCTCGGAAAACATCGTTTCCCGCGCCGTCATGCAGGCGCAGGGCAGCGTGCTCACCAACAAGTATGCCGAGGGCTATCCCGGCCGGCGTTATTATGGCGGCTGCCAGTTCGTGGATATCGCCGAGGAGCTGGCCATCGAACGCGCCAGGAAACTCTTCAACGCTGAATTCGCCAATGTGCAGCCCAACTCCGGCTCCCAGGCCAATCAGGGCGTCTTTCTCGCCCTTTTGCAGCCGGGCGATACCATCATGGGCCTGTCCCTGGCCTCGGGCGGCCATCTCACCCACGGCTCGCCCGTCAACCTCTCCGGCAAGTGGTTCAACGTCATCGCCTACGGGCTTGAGGAAGGCACGGACCGCATCGATTACGACGAGGTGGCGCGCCTGGCCGAACAACACAAGCCGAAGCTGATCATCGCCGGCGGCTCCGCCTATCCGCGCATCATCGACTTCGCCCGTTTCCGCGAGATCGCCGATTCCGTCGGCGCCTGGCTGATGGTGGACATGGCCCATTTCGCCGGGCTCGTCGCGGGTGGCGTGCATCCCAATCCCCTGGACTGGGCCCATGTCGTCACCACCACCACCCACAAGACCCTGCGCGGCCCCCGCGGCGGCATGATCCTCACCAACGACCCCGATCTTGCCAAGAAGATCAATTCCGCCATTTTCCCCGGCCTGCAGGGCGGCCCGCTCATGCATGTCATCGCCGCCAAGGCTGTGGCCTTTGGCGAGGCCCTGCGCCCGGAGTTCAAGGCCTACGCCAGGGCGGTGGTGGACAATGCCCGCACCCTGGCCGAAACCCTGCAGGAGGGCGGGCTGGCCATTGTCTCCGGCGGCACGGACACCCATGTCGTGCTTGTGGACCTCAGGCCGCTCAATCTCACCGGCAAGGCAGCCGAGGCCGCGCTGGGCCGCGCCAACATCACCTGCAACAAGAACGCCGTGCCCAACGATCCGCAAAAGCCCTTCGTGACGTCCGGCATTCGCCTGGGCTCGCCTGCCGCCACCACCCGCGGCTTCGGCACTGAGGAGTTCCGTTTGACCGGCGAGCTCATCCTTGAGGTGCTCAAAGGTCTGGCCGAGAACGGCGAGGAGGGCAATGCTGCAGTGGAGGCTGCGGTGAAGGAGAAGGTGCTGGCCTTAACCGCGCGCTTTCCCATCTATGAGGCGGGCGTGTGCTGAATGGCTCATTCGCCCGCTCTTGAGCGCCTGAACGGGCGCAAGGTGCAGGCGGGCGGGGAAAGCGTGACAAGAGGGGCGACAGAAAGAGGGCCGGCCCGGCAGGGAAGGGAATCATGCGCTGTCCGTTCTGCAGCTCCGAGAACACCCAGGTGAAGGATTCGCGCCCGGCCGAGGATGGCACGGCCATTCGCCGCCGGCGCCAGTGTGCCGACTGTGGCGGGCGCTTCACCACCTATGAACGGGTGCAGCTGCGCGAACTCACCGTGATCAAGCGCTCCGGCCGCCGCGTGCCTTTCGATCGCGAAAAGCTCGCCCGCTCCGTCTGGATCGCCCTGCGCAAGCGCGATATCGATCCGGAGCGGGTGGAGCGCATGATCTCCGGCATCGTGCGCCAGCTGGAAAGCCGCGGCGATCCGGAGGTGCCGTCCGAGGTCATCGGCGAGCTGGTCATGGAGGGGCTGCGCGCGCTCGATGACGTCGCCTTTGTTCGCTATGCCTCCGTCTACCGCAATTTCCGCGAGGCCTCCGATTTCTGCGAATTCCTCGCCACCCTGGACAGTCAGGCGAAGCCTGCGCCGGATGATCAGGCGGCGGACTCGCAACACGCCACCGGAAGCGACGGGGAGGAGGCATGAGCGAAAGCCGCCCGCAGAAGAATAATGACGAAGCAGCCGCCTGCGCCATGACTGCGCACGCGCATGCGGATGCCAGCCATATGGCCCATGCCGTGCGCCTTTCCCGCCGCGCCCTGGGCAACACGGCGGAAAACCCGCCGGTGGGCTGCGTCATCGTCAAGGCGGGCCGGGTGGTGGGCGTGGGCCACACCGCGCCGGGCGGCCGCCCGCATGCGGAAACCCGGGCGCTTGCCATGGCGGGTGAGGCGGCAAGAGGCGCCGATGTGTACGTCACGCTGGAGCCCTGCGCCCATCATGGCCGCACGCCCCCTTGCGCCGATGCGCTCATTCAGGCCGGCGTGCGTCGCGTTGTCATGGCGGTGGAGGATCCCGATCCGCGCGTAAACGGGCGCGGCCGCGACCGACTGGCCGCTGCCGGCATCATCGTGGAAACCGGCCTGATGCGCAAAGACGCCGAGGAGGTGCTCGCAGGCTACCTCATGCGCAAGCGTGCGGGCCGCCCGCTGGTGCTGCTCAAGCTCGCCGTGTCCGCCGATGGCAGGATCGCCGCCCGCCCCGGCGAGGCCACGCCGATCACCGCTGAACGCGCCCGTGCCCGCGCCCATCTTCTGCGCGCGCGCAGCGATGCCATTCTCGTGGGCGTTCAGACGGTTATCGTCGATGATCCGCAGCTCACCTGCCGCCTGCCCGGGCTTGAGGAGCGCTCGCCCTTGCGCATCGTCCTCGATTCCCGTTTGCGCATCCCGCAGACCGCGCGCCTTCTGAAAAAGGATGCACCCGCGCCCACCTGGATCATCACCACGCCCGCCGCCCGCGAACAGGCCTATGCCTTGCAGAAACGCCTGCCGCATGTGCGCATCCTGCCGCTGCCTGCCGACAAGGAGGGGCGGGTGGACATCCCCGCGCTGCTTGCCCGCCTGGGCGAAGAGGGCATCAACACCCTGATGGTGGAAGGCGGCGCGAAGGTGGCCCGCGCCTTTGTCGAGGCGGGGATGGTGGATCGCGTCGCGCTGTTTACCGCATCGGAGAAAACGCTGGGGCCGGAAGGGGTTGAGGCCCTGGCCGGCCTGCCGCTTTCGCGTCTTGTCGAAAGCCCGTTCGCGCTCAAGGAGGAAATCCCCCTTGGCCCGGATGTTTTGCGCGTCTATGAGAAGGACGGCATGCTCCCCGCGGCCTGATGGGGGCGCAAACCTGCGGGCCCGGCGAGAAAACCGGCAACGGAGTTGAGGGATGTTCACCGGCATCATCACCGACATCGGCGAGGTGATTGCGCGCGAGGATACGGGCACGGAGGCCCGCTTTCGCATCCGCTCGCATCAGGATCCGCAGACGGTGGCCATCGGCGCCTCCATCGCCCATGATGGCGTCTGCCTCACCGTGGTGGACAAGGGCCTGTTTGAAGAAGGCGGCATGTGGCATGACGTCGTGGCCTCCGCCGAGACCCTAAGCCGCACCACCATGGGCCACTGGCGCCAGGGCCGCCGCGTCAATCTGGAGCGGGCCTTGAAGGTGGGGGATGAGCTGGGCGGACACATCGTCTCCGGCCATGTCGATGGCATCGGCCATGTCGTCTCCATCGAGCCGGTGGATGATTCCCGCGTTTTTACCTTCGAGGTGCCTCAGGATCTTGCCCGCTTCATCGCGCCGAAAGGTTCCGTTGCGCTCAACGGCACCTCATTGACGGTCAATGCGGTCAACGGCTGTCGTTTCACCGTGAACCTCATTCCACACACCCTGACAGTCACCACCTGGGGCGAGGCAAAAGTGGGCGATGCCGTCAACGTGGAAATCGACATGCTGGCGCGCTACATGGCACGTCTGGTGGAATTCTCGGGATGCTGAGCCTTGAAAGGCGGAGGATGCGGCCGGGCCGAGGTCGGCAGATGAACAACAGGAAGAGGACGACATGCGGGTTCTGATTGTGGAAGGACGCTTTTATGACGACCTCCTTGACGAGCTGGAGGAGGGCGCGGTGCGCTGGCTGGAGGCCGAGGGCATTGATTATGACGTCGTGCATGTGCCCGGTGCGCTGGAAATTCCCGCCGCCATTGCCATGGCCGAGGGCTCGGAGACCCTGGCCGGCCTCTTGAGCGAGGACGAGAATGCACTTTTTGCCCCGCCGCGCTATGATGCCTATATCGCGCTTGGCGTTGTCATCCGTGGCGAGACCTATCATTTCGAGATCGTGGCCAACGAATCCGCCCGCGGCCTGATGGAGCTGAGCCTGCAGGGCGTGGCCATCGGCAATGGCATCCTCACCGTGGAAAACCGTGCACAGGCGGAAGAACGCGCCAGGGTGTCCGGGAAGAACAAGGGCGCGGATGCGGCGCGCGCGGCCGTGACCATGGCGCGGCTCAAACACAAGTTCAGCGAAGAGGCTTTCGCATGAGCTCCGATCCCGCGCCGGAAAGCGACAAGCCGAACCGTCCGCGCAAGGGCGAGGCGCGCCGTCTCGCCCGGCGTCAGGCGCGTCTGGGCGCGGTGCAGGCCCTGTATCAGATGGAGGTGGGCGGTGCGCCGCTTGCCGAGGTTCTGGCCCAGTGTGCCTCCCGCCGCATTGGCGAGCGCATCGAGGACGGCGAGATCGGCCATCCGGACCTGGCCCTTCTCGAGGATATCGTGCGCGGTGTCGTGCGCGAGCAGACGGCGGTGGACCGGGTGATCAACCGCCATCTCGATGAACGCTGGAAGCTGCCGCGGCTGGATGCCACCGTGCGCGCCATTTTGCGCGCCGGCGCCTATGAGCTGATGTTCCGCGAGGACATCCCCCCGCGCGTGACCATCTCGGAATATGTCAATCTCGCCCACGCCTTTTTCGACGAGGGCGACGAAGCGGCCTTCATCAACGGCGTGCTGGACGCCATCGCCCGCGAAAAGCGCGCCGATGACCTGCACACGCGCTAAGGGGGTGCCCGGCCAAGATGCCACATTGACTGTGCGGCGCAGGTTTTTGAAATCCTTTCGCAAGACGGGAGAACGAACCGGCCATGAGCGATGCGCCGATACCGCTGTTGAAGGATCAGCCGGGAGGGAGTGCGGCCCGTTTTGATGATGCCCGCGCCCGCTACAATGCCCGGCTGCTTTCCATGGCGCAGGCGCTCTATTCCCTGGCCAGCATCAACATGTTCTCCACCGCCGCGCTCGCAGGGCAGATCCTGGCGCCGGCGGAGCGCTGGGCCACCCTGCCCATCACCACCTATGTCATCGGCACCGCCCTGTTCACCTGGCCGGCCGCGCATTTCATGCAGCGCTTTGGCCGCCGCGCCGGCTTTCTCATCGGCGCCTCCGCCGGCATCATCGCCGGCCTGCTCGCCACCTGGGCCATCTTCGAGCGCACCTTTCTCGTCTTCGTCTTCGCCACCTTCCTGCAGGGCATCTATCAGGCCTTCGCCCAGTATTACCGCTTTGCCGCCACGGATGTCGCCAGCCCCGCCTTCCGCCCCCGCGCCGTTTCCTGGGTGCTCATGGGCTCCATCGCCGGGGCGCTTTTCGGCCCTGTTCTCATCAGCGCCACCAAGGATCTCTTCGCCCCTGTCCTCTTTGCCGGCAATTTCGCGGCCGCCGGCGTGATCACGCTGTTTGCCGCTTTGCTGTTGAGCTTCATCAACCTGCCCAGGCCGCAGGAAGAGGAGGGGGCAGGGCAGGGGGAGAGCACGCGCGCCCGCCCATTGAAGGCGCTCCTCGCCCAGCCGCGGCTGCGCGTGGCCGTGCTGACCGGCATGCTGGCCTATGGCATGATGAATCTGCTGATGACGGCCACGCCCCTGGCCATGGTCGGCTGCGGTTTCACCGTGGAGCAGTCCTCCTGGGTCATTCAGTGGCACGTGCTGGCCATGTATGCCCCCTCTTTCATGACCGGCGCCCTCATTGCCCGCCACGGCGCGGAACGAATCGCCGCGCTGGGCCTGCTGCTGACTGCCGTTTCCGCCGTCATTCACCTGCTTGGCGTGCGCATGGAGAACTTTGGCTTCGGCCTCGTGCTCCTCGGGCTTGGCTGGAACTTCGCCTTCATCGCCGCCACCACCATGGTGGCCGAATGTCACGCACCGGCCGATCGCGCCCGCGTGCAGGGCTTCAATGACCTGATGGTCTTCTCCACCGTGGCGCTCACCTCCTTCCTCTCCGGTCAGCTCTATGCCCTGCTTGGCTGGAAGGCCGTGAACTTCGCGCTCTTTCCCATGCTGGCGCTGGCCGCCGGCGGCCTTGCCTGGCTGGCGGTGAAGACCCGCGGCGAAGTCGCCTGCGAGCTGCCCCCTTCCGGCCCGCGCCCGGAGTGAAACCGTGTTGCCATGAGGGGCGCACGGCCCTAAAAGCGGCAGGAAACGCAAAATTAAGTCGGCACGGCCGCTTCTGGCCGGAAAAACAGCAAAAGGCCCGATCATGTTCGATATCCGCTGGATTCGCGAACACCCAGAAGAATTCGATCGCGGCATGGCCCGCCGCGGCCTTGCGCCACAGTCGGAGAAGCTCATCGCGCTGGATGAGGAACGCCGCAAGAGCCTTACCGAGCTGCAGGAGCTGCAGAACCGCCGCAATGCGCTGAGCAAGGAGATCGGCAAGGCCATGGCCGCCGGCGAGAAGGACCGCGCCGAGGCATTGAAGGCCGAGGTCGCGGCCATGAAACAGCGCCTGCAGGAGCTGGAGGAGGCCGCCCGCGAGAAGGAGGCCGAACTGCGCGCCGCGCTGGCCGCCCTGCCCAACATTCCCCTCGATGAAGTGCCCGACGGCGAGGACGAGAGTTCCAACGTCGAGGTGCGCCGCGAGGGCGAACCGCCCCGCTTCGACTTTGAGCCGAAGCAGCATTTCGAGCTCGGCGAGGCCTTGGGGATGATGGATTTCGAGACCGCGGCCAAGATCGCCGGCAGCCGCTTCGTCATCCTGAAGGGGCCGCTCGCCCGCCTGGAACGGGCGCTGGCGCAGTTCATGCTCGATGTGCAGACGGGCGAGCACGGCTATGAGGAGGTCAACCCGCCGCTTCTGGTGCGGGACGAGGCCGTCTTCGGCACCGGTCAGTTGCCCAAGTTCGAGGAAGACCTTTTCCGCACCACCGACGGCCGCTGGCTCATCCCCACTGCGGAAGTGCCGCTTACCAATCTCGTGCGCGAGCAGATCGTGCCCCAGGCAAAGCTGCCCATGCGCGTTTGCGCCTTAACCCCCTGTTTCCGCTCCGAGGCCGGTGCTGCCGGGCGCGACACCCGTGGCATGATCCGTCAGCATCAGTTCGAGAAGGTGGAGCTTGTGTCCATCACCACCCCGGAAGAGGGCAGGGCGGAGCTGGACAGAAAGCTCGCCTGTGCCGAGGAGATCCTGAAGCGCTTGGGGCTGCCCTATCGCGTCGTGCTGCTCTGCGCCGGTGACATGGGCTTTTCCGCCAGCATCACCTTCGATCTCGAGGTCTGGCTGCCCGGCCAGAACGCCTATCGGGAAATCTCCTCGGTCTCCCTGTGCGGCGATTTTCAGGCCCGCCGCATGAACGCCCGCTACCGCCCGGAAGGCGAAAAGAAGCCGCGCTTCGTGCACACGCTCAACGGCTCCGGCCTGGCGGTGGGCCGCACCCTCATCGCCGTGATGGAAAACTATCAGAACGCCGATGGCTCCATCACCATCCCCGAGGCCTTGCACCCCTACATGGGCGGCCTGGAGCGGATCGGCCCTCCTGCCGCGTGACGATCTTTGAGGAATTTCACAAAAGGGCGGAAACGGAAGAGGTCTCGTGCGCATTCTGGTGACCAATGACGACGGCATTCATGCCGAGGGGCTGAGGGCGGCGGAGGCCATTGCCCGGGATCTCGCCGGAGAGGACGGCGAGGTCTGGGTGGTGGCGCCGCATGATGAACAGTCCGGCGCCTCGCGCTCGCTGTCGCTGTCCATGCCCATCCGCCTGCATGCCATTGCCGCGCGCCGCTTTGCCGTGCGCGGCACGCCGGCCGATTGCGTGATCATGGCCGTGCGCCATCTCATGACCGAGCCGCCCGATCTTATCCTTTCCGGTGTCAACCGCGGTCAGAATCTGGCCGATGACATCACCTATTCCGGCACCATCGCCGCTGCCATGGAAGGCGCGCAGCTCGGCATTCCCGCTTTTGCCCTCTCCCAGTGTTATGGCATCGAGCGCAAGGAAGCCCCCTTCGAGGTGGCGACACATCATGGCGCTGCCGTCATTCGCGCCGTGATGGAGGCCTGCCGGAGCACCGGCGTGCTCTTCAACATCAATTTTCCCGACTGCGCCCCTGAACAGGTTGCCGGCATCAGCCTCTGCCGGCAGGGCAAGCGCGATATCAACGAGCTGATCGTGGAAGAGCGCATCGACCTGCGCCGCCGCCCCTATTACTGGCTGGGCTTTCGCCGCGGGGTGGAGCGCCCGCCTGAGGATACCGATCTTTATGCCATCACCCACCGCCTGATAGCCGTAACCCCCTTGCAGATGAACCTCACCCACGAGCAGGTGCTCAAGACCTTGCGCAGGGCGCTTGACCCGGCTGCGGGTTCGTGAAAAACCTTGAATCGCAAGGCCGAAGCCTTGGGGCTCATCGGCAAAATCAGCAAAAGGCGCCATCCGCGCGCGGGGGCTGGGCATGACCGACGAGAGCAGAAAGGCGCGCCTGATCATGGCTCTTCGCCATCAGGGCATCCGCGATCAGCGGGTGCTGGAGGCCATGGAGAGCATTCCCCGCGACATGTTCGTGCCCGGGCCCTTTCAGGATCACGCCTGGGATGACATGGCCCTGCCCATCTCCTGCGGCCAGACCATCTCCCAGCCCTACATCGTCGCCTACATGACCGAGCAGCTGGAACTGAAGCCCACCCACCGCGTGCTGGAAATCGGCACCGGCTCCGGCTATCAGGCCGCCATTCTCTCCCGCCTTGCCCGCCGTGTTTACACCATCGAGCGCCACCGTTCGCTGCTGGAAGAGGCGCGAAAACGCTTCGAGGCCTTGGGCCTGACCAATATCGAAAGCCGCATTGGCGACGGCTATCGCGGCTGGCCGGAGGCCGCCCCCTTCGATCGCATTATCGTCACCGCCGCTGCGCCGCGTCCGCCCAAGGCGCTGCTCGATCAGCTCGCCGAGGACGGCATCATGATCATTCCCGTCGATGCCGGCCCGCTCTATCAGGAGCTGGTCAAGATCAGGCGCACGCCGGAGGGCTTTGAGCGCGAAACCCTCATTCCGGTGCGCTTCGTGCCCATGCTGCACGGCATCGCCCGCAAATCCCGCAGCGATGACGAGCGCAAATAACTTTCAAGGCGCAGAGGAAATATCATCCGGAAGCGAAAGCGGGCCGCAACCCAATGTGGGGTGCGCGCAGGGATATGAATTGCAAAGACCAAACGGCCCCTTTCCGACATACCGGAAAGGGGCCATCTGCGGCGTGAGAGGGGAAAGAAACGGGCATGCAATGAAGACGCGGGATCGTGTCCTCCTCACTTGGAAAGATACAGCCGCGAGATCTTGCGCGCGATGGTGCCGAAAACGTTCTCCAGCTCGCCACTGCTCGGGTCATAGGAACCGAGATTGGCGCATTCGGCCAGCAAATCCTTGATGCGCCTGCTGCGCACATCGAAAGCCACGGTGACGATGCCGATGTCGCGCGCCTTGATGTTCTTGCAGAGGCGCCGCATGGTCTTGTCCGCTTCCGTGCTGGAGGTGCCGCAGCGCATGTACCCGCGGCCATTCAACACCTTTTTGTCATACCGTTTGCATGTGTTGGCGCCGTCGGTCATCAAAACGATGACCTTCTTGATGTTCTTGCGGTTGGCCGTGGCATCATCCACACCCTGCGTGTAGGGCGCCTTGTGGCTCAGCACCCGCCAGCCCCACACGAGCCCGGCGGGGATGTAGGTCCAGCCACTGGCCTTCATGCCGTCGATTTCCTTGTTGAGATCATTCACGCCATCGTCATCCAGCTCGCGCAAAGGCGCAATGGCCTTGGGCGGGGTTGTGTAGTAGGTGTAATACCATTTCCACCACTTATAGACGTAGTAGCTGTGGATGGCCGGCACCTTGTAGGCGTCGTATTCCTGATCCTTGATGTCATAGTCCGGCTCGCGATAGCCGACCACGCCCTCCCAGGCGCTTTTGCTGCAGTGGCAGTTGCTGGTATCCAGCCAGTCGGCATTCCACATCTTGCGTCCCACCGTCACATAGGACGTGAAGGGCACAAGCCCGACCTTGACCGTCGAGGCCCCGGTGCTGGCCGACATGTCCTTGAGAATTTTCACCAGCTTCTTGGCCGCACGGCGCAGCTCGCGGATCTTGCTGCCGCGCATGGAGCCGGTGTTGTCCAGCACCATGACCACCTCCAGACCCGCCGAGCCGTTCTTGGCCTCGGCCGTGACCGTGAAGTCCTGCCGCTTGATGCCGATGAGGCCGAGGAAAGCCGTGCGGACCTGCGCCTTGATCGAGGCATGCACCTTGACCTGGCCCCGGCCGGGTTCGGTGACGCTCACCTGAAGGGAGTCGTAATCCAGCTCGATGCGGCCGTCATTTTCGAAGTTGGATTTCAGATAGTTGAGGATGACCTTGCGGGCTTCTGCGGCCGTCAGGTTGTTCTTGTGCATGGCGGCGAGCGTGCCCGCGTCGATGGCGGCCTGCACCTTTGCCTTTTGGTTGTTCACATAGGCAAGGTCGGTCATGCCGCCGAAGAGCACGAAAGCGGGAACCGCCGCCAAAGCGAAGAGGATTCCCACGGTGCCCCGCTCATCCTTGCGGATGCGGTCGTTAAAGGTCCTGAACATGTTTGACGCCCCTTGTGTCGAAACTGGTCGGTCGAACGTTTCTGGGCGTCATTATTGGCACAATCAAATGAATACACGTTTTGCACGAAGTAGAACTTTTTATTTTTAGGTGCCATTTTTTATTAACGCACTCAGAAATATGTAAAGAGAAAAAACGCAACCCGCGATAATGACATGACTGCTTTGCATTATACTTTGGTCATATGATTGAACTCGTAAATTTTTTGCAATCAGCAAGAGAGTCTCACTGGAAGGTCGCCTTTTTCCCCATGCGCCCGGCCAGGTCCTGAATGAACTGCCAGGCCACGCGGCCTGAGCGCGCGCCGCGGCCGCTCGCCCACTCCAGGGCGGCGCGATGCAGCGCCTCGCGCCCGATATCGAGGCGGAAGGCCTCGGCATAGGCCTCCACCATACGCAGGAAGTCCTCCTGCGAACAATTGTGAAAGCCCAGCCACAGGCCGAAGCGGTCGGAAAGGGAGACCTTCTCCTGCACGGCATCAGAGGGATTGATGGCGGTTGAGCGCTCGTTCTCGATCATTTCCCGCGGCAGCAGGTGACGGCGGTTGGACGTGGCATAGAAGATCACGTTCTCCGGCCGGCCCTCCACGCCGCCTTCCAGTGCCGCTTTCAGCGACTTGTAGCTGGAATCGCCGGCATCGAAGGAGAGATCGTCGCAAAAGACGATGAAGCGAAATGCCGCCTTTCTGCGCAGGAGAGCGAGGACCTTGGGCAGGCTGTCGATGTCCTCGCGGTGAATCTCCACGATCTTGAGCGCGGGATAATCCTCAATGAGCGCGCCGTGCACCGCCTTGACCAGCGAGCTCTTGCCCATGCCGCGCGCGCCCCAGAGCAGCGCGTTGTTGGCCGGCAGCCCTTTGGCAAAGCGCCGGGTGTTGTCCAGCAGCACCCGTTTCTGGGAATCGATGCCCTGAAGCAGGGAAAGCGGCACGCGATTGACGCGATCGACCGGCAACAGCGAACCGCTCTCTTCCTCCCAGACGAAAGCCTCGGCCGCTTCGGGGTCGAAAGGCTTCGGCGGCGGGCTCAACCGCTCCAGTGCCTCGGCAATGCGCAACAGGGCGTTTAACGTGTGCTGCGCCGATGATTGCCGATCTTTAATGCCTCTGGTCACGAAAAAGCCCTCCCTGCGCCGCAAATGCCTTTGCAAAGCCCGCATGGGCGATATATACGCGAAGCTTGAACTGTCATCATACTCCCCTTTATGCGTTCTGTGCGTTCTTTCGCATCCGGGGGCAAGTCAGGAAAACGATGGAAGGATCCATGTTGGTAACCCCAGCCTATGCCCAAGCCGCCGCGCCCGGTGGCGCCGGCGATTTTCTCGGCATGTTCCTGCCGCTTCTGCTGATCATGGCCGTGTTCTGGTTTTTCATCATCCGGCCGCAGCAGAAGCGCATGAAGGAGCATCAGGCCATGCTGGAGAACCTGCGGCGTGGCGATACGGTGGTCACTTCCGGCGGTCTCATCGGCAAGGTCACCAAAGTGGCCGATGACGAGGTCACTGTCGAGCTGGCCGAGAATGTGCGCGTGAAGGTCAGGAAATCCTACATCGCCGAAGTGCGGGTGAAGGGCGCGCCGGCCGATTCGAGCGCATCGTAGGGCAGGGGGCATGCCCGCTTTCCCATGCCGGGGCAGCCTTTCCCTGTCTTGAGAATCGTCTGCGAAGGAGAGACCCGAGGTCATGTTCCGCCTCACCACCTGGAAGATCGTCAGCATATTCGGCATCATTTTCCTGGGCTTTCTCTTCGCCCTGCCCAATGCCCTGCCGGATAGCGTGCTCAGCAAACTGCCCGATTTCCTGCCCAAGAACCGCATCGTGCTCGGGCTGGATCTGCAGGGCGGCTCGCACCTGTTGTGGGAGGTGGACAAGCAGGCCCTGAAGAAGACGCTGCTCACGCAGCTGCGCGGCGACATTCGCCAGGGGCTGTGGGTGGAGCGCAAGATCCGGCACACCATCTCCATCCGCAAGGATGGCTCGCTGCTGGTGACGATCACCGATCCCGCCAGGGTGGAGGAAGCGGCCAAGGTGCTCAAGGATCTGGCCAGGCCGGTGCAGGTGGGGCTGTTCGGCACCGGCGGCAGCGCGCCGGAGATCGAGGTGCGCCAGGATGGCAACCGCTTCATCCTGCGCTTTACCGAGGCCGGGCTGGAGGCCCGCATCCGCCGGGCGGTGGAACAGGCCATCGAGGTCATCCGCCGCCGTCTGGACGAGCTGGGCATGACCGAGGCCACCATCCAGCAGCAGGGGCCGGACCGCATCATCGTGCAGGCGCCGGGCATGAAGGACCCGGCCCGGCTGAAGAAGGCCATCGGCCAGACGGCCCGGCTGACCTTCCAGCTTCTGTGTGAGGCGCAGCCCACGGGCCGGCCCGGGGAGCGTGTGCCGCCTGGCTGTATCGAACTGCCCGATGCCCAGAACCCGAACCAGAAATACTGGGTGCAGACCTCCCGCCGCGCCACCGTGGAAGGCACCGATCTCGTCGATGCCCAGCCCGCCTTCGATTCCCGAACGGGCGAGCCCATCGTCACCTTCCGCTTCAATCAGAAAGGCGCGCTCAAGTTCGGGCGTCTGACCAAGGCCAACGTCGGCAAGCCTTTCGCCATCATCCTTGACGGCAAGGTGGTCTCCGCCCCCGTCATCCAAACCCCCATCCTCGGCGGCACCGGACAGATCTCCGGGCGCTTCACCGTGGAGGAGACCAAGCTGCTTGCCATCGTGCTGCGCTCCGGCGCCCTGCCGGCCAAGCTGACCATCGTGGAGGAGCGCACCGTTGGCCCCTCGCTGGGATCGGACTCCATCCGTGCCGGCGTCACCGCTTCCGTCATCGGCCTCGTTGCCGTGCTGGTGTTCATGATCTTCACCTACGGGCTGTTTGGCATTTTCGCCGATATCGCCCTGCTGGCGAACCTGATCCTGCTCATCGGCGTGCTCACCGCCTTTCAGGCCACGCTGACACTGCCCGGCATCGCCGGCATCGTGCTCACGCTTGGCATGGCGGTGGACTCCAACGTGCTCGTCTTTGAGCGCGTGCGCGAGGAGCTGCGGGCGGGGCGCTCCGTGCTCAATGCCCTGGAGACGGGCTTTTCCCGCGCCTTCGGCACCATCCTTGATGCCAACATCACCACGCTGATTGCAGCCGTCGTTCTCTTCGGACTGGGCTCCGGCCCCGTGCGCGGGTTTGCCGTCACCTTGGGCGTTGGCATCGTCACCACGGTGTTCACCGCCTATACCCTAACCCGCCTGATCGTGGCCATCTGGGTGCATTATGCCCGGCCCAGGGAACTGCCGCTTTAGGAGCACATGGCATCTGCCCGTCAGGGACGGAC
The DNA here is from genome assembly GCF_000746275.1 of Thermopetrobacter sp. TC1. GTDB lineage: Bacteria > Pseudomonadota > Alphaproteobacteria > Rhizobiales > Aestuariivirgaceae > Thermopetrobacter. The sequence continues at coordinate 124,723 of NZ_KN050829.1, forward strand.
GCGGAAAAAGGGGCGCAAGGACAGAGCAGAGGATACGGGACACGCACGATGCTCAAGCCGATCAAGCTGATACCGGACAATCTCAACATTGGCTTCATGCGCTGGTCGAAGGTGGCGATCATCGCCTCGACCATCGCCATCCTCGTATCCATCGCCGGCGCCTTCGTGCTGGGGCTCAATTTCGGCATCGATTTCAAGGGCGGCACCCTAATCGAGATCCGCACCAAGGGCCCTGCCGACATTGCAGCTTTGCGCAAGACCATCGGCAAGCTGGGCCTGGGCAGTTACGAGTTGCAGGAATTCGGCGATCCCCGTGACATTCTCATCCGCTTTGAAACCCAGCCGGGCGGCGAGGAGGCACAGCAGAAGGCCATTCGCAAGGTCAAGGAGGCCCTGGGCCCGGAGGTGGAATATCGCCGCGTGGAAATCGTGGGGCCGAAGGTTTCCGGCGAGCTGACCAAGGACGGCATCATCGCCGTGCTCACCGCCCTTGTCGGCGTGATGATCTACATCTGGTTCCGCTTCGAGTGGCAGTTCGCCCTCGGCGCCGTCGCCTCGTTAACACATGACGTGCTGCTCACCATCGGCCTGTTCGCCTTCACGCGCTTGGAATTCAACCTTTCCATCATTGCGGCCATTCTCACCATCGTCGGCTATTCGCTCAACGATACGGTGGTGGTCTATGACCGCATCCGCGAGAACATGCGCCGCTACAAGAAGAAAAAATTGCCGGAACTCATTGATCTTTCGATCAACCAGATGCTCTCCCGCACCATCCTCACCTCGCTGTCCACGCTGGTGGCGCTGCTGGCGCTTTATTTCTTCGGCGGCGAGGTCATCCGCGGCTTTACCTTCACCATGATCTGGGGCGTTCTCGTTGGCACCTATTCCTCCATCTTCATCGCCGCGCCCATTCTCATCTGGCTGGGCGCGCGCCTGCCCACGGAAGAAGAGGCCGCCGCCGCCAAGGAGAAAGCGGCCAGCCGCCCTTGAGGGACTTTCCGGCCCTTGTGCGGAACAGGCTCTCGTGAAACACTGCGTTGTGTTTGCAAAAGCGAAAGTCCTTGGACAGGGCAGGGTTGGATACGCGCCATGAGCGGCATGATGCCAGACAGAAGCGGTGAGGAAGAAGGAGGCTTGCGCCGCCTGCATCCCCAGCCTGTGCCCCTGAAGGGCTATGGCAATGGCGCCTTTCGCTTTCTTGAGTTGCGTCATGCGGGAGGCTTGTGCATCCTCCCATCCGGGATCTACGCCTGGCCGCGCCAGCATTTTGATGAGGTGCGGGAAGAGGATTTCACCCCCGCCTTTGAGCTGATCGCACGCATGAACGCCCGGGCCGATCCCTTTGCCTTTGACCAACCCTCGCCGCAGGAGAGCGATGCGCATGTGGATTTCGTTCTCTTTGGCCTTGGTGAACAGCACCGGCCGCCGCCGGAGTGGCTCGTGCGCGCCTGTGCGCGTCTGCGCATCGGCCTTGAGGTCATGACTACCGGCGCGGCGGTGCGCACCTACAATGTCTGCCGCGAGGAAGAGCGCCTGCCTGCCACCTTCCTGCTGCCCGTGCCCTAAAGCCGCCATTGCGATGCCCATGCCGCAAAGCAGCCAGCGCCCGCCCGCAGCAGCAGCCGATGTTCAGGAGGTCTCCGCCCGGTTGCGCGCCCATGACCTCGATGCCTGGCTGGCCACCCTTCTGGCCCGCCCGGACGACAGGCCCCGGCTGTTCGCCCTGTGGGCCTTTGCCGCCGATGTGTTCAATTTGCCCTGGCAGGTCTCCGAGCCGGCGCTTGGCCTCATTCGCCTGCAATGGTGGATCGATGCGTTAAAAGCCCCGTATCCCGCGCCTTTCGCACTGGGGCGTGTGCTGCATGCCTGGCTTGATGAGAAAGCGCGGCAGGCCCTGCAGCCTTTCGTGCAGGGGCAGGCCAGACTGTTTGAAGGACCGCTCGATATGGAGCGCGCCGCTGCCTGGACACAGACACTCAAGCCCCTGTTTGCGTGCATCGCTTCCGCTGAGGGCAGGGAAGAAACCTGGCTGCATGAGAAAATGCCCAAGGAAGTGGCCCGGGGGGAAAAGGATCAGACGCGCCTTGATCTTCTCTGCCGGGTTTGGGGCCATGCGCAGCTGCTCAAGCGCGCGCCCTTCAAGCGCCGCAGCGGCCTGCCGCTGCTGGCAGAGGAGCCATCTGTGCGCACGGCACTTCTTGATGCGCTGGCCAGGGATCTTGCGCACATGCGCCGCCTGCCGCGCCCGCCGCGTGAATGCCTTGCCGCCCTGCTGCCCGTTGGCATGAGCGCCCTGTGGCTGAAAGCGGCGCGCAAGGCACACACAGCCGCCCCATCCACCAGAGCTTCGCACACGCGCACGGACTATCCCATTCTGCACATTGCGCAACCGCGCCGTCAGCTCTGGCTGCTCTCACACTGGCTGCGCGGAAAAATCATCTGAAGCCGCTCACGGATCGTGAATAAATTCAGCATATTACGAGCCGTTTTCGAATCCGGATTCCAATTTCTTGAATCAATCTCTCAAACCACACACCCCGGCGCATTCACCGGAAAGAGGCATTGTCAACAACGCCGGCCTGCGCTTGCATCAGGGCCTGATGGAATGAACCGAACCGGGAGGAAAGCCCATGCTCGGCCGGCTCAATCATGTTGCCATTGCCGTTCCCGACCTGCAGGCGGCCATGCGCTTGTGGCGCGATGTCATGGATGCGGAGGTGAAAGGGCCCGTGGATCAGCCCGATCATGGCGTGCGTGTCGCCTTCGTGGAGCTGCCCAACACCCGCATCGAGCTTCTGGAACCCTTGGGCGCGGATTCGCCCATCGCCAATTTCCTCAAGCGCAACCCTTCTGGCGGCATTCATCATATCTGTGTGGAAGTGGACGATATCCATGCCGCCCGTGACCGGCTGAAGGAACAGGGCATTCGCATCCTCGGCGATGGCGAACCGAAGATTGGTGCTCATGGCCTGCCCGTGCTCTTTCTGCACCCCAAGGACCTTTTCGGCACCCTTCTTGAGCTCGAGGAATCCGGCGAGGCGTCAAAGTCCTGAACGATCCTGCAGAAGCCATTTCAAGCCCGCCCTTGAGCCGACAAGGGCGCATAACGCAAGAAGGCCCGGCCGATCGATCAATGGCCGGGCCTCGTCGTTTCAGGGCCTTAACGCGAAAGTCTTTCAGAGCAATTCCACGCGGCCGTCATCGGCGATGCGAAGGGCGATCTTCTGGCCTTCGTGCACCTTCAGCGGTTCTGGGAAGGGGTGGAAGGCCTGATGCCAGTGGCTGTGCTCGCCGATGGCGTTGGTGATCACATGCCGGCCCATCTGCAGCTCGAACCAGCTGAGCAGGCCGTGCACGATGCCGTTGATGCGGCTTTCGAAGATCACGGGCCTTGCCGGCCGCTCCTGCAGATAGTCATAGGTGCGCACCCGCTGTGGCGAGGCCGCCGTCTCAAACCCGTGCCAGGCGGCACGCACCGGAAAATAGGTGCGCGTGGCCCAGGCGTTCAGCGGCGCCATGTCCACGCCAAAGACCTGATCCACATGATTGAGCCCCCAGATGGCCGGCGCGCACACGGGCAGGCCATACTGGCGGATCTCATGCGGCAGTACGATGGTCTTTTCGCCGGCCAGGCGCCGGATATCGCGGGCGATGGCATGAAATCCCTCGCCGATGACGCCGCAGTCCACCGTCTCGGTGAAGATCACATCCGGCGCCTCGGGCAAAAGTCCCTTCTCGATCGCCTCGGTGGAGGAACAGGCCAGCAGCTCGATGCGGTCCGCCATGCCGGCCCGTGCAATCGTCTCGCGGGCCACCTCCGCCATGGCCGGGTTCATCTCGCAGGCCACGATGCGCGCCGCCCCGGCGCGGGCGAAGAGAATGGCGATGATGCCCGAGCCGGCCCCGATTTCCACCACCGTCTTGCCGGCAAGGTCGAGATCGGCGATGGCGGCGGCGATGGCGCCGTTGCGGGCGTGATCATTGAGCATGGCGTAATGCCAGGCCGGAAAGGGCCTGTTCTCCGGGCCGATCGCCCGTTTGTCCCGCCCTGTCGGCAGGGTGTGAACGGTGTCGTTGGCGGGGGTTTGCGCCCCGTTCAGGGCGGCTTTGCTCACCTGCTGCGTCATGGTTCGTCCATCCCCTCGATGAACCGGTGTCTTTCCGGTTGGCGTCCCCTGAAAATCGGCGGGCGGAAGCAGAGGGCTCAAGCGCAGGGCAGGGCACAGCCCTTGCCGCACCGGCCTTCTGCCGCCCGTGATGCCAAGGAGGGTGTGGAAAGACCTGGCCTTGCCCTTTCAGGGCCCCCGCCGCGCTGAAAAGGCAAAGGGCTCAGGTCTTGATGCGCACCCTCTGGCAAGGAATTCTTAACCATCCGGCCCGCCAGCGCAGCGAAAGACTGTGAATATGGTTAAGGACGCCGGGATTTGACCTGTGGCTTTAACGTTTCCGCAGGGATTGTCCCCCTATTGTCAGTCTTGGATTCGCCACGAAACGCTTCGCGGGGGCAAGCGTTCTCAAGGGTTTGGGGACGGCATGGATACGCAACAGCTGTGGATCCGCGAAGGGCGACTGGAAAGCATCAACACCACCGCCGCCCGTGATCTGGCGGTGGAGGATCGCCTGCTGGGCGATGGCTATGTGCAGATCATCGTCGAGCGCGATCTGATCACGGTGCGCTGGCATCTCTTCGCGCCCAACTGGGCATCGCTCTATTATGCCATGGACTGGCTGGCGGTGCAGGAGGGGCGCTGCCGTCTCGAATATTTCGCCGCCGGCTGGTTCACCGAGGATTTCGAGGATGTGCTGCTGGCATTGCCGCGCATCCGTCATCTCATGGACAAGTCCGACATCTTCCTGCGCAGCCGCGTATTCATCAAACAGGCCGACCTCAACAAGACGCACGTGCCCACCCTCCTGCAGGACGTGCTGATGAAAGGCTCCGCCCCGGATGAATATGCCGTGGACTGCGTGGAGGATCCGGAAAGCCATGCCTTTCGTGTCACCCACATCGGCGAGCGCACGCCGATCGCCGAGCGCTGGGGCATGACGCCGGTGTGCTTTCCCTGCATGAACGGCAACGACTACGATCAGATCGTCTCCAGCGTCTATCCGCACGTGCTCAAGACCGGCCAGCCCCATTACGATCACGTCTATGCCGCCATGCAGGAAAATGACGGCCGCGTCTCCTGGGTGCCCTATCAGCGTGTGGTGCTGCCCATGCGCTTCCGCGACGGGCGCAAGGGCGTGCGTGTCGTCTCCCGCATTGCGCCGGTGGACATTCAGGTCATCTGATCAGCTTGGAAACATCCCTTTGCCTTCCCGCCGCTTTCGCCCCTGTGTGGGGGCGGAAAAGCCCTCGCGTGCTCGCGGTGCAAGCCATGAAATGAGGGGAAAAGGGTTAAATCCACAACCCGCAATTAAGATCCCGTTAACGAAGCTTTAGGGGGTCGTGTGCAAGACTCACGATCACGGGGGCGCGCTTCAGTGAGCGTGAGACGGGAGGAAAAGCCCCATGAACGCACGTGCCCAGCACGTCGCACCCCCCACGGCCAACGGGCAGGTGGTTGAAAAGCGCCGCCATCCCCGGCGCCGCGTCCTCAAGCAGGCCCGGATCATCTTCAACAACCGCTTTTCTGTGGTGGATTGCACGGTGCGCGACCTCTCCCTGTCGGGATGTCGCATCCGCCTGCATGCCCCGCTCGTTCTGCCGCGTGCCTTCATCGTCGCCTTTCCGCTTTTGGAGGTGGAAAGGCCCGCCCGGTTGGTCTGGCAAAACGAGCTGGAGGCGGGGGTGGAATTCCTCGATCCGCCGCCGCCGGCCTATACGCGCGTGGCCATGCTGCCCTGATCCGTGAAAGAGCCGTTATCATCCGGCATTGCGGGCAAAAGGGCAGGGCACTTTAGCCTTTTCATGTTTCGGGGGGTAAGACCCCAAGGCAAGAGAAAGGGGCGGTGCTTCTTCTGCCGCCCCTTTTTCCGTTCTTGCCGTGATGAGGGATCTCAAACGGTTCCTTTAGCCTTCAGCGACAGCCCTTGGCCCGTTCCACCCGCCGGATGGCGGCCACCAGCCGGTGCTCGGCCCGGCTGAGGCGCGGATTGCGCGTCCAGCAGCCTTCATTGCCGAAATAGCGGATCGCCCGCCGGGTGCGGAAACAATAACCATGTTGGGCGTAAATGGAATTGCGCCGCACCCACAGCTCCTGACAGCTCAGATCCCACAGGTAATCATAAGGGTCATAGCCGCCGCCATAGCCGAAATCACCGGCCTTGGCCGAGGCCGCCCCGAACAGGCTCACACTGACAGCCAGAAGAATGAGCGAGAAAACCTTGCGCAGCATGGCGGGCACTCCCGTTGATGATAACCGCACACTTTCGCCATCCCCCCACGCTGCCGTGGCCGATAAAGCCGCCGCTTCAGACCTCCACCGCCTGCAACGGCTTGATCAGATGCTGTTCGCCGTCCTTGTCGGTAATGTCAATGGCCAAAAGCCGTCCCCGTTCCACGGCCAGCATGATCTTCTGCGGATGATGGATCATGTGATCGAGCGGGCCGACCCAGACCTGCACCACGTCATCCTTGGGATCATAGCTTAGGCCCTTCAGCTCCACATGTTCCGCCTCGATCTGATCGCCAAGATTCAGGGCTTCCACCTCGATGCGGATTTCCTTGCCCTCCATCTTCCGCCACAGATCATCCAGCGCCGTTTTCCACTCGTCGCGATCGAGAATTCTATTCTCCATGGTCCGTTCTCCCTGGGTTGCGACTTTAAGCGATCGAACGATCACCATCCCTCTTCCTGACATATGGGCAGGCCGCAAAGGCTTTTGAAGGGGCGATTGTGGCGCGCTTTTTCTTCTCATACCGGCCGGTTTGTCCTAAAAGGCCATTTCAAGAATAAGGGCGGCCGTGATTCCGGCGCCGGAAAGACTGATTAAAAGCATGCCAACGGGAGTGTTCCATGCGTCTGAGCCGTTATTTCCTGCCCGTGTTGCGCGAGGATCCGAAGGAAGCCGAAATCGCCTCGCACCGGCTGATGCTGCGCACCGGCATGATCCGTCAGGAGGCAGCTGGCATTTACTCCTGGCTGCCGCTGGGCTTTCGCGTGCTGAAGAAGATCGAGAACATCGTGCGCCGCGAGCAGGAGCGGGCCGGCAGCATCGAGATGCTCATGCCCACCATCCAGCCGGCGGAGCTGTGGAAGCGCTCCGGCCGTTATGACGATTATGGCAAGGAGATGCTGCGCATCGCCGACCGCAAGGAGCACGAGCTGCTCTACGGCCCAACCAACGAGGAGATGATCACCGACATCGTTGCGCGCTTCGTGCAGTCCTACAAGCAGCTGCCGCTCAATCTCTTTCACATCCAGTGGAAGTTCCGCGACGAGATCCGGCCGCGCTTCGGGGTCATGCGCGGACGCGAGTTCCTGATGAAGGACGGCTATTCCTTTGACCTCACCCGCGAGGACGGCGAACATGCCTACAACAAGATGTTCGTCTCCTATCTTCGCACCTTCGCCGCCATGGGCCTGAAGGCGATTCCGATGCGGGCGGAGACGGGGCCCATCGGCGGCAACCTCAGCCACGAGTTCCTCATTCTTGCCGATACCGGCGAATCGCAGGTCTATTTCGACGCGGCATTCCACGAGAAGGACTGGAGCACCTTCGAGCTGGATTACGACGATCGCGAAGCCGTGGCCGCGGTGGTGAGGGAATTCACCTCCATGTACGCCGCCACCGAGGAGATGCACGACCCGGAGCGCTTCGAGCGCGAGGTGCCGGAAGGGCGGCGCGTCTCCGGCCGCGGTATCGAGGTGGGGCATATCTTCTTCTTCGGCGAGAAGTATTCCAGGCCGCTGGGAGCGAAGGTGCTGGGCCCGGACGGCAATGAGCATTATCTACAGTGCGGCTCCTATGGCATCGGCGTCTCGCGGCTGGTGGGCGCCATCATCGAGGCCGGGCATGATGAAAACGGCATCATCTGGCCCGCGCCGGTGGCGCCGTTCCATGTCGGACTCATCAATCTGCGCCAGGGGGATGACGCCACCGATGCCGCCTGCGAGAGGCTCTATGAACAGCTCAGCAACGCCGGGCTGGAGGTGCTTTATGATGACACCGGCGAACGCGCCGGCGAGAAATTCGCGCGCATGGACCTGATCGGCCTGCCCTGGCAGGTCATCATCGGCCCCCGCAACGTGAAGGACGGCATGGCCGAGATCAAGGACCGGGCCACAGGCGCACGCGAAAACGTGCCGCTCGAATTCGTCGCCAGTGTCATGACGGAAAGGCTCGCCGCCGTGCTGTCATAAGTCGCCCTATGCGGCTTAAGGAAGTCTGTTCTGGCGTGGATTTGCGTTTTTCCATGCAGGGGAGGGCAGGGCGAAAGCCTTGCGCCGCAAACATACGCGTGAACAGGGCGATGAATGAAACCGACTCCGGCGAAAGGCCGTGACAGGACAAATCAGTGCCGGGCAACGGGTGCAGGCAGATATGAGCACAGCGAAATCGGACACGCCGCCCTTTTCCGCCTGGGAGCGCATGCTCGCCTGGCGCTATCTGCGCGCCCGCCGCAAGGAAGGCGTGGTGTCCGTCATCGCCGGCTTTTCCTTTCTCGGCATCATGCTCGGCGTGGCCACCCTCATCATCGTCATGGCGGTGATGAACGGTTTCCGCAAGGAGCTCATGCACAAGATCCTCGGCTATTCCGGCCACATCACCATCTATTCCAGCAGCCTCGATCCCATCGCCGACTATGACCGTCTCGCCAACCGGCTGCGCAAGGTCAACGGTGTCGTCTCCGCCACGCCCTTCGTGGAAGGGCAGGTCATGGTCTCCTCCCTGCGGGCGGCCACCGGCGCGCGCGTGCGCGGTATGGCCGAGGTACACCTGAAACGCTTGCAGGGCATCGCCAACGACAAGCTCAAGGGCTCCCTCGATGATCTTGAGGAGAAAAAGGGCCTGGTCATCGGCTGGCGGCTGGCCTGGCAACATGGGGTGAATGTGGGGGATTCCCTCACCCTGATCTCGCCGAACGGGGAGGAAACCCCCTTTGGCACCACGCCGCGCATCCGCAGCTATCCGGTTGCGGCCATATTCAACGTCGGCATGAGCCTGATCGATTCTTCCGTGGTCTACATGCCGCTGAAACTGGCGCAGGATTATTTCAACATGGGCGATGGCGTCTCCGGCATCGAGGTGATGATCGCCGATCCGCAGAACGTGGATGCCGTGGCCCGCGACGTGCTGGCGCTGCTGCCGCCCGGCATGCGCATCGTCACCTGGAAGCAGGCCAACGAGACCTTCTTCAACGCCCTGGCGGTGGAGCGCAACGTCATGTTTCTCATCCTGGCGCTCATCATCCTGGTGGCTGCGCTCAACATCATCTCCGGCCTGATCATGCTGGTGAAGGACAAGGGCGGCGACATCGCCATCCTGCGCACCATGGGCGCGGCCCGCGGCGCGGTCATGCGCATCTTTTTCATGACCGGCGCGGCCATCGGCGTTGCCGGCACGCTTGCGGGCGTCATCCTCGGCGTGGTCTTTGCGCTCAATGTGGAGAATATCCGCCGCTTTCTCGAGTGGCTTACCGGCGCCAAACTCTTTCCCGCCGAGCTTTACTATCTCTCGCAGCTGCCGGCCGATCTCGACTGGATGCAGACAGCCGGCATAGCGGCCTTTGCGCTTGCCCTGTCCTTCCTCGCCACGCTCTATCCCGCCTGGCGGGCGGCAAGCCTCGATCCGGTGGAGGCGCTGCGCTATGAATGACCCGACACGACAGGATGCACCGGCCCGACCCGACAACGGGCAGGGCAGGGGAGAGGAAAGGACGCTGCCCCCTGCGCTGGAGCTGAAGGGCATCAGCCGCATCTATCGCCAGGGCGAGCGGGAGCTGGCCATTTTCCGCGACCTTGACTTCACCCTGCCGGTGGGGCAGATCACCGCCCTTGTCGGCCCCTCAGGCGCTGGCAAGTCCTCGCTTCTGCACATCGCCGGGCTTTTGGAGAAACCCACATCCGGTGAGGTCTGGATCGCCGGGCACAATTGCACAGCCCTCGATGATGCCGCCCGCACCCGCCTGCGCCGCATCGGCATCGGCTTCGTCTATCAGTTTCATCACCTGTTGCCGGAGTTCACCGCCGAGGAAAACGTCATGCTGCCTCAGCTCATCGCCGGCCGCAGCCGCGAAGAGGCCCGCACGCGCGCCCGTGAGCTGCTGGCGCAGATGGGTCTGGCCGAGCGCCTGAATCATCGCCCGGCCGAGCTTTCCGGCGGCGAGCAGCAGCGCGTGGCCATTGCCCGCGCCCTGGCCAACCGCCCCTTGCTGCTGCTGGCTGACGAGCCCACCGGCAACCTCGACCCGGAAACGGCGGAGCGCGTGCATGCCGGTTTCCTTGAGCTCATCCGCACCGAAGGCCTTGCCGCGCTGATTGCCACACACAATCTGGATCTTGCCCGCTCCATGCATCGCATCGTGCACCTGGACAAGGGCCGGCTCGTGGACCATGCTGACTGGCAGACCCGCCATGGCGAGATGTGAACCGCCCGATCTGACAGGCAGGGCGAGGGCAGGGCGGGGCGCATGAGAAGCGCCCGGCAAGTTCTCATTGATGGTGCGGTCTTCATGCGCGAACCAAAGGGGGGATGGTGAGGAGATGTCCGATTTGCGTGCCGTGCATTCGCCCCTGCTGCGCCGGCACGCGCCGGGGCCGGTCTGGCTGCTGGGTGAGGAACCACAGCCGCATCCTGATACGCCTGAGCGGCTGGATGCCCTGCTTGCCGCCCTGAAGGTTCTGAAACTGCCCGTGCATGCCCCGCGGCGCTTCAATCCTGAGGAACACTGGAAGGGCGTGCATGCCTGGCGGTATGTGCGTTTTCTCGAAACTGCCCATGCCCTCTGGCGCGAAAAGGGATACGCCGGCCCCTTGCGGCCGCTCATCCGCCCGCGTTTTCAGCCGGCGCAACGGGCGCGTGACGTGCGCGGTCAGGCCGGCTGGCACATGGCCGATGACATCACCCCCTTTGATGAAGCCACCGCTTTTTTCGCCCGCGCCTCCGCCGATGTGGCGCTTTCAGCCGCGCATATGGTGATCGAAAAACAGGCACACACGGCCTATGCCCTCTGCCGCCCGGCCGGACGCCATGCCGGCTTTGAGACCATGGCCGGCTTCTGTTACGTCAACAACGCCGCCCTTGCTGCAAGAGCCTTTCTGCGAGCCGGATATGCGCGGGTGGCGCTCGTCAGCCTCGGGCTGCACCATGCGCACGGCACCCAGGAAATCTTCTTCGATACTGACCGGGTTTATACGCTGTCGGTCCATCTCGATCCCGATCATGCCTATCCCTTCTATACCGGGCGCGAGCATGAACGCGGGCGCAAGAGGGGCTATGGCTTCAACCTCAATGTTCCCTTGCCGCGCGGCAGTGATGATGATGTCTGGTGCGGTGCTGTCGATTATGTCTGTTCGCGCCTTGAGCGCTACCGGCCGCAGGCGCTTGTTCTTTCCCTCGGCTTTGGCATGATGCGCGGCGACTGCCCCTGGGAGGGCACAGGGGCTGCGGAAGTGGGCCTTTCCGGCCTGGCCCGCATGGCCCGTTCGCTTTCCAGCTTGCAACGGCCCACCGTCATCGTGCAGGAAGGCGGCTGGACGCCTGAGAATCTGGAACGGGGCCTGACGGTATTTCTTTCCGAATGGGCCGAACGCATCGAACGGACATGACCATGACCACCAACACCCGCATGGGAGCGGGCGATACCCTGTCGGATTATGATTTCGACCTGCCCGAGGAGCGCATTGCCTTAAGACCGGCGCGCCCGCGGGATTCCGCGCGGCTGCTTGTGGTGCGCCCCGGTACCGATCCGCATGCGCCCACGCTTGAGGATCGCATCTTTCGCGACCTGCCTGCCTATCTGCGGGCCGGGGACGTTCTCGTTTTCAACGACACGCGCGTCATTCCCGCCCAGTTGTCCGGCCGGCGCGTGCGCGAAGGGGCGGGCTCGTTTCCCCGCGTTTCCTGCACCCTGCACAAGCGGGTGGCCGCGGATGCCTGGCTGGCCTTTGCCAAACCCGGCAAGAAACTGAAGGCGGGGGACCGCATCCTTTTCGGCCTGCCCGGCGGCGGCTGCGCGGCGGATGAGCTGTGGGCCACGGTGGCGGAAAAGCGCGAGGGCGGCGAGATCCTGCTGAAGTTCGACTATGCCGGGGCCGTGCTCGATGAGGTGATCGCGCGCGTGGGCGACATGCCCCTGCCGCCCTATATCGCCGCGCGCCGCAAGCCGGACATCGTTGATCGCGAGGATTATCAGACGGTCTTTGCAAGGCGCGAAGGTGCTGTGGCCGCGCCCACCGCGGGGCTGCATTTCACCAAGCGGCTGCTTGCGGAGATTGAGGCGAAAGGTGTGCACATGGCGCGGGTGACCCTGCATGTGGGGGCGGGCACCTTTCTGCCGGTGAAAAGCGAACGCATCGAGGAACACCGCATGCATGCCGAATGGGGCGAGGTGCCGCAGGAAACGGCGGATATCCTCAATGCCGCGCGCGAAAGAGGCGGTCGCATCGTCTGTGTCGGCACCACATCCGTACGCATCCTGGAAACGGCAGCGGATGAAAGGGGCATCATCCATCCCTTCACCGGCGAGACGGACATCTTCATCCGCCCCGGCTATCGCTTCCGCGCCGTTGATCTGATGATCACCAATTTCCACCTGCCGCGCTCCACCCTGTTCATGCTGGTTTCGGCCTTTTCCGGCCTGGACACGATGAAGGCGGCCTACGCCCATGCCATCGCCAAAAGATATCGCTTTTATTCCTATGGTGATGCCACCTTGCTGTATCCGGCGCCCGTAAGGGAGAGGGATTGCGCATCATGAGCGAGGAATTCCGTTTCACCCTGCTGAAGACCGACGGCAAGGCCCGCCTCGGCCGCATTGACACGCCGCGGGGCATCATCCGCACGCCGGCCTTCATGCCGGTGGGCACGCGCGGCACGGTCAAGGGCCTTTACCCTGAGCAGGTGCGTGAAGCCGGCGCCGACATCATCCTCGGCAACACCTATCATCTGATGCTGCGCCCGGGGGCGGAGCGCGTGGCCCGTCTTGGCGGGCTGCACGCCTTCATGCGCTGGGATGGCCCGATTCTTACCGATTCCGGCGGCTTTCAGGTCATGTCCCTGGGCGCGCTGCGCAAGGTGACGGAAGACGGCGTGCATTTCCGCTCTCACATCGACGGCTCCGCCCATTTCCTCTCGCCGGAACGCGCCATGGAGATCCAGCGCCTTTTGGGATCCGACATTCAGATGCAGCTCGATGAATGCATCGCCTATCCCCACACCATCGAGGAAGCCGCACGCGCCATGCGCCTCTCCTTGCGCTGGGCGGCGCGCTCGCGCGAGGCCTTTGGCGAACAGCCGGGGCGCGCCTGTTTCGGCATCGTGCAGGGCGGCGTGGAAAAAAACTTGCGCGCCGAGTCGGTGAAGGGGCTTTTGGACATCGGCTTTCATGGCTATGCCATCGGCGGCCTGGCCGTTGGCGAGGGGCAGGCGCTGATGCTGGAGATTGCGGAATACACCGCCGATCTTCTGCCTGCGGACAAGCCGCGCTATCTCATGGGCGTGGGCACGCCGGAGGACCTGCTGGAGGCGGTGGCGCGCGGCGTGGACATGTTCGATTGCGTCATGCCCACCCGCTCCGGCCGTCATGGCCAGGCCTTCACCCCCTGGGGCAAGATCAACCTGAAAAACGCCCGTTTTGCCGAGGATCCGCGCCCGCTTGTGCCCGGCCATCCCCATCCCGCCCTGGGGCAGTGGAGCCGCGCCTATCTCCATCATCTGGTCAAGAGCGGCGAGCTGCTGGGCCAGATGCTGCTGTCATGGGCCAACATCGCCTATTACGAAGAGCTGATGGCCGGCATGCGCGCCGCCATTGAGGAAGGGCGCTTTGAGGCCTTCCGCGCCGAAACCAGGGCGCGCTGGCAGGAAGGCCTGCCGGAGTGACGGCAACAATCTGCCAAAAGCCCTTCATCCATCAGGCTGCCGGCCATGCCGCCGATCAGTGCAGGCCCTGACGCAGGGCAGGGGGCTTTTGCGCCAGAGAAGCGTCTGAGCCCTTCTGTGCGGTGTGTCTCTTCACGACACGATAGAGCCGCAGAGGATTGTCCTTGCCCTTCAGCGGAACGGGCTTGAGCCAGGCTGGAACATCTCCCTTGCTTAAACGAACCCACAGGGCTTTCTCCCCCGGCTTTTTCCCGCCTGGCGCCAGAATTTGCACCTTGAGGCAATAAAGCACGTAATCGATGTTTCGTTGCCTGATCATCGCATAGGCGGCATCCGCTTCCGCGGTGAGCATGCGGCTGGTTGCAATAATTGCCTTGTCGATCCGGTGATAGGGGCCGCTCACCACACTGTGGGGTGTTAGCGCCAGAATGGCAGGGCCAAAATCACTGTGCGTCAGGATAAGACCTTTCGGTGCCGCATTGAGGCTTTTCACCGTATCGATGTTCATGCACGAACGCTTGTCTTTTTTCTTGCTGGCTTCCTTGGCGCTGGCCGCCTTGGAAGCGTTTTCAGGCGTGGCATTTTTTATGGCCTCCGTACTCAAACTGACCACCAGGGTGAGTGCGAGCGGTGAAAGGCCGAGGACGAGCGCCGGATGCTTTTTCACCTTGGGCATGAGAGCCATGCTGATTCCGATCAGCGGCAGAAAGAACATCAGGGCATAGGGCGCAAGCCGTGCGGAAAACAGGCCGAGCATCAGCGCCAGAAGGGCCACCGCAATCAGGGCCCAGCGAAAGATGTCTCGCGCCAGAAAACGCGGCCGCCAGGTTCTATAGACGATCACCATCATCAGCAGCGGCCAGAAGAGATAGAGGACGAGAAGCGTGAGGTTTTCCCACGGGTCCGCATAGATCGGCTGCACTTCCTTCACGTGATCCAGCCAGATTGGCCGCACGGCCGGATCGACATGGGCAAATGGCCCCTTAAGGCAGGAGGGATCCATGGCAATCAGCAGGGCAAGGCCGCTTGCTCCCGCCGCTGCCATGCCGGCAAGGCGCAGCCATGGCGTCCTCAGGTGTTTCGCGAAGAGAGTGAGGGCGGCAAGCAACAGGGCTGTCAACGCCACCGGAAAGGCATAATTCGGCGCAAGGGCATCACAGGCGGTCTCGTTCCAGCGCGAAGGCGGCAGCGCCAGCAGCAGGAAGATCACCATGCTCCCTGCCAGAGTGAGCGCATGTCTGCGGAGTGGCACAACAAAACGCGCGGGATCGAACACATATCCCACGACCAGAACCGTCGTAGCCCCCAGGGCGTAGGGCGCAATCTCCAAGCCGATGGCGAGATCCATGGCAATGAGAAAGCCGCTTGCCCATGCAGCGAAAGGCCAACGGTCGGCCCAGAGCACGAGCCCCCAGCCAAGCATCAGCAGGGCCGCCTGCGCATTGTGATGATCCACGCGCGCAGGAAAGAACTGAAAGAGGAGGATGCCGGCGAGAAACAGCAGCAGCGCCAGCTCCTTGTCGATGGCGCGTCCCACGAAGCGGCGCACGATGAGGAAGATGCCGACAATGGCAGGCAGAAGCATCAGAAGTGGCCAGAGCGCCCGCGTCCACAACAGGGCCTTCTCGGGAGAAAGAAACAGCGATAGGAACAGATAAAGCCCGGCAAGCCCTGCATCGATCAGGCGTGACCAGTGCGAAACCAGCCCCTCGGGCGGATTCATGCGCGGAATGCGCATGTCATACCAGCCGGCCCCGTCGAGAAAATGTTGCATCTCGACGAGACGCAAGGCGTCGTCCGTGTCGTTCAAGGAGGTGAAAAGCGCATCATAATGCGCATAGAGCATATAGGCGCTGGTTACCAGCCAGGTCAGGATGATCGGCGTGAACGGATGGCCAAGGATGCGCTTCAGCCAGGGATGGGAAAACCGTTTCGCTATGGCCTTTTCGATATCGGCAAGAGCCATGTTCTCTCTCCCGCGATCTGCACACGGCTTCAGTGAGCCGTGCTGATCCTCTTTCCGGGAAAGGTTGTAGGCTCCCGCCCGTTAAGGGTGCGTTTAATACGCTCCTTTTTATGCCTTGACGCGCAGAAATCTCTTCACCGGGTGTTTTAGGCACTCCGCAGGCGGATCACCCTTCTGTGCCCCTGTTGCGCGTCATTTCAGCTGTTCAGCGTTCAGGCGTGTTCTCGAGGGTATAACGCCGGCAGGTGAACTTGAACCCACGCGGCAGGCCGAAAATGCCGCGCTGATAGGTCCACTGGCAGCGTTCCACATATGGGATCTTCTTGCGCCCGCGCACATGGACCGTGCCGAAGGAATAGGCCTTGTCACCGGGATAGCGGGTGTGCACCGATTTCTGATCATAGATGGCATCGGTGGCATCGCCCGGGCCCTTGTCCCACGCAAGTGCGGAGCTGACAAGCGCAAGCCCTGCCATCGCTGTCAGGGAGATGATCGTCCGTTTCATCATGGTTCCATCCTCGCGCAGGCCCCGCAAAGTGCCCCGAACATCATGCTTTGCCCATGGCGTTCCTGAATGCGGCATGCGCGCCATGGGGTTGCCTTTCATGCGAGATTATCCTTTTTTGCCCCAATCTGCCATACTTCCAGACCAATACGGGGCGATTCGCACACTTTCGCCCAAGGGCGGCGCCTGCACAAAGCCTGTGCGGGCGGCATGAACGGGATGTGTCTGAGCATGAAGGATCTTTTTGATCTTCCCGAACCGAAAAACCCGCCAAGCCATAAAAGCGCGGGCAAAAAGCCCGCAGGGTCCTCCGGCGCGGCACCGAAACGGATAAAGGCCACACAGGCGCCACCCGCCCGGCGTGCCGCTGCCTCCGCCAGTAAGAGCGCAAGCGCGCACACTGGCGCGACCCCTTCCTGCACCAGGGCCAGGGCCGCCCGCGGCGAGGAGGGCTATACGGCCGATGCCATCGAGGTTCTGGAAGGGCTGGAGCCGGTGCGCCGCCGCCCCGGCATGTACATCGGCGGCACCGATGCGCGCGCGCTGCATCATCTCTTTGCCGAGGTGCTCGACAACGCCATGGACGAGGCCATCGCCGGCCATGCCAGTGTCATCGAGGTGGAGCTGGATGCCGACGGTTTTTTGAGCGTCACCGACAACGGCCGCGGCATTCCTGTTGATCCCCATCCCAAGTTTCCCGACAAGTCGGCGCTGGAAATCATCCTCACCACCCTGCATGCCGGCGGCAAGTTCGATTCCGATGCCTATGAGACCTCAGGCGGCCTGCATGGTGTGGGTATTTCCGTGGTCAATGCGCTCTCCGAGCGTCTGGAGGTGGAGGTGGCGCGGTCCCGCCGCCTGTATCGTCAGGTCTTTGAACGGGGCCAGCCGCTTGGGCCCTTGCAGGAGGTTGGCGCAGCGCCCAATCGCCGCGGCACGCGCGTGCGCTTCAAACCCGATCCCGAGATCTTCCGGGATGGCGCCCGCTTCGATCCCGCCCGCATCTATCGCATGAGCCGGGCCAAGGCCTATCTCTTCGGCGGTGTGAAAATCCGCTGGCGCTGCGATCCGGCGCTTCTGGACGAAAAGGCCGGCATTCCCGCCCGGGCCGAGATCCACTTTCCCGGCGGTCTGAAGGACTATGTGCAGGAGCGGCTCGCCACACCCGGGCGCGAGCGGATCGTGGAGGAAATCTTCTCCGGCCGCGTGGGCGAGCCCGGGAAGCATGGCGGGGTGGAATGGGCCATTGGCTGGTGGGATGCCGATGGCTTTGTTCAGGCCTATTGCAATACCGTGCCCACGCCTGATGGCGGCACCCATGTCATGGGCCTGCGCACCGGCCTGTTGCGCTCCCTGAAAAGCTTTGCCGAGATGATCGGGGCGAAGAAGGCCGCGCAGGTGATCACGGCCGATGATATCTTTGCCACCGCCTGTGCGGTGCTTTCCGTCTACATCCGCGAGCCGGAATTCGTCGGCCAGACCAAGGATCGCCTCTCCACGCCGGAAGCCGCCCGCATTGTCGAAAATGCGGTGCGCGATCATTTCGATCACTGGCTGGCCACCCATCGCAAGCAGGGCGAGATGCTCCTGCAATGGGTGCAGGACCGCGCCGATGAACGCTTGGCCCGCCGTCGTCAGAAGGACGTGGCCCGCAAGAGCGCCACCCGCAAGCTGCGTCTGCCCGGCAAGCTGGCAGACTGCACCGCCAGGGACCGCAAGGGCACGGAGCTGTTCATCGTTGAGGGCGATTCCGCCGGCGGCTCCGCCAAGCAGGCGCGGCGGCGCGAGACCCAGGCCGTCCTGCCCATCCGCGGCAAGATCCTCAATGTGGTGAGCGCCTCCCGCGACAAGATCGCCGCCAATCAGGAGATCGCCAACATCATTCAGGCCCTGGGCTGTGGTACCGGCCGCAAGTATCGCGAGGAGGACCTGCGCTACGAGAAGATCATCATCATGACCGACGCCGACGTGGACGGCGCCCACATCGCCTCGCTGCTCATCACCTTCTTCTATACCCAGATGCCGGGGCTGATCGAAAACGGCCATCTCTATCTTGCCGTGCCGCCCCTTTACCGGCTCAGCCAGGGCGGCAAGACCCTCTATGCCGTCGATGATGCCCACAAGGAAAAGCTGCTGGCCGAGGCCTTCACCGGCCGCGGCAAGGTGGAGATTTCCCGTTTCAAGGGCCTGGGCGAGATGCTGCCGGCCCAGTTGCGCGAAACCACCATGGATCCGGAAAAGCGCACGTTGCTGAAGGTGGTGGTGCTGGATGAAGAGCGCGAGGAAACCGATGATGTCGTCCGCCGCCTGATGGGCAACAAGGCCGAGGCCCGTTTCGCCTTCATCCAGGAGAGAGCCGAATTCGTCGACGAAGACGCCCTGGACGTTTGAGCAAGGCCAGGCCGCGTAAGACAGGCTGGAAGGGCGCATGGTCCTCACCTTCCCCTGATAGGGGGAGGTCGGCGCGAAGAATGAGGCAGGGTTCTGGCCACAAGTCCATGCGTTGCAGCCCGATGAGCACCAAAAGGGCAGGGAGCTGTTCAGCCCTGGCGCGCGGTGTCCATGACCGGCTTTGGCTGGCCATGCACGAAACCGGTGCCATCAAGGCGATAGATATCGTCACGGAAGTGGGCAAAGCCGTCTCCCGTCACCCAGGCGGTGAAATAGCCGATGATGAGAGACGGCGGATTGACCACCTTCACGTCCACCCGCTCGCGCGACTGCACCACCTGCCGGATGCGTTCGCGGTCCCATCCCGGCGTGTCGCGCAGGATCCATTCGGTGAGGATGTGCACCTTTTCCACGCGCACGCAGCCCGAGGAGAAATAGCGGGCGCTTTCCGTGAACAGCTGCGGCGTGGGCGTATCGTGCAGATAAACGGAATAGATGTTGGGGAAGTTGATCTTCACCGAGGCCATGGCGTTGCCTTCCCCCGGATCCTGGCGGAAGTGATAGCGCCGCGGATCGATATTGTCCCAGTCGATGCTTTCAGGATCCACTTCAGGGCCGTTGTAGCCATCAAACACGCGGATGCGCATGCGCTTGAGGAAGGATGGATCCTTGCGCGCCTTGGGGATGATGTCCTTGATGACGATGGAAAGCGGCGCGTTCCAGTAGGGATTGAAGTTCAGCTCCGAAATCCTTGAAATCAGGGAAGGGCTTGGCCTGTCCGGCATGCCGACGATGACATTGTGCCGGGAATAGACGCGTCCGTTCTCCACTGTCTCCAGCTGTGCGGCGGGAATGTTGACGATGATATACCGCGGTGCCACGCCCTTAATCGCCCATTCCATGCGCGGCAGGTTGGCCAGCAGCGTTTCCAGCCGCGCCTCCGCGGAAATGTTGAGTGCCTTCAATGTCGGCCGGTCCACATGCCCGGTGGGTTTCAGCCCCATGTTGCGCTGAAAGCGGAAGATGGCCTGGGCCACCTGCCGGTCATAACGCTTGGAGGAAATGGCGTTGCGGGGCAGATAGCCCTCCATCGCCAGACGGCGCCGCAGGATGCGCACAGCCTTGCTTTTGGTTCCCGCATAGAGGCGGCGCGGAATGCGCGGCCAGCCGCCCTGTCGCGAAATGAGATCATAGCGGGCGATCGCCTCTTCCATCAGCCGCGGCGAGGAGGCGGAGACCATCGGCCAGATGCCGTCTTCCTCGGTGACGATCTTCGTCACCGTCCAGGCGCGCGGCCGGCCGCGGTTGAAATTGGTGATGATGTTGGACCGGGCAAAAGCTGCCGCATCGGGCAGCGCCAAAGCGGAAAAAGCTGCGGCCGTTGCGGCCAGAACCTGTCTGCGGGAAAGCTCACTCATGCCTGATCACACCATCGCCTTTGCTTTAAACCACACCCGCCTGATCCGGCGCACCCGGCCTGACATACAGGCCTAGCCACAGACCTCATGCTCCTTCTGCTTAGCAGCTTGCGAAAGCACACGCCACACACACCTCGGTGAAATATCATCCTGCGCGGCCATGGCGATTTCACGGCGGGCCGGGGGCGATGGCGCATTGCCACCCCTTTGCCACCTTCATATAGTAGCGGTTGCGGCCAGCGGGAAGGATCCGGATACACCTTGGTTCCAGGGAGCATTGCAAAAGAGGCAGGGGGGAACATGAAATCGTTTCTGATCGACATCATGACCATGATGATGCCGTTCATGAAGCCGCTTGTATGGCTTGCGGCCCTGTCGTTTCTGGCCTCACTGGCTCTTGTGGTCATTGGCGGCCATCAGTGGCGGACATG
Organism: Thermopetrobacter sp. TC1; assembly: GCF_000746275.1. Classification (GTDB taxonomy): domain Bacteria; phylum Pseudomonadota; class Alphaproteobacteria; order Rhizobiales; family Aestuariivirgaceae; genus Thermopetrobacter. Next base: position 145,423 of record NZ_KN050829.1, read on the forward strand.
GGCACGCTGGACCAGTGCCGTCACGCTGGCCATCGGCATATTCTTCCTCGCCGCACAGGGAATGGGACTGTTGCTGGGAGCAAGCCCTTCCATCAATTTCGGTGATGCCAGCAAATTTGAATTCATTCTTGTTGCTTTCTGGAAGCTGGGCCTTGCCAGCATCGGCGCCTGGCTGATCATTCAGGGTCTTTTGCGCCTCGGACAGAAAAAGAAGGCATGAAAGGCATGAGCTGACACAATCGCCCCTGATCTTGCGCAGCGCCCCATACCCTGCGTTTGTCATCAGCACGGGCCCGGGAACAGGAACGCACGCGCATCCCACAGCGGCCTTTCGGCGGCTCAGCGGCCATGGGGCAGTGTCAGCACGATTTCCTTGCCGCCATAGCCGTGGCGGCTGTCATGGGCGCGGATGCGGATACGTTTGATGCCCTTGGGGATGCGCACATTATAGAGCGAGCGGGTGAAGGGCTGCTCGTTCACGTGAGGATGGGCAAGCACGCGCGTGGCCAGAACCCGCCCCTTCATGCTCAGGATCTCATAGCGATCGGCATAGTGATCCCAGCCGGAATCCTCATGGCGCACGGTCACATCGAAGCGCCAGGTGTTATTCGCCGTTGACACCGCCCGGGCCTGAACCACGTCCGCCTTGCCCGCCAGCGCCGGTTGCGCAGCCAGAGCAAAGCCGGCGACACAGGCGAGCACAGCACTGCACATGAACCCCCGCATTCTGCCGCAAGCTGCCCCAGAAAGCCCGCTCAGTGCATTGCATTTCCTCTTGATCGCATTCATCGCCTTGCCCCCGTTTTTGCCACGATATGGATATGTCTGCCGTGCGGTTGCCGCAGGCGGTCTTCCCTCCTATAGTCGCCGCAAAGTGGGCAAGAGGGCAAGTCACGGTTGTGCGATCATGGCGAGCGGTTCTTTGAAGGTCATTCTGGCGGCGCTGGGCGGCAACACGCTGATTGCGCTCACCAAGTTTGCCGCCGCCGCCTATACCGGCTCTTCGGCCATGCTGTCGGAAGCGATCCATTCCGTGGTTGACAGCGGCAATCAGGTGCTTCTGCTCTATGGCCTGAAACGCTCGCGCCGCCCCGCCGATGCGCAACATCCCTTCGGCTACGGCCGCGAGATCTATTTCTGGGCCTTTGTTGTCGCGCTGCTCATCTTCTCCATTGGTGCCGGTGTCTCCATTTACGAAGGCATTCACAAGACCCTGCATCCCAAGCCCATGGAAAGCCCGTGGGTGAATTACGTGGTACTGGGCTTTTCCATCCTTTTTGAGGGCGGATCCTTCTATGTGGCCTGGAAGGAATTCTCCCGTGTGCGTGGCGGACGCGGCTTCTGGGAAGCGGCCCGCGCCTGCAAGGATCCGGCCGTTTTCGTGGTGCTGTTCGAGGACATGGCGGCCATGGCCGGCCTTTTCATCGCCCTTTTCGGTGTCACCGCTGCAGAGCTTTTTGATATGCCGCAGCTGGACGGTGTGGCCTCCATCGCCATCGGCCTGCTTCTGGCGGGCGTTGCCCTGTTTCTCACCCGCGAGACCAAGGCCCTGATCATCGGCGAAACGGCCGCGCCCCGCATCATCAAGGCCGTGCGTGAGATCGCCAGCCGCTCCCCGGTTGTCGATTCCATCAACGAGCTGCGCACCATGCATCTGGCGGCGGATGACATTCTGCTTGCCATGTCCATCGACGTGCCGGATGACATGCGCGGCGGCCGCATCGAGGAGGAGATCGGCCGGCTTGAGGCCGCCATTCGCAAGGCCGTTCCCCAGATCCGCCGCATCTACATCGAGGTGCAGGACAAGGAAAGCCCCACCGCCACCGGCGCGCCCGAAGTTGCCGATGAAACCGCTTCGTCCACGCACTTTTAAGGACGCCGTAAACCTCTGGCTGATGGCCTTGCCCCTTCCTTTCATGCACGGGATGCGGCGGGGGAGGGGGGCTGCGTAATCACGTCAGGCCTTGCACGCCCTGTGAACCCGAGCGCCTTTTGATCCATCGCCTGTCTTGCCCCTGTCTGCCGGCGGGGATACTCTCGGCCAGAAGAGCACCTTTGCATGAAAGCTTACAACACAAGGGCGCGGCGCTTGAAGGTCGCAAAGCTCTTTAGAGGAGGGGAGGATAAGCCGCCATGAGCGAGGAAAAGACGCCCGGCTTTGCCACACTGGCCATTCACGCGGGAGAGAAGGTGGATCCGGCCACCAAGGCGCGGGTCACCCCCATTTATCAGACCACGTCCTACGTCTTTGATGATGCCGAGCATGCCGCCCGACTCTTTGCGCTGAAGGAATTCGGCAACATCTACACCCGCATCATGAACCCCACCCAGGAGGCGCTGGAGGCTAAGATCGCCGCGCTGGAGGGGGGAACGGCGGCGCTGGCGGTGGCCTCGGGCCATGCGGCGCAGATGCTGGTCTTTCACTGCCTGATGAAGCCGGGTGAGGAGTTCATTGCCGCCCGCCAGCTCTATGGCGGCTCCATCAATCAGTTCACCAACGCCTTTCATGCCTTTGGCTGGCATGTGGTCTGGGCCGATGCCGATGATCCGGACAGCTTCCGCAAGGCGCTGTCAGAAAAGACCAAGGCCATCTTCATCGAATCCATCGCCAATCCATCGGGTCAGATCGTGGATATCGAGGTCATCGCCAGGGTGGCGGAGGAGGCGCATGTGCCCCTCATCGTCGATAACACCATGGCCACGCCCTATCTCATCCGCCCCTTCGAGCACGGCGCCAACATCGTCACCTATTCATTGACCAAGTTCATGGCCGGGCATGGCAATTCCATGGGCGGCGCCATTGTCGACGGCGGCAATTTCGACTGGGGTGCCGATGATCGCTATCCCATGCTCACCGATCCCAACCCCTCTTACGCGGGCTTGCGGCTGTATGAAACCTTCGGCGAGATCACCCTGGCCATTGCCGCGCGTGTGCTTTCCCTGCGCGATCTCGGGCCTGCCATTGCGCCGCTCAATGCCTTTCTCATCCTCACCGGCATGGAGACCCTGCCGTTGCGCATGCAGCGCCATTGCGACAACGCGCTGAAGGTGGCCGAATGGCTTGAACAGGACGATCGCGTCGCCTGGGTGAAATATTCCGGCCTGAAGTCCAGCCCCTATTACGCACTGCATCAGAAGTACTGCCCGAAAGGGGCTGGCAGCGTCTTCACCTTCGGGCTGAAGGGCGGCTATGACGCTGGCGTCAAGCTAGTCAATTCCGTGAAGCTCTTCTCCCATCTTGCCAACATTGGCGATGTGCGCTCACTGATCATTCATCCCGCCAGCACCACGCACTCGCAGCTTACGGAGGAACAGCTGATCGCTGCCGGCGCCGGGCCGGAAGTCATCCGTGTTTCCATTGGCCTTGAGGATCCGGAGGATCTGATCGCCGATCTCGATCAGGCCATGGCGTGACACCACCTTCAGGGGAGGCTATGATTTCATCAACCCCCTGTTCAGTGCGCTTGAAGGATACGCCGACGATGACAACCGATACGGAAAGACGGGATGCCGTCATTCGCAAGGCCGTGGAGGACACCTTAAAGCCTGCGCGGATCCGCGAGGTGCGCGTGCGCGAAAGCGAGGATCACTACGGCGATCCCATCTATCGCGTGGACATTATCCTGGCCAGCGATGACGAGAAGCTGGAGACGGAGAAGACCATAAACTTGTGGGATGCGGTAATGGATGCACTCGCCGCGGAAGGATTCGAGGTGCGTTTTCCGATTTTCACATTCATGACTCCGTCCGAGGCGGAAAATGAAGCGGCTTGATAAGGAACTTGTGAAAACGGCTGAACAGATCCTGAAGACGGCAGGAGAAGGAGGGCGACCACGGCAAGCCAGTTTAAGAAGGGCCATCTCAACAGCTTATTATGCCGTGTTCCATGCCTTGTGCCGCATGTGTGCAGATGCTTTTGCAGGAACAACGAGAGAGGCTCGTGAGACTTGGCGTCAGGTTTATCGTTCTGTGGAACACGGCTTTACAAAAGACAGGTGTACACAAGGATACTTCAAAAAGGAATTCCCCCAGAACGTGAGAAAATTTTGTTCTATATTTTCTCAACTTCAAGAAAAGCGCCACGAGGCAGATTATGATCCATTCGCAAGATTTTTGCGCAGTGATGTAGAAGAAGCTATTTCTCAGGCCAAAACGGCCATATCCATGATCGACAAACAGAACCTCGAACTGAAACATCGCAGGGCATTTGCCGCCTGGGTCATTCTCAGGAAGCGCTGAAGCTCTTTCTCTGCGCCCCTCATCAGGTTCATCGACAAAAGCTGCTGCTTCTGGCCAAAGAAGCCCCTGGCCGGAAGACGTCTCGGATCATTCCCCCGTATAGGCCACATGAAAAAAACGGCTCCGGCCTGTTCGCCGGAGCCGCTGTGTTGCGTCGTTTCCTCGCGGCCCGTAAGAAGAGGGCCGCAGGATCTGGTGCTGCATCAATGCGAGTAGAACTCCACCACCAGGTGCGGTTCCATCTGCACCGGATAGGGCACATCCGAAAGCTGCGGCACGCGCAAGAACTTCGCGGTCATGGTCTTGTGATCGACCTCGATGTAATCCGGCACGTCCCGCTCCGGCGAGGCGATGGCCTCCAGCACCATCGGGATCTCGCGGGACTTTTCGCGCACCTCGATCACATCCCCTTCCTTCACGCGATAGGAGGGGATGGTCACGCGCCGGCCGTTCACCTTCACATGCCCGTGGTTCACGAACTGCCGCGCCGCGAAAATGGTGGGCACGAACTTGGCGCGATAGACCACCGCATCCAGGCGGCGCTCCAGAAGGCCGATCAGGTTCTCGGCCGTGTTGCCCTTCATGCGCGCCGCTTCCAGATAGGTGCGATGAAACTGCTTTTCTGTGATGTCGCCGTAATATTTCTTCAGCTTCTGCTTGGCGCGCAGATGGATGCCATAGTCGGAAAGCTTGCCGCGCCGGCGCTGCCCGTGCTGTCCGGGCGGATAATCACGCCGGTTGACGGGGCTTTTCGCCCGCCCCCACAGGTTTTCGCCAAGCACACGATCGATCTTGTACTTGGCCTGATGCCTCTTGCCAGAGTTCTTCTTGGCCATGGTGTTTATCCTCTTTAACTGCCTGCGACCAAATGGTCGAAAGCATCAATGCAAAAAGGCGCGGCCACGCATCCGTGCAATGCGTTAGCCCCACCTTTCGAACATCTCGCCCGCTCTCCTCCCGGCGCTCTCGCCCCGGAACAGGACGCGGCCATAATAGGAATAAATCAGCTTGACCGCACCCGCGAGCGGACACCACAAAGGCCCACAAGCCTTGTGCTTGGGCTTTCTACGCCACGCCAAATGCGACGTCAAGCGCTCTAGATGCTAACTCATTCGCAGAAGCATTGACTGCCCACGTAAAAGTATCCCAGCCTTTCGACAGGCAGCGGTTGCCTATTTTGTCCAACCTGTTACACTCTTGATAGATTCTCATACGGAGTTCCATATCATGATAAATTGGGACAGTAATAACATCGTATTTATTAATGGCGAACTTCATACACCAGTTACTCCCGAAAAAGAAACTAACGACTGGAGAAAGCGGATTGAACCTTGGCTTTCGGCCGTATTTCAATCTGAACACCTTTCGCTTCTGCTAGGAAACGGCTTCACCACCGGTGTTGCCAAGTACGCAGGCGGCACCCCAACAAGCATGGAAGGCTCTGTATTTGAAGGATGTCCGTATCAAGACAAAGTTATGGCTCATGCAAAAAAGATGGCAGAAAATCTGGGAAGAGGTAGCGCCAATATAGAGGATGAGCTTTCGGCAGCGCTCTCGCTATTAGCTGGTTTACAGATACTAGAACACTCTGACGCCACAAAATGGAAGGAAGCTATTGATAATGCCCTTGCCAATTTCATCAAGGGAGTGCTCACCACGGAGAAAAGCATTAAAGACCACTTTGATCACATGCCGGACGATGGCAGCCTGACCCCCAAAGATATTCTTGTCTCATTCCTGATGAGTTTTGCCAGCAGGGCCGCTTCACGAGAGCGACTGCACATCTTCACCACAAACTATGACCGCCTCATCGAACACGGCTGCGACCTTGCCGGACTCCGTGTCATTGATCGCTTTGTAGGAGTGCTTGACCCAGAGTTCAGGTCATCACGCTTGCAAGTGGATATGCATTACACACCTCCTGGCATCAGAGGCGAACCTCGACATTTGGAGGGCGTAGTCCATTTCACAAAGCTTCATGGCTCACTTGATTGGCGGTATGAAAAGCCACGCCTATACCGCACTGGCTTGCCATTTGGAGCCGACCACAAACACCCAGCAATACCTGGTAGCCCAAGCGATTCTGTCATAATCTATCCAAACGCTGTGAAAGACATCGAAACTACGGCTTTTCCTTATGCTGACCTGTTTCGTGACTTTTCCTCGGCAATTTGCCGGCCTAATAGCGTGCTCGTAACATATGGCTTTGGATTTGGAGATGACCATATTAATCGAATAATTGGAGATATGTTGACTATACCTTCAACCCATCTTGTGATTATCGCATATAGCGAAAAACCACATGAGCGAATTAACTCCTTTATTTCACGCTTTGGAAGAAAACAACAAATTACACTGCTAATTGGAAAACATTTTGGCAATATTGAAAACTTGGTAAAATATTACCTTCCCAAACCTGCTATTGATCCACTCATGTTCCGAATGGGCGAACTTATTGAAAGGCGTAATAAAGCCACACCCGAGAACCCGCAGGAGAACGGAAGCAAGCCATGACTACGATTGTCGAACACATTGGCATGCTTTCAGTGGGACGTGTGGAAACTGTAACGGCAGAAGAACTGCGCATCAGTCTATTCCCCGAGACGCCACAAGTTACCGCACTGAATGCCGGATCGCCTACAGGCTTTCCGCGTATAAACGCCTATGTCCTGATTCCAAACGAATCTGGCGCCGTTGTTGCGGTTATCAAACAAATTTCGATCCAACGCTCAAAGCCTGTTTCTGACAAGCACGACGAGAGCTTAGTTGACCTTCCATTTCCTGCCCGAAATGTGATTGCCATCCCGTTTGGCACTTTGTCGAGCGAAGGATACGATGACAAGGGCCAGCACCTCTATTCCCTTGAACGCGGCGTTACGGTACTACCGTCCGTTGGCGACCCTGTCCTCCTCCCCACAGCAGAACAACTGCGCTCAATCGTAGAAGCAAAGACGGAAGACCGTCTAATCCGGATTGGCAGCGCCCCTTTTGCTAATAATGCCGATGTTTGGGTGCATCCAGACAAACTTTTCGGACGGCATCTCGCGATTCTGGGCAACACAGGTAGCGGTAAGTCCTGTTCTGTTGCTGGCATAATTCGATGGTCGTTAGAAGGCGTGGCTGCCGAATTGCCAAAAAAAGCGGAAAAAGAAGAGCAAGATCAACCAATCAATGCCCGTTTCATAATTCTTGACCCCAATGGAGAGTATTCTCATGCATTTACTGACGGCACTTTGTCTGTAAGACGGTTTGCTGTCGGCGGTAAAGATGGCGCGAAACCGCTGACAGTGCCAGGTTGGTTATGGAATGGGCAGGAATGGGCGGCCTTCACCGATGCAAAGCCTGGCACACAGCGTCCTATCTTGCTAGACACACTGCGCCAATTACGAAAGGCTGATTCGTCTGCCAACAACTTGAAAAATGGAATAATAAGGCGCTACCGTGGTCATATCAAAGAAATAGAAAAAATTTATGCTGACTTTCCACAAAGCCTTGGAGAATTTCGAGACAATATGAATTTTGGGGAGCGGCTAAAAGGCTTAATTGATTCAATGAGTAAAGATATAGAAAAACTTTCTGCATATGGAGATGACACTACTGATCTCCGAGAGGCTATAGAGAGTATTTACCCCAATCTTTGCCAGATTCATGACAAAAAGCACTACAGCAAGCCGCAAGGAAAATATGGATACAATTACTTTCAGGCTTTAGACTTGGAAAATATTTTAGCGGAACTACAAAAGGTAGTAAATGAATTCCCGACTACTTCCACAAAGGAAAAAATGAGCGAAGATGCGCCAATCCGATTTGACATTGCTGATCTCCCTGATCGTATTCATGATGTGGCAATGGCAATGGGAGGGCAAGCCCTTAGTAATGTTGAGCCTCTGATTAATCGCATTCGAGTGATGCTAAGTGATTCAAGACTTAGGCCAATAATTGATACAGATGGAGCAGAATCATTTGATAAATGGCTTTCAGAACTCATGGGGGGCAGCGAAGATAATAATGCACCTCTTACCATATTGGACCTTTCTCTTGTTCCCTCAGACGTTATCCACATTACCATAGCTGTCATCGCAAGGATTGTATTTCAAGCATTACAATATCACATAAAAAAATATGATGGTCCCCTCCCCACTGTTCTTGTTTTGGATGAGGCTCACAATTTCGTAAGAAAGGATGCTGATGTTGGCGCAAATGAACAAGCTGCCAATCTATGCCGCCAAATATTTGAACGGATAGCTAGGGAAGGCCGAAAATTCGGCCTAGGACTTGTACTGGCTTCGCAACGTCCATCGGAACTATCTCCAACCGTCTTGGCACAATGTAATTCCTTCTTGCTTCACCGCATTGTGAATGACGTTGATCAAAATCTTGTCCGTCGGCTTGTTCCAGATGCTCTTGGCGGGCTTCTAGGAGAGCTTCCTACTCTTCCTTCACAACAAGCGATTTTACTTGGTTGGGCCGTTCCTAACCCCGTGCTCGTACGGATTCGTGACCTGCAAAAGAATCAAAGGCCACGCTCAGACGATCCGAAATTCTGGGATGTATGGGTAGGAAAAGCTGTAGCAAGGCCTGACTGGCAAGTTATAGCCAAATCATGGGAACAAGAAAGTGGAAAAAATTCTTAAAAATTCGATCTGTGCTACGTCGCTAGCTTGTCAACGCGGGAGCTCTAAACGGGTGCCTTGGAAAGCATACGCGGCCGAAAGCCCTCGCCGGTGAGGATATTGACCAGTCTGTCCGGCATGGTCGTCAGACAGGCATCCTGCACCATGACTGCCGCATCATTCTCCGCACCGCTTGTGGCGATGAAGGCAACGGGCGGCTGCTCCTGTGCGCCCTGGCTTTCATCCGCCTCCGTGCTCACCGTCGCCACTTCAAGCGCGCGACGGGCAATGGCCGCGGAAGGGTCCACGATCTGTACCGGCCAGGGGGCAAGTGCGGCGATCTGCGCCTGCAACAGCGGATAGTGCGTGCAGCCCAGCACCACGACGTCGGTGCGGCGGCCGTCGGGGCGGGAGACGAAGACAGGTGCGATTTCGGCGCGCAAGGTATCCTGCGGCACGCTCTCGCCGGCCAGATGCCGTTCGGCCAGCGCCGCCAGATTTTTCGCGCCGTGCAGGATCACGTCGCAGTGATAGGCGAAGGTGTGGATGAGCCGCTCGGTATATTCACGGCGGATGGTGGATGGCGTGGCCAGAACGCCGATGATGCCGCTTTGCGTGGCGTTGGCCGCAGGCTTGATGGCCGGCACCGTGCCCACGAACGGCACATCAAAGCGCGCGCGCAGATGCTCCAGCGCCGTCACCGTCGCCGTGTTGCAGGCGATGACCACCACATCGGGCCGCACCTCCTCGATCAGCCGCGCCATGAGATCGAGAATGCGCTGACGCAGGCGATCTTCCGGCCAGTCGCCATAGGGAAAGCCGGCGGGATCGGCGGCATAGAACAGGGCAATGGGCTGGCCGCGCTCCTGCGCCAGGGTGCGCAAGGCGCGCGCCACCGTCAGCCCCCCGAGCCCGGAATCGAAAACAAGTATGCGCGCACGCCCCGGCATGAGTGCTCTTCTTGCGTCTTGTCAAAGCCCAAGTTGCACGCGATGTTTTTTCACCCGCAACCGTGCAGTGTGCGTTCAGGCCCGCAAAGCGCCCGCAGGTGAGCCCGCCTTCCCGTCCGCCGTGTCTCGTGCGGCCGATCGGCATTCAGGACGATGCCGCACCGGCCCGCTTCTTGCGCAGGCCGGAAAGCGTGCGGATGATGCCGCGCAGGGTGCGCACCTCCTGCTCGGAAAGTTCGGCGCGGTGCAGCATGTTGCGCAAGTTGCGCACGATCACCGGCCGCATGTCCGGCGACTTGAAATAGTCCGCCTCATCCAGCGCCTCTTCCAGGTGCTCGAAAAGCCCGATCAGCTCCGCCTTGGTCGCCGGGCGCGAGCCGGGCATCTTCAGCCCCGGTGTCTGCGCCGGCGCCTCATCGGTCTCCATGCCCAGCGCTTCAGCCCCTTCGTGGCGATACCATTCATAGGCGACAAGCAGAACCGCCTGCGCGATATTGAGCGAGGCGAAGCGGGGATTGACCGGCGCGGTGATGATCACATCGGCCAGGGCCACTTCATCATTGGTCAGGCCCCAGCGCTCGCGGCCGAACAGGATGCCCAGCCGCTGTCCCCTTTGCACGCGCGCGCGCATGTCCCGCCCGGCCTCTTCCGGCGTGATCACCGCCTTGGTCATGCCGCGCGGGCGCGCCGTTGTCGCATAGACATGATGCAGATCGGCAATGGCATCCTCCAGCCGCTCGAAAACGTCCGCGCCATCGATGATCCAGTCCGCGCCTGAGGCCGCCTTGCGCGCCCGTTCATTGGGCCAGCCATCGCGCGGATCGACCAGACGCAGCTTCGAGAGCCCAAAATTGGCCATGGCCCGCGCCGCGGTGCCGATGTTTTCGCCAAGCTGCGGATTGACGAGGATGACCACTGGCGCCTCATCGGCGCAGCGTTCGGGCGCCTTGCTCTTGCTCATCCGTCCCGTCCGTTCGCTCACTCAAACAGGCGCTGCTTTTAAGCCTCGTTACGCCCAGAAGGCCCTTCAACGCCGTCGCAATCTCAAAAAGCCCGCGCATTAAAGGGCGTTGATAAAACCCCTTCGCAGCTGTCCGCGCGATCAGATCAAGCGGCCGCAACATGCGATCCGGACGATCGCCATGTTCAGGGCCAAAAGGCAGGCATCAGGGGTTTAAGCCGCCGCTTTGGCCTTTTCTGCGATCAGCTCACGAATGGCATCCAGCGCCGCTTTGGCGCCGTCGGGGTTGGGCCCGCCCGCCTGCGCCAGATCCGGTCGGCCGCCGCCGCCCTTGCCGCCGAGCTTGGCCGCCGCCGCCCGCACCAGCTCCACCGCGTCGATCCGGTCCTTGAGATCATCGGTGACGCCCACAACAACCGCCGCCTTGCCGTCGACCACATCCACCAGCGCCACCACACCGGACTTGAGCTTGGCCTTGCCGGCGTCGGCCAGCCCGCGCAGCTCCTTGGGCGGAATGTCCTGCACGATCTTGAGCATGGCCTTCACCCCGCCGATCTCCTCCACCGGCTCCTCGCCGGCGCCGCCGCCCATGGCAAGCTTTTTCTTGAGATCGGCAAGCTGCCGCTCCAGCTTCTTGCGCTCCTCCAGCAGCGCGGCGATGCGCTCCGGCACCTCCTGCGGCTTGGTCTTGAGCAGGGCCGCCGCCTCGTTGAGCGCGCGTTCCTGCGCCTCGAGATAGGCGCGAGCAGCATCACCGGCCAGAGCCTCGATGCGGCGCACGCCGGAAGCCACCGCCCCTTCCGAGACGATCTTGAGAAGGCCGATGTCGCCGGTGCGCTTCACATGGGTGCCGCCGCACAGCTCGATGGAGAAGGTCTCCTTGTTTCCGGTGCCTTCCGGCTGCCGCCCCATGGCCACAACGCGCACTTCATCGCCATATTTCTCGCCGAACAGGGCCATGGCGCCGATGCGCCGCGCCTCCTCGATGTCCATGAGGCGGGTGATCACCTCGTCGTTCTGGGCAATGACGGCGTTGACCAGATCCTCCACCTTCTGCACTTCCTCCGCCGTCATCGCCTTGGGATGGGCGAAGTCGAAGCGCAGCCGGTCCGGCGCCACCAGCGAGCCCTTTTGCGTCACATGCTGGCCCAGCACCTGGCGCAGGGCCTCATGCAGCAGATGCGTGGCGGAATGATGCCGGCGTGTTGCCGCCCGCCGCGCATGATCCACCTCCATCTCCACCACGTCCTCGACATGAATGACACCCTTTTCCACCTTGCCGTAATGGGCATGCACGCCATCGGCCTTCTTCTGGGTGTCCCGGACGCGAAAAATGGCGCCTTCCGTGGTACGGATCACGCCCTGATCGCCCACCTGACCACCGGATTCGGCATAGAACGGCGTCTGATTGGTCACCAGCACGCCTTCCTCGCCTTCCTTCAGTTCGGTCATCCAGGCGCCGTCCCTGACGATGGCCTTGACCACGCCCTCGGCCTTTTCCGTCTCGTAGCCCAGAAATTCCGTGGCCCCCACCTTCTCGCGCACCTCAAACCAGATGGCTTCTTCCGCCGCCTCGCCGGAGCCGGCCCAGGACTTGCGCGCCTCTTCGCGCTGGCGGGCCATGGCTGCCTCAAACCCTTCCACATCGACACGGATGCCACGCGCGCGCAAGGCATCCTCGGTGAGATCGAGCGGAAAGCCATAGGTGTCATAAAGGCGGAAGGCCACCTCGCCGGGGAAGACATCGCCCGCCTTTAAGCCCGCCGCCTCTTCTTCGAGGATCTTCAGGCCGCGCTCCAGCGTCTTGCGGAAGCGCGTCTCCTCCAGCAGCATCGTCTCCGTAATCAGCGCCTCCGCCTGAACAAGCTCCGGATAGGCCTCGCCCATCTCCCGCTTCAGCACCGGAAACAGCCGGTGCATCATCGGCTCCTTCACGCCCAGCAGCTCCATATGGCGCATGGCGCGGCGCATGATGCGGCGCAGCACATAGCCGCGGCCCTCGTTGGAGGGCAGAACGCCATCGGCGATGAGAAAGGCGGTGGCGCGCAGGTGATCGGCGATCACCCGGTGCGAGGGCTTCTTTTCCCCTTCCGCCTTCACGCCGGACAGGGCCTCGATCTCGGCAATGATGGCGCGGAACAGGTCGATCTCGTAGTTGTCATGCGTGCCCTGCAGCACCGCGGCGATGCGCTCCAGCCCCATGCCGGTGTCGATCGACGGCTTGGGCAGCGGCACCCGCTCTTCCGGCGAGATCTGGTCATACTGCATGAACACCAGATTCCAGATCTCCACAAACCGGTCGCCATCCTCGTCCGGCGAGCCGGGCGGGCCGCCCGGAATGTGTTCGCCATGATCATAGAAGATTTCCGAGCACGGGCCGCAGGGGCCGGTATCGCCCATGGACCAGAAATTGTCGGAGCCGGCAATCCGAATGATCTTCTCATCGGGCAGGCCGGCGATCTTCTTCCATAGGCTGAAGGCCTCGTCGTCCTCGGCATAGACGGTCACCAGCAGGCGCTCAACCGGCAGGCCGAACTCCCGGGTCACCAGGGTCCAGGCCAGCTCGATGGCCCGCTCCTTAAAGTAGTCGCCGAAGGAGAAATTGCCGAGCATCTCAAAGAAGGTGTGATGCCGGGCGGTGTAGCCGACGTTGTCGAGGTCGTTGTGCTTGCCGCCGGCGCGCACGCATTTCTGGGCGCTGGCCGCGCGGGTATAGGGGCGCGTCTCCAGGCCGGTGAACACGTTCTTGAACTGCACCATGCCCGCGTTGGTGAACATCAGGGTGGGATCGTTGCGCGGCACCAGCGGGCTGGAGGGCACGATCTCATGCCCCTCCTTGCGGAAATAGTCGAGAAAGGCCGACCGGATCTCGTTGACGCTGGTTCCCGTCTTCACGTCACTCATGCTTGCGCCATCCCTTGTGTCCTTGCCCCGGAAGAACCGCGAAACCTTGGATAAAGGTCACATGTCCATGCCCCCCTTTCGGCTTTCGGTGCGCTTAAGGCCTTCACGCCATTTCATGCGCAAACCGTGCACCGCAAAGAGGGGCCGGGGCTGTCATCCTGCTGTTTCGCCACAGGATATGACCGTTCCATCCGAAACAGGCAAGAGGAAATGCGCCCGACATCATGCGAAATGCAGGAAGCGCCAAAGTCTTTCTCCATCCCTGATTACCGGTGGAACGGGCCGGATCGGGATCACGAAAGGCCAGGGCGAACGCGCCGGTGAGACGGCAGACCTTTTTCCGCTTCCTGAAAACGGAAGGGCCGGGCAGGGAAGGGCATAGATCAGCCTTGGCCCGCATGCCTCTTGAGGAGCATACCCCTCCGACGCCTTCAGGCAGCCTTCAGGCCTCACAAAAACGCGCCCCATGCATCCATAAGCCATGGTTCACATAACGCTTTACGCACCATGCCCCTCTGCACGCCCCCGGCCGCAGATGCAAAAGACCCTTCTGAAAGGCGCGCTTCAGACAGACGCCGCCACAAGAAACCGCCACAACCAGGACGGCCACAAAGAGGACGGTTACAAGAGCGTCAGGTCTCCTCGCCGCCGTCGCTGGCCGGCTTGATGATCTGCTCGGCAACGATGCCGGCATTGGCGCGGATGGCCTGTTCGATCTCGTCGGCGATTTCCGGATGCTCCTGCAGGAAGCGCTTGGCGTTCTCCCGCCCCTGACCGATGCGCTCGGAATTGTAGGAATACCAGGAGCCGGACTTTTCGATGATTCCGGCGGTCACCCCGAGATCGAGCAGCTCCCCGGTGCGCGAGATGCCCTCGCCGTACATGATGTCGAACTCCACCTGCCGGAAGGGCGGCGCCACCTTGTTCTTGACCACCTTTACCCGCGTGTGGTTGCCGATGACCTGATCACGGTCCTTGATGGAGCCGATACGGCGAATGTCCAGCCGCACCGAGGCATAGAACTTCAGCGCGTTGCCGCCGGTGGTCGTTTCGGGGTTGCCGAACATCACCCCGATCTTGTGACGGATCTGGTTGATGAAGATCACCATGCAGTTGGACTTCGACACCGAGGCGGTGAGCTTGCGCAGCGCCTGGCTCATCAGCCGCGCCTGCAGCCCGGGCAGGGAATCACCCATTTCGCCCTCCAGCTCCGCCTTGGGCGTGAGCGCCGCCACCGAGTCGATGACCAGAACGTCAATGGCGCCGGAGCGCACCAGCGTATCGGCGATCTCCAGCGCCTGCTCGCCGGTATCGGGCTGGGAGATGAGCAGCTCGTCCACGTCCACGCCCAGTTTCTGGGCATAGATGGGATCCAGCGCATGCTCGGCATCAACGAAGGCGCAGATGCCGCCGCGCTTCTGCGCCTCGGCGACCACATGCAGCGCCAGTGTCGTCTTGCCCGAGGATTCCGGGCCGAAGATCTCGATGATGCGGCCCTTGGGCAGCCCGCCGATGCCCAGCGCAATATCCAGCCCCAGAGACCCGGTGGGAATGGCCTCCACCTCAATGGCCCGGTTCTCCCCGAGCCGCATGATGGAGCCCTTGCCGAAGGCCCTGTCGATCTGGGCCAGCGCCGCTTCCAAAGCCTTTTTCTTATCCATGGATGTGGTCTCGACCAGTTTCAGTTTCGCCTGTGTCATTGCCGTGATTCTCCCTCAACCACAAGCGACGGGCAAGGGCCGCCGCGCGCCTGCATCTCTGTCCCTTTCAATTCGCATTATGTTCCGCGCTTCTCCTAAAATCAAGAACAAAAAGGAACATAAGCGAACATTTGGGAGAAGACGGCATCTCTGGCCATGCCCCTTGCGAGGCCGTGCGGACTTTTGAGAAAAAGCGGCAGGAGAAAGGGCATCATCCGGAGCAACCATTTCCGGCATCAAACAAAACAAGGGGTTGTCATAAAAACTGATTTTGCTGTTCCACAACTCATTGAATGTCAAGCACGGCCCTGTGGGCCGCCGCGTAGCGGTTTCATGCTTGACATTCAATGAGTTGCGAAAAGAATGGTCATGAAGCGCCAATGGCGAAAAATCGCCATTGGCGCTTCTCTCAGTCCTGAAAATCATGCTATTGGGATATTGAAAAATTGCCATGATTTCAATGAGATAAAGCAACATTGATTTATTTGTCTAAGACAGCCCCCAAAACAAAAAGAGGCCGGCTTCCCTGAAGACGATGGTCCTGAACGGGAAGCCGGCCTTGAGGTGGAAGGCCCATGATGCGGATTCGCCACGCCGGGCCATCATGGGCCTTCTGGCGTCTTCCGACCGGCCTGGGTGTGTCTTGGCCGGGGGCAGGCTGGCCGGAAGATGCTTCTTGGCAAGTGCGGCGGGGGCCAAAATCGCCGCGCGGATGTGGAACCTTGATGGCCCTTTGTCTGTTCCGGTCGATGTCCTCCTTTGGTCTTCGTCCTTGCGGTTGCGGTGGTTGCCGGCATTCACCTGTCATACGGTCCGCTTTAAAAGCGCCGGATGCTGGGGGTGAGAGCCGGGCGCATGGAATGGGGGCTTGGGTTAGCATCCTAGCCGCCAGGTGGGGAGAGAGCGCATGCGCCCGGCTCTCTGCCGTGCCGCCTCCTGCGGGAGTGAAGGCGACACGGCCGGTCGTCCTCATCTCAGCCGGAGGGCGCCGCCACGTTGCGCCGGTTCCAGGCCGCGCGCAGCCGCTGCGCCAGCGCCTTCACGGGCAGGTTATCGATGTCCGCGGCAGCGAGAGGATCCAGCCCGAGAGAGGCGTAAACGTTGGCGATGGCGTTCTGCAGCCCGGCATAGGCGACATCGTAACGGGCCGCGGCGAGGATGGTGTTCATCTGCTCGCGGATCAGCGTCTGTTCGCTGGCGGCATCGGCGGCGGAGGCTGCGCGCACCTGCTTGAGGATGCGCCGCTGCACGTCCAGATACTCCCGTGCCGCATCGAAAATGCGCCGCTGCTGCAGGTAGCGGATTCGCGAGATGTAAACCTGCGTCATCACCGCCATGGTCAGGGCCTTGGCCTGTTCCTTCAACAGGGCATTGCGGTTTTCAATCGCCCGCTTGCGCGCCGGATAGCGGAACAGACGCATCAGGTTCCAGCTGGCGCGCGCGCCCCAGGAGACCCAGTTGTTGTTGTAGAGGAAATCATTGGCATCGGCGTTGAGTGCGGCATAGGGCGTCAATCCGGGCAGGAGCTCAAACAGCGCCGCCTGCGCCTCCCGCGCGTTGATGCGCTGGCGATAGGCCGCCTCGCGCAGCTCCGGCCGGTTCTTCAGGGCGATGGCGATCATCCGCTCCGGCGCCAGATCGAGATTGAGGCGCGCTTTCCGCTGCCGGGGGATGGCAAGCGTGAAGGATGTGCCCGGCGCCACGTTCATCAAGGCCGCAAGCTGTACCTTGGCCGCGCTCAGCTCCGCCTGCAGCGCCCGCAGCTGTTTGCGGATGTTGATGAGCTCCCGCTCATAGGTGAGGGCGGACAAGGGCGTGGTCTCGCCGTCCCTGGCCATGCGCCGCGCATGAACCAGCGCGCGCCGCACCCGCTGTGACAGCCGCTTCATCGAACCGGCCAGCCGCTGATGAGAAGCCGCCTTCCAGAAAGCGGAGCGCACATCCTCGATAATGCGGTTGACTACCTTGCGCCGCCGCTCCATGGCGATCAGCACCTTGTCAGCAGCCTGCTTGGCCCGCACCCAGGACAGCCCGAAATCCAGAATGTTCCAGGAAAATTCGAGATCGGCCGTCAGCGTCGTCTTTTCCGTGGATTTCGACGGCTCCAGGGAGGTAATTCCCGTCAGCAGCGACTGCGAACGCCCACCCGGCTCATTGGAACGCCGGCTCCATTCCGAGGAGGCCACCACCTTCGGCAGCATGTCCCAGTTGCTCAAGGCGGCCTCGGAGATGGCGAGCGCCTCCTTCATCTGCTCCACACGATAGTCCAGGTTGTATTTCAGCGCCCGTGCCATGGCCTCATACATGCTTACCGGCCCGCGGATCGGTTCCTGCTGACTGGTCAGGGTGGAAAGGTTCTCCGCCGTGAAGGCGGCGATGTCCTCCTCGGTCAGGGCCTCGGGCCGAACGGCGCATCCGGCCAGAAACAGGGCCAGCCCCACCGCGATCATGCTCTTGCCTGCCATGGCTTGCTCCCCTCAGATTGTATCCGCCAGGAAAGAACAAGCAATAGTAGTAGTAGCGGCCAAAAAAACACGCATGCCGCTTGCATGCTCTTTCCGGCGAGAAACCCCGCGCTGCGGTTGGTGCAACGTCAGTGCGAATCCCGTTACGGAGTTAACTACCACAAGATGTATTAACCATGCAATGCCTATCACTGATTGTGTTAACAAAATCTTTCCCGCAACGAGGAAATGCGCGGAAAAACGCCGGTTTGCGCATATCCGTGCGATGCGTGCGCGTATACACCCCATGGGTGTGTGGGGATGATGTAGCGGGAAAAACGCGAATTCATGGAATGCATTGCGCAAGCAGCGGCTCAAGGCTCGCCGCCATGGATAACAGCGCCGGATCCTCTCCCTTCGGCGCCATGAGCATCAGGCTCACCGGCGCAATGGCATCCGACGGTTCTTCCCGGGCCGTGGGGCCCAGGGGCAGGGCAATGGCGCAGACATCAAGAAAATTGCCCATGAAGGTATTGCGCAAACACAAGAGGTTGACGCGGGCATAGACCGCGTTGTCGGCGAGCAGCCCGTCAATGGGAGGCGGCAGGATCGGCACGGTCGGCATCAGGCAGCCCTGCGCCTCATGGTTGTGAAGCAAGGCGAGAAAGGCCTGAATCATCTCTTGGCGCAAATGCTTCAATGCCGTGGCCTCTTCCGCCGTCACCCGCGCCGCTGCCAGCAGGCGCCAGCGCACCAGCGGATCATACTGATCGGCATGGTCTGTCATCATCCGCTCGTGCACGTGCCAGGCTTCCCAGGCGGAAAGCGCGCCACATTCCCGAATGTCCGGCTGAGGCAGATCCGCCTCGATCAGGCGCACCCCAGCGGCGGAGAGATGTGACAGCGCGCGCTCAAACCCGCGCGCCACCGCCTCATCGAGATCCTGAAGGGCGAGAGCCTCCGCTTTCGGCACGAGCAGCGCAAGCTGTGAGAGCGCCACGGGCCGGGGCAGGGCGCAAAGGGCCTCCCGCACCGGCACCCCGCGCATGAGATGAAAGACGATGGCCGCATCATGCACCGTCGGCGCCAGCGGACCGGCCACGTCAAAGGACGGCGCAAGGGGAAACACGCCCGTCATGTCAAGCATGCCGTGCGAGGGCTTCAGGCCGATGAGGCGGTTGAAGGCGGCCGGGATCCGGCAGGAGCCGCCGGTATCGGTGCCGAGGCCGAACACACCTGCCCCCAAAGCGGTGGCCACCGCCGCACCGGATGAGGAGCCGCCCGGAATGCGCTTTTCGCGGCGTTTATAAAGAGCCGCCGGCGTGCCGTAATGGGAATTGATGCCCACGCCGGAATAGGCGAATTCCGTCATGTTCGTCCGCCCCAGGCAGACAAGCCCTGCCGCTCTTAAAGGTGCCACGGTGGCCGCATCCTTCTTCGCCGCTGGCGCCGAGGCCAGAATGCGCGATCCCGCCCGTGTCACCTCGCCGGCCACATCGAACAGATCCTTCACCGTAAAGGGCACGCCCGCCAGCGGCGAAGGCGCACGCCCCTGCCGCCGCAGCGCATCAACCCGCTCCGCCTCCGCCATGGCCCGCTTGGCCGCGATCTGAATGAACGCCCGCGCCCCTTCCCGGTCTGTATCCTGCGCCATTGTGAGCGCGTTCGTGGTCAGGGCGGTGGCCGTCGTCTCGCCGTTGTCCAGCTTTTGGGCCAGGGTGTGCAGGATGCTGGCGCGCGCCTGTGGTGTCCTGATATTCATGTCTTTCGCCCCGAACCTGATCCCTTAAATTGCAGGCCGCTTCTGCCAAGGGCTGATGCAGGCAGCGCCTTATTCCCCCGCTGCAGGATGCCCGTGAACACGGGCGCCGGGCAAGGGGGCCAAAAGGTGTTCACGAAAAACCGCAAGGCACAGGAAAGGCCTGCCTGCTCATGCCGCGGCAGTGGCATTGATCCGGCAGGGCCTTTCTGCAATAGTGCGTCCGACAAACGGAACATGCCATGCGAAATCCGCTGGCGTGGCGCGCTGAGATCAGGTGAGACGGGAGAGTTCAATGGGTACGTTCTCGATCTGGCACTGGCTGATCGTTCTGGCCGTGGTGCTGATCCTTTTCGGCGGCTCGGGCAAGATATCCTCGCTCATGGGCGATGTTGCCAAGGGCATCAGGAGCTTCAAGAAGGGGCTGCAGGAGGACGACGAGCCGGAGAGCAAGGAACAGGAGCAGACCAAGGCCCTCGAGAACAAGGCGGAATCTGCCAAGGCCGAAGAGAAGAAGACCGAGAAGGCCGAAAGCTGAAGGCTGTCGCAATACGCCGCTTGAGGCGTTCCTTCTTGCCGGGACGTGCTGGGCAGGCAGGCGGCGCCTTGGCGTTCGGGCCCATGTAACCCCCGCAATCAGCCGCGAGGAGACGGGCCGGGGGCATATCCGCCCCATCCGCCGGCAATTCCGGAAGAAACCATGTTCGATTTCGGTATCGGTGCCACGGAATTGATGCTCATCGCGGTGGTCGCCCTCATCGTGGTGGGGCCGAAAGATCTGCCGCGGCTGATGCGCACGGTCGGCCACATGGTCAACAAGGTCAGAAGCCTTGCGCGCGAGTTTCAGGGCCACCTCGACGAGGCCATGCGGGAAACGGGGCTCGATGAGGTCAAGGAAAGCGTCGGCAAGGTGAAGGAATACACCGTGGCCGATCTCGATGCCGAGTTCGAGGAGCTGGAGAAGGAATTCCGCGAAAAGGCGCTGCCCAACCGGGTCGATGCCAAAGATGATGCGCTCTCTCCCGATGACGACGATGATCACGATATCGACGAAACGGGAGAGGATGACGAGGAAAGCGCCGATGCACAGCCCGCTGAAAACCCGGAAGGGCAGGGGGCAGAAGGGGCATCGGATGAGGGGCGCGAGCCGCCCGGCGTTATCAGCCTCGATGCGGAGCCTGATGCTTCTGATGCCTCTGCGGCCGCAACCGCATCATCCGCGGCGGCTTCAGAAGGCACAGCCCGGCCGAAGAAGGAACAGGCTGACGTTGGCGATGATGAACAAGGCAGGGGCAGGCAGGGGTCATGACCGCTGAAGAGAAAACGCCCGCAGCCATGGACGAGGAGGACGAGATCAAGGCCTCCGAAGCGCCACTTATCGAGCATCTCATCGAGCTCAGGGCCCGGCTGATCAAGTCGCTGATCGGCTTTGTCATCGCCTTTATCATCAGCTTCTATTTCGCCAATCCCATCTTCAATTTCCTGCTGCTGCCCTACAAGTGGGCGATCGGTGATGCCACGCACCTGAAGCTCATCTACACCGCCCCGCAGGAATTCTTTTTCACGCAGCTGAAGATCGGCATGTTCGGCGGATTGTTTCTGGCCTTTCCGCTTATTGCCATTCAGATCTACAAGTTCGTCGCCCCCGGGCTCTATCGGCATGAGCGCGAGGCCTTTCGGCCCTATCTCATCGCCACGCCCCTATTGTTCGTGCTCGGCGGTGCGCTGGTTTTCTTCTTCATCCTGCCGGTGGCGCTGAAATTCTTCGCCAGCTTTCAGCAGGTGGGCGAAGAGGGCAAGGCCACAATCGAGCTCTTGCCCAAGGTCTCGGAATACCTCTCGCTGGTCATGACCCTGATTCTCGCCTTTGGCATCGCCTTTCAGCTGCCGATCATCCTCACGCTGCTCGGCAAGATCGGGGTCATCTCCGCCGATCAGCTGCGCCGCGGCCGCCGCTATGCCATCGTCGCCGTGGTCACCATCGCCGCCATTTTCACACCCCCCGATCCCTTTTCGCAGATCGGCCTTGCCCTGCCCATGATCGGGCTTTATGAGATCGCCATCTGGCTGGTGGCCATGGAGGAGAAAAAGCGCAAGGCCCGCGAAGCCGCCGCTGAGTGATGATGCGCAGCCACCCGCTTCAGGCCAAGAAACATTTAAAGGGCTTAACGTGTGAATAAGCGGTGCCGGCGATCAGCGCCTTCCGGATGAGCGCTTGCCATCGGGCTTGACCATCCAGCGAATGATCCACATCGCTCCCGGCAGCCAGGCAAAACCGGCCACGGCATGATAGAAAAAGCGCACCCATTCGCTCACGCCATATCCCGCCAGCGTGGCGCCCAGCGCCATCATCACCAGCACATAGGTGACGAGATAGACAAGCATCAGCGGGATGCCCAGGAACTTGCGCAAATTCTGGCTCATGCCGGGTGTTGATCCGTTTGTCGTTGATATGTGTTCAGAAACCGAAGCGCGACAGGCGGCTTTCGATGCCGGATGCATAGGAAAGCCCGCAGATCAGCACATGTGTCAAGTGCGGATAGATGAGATAGACGTCGCGCCGCACCTCCATGAAGCCTTCAAGGTCGAAATCCGGCATCAGCGCCGCATAGGCCTCGAAAAAGGCGCGACCGGCCGTGCCGAACATGGTCATGAAGGCTAGATCGTATTCATAATGTCCGTAATAGATGGCCGGATCGATGAAGGCTGCCACCTTGCCGCCGCTGGCGATCACGTTGCCGCCCCAGATATCGCCATGGATGAGGGACGGATGGGCCGGCTCCTCGATGAATTCGTCCAGATGATCGCAAAAGCGCTCGATGCGGCGCAAAAGGGAACTGCTCAAGCCCGCCCGCTCATGCGCAAGCCGCGCCATGAACATCAGCCGCTGATCGCGGAAGAAATCAATCCAGCCTGAACCGGCAACATCCCGTGGCAGCGCTTCCGTTTTCACCGTCTTCTCATCGGCTCCCGCGGGCAGATAGATGGGATTGGGCTGGGGCAGGGGGCCGATGGTGGTGTCGCGCTCAAGACCGAAATAGGGCTGACGCTTGCGGTGCATGCGGCTGAGCAGCTCCGCCATGTGCCGCTCAACGGATGCGCCCATGCCGCCGGAGCCGGGCACAAAATCCATCACCAGCAGGTCTTCCTCCGCCAGATGCACATGCGGCACCGGAATTTCGCCCTCAAGCCGCCGCAGCATGAAGCCTTCAATGAGCAGATGCCCCGGCTGCGGCCCCTTGCCGTGCTTGGCCACCAGCTTGCGGCCGTCGGCAAGCTCCACCACGTCCAGCGACAGCCCGTAACTGCCTGAAAGCGGCCTGATGGCGCGCACATCCGTGCCCATGGCGTCAGCAATCCGCCCGGAAATGTCCTGGCCGCGCATCATGGCCTTATGGTGCCCCCTCTTAATTTACGAAGCCGCCTTGTTGCGCTCATCAGCGGCAGTGTTCGCCGCAGGTCGATTTTCAACCGAGCCGCCGGCGGCAGCAGCTGCGGCTGTCGCGGCCGGGCCGTGCGCCTTCATGCGGGCGGTATCCAGGCCGTCCTGCAGGACGATCTCCTCCGCCAGCCGCTCCAGCGCCGCCGCCTCCGCCAGCCCCAGCCATTCGTTGGGATCGGCACCCTCCGGCAGGAACTGCCAGCGCATGAAGCCGGGCTCCATGTGCGCATACCCCATGCGCACCATATGCCCGCGCGTGGCCATGGCATTGCCGATCAGGGCCCAGAGGGCGACAGGCTGCCATTTCATCAGCGCCAGCAGCATGCCCAGCCGCGAGAAGACCTCCACAAGCCGCCGGTTGCGCACATGCCGGTCCACCCACAGCTCGCCATGATACACCACCGGGCCGGCAATGCGATGCGACACGGAAGTGTCCGGCACCTGCACCGAATCGGGAATGATCAGCTCGTTGCGCTTCAGATAGATGCCGAGAACCCAGCCCAGCGCCCATTCCGCCAGCGAGGGATCGGCCACATCCAGCCGGAAGGCCTGCAGCGCCCGCACGGTGTCCTCACCATCGCGCACCGCCATCCAGAAGGCGCGCGCCGGCGGCAGGAAGGTCACCGCCGGATCGAATAGCGGCGCCTCCCGCCCCTGACGCACTGTGCGGCGACAGGCGCTGAACGCTTCCATGTCGCCGGAAATGGACAGCGCAAACCCCCCCGCTGTGATCTCGCGCTCGAGAATGGCGCAGGCCCGGGCCACCGCCAGGGGATTGTGCAAATGGCGCGGACTGCGATCGTCAGACATGACATGCCTCCTGCCTGCGCAAGAAAAGCCCTCAAAGCCCTTGTGGATCATTCTGCCGGCGAGGCCTGCATCACCGTCAGGCGATAGCGATACAGCCGCCACAGCGAGTGGGCAAACAGCGTGGCAATGACAATGGCACCGCCGACCATCGCCCGCGGCGTGGGCACCTCGCCGAACAGCAGCCAGATCCAGATCGGCGTGAGCACCGTATCCAGCAGGAAGAACATCGCGACCTCCGCCGAGGGAATGTAGCGGGGGCTGATGGCGATCAGCCCGGAAGCCACCGGCATGACGATGAGGCCATTGAGCATCACCCAGCTCCAGCTGGAGGCGGGCATGTACAGCGTCGGCGCCAGGGTAAGGGCGATGAGGGCGGACACCAGCGAGCCCGTGGCCAGGGAAGTGACCACATTGCGCCCGGTCTTGCGGATGATGGTCAGCGCCACCGCCGTGCACATGGCCACGATCAGCGCCATGATGTCACCCACCCAGGTGCCGGTTTCCAGCCCGTCCCAGACGATGATGCCAACACCGATGAAGGACAGAATCACCGCCAGCCATGTCCAGACGGGAATGTCCTCCTTCAGCACCAGCCAGGCGAGCACGGCGGCGAAAATGGGATTGAGCGCCAGAATGAAGACGAGATTGGCCGCCGTTGTCTTGCCGATGGCGGCGATGAACAGGATGTTGGCCAGCGTGTTGGTGCCGGCAACGGCAATGCCCGGCCAGCCGTTGAGAAACGGCTCGCGATGCGTTCGCCAGCGAAAGAAGTACCACCAGAGAAAGATGGCGGTGAACAGGAAGATGCCGCGCGCGAAGATCAGCGTCCAGTGATCGATGCTTCCGTCCGGATTGGCCAGGCGCAGCAGTGGAATGTCGAGCGTGAAGAGAATGCCGCCGATGGTTGCGATCAGCAGCCCCTTTTTATGATCGTCGTTCTCCCCTAAAGGCCTGCGCGTCATGGTTTTCTGGTCCACTCTCCGCCCCCGAATCGCATCTCTCCCCCCTTAGCGCCGATTAGTTAACCGCCAAACCTTGCCCCAAGCCAATGTTCATTCATACAGGTTTAAGCCCGCCGGGTAATGTTCATTCATACAGGTTTACCATTCATGAACGATTGGCCTTTTCCTGCCGTCCTGTTCCGGGGCGCAGGATGTGACGGAAGGCGGAATCGTAAAGGGCGGAGGGCGTTTGCAATGTTTTGCCGATGGCGCCGCCAACGAGAACAAGGGCGGTGCGGGTGATCTTTGCCGCGCGCACCTTCTCGCGGATGTCGGCAAGCGTGCCGCGGATGATCACCTGATCGGGCCAGCTGGCGCGGGCAATGACGATCACCGGCGCATCGGGGCCCAAAACCGGCTCCAGCTCCCGGCGGATGGCGGCAAGATGCCGCACGGCCAGATGAATGCACAATGTGGCGCCGCTTTGGGCATGATGGCGCAAGGTGTCGCCTTCCGGCATAGGCGAGGCCTTGCCCGGCATGCGGGTGAGAATCACCGTCTGGGCGATGCCGGGCAGGGTGAGCTCAGTCTTCAGCGCGGCGGCAGCGGCGGCAAAGGCCGGCACGCCCGGCACCACCTCATAGGGAATGTCCAGGGCATCCAGCGCCAGCATCTGCTCGGCAATGGCGCCGTAAAGCGAGGGATCGCCGGAGTGCACCCGCGCAACATCCAGCCCCTGTTCATGGGCCATGCGCATCTCCTGCACGATCTCCTTTAGTGTCAGGGCGGCGGTATCGATCACGCGCGCCCCTTCAGGGGCTGCAGCCACCACCTCCTGAGGCACCAGCGAGCCGGCATAAAGGCAGACCGGACAGCGCTTTATCAGGCGCAAGCCCCGCACGGTGATCAGGTCCGGCGCGCCCGGCCCGGCGCCGATGAAATACACGGTCATGACATCTGTCCGTTTCTGTCATTGCCTGCGCACTGCATCCGTCTTGCCGGCATAGCCCCGCGGGGTAAAGGCCCGCTGTGCGCCGGCATGGGGGATCATGCGGCTTTCACTGTTGCCGACAAGAACGATGGAGAGCATGTCCACATCCGCACAATTCACCGCTTTCAGCGGCACAATCCGCACCTGTTCCTCCGCACGCCCGAGGTTGGAGGCGATGATCACCGGCGTCTCTTCCGGCCGCCATTGCCGCAGGATATTCAAGGCCTCCTTCAGATGCCGCATGCGCCGCCGCGAGCGCGGATTGTAGAAGGCCACGACGAAATCCGCTTTCGCCGCCGCCTCAATGCGCCGCCTGATCACAGGCCAGGGGGTGAGCAGATCGGAAAGGGAAATGGCGCAGAAATCATGCCCGATGAGCGCACCGGCCCGGGCCGATGCCATTTGCAACGCGGTAATGCCGGGAATGACCTCAATCTCGATGCCGGATGCAGCGGCGGGCAGGGTGGCATCCTCCGCCAGCGTTTCATACACAAGCGAGGCCATGGCATAGATGGCGGCATCACCGGAGCAGAGCAGGGCGACAGTTTTGCCTTCTGCCGCCAGGGTCAGGGCATGGCGCACGCGCGCCTTCTCCGCGCCGATGGGGTAGGGATGCAGGGTCTTGCCCCGGGCAAGATCCCGGGCAAGATCAAGATAGAGCGCATAGCCCACCCAGTGTTCGGCGCAAAGCAGGGCTTCCTCCGCGGCATGGGTGCGCTGGCGGGGGTCGCCCGGCCCGATGCCGACCACGAACAGCCGGCCGCGCTCCCGACCGGCAAGAGAAGCAGGCGGCGTTTTCGCCGCGGCGATGGCAAGAGTGAGCTGCTGATCCGCATCGATTTGCTTTTCAACGATCAAGCGGCCCTCATTGCCGGCAAGCAGAAGGGCCGCCGCTTCCGCCACCGAAGGCGTTTCCACCGCATCCCTGACCGCCTGCGAGGGGTTGGGCACCGCAACCTGCGCCAGCTCGTGCGCATCAAACAGGCGCAAGGGCGCATCAAACGCGGCGCTCAGAGCGTGCAGGGCCGGCTCGTCAGCCTTCAGCGCAAGGGTGCCTATGGCGGCCACGGCCCCTTCCGCCAGCCCCTGTTCGGCAAGCACCGCATGCGCAAGGGCAACCAGCGCCTCCGGATTGGCCCCGCGTGCGCATCCCGCACCGATCATCAGCGTGCGCGGATGATAAACGAGATGGCGGCTATTCCCCTCAACAGCGCGCGCGGTTGCACTGATGCGTAAAGGGCCTTGCTCACTCCACGGGAGATTCGCCCTGACCAGCCACGGCGCCTCACCCTCAAGGCGCACACCGGCGCCATTGAGCAGGGCAGCGGTGAAGGCCTTCACATCCTGCGGATTGGCCAGCCGCCAGCCGGGCGGCGGATCATCAAGCGCGACATTGAAATGCAGATCACTGGCGGTGGTGATCACGGCCTCGCCCTGCAGGGCCTTGGCGATGCGCTGGGCCAGCCGGTTTGCCCCCTTGTGCCCCCCAAGCAGCGGGATGACAAAGCGGCCGTCTTCGGAAAGGATGAGAACCGGCGGCTCCTGATGCTTGTCCGTAAGAAGCGGTGCCAGCGCCCGCATGACGATCCCGGCGGCGCACACGGCGATGATCGGACGGCCGGCCCGAAAGGCCTGCCGTAAACTTTCAGCCGGCCTTGGGGGAGAAAGGGCAAGCGTGCCGTTTACGATATCGGCCGCGCGCTCGGCCACCTCACTCGCGCCTGCATGGAGCGCGAGCACGAGCGGCGTTGCCTTCGCCTCCCTGTCCTGCGCGTAAGGCGAGGTCATTCCCCTGTCCTTGCTTGATGTGCCGGCGTGGCTGAAACGGGCGCGTGCGGTGTGACCACGATAATGGAAAAATAAGGATCGTCCATGTCCGCCGCCTCGGCAAGGGGCAGCACGCGTTGACTGGTCAGGCCGATATCGGCGATCAGCCAGGCCTTTGCCAGCAGCCCCACCTGATCGAGAAGCCTGTGAATGCGGCTGCGATGTAGCCCCACCTTGATGAAGGCAAGGGCAGCCGGGCCCTGTTCAAGCTCGCGGGCTAGCCGCTCTTCATCAGCCGTGGCCGGCAGGATCTTCAGGATCTCGGCTCCCAGTGCCAATGGCGCGCCCATCACGGCGGCCGCGGCCGAAACCGCCATCACCCCGGGTACTGCGCGTTTTTCAAAGGTTTCTGGCACATGCTGGGCCAGATGCACAAAGCTGCCGTGAAACAGCGGATCGCCCAGGCAGAGATAGGCCACATCCCGCCCTGCGGCGAGATGCGCACAAATCCTTTCCGCCGCCGCCGCATAGGCGGCTTTCAGGCGTTCGCCCCTCTCGCCGAAGGGAATGGCAAGCGGCAGGGTGATAGCCTCTTCCGGAATGAAGGGGCGGGCGATCTCATAGGCGCGCGAACGCCCTGATGAGCCCACCGGCCAGGCCACCACCGGTGCCAGCGAGAGGATGCGCCAGGCCTTCAGCGTGATCAGTTCCGGATCGCCCGGGCCCAGCCCCAGGCCGTAGAGAATGCCGCTCATGCCGCCCTGTCCTTGACATAGCGCCATTGCGTGATCGCCAGTGCCGGCCGGAAGGTGCGCATGCGCCCCAGCGCCTCGGCCCGGTTCTCGCTTAAACGCACCAGATCGCCGCCATGCCGCGCATGCCGGTTCATCAGCTGCGTTTCCCCTTCCATGGTCACGGCATTGGCGATGAGCACACCGCCCGGATTGAGCGCGGCAAGGGTGAAATCAAGGATGTCCTCGCGGCCCACCCCGCCGCCGATGAACACCGCATCCGGTGCCGGCAGATCGGCGAGAGCTTCAGGCGCCTCGCCATGCACCACCGTCAGGCCCACGCCGCCGAGACGGTCGATGTTCTCCTCGATCATCCGGCAGCGCTTCTCATCGCGCTCCACGGCATAGCCGCGGGCTTCCGGCCCGGCAATGCGGATCCACTCCACCGCAACCGAGCCGCAGCCTGCGCCCACATCCCACAGCACCGCATGCGGCCTTGGCGCCAGCATGGAGACGGTGACCGCCCGCAAAGAGCGCTTGGTGATCTGCCCGTCATGCACGAAGGCCTCATCAGGAAGCCCCGGCGCCAGCGGCAGGATTTGCGCCTGCGCATCCGCCTTCACCTCAACCGCCAGCACGTGAAACCCGGGAAAGTCCGCGCGGTTGCCTTCGGCAATCTCCGCTGCGGTCAGGGTTTCGCGGCTTTCCTTGCGGGTGCCCATCCAGGAGAGGATGGTCATGCGCGACTGTGAAAATCCCCTGCGCACCAGCCGCCGTGCCGCCTTCAGGGGCGTGGCGCTGTTCTCACCGATGATGAGCAGCCGCGCCCCCGGCAGGATGTGCCGCTCCAGACAGGCGCCGCGCCTGCCGTGCAGTGTTAATGTCCGCACATGCTGCAACGGCCAGCCCATGCGCGCCGCCGCCAGGGAAAAGGCGGAAGGGGCAGGATGCACCACCATCTCCTCCGGCGGCACCCAGCGGGTCAGCAGCGGTCCTGCGCCATACCAGAAGGGTGAGCCGGTGAGCACCACCGCCACCCTTTTGCCCTGTTGCCTCAAACTGGCGATTTCCTCGCCCAGAACCCGGAAAGGCGAGGGCCAGGTGCGCACCTGTGCCTGCACCGCCTCGGGCAGAAGCCCGGCGATGCGCCGGGAGGTGAAGATCACCTCGGCCTCAAACAGCGCCCGCGTTGCCGGCATGGTGAGCGAATCCATGCCTGAGGCCTGCATGCCGATGACAACAAGCGGGGGGCTTTTGCGTGCTGTCTTCATCCGCCCGCCTCCCCGTTTTTCGCCCGCAGATGCAAAATGGCGTTAAACGCCGCCGCCGCCATGCCGGCGCCGCCGCGCCGGCCCAAAAGGGTGGCGATGGGAATGCCGCGCGGGTTTCCATCCAGCTCCGCCTTGGATTCCGCCGCCCCGACAAAGCCCACGGGAAAGGCAATGATGGCCGCTGGCTTCGGCGCACCGGCATCAATCATCTCAAGCAGGGTGAACAGGGCCGTGGGCGCATTGCCGATGATGCACACCGCACCATCAAGATGTTCGCGCCACAGGGCCGTGGCCGCTGCCGCCCGCGTCACTTTCAGCCGCCGCGCCCGCTCAATCGTCTCCGCATCGTTGATGCGGCAGATCACCTCCACGCCCTCTGGCAACAGCCGCCGCGCCAGACCGCAGGCCACCATGGTCACATCCACCAGCACCGGCCGCTTCGCCTCAAGCGCGCCATGCACCGCCTCGGGCAGGGAAAGGTCGATCCTGAGGTCTTCGGCGATATCAGGCATGCCGCAGGCATGTATCACGCGCAGGACGATGGAACGGATATCCTCTGGAAGAGCGGAGAGATCCACCTCTTCCATGATGCGGGAGAAGGAAAGGCGATAGATTTCGTCCGGATCGTTGATGAAGTCCATGAGCGCCGTGTCGGTTCAGTCCTCGTCCTGCTTCAGCGAAAGCGGCCCCAGCGGGTGATCCGCATGAGGGTAGGGCGCATGGGTGTGATGATGGTGATGATGCGGCGCATGCTGTGCGCCAGCCATCGCATGTCCGCCGGATGCTGCAGCACCGGACGGATCATCAGACCCTTTCCCCACCCCCGCTTCGGACAGGCTATCGCCCTTCGCGTGCATATGTCCATTGGTCATATGGGCATATCGCGAACTGTTCTGATGTAAATCAGCACCTTTTTCCCGGGCCTGATCGAGGTCGGATTCCGCCTGTGCATTGTCCGGATCATGCCCCTGCGCGGCATTGCCCGGCGCATTGTTTTCATGATCAGGATCATGCGCATGATGGTGGTGATGGTCATGGCCATGATCGTGGGTGTGGAAATGGGCATGGTCATGGTCGTGTCCGTGTCCGTGCGCGTGGGCATGCGTGTGCGTGTGCTCATGCTCATGTCCATGCCCATGCCCATGCCCGTGCTCATGCAGTCCTGTTCCGATACCTTCCACGTGATGATGATGGCTCATCTGCGGCTCGCCCACCTGATGCTCGAAGGCCGGAAGCTGCGTGCGATACTTGCACAGGGCGCAGTTCATGGCCGTATCGCCGGCAAGAATGCCGCGCGCCCGCTCGATGAAGGTCTCCACCACCAGCGGATGGTCGTTCAGATAGGGCGCCTTGATGATCTCGACATCCGGATGGGCCCGTGCCGCTTTGTCCGCCGCGGCATAGATGCGCTCCACCAGAATCCCGGTGAACAGAAAGTAGGGAAAGACGATGATACGCTTGAACCCCAGCCGCACCACACGCTCAAGTGCCGCCCCCACCAGGGGGAAGGTCACGCCGGAATAGGCCGTTTCCGCCCAGCCGAAGCCGAAGCCTTCCAGCAGCAGGCGGGTGAGCTTGGCCACATTGGCGTTGGCATCGGGATCGGAAGAGCCACGCCCCACCACCAGCAGCAGGGTGTCATGGGCATGCACCGGCTTATCCGCCGCGGCGATCGCCTCCTCGATGCGTGCCTTGGCCGCGTGAATCATCTTGGCATCCAGCCCCAGCTCCCGCGCATAGTCGATGCGAATGCCATGCTCCGCCGCATAGGCGTTCAGCACCGAGGGGATGTCATTCTTGGCATGTCCGGCGGCAAAAAGCATGCCCGGCACCGCCAGAATGCGCGTACACCCCTTTGCGCGCAGCTTGTCCAGCCCCTCGCGCAGAACGGGGCGGGCAAATTCCAGATAGCCGTGTTCCACCGGCCATTCGCCGTTCACTTTCGCGCGGATTTTGTCGGTCAGCGTGGCGAATTCCTCAACGGCGCGTTCATCGCGGCTGCCGTGCCCGCAGATCATCAGGCCAATGGTTTCGGACATGGGACCGGTTCCTCCTTGTCTCGCACGGGGCGGCCGAGCGCTACGGGTGCGCTGCCGCCCCAGGATGCAAGGCAGGACCGTTCGCGGAAATAGAGATCATCTGCGCAAGACAGCTTTCGGTGCCTGGGGGAAGGCGAGGGCAGGAAACGAGAGATGCGTGAAGGGCATGAAACCACCACATGAAGAAGGATGGGTATTACCTTGAAAGGAAAATGTTTTCCGATTCCTCTATGCCTCTCGCCTCTTTCCCGGCCCCCGGTTTGGGTCGGCCGCACCGAAATGCTTGGGCAGTTCCCGACAAACGGAACGCTGCTTGCGGTTTCAGGGTTTGCAGGCTTTGGGGATAGGCCCTCGCCGCGGATGCGTCAACGTCTCATCCTGCCGCGCCGGGATAAGCAGGGGAAATGCGCGGCACAAGCGCTATGGCTTCAACAACGTCCGCCACCACATGATCGCAAATGCGCCGCAGCGTTGCCTCATCCGAGGTGCCATCGCGCACGCCGATGAAGAGGGCGCAGCCGGCCGCCCGCGCCATCTCGGCATCATGGGGACTGTCGCCGATCACCGCCATGTGTTCGGGCGCAACCGCAAGTTTCTTCGCGATGGCATGCACAGGGTCAGCGGCCGGTTTCGGGCGCGCCACGGCATCGAAGCCCACCACATGATCGATGAGATCCGCAATGCCAAACAGTCGCGTCATGCGCCGTGCCGAAGCGGTGGTGTCATTGGTGGCGATGGCAAGGCGGATCCCGCGCGCTTTTAGAGCCTCCATGCCTTTGCGCATAAGCTCAAGCGCACAGGCCGGCACCGGATCGGTCGTTTCGCAAAGACGGGCCATGCGCGCGAGAAATGCCTCTTTTTTCTCCTGTGAGGCCGAGCCGAACCAGGCGGTGAGCAGCTCGTCATTGGTGCCCACCGCCCAGATCGATCCAGGCGCAAAATCATCCTGCGCCGGCCGATAGCCCACCTTCATCAGAAGAGCGCGCGCCTTCTCCTCGTCGCCTTCCGCCACGTCCAGCGCCACCCGTTTGATCAGCGGTGTCCATGTGCGCTGAAAATCGACGAGAACGCCATCCTTGTCGAAAATGACGGCGCGGATGAACGGTTTGCTCTGGCCTTCTGCATGCACCGGCCGTTTGCCCCCGTCTTTCGTGCTCACGTCTTGGGCGACCAATAGGTGGTCAGATCCTGCCAGTAGGGACGGCGGCGGTCTTCCGCCGGCGGCGCGGCCGGGTCGCGGCTGCCGATGAAGAAAAAGCCGGCGATGAACTCATCCGTACCCAAAGCGAGCGCCTTGCGGACTTCGTCATCCTCCGCCGTCCAGCCCGAGCGCCACTGCGCGGCATATCCCATCGCCTGCGCCGCCAGCAGCAGGTTCATGCAGGCCGCGCCCACAGACATGGTCTGCTCCCATTCCGGGATCTTGGGATGCGGGCGCACCCGGCCAATGACGGCGATGACCAGCGGAATGCGCTCAAAGAGATCATATTGCGCGCGCTTGTCAAAGCCCGCGCTGTCCGGATTGAGCGCTTCCCAGCGCTCGCGCACCAGGCGGGCGAAGGCCTGCTTGGCCGGATCCCTGAACACGATGAAACGCCACGGCTCCATCTTGCCATGATCGGGCGTGCGCGCAGCAATCTCCAGCATGACGGCAAGGTCTTCCTCATCCGGCCCCGGCCCGGCAATTGCCCCTGGCTCCGTGGAGCGGCGCGTGCGCAGAAACGAGATGATATCCCGCCTGTCGTTCAGCACCTCCGGCAGCAGCTCAAAACCGCGCCGGCCGTTGCGGCTTGTGATCTCCTTTCTGGGCAGCTCCGGATAGCGTCGCGCGCTCATGATTCTGCCGTGTCCTTATTGTTCGTGATCATCCTGCCGAAAAACGGGCCCTTTTGCCCGGTTCGGCGAGTGAAGGCCAAGGCAGGCGCTTCTGTCAAGCTGGGGGTATTAAGGGCAGGGGGCGCTGGCGTTAACCAAACGTTAACGTGGGCATTGCCAAACGCGCCCGTTCATGATTGATTAACCCTCGAATGATGCGAAGCCGGACGGACGGGGCACAAGGGGGACGCCGGCCACGCAAGGGAACGTGAAGGAACAGGTATTCCGCGAACGCTCTCACTGTCTTCAGCAATGGTTCGGGCACTTGATCAGAGCCGCCTTCTTTCAAGGCGGCTCTCTTTTTGCGCGATTTCCGCTTGTCGCTCAAGGCCTTGCCAGGAACTTTTGAATCAATTCCCACACAACACGACACAAAATGGCCCGCTTCCGCAATCACCCCGTCGATCAGCGAAATTCAGGATGCATGATGTTGCCGTCAAATCGACCGAGGAAAAAAGACTTTCCATGAGCTGGGCGTTAGTTGCTTAACTTATTGATAAATAAAAAGTAAAAGGTCATCAACTCAGTTGCCCTTGATATTCCTTTCACTCATGAAGCACCGCTTTTCCCTCCCCCTGGTAGGGGGGGCAGGGAGGGGGCGGGCGGCAACCTCATGAGCCTGTGGCCCGACCCCCTCCCGGCGCTTCGCGCCGACCTCCCCCTATCAGGGGGAGGTTAGGATCAAGCGCTCTTCCTGCCTGCCGCCTGCTGCACTGGGACTAATTTAGCTTCTGACGACAAGTGTTTGTTTAATTCATTGAAAACCATAGGAAAACGTCATTGACGGCCTTGCCTGTCCCGGGCTTGAACCGGGATCCCGGCAATCCAGGGCCAGGAATGAGGCGGGTTTGGATGCAATGGCTTATGCCGGAGTGACAGGAAAGATGGCAGCGTTGTGTCGCGAAGGAGTGATCAGTTCCTTTCCCAAGTCGTCGTTACCTGGCTTGCTGGCCTTAAGCGCCCGTCCAGCGGCCGCCGGCATCGTCTGGCACCGCAAGCCCCAGAAGCGACAGTGCCCGCGAAACCGAATGCCGCACCATTTCCGCAATGCTTGCCGGGCGGGCATAGAGCGCCGGCACCGGCGGAAAGATCACCGCCCCCGCCTTACAGGCGAGCGCCATGCTGCGGATGTGCCCGGCATGCAGCGGCGTTTCCCGCACCATGAGAACAAGCGGCCGCCGTTCCTTTAGGGTCACGTCCGCGGCCCGGATCAACAGATTGTCGGCCAGATGGCGGGCGATAGCCGACAGCGTGCGCACAGAGCAGGGCGCCACGATCATGCCATGCACCGGAAAACTGCCAGAGGCGACGGGCGCGGCGAGATCGGCGTTGTCATGCACCACATCGGCAAGCGAAAGAATGGTTTCAAGCGGCTCATCAAGTTCCAGCGCCATGGTGCGGCGCGCCCCCTCGCTGATGATGAGATGGCTTTCCACCTCCGGCATGGCGCGCAAGAGTTTGAGCGCCTCAACCCCATAGAGCGCACCGGAAGCGCCACTGATGCCAACGATGATGCGTTTGCGCTCCGCCTGTTTGCTCATGGGAGTGCTTCCCTTCGTGTTCATGGTGCGCCCCTGCTCTTTGTGCGCCGCTTATCCTCGCGCAAGGGCGAATGCGCCCGTGATGCCGCAAACGGATCCCCTTTCCGCAAGCTCAGGTTCAGCGCATCGATCAGGGCATCGACACGGCGCTCAACGGCGGCATCCATCTTCAGCACACGCCCCCATGCGCGATCGGTCTCCGCTCCGATCTTGGTCGTGGCATCGATCCCCATCTTGCCGCCCAGCCCTTCGCGGGGCGAGGCGAAATCCAGCGCATCAATGGGCGTATCGGACAGGGTTATGAGATCACGCGACGGATCAAAGCGCGTGGAGACCGCCCACATCACGTCATCCCAGCTGCGGGCGTCGATGTCGTCATCCACCACGATCAGCAGCTTGGTATAGGAAAACTGCGGCAGCACGCTCCACAGCCCCAGCATCAGGCGGCGGGCATGCCCGGGATAGGCCTTGCGAATGCTGGCCACGCCGATGCGATAGGAGCAGCCCTCCGGCGGCAGCCAGAAATCGACGATTTCCGGAAAGTGCTGCTGCAAAAGCGGCAGGAACACATCATTGAGAGCGGCGGCCATCACCGAGGGCTCATCCGGCGGCCGCCCCGTGTAGGTGGTGAGATAGAGCGGATCGCTGCGCAGGGTGATGGCGCTGATGTGCATCACCGGATAGGGGGCGGCGGCGTTGTAATAGCCGGTGTGATCGCCATAGGGGCCTTCCATGGCCTCTTCCGAGATCGACACCCGCCCCTCCAGCACGATTTCGGCCGATGCCGGCACCAGCATCGGCTGACTCACCGCCGGCGCCAGCCTGCCGCGCCCGCCGCGCAAGAGCCCGGCAAAGGCATATTCGCCCACCGTTTCCGGCACAGGGGTGACTGCGGCCATGATCGTGGCGGGATCGGCCCCGATTGCCACCGCGATTGGCATGTCCTCGCCCGCCGCCTGCCAGGTGCGGAAATGCTGCGCGCCGCCGCGATGGGCCAGCCAGCGCACGATCGCCTTGTCAGGCCCCAGCACCTGCATGCGATAAACGCCGAGATTGTAGGCGGCGGGATCGTTGGCGTCGCTGCCATGGGCGCGCGTGATCACCAGCGGCCAGGTGATCAGCGGCGCCGGTTCCCCGGGCCAGCAGGTCTGCACCGGCAGCCGGGAAAGATCGACATCGGAATTTTTCCAGATCACCACCTGAGAGGGCGCCCGCCGCACGATGCGCGGCCGCGAGGAGAGAAGCGCCCGGATCAGGTTCATGCCCTCGCCGGCAGCACCCTTGCCCCGCGGTGGCCTGGGCTGGCGCAGGACGGCAAGCGTCCTGCCCAGGTCGCGCAAGGCATCAGGCTCAACGCCAAGAGCCCAGGCCGTGCGCTCCACCGTGCCGAAGGGATTGATCACCACCGGCATGGCGTCACACTGGCCGTTCCCGGTCTTCACCGCCTGCAGAATGGCCGCAGGCCCGCCCGCCGCGATCAGGCGCCTGTGCAGTTCGGTGATCTCTAGCTGCGCTGAAATCGGCGAATCGATGCGCACAAGCTGGCCCTTGTCCTCAAGGAAGGAGAGAAAGGCACGCAGATCATCAAACCGGGGCAGGGTGCGGCGCATGAGAAAGGCTCAATTGTCAAGGCTCAGACGTCATTATGTGAGAAGAGGCGATGTTGCAGCCTAATCAGGCCACAACGGCCCATGCATGATCCGCCAAAACCGCGCATTCAATGACGTGCGTCAAGCTCTTCACGCTTGACCCGCCCGCATCCTCTGCCGAAAACCGCATGAGAGACCGCCCCCAAGTGACCGGGCGGATATTCTGGCTATAAGTGCCACAGGGAAGGATGGGGGAACGCCTTCAATGCTTGATGATCTCTATCCACCCCCGGGCGGGAAAGCGCAGACAGGGCCAGGCGATGCGCTCGATGGCGCGCCCGAGGCCCGCAGCGAAAACCAAAAGCCCTTGCGCCTGCCCGGCCTTGTCAGGCGCCTGCCGCCGCCTCCGGGCTTTCTCATGGCGCCGCTCCTGCAGGCTTTCGTGACGTCGCTTCTGAAGCGGCATCCGGAGATGTTCGAGCGGCTTGGCGATTATGGCGAGCGCCGTTTTCTCATCGATCCCGTCGATCTGCCTTTCGTGCTCATGCTGGTGCCCTCGCCGAAGCGACCGCTGCTTATCATGAAAAACCGCGGCGCGCCGGTGCCGTGGCAGGCGGCGGTGCGCGGGCCTGCGCTCGCTCTTCTCGCCATGGCCCAGGGCGAGGCCGATGGCGATGCCCTGTTTTTTACCCGGGATATCGTCATCGAGGGCGATACCGAGGCGGTACTGGCCCTGCGCAATGCGCTCGATGATGCCGCACTTGATCTTTTCGAGGAATTCGAGGCCGCTTTCGGCCCGCTTTCCGGGGCCATGCGGCGGCTGCGTCCGGCGGCCGTTGCCCTGTTTGAGGGGCTGCGCCGGGCGCTCACGCAGCTTGAGCGGCTCAAGGCCGGGGCGGATACACAAAATGGCGATAAGGCCACGGCCCGCGCCTGAGGTTTTTCAAGCACCATGTATCACTGAAAGAGGACAGACAGGGGCATGGCCCAAACGCATCGTGAGAGGAAAGAGGGAGAACAGGCAGGTTCATGACCATCAACGCCGCAGCTAGCCAACAGAAGCACCCGGGCGGAAAACCGGCGCTGGAGCTTGTTTGCCCGGCGGGAACGCCGGCGGCCCTGCGCGATGCGGTGGATGCCGGGGCCCATGCCGTCTATTGCGGCTTTCGTGACGAGACCAATGCCCGCAACTTTCCCGGCCTCAATTTCTCCCGCGCGGAACTGGAAGACGGCATCGCCTATGCCCACGCGCGCGGGGCAAAGGTTTTGGTGGCCATCAACACCTTTGCCCAGGCCGGGCGTGAGGACCTCTGGCAGCGGGCGGTGGATGATGCCGTTGCCGCCGGTGCCGATGCCCTCATCCTTGCCGATCTGGGCGTGCTCGCCTACGCCGCTGAAGCCCATCCCGCGCAGCGTCTGCATCTGTCGGTGCAGGCCTCGGCTTCCACGCCGGAGGCGATCAACTTCCTCATCGAGCGCTATGGCATCAAGCGCGTGGTGCTGCCGCGCGTGCTGACCCTGCCGGAAATCGCCGATCTCAATCGCGAGATCGCCTGCGAAACGGAAGTCTTCGTCTTCGGGGGCTTGTGTGTCATGGCCGAGGGGCGCTGTCTGCTCTCTTCTTACGCCACCGGCAAGTCGCCCAACATGAACGGTGTCTGTTCGCCGCCTTCGCATGTTGCCTATCGCGAGGAGGCCGACGGCGCTCTCGTCTCCCGCCTGGGGGATTTCACCATCAACCGCTTCGCACCCGGCGAGAAGGCGGGCTATCCCACCCTGTGCAAGGGCCGTTTCGAGGTGGCCGGCCGGCCTTTCTACGTCTTTGAGGAACCCACCAGCCTCAACGCCGCCTCGCTCTTGCGCGAGCTTGTCAATGCCGGCGTCACCGCCCTGAAGATCGAGGGCCGCCAGCGCTCGCGCGCCTATGTGCGTAAGGTGGTGAGCGATTTTCGCCGCGCTGTTGATGCGCTGGGCACCGGCGGCGAACCGGCAGCGGCCGCAACCGATGCCTTGTCCGATCTCAGCGAGGGCAGCCGCCAGACGGAAGGGGTTTATCGCAAGACATGGCGCTAGGCGGCTGGAAGAACAGGGCCGGAGGGCAACGCCGCAAGCCTGTGAAAAAACAAGCGGAGCAAACAAGGAACAAGAACACCATGCCGGCACGCAAGCGCATGCGCATCGCCTCAGGACCGGTGCTCTTCAACTGGGCGCCGGAACAGTGGCGCGATTTTCATTTCCGTCTTGCTGATGTTGAGGATGTGGACATCGTGCATGTGGGCGAGGT
Organism: Thermopetrobacter sp. TC1; assembly: GCF_000746275.1. GTDB lineage: Bacteria > Pseudomonadota > Alphaproteobacteria > Rhizobiales > Aestuariivirgaceae > Thermopetrobacter. The sequence continues at coordinate 184,274 of NZ_KN050829.1, forward strand.
GGTCTGCGCCAAGCGGCATCCTTTCTTCGAGCCTTACATGGCCGAGGTGATCGAGCGCCTGTTCGCTTCGGGCAAACAGGTGGTGCTCTCCGCCCTGGCCCTGGCCATGAACCGCAATGAACGCAGCCTTATCGACAGCATCACCGCCATGGCCGGGGAGGCTTCTGCTTCGGAGGAAACGGCCGATGAAGGCGGGGAGGGTGAAGGCGCGCTCATCATCGAGGCCAATGACTTGACAGCCCTGGCCAGGCTTGCCGGGCGCCGCTTCGTCATCGGCCCCTTCGTGAACACCTATAATGCGCTGACGGTGAAGGAACTTGCCCATCTGGGCGCGGTGCGCATCTGCCTGCCGCCGGAGTTGGGCCGGCAGGCCTTGAGCGCGCTTGTGCCCGCCATGACCGATATCGGCGTTGAGGCGGAGGTGTTCGCCTTCGGCCGCATGCCGCTGGCGCTCTCCGCCCGCTGTTATCATGCCCGCAGCCATGGCCTGCCCAAGGACGGTTGCCGTTATGTCTGCGGGGAGGATCCGGACGGCCTGCCGCTGAAAACCCTGGATGAGGAACCCTTCCTCGCCGTCAATGGCATTCAGACGCTCTCCTATGCCTGCCTCAACCTGCTGGGCGAGATTCCACTGCTGAAGGATATGGGCGTCTCCGTGCTGCGTTTATCCCCCCATGCCACCTGTGACATGGCCGAGGTGGCTGCCATTTTCCGTGCCGTTGCCGATGAGAACATGGCGGTGGCGGAAGGCCTGGCCCGCCTTGAGGCGCTGAAACTTCCCTTTCCTTTCGCCAACGGCTATTTCCACGGCCAGCCCGGTGCCGCCTGGCTGAAGCCTGATCCTGCCTGACAGCCGAGGAAACCGCTCGGTTCACCTTGCGCGAGCGCTTCGTTCAGTCATCATGCTGGCTCGCCAAAGCGGGGGCGCGGAATGGCGGGCGGAATGAAAGTTCATGAGAAGGTGAATGTCCGTTTGGGCTCTCTGCATCGGGGCAGGGCGCCAAATGCCAGATCATGGAAACCCAACGCCAGATCATGTGAAAAAGCGCACGGAGAGTCCGCCCCCGGAACGCATGCGATCATGCCCGTTCAGAACTGCTTGGCCGTCGCCACCGTGCCCCGCACCGCCGATGTCGTGGCGTTGAGCAGTTCGAGGAACTTCATGAGATCCGTGCTCACGGAATTGGCCACATAGACGACATCGTTGTCCCGCATCAGGAAGCCCTGCGCCAGGAAGAAGGCCTTGGGCTTGCTGAAATCAACGAGATAGACCACGGGCGTGACCCCGGTGGGATTGAGCTGATCCCGGTCATAGCCCATGGCCTTCAGCACATGATTCCTTTCAAAGCGGAACAGGAACACACCCCGCGGGCTGGCGCGATCATCAAGCAGGCCGCCGGCGCGCGCCACCGCTTCCATGAGGTTGACCCTGTCCTTGTCGAAGGCATATTCCCCGGTCTTGCTCACCGCGCCGAGCGCAGTGTAGGTCTGCGGATTGTGCGAAAGATAGATCTGATCCCCGGGCTGCACATAGATATTTTCCGAAGGATCGCTGATCACCTTCTTGAGATTCTGAACCGCCCGCTTTTTGCCACGAATCAGGGTGAGCATGGTCTCGCGCGCCGGCCCGGCCGCACCGCCGGCGGCGGCGATCATGTCGAGCACGCGGTCGCCTTTCAGCGAGATCTCATACTTGCCCGGTTTGCGCACATCACCGTTCACCACCACCGTATTGGAACGGTTGCGCGTGATGTTCACGAGCACCTGCGGCGAGATGGCCTTGCCGGAGAGAGCCTTTTCGATACGCCTCTGCAGCTGAAGCGGCGTGAGCCCGGCCGCCTTGATCACGCCGACGAAGGGGATGGAAATATACCCCTTTTCGTTGACCTTGATGGGCGGCAGCTGCGTGCCCTTGGTGTCGGCGGTGGAAAACAGGCCTCCTTCCGCCGCTTCCCAGATGTTGATCTGCAGAACATCGCCAACGCCGATCCGATTGGTGTAGGCACGCCTGCCGCGGTTGCCAAACGTGGCATAGAGGCCTTTTTCCTCGAATCGCAATTGTGTGGTGATCGTCTCGGAAGAAACCGGGATGATGAGATAATCATCCGCCTTCTCGGATCTGACGGAAGCCTCCTTGACGATGCTGCCAGCCGAAGGCCCTTCGGAAGGTATAACGGCCCCGCACGCTGCGAGCAGCAGCGCAGCCCCGAGCGCAAGCAACAGCCGCATGGCGGATGCCATCGATGAAATCCCCCGTTAACCCCCACGTGCAAGATCGCGACCACATGATCACGAATATGATTTTTGCAAGGCATGATAGAATTGAATGAAGAATTTTCCAAGAGGTTTTTCAACCCACAAGGTCTTTCAGGCGGTAATACAACATGCCAAGAGCATGGGTCGGTCGTCTCAACACGCCGCCGGGGAAGGGGATGTGTCTGATTCGCGTAAAAAGTTCAAAACGATTTGACATGCCAAGAATGCGTTCCGCCATCAGCCGCCCCATCATGCCGGAAAGCGCAACCCCCTGGCCCGAATAGCCCTGGGCATAGAGAATGCGCCCCTGCCGGCCCAGGATGCCGGCATCCGGCATGCGGTTCATGGTGATGGCGATGTGCCCGCCCCAGGCGAAATCGATCTCCGCATCGGCAAGCTGCGGAAACACGCGCAGCATGCGCGGGCGCATGAAGGCGGCAAGGTCCTTCGGGTGCCAGCCCGTATAGGAGCAGCGCCCGCCGAAGAGCAGGCGATGATCCGGCGTAAGGCGAAAATAGTCCACCACGAAATTGGCGTCCGCCACCGCCTCGTTGCGTTTGATCAGGCCGCGGGCGCGTTCTTCGCCCAGAGGTTCGGTGGCGATCACGTAGCTTGCCACCGGCAGGATGCGCCGGGCCAGGCGCGGGAAAAGCCGGCCGAGATAGGCATTGGCGGCGATGATGAGATGATCGCAGCGCACATGGCCTTCCGCGCACGACAGCACGATGCCGCCATCCCGCTCTTCTTCCACTTCAAGAACCGGCGAATGCTCGAAAATGCGCGCGCCCGCCTCTTCCGCCGCCCGCGCCAGCCCGTAGGCGTATTTGAGCGGATGAAAATGCCCCGCACCGGGATCCACTAAAGCGCCGTGATAGACACGGCTGCCCAGGTGCTCTGCCTCCAGCGTCGCCTTGTCGATGATCCGGCAGCGGTCATAGCCATAGGCGGCAAGTTCCTCCGCCCATTCCTTCAGGTCGTCCATCTGCGAAGGCTTGTTGGCGCAGATGAGATAGCCCCAGGCCAGCGCGCAGTCGATGTCGTACTTTTCGCAGCGTTCGCGGATGAGCGCCTTGGCCTCCTCGCTGATGGCGAAGGTCTCCTGCGCGCCGTGCCGGCCCAGGTGTTTCTCGAAGGATTTCATGGAGACGGTATAGCCGGTGCAGATCTGCCCGCCGTTGCGCCCGGTTGCGCCCCAGCCGATGGGACCGGCTTCAAGAACCGCGGTGCGCACCCCCTGTTCCGCAAGGTCAAGCGCCGCCGAAAGCCCGGTGAGCCCGGCGCCGATGATGGCCACGTCCACCCGCAGATCCTTACGCAAGGGAGCGTGGGAAGGCGCTTCGCCAAGCGTGGCCCGATACCAGGTGAGCGCGTCGAGAACGCCAAGCGTTGCTGAAGAAGGCGCCATGGCCCGTTTTCTCCTCAAAGGTGCGCAAAAAACCTTGTTCCCTGCCCCCCGGGAACTATCTTCACGGTAGGGATTTCATTCAGTGGCCCAATTTCCCGGCAGAGACAAGGCGGCGCGCGCCGCCGTGTGAGAGGGGAGGGGCCATCTGCAAGCGCAAAGAGCGAAGATCCGCCATGACCGAGGATGCCTTCATGCCCGTTGATGATCATCACGCCTGGTTGTCCGGAAACGAAATTGATGAGGTGGAATGTCTGGTGCCGGACATGACCGGCGTGCCCCGCGGCAAGATCCTGCCCGCTTCCAAGTTCCTGAAAGGCGTGGCGGAGGAGGCCCTGCGCATCCCGGAGGAGCTGTTCATCCTCACCGTCACCGGCCGCTACTGGCCGCAGCCAACGGTGACGCATCCGGCCTCCATCGATCTGGTCATGAAGCCGGATCTCGCCACCTTGCGCCGTGTGCCCTGGCATGACAATCCCACCGCCTCGGTCATCTGCGATGTGGAATATGCCGACGGCAAGCCGGTGGACATCGCTCCGCGGCAGGTGCTGAAGCGCATCCTAAAGGAGTACGAAAAGCGCGGGTTGAAGCCGGTGGTGGCGCCGGAGCTGGAGTTCTATCTCGTCAAGCAGAATCGCGATCCCGACTATCCGCTGGAGCCGGCCGTGGGCATCAGCGGCCGCGAGGAGGCGGCCGGGCAGGCCTATGGTGTTGATGCCGCCAACGATTTCGACGAGGTGGTCGAGGACATCTACGAATATTGCGAGATTCAGGGCATCGACATCGACACCATCAGCCACGAATCCGGCCCCGCCCAGCTGGAGATCAACTTCAATCACGGCGATCCGCTGGAGCTTGCCGATCAGGTGATGCGGTTCAAGCGCACCGTGCGTCAGGCCGCCATCCTCAATGGCATTTACGCCACCTTCATGGCCAAGCCGCATGAGAACGAACCCGGCTCGGCCATGCATATCCATCAGTCGATCCTCGATGCCAAGACCGGGCGCAATATCTTCGCCACCGCCAGCGGCCGCCCCTCAGCCCGCTTTCTGCATTACATCGGCGGCCTGCAGCGCTACATGGCGGCGGCCATGCCCTTCTTTGCGCCCAATGTGAATTCCTACCGGCGCCTGGTGCCCTTCTCGGATGCGCCCACCACCACCCACTGGGGCTTTGACAACCGCACCGCCCCCTTGCGCGCGCCACGGGCCAATCCGGAGAACATGCGCATCGAGCATCGCGTGCCGGGAGCGGACGCCAATCCCTATCTCGCCATTGCCGTCTCTTTAGCATGCGGCCTTCTTGGCCTGAAGGAGAAGATAAAGCCCAGCGATCCGGTTGAGGGCTCCTGCTATCGCTATGCCCATGCCCTGCCGCTGACGCTGGAGGAGTCGCTTTCCCGCCTTTCCCATGCCAGGCCGCTCAAGCAGATGCTGGGCGAGCGCTTCGTGGAGGCCTATATCGGCGTAAAGGAGGCGGAGCTGGACCAGTGGCGCCGCGTCATTTCCTCCTGGGAGCGCGAACACCTGATACTCAATGTCTGAAAATGGCTGTAACGCTTTGAAGATTCAATAAAATTCGTATTTGCTCGCACAGAGGCGTTCAAACCAGTCTATCGGGCGGCTCGCGGCCCTCGAAGAAGGCGCGCAAGTTATCAAGCGCGCGAAAGCCCATGGCCTCGCGCGTGCGCGGTGTGGCCGAGCCCAGATGCGGCAGCAGGAAGACATTCTCAAGCTCCCGATAGCGCGGATCGATATCCGGCTCATTGTTGAAGACATCCAGCCCCGCCGCCGCCACATGCCCGCTTTGCAGGGCGGCGATCAGGGCATCGTCATCAACAAGATCGCCGCGCGCGGTATTGATCACCACCGCGCCCTTGGGCAGCAGGGCGATGGTTTCGGCATTGAGAATGCCGCGCGTCTCCGGCGTGGAAGCACAGTTGAGCGAGAGGAAATCGCAAAGAGGCAGCATCTCTTCCAGGGTTTCGTGCCAGATGGCATCGCCCTCCAGTTCCGGCGGCAGCCGGCGCCGGTTGTGATAATGGATGTCCATGTCAAAGGCGCGCGCCCGTTTGGCCAGGGCGCGGCCGATGTGCCCCATGCCGATGATGCCAAGGCGCCGGCCGCTCACGTCGATCCCCAAGGGATGGGTGGGGGCCCAGGCGCCCCAGCGCCCTTCGCGCACCATGCGCTCGCCCCAATAGGCGCCGCGCGCCGCACCCAGCAGCAGCAACATGGCCACATCGGCGGTGGCGTCGGTGAGCACCTCCGGCGTGTGCGTAACCACGATGCCCCGCGTACGGGCCGCCTCAAGATCGATGTGATCATAGCCCACGGAGAAGGTGGCAATGATGCGCACGCTCTCGGGCAGGGCGTTTATGACCTGCGCTGTCATGCGCTCGGTGGGGCAGACGAGCAGGCCGTCACATCCCACCGCCTGCGCGATGATCTCATCCGCGGAAAGGCGCCTGTCCTCGGGATTTTCAACCGTTTCAAACAGTTCGGCAAGCGCGGCCTCCACCCGCGCCGGATAGCGCCGCGTCAGCAGGATGCGTGGTTTGTGGCCTTTCATCATGCTGCCTGCCCCGGGCTTGTCATGCGCAAAGATCCCCTTATGCTTGCGGACGGATCGGAAGGGATGCGAACAAAAGGTTAACGCATGCACACCTCGGGCATCAAGCGCACGGCCGCCATCACATTTGGCGCAGGTTTCATCGCCGCGCATCTGCTCTCCATGGCTGCGGCCGCGCCGGCCGGAAAGATTCAGGCAGGGCAGGATGATGGCGCTGTCACCATCATCAGGCCGCCGAAGAAATCTGCGCCATCGACAGCGCCTGAGGCTGAGAGCCTGCCGGGGCTTCTGCCTCATCTTGCCGTTTATGATTTCTCCCTTGCCCGCGCCGCGCACCGCACAGGGATGACCGCGGGCAACGGTCGCATCGTCTTTGATATTCAGGGCAGCCCCTGCACGAAGTGGACGAGCAGAACCCGCATGGTCATCGAGATGACCTTCCGCCGCCGCGGCAGCCGTCTTACCGACGCCCGCGATCGAACGGAAGAAACGGCGGACGGCAGCCGCATGACGTATGAGAGCATTCGCTTCGTCAATGGCGCCAAGGTGGAGGATATCCGCCTGAAAGCGGAACGTGATCCCGAAACCGGCACGGTGCGCCTGGACTTCGAGCGCCCGGATACCAACACCTTCGAGCTGCCCGGCGATACCCTCTTTCCCATACAGGCCACACGACATCTGCTGAAGGCGGCGCAGGCGGGCAGGCGCTATCTCACCTATCGCGTCTATGAAGGCTTTGCCGATGGCCGCGCCCGCAAGGTGGTGGCCGTCATCGGCCCGCCCATGCGGCAGGATCCGTCGGTGCAGGGTGTGCCCGGCCTGCCCGAGACGGGCAATCTGCCGGCCTGGCCGGTTTCACTCGCCTATTATGAGGACAAGGCGGGGCGGGATGTCGGTGTGCCGCGCTATCAGGTGAGCTTCCGCCTGCATGCCAACGGCGTGCTTTCGGAAATACTTCTCGATTACGGCGACTATGCGCTGAAAGGCACGCTGGTGGAGGTCAGGCCCTATCCGCAGGAAAAGGAGACGGCCTGCAAACCATCCGGACAATGAGCGCATGAATCCTTACGTGAAACGGGCGGCCTAAGCACCTGAGCAATTGCCCCGTTTAGTCAATCCGTTTTCCCGAAAGCCCCAGGCCCTTGTCGATGGCGGCGGAACCGAAGCGTGCGCGCAGGCGCTCCATGGCCAGCTCGGCCCGGGCCAGCTTTTCCGCCCGCGCATCCAGCGAGCGGGTGAGCATCGCCTCATCCATGTCCACAAGTTCGGCAATGCCGCAACCGATCAGGCGGCAGGCCCGCCCCTGCCGCAGCCGTTCCATCAGGGGCAGGGCGGCGGCAAAGATGCGCCCGGCCAGAAGCGTTGGCTCGTTAAGATGCGTTTGCGCGGTATGGGTTTCGAAATCGGCAAGGCGCACCTTGACCATGACCACATGCCCGCCCTTGCCCTTTTTGAGCGCCCGTTTCATCACCTTGCGCGACAGATGCCACAGCGTGGCTTTCAGCATCCAGGCATCCGCAACATCCTCGGCGAAGGTGGTTTCCGCGGAGATGCTCTTTGGTTCGTGATGGGGCACCACGGGGCGCGGATCGATGCCGCGCGCCACCTCGTAAAGATGCAGCCCCCACTTGCCGAAACGGGCAAGCAGCCAGCCCTTGTCCCGTTCGCGCAAGCTTCGCACCGTGGTGATGCCGTGTTTCTTCAGCGTGCGTGCAGCCGCCGGGCCCACGCCCCACAGCTCCTCCACCTTCAGCCCGTCGAGGAAGTCCTGCGCGCCTTCGCGGTCGATGACGGCAAAGCCGCGCGGCTTGTCCAGATCCGAGGCCATCTTGGCCAGAAACTTGTTGAAGGACAGGCCGATGGAGATGGTCAGCCCTGTCTCCCGCTCCACCCGGCGGGCAAGGCGTGCCAGCATCAGCGCCGGCGGCACGCCGTGCAGCCGCTCGGTGCCGGACAGGTCGAGAAAGGCCTCGTCAATGGAAATGCGCTCCACAAGCGGCGTGATCTCATGCATCATCGCCGCGATACGCGCCCCCTCGCGCGCATACTTCTCCCGGTCCGGCGGCAACACCACCAGGTCGGGACACAGCCGCCGCGCCGTCACCATCGGCATGGCCGAACGAATGCCCCATGTCCGGGCCAGATAGCAGGCGGCGGCCACAACGCCGCGCTCGCCCACGCCGCCCACCACCACCGGCTTGTCCCGCAAGTCCGGTCGGTCGCGCTTTTCGATGTTGGCGAAAAAGGCATCGCAATCCACATGCGCCACCGTCAGGGCAAACAGCCCGGGTGCCATAACCACGCGCGGTGAATGACAGCGCGGGCAGCGATCCATGGCGCTTGCGGCGCTCTTGCCTGGCAGATCGAGGATATGATCGCAATCGCGACAGAACCCCTGAACGGGTGCGTCGCGTTCGCTCGAAATTCTGGTATCAGAAGATCCAGTCATCGCCGGCAATGTCCCACAGCCGCGCCGCCCCGCGCACGCCGGAGGCCGGCCCGAAGCGCGGCGGCTTGAGATTCACGCGCGGTTCATCGGCGAAAATATGGGGCCTCATGCGCGCCGGCACCGTTTCGTAAAGATGGGGCAGGGCAGAAAGCCCGCCGCCGAGCACGATCACCTCCGGATCGAAGATGTTCACCACATGCGCAAGCCCGCGCGCCAGCCTGTCCGCCAGGCGCTCAAGCGCGGCATTGGCGTCCTTGTCGCCCGCGCGCGCTGCCGCGGCAATCTCCTCGCCGGTCAGCCGCCGGCCGCTGGCCTCGGCAAAATCGCGCTCAAGGCCGCTTCCCGAGACATAGGTTTCCAGGCAGCCTGTGCGGCCGCACCAGCATCGCGGCGCCGGCAGATCCTCTTCGGTCATCCAGGGCAGGGGATTGTGCCCCCATTCACCGCCGATGCGGTTGTGTCCGCCGATGATCCGCCCATCGACCACAAGCCCGCCGCCGCAACCGGTGCCGATGATCACGCCAAAGACGGTGCGCGCACCGGCCGCGGCCCCATCCGTGGCTTCCGACAGGGCAAGGCAGTTGGCATCATTGGCCAGCCGCACCGGCCGTTTCAGGGCGGTTTCAAGATCGCGGCCGAAGTCCTGTCCGTTCAGCCAGGTGGAATTGGCGTTCTGCACCCGTCCCGTCACCGGCGAGATGGAGCCGGGCATGCCGATACCCACCGGCAGGGGCGCCTCCGCCTTGCCCGCGCCGGAAAGAACGGCATGTTCCGCTTCATGAACGAGTGCGGCAATGGCGGCAATGACGCCGTGATAATCCCCCTTCGGTGTGGCGCGGCGCCCTTCATGCACAATGGCTCCCTGCCCATCCATCACCACGCAGGCGATCTTGGTGCCGCCAAGGTCGATGCCGATGCGCAAATTCTGTGAAGCGGTAACGGACATGATCGCGCCTCATCGTCTCGCCGCCGGCCGCACCTGACGTGCGACTTTTTGGGGCCGGCCCAACAGGTGCGACACATGGGCGTGCGCCGCGCGCCAGTCATGCACGCGCACATGCGGATGCGCCGGACAGGCGGCATGGCGGGCAAAACGCGCATCATGCAGGAAATGCACAAGCCCCGCCGATGGCACATGCCGCCCGGCGGACTCCAGGAATTCGGCATGATCATCGATGAAGGCGCATGGCGCCTGCACCTTTGCCGCCAGGGCCCGCACCGCCGGGCCCTTTGGCCCGCTGTTGGTCACCAGCGGCCAGGGAAACCCATGGCGCAGAAGATTGCGCCGCCGCGGCTCATGGTATGCATGCGGCAGATTGGTGAGCAGCACGATCTGCGCCCCGGCCTGTTCCAGATCGGCCAGGCTTTCCGCAGCGCCGGCAATGGGGTCGAGATCGTGAATGCGCTCCTTGAAGAAGCGTTCAACGAGCGCACGCACCACAGGCGTGCTCAAGGCCTTGCCGTCTTTCATGCGGCGCACGTTGCCCTCAATGGACCAGGAATCCGGCGCAAGATAGAGATCCTGCTCGGCAAGCCAGGCCTCAAAGCCGCGGATGAAATGCAGCGTTACCTCATCCACATCACAGATCAGAAGCGGCCGCCCCGGCGCAAGATCGATGGCGCGGATCTGGCGCATGGTGACGCCATCGGGCCATCGCGCCCGCAATAAGGAGCGCGCACCCCGGCCGAGGCGAAAAAGCAAAGCGGCCAGCCTGGGGCGCGAGGAAGCTTTGCGGGATATGGTCATTCTCCTGTTCACCATGCATCGCGGGTGCCGCTCAGCCGCATCCAGGAAAGGCGCGGCATGTCCGCCTCGATATCCATGTCGGCGACGAAGGACAAAAGCAGGGATTCGTCACCGAGAAGATACTCCAGCACCGCCGCCAGGGTGGCGTCATCATCCAGTTGCTCTTTCAGCGCCAGAAGCGGCATGCCGGTGCTGGCCTCAAAGCGGCCGCTTCTGTATGGATCGCGCAAAAGCCATTCCACCGCCCGCAGGGCCAGCACCTGGGCGGTCTCGCGATCGGGCAGGGTGGTCATCGCCGTTAGAAACCTTGTGCCTTGAAACGTCTGTTAACCATTAGCGATTGTCCCCGCTTCCGGTCAATCGCAGATGACGCGCCGGTTAAGCTATTGGTGAGGAATCTCTGCAACCATCGCAACGGATGCGCGGAAGGGCCGATTCGCCCTTCTTGCGCCTGTTTGTGCAGGGTGGCGCATGCGGGTGTGTGTGATTGAGTGATCTGCGTGCCCGGGGATGGGGTTGATTCCCATGGCAGAGACGTCGAAGGCCGGCACGACCGGGAATCGGGCAAGGAAGGTCCTCGTGGTGGAGGACAACGAGCTCAACATGAAGCTCTTCAACGACCTGCTCGAATCCCAGGGATATGAAGTGATCCAGACGCGCGATGGCTTGAGCGCGCTCGATCTGGCGCGCGCACACCGGCCTGATCTCATCATCATGGACATTCAGCTGCCGGAAGTGCCGGGAACGGATGTCATCAAGTGGCTGAAGGAGGATGAGAGCCTTCGCCATATTCCGGTCATCGCGGTCACGGCCTTCGCCATGAAGGGCGATCAGGAGCGCATTCGCGAATCCGGCTGCGAAGCCTACATGTCCAAACCGATCACGGTCACGGAATTCCTGGAGACGGTGCGCCGTTTCCTGGAAGGACGCGACGAGCAGGGAGGGAGCTGATCCATGAGCGCCCGTGTGCTCGTCGTTGACGATATCCTGGCCAACGTCCGCCTGCTGGAGGCCAAGCTGCAGTCGGAATACTTCGAGGTGGCCACGGCCATGAACGGCATTGATGCGCTGGAAAAGGTGCAGCGCATCAAGCCGGATATCGTGCTGCTCGATGTGATGATGCCGGGCATGGACGGGCTGGAGGTCTGCCGCCGCATCAAGTCCAATCCCGAGACCCAGCACATTCCGGTGATCATGGTCACCGCGCTCGATCAGCCCGAGGACAAGGTGCGCGGGCTGGAGGCGGGGGCGGATGATTTCCTCACCAAGCCGGTCAACGACATCGCCCTGTTCTCGCGGGTGAAGTCGCTTGTGCGGCTGAAGATGCTCATGGATGAGCTGCTTGCCCGCGGCGCGTCCGAAGGCATGGGCGGCCGCCCGCTGCTCTCCGAGGAGGAGGAGAAGCGCCCCGGCCGCATCCTGTTCGTGGACGATCGTGAGCGCCTCTATGGCCGGGTCAAGGCGGCGCTGGAGGGGCATCATCATCTCGATTTCGTCAATGATCCCCTCAAGGCCCTGGAGGAGGTGGAGCGCCACGATTATGAGCTCATCATGGTCAACATGGACATGGAGAGCTACGACGGCCTCAGGCTGTGCTCGCAGTTCCGCTCGCTGGAGGCGACGCGGCAGGTGCCCATCCTCATCATCATCGACCCTGATGATACCGCACGCCTGGCCAAGGCGCTGGAGCTGGGCGTGAACGACTATCTCATGCGCCCCATCGATCCGCAGGAGACGCTGGCCCGCGTCAACACCCAGATCCGCCGTTCGCGCTACACCCGTAAGCTGCGCGAGAACGTGCGCCGCTCCATTGCGCTGTCCGTCACCGATCCGCTCACCGGCCTTTACAACCGCCGTTACATGACCACCCATGGCGAGGCGCTGGTGGACGAGGCAGCCAATCGCGGCAAGGCCTTTTCACTGCTCATGCTGGATCTGGATCACTTCAAGCGCATCAACGACGAATATGGTCATGATGTCGGCGACCGCGTGCTGCAGGAGCTGGCCCGCCGCTTGAAGGCGCATGTGCGCCGGCTCGATATCGTTTGCCGCATTGGTGGTGAGGAGTTCGTGGTGCTGCTGCCGGGCACGCCTGTGGATATTGCCCAGCGCGTGGCCGAACGCCTGCGCATCGCCATTGCCGAAGAGCCGTTCCAGGTGGGCACGCCTGAGGAGCCCCTGTCCCTGAATGTGACAACATCGATCGGCGTGGCCGGCTTTGAGCGCTCGGATGATACGCTGGAGTCCATCCTCAAGCGCGCCGATGAGGCTCTTTATGAGGCCAAGAACGCCGGGCGCAACCGCGTTGTCCTGCACGCGGCCTGACACGTTGGGCTCTTAAGCCCGCGTCTGGCAGCTTCAGCATACTACACGACACCCCCATCGTCATACCGGCGAAAGCCGGTATCTCAGGCCATTGATTCATGCGTTTGTGGCCCGAGACCCCGGCTGATCTACGGGGTGACGAGAAAGATGGAAACGGTGTGTCGTGTAGTGTGCAGCTTCAGGCCTTTTTTCCGCAAAACTTGGCATGCCTCTTGCTTCAATGGGGAGCAAACGCCCGGGTGTCGCGCCATGAAACAGGCGGCTGTGCATTCGGGCCGTGATGCCTGCCATTGCGGGTTCCGCCGCATCACCCGCAAACTCCATGGCAGGCCGGCCAGTCCGTCATGGGCGGACATGATGGACCGCCGCGGACTGGCCACCTCATGCCGGGGGGCATCCGGCCGTCGTTGGGGAGAGTCAAGCAAAAGGGCCGGCGCTTTCAGACAAGCGTCGGCCCTTTTCCCATCCGGATTCTGATCCGCTTCTGGCGCGGGCGGCTTACTTGATCTTCGCCTCGCGGAATTCCACGTGCTTGCGCACCACGGGATCATACTTGCGCTTCACCAGCTTGCCGGTGATGTTGCGGGTGTTCTTCTTGGTCACGTAATAATAGCCCGTGCCGGCGGAGCTCACCAGCTTGATCTTGATGGTTGTTGCTTTGGCCATGGCTTGAATCTCCTGCCTCTTCTGCCGTTTGCCGACAGACAAAACCTCACCACCCCGCCGCCCCGGCGGGCGTGCGAACTGTTGCGCAGCGTATCGCCCAAGCTGATGCGCAAGTCAATACCTGCCTGTCGCGGATCGGAGCGCACGAAGACACTCGACGCCGGGAATGGGTGCATCAATGCGCATCATCGCCCTGAAGCTGCCGCTCCAGCAGGCGGCAGAATTTCAGGCCATAGAGAAAGGTGGCCCAGGAAAGGTGAATCCACAGAAGAAAGAACAGGGCCGAGGCCACGCTGCCGTAGATGCTCTCGTAAGTCTGCGAGCGCGAGACATAGAGCACGAACAGCCAGCGCGTGGCGCTCCACACCAGTGCGGCCAGAAAGGAGCTGATCGCCACCGCCCGCATGTCCATGCGCCGGTTGGGCGCGCGGGCATAAAGCAGGAAGAAGGCGCCCCATACGAGAAGCCAGGGCAGAATGCTCAAAGGGTGGATCCAGCGGGTGAGCGTATGGCCGCCCAGCCAGGCATCCAGCTGCACCGAAACGGCATAGGCTGAGCCCGCCAGTAAAGGGATGGCCAGGATGAGCAGGCCATAATCGCGCACGATCTGCCAGGGGTTGCGGATGGGCGCCTCGCAGATGTCGTTGACGATGAAATCGAACGTGCGCACGAACAGCACCACGGTCAGGGTCACATAGGCCACGCCCAGCCAGCCCAGCGCGCTAGCATTGGCCGTGAAGCGATCAAGCCAGGTGCGCACCGCCGCGGCCTTTTCCGGCAGCAGGAAGGCATAGGCCTGCCGCTCCAAATCGGCCTTCAGGTCCTCAAACAGGGGCAGGGAGGAGAGCACCGCCGTCATCACCACGATCAGCGGAATGAGCGCAAACAGCGTGCTCCAGCTCAAAGAGGCGGCATAGTGCTCCAGGCGGGCATCGAACAGCGCCCTGAGAAAGCCGGAAAGAAAGGCCCAGGCATTGTTGAGAAGCCGGCGCACCTGCCGCCAGCGCACATAGGCCCGGCGCGAACGGCTTTTGTGGCTCAGGATGGCGTCATCCGCCCGTTCCCTGGCCGGGGCGCCTTTGCGGGATGTCTGCCTTTCATGCATGATCGGGATGATCGGCCACCGTTTCCGCAATCAGCCTGTCCACCACCGCGCGCAGGGCGTCCTCATGGCTGGCGCCCGCTTTTCGCGCCGCTTCATAGGTGGCCCGCTGCCGGTCGGCGCTGCTGCCGCGGGAGAGAATGTCGCTGGCCGCTGCCAGCTCCCGCGTGCAGCCCAGGGCGGCGGCATCCTCGGCCAGAAGCTCCTGCAGCTCTTCCAGCAGCTCCGCATAGGGCACGAGCGTGCCGCGCCCGAAATCGATCAGCCCCTCGTCCATGCCATAGCGCTGCGCCCGCCAGCGGTTTTCGTTGATGAGAAAGCGGTCATACTGCCGCCAGCGCTGATTGTCGCGCCGCAGCCGGTAGAGCATGCGCACCAGGCATTGCACCATGGCGGCGATGGACATCGCATCATCCAGCCAGGTGCACACATCGCAAATGCGCACCTCCAGAGTGGGAAAGCGCGCCGAGGGCCTCAGATCCCACCAGATCTTGGTGGCGTCCTCGATGATGCCCACGTTGACCAGCGCATTCACCGCCCGCTGATATTCCGCCCAGGAATCGAAGGTGGGCGGAAGCCCGGTGCGCGGCAGATTGTCGAATATGGTGAGGCGATAGGACTTCAGCCCCGTATCACGCCCCTGCCAGAAGGGCGAGGAGGTGGACAGCGCCAGCAGGTGCGGCAGGAAATAGGAAAGCTGGTTGAAAATGTCGATGCGCAGATCCTCATCCTCCACACCCACATGCACATGCATGCCGCAGATGAGCATGCGCTGGCCCACGCCCTGTAAGTCCCGCGCCAGTTCGAGATAGCGCTCCTTGGGCGTGAAGTGCTGGCGCGACCAGTCGGCAAAGGGATGGGTGGAGGCGGCAATCGGCGCAAGGCCGTGCTTTTCGGCCAGAGCGCCCAGCTTTGTGCGCAGCCGGTGCAGATCGGCGCGGGCTTCCGCCACGGTGCGGCAGACGCGGGTTTCCACCTCGATCTGGCATTGCAGGAATTCCGGCGAGACCTGTCCGGAAAGTTCTTTTTCAGCTTCCTCCATCAGCCCTTTCGGCGCCTCGCGCACAAGATCGCGGCTTTTTCTGTCCACAAGCAGGTATTCTTCCTCAATGCCGATGGTGAAGCTGGGTTCGCGCAGGGTCATCCGTCCGTCATCCGCCGCTTGAATGGTGTGCCGCCTGTTCTTCTTAAGCCGCTCTGCCGGGCCCGTAACGGGAAAAGTATAGGCGAAGGGCTGCCGCCGCTGGCAAGCGTCAAGGCGCTTTCTGCGCCGCATCGCCGCATTTTCCCCTTGCTGCGGGGCGGGAAATGTGGTTCCAGCGAGCGGGACGTTTGGCATGTCACAAGGCTGGAGGATGGGCGCCCATGTCGGCCGCGCTGGAGGTGATCGACGTGTCCTTGAGTTTCGGGGGCGTGCGCGCCGTCGATCACTGTTCGCTGAAGGTGGAGGCAGGCTCGATCACCGGCCTCATCGGCCCCAATGGCGCCGGCAAGACCACGCTGTTCAACATCATCGCCGGGCTCTATCGTCCGGACGCGGGCAGGATCCTTCTTGACGGTGAGGACATCACCGGCCTTCCCGCCCATGTGCTCTTTCACAGGGGGCTTGTGCGCACCTTTCAGATTCCCCATGCCTTCACATCCATGACCGCGCTGGAAAATCTCATGGTCGTGCCGCCGCATCAGCCCGGCGAGAGCCTGCTGGCCACCTGGTTTCGCCCCTCGCTGGTGCGCGATCGGGAGGCGGAGGTGCGCGCCCGTGCCCGCGAGGTTCTGGATTTTCTCAATCTTTCCCATGTGATGCACGAAGCGGCCGGCAATCTCTCCGGCGGTCAGAAGAAGCTTCTGGAACTGGGCCGCACCATGATGACCGAGGCGCGCATCGTCCTGCTGGATGAGATCGCCGCCGGCGTGAACCGCACCTTGCTCAAGGAGCTGCTTGCGGCCATCCGCCGCCTCAATCGCGAGGCGGACTATACCTTTTTCGTCATCGAGCATGACATGGACATGATCGGCGCCCTCTGTGATCCGGTGATCTGCATGGTGCGCGGCCGGGTGTTGCGCACCGGCACGCTTGCCGAGCTGCGCAAGGATCCCCGCGTGATCGAGGCCTATTTCGGCGGCGATCCCATGGGTGAGCCCCATGCTGTTTCCCTTGAAGCGGCAGCGAAAGAAAGCGCCCCCAGCGCTGCGCCCGGCACGCAGAGGGAGGGCAGGGCATGAGCGCGCTGCTTGAAATTCAGGATCTGCACGGCGGCTATGGCGGCGCCGATATCCTGAAAGGTGTGGATCTTTCCCTCGCCAGGGGGCAGATCGGCGTCATCGCCGGGCCCAACGGTGCGGGCAAGTCCACGCTGCTTAAGGCCATATTCGGCCTTGTGACCATCACAGGCGGCCGCATCTTTCTTGATGATGCCGACATCACCGGCCTTGCCCCGGAAAAACTGGTGCGCCGCGGGCTTTCTTTCGTGCCGCAGGAACACAATGTCTTTCCCTCGCTCACGGTGCGGGAAAATCTGGAGATGGGCGGCTTCATCCGCAGCGACGATCTGGAGCCGCATATTGAGCGCATTTTCTCTATTTTTCCGCCCTTGCGCGAAAAGGCGGAACAGCCCGCCGGTGAGCTTTCCGGCGGACAGCGGCAGATGGTGGCCATGGGCCGGGCGCTGATGACCGAGCCGCGCCTGCTGTTGCTGGATGAGCCCACCGCCGGGCTGTCACCGAAATACATGAACGAGATCTTCGATCAGGTGCGGGCGGTCAATGCCACGGGGGTGACCGTGCTCATGGTGGAACAGAACGCCAGGCAGGCGCTGGCCATCGCTGATGTCGGTTTCATCATCGCCTCCGGCCGCAATCTCCATACCGGCACGGGCGCAGCCCTGCTGGCCGATCCGCAGGTGGCGGAAAGCTTCCTTGGCGGCCGCACGCCCGAGGAGGCGTGAGTGCGACCTTGAAAAACGCGCGTAGTCATTCACGCCCTGCGCCCGCCGATCTCCGGATTCTTGTCTGCGCCTTGGGCTCTTCCCATATGTAAAAGGGGAGATGTGCGTGCGCTCTTTGAACGGGAGCGGGAAGGCTGGCTCGTGGGACAGGCTCTCGGGAAACGTAAACCTTTCGGGAAGGATGAAGGGAGGCTTAGGACCATGAGCGGCTTTGAGAAGGCGATCCAGAAAGCGCGTGAGTGGCTCAAGGAAATTGGCGAGGAGCTGGGCGTGGAGGATGAGCAGAAGGCCTATGCTGCCCTGCGCGCCAGCCTGCAGGCCCTGCGCGACAGGCTGACGGTGGATGAGGCCGCGCAGCTTGCCGCCCAGCTGCCCGTGCTCATTCGCGGCATCTTCTACGAGGGCTGGGATCCCTCCAAGGTGCCGGTCAAGGCGCGGCATCGCGAGGAATTTCTCGACATGGTGCGCGCCCATCTGGGCCAGTGGGATGATCTTGATGCCGAAAAGGCGGTACGCGCCACCTTTGCCGTGCTGAAAAGCCATGTCAGCGCCGGCGAGATCGATGATGTGCTCTCCTCCATGCCCGGAGAGGTGCGCGCGCTTCTCGCCGCGTAAGGGGTGAATGCACGTGCGCCCTCTGCCATGAGGGCAGTGAGAAAGAAGGTCATGACGCTCTTGGAGCTTTTAGGCGTCATGGCCTTTTTCTGTTCAGGAAGGGCGAAAGGACATAAGCGGCAGCTTTAGCCGGCCAGACGACCGGCAAGGGCGAAGGGCGCGCCGGTAAGCAGCACATCAAGATAGCGGATGTTCTGATAAAAGCCGTTGAGTGAAAGCCGCGGCACCGCCGTGGGCGCCAGGGCATGCTCCGGCTGCAAAAGCCCCTTGCGCGTGGTCAGCGCGATGGAAAATCCCGCCTGTGCCGCCAGCTCGAATTCCCGCACATCGGCAGATCCGGCATCGCCATAGGGGTAGGCGAGGGTGTTGGCCTCAATGCCAAGTTCCTGCCGGATGCGGGCGCGCGAGATCTCCATCTCCTGCCGCACCTCCTCGGCATCGGGCAGACGGGCCAGGGCATAGTGATGCACCGTGTGCGCACCGATCGAACACAGAGGCTCTGCCGCCAGGGCCTTCAGCGCCTGCCAGTCCATCACCTCCTTCTGGCAGTGTTCCTGCCAGTCCACGCCGTGACGGGCGCAAAAGTCGCGTATCCAGCGCCGCTGTTCATGTTCGCCCAGTTGCCAGCGCACGGCCGGATAAAGCGCATGCCACACCGCCATTTTCTCATCATCGCTCTCGCAGCGCATCTCTTCGGGCAGGCCGGGCAGGGCCGGGCGCACGCGTCCATTATGAGCGATGACCTCCTCAAGCAGGCTCCACCACAGCTCGCCCTGACCATCGGCATAGGCCGGCGCCACGAACACGGTGAAGGGGCAGGCATGCTTGCGGAAAATCTCAAGCGCATAATCGGCATTGTCGCGATAGCCGTCATCAAGGGTGAAAATGGCAACGGGCCGTTCTGGCTCGGTCTCGCCGGCCTCCCACAGCGCCACCAGTTCATCAAGCGCCATGAGCGCATAGCCGCGCGCCTTCACAAAACGGATGGCCTCATCGAGGAATTCGGGAGTGACTTCCAGTCCGGCATTGGGCGCAAAACCGCGGGACGGACGCGGCCGCACGTGATGGAGCATGAAAATGGCGCCGCAGCCCGAGAAGAAACGCGCCGCCAGCCGCGCAATGCCGGAATAGTGCAGAACATCCAGCCCGGCCCTGAACAATGCGTGCTTGTCCATGATGCGCCTGCTCCCTGAAAAAGGATCTGCCTGCCCCATGCCGCTTTATTGCCCCGGCCGTCAGCCTGCCTGAACCGCGCCGGTCCGGGCCCGCACCTTCTGCAGCGAAACCGTGTGACAATGCTTCAGGCCCGCCTTGCGCAGGGCGGCGCACAGGCTTTCGGCCAGAGGCACATCACGGCGGTGCACGATGGTGAAAGCCGTCTCCACCAGCGGCAGCACCGAGCTTTCGCGCCGGGCCGGATAGCGGGCCTCGCCCTCGTTGAGCAGCACGAGGTCATAGACCTGCTCCATGGCCTCGATCACGGAGCGGAAGGCCAGCGAAAGATCGCCCTGCGGCGGATTGCGCCCCGCCTGCACCACATGCAGGCCGGTGGCGGCATCGCGCATCATGACATCGGCGAAGTTCGCGCGCCCGGCAAGGACGTCGGCCAGGCCCTTCTCGCGCTGCGGCGCAATTACGGACGCAAGGCTCTGAAGCTCGAAATCGGCATCGATCACCGCCACCTTCATGCCGGTCATGGCCAGCGCCCGCCCAATACCAGCCATGAGGGCGGCGGCATCTTCAGCCGTGCCGTTAAGGCCGGTAAAAGCGGTGCGTTTCAGGCCCTCCTGCGCCTGCAATGAGCGCAGCCAGCCCGCCAACGGCGCCAGCGCCGCATCATGCCCGGTGGCATCGGCCGAGGACAGGTCAATCACCACCGGCAGAGATCCGGATCCTGTGCCGCCGGTCGTGGCGGATGAAGCGGCAGTTGTGGCAGCGGCAGAGGCAGCAGAGGCGCTCATGCCGCTTGCGGCCGCCATGCCCATGCCGGCGTTCTGCATCCCTTGCGGCTGCGAGGCGGTTGTCTGGGACGCGGCGCTCACGGATGCCGAACCCGGTGTGGCGGCAGGCTGGGCATATCCGGGGGCAGGGGCCGAGGTGAGGCCGGAGACGCTGGCCATACCGAAGCTGCCGGCCCCTTGCGGCGGCATCGGCGCGCTCATCTCCGGCGTCATGACAGGCGAGGCGGCCATGCCCGCCGCAACGGGCGGCGCGCCCGGTGCGCCTGTTGCGGTCATGCCGGCGCTGCCCGCCCCTGTGGTCGCCGTTGCGCCGGTTCCAGCCATGACCGGTGCTGTTGCGGCGGGTTGGGCCGCGGTTACCTGTGCCCGCATCTGTCGCGACAGGCGTGCAGACGCCCCCATGACTTCGAGGATGAAGGCCAGCCCCAGCCCGAGGCCAAAACCGCCAAGGGTGGAAAGAATGATGATCGGTCCGCGCTTGGGAAACGAAGGCTCCGCCGGCACGCCGCCACGGGAGATCACCCGCGCCAGCTTGGGCAGGGCATCGGCCTCACGCCGCGTGGCCGCTTCGCTGTAGCGGGCAAGAAAGGTTTCAAGCAGCGCGCGGTTGGCCTTGGCCTCGCGCTCCAGCTCCCGCAGGCGCACCTCGTCCTGATTGGCCGTCTTCGCCCTTGCCTTCAAGCGATTGAGGGCCGCGCGCAGCTCCGCTTCACGCGAGGCGGCAATGCGCGCCCGCTCTTCCAGCGCCGCGGCGATCTTGAGCGATTCCTTGCGGATGCGCGCCTTGAGGTTGGCCAGTTCGCGCCGCACCGCCACCACCCGCGGATGGTTCTCCAGATAGGTGGTGGACAGCTCCGCCAACTTGCGTTCCAGCGTCGCCTGCTGCTCGCGCAGCCGCTGGATGAGGGGCGAGCGCAGCACTTCCGGCGAATTGTCGGCCGAGCCCGTCTTCCTGATCATCTCGCGAATGGCCTTGGCCTCGGCCGAGGCCTTGGAGCGCTCCGATTCCGCATTGGTGATCTGGGTGTTGAGCTCGCTGAGCTGCTGGCTGAGCAGCGTGGCGCGCATGCCCTTGTAAAGCCCGGCCTTGGCGCGGAAACGCTCCACCGCCTTTTCCGATTCCACCACCTTCTTGCGCAGATCCTCGATCTGCTTTTTCAGCCAGGCGCGGGCCTCGCTGGTGTTCTTCAGCTGCTCCTCGCGCGTCTGCTCGACGTAGGCATCAACAAGCGCATTGACGATGCGCGCGGAAAGCTCAGGCTTGCTCGATGTGAAGGCAACAACAATCACCCGCGTCTGCGGCAGGTTGTAGACGCGCAGGTTCTTGTACCATTCCTCCAGCGCCCGCTGTTCCGGCGTTTGCTTGCGCGGATCGGGCACGAAGCCGAGCAGGATCTTCAGACGCCGAAACGGCCCCAGGCCCCGCTGGAGAATGTCGAATTCCGGCGTGCCAATGAGACTGAGATCATTGAGGATCTTCAGGGCGAGATCGCGCGATTCCAGCACCGAGACCTGGGACTTCACCGCCCTGTCATCCACAACCCGCGTTGTGGGCGTGGGCTCAAACGGTGAGCGCAGATAGGGCGAATCCTGATACTCCACCAGAACCTGCGCCTCGCTGGTGTAAACCGGCTTGGCCAGGTAGGCGAAAAGGGTTCCGGCCAGTGCAAACAGCAGGGTGAGGCCGAAGATCAGCTTCTTGCGGCGTTTCATCCCCGCAAGGATTTCCGAAATGTCAATGGCGCGCACGGGCACTGCCGCACCGGTCGCCGTATCCAACTGCCCTTGCTGCATGGCCGAACCCGAAACCCTCATGTCCGCAACACATGAATGAACGGTGTGCGTTGCGCCCTTTCCCGCAGGGAGCCATGCAAGGGGGCTGGCGAGCGCGAATCGCACGACCGCGCCTGGCAGTCTCGCAGTCTTTGGTAACCAAATGCTTAAGACCCTGTCGCATTGGGCCAGCGGTTTAACCGGCGGGAAAGGATCTCTTAAACGCTCGCTAACCATGAGCGTTCATCATTGTCCCGTAAAAACGGCCACGTGCCGCTTTTCCCAACGCCTGAAAGGGTCAGGGAAAGCGGTTTGCGCCGTCTGACAAGTCATGCGGGATCTGGAGAGTGTTCATGCGTACCGTCATCCTTGCCACTGTTGCCGCCCTTGTTCTGGGCGGCTGTGCGCGCGACTGGGAATCCGCCCCGCCGCATGCGCCGGCAGGCGGCACCGCCGTGATGAATGATGGGCGCATCGTCTCCGGAGCCGATGCCATCTCCACCGCTTCCGTGCAGCCGGCGCGCAACGAGGCCGGCGTGGTGCCGCCCTTTGGTGCTTCCGGTGAGGCGGCGGCCTATGAATATCTCAATGGCTATCGCGTGGGAGCGGGGGACAAGCTGCGCATCGTGGTGATGGGCCAGAAGGACCTCACCGGCACCTATACCGTCGATCCCGCCGGCAATATTTCCATGCCGCTGATTGGCACCACGGCCGTGGCCGGCAAGACCCTGCGCGAGATCGAAGGGCTGATCACCGCGCGGCTGCGCAACGGTTTCTTGCGCAATCCGGCCGTTTCCGTGCAGCCCATGGCGCTGCGGCCCTTCTATATTCTCGGCGAGGTGCAGCAGGCCGGCAACTATCCCTATCAGCCGGGCATGACCGTGCAGAACGCCATTGCCATCGCCCGCGGCTACACCGCCCGCGCCGACCGCGGCCCGGTGCTGCTCACCCGGCGCACGGCTGACGGCACGCACACCTACAAGGTGCCGCTGACCACGCAGATCTATCCGGGCGATATCATCTACGTCCGCGAGCGCTGGTTCTGATCCTCATGCCGGCTTCGGCAGGGCGGGCGCCGTCTGCCGTCATGCCCCTTTGCAAAACTTGATAGCCTTCCCATATAATCCGGTGACGAGACACGGCGCGGCGCAAACGCCGTCCGCCATGACGGTATAACGGACGGAACCGAAGGCCGAGGAGCAACCGGACGGACCCTTGAGCAAGAAATCACGGCGACGCAAGCAGTCGGCCAGAAACGAAATCTCCTTTCAGATCGAGGAAAAGCCCCCGACCCGGGCCATGGTCCTGCATGTGGACATGCGCCCGTCGGCCATGCGCGGCCGCACCACGGAGGAGGGCATGACCGGGGCGGTGGCGCCGGTGAACGGACGCAGGCCCAGGCGGGATCCTGAACGGCGCCTTGAGGAGGCGGTGAATCTGGCCCGCGCCATAGATCTGGACATCGTGGCCAGCGAGATCGTGCCCTTGCAGCGCATCACGCCCGCCACCCTCATCGGCGCCGGCAAGGTGGAGGATCTCTCCGCTCGCGTGCGCGAAAAGGAGGCGGAGCTTGTCATCGTCGATGCGCACCTAAGCCCGGTGCAGCAGCGTAACCTTGAGAAGGCCTGGGATGCCAAGGTGCTGGACCGCACCGGCCTCATCCTGGAGATCTTCGGCCGCCGCGCCCGCACCAAGGAGGGCCGGTTGCAGGTGGAGCTTGCGCATCTCGAATACCAGAAAACGCGGCTTGTGCGCTCCTGGACGCACTTGGAGCGTCAGCGCGGTGGTTTCGGTTTCATGGGCGGCCCCGGCGAAACCCAGATCGAGGCGGACCGGCGCATCATTTCCGAACGCATCGCCCGCCTGCGCCGTCAGCTGGAACAGGTGGCGCGCACCCGCGGTCTGCACCGAAAGGCGCGCCGGCGCGTGCCCTATCCGGTCATTGCCCTTGCCGGATACACCAACGCCGGAAAATCCACGCTGTTCAACCGCCTTGCCCGCGCCGAGGTGCACGCCGCCGATCAGCTTTTCGCCACGCTCGATCCCACCCTGCGCCGGGTGCGCCTGCCACACGGGCGCGAGGTGATCCTTTCCGACACGGTTGGTTTCATCTCTGATCTGCCCACCACGCTGGTTGCCGCCTTCCGCGCCACGCTGGAAGAGGTGGTGGAGGCCGATGTCATCCTGCATGTGCGCGACATGAGCGACCCGGAAGAGGCCGAGGCGCAGGCGGCGGATGTGGAGGGTGTTCTCGCCGAGCTCGGCATTGATGAAGAGCGGCGCGGGCGCATGATCGAGGTGTGGAACAAGGCCGATCTGTGGGATCCCGCCTTGCGGGAGCGCCTGCGCCAGCAGGCGGAGCGCGAAGGCGCCGTCATCGTTTCCGCCCGGACCGGGGAGGGCATCCCCGATCTGCTCGCCCGCATCGAGGCCCTGCTCGGGGCGCAGGAGGCGGTGCGCACCGTGCGCCTTGCCCCGCATGAAGGCGCGGACATCGCCTGGTTCTACCGCCATGGTGAAGTCTTGCGCCGGGCCGATGACGAAACCGGCACCGAGCTGGTCGTGCGCCTCTCTCCGGCCGAACTCGCCCGCGCCGAGCGCCGCTTCCCCGATCGCCTCTCAAGCACCTGAAATATCCCGCTGAAATTGCCGGTCCAGTGAGAGAACCACAAGGGAACACGCGGCCTGGCCGGTCTAGGTTGCGGCATGCTGTCGCGCGGCGTGACGATGACTTCTTTTTGTCACGCATGACGCGCACAATCCCGTATACGTGAAAGAATCACGAAACGGGATTTATGCCGATGGCCACAAGCCGTCATCACAACCCCGGGGCCAATCCGCCGCCGCGCCGGCGCTCCTGGCTTCTGGCCATGCTGCGCGGCGCGCGCCGCCGGTGTCCGTCCTGCGGACAGGCGCATCTTTATGCGCATGGCCTGAGCGTGGTCGATCGCTGCCCTTCCTGCGGCGAGGAGCTCTATCATCACCGTGCCGATCGCATGGGGCCGCTTTTTGCCGCCTTTCTCGCCCTCAATCTCGTCATAGTCGTTTCCCTCATTCTGGATCAGTGGGCGAATCTGCAGGAGGGCTCGGTGCTGTTCGTGGCGCTTGCGGTTGGCATTTCCTCCTTCTGGCTGCTGCTGCCGGCGGCGAAGGGCATGATCGTCGGCCTGCAATGGGCCTGGCGTTTACATGGCTTTCAGTATGCCGCCATGTGCCGGCCGCGCCAGCCTGCCGCGCCGCGGCTGGACGAGGCCATCAGCACCCCGCCGGCGCCCAAGCAGGGCCGCGCCGCTTCCCTTTCCGGCCGCCTGCATGCATGAAGGGTATGGCCGTCTCTCCTTCCTCAAGGCGAAAGCCTTTTCGTCTTTCGTTTCGCTTCCGGCCGGTTTTCTGTTGCCTGGCCTTGGCAGAAAGCTATTCTTTCCGGCATAGGGGGGCTGGCAGCGGGCGAGCTGTGATGTGCCGGCGGCGCCTGTCGCGCCGGCTCTTCCGCCGAGAGGGGAATACGCAAAGATGGGCAAGGGCTACGTCATTGCCGTGGATGCCATGGGGGGAGACCATGGGCCGGAGGTGACGATTCCGGGCGTGGACATGGTACTCGCCCGCCACCCCAACATGCGCGTCTTGCTGTTCGGCGATGAGGCGCGTCTCGCCCCGCTGGTGGCGCGCCATCCGCGAATCGGCGAGCGCGGCGAGATCCGCCATGCCGATGTGGCCATCCGCATGGATGACAAGCCCAGCGTGGCCCTGCGCAAGGGGCGGCGCACATCCTCCATGTGGAAGGCGCTGGAAGCGGTGCGCGATGGCGAGGCGGCCGTGGCTGTTTCCGCCGGCAACACCGGCGCGCTCATGGCCATGAGCGTGTTCGTGCTCAAGACCATGGAGGGGATCAAGCGCCCGGCCATCGCCTGTCTGTGGCCCAACATGCGCGGCAAGTCCGTGGTGCTGGACGTGGGCGCCACCATCGGCGCCGATGCCGAACAGCTTGTGGACTTCGCCATCATGGGCGAGGCCATGGCCCGCGTCCTGCTTGGCATTTCCCGCCCCTCCGTGGGGCTGCTCAATGTGGGCGTGGAGGAGATCAAGGGCGTGGAATATGTGCGCGAGGCCGGCCGCATGCTGCGCGCCGCCGATTTGCCCATTGCCTATCACGGTTTCGTGGAGGGCAACGACATCGCCGCCGGCACCGTGGATGTTTTCGTCACCGAAGGCTTTACCGGCAACATCGCGCTCAAAACCGCCGAAGGCACCGCCCAGCAGATTTCCGCCACGCTCAAGGCCTACATCAACGAATCATGGCTGGCCCGCCTTGGCGCCTTGCTCGCCCGCGGCGCCTTTGCCCGGCTGCGCAGGAAGCTGGATCCGCGCGAGAGCAACGGCGGCGTCTTTCTCGGCCTCAATGGCATTGTCGTGAAAAGCCATGGCGGCACGGACGCCTTCGGATTTGCCAATGCCATCGAGATCGCTGTTGACATGGCCAAGGCAAACCTTGTTCAAAAGATCGCCCGCGATCTTTCCGTGAAGCAGAAGCTTCTCGACATGCGGGAGAAGGCCTGAGGCGGCCGAACCGCCGCCGATTGCCGGCTTCGATCATGCCGGCGTCGGTTTCTGTTGAGAGTGACTCAAGCGAATTTGGACCATTCCATGCTGCGATCCGCCATCATCGGAACGGGCGCCTATCTGCCCGAGAAAGTGCTGACCAATGACGATCTTGCCGAAATCGTCGACACGTCCGACGAATGGATCCGCACCCGCACCGGCATCCGCCAGCGCCATATCGCGGCGGACGGGGAGCTGACCTCCGATCTTGCCGTGCATGCCGCCCGCAACGCCCTTGCCGACGCCGGCCTCGGACCGGCCGATATCGACATGATCCTTGTGGCCACCACCACGCCCGATCGCACCTTTCCCGCCACGGCGGCGACGGTTCAGGAAAAGCTGGGCATCACCCATGGCGGCCCGGCCTTTGATGTGCAGGCCGTCTGCTCCGGCTTTCTCTATGGTCTGGCCACGGCCGATGCCTTCATTCGCTCCGGGCAGGTCCGCACCGTCCTGCTCATCGGGGCGGAAACCTTCTCGCGCATTCTCGACTGGCAGGATCGCGGCACATGCGTCCTGTTTGGCGACGGCGCCGGTGCTGTGATCATGCGCGCAGAGGAAGGGCGGGGCGATTTGTCCGACCGGGGCGTGCTTGCCACCCGTTTGCATGCCGATGGCCGCTATGCCGATCTGCTCTATGTGGACGGCGGCCCCTCCGCCGGGGAAAGCTGCGGCAAGGTGCGCATGAAGGGCAGGGAGGTGTTTCGCCATGCCGTGGTCAAGCTGGCGGAGGTAACGCGCGAAGTACTGGATGATGCGGGCGCAAGGCCGGAGGACATCGCGCTCATGGTGCCGCATCAGGCCAATATCCGCATTCTCGAGGCCACGGCGAAGAAACTGGGGCTGCCGCCAGAGAAGGTGCACGTCACCGTGGATCGGCACGGCAACACGTCCGCCGCATCCGTACCCCTGGCGCTGGATGATGCCCGCCGCAGCGGCAGGCTGCACCCCGGTGATCTTGTTTTGCTTGAAGCCATGGGCGGCGGCTTCACCTGGGGCGCAAGCCTGGTGCGCCTGTAAGCCGGACAGGCGTGACTCCACAACACAAGCCCGATTCAGTGCGTCTTCTTCGTTACCCTTCTGATCAATGCAGTAACGCTTAGCGTCAGTGTCGTTGTCATGGGCTGTGCCGCGCAACTTCAGACGACAGTGGGCGGATAGTTCTCTTCCATCTGCTGGCGCAGCAGGTGCAGGGCGGTCATCATGGCGGCCTGGCGCACGCCCTGCCGGCCGAGGTTGCCGAAGGTTTCGCGCAAGGCGATGGTTTCGCCATCGCGGGCAGCGGAGGCGAAATGCACAAGCCCCACCGGCTTTTCCGGCGTGCCGCCGGTGGGCCCGGCAATGCCGGTGATGGAGACGGTGATATCCGCCCTGGAATGGGCAAGCGCCCCTTCCGCCATGGCACGGGCCACCTGTTCGGAAACGGCGCCATGGGTTTCGATCAGCTCCATGGGCACGCCCAGAAGCTCGTGCTTGGCCTGATTGGAGTAGGTGACGAAACCCCGATCGAAGACGGCGGAGGAGCCGGGCACGTCGGTCATCGCCGCCGCCAGCAGCCCGCCGGTGCAGCTTTCCGCCGTGGCGATCATCAGGCCCTTCTCCCGGGCCATGTCGAGCACATCCTTCACCAGAAGGATCGTTTCCCGATCGAACGTGTACATGCAAACACTCCTTTAAGTTGGATTATTCACATATTGACTTATATATGCGTGTTGTGTTATATAAATAGCCGTACCGAGGCGGCCTCCATATACGAGGCGCCGAGGAAAATAGAAGGCCCCTGCGGGGGCCTTCCTGCTATATGCTATTAAACAATGCAGCTTGTTTCTAGATACGCTATTTTTGTGGATGCGGGCTATCTCTTTGCACAGGGCTCTGCTTCTCTCACTGGACAAAAACAGCCACGACATACACTTAGGCTGCGAATTCCGGAAGTTATCCATAAATTGAAAGAATTTGGAGATAATCGATTTGAGGGAAAAGAACTTCTTCGCATCTACTGGTATGATGCCGCAAGCGGATCACCTTCACTTGAGCAAAAACAACTGGCGCATGAAGATAACGTTAAATTGCGTCTTGGCTTTCTAAATGCACAACGGCAGCAAAAAAGGCGTTGATTCTTTAATTGTTACAGATCTTATTACACTTGCACAGAACAAAGCTATTTCTGATGCCATTTTATTGAGTGGAGATGAAGATCTGCGTGTGGGCGTGCAGATGGCTCAGATTTATGGTGTTCGCGTGCATCTTTTGGGGATAGAATTTGATGGAACAGCGCAATCTTTTCTTTTGATGCAGGAAGCAGATACGTGCTCAATTTGGAATTCAAAAGATATTATACAGATATTAGAGTATTCTGTTGAAAATGAACAAGAAGATTACTTTATTCCTAAAGGCATCTCTAAAAATGAGGTATCTGAACTTCTAGATGATATTCTTAATCATTATAGCATAGAAGAGATAAAAGTATTTCAAGAATATATGAAATATTCAAATATTATCCCGAGAGACTTGGATGGTCGCGTGTTATGCCAATTTCGTGACAAATTAAAGGAAGGTAATCTTCTATCAGAAGAAGAGAAGATGTTTGTTCGCCTGCTTTTGCGAAAGAAATTGCGGGAAAAATGTCCTGGCACTTGACCATTAAAGTCGCTTGCGGCATACACGCACCCATGCGAACCCTTATGTGTCAGATTTGCGGGATCATCATCATTACCGGCTAGCATACGGCTGGCCCGGGTTCGCATGTCTTTTTCCCCTCCACAAGACGTTCAGGCGGCCCCGGGCCTGAAAGCCCGGAGGATCAGGCATGGCTGAGCAGCCAGAACTTGTCGTTCACAATTCGCTCACGCGGCAAAAGGAGCGCTTTGAGCCGCTTAATCCGGCCCTTGTGCGCATGTATGTCTGCGGGCCCACGGTCTATGATTATGCCCACATCGGCAATGCCCGGCCCATCATCGTCTTTGATGTGCTCTTTCGCCTGCTGCGCCATCTCTATGGGCCTGAGCATGTGAAATACGTACGCAACATCACGGATGTGGACGACAAGATCAACGCCCGTGCGGCAGAGGATGGCGTGCCCATCTCCGAGATCACCGCGCGCACCATCCGCCAGTTTCACGAGGACATTTCGGCACTCAATGTGCTGCCGCCCTCCGTTGAGCCACGCGCAACGGAGCACATCGCCGCCATGCAGGAGATGATCGAGAAGCTCATCGAGAAGGGCTGCGCCTACGTGGCGGAAGGGCATGTGCTCTATGACGTCACCGCCGATCCGGACTACGGGATTCTTTCAAAGCGCACGCTGGATGAGATGATCGCCGGTGCGCGGGTGGAGGTGGCGCCCTACAAGAAGAACCCCATGGATTTCGTGCTGTGGAAGCCCTCGAAGGAGGGCGAGCCGGCATGGGATTCCCCCTGGGGGCCGGGCCGCCCCGGCTGGCACATCGAGTGCTCCGCCATGAGCTGGAAGCACTTGGGCGAGACCTTCGACATCCATGGCGGCGGCATTGATCTGCAGTTTCCGCATCACGAAAACGAGATCGCCCAGAGCACCTGCGCCCATGGTCAGCCCTTCATGGCCAAGTACTGGATGCACAACGGCTTTTTGCAGGTGGAAGGCGAGAAGATGTCCAAGTCCCTGGGCAACTTCATCACCATCCACGAACTGCTTGAGGAGTGGCCCGGCGAGGTGCTCAGGCTGAACATGCTGCGCACGCACTATCGTGCGCCCATCGACTGGACGCGAAAGGGGCTAGAGGAAAGCCGCAAGGTTCTCGACCGGCTCTACCGCGCCGTGGGAGAGGCCGGGCCGGCGGAAAAGCCCGATACGGGCGTGCTCGCCGCGCTTTGCGATGATCTCAACACGCCCAGGGCCATTGCCGAACTGCACCGGCTGGCCAAGGAGGGCAGGGCGGCGGAATTGAAGGCCTCGGCCAATCTGCTGGGTCTGCTGCCGATGACCGCGGATGAATGGTTTGCCGCCACCGCACCGAAGGTGGAGATTGATGAGGCGGAAATCGAACGCCTCATTGCCGAACGCGCAGAAGCCCGCAAGCGCAAGGACTTCGCCACCGCCGATCGCATCCGCGATGAACTGGCCGCCAAGGGCATCGTGCTGAAGGATTCGCCGCAAGGCACCACATGGGAGGTGAAACGCTGAAAAGTTCTCGCCAACTTTGGGGGTACAAGCCCGTGGTTTC
This sequence comes from Thermopetrobacter sp. TC1, assembly GCF_000746275.1. Taxonomy (GTDB): domain Bacteria; phylum Pseudomonadota; class Alphaproteobacteria; order Rhizobiales; family Aestuariivirgaceae; genus Thermopetrobacter. Next base: position 214,887 of record NZ_KN050829.1, read on the forward strand.
ATGCGTAGGGAACACAAGCCCCCCGGCTTTCGGCGGAAGGATGAATGGAAGGGCTGAAATGGCGAGAAACGAAAACGGATGACAATGCAGGAGACCTGCCATGACGCAGATTTCGCCACCGGAAATGCCGGATCCCGCGCCTGAACGTCCGGGCGAGGGGTCAGCGCCGCAGGCGGGCATGCCGAAATGGCTCATCTATGGCTTCGCCATCAAGATCGCCATCGTCGTCGCCGTCGTTCTCGGCGTGATGTACGCAGCGGGGATCTTCGGCTAGGCCGGACGCGCGCTTGTGACGCAAGCTGAAAACGGGAAGACCCTTAAACCTGGCCGACACGCAAAGACCGGGATCAACAGCCGGAGGGCAGGAGAATCATGAAACAGCGCCTCTATCTCTACGACACCACGCTCAGGGACGGCTCGCAGACGCCGGGCATCGACTTTTCCGTGGAGGAGAAGAAGACCATCGCCCGCATGCTGGACGATCTCGGCATCGATTACATCGAGGGCGGCTATCCGGGCGCCAATCCCACGGATACCGAACTGTTTTCCAGCGAGCACGGCTTTCGCTCCCGGTTCGTGGCCTTTGGCATGACGCGCCGCCCCGGCCGCTCCGCCGACAATGATCCCGGCCTGCAGGCGCTGTTGCAGGCCAAGGCCGATGCCATCACCTTCGTTGCCAAGGGCTGGGACTATCACGTCAAGCTGGCGCTGGGCTGCGAGCTGGAGGAGAATATCCGCGCCATTCAGGAATCGGTTGATGCCGCGCGGGCCAAGGGCTTTGAGGCCATTGTCGACGTGGAACATTTCTTCGACGGTTACAAGGCCAATCCCAATTATGCCATGGCCTGCGTTCATGCCGCCTATGACGCCGGCGCCCGCTGGGTGGTGCTGTGTGACACCAATGGCGGCACCATGCCGGAGGAGGTGGAGCGCATCGTCTTTTCCGTCACCAACATCGTGCCCGGCGAGAACCTCGGCATTCACTGCCATGATGATGCCGGGCTTGCCGTGGCCAATTCCCTGGCGGCGGTGCGCGCCGGCGCGCGCATGATCCAGGGCACGCTCAACGGCATCGGCGAGCGCTGCGGCAATGCCAATCTCATCACCCTCATTCCCACGCTGGCGCTGAAGGATATCTATGCCTCCCGCTTCGAGCTGGGCCTGCACGAGGGGGCGCTGGAACGGCTCACCCAGGTCTCCCGTGCCTTCAACGAGATCCTCAACCGCCCGCCGGAGGTGCAGGCGCCCTATGTTGGCGAGACTGCTTTTGCCACCAAGGCGGGCATTCATGCCTCCGCCATCCTGAAAAGCCCGGATACCTACGAGCACGTGCCGCCGGAGAAGGTGGGCAACACCCGCCGCGTGCTCGTTTCCGATCAGGCGGGCAAGTCCAACCTCGTGGCGCAGCTGAAGCGCTTTGGCCTGGACATCGACAAGGACGATCCGCGCCTTGCCTCGCTGCTGGCCGAAATCAAGGATCGGGAGAAGCAGGGCTATGCCTATGACGGCGCGGAGGCCTCGCTGGAGCTTCTCGCCCGCCGCCGACTGGGCAAGGTGCCGGATTATTTCGATGTGGAGAGTTACAAGGTCATCGTCGAGCGCCGTTACAACGCCCGCGGTGAACTCGTCACCCTGGCCGAGGCCATCGTCAAGGTGAACATCACCGGTAAGCGCTACATGTCCGTGGCCGAGGGCAACGGCCCCGTCAATGCGCTTGATGCCGCCCTGCGCAAGGATCTCGGCCCCTATTCCGAGGTCATCCGCGATCTTGAGCTGGTGGACTACAAGGTGCGCATCGTCAACACCGGCACCGATGCCACCACCCGCGTGCTCATCGAATGGAAGAGCGACGGCCGCGGGCGCTTCTTCACCGTCGGCGTTTCGCCCAACATCATCGATGCCTCCTTCGAGGCCATGCTGGACGCCATCGTCTATCACCTGATGACCGCAGGCGTAAAACAAGAGCAGAAGCGCGCCGCCGCGGAATGACCCGGCGCAACCTTGCGCGGCAGGCGGTGTCCGGCATACAGCCATGCATTTCAATGCCGGAAGAGGTTTTGGACCTCTTCCGGTACTGTTCGGCAGGGGGGACCTACAGCAATCACACAAATGATTGCTGTTTAAAAAGCCAATAATTTCATATGTTTGCGAATTATGTCATGCAGTCATGCCAAACCACAGGACACAACATAAGGCCACCATCTTCCTCGTCACCCCGGCGAAAGCATAAAGCTACCATCTTCCTCGTCACCCCGGCGGAAGCCGGGGTCTCGGGCCGCAAACTCATGCGTTTGTGGCCTTAGATACCGGCTTTCGCCGGTATGACACTGTGTGTGTCGTGTAGTATGGCCTGCCGGAAAGCACCATCGACCGCCAAAAACGCCTCATTCCTGGCCCTAGATTGCCGGGATCCCGGTTCAGGCCCGGGACAGGCTTGGCCCGGCAATGACATTTTATTATTGTTTATCAATGAGTTAAGAAACTAACGCCAAGTGTATGGAAAGTTTTTTTCCTCGGTCAGTTTGACGGCAACATCATGCTTCCTGAATTTTCTCGGACCCCCGTTTCTTTGTCCTATTTGCCAATAGCGCAACGGCCCTTACATTTCCCCGAACTTCAGTGAACATAAGCGAGAAACATCCATGGCGGCGGAAAGCGGATCGGACAGTGCGGGCGGAGAAAGTGCGGAGGGCTTGCAGAACCGGGCCTCTCTTGCCGGCATTCTCCATGCGCTGGCCGCCTATGGGCTGTGGGGCGGCAATCCGCTCTTTTTCAAGCTGCTGGCCGGCGTCAACGCTTTTGAGGTGACCGCGCACAGGGCCCTGTGGTCCCTGCCGGTAACAGCGCTGCTATTGCTCCTTATCGGGCGCCTGCGCCAGGGGCTGGCGCTGCTTTCCAGCTGGCGCATGGCGCGGGTGATGGTCCTCTCCGCGCTGTTCATCGGCACAAACTGGGGCTTCTTCGTCTGGGCCGTGGCCAGCGGCCGCACGCTTGAGGCTTCTCTGGGCTATTACATCAATCCGCTCATGAACATGGCGGTGGGCTATATCTTTCTCGGCGAGCGCTTTTCGCCGCGGCAATGGCTGGCCATCGGCCTTGCGCTTAGCGCCGTTGTCTGGCTGACGGTCTCCGCCGGCGTCTTTCCCTGGCTGGCCCTGCTGCTTGCCATGTCCTTCACAGCCTATGGCTACCTGCGCAAGACCATGCCCGCCGGGCCACTGGACGGATTGTTCGTGGAAAGCCTCGTGCTCTCCCTGCTGGCCGTGCCCGTGCTTCTGCTCTTGTCGGGGCAGGGCGTGCCGCTTGCCTTCGGCAAGGACGGAACGCTCAGCCTCATTCTTGCCGCCTGTGGCCCGGTAACGGTGGCGCCGCTTCTGTTCTTCGCCGCCGCGGCCCGCCGCATACGCCTCTCCACCCTGGGCGTGATGCAGTATCTCGCCCCGACCTTGATGTTCCTCACCGCCGTCTTCGTTTTCGGCGATCCCTTCGATCGCGATCACGCCATTGCCTTCGTGCTCATCTGGCTGGCGGTTGCGCTCTACAGCCTGGATGCGCTGCGTGCGGGCAGGCAGGACGGACGCACCTGACGGCATGCGGCGCAAACACCATTCCGCCGGATCAGAGGCTTGGCGGAAAAAGCCGTCAGGGCAGGGGTTTACACGGGCTTGAGCAACACGTGGCGCTTCTTGCCGAAGGAAAGCTTGATGACGCCTTCGTCGTTGATGTGCTCCTCGGTGAGGATGAGGCGCTCATCGGAGATTTTCTCATCATTGACACGCACCGCCCCGCCCTTGACTGCGCGGCGGGCCTCGCCATTGCTCTTGGCCAGTCCGGCCAGCACCATCGCCCGCAACAGTCCCAGCCCCTCCTTCAGGCTCTCGCGCGGAATTTCCACCGTAGGCAGGCCTTCCGCCAGCGCGCCTTCCTCAAAGGTGCGCCGCGCCGTCTCCGCCGCTTCCTCCGCGGCGGCCCGCCCGTGCAGCATGGCGGTGGCCTCCGTGGCCAGGATCTTCTTTGCCTCGTTGATCTCCGCGCCCTGCAAGGCCTCCAGCCGCCGGATCTCATCGAGCGGCAGCGTGGTGAACAGGCGCAAGAAGCGGCCAACGTCGGCATCCTCCACATTGCGCCAGTACTGCCAGTATTCGTAAGGCGAGAGCATGTTCGCATCCAGCCACACCGCTCCGGCCGCGGTCTTGCCCATCTTGGCGCCGGAAGCGGTGGTCAAAAGCGGCGAGGTCAGCGCGAAGGCCTGTCCGCCTTCCACGCGGCGGATGAGCTCAATGCCGTTGACGATGTTGCCCCACTGATCCGAACCACCCATCTGCAGGATGCAGCCCTCGCGGCGATAGAGCTCCAGAAAGTCATAGGCCTGCAGGATCATGTAGTTGAATTCGAGGAAGGTGAGCGGCTGCTCGCGCTCCAGCCGGCGCTTGACGGATTCGAAGGTGAGCATGCGGTTGATGGTGAAATGCCGGCCGTAATCGCGCAGGAAGGCGATGTAGTTGAGATTGTCCAGCCACTCGGCGTTGTTGAGCATGATGGCATCGGTCGGCCCCTCGCCGAACTTCAGGAACCTGGAGAAGACCTTCTTGATGCCTTCCAGATTGCGCGCGATCTGTTCCTCGCTGAGCAGCTTGCGCGATTCGTCCTTGCCGGAAGGATCGCCCACCTTGGTGGTGCCGCCGCCCATGAGGGTGATGGGGCGGTGTCCCGTCTGCTGCAGCCAGTAGAGCATCATGATGGGCAGGAGCGATCCGGCATGCAGCGAGGGCGCGGTGGCATCAAAGCCGATATAGGCGGTGATGCGCTCACGCGCCGCAATCTCGTCCAGCTGCTCCGGCTCGGAGACCTGATGGATGAACCCGCGTTCGTCCAGAACCTGTAGGAAATCGGATTTGAACCTGCCCATGACGGCCCCTGACCATGCTATGGTGACGTACCGGTGCGATTCGCGGCGCACGTTTGCGGCGCCGCAGGCGAGAGCGTGATTAGCATTCCTGAAGGGGCATGGCAAAGGACAACTTCAAGGCCCTCGGCCTGATGAGCGGCACGTCCATGGACGGCATCGACGTCGCCTGGCTGGAAACCGACGGAGACGTACTGGTCTCGCCCGGCCCGTCCCTGCATGTGCCCTATGACGAGGCCATGCGCACGCTCCTGCACGAGGCCTGTTATGCCGCGCGCGCCCTTGAAGAGACAGGCGTGCGCACCGCCCGCCCCGGCGTGCTGCATCAGGCGGAACAGGCCATCACCCGCGCCCATGCCGAGGCCGTGCGGCAGTTCATGGATTCCTTCGGTCTGATCCCGGATGTGATCGGCTTTCATGGCCAGACGGTTCTGCACCGGCCCGAGCTGAGGCTTACCGTGCAGCTGGGGGACGGGAACATGCTGGCCGAAGCCCTTTCCCTGCCTGTGGTCTGGGACATGCGCGCGGCCGATGTCGAGGCGGGCGGGCAGGGAGCGCCGCTTGCGCCGGTCTATCATCGCGCGCTCGCCTTAAAGCACCCGCTTCCGGCCGCTTTCGTCAACATCGGTGGGGTGGCCAACATCACCCTCATTGGCGATGATGACCGCTTGATCGCTTTCGACTGCGGCCCCGGCAATGCGCTGGTCGATGACTGGATGCGCCGTCACGGCAGGGGCGCCTATGACGAAGACGGGCGCACCGCCGCATCGGGCATTGTTCATGACGAGCGCCTGCATGTCTGGCTGGCGCATCCCTTTCTGCACCGGCCGCCGCCGAAGTCCCTGGACCGCAATGATTTCGACATCGGCCCTGCCGAAGGCCTCTCCCTTGAGGATGGGGCCGCCACCCTGACCATGCTCACCGTGCGCTGTATTGCCGAGGCGGCAGGCTGGCTGCCGGCAAAGCCGCGCACCCTGTATGTCTGTGGCGGCGGACGCCGCAATCGCACGCTCATGACCTGGCTGGCGGAAACGCTGGATATGCCCGTGGTGCCGGTTGAGGTTCTGGGCGTGGATGGCGACATGATCGAGGCCCAGTGCTGGGCCTATCTGGCGGTGCGGTCCCTGAAAAAACTGCCGATAACGTTCCCTGAGACCACCGGAGCGCCCATGCCATTGACCGGCGGGCGGCTGAGCATGCCGAAAGAGGCGCCATGACCGCGGAACAGGAAAAGATGCGGCCAAATCCTCCGGCCAGCCTGCGCGAGAAGGTGCACGAGGCCCTCTTTGACATCTCCTCGCGCAACGGCAAGCGCGTGGCGCTGATCATTCAGGCGCTGATCCTGCTTTCCGTTTTCTCCATATCGCTCGGAACATTCCAGAATCTCCCAAACAACATCAAGAATCTCCTTCATACCCTTGATTTGATTATCGTTTATTCCTTCACCATAGAGTTTGTTCTCCGGGTGTGGGTGGCGCGGGACCGCTTGAGTTATCTCTTCTCCCCCTGGGGGCTGATCGATGCCCTGGCCGTGGTGCCCTACTGGCTCGTTGGTGCCGATGTGCTCGCCGTGCGTGCCTTTCGCTTGCTGCGCATCGTGCATGTCTTGCGCTTCTCACGGGCGGCCAGGGCGCTTGAGCATTTTTCCCACGCCTGGCGTCTCGTGCGGCATGAAATCCGCATGTTTCTCGGTATGTCGCTGATCTTTCTCTACCTCGTCGCGCTCGGCATCTGGCATTTCGAACACGCCGCCCAGCCCGAGAAATATGCCAACATCTTCGATGCCCTCTGGTGGGCGGTGGTCTCGTTGACCACCGTCGGCTATGGCGATGTCTATCCCGTCACCGTCGGCGGGCGGCTGTTCACCATGCTGGTGCTGTTCGTCGGCATCGGCATCGTCGCCGTGCCCTCCGGTCTTCTGGCCTCCGCCTTTCACGAGATCCGCCGCGAGGAACTCCTGCGTGCGCAAGGCGATGCGGCGCACATGCCGGATGAACCGGTGAAAGAGGATGAAAGGCGCGCCAGAAAGAACGATCCCGGCGCGAAGGAATGATCCGCACCGGGATGTCTGAAACATTCACGGATTTTTTCGCCCACCGGCACGGCGCGCTGCAATAGAGCCCGTGCCAGGTGGCTTTCAGGCCACGGGCAGGCCCATCTCCTCCATGCGCCGCACCAGATAGTCGTCACACACCGCGATCAGTTCATCCCGCTTGCCTTCGAAGAAGTGATTGGCGCCGGGGATCACCACGTGATCGATGGTGATGCCCTTTTGCGTCTTCAGCTTCTTGACGAGCTTTTCCACCTCTTCCGGCGGTGTGACCTTGTCCTCCGCCCCGTTGACGAACAGGCCCGAGGTGGGGCAGGGGGCGAGGAAGGAGAAATCATAGTGCTTGGCCAGCGGCGCGATGGTGATGAAGCCCTGCACTTCCGGCCGCCGCATCAGCAGCTGCATGGAAATCCAGGAGCCGAAGGAGACACCCGCCAGCCAGCAGCTGCGCGGCTCCTTGGTGACCAGTTGCAGCCAGTCGAGCGCGGCGGCAGCATCGGCCAGCTCACCGGCGCCGTTGTCGAACAGCCCCTGCGACCGCCCCACGCCGCGGAAATTGAAGCGCAGAACGGAAAAGCCGCGGCGCACGAACATGTAATAGAGCGCATGCACGATTGGGTTGTTCATGGTGCCGCCGAACTGCGGATGCGGATGCATGATCAGGGCGATCGGCGCATTGGGGTCTTCGGCCTGATGAAACCGCCCTTCCAGACGGCCGGCCGGTCCGTTGAAAATGACCTCAGGCATGGAGCCTCCCAGAAACCTCGCGAACCTTCCTGTGACAGACGTTCAAGCGTCTCGTGATCGTTTCCTGGCGGTGAAACGGGCCTTGTCCCCTTCGCCTGCGCCGATGGAAACAAAGCAAGGCGCGGCGAAAACATGACCCTTCCGCCAGCTCTTATCTAGTGGATCCCGAAGAATACGCAAGGCATGCCAGAAAATGGAAGGCACAAGCCGGGCCTGGCAGGCGGGATCGGGTGCTGGTGCGGAAATAGTTGACTGCTTTACTCGGGTATTCTATACCCGATCATGAAAGAGCAAGGGCGCCCCGCGAAAGTGAGCGCTTGAGCTGATGAATGCAACCCTACACGCTTCCGCCCCCGCCGGGCAAGAGCACAGGCCTAAAAAGCGGGGCGGAAGGGTGAATTTTAAGGCAGCAGAAGGGCAAAATGCGGTTGGGCAGGCTGCCTTTTTGCGCCGCTTGCTGATCTTGGGGGTAAGTTGCGCCCGGCCGGTTCGGATGATGGCCGGGCATGATGCCCCTGCAAGGGCGTGCGGTCGGCTTTGCGTAAGGCGCATGAAGGGGGGCTGACAGGGAGGAAGGCCCGCAAAGGCTGCGGATCGTGTGAGCGGGTGCGAGTGCGAGGAGGCGCGAGATGAAGCTGTCGACCAAGGGACGCTATGCGGTCATGGCCATGGCCGACATCGCCAGCCGGCATACGGACAAGCCTGTATCTCTGGCCGAAATCGCCGCCAGCCAGAACATCTCTCAGGAATATCTCGAGCAGCTCTTTTCGCGCCTGCGCAAGGCGGGGCTTGTCACCTCGGTGCGCGGCCCCGGCGGCGGCTATCGTCTGGCCCGCGATCCGGACGAGATCTTCATCAGCGACATCATATCCGCTGCCGATGAACCCCTCTCCGTCACACGCTGCCCGGACGGCGATGGCGTGCAGGGCTGTCAGAACGGCGAGGCCTGCATCACTCATGAGCTGTGGTCGTCCCTGCGCCGGCAGATCTGGGGCTTTCTCTCTTCCGTGACCCTGGGCGACGTTGTGGAGAAACGCAATCTCGCCCTGGCGGCGGAAGTGCGGCGGAGCACGGCCATGCCGCCGCGCGTGGCGCGGGGATGAGCGATAGAGGCGCATCCTGACAGGCGAACAGGCCCGCCAATCGTCGAAGTGTGTGGAGCAACCAAAGGCGTCATGACCCGAAGCGTGCGCGCATATCTGGACTGGAACGCCACCGCGCCCTTAAGCGCGGCGGCGCAGGCCGCCATGCGCGCCGTCTGGGAAGAAGGGCCCCTCAATCCTTCCGCCCGCCACCGGGCCGGACAAAGGGCGCGCGCCATCATCGAGGAAGCGCGCGAGACCATGGCCACACACCTTGGCTGCCGGCCTGAGGAAATCATTTTCACCTCCGGCGGCACGGAATCGGCCAATCTCGCCGTCAAGGGCGCGCCGGTTGCGCGCTATCTGGTCTCGTTCATGGAGCATCCCGCCGTCATGCGCCCGGCCAAGGCATCCGGCCGCCCGGTTTCTCTCATCGAGGTGGATGAAAACGGCATTGTCGATCTCAATGCGCTAAGCCGGCATCTCGTGGCTGATGCGGCGGATGATGCACCGGCGCTCGTCTGCCTCATGCGCGCCAGCAACGAAACCGGCGTGATCGAGCCGGTTCATCAGGCTGTGGACATCGCCCGGGAGCACGGCGCGCTCATTTTCTGCGATGCGGTGCAGGCCGTGGGCAAGATCCCGGTGGATTTCGCCGATCTCGGCGTGGACATGCTGGCGCTCTCTGCCCACAAGTTCGGCGGCCCGCAGGGGACAGGCGCCCTGATCGTGCGCGAGGGCGTGGAGCTTGAGCCTCTGTTGCACGGCGGCGGTCAGGAGCGCAGGCGCCGCTCCGGCACCGAAAATGTCGCCGCCATCGCCGGCATGGCCGCAGCCCTTGCCGAAGTGTGCGAAAACATGGCGGAAAAGGCCAAGCGGCTTTCCGCCCTGCGCGATGAGCTGGAGGCGGGCATCCGCGCCCTTCTGCCTGAGGCGGTCATCTTTTCTAAAGATGCGCCGCGTGTGCCGGGCACGTGCTATTTCGCCCATCCTGCCTGGGATGCACAGACGGCCTTGATGCATTTTGACCTCGACGGCATTGCCGTTTCCGCCGGTTCCGCCTGTCATGCCGGCAAGGGCGAGGTTTCGCGCGCGCTCATCGCCATGGGCGTTCCGCGCGATCTGGCCAAACGGGCCATTCGCGTGTCCATGGGGCCGGGCACCGGCAAGGAGGATATCGCGCTCTTCCTGCACAGCCTGGAGAAGCTGGCGCGGCGGTTGAAACGCAGCGCGGCATGACAGGGCAGGGCGGCTTGGCGCGGATGTGAAGACATACCCAACACGGAATTCGGGAACGGAAACATGGCTGATCAGGAAACGCTGAAAACGGTCCGGGAGCTTGAGAAATACAAGTACGGTTTCGAGACCCATGTCGAAACCGAGAAGGCGCCCAAGGGCCTCAACGAGGACATCATCCGCTTCATCTCCGAGAAGAAGGGCGAGCCGGAGTGGATGCTCGAATGGCGCCTGAATGCTTACCGCCTGTGGCTGACGATGGAGGAGCCGCGCTGGGCCAAGGTGCACTATCCGCCCATCGACTTTCAGGCCATTCATTATTACGCCGCGCCCAAGCGCAAGAAGGGGCCGAAAAGCCTGGACGAGGTGGATCCCGAAATCCTCAAGACCTATGAAAAGCTGGGCATTCCGCTGAAAGAGCAGGAGATCCTCGCCGGGGTGGAGGGCGCGCCCAAGGTGGCGGTGGATGCGGTGTTCGATTCCGTTTCCGTGGCCACCACCTTCCGCGAGGAGCTGGAAAAGGCCGGCGTCATTTTCTGCCCCATCTCCGAGGCCATCCAGAAGCATCCCGATCTCGTGCGCAAGTATCTGGGCTCGGTGGTGCCGCCGGGGGACAATTTCTATGCCGCGCTCAACTCCGCGGTGTTCACCGACGGCTCCTTCGTCTATGTGCCCAAGGGCGTGCGCTGCCCCATGGAGCTGTCCACCTATTTCCGCATCAACGAGCGCAACACCGGGCAGTTCGAGCGCACGCTCATCATCTGTGATGAAGGCGCCTATGTCAGCTATCTCGAGGGCTGCACCGCGCCGGCGCGCTCCGAGCATCAGCTGCATGCGGCCGTTGTGGAGCTCATCGCCCTTGATGATGCCGAGATCAAGTATTCCACCGTGCAGAACTGGTATCCCGGCGATGCCGAGGGCAGGGGCGGTGTTTACAACTTCGTCACCAAGCGTGCCGACTGTCGCGGCCGCAATTCCAAGGTGTCCTGGACGCAGGTGGAAACCGGCTCGGCCATCACCTGGAAATACCCGTCCTGCATTCTCAAGGGCGACAATTCCGTGGGCGAGTTCTATTCCATCGCCATTTCCAACGGCCGCCAGCAGGTGGATTCCGGCACCAAGATGGTGCACCTGGGGAAAAACACCAAAAGCCGCATCATCTCCAAGGGCATTTCCGCCGGCCGCTCGCAGAATACCTACCGCGGGCTGGTCTCCATCGCGCGCAAGGCCCACGGCGCCCGCAACTTCACGCAGTGCGACAGCCTGCTCATCGGCGACAAGTGCGGCGCCCATACCGTGCCCTACATCCAGGCCAAGACACCCCATGCCAAGGTGGAGCACGAGGCGACGACCTCCAAGATCGCCGAGGATCAGCTTTTCTATTGCCGTGCCCGCGGCATTCCGGAGGAAGAGGCCGTGGCGCTCATCGTCAATGGCTTCGTGCGCGAGGTCATTCAGAAACTGCCCATGGAGTTCATGGCCGAAACACAAAAGCTCATCGGCATCTCCCTGGAGGGAAGCGTGGGCTGATCTATGTCTTCCCGTGGAACTGCCGGGGGCTCGGGGCGCACATGCATGATGGTGTCGCATGAGATGTAGGCCCCTGCGGCAGAATGACGGATCGGAACGAAGTTGAAAGGATGAACCATGTTGCTTGAGGTGAAGGATCTGCGGGCTGTCGTGCGCCCGGAAGACGAAAACGAGGAGGACGCCGGCGTGCGCGAGATTCTGAAGGGGCTTTCCCTGTCCATCGCGTCGGGCGAGGTGCATGCCATCATGGGCCCCAACGGCTCCGGCAAGAGCACCTTCTCCCATGTTCTGGCCGGCAAGCCCGGTTATGAGGTCACGGACGGCACCGTGCAGTTCAAGGGCGAGGATCTGCTGGCGCTGGAGCCGGAAGAGCGCGCGGCCAGGGGGCTGTTCCTGGCCTTTCAGTATCCGGTGGAGATCCCGGGCGTGCCCTATATGCAGTTTCTCAAGGTGGCGCTGAATGCCCAGCGCAAGCTGCGGGGCGAGGAGGAGCTCTCCACGCCGGATTTCATGCGCCTCATTCGTGAGAAGACGCAACAGCTCGGCATTCCCATGGACATGCTGCGCCGTGCGGTGAACGTCGGCTTCTCCGGCGGCGAGAAGAAGCGCATGGAAGTGTTGCAGATGGCCGTTCTGCAGCCGAGCCTGTGCATTCTCGACGAGATCGATTCCGGCCTCGACATTGACGCGCTGAAAATCGTGGCCGATGGGGTCAATGCCCTGCGCAGCGAGGATCGCGGCTTTCTGCTCATCACCCACTATCAGCGCCTGCTCGATTACATCGAGCCCGATCATGTGCATGTCATGGTGAGGGGCCGCATCGTCCGCTCCGGCGGCCGCGAGCTTGCGCTGGAGCTGGAGCGCGAGGGCTATGCCGCCTATCAGGAGGCGGCTGCGTGAGCATGCGGCTTCTTCCCGCGTCATGCCGGGCCTGTCCCGGCATCCGGGCCGGCAATGACGGAGCGAGAAGCAAGACCGGAAAGAATGAACGGAACTGAAGGACACACAAGGTCATGACCAGACCGATCACCAAACTGGGGGCGGAAAAGACCTGGCGCGAGGCCTTCACCGGCTTTGCGGCCGCGCCCGCCTGGCTTGCGCCGCAGCGCAAACAGGCCTTTCAGCGCTTTGAGGAGAAGGGCCTGCCCACGCCCCGCACCGAGGACTGGCGCTGGAGCGATATCCATCGCCATCTCAACGAGTCCTTCCCGCCCCTCACCGGTGGCGAGAAAGGCGGCGATGTCGGAGATGTGCTCGCTGCCCAGCCCTTCGCCGCCGTTGATGCCCATCTGCTCGTCTTTGTCGATGGCCGGCTGGACCGCAAGGCCTCGCGTATCGGCAGCGAAGAGGGCTTGAGCATCCTTTCCCTCGCCGAGACGGAAAGCATGCCGGCCTGGGCCGATGCCGCCCTCAGCGCGGGCGAGGATGCCATTGACCTGCTCAATCTCATCTATGTCACCGATGGCGCCTTGATCCATGTCGCGGAAGGGGTGGCGCTCAAACGCCCCGTCGTCATCGTCAATGTTGCCACCGCGCCGGGGCGCAGCATGGCTCTGCGCCATGTGATCCGCCTGGAAAAGGGGGCGCGCCTGTCGCTCTATGAGGTGCAGGCCGGCGGCGGGCACAATGTCTCCCTGCAGGCCACCGTGGCCGATCTCGCAGAGGAAGCGGAACTTGTGCGCATTCAGGTGGCGGGCCGGGATGATGAGGCCATTACCTTTGCCAACCTGCAGGCGCGGGTGGCCTCACACGCCGCACTGAAGGATCTCACCGTCATTCACGGCGGCCGCCTGCACCGGCAGCAGGATTTCGTCGATCTTGCCGGGGAGGGGGCCGAGACCGAGGTCAATGCCGCCTATCTTTTGCGCCATGCCCAGCATGCCGACACCCGTCTTGTCGTCAATCATCTCGTGCCGCACGGCACCTCGCGCGAGACCTTCAAGTGCGTGATGGACGATCAGGCCCGCGGCGCCTTTCAGGGGCGCATTCACGTCGCCCCCGGCGCGCAGAAGACGGATGGCCAGATGGCCGCGCATGGGCTTCTGCTTGGCGAAATGGCGGAGTTCGATGCCAAGCCGGAGCTGGAGATCTATGCCGATGACGTCATCTGCGCCCATGGCGCCACCGCCGGCGCGCTGGATGAGGAACAGCTGTTCTATCTCAGGGCCCGCGGCATTCCGCTTGCGCAGGCGCGCGCCATGCTCATTGCCGCCTTCGTGGCCGAGACCTTCGATGCGATCGAGGATGAGACCGTGCGCAATGCCTTGCAGGCCCTGGCGCAGAACTGGCTGGTGGGGGAGGCGGCGGCATGACCTCACCCGCCGTCACTCCGGTGAAAGCCAAAACCTTCAGGCCGCGAAGGCATGCGTTCACAGTAAGAGATAGGCTTTTGCCGGCATGACGGGATGGCCGGGATGACGAGAGTTGAGTGGATTTTGACATGACCGAACAGATGACGAAAAAGCAGGCGGCGGCGATGGAATACGACGTGAACCGCATCCGTGCCGATTTTCCCATTCTATCGCGCACGGTGCATGGCAAGCCGCTCGTTTATCTGGACAACGGCGCCTCCGCCCAGAAGCCGCAATGCGTCATTGACGCCATCTCTCGCGCCTATGCGGAGGAATATGCCAACGTTCACCGCGGCCTGCATTTTCTCTCCAACCTGGCCACCGATCGTTTCGAGGCCGCGCGCGAGACCGTGCGCGCCTTTCTCAACGCCGCCAGTGCGGAAGAGATCGTCTTTACCCGCAACGCCACGGAAGCCATCAACCTTGTCGCCTACAGCTTCGGCCAGGCCTTCATTGATGAAGGCGATGAGATCATCGTCTCGCTGCTGGAGCATCACTCCAACATCGTGCCCTGGCATTTTCACCGGGAGCGCGCCGGCGCGGTGCTGAAATGGATCCCGGTGGATGATGACGGCCAGATCATTCTGGAGGAATACGAAAAGCTCTTCACGCCGCGCACCAAAATCGTCGCCATCACCCACATGTCCAACGCGCTGGGCACCATCCCGCCGGTGAGAGAGGTCATCCGCATAGCCCATGCGCATGGCGTGCCCGTGCTCGTGGATGGTTCGCAGGCGGCGGTGCATCTGCCGGTGGATGTTCAGGCACTCGATGCCGATTTCTATGTCTTCACCGGTCACAAGACCTATGGGCCCACGGGCATCGGCGTTCTCTACGGCAAGCGTGAATGGCTTGAAAAGCTGCCTCCCTTCCTCGGCGGTGGCGAGATGGTGGGGGAGGTGAGCACCGAGGCCATCGACTATGCCGATCCGCCCCATCGTTTCGAGGCCGGCACGCCGCCCATCGTGCAGGCCATTGGCCTGGCGGAGGCGCTGAAATACATGGATAGCATCGGGCGCGATCGCATCGCCGCCCATGAGGCAACATTGCTGGCCTATGCCACGGAGCGGCTTTCGGCCATTGAGGACCTGCGCATCATCGGCACGGCGAAGGACAAGGGCGCCATTGTCTCCTTCGAGCTCAAGGGCGTACATGCCCATGACCTTTCGCATGTCATCGACCGCTATGGTGTTGCCGTGCGCGCCGGCACCCATTGCGCCCAGCCCATTCTGCAGCGTTTCGGCGTCACCAGCACCTGCCGCGCCAGTTTCGCCATGTACAACACGCTTGAAGAGGTGGACGCCCTGGCCGAAGCGATTGAAAAGGCGAAAACCTTCTTTATGTGAACAGGCAAAAAAACGGAACGGGAAGCGCAAGGCAATAGAAGGACAGGACGGCCCCATGAGCAGCGAGGGTGAACATCGCGAAGCGGCACCGCCGCGCCGCCCCTTGAGCCGCGAGGAGCGCGAGGCCATGAAGCGCGAGCTGAAGGCCCAGCTGCGCGCCTATGTGGATGCGCTGAAAGAACAGATGCTCGGCCGCAACGATGGGGCCCGTCCCGATCTTGAGGAGGCCATGGCCCGCGCCGAAGAGGAGGTGGCGCGCAAAATGGCGCAGGCGAAAGAAGCTGCAGCCCAGAGACAAAAGGTTTCCGTTGCTCAGGCAGCTCATAGAGGCGCGGCCTCACAGACGAGACAGCAGGGGCAGGCGGCACAGGCACCTGCGCAATCCTCCGGAGGGATACTGGCGGCCATTGCCGCTGCAGCGAAAAAGGCGGACGGAACCGAAACGATGAAAGAGATGACCAAGGAGACCCAGCAGGAGGCGGCCCCCGCCGCGAAAGCCGATGAGGCAGGAAACGAGGCGGGGCGGGATGTTCTCTCTGTGGCCAGCCCGGCGCAGAAGGATCAGGAAACCGAAGCTTCAGCACCGGCGCAGGCACAGGCGGAGGCCTCCACCGATGCGTCGGAAGAGGATCAGAAAGGCGAAGGCGAAAAGCGCAAG
The DNA here is from genome assembly GCF_000746275.1 of Thermopetrobacter sp. TC1. Taxonomy (GTDB): domain Bacteria; phylum Pseudomonadota; class Alphaproteobacteria; order Rhizobiales; family Aestuariivirgaceae; genus Thermopetrobacter. The sequence goes on from NZ_KN050829.1 coordinate 230,793, forward strand.
GAGCCTGCGGCGGCATCCGCCATTCCCAAAGAGGAACTAGAGCGCCTCACCCGCGATATCATCGCCGCGCTCAAGACCGTCTACGATCCGGAAATCCCGGTGGACATCTACGAGCTCGGCCTCGTCTATCGCATTGATATTTCGGACGATCGCGTTGTCACCATCGACATGACGCTGACCGCGCCCGGCTGTCCAGTGGCGGGCGACATGCCCGGCTGGGTGCAGAAGGCGGTATCGGAAGTGGAAGGGGTGAAGGACGTGAAGGTGAACCTCGTGTTCGATCCGCCCTGGGATATGTCGCGCATGTCCGATGAGGCCAGGCTTGCGCTGAACATGTTCTGAGCCTCTTTTGCCTTAAAGCGCAAGCCCGGGCCCTTGGGCCGACAGCATCATGATTGGAGGTAGATATGACCGGAATGCCCATCCTCAAGCTCACCGAGGCGGCCGTGAACAGGATCCGGCGCCTGCAGGAGAAGTCCGGCAAGCCGGATGCGGGCCTGCGCATTTCCCTGAAGGCGGGCGGCTGCGCCGGTTATGAATACGACATGCAATGGGCGGAGGCCGCCAATCCGGGTGATGAGGTGGTGGAGCAGGATGGCGTGAAGGTCTATGTCGATCCCGGCGCCTTGCTCTATCTGCTCGGCTCCACCATGGATTACAAGGAAGACAAGCTGAAATCCGGCTTCGTCTTCGACAATCCCAACCAGATCGGCGCCTGCGGTTGCGGGGAATCGGTGCAGCTGAAACCCGCCGATCCCGGGATGCTCGAAAAATCCTGAGTGGCGGAAAACACGCCTGAAAGATATGGGCCGCCGGCGGAATGCAAACCGGGCCGGCGGCCTTTTCGTGTTTTCTGAAAGCGCGGTTCGGGGTCAGACGCTTCAATACAGTCTGACGTCCGAAAAACGGAAGGACGAAAGGACGCCCTTCCGAAATGTCGCATTTTCCCTTTAACGGCGATAGGGCTTGGGCAGGAAGAACAGGGCATCAACCGGCGCGGCCTGATGGCAGGCGTGGCAGAAGGCAACGGCCTTGCCATTCATGCCCTTGGTGATGCCATAGGTCTTGCCGCCGGGCAGGATCATGGCATAGCGCCAGTCCATGGTCGCAGGGTTCCAGCCCCTTTTCATCTTTTCCATGATGAACAGCGGGCCTGGCTTGGGTGTGCCGTCCGTGCCGATGGTGAAGGAAGGTTTCACGATGATGCCGCCGGCCGGCATGCGTTTGAGATTTTCATATTGGCCATAAACCTTGGCGGCGATGGCGTTGGCCAGGTTCACCACATAGCGTTCCCCGTGGGTGCTGGCGAGATAGGGTGCGGAAGCAAAATTGCGCCAGGAGAGCCAGCGGCCATCCGCGGCCGGGTGCGCACCGCCCTTATAGGCGGCGGCCAGTTGCGTCGTGAGGCGTTGGTAAAGGCGCATGCGTTCACCCGGCGCAGGACGACGCCTGTCCTTGCCCATCGCACCGGTTTGCACGGCACAGGGGTTGGCCGGTGTTACTTCACTTTTTTTTGCGGCGCATGGATTGGCCGGGGCGCAGGGGTTGCCCATGGGCTTCATCGCTGCACAGGGGTTGGCCGGGGCGCAGGGATTGTTCATCGGCATCTGTGCGGCGCAGGGGTTGGCGGGCGCGCAAGGGCTTCCCATGGGCGGCATGGCCGCGCACGGATTGGCCGGCGCACAGGGGTTCATCTTTTTCGGCATGTGCGCTGCGCAAGGATTGGCCGGCGCGCACGGATTCATCATCGGCATCTGCGCCGCGCACGGGTTCGCGGGCGCGCAAGGGCTGCCCATGGGTTTCATGGCCGCACAGGGATTGGCCGGCGCACACGGGTTGGCCGGTTGCGCCATGGCCGGGGCGCCGGTTTTGGCAATCACGGCAAGGGTTGCGGCTGCGCCCGTCATCCCCAGCATCAGCGGCACGGCCGCCACGGAAGAAATCCAGGTGCGTCTCAAGGCCTTGTGAATGGTCGCTTTCATTGCAGTTCCTCTCGGCTTCACGTTTTGCTCCGCGCCGGAATACGCCTGTTTTTCAGGTGTCATGTTCGCTGCGATCCGGCAAGAGGCATCATGCCCGTTTGCGCAAACCCTGTCTTGTCACGAATGCCTCGTTAAAACACACGTCTCGGTGAGAGCATTGCGGCCAAATCTGACCGGATCGTGACCATGCCGTGAAGGGCGTTCAGGCACAGGCGCGGGTAAGCGTGAACTCGATGCGGTCGATCTGCTCATCCACGTCAATGGGCAGGATCGATGTGACATCGAGCTCCCGATCCTCGAAAACATCCCTTTCCGGATGCTGTTGTGCCCAGGCCCGGATCACCTCGTCCCGTTCCTTCAGCAGGGCGCGGATCTGCGGCCAGAACAGTTGCAGCATGGCGCTGATCCAGCGATTGACCGCCCAGCAGGGATAGACGTGATCGACCCGGAAGCGGTCCACCATCGCCAGGGTGTCCGCCGCCGGATAGAAGGTTTCGTCCGTTACCCAGCGGTTGGTGGTGAACAGGTGAGTGGGATAGCCGTGCGCGTCCATGGAAATGGCGACGAGATGACAAATGGCCTGTTCGCCATCCGGGCGCCTGGCCGCGCCGGAATAGGGCACCGGACGCACGCCCAGCGGCATGCCCTCGGCCCTTAAAAAGGTGTGAAAGTGTCCATGCTCGCCTGATTCCGGCCTGTGGGCATGATAGTAGTATTGCGCGCCGGTTTCGGCATCATAGACGTCCCCCTTCGGGTAATGCTCCAGCTCATAGAAGGTACCCTGGCCTTTAAGCACCTGGCCGACGACGTTGGCCCCGGCCTTTTCCAGCACGCGATAGCATTCGAGAACGGTCATGCCTGCTGCGCGCATGGCCTCAAGGCGCTTGCGCGCCAGCCGCGGGAAGACAAGATCCGCATCAAAGGCAATAGGTGCGGGCGTAAAGGGCATGGATCCCACCGTTACGCAAAAATCATGAGGGGGATTCTCTCGGCATGCAGAAAACCCCGGCAAGGCAAATCTACGCCAAGCCTGACGAATACTCTAGGCGCATAATCTGCCGGCAGACAAGGGGTTATCTCTCCCCTTGCCGGCGGGCGCACGTGTTTGCGAATGCAGGGGCTTGCGCACCGGATTTTATGAGGACACGCCCTAATGCGGGATTTGTGATTTCACCCGCAACAGCGCTTGATAATACGTATCCGGATTGAGCAGGAATGAAACCGATTCAAGACCACCGGCCGTGATGAAGACAAGCGAAATGCTGTAAATCAGTCCGGGCACGGAGATCATCCATTGCCGCGTCCCCCTGATGCGCGAGCGCTTTGGGTCGTGAAAAAAGATCATATAGGCGAGAAAGATGACAGTGGCGATCAGATACTGGACATAGATCGGAGGCGTCCCCTTTGAAACCACGGTGAGGAAATCCTCCCACATGCGGGACCAGGTCAGGGGATCCGTTATCGTATTCCAAAGCCGTTCCAGCATCGTTCCAACCAGTGTAAGCTTTTATTTCAACCTGCCCGGCAAGAGATGGGGCAGAAGCCGTTTGCCCGCAATGATTGCATGAGAAAGTTTCCAACTCGCAAAAGATCGGACGACGATTGATATAAAATTGTCTCCATCACGCGAAAGCCCGTGCTTGCGCTGGCTTGTGAAAAGAGTCACAAGCACCTATCCTGTCCCGCGATGGGATCTTGGGCGGCACGGCGAGAAGGGGGCTAGCCCCCGTGGCATGCAGGGCGAAAGGTGAGAGGCATTTGTCTTTCCTTCCGATTTTCCCTACATGCCATCAGAAACGGGACGACACGGAGCAGTATTTGCCATGAACGAGACATGGTCGCCGGACAGCTGGCGCAAAAAGCCGATCCGCCAGGTGCCCGAATATCCGGATGAAGAGGCCCTGCGCGCCGTGGAGGAAAAGCTCTCGGGCTTTCCGCCGCTCGTCTTTGCCGGCGAGGCCCGCAAGCTCAAGCGCAAGCTGGCCAAGGTGGCGGAAGGGCAGGGCTTTCTGCTGCAGGGCGGCGATTGCGCGGAAAGCTTTGCCGAACATTCCGCCGATAACATCCGTGATTTCTTCCGCGTCTTTCTGCAGATGGCGGTGGTGCTCACCTATGCCGGCGGCAAGCCGGTGGTGAAGGTGGGGCGCATTGCTGGACAGTTCGCCAAGCCGCGCTCCGAGCCCACGGAGACGCGCGATGGTGTTACTCTGCCGTCCTACCGCGGCGACATTATCAACGATATCCGTTTCGACGAAGAGGCGCGCAGGCCCGATCCGCACCGCATGCTGCAGGCCTATCGCCAGTCGGCGGCGACACTCAATCTGCTGCGGGCCTTCGCCCAGGGCGGTTATGCCAACCTCGAGCATGTCCATCGCTGGACGCTCGGTTTCCTGCGCGACACGCCGGCTTCGGAGCGTTATCAGGAAATCGCCGATCGCATCACGGAGTCCTTGCGCTTCATGCGCGCCTGCGGCATTCACCCCGACACGGTGCATCAGCTGCGCACCACGGATTTCTACACCTCGCACGAGGCGCTGCTCTTGGGCTATGAACAGGCGTTAACCCGCATCGATTCCACCTCCGGCGAATGGTATGCCACATCCGGCCATTTCCTGTGGATCGGGGATCGCACCCGGGATCCGGAAGGGGCGCATGTGGAGTTCCTGCGCGGGGTGAAAAACCCGATCGGCGTGAAGGCGGGGCCGTCGATGACGCCGGATGAACTTTTGAAGCTCATTGACATTCTCAATCCGGACAATGAACCGGGGCGGCTGACCGTCATCACCCGCTTCGGGGCTGACAAGGTGGCGCAGGGGCTGCCGCCGCTCATCCGGGCGGTTCAGCGCGAGGGGCGCAAGGTTGTCTGGTCCTGCGATCCCATGCATGGCAACACCATCCGCACCGCCTCTGGTTTCAAGACCCGGCCTTTTGAGCGGGTGCTGCAGGAGGTGCGCACCTTCATGCAGGTGCATGCGGCGGAAGGCACGCATGCCGGCGGCATTCACATCGAGATGACCGGCCAGAACGTCACCGAATGCACCGGCGGCTGCCATGCCATCGCCGAGGCAGACTTGAGCGATCGCTATCACACCCATTGCGATCCGCGCCTGAATGCGGCCCAGGCTTTGGAGCTTGCCTTCCTTGTCGCCGAGGAAATGGCCGCCGAGTCCCGGGATTTCGCCGCGGCCGGCGCAAAACGCGCCTAATACCAAGTTGCTCAGAGTCTGACCGGTGAAATCGCCCATACGACACGACACAACGTCGCCATCTTTCTCGTCACCCCGGCGGAAGCCGGGGTCTCGTGCCGCAAACTCATGCGCTTATGGCCTTAGATACCGGCTTTCGCCGGTATGACGATATAAGTGTCGTATAGTGTGGAAATCGCCCCGCGCCCGCGCCCAAACCTTTTGTTTTTAATTTTGTATTGGGGGGTGGAGGCGCGGGGCGGTGGGTGGTTCATTATGCAGGTTGGTTTAAGGGGGCGTGAAAGTGAAAATTCCGAATCGGTCCCTGTGCGGGACTGCGCTGCCCCTATTCGGTTTGGGTCAGCCAGGCGTTCCATGAGAGCAGATGGGCCGGACAGGTTTTGCAGTCGCTGCTGCCGAAGCCGGCCACGGGCACGGAAAAAGCACCGCTTTGCAAGAGCCTGGCGATGATTGTGCATTCGCTCAAAGGGTGGGTATCGGCGGGAAAGGGCAGGGCATAGTGGGCATCGGCGGCAAGGGTTAACGCATCGATGTGCCAGCGCTGCGGCTTGTCCTCGCGCAAATGCCGGCTGATGCGGGCGGCAAGCCCGCCGGGGCCCTTGGCGCTGCCGGCGTAGAGATGCCAGCCCGGCGGAATATCGCCGCCCGGCGCGGGCCGTGAGACGGCGAGCGGTTGGGCAATGTGCAGGCAAAGCAGATAGCTCCCGGCCGTGCGCGATAACCGATCCTGTGTCTGCCGGGTGATGATCGCGGCGGGTGGCAGAATGGTGCGCAAAAGCGCAATAAGCGCCTTGGGCAAGGCCGGCGCGGCAGGGCCCTTATATTTCACGTGCTGATCTGGCCTGTTCATTCGTTATGCCGCCTTCTTTCCTGCCATGAATGAGCGTGTTATGCATGCAAGTTGAACCATGTCATACATGAAAACGATTTCAGCATAGACATGAGCAAGTACGATCCTCTCAAGAATTATCTCAGACAAGCGCCTCAAAGCGCTCTGACCCTGAAATTTTCTGAAATCGAGCAGATCCTCGGTTTCGATTTGCCGCATTCTGCCTACAAATATGCGTCCTGGTGGGCCAATTCCGCCCGCGGCGGTGCGCACATGAAGGCCTGGCGCGATGCCGGCTGGGAAGTGTCCAACATCGATCTCTCCGGCCGCCGTGTCACCTTTCGCCGTCGCAGCGGTCAGCCCGTGCGCCCGGTGCAGCCACAGGCCGAAGTGATATCGCCCCAGGATTCTGAGAGGGAAACGCCTCAGACTTCCCCAGTCAAAAACGAAGGGGCAGGTGCTGCGACGGCCAGCGCGTCCAGTGCCGAGCCGACAGCGCCGGCAAAACGGCAAGGGGCATCCGGAGGGGCAGGAAGCCCGTCAATCAGTCCCGTTTCCACTCCGGGCCCGACCCGCCGGGAGGCAGCGCCGCGCATCACGCTTGTTCCGGAGGAAGCCATTGACCTTGCCAAACTTCCCGGACATGCCCGCCGCCTGCTGGAAAGCCGCGCGCGCCTGACCGGCCGCACCCCGGCGCAGGAGGCAGCCGCTGCACTGGGCCGCATACTCATGGAGGAGCGTCAGCGACTCGTGCAGCGTTTGAAAGAGATCCGCGGGCGCACCATCCGGCCGGGCAGTTTCGATCTGCTGGCGGTTCTCGGCCGCTCAAAAGGGGGAGAATGAGCGATGATCGTCGTTGATGCCACGGTCATGGCGGCCTGGGCCGTGCAGGTGCCGCATTCGGCGCGCGCCGCCCGTCTGCTGGAGGAAGGCCAGCCGCTTGCCGCACCGGAAGGGGCGCTTACGGCCGCGCTGGAAGGATTGCGCCGTCTGGCCGCCGGCGGGCATATCAATGATATGATCCTCAAGGAAGCCGCCGGCATCATTCCGGCCATGCTCCATGCCATCGTGCCCGATGCCGGCCTGATCACGGCCGCCATGCAGCATGCCACGGAGCGGCGCCTGCCGCTGGATGCCGCATTGTGCCTCAGTCTTGCCGAGCGGCGCGGCTGGGCGCTGGCCTCGGCCGATCGGCAATTCATCAAGGCCGCAGGCGGCCTTCTGCCCTCGGAGCGCCTTCATCTCATTCAGTCCTGAGCCACAAGAGGAAGCGCTTTGAGTGACAGCGGCCTGCAAAGGAGAACCATCGAAAAGGGGGCGGCAGCATGCGGATGATCGATGGGTTACAGGGCCTTTCCCTTAAACGGATGTGGCAGGCATTCCGTGTTCATCGTTGCGACAAGCATCGCGGCCTTGCCGCACGCTCGGGCTTGCGCATGATGCTGGTGCGCGTTCTCATGGCGCTTGTTCTTTCGTTTTCCGTCACCGCCACTGCCGATGCTCAGGAAGGAAAGAAGCCCCCGGCTTTTGAAAGCCGGGCCAAATACGCCATCCTCATCGATTCCCGCTCCGGCAAGGTTTTCTACGAGAAGGATGCCGACGCCCTCATGCCCCCCGCCAGCATGAGCAAGATCATGACCATGCTGGTCGTTTTCGAAAAGCTCAAGAAAGGCGAGCTTTCCGAAAATGACATCTTCGAGGTTTCCGTCAATGCCTGGCGCAAGGGCGGGGCGCCTTCCGGCTCCTCCACCATGTTCGCCAAGCCCGGCGAGCGCATTCCCCTGGGCACGCTCATGCGCGCGGTCATCGTAGTCTCGGCCAATGATGCCGCCATCGCCATAGCCGAGGGCATTTCCGGAACCGAGGAGGCCTTTGCCCGGCTCATGACGCAGCGGGCGCGGGCCCTGGGCCTGAAACGGTCCACCTTCGCCAACGCCACCGGCCTGCCCGATCCCAATCATCGCATGACCGCGCGGGAACTGGCGCAGCTGGCCCGCTATCTCATCGAGGTGTTTCCGGATTACTACAAGCTCTATTCCATCCGCGAATTCACCTGGGGCAAGCACAAGCAGTACAACCGCAATCCGCTTCTGGGCAAATATCCCGGCGCCGATGGCGTGAAGACCGGCTATACCAGCGAGGCGAGCTATGGCCTTGTGGCCTCGGCCGAGCGCGACGGGCGGCGCCTGATCGCGGTGATCGCCGGCCTGAAATCCAAGCGGGAGCGCGCCGAGGAAGCGCGCCGGATCATGGACTGGGGCTTTCGTCAGTTCCGCACCGTGCACCTGTATCAGCCGGGCGAGGTGGTCACGCAGGCGCGTGTCTGGGGCGGCAAGGAGGACTGGGTGGATCTTGTCACCCATGACGAGGTGAAGATCCGGCTGAGCGATGCGGAGCGGCGCAATGCCGATGCCGATGTCATCTATCGCGGCCCGCTCATGGCGCCGGTGGCGGCCGGGCGTGAGGTGGCAAAGTTGCGCATCCGCGTGGAGGGCAAGACCGTGGCGACGTTTCCGCTGTACACCGCCCGCGCGATTGAGGCCGATCCCGACATGTGGGGCCGCGCCGCCGACACCATCAAGACCTGGATCTTCGGCGGCTGATTTTGGAAGCTGTGGGAACAGGGCACAATCCCGTACCGGCATTTTATGTCGATACGGCTTAAGTCAAGCCTGTTGACGACCGCTATCGTTCTCTAAAACCGCCTCAGTCTGTGGCCCCTGGATTGCCGGCACAAGTGTTCAGCCCGGGGACATAGCTGACAGGTGTTCGGGGACATGGTTGACACTATACGCACCGCGAACAGGGCAATCGGAGAGGTGCGTGATGGGATGGCAGGAGGTGTCAATCATGGACCAACGCCGGGAATTCGTCATGTTTGCCCGCCGGGAGGGGGCGAACATCAGCGCGCTGTGCCGTCGCTATGGCATCAGCCGCACCACGGGCTACAAATGGCTGCATCGCGCGGCGGAAAACGAAGCGGAAGACTTTCGCGACCGCTCGCGCCGGCCCTTGCG
>NZ_KN050830.1:0-6081 GCF_000746275.1 Thermopetrobacter sp. TC1
GGGGTATATTACCCCGCCACTCATGCTATAGGCGGGGTAGAAAACCCCGCCTAAACGTTCCGGAAGGATATAAAATATCTTTCCGGCGGTAAGCTCCGAGCCCTGAAGAACCGTTTCTGACTGCCATCACCGCATGATTAAACCGCCCCTGGATGCCCGGGACACGCCCGGGCATGACGTAACATGTTGATATTTAACATAAAAACAATACTCTCCAAGTTTGGGCAATGATGGGAGAATGCCTTGGGAAAAGTATTATCTGTGGTGCATGTGAGTGCTTATACTCTTAATAACGAAAATCATTCGCAACGCATGAAGTGATTGAAACGGACAGAAGAGGACTTTCGCCGGGATAATGAAAAAGATGGCGATCTGGTGTCGTTTAGTGTGTCCTGCCGAACTGCTTCTTCAAGAGGGGAACAGCTCTTTCAGCAAGGACACGCTTGCCTCATCGCCAGAGAACGACATCACCGCGTGCGGTTTCCTGGCCGCGGCCGATGTGTTCAATCGCCGCCGTCATTCGTCCCTGCCGGGCAAGCAGCGAATCGGCAAGGGCAACCAGCCGGGCATTGGGCGTGGCAAAGGGGGCGATCCGGCGCAGGGCCTGCGCGATGGCCATTTCATCGGTTTTTGGTTCCATGACACAGCGGGCGATGAAGGCCGCCGCCGGCGAGCGCGACACACCCATCCAGCAATGCACGATCAGCGGCCCTTGCCCATGCGCCCGCCAGGAATGCACAAAATCGATCAGCGCCCTGACATGCTCAAGCCCCGGCGGCTGAAAGCCCGCCTTCGCCGCGCTGACATCATGAAAGGAAAGTTTCAAGCGCCGCGCGTCCGGAACCGGCAGGGCAGGGTGGGGCATCTCCGGCCCCAAAAGCCCGATGACATGCGCCTGCGGAAAATGTATAGTCACACGAGGCAGGTCCTCAAGTGAAGAGATAATGATAGTGCTGCGAAAATCTGACTTTTGTTGTTCGTATTCTATTGCATGCATCATGTTTCTCTGAAACAATTATCAGAATAATATGGCTTTATTTGGTGATTGCTTGTTTGGCTGTGCTTGCTTGAATGGTTAGTTTAAGGCAGCATCTGGCATATTCGCTTGATACAGATGAATCCGTCAAGTGAAGATCGGGGGAAATCTTCTCGGTTCATGCTGCCTCTTTCGCAAGGGGGTATTCTCCGGGTTCCTGAGCGGCAGTTCCTGCAAGCATTTTTTGCAGGTTGAAGAAATGTTATAGAAAAATCACAATATGCAAAATATTAGAACATGAGAAAATGTTAATATAATACCTGCAGAAAAGAAAAATCTTATATAAGAAAATTCAAATATTTATGGGCATTCTTGATTTTCTTTTCCGGTATATTTATACAACCTTCGTAGACAACAGGTGTCTTTCCCGGCGCTAACAAGAAGGCGGATCAAAGCCTGGCAAACGGGAAGTCTCATGGGGGGAGTGACGCGCGCATTGAACATGCCGCGCGTGAAGAGAGGAGGCACGTCTTGCCGTTCGGTGTTGGCAAACTGGGAGCCGCCGCGGCCCTGTTCCTCGGTGGCATCGTTTTTGCGGGACTGTTCAATGTAGGGCTCGGCTTTACCAACACGACGGAATTCTGCACCTCCTGCCACAGCATGCAGTGGAATCTGGAGGAGTGGCAGGAGAGCGAGCACTATCTCAATCATGCCGGCGTGCGCATCGGCTGTGCCGATTGTCATGTCCCGAAACAGTTCGGGCCCAAGATGGTGGCCAAGATCATGGCCGCCAAGGATGTCTGGCACGAGATTCTCGGCACCATAAACACCAAGGAAAAGTTCGAGGCGCGCCGCTGGGAAATGGCGAATCGGGTGTGGGCCAGGCTGAAAGCCACCGATTCCCGCGAATGCCGCAACTGTCATTCCTGGAACGCCATGGCCTTCGATGAGCAGGACCGCGTGGCGCGCAAGAAGCATGCCCGCGCCCGCGAGGAGGGCAAGACCTGCATCGACTGTCACAAGGGCGTCGCCCATGAACTCCCGGACAAGCCGGAAGAAGAGGGAAAGGGATAAGCCGTGCACGCCATGCGGGGCAGAGAGGCGATATTTCCGGGCCGCAGCCAAAGCGGGCGGTCTTGCTGCGCGCGCCGCGAACGGATAGCGGCCGGTCTTGCGGTTATGCTTGGCGCGATCGCCCTGTCGCTTTCGGCGGGCCTGCCTGCGGCCGTGGCCATGGAGGTGCCGCCTGAAAAGATCATGAGCCGCGAGGAGGCGGAACAGATCTGGAAGAAGGCGGCGAAGAAATATGTGGACATGTCGCCCCAGGCGCGGGAGCTGCGCTCGGCGGCCATCATTGATGACCTGGAGACGGTGCGCCGGCTGATCGAGGAAAAGGGCGTGTCGCCCAATGCCGCCAACCGTTTCGGCAAGACGCCGCTGATGCTGGCGGCGGAAAACGGCAATATCGCCACCGTTGCCTATCTCATCCGCAAGGGCGCGGATGTGAACGCCCGCACCGTTGTTGGCTGCACCGCGCTCACCTTTGCCGCCGACAACAATTATCCCGCCATCATTGCCATGCTGCTGGAGCACGGCGCCTTCGTGGACGTGCGCTCACGCGCGGGACACACGCCGCTGATGAGTGCTGCCCGCTATGGCAACCTGCCGGCGGTGCGGATGCTCATCAAGTATGGCGCCGACGTCAACGCCAGGGACAGGCAGGGGCGCACGGCCCTGCATCGCGCCGCCCAGCTCGGGCATGAGGCGGTGGCCAGGGCCCTGCTTGATGCCGGGGCCGATCCGAACGCCACGGACAAGAACGGCGTCACCCCGCTGATGCTGGCCGCGGACGAGCGGCATTATGGCGTGGCCAGGCTGCTGCTTGAACGCGGTGCGAAGGTTGATGCCCGTGATGTTACCGGCGCAACGGCGCTCATCCGGGCGGCGGAGGCGGATCATCTGCCGGTGGTCGCCGTGATCCTGCAATTTCACCCGGACGTGAACGCCCGGGATGAGGATGGCGAGACCGCCTTGATGAAGGCGGCGCGCAATGGCTCGGCGCGCATGGTGCGCACGCTGCTCATGGCCGGCGCCGATCCCGCCCTGAAAAACAACAAGGGCCAGACGGCCCTCGATATCGCCCGCGCCGCCGGGGAGAGCAATGCGAAATGCATCGCGCTTCTCAAGGCGGCGCTGAAAGGCTCTCTGCAGAAGAGAGACGAGAACAGCGGAAAGAACTGAACGGACAGCATGCACGGTCTGGCGTGCGGTGCTGAAGAATTCCGGCATCCGCCAGAGGGGGAACCGGAAGATGTGATGATCCTCAAGCCATGGGGATCACGCACATAACCACAAAGAGGAGGAGACAGATGCCAAAGAAAAAGAGGCACGTCCTTTGGATGACGGGGCTTGCCCTCGGGCTTGCCGTGGCATCCGCCCAGGCGGGCAATCAGAAGGAGCTGATCTCGGGCGCCAGCGGCAAGATGCTGGCCGCGCAATGCGACGGCTGCCATGGCCCCAATGGCGCTTCCGGCGGTCCGGCCATTCCCAACATCGGCGGCATTTCAAAGGACTACATGATCGAGGTGATGAAGGGCTTCAAGAGCGGAGAAGTGCCTTCCACCATCATGGGCCGCATTGCCAAGGGCTACAGCGATGACGAGATCGAGCGGCTGGCCAATCATTACGCCAGTCTGAAGTGGGTCCCGGCGAAGCAGTCCTTCGATGCCGCCATGGCCAAGGAAGGCGCCAAGCTGCATGAGAAGTATTGCGAGAAGTGCCACGAGGACGGCGGCAAGAAGGCGGAAGAGGATGCCGCTATTCTCGCCGGGCAGTGGATGCCCTACCTGCAGTTCACCATGAGCGACTTCCTGAGCGGCAAGCGGGAAATGACGAAGAAGATGAAGAAGAAGGTCAAGAAGCTTCTCGATTCCAAGGGCGAGAAGGGCCTTCAGTCCATCGTTCATTTCTATGCCAGCCAGCAATGACGGCCAGCTCGGAACAGCTCAGTGAAGGAGAATACCTGCCATGACGAAACTCAATCGCAGATCGTTCATTCAGGCGACCGGTGTCGCCGCGGTGGCTGGCGTGACCGGCATGCCGTCGGTGGTGCTGGGCGCATCCAAGAAGGTCGTGGTGGTCGGCGGTGGCCCCGGCGGCGCCACCTGCGCGCGCTATCTCAAGATCTTCGATCCCGGTATTGAGGTGACGCTCATTGAGCCGAAGAAGGAATATCACACCTGCTTCATGTCCAATGAGGTGATCGCCGGCAAGCGGTCGATCGAGACCATCCGCTTCGGCTATGACGGGCTGAAGAAGGCGGGCATCAACGTCGTGCACGACATGGTGACCGCCATCGACCCGGAGAAGAAGGTGGTCAAGACCGCGGGCGGGCAGGAGTTTACGTACGACCGCTGCGTGGTCTCGCCGGGCATCGACTTCAAGTACGAGACCATCGAGGGCTATGATGAGGCGGCGACCAAGACCGTGCCCCATGCCTGGAAGGCCGGCGAGCAGACCATGATCCTGCGCAAGCAGCTGGAGGCGATGAAGGACGGGGGCGTCTTCGTGCTCTGTGCGCCGCCCAATCCCTATCGCTGCCCGCCGGGGCCCTATGAGCGCGCCTCACTGGTGGCCAACTATTTCAAGAAGCACAAGCCCAAGTCCAAGGTCATCATCCTGGATCCGAAGCCGAAGTTCTCCAAGCAGGGCCTGTTCAAGGCGGCGTGGAAGAAGTTCTACGGCTTTGAGAGCGACAATGCGATGATCGAATGGCGCGGCGCGCAGGAAGAGGCCGCCGTTGTTTCCGTGGACGTGGCCAACCGCACCGTCACCACCAAGTTCGGCGACAAGGTGAAGGCCGATGTGCTGAACGTGGTGCCGGCGCAGAAGGCGGGCAAGATCGCCCATATCGCCGGGCTCACCAACGATTCCGGCTGGTGCCCGGTGAACCTGCACACCTTCGAGTCGACGATCCACAAGAACATCCACGTGATCGGCGATGCCTCCATCGCCAAGGGCATGCCGAAATCGGGCTATGCCGCGAATTCGGAGGCCAAGGTCTGCGCCGCTTCCGTGGCCGCGCTGCTCAACGGCAAGGAGCCGCCGGCACCGGCCTATGTGAACACCTGCTATTCCATTGCCGCGGATGACTGGGGCTTCTCCGTGGCGGCGGTGTACAAGCTGGCCAAGGACGGCTCCAAGATCACCAAGGTCTCCGGCGGCCTCACCCCGGCGGATGCCCCGGCTGAGTACTACAAGCGCGAAGTCTCTTATGCGCACAGCTGGTTCAACAACATCACCCGGGACATCTTCGGCGCTTGATACCCGCCCCTGACACACACAGAAGAGAAAGCGGCGCTCTGCATCAGGCAGGGCGCCGTTTTCCTTGGCACTTTTCCACGAGCGTGCCTGAAGGTCTCCTCCAGCCCAAAGCACATCACACCACCACACCTCATGCATCCCCATATTGATGAATGGCCGGTATCCAGAGCAGCAAGTGCAAGCGAAGGTGGTTCGGGACCCCCGGCTTTCGCTCACTGCCATCCGAGGACATGCAGTAAGTGGAATGTTGCCGTCAAAACGACCAAGAAAAAATGACTTTCCACGAGTTGGGGGATATTTATTTAACTCATTGAAAAAATAGGAAAACGTCATCGCCGAACTTGTTGTTCAGCCCGGAGACATGGCTGACAGGTGTTCGAAGACATGGTTGACACATTATGGGGCGCAGAGGTGAGGTGGGTTCGAGCATGGGATGCGGGGCGGCGGGTGATTGGAAAAATACGTGGCAAGGCAAATTTTTGGTTGAGTATTCAGGGGCTTTTTCAATGCGAAGGGGCTCGATTTCTGCTTAACGGGTGCAGTGTTGCAAAAAGAAAGGGTGGCAGCTGCCACCCTCTCCAATGATGAAGCGTGATAAAGACAGGTGTTGAGAGCCCAGAACCTTTTCTTCTTCTGCAACTCTGGTACAGGAAACGCTCCTGGTCCTTTTACCAACCCCAACCGGAGTCCCAACCGGAGTCCCAACCAGAGTCCCAACCGCTGTCCCAACCAGAATCCCAACCAGAATCCCAGGTGTCGTCCCAGGAATAGTCATCCCAGGT
>NZ_KN050830.1:6106-6318 GCF_000746275.1 Thermopetrobacter sp. TC1
TCGTCCCAGGAATAGTCATCCCAGGTGTCGTCCCAGGAGTAATCATCCCAGGTGTCGTCCCAGGAATAGTCATCCCAGGTGTCATCCCAGGAGTAATCATCCCAGGTGTCGTCTCCTAGGTAATTCCAGTCATCGCCCCACGGGTCGCTCCAATCGTCATCCCATGGGTCACTCCAATCGTCATCCCACGGGTCGCTCCAATCGTCATCCCA
>NZ_KN050830.1:6368-50093 GCF_000746275.1 Thermopetrobacter sp. TC1
GGGTCGCTCCAGTCGTCATCCCATGGGTCACCCCAATCGTCATCCCATGGGTCGCTCCAATCCTCCCAAGGATCACCCCAGTCCTCCCAGGGATCATCCCAATCTTCCCAAGGATCACCCCAGTCCTCCCAGGGATCATCCCAATCTTCCCAAGGATCATCCCAGTCCTCCAACGGGTCAAACACGTCATCGAGACCAAGGGTGTTCTCGCCAAGCAGGCTGTCCAGCAAGGCACCATCAATCTCGATGCTTGCGAATTCATTGACGCCGGGGATGTCCAGCGGAGGATCAACGTACAGGGGATCTTCAGGAGTGATGGTTTCTGGCAGATCGAACACAGGATCCGGATTTAATGGCGCATCGATGATGGGAGATAGTAAGCCAGGATCGATATTCAGCCCATCAAGGAAAGGATCATATAATCCAGTGCTCAAAAGTCCTGGATCCACAGATGGAGGGATATCGCTGATAAAATCCATAAATTCTGGCTCTTTGCCGGTTATGGCATTGATCATGTCAGGAGATAATCCTTCCCAAGGGGAAATATCAAATCCTGTTGGAGGGTTAACACTTGCAGGATTTATAAGGTCGGTGATATTCACTTCTGGTGAGAAGAAAGAACTGTCGGGGCTATAAATATTGTTAAAATCTATCCCGCTAATTCCACTTATATTATTATCGGGCATATTCCCGATCAACCCTATCCCATCATAATTTCCGGTTCCTATTTGGTCAAATAAGTCTCCCAAGGAGGATGTGCCAAGATTGTCAATATCTACAAAGTCATTTGGGTTTATACCTGGATCTATTATATTTATTTCCTCTTCTTCCTGCGAGCTGATATAATTTATCGCGCTCCTTAATGCATCTTCCGCCATTCTTTCGAAATATTCCCCTGATACATATTTGGCTGCCTCTCCAACAAAGCCACCGAGTGTTGGGGAAAACTTGGAAATCCCTGTGCCAAGTAACTTTCCGCCTATACCCAAGGCTTTTCCCACCCCAAGAGAAGAAAAAATATTAGCTGCTGCCCCTGCAGTTTGAATTGCAGCTTCTTTCCAGCCTCCTTCTCTATATCCGTTGGCTATATCTACTAAACCGAACAGATTGCCGGTTGCTGTCATGAGTGTTTTGGCAAGGCCTGAATATTTAGGTTCCACTAAGCCGATTAGATAACCTTGCCCTTCTACAGCTTTTTGATATCCATCAACGACAAGATTTTGTTCTGTCAAAATATCTTTTGTATATTCATTAAGCTTGCCGGTGATGGTGTCCACGACATTTCCCAAGCCTCCGTGATTCGAGGAGGAATTATTAGTGTCATTAACAGGTGCCATTTTCCCCTCCGTGCCTCTTCTATCAAAGAGTGTATAGGTGAGACCTTTTTTCGCAATGGTAATGCTCGTTAAAGGGGCGGTCAAGATGTTATGAATCTAATAGGGGAAAATTGCGCGTATAGAGGGATTTTGTGAGGTGTAGGATGCTTTAATGAGATAGCGCTTCGAGAATTTCCGCATAATGCAATACGGGCAGGGTGGTGTGGCGTGTGAGGTGATCCATGCAGGAGAAGTTGGCCGAGACGACGAGGGCTTCGGGCTTGTTGCCCCCTTTTTCGCCGAAGATCAGGGCGCGGGCGGAAAGGGGCGCCTGCCCAGGGGCACAGGCAGCGGAGCGGGGTGCATCAAGGGCGGCGCCTTCTTCATGCGCATCTTGTGGGATGTTATGCGCCTGTGGGCTGGTGCCGGCTGCCTTGCGTGCGGCTGTCTTCAGGTGGCCGGCCTTGCGGCGGCCTAAGCGGTCGGCGATTTCGGGTTCGGTGATGGTGTAAAAGCCGGCGGCGCCGCAGCAGATGTGCGGCTCCTCGGGGAGGTGCACGTCAAAACCGGCGCGGGTGAGAATGCCGGCGGGCTCGCAGGTGATGCGCTGTCCGTGCTGAAGGCTGCAGGGCTGATGCAGAATGAGCGGCGGCGCATCCGCAGGCGCCTTCCATGCTTCCGGCCAGTCCTGCTCAGCGAGCCATTCGGAAAGGTCCTTCGTCTTTTCGGCGATGGCGCGGGCACGTGAGGCCCAGGCGGAATCACGCACCAGCAGATGGCCATAATCCTTGACCACGGCGCCGCAGCCGGAGGCGTTGATCAGCACGGCCGAAACATCCGCATCCTCCCAGGCGGCGATGTTGGCGCGGGCAAAACTTTCAGCGCGGGCGCGATGGCCGAGATGCAGGGACAGCGCCCCGCAACAGCCGGACTGTTCGGGGATGACCACATCCCAGCCCAGGCGGTTGAGCAGGCGAATGCTGGCGCGGTCGATGCGGCCGGCGAGAACCGACTGTGCACAGCCAGCAAGCAGCGCAACCTGCCCGCGGCTTTTCCCCCGGGCCGGAAAGACGCCGCGCATGGGCGAATCGGGCGCTTTCGGCGCTTTGGCCGCCGCCTGCCACATGCGCAAAAACGGCGCGAATGCGGCATGATCCGCGCCCATTCTTTTTACAATCGGCAGCAGCGGGCGAAAGAGGCGGGACAGCGCCAGCATGCGGGCAAAGCGCTGCGGATGCGGCACGACGGTATCGAGCAGGGTATGCACAAGCCGCCTGTGCCAGGGGCGCGCCTGCGGCGCCCTGGCAAGGCGGGCGCGGGCGATATCGAGCAGGTGCACATAATCCACTCCGGAGGGACAGGTGGTCATGCAGGACAGGCAGGTGAGGCAGCGGTCGAGATGCCGGGCGACGACGGTGGCATCCTCAGCGGCGCCTTCCAGCAGGGTCTTGGCCAGATAGATGCGCCCGCGTGGCGAATCGTTTTCCTCGCCCAGCTCCAGATAGGTGGGGCAGGTGGCGGTGCAGAAGCCGCAATGCACGCAGGCGCGCAGGATGGCATCGGCCTCGGCGATGTCGGGATCGCGGCGCTGGGCTTCGGTAAAGGCGGTCTGCATGCTTTTCGTTCCGTGCTTGTCTCAGCCTCGCTCTTTAAGTATCGGCAGCGGCGTTTTCCCGGGGCAGCGGCACCATGCGCCCCGGTTCCAGAATACAGGCGGGATCGAAGCTGGCACGCACCCGTTCGGCCAGCCGCGCCAGGGCGGGGGGCTGCGGATGAAACACCGGCACCGCACGGCGGATGGCCGCGGGCGCCCTGATCAGGGTGACATGTCCGCCCTCCTTGACGATGGCGCGCAAGGATTCGGCCTGTTGCCGAGCGGCCTCGATGTCGTCCGTTTCCGGCGTGGCCAGCCAGATGAGGCCGCCGGCCCAGTCCATGAACATCCGCGCATCCGGCATGCGCGCGCGGATGGTCTGCACCCTCTCGCCTCCTTGCGCCGGCGGGCCGATGATGCGCCAGATGAAGGCATCCTCATGCGCATGCAGGGGCGCAACATCGCGGATGTCCCGCCAGAAGCGCAGGCTTTCCGCATCGGTGATTTCATCGGGCCTGCCAAAGTCCTGCAACCGCTCTTTCAGGGCATGGGCGCGCGCCTGAACTGAGCGGGCGAAGCCTTCCAGCCGCAGGGCGGTGCGCGCTGTCTCCCTGCCGTCGATGCCGGCCGGCACATGGGCGGCGGCGGAGACTTCCATGGGGCTTTTCATCGCCTCGGTCATCAGGGCCTGGGCCCTTTCTTCCGCAAGGCCCGTCCACAGCAGGGTCAGGGTGCGCTCCGGCGCCGGCAGAACCTTGAAGGTGAGCTCGGTGAGAATGGCGAGCGTGCCCCAGCTGCCGCACATGAGCTTGGAAAGATCATAGCCGGTGACGTTCTTGACCACGCGGCCGCCGGCGCGGAACAGCTCGCCGCGGCCGTTGACGGCGCGAAAGCCCAGCAGGTGATCGCGCACGCCGCCAAATTTCACCCGGCGCGGACCGGCCAGCCCGGCCGCGGTCATGCCGCCCAGGGTGCCGGGGCCGCGGCCTGTGTTGCCAAGCAGGCGCGACAGGTCCGGCGGCTCAAAGGCGAGCATCTGGCCCTTTTCGGCAAGGGCTTTCTCGATATCGGCAAGCGGCGTGCCGGCCCGGGCGGAGAGGACAAGCTCCTCCGGCTCATACAGGGTGATGCCGCACAGGGCGGTTGTTTCCACCACGAGATCGGCCTCAACCGGCCGGCCCAGGCCTTCCCGGCTGCCCGCCCCGCGCACGGAAAGCCGCCGCCCCTGCGCGGCCGCCTCGCTCACCAGCGCGGCCAGGGCGTTTTCATCAGCCGGTCTGCTTGCCTCCGCCATGTTCAATCCTGTCCCTGTTTCACCGGTGCCGGTAGCAGAATTGCCCGTGCCGGTGTTTAACCTCATGCCTCTTGCTGCGGCGCCGGGCACCCGGTTCAGAAGCGCGGGATGTCCGGAAAGCGCTTCTCGATCTCGCGCGCGCTGAACGGGCTTAATTCGCCGCAGCCCTTCAGGCTGGGAAAGACCTTGCCCGGATTGAGCAGCTGCTTTTCATCAAAGGCGCATTTCAGGCGCATCTGCACCTCAAGATCGGTCTTAGAAAACATCTCCGGCATCAGGTCGCGCTTTTCCACGCCCACGCCATGTTCGCCGGTGAGCACCCCGCCCACCTGCACGCACAGGCGCAGGATGTCGGCGCCGAAGCGCTCGGCGCGATGGAGCTGATCGGCATCGTTGGCGTCATAGAGAATGAGCGGATGCAGGTTGCCATCCCCGGCGTGAAAGACATTGGCGCAATCAAGCCCGTAGCGGCCTGATAGCTCGGCAATGCCGGAAAGCACCTCCGGCAGGCGATGGCGCGGGATGGTGCCGTCCATGCAGTAATAGTCCGGCGAGATGCGCCCCACGGCGGGGAAGGCCGCCTTGCGCCCGGCCCAGAAAAGCTGGCGCTCTTGTTCCGACTGCGAGGCGCGCATGCTTTCGGCCCGGTTGCGTTTGGCGATGTCGAGAACGCGCTCGATCAGCTCGTCCACCTCCTCCGGCGGGCCGTCCACCTCCACAATCAGCAGCGCCTCGACATCAAGGGGATAGCCGGCATGCACGAAGGCCTCGGCGGCGTGAATGGCGGGCTTGTCCATCATCTCCATGCCGGCGGGGATGATGCCGGCGGAAATGACATCGGCCACGCAACGGCCGGCATCCTCCACGGAAGGAAAGCCGATGAGCACGGCACGGGCGGTGATGGGATTGGGGGTGAGGCGCACGGTGACCTCGGTGACCACGCCCATGAGGCCCTCCGAGCCCACCATGAGGCCGAGCAGGTCGTAGCCTTCCGCCTCCATGTGGCGG
Source organism: Thermopetrobacter sp. TC1 (assembly GCF_000746275.1). Taxonomy (GTDB): domain Bacteria; phylum Pseudomonadota; class Alphaproteobacteria; order Rhizobiales; family Aestuariivirgaceae; genus Thermopetrobacter. The sequence continues at coordinate 11,581 of NZ_KN050830.1, forward strand.
CCGCCGAGGCGCACGATCTCGCCCTCGATGGTCACCATCTCGATGCCGAGCACATTATTCGTGGTCAGGCCGTATTTCAGGCAGTGCACGCCGCCGGCGTTCTCCGCCACGTTGCCGCCGATGGTGCAGGCGATCTGCGAGGAAGGATCGGGCGCATAATGAAAACCGGCATGGGCCACCGCGCGGGTGATGGCGAGATTGGTCACCCCCGGCTGCACCACGGCGCAGCGGTTGTCGAGGTCGATGTCGAGAATGCGGTTGAAACGCGCCATGCCAAGCAGGACGGCATCGGCAAGCGGCAGGGCACCGCCGGAGAGCGACGTGCCGGCCCCGCGCGGCACCACGCGGATGGCATGGTCATGGCAATAGCGCAGAATGCGCGCAACCTCCTGCGTCGTTGACGGCAGAATGGTGAGCAGCGGCGGCTGGCGATAGGCGGTCAGCCCGTCCGATTCATAGGCGCGCAGCTCCGTGGGCGAAACGATGACCGGGGTATCCGGGCACAGGCGCTGCAAATCGGCAGCGATCGCCTCGCGCCGGGCGATGACGTCGGCATTGGCCCTGGGCATCTCAGGCTGGCTCATGGCGCGCTTTCCCTGCCGAAATCGGAGGCTGCCGCAGCCCCTTGACAATCTGTCACGCGGCAAATTGTTGCGTCTTCTGCCGCAATTGCGGATTTCGTCACATTTTGCTGTATTGTCCCGGCATTGCAATGCTCCTTAGCGGGCATTGCCGCATGCCGGCCGTGTGGGGAACGCCGGTGTCTTTCGGACAAGGTATCTGAAGCGATGGGCGGGAACGTTTACGCAGGTCTTTCGTGTTCCCGCGCCACAAGCAGCCAAGGAGGCCTGAGGAGATGAAGAAGAAGATCGCGCTTGCCGCACTGGCTCTGGTTCTGGTTCCGTCCATGGCTTTCGCGGAAGGGGATCCGGACAAGGGCAAGAAGGTGTTCAACAAGTGCAAGGCCTGCCACTTCGTCGACAAGGAGAAGAACAAGGTGGGCCCCTATCTGAAGGGCGTTGTGGGCCGCAAGGCCGCTTCCGTGCCGAAGTTCAAGTATTCCAAGGCCATGAAGGCCAAGGGCGAGGAAGGCCTGGTCTGGACCGAGGAGAACATCGCCAAGTACCTGAAAGCGCCGAAGAAGTTCATCCCGGGCAACAAGATGGCCTTCGCCGGCCTGAAGAAGGACGAGGACATCGCCAACGTCATCGCCTACATCAAGAAAATGTCCGGGCAGTAAGATCCTTTCAACTGCACCGTCACAGGCGACAGCTCAGTCATGCGGGCGGGGAGCATTCTTCCCCGCCCCTTTTTCATGCGCAAGCCGGCATATAGGCATGATCCCCCAATAAAAACTTTGGTGGGTAGCGTTTCAGAAGGAAAAACCGGCAGCATCATGCTTTATCAGACATCACTCTGCCGCCTTTTTGCCGGTGGCAGGTGGCGTGTTCACCCCGGCGGTGACCATTTTCGCGCAGGCATCGCGCAGGGCGTTTTCCAGAACGGCACCAAGCAGGATCATGTCCGCATCGCGTTTCTGAGGTCGCCGGTCGCGGTTTTCGAGTGCGGAAAGGAGCTGACGGAAGCGCTTTTGCTGTTCGGGCCGTTCGTGCGCCGTCATCGCCAGATGCCCTCCCATGTGTTGACGGCATAGTATTTGCCCGCAAGCCGGCTTATCGCTTTCGGGTCGTTCACGCGCGCGCCTTCCGGAAAGAAAATGCCAACCTCGTTGCCGCGCTGCCAGACGACGCGGACGACATAGAGCGCCTGGTTCTGATCATCATAGAACTTCACAACCTCAGGCAGGCGGATGCGGCCGGCGAGGCGCAGCCGCGCCCCCTCGCAGGAACGGTCGAAGATCTGGCATTCGGTGATGAAGCGGTTATCGATCGTGGCGAGCTTGCCGGAGCGCAATCGCGTGCGCCGGCGCGGACTGCGCCGCCGGTTGGGGCGATTGGCCGTTTGACCAACGCCGCTCGGACACGTTGCTCCGCCACGTCTTTTTGTGCCGATCGGCCAGATCATGTCATGCCTCTATTCACCATTTCGCAATTCGGCAAACCCGAGCACCATGCTCCAAAATGGGACAGAATCCATGATGCAAGTGGAATGATCGAGGCAAGTTCATCAATAAAGAGTTAACGGGACCTGCGCATGCACCGGGCAAGACATGCCGAGCGTAATCGAATTTTTTAATCATTCAAAGGAATAATGAAGTATTAAGATTGACTTTGGTCACACAAAATAGAAAAACCAACTGACCGTAAGTCACAATAGGAATTGTGGCCTGTCTCAAAGCAAACCCCATCTTGACCAAAGTCAATACGAAAAATTTCCTCATAGTTGCATAAGGGTTGTGTATGTATGCGCCAATTACAACGTTGAAGGAAAATCATATTACCTATGTTTTATATGCAACCCGCTTGCTTTTATTGGATTCAACACCTATTCTCAAACATGAGAGTGATTCGCGTGGCTTGGCGGGGGCTGGGGCACTGAGAAAGTGGAACGTCTATCTTCCCTGCTGGAATGTCTGTCTTCCCTCGAATGTGAAAAAGAGGGACGGGACATCTTACGCGCCGCCGCTGCCGCACATGATGTTGATGCGCTGGCCTATTTCTTTCTGAAACCGCATCATTTCCTTGTGCGCGTGCCGCATCTTATCCATACCTTTCCCGCCGGATGGGGCAGGCAAGTCCTGGCTGATGCCCATGCTGGTTTCGGAGCCCTTGTCCGTATGGGCGTCCGAACGGTCGCCCCGGTCGATCTCACCCAGCGCAGCGACGAAGATGCAAGGGCGATCATGAACCTCCCCGACGTTGGCAACCGCGGCGCATTGCTCACCGTGCGCAGCGCCGGCGGGGAGACGGGGATACTTTTTGCATCCGCGAATGGGAGCGAGATCGAGTGGCGTCGCTTCAAGGAAGAGGCATTGCCGCGGTTACAGATCTTCCTCGCGCAATTCCATGAGACCATTTTGCTTGTTCAGGGCATAGCGCCCTGTTGCGCCGAAGAGCTCCTCTCCCGGCGAGAGCTGGAATGCCTGCACTGGTGCGCGCAGGGCAAGAGTTACTGGGAAACGGCCGTGATCCTCGGGATCGCGGAGCGCACCGTCAATCATCACATGCGCATGGTGCGCGAAAAACTGCAGGTCCAGACCAATGCCCAGGCCGTATCCCGCGCCTATGAGCTCGGGCTGATGCTGCCCGACGAGGATTTCACATCTGTCGCTCCCTGAAGATCCCCTTTGTCTCAAGAAAGGCTTGGAAAGGGCCTGACCGGTTCTCGGCCTTTTTAAGATCACAGGCGGCCTTGGTGCTGCAGGGCGCCCAAGGGAAAGGCCGTCATGGGATCATCATCAATCAGCTTGTTCAGAATGGTGCGGATTTCGGCCACGTCTGCATTCATGCGGTCGATCAGTTCATCCACGGAGCAGAATTTCTCATCGCCGCGAATGAAGGCGATGAAATCCACCACCAGCCGCCGCCCGTAGAGATCGGCGGAGAAATCCAGCAGGAACACCTCCAGAAAACGGCTGTGTCCGTCGAAGGTGGGGCGGCTGCCCACGTAACCGGCGCCGAACCAGCCGGAAGGATGCGGCATGGGCGGCAAATCGTCCATTCTGCCGTCCGCGGGCCGCACGCGCATGGCATAGATGCCCTCGCGCGGTTCGCAGCCGGGATCGAGGCGGATGTTGACGGTGGGAAAGCCGATCTCGCGCCCGCGCGCATCGCCGTGCACCACCTCGCCCTCCACCATCCACCAGTAGCCCAGCTCATGCGCCGCGCGTTTGACATGCCCGCGGCGCAGGTGATTGCGGATGGCGGAGGAGGAAAACGGCGCAATACCGTCATCATCCGTGACCTGATCGACGATATCGACACCAAAGCCGTGTTTTTCGCCCAGGCGGCGCATCAGGTCCGGATTGCCCTTCCGCCCATGGCCGAAATGAAAGTCGTATCCCGTCACCACATGCCGCGCGCCCAAGGTCTCCACCACATACTGGCGCACGAAATCTTCCGCCTCCAGCGCCGCCGTCGTTCGCGAAAACGGCAGCACCGCCACGAAATCACCGCCCAGGCCGGAAAGCAGCCGCGCCTTCATGGGAAGCGGGGTTAGCCGGAACAGCGGCTCATCGGGCCGGAACACATCCCGCGGATGCGGCTCCAGCGTCATCATCCCCCACGGGATGTTTTCCTGTTCAGCAATGCGCCGGGCCGTTTCCAGAAGCTGCTGATGCCCGCGATGCACGCCGTCGAAGTTGCCGATGGCCACGACACCGCCCCGAACGGTCTGCGGTATCTCCCTATCCAGCAGAACGATGCGGCTCATGACCCCAACCAGCTCCTTCTTTCCTGACTACCCTTGCTCCCGGGTGCCCTTTTCCTTGCACGGGCAAGCGTGCCAAAGCCGCACCGGGCGCAGGATGACGCCCCTTTCAAGGCCTCACCCCTGTGCCCGGCTCGGCGCAATCAGCACGGCTTCGCCGCGCAGCACTTCCTTGTCCCCAACAAGGCAGCGCGTGGCAAACGTCACGCGCCGGCGCCGGGTGTCGATGGCCGTAACCGTCACCTCCGCCGTCACGTCATCGCCCACATAGACCGGGGCGCGAAACTGAATGCTCTGCGAGACATAGATCGCCCCCCTGCCGGGAAGCTGCGTGCCCAGCACCGCCGAGATCAGCGAGGCGGTGAGCATGCCATGCACGATCGGTCGCTTGAAGGGGGTTTCGGCCGCATAGGCGGCATCCAGATGCACCGGATTGACGTCTCCGGTCAGTGCGGCGAAGGTGCGCACCGCCTCCTCATCGAGCCGCCGCGTCAGCCGCGCGCTCATGCCTTCTTCCATGTCCTCGATGAACACCTGCCGGACGCTCTCCTGCGAAGGAATCGGGTTGCTCATCGTTCCTGTCCTTTTTCCTGCGCCGTCTTCTCAGACGCGCTCCTCGCCCCCGGCTGTTGCTCTTCTTGCTCTTCTTGCTCTTCTTGCTCCTGCCCCAGCCATTGCAGGCGCTCGGTGATGCCCACAAGCTTCACCCCCGGCGCGATGCGCTGAATTTCCGCAATCAGCCAGGCAAGCCCCTTTTCATGCAGCTCCTGCCGATGCACGCCCGAGGCCACATAAAGCGCATGGATGCCGAAATTGCGCGCGCCCAGAATGTCCGTGGCGAGACCATCGCCGATGGCCAGGATCTCTTCCCGCTCAATTTTGCGCCCCGCCACCCGTTCCGCCTTTTCAAGGCAGGCTTCATAGATGGGCGGATAGGGCTTGCCGGCCATGATTACCTCTCCGCCCATCTCGGCATAGAGCGCGGCCAGCGCACCGGCGCAAGGAATGATGCGCGCGCCATGCTGCACCTTCATGTCGGGATTGGCGCAGACCATGGGTAATTTGCGCCTCACCAGCGCCTGCAGCAGCGGGCGGTATTGTTCCGGCTGTTCCGTCTTGTCGTCAAACAGCCCGGAATTGAGGATCACGTCCGCCTCCTCCGGGCCGGTGAAGGTCACGGGCAGGCCCTCGCGCAGCCGCGCATCGCGCTCAGGCCCCAGGTGAAAAACCCGCTTTCCGGCATGCCGGGCAATCAGCGCCCGGGTGAGATCGCCGGAGGTGACGATATCATCCCATGCCTCCCGCGGCACCTTCAGCCCCTCGAGCTGCTCGATCAGCGCCTGCACCGGCCGCGGCGAATTGGTGATGAAAATGACGATACCGCCCTTTGCCCGGTGACGGACGAGCGCGTCACACGCCGCCTCATCGGCGACAACCCCGTTGTGCACCACACCCCAGACATCACAGAACCAGACGGGATACTGCGCCGATAAGGGCGCAACGTCATTGATCAGCGGAATGTCCCCCGTTTTCGCCAATGTCGGAAAGCTCTGCGGCATGGAATGCTCGGCTCCGGATTTCGCGCCAGAAACAGCCCCCCGTGCTCAAGGCGACAGGGGACATGCCCGCAATGTGGGCCCGGGCAGGCTTGCGCCGATGAATGGGCCGGGCAGGGGCATGGTGTCAAGCGGCACCTCTGGCGAAGGCACCGGGCCGCAAGGCGCCGGCCGCGGCCGCCCCCTCGTTCATGCCGAGGACGGAAGGCGCAAGGATCTGCGCCTGCGCCAGAATATCCTCCTTCAGCCGCCGCGGCGGGGCGAAGAGACGCCCGCGCACCAAACGCACTCGGCTGGGCAGGGCCGCTGCCTGCGCCGGTGCGGAAACGCCGGAGACGATGAGCTCCGGCGCCCCCTGCAAAGGCAATGCGCCCGCAGGGGCCGCCTTCAACACCGGCAGCGCCACATCCGCCCAGGCAAAGCCGAGGGTGGCGAGCGCCTGCGGATCCATGTGTTCCGGATCGGCCTCGCCCAGACACAGCCGCACGCCCAGGCCCGCCAGCCAGGCCAGCAGCAGCACGCCGCCATTGCCCATGCTCGCCAAAGCGCTTTGCGGCACTTCAAGAACGAGATGATCGCGCACATCCGCCGCACTTTTCAGCGCCTCGCCCAACAGCGCGCGGGCATCGCGCATGAGAAACAGCTCTTCGGAGAGAGCGGCGATCACCGGCAGCACCTGCCCATGCTCCCGAAGCCGCCGCAGAAAGGCCGCGGCCGCGCCGATCACATGCACATCCAGCGCGGCGGAAAACCCGCCGTTGCGCGCAAGCAGCTGCGCCTCCCGTCCCAGATGCACATGATCGCCACCGCGGGCCAGCGCCGGCAGGGCGCGGTACATCACCGTCTTTCTGGCATGCCGGTCCACGATCGGCTCCATGTAGAGCCGAAAGCCCTCAAGCCACGGGCCCGTCAGGCTTTCGCTGCGTGTCTCAACGCCCGCCCCGTTCAGGCCGGAGCCGTCATTGCCCGGCACACTGCCGCGCATCACCGGCGGGCTCTGGGCGGGTGCAGGTGCATGCTGCGGCGAAGGTGAGTGGGATGCACTTTTGTGCGCGGACGTCGCTGCGGCATGATTTCGGGGGTGCGCCCCCTGTGCGGAAACCGCCGGGGCATCATGCGCAGTGTGCGGCGCTGCTGCTGGAGCAGGAGAAGGCGTTTCGGCAGACAGGTGAGATGCGGTTTTCGTGGCGCCAACCTCACAAGGATTCTGGATGGACTCAGAGGCTTTCGATGGGGGGCGCGTGGCGGATGCTCTAGAAGATCCTTTCGGGCCCGGCCGCGTGACCGAAGGCGTGCGGTCCTTCGTTTCGGCAGGGGCGGTGTGTCCATGTGAACGTGGTGTTTCGAGCAGGGCGGTGATATCCCGCTCCAGCCGCGCCAGCCGCTGTTGCATGGAGGCGAGCAGCCGCGCCATCTGGGTCTGGCGATGTCCCTCAACCCTGTCATGACGCATGATCCAGGCGAGGGTGATGAGCAGGGCGGCGGCCAGAAGCAGCATGGCCAGCGGCAACGCAGCCGCCGGTGAGAGAATGCCGAGCGCGGCCATCAGGGCAAGGGCCGCGCCCGCGCCGCTCAACACCAGCGGCGCGATCAGAACATAAAAGGCAAGATCCCCCCGCTTCATGATCCCCGATGTCCCTCGCCCGGAAAGCCGGCTTTCACCATGCGCACCGAAAGTGCATCGCCCTTCAGGCTCCGGTCACGGGTTCTGGACGCAACCGGAATCCAGAATGGCAAGGCTGTCTGGTGCACGCAGCCGCCATCATGCCATCTGCGGCCAGGAGTGGCCAGATATTCTTTCCTGTGTGGCGAATCACCCCATGCACGCCTTGCGCCTCATTGCACCACCGGCGCGGGTTTTCGCAAGCCCCCTTCGCGTCGCGGCTTTGAGGATGCGTGACCTTTCTTAAAAAGTGATAATCATTATCATTATGGCACGCACCTTGCGTTTTGGGGCTGCACAGATGCCGCACGCCGTTGCGCAAGGGCGCAGGCGTGCCATCCCGGAACAAGCAGGGACGCGCCCCCGCACGAATGAACATGAGGAATTGCCATGGCATGGACATCGATCATCCCCGCCTTTGCGCCCGCAGCCTGTGATCCGCCGGCGACCGGCGCTGCAGCGGAAGCGGACTGGCATGTGGCGCTCCTTGAGGATGTCCATGCCGCGGAAACATTCTGGCAGGAGCTGTTTGAGACCGCCGGCAGGCACGTCTATCAGCATCCCGCCTTTCATACCGCCTGGTTCAAAACCTTAGGCCGGCGCAAGAGGGCAGGGCCCCTCATCATAGCCGTGCATCATCAGGGCCGGCCGTTCCTGCTGCTGCCGCTGCTGGTTAAGCGCATCGGCCCGCTTGCCATTGCCGTGCATGCCGGTGAGAAGCATGCCAACATCGCAGGTCCCCTTTGCCGCAATGATGATCACGCCCTGATCACGCAAGCGCTTACCATTGTTTGCGCACACCTGAAACGGGCCGGCATCGATCTCCTTCTCATGCAGAACGTGATTGCGCAGGCGGACGGGCAATCGCCCGCGTCTTCCTGGCCGCGCGTCCGCTGGATCATCACCGAACGGTTTTTCGAGGCGGTATTGCCCGCCAAGGGGCTTGAGGCCTTTTTCTCCGCCCATCGCAGCCGCAAGGCCCGCGCCCGCCTGCGTCATAAGCGCAACCGCCTGGCTGCTGTCGGAACCCTGCGGATCGGCAGGGTGACGAAGCGGGCACAGGCCCATGAGGCCATTCACACGCTTCTGTCCTGGAAAGCCGCCCGCCTGGCGCGCAAGGGCGCCGCCGCAGCGCCCGGCATCATGGCCGGATGGGCCGCCTTCTATCGCGCCCTGTTCGATCAGGGCCTTCTTGAAATTTACACCCTGTCCGTGAACGGGCGGCTTTTGGCCGTCCTTGCCGGCGCTGCCGCCCATGGCCGCTTTTCCGTCTTTGCATCGGCTTTCGATGCCGATGCGCCTTTGGCACGCTACAGCCCCGGCGAAGTGCTGCTTGCCCATCTTTTCGATGCCTTGCCGGCAAGAGGTGTGCGCCGCCTTGATCTTGGCGTGGGCAGCATGCCCTACAAGCAGGCCTGGAGCACCTCCATCCATCCTGCCGGCACTCTGCTTGTGTCGATAACTTGGCGCGGAAACCTCGCCATGCGCGCGCTGACACCGCTTCTTGCCCTGAAACCCGCCGCAAAACGCATCCTTGAAAAACACCCCCGCCTGCGCCGCCCGCTCACCTTCTTTCACACCGCCGCCAGATGGCCGGTTTCAACATGAAACGTGTTCCTTCCTCTGCTGCGTTCCGGCGCCGTTGACCATTTTGTCGAATTTTTCCCGCCCGGGTCTTGACCTCTGCTATGGCTCCGCCTATGTCCTGCGCAGCTGTTAGCACTCACCTCAAGAGAGTGCTAACAGCTGTAAGGCCGTTCGGCCCCAGGGTTCGGCCCCAAGGCCGGCATGAAAGGATTTCGGTATTGGCGTCCCGGGATCGGCATGCGGGGCGCTTGAAGGTGGACCATCCATCATTGCAGGACTGCCAAAGCCTTTAGGGAGAAAGGACGATGAAATTTCGGCCCTTGCATGATCGCGTTCTGGTGCGCCGCATCGAGGAGGAGAACAAGACTCCCGGCGGCATCATCATTCCCGATACCGCCAAGGAGAAGCCCCAGCAGGGCGAGGTTCTTGCCGTTGGGCCCGGCGCCCGTGACGAGACCGGCAAGATCGTGCCGCTCGATGTGAAGGTGGGCGACAAGGTGCTCTTCGGCAAGTGGTCCGGCTCGGAGGTGACCATCGACGGCGAGGAGCTCCTGATCATGAAGGAGTCCGACATCCTCGGCATTCTCGAGTGAGCGAAAAAGCGCCGTCGCTTGCGGGGCGTGAACATGAAGAATTCGTGACAAGGAAGGGACAGGTAACGCCATGTCTGCCAAGGAAGTGAAATTCGGCTTCGATGCGCGCGACGCGATGCTGCGCGGTGTCGACGTGCTGGCCAACGCCGTGAAGGTGACCCTGGGCCCCAAGGGCCGCAATGTGGTCATCGAGAAGGCCTTCGGCGCGCCGCGCACCACCAAGGACGGTGTGACCGTCGCCAAGGAGATCGAGCTTGAGGACAAGTTCGAGAACATGGGGGCGCAGCTGGTGCGTGAGGTGGCCTCCCGCACCAATGATGTCGCCGGTGACGGCACCACCACCGCCACCGTGCTCGCCCAGGCCATTGCGCACGAGGGCATGAAGCTGGTGGCCGCCGGCGTGAACCCCATGGACCTGCGCCGCGGCATCACCAAGGCGGTGGAGGCCGTGGTTGAGGACCTTAAAAAACGCTCCAAGCAGTGCCAGTCCTATGAGGAGATCGCCCAGGTCGGCACCATCTCGGCCAATGGCGAGAAGGAGATCGGCGAGCTCATCGCCAAGGCCATGGAGAAGGTCGGCAACGAGGGCGTGATCACGGTCGAGGAGAACAAGGGCCTGGAGACCGAGCTTGAGGTCGTGGAAGGCATGCAGTTCGACCGCGGTTACCTCTCGCCCTACTTCATCACCAACCCCGACAAGATGGTGGCCGAGCTGGAGGATCCCTACATCCTCGTCTATGACAAGAAGCTCTCCTCGCTGCAGGCCATCCTGCCGCTGCTTGAGCAGGTGCTGCAGGCCAACCGGCCGCTCTTGATCATCGCCGAGGACGTGGAGGGCGAGGCCCTGGCCACCCTCGTCGTCAACCGTCTGCGCGGCGGCCTGAAGGTGGTGGCGGTCAAGGCGCCCGGCTTCGGCGATCGCCGCAAGGCCATGCTGCAGGATATCGCCATCCTCACCGGTGGTCAGGTGATCTCCGAGGAGCTGGGCACCAAGCTGGAGAATGTCACCCTTGACATGCTCGGCACCGCCAAGAAGGTGATCGTGGACAAGGACAACACCACGATCGTCGACGGCGCCGGCAAGAAGGAGGACATCGAGGCCCGCATCAAGCAGATCAAGCAGCAGATCGAGACCACCACCTCCGAGTATGACAAGGAGAAGCTGCAGGAGCGCCTGGCCAAGCTCGCCGGCGGTGTTGCGGTGATCAAGGTCGGCGGCGCCACCGAGGTGGAGGTGAAGGAGCGCAAGGACCGCGTGGACGACGCGCTCAACGCCACCCGCGCCGCCGTGGAGGAGGGCATCGTGCCCGGCGGTGGTGTCGCCCTGCTGCGGGCCAAGAAGGCGCTTGAGGACCTCAAGGGCGACAACGAGGACGAGCAGGCGGGCATCGACATCATCGCCCGCGCCATCGAGGCGCCCATCCGTCAGATCGCCGATAACGCCGGTGTTGAGGGTGCGGTGGTCGTCGGCAAGGTGCTGGAGAGCGACGATCCCAACTTCGGCTTCAACGCCCAGACCGGCGAGTATGGCGACATGATCAAGATGGGCATCATCGACCCGACCAAGGTGGTGCGCACCGCGCTGGAGGATGCCTCCTCCGTCTCCGGTCTGCTCATCACCACCGAGGCGATGATCGCCGAGAAGCCGAAGAAGGAGTCCGCCGCCCCGGCCAATCCGGGCATGGGCGACATGGGCTTCTGATCCGTCGGCCGCCTCACGAGAAAAAATCAGGCCCGCCGGAACCGCTTCCGGCGGGCCTTTTTGCACGGAAATGAAATTGCCGGGTTTTGGCGCTTGGCCCCTGATATGTCTGCGCAATCAGGAAAGGTCCTCGATGAGGGAGGCGCGGACGTTTTCCGGCACCGTGGCTTCATGGGTGTATTCGGGATGCTCCACCCCAACGGTCATGGGCGCGCCCGCCTTGAGATCGGCGATCATCTCCGGCGTGAGTTCAAAGCGCAGGAAATGCACCGATGAGGTCTTGTCCTCGGTGGAGCGCTCAAGATCCTCGTTGGCGATGGCATAGACCTTCTCGTGATCGCCGATGCGGATCCAGATCCTGTTTTCCGCGCCGACCAGGCGGGAGAGCCATTCGATGCGCTCCTTGGGATCATCCCACTCGAACATGAAGGTGGCCTTGAAATTGGAGCCGTCGGGGATGAGGGGATTGTAAACGTCCAGCTCCTCCTGAATGCCCTCGGGCTCGAAGATGCGCTCGATGCGCAGCATCTCCTGGATCTGATACTGCATGGTGAGCGAATCCTCGAAATGAATGGTGGCGTTGGGGCCCACCGGCACGATGCGGTTCTTCTTGTGGGCCATCACCTTTTTGCGGAATTCGGGGCGGGCGACGGCATATTCCTCCAGCGAGAACAGATCCTCGCGCTTAAGCGGCCCCTTCTTCTTCTCGCCCTTGCGGGTCAGAACATCCGTGCTCATGGGTCTTGCCTCCTTGTGATCCTGATATGTCTGTCCTTTCAGTCCTCACGGCGGTGATGCGTGGGCACAAGCGGCCTGTCGGTAAACAACCAGTCGCGCAGCTCGCGATCGAAGGCCGGATCGCGGCGGCGGATCCATTCCAGGATCATGGCCGCATGCTCCTTCTCCTCATCACGATTGTGCTCAAGGATCGCGCGCAGCTCCTCATCCGCGCAGGCATCCATGCGCTGGTTGTACCAGTCCACCGCCTCAAGCTCCTCCATCAGCGAAACGATGGCGCGATGCATGTCGCGGGTTTGTTCTTTCAGCTCCTCAACGGGTTCGTGATAGCCCTCGTTGGCCATGGCTTTAGCCTCCCTGTTCTTTCATGGCGCACACTACACGACACAATGTTGCCATCTTTCTCGTCACCCCGGCGAAAGCCGGGGTCTCGTGCCGCAAACTCATGCGATTGTGGCCGGAGATACCGGCTTTCGCCGGTATGACGATGGATGTGTCGTGTAGTATGATCATGGTGGTTGAGCTCTCAGATGCCATAGGCCTTGCGCAGCAGGCTGATGGGATGCTCCACCGCTTTCTCTCCGGCCTTTAAGTGCTCCTGATAGATGTGCTCGATGTGATGGCCTGCCATGGGGCAGTCGGAGCCGTAGTGATCCGCCTTCTGGCTCTGCACCTGGCGGGCGACGGGACGGCCGATCTTCACCGCCGCCTCGTGATGCTCCGCCTTCACCGCATAGGTGCCGTCATGGCCGGAGCAGCGCTCCACGATCCTCACTTCCGTATCCGGAATGAGTTTTAAAACCTCCATGGTCTTGCGGCCGACATTCTGCACCCGCTGATGACAGGCGGCATGATAGACCACGCGGCCCAGGCCCTGCTTGAAATCGGTGTTCATCTTGCCTTCGCGGTGCCGTTCATAGAGATATTCGAACGGATCGAAGAAGGCCGCAGCCACCTTCTGCACCTGCTCATCCTCGGGGAAGAGCAGCGGCAGCTCCTGGCGGAACATCAGGGCGCAGGAAGGCACGGGCGCGACTAGGTCAAAGCCCTCGTCCACCAGCTGCGCGAGATAGGGGATGTTGGCCTCCTTCATGCGGGCCACGGCCTCCATGTCGCCCAGTTCCATCTTGGGCATGCCGCAGCAGCTTCTGTATTCCGCCACGCGCACCACGAGGCCATTGTGCTCCAGCACCTTCACCAGATCTTCCGCCACCTTCGGCTCGTTGTGATTGGCATAGCAGGTGAGGAACACCGCCACCTTGCCCCGGGTGCGCCCGGCTGCCTCGCCCTCGCCATTTCTGCCGAGATAGGCCTTCAGGCGCTTTTCCGCCGTTTTCGGCGCAAAGGGCGGAATCCAGGCCTCGTGATTGATGGCAAAGGAGCCCTCCAGCGCCCGGCGCAGCGGGCCGATGCGGTTGGCGGCATTCACAGCCTGCGCGATCAGCGGCCTGGCGAAGAACTTGCCCATCAGATCGGTGCTGGTGAGCATCTTGTCGCGCAACTTCGCGCCGTCCTTCTTGTATCTGAAGGCCTTGCCCTGCAGCATCAGGTGCGGAAAGTCGATGTTCCACGGATGCGGCGGCGTGTAGGGGCATTTGGTCATGAAGCACAGGTCGCAGAGGTAGCATTCGTCCACGACCTTCCAGTAATCCTTCTTGTCCACACCGTCGATCTCCATGGTGGGCGATTCATCGACGAGATCGAACAGCGTGGGAAAGGCGTTGCACAGGTTCACGCAGCGCCGGCAGCCATGACACAGGTCGAAGACGCGCTCCATCTCCTTCAGCAGCGCCTCCTCGTCATAGAAGGCGGGGTCCCGCCATTTCACCGGATGACGCTCCGGCGCCTCCAGATTGCCTTCGCGAATGCCTTCGGTGGGTGTCTTTTTCTCGCTCATCGCCCTGCTCCCGATCGTCTCCCGATGCGACCCGTTCGCTGAAGCCGCCGTCCCGGCGGCTTTCATCTGCCCCAAATTCTGCGAATTCAAATCATTCAAATAAATCGCTTGCAGAAAGGGCCGACCCGCACGACACGTTCGCCCTCCTTTTTAGGCAAGAATGCCGCGAGCCGGCCCCCGCATGCGTGATCATGCCGGCATTTTTCTCACGGGCCTTTTCGCGCCCATGAGGGGAAAACACCGGACATGGGCGTGTTGCAGATCAGTCCTCGAGCTCGTCGAGGGCCTTCTGATAGCGGTTGGCGTGCGAGCGCTCGGCCTTGGCCAGCGTCTCGAACCAGTCGGCGATCTCGTCGAAGCCCTCTTCGCGGGCGGTCTTGGCCATGCCCGGATACATGTCGGTATACTCGTAGGTCTCACCGGCGACGGCAGCCTTCAGGTTGTCCTTCGTGTTGCCGATGGGAAGGCCGGTGGCCGGATCGCCCACCTGCTCCAGATACTCCAGATGACCGAAGGCATGGCCCGTCTCGCCCTCGGCGGTGGAGCGGAAGAGGGCGGCGATGTCGTTGTAGCCCTCAACGTCCGCCTGCTGGGCGAAATAGAGATAACGGCGGTTGGCCTGGCTCTCGCCGGCAAAGGCTTCCTTCAGGTTCTGCTCGGTCTTGGAGCCCTTCAGTTCCATGGTTCTCTCTCCTCTTCAACTACGACACCATGTCGTCATCCGATAACTCTTCCGCTCAAGGACGCGACACGGGCGCCTTTGCCCTCCTGCCCGCGCTGGCAAGAGCGGGCGGGAAATTCGCAGGGTCTGCAGCGTCGTGTCGTCGTTCCCCCCCTGAAGCGTTCCCTTATGTGTGACAAAGTCACGGATATTTTATTAGAACAATTCTAATTTGCTGTCCACCCCTTCTCGAGAAAAATTTTTTGGCATTTCTCTTTGGCGCCTGATCAGCGTGTTTCGCGCCAGTCACCCCTGATCGCATCGCTTTCGCGCCGGGGTTCTGTGCGGCGCCCTGGCCGCTTGACGGCGCCCGGCTCCTGCCGCACATGAACATGTGGGGCCTGCTAGGGGAGAATGCAATGCGCAACCATGTCCGCATGATACGCGACAGGCGTGCTCATACCGGCCAAAACCGGTATGTCAGGCTGTTAACGCATGCATTGATGGGCAAAAAGCCCGCCTGCCGCCGGAGAGAAGGGAAAAAAGACTTATTTGCGTCATCTCATGCCATGGCCAGAGTTACCACCGCCCTGCTTGCGCTCGGCCTTCTCGTTTCTGCCGGTGCGCTTTCCGGCCATGCGGCCACGCGCGCGGAGAAGGCCGCCCCCGCAGCCCAGCCACCGGAGGAGATCAGGGAAATCATCGAGGATTCCTGCACCTTCTGTCATGGTGATCGCGGCGAGGCCTCCAATCCCATCTATCCGCGTCTTGCCGCCCAGAACCGTGATTACCTGATCAAGCAGCTGAAGAACTTCCGTGACGGCAAGCGCAAGTCCGACATCATGAACGAACAGGCCGCAGACCTGACAGATGCGCAGATCGAGGCTCTGGCGGACTGGTTTTCACGGCAGCCGCCCCTGGCGCACAAGCTCTCCGACTACGAGCAGGAGCAGCTGCTGTTCAAGGTGGGCGAATACGTCTTCAAGTATGGCGATCCTTATGCCGACATTCCGCCGTGCATGACCTGTCATGGCCGGCAGGGCGAAGGCTCGGCCAAGCTGCCGCGGCTGGCCGGACAGCACAGGCATTACATCATCAAGCAGCTCAAGGCCTTCTCCAAGCGCGAGCGCACCAACGACAACGCCATCATGCACTCGATCGTGCGCAAGCTCTCGCCGCTCGCCATGCAGGGCGTGGCGCTCTATCTCAGCATCCTCGCCCCGGAGGCCAGCACGGACAAGAACTGACACGAGACAACACGAGGAAACGAGGAGAAGGGCAATGATGGCCAAGGCCTTGAACATTCTGATGCTGGCGGGCGCCGCCGCGCTGTTTTCCATGGGAGTGTCTGCCCATGCCGCAGAAAGCAACACCGGGCAGAAACCGCCCGCCGAGCCCAGCCCGCGCGTGAAGAAGATCCTGGAGGAACGCTGCCAGCTCTGTCACGGCTTTCATGGCGAGGCCTCCAATGCCATCTATCCCCGCCTGGCGGCGCAGAACCGCGCCTATCTGGAAAAGCAGCTGCGCCTGTTCCGTTCCGGTGTGCGCAAAAGCGATATCATGAACGAACAGGCCGCCAAGCTGACCGATGAGGAAATCCGCGACCTTGCCGCCTGGTTTTCCGCACAGCCGCCCCTGTCGCACCGCGTGCCGCGCACGCCGAAAAAGAAGCTTCTGCTGAAGATGGGGGAATACTATTTCCGCTATGGCGATCAGTTCATCGATATTCCCGCCTGCCGCGAATGCCACGGCGAGGATGCCCGCGGCAGCGAGACCCTGCCGCGGCTGGCCGGACAGCATCGCAAGTACATCGTCAACCAGCTGAAGGCCTTCAAGTCCGGCGAGCGCAAGACCGACGACGCCATCATGCAGCACATCGCCAAGAACTTGCCGCGGCTGGCCATGGAAAGCATCGCCCTGTTCTTAAGCACGCTGCAGCCGGAAGGCTCCTCCACCGCCGGCAATCAGAACTGAAAGCCGCCCTTATCGTCGCTGTTTGCAAGGGCGGGGTGAGGCGGCGCCAGCCTGCAAGTAAGCGCTGCTCGCTTATGACAGAACCGTAACTGGTCAAGGGCATCGCGACATGTTCTCATGCCTTCCCGGGAATGCGAATCCGCGCCGATGGCCGCCTCTTGAGCGGTGAGCTGTCCCTTGTGACGCCTTAATAAAGCAGGGGCGATGGGCCCAGAGGGATGTGCGCCGCCGCCAACAGGAACGGCCAGGAAAGCGGCCAGGACATGAATGCGATCTGAAACCATGAAACCGCTGGGCAGGCTTTTCGATTCGGTGGCGGGCAAGGCCCTGGGCAAGCATGGGCGGGAATGGGCGCTTTTGCTTGCGCACTGGCCGGAGGTGGCGGGAGAGGCGGCCGCCTTTTGCCGCCCGCTGAAGCTGGAGCGCCCGCGCGGAAAGGGAACGGCCTCGGGGCTGGTGCTGAAACTTCAGGCGCAGCCGGGGCGCGCCCTTGAGCTTCAGCACATGCACAGACAGCTCATCGATCGCATCAACGCCTTTTTCGGGCATGCGCTCATCGGCCGCATCGTCTTCGTTCAGGCGCCGTTCAGCCCGTCGCGTCAATCATCGCGTCCGCAGGCGCGCACGCTTCAGCCGGATCCTGATTTGATGCGCGCGCTTCAGGGCAGGATCCGGACCGTGCGTGATCCCGCCCTCGCCGAATCGCTGAGGCGGCTTGCGGAAGGCATCGCGGCGAAAGAAGGGCAAAGGCGCAGCGGCGAGAAGCGATCATGAACAATGGCGCGGCTTTTGGCCGGTCTTCCACAGATGCGGGGGCATAAGAAAGCGACAAGGCTTGGAAAAACCGAAACAATCAGCTAGGCACGAATCCATGAACACCATACTTGACAGACGCACACTCATTGCATCCTCCCTGGCCGGTCTTGCCGGCGTTGCCCTGAGCACCGGCGGGGCCGCTTCTGCTCTGGCGGCGGAGGAGGACAAGCCGGAGCGGGTCAACGTCAAGGTCCTCAACAAGCCGGTGCTGCTTGGCGACATGGTCCTTGGCAAGGAGGATGCGCCGGTGACCATTGTCGAATATGCATCGGCCACCTGCCCGCATTGTGCCGAATTTCATGAAAACACCTGGCCGAAGCTGAAGAAGGATTATGTGGACACCGGCAAGGTGCGCTTCATCTTCCGGGAGTTTCCGCTGGATCAGCTGGCGCTTGCCGCCTTCATGCTCGCGCGCTGCGCAGGCAAGGACAAGTACTTCCCCATGCTCGACCTGATCATGAAAAATCAGCGCACATGGGTGAAGAATCCGCGCGAGGAACTGCTCAAGATCGCCAAGCTGGCGGGAATGACGGAGGAACAATTCGACGCCTGCCTGAAGAACGAGAAAGTGGCCAATGGCATCATCGGCACGGCCAAGGATGCCTCGCGGCTGTTTCAGGTGGATTCAACGCCGGTGTTCTTCATCAACGGGCGGCGGGTGGTTGGCAATCAGGATTACGAGACCTTCCGCAAGATCATCGACGAGGAGCTGAACAAGGCGAAGGGCTGATGCGGCCCCATCGCCGCCCTTAAAAAGTCCGGGGCGGCGACATATCCATTGAGGCACGGGCGCCAGATGCAGGATGCCGCCGATGCACAGGCGGCGGGCATGCGGTGAGTGAAACAGGCCGGCGCCGGGAAGAAAGCCGCATCGGCTCACGGGGGCAGAGAGAAGAAGAAGGCATGCGGTTTCGCCGGCTCAGGCTTGTGGGGTTCAAGTCCTTCGTGGAACCCACCGAACTGCTCATCGAACCCGGTCTGACCGGGATCGTCGGGCCCAACGGCTGCGGCAAGTCCAACCTTCTGGAAGCCCTCCGCTGGGTGATGGGCGAGAATTCCTACAAGAACATGCGCGCCTCCACCATGGAGGACGTGATCTTCTCCGGCTCCCGCACGCGCCCCGCCCGCAACGTGGCGGAAGTGACCCTCACCCTGGACAATTCGGCCCGCACCGCACCGCCGCCCTGGCAGGAAAGCGAGATCCTTGAGGTTTCGCGCCGCATCGAGCGCGACCGCGGCTCCACCTATCGCATCAACGGGCGCGAGGTGCGTGCGCGCGATGTGCAGCTGCTTTTTGCCGATGCCTCCACCGGTGCGCGCTCGCCGGCGCTGGTGCGGCAGGGGCGCATTGGCGAGATCATCAATGCCAAGCCCCAGGCCCGGCGGCGCATTCTGGAAGAGGCGGCCGGCATCACCGGCCTGCATACCCGCCGTCATGAGGCGGAGCTGAAGCTGTCGGCCGCGCAGAGCAATCTCGAGCGCTTACAAGACATCATCGCCCAGCTCGAGGCGCAGGTGGCGATGCTGAAACGGCAGGCGCGCCAGGCGGAGCGCTATCGCACCCTTTCCCGCGAAATCTCCCGGCTGCAGGCGGCGGCGCTGTGGCATGCCTGGCAGGCGGCGGCACAGGCGGTGAGTGAGACGGAAGCCGAGCTGCAGGCCATCACCCGGCGGCTGGCGGAGCATGCGCGCACGGCCAGCGCCTTGTCGCGCAAGCGCGAGGCCCTGCAGGAGAAGCTCAAGCCCCTGCGCGAGGAAGAGGCCACCCGCGGCGCGGTGCTGCAGCGGCTGCTGGTGGAGCGGGAATCGCTGCAGCGCGCCACGCAGGCGGCAGAGCGGCGGCTGAAGGAAATGGAGGAGCGCCTCGATCAGGCCCGGCAGGATCTCATCCGCGAGGAAGAGGCGGCGGAGGATGCGGAAGAGGCGCTCAAGCGCCTGGAACAGGAACGCACAGCGTTGCTTGCGGTTGAAGACGATGAACAGGCGCGGATTGCGGCGGAAAAGCGCCTGAAGGAGGCGCAGGAAGCCTTGCGGGCAGTGGAAGAGCGCCTGCAGGCGCTGCAGAAGACCCATGCCGATCATGCCGCACGCAAAAGCGCCCTTGAAACCGCCCGCCAGCAGGCGCAGGCGCGGCTTGAGCGGCTGGAGCAGGAGCTGCGCGAGGTTGCGGAAAAGATTGAAGGCTTACGCGAAGAAGGCGCGCAGGATCAGGCTCTGGCGCAGGCCCAGGCGGCCGTGCAGGAGGAGGAAAAGGCCCTCGCCCAGAGCGAGGAATCCCTCGCCGCCGCGGAAGAGGCGTTGAACAAGGCCCGCGCCGAGGAAGCAGAAAAACGGCAGGCCTGGAATGACAGCCGCCGTGAGGCGGACGCCCTGGCGGCGGAGGTGCGCGCGCTTGAAAATCTGCTGGGTTCGGATGATGCCCGGGGCAAGCGTCTGATCGACATGGTGCGCGTGCAGGCGGGCCTGGAGCGGGCCTTCGCCGCGGCGCTGGGCGAGGCGCTGGAAGCGGGCACAGATGACGAGGCGGACGCTTACTGGCGGCTGCTGCCGCCGCTGCCGGAAGGCATTGCCCTGCCCGAAGGCGTCGTGCCCCTTTCGCACCATGTCTCCGGGCCGGATGTGCTTATGCGGCGCCTGTCTCAAACAGGCGTGGTGCAGAACGCCGATACAGGGCATGCCCTGCAGCCCGCGCTGAAGCCGGGCCAGCAGCTGGTCTCACCGGCCGGTGATCTCTGGCGCTGGGATGGCTATGTCTCCGCGGCGGAGGCGCCAACAGCGGCGGCGCGGCGGCTGGCGGAGCGCAATCGGCTGGAATCGCTGCGCAAGGCGCATGAAGAAGCTGTGGCGCGGGTGCAGGCGGCAGAAGAGGCGCTCAAGGCGGCCGCGACGGCGGTGAAGACAGCCGAAGAGACCTTGCGCGCGATCCGCAAGAGGCAGGCGGCGGCCCGGCAGGCGCTGGAAGCGGCGCGGCGCCGCCTGCAGCAGGCGGAACGCGAGGAAGCGGAGCGGCAACGCAAGCTCTCCGCGCTCAAGGAGGCCGAGGAGCGCCTTTCCGCCCAGATTAAGGAGGCCCGCGCCCAGCTTGCGCAGGCTGAAGACGCGCTTGCGGCCCTGCCGGCCATGGATGGCATTGAGGAGGACATTGCCGCGCTTGAGCGCCAGCGGGAGGAGCGGCGCGAAGCCTATGCACAGGCGCGCGCGCGCTTTGACGGGCTTCAGCGCGAGGCGAAGATGCGCGCATCCCGCCTTGCCGCCATCGAGAATGAGAAGAGTGCCTGGCTGAAACGGGCGGAACGGGCGCGGACCCGCAGCGAGACCCTGCGCCGGCGCATGGCGGACCTGCGGGCGGAGATGGACCGGCTGACAAAACGCCCTGAAGAAATCGAGCGCAAGGCGGCAAGACTTGCTGCCGCCATTGCCGAGGCCGAGGAGGCGAAAAAGGCGGCCGGCGATGCCCTGGCCGAAGCGGAAGGCGCCTTGCGCGAGACCGAACAGGCCTGGCGCGAGGCCGAACGGGAGGCGGCCGCGGCCCGTGAGGAACAGGCGCGCCTGCAGGCGCGGCTGGAGGCGGCCGAGGAGCGGCGGCAGGAAGTGGCCCTGCGCATTGCCGAGCGCATGGAGTGCCGCCCGGAGCATCTGGCGATGAAGGCGGGGCTGGAGCCCGAGACGCTGCCGGATCCGGATGAGGTGGCGCGGCTTCTGGCCGAGAAACGCGATGCCCGTGAGCGGCTGGGAGCGGTGAACCTGCGCGCGGAGGACGAGTTGCGCGCCGCGGAGCGCGAGCTTGAGAAACTGCTGCGCGAGCGGGAGGATCTGGAAAAGGCCATCGAGAAGCTGCGCGGCGGCATTGCCGCCCTCAACCGCGAGGGGCGGCGGCGCCTGCTGGAGGCCTTCGACAGGGTGAATGAATATTTCGCCTCGCTGTTTGTGACGCTTTTCGGCGGCGGCAGGGCGCATCTGGAACTGGTGGAGGATGATGACCCGCTGCTGGCGGGGCTGGAAATCTTCGCGCAGCCGCCGGGCAAGCGCACGCAGACCCTCTCGCTGCTTTCCGGCGGCGAACAGACCTTGACGGCGATTGCCCTGATCTTCGCCGTGTTTCTGACCAACCCCTCGCCGATCTGCGTGCTGGACGAGGTGGACGCGCCGCTGGACGAACACAACGTGGAGCGTTTCTGCAACCTGCTGGATGACATGCTGAAACGGGCGGAAACCGATTTCATCATCATCACCCATCACCCGATCACCATGGCGCGCATGCACAGGCTCTTCGGCGTGACCATGACCGAACCGGGTGTTTCCCGCCTCGTCTCGGTGGACCTGCAAACGGCCGAATCCTTACGCGAAGCTTCGTAGGGGATGCTCCGGTCATATTGATGTGCGTGAGGGGGATTCGCCTTCCATTGCAGCGATCACCGCGAACGCAGCGAATCCCTTTAAAAAACGGGACGGGGAATTCGCTCCCCATCCCGTGATTGGTGTTCATTCTCTCATGCGCTTTGGGGCACTGCCGAAGCACAGACGCGCCCGAAAGACCGGGCGCCTGAATTACAGCGCGGCTTCGAGGTTGGCCTCGGCGAACTCCCAGTTCACCAGATTGTCGAACCACACCTCGAGGAACTTCGGACGCAGGTTGCGATAGTCGATGTAATAGGCGTGCTCCCACACGTCACAGGCCAGGATCGGCACCGCCCCGTGCACGAAGGGGTTTTCGGCATTCGGCGTCTTCATGATCTGCAGCTTGCCGTCCTTCAGCGCCAGCCAGGCCCAGCCGGAACCGAACTGGGTGACGCCGGCGTTGATGAAGTCCTCGCGGAACTTGGCAAAGCCGCCAAGATCGCGGTCGATCATCTCGGCCAGCTTGCCCGGCAGCTTGTCGCCGCCGCCGTTGGGCTTCATGCCGTTGAAGAAGAACGTGTGGTTGAACACCTGCGCGGCGTTGTTGAACAGGCCGGGGTTCTTGCCGAAGGATTCCTTGATGATGGTGATCTCATCGGCATCTTCCAGCCCGGAGCCGGCCAGCAGCTTGTTGGCGTTGGTCACATAGGCGGCGTGATGCTTGTCGTGATGATATTCCAGCGTCTCCGCCGACATGTGCGGCGCCAGCGCGTCATAGGCATAGGGCAGGTCCGGCAGCGTGAATTCGAAGGCCATCGTGGCGTTCTCCCTTTCTTGGGTTGTCGTTTGCGTGTTCATGCGCACATCCCGCCGCTTCTCGACATGTCAATGCGCAAAAGCGAGCGGGATCTTTCCCTGGCGCAGGCCCAACCGACACGGGCCGCGCCCATGTCCTGAGCGGCGGCCCGGCCGTTGGCCATTCGCGATCTACACTAGAGAGTGCGGCTCTCCTGCGCAACAGCCCGCGCTTCCGCAGCATGGAAGCCGGTTGCCGCCCCCTGCCGCCCATGTGCGGCCAAAAGGCGGGGTGTCTCTCATTTCAGCGGGCAGTCCTTGGCGTAGGGATCCTGATGATCCTTAAGCACCGTCTTGACGATGCGGAAGGTAAGATGGCCCTGATCGTCCCTGACCACCTCGCGCAGGTAGAAGTTCTGGATGGGGAAGTGATTGTTGCCGTAGCGGAAGGGGCCGCGCACCGATTCGAACCTTGCCGCTTTCATGGCGGCGCGGATGGCATCGGTGTTCTCCAGATCCCCCTTCGCTCCTTCCACCCCGGCGCGGATCAGGTTCATGGCATCATAGGCCTGTGCGGCATAGAAGGAGGGATAGCGCCCGTATTTTTCGCGGAAGGCCTTCACGAAACGGCGGTTGGCCGGGGGGTTGAGATCCGGGCTCCAGAAATGGGTGGACTGCCCGCCGATGACATCAATGCCCGCCTGCGCCAGCCGCGGCAGAGACAGGGCATCGATGGTGAATACGGTATAGAGCTTCAGCTTGTCCTTCAGGCCGGCCTGATTGTACTGGCGGATGAAGGCGATGCCGGCCTTGCCCGGATAGAAGGCGAAAAGCGCATCGGCCCCGGAAGCGGCCGCCTTGGACAGCTCCGCGGAGAAATCCAGCTGCGCGTCCTTGCCCCAGCGCGTGAAATCCTTGCCCAGCACCTTGCCGCGGAAGGTGCGCTCCACGCCGGCGACGATGTTCTTGCCCGCCGTGTAGTTGGGCGCGATGATGTACAACGTCTTCACGCCGAGCTGATTGAGCACCTCACCCATGGCCATGGGCACCTGATCGTTCTGCCAGGAGGCGGAGAAGAAATTCCTGTGGCACAGCTTGCCCGCCAGCGGCGCCGGGCCTGCGTTGGCGGAGATCAGGAACTTGCCGGCGTCCAGAACGGGCTTGCGCGCCGCCATCAGCACATGGCTCCAGATGAAGCCGGTGACGAAATCCACATCATCCTGCTTCACCAGCTTCACCGCCTTCTGCCGGCCGATGTCGGGGCGAAAACCGTCGTCTTCCACGATCAGCCTGACATCGCGCCCGGCCATCTTGCCGCCCATGTGCTCGATCGCCAGCTTGGCGGCATCCACCATGTCGCGGCCGATGACCGCGGCCGGGGTCGTTAAGGTCGTCACAAAGCCGATCTTGACCTCGGCCGCCATGGCCTTCATCGTGGCGCACAGCGACAGACCGGCCGCAAACGTAACTGCCAGAGCCTTGCGCAGCATCGTTACACACCCTCCCTGATGCTTGGGACCGATTTTTGGCCTGCATACGGTCTTTGCCGGCTTCGGACAAGGCACTCTTTGGGTGAGCGGGGCGTTTTTCAAGGCGTTTGTCCGCAAAGGAGAGGCGCGATCTCATGAAAGAGAACGACGAAACACAGGCGGGGCATCCCTCATCTGTCGGCATTCTCCTCATGACGGTGGCCTTCGTCTTCTTTTCCGTCATGGATGCCACCGCCAAGTTTCTCTCCGCCACGCTGCCGCCGGCGGTGATCGTGTCCGGGCGCTATGTTTTCGGCGCGCTCGTGATCGCGCTCGCCGGCCTTGTCATCTGGGGCAAGGGATTCTTGCGCACCGCCAACCTGAAGATGCAGCTTGTGCGCGGCCTGTTCATGGTGCTGGCCACGCTGTTCAATTTCATCGCCGTGAAATACCTGCAACTGGCGCAGACCTCCTCCCTGCTGTTCTCAACACCGTTGTGGGTCTGTCTGCTCTCGCCTTTGCTGCTTGGCGAACATGTGGGCTGGCGGCGCTGGCTTGCCGTGCTTGCCGGCTTTCTTGGCGTCCTGCTGGTCTTAAGGCCGGGCACGGATGCCTTTCATCCCGCCATGCTCCTGTCTCTGGCGGCGGCGTTCACGCTGTCTCTCTATCAGATCTTCACCCGCAAGGTGGGCGCGCATGATGCCGCCATTGCCTCGCTGTTCTGGGGCACGGCGGCCGGCGCCGTCCTTTCGCTGCCCCTGCCGGTCGTCACCGGCGCCCTCGCCCTGCCGCAGGGGCCGGAATGGGCCTATCTCATCGGCATGGCCAGCATTGGCTCCATGGGACATTTCCTGCTGGTGCAGGCGCATCGGCTGGCCGATGCCTCCCTGCTGGCGCCCTTTTCCTACACACAGCTGTTCTGGATGATCCTCATCGGCTGGCTGTGGTTTGGCGACGTGCCGGATCTGCTCACCGTTCTCGGCGCGCTCATGGTTGCCGGCGCCGGGCTGTTCGTGTTTCATCGCGAGCGGGTGATGGCGCGGCGTCTGGCCATGAAGAAAGCGGCCGCATCCTGAGCGGAGCGAGAAGAAACATGCCGGAATTGCCGGAAGTGGAGACGGTGCGGCGCGGGCTGGCACCGCATGTGGAGGGAAAACGCATCGTGCAGGTGCGCCGCTCGCGCAAGACCCTGCGCCGCCCCTGGCCGCGGGGGCTGAAGGCCGCACTTGAGGGCGCGCGCATCTTCTCGCTGACCCGGCGCGCCAAGTTCCTGCTCTGGCGGCTGAGCAGCGGCCAGACGCTGATCTCCCATCTGGGCATGAGCGGCCGCTTCACCGTCCTTCCGCCCGAGGGGGCTGCGGCGCAGGCGCTGGGCGAGTTCTATTTCCAGCCCGCGGCCAGGCGCAAGAAAGGCCCGCATGATCATCTCATCCTCGATCTTCAGGACGGCACCCGCATCATCTATACCGATCCGCGCCGCTTCGGCCTGTTTGATCTTATCGCCACCGAACGGGCGCAGGAGCATCCGATGCTGGCGCATCTGGGGCCGGAGCCGCTGGGCAATGCCTTTTCCGCAACCGGACTTGCCCGCCGTATTGCGGGCCGCATCGCACCGATCAAGACCGTGCTGCTTGATCAGACCGTGGTGGCAGGCCTTGGCAACATCTATGTCTGCGAGGCCCTGTTTCGCGCGCGCATCTCGCCCTTGTGCCCGGCCGGTGCGCTGGCGCCGGACGGCATGGCCAGACCGGCACTGGAACGCCTCGTTGCCGCCATTCGCGACGTGCTTACCGAAGCCATTGCCGCCGGCGGCGCCACCTTGCGGGACCATCAAAGGGTGTCGGGCGAAAGCGGCACCTTTCAGCAGCATTTTTCCGTCTACGGCCGCGAAGGCGAACCATGCGAACGCTGCGGCCATCCCATTCAGCGCATGGTGCAATCGGGCCGCAGCACCTTCTTCTGCCCCGTCTGCCAATGCGAGGAGGCCAAGGCCCGGCCCTCGCGATGAAATGGCCTCTGTCCATTACGCAATGCAGGGGTGAAAGGAGAAGCGGCCTGCCTTGCTGCATCGCATCCCTGCAGGCGCAACCCTCGCACAAGGCTGCCTGTTGATGATGACGGCGGCAACGCCCGTCTTTTCAAGCCATCCATAATGGCGTGTTCGGGCATGCGTGCTGCGTGAAAGGATCATTGGCAGGGGCTCATGGCGAACATCGACGTGCAACAGAACATCGCACGGCTCGGCACCAGCCTGGCGGCGCTGGGCACGCGCCGCCTGATCATTCTCGGTGTCGTTGGCGCGCTGGTCATGCTGGCCGTGGGCCTCTCCGCCTGGCTGCTCACCCGCCCGCAGTATGAGACCCTCTATACCAATCTCTCGCCGCGCGATGTTTCGGCCATTGGCGCGGCCTTGTCCGAGGCGCGCATTGATTTCGACGTCAGCGCCGACGGCCAGACGGTCAAGGTCGCCTATGGACAGGCGGCGCGCGCCCGCATGCTGCTGGCGGAAAAGGGCCTGCCGCGCTCCGCCCGCGCCGGCTATGAGCTGTTCGACAACATCGGCGCGCTGGGGCTGACCTCCTTCATGCAGGATGTCACCCTTGTGCGTGCCCTGGAAGGGGAGCTTGCCCGCACCATACAGACCATCAACGGCGTGAAGGCCGCGCGCGTGCATCTGGTCCTGCCCCGGCGCTACAGCTTCCGCCGCAATT
The DNA here is from genome assembly GCF_000746275.1 of Thermopetrobacter sp. TC1. Taxonomy (GTDB): domain Bacteria; phylum Pseudomonadota; class Alphaproteobacteria; order Rhizobiales; family Aestuariivirgaceae; genus Thermopetrobacter. The sequence goes on from NZ_KN050830.1 coordinate 38,410, forward strand.
CCGGCAAGGCCTCCGCCTCCGTCCTCATTCGCACCGACGGCAGCTTCTCGCCGGCGTCGGCCAGCGCCATTCGTCATCTCGTCGCCGGCGCCGTGCCCGGTCTGGCCGTGGAGCGCGTCTCCGTCATGGACACCGACGGCACGCTGCTGGCCAGCGGCGAGGACAATCTTTCCGCCGCCCCCCGCCGGCTGGTGGATCTGGAGCAGAATCTGGCGCGCATGATCCGCGACAACGTGCGCTCCACCCTCGTGCCCTACATCGGCGCCGGAAACTTTCAGGTCTCGGTGGCCGCGCGCCTGAACACCGACCGCCGCAAGGTGGATGAGATCACCTACGATCCGGAATCGCGGGTGGAGCGCTCCGTGCGCGACATCAAGGAGAAGATCTCCTCGGTCAATTCCTCCTCCGCCAAGGCCACCTCCGTGCAGCAGGAAATTCCCCAGGAAGAGACCGGCGCCGGCGGCGGGCAGAAGAATCAGGAAAAGCGCGACCGCAAGGAACGCATCACCAACTACGAGATCAGCTCCCGCCGCGTGATCACCGAGCATGATGGCTATGACATCGACCGCATCAGCCTCGCCGTCATCGTCAACCGCAAGGCGCTGGAAACCGTGCTTGGCCGCAAGCTGACGCCGGAGGATCTCGCCGCCCAGGAGAAGGAGCTGCGCGCGCTTGTCGCTTCCGCCGCCGGCCTGTCGGAAAAGCGCGGCGATACGCTCAAGATCACCATCACCGATTTCATTCAGTCCTCGCGGCCGCTTGAGCCCGTGGGCGGCACCGGCTTCACCGTCTGGCTGCTCTCCATGCTGCCGACCATGCTCAACGCCGCCGCCGTCATCATCGCCATTGCGCTCATCATGATGCTCGGCGTGCGCCCCGCCCTGCGCATGCTCACCCAGCAGGCCAAACCACCGGCGCCGGAGGTGGAGGTGCATGATCAGGCCGGCGAGTTGGCCGATCAGGCAGCCCTGCCTGGCAGCGAAGAGGGTGAGGCGGCGGCACAGCTTGCCGCGCCGGCACAGGCGGAGGGCGCCTTGCCCGGGCCGGAACAGGCCACCGCCACGGCTCAGGAGGGCGCAGGCGACTCGGCGGAGGCGAAGGCGGCGGAACAGGAGGCGCTCGATCCGCTCGCCGAGCTTCTTGACGGCGCCAATGCCCGCGAGCCGGTGGAGAAGCTGAAGAAGCTCATTGAATACGACGACAGGCAGGCCGCGGCCGTGCTGAAGGAATGGCTGCGGGAGGAGGCGTAAGGCATGAGCGGGCGGCGACCGACACCCCTGGCCCGGCGGCTGGCCGCCTTTGAGCGGCCCCGGCGGCGGCCGCCGCTGGCGGCGCTTTTCAAAGGGGAAGCGGGCGGCGACGCAACAGAGGGAAAGAGGGATGATGCACCGGCGTCAGACTCCTCTTCCGTCACTGCTTCTCATGACGCGCACATGCAAGAGCCCGAGGCGGCTTTGGCAAGGCATGAGGCGGAAACGCCGGGAGAAGGAACATCGCAGCAGGCCCTGATCGCCGCCTTCGCGGAAGGGCGCCGCGCCGGGCTCATGGAGGCGCGGGCGGGGTTTGAGGCGCAGCTTGCGCGCCTGCGTGCGGAATTCGGCATCCGGCTTGAGGCCGAGCGCCGGGCTGCGCAAGCGGCCCTTGCCGACACTCTGGCGCGTGATCTGGCCGCGCGCATCGATGCCGGGCTGACCGAGCTGCAGGGAACGCTCTTTTCCGTGCTGGCTGAGGTCCTGCGCCCTGTGCTGGCCGAAGCGGCGCGCGAACAGGCGCTTGTCCAACTGGCGGCACGGCTTGACCGGCTGTTGCGCGAGGAGGAGGGCATCGAGCTTCGCGTGCGCGGGCCGAAGGCGCTCCTTCGTGCCCTGAAAGCGCGTTTGAGCGGCCGATTGCCGGATGAGGCCTGCGCCGAGGATGAGACCATGGCCGAGATTGAGGTGATGGTGCACGAAACGGTGATCCGCACCGCCATCTCGCAATGGGCGGCGAACTTACGGGAAGCGCCGCCGGCGCCGGATGAAGCGGAAAGGTAAGGGCCGATGAGCGAACCCCAGATGGAACGCCATGGTGATCATGGCGAGATCGTCATCGTCCGCAAGGGCGGCCACTGCGAGGAAGGCCACCACGGCGGCGTGTGGAAGGTGGCCTTTGCCGACTTCATGACGGCGATGATGGCCTTTTTTCTGGTCATGTGGCTGATCAACGCCGCCAACGAGGAAACCAAGGTGCAGGTGGCCAGCTATTTCAATCCGGTGAAGCTTGTCGATACCACGACCAATCCCCGCGGCCTCAAAGAGGATCCCAAGACTTCGAGCGGCGATGTCGAAAACGAGAAGCTGAAGAACGAGGCCAAGGCCAAGGTCGCCGACAGCGGCAAGATCGACGAACCCAAGCGCCACCAGACGCCAAAGAAGGGGCCGGTTTCCTATTTCACCGGCGGCGACATTCCGGAGAGCGAACTGTTCCGGGATCCGGTGCGCACGCTTGATCGCATCGCCGGCGGCGCGCCGGACCTGCTCTCCGGGTCCGCCGAACAGCGCAATCCCGAGACCATTGGCGCCGAAGGCGGCGATGCCTTCCGCGATCCTTATGCGCCGCGCACCTGGGAGATGCTTGATGATGACCTGCCGCCGGAGGACGCGGCCAGCGCCGAAGGCGGCCCGAAAAATCCCACCACCCGCCGCACCGCCCCGGCCGCGGCTGAAGACGGGGCGAAGAAGGCAAAGGCCCTGAAGCTGGCTGAAGGGAAAGATAAGGGCAAGGCCTCTGCCGCGATGCCGGAGAAACACGCAGCAAAAAACGCGCAAGCGAATAACGCGCAGCAAAAAGAGGGGAAGACACACACGGCGCAAAACAAGGCCGCGCGCCTTACCAGGCCGATGAGCACTGCCGAACTGCAGAAGGCCCATGCCGAACAGGCCGCCCGCATCAAGGACCTGGAAAAGCAGGTGGAGATGCTGCGCAAGGCGCTGAAAAAGGCACTGGCCGGCAGCGGCGGTCTGGCGCCGGAGGTGACGGTGAAGCGCATCGATGAAGGTGTGCTCATCTCCATCTCCGACAAGGCCGGTTTCGGCATGTTTGCCATCGGTTCGGCCAAGCCCCTGCCGCAGACGGTGCGCTTCATGGAAAAGGTGGCGAAGATCCTGCGCACCATGCCGGGCAAGATCATCGTGCGCGGTCACACCGATGCCCGCCCCTATCGCAGCAAGGGCTATGACAACTGGCGCCTGTCCACCGCGCGCGCCCACATGGCCCGCTACATGCTCATCCGCGGCGGCCTGCCGGAGAACCGTTTCGTGCGCGTGGAAGGGCTGGCCGATCGCGAGCCGGCCGTTCCCGACGATCCTTATGATGCCCGCAACCGCCGCATCGAGATCCTTCTCAAGCGGGAGGAATAAGCCATGTCCGTCCGCATTGCCGCTTTCGGCGCATCCCTGTTTGCGGTCGTCTTGACGGCTTTTGTCTCCTCTTCGCCTCTCGTCGCCGCGCCGCATCAAGAGGCCGCGCCGCAAAAGGCAGCCGCACCGCATAAGGCTGCCACGTCGTATCAGGAGGCCAGACCCTGGGAATACCTGCGCGCGCTGCAGAATGTGCAGAACCGCCTGGCTGAAGGCGATGCCCGCGCCGCCCGCACAGCCCGCGCCCTGCATCGTTTTCTCATCCGGCGCATGGCTGCCTTTCCGCCCCGCATCTGGCGGGAGAAACGCAATGCCGAGGCGCTGTTCACCTGGCTGCTCGCCGGCGGCCGCCCCGATGTGGCCGAACGGCTGCTGGCGAAGAAGGTTCCCGTGGCCCTGCCCAAGGGCGCGCTTGCAGGCGCTGTCGCCTATGCCCGCGGCGAGAATGCCCGCGCCTGGAAGCTGTTTTCGGGCATTTCCGTTCATGCCTTCATGACGCGCAACGCCCGCGCCCAGTTCGAGCTGGCGGTGGCGGTCTTGCGCGCGTCTTCCGATCCGCCGCTGGCGCTTGCGCATCTGGATCATGTCCGCCTGCTCAAGCCCGGCACCCTGCAGGAGGAGGTGGCGCTGCGCCGCGGCGTGTGGCTGGCCGGCATGGAGGGCGATGTCGAACGGGCCGTGCGCCTGGCCGGCATTTATCTCAGACGCTTCAATCGCTCCTTTTATGTCGATGATTTCCTGAAGCGGCTTTCCGTGGTGCTGGTGCGGCTGGATTATGGCCTCCGGCCCTCGCCGCTGGAGCGGATCGAGCCGCTGCTCTCCCGCTTAAGCAAGCGGCGCCGGGCGCTTCTGCTCGCTGCCATGTCCCGCCGCGCCCTGCTTGACGGCAAGTTCGCCCTTGCCGCTCATGCGGCGAAAAAGGCGCGGGCGCTTTATCCGAACGTGGCGCGCTTCGCTGCCCGCACCCGGCTCTATCGCGCCGCCGCCGAGATCGCCCGGCCCGACCCCGAGCCGATCCTCAATACCCTGAACGCTCTGGATGAAAAGAACCTCGGCGAACGGGACCGCAGCCTGCGCCTTGCCGCGCTGCTGGTGGGGCGGGCGATCATTGATGAGCCCCTTTCGGAGACACTCGCCGCCATCCGGGTGAAAAAGAAGAAAGGGCACAAGGCCAAAGAGAGCACAGGCAAGGCCAGCGCAAGCCAGAAAGAGCAGGATGATCCCAGGCTGGCCCGGGCCGAAGCCCTGGCGGCGCAGGTGGAACGGCTCTTGAAGCAATACGCGGACATCCCATGAGCACCTCCTTGCCCATGTTCTCCATGAAGGCCTCGTTCAGGTCCGCTTCCGTCATGCAGGACCAGGCGCATGCGCCCGATGCCCGCAATCAGGCCGATGCGCCGCCTTTCGATGACTATCTGTCAAAACAGCCGACAGGTTCTGCGCCGTCCGGTTCCACAACCTCCGCTGCCGAGACGTCCCCCAAAACGGGGGCGCGCGCGCACGCCGAGCCAGAGGCGCAAGCTCAGGAAAAACAGGGCAACGAGATCAGTGAGCGCACAGCGGCAAAGGGTCACCGGCGCAAGGCGAAAGCCGCATCGTCCATGCCGCGCAGGCCCGGTGACGGGGCGGGCGCATCCCGTGTGTCTTTGCAGGCTGCGCAAATGGACAATCCGGAAGAAATCGAAGCCCTCACTGTTTCCCTGATGAAAGAGGCTGACGGGCCCGAACCATCGCTTAAGCCCGATGCAATAAGGCCGGAGGGCGATGGCGAAGATGCCAAGGATGCCGGGCCTGATGGTATTAAGCCGAAGGCAGAAGCCGCTGACGAGAAGGGGGCCTTGCCGCGCGAAGCTGCGGATACGCCGGTTCAGCAGGTATCGTTTGGCTTCCTGAACGGTGCTTCAAGGCAGCCGGGCGCCATGCCGGTTCGCACGCCTTTCTCTTCTGAGACGGGAAGGCCGCTGCGTTCTTTCACGGATAAAGCGGTCCCCGTGGATGCGGATTTCGATGCCGTCTCATCGATGCCGGATAAACATATCTCCGGCGCACCGAAAGGCGATAATCGTTCAGCGCTTCATCCGGATGCGTTTCTGGCGGGCGTTGATGAAGGGCGCGGGCGCCGGCTTGAAGCCCCTGCCGGCAACGGGCGGCTTGCCGATGTCATGCGTGATGTGAAACTGCAGGTGGAGGATGCCGGCCAGAGCCGGCATTTCGCGCCGCCCCGAGCTCTGGATGCTGCAGCGGTTGCCACGGTGGCCGTGGACGATGCCGGCGCGATCGAGGCCAATGCCGGGCGCATCCGCGATGCCGTATTGCAAGGGCTTTCCGATCTCACCGGCGCACATGGTCAGACCGGTCATGCGGTGACCGTCAATCGACATCTGCACATTCAGCTGAAGCCGGAGCACCTCGGCACGGTCAGCGCCCGCCTGACCCTGCAGCAGGGCGTGCTTGAGATCCGCATCACCCTTCCCGATTCCGCCTGGGCGGAGCGCGTGCGCCGCGATGCCGAGGATCTCGCCCGCCGCATCATCACCCGCGAAGGGCATGCTGGCGGCATGCGGCAGGTGCAGGTGCACATCGGGGTGGATCCCGCCCTGGCTGTCGTCTCCCGGCAGGATGCCCAGATGCCGGGCCCTGGACAGAGCCCTTCCCATCATCCGGGTGGGCAAGCCGGTGCGGGTCAGGGGCAGGGCGCGTTCAGCGGTCAGGGGCAGGATGAGCGCAGCCGGGCCGGTTCCTCTTCAGGCCATGGTGACTTAGGACGGGGCGATGAAGGCAGTGCCACGCAAACGGAGCGCGATCCGCGCGCTGTCTATCTCTAGCCTGCTTTTGATGCTGCTTGCCGCGGCCCTCAACCATTCCGGAGATGCGGCGGCGGCATCGCGCCGGCCTGCGGGAAACGCCGGCGTTTGTGAGCGTTACATGCTCACCGCCGCGCGCCGGCACCGCGTTCCCCTGGCGGTGCTCTATGCCGTGGGGCTGACCGAGACCGGGCGCAAGGGCAGCCTGCGCCCCTGGGCGCTCAACATCCATGGCAAGGCCGTTTACGCCGGCAGCCCCGAGGAAGCCCTGCGCATCTTCCGTTCTGCCCGCGCCCGCGGCAAGTATCTGATCGATCTGGGATGCATGCAGATCAATCATCATTATCACGGCCGCCAGTTTGCCTCGCCGCGTCAGATGCTTGATCCCGCTGCCAACGTGGATTACGCCGCGCGGTTCCTGCGCCGCCTTTACGAGCGCGAGGGCTCCTGGACCATGGCCGCGGCCCGCTATCACGCCGGGCCGAACAACGACGCTGCCCAGAAGCGCTATGTCTGTGCCGTCATCCGCAATCTTGTCGCTACCGGCTTCGGCCGCTGGACTCCCGCCGCCAGACGCTTCTGCCGCCGTTGAAGGAAACAGCCATTTCGCAGCACCCCGCCGTCCTGTTTGCCCAGTCGTCCATGACCGCCTTTTCATCTCCCTTTCGTTGACTTGGCCGCGGCCTGGCCGTATAAGCCGCAACCATGACGACGGCCCGCGTTCGGGCCCGGCCTGTTTCCCGGCAACGAGGAAAGACCGACGGCCGGAAAGGGAGCGAAGGGATGCGCCCGTTTCGCCTTGCCTTGCAAAAAAGGGAAGGCGAAAGCGGCGTATCCTGTCCTGTGTTCTTGGATGGCCTTGAGCGTTGCATCGTCTCCGGGCCGCCGCACGGGGCCATACGCGGGCATGTGATGGGTTTGAGCCATTCTGCGAGGAGATTCGAGCGATGAAGAGGACGTTTCAGCCGAGCCGTCTTGTGCGCAAGCGCCGTCATGGCTTCCGGGCCCGCATGGCCACGCGCGGCGGGCGCAAGGTTCTCAAGCGGCGTCGGGCCAAGGGCCGCGCGCGTCTGTCGGCTTGAATAAAGCGCCGGCTTTGCGGCATCCGGCCCTTTTTGTGTGACACATGCCTGAAGCCGGAACCGACAAGGCGGGCGAGGGCGCGGTTGCGCGCATGCCCGAAGTCCTGCGCCACCGCAGCGATTTTCTTGCCGCCGCCCGCGGCGTGTTCCGGGCCATGCCGCTGGTGGTGGTGCAGATGCGCAAGCGCAATGATGACGGCCCGCCCCGCGTGGGCTTCACGGCCACCCGTCGCATCGGCAAGGCGGTGATTCGCAACCGGGCCCGCCGCCGCCTGCGTGAAATCGTGCGTCAGTTGCCACAGGGGCGTCTGCTGCCGGGGCGGGATTACGTCTTCATCGCCCGCGAAGGCACGGCCACCGCCCGTTTTGCCGATCTGCGCGGGCAGCTGCTGCGGGCGCTGGACATGCTCAATGCCGGCCGGGGACATGCTGCGCGCCCCCGCCGCAAGACCTCGGCGGGCCGCAAGGAGAAATGAACCGGAGCATTCCGGCCGAACGGGACAGAGCCATAAGCCATGCAAGGCGAGCAGAAGAATTTCATCATAGCCATCGTCCTCTCGCTGCTGATCATCATCGGCTGGCAGATCTTCTACGTCGGCCCGCAGGTGGAAAAGCAGAAGAAGCTTCAGCAGGCGGCTCAGGAACAGACGGCCAGCCCCTCCACCACCAAATCAGCCGACGTCACCGCGCCAACGCCAGCGGCCACGGATGGCAAGGGCGGCCAGGCCCAGGCGCCCGGCGTTGCCGCGCCGGCCCCGGGCGGCATGCAGCCGCGGCAGGCCGTTCTGCAAAAGGACCCGCGCGTACGCATTGATACGCCCTCGCTCATCGGCTCGATCAATCTGCGCGGCGGCCGGCTTGATGACCTGAAACTGCGCCGCTATCGCGAGACGGTCTCGCCAGACAGCCCCATCATCACCCTGCTCAATCCCGTCGGCACGAAGAATGCCTATTTCACCGAAGTCGGCTGGGCGCCCGCGCCCGGTCAGAACGTCAGGGTGCCGGGGCGCGATACCGTGTGGAAGGCGCCCGAAGGCGCCGTGCTGAAGGCAGGCGGCTCCGTGACCCTGGAATGGGACAACGGCGAGGGGCTCATTTTCCGCCGCACCTTCACCGTCGATGAGAACTACATGTTCTCCGTCACCCAGACGGTGGAGAACCGCTCCGACAAGCCCGTGGTTCTCTATCCCTATGCGCGGGTGCAGCGTCACGGCGTGCCGAAAACGCAAGGATACTTCGTGCTCCATGAGGGGCTGATCGGCGTTCTTGACGGTGAGCTCTATGAAGTCCGCTACAAGGACCTGATGGAAGAGGATGCAAAGCCCCAGGAGGCCGATTCCACCGGCGGCTGGCTGGGCATCACCGACAAGTACTGGGCGGTCACCGTCATGCCGCGCGATCAGAAGCAGGCCATTCATGGCCGCTTCTTCCATACCAAGGTCAACGGCACCGACATCTTCCAGGCCGACTGGCTGGGCAAGACCGGCGTGACCATCGCGCCCGGGGCCAAGGCCACGCAGCAGACCCTCACCTTCTCCGGCGCCAAGGTCGTTGCGCTCATCGACAATTACGAGAAGACTTACGGCATCGACAAATTCGACCTGCTCATCGACTGGGGCTGGTTCTATTTCATCACCAAGCCCATGTTCTTCCTGCTGCACTGGCTGTACAACCTGCTGGGCAACTATGGCTTTGCCATTCTCGTCGCCACGCTGCTGATCAAGCTCGTCCTCTTCCCGCTCTCCAACAAGTCCTACGCCTCCATGGCGAAGATGAAGAAGCTTCAGCCCGAGCTGGAGCGCATCAGGGAGCTGTACAAGGACGACAAGCTCAAGCAGCAGCAGGCCATGATGGAGCTGTACCGCAAGAACAAGGTCTCGCCCATGGCCGGCTGCCTGCCCATGCTCATTCAGGTGCCGATCTTCTTTGCGCTGTACAAGGTGCTCTTCGTCACCATCGAGATGCGGCATGCACCCTTCATCGGCTGGATCAGGGACCTCTCCGCGCCCGATCCCACCAGCCTGTTCAATCTCTTCGGGCTCATCCCCTGGGATCCGCCGCTGTTTCTGCAGATCGGCGTCCTGCCCCTGCTCATGGGCCTGACCATGTGGGTGCAGATGAAGCTCAATCCGCCGCCCCCCGATCCGGTGCAGGCCCAGATCTTCAACTGGATGCCGGTGCTCTTCACCTTCATGCTCGGCACGTTTCCCGCCGGCCTCGTGCTCTACTGGACATGGAACAACTTCCTCTCCATCATCCAGCAGAGCTACATCATGAAGAAGCACGGCGCCGAGATCCATCTGTGGAACGCGCTGAAGAAGAGTTTGCCGTTCCTCAACAAGGGGGCCGACAAGGCCTGACATGACCGCGGAAAGAAACAGGGCGCCCCGCTCTTCGCCCGCCGGGAACGCAAAGACGGGCGGCGAACGGCAAGCGCAACAGATAAAGGCGGAAGACGCGACGGCGACTGGGGCGGCGGCAACGCCGGCGTCAGCGCCGTCATCGCCGCCGCGGCTTGTGGATGCGCCGCTGTCCGATCTTGATGAGGAAGCGCGCGAACGTGCCCTGGAACAGGGCCGGCGCCTGTTCGCCAGACCGCCCGTCTTTCTCCGAGGCGTGGCCGACATGCGTGACCTGCCGCCGCCGCATGAGGTGGAGATCGCCTTTGCCGGCCGCTCCAACGTGGGCAAGTCCTCCCTGATCAACGCCCTGTTCAATCGCCGCGATGTGGCCCGCACCTCCAACACCCCCGGCCGCACCCGGGAGCTGAACTACTTCGCCCTCGCCGAGGGGCGCATGGCCCTGGTGGACATGCCCGGCTATGGCTATGCCAAGGCGCCGAAATCCCTGGTGAAGCGCTGGCAGGCCCTGGTGCGCGACTTTCTGCGCGGCCGCGCGCCCCTGCGCCGCGTGTTCGTGCTCATCGACGCCCGCCATGGCCTTAAGGCCCATGATCTTGCCGCCATGGATCTGCTCGATGAGGCCGCGGTCAACTATCAGGTGGTGCTCACCAAGGCGGACAAGGCCCGCGCCGATCACCTCGAAAAACTGCGAACCAGTATCGCCCGCGCCTTAACCGCCCGGCCGGCGGCGCACCCGGTCGTTCACGTCACCTCCGCGCGCAAGGGCACAGGCCTTGCCGAACTGCGCGCCGAAATCGCCCGCCTTCTCAAGGCAACATGACAGCCCAAACCTGGAATAATGCTCATAACACCCTATCGGCGGTGACACGGAGCCCGGAAGAACCGTTTTGATCGTCATGATCATGAGCGCCCGCCGTATTTCAGAAAGCGCAGGAAGGTGAACCAGACCTCGTGCAGGGCATCGAGATAGGCGCGCTCCTCGGGATGGCGCTCCGCCACCGCGTTCTTGAAATTTGGATAATCGAGCTTCTCCTCGACATAGCGAACCAGCATGTCTTTCAGCACCTGTTCCTCGACATGCAGCCGCCAGGTGTAATCCGCGTCCTCAAGCTGAAAGATGGCATCGGCATGCTGCGGAAACGCCCGCTCAAGATGGTCTTTCTTCCGTGCCCGCACGATGATGATATTCGGCTTATCCTTATGCCGGACACACGAGATCATGCCCTCCGTCGTGATGACCCACATCTGGTGTTTCCCCTCCTTTCTGCAAATGTCATGCGGATATGAGGCGTAAAGCCCCTCGCCCGGCGCGAGATCCGATGCGGCTGCCGCATTTCAAGACATGTCAGGACATGGGAAGGGGCGGCGGATTGATCCGCCACCCCTGAAGGTCGTGTCGATGCCGGCCTGTGTCTGATTTCGCACCCGGTCTTATTTCAGCTGCGGCACCATGATTTGCGGCTGCTTGCGCACTGGTGGCCTGGCGGGCTGGGCCGGGCGGGTTGCAACACAGCGCCCCTTGCGCAGCACCTGGCCCTTCGGGCAGGACGGACGCGGCCGGCTGCTTTGCGGGCGCACACAGCGGCCACGCACCTTCACCAGCCCCTTCGGGCACGGCTTTGCCTGCGGCTTTGGCCGCACAGGCACGCACTTTCCGCGCACCCGAACCATCCCCTTGCCACAGGGCTTCGGCTGAGGCGGCTTGGGCTTGGCAATGGGCACGCAGCGATTGCCGAGGCGCTTCATGCCTTTCGGGCAGGGCTTGACCACCGGCGGCTTGGGCGGCTTCACCGGCCGGCAAACGCCTCCCTTGCGCACCATGCCCGGCGGGCAGGGTTTGACAATCGGCACACACCGGTTGTTCAGCCTCTGCATGCCCTGGGGGCACGGCTTGACGATGGGCACGCAGCGATCCTTCACCCGATGCATGCCCGGCGGGCAGGGCTTCACACCTGGCTGACCGCACCAGCGACCGGGCGCGATCTGCTTAAGCCGCCACCCCTTCTTGCGCAGGGCCGGAACCTCATTGGCCGGCAC
>NZ_KN050830.1:50363-201036 GCF_000746275.1 Thermopetrobacter sp. TC1
CCGCACCAGCGACCGGGCGCGATTTGCATCAGCCGCCATCCCTTCTTGCGCAGGGCCGGAACCTCATTGGCCGGCACCGGCTTGTAGCCGCGCGGGCAGGCGGGCAGAACCGGCTTGATGCCGCACCACAGGGTCTTGCTCAGGCGCCGGACCTGCCATCCCTGCTTTTTGCGCAGCGGCACGATGCCCGGATCAAGCGGCTGCCAGCCGGGCGGGCAGACGACGGCCTTGCGCGGCCTGGCGCACCAGATCACCACCCGGCCCCGCTGCACCTTGCGGACGCGATAGCCCCGTTTCTGCCACAGGCGAATGTCCTTGTAGGGGATGCGGAATTCGTCCTTGCGGCACTTGGGGCCTGCTGGCGGCACGATCCCGCCGATCGGCGGCTGCGGCGTGACCACAGGCCGGGCGCAGATGATCGCCGCGGCGCCTTCGCCCAGTGTCTGCGTCTGCCAGCCCCTGGGCGGTTGCGTGCCGGCGGGATAGGTCGTCCAGCCGGGCGGGCACACGGGGCGCTTCGGCTGCGGCTTGCCCTCGGCGCAGTCACAGCCCTTGCCGGCGGCGAGGCGCACGCGGGCGCAGAGATCGGCCGGCGGCTCCTCATCGCCAGTCCTGATGGCATTGCCCTGCGGCATGACGCGGCCGAGCAGTTCAAAACCGGTCGAACCACTGCCGCCCTGACCACCTTGCGCATCACCAACGCCACCAATGGCGCAGTTGCGCAGGGCCCCGCGCTTCTCCATCGCCGCCGCATCATAGCGCACGGTGAGCAGAAGCGTGGCGCTCGCACCGGCCGCCAGCGTAACCGGCGCGCTCTCGCAATGGATCGTGGCAGAACCGGTCTTGGCGCAGCTCTGCCAGGCCACCGAGCCGCTGTAGGCCACCACCTGCGCGGAAGGATGCACCAGATCGTTGACGCTCAACGTGCCGGTATAGGCGCTCTGCCCGGTGTTGGTAAGCGTGATGCGATGCGTGCACAGATAGCTGTGTCCCTCCTTGCGGCAGCGGGCATCGCTCTTTTCTAGCCGCATGCTCGGCCGCTTGCTTGGCTGCATCGCCTCCGGCGAAATGGTCACGCACGCGGGGACATCCATCAGGCTCACGCGGACGCAATCGGTGTAGGCCTCCGCCGGCGCGCCTTCCGGGATGAAGATGGTGATCACTTCGCTCACCGAGCCACCGACGGGGATGGTCACCGGTGCGTTGGTGTTGCAGGAGATGGTCCCGCCCGCGCCTGAGGGCTGACTGCAGGACCATTGCGCCGGATCGGCGTTTCCGACGAACACCACGCCATCACCCACGTAGTCGAACAGGGTCAGCGGGCCGGTGAACGGACCAAGCCCGGTGTTGGTGGCGATCAGCTCCACCTGACACTGCCAGCCACCCTCCGCCTGCTCACAGCCGATGGCCCGCTTGTCGCTGACCACCCAAGGCTGCTCATTGCTTGGTGTCTGCACGCAGCTGGTCACACCGCCTTCTTCCATGAGCAGGCAGTTGGTATAGGCCTCTTCCGGCGCGCCGTCCGGAATGAAGACGTAAAGGATGAGCAGGGCGGATTCGCCCATTCCGAGCGTGGCGGGCGCGTCGCTGTCGCAGGTGATGTCGCTGCCCGGGCCGCCCGGCTGGTTGCACGTCCAGGAAATCAGGGTTGCCCCTGCTCCAAGGAAGGTCACTTCCGGACCCGGATGATCAACGACATGCAGGGGGCCCGTGTATGGCGCCAGCCCCGCATTGATGACGCGGATGAAGTAGGCGCACTGAATGCCGCCATCCACGCGCTGGCACGCACGGGTAAACTTCTCATGCTCCAGCCGTGGCGCGCGGTCATCGACACAGGCGCGTTCGCCACCGGCCTCGATGAGCGCGCAGTCGCGATAGGCGTCCTCTTCCGCGTCTTCGGGGATGCGCACGGTGATTTCGACATCGGCCCGTTCGCCGGGATCGAGCGTGATCGCATCATCCGTCGAACATACGATGTCACCGCCGGCGCCGCCCGGCTGCGCGCAGCTCCAGGAGAGGGCGCCATCCGGCCCGGTGCCGTCATTGTCGCCGATGAGGACAACACCGGTGCCGACATCATCCGTGATGCTCGGCCGTCCGGTATAGGCCGCACCGCCGGCGTTGGTGACGCCGAGCAGATAGCGGCAGATGATGCCGCCCTCGATGAGATCGCGTTCGCAGCGGCTGCGCAGCTTTTCCGGCACCAGCCGCGGCTCGGGCACCGGCACGCTGGCGCAATCGCGCACAAGGCCGTCCTCGCCGATGATCACGCAGTTGTCGAAGGCAGCAAGCGGCGCATCGGCGGGAATGCGCGTGCGCAGCCGCAGCCAGGCCGAGGCCAGCAGATCGAGCCGCAGGCTTGCCTCCGCCTCACAGCGAATGCGGCTGCCCGGTCCGCCGGGTTGTGTGCAGGTGAAGCCGACGGAGCCTTCCAGCAGCGCCTCGAAGGAGACACCCGCCGCCGGCTCGTCCCAGATCACCAGCGGACCGGCAAAGACACCGGCACCCCAGTTGACAACGCGGATTTCATAATCGCACAGCCAGTCGCCGCTTTCCGCATCACGCTGACAGACAAGGCCGCGCTTGTAGGGCACGGGGAAGGGCGTCTGCCACGGCGGCGTCCAGCCCGGCGGCGGCGTGAAGTGGCCGGGCACGGGCGTGGCCGCGCAGTCGCGATAGATGTCCACATCGCCGACATGCCCGACATTGCGCATGTCGCCGAACTGGCCGTCATAATCCACGAAAACCGTTGCAAAGGGCGGCTCGTTCCGCGGCCGCGTCATGTGCAGCGGATTGCCCTGCAGGCCATGCACGGCATAGGGCCCCGCGGGCAGCACCACGGGATCGTTGCGCAAGTTGTCGCCTGTGCTCCACAGAAGCCCGCTGCAGGACAGGGCGATGCCGCCGGCGGCATTCTGATAGGGCCGCGGAAAACCGATGGCGTATTCCTCCGGCGCATTCGCGGCCGGATCCTGGATCCAGGCGCCCGTCTGCGGATCGCGCCGGTATCGCATGACACGATTGGCGCCGCTGACGTGAAACGCCGTCATCTCCACGGAATTGACCGCCGTGCCCCGCTGGGCCAGATACAGGCGCCCGCGGGTATCGAAGGTGATGTCGGAAACCTCCATGCCGCCCGGCACTTCCGCTATTTCAATGCGCGCATCCGCGCCCAGTGCGCCGGTGGCCGGATCGATGGAGACAGACCACACCTGCGGCCCTTCCGCCACGGCGTAGTAAAGCCGCCCGTCATGCACCGCCAGCCCCCAGATGCGCCGACGCACGTCGGTCAGGCCCCAGGTGTTGGGATTCTCGATGTCGAAATCGGGCGAGGTGATATCGGCCTGAACGCCGTCATCGGCCACCGCGTCAAGCCCGGCGGCCGGCCGCCCCGTCTGGCCGTGATCCCAGGTGTCCAGCACATTGCCGTTCATGTCCAGCCGGTAGATGAGACCGGCGTCGCGATCGGAAACGAACAGCTGATAGTGAAGCGGATCAAAGGCGATCTGGCCCAACGCGGCCGCACCGACCGGCAGGTTGGCAAACAGGCGCACCTGACCGGTGGCGCCCTCGATTTTCCAGATGCTGCCAGGGCCGCCGCCGGGGCCCCACTGGCCTTCCATCCATGTCGCGCCCGGGCGCCCCTTGCGGATGATTTCGGGGGTGCCGTCTCCGTCGGCATCCGGCGCCATGATATGCAGGCCATAGGCCGCCGTGGCGGCGACATAGGCGTTGGCCGGGAACATCCGGTCAAGCGCAACGCCGAAGACCTGTCCGGTGAGCGCCGCCGGAACCTCAAGCTTCACCTCGGGCCGCAAAAGCCGGGCATTGAGCGGCCCGGCATTTTTCAGCGCGAAGATGCGCACGCTCTTGCCGTCGGTGTCGATGAAGGGCTTGCCGGCCCGCTCCACTGTGCCGGAAAAGCCCGTGACCACAGCATCATCACGGGCAAGGAGGCCGCCGGGAAGACCGCTTTCCTGGGCGCGTAAGGAAGGCGAGGCGAAAGAGATGCCTATGAGGGTTAGAATAAAAAGAACGATACTTTTCAAGAAATAATCATATTTGAATATGTTTATGTGTGATGGCAATAAGGATTTTTTTCTGATTATTGCCGGGAGCGATGGATCTGTTCCCGATGTGGAGTCTGCATGCAAGCCATTGAATTTATGGGATACATGCCGGACAGCGCCCATGAACATGATGCGGCCTCCCTCACATGTGGCATTATTCCTGTTTTTCTTCGAATGCCACTGTGAAGGATTCAAGCTGAATGCAAGATGAACGGGAGTTAATGAAGTTCTCTTTACCGGCGCGCGCCATTCAAAAAAGAAAGAGCCGGAAAGCGTCCTGCCTTCCGGCTTTTCGGGCTGTGATTGGGGAAACGGGTTCTTTGATGCACAAAAGAGCCAGACATCCGCTTGATTTTCACGGCCTGGCCGAGAGCGGTCCGCCGATGAAACCACCGGTTCTTCTGGTAGCTTGCCCACCTTCACGCGAGCCGCCGCCCCCGCCACCGGCTGGCAGGGCACTGGTAACCACGCAGATGATATTGGCCGATGTCAACGAGCGTCTGCACACGACGCGATAGGGCCGCGCCATTTTGATCTTCAGCTCATCACAGCCGTAAAACTCCTGCTTGCGCCAATAGCGCCCCTTCCAGTACCGGAAGCACAGCCAGCGCAGTTTCTTGGGTGAGGCTGTGAAATTGTAGCTCTTGATGCCGGGCAGGGGCGCCTTGGGGGCCGCCAGGCCCGTGCTGCTGGTAATGCTCAACACCATGCCGGCCGCGATCATGCCAGCGCTCAGCAGGGTGACCATACGGGGGACTTTCATGGCTCCATCCTCCTGATGTTTCCGGGCGGATTGCACGCCCGAAATCCGGCTTGCACGATGACCGGAAAATGGGAGAGCCTGAATGCTCATGGCGTGATCGAAGCCGCATTCTGCCGGAATTTTTTCATCACAAGGCTTCAACACTTGGGACGTTCACGAGCCGTTGGCTCTCTAGGCTGCCTTTCCGGCCTGTTGCGCCCCCAATGTTGCACAATCCAGCTGAACAGGATTTGAGGATTTTATTCATATGCCGTTCATGTTTTCCGCATGCGGATCAGGCACGATCCATCAGTGCCCTTTTCAGAATGATGGGCACTCTTCCGGCGTGTTTCTGTTGAAGGGGTGCCAATTCCCTTCCGGGTCTTGCCCGGAAAGGAGCCGGTGCATGTGAGGGGTCAGGTGTGCTGTGTGCCGGTGTCTTTCATCTCGGAAAGATATGTGCGGGTCAAGATCTTGGATTCTTCGACGGCGGGCTGATCGAAAGGATTGATACCCAGCATGTAGGCATAGAGAATGGTTTCGATCATGAAGTGCATGAACAGACCGCCAAGCGCGTATTCGTTGACACTGTCGATGCGGAAAACGCGCACGGGCCGTCCCCGGTTGAGCAGGGCATCCGTCGTCGCCCGCTGCTGGGCATGGGTGAGATCGGCGATGCAGAAGCCGGCCAGGTCGGTGTATTCGGCATACGACTCGGGTATGCGGTAGCTGTCGCGCTTGCCGATGACCTGGATGATGTTGAAGAAGCGATCATTGGGGCCATCCAGGTAGAGTTGCAGCTGCGAATGCTGATCGACAGGGCCGACTGCCGTCACAGGCTGCGTGCCCCGACCTTCCTTGCCGAGACTTTCCGCCCACAGCTGCTGCAGCCAAACGGCAAACAGCCGCAGCCGTGATGTATAGGGCATGGTCACCACGATGTTCATGCCCAGATACCGCTTAAGGGCGTAATGCACCATGGCGCCGGCAACCGGTGGCAGAGCGGCCGCGGCCTTGGCCTTGAGGATCGGATCAATCACGGCGCAGGCGCCGTCGCGGATGCGGCTGGCATCCAGGCCGATGAGCAAGGCCGGAAGCATGCCCACATTGGTGAGCACGGAGAAGCGCCCGCCGACATCGGGTTCATGATCGAGAACGCGGATGCCATGATCGGCGGCAAGGCGTCTGAGGATGTTCCGGCCGGACAGGGCAGGATCTTCCGGATCGGAGATCATGAGGATCCGGTGGGGGATTTCATCGGCCAGTCCCCGCTGTTTCAGGATCTCGATGGCAAGAATGGCCTGCGCCACCGTCTCCGGCGTGCGGCCGGACTTGGAAACGATGAGAAAGGCGGTGTTGTCGAGATCACAGCGCTTGAGCGCCCGTTCCAGCCAGGGGCTTTCCAGATTGTCGAGAAAGTGCATGCGCGGGCGTCCTGCCCCGGAAAGGGGAATACCGCTGAAAAGCAGCTTGCCCACCTGTGCGAGCGCCTGTGCCCCGAGCGAGGATCCCCCGGTGCCGAAATGCACGATATCCGTGCGGCCTTCCATCAGTTTGTTCGCTTCCTCCTGAAGGCTTGTCAGATCTTCTCGCTCGTAGGGTACTTCGCACAGGCGCAACTTCCCCCGGGAGAAATGGGTGCGAAACATGTCCAGGGCCTGCAGGGCCTTCTCTTCCGCTTCCGCGCGCAACGGAGCCGGAATGAGGGAAAGCACGCCATCCAGATCCTGTTCGTAAGGATCGGCGAGCGTCGCACAGGCAAGATGCGGCTCAGGCAGGGCGACCTTGGCCGCATCATCCGTCAAGGGTCTCTTTGCTGCTTGAGCCATGTTCCCCCATCCCCCGGCCAATTCATTCTTCATAAATGTGAGACCCGCACATTTCATATCACCGGCCCTATAAAACAGTTTACGTGCACGTCATGCAAGAGGCGCCCGCGTTTTTGCCCTTTGTGGTTTTTCGTTCGCCGCCTGACCTGGCATGACAAACAGAGAATTGCGCGTCATGGTTAAATTTTCACCAACGCACACGACGCGGTGGTTTTTTCTGAAGCAGCCGGCAGCGGAAAAAGCCCTTGCCTGCTAAAGCCCCGGGGAGTATCTCACAGCTCGCAACCGCGGGGTTTGCGGACCCGTGAGGACTTTGGGCAGCAATCTTTCAAGCAAGCAGGGGTACCATGGCGGCACGAGAGGATTTCCTGGCCGCGTCCCTGTCCCGGATCAAGCCGTCGCCGACTCTGGCCGTCACCCAGAAGGCGCGGGAGCTGCGGGCGGAAGGGCGCGATATCATTTCCCTGGGCGCCGGCGAGCCGGATTTCGACACGCCGGACAACATCAAGCAGGCGGCGATCGAGGCCATTCGCCGCGGCGAGACCAAGTATACGGCGGTGGACGGCATTCCGGAGCTGAAGGATGCCATCATCGAGAAATTCCGCCGCGACAATGATCTCACTTACACCCGGCCGCAGATCATCGTGTCCACCGGCGGCAAGCAGGTGCTCTACAACGCGCTGATGGCCACCATCAATCCCGGCGATGAGGTGATCATCCCGGCGCCCTACTGGGTGAGCTATCCGGACATGGTGCTGCTGGCAGGCGGCACGCCGGTCTTCGTGCAGACGCACATCGAGGATGGTTACAAGCTGCGCCCGGAGGCCCTGGAGGAGGCGATCACCGAAAAGACGAAGTGGCTGATCTTCAACTCGCCCTCCAACCCCACCGGGGCCGCCTACAGCGCCGAGGAGATGAAGGCGATCACCGATGTGCTGCTGGCGCATCCGCATGTCTGGATCATGTCCGACGACATGTACGAGCACCTGGTCTATGACGATTTCCGCTTCGTCACCCCGGCGCAGGTGGAGCCGGCGCTCTATGACCGCACGCTGACGGTGAACGGCGTGTCCAAGGCCTATGCCATGACCGGCTGGCGCATCGGCTATGCCGGCGGGCCGGAGAAACTGGTGCGCGCCATGGCCAAGCTGCAGTCGCAGAGCACGTCCAACCCCTGCTCGATTTCGCAGTGGGCGGCGGTGGAGGCGCTCAACGGGCCGCAGGACTTCATCGACGAGGCGCGCAAGGTCTATCAGGAGCGCCGCGACCTGGTGGTGGAGATGCTCAACGCAGCCGAGGGCATTACCTGCCACAAGCCGGAAGGGGCGTTTTACGTCTATCCCTCCATCGCCGGCGTCATCGGCAAGAAAACGCCGGACGGCAAGGTGATCGAAACGGACGAGGATTTCGTCACCGCGCTTCTGGAGGCGGAAGGCGTGGCGGCCGTGCATGGCGCAGCCTTTGGCACCTCGCCCAATTTCCGCGTCTCCTATGCCACCTCCACGGAGGCGCTGAAGGAGGCCTGCACGCGCATTCAGCGCTTCTGCGCGTCCTTGCGCTGAAAAATACGATCATCATGACAGGAAACGCCCATGATCGGTTGTGTCGGATTCAGTCCGACCAGCCGCTCATGGGCGAGTAGTGACAGCGGCAGGCAATTCTCCTCTTTTGACATCATTGCGCACAGTTTCAGCAGCTCTTTGGCGCAGATGCCGCAGGCATCGCCATCATCATTGAATCCCATCCATCCCGGCCTTGCGCGCAAGGGCAGGTCCGAGAATATTTGGTTGTATCAACCGGATAGAGACAACTGTTCATTTGGCTATCCCCGCCCTGACCGTTCTCCCCTATAGTGTTCATGAAATGTTCTACACCAAGGAACACGGTGAACAACGAGCAGGAGGATGATCGGTCATGGCGCTTCAGGTTCAGCAAACGGATGTTGCGGGGGTGCATGAGGCGGCATGCTCTCATGCCGCGGGGGGATGTGAACATGCGCATCCTGAGGGACAACAGGCTTCTGGCCTGGACAAGGACGGGCGCACAGATGCTTTTCAGCCCGTTTGTGCCACGCAGGCAGCGCAGGATCGCGCCCTGCTTTCCGCCCTGAAGCGGCGGCGGGATCGTGTCTTTGCCGTCGTGGCTTCTGCCTTCGGACTTTCGCGGCGGGCGCTTAAGCAGGCCGGACGGGATGATGCCCGCGCCGTCTTCGCCCGGCAGGTGGGGCTGTATCTGCTGCATGTGGTCTTTTCCCTGCCCATGCAGACGGTGGGGCAGATCTGCGGCAAGGATCGCACCACCGTGGCCCATGCCTGTCGCCGGGTGGAGGATTTTCGCGAGAATGCCGCGTTCGACGCCTTCATGCATGATCTGGAGCTGGCAGTGAGCGCGCTGGAATCGGCGGTGGACATGCGCCATCGCCATGGCCTGTGAGCGGTGCGCGGGCAGCATCCTTTTTCGTTTCTGAGATTCAAGAAAACCTTCGCCGGCCGAGGGCGGTTTCGGCCGAAAGGGCGGTTGTGCGCCTTTGGCGGCATCGTGTTCAAGGCAAGTGAGAATTTCAGGCACAAGACATGATGAGCCCCAATGAGATCATGCGCGAGGCCCTGCAGGTGATCGGGCGGCTGAAGCGCAACCGTGGCCGTGTGTGCAAGAGCGTGGATGAGGCGGGCCGGGCATGCTGGCAGGTTTTCTCACCGCGCAATGGCTGGCGCCGCCCGGTGATGACGGTTTCGGCGGAAACAGGCAAGGCGCTTCTTCGTGCGGATCTTCTCGTTGCCGAGGATGAGGCGCCGGGATGTTTTCGCCTTGCCCGCGGCCTGAAGGATGCGACCACGATCCAGAATGCGCTGATTGCCGCCTTGTCGCCCGCCGAAGCACGCCGGGTGACACAGCCGCGCAGCGTGCGGGAAGAGGCGGGCACGGTGCGCACGGTGCTGCGCGTTGGTGCGGAATCGCCGCTGGAATGGCTGGCGCGGCGCAAGGATGCGAAGGGACGGCCCTTTCTTACAGCGGAAGAGGTTCGGGCGGGCGAGCGGCTGCGCGCCGATTATGAGGCCGCCTGTCTCTCTGCGCGCGTGACCATGAGCTGGGATGCCACGAGCACGGTGCAGGACAGGCGGCGCACATGCCGGTTCGGGCATGATCCGGCAGATGTGTCCGAGCGGGCACTGGCGGCGCGGCATCGGGTGGAGAAGGCATTGGCGGCCGCAGGCCCTGGGCTTTCCGACATTCTCATCGAGGTTGTCTGTCTGGCAAGCGGTCTGGAGGCGGCGGAGCGCCGTCTGGGCTGGCCGCGGCGATCGGGGCGGCTGGTCCTGAAATTCGCGCTCTCGCGGCTGGCGCGGCATTATGGGCTGATCAAGCGCGAGGAAGACCAGGGCCCCGCCCGCATCCTGCATTGGGGCCTGCCTGATCACGTGCCCCGGCAGGCCCTGCCTGAGAACATGGAGGGGGCACAGGATGATGCGGGCAGCTGATATCCGGTAGAAACCTTTGCCCGGCACAGGCGGCCTTGTTTGCGGGCGCTTTCTGCGGCATGTCTGCATTCGGATCCGCTGAAGAAAAGGGAGCCGCGCAATGCCGGGCAGACGGACCTTCATCATCACCCGCCCCGAGGAGGATGCCGCCCGCTTTTCCGAAGCCGTGCGCCGTGCCGGGCATGCGCTTTTGTCTGCGCCGCTTTTGCGCATCGTTTTTGATTCGCAGGCCGAGATCCCGGATCATGCCTGGCAGGCGGTGGCGATCACCTCCGCCAACGGCGCGCGGGCGATTGCGCGGCATCCGGCGCGGGCGCATCTGATTACGGCAAAGGCGGTGACGGTGGGGCCGGCCTCCACGGCGGCGGCGCAGGCGGCCGGTTTTACCGATATTCTTCAGGCTGAGCGCGGTGATGTGCACGGTGTGATCGATGTCATCCGCAGCCGGCTGGATCCGGCGGCGGGGCCGGTGCTTTATGCTTCCGGGCGGGTAACACGCGGCGCGCTGGAAGAAAAGCTTGCCCAGGACGGCTTCACGGTCGTGCGCGTTGTGCTCTATGACGCCAGGCCCGCCGAAGCCCTGCCGGAGGAAACAGCGGCCTTCATACGCCGGGGGGGAGAAGCGACGGTGGCGCTTTATTCTCCGCGTTCGGCGAAGATCTGGGCCGGTCTGTGCCAGAAGGCCGGGCTTGCGGCCCCGGCGCGCCGGCTTGATTATGCCTGCCTTTCCGCCAACGTGGCCAGGGCGCTCAAGGAGGCCCTGAATCCGGAGCGGGAACCCCTGATCGCGCCAAAGCCGGAAGAAGGCGCCCTGCTTGCCCTGCTGGGGCTGACGCCCACGGGCGAAAGCACCCCGTAAACGCTTTTTCCATGACCAAGGACCAGGACAACGATCCAACATGTCTGTGGTGGATAAGGTTTTCACCCCAGCCTTAAGGCACAGATGGCGGGGTAACATGCCTTACGGGATTCACACATCTCCTAATCCCAAATGAATTCAAGCGGTTATGCGATATGCCTGATGGATATTGTGGAACACTTTGCACGACACCCACATCGTCATACCGTAGATCAGCCGGTATCTCAGACCATTAACTCATGCATTTGTGGCCCGAGACCTAAGGCTTTCGCCCATGCCTGTCCAGGAAAATTCAGGAAGCGTGCTGTTGAAGCCAAATCGACCGAGGAAAAAAGGCTTTCCATGAGCTAGGGGTTTGTTATTTAACTCATTGATAAATCACAAGAAAACGTCATTGCCTGGCCTTGTCCCGGCAATCCAGGGCCAGGAATGAGGTGTTTTTGGTGGGCGGTGGTGCTCACCAGCAGGCTTGATCTGAACCGTATGCTTTTTGAAAGGAAGTTCCTCTCTGAGGATAGAGCCCGGTAGAACCGTTCCTGACTGCCATCACCGCATGAGCAAACCGCCCCTGGATACCCGGGACAAGCCCGGGTATGACGTAAGTAGTTGATACTCAATATAAAAATAACAACCTCCCAAGTTTGGGCAAGGGGAAAGAATGCCCAGATCAAAGGCATTTGCGTAGCATGTGACTAATCACGCTCTTCGTAGCGAAAATCGTTCGCAACACACAAAGCAATTTAATTGGACAAGCGTGGGCTTTCGCCGGGGTGACGAGGAAGATGGTGGGCTTATGTTTGGTAGTGTGGTTCTGCATGATCGCATCATATAATTTCATATATTTAAACACGAATCACTTATGTGAATGCCGTAGGTAACATACCCCGCCAAAATGGTCCGGAACGGAATACAATCCCGTTCCGGCATATTATCCATCCAGCTCAAACCAAGCATACTGGCGAGCGCCATCGCCTACCAAACCGCCTTATCCTTGGTCCTGGATTGCCGGGACGAGGTCGGTAGAGATAAAAATGTGCGGAGATTCAACAGGTTAGCCATCCAACGCTCATGTCACATCGGTGATGATGGGCTCATGGCCGGTTTCGGCGAGAAACCGCAGGAAATCTTCCCGGGCGATGGAGGTGGTGGCCGTGTTCTCCAGGGGGTGAAAATTGAGCGTTTCGTGCGCGAGCAGGCGCTCGTCCAGCACGACCGTCACCTTGCCGTCCTTATCGTTGATCAGGGCAAAGGGCGTGACCGACCCGGGGCGCACGCCCAGCACCTCTTCCAGAAGCTCCGGCTTTCCGAAGGACAGACGCGCCGCACCGATGCGCTTGTGCAGGACTTTCAGGTTCACCGGCGTGTCTTCTTCCGCCACCACTAGCCACAGGCGCCCCTTCTTGTCCTTGAGAAAGAGATTTTTCGTATGCCCGCCGGGAATGCGGCCGCGTAAGGCACGGGCATCCTCGACAGTGAAGGCGGGCGGATGCTCGGTGGTGGTGTGAGCGATGCCCAGCCTGTCCAGCATGTCAAAAAGGGCTTGCCTGTCCGCCTTCATGTCCCTCATCGTCCTGTTTGTATTGGGTGCATACAATGCCGCTCCGGCACGCAGCGCATGGCGCCGAAAACGTTATATCCCTGCTTTGCCTCATGCACGCCGGTGGCGCAAGCGGCGGATGAAAAGCCGCATGATCCATGCGCATCCTGCATGCAATTCCCCTCTTGAAATCCGGCGCGAGATGCGCCATATAACGGCGCGGCGAACGGGGGGAGCGCGAACGGAATTGATGAGATGGCGCTCTTGACCGAAACGCCGACTTGATGCATTAAGACCACCGACATTCGGGCGGGCGTAGCTCAGGGGTAGAGCACAACCTTGCCAAGGTTGGGGTCGTGAGTTCGAATCTCATCGCCCGCTCCATTAGGTCCTTTTCAGCCACCGGCCTTTCGCAGGAAAGGCCGGTTTTTTTCATCCCGGGATCGCTGAAGGGAAAAACGGCAGAAGGCGAAGTGATCACACCCGCCGTCAGCGCCAGTCGCCAAGCACGGCCTGCACCAGCGCCAGCGCGGCAACCCCGGCGGTATCGGCGCGCATGATGCGCGGGCCCAGGGAAATGGGATGCACAATGTCCGTCATGCCGCGCAGCATCGCCCGCTCCCGCTCGGAAAAGCCGCCCTCCGGGCCGATCAGCACCGCAAGCGGCCCTTCAGGCACGGCTTTCAGCGCCTCGATGGGATTGGAAACGGTTGCCGCCTCATCGCAATAGATGATGTGCCGCTCCCGCGGCCAGCAGGCCAGCACATCGGCAAGCGGCCGCGCCTCTTCAACCTCCGGCACGAAAACCAGGTTGCACTGCTCCGCCGCCTCGATGGCATTGGCCTTCAGCCTGTCCACCCGCACCCGCTTCGGCACCGTATGATCGGTAAACACCGGCCGGATACGCCGCGCGCCCATCTCCGTCGCCTTCTGGGCGATATAGTCCAGCCGCGCCGATTTGAGCGGCGCAAACACATAGTCGATATCCGGCGGCGGCGCCGGGGGCGTCAGGAATTCGGTAACCTGAAGCGAACAGCGCTTGCGCCCCGCCTCCTGCAGGTGCGCCAGCCACTCACCATCGCGGCCGTTGAACAGGCGCACGGCATCGCCGGCTTTCAGGCGCATCACCGTCACCAGATAGTGACAGCCTGCCTTGTCGGGCTCGATCGTGCCGTCCTGTTTGAGGGGCTGATCAATATGCAGCCGGGGAATGCGTGCGAAAGACATCGCTCGGCCTGAACATGCGAAGCGGAAGACCATCCACGCGATCAGCTAGCACGTCTTTTCCGGACCGTCCACATAAACACGGCGCGACATCCCGCCGTTGTCTCGGCTCCGCCCCGGGGGTATAAGGCCGTCAAGAGAAAGAATAACCGGCCGGAAGAACGAGCTCATGAATGCATCCCATCCCCTTGCGACGGACGCAGTGCCGGCGCGCGCTGAAACCGAGGGCGATCTTGCACCCGCAGGCCAGCGACGGCCCGCCCGGCGCCGGGTGTATATCAAGGCCTTCGGCTGTCAGATGAACGTGCATGACGGCGAGCGCATGATCGATGTGCTGCGCCCGTTGGGGTTTGAGCCTGCCGCGGCGCCGGAGGAAGCGGATCTCGTCATCCTCAACACCTGCCACATCCGCGAGAAGGCGGCGGAGAAGGTCTATTCCGAGCTCGGCCGCCTGCGTCAGCTCAAGACGCGGCGCTTCAGGCACACCGGCCGCGACATGGCCATCGCCGTTGCCGGCTGTGTCGCCCAGGCCGAGGGCGAGGCCATGCTTAAGCGCGCGCCCGTGATCGATTTCATCTTCGGGCCCCAGAGCATTCACCGCCTGCCCGATCTCGTCACCCGCCTGGATGCCGGCGAGCGCGGTATGGTGGAGACGGATTTTCCCGCCGAGGACAAGTTTCGCGCCCTGCAGGAAAACGCCGCGGAGGCGCCGCGGGTGCCGCCGTCGGTCTTCGTGGCCGTGCAGGAAGGCTGCGACAAGTTCTGCACCTTCTGCGTGGTGCCCTATACGCGCGGGGCGGAATATTCGCGTCCGGCGGCCGATATCATCGCCGAGGTCGAACGCCTCGTCTCCCGCGGCGCAAGGGAGGTGACCCTCATCGGCCAGAACGTCAACGCCTGGCATGGCGAAGGCCCGGATGGCAATGTCTGGAGCCTCGCCCGCCTCATGGACAGGCTGGCCGGGATCGATGCGCTCGCCCGCATCCGTTTCACCACCTCCCACCCCAACGACATGAGCGATGATCTCATCGCCGCCTTCGCCGACAACCCCAAGCTCATGCCATACCTGCACCTGCCGGTGCAGGCCGGGTCCGACAGGATCCTCAAGCGCATGAACCGGCGTCACACCGCCGCTGATTACCTGCGCATCATCGAGAAGGTGCGCAAGGCCCGCCCCGATATCGCCATTTCCGGCGACTTCATCGTCGGCTTTCCCGGCGAGACGGAGGAGGACTTCCGCCAGACCCTGCGGCTGGTCGAGGAGGTGCGCTATGCCCAGGCCTTCTCCTTCCGCTATTCGCCGCGCCCCGGCACGCCTGCGGCGGAGGCCGCGGATCAGGTGCCGGAACCGGTCAAGGCCGAGCGCCTCTCCCGCCTGCAGGATGTGTTGTTTGCCCAGCAGGAGGCCTTCAACGCCGGCTTTGTCGGCCGCCGCTTTGCCATTCTACTGGAAAAGCCGGGCCGGCATGAGGGCCAGCTCATCGGCCGCTCCCCCTGGCTGCAGGCGGTCTATGTCGATGCCGGCGATCATCGCATCGGCGATCTCGTCGAGGTGGAGGCGATCAGGGCCACGCGCAACGCCCTCGCCGGGCGCATCGTCTCCTCAAGCGTGTCCAAATAAATTGCTCTATGCGTTGCGAATGATTTTCACCATTAGGGATGTGAGCACTCACATTCTGCGTAAATGCTTTTACCAAGGCATTCTTCCACCCTTGCCCAAATTTGGGAGGTTGTTATTTTTTATGTGGAATATCAACAAGTTACGTCATAAACCCAGTTGCCCTTGATATTCCTTTCACCCATGAAGCACCGCTTTTCCCTCCCCCTGGTAGGGGGAGGGTCAGGGAGGGGGTCGGGCGGCAACCTCATGAGCCTGTGGCCCGACCCCCCTCCCGGCGCTTCGCGCCGACCTCCCCCTATCAGGGGGAGGTTAGGATCATGCGCTTTTCCTGCCCGCCGCCCGCTGCACCGGGACCAATTTAGCTTCTGACAACAAGGGTTTGTTTAATTCGTTGAAAAACCATGGGAAAACGTCACATCCGGACGTGTCCCGCATGCTACATGACACTTATATCGTCATACCGGCGAAAGCCGGTATCTCAGGCCAGTTACTCATGCGTCTGTGGCCCGAGACCCCGGTTGATCTACGGGGTGACGAGAAAGATGGCAGCGTTGTTTCGCGGAGTAAGCTTATCCCGGGTATCCAGGGGCGGTTTGCTTATGCGGTGATGGCAGTCAGGAACAATTCTACCGGGCTCAAGCTCTTACCGCCGGAAGGATATTGTATATCCTTCCGGAACCTTTCGGCGGGGTATATTACCCCGCCATTCACGCCTTAGGCGGGGTTGTAAACCCCGTCAAAATGTTCCGGAACGGGATAAAATCCCGTTCCGGCATTTTATGTCCATACGGCTCAAACCAAGCCAGTCGGCGAATGTTGTCGTTCTCCAAACCTGCCTCATTCCTGGCCCTGGATTGCCGGGATCCCGGTTCAAGCCCGGGACAGGCTTGGCCTGGCAATGACGTTTTCTTTTGTTTATCAATGAGTTAAACAACAAACCCCTCGCTCATGGAAAGTCTTTTTTCCTTGGTTGATTTGGCGGCAACAACATGCTTCCTGAATTTTCTTGAACAGTGGCGCATCGTTTCCTGAATCCCATTCCCTGCGCCGGGATGCGCCCTTGACGCCTGCAGGCCCGATGCGCACCTTTATGCACACGGCCATGTGCAGGAGAGCAGCCGGGAAAAAGCCCGGTCAGCCCCGATGAGGGCGGCCGTGTGCCCGGCGTGACACGTGAGGAGGACGCAGACGGATTGAAGACGGACATGACCATCCCCGGCCGCATCCCGGCGGACGAGACCGCGGAAGACAACACCGTTCTCACCTTTGAGGACAACCGGCTGGCCAGCCTCGCCTTCGGCGAACATGACCGCAATCTTGCGCTCATCGAGACGCGGCTGGGCGTGGACATCATCCCGCGCGGCAATCGCCTGACCCTGCAGGGCCCGGAAGACGCGCGCACCGCCGCCGTGCGCGTGCTCGAGGAGCTCTATCAGCGCGCCGCCGCCGGGCTGGACATCACCACCGGCGACGTCGATGGCGCCATCCGCATGGCCACGGCCCTGCCGGCGCCGAAGACGGGCCTTGTGGAAATCCGCACCCGCCGCCGGGTGGTGCGGCCGCGGTCTCCGGGCCAGCGCGACTATCTGAAGGCCCTGGAGGAGCACGATCTCGTCTTCGGCATCGGCCCCGCCGGCACCGGCAAGACCTATCTCGCCGTGGCCCGCGCCGTTCAGGCCCTGCATGCCGGAGAGGTGGAGCGCATCATCCTCTCCCGCCCGGCGGTGGAAGCGGGCGAGCAACTGGGCTTTCTCCCCGGCGACATGAAGGAGAAGGTGGATCCCTATCTGCGCCCGCTCTATGACGCGCTTGATGATCTCCTCGGCCGCCAGCGCGCCGCCCGCATGATCGCCGAAGGGGCGGTGGAAGTGGCCCCGCTCGCCTTCATGCGCGGGCGCACCCTGGCCAATGCCTTCGTCATTCTCGATGAGGCCCAGAACACCACCAGCCAGCAGATGAAAATGTTCCTCACCCGCCTCGGCGAGGGCGCGCGCATGGTCATCACCGGCGATGTCTCCCAGATCGACCTGCCCGCCGGCGTCACCTCCGGCCTGCTTGAGGCAGTGGACATTCTGCAGGGGGTGGAAGGCGTGGCCATCGTGCGCCTGAAAGAGGCCGACATCGTGCGCCATCCTCTCGTGGCCCGCATCGTCGCCGCCTACGAGAGCCGCACGAAAGCGAGCAAAGGCGGGAAAACGCCTCAGGACACATGATCATGTCCCGTAAAATACGCGCATGAAGAAATAACTTGGGTTACGGCGAAATTCCGTGCAGGCCTTGATCATCCATGACCATGAATGATGAGACCGCATCATCACCGCGCGCCACAGTCTCTTCCGCGCAACAGCAGGAGGAACCGTGCAGCCCGGCTGCACCGTCCGCGCCTGCGCGCGGGGACCTTCTTGTGGACGTGAGTCTCACCGCACCACCGGCCTGGCCCCTGTCTTCAGAACGTCTGGCCGCCATTGTTTCCCGCGCGGCCCGGGCCGCCTGGCAGAAGGCGAAAGCCTTGTCCGTGCCGGAAGGGGGCGAAGAGCGTCCCGTTTCCCTGCATGTGCTGCTGGCGGATGATGAGACCATCCGTCCCCTGAATGCCGCCTGGCGCGGCAAGGATGCGCCCACCAACGTGCTGTCCTTTCCCGCCCCGCCGGTGCCGGTGCCGCCCGGTGAGCCAATGCAGCTGGGTGAGATCGTGCTCAGCGGCGAGGTCATTGCCCGCGAGGCGGAAGATGCCGGCGTGCCCCTTGAGGATCAGCTGGCCTGGATGGTCGTTCACGGAACGTTGCATATTCTCGGCTATGATCATGAAAATGCCAAGGATCGGGCGCAGATGCAGGCACTGGAAAGCGCCATCATGAAGCACCTGGGCTATGACGATCCGCATGCCGAAGCGTGATCGCACCTGAATAAAGACAAGAACCGGCCCGAAAGATGGCCGGTGGAGTAACATCGATGCAGAACAAGGAGAAGACAGACAGTTACGAAACCTCTCCCCAGGAGGACGAGGCTTTCAGTCGCAGCGGTGGCGGCAGTGGTCTCATTGAGCGCCTGCGCGCCTTTTTCACCTCTGAAACCCCGGCGGAGGAACGGGAAAAGGACGCGGCAAGCGACGTGCAGTCGCTGCCTGCGCCTGTGCGCCGCAAGACGCAGACGATGATGGGCCGTCTTGTTGCCTTCTCGCGTCAGCGCCTGGATGACGTGCTGGTGCCGCGCGCGGAGATCATCGCCGTGAAGGCCGATGCCCCGGTGCGCGACCTCATGGAGGTCTTCACCCGCGCCCAGCATTCGCGCCTGCCGGTCTTCCGCGACACGCTCGATGACATCCTCGGCATGGTTCACATCAAGGACCTGCTCAGCCTGCTGAAGAACGGCGCACAGCCCCGGCCGAAAAAGACCAGGCGCGGCACGACGGCCGGCATCATCACGGAAGGCAGCGATCTTCTCCTGCCCGCCGATCTCCTCGACACCACGGTTGAGAAATCCGGCCTGATGCGCCCGGTGCTTTTTGCGCCGCCCTCCATGCCCGCGGCCGATTTGCTGCTGAAGATGCAGGCCACGCACCTGCACATGGCGGTGGTGGTGGACGAATATGGCGGCACCGAGGGGCTGGTCACCATCGAGGATCTCATCGAGCAGATCGTCGGCGAGATTTCCGACGAGCACGACGAGGCCGAGGACATGATCGTGCCGGTTGCGGGCGGCTATGTGGTCTCCGCCCGCGCGCCGCTTGAGGATCTGGAGGCCATTCTCAAGGTGGATCTCCTGCCGCCGGAGCAGGATGAGGAGGTGGATACCGTGGGCGGCCTGATTTTCACCATGCTCGGGCGCGTGCCCGCCCGCGGCGAGATCATCCGGCACGATTCAGGAGTGGAATTCGAGATTCTCGAGGCCGATCCCCGCCGCATCCGGCGCATCCGCGTGCGCCCGGCCGAACCGCTAAAAGGCCCAGCCGTCGCCTCCGCCGCCGAATAGGGAACACCTCCGCGCTTCCACCCTTACGGCGGAAACGGCGCAAATTTGGCGGGCACCGGCGGCGTCCTGCCGTCTTAATGCACGTGAATGGGCGTCAGATCGTGCTCCAGCACGTTGGCGATCGCCCCTGCCTTGCTGTCGGTGATCGCAAGGGGCGTGCCGTCGGCATGGCAGACGGCATACAGCCGCGTGCCTTCCTCGACATGGATGGGCGCGCCGATCAGCCGCGAGGCCTCCGCCGGCCGAATGGGCCGGATATAGGCGATCTCGCCGCCGCCCAGCCGCGCCAGCTCCAGAGGATTGAGCGGTTTTCTGATCAGCTTGTCCGTCATGACACCTACGACCTTCCTTGCAGCGATTCTCATGCCCGCGCATGCGATTCACGGCAAGGCTTGCGCGGGCCGGGTCCTATCCGATATGGGGCCTGAAATTCCGATTTCAAGAACCCCTCCGGCGGAGAAGACAACCCATGGGGGAAATTCCCAATCATCCGTATACATACACTCTTGCGTCTTCTCCTTGATCTGGTAAATGGCACGGAAGCGTGATAGTTTGCGTTGCATCGGGCTTCAGGCAAGGACAGTCGTGTGCTGATGACCGCCTGATGCGCGTGCGACCGGGGGATAACATACAATCGAAGGTTGTCAGCCCGTCATGCGTCATGCCTCTTGACGCCGCAGGCGCTCTCGGGCATGCCGCAAAAAGGGGACACAAAACAAGGATCGGCAACCCAAGGGACAGGGGATCAGGAACAATGAAGCCCACCCTCATTCTCGTCGGCGCGGACAAGGGCGGCGTCGGCAAGACCACCATTTCGCGGGCCCTGCTGGACTTTTTTGCCCGCCGCAACGTTCTCGCCCGCGCTTTCGACACCGAAAATCCGCGCGGCACGCTCTATCGCTTTCATCCCGGCAACACCCAGGTCATCGATATCGAGGACGTCGCCGATCAGATGAAAATTCTCGACACGCTGGAAACGGCGGCGGAGAAGGTGACCGTGGTGGATTTCAAGGCGGGCGCCTTAAGCCGCACGCTGGAGATTTTCGAGCAGATCGGCGTTTTCGATGCCGCCCGGGACGGGCAGTTCGATATCGGCATGGTTCATGTCGTCGGCCCGGCCGTGGCCTCGCTTGACGAGCTGCAGGAGATCAACCGCTACGTGACCGGCATCGACTACATCGTCGCCCGCAACTTCATCAACGAGACCAATTTCTTCGAGTGGGACGAGGAGACCTACAAGAAGTATTTCGCCAACCTCAATAACGCCCACGAGATCGAGGTGCCCAAGCTCAACGAGATGGCCTACGAGGCGGTGGATCTCGCCGGCGTGACTTTCTCCGACTTCATCAACAACCGCACCGCCGATGGCCAGCCGGGCAACTTCTCCTTCACCCTGCGCGGCTATGTGCGCAAGTGGCTCTCCGATATCGACGAACAGTTCGAGGGCCTGGAGCTGATTCGCAACATCCTCTCCGGCGGCCGCAATCGCGCCCCCGTTGCCGAAAACGGCGAAAAGAAAAAGGCAGCCGCCGGCGGCAAGAAATAAGGCGGCGCATAAAGCCCCATCCGCCTCCCTTTGCCGGGAACACCTCTTCCGGCAAGGGAGGCGTTTCTTTTTTAAGAACAGCGGGCCGATGAAACGGCCTTTACCTCCCATTACCTGTCGCCCTGGTCAGCCGGAATCCCGGTTCAGGCCCGGGACAAGCCCGGCTGTGACGCGATAGGGACAAATGCCTCTTCCGGTGAGACCGGATCCAGCCGGCGTGACGATGGTCGTCAGTCGGGCAAGGTCTTGTGGGTGTTGTCGCAGATGGGGGGCGTTTTCGTGTGCTTGCAGCCGCAGAAGAGCACGGTGCCATCCCGGGGCGCCACCCAGGCCAGGGGCTCAAATCCCGTGCCCTCGTGCGAGCCGTCGCAGAAGGGCTGATCCTTGGAGCGGCCGCAGGCGCACCACCAGTAGGTCTCGCCTTTCTTCACCTTCACCGGAAAGGCGCGTTTCGCGGCGATGACAGGTTCCGGCTTGTCGTTCATGAGTTTCCTCCCCCTTGCATGATCGTTGCCGATACCGGGCCGCAGGCAGGGCGCAAGCTTCGGTGGGCCTTTCGCCTCATGCCGGCGGGTCATGTCATGCTGGCCTGAGACGGGGGCCGGCGCCAGCGGTTTTTCGCTCCTCGGGCCGGGCCCTGCCGTTTTTGGGGCCGTGAATGAGGCGGTCGTCTCCTTCAAGTGCCTCAAGTTCCGATGGCAAAGACCATCCTGAACCGTGCCCTTCAGGCCCCGTCCGCCTCGATCTTCTGGCAGCCGCCGCCGGCGCGGGTCCTGGCCCAGGCTTCGCAGCAGCCCTGCGCCATGGCGCGCACGCGCAGGATATAGGCCTGGCGCTCGGTGACGGAAATGACGCCGCGCGCATCCAGCAGGTTGAAGATGTGCGAGGCCTTGATGCACTGGTCATAGGCCGGCTGCGCCAGCAGGTGACAGTCGCCCGCATCCCCCAGCTCCAGCAGACGCTTGCATTCGCGCTCCGCATCCTCGAAATGGCGCAGGAGGGTGTCGGTATCGGCATATTCGAAATTGTAGCGGGAATATTCCTGCTCCGCCTGCAGGAAAACATCGCCATAGGTGACCTTCTCCTCGCCTTCGCCGCCGTTGAAGTTGAGGTCGAAGACGTTGTCCACCCCCTGCACGTACATGGCCAGCCGCTCAAGCCCGTAGGTGAGCTCGCCGGAGACGGGATGACAGTCCAGCCCGCCCACCTGCTGAAAGTAGGTGAACTGGCTTACCTCCATGCCGTCGCACCAGACCTCCCAGCCCAGGCCCCAGGCGCCGAGGGTGGGGCTTTCCCAGTCGTCCTCGACGAAGCGGATGTCATGCAGGGCGGGATCGATGCCGATGGCATAGAGCGAGCCGAGATAGAGCTCCTGGATGTCATCGGGCGAGGGTTTGAGGATCACCTGATACTGATAGTAATGCTGCAGGCGATTGGGGTTTTCGCCATAGCGGCCGTCGGAGGGGCGGCGGCAGGGCTGCACGTAAGCCGCCTTCCACGGCAGCGGCCCGATGGCGCGCAGTGTCGTGGCGGGATGAAAGGTGCCCGCGCCCACCTCCATGTCGTAGGGCTGCAGGATGACACAGCCCTGCTCGGCCCAGTAATCATGCAGGGTCAGGATGAGATCCTGAAAGGAACGGCTGGGATCGCGCCTGCGCTTCTCGCTCATGGATGTCGGCCCGTCATTTCCGGCTGATGTCTCTTCGCACACGCTGATGCGCTGGTATTGCTAAAGGCATGGCAGGCCCGGAGCAAGCCCGTTTTTCTCTTTAAATCCTCTTTGCAGGAGCCTGCATCGGGCCCGCTCATTTTTCCTCATCCGGCACCCAGGCGCCCGTTTTCGGATCCTTGCGCAAAGTGACCGTCTTCGGCGGCTGATCGCCCGCATCATCCGACGATTGGCCCACGGAGGCACGCCGCCGGTCTTTCTCTGCACGCGCCGCCCGTTCGCGCAGGCGCGCCTCGCGCTCGCGCATGAACTTGAAGGTCATCAGCACCAGGGCGATGAGCAAGAGGGCAACGAGGATTTTCGAGCCCATGAGCGGCGGTCCTTTCCTTGCCAGGCTTAAACGGGCAGGGCCGCAGACAGGCCAGGCCCGCCCATTTCCCCTGCGCTGGACACCGGCATGCGGCGCGTCCCATGCCGGCATGTGCCCATGCGCTGGCCACGGGGTGGCGCACGCCATGGCCGGTTAAGGGGATGGGCGTTACATTCTCATGAAATCAGCCGAGAGGAAAGGCCTTGCCGTGGCGCAGCACCATGTCGGCCTCCAGGGAGAAGGCGCCGTCACTGCGGTGCAGCACGATGCCGGGCAGAATGCGCGTTGGCGCGCGCGAGGCCTTCACCCCCTGCACGAGAATGCGCGAGGCCGGCTGCCCCGGCTTGGGATAGAGCGGCGCGATGCGCACATCGCCCAGCTTGTGGGCCTCGAAGGCGGCGAGAATGCGCCCCAGCGTCTCCGGGCGGTAGACGAGGGTGACGGTGCCGCGCGGGCGCACCATGGCGGCGAGCACCGCAATCCAGGTTTCGAGATCCTCCGGGCCGAAGACATGGGCGGTGGATTTCAGCGGCGCGGTGGGCGCCTGCACGCTGCCTTCCTCGTAATAGGGCGGATTGGCGAAGGCATGGGCGAAGGAGCCGTGCTCCGGCCAGGAGGCGAGATCGCGGCGCAGGCCTTCGCGCACATCGCCGCGGATGATGCGCAGCCGGCCGGAAAAGCCGTTCTTCTCGGCGTTGCGCTCCGCCAGCATGGCATAGCGCACATCCTGCTCCACACCGGTAATGGTGACATCCGGCACCCGCGCCAGCAGGCACAGCGCGGCCACTCCCGGCCCCGTGCCCGCCTCGAACACGGCATCGCCCGCCTTCGCCGGCACGGCGGCGGCAACGAAGACGGAATCAATGCCGGCGCGAAAGCCCTTCTCGGGCTGCATGACCGTGATGCGGCCGTTCAAGAAGGCATCCTCCGTGAGCACGCCGGCGGCGCTGCGCGGACCATGATCCCTGTTCTCGTCCATGGAAGACGTCATCGCATTCATCATCCTTCGGTTCCCGGTTTCCGTGAAGCCCCCTGATCGCCCGCCACGAGATCCGCAAGCAGCCATGCGGCGCGCCGTTCATGCTCATCCCGCACCATCAGCCGGCGCGGAAAGGCAAGCATCGAGCCCTCCACCGCCGAGACATACTCATCAAGCACCCAGGATTCGATGCCCGCCTCGGCCAGCACATGGCGCGCAAAAGACAGAAGCACCGGATCGCTGGTTCTCAAGACCTCGCGCATGGCGTCATCTCTGGTTCGTCATTATCCTAGGCATGTCAGACTAACGGAAAGTTGCCGCGCACGATACGCCCGCCCGGATGCATGCGTACCTTCAATGCCTGCCGCATTCTGCCGCATGTCATGATCCATGCGGTTGACTCAGAACGTCCTCTCCTTAAACCTAGCCGGCGACACGGGTTTTCGTGAGTGGAAAGACGCTTCATCGCCGACCGTCCTGATCGGGACGGGGCGCATCATCGGGAGTTTCGCCATGGGCGTTGTCGTGCCACTGGGAGAACGGGACGGAGCCAGGGCCTCCATCGAGCCGCTGCTGAAGGTGGTGGCGGCGGACATGGAGAAGATCAACGAGACCATCCTGTGGCATGCCCGCTCGCATGTGGACCTCATCCCCAAGCTTGCCGCCCATCTCATCAACTCCGGCGGCAAGCGCCTGCGGCCGATGGTGACGCTGGCGGC
The DNA here is from genome assembly GCF_000746275.1 of Thermopetrobacter sp. TC1. Lineage (GTDB taxonomy): Bacteria > Pseudomonadota > Alphaproteobacteria > Rhizobiales > Aestuariivirgaceae > Thermopetrobacter. The sequence continues at coordinate 74,980 of NZ_KN050830.1, forward strand.
CGCGCGCATGTTCGGCTATGAGGGCGAGACCCACCTGCCGCTGGCCATCGCCGTGGAGTTCATGCATACGGCCACGCTGCTGCATGATGATGTGGTGGACGAATCCGACATGCGCCGCGGGCGCAAGGCGGCGCGCCTCATCTGGGGCAATCAGGCCACGGTGCTGGTGGGGGACTATCTGCTCTCCCAGACCTTCAAGATGCTGGTGGACACCGGCCTGATGGATGCGCTGAAGGTGATGTCCCACACCGCGGCGGTGATCGCCGAGGGCGAGATCATGCAGCTTGAGGCCCAGAACGACATCACCACCACCGAAGACCGCTACATGGAGATCATCTCGGCCAAGACCGCGGCCCTCTTCGCCGCGGCGGCGCAACTGGGCGCCATCGTCGCCGAACGCCCGCAGGAAGAGCGCGCCGCCATGGATTCCTTCGGCCGCAATCTCGGCATCGCCTTTCAGCTTGTGGATGATGCGCTCGATTATGCCGGCGAGCAGGACAAGCTGGGCAAGGCGGTGGGCGATGATTTCCGCGAGGGCAAGGTGACCCTGCCGGTGGTGCTGGCCTATCGCCGCGGCAATGAGGAGGAGCGCCGGTTCTGGAAGCGGGTCATGGCCGACCGCGATCAGCGCGAGGGTGATCTTGAGCGGGCGCTTGAGATCCTCGCCCGCCATCACACCATCGAGGACACCATCGAGCGCGCCCGCCATTACGGCGCCATCGCCCGCGATGCGCTCGCCATCTTCCCGCCCAGCGATCCGCGCGATGCCCTTATCGAGGCGGTGGACTTCTGCATCTCCCGCGTAAGCTGATCAGCCCCTTCTGAAAGCAAAAGCCTCGGCACCTTCAAAAAGCGGGGCATGCCAGCCGGAAGTGAAGGCCCCGGAAGCGAAAAGAGAGTGCAACGAGTGCCTCACTCAGCCCTCGATGCGGGAGAAATCGGCGATCAGGCGGGCCACGTCGCGGATGCGTGAGAGCAGCAGCAGGCGGTTTTCGCGCAAGGTGGGATCCTCGGCGTTTACCGTTACCTTGTCGAAGAAGGTGTCCACCGGCTCGCGCAGCCGGGCCAGCGCCGCCATGGCCGCCTCGAAGTCCTCGTTGGCCAGGGCCTTCTTCACGTTGGCGCGCGCCTGGCGAATGGCGCTGGCCAGTTTCTTCTCCGGCCCGGCGATGAGCAGCTGCGGATTGGGCTCGCCCTCGTAAGTGCGCTTGTCCTTCTTCTCCTCGATGCGCAGGATGTTGGCGGCGCGGCGGAACCCGGCGAGCAGGTTCTGCCCGTCCTCGCTGTTGATGAAGTTCTCCAGGGCCTTCACCCGCCGCACGATGGTGAGCAGATCGTCCTGATCGCCCAGCCCGAAGACGGCATCGATGAGATCGTGGCGCACGCCGCTTTCGCGCAGGTGCACCTTCAGCCGCTCGATGATGAAGCCGAGCAGGTCGCGGGCGATGGCCTCGGCTTCTGCATCATCGCCTGAGAAGGCCGGCGAGAGGCGCACCCGGTCCTGCAGGAAGGGCAGAAGCGGCAGCCTGATGCCGTTTTCCAGCACGATGCGGATCAGCCCGAGCGCGGCGCGCCTGAGCGCGAAGGGATCGCGCGAGCCTGTAGGCTTCTCGCCCGCCGCCCAGAAATTGGCCAGCATGTCGATCTTGTCGGCCAGGGCCACCGCGATGGACACCGGCTGATCCGGCACGCGATCGGACGGCCCCTGCGGCCGGTAATGATCCTCGATCGCCTGGGCGATATAGGGCGGCACGCAGGATTTCAGGGCGTAATACTTGCCCATGGTGCCCTGCAGCTCGGGAAATTCGCCCACCATTTCCGTCACCAGATCGGCCTTGGCCAGCCGCGCGGCGAAGGCGGCCTCCTCGGGATCGGCATCGACAAAGGGGGCAAGATCGCGCGCCAGCGCCTCAAGCCGCCGCACCCGGTCGCCCAGGGTGCCGAGTTTGGCGTGAAAGGTGATGCGATCCAGCTCCGGCACCCGCTCCTCCAGCGGCGTGGCGAGATCCTGCTCCCAGAAGAAGCGGGCATCGGAAAGCCGCGCGGCGATCACCCGGTTGTTGCCCTCGATGATCTTCTGGCCGCCGTCCTTCGCTTCCAGATTGGCCACGAGCAGATAGCGGTTGGCCAGCCCGCCGCCGTCCTCCGCCTTGCGGCGCAGGGCGAAGCATTTCTGATGGCTGCGGATGGTGGTGATGATCACCTCCTCCGGCACATCGAGGAAGCTTTCGTCAAAGGAGCCCATGAGCACCACCGGCCATTCCACCAGCCCGGCGGTTTCCCTGATCAGGCCTTCATCCTCAACGAGTTCAAGTCCGGCCTCTTCAGCGAGCTGTTCTGCACGCGCCCGGATGATCCGCGCCCGTTCCGCGCCGGAGAGGATGACGAAGGCCTTGCGCAGCTTTTCCTCATAATCGGCAAAGCCGGTGACCGAAAGGACATCCGGCGCCATGAAACGATGCCCGCGCGTTTCGCGGCCGACGGGAATGTCCTCCAGCTCAAAGGGCACGATGCGGCCATCCAGCAGGCAGATGATGGAATGCAGCGGCCGCACCCAGCGCAGGCGCCGCGCCCCCCAGCGCATGGACTTCGGCCAGGGAAAGCGGCGGATCACATCCGGCAGCAGCTCCTGCAGCACCGCTTCCGTGGGCCGGCCCGGGCGCTCGATGCGGGCCACGTAATAGGGGCCCTTCTTCTCGTCGGCGACGATATCGCACTGATCCAGCGAAAGCCCCGTGGCGCGCAAGAACCCCTGAATGGCCTTCTCCGGCGCATCCACCCGCGGCCCGCGCCGTTCCTCGACGATATCCGGCGTCTTGTGCGGCACATCGGAAATGACAAGCACAAGCCGGCGCGGGCCGGCAAAGGCGCGGCTTTCGCCGATTTCAAGACCGGCCTCCGTGAGGCCTTCTCGCACCAGTCTTTCAAGATCGGCCGCCGCGCGCGCCTGCATGCGGGCGGGGATTTCCTCGGAAAACAGTTCGATGAAAAGCTCTGGCATGGCGGGCCTTCTTCAAGAACCGGTCGCTGATCGCTTGCGGACTCATCACCTCTGCCGGCGCCGGTGACCAGGAGCATGCGCCGGACCATGCCCTTGTTGCAGCACCCGCCACGGAAAGGCAAGGGCCTGTTCGCCCATTGCCGCAAGGCTTTTTTCTTGAGCGTTCTGGATGAAGGACATGGATGGGAGAGGGAAGGTCCCGACAGGCGCGAGCCCTGTCTCGGGCCGAGCCCGGATGAGATGCAATTGATGACCGTCACCGCATGCGCATACCGCCCTGGACAGCCGGGACAAGCTAAGGCTGTGATGTGGGGAGGGGGCGGTGAAATACAACAATCTCCTGCCTTGCAACAAAGAGGGAATCAGTTATTAACATATTGAATTCTAACAATAAAACGTCATTGCCGGCCTTGTGCCGGCAATCCAGGGCCAGGAATGAGGCGGTTTTGGTGGGCGATGGCATCTGCCAACTGGCTTGATTTGAGCCGTATGCTTTTTGAAAGGAGGTCCCTCTCTTAGGATAGAGCCCGGTAGAACCGTTCCTGACTGCCATCACCACATGCGTAAATCGCCCCTGGATACCCGGGACAAGCCCGGGTATGACGTAAGTAGTAGATATTCAATACAAAAAGAACAACCTCCCAAGTTTGGGCAAGGGGGAAAGAATGCCTTGATAAAGGTATCTGCGTAGCATGTGACTAATCACGCTCTTCGCAGCGAAAATCATTCGCAACACACAAAGCAATTTAATTGGACACGACTGGGCTGATCTACGGGGTGACGAGGAAGGTGGCGCCGTTGTCTACTGCCGGAAGGATGTTGTACATCCTTCCGGAACGTTTCGGCGGGGTTTTAAACCCCGCCAAAATGTTCCGGAACGGGATAAAATCCCGTTCCGGCATTTTATGTCCATACGGCTCAAACCAAGCCAGTTGGCGAATGTTGTCGTTCTCCAAACCCGCCTCTTCCCTGTCCCGGGCTTGAACCGGGGTCCCGGCAATCCGGGGCCAAAAGCGCAATGGGTTTGGGAAACGACAGCATGCGCCCGCAGGCGTGGCCGCGCCGCCTGTTTTCTGAAAAAAGATGCCGGAAGGGCATGGAAACGGTGTGATGTTTTGCATCCTCCGGCAGAGAAAGGCCGTTTCCTGTGCCCGCCCAAGCCCGTAGATTAGGAAACGATGCATGCGGGATCGCCATAAGCGAGCAGGGATGGCGCACATGGGGCGGGAAAACGGGCAGGGCAGGGCAGAGAATGGGAGAGCAGAAGGCCTTGGCCGCCGCATCGTGCGGGCCCTTGCGCAGGGCCCCTGGCCCTTCGCCCTGCTGGCCGGTGCGCTGGGATCGCTTTCCCTGCCCCCCTTTGCGCAGGGTTGGCTGCTGGTTGTGTCCTTCTCGCTGCTCAGCTTCTGGTTTGAGAAATTGTCCACACAGACGCATCCCCTGCGCCCCCTGCTGGTCAGGGCGGCAGGGCTCTTTGGCCTGTTCGGCATGGGCTGGTTTGGCGCCTCTGTCTGGTGGGTGGGCGAGGCCTTTCTTGTCGAGGCTGAAAAATTCGCAATCGTCATGCCCTTCGCCGTTCTCGGCCTTGTTGTGCTGCTTGCCTCCTTTTGGGCGCTTGCGGGCGCGCTGACCGCTCTTATTGCCCGCGCGCCCTTCTTTCGCCGCTGGCCTGTGCCTGTTGCCCTGGCCATGGCCGCCGGCTTCACCCTGGCGGAATATGTGCGCGGGCATGTGATCTTTGGCGGCTTTCCCTGGAACATGCCGGTGCATGGCCTGATCACCCTTCCCGCACTTGATCAGGCCGTGGCCTTTTTTGGCCGGGATGGCCTCTCCTTTTTTGCCGTGTTCTGGGCGGCCCTGCCGGCATCGTTCTGGGCGTTCAGGCGGCGGACGCGCCTTGAGCAAGGCCTTGTGCTCGCCGGCCTTGCCCTGTTTGCCGCCACCTGGATTTTTGCCGCATGGCGCCTTCATGCCGCACCGCCCCTGACGCCGCCGGAGAGGCAAGCGCGGCCGCTTGTGCGCATCGTGCAGCCCAATGTGCCGCAAAGGGAAAAATGGCGCCCCGAAAACCGGCAGGCCATCTTTCAGCGCCTGCTTGCGCTGACCACACGCCCCTCTGCCCTGGGGCGCAGGCCGGATATCATCGTCTGGCCGGAAAGCGCCGTGCCCTTCCTGCTCGCTGAAAACCCGCAGGCCCTGCACCAGATCGCTAAAGCCCTCAAACCGGGGCAGCTTCTCATCACCGGCAGCCTGCGCCGCGCCCTGCTCGGAGAGCCCGAGCCTGAGCGATTGCGCAATTCTATCTTGGTTGTCGATGATGAGGGTTTCATCATCGCCCGGTATGACAAGCGCCATCTCGTGCCCTTTGGGGAATATTTGCCGCTGGCTTCCCTGCTGACGCCCCTGGGCGTGCGCAAGCTGGTGCCGTTTTCGCGCGGCTTTGCGCGCGGTGTGCGCCCCGTTTCCCTGCCGGCGGGGCGGGCCGGACCGGCAGGCCCCCTGATCTGCTATGAGGCCATCTTTCCCGAATTGGTTGCCGAGATGCTTGCATTGCCCGTCACGATGAGGCCAAAGTGGTTAGTCAATATTACCAATGATGCCTGGTTTGGCCGCAGCATTGGCCGCGCCCAGCATCTGGCCGCGGCGCGTCTGCGAAGTATCGAATTTGGATTGCCACTTGTGCGTGCGGCGAACACCGGCCTGTCCGCCGCCTTCGATGCCTATGGCCGCACCTTGGTGAGTTTGAATCCGAATCGCCCCGAATATGGGGATTTCTTCCTGCCGCAGGCGAACGTAAGGGCAGGTCTGACGGGAGGCTTTGCGAATCTCGCTGGACGGATCGCCTTGTTATTTTCACTCATGATGATGGGGATTTCATTCTTTCGTATACCCGTGATTGCAAGAAGGCGACCGTGATTGAAGAAAAATGCTCCGCAGACGTACTTTTTTCGCCTTGGAGATATTTACAGACCACCTCCGGCTGTAATATGTAGACGCTTGCCAGCGCATCCGGGCGCTTGAAGCTGCAGGGGGGAATGGAGAGCCAAGACGGGACAGAAACCAATCAGACCGGGGGCTAACGGTCTGAGGTAAAAATGACGAAAAAGAACCCGAATCCGATTGATGTGCACGTGGGCAATCGAGTGCGCATGCGTCGCATGCTGGTGGGGATGAGTCAGGAGAAGCTGGGCGAGCGCCTGGGTCTGACCTTCCAGCAAATCCAGAAATACGAAAAAGGCACCAACCGCATCTCCGCAAGCCGCCTCTATCAGATCTCCCAGATCCTTGGCGTGCCGGTCCAGTTTTTCTTCGAGGACCTGCCGCCGCAGATCGCGGGCGAGAAGAGCGAGGGCGTGGAAGAGCCGCGCGAGGAGGGCGCCATCATGGACTTCCTCGGCTCCTCCGAAGGCCTGCAGCTCAACCGCTTCTTCTCGCGGATCAAGGATGCCGCCGTCCGTCGCAGCATCATCGATCTCGTGCGCGCCATCGCCCGCGAGCAGGAAGAGCAGTGACACGGCGGCTGTTTTCCTGGCCTTTTTCGCATCGACACGGCAAGGAACGAGGGCATGTGACCGCTGGCATGCCCTCGTTTTCGTTTGGCGGCGGTTGAGAAATTCATTTGACAGCGGGTGAGAAGCCCGGCCCTGCCGCCAGCCGGGCATGCAAGACCTGCGCAGGCCCGTGCACAGGCCTTGCTTTCAGGGTGTTCGTCAAGTGTTCCAAAAAAGTTCTTGACATCCGTCCCGCTGCGTGCTATAGGCTCAGGCACACTCGGCGCAGTGGGCAGCACGACAGAGGAACTGAAATTCGCCTGAAAGCGAATTTTTGCGGGGGGCTGCCCTGAGGCCTGCCCTCAAACAGTCCGATGCATCAGCCCTTTAGGGGCAGCTTTTCCATACCCCCACTACGATACAGTCTTGACTTGCCTGTCCCGGACCTGAACCGGGATCCCATCTGTCCAGGGGTGGAAGGCGAAAGGGATGTGGAGCAGAAGGCACCGCATCTGGGCTCGGCCCTGGAAAGATCCAGGCGCCGGGGAGGCGATCCTTATGCGAAGCGCGTTCTCATGCAAAGTGATCCTTATGCAAAAAGTGGATCCTTATGCAAAAAGTGGATCCTTATGCAAAAAGCGTGCCTTGCATGGGAAATCTTTACCGCTTTCGCATTTTGCGGGTTATACTGAGGGGCAAAGCCGCTATGATCGGCGCAAAAGCGTGGTGTGTGACGGTGTGACCGAAGAGGGATGAGCCCTCATGACCCTGCGTCAGAGACTGGATGTGCGGCAGAGCCAGACGCTGGTGATGACGCCGCAGCTGCAACAGGCCATTCGCCTGCTGCAGATGTCCAATCTCGAGCTGCAGGCCTTTATCGCCGCGGAGCTGGAGACCAATCCGCTGCTGGAACGCGCCGATGAGGCACAAGAGGTGCCGGAAACGCCGGAGGCTCCGGAAGCCGAGGCGGGCGCGACGGGCGATGCGCCGGATCCGGGGGCGGAAAGTGTGCCGGACGGGAATGCGCCGGCGGCGGAGAGTGATGATGCGCTATCCCTGGAGGCCGATCTTGCGGCGGTGGATGCCGGCTTTGAGGACACATCCCGGCTCAAGGCGCGGCTTGATGCGCTGGATACCCCTGCGGAGGCGATCTTCACCGACGATTCGCCCAGCGAACGGGCCACGGAGAAGGCGGCGGAGCCCCTGACGCCGGATGCGGCCATGAGCGGCCTGGCTGGCGGGGATGATCCGTTTCTTTCCGGTGTGGCCTCGGCCGTGTCGCGCCCGGCGCCGGCGGACGAGGAGGAGGGGCGCAGCCTGGAGGAACGCATCGCGGGAGAGGTGAGCCTTGCCGATCATCTGGCCGAACAGCTGCCGCTTGTCCTGACCGATCCGGCGGAGCGCCTCATCGGGCAGCATCTGATCGGCTGCCTGGATGAGGCGGGCTATCTGGGCGAGCCCGTCGAGGAGATCGCCGATCGCCTTGGTGCGGCACCTGAACAGGTGGAGGCGGTGCTGAAGCGGCTGCAGACGCTGGAGCCCACCGGTGTTTTCGCGCGCGATCTTGCCGAATGCCTGCGGCTGCAGCTGGCGGAGCGCGGGCGGCTCAATACGCCGATGCAGACGCTGCTGGACAATCTCGATCTGCTGGCCAGGCGCGACTTTGCAAAGCTTGCGCGCCTCTGCCGCGTTTCCGAACGCAAACTGGCGGAAATGCTCTCCGAGATCCGCCGCTGTGATCCGCGCCCGGGCGCGCGCATCGGCGGGGCGCCGGCGCAGCCGGTGGTGCCGGATGTTTTCGTGCGGCCGGCGCCGGATGGCAGCTGGATCGTGGAGCTCAACAGCGAGACCCTGCCCAGGGTGCTGGTGAACAATCAGTATCGCGCCCTGGTGCAGGCCGGTGCCATGCCGCAGCGCGACAGGGATTACATCATCGAGTGCATGAACCGCGCCTCCTGGCTGGTGAAGAGCCTGGATCAGCGCGCGCGCACCATCCTCACCGTGGCGCGGGAGATCGTGCGCCAGCAGGACGCCTTCCTGCACAAGGGGGTGAGCGCCTTGAAACCGCTGACGCTCAGGCAGGTGGCCGATGCCGTGGGCCTGCATGAATCCACGGTCTCGCGCGTCACCTCCGGCAAGTACATGGCCACACCGCGCGGGATCTTCGAGATGAAATATTTCTTCACCGCCGCCCTGGCGGCCACCGACGGGGGCGAGAGCGTCTCGGCGGAGGCGGTGCGCCATCGCATTCGCGCGCTTATCGACGCGGAGGATCCCGATCATGTGCTGTCCGATGACAAGATCGTTGACATCCTGCGCGCGGAAGGCATAGACATCGCCCGGCGCACCGTTGCCAAGTACCGCGAGGCCATGGGCATTCCCTCCTCCGTGAAGCGGCGGCGGGAAAAGCGGCTGCTGAAGGCCTGAGGGGAGTTGGCGCGGGCCGGTGCAGAAGCGGCCTTTCAAGCGGTGGTCCCTGCGCCGGATCAGACAAGGAGATGCAAAAACTGACCGCCAAGACGCCGGTTCTTGATCACCGGTCTGGAAAAGATCGGCCGGCTGGCGCATAATGATTCCCGCAAACGGCGCCCGCCGGGATGAGCACCGGCCTTGCCCCCACATCTTCGGGCAGGGCGCCGCTTTCGGGACTGGCGTGAATTCAAGACAACCTGAAAGCAAGCCTATGCAGATCAGCATCACTGGAAAGAATCTCGACATCGGAACCGCCTTTCAGACCCACGTGGAAGAACGGCTGAAAGAGGCCGTGGACAAGTATTTCGACAGCGCGGTCAGCGCGCATGTGGTGGTGGAGAAGCAGCGCAACAACTTCCATACGGAATGCACCGTGCATCTGCCCACCGGCCTGCTGTTGCAGGCGGAAGGCGAGGGCGGCGATGCCTACGGCAGCTTCGAGGAAGCGCTGGATCATCTGGAAAAACGCCTGCGCCGCTACAAGCGCAAGCTGGTCAGTCATACGCGTCAGCGCCAGAAGAAGCCGATGGCCACCTTCCCGGCGCAGAGTTTCGTGCTGCAGCCGCTGGCCGAGACCGAAGGCGCAGAGGAGCAGGCGGAGGCGGAAGAGCCGGTGAACGGCGAGGAGGCCGAATTCGTGCCGGCCATCGTCGCTGAGGATATGGAGCAGATCGCCGAGATGAGCGTGGGTGAGGCTGTTCTGCAGCTCGAACTGGCCACGCGCGAGTTCCTCCTGTTCAGAAACGCCAATCATGGCGGAGTGAATATTGTCTACCGCCGCAAGGATGGCCATATCGGGTGGGTGGATCCGGGCCCGTGCCCGACACGGGATTGAAGCGTTCGTCCCCGGATGAAGGTGTGACCGGGGCCTTGTCTCCCTGAAATCCCGCAGGGCCACCTGAAAAACGGGCGCTGCGGCAGGGAGAGAGGAAGCGGATCGCGGCACAGGGTGGAAGCGGACAGGCATCCGGCATGCATGTGCGTTCATGCATGCCGGGGGTGTTTGTGTTCATGCGCTGTTGTGCCGGCGCCGTTTCCGAGGAAGGGGACAGTCAGCAAGGGCAAGCCATGCAGATTTCCGACATTCTCGAACCGGAATCGGTTCTGCCCGCGGTTCAGGCGGGCAGCAAGAAGCAGCTTCTGCAAACGCTTTCCGAACAGGCGGCCGGCCGCACGGGGCTGAACGCGCGCCTGATCTTCGATACGCTCATGCAGCGGGAAAAGCTGGGTTCCACCGGGCTGGGCGGCGGCATTGCCATTCCGCACGGGCGCTTCTCCGGGCTGGAGAAGGTGCACGGCCTGTTCGCCCGGCTGGCGCGGCCAGTGGATTTCGACGCGCCGGATCACGTGCCGGTGGACATCGTCTTTCTGCTGCTGGCGCCGGAAAGCGCAGGCGCCGATCATCTCAAGGCCTTAGCACGGGTCTCGCGCCTGCTGCGTGACAAGGAGCTGGTGGAAAAGCTGCGCGCCACGCGCGATGTGGACGCTCTTTATTCCCTGCTGATCGAGGATGCCACCCCCCGCGCCGCCTGACGCAGGGCGCCTTGTGTGACATCCATTTTTTCCTGTCCCCTGAAAGGCGGCCCGCGTCTTCAGTTTCCGGACGCCATCGATCCGGACGCAATTGGCCGCATCGCGCAAAATGCAGCGCCATACTCTACGGGCCTGATCCGGGCGCCCGGCAATGCAGGAGGCGGTTTACGCATATCCCGAGATCTTAAAGCTTTCGCCGGGGTGACGCGAAAGAGGGCAACGTTGTGTCATGTCGTGTGCCATCATGGCACCATCGAAGTTATGCGCAATGGACCTCGCATTCTCCTCTCCCTCACAGCGCCGCCTTGGCAGGGGCGGGCGGAAGGGATATATCCCTCTTCGCCCGCTGGTGGCGGAAGGCCGGCGGGCCGGCCGGGAATAAGGCCATTGGCGGTGATCACACAATCGCCCTGCATGGGGGCTAAGGGCACAAACAGGGCGCAGCGCGCGTAGATTCTCAACGAAGCGAACCCTTCCGCGCACAAGAGCGGCACGGTTGCGCCATCAGAACGAGCCATCGGCTAAAGACGAAAGATCCATGTCCGCACCCTCCCGCATCGTCGCCATGCTGGGGCCCACCAATACGGGCAAGACCCACATGGCGGTGGAGCGCATGCTCTCTTACGAGACCGGCATCATCGGCCTGCCGCTGCGGCTTCTGGCGCGCGAGGTGTTCGACAAGGTGCGGGCGCGCGTGGGCCGCGGCGCGGTGGCGCTGATCACCGGCGAGGAGCGCATCGTGCCGGAGGGGGCGCGCTATTTCGTCTGCACGGTGGAGGCGATGCCGCTGTCGCGGCCGGTGGAATTCGTGGCGGTGGACGAGGTGCAGCTCGCGGCCGATCTCGAACGCGGGCACGTCTTTACCGATCGCATCCTGCATGCGCGCGGGCAGCTGGAGACCTGGCTGCTCGGCGCGGAAACCATGCGCGAGCGCCTGCGCGATCTTTTGCCCGATGTGCAGTTTCGCTCCCGCCCGCGTTTTTCGCGCCTGACCTATGCCGGGCAGAAGAAACTCACCCGCCTGCCGCCGCGCACGGCCATCGTCGCCTTCTCCGCCGAGCAGGTCTATGCCATTGCCGAGCTCATCCGCCGCCAGAAGGGCGGGGCGGCCGTGGTCATGGGCGCACTCTCCCCGCGCACGCGCAATGCGCAGGTGGCGCTTTATCAGTCCGGCGAGGTGGACTATCTCGTGGCCACCGATGCCATCGGCATGGGCCTGAACATGGATGTTGATCATGTGGCCTTCGCCGCCACCCGCAAGTTCGACGGCTTTCGCCATCGTGCGCTCACCACCGCCGAGCTGAGCCAGATCGCCGGGCGCGCCGGGCGTCACCTCAACGACGGCACCTTCGGCGTTACCGCCCGCGCCGAACCGTTTGACGAGGACACCATCGAGGCCCTGGAGGAACACCGCTTTCCGCCGGTGCGCCTTCTGCAATGGCGCAATCGCGCGCTTGATTTCTCCTCCATCGACCGGCTGCTTGCCTCGCTGATGGCCGTGCCAAAGCGCCCGGGGCTGGCGCGCGCACCCATGGCGGCCGATGTTGCAGCGCTGGAGCTGCTTTCGCGCCAGGAGGAGGTGCGCAGGCTGGCCGATACGCCGGCCCGGCTGAAGCTTCTGTGGGAGGTCTGTCAGCTGCCGGATTATCGCAACATCACCGGCGGCGAGCACGCCGGGCTGATCGCCAGCATCTTCACCCAGCTGGTGCATGCGGGCCGCATCGACGAGGACTGGCTGGCGCGGCAGGTGGCGCGCTGCGCCCGATTCGACGGCGATATCGATACCCTCTCCATGCGCATCGCCCACATCCGCACGTGGACGTTCGTCTCCCACCGCGGGCACTGGTTGCGGGATGCGGCTCACTGGCAGGAACGGACACGCCAGATCGAGGATGCGCTTTCCGATGCGCTTCATGAACGCTTGACGAAGCGCTTCATTGACAGGAAAACATCGGTATTGCTGCGCAGGCTGCGGGAGAAGGAAGAACTGATGTCGAGCGTGGACGACGAAGGCGCGGTGCGCGTCGAGGATTCTTACGTGGGCCGCATGGAGGGCCTGCGCTTCATCGCGGACGGCGAGCAGGGCGAGGGGGCGCACAAGAAAGCGTGGGATGCCGCCACCCGCAAGGCGGTGGCCCGGGAGCTTTCCGAGCGCGCCCAGGCGATCAGCGCCGCGCCGGACACGGATTTCACCCTGGATCCTTCCGGCTATATCATCTGGCACGGCGCGCCCATCGCGCGGCTGCAGCCGGGGCCGGAGCTGTTGCGCCCCGATGTGCGGCTGCTGGCCGATGACGGGCTGGAAGGCCCGGAGCGCGAGGCGGTGCGCTTTCGTCTGCAGAAGTTTCTCTCCCGGCACATCGAGGCGCTGCTGGCGCCGCTCATTGGCCTGCGCGAGGATGAGGCGCTTACCGGCATCACCCGCGGTCTTGCCTGGCGGCTGGTGGAGAACCTGGGCGTGCTGCCGCGTGCGGAGGTGGCGGAGGAGGTCAAGAGCCTCGATCAGGATGAGCGCGCCAAGCTGCGCAAGCATGGCGTGCGCTTCGGTGCCTGGCATCTGTTCATCCCCGCCCTGCTGAAGCCGGCGCCCACGGCCCTGCGCCTGCTGTTGTGGGCCCTGCAGGAGGAGAAGGCGGGGCGGCTGAGCCTGGATGCGCTGCCGCAGCCGCCCGGACAGGGGCTGACCTCGGTGGTGCGTGACGAGAGCTGGCCGGAAGGATTTGCCCGCGTGTGCGGCTACATGGAATGCGGCCCGCGGGCGGTGCGCGTGGACATGATCGAGCGCCTGGGCGATCTCATTCGCGAGCGCGTGTTCTGGAAGCCGCGCTTCACCGGTGAGGAACGCCCGGAAGGCTCGGTGGAAGGCGGCGGCTTCACGGTCATTCCCGACATGATGTCGCTGGTGGGCTGTTCGGGCGAGGATTTCGCCGCCATCCTGCGCACGATGGGCTATCGGGCCGAGCGCCGCCCGGCGCCGAAGCCGGCCACGACCGAAGCGCAGGCAGGGAATGCCGCGCCCAACGAGGCTGAGGCCCCTGGGCAGGAACCTGGACATGAACCTGAGCAAGGGGCTGAGCAGGCGCATGAGGCACATGAGGAACAGGCCGGGCAGGCTGCATCCGATACCGGCGCGGCGGTTACCGAGGAACAGGCGGCCGAATCGGCTGAAGCCCCCGCTGCTTCTGATGCGGATCAGCCGGTAACGGCCGATGCGGCGCAACAGGGCGCGCCCGGGCAGGAATCGGCTTCCGAACCGGCCATGACCGGGGCGGCGGAAGATGCGAAAGCCGCTTCGGCCGAAGACGAGGTTCTGGAAAAGCGCGCGGTGAGCGAGAGCGCGGCGGTGGATGCGGAAATCGCCGCGCTGGCTGCGGCGGAGGCCCCGGCGGAGCCGGAGTTCATCGAGGTGTGGTGGCCGGATGGCACCGGGCCTTTCCGCAAGAAGCCCAAGCGCCGCACCAAACCGCGGCCGGAGGGCGCAGGCAGGAATCAGGGCAAGGCGGCGGGGCGCTCGCGCAAGCCCGGCCGCGGCAAGACGTCTGCCGCTACCGCCGCGTCCAGGGGCGCGCCCGGGCCCCGGCAGAGAAAGCGCAAGGACAAGCCGGTGGATCCGGATTCGCCCTTCGCCGTCTTGCAGAAGCTCAAATCGGAACTGGAGAAAAAGCCCTGAGCCGGAAAAGACGTAGCAGATCCGCCAATCCCGCGGCGGAGCAGATGCTCACAAGCCAGCGTCTGGACAGCTGGCTTTATGCCGTGCGCCTGTGCAAGACGCGCACGCGTGCTGCGGCCTTCATCAGCGAAGAGGGCGTGCGCATCAACCGGCGCAAGGTCTTTCGCCCTTCGGCCCTGGTGCGGGTGGGAGATGTGCTGACCATCAGCCTTCACGGGCAGGTGCGCATCATCGAGGTGACCGGGCTTTCGCTCAAGCGCGTTTCGGCCTCGGTGGCGCAAGGCCTGCGCCGGGACCTGCTGACGGAGGATGCGCCCTTTCAAAACGGGGGCAATGTGCCCAGATCACAGCACATGGGCGAAAATGAGGTGTAAACAGGGGGCAATCCTGCTATAGACCGATCACGAACCGCACGGCGCATGCATGCCGGCACATGCGGATCCGAGACGCAAAACCAGGAGAGCAACCGGCCCGGGCGGTCGTGTCGTTCCGCCGGGCCATCTGTTCAGGGAACCGATGCCATGACCTACGTCGTCGTCGACAACTGCATCATGTGCAAATACACCGACTGCGTGGAAGTGTGTCCGGTGGACTGCTTCTACGAGGGCAAGGTGATGCTCGTCATCGATCCGGACGAGTGCATCGACTGCGGTGTCTGCGAGCCGGAATGCCCGGCGGAGGCCATCCTGCCCGATACGGAGCCGGGTCTTGAGAAGTGGATCGAGCTCAACGCCAAGTACGCCAAGATCTGGCCCAATATCACGCACAAGAAGGATCCCCTGCCGGAGGCCGAGAAATACGACGGCGAGGAGAACAAGCTGGAGAAGTATTTCACCGACGAACCCGGCGAGGGTGACTAAAGCCGGTCCGGAATGGACGCATGAAGTCGTGGCGATCCCTGTTCCGTATCGCCACCGGCCGCTGATCAATGCATGAGGGCGGGTGTTGATGCCAGCACCCGCCCTTTTCCATGCCGGGAGTCGGTCACGTCCGACAGGCATGTTCATCGGAGCGGGCGTTTTCTGACCTGTTCGTTCTTTCCGTCGTTGAGCGGCTTATCGGCGGCGATGAGGAATTCCCGGTTGCCTTCGCGGCCGGGCAGCGGGGAGGGGGCGACACCGAGGACGCTCCAGCCGGCCTCGTTTTCAAGGAAATCGCGGATTTTGGCGATGACGGCCTGATGCACGGCCGGATCGCGCACGATGCCGCCCTTGCCCAGCCGTTCCCGTCCGGCCTCGAACTGCGGCTTGATCAGGGCATAAAGGCGCGCGCCCGGGGCGGCCAGCGTCAGGGCGGCGGGCAGGGCCTTGCTCAGGGAGATGAAGGAGAGATCGGCGGTGATGACATCCGGCGCTTCGGGAATGAGAACGGTGGAAAGATCCCGCACGTTCACGCCTTCCAGAGAGACGACGCGGGGATCGGCGGCGAGGTCGGGATGCAGCTGGCCATGGCCGACATCCACGGCATAGACGCGCGCGGCGCCGGCCATGAGCAGAACCTGGGTGAAGCCGCCGGTGCTGGCGCCGAGATCGAGAACAATGCGCCCCTGCATGCTCATGGGCCAGGTTTCAAGCGCGGCGCGCAGCTTCAGGGCGGCGCGGGAGACATAGCGCGTGGCTGTCTCTTCAACGTCGAGCCGGCAGTCGGCCGAAACTTTCTGGCCGGGCTTGCGCACAATGGCGCCATCAACGCGCACAAGGCCGCGGCGCACGGCATCGGCAGCACGGGCGCGCGTGGGCAGAAGGCCGCGATCGACAAGCAGCTTGTCCAGACGTTCCCGGTTCATGGCGGCTTGCGTTTTCTCCCGTGCCGGTGCGGCATCGCACCGCCCCTGCCCTGCCCCTTGTCTAGCAGATATAGGGCAAGATTTTCACGCGCGCCGTTGACAGAAAAAGGGTTCCGATAAGGCCCATCCTGTCTGTTGACAAAGGCCAGCGTCACCATGACCACCCAAGCCTTTAGGCCCTGGCTTGACGACATCCCGAAGCAAGCCCGGGACAGGCAAGGGGTAATGATCGATGTGAGTGGAGGATCAATGCCTTAATGACAATCTTCATCCGTGTTGCAAGGCAGGAGACGGTTGTGTTTGCCCGCACTCCCTCCGCCGCGTCACAGCATCATCACCCCGAAGCCAAACGCCGAGCCGCTTCAAACCACGGAAAGCACCATCAGTCAGAAGGGAGAAACGCGCGTGGCTCTTTCGCGCACCACCGCCCGCCGCCTGTTGCGTCTGCTGGAGCGGCGCCTGCGCGCGCTTGCCGATCTCATGGACGTTCAGGGCGCTCAAGGAGATGAAACCAAAAACAGGCAAGAGCGCCTGAACGATCTCGAACGCGAGGCCAAAGCCATCGCCGCCCTGCTCAAGACCCTGCAGGCCGCAGGGCTGGACCCCGCCCGCGAATGGGCCAGAACGCCGGATCATGCCATCGACACCGCCACCCTCCGACGCCGCCTTGCGCGCCGCCTTGAAGGCCTGCTTGCGCCGACACGGCCCCCGCGCCGTTCTGGCGCAGATGCCGCCCAGGGAGCTGCGCCTGATCGACGCCCTCTGGGCGCTGAACGCCCGGGATGATCAGCTCCCTCCCGATTTTCATCACCCGGATGCGGACTGGCGCATCTGGCTGGTCATGGCCGGCCGCGGCGCCGGCAAGACCCGCGCCGGCGCGGAATGGGTGCGCGCCCTGGCCAACGCGGCGCGGATCAAGGGCCGCCCTCTGCGCATCGCCCTGCTCGCCCCGACCCTGCACGATGCCCGCAGCGTCATGGTGGAAGGCGAATCCGGCCTCATGCACGTCTGCCGCCATGACGGGCATCCGCCGCGTTATGAACCGGCCCTGCGCCGCCTGATCTGGCCCGATGGCACCATCGCCCAGATCTTTTCCGCCGAGGAGCCGGATTCCTTGCGCGGCCCGCAGTTTCATCACGCCTGGTGCGACGAGATCTGCCGCTGGCGCGAGGGCGGGCAGACCATGTGGGACATGCTGATGTTCGCCCTGCGCCTGGGCGAGGCGCCGCGGGTGACGGTCACGACCACGCCGGCGCCCACGCCCCTGATCCGGCGCCTGCTCGCTGATCCCGAAACCTGGATCTCGCACGCCGCCACCGCGCACAACCGCGCAAACCTCGCCCCCGGCTTCGTCGAGCGGCTGCACGCCCGCTATGCCGGCACGCGCCTGGCCCGTCAGGAGCTGATGGGCGAGCTCATCGAGGATGATCCCGACGCCCTGTTCACGCGCCAGAACGTGGAAAAAGGCCGCTGCACGGCAGCGCCGCCGCTGAAGCGCATCGTCGTTGCCGTCGATCCGCCCGCCGGACGTGGGCCGGCCGCCTGTTGCGGCATTATTGTTGCTGGCCGCGACAGGCGCGGAGATATCTATGTCCTGGAGGACGCCAGCCTCGAACGCGCCGGGCCCTTCCGCTGGGCCCGCGCCGCGGTGAGCGCTTATTACCGCCACGCCGCCGATCGCATCGTCGCCGAGATCAACCAGGGCGGCGAGATGGTGGAGGCGCTCATCCGCCAGGTCGATCCCGCCGCGCCCTTCCGCGCCGTGCGCGCAAGCCGCGGCAAGATCGTGCGCGCCGAACCCGTCGCCGCCCTGTATGAGCAGGGCCGGGTGCATCACTTGGGCGTTTTCACGGCGCTGGAGGAGGAGCTGTTTGCATTCGAGGCGCTCATAGAGGCAGGAAAAAGCCCCGATCGCGCCGATGCCCTCATCTGGGCCGTCACCGAACTCACACGCCCCCACTTCCCGCCCCCGCGCATCCATGTGTTGTAAGAAAGGGCGGGAAGGATGATGAAAGATCAACCCTTGGTTTGGAAATGAACATAATAAAACTTGAATCTTTGGTCTTGAATCCCTACCATCCCTCTTGCAACGAAAAGACGCATCCTCTATGAATCCGCGCGCCTGATCTGTGAGCATTAACGAGATATTAAACGAGGATGCTTCAAGCTCACGGATCAGATTATTGAAATGAAGGTTAGCTAAGATTGAGGTAAACATGCTAAAGAAGACGAAGATCGAGGCCGTAGTTCGTGAGAACGACGCCTCGTTGCTGGATATCAAGCTGTTGAGAGCCGATCCGAAGGAGGTCGTGGACAGCGCAACGGTGGAGACTGTCATTGCCGATGCGCTGAAAAGCGTGTTCTGTGATGAAGCGGAGGTCATGACATGGGACGATCGGACGATCGACGCCTTAGAGTGGGTGCGAAATCTGTAAATCTAGACAAAAGTGTGCAGCCTTCGGTATAAGCCTCCATCGAATCCAATCGGTTTGATGGAGGTTTTTTCATGAGCCTGCCCACGCTGATAGAACATTTTGATAATGACTTACAGCTCCCGCGTAATCCGGCAAGGATCAGGGATTACACTCTCGAAAACCGTTTTGGTTGCGCTAAAGAAATAGAATATAATTTGTTTGATTTATCTTCAGCCAATATAAATGGTTTTTATGTTCTTTATGAATATGAGCATCAGGCTCAGGGCCCTTTGAAACGGGCAGTTATCGTCATCAATAATAAAGCACCTGTTTATTGGCGCAGGTTTGCCGCCATAAAGGAATTGATTCATGTTTTTGATCACGATGAGCATCAGTTTGCCGATGAAGAGAACATTCGCGCATTACTTCGCGAAATGGAATTTCCTTATGACATCATTCAGGCAGGACATTATGATGACGATCCGGACGGCCGCGCGGTCATTCCGGCACTTGCCCTGTGTGTGCCGAAAAGTATCCGAAGTGAGATGCGCGCCAAATTGATAACAGCGTCTCATGATGAGGCTGTAAAATTGAAGGAAGAATTTTGTAAAAAGTTTGAAATTCCGTTTAGATACAAGAATTTCATCTTTTCTGAAGATTTTGATGGTATATTGGCAGATATTCTTAAGAATTATTATGAATAATGTGTGACGTTCATAGGGTTTGACTTAAACCGTAGGGAAATAAAATGCCGGAACGGGATGGAATCCCGTTCCGGCGAAGAGACGGCTTTGGTCAACGCGCAGGGTGTGCACGACCAAGCTGCGCCGGGAGAGGAAGAGAAAGCCGCTTCCAGCGCATTCATGAGAACACGGAAGACCACAGAGGCGAAAAAGGCGCTCACTCCGCCGCGTAGCGCTCCTTTTGCTGCTTGGGCGTAAGGGCGCGGGAGATGGCGTCCGGGCCCAGCTTGAAGGTGCGCTCAACGCCTTCGCGGATGGCGCGCCAGAAGGCCTGGGCCGAGCCGATGGGATCCTCCGGATCCATCTGCGGCCAGCGCGCCTGTTCCTCCGTGGAGGTGGGCGCCTTGGCCACATAGGTGAGATAGCCCTCCAGCATCTCCGCCATGCGCCGCGTCTGCCAGGGATGGCCGCGGTCCCCCTGATGCTCGAAGATCTCCTTGGCCAGGCGGAAGTGGTGCTCCTTGTAGTCCACATCAAGCCCGAAGCGGTCGTTCATGATCACCGGCAGCAGGCTCTCCGACCAGCCGCGATGGAAGCGGCACTGGCCGCAGTTGTCGTTGATCAGCTCGTGCACCATGCGCTCGACGTTCTTGCGCCCCAGGTCCTCCGGCGGCAGGAAGTCGGCGCCATAGTAGACGTAATACTTGCCCATGATCGGCATCGGCGCGCCCATGCCCGGCACCCAGTATTGATTGGGCACCATGCAGCCCCTCTCGCCATTGGCGAGATAGACGGCGCGATGGAAACACCCTTCCGCCTTCAGCTGCTCGGCGGCGGCGCGGTAGCCCTCGGTGAAGAGGGCGGCGCGATCGTCATAGAGAATGGCCTCGATCACCCGCATGGCGTAGCGGGCGTTCTTCATGGAATCCTCAACCAGGTCGAATTCCTCCGGATCGTCGGTGAAATGGGCGAATTTCAGCTCATCCGCCGGCGGAAAGCCGAAGACGGACGGATCCATCAGGCCGGTGGCCACGCATTCCATGATCCAGGCCACCATGCCGCCGATCTGAATGGCGTCAAAGCCCATGGCGTCGGCATAGTCATTGAGCAGCTCCGCCGCGCGCTGATCGAAAACGCCGCACTGCGGCCCGAGCGCGTGATAGGGCTCATAGTCCTTCTTGTAATTGTCCTTCAGCTTCTTGCAGGCCACCGAGCACGGCTCGCCGCAGTGATCGAACTTCTTGGGCGCGATGGTCTCCTCGTTGAACTGCTTGAGGTAGTGATCGACGATGAACAGCTTGTGATGCCGCAGCCGCTCCGCCATCGTCCGCTTGGTGGAGCGGTAGTTGAAGGTCATCACCTTGTCCTTGAGGTTGGTGTAGTTGGATCCGAACGTGCCACCGGACTTGATCTTGGGATCGTAGTGATACTTGGTGGTCATGGCCATGTCGACCTTGACCATCTTGTTGCCGAAGTGCTCCTGGAAGTAGGGATCGAGCTCCTTGGTCTTGATGGCGTTCGGATCCACATAATCGCCGCCGAACATGATGGCGACGAGGTTGTGATGCCTGAACAGGCGCGAGCCGAGGCCGCCGCGCCCGGCCCAGTCCGAGACCGGCTGCATCACGCCCTTCTTGATGGTGTTGGAGCCGATTGCCCCTTCCAGGGTCATCTGCGCCGCAGGCCCGACCACGGCCACGCGCACCCGCCGCGGGTTGTATTCGGCACCAAAACGGTCCAGCAGCGCCTGCTGCAGGGCGTAGATGCCGATCAATTTGCGGCCCTCGTGTTCATAGCCCTTCCAGATCTCCTCAAAGTCCGGCACCGGCTCCAGCCGCCACACCGGCCCGTCGCCCGTGTTGTTGAGCAGCAGCACCGAAGGCTCGGCCGCGCGGCCCGTGAGCGCCACATATTCCACGCCCACGTGCTGGAAGGTGTAGGCCGCACCGCCCATGGAGGAGATGTAAAAGCCCTCCCACTGGTCGGAATAGGCGGTGAACACCAGGCGGCGCGCGCCCGGCAGGGCGGAGGAGGCCAGCTTGCCCTCGCCGAAGGTGAAGGTTTCGGGATTGTCCTTGTAGCAGCGCCAGCCGAAATCCACCGGCCCGAGAATGCCGGCATCGGCCGGGATGTCCTCGATGCGGCTTTCCCCGCTGGCAAGGTCGATATGCAGGGCACGCTGGGTGAAGGGTATGGCCATGGTCGTGTCCCTCGTCTCCGGTCTTTCTTTTGCCGTCGCTTCCCCGCCGGCCGGTCTCATGGAAGGCGCTTGCCCGGTTCAGGCGCGAATAAGCCGGCGGAACGGATCGCATCGCATGAATGGTTGCGCGGATGTTTGAACGCCGCATGCGGGCTTGGCAAGGGGTTTTGTCACAAAACGCCCGCATATCCTTGCCCTGGCGCAGAAATCTCAGCCTGTTCATACCGCAAAGACGCATAATGCGCATTACGCCCAAGGGCGCAGTTTTCACCCTGTGACAGCCCTTGCGCCTGAAGCGGAGCGTGGACCGAGGCAGGATAGGGGTTATTCCCGCTGATGCGCACGCGCCGGGGCGCGCCCGGCGATCAGGATGCCGGCGAGGATGAAGAGAAGCGCCAAAAGCGCCTGCATCCGCACCGGCTCGCCCAGCAGCAGAACGCCCAGGCCATAGCCGATGACGGGGATGAGAAAATTGATCATGGCAAAGAAGCTGGCCCCGGCGCGGCCGATGATGAAGAACATGATCAGGGTGGCAAGGGCCGTGTGCACCACGCCCAAGGTGACGGCGAGAAGGGCGGTGGAAACAGGCGGAATGATCAGCCCCTCCGCGGCCAGGGTGACGGGTGCGAGCAAAAGGGTGGAGGCGATCATGATGCCGGCGGCCATGGCCAGCGGGCGGGTGCGCGTGAGCTTTTTCACGATGAGGGTGTTGACCGCATAGCATAATGCGGCCGCCGCCACCGCCAGCTGGCGCAGGGCGTGTTCGCCCAGATGCATAAGGCTCTCAGGCCCGATCAGCACCACCACCCCGGCCAGGCCCAGCAGCAGGGCCATGCCCTTGCGCAAGGTGAAGGGCTCATCGCGGGTGAACACATGCGCCAGCGCCGCCACCGTGATCGGCGTGAGCGAGATGAGAATGGCGGCCAGGCCCGAATCGATCTTCTCCTCGCCCCAGGAGATCAGGGAAAAGGGCAGGACATTGCCCGTCAGCCCCGCCAGGACGATCCAGCCCCAGTCGCTCAGCGAACGCGGCAGGGCCTCGCCCCGCGCCCGCGCCACGATGACGAGCACCAGCGCCGCCAGCGCGATGCGCCATGTGGTCAGCGACAGCGGCGGCAGATGCGGCACCGCCACCTTGATGATGGTGAACGACGAGGCCCAGATGCAGGCGAGCAGGACCAAAAGCAGGTGTTCCGTAATTCCGGGACGTGCCGACACGGGATCCGTGGCCTTGCGTTAGAGTGAACGGACGGGAGTCTTGCCGCGCCCACTCTGGCCCAAGCCTGCCCGTCTGCCAAGAGCGGCATGCCGGCCGTATCACGGATCAGGATGCCCCATGTGCCTTCATGCCCGCACCCGGCAGGCGCATGGACACGCGCAAGGGGCGCGGGATGATCCCTTCAGGCACATTAAAGGAACGGTTGAAGATGAAACGCCTTCCCGCACGCTTGCGTGCTGCGCTCGATACGGGCGTGACCACCTTCTGCAACTGCTGGAAGCTCACCCGTGCTGACGGGCGCGTCATGGGCTTTACCGATCATGACGCCGATCTCGTCTTCGACGGCGTGACCTTTCGCGCCGCCAGCGGGTTCATTCCCGCCGATGCCGAAAGCGCCGCCGGTTTGGGCCCCGGCCGCACGGAAATCGCCGCGGCCTTGAGCGATGCGGCCATCACCGAGGCGGACATCGCCGCCGGCATCTACGACGGGGCGGAGATCGAATGGTGGCTGGTGGACTGGCAGGCGCCGGAAAACCGCGTGCTCATGAGCACCGGCCAGCTGGGGCGGGTGCGGCGCGGCAGCCTGCATTTCGAGGCCGAGGTGCGCACCCTGGCGGCCAGGCTGGGCGAGGTGCGCGGCCGTGTTTTCACCCATGCCTGCGATGCCGAGCTGGGCGATGCCCGCTGTGGCGTGAACCTGAATGATGCCGCCTGGCGCGGCACCGGCACGGTTCTTGCCGTGCATGGCGCCGATGTGCATCTCTCGGGCCTGAGCGCCTTTGCGGAAGGGTTCTTCACCCATGGGCGGCTTGAGGTGGCTGGTGGCGCCGCGGCGGGCTTTGCCGCGCCGGTGCTTGCGCATCGGCTTGAAAGCGATCGCGCCGTGCTCACCCTGGGCCACGCCCCGCCGGCAACCCTGGCGGCAGATGATCCCGTGACCGTGATCGCCGGCTGCGACAAGAGCTTCGCCACCTGCCGCGACAAGTTCGGCAACGAGATCAATTTCCGCGGCTTTCCACACATGCCCGGCAACGATTTCGCCGTCAGCTACCCCAACCACGGCGACGAGGATCTCGACGGCGGCAGCATGAACCAGTGACGGCGAAACGGCGGAATTTGTCACTCGGCTTGATTTGAGCCGTATGAAAATAAAATGCCGGAACGGGATTTTATCCCGTTCCGGAACGATTAGGCGGGGTATGTTACCCCGCCGGCCATGCCTTAGGCGGGGTTTAAAAAACCCCGCCGAAAGGTTCCGGAAGGATATAAAATATCCTTCCGGCGGTAAGTATCAACTACTTACGTCATACCCGGGCTTGTCCCGGGTATCCAGGGGCGGTTTAAGCATGTGGTGATGGTAGTCAAGAACGGTTCTACCGGGCTCTATCCTCAGAGAGGAACTTCCTTTCAAAAAGCATACGGCTCAGATCAAGCCTGCTGGTGAGCACTACCGCCCACCAAAAACACCTCGTTTGTGGCCCTGGATTGCCGGAACAAGTCCGGCAATGACGTTTTCTTTTTGTCTATCAATGAGTTAAACAACTAACGCCCAGCGTATGGAAAGTCTTATTCTTCGGTCTGTTCGATGGCTGCATCATGCTTCCTGAATTTTCTTAGACAGACGTGGGCGAAAGCCTTAGGTCTCGTGCCACAAACTCATGCGTTTGTGGCCTTAGATACCGGCTTTCGCCGGTATGACGATACATGTGTTGTGTAGCAGGATGCCGGAAGGATGTTGCACATCCTTACCTTGCCGGAAGACGTTTTCACCGCTTCCGGGGAGGGGAAGGCGCGTGCATGAATGCGTGCCGGAGGGACAGAGCCGAAAAAAGGCGCAAAGGCCTCACTTGACCTTCTGCATGGGCAGGCCGGAGGCGATCCAGCCCTTGCCCTTTGGCCCGCCCATGAGGCCGCCGGCCACGTCAATGACGTTTGTCCAGCCGCGCTTGGCCAGCTCCCGCGCCACGTAAGCCGAACGCGCACCGGTGGCGCAGATGAAGGCCACGGGCTTGCTCTTGTCGCCGCCGGTGGCTTCCATGAGCTTGGCCAGAAAGCCGGGCGCCAGCTCGATTGTGCGTGATCCTTCCGGAATGCCCGTCTGCTGCCATTCCTGCGGCGTGCGCACATCCACGAGAAGAAGTTCACCCTTTTTGACCTTCTCGTAGACCGCCTTCGGATCCATCACCGTCACCGCCGCATCCCTGGCGGACGCAGCGGGGATGGACAGGGAAAGGCCGGCAAGCGGCAACCAAACGCCAAGGGCGGCAAGCAGCCTGCGGCGGCTGAGGGGCTTGTGCATGATGGTTACTCCCATGAAACCGTTGCAAATCCCGTGTTTGCTTTCTCTCCGGCGATGGCGGAGCCACACGCACCGGCCCCGCCGGTCTTTCGGGCGGCACGCACCCCTCAAGAAGCCGGGGAAGGGCAGATCAGCCCTCCCAGGGCTTCACCGGTAGGCCGGCGGTCAGCCAGCCGGGCTCGCTGCGGGTGCCGAACATGCCGCCCGAAATGTTGTAGACGTTGTTCCAGCCATACTGCTTCAGCGCCAGGGCCAGCTGACCGGAGCGCGCGCCCGTGGCACAGATGAAGCCAATCTTCTTGTCCTTGTCGCCGCCGGTGAGCTGTTCCAGGCGCTGCAGGAAATTGGGATCGCTCATGGAAATGGCCTCGGCCGGCTCGGCCAGGCCGCTCTTCATCCATTCGCTCGGATTGCGCACGTCCACGATCAGCAAGTCGCCGTTCTTCGCCTGCTCATAGGCCTCCTGAACGGTCAGGCTGTCGATCTGGGGCTGTGCCCGGAACAGATTGAACATCTCTCGCATCCTCTTCGCTTCGTTCCCGTTTTCGGGCGGCCGCGGCGCCATGGTCCTAAGCGCCGGCCATGCCCTGTTTACGGCGCATGGTCATCGACTCGCCCGCAATCGTGCCGGTATATATGCATATTTTCTAATATAAGCCAGCCCCGGTTCACGAAATTGTGTATCTCTTCCTCTCTGTGGAATGAGACTGAATTGCATCACGCCGCAGGATACGGGCATGCCCCGGCAGGAACGGCCGGGCCAACCGGGGGCGCATTGGCCCGCACCGTTCCCGGGGCGTGAGGCTGTTACGCATCCGGTCTGCCTGGGCCTTGCCGCTCACAGACGGATGCGCGACAGCCTCAGCGCATTGGAGACCACCGAGACAGAGGAAAGGCTCATGGCCGCGGCGGCAATCACCGGCGACAGCAGCATGCCAAAGAAGGGATAGAGAATGCCGGCCGCCACCGGGATGCCCAGCATGTTGTAGACCACGGCGAAGAAGAGGTTCTGCTTGATGTTCCTCAGTGTGGCCTCCGCCAGCCGCCGCGCCCGCACCAGCTTGGCGAGATCGCCCTTCAGCAGGGTGATGCCGGCGCTCTCCATCGCCACCTGCGCGCCGGTGGCCATGGCGATGGCCGAATCCGCCTCGGCCATGGCCGGTGCGTCATTCACGCCGTCTCCGGCGAAGGCGACCACGCGTCCTTCCGCCTTCAGGCGCCGCACCAGCGCCGCCTTGTCCGCCGGTTTCTGGGCCGCGGCCACCTCCTCAATGCCCACCTGACGGGCCACCGCGCGGGCCGTGGCCTCTTCATCGCCGGTGGCCATGACGATATGGGCGATTCCCTGTTTGCGCAGGGCGGCCAGGGCATCCGCCGCCGATTCCTTGACGGGATCGGCGATGGCGAGCAGGCCGGCAAGCCGGTCATCCTCGGCGAGAAAGACCACCGTCTTGCCCTCTTTCCGCAAGGTTTCGGCCTTCTCCTGCACGGCATCAAGGGAGATGTCCCGCTCCTGCATGAGGGCGGCGTTGCCGAGCAGCAGTGTCTTCTCGCCCTGATGCGCGATGACACCCTTGCCGGTGATGCTTTCGAAGGACTCCGCAGACTGCGGCCGAATGCCCTCATCCCCGGCCTTGCGCAGGATCGCTTCCGCCAGCGGATGGGTGGCGCCCGCTTCCACCGTCGCCGCCAGCTGCAGCAGCGCTTTGGCATCCTTGTCCGCCACCGGCACGATGTCAGTGACCACAGGGCGGCCTTCGGTGATGGTGCCCGTCTTGTCGATGATCAGGGTATCGGCCTCCGCCAGTCGTTCGAGATGGGCCGCGTCGCGGATGAGGATGCCAGCGCGGGCGCCGCGGCCGGCCGCCACCGTGATCGACATGGGCGTGGCCAGACCGAAGGCGCAGGGGCAGGCGATGATCAGCACCGACACCGCGGCGGTGAGCGCATAGGCCAGCTTGGGTGCCGGCCCGAAGGCGAACCAGGCGAAGAAGGCGATGATCGCCACCGCCACCACCGCCGGCACGAACCAGCCGGCGAATGTGTCGGCCACCGACTGGATCGGCGCGCGCGAGCGCCTGGCCTGGGCCACCATCTCCACGATCTGGGCCAGCATGGTGCCGGCGCCGACGCGCCGTGCTTCCATGACAAAGGAGCCGGAAAGATTGCGCGTGCCGCCGATCACCTCATCGCCCGGGCCCTTCTCCACCGGCAGCGGTTCGCCGGTGATCATGGATTCGTCCACCGTGCTGCGGCCCTCGATGATGATGCCGTCAACGGGCACGGATTCATGCGCGCGCACCCGCAGGCGATCACCCACCGCCACGTGATCGACGGCGATGTCCTCCTCCGTGCCGTCCTCGCGCAGGCGATGCGCGATCGGCGGCAGCAATTGTGCGAGGGCGCGGATGGCATCGCCGGTGCGCTTGCGGGCCTTCTGTTCCAGAATCTGCCCGACCAGCACCAGCAGGATGATCACCGCCGCCGTTTCGAAGTAAACCGGCACCGTGCCATCGGCATTGCGCAGCGAGGCCGGGAACAGATCCGGCATCAGGGTGGCGACGGCGGAATGGACATAGGCCACGCCCGTGCCCAGGCCGATGAGCGTCCACATGTTGTAATTGCGGCTGCGCACCGAATCCCAGGCGCGGCGGAAGAAGGGAAGCCCACCGTAGAGCACCACCGGCGTGGCAAGGATGAGCTGAATGATATGCCCCGTTTGCCCGGTGAGCCACGTGGGCAGGGACAGGCCGAGAAGCGGGCCCATGGCCAGAACGAGGAGAACGAGCGTGAACGGCAGCGACACCCAGAAGCGGCGGGTGAAATCGCGCAGCTCCGCATCCTCATCCGCGGCGGCGGCCTCCTGTCCGCTCATCATCGGCTCCAGCGCCATGCCGCAGATGGGACAATCCCCGGGCTGATCGGCCACGACCTCCGGATGACAGGCGCAGACCCATTTTGCCGCTCCGGCCGGCGCCTGCGGCGGCGCTTCCAGCTTGTCGGCATAGGCCTGCGGGTTGGCTTCAAAGGCTTTCAGGGTCTCTTCCGATTCGAAGTAGACGCGTAGGCCCTCATGCTTGAGCATGTGGCGCGCCTTGGGCTTGTGCACCACCGCGCCGGAAACCGGATCCACCGCCCGCAGCCAGGCGCCGGGGCTGGCCAGGAACTTCTCCTTGCACTTGGGGTTGCAGAAACGGATGATCTCGCCGTTGTATTCCGTCCACGGCTTGTCCGGATTGTTGGGATCCACCGTCATGCCGCAGACGGGATCGCGGAAGAAGGTGGCATCATCGGTTAAAGGGGCGGCTTCCGTGCCGCCGGAACACGAGCAGCAGCAGGAATGTGCAGTCTCGCTCATCACTGTTCTCCTTGAAAAAACGCTGTTTCGGCCCGCTTGTGTGCGGGGCCGTTTTTGTGTCGTGTGCCGAATGTGGGGCTTCCAGTCACTGGAAGGTCAAGAGCAGACGTGAGCGATGCAAAAAGGCGGAAGGGAGCGTTTCATCCCTTGAGATGATCGCGATGACTGCGGCAGACTGTCGAGGTGATTAAAAAACAAGACGGCAGGGCACGCCGGAAGGGGCGGGAAAAGCCATGAACACATCACGCGGCCGGGCGCGGCAAAAGCGGCAGAAAACGGTCCCGGAAGAGCCCGCGGCCGAAAAGACGGCCGGAAAAGGGGGCGGGCGCAAGGGCCGCAACCATGACCCTTTGCCGTTCACCCATGAGGAAGAGGTGATCCTGCGCGGGCTGGTGCCGGTTTGCGGCCTGGATGAAGCCGGGCGCGGGCCCCTGGCCGGGCCGGTGGTGGCCGCCTGTGTGGTTCTCGATCTCGATGACGTGCCCGATGGCATACGCGATTCCAAGGCCATGACCGAAGCCGCTCGTGAGGCGCTGGCCGAGGAAATCCGCCGCCGCGCCCGTGTGGGCGTCGGCATTGCCGATGTCGATGTCATTGCCGAGCGCAACATCCATGGCGCCACCCTCTGGGCCATGGCCCGCGCCTTCGAGGCGGTGGGCGAGCCGCTGCCGCGCGCCGCGCTTGTCGATGGCCGCCATTGCCCGGAGATCCCCTGCGAGTGCGTGGCCATTGTCGGCGGGGATGCCAGCGTGCCCTCCATTGCCGCCGCTTCCATCATCGCCAAGGTCGAGCGCGACCGCATCATGCGCGAGCTCGATGCCCGCTATCCCGGCTATGGCTTCGCCGAGCACAAGGGCTATGCCGTGCCCGCGCATCGCGAGGCCCTGCTCAGGCTCGGGCCCTGTCCGGCCCATCGCATGAGTTTTGCCGCCCTGCGCACACTGCTGGGGCTGGAAGAAGAGGACCCCGATCAGCCCCGCCTGCTCTGAGCAGCGCCGGAGAGGTCCTCATTCTCGCGCTGCCGGAGCGAACATGTTCGGCCATGAACGGGCGCTTCTGTCCTGGTCAAAATTACGGGATATTTTTTGAGGTAAATCAATTGGTTACGTCACAAATTCAGTTGCTGTTCATACTACACGACACATATATCGTCATACCGGCGAAAGCCCAATCGTGTCCAATTAAATTGCTTTGTGTGTTGCGAATGATTTTCGCTACGAAGAGCGTGATTAGTCACATGCTACGCAGATGCCTTTACTAAGGCATTCTTTCCCCTTACCCAAACTTGGGAGGTTGTTATTTTTGTATTGAGTATCAACTACTTGCGTCATGCCCGGGCGTGTCCCGGGCATCCAGGGGCGGTTTACTCATGCGGTGATGGCAGACAGGAATGGTTCTTCTGGGCTATGTCCTCAGAGAGGGACTTCCTTTCAAAAAGCATGCGACGCAAATCAAGCCTGCTGGTGAACGCTATGGCCCACCAAGACCGCATCGTCCGTGGCCCTGGATTGCCGGGACGGGGCCCGGCAATGACGTTTATTCTTGTTTATCAATGAGTTAAGCAACTATTGCCCAATATATGGAAAGTCTTTTTTCCTCGGTCGATCTGGCGGTAACAGCACGGTTCCTGAATTTTCTCGAAGAAGCATGGGCGAAAGCCGGTATCTCAGGCCACAAACGCATGAGTTTGCGGCACAAGCCCCGGCTGATCTACGGGGTGACGAGAAAGATGGCGACGCTGTGTCGTGTAGTGTGGTTGCCGTTAACATCCATTTCACACATGGAACAGCGCCTTTTTTCCTCCCCCTGGCAGGGGCAGGGAGGGGGTTGTGCAATTTAACTCTGCGTTTGTGGCCCGACCCCCACCCGGCGCTTCGCGCCGACCTCCCCCTATCAGGGGGAGGATTGAGACGATGCATCCTTCAGGCCAGCTCTGCCTGAACAAAAAATAAGACCTTGCCGCCGGAAGGATGTTGAACATCCTTGCCCAACGTTTCGGCGGGTTTTTCAACCCCGCCTAAGCATGAATGGCGGGGTAACATACCCCGCCAAATCGTTCCGGAACGGGATGAAATCCCGTTCCGGCATTCACCAATAGTGTCAACCATGTCCCCGAACACCTGTCAGCCATGTCCCCGGGCTGAATAAATGGCGGGACTGTCCGCATGCCCGCGCCGCCGGAGCGAACATGCTCGGTTCGGAGCGGGCGCTTTTCCTGAAAAAGGACCATGATGAACAGACGAACGATCGATCCTGCGCGGGTCGTTGCCGTGGCCCGCGCCTGGCTGGGCACGCCTTATGTGCATCAGGCCTCCTGCAAGGGGGCGGGGTGTGACTGTCTTGGCCTGATCCGTGGTGTCTGGCGCGCGCTTTATGGCGAGGAGCCGGAACGGCCGCCGCCCTATACGCCGGACTGGGCCGAGCGGCAGGGGCAGGAGACCCTGCTGGCGGCTGCGCAGCGTCACTTGCGCACTCTCTGGCTGGCCGGGCAGGGCGATGAGAGGCCGCCCATCGAAGCGGGGCAGGTGCTTGTCTTCCGCTATCGCGCCCACCTGCCCGCCAAGCACGCCGGGATTGCCACATCGCCGCACACCATGATCCACGCGCAGGAAGGCGCCGGCGTAGTGGAAGTGCCCATCACCGGCTGGTGGCACCGCCATCTGGCGGGCGTGTTTGCTTTTCCATATCGGGAGCTGTGACAGATCATGGCCACCGTTGTTTTGTCCGTGGTTGGCGGAATTGCGGGCGGGTTGCTGGGCGGGCCGGCCGGAGCCCTTGTTGGCCGGGCGCTGGGCGGGCTGGCCGGTGCCGCCCTGGACAATGCCATCATCGGCGCGCTAACGCCCACGCAGCATTATCGCGTGCAGGGCCCGCGGCTGAAGGAGCTGCAGGTTCAGGCCTCCACGGAAGGGGCGCCGATTCCGCGCATCTACGGCCGTGTGCGCCTGGCCGGCCAGATCATCTGGGCCACGCGGCTGGAGGAAGAGGTGCGCACCGAGACCACCACCGTCTCTTCCGGCGGCGGCAAGGGCGGAGGTGGCGGCGGCAAGGTGAAGACGACCACCACCACCTATCACTATTACGCCAATCTCGCCATTGCCGTCTGCGAAGGTCCGGTGGCCCGCATCGAACGCATCTGGGCCGATGGCAAGCCGCTCGATCCCGAGGCGGACGGCATCGTCATGCGCGTCTATCCGGGCGATGAGATGCAGGATCCCGATCCGCTCATCGCCGCCAAGGAAGGGATAAGCAACACGCCCGCCTATCGCGGCGTGGCCTATGTGGTGTTCGAGCGCCTCGCCCTGGAGCGCTTCGGCAACCGCATTCCGCAGTTCGCCTTCGAGGTGGTGCGCCCACTGGATGACGTGGCGGGCAGGGTGCGGGCGGTGAACATCATCCCCGGCGCCGGCGAGTTCTTTTGCGATCCCAAGGTGATCACCCGCGATGACGGACCCGGCCAGGGCGCCAGCGAGAACGCCCACGCCAGCGAGAAGACAAGCGACTGGAGTGTTTCTCTCGACCAGCTGCAGGCCGTGGCCCCCAATGTGGAGGCCGCAGCCCTGGTGGTGAGCTGGTTCGGCGATGATCTGCGCTGCGGCCAGTGCACCATCCGCCCCAAGGTGGAGGTGAAAACCAAGAGAACAAGACCGGAGAGCTGGCGCG
This sequence comes from Thermopetrobacter sp. TC1, assembly GCF_000746275.1. Taxonomy (GTDB): domain Bacteria; phylum Pseudomonadota; class Alphaproteobacteria; order Rhizobiales; family Aestuariivirgaceae; genus Thermopetrobacter. The sequence continues at coordinate 106,769 of NZ_KN050830.1, forward strand.
TGGCCGGCCTTTCCCGCGCGCAGGCCAAGACCGTCTCCACCTTGAACGGCCGCCCCGCCTTTGGCGGCACGCCCTCCGACGCCGCCGTCATCCGCGCCATAAGGGATCTGAAGCGCCGCGGGCTTAAGCCTGTGCTCTATCCCTTCGTGATGATGGACATCCCGCCTGAGAACGGTTTGCCCGACCCCTATGGCGGCGTTGAACAGCCGCCCTATCCCTGGCGCGGCCGCATCACCTGTGATGCCGCCCCCGGCTTTGCCGGCAGCCCGGACGGCACCGCGGCCGTGAATGCGCAAATCGGGGATTTTCTGGGCACGTCCCGGCCGGAGCATTTTCATCTGAACGGGGATAAGGTGGTCTATACCGGCCCCGATGAGTGGCGTTACCGCCGCTTCATCCTGCATTACGCTTATCTGGCCAAGGCCGCCGGCGGGGTGGAGGCCTTTCTTATCGGCTCGGAGCTGCGCGGGCTCACCTGGCTGCGCAACGGCCCGGGCAGCTATCCCTTTGTGCAGGCGCTGAAACAACTGGCGGCGGATGTGAAGGCCATCCTCGGGCCGGATGTGAAGGTCTCCTATGCCGCGGACTGGTCGGAATGGTTCGGCCATCATCCTGACGACGGCTCCGGGGATGTCTATTTCCATCTCGATCCGCTCTGGGCCGATGCCAACATCGATTTCATCGGCATTGACAACTACATGCCCCTGGCCGACTGGCGCAGCGGCATGGCGCATCGCGATGCCGAAGCCGGGGCGAAGAGCATCTATGACCCGGACTATCTGAAGGCCAATATCGCCGGTGGTGAATATTACGACTGGTTCTATGCCTCCGCCGTGGATCGCGCCGCGCAAAGGCGCACGCCCATCACCGATGATGCCTATGGCAAGCCCTGGGTCTTTCGCTGCAAGGACATCCTGAACTGGTGGAAAAACCTGCACTATGACCGCCCCGGCGGCGTGGAAAAGGCAACACCCACCCCCTGGCGCCCGCAGAGCAAGCCCATCTGGTTCACCGAGGCCGGCTGCCCGGCGCTGGACAAGGGCGCCAATCAGCCCAATGTCTTCTTCGACCCCAAGTCTTCTGAGAGCGCACTGCCCCATTTCTCGTCCGGGCGCCGCGATGATGCCATGCAGAAGGCCTATCTGCGCGCGCTCATGGACTACTGGGCCGCACCCGGCGCGCACAATCCCGTCTCCTCCGCCTATGGCGGGCGCATGGTGGAGGCATCCCGCATCTTCTTCTGGGCCTGGGATGCCCGGCCGTATCCGTGGTTTCCGGCGCTGTCCGCTGTCTGGGGCGATCATGCGTCCTATGCCGTGGGGCACTGGCTGAACGGGCGGCTGGATGGCATCTCGGTGGAAAGCCTCATCGCCGCCATTCTTGATGACTGGGGCTTTCCTGCGGACAAGCGCATCCTTGAGGCCACCGGCGCGCAGGTGACCGGCTATGTGCTGGACAGGCCCATGAGCGCGCGTGCCGCCATCGAGCCGCTTCTGTCCGCCTTTGCCCTCGATGCGGTGGAAAGCGCGGGGCGCCTGGCCATTGTGCGTCAACAGCGCCGGGCAGCCGCGCACATCGGGCTTGATGATCTCGCCGATACCGATCCTGAGCGTCCGCTTTTCGAGGTCACGCGGGCGGAACCGGTGGAGATCCCGCAGGCGGCCACCCTGCATTATCTGGAGGAGGCCGCCGATCATCGCCCGGCGGCGGTGCATGCGCGGATCACGGCCGAGGGGGATATCGCCCGGGCCGAGGCCGAAGGCGGGCGCGCGCCTTCTGTGAGCCAGACCCTGCCGGCGGCCATGCCGCAATCCCTGGCCGGGGCGCAGGCCAGCGTGCTCCTGCGCAGGGCCCGCAGCGGCAAGGAGCACCTCTCTTTCGCCCTCGGGCCGAAGCATCTGCATCTGGAAGCGGGCGATGTCATCACCTTCGCCCCCGCCGGCGCCCGCACCTGGCGCATCACCCGCATCGTCGAGGACGGGCCCTTGCGCCGCATTGAGGCGGTGCGTCACGATCCGCTGGCCTTTGAACCGCAGCCGTGGCCGGAGCGCCGCGCCACCACCACCGCCCGCCGCCCCTTGCCGGCGCCCCTGGTTCTGGTCCTCGATCTGCCGCGCCTGCGTGACCGACACGATCCGGAACGCCCCTATGCGGCCGCATTCTCCCGGCCCTGGCCGGGAACGGTGGCGCTGGAACGCGATGGCGCCTTTGTCGCCACCGCCATCGATGCGCCTGCCATCATCGGCGAGCTTCTTGATCCCCTGCCGGCGGCATCGCCCTGGCTCTATCAGCGTGGTATCGCCGCACGCGTGCGGCTTTATGACGGCACGCTGGCCTCCGTGACCGAGGAGGCCCTGCTGGCCGGTGCCAACGCCGCCGCCATCGGGGATCCGGCCACCGGCCGCTGGGAGATCGTGCAGTTCGCCACCGCCGAGCTCATGGCGCCCGGTGTGTGGCGCCTGTCGCGGTTCCTGCGCGGGCAGAGCGGCTCGGAGCCGGAAATCGCGGCCCATGCGCCCGGCAGCCGTTTCGTGCTGCTCAACGGGCGCCTGGTGCAGGCGGAGGGCTTCGGCATCGCGCAGGCCGGCCAGACCCTTTCCTGTCGTGCCGGTCCCGCCCGACGCGATCCCGGCGATCCCGCCTGGGTGCGTTTTGACGTGCCGTTTGCCGCCAGGGGCCTGCGTCCCCTTGCGCCGGTGCATCTGCGCCGGCAGGTGAACACCGCCGGCGACTGGACCTTCACCTGGATCCGCCGCTCGCGCGTGCCGGAGGCGGCCGATGCCTGGGGCGCGGGCGACGCCCCGCTTGCCGAGACGGCGGAACGCTATGTGTTTCAGATCGCCGATGCCGCCGCGCCCGAGGCCCTGGTGCGCAGCGTGGAGGTCACCTCACCCCGCCATGTCTGGAGCGCCGCGGAGCAGGCCGCGGATTTTCCCTCCGGCCTGCCCGCTCAAATCCGCGTGCGCGTGGCGCAGATCTCCGAAGTCACCGGCCCCGGCGCCTGGGCGGAGAAGATGTTCACCACATGAGGCATGACCATGATCCGTGACGTCACCCCTCGTCTGAGCCTGCCGCTGATCGCTGCGCAGCAGGCGCAGAAACATGTGACCCACAACGAGGCCCTGCGTGATCTCGATGCGCTGGTGCAGGCCACGGTGAAAAGCCGCACCCGCAGCGAACCGCCCGACAGCCCGCAGGAAGGGGATTGCTACATCGTCGCCGGTTCCGCCACCGGCGACTGGGCGGGACAGGAAAACGCCATCGCCGAGTTCCGCAACGGCGGCTGGGTGTTTCATGCGCCGGCCTCCGGCTGGCTGGTCTTTGTCGAGGATGAGGCGGCCTTCTTCTTCTTCGACGGCACAACCTGGCAGAGCTTGACAGCCGCGATCGCCGCCGCGCTGACGTTTCTCAAGCTGGGCGTCAACACCACCGCCGATAACACCAACCGCCTGGCGGTGAAATCCGATGCGGTGCTGTTCAGCCACGACGACGTCACACCCGGATCCGGCGATGTGCGCTTCACCGTCAACAAGAAAAGCGCGGGCAACACCGCAAGCCTTCTGTTTCAGGACAACTGGTCCGGCCGCGCCGAGATCGGCCTGACCGGTGATGACAATTTCCGCTTCAAGGTCAGCGCCGACGGCGCCGATTGGCATGAGGGCATCGTCATCGATGCCGCAACGGGGCGCGTTGCCTTCCCCTCCGGCGGGGTGCGCGAGGTGTTGTACGCCAACCGCACCTATTATGTCGATCCCGTCGGCGGGGATGATGGCAACGACGGTCTGTCCTGGGCCACGGCCTTTCGCACCATCAACGCCGCCCTGCGTGCCTGTTACCGTATCGACAGCAACGGCTATGCCGTGCGCATCATGCTGGCTGACGGTGTGCACGATGCCTTCTACCTGGACCGCCGCATCGTCGGCGATGCGCGTCTGGAAATTATCGGCAACGCCACGGCCCCGGGCAATGTCATCATTCAGGGCCGGGGCTATCATGTCGCCCGTTTCGGCGGCGGCGCCAAGGCCACGCTGCGCCACCTCAAGCTGGAGACGGCCAACAACTGGTCTCTCATCAACATCGAAGATGCCTCAAGCCTGCACATCGATGGCGTCATTTTCGGTGACGCTCTTAACAGGTCCCACATCGAGGCCCGGAGCAATTCGCGCCTTGTCGTCATCGGCAATTACACCGTCGCCGGCAGCGCCAAGAGCCATCTCAACTTCCGCTCCGGGTCCACCTTCACCGCCGCCGCCAAGACCGTCACCGTCACCGGCACACCGCACTTTTCAGATGCCTTCGCCATGTTCGGGCATGGCGCATCCTACGACTGCTGGCGCATGACCTGGCAGGGCGCCGCCACCGGCAAGCGCTACTACATTTTCTACAACGCCACCTGCAATGGTGGTCGTGCGGATCATTTCCCCGGGGATATCCCGGGAAACACCCATCTTGGCGGGCAATACAGCTGGTGAAGGCTGAACGACGGATAAGGAGCCCTAATCATGCATGATGCAGGCATGGGTGTGAATGCGGCCACGCTCGCCCTGATCAGGCGCTTCGAGGGCCTGCGGCTCAAGGCCTATCGCGATGCCGCAGGCTTCTGGACCATCGGCTATGGCCACACCTCCATGGCCGGCCCGCCGAAGGTGACGCCGGGCATGCGCATCAGCCGCAAGCAGGCGGAGCGTATCTTGCGCGCCGATGTCGAACGGGTGGCCGGGCAGGTGGCGAAGGTGCTGGGGCCGGACGTCTTATCCCGGCTCAATGAGAACCAGTTCGGCGCCCTGGTGAGCTTCGCCTTTAACGTCGGCATCGGCAATCTGAGGCGCTCCTCGGTGCTGCGCGCGGTGCGGGCCGGGCGTCTTGAGGAGGTGCCGCGCCTGCTGCTGCGCTGGACGAAGGCCGGCGGCCGCCGCTTGCCGGGGCTTGTGCGCCGGCGCCGGGCGGAAGGGCGCTTATGGCTCACTCCGCCGGGCAAGCGCCGGCCGCCGCCTGGGGCCATCGCCCGCCACACGGCGCAGGAAATCGCCGAACGACCCGGTCTGGCCGCCGCCTGGGCGGCCTTTTTGCTGGCCTTATCCACGCTCCTGGCCGCATTGGGAAAGGAGATCACCACATGGTTTGCCACAAACTTCTGATGCGCCGTTTCACCCGCCGCCTCCTGCGCCTTCTGCGAAAGAGCGCGGCAGGCGTGATCCGCAAGATGCGCCGGCTCATGCACGGGATCAAGGGCTGGCGCACGCTGATGTTTTCGCTGCTGGTTGCCTCGCTCGGCGTTTTCGAGGCCACGGACTGGACGAACCTTGTGCCCGACGGCCCGCACAAGGGCTACTGGCTGCTCGCCATCGCCCTCATCATCGCCTGGCTGCGCACCATCACCACAACCCCGGTCGGACAGCGTTAGGCAGGGGGGATATTGGCCAGTGCCGGAACAGGATTTTGTCCCGTCCCAAAATGTCTTGGCGGGGGATGTTACCCCGCCATCCCACTGCACGACACGACGTTGCTATTTTCCTCGTCACCCCGGCGTAAGCCGGGGTCTCGGGCCACAAATGCATGAGTTAATGGCCTTAGATACCGGCTTTCGCCGGTATGACAATGTGTGTGTCGTATAGTTGCAGTGGTCGCGGGGCTGATAACGCTCATCGTGACCGTCATGACCTTCTGGTTCGATCACAAGGACCAGATCACGACCTTCTTCAAGTAACGAAACGACACCATCCGCCATGCAGACAGGAAACGATCGTGCCGCCGCCTCCGGCTGGCACCTGGACCGGCGCGTGCCCGTGGCGCTCATCGTCACCATCATCATGCAGACCATCGGCATCGTCTGGTGGGCGGCCTCCATCTCCGCCCGCGTGGACGTTCTGGAGCGCCGCTTGCAGGAAGCGCGTCACAACCAGAGCAGGATTATCCGTCTGGAAGCCAACCAGAATGCGGTATACCAGAGGCTGGACCGAATCGAGGCCGCCTCCAGGCGCATCGAGGCCAAGCTCGATCGCCTGATCATGGCGCAAGTGGCAAGGGAGAAGAAACGGTGACACCATCCGAGAAGACATCCGCGAACAGTCAGGAAGAGGCGCAAACTCCGGTGACCGCGCCGGCCTATGTCTACCGCTGCCGGATCGAAAGGCCGGAGGACGTCTATGACGGCGATACCGTGACCGTCGTCGTCGATCTGGGCTTCAGCATCCATTACGGCGAACTGACCTTGCGGCTTTACGGCATCGATGCGCCGGAGATGCGCGGGGTTGAAAAGGAAGAGGGCCGCAAGAGCCGCGACTGGCTGCGCGAGCGGCTGAAGGACCGTGAGTTCATCGTCCAGACCATCCGCGACCGCAAGGGCAAATACGGCCGCTATCTGGCCATCATCTGGGTAGACGGCGTCAACATCAACGAGGAGATGGTCCGCCTGGGCCTTGCCGAACGCAAGGATTATGACCGGAGATCAAGGCGTCGCCGCAAGAGGGGATCGTCATGATGGCACTGGCATGGTTGGGAAAGGCTCTGGCCGCCCCCCTGGCCGAGACCATCCTCGCCCTGCTGCGCGAAGCAAGAGAACGCCGCATGAGCGAGCAGGCGTTGCGCATGGAGCTTGAACGCGCCATTGCGGAAAACGTTGCGCGTGTGGCGGCGGAAGAGCTGTGGGCGCGGCGGGATGTGCTGCGGGCCGAGATTGCGGGCGAAAGCGCCTTGCAGCGGCTGTGGCGGCCCGTGGTGGCGCTCACCGCCTTCTTTTCCTACTGGTATGTGATCGTCGCCGTGCCGCATCTCGTGGCCTGGGGCGTGATGGCGCCGCCGCGCTTCGGCGAAAAGGGACTGGACAACCTCTTCTGGCTCGCCGCCATATCCGTCGGCGGCTACATCGGTGCCCGCACCGCCGAAAAACTGGCCCGCCTGCGCCGCCCCGCGCCATAAGCCAGTGCGATCATGTCTCTCTGAGCATGCCGGCAGTGTGTTTTTCAAAAATCCATTCGGCATCGCCAACGTGATGGCGATCGTCATCGCCCCCGAAAACCCTCTCGTTTGTGACCATGAATTGCCGGCATCCTTGTTCAAGCCATGAAACAGACTGGAGCGCTGCAAGTGTTGCATGAGCGGCAGGCAAGAAGGAAACAAGATTCCTCCCCCTGATAGGGGGAGGTCGGCGCGAAGCGCCGGGTGGGGGTCGGGCCACAGGCTCATGAGGTTGCCGCCCGACCCCCTCCCTGCCCCTCCCCCTGCCAGGGGGAGGGAACGAACACAGCACTCTAAATCCTCCACCACAGCACAGCCTTAGCTCCGTCCCCGCTGTCCGGGTGCGGTTTATGGTCTGGGCCATGGAACGAAAAAATGCTCATCCATGCTCAGGCTGTATAGGCAACATCCTCTGAAAGAGCCTGTTGCCCGGTGTGGGGAAGAGAAGGTCAGGGCAGGAGCTTGCCGGGGTTGAGGATGCCCTTGGGGTCGAAGGCCTGCTTGAGCTGGCGCATCAGGGCGATCTCCGCCGGGCTCTTGATGCGCGCAAGCCACTGCCGCTTCATGCGGCCGATGCCATGTTCGGCGGAAATCGATCCGCCCAGCGCCAGCACCACCTCGTTGACCGCCTCCACCACCGCATCCCAGCGGGACAGAAAGGCCTCCCGCGACATGTCCGGCGGCTGGCTGATGTTGTAGTGCAAATTGCCATCGCCGAGATGGCCGAAAGGCACCGGCCTCGCCCCCGGCACAAGCGCCTGCACCCGTGCGTTGGCGGTCTCGATGAACTCGGCGATGCGCGACACCGGCACGGCAATGTCATTCTTGATCGAGCCGCCCTCATATTTCTGCGCTTCCGACATGCCCTCGCGCAGGCGCCAGAAGGCCTCGGCCTGACCTTCATTCTGGGCGAGCGCCGCATCCTCGATCAGCCCGGCCTCGAAGGCATCTCCGAGAATGCGTTCCATCTCCGCCATGACCGCGCCCGCCGCGCCATGACCGGAAAGCTCCACAAGAACATACCACGGCGTGGGCGCCGCCAGCGGCGCACGCAACCCCAGATGCTTCACCGCGAACGACAGGCCGAGATGGCTCATCAGCTCAAAGGCGGTCAACACGCCGCATTGCAGCCGCTCGCGGAAGAAGGTGAGAAGGGAAACGGCCTCGGCCGGGCTTTCCATGCCGGCGAAGGCCACCGCCCGGTCTGTCACCGCCGGAAACAGGCGCATCACCGCCGCGGTGATCACGCCGAGCGTGCCTTCCGAGCCGATGAGAACATCGCGCAGGTCATAGCCCGTGTTGTCCTTGCGCAGGCCGTTCAAGGATCCGACCACGGAGCCGTCGGCCAGCACCGCCCGCAGCGCCAGACACTGCGCCCGCGCCGTGCCATAGGCGATGACGTTGAGCCCGCCGGCGTTGGTGGCGAGATTGCCGCCGATCTGACAGCTCCCCTCCGCCGCCAGTGATAAGGGAAACAGCCGCGAGGCCTCTTTCGCCGCCGTCTGGGCATCGGCCAGGATCACGCCGGCCTGCAGCGTCATGGTGTCGTTGTCGAGATCGATATCGAGCACCCGGTTCAGCCGCGACAGCGACAACACCACCTCCGCCCCGCTCTCATAAGGGATCTGGCCGCCGACCAGACCGGTATTGCCGCCCTGGGGCACGATGGCCACGTCCGCCTCATGCGCCACCTTCAGAAGGGCCGCCACCTCCTCCTCGCTGCCCGGGCGCAGAACCGCCGCCGCCCGCCCCACGTAGCGATCGCGCCATTCGCGCAGGTAAGGCGCCATGGCCTCCGCATCGGTCAGCACATGCTGCGCCCCGACAATGCGGGCGAAGCGCTCAAGCACTGCGCCTGAAGGCGGCGAGAAACTGGCGGGATCGCGCATGGCTCAATCCTCCCTCCCTGCGGCGCGCGCATCCGCAGCATGGTTCGAAACTGACGCATCCGAAACATCCGAAACATCCGAAGCATCCGCCGCGGCCGCCCCCCTTTCCTCTCTTTCGCGCTCATCACGCGGTGCCGCCGCCCGCCGCAGCCGGTCGTTGATCGCCTCGCCCAGCCCCTCTTCCGGGATGGGCGCCACCGCGATGCTCTCAACACCGGTGTCATCGAGGATGTGCAGATAGGCGAACAGATTGGCCGCCGCCTCTTTCAGATCGCCGGAGGGCGAAAGATTGAGCCCGGGAACGCCCTTTGGCGCATCGGGGCCGAAGGCGAGGAACATCTCGCCCGGTTGCGGATGGGAGACATTGAGGCGCAGTCGGGCGCGCGGCGCATAATGGCTGCTAAGCTGCCCCGGCGCGCTCGGGCTCTTCTCCCCCGGCGTCTGCGCCCGTTTCACCGGCCGGCCGAGCACGCGCTCCAGGTCTTCCCGCGGAATGCCGCCCGGGCGCAGGAGAACCGGCGCACCCTCTTCATCGAAGCTGACGATGGTGGATTCCACCCCCACCCGGCACTCACCGCCGTCGAGAATGACGGCGAGATGTTCCGCCAGTGGGCTTTCCGCCACGTGCTCCGCCTCCGTCGGCGACAAGCGCCCGGAGACGTTGGCCGAGGGTGCCGCCACCGGCCGTGCGCACGCCTCAAGAAAGGCAAGCGCCAGCGGGTGATCAGGCACGCGCAGCGCCACCGTGGGCAGCCCGGCCGTGGCCAGATGCGAAATCGGTGCATCCGCCGCCCGGGGCAGCACCAGGGTAAGCGGCCCCGGCCAGAACGCGTCCGCCAGCCGGCGCGCCGCCTGCGGAAAGGTTGCAAGCGGCAGCGCCGCTTCAGGCGAGGGGACATGGATGATGAGCGGATTGAACCGCGGCCGCCCCTTGGCTTCGAAAATGCCCGCCACCGCGGCATCATTGCCGGCATCGGCCCCGAGGCCATAGACCGTCTCGGTGGGAAAGGCCACGAGCTTTCCTTCCCTAAGGGCGCGGGCGGCCGCGTGCACGTCTTCGGTCACGAGAACCATGGCGGATCCGTCTGTTCAAAGGCGCGTTTTCGGCAGTTCCGGGCGCGCGCCGCAAGGCCTGGGCGTTTTCGCCCTTGCGCCCGTTTTGTCAATGCCTACCATCTTTGACGTGGACCTGTCCAAGCCGTAGGGAAGGGAGCGTCCGCCATGGGCATCGGGCTTTATCATCATCCGCTCTTTGCGCGCCATGCCGTGCCGCAGGGGCATCCGGAACGTCCGGAGCGCGTGCGTGTGATCGAGGCGGCGCTGAAAAAGGCGGCGCTGCCTGAGGCCAGCTGGCATGAGGCGGGCGCCGCTAAGGAGAAGGACATCCTGCGGGTTCATGACCCCGCTCATCTGGAAAGCCTGAAGGCGGCGGATCAGCAGGCGCGAAAGGGCGGCGGGCTCGTCTCGCTCGATGCCGATACCTGGATGGGGCCGGAAAGCCTTGCCGCCGCCCTGCATGCCGCAGGGGCCGGCATCATGTCCACCCGCGCGGTGCTGGCGGGAACGCACTTGCGCGCATTCTGCATTGTGCGTCCGCCGGGCCATCATGCCGAACAGGCCCGCGCCATGGGATTTTGCCTGTTCAACAACGTGGCCATTGCCGCCGCCTGGGCGCTGGAGGAAGGCGGGCTCTCCCGCGTGGCCATCGTCGATTTCGATGTCCATCACGGCAACGGCACCCAGGCCATCTTCTGGAACGAGCCGCGCGTGCTCTATTGCTCCTCGCATCAGAGCCCTGCCTATCCCGGCACCGGAGAGGAGACGGAAAGGGGCGCCCATGACAATATCGTCAACTGCCCGCTGCCGCCGGGCAGCGGAGGAGAGGCCTTTCGCGCCGCCTATCGGGAGCGCATCCTGCCGGCGCTTGCCGCCTTCGCGCCCGAACTGCTGCTGATCTCCGCCGGCTTTGATGCCCACGCCGCCGATCCCCTGGCCTCCTTGCGCCTGCATGAGGACGATTATGCCTGGGTGACGCTTGAGCTTGTGAAGATAAGCGAGAAAGCGGGGCATGGGCGCATTGTCTCCATGCTCGAAGGCGGCTATGACCTCGAGGCACTTGCGGCGAGCAGCGCGGTGCACGTGCGCGTTCTGACCGAACGCTAAAATGTAATGCGTGCGGCGTGCGGATTGCATCAACGGGGAGAGAATCGGCATGAGCGAGGAAGGCACGACACAACGGCCGGTGGAAGAGATGAGCTTCGAGGAGGCCATGGCCGAGCTGGAACAGATCGTCGCCCGGCTGGAGCAGGGGCAGGTGCCGCTGGAAGAATCCATCGCCATCTATGAACGCGGCGAAAAGCTCAAGCAGCGCTGCGAGGCCCTCCTGCGCGAGGCGGAAGCCCGCATCGAGAAAATCACCCTCAATGCCGAAGGCAGGCCCGAAGGCACCGAGCCGCTGGATGTCCCCGAGGAATGACGAAGGGTCAGGAAGGGATTCGAGCAATTTAACGCATGCGTTTGTGGCCCGACCCCCACCCGGCGCTTCGCGCCGACCTCCCCCTATCAGGGGGAGGTTAGGATCATGCGCTCTTTATGCCTGCCGCCCGCTGCACCGGGACCAATTTGGCTTCTGACGGCAAGTGTATGTTTAATTCGTCGAAAAACCATGGGAAAACGTCATACCCGGGCTTGTCCCGGGTATCCAGGGGCGGTTTACGCAGGCGGTGATGGCTGTCAGGAACGGTTCTTCCAGGCTCTATCTTTCAAGAGGAACCTCCTTTCAAAAAGAATACGGCTCAAATCAAGCCTGCTGGCGGGCGCCATCGTCCACCAAAACCGCCTCGTTCGTGGCCCTGGATTGCCGGGACAAGGTCCGGCAATGACGTTTTATTGTGATTTATCAATGAGTTAAACAACAAACCCCTAGCTCATGGAAAGTCTTTTTTTCTCGGTCGATTTGACGGCAACAGCACGCTTCCTGAATTTTCTCGGACAAGCGTGAGGAGTTGCATGTTTCCCAAATATTTGGCGGGGTTTAAAAAACCCCGCCGAAACGTTCCGGAAGGATGTACACCATCCTTCCGGCGATGAGTGCAAAGAATGGCCGGAGCGGCAAGAAAAAAGGCGCCGGTGTTTTGCGGCGCCTTTCTTCTTGTCGCGACCGAATATTGTAGAAACAGGTGCGAATCGCCGGGCGAGATGGTCCGATCCGGACAAACGCAGGCGGACGTTTAAGCCTGCTCGCCGCCCTCGCCGGCGTTGGCGGCACCGTTGGCTTCCGCCTGCTGCTGGGCCATGCGCTGGGCATACATGGCGCCGAAATCGATGGGATCGAGCAGCAGTGGCGGAAAGCCGCCGTCCCGCGTGGCATCGGCAAGAATCCGCCGCGCGAAGGGAAAGAGCATGCGCGGGCATTCCACCAGCACCACCGCGCCCAGCATGTCCTGCGGAATGTTGGTGAGCCGGAAGATGCCGCAGTAGGTGAGCTCCACGTGGAAGACCACCTTGCCCTCATGCTCGGCATGAGCCTCGATCTCCAGCGTCACCTCATAGTCGGTCTCGGCGAGCTGCTGGGCGTTGACGTTCACGCCGATGTTGATCTGCGGCTGTCCCTGCAGGGAGAGAGACTGCGGGGCGTTCGGGTTCTCGAAGGAAAGATCCTTCAGATACTGCCCGAGAATGCCCATCTGCGGCACGGCCTGCTGATCGCCGCCCTGCTGCGCGGCCTGCGCGTCGCTGCCGTTGCCCTTGGTTTCGTCATTGTCGGCCATGGTCCTGCATCCCTTTCATGTCATGGCGGTTAACTGCCGGGGCGCGCCGGTTCAGAAGGCCTTGAGCGCCCGGCAAGGTTCCACGCCGTGGCTAGCATGGCCGGGCCGCCATCGCAAGGACAAGCGCGCAGGACAGGAACAAACGCCCGGGCCGCATTCATCACCTCCGCGGCGGGCGCCAGGGGGTGTCGGCATCGCGTCCGCCATGATCGCGGCGACGGGGCGATTCGATGATGTCGGGCTCTTCCTCGATGTCCACCACCTCCGCCTCGATGACGGTGGCGGACGGGCTTTTCCAGACGTATACCTCCGCCTTTTCCGCCAGCCGCTGCAAAATCAGCCCGGCCACGAATTTGCGCACCGGCGGCACCAGCAGCAGAAAGCCGATGGCATCGGTAACAAAGCCGGGAATGAGCAGCAGAATACCGGCCAGCACCAGAAGCGCGCCCGAGATGATCTCCAAAGCCGGCGTTCGCCCCTCTCGCGCCGCCTGCTGGAACTCCTGCAGAGCGGAGAAAGATTGCCAGCGCACGAGGATGACACCGAGCACCGCGGTGAAGAAGGTGAAGAAGACGGTGTTGAACACCCCGATCTTTGCGCCCACCTTGATGAAGGTGGCGATCTCAATGGCCGGAATGCCGACAAAGAGGAGAAGAAGGATCAGGAAGATCATGAAATTTCCTCCATCCCGGGATACTGCCTGTTGCAGTCCCGCGTGCAACACGGCAAAAGAACCCGTGCACGCCGGGATCGCACAGGGCGGTTTTCCAAAGGCGGTCCGGCCGATATAGTGATGGGACCGGGTGCCTGTTTTATGGATTATATAGGCATTTCACCCGGCCTTGTGCATGACGATCCGGTCATGCCGCTTCCACCCGGGCAAGAAAGATGCCACAGGCGTGCGCCATGGGCGAAGACGGATGGGCCGGTTTGCCAGGACGGAACGATGCCATGAATCACGCGTTCGATCCTCTCAATCTCTTGTTGCTGGCGGTGGCTGTGGTGGTTTTCTGGAAGCTGCGCTCGGTGCTGGGCACGCGCACCGGCCATGAGAAGACCATCGAGTTCCCCCCGGTGAACGACAAGCCCTCTCCCGCCCCGCGGCAGGAGCCGGCGCCGGCCGCGGAACAGGAGGAGGGCGTGCGCATCGGCCTGCCCGAGGAGGAAAAGCCCGTCTGGGAAGGCGTGGCCGAAGAGGGCTCGAAGCTGGCCCGTGTGCTCGAGGCGATCAAGGAGAAGGATCCCGCCTTTTCCGCGCAGGCCTTTCTCGATGGCGCACGCAAGGCCTATGAGATGATCGTCACCGCCTTTGCCGAAGGCGATACCCGCACGCTCAAGCCCCTGCTGTCGCCGGAGGTGTTCGCCGGCTTCCGTCAGGCTATTCAAGACCGCAAACAGCGGGGTGAAACCCTGGATCTCACCTTCATCGGTCTTGATGACGCCCGCATCGTGGACGGGGAGCTGAAAGGCACGCTGGCGCGCTTGACGGTGCGGTTCGTCTCGCAGATCATCACCGTGACCAGGGACAGCGAAGGCCGCATCGTGGATGGCGATCCCAATGCGGTCACGGAAGTCATCGACGTCTGGACCTTCGAGCGCGATGTCTCTTCCAGCGATCCCAACTGGACGCTTATCGCCACCGAATCCCCGGAGCAGGAAAGCGCTTGAAGCACACCTGCGCCCTTTGCAGCGCCGGTGTAGTTATGGACGCCACAGGCGGAGGCGGGCAAAGGCGCGCAAAGGCGCGCTTATTCCTGATGCATAACGCGAAGCCGGCGGCGGGGCTTGCATCGTGACCGCAGGCTCGCTAGAGCCTAGGGCATGTCATATCGGCGAGCGGGTGCCTTATCGATCCCCTTGCGCATGCGGCCGCATGCGTCTTTTTCCGTTCGCCGGCCTGAAAGCCCTGCATGAATCGATCCTCGGCAGAGACGGGACATCCGGCGTTGGACAGCAGCGAGATCATCACCGGCCGAGAACCGCTCATCGCCTGGCTGGAGGCGGGCTGCAAGCCGCGGCAGGCCTGGCGCATCGGCACCGAGCATGAGAAGTTTCCCTTCCTCACCGATACCCTGGCTCCCGTGCCCTACGAGGGGCCGCACTCCATCCGCGCCCTGCTCGAAGGCCTGCGCGAGCGTTATGGCTGGCAGCCGATCATGGAAGGCGAGGCCCTCATCGGTTTGAAGGATGAGAAAGGCGGAAGCTCCATCACCCTGGAGCCGGGCGGGCAGTTCGAGCTCTCCGGTGCGGCTCTGGAAAACCTCCATCAGACCTGCGAGGAGGTGCATGATCATCTCGCTCAGGTGCGGGCGGTAGGCGACAGGCTGGGCATCGGTTTTCTCGGCATCGGTTTTTCGCCGCTGTGGTCGCTGGATGAAACGCCCGTGATGCCCAAGGGCCGCTACCGCATCATGCGCGCGTACATGGCGCGCACCGGCAGGCTCGGGCGCGACATGATGTTCCGTTCCGCCACCGTCCAGGTGAATCTCGACTTTTCCTCGGAAGCGGACATGGTGAAGAAATTCCGCGTCTCTCTCGCCCTGCAACCGGTGGCGACCGCGCTGTTCGCCAACTCGCCCTTCACCGAGGGGCGGCCCAACGGCTATCTCTCCTGGCGCTCGGCCATCTGGCTGGATACCGATCCCGACCGCACCGGCATGCTGCCCTTCGTCTTCGAGGACGGCTTCGGCTTTGAGCGCTATGTGGATTATGCGCTCGATGTGCCCATGTATTTCGTCTACCGCGACGGGCGATACATCGATGCCGCCGGCCAGAGTTTTAGGGATTTCCTGCGCGGGGAGCTGCCGGCCCTGCCCGGCGAGCTGCCCACGCTGAAGGACTGGGAGGATCATCTCTCCACGATCTTTCCGGAGGTGCGCCTGAAGCGTTTTCTGGAGATGCGCGGCGCCGATTCCGGTCCGTGGCGGACGCTCTGTGCCCTGCCGGCCCTGTGGACGGGTCTGTTGTATGACGATACCGCCCTTGATGCCGCCTGGGACATCGTGAAGGGCTGGACGGCCGAGGACCGCCAGAAATTGCGCATGAACGTGCCGAAACAGGCCCTGAAAGCCCGCGTTGCCGGCAGGAGCGTGCGCGAGATTGCCCGCGAGGTGCTCGCCATAGCGCGTGATTCCTTGAAGCGCCGCAATCACGTGGGCTGCAAGGGGCAGGATGAGAGCCGCTTTCTCGATGTGCTCGACGAGATCGTTGAATCCGGCCGCACCCACGCCGAAGAACTTCTTGCCCTTTACGAAGGCCGCTGGAACCGCGACATCCGCCACGTCTTCAGGGATTTCGCCTATTGAGCCCCCTGGTTCTCTCAAGATTCACATTCATGTGATGTTCAGGGGCTATGGGCTAGATTTCCCGAACCATGACCAGACGGCCCGACATAGGTGAGACCGAAACCGGCAAAATTGTGCGCAGGCCCCGCCTGACCGCACGGCTGATGATTCTGGCCGGCGTGTTTCTCACTTTGGCTTTCGGCTCTCTGCATGCCCGGCCACTCGATGGTTTCGCTGTTTCACCCGAAAAGGGGATGACACGGGTTGCTCTGCCGCAGAAGCAGGGCCGGCTTTCTCCGCCATCAGGGTGGCCGGCTCTCCGTGCCCGCGTGGAGAGACCCGGGATCACGCCCGCATGGGAGAGAAAAGGCCAAAAGGCCATTTTCCATGGGCCCCGGCACAAATATCACTCGGGCAAAAGGGTAACGGCGCGCGCACGCATTCGTCTGGCGCGCATGCTGGAATTCCGGCCGCCCCGGCGGACAACACCTCCGCCAAGGCCTCCTCGCCTGCGGGTGCCGCGCCGGCCACCGCCGGGATTGCGCGCCTCCCCGCCGCGCCGTGTGCCCCGGCCGGCGGCAACGGCACGCCCGCGCATTGCGCCATCGACCGCCTTGCAGGTGGCCTTGCAGCAGATGCCGGGCAGCCTTGGCCTTGGCGTTGAGCTGCTGCCGGGGCCCAGGCCTGTGTATTCCGTCAAGCTCAAGACGGGAAACAGAATTCATCGCGTGCTGGTCGATGCCATGAACGGCCGCATACTCAATCGCTGAAAAAGGCCGCCCTGACTGTGCAAATGCCGGCAGGCGGGCTAGGATGTTTTAGAATGGGCATGCAGGTGCAAACCCGATATGCGGGCATGTCTCGGCCGGCATGCGCTTCCGATGAGGGCAGGAGGTGAGCCATGCGTCTGCTTGTTGTCGAGGACGATCCCGATCTCAATCGCCAGCTCGTCGAGGCGCTCAAAGAAGCGGGCTATGCCGTGGATGCCGCCTTTGACGGCGAGGAGGGCCATTTCCTCGGCGATACCGAACCCTATGATGCCGTGATCCTCGATCTTGGCCTGCCGGTGATGGACGGCATCACCGTTCTCGAACAATGGCGCCGCGCCGGGCGCACCATGCCGGTGCTCATCCTCACCGCCCGCGACCGCTGGAGCGACAAGGTGGCCGGTTTCGACGCCGGTGCGGATGATTATGTGGCCAAGCCCTTCCACATGGAGGAGGTGCTGGCGCGCATCCGCGCACTCTTGCGGCGGGCCTCCGGCCATGCCAGCAGCGAACTCACCTGCGGGCCGCTCACGCTCGATACCCGCTCCGCCCGGGTGACGCTCAACGGCATGCCGGTGAAGCTCACATCCCTCGAATATCGCCTGCTGGCCTATCTCATGCACCACAAGGGCAAGGTGATTTCACGCACCGAACTCATCGAACATCTCTACGATCAGGATTACGACCGCGACTCCAACACCATCGAGGTCTTCATCGGCCGCCTGCGCAAGAAGATCGGCAAGGACATGGTGCGCACCGTTCGCGGTCTTGGCTATTGCCTCGTCGATCCTGACGAGGAGAAGGCCGAAGACGAGGCGAAATGAAACAGGCCTTTGGGATCGCATGACCGAACAGCGGCAGCCGGAATATCAGCCCCCGGCCGAAAGCGCGGATCAGACCGAGGGGGAAGAGAAGGGCGGAACGGATGCCCGCCATTTTCCCCGCTCCCTGGCTGCCCGGCTAGTGCTGTCCGCCATGGCGGTGGCGCTGGTGCTGCTTGTTCTTGCCGCCTTTCTGCTCAGCTATCTTTTTCGGGTGACGGTGGAGCGCAATTTCGACGCCCGCCTGCAGGCGGTGCTCAATGGTCTTCTAGCCAACGTGGAAATAAACGAGAAAGGCCAGCCCTATCTGGCAAGCCGGCTGGCCGATACCCGCTTCAATCTGCCGCTTTCCGGCTGGTACTGGCAGATCGCGCCGGTAGATGGCAAGGGGCCGGTTCTGAAATCACCCTCGCTTCTAGAAAAGCGCTTTCCCTTGCCGCCGGAGAAAAGCCCCTTGCGCGATGACGGCGGCATGGCCCGCTATACCGTGAAGGGGCCGGGAGGCAAGACCCTGCGCGTGATCGAACAGCGCTATACGCTGTATGGCTCGCGCCCCTATTCCTTTATCGTCGCCGGCAACTACGACGAACTGCGCCGCGAGATCACCGCCTTCATGCGCACGATGATCGTCGTGTTCGCCGTGCTCGCCCTGGCGCTGGCTTTGGCCATATTCATCCAGGTGCGTTACGGCCTGCGGCCGCTCAAGCGCCTGCACGATGAGCTTTGGGAAATTCGCGAGGGACAGCGCGATTATCTCAACGAGAACTATCCCGACGAGATTCGTCCCGTGGCCCATGAGCTCAATCTGCTTCTCAAGACCAATCGCGAGATCATCGAGCGGGCGCGCACGCAGGTGGGCAATCTTGCCCATGCGCTGAAAACGCCGCTTTCCGTTTTGATCAACGAGGCCCAGGCCACGGAGGGGCGCCTGGCGCGAAAGGTCATGGAACAGGTGCGCCTGATGCGCGATCAGGTGAATGTCTATCTCGACCGCGCCCGCCGCGCCGCCAACGCCAGCAGCTTAACCGCGCGCACGCCCGTCTGCGAGGTCATCGAAGCGCTCGTGCGCACCCTGAAACGCATCTATCGCGACAGCGCATTTAAGGTGCACATCAAGTGCGATTCCGCTTTTCGCTTCCGCGGTGAGCGGCAGGATCTGGAGGAGATGATCGGCAACCTGCTGGACAACGCCTTCAAGTACGCCAGTCACGAGATCCGCATCACGGTGCGGGTGGAGGAGCAGGACAGACGCGTGCGCCGCTCCCGCCGCTGGCTGTGGGTGATCGTGGAGGATGATGGCCCCGGCCTGCCGGAGAAGGACTGGCAGACGGCGCTGAAACGCGGCCGCCGGCTGGACGAGACCAAGCCGGGGTCCGGTCTTGGTCTCTCGATCGTCAGCGAGACCGCGGCCATGTATGGCGGCGAGATACATCTGGCCAGGGCCGAGCTCGGCGGTCTGGCCGTGAAACTGCGCCTGCCGGCGAGCGGCTGAGCGCAAAATCACTGAAGCGACCGCCATGCCGCAAGCGGGAATCAGCCGCCCGCCAATCCCTCACGGTAGAAGCATGTATGCAGAATGTCGATGGTCTGTATGCGCGATATGCAAGAAAACGGATTTCGTCTTATTCTGTAGGTAGTTATTTGATCCTGTCGGTTGTGGGGGTTCGCCTTTCGTGTAGTTGATAATTCTGGTGATCGCCCCTAACTGTCTTAAGTGAAAGGCGCAGGCGTGATCGTCCGTATACGGAACATCGATCGCGCCCGGAGAGAAAACATCACGGTTGACCGCCCGTCGTCTGCAAGTTGCCCCCGGTCGCAGGA
The DNA here is from genome assembly GCF_000746275.1 of Thermopetrobacter sp. TC1. Classification (GTDB taxonomy): domain Bacteria; phylum Pseudomonadota; class Alphaproteobacteria; order Rhizobiales; family Aestuariivirgaceae; genus Thermopetrobacter. The sequence goes on from NZ_KN050830.1 coordinate 126,078, forward strand.
GGCGGGCAGGTCGGGAGCGGGTCCCTGCGGGGATCCGCTCTTCTTTTTTGCCAGGGGCCTTCTTGCGGCCTTTGCTGCCATCCGGCTTTAGCCCAGTCCGCTGACGAATGCTTTCGCCTTCCGGTGCCGGGGAATGGAAACCTTTGCCCGCTCACGGAGTCATGAACCATCCGTAATGCCGCGGCCATTGAAGAGGGCTGGCGAATGAAATAGGGTGCTTGCCAGCCGGCTTCAGGCCGGGCGCGTGTGCAGGAAGGAGGCCCGATGCGGGCACAAGGGAGTACCGGGTTCTCATGGCGGCAAACACCACCTTCTGGCTCGCTGTCGCGATCGTGCTGGCCATTGTCGTGCTCGCGCTGATCGTTCCGCTGTTGCGCCATCCCAGGCGCGTTCTTGCCCGGGCCGAATACGACCTGGCCATTTACAAGGATCAGCTGCGCGAGCTGGAAGAGGACATCGCCAACGGCCTCATACCGCCCGAAGAGGCCAAGGCGGCGCGCAACGACATCGCCCGGCGCATTCTCGCCGCCGATGAGGCGCGGCGGAAGGCCAGGGAAGCCCTGGAGGCCGGCAGCAGCCTCAGCGACAGGCTCGTCGGCGTGGTTTCCGCTGTCGTTCTCGTGCCGGCGCTTGCCGTCGGTCTTTATCTCATGCGCGGCCATCCCGGCATGCCGGACCTGCCCATGAAGGAACGCCTGCGCCATGCTGCGGAGCGCGGCGACATTGCCGCCATGGTCAGGCAGGTGGAGGAACGCCTGCGCGCCAATCCCGACGATGTGGAGGGCTGGCGCGCCATAGCACCCGTTTATCTGCGCATGGGCCGGCTGAACGAGGCGGCCGAGGCCTACCGCAATCTCATCCGCCTCGAAAAGCCCGATCCCGATCTTTACAACATGTATGGCGAGATCCTCGTCTTCAGGGATGGCGGCAAGGTCAGCAAGGAGGCGCGCCGGTCCTTCGAGGAGGCCCTGAAGCTGGATCCGAAAAATCCCAAGAGCCGCTTCTACCTCGCCCAGGCCGACCTGCAGGCGGGAAAGACCGAAAAGGCCCTCGCCGCCTTGAAGGCGCTTCTTGATGACCTGCCGCAGGACTTCTCCGGCCGCCGCGTCATCGAACGCCAGATCACCCGCATCGAGAAGACGCTGAAGCAAAAAGACGGGGAAAAGAAGCAAAGCGCCGCCGCAGCGCCGTCCACCTCCGCTCAGGCCAGCTCGGGACCGGATCCCGAGGCCGTGCGCCAGCGCATGAAGGACATGGCCAACATGTCGCCAGAGGAGCGGCAGCGCATGATCCGCTCCATGGTGGAGGGGCTGGCCGAGCGGCTGAAGGAGAATCCGCAGGATCTGCAGGGCTGGCTGCGTCTCATCCGCGCCTGGGGCGTTCTGGGCGAGAAGGACAAGGCGAGGGCGGCGCTGAAGGAGGCGCGCAAGGCTTTCGCCGATGACGAGAACGCCTTGCGCCGCATAGACGATCTGGCGAAACGCATGGCATTGTGACCGACGCCAATATGGCGGCCGTTCCGCTGAATGTTGCGCAGGAGACGACGGGAGTTAGGCAAGATGACCCGTAAGCAGCAGCGCCTGATACTGATCCTTTCGGCCATGGCCTTTCTCAGCCTGGCGGTGGGTCTGATCCTCTACGCCCTGCGGGATACCATCGTCTTCTTCTATACGCCGACGGAAATGGCGGAAAAGAACGTGCAGCCCGGAACCCGCCTGCGCCTCGGCGGGCTGGTGGAGAAGGGCTCGTTCCGGCAGGGAGAGAACGGCATCATCCATTTTGCCGTCACCGATACCAACAAGAGCGTGAAGGTCACCTACAAGGGCGTACTGCCCGATCTCTTTCGCGAGGGGCAGGGTGTGGTCGCCGAAGGCGTGTTACAGCCGGACGGGACCTTCAAGGCCGACACGGTTCTTGCCAAGCACGACGAGAAATACATGCCGCGCGAGGTGGCCGATTCTCTCAAGAAACAGGGGCTGTGGAAACACGCGAAGGACTATGGCGAGTATGGTGCTGACGGCGCCAAGGCTGGCAAGGAGCTGACGCAATGATCGTGGAGCTCGGACATTTCGCCCTCGTGCTGGCACTGGCCACCGCGATATATCTGACCGTGGTGCCCATTTACGGAGCGCAGGTGGGCAGCGCCCGCCTGATGAACGTTGCCGCCCCGGCCGCGGGCGTGCTGTTCCTGCTCACGCTGCTATCCTTCCTCAGCCTCGTGAATGCCTATGTCGTGTCCGATTTCTCGGTGCTCAACGTCTGGGCCAATTCCCACACCGACAAGCCGCTGCTTTACAAGATCACGGGCGTGTGGGGCAATCACGAGGGCTCCATGCTCCTGTGGGTGCTCATTCTCACCCTATATGGCCTCGCCGTTGCTCTCTTCTCCGGAAACCTGCCGGCCTCGCTGCGCGCCCGTGTCCTTGGCGTGCTCGGTGCGGTCTGTGTGGGCTTCTTGCTCTATATCGTCACCGTCTCCAACCCCTTTGAGCGCATTCCGCTGGATCGCGCGCCTGTGCAGGGCAGGGGGCTCAATCCCATCCTGCAGGACCCGGCCCTGGCTGCCCATCCGCCACTGCTCTATGCCGGTTATGTTGGCTTTTCCGTCACCTTCGCCTTTGCCATCGCCGCGCTGATGGAAGGCAAGGTGGATGCCGCCTGGGCCCGCTGGGTGCGGCCCTGGACGCTGGCGGCATGGATGTTCCTCACCGCCGGCATCGCCATGGGCTCCTGGTGGGCCTATTATGAGCTTGGCTGGGGCGGCTGGTGGTTCTGGGATCCGGTGGAGAACGCCTCCTTCATGCCCTGGCTTGCCGGCGTTGCCCTGCTGCATTCCGCCATCGTCGTGGAAAAGCGCAATTCCCTGAAGGTGTGGACCGTCCTGCTCGCCATCGTCTCGTTCTCGCTGTCGCTCATCGGCACCTTCCTGGTCCGCTCCGGCGTTCTCTCCTCGGTGCACGCCTTCGCCGTCGATCCGGAGCGCGGCGTGTTCATTCTCTCGCTGCTCGTCTTCTTCATCGGCGGCTCGCTGTTTCTCTATGCCATCAGGGCAAACACCCTGCGCACGGGCGGCACCTTTGCCCCCATCTCGCGGGAAGGCGCGCTTGTTGTGAACAACCTGCTCATGTCCGCCGCCACGGCGGCCGTGTTCATCGGCACGCTCTTTCCGCTCGTGTATGAGGCGGTCACCGGCGGCGGCAAGATCACCGTCGGCGCGCCCTATTTCAACCTCACCTTCGGCATTCTCATCATGCCGCTTCTGCTGCTGATTCCCGTCGGGCCCATGCTCTCCTGGAAGCGCGCCGATCTGCTGCCCGCCCTGCAACGGCTGTGGGTGGCGGCGGTGGCGGCGCTGATCGTTGCCTTCTTCGTGGTGCTGTGGGTGGATCACCGCGCCTTCAAGGCCGCGCTTGGCATTGGTGTGGGCGTGTGGATCGTGGTGGGCGCCATCGCCGAGATGCTGCAAAGGGCCATGCTGTTCAAGGCACCGCTGAAGGTGGTGCTCAAGCGCCTGGCGACCATGCCCGGCCAGATGCTCGGCATGACGCTGGCGCATCTGGGCGTGGGGCTTGTGGTCATGGGCGCGATCATTTCCTCCACCTGGAAGCAGGAGCTCATCACCTCCGCCCGCCCTGGCGAGACCTTGAAACTGGCGGGTTTTGAGATCACCTTCCTGGACGAGAGCAAGGTCAGGGGGCCGGACTATGTGGCGGAACAGGCGCGCTTTCAGGTGAAAAAGGATGGCCGCGTCCTTGGCATCGTCACCTCGGAGAAACGCACCTTTGCCGGCCGCGCCGGCATGCCCACCACGGAAGTGGGCCTGATGTACTTCCCCACGGGCGATCTCTACGTGGCCATTGGCGACAAGGACAGCAAGGGCCGCGTCGTGCGCATCTATTTCAATCCGTTCGTCTATTTCCTCTGGCTGGGCGCGGCGTTCATGGTGGTGGGCGGCATAACCTCGCTTCTTGACAGGCGCTTCCGCGTCGGCGTGCCTGACAGACAGAAGATCCCCGCCAGCGCCCAGCCGGCACAATGAAGGGAGGCGAACCATGCGCGGGAAGATCATGACGCTGATTCTGAGCCTGCTCGTCTTCTTCGGAACCGGCTCGGCCTCTTTTGCGGTCAATCCAGACGAGATGCTGGACGATCCGGTTCTGGAAAAACGCGCCCGGGAGATTTCCAAGAACCTGCGCTGCCTCGTCTGTCAGAACGAGAACATCGACGAATCCAACGCCGATCTCGCCCGCGATCTGCGCATTCTCCTGCGTGAGCGCCTCAAGGCGGGGGATACGGATGAGGAAGCCGTGCAATATCTTGTGGACCGGTATGGCGAATACGTGCTGCTCAAGCCCCGCTTCGGTCTGCACACCCTCCTTTTGTGGACGGGGCCGTTCATCGTGCTCCTCATCGGCGGGCTGGGGCTTTATTACACCCGCCGCCGCATGCAGCAGAACGCAGCCGCCGCCCGCATCGAGGCCGACCTGACCGAGGAGGAGAAAAAGCGCCTGCAGGAGCTTCTGAAGTCCGAGAGCGAAACGGCCGCAAAAACGCCCTGATGCGGGATGTCCGCTCATCGATATCCAAGGAAATTCAGGAAACGTGCTGTTGCCGCCAAATCGACCAAGGAAAAAAGACTTTCCATGAGTTGCACACTGCACGACACACCGTTTCCATCTTTCTCGTCACCCCGGCGAAAGCCGGGGTCTTGGGCCACAAACGCATGAGTCAATGGCCTGAGATACCGGCTTTCGCCGGTATGACGATGGGGGTGTCGTGTAGTATGCATGAGTTGGGAGTTAGTTTATTAACTCATTGATAAATCACAAGAAAACGTCATTGCCGGGCCTTGTCCCGGCAATCCAGGGCCAAAGAACTGAGGTGTTTTTGGTGGGCGGTGGTGCTCACCAGCAGGCTTGATCTGAGCCGTATGAAAATAAAATGCCGGAACGGGATTTTATCCCGTTCCGGAACGTTTTGGCGGGGTTTAAAACCCCGCTGAACTGTTCCGGAAGGATATAAAATATCCTTCCGGCAGTAAGAGCTTGAGCCCGTAAGAACCATTTCTGACTGACATCACCGCATGAGCAAACCGCCCCTGGATACCCGGGACAAGCACACTACGCTGCCTTCTTACTCGTCACCCCGGCGAAAGCCGGGGTCTCGGGCCACAAACGCATGAGTCAATGGCCTGAGATACCGGCTTTCGCCGGTATGACGGTATAAGTGTCGTATAGTATGCAGGACATGTCCGGGTATGACGTAACAAGTTGAACTTCCATAAGAAATATCACCCCCTAAGGTTAGGTAAGGGGAGAAATGCTCTGAAAAAGGCAGCTGCATAGCATGTGATTAATCACACTCTTCATGGTGAAAACCACGCGCAACACACAGAGGAATTGAATGGAACAGTGTTGGGATGGCCGCTACAGTCTCATCGCCGTAATGCCGGCGGGGAATGGTCTCTGATCAGACGGCCGGGAGGGCGCCGATGCGGCGTTCGAAGATGCCGGCCGTGGCCTTTTCAAGCTCCGTCAGGCGCGCTTCTGCTCCGGCCAGATCGGCCGTCTCCGTGGCATTGGCCAGCAGCCGTTGCAGCCCTTCCGGTGCGTTCTGTCCGTCAAAGCCTTCCCGCACGCACAGCCGCAGGATGTGCATGACGTGATGATAGACGCGCCAGGCATCCAAAAGCTGCCCGTAGTCCTGCGTATCCAGGATGGCGGCTTCGTGCAGGGCGGTGAGGGCTTCCCCCGTGTTCTGATGCAGGATCCCGGCATGCTGGGCGGCATGCAGAAGCTGCAGGCTCTGGGCGATGAACTCAATGTCGATAAGCCCGCCTTTAGCCAGCTTGACATCCCACACCGAGCGCGGCGGCTTTTCCTTCAGGATGCGCCGGCGCATGTCGAGAACATCGGCAAACAGGGTCTTTTCATCCCGGGGGGCGGTAAGCGTCTTTTTCACGATGGCCTCAATCTCCCGGCTGAGGGCCTCATCTCCGGCGATGACCCGTGCCCGTGTCAGGGCCAGATGCTCCCAGGTCCAGGCGTGCTCCTCGTGATAGCGCCGGAAACTTTCGATATGCGTGGCCACCGGTCCCTGCGAGCCGGAAGGGCGCAGCCGCATGTCCACCTCATAGAGAATGCCGTGCGCCGTCGGCGCCGAAAGGGCGGAGACCAGCCTTTGTGTCAGTCGCGAAAACCACTGGCCGCTCGCCAGCGTGCGCCTGCCGCCCGTGCTCTGCGTTGCATCCGGCGCATGGTCATAAACCACGATCAGATCGAGATCGGAGGTGGCCGTCATTTCCTGCCCGCCGAGCTTGCCCATGGCGATGATGGCCACCTTGCCCGCTGGCACCGTGCCGAAAGAGGCCGCCATCTCCTTCCACACCGCCCGCAGCATGCGCGCAATCACGGCATCGGCCAGCGCCGAATAGGCGCGGGAGGCCTCCTGTGGCGAGGCGGTCTCGGAAATCAGGCGCACCCCGATGCGGAATTTCTGCTCGGAGGCGAAAATGCGGGCAAGGTCGAGAACATCCTCGAACGCGGCCGATTCCGGAACCGCACGCTCGATCATGGAGAGATACCCTGCCCGGTCCGGAAAGGGCGCCAGAAAGTCGCCATCCAGCACCACGTCGAACAGGCGCGGCCGCCGCGCCAGCTCTTCTGCCAGCAACGGTGCCGTGGCCAGGATCGTCACCAGCAGGTCCATCAGGTGCGGATTGGCCTTGAGCATGGAGAAGAGCTGCACGCCGGTGGGCAGCCCTTCCAGAAAATGGTCGAAGGCCACAAGCCCCGCATCCGGATCGCCCGCCCGTGAGAGCGCCTTGAGCAGGATCGGCGTGATCTCCGTGAGCCGTTCGCGGGCCCGTTCCGAGCGCATGGCCCGGTAGCGGCCATAATGCCAGCCGCGGATGATGCTTGAGGCCCGCTTCGGATCCTGAAAACCCATGCGCTGCAGGGTCTTGAGCGTTTCCGCATCATCGTCGGCGCCGGTGAACACAAGCGAGCCGTCCTCCACCGCCAGCGCGCCCGTATCCTCAAACAGCGCGGCGTAATGTTTCTGGACGGTCTCCATGTGTTTCAGCAGCGTGGCGGAAAAGTCCTCCCGCCCGCCATGGCCGCAGAACCGCGCCAGGACCTCCAGCGCCTCCTCGCTGGTGGGCAGGGTCTGGGTCTGCTGATCCTGCAGCATCTGCAGGCGATGCTCGACATGGCGCAGATAGCGATAGGCCTTTTCCATCTCCTGCGCCACGTCCTCCGTGATCCAGCCGGCTTCGGCCAGGGCCTGAAGCATTTCAAGGGTCTTGCGGCCGCGCAGTTTCGGGTTGCGCCCGCCGGCGATGAGCTGCTGCGTCTGCACGAAGAATTCGATCTCGCGAATGCCGCCGCGCCCCACCTTGATGTTGTGCCCGGCCACGGCCAGTCGCCCGTGCCCTTTCACCGCATGGATCTGGCGTTTCAGGGCGGCCACGTCGGCGATGGCGTCAAAATCCAGATACTTGCGCCAGATCCAGGGCGAGAGCTCCTCAAGAAACATCTCGCTGAGCGCGATGTCTCCGGCCGCCGGCCGCGCCTTGATCATCGCCGCCCGCTCCCAGTTCTGGCCGAGGCTGGCGTAATAGGTCAGCGCCGCCTCCACGGAAATGGCCACCTGCGTGGAGCCGGGATCGGGCCGCAGGCGCAGGTCCGTGCGGAAGACATAACCCTCCGCCGTGATCTCCGATAGGGTGCGCACCATCTGCCGCACGATGCGCACGGCCACCTTCTGGGCCTCCGTTTCCTCGTGAAGCGGCATGCGCGCAGCATCGAAAAGGACGATGAGGTCGATGTCGGAAGAATAATTGAGCTCTTCCGCACCCATCTTGCCCATGGCCAGAACCGTGATTCCGCAGCGCTCGGGATCCGCATCGCGCAGTTTTCCGGCGCGCACTTGCGTGCGGAGGGCATCGCGCAGCGCCGCGGAAACGGCCGCATCGGCAAAACGCGTCAGCGCCGCCATGACCTCCTCAAGGGTCCAGGCATCGGCAAGATCGGCAAGCGCCACCAGAAGGGCAACCCGCCGGCGGATCTGGCGCAGGCGAGCCATGACCTCTTCAGTCGCTGCAGAAGCGGCCTCCTGCGCCGCTTCGCCCCCAGTTGTTGCCAGGGCTTGCGTCTGTTTAAGCAGAGAGGCGAGGAGCTCTTCCGGAGGCGTTTGAAAACAAGCCGTGGCAAAGTCGGCCTCGGTGAGAATGATGCGCGAAAGAAAGGGCGAGGCGCCGAAAACCGCGCGCAGCAGATTGCGCACACGCCGATCCTCTTCGGCAAGCGCGGCCAGCTTTGGTGCGCACGCCGCCAGTTGGCTCATGCCCGCATCCGCCCGCTCCCGGTCGGCAGGTGGCGGCAGGGGCATGTACATGTTGTGAATGACCCCAGCCATGCCTTGGGACAGTAGCGCCAAAGCGATACAACGCAACCACACGGATTGCGCGTGTAATCATGGGCGGAAAAGCACGCTGTCCGCAGCCGTTCTTCAAAAGGGGGCAAAGGCGAAAATGTCAGGTTTTTCCGTCCCTTGGCAGTTTCAGAATGGCACGCAGGCCGGGTTTGTTGTCCCGCAGGATCAGTTCGCCGCCATGCAGCCGCGCAATGGACGTAACCAGAGACAACCCCAGCCCGGAACCGGGCGCCGATCGTGATTCGTCAAGACGCACGAAGCGATCCTTGACATGTTCGGTCTCGCTTTCCGGAATGCCCGGCCCCCTGTCGGCGACAAAAAGGCAGATATGGCCATCGCAGACTTCGGCGCCGATGGTGATCTGCGGCGGTTCGTCATCCCGGCGGCCGTATTTCAGGGCGTTGTCCAGCAGGTTGACCAGGGCCTGCGCGATCAGCTGCCTGTCTCCGCGCATGCGCAAGGTCTCCGGTGCGGTCATCTTCAGGCTTCCGCCCTCGTCCTCCACGATGGGCTGATACAGCTCGCCGATCTCCCGCACCACTTCCGCCGCATCCAGCTCGGAAAAACCGGCCGCGGCCTGTCCGGCCTCGGCGCGGGCGATGAACAGCAGGGCGTTGAAGGTTTTCAGCAGATTGTCGGCGTGTTCGATGGTGGCCTCCAGCGCCCGCCTGTGTTCGGCCGGATCGTCGGAGCGCAGGGCGTCCTCCGCCTGCGCCCGCAGGCGATTGAGCGGCGTGCGCAGATCATGGGCGATATTGGAGGAAACCTCCTTCATCCCCCGCATCAGCCGCTCGATTTCATCGAGCATGTCATTGAGCGCCGCCGCCAGCCGGTCCAGCTCGTCTCCCGATCCTTCAAGCGGCACGCGGTCGGACATGCGGCCCGAACGGATGGCGCGCACCGTTGCCGTGATGGCGTCGATGCGCCGCAGGAAGTTTCGGGAAAGCAGCAATCCACCGCCGATGCCGAGAATGGCCGTCAGCCCCAGCGCCCAGATGAGCGTGTTGCGGATGATCTTGCCGAACTGCCGCAGCTCCTGGATGTCACGCCCGACGAGAAGGTGATAGCCTCCTTCCAGCCGCGTGTAGAACCCGCGGGCCTTGTGTTCGGTCAGGCCGCGGGGCGTTTCCACCACATAGGCGAATTCGATCCAGCCCGGCTCATTGTTCAGCACGTTGGCCGGCAGGCTCTTGAGATTGCCGCCCAGGCGCTTGCCCACGGGCGTGGCCAGCAGATAGAGCCCGCCGGTATCCAGCCGCGTGCGGTTCTTGATAACCGCCAGCACGCCCGGCGTGCCGTTGAGCGCATATTGCTCGGCAATGCCCTGCACCTCCGCGGCGATGGTCTCGTCCGCCTGTTCATCGAGCAGCTTCAGCGTCTGCCAGTAGACATAGCCGAGCACCGCCCCCACCGAGATGGCGAAGACGACGAGATAAACCGCCGCCAGCCGGAAGGTGCTGGTCTTGAGAAGCCGGAATGTCCAGCGCGCCCGCGGCAATTCAGTCCGCCCGCAGCATGTAGCCGGCGCCGCGCACGGTATGCAGCAGCGGCTTGTCGAATTCCTTGTCGATCTTGCCGCGCAGCCGCGAGATGTGCACGTCGATCACGTTCGTCTGGGGATCGAAGTGATAGTCCCAGACGTTTTCCAGCAGCATGGTGCGTGTCACCACATTGCCCGCGTGCCGCATCAGGTATTCCAGCAGCTTGAACTCCCGCGGCTGCAGCTGGATCTCCTTGCCCGCGCGCGTCACCCGCCGCTTTAAGAGATCCATTTCCAGATCGCCCACCTTCAGCCGCGTCTGCACCGGCTCCGCCGTCTTGCGCCGGCCCAGAACCTCCACCCGCGCCAGAAGTTCGGAGAAGGCATAGGGCTTGGCGATATAGTCATCGCCGCCGGCACGCAGGCCTTCCACCTTGTCGTCCACCTCGCCCAGCGCGGAAAGGAACAGCGCCGGCGTTTGGTTGCCTTCCTTGCGCAGGGTCTTCAGCAGGGTGAGGCCGTCCATCTTCGGCAGCATGCGATCGATGATCAGCACGTCATAATCGCCGTTGCGGGCCATGTTCAGGCCCTCCTCGCCATCCACGGCGAGATCGGTGACATGGCCGGCTTCGCGCAGGCCCTTCATCAGCCATCCGGCCGCTTCCTTGTCGTCCTCGATGATCAGGATGTGCATGAGCAGCCTCGTCTCGTTGATTCCGTCCTTTATGATCGGCCAGAAACGCTTACGTGTTCAACAGCCTGTCGTATTCAACAGCCTATATAGGCGTTCCCCGGCGAAGATACAGCCGCCTGTCGCCTTCCTGCCTCCCGGGCCGTTTCCGGCCGTCGCCTGAAAAAGCGGCGGCCCGCCGCGCATGTCATGTTCGCGGGGCGGGCCGCCCAAGTGCGGGGACATCATGAGGGAAGGGGAGGGGACTGCCAGGGATGATGCCTCCGCTTACGGGATGTTGCGGCTATCCTGAGCTGTCATCGCCGCGCTGTGATCAGCCCTTCTTCCCGCTCTTGGTGGACAGGGCCACGAAGCGCTGCACATCCCCGGAGCGCACCAGGAACAGCACCGCCTTCTTGCCCTTCTTCACCGCCTTGGCGATGGCCGCCTTCACGGCCTCGGGGCTGTCCACTTCGATACCGGCCACCTCGGTGATGATGTCGCCGGGCTTCAGCCCCTTCTTCTCCGCCTGCGAGCCGGGGGCAACGGCGGTGATCATCACGCCCTGACCGTCATCGGCGGTCTTCAGCTTCAAGCCCAGAGCTTCAACGGAAGCGGGCTCGGCCTTCTTCTCGCCGAAGGCCTTGGCGATCTTCTCATCGCTCGGCATCTGGCCGATCTTCACGGTCAGGGTCTTGCGGGCGCCATCGCGCAGCACCACGATCCTGGCCGTCTCGCCCGGGGTGATGTGAGCGATCTTGCGTGCCAGATCGCGCGGGCCCTTCACGGTCTTGCCGTTCACCTCCAGCACCGTGTCGCCCACCTTGAAGCCGGCCCGCTTGGCAGGCGAATCCTCGGTGACCTTCACCACGATCGCGCCCTTGGGCTCGTCAAGGCCGAGGCTCTCGGCGATATCGGGCGTCACCTTCTGGATCTGCACGCCAAGCCAGCCCCGCGTGACCCGGCCCTTGGTCTTCAGATCCATGATCACTTCCTTGGCCACGGAGGCGGGAATGGCAAAGCCGATGCCGACAGAGCCGCCCGTGGGCGAGAAGATGGCCGTGTTCACGCCAACCACCTTGCCTTCGAGATTGAAGGCCGGCCCGCCGGAATTGCCCTTGTTGATCGGCGCATCGATCTGCAGGAAGTCGTCATAGGGCCCCGCGCCGATCTGACGGCCCTTGGCCGAGACGATGCCCGTGGTCACGGTGCCGCCGAACCCGAAGGGATTGCCCACCGCGACCACCCAGTCGCCAACGCGCGGATCCTTTTCCGCAAACTCCACGTAAGGAAAGGTCTTGCCCTTGGCATCCACCTTCAGCAGGGCCAGGTCGGTCTTGGGATCGGTTCCCACCACCTTGGCGGTGTAGGTCTTGCCGTCATTGGTCTTGATCTTCACCACCGAGGCGTTTTTCACCACGTGGTTGTTGGTCACCACATAGCCGTCCGGCGAGATGAAGAAGCCCGATCCCACCGACTTGCCGGGCCGCATGCGCGGAAAGCGCTTGTGAAAGCCGAAGCGGTCCAGGCCAAAGTCCTCGAAGAACTTGCGAAACTCCGGCGGCAGCCGGTCCAGCCCCGGCATCTTCCGCATCATCTCGCGGGCATCCTCGCCCGCCACCGGCTGGTATTCCACTTCCACCGACACCACCGCCGGCATCACCTTCTCGACAAGGTCGGCAAAGCCCTGCGCCGGAGCCACGCTCTTTGCCTGCGCCGGCACGGCCATGAACACGGAGCTTCCGGCAAGGCCGCCAAGGGCGGTGGCCGAAAGCGCACCCGCCATGACCAGGGCCATGAGCGAGCGTTTCATCCTGCCGGTGCGTCCTTTTTCTCTTGTCCGCATCATTGCTGCTTGCACTCCATCAATTCCTTCATCGCGGAAGGCCCCGAAATCTCTCCCACCTGGCGGGGCCGTGTTCTCCGCAGTGTCACATTCCCTGGGGCGCTGCCCCCCGTTCGCCGATGTAGATAGGAAAGGGCGGCTTACGAGACCATGACGCCCGCATGAATTCTTCGTAAGCCCCGGGGATTCCGCCTGATTTTTTTGAGAAAGGCCCCTTAAGCCGCATGCCCTGGCCGGGTTTTTTGCGAAAGAGGGGGAACAAGGGAGGATGAAGCGCCGTCTTTTGCCTGCGTTCGTCACATGGCGCTGGGCAACCGTACGGTGACCGTGGTTCCCTCGCCCTCCACGCTTTCGATTTCCAGCGTGCCGCCATGCAGCTCCACCAGCGAGCGCGAAATGGCCAGCCCCAGGCCCGAACCGCCCTTGGCCCGGGAATACTGATTCGCCGCCTGCACGAAGGGCTGGCCGAGCTTGTCCAGATATTCCGACGGAATGCCGCTGCCGGTATCGCTTACTTCAAAGCAGATGGTGCGGTCTTCCTTCCAGGCTTTCAGGCGCACTTCGCCCGCATCGGTGAACTTGATGGCGTTGGAGAGCAGATTGAGCACCACCTGCTTGATCTTGAGCGGATCGACCACCGCCGGCAGCGATGCCGGCGCTTCCACTTCAAGCGCCAGCCCCTTGCCGCTGGCCTCGTTCTGCATCAGCTGCGCACACTCGCGCAGGATATCGGCCACGTCCGCCTGGCGCACCTCCAGCTTCACCTTGCCGGCCTCGATGCGCGACATCTGCAGGATATCCTCGATCAGCTCGAACATGTGCTGGGCCGACTTGTGAATGTCCGCCACGTATTCCTTGTATTTCTCCTGCAGCGGCCCGAAGGTCTCCATCAGCATCATCTCGGCAAAGCCGATGATCGGATTGAGCGGCGTGCGCAATTCGTGGCTCATGCTGGCCAGGAATTCCGACTTGGCGCGCGAGGCCGCCTCCGCCCGTTCCTTCTCGCTGATGTACTTGTGCACCAGTTCGATGAGGCGGTGCCGCTTCTGCTCCAGCTCCAGCCGCGAGCGCTCCAGCGCCTCCACGGTGGCGCGCAGCTCCGCTTCCGAGCGTTCCAGCCGCTCCTGCTGGCGCTTCAGCTCGGTGATGTCGGTGCCGACGGAGACAAAGCCACGGTCGCGGATGCGCCGCTCGTTGATCTGCAACCAACGCCCGTCATCCAGCTGCACTTCCGCCACCACCTCCTCGCCGTTTTCATCCACGTGAATGGACTGGCGCTTCTTCACCCGCGGCTTTTTCGCCGCCTTCATCACCTCCTCATAGGGCGTGCCTGGCACGCACACAGACGCCGGCAGCGAATGAAACTGCTGATATTTGGAATTGCACATGACCAGGCGGCTGTCGGCATCCCACAACACAAAGGATTCGGAGATGGCCTCAATCGCCTCACGCAGCCTGTGCTCCGCTTCCTTGGAGGCCCTGGCTGCCCGCTTCTGATCGGTGATGTCAATGGCAATGCCCACAAGACGCGGCGTGCCGTCCGCCGGATCATGCACCAGGGCCCCGCGCGCCCGAAGCCAGATCCAGTGTCCCTTGGCGTCCTGCAGCCTGAATTCGTGATCGAAGCTGGTGCTGCCGCTGCGCAGCAGATTTTCAGCCAGCTCAGCGATGGGCGCCTCCTCGGGATGCTGGCGGCTGGCGATCTCGCCATAGGAGAGATATTCCCCGCTCTGCGGCAGGCCGAGCATGGCGTACATGGAGCGCGACCAGAAGATGCGGCCCCGCGCCAGATCCCAGTCCCACAGGCCGCAGCGCCCGTGATCCAGCGCCGCATCCAGCCGCGCCGTGGCCGAGGCCAGCGCCGCCTCTCCCGCCCGTGCCCGGTCGGCATACCAGTTCATGGCCAGCATCAGCGTGATCAGCGCAATGCCGGCCAGACCGAAGGGCACGCCCAGGGCCCAGGCCGTGCGCCGCCAGTCGGCCAGGGCCGCATCCACCGGCTGAATGACCACAAGCCGCCCCTGCCAGGGCGGCACCTCCGCCGCCGCCACGATCAGGGCCCGCCCCTCGGGCAAGGCCACGGTTTTCGCCTTGGGCGTCATCGCATCGTGCGTGCCGCTTTTCTTCGTGAAGGACGCGGCCGCAAAGCCTGCGGTGCCGCCTGTGGCCTGTGCATCCTGAGCAAGCAGGACCTGCGCCAGCTTCCGCTGCCCGGCGGGCACGCTGGCCAGAATGCGCGCATGCGCATCGATCAACGCGAAGATACGGCCCTGAGCGAGCGCGTCTTTCGACAGTGCCACCTGCAGGTCAATGTCGGTGGGCATGCGCCAGGTGTCGCTCTTGCCGCCGATGATGTCCTTCAGCTTCAGCGCCGCGATCTGCAGGTGATGGTTGGTTCTTTCCGTGGCGGCGGAAATCGTTGCATTGCGCAGGGTGTAAAGATGCACGGCAAGGCCGGTGAACAGAAGCGTCACGAACAGAAGCGTGACGGCATTGAGCGCAAGGCGCACATGCCGCTGATCCAGCACGGCCAGCAGCCGCCGCACGGCTTGGCTGCCCTGGCCGGCATGATCCCGGACGAAGAGTGTTTCCAGGCCGCCTTTCGGCACCGTCTTGCCCCCTGTCGTGACCGGCTCGCCGATACAGGCGCCCTGAAGATCGGCAGACGCAAGCAGGGCAGAGGCCCTCGTCCGGCCGCTGGGGCCGGTGCCGGACCTGTCTGACCCATGGCCTGATGACATGCGTCTGCCCCGTTACGCCCCCGTTATCCCCGTTCGCATTTGCGAGCCCAAGCAAGCTTCATTGATTCAAAGCCTTGGCCGCATGTCCAGAGCGCATGCCATCACCCCGCGCAACCCCCGCAGGGATTCGCATCGAATCGGCTGCGTAACGGTTGCGCATCCGAAACGATGTTGCAGAATTCTGACAGTTCCTTATTCGTTCCAATCACCAAAAACCGATTGATGACGCAGTGGGGGAATGGGCGAAAACCCAACTCACGCCTTCCCTTGCAACAAGGAATAAGATGATTGTTAAAGCATTGAATCTAAAAATAAAACATCAGAAACCCAGTTGCCCTTGATATTCTTTTCACCCATGAAGCACCACTTTACCCCCTCCCCCTGGTAGGGGGAGGGACGGGGAGGGGGTCGGGCAACTTGACTCTGCGCTTGCGGCCCGACCCCCTCCCGGCGCTTCGCGCCGACCTCCCCCTATCAGGGGGAGGATTGAGACCATGCATCCTTCAGGCCAGCCCTCCTTAAAAACAACCAAAACAAGATAAGGCCGATGACGCAGTGGGGGAGTTTGCGAAAACCCAACTCACGCCTTCCCTTGCAACAAAAGATGAGATAGCTATTAAGACATTGATTTTGCAGAATAAAACGTCATTGCCGGGCCTTTTCCCGGCAATCCAGGGCCATGGACGATGCAGTTTTGGTGGGCGATGGCACCCGCCAGAAGGATTGATTTGTGTCGTATAGATATAAAATGCCGGAACGGGATTGTATCCCGTTCCGGAACATTTTGGCGGGGTTGTAAACCCCGCCTAAGGCATGAATGGTGGGGTAATATACCCCGCCGAAACGTTCCGGAAGGATGTACAACATCCTTCCGGCGATAAGTCTTAAACTTGGAAGAACCGTTCCTGACTGCCATCACCACATGCTTAAACCGCCCCTGGATACCCGGGACAAACCCGGGTATGACGTAAGTAGTTGATACTCAATACAAAAATAACAACCTTCCAAGTTTGGGCAAGGGTGGGAAAGAATGCCTAGATAAAGGCATCTGCGTAGCATGTGACTAATCACGCTCTTCGCAGCGAAAATCATTCGCAACACACAAAGCAATTTAGTTGGACACGACTGGGCTGATCTACGGGGTGACGAGAAAGATGGTACCGTTGTGTCGTATAGTGTGCCCTGCCATTCCTGCCTAAGGCGGGTTTTTCAACCCCGCCGAAGCCTCCCGGAAGGATATGAATATCCATCCGGCGGTGAGCGATGGCATTCGCCCGCAAAAAGGCCCTAAGCCATATGCCACGTGAATCTCAGCCGAAGAGCCGGGCGTATTCGATTTTCGGGCAGCGGTTCATGATCACGGTCAGGCCCGCCGCGCGGGCGCGCTCTGCCGCCTCTTCGTTGATCACGCCGATCTGCATCCAGATCACCTTCGGCCGGGGAACAAGCGAAAGCGCCTCATCCACCACCTTTCCCGCCGCCGCGCTGTTGCGGAAGATGTCCACCATGTCCACCGGCTCAGGGATCTCCGCCAGCCGGGCGAACACCGGCGCGCCGAGCAGTTCGCCCCCCGCCAGTCCGGGATTGACCGGAAAGACCAGATAACCCTTTTCCTGCAGGAAGTGCTGCACCATGTGCGCCGGCCGCTCCGGTTTCGCCGAGGCGCCCACCAGGGCAATCGTGCGCACGCTGTTCAGAACGTGGCGCAGTGTTGCGTCATTCACCTGAGCATCCGGTCCATTCATCCCATCCGGCCCATCCGCCGCCATGCATCCCATCCGTTTTTCCCGCAAATACCGCTAAGAAGATCCCTCGCGCACCGGGCGCATCAGGCATCACGCCATTCAGGCTTGCGTTTCTCAACAAAGGCGCAGATCCCTTCCACCGCGTCCTGCAGCATCAGGTTTTCCACGATGACACCGCGCGTATAGGCATAGGCATCCTCAAGCGACATCTCCAGCTGACGGTAGAAGGCATGCTTGCCCAGCGCCACCACTTTCGCCGACTGCGCGGCAATGCGACGGGCCAGGGCCAGCGTCTCTTCCCTGAGGTTCTCCGGCGCCACCACATGATTGACAAGCCCCGCCCTTTCGGCCTCCGCCGCCGGCATCAGCCGGCCCGTCACCAAAAGCTCCAGCGCCTTCTTGCGGCCGATGTCGCGGGAAAGCGGCACCATGGGCGTTGAGCAGAACAGCCCGGCGTTGATGCCGTTCACGCCAAAGCGCGCCGTCTCCGCCGCCAGCACGATGTCGCAGCTGGCCACGAGCTGCGCTCCGGCCGCCGCCGCCACGCCCTGCACCTCGGCGATGATGATCTTCGGCCCTGCGCGCATGGCCTCCATCATCTCCGTGCAGCGGTCGAACAGGCGGATGAAAAAGGCCTTGCCGCCATCGGCATCGGCGCGATGGGCATGGATCTCCTTCAGATCATGACCGGCGCAGAACCCCTTGCCCCGCGCCGCCAGCACGATTGCGCGCACGCTGTTATCGGCAAAGGCCTGAGAGAAGGCATCATCCAGGGCCTCAATCATCGCCAGGGACAGCGCATTGTAACGCTCAGGCGCATTGAGGATCAGCCGCCGAATGCCGCCCTCCACATCCTCGCTGACAACGAGCGCCTCATCCCCTGCCGGGGCCTTTTCCGTCCGTTCGCTCATGACCTGATCCTCCTCCCTCCCTCACGGCAAACCGCCGCCCGGACCACAGCCCATGAAACACGCATCCAATGCCCTTGCGGCCACACATTACCTGCGCACCCCGCACCAATCATCGTCCATGGGGCCTCAGCGCATGTGTGCCGTGACAATCATTCCGGCGCGGGCTGGTGTGCGTCTGCTGCGCCTTCGCCTTCGGCCTCGTCAGCATCGAGCAGCTTCAGTTTCTCAGCATAGACCGGATCGGCCATGAGCGCCTTTACGACTTTCCGGTTGTTCGGCGAGGGAACGAGCACCTTGAGCATCCGCACCAGCTCCTTCTTGCGCTCTGGCGGAAAGTGCGCGTTGTTCTCAACCGCGCGGATCTGCTGCAGGATGGGCTCGTCACTTCCTGCCAGAACCGAGGAATAGGCAAATCCCAGGTTCATGATCACCAGGTTCCACTCCGCCACGTCCTTGAAACCGAAGCGGCGGATTTCTTCCTGCATTTTGCGCCCGGCCTCGGTCTTGTCGGCGAATTCCTGCAAGGTTGGATATTCCTCGATACCCTCGTCATACTTGCCGTAAACAGCCGCCAGGGCATCCAGCGCCTTCTTGGCCTTCTCCACATCGAGCTCCACCGCCGCGATGTTGGGAATATCCTCGCGGATCATCCGTTCAAGCTCGATGGCCTCCTCCAAAGAGCCAGGCGCCGGGCCAACGTTCATCTCCGGCCCTTCAAGCTCCTCCGGCGGCGGCAGGGCCGGGCCGCTCTCAGGCATTGGCCCGCCGGGAAGATCCTCGCCCGCCGGCGTATCCGGCACCAGTGGCGCAAGCCTGCCCTTGCCGCCCATGCCCTCCTGTGAACCGCCCTCGTCGATGATGCGGTCCTGATCCTTCATCGGGCGCGGCGCCGCTGCGGCCTGATGCAGCCCGCCCGGGCTTAAGGCGAACACGGCACACGCCAGGCCAAGGGCCATCACGCTTCCCGCCCGGGCACAAGCCCGCCCGCGTCGAGCCGGCGTGATCGCCTGCCGTTTCCTCCCGTTCTTCCAGCGCTTTCTCATTACGTCTTTCACGCCCCCGTTTTGCGAACGTCTGTGCAATAGCAATGACGTGCATGGCCTGCAAAGCCGGTGCCGGCCAGTGTAACGCTCCCCCGGGAAGGCGTCCAGAAAGGCCGGCAGAAGCGCCTAGGTATTATCATACCATACTGCACTCCACTCACCTCGTCATACCGGCGGAAGCCGGTATCTCGGGCAACAAATGCATGAATTTGCGGCCCGAGACCAAAGGCTTCCGCCCATGCCTGTCCAAAAAATTCAGGAAGTGTGCTGTTGCCGTCAAATCGACCGAGAAAAAAAAGACTTTCCATGAGCTGGGAGTTTGTTGTTTAACTCATTGATAAACCACAATAAAACGTCATTGCCGGGCCTTGTCCCGGCAATCCAGGGCCAAGAATGATACGGTCTTGGTGGGCAATGGCGCCCGCCAGCAGGCTTGATATGTGTCGTATGCTTTTTGATGGGAGGTTCCTCTCGAAGGATAGAGTCCCGAAGAACCAAATTTGACAGCCATCACCGCATGCTTAAAACCGCCCCTGGATGCCCGGGACACGCCCGGGCATGACGTAACTAGTTGAACTTTCATAAAAAATATCGCCTCGAAGTTTGGGCAAGGGTGGAAGCATGCCTGGATAAAGGCATCTGCCTAGCATGTGATTAATTACGCTCTTCATGGCGAAAATTATTCGCAATGCACAGAGTAATTTTTTGGAGACCAATGGGCTTCCGCCGGGGTAACGAGATAGATGGCAGTGGCGTGTTGTGTCGCGTGAGGTATTATTTTACCGTATCCTTATCCTTCTGATTAAAAAGGACAAAACGCCATCAACCCATTTTTTCTTGACCTTGCCGGTTGCTCGGCATAAAAGCGCGCCGGACGGGATGCCGCCCGTCGCATGGCTGGAAACGTAAAAAAGGGGCTGAATGAGGCCTCTTGTCATCCGGTTTTGCGCTTTGAAGACGGCATCATCAAGGGCAGACCTCAACTTCAGAGGACGGAAAAAGACCCATGAAGACCTATTCCGCCAAGCCGGGCGAGGTGGAGAAGAAATGGATCCTGATCGATGCCGAGGGCGTCGTTCTGGGTCGTCTCGCCTCCATCATCGCCACGCGCCTCAGGGGCAAGCACAAGCCCCGGTACACGCCGCATGTCGATTGCGGCGATAACATCATCGTCATCAATGCGGACAAGGTGGTGCTCACCGGCCGCAAGATGCAGAAGAAGAAGTATTACTGGCACACCGGCTATCCCGGCGGCATCAAGGAGCGCACCGCGGACAAGATGCTTACCGGCAAGCGCCCGGAGCGCGTGCTGGAGCTGGCGGTGAAGCGCATGCTGCCCAAGGGGCCGCTGGCGCGCAGGCAGCTGAAGAACCTGCGCATCTATGCCGGGCCTGAGCATCCGCATGCGGCGCAGAAGCCCGAGGTGCTCGATGTCAAGGCGCTCAATCGCAAGAACGTTCTCAGGAGGGCTGGCTGATGCCTGAGGAAACCACCACGCTTGAAAATCTTGGCGAGGCGCTGGAGCAGACCGGCGCCGCCCCGCAGGAGGAAGCGGCCCTGCCGGAGCCGGAGATCGACGAGCACGGCCGCGCCTATGCCACCGGCAAGCGCAAGAACGCCGTCGCCCGTGTCTGGATCAAGCCGGGCTCCGGCCGCATCACCGTCAACGGCAAGGACGTGGAGGAATATTTCGGGCGCGCCACATTGCGCATGATCCTGCGTCAGCCGCTGGAGGCGGTGGATCGCGTCGATCAGTACGACGTCATGTGCACGGTCACCGGCGGCGGCCTGTCCGGTCAGGCCGGTGCGGTGCGTCATGGCATCGCCCGCGCCCTGGTCAAATACGAGCCGGCGCTGCGCCCCACCCTCAAGAAGGGCGGCTTCCTCACCCGCGACGCCCGCGTCGTGGAACGCAAGAAGTACGGCAAGCGCAAGGCCCGTCGCTCCTTCCAGTTCTCCAAGCGCTAAGCGCCTAATCAACCGCCCCGCGTTCCCGCCCAAGCACTCTGCACATATACAATATCGGGTGGTTGGGCGGGGGCGCGGGGCGGTGGGTGGTGCGAAAATTCGCCTCCGGGCGAATTTTCGATTGGACTCTAAGCGGCGCTGGCCAAAAGAGGCGGCAGCGCCAGCCGCACAGGACAGACGAAAAATCGGGGCGGAAGAATGCTCTTCCGCCCCTTTCTCATGCCCGCTCCTGAAACGTCTTGGCGGCGTCATGCGACACACGCGTCGTCATACCGCAGATCAGCCGGTATCTCAGGCCACAATTACTTGAAACCTAACGCCGGAAGGATGTTGTATATCCTTCTGGAACAGTCCGGTGAGGTTTTCAACCTACAGCATTTGCATAATGATTTGTGTTTAAAAGACAAATAATTTCAAATGGTTAGAAATGCGATCATGCCACACCACATCACACACCATAAGGTCACCATCTTCCACGTCACCCCGGCGGAAGCCGGGGTCTCGGGCCGCAAACGCATGCGTTTGTGGCTTTAGATACCGGCTTTCGCCGGTATGACGATTCGGGAATTTTATAATGTGTCTCAGAATATCCAGCAGGCATATTGCTCAACCTGCTGAATTTATTTGGCATTAAGAAATATTTGAATCCCGTAGGGCTTGAACCGGGATCACCGCAATCCGGGGCCACAGGCGAGGCAGTCATGGCAGGCAATCACCCTCGCCAGCAGGGCAACAGCGCCCGCATGGCCCTTGCAAAAGGATCTCTTAAAAAGACACCGGGCTTGAATGAAATGGCCTTGCTCTTCCTGCCTGCTTTAGCTTTCGCCGTTCACCGGCCGGGCCAGGAAGGCAGGCAGCGTATCGCCGGTAAAGCCGCCGGCGGGCGCGTCAGCGGCAGGTGTGTCTTCACCTGTCTTGCCGCCGGTCTTGCCGGCCGGAGCCTGTTCCTTCTGGGGCGTAAAGGCAGCAGCGGCCGGCTTCTTCTTGCGCCGGCGGCGCCTGCGCTTCTTCTTGCGGCCGTCGCCGTCCGCCTGAGCGGCCTTTTCTGTGCTCTTGCCGGTTTCGGCGCCTGCCTTTCCTGTCTTTGAGGGCTCGCCGCCCTTCGCGCCGGCCTTTTTCGCCTTTGCCGGCTTGCGCCGCTTCTTGCGCCGGCCGGAGACCGCCGCTGCGATCTCTTCCTCCGAAGGCGCTTCGCCCTCCCAGGGAATGTCCTTGCCGATCAGCTTCTCGATGGCCACCAGCGCCTTGTAGTCCTCCGGCGTCACCAGGGTGATCGCCGTGCCCTCGCGCCCGGCGCGGCCGGTGCGCCCGATGCGGTGCACATAATCCTCCGGCGAGACCGGCACATCATAATTGAACACGTGCGAAACTTCGGGGATATCCAGCCCCCGCGCCGCCACGTCCGACGCAACAAGATAGGTGATCTCGCCGTCGCGGAACTTCTGCAGCGTCTCCAGCCGCTCGTACTGGTCCATGTCGCCATGCAGCGCCCCGGCGTTATAGCCGTGCTTGTGCAGCGACTTGGCCAGAATCTCCACCGTCTTCTTGCGGTTGGCGAAGATGATGGCGTTGCGGATGTCGTCCTTGCGTGCGTCGATCACCTCGCGCAGCTTCGCCCGCTTCGCCTTCTCCTCAACCGGCGCCATCACCAGCCGCTGATCGATGGTCTCGGCGGTGGAGGAGGGCGGCTGCGCCTGCACCGTCACCGGCAGATGCAGGAAGCGCGCGGTGAGATGCTGGATCTCCTCCGGCATGGTGGCGGAGAAGAACAGCGTCTGCCGCGTCACCGGCAGCAGCTTCACGATGCGCTCGATATCGGGGATGAAGCCCATGTCCAGCATGCGGTCGGCCTCGTCGATCACCAGGATCTCGATCCCCGTCAGCAAAAGCCGCCCGCGCTCGAAATGATCGAGAAGCCGCCCCGGCGTGGCGATCAGCACATCGGCACCACGGTCAATGATGCGCGACTGTTCGTCGAAGGACACACCGCCGATCAGCAGCGCCACCTTCAGCTTGTGTTCCTTGCCCAGAATCTTGAAAGCGTCATGAACCTGCGCCGCCAGCTCCCGCGTCGGCTCCAGGATCAGGGTGCGCGGCATGCGCGCCCGCGCCCGTCCGCGCTCCAGCCGCATGAGCATGGGCAGCACGAAGGCCGCCGTCTTGCCGGAGCCGGTCTGCGCCAGGCCCAGAACGTCCTTGCCCTCCAGCGCGGGCGGAATGGCCTGTTTCTGGATTTCCGTCGGGGTCTTGTAGCCGGCGTCGGCGACCGCTTTCAGGACCTTCTCGCTCAGGCCCAGGTCTTTGAATGTCATGGATGTGTCCGTATTGATGTTGGTCTGGATGCTGTTCTCCGCCTGATCTGTCATCGTGTGCTGCTCAAGCTTTCGCAGGCATGAGGCGAAACGCTCAATAAAACCGGGGCGTGAAAGATCAGGAGCGGATGAAAATCACGGCGCACAATGCGCGCCATGGTGGGACGCTCCGCCGCTGGCCCGATATGCGTATCGCCCCAGAAAACCCGGAAATTCACTTCCCTTCAGGATCTTGCGGGACGACATCATGAATCGCGAAAACGAAAACCCGCCGCACCACGTGCGGCAACGATGCGTCTGCCCGGAACATAGGCGGACTCCCGCCTTTGTCAAGGAAAAGCCCCGCTCTTCCTGCTCTTTGCTGCACATTCAGCGCTTGCGCACGCTGCCGAGGAAATGCCAGGCCAGCACCTTCGGCCGCGGCAGGGCGTAGAACCGTTCAATCGATTCTTCCGCAAATCCCGCATCCTTCAGCAGCGCCGGCAGATCCCGGTTCAGATGACAGCCGCCCGCGAGCTGGCGCCAGGCGGGAGTAAGCCAATCCTGCAGGCGCTGCACCCGCGGCTCTTCCGCCCGCCCGTGCTCACAGAGAAGAAGGCGCCCGCCCGGCTTCAGCACCCGGAAAAACTCGGCAAGCGCCAAACGGATGTCGGGAATGGAGCAGCCTGTATAGGTCAGCACCACCGTATCGACGCTTTCATTTTCCAAAGGCAGCGCCTCTGCGCTCTGCGCCAGAATCTCCACCGGCACCTTCGCATCCCGCGCCCGCTTGCGCGCCAGCGCCAGCAGTTTCTCGTTGGGGTCAACCCCGATCACCTGTTTCACCCGCTCCGGGTCATAATGCACAAGGTTGCGGCCGGAGCCCATGCCGGGCTCTAGAACCACGCCTTCGGCCTGCGGCACGATCCGTTCCCTGAGCCGTGTAATCGGCGGCAGGCCGCAGACGATGTCGGTCAGCGGCGAAAGCAGCATCCGGTCATAAAGCGAAGTCCTGGCCATCTCATCAGATCGGGGTCATCAGGGCGGGGAAAGGGGCTCATCCGTTTTCCGTTTTCAGACGCAAGCTTAAGACAACATGACCAAAGGCTGAAAAGATATTCATGAAATGGAATTCATGCGGCATTCCGCGACATTTCACGATATTGTGAACTTGTTACAAGACGGTCATGTTCCATCTTGATCCGGATCAAGGATCGCCCTGAACCGCTTGGGCTCAAATTGCGGCCGCCATGAGACAAAACCGGCCGCAGCAAGGCGAAGGAAAAGGGCCTGAACGGTAAAATGCAAAAGAGCGGCGGGGCGAACGGGCGGTCAGCGCCGGCTTAGAAGGCTTCTGACAGGGAAAAACGGCGCACCGCCGCAGGATCGGGGATGGAAGGGAAGGAAAGGAAGAGTGTGAAAGGCCCTGCCGAACGGGGCGAGATGGAAAATGCGCCGGATGACGCCGCTTGAACGGGGCCTTCGGGCAAAACGGGGCGGCCGGGCGCATGAAGGCGAAAGCGAAAGGGAAGAGGAACAGCGCCCTTGCGGCGTTGAAATCCGGTCAGTTCGGGGGCGGCAGGCAGAGTAAACGGACGGGGAAGGCGATGAGCACCATCGATTACAAGAAGATCTTCCGCGAAGCCATCGAGGATCTGCACAAGGAGGGGCGGTATCGCTATTTCGCCCAGCTCAGGCGCAAGTGCGGCCAGTTCCCGAAGGCCGACTATTACGACGGCAAGGGCAACGTCAAGGAAGTCACCGTCTGGTGCTCCAACGACTATCTCGGCATGGCCCAGCATCCGGAAGTGCTCAAGGCCATGCACGAGGCCATTGATGATGTCGGCGCCGGCGCCGGCGGCACCCGCAACATCGCCGGCACCTCCTGGTATCACGTGCAGCTGGAAAAGGAGCTTGCTGATCTGCACAACAAGGAGGCGGCGCTTCTGTTCAACTCCGGCTACATGGCCAATCAGGCCACGCTGTCCACGCTGGCCAGGCTGTTGCCCGGCCTGATCACCTTCTCCGATCAGCTCAATCACGCCTCCATGATCGAGGGCATCCGGCACGGCCGCGGCGACAAGGTGATCTTCAAGCACAATGACCTTGCCGATCTCGAGGAGAAGCTCAAGGCCGTGCCCATTGACCGGCCCAAGGTCATCGCCTTCGAATCCGTCTATTCCATGGACGGCGACATCGCCCCCATCGCCGAGATCTGCGATCTCGCCGAGAAATACGGGGCCATGACCTATATCGACGAGGTGCACGCGGTGGGCATGTATGGCCCGCGCGGCGGCGGCGTGGCCGAGCGCGATGGCGTGATGGACCGCATCGACATCATCGAGGGCACGCTGGCCAAGGCCTATGGCATCATGGGCGGCTATATCGCGGCCGATGCCGACATCTGCGATGCCATCCGCTCCTATGCCTCCGGCTTTATCTTCACCACCTCCCTCTCGCCGGTTCTCGCCGCCGGTGCCTGGGCTTCGGTGCGCTATCTCAAGACCTCGTCCAGGGAGCGCGAGCTGCAGCAGAAACACGCCGCCCTGCTGCGCGAGAAACTGCTGGCGCGCAATCTGCCCGTCATCGTCACGCCCAGTCACATCGTGCCGGTCATGGTCGGCGATGCCGTGCGCTGCAAGCAGCTCACCGACGCGCTCATGGACCGCTTCGACATCTATGTTCAGCCCATCAACTATCCCACCGTGCCGCGCGGCACCGAGCGCATCCGCTTAACCCCCGGGCCCATGCACGGGCCGGAGGAGATCGATGCCATGGTCGAGGCGCTGGACACCCTCTGGGACGAGCTCGCCCTGCCGCGCCGCGAAACCCGCGAGGCCGCGGAATAACAGGGCCTCTCCGCACGCATTCAAACAGCGCCCATTGCCGGAACGGGACTTCATCCCGTTCCGGAACGTTTCGGCGGGGTATGTTACCCCGCCACCCATGCCACCAACTTCGTCATACCGGCGAAAGCCGGTATCTCAAGCCACACATGCATGCGTTTGCGGCACAAGACCTAAGGCTTCTGCCCACGCCTGTCCGAGAAAATTCAGGAAGCGTGCTGTTGCCGCCAAATTGACCGAGGAAAAAAGACTTTCCATGAGCTAGGGGTTTGTTGTTTAACTTATTGATAAATCATAAGAAAATGTCATTGCCGGGCCTTGTCCCGGCAATCCAGGGCCAGGAATGAGGCGGAGTTGGAGAACGACGGCATTCGCCAGCAGGCTTAATCTGAGCCGTATGGAAAGAAAAAGCCGGAAGGGGATTGTATCCCCTTCCGGAACGTTTGGGCGGGGTATTCTACCCCGCCATCCATGCCAGCATGGATTCTGTGCCCATCCGCGCGCTCATTTTTCAAGCCAGCGGGCCAGAAGCGCGGCATGGGCCGCATCGAGCGCCGCTGCTGTTTCCGCCGTATCGGTCAGGTCCCCCTGAAGGCCGGGAATGCGCGCTTCCGGCACCGGCGCGCGGCCCAGGCGCTTCTGCCCGAAGTATTCCGCCAGCGTCAGCGCCACCGACACCGAAAGATTGAAGCTTTCCGCCATGCCCACCATCGGCAGCCAGACCAGATGATCCGCCGCCTGCGCCATGGTCTCGGAGATGCCCCGGTGCTCGTTGCCGAAAACGAAGGCAGGCCGCTCAATGGCAGAGAGATCAAGCGTCGGCAAGGGCTTCGCCGCCGGATCAACCCGGGTGGCGATCAGCGTGTATCCTGCCTCTTTCAGCGCGCGGATGGCCTTGTCCGTGCCGTGATGGATGTGAAAATCCAGCCACTTGTTGGTATGCCCGGAGGTCTTCTTGCCTTCCCGCCGCGGGTTGAAGGGCTTTTCCTGCTCGAAGATAAGATGCACCGTCTGAATGCCGAAGGCATCGCAGGAGCGAAAGGAGGCGGCGGCATTATGCGGATCGTGAATATCCTCCAGCACCACCGCGGCTGCCAGATCGCGCAGGGCCGCGATGCGCGTCAGTTTCGCTTTGCGTCGTTCCGTCACCATGGCCGCATGCATTGACAGAAGACCGCGCCCAGGTAAAGCCCCCGCCGCATATAACCAACACCCCTGAAACGCCACCACCGCTCCTTCTGAGCCACACAGCCCCGCCGGCCTTTGCGCATCATTATGCGCATCATGTGGAATAATCGCGCCCCTTTGGCCCGCATGCCCTTGTCAGAAGGGCGGCGAGAGGCCATTCATCGCAGCAAAAGCCCAAAGCCTCAGGGCGTGGGCTCATAAAGGACGGCGATGCCAGCGGCATTTTCGCAAAATATCGCTGATCTTTTCGTCCGCAGGGAATAGCCAAAGCTATTTTCAAGGGCGAAAAGTCAGCGAGATGCAGCGAAAATGGCGACCTTCAGGGGCTGGCGCGTCGGATTTTATGAGGACACACCCTAAAACAGGGAAACGATCAAGCGGCCATGAGCGCTGAATGGTATCGATACGCCGTCTATTTCTCTCCGCGAAGCGACGAACCCCTGGCCGAATTCGGCCGCCGCTGGTTCGGCTTCGATACCGAGACCCGCAAGCCGGTTGAGAACGCCTGGGACATCCCCACCGGCATCATCCGCACGCCGGCGCGCTATGGCTTTCACGCCACGCTGAAGGCTCCCTTCCGCCTGCGCCGCGGCCGCAGCGAGGCGGAGCTGTTCGCCGCCGTTGAGAATCTGGCCGCCGAACAGGCGCCCGTGCCCCTGGGCCAGCTCATCCCCAAACCCCTGGGCAGTTTCATGACCCTGCAACAGGCCCTGCCGGATGACAGGGTAGATGCGCTTGCCTTCACCTGCGTGCGTGATCTCGATCTCTTCCGCGATCCGCTCACCGAGGAGGAGCAGGATGCCATCTTCGACAAGGGCATCACCCGCCGCCAGAAGGCCAATGTCTTCACCTGGGGCTATCCTTATGTTGGCGAGGACTACGTCTTTCACATGACGCTCACCTCCATCCTCGCCCCGCAGGAACTGCCGCGCTGGCAGGAGAAGGTGATCGAATGGGGCGCGGACTATCTGCGCAAGCCCGTGACCTTGCGCGATCTGTGCATCTTTGCACAAAAGGAGCCGAAGGCACCCTTTCACCTCATCGCGCGTTTTCCCTTGCGTGGCTGAGCGCCGCCGCTTGACAGGAAAGGGGAAAGGCCGTCACCGTGCTCATGAATATTTGCGGCTGAGCGTCGCTTAAAGACCGGAACAAACAGGGAGGAAAGACAAGCCGTGCAGGAGGAAAAAAAGCCCGTCCATCATGCCCATGGCGGCCCTGATCAGCGGGACTTCATCCCGCTGGGCATTGCCGTGCTCACCGTTTCCGACACCCGCACACTTGAAGATGACCGCTCCGGCGCCGTGCTGGCCGAGCGCATCGAGAAGGCGGGACACAGGCTCATCGATCGCGCCATCGTCATCGATGACGAAAAGCTCATCCGCGAGCAGCTTCAGAAATGGCTGGCGGAAGAGGAGGTGGACGTGATCATCACCACCGGCGGCACCGGTCTCACCGGCCGCGATGTCACCATCGAGGCCGCCCGCGGCCTGTTCGAAAAGGAGATCGAGGGCTTTCAGATTGCCTTTTTCCTCGTCTCCTGGCCGAAGATCGGCACCTCCGCCATGCAGTCGCGCGCAACCGGCGGCGTCGCCCAGGGCAAATACATCTTCTGCCTGCCCGGCTCTCCCGGCGCCTGCAAGGACGGCTGGGACGAGCTGCTCGTCAAGCAGCTCGATTATCGCACCCGCCCCTGCAATTTCGTGGAAATTCTCCCGCGGCTCGATGAACACCTGCGCCGCACATAGCGCCCGAATCCTCAAGCAGGACGAATGTAAGGGCAATTGAATCTTCACATTTCATGATGGCCCGCATCCGTCCGCGCATATGATGTTTCCGGAAGCTGTCCGGCTTTCCATCAGCTGCCGGTCTGCAAAAGCCCGCATATTCCCTGCTTGACAGGTTCGGGGCGTGCTGCACACCATGCCGGCATGATTGATCCGGCCCAGAATGACGAAAATGACGCGCCCGAGGCCATCGCCGCGCGGAAAGGCGCCTTGCGTCAGAATCTGCGTGGAGCGCGGGCGATGATGGCGCATGCGGCCGGCCCGCTGGCGGCGCGGCGCATTGCCGAGCGGGGCCTCGCCCTGTTGCGCCGGCTAGCCGTGCCTGAGGGCGCGGTGGTGGCCGGGTATCATGCCGTGGGCCAGGAGCTGGATGTCATCCCGCTGTTGCGTGCCCTTGATCAGGCCGGTTTCATCACCGCCCTGCCGGTGGTGCCGGAGGAAACGGGGCCGCTTCTGTTTCATCGCTGGCGGCCGGGCGAGCCGTTGAAGGAAGGGCGTTTCGCCGTGCCCGTGCCGGCATTTGCGGCGCCGGTGACGCCGCAGGTGGTCATCGTGCCGCTGCTGGGGTTCGACAGGCGCGGCTTTCGTCTTGGCCAGGGCGGCGGACATTATGACCGCACCCTTGCCCATCTGCGCGCAAACGGCGATATCGTCGCCATCGGCGCGGCCTATTCCGGTCAGGAGCTCGACAGGGTGCCGCGCGAGGCCCATGATGCGCCGCTGGACTGGATCCTTACCGATCGCGAGACGATCGGCCCCTTCACAGACGGCGCCTGAGGGCCTATCCCTGCCGGGATCGGGGGCGATCCCTTGCGGTCTCATGGGCAGAAGTATCGCAGCGCGCTGCCCTTTCTGCGGCAGGGCGATCGCCTCCAGCGGCAAGGATATGGTCCTGAAACGATGCGCATACTGTTTCTTGGAGACGTGGTCGGACGCGCAGGGCGCCGGGCGGTCATCGATGCGCTGCCAGGCCTGCGCGCACAGCTGAAGGCCGATTTCGTCATCGTCAACGGCGAGAATGCCGCCGGCGGCTTTGGCATCACCGAAGCGATCTGTGCGGAATTGTTCGACGCCGGTGCGGATGTGATCACCACGGGCAATCACGCTTTCGATCAGCGCGAAGTGCTGAGCTATCTCGAACGGGAACCCAGGCTGTTGCGGCCGCTCAATCTGCCGCCTGAAGTGCCGGGGCGCGGTTCCGGCCTGTTCGAGACGCAGGACGGGCGGCGCGTGCTCGTGCTGGCGCCGATGGGGCAGGTGTCGATGCATCCCTTGCCGGACAATCCCTTCCTCGCCGTGGATCGGGAACTTGCCGCCTGTCCGCTGGGCGAGGGCGCCGATGCCATTGTCGTGGACATGCATGCGGAGGCCACATCGGAAAAGATGGCCATGGGCCATTTCTGCGATTCGCGGGTCTCGCTGGTGGTGGGCACCCATACGCATGTGCCGACGGCCGATGAGCACATCCTGCCGGGCGGCACCGCCTATATAACGGACGCCGGCATGTGCGGCGACTACAACTCGGTGATCGGCATGGAGAAGGACGAGCCGTTGAACCGCTTCGTGCACAGGCTTGCGCGCGGGCGCTTTTCGCCGGCCATGGGGGAGGTGACGATTTGCGGGATCCTGGTCGAAACCGATGACCGAACCGGACTGGCGCAGAAGATCGGGGCCCTGCGTCAGGGCGGACGGCTCAATCCGGCCTGGCCGGATTTCTGATCCCTTTCAGGCGGGCCTTGGGAAGAGAATTGTATTGAATGCGATTTTTGACTTGATGGAGCAATCGCGCCATATCATACGCAAACCCGAACGATGATGGGGCCGAATGCGCGCCGGCCGCGAAGATGCGCGGGCGTGGCGCGATGTCGGCGGATTTCAGGGAACAAGACGGACGGGACAGGATCATGGCAGGGCATTCGCAGTTCAAGAACATCATGTATCGCAAGAGCCGCCAGGATGCGGCGCGCTCGAAGATGTTCGCCAAGCTTTCACGCGAGATCACGGTGGCGGCCAAGCTGGGCGGGCCCGATCCGGCCAGCAACCCGCGGCTGCGGCTGGCGATTCAGAACGCCAAGGCCCAGTCCATGCCCAAGGAGAACATCCAGCGGGCGATCAACCGCTCATCCGGCAATGATGCCGCCAATTACGAGGAAATTCGCTACGAGGGCTATGGGCCGGGAGGTGTGGCCTTCATCGTGGAGGCGCTGACCGACAACCGCAACCGCACCGCTTCCTCCGTGCGCGCCGCCTTTACCAAGCATGGCGGCAGCCTGGGGGAAACGGGCTCGGTGTCGTTCATGTTCGATCGCGTCGGCGAGATCCGCTACAAGCCGGAGGTGGCCGATGCCGATGCGGTGATGGAGGCGGCAATCGAGGCGGGCGCGGATGATGTGGTCTCCGATGAAAACGGCCATCTCATCTATTGCGCCTTCGAGGACATGCACGCCGTTTCCCAGGCGCTGACCGAAAGCCTCGGCGAGCCGGAATCGGTGAAGGCCATCTGGAAGCCGAAGACGACAACCCCCGTGGACGAGGAGAAGGCGGCCAGCGTGCTCAAGCTCATCCAGACGCTGGAGGATGACGATGACGTGCAGAACGTCTATGCCAATTTCGAAGTCTCCGATGAGGTGATGAAGAAGCTCACCGCCGCCTGATGGATGCGAAGGCCGTTTTCTGATCCGGCCAATGCGCGCTTATGCCGGAGTGAGCGAGCATGCATGATGTGAGAAGGGCCAGAAAGGCACGAGAGCGGCATTCAGAATGGGCATTTGCCCTTGTCCTCCCCCTGACAGGGGGAGGACGGCGTGAAGCGCCGGGTGGGGGCGGGCCCTATGAGGTTCACATATCTCTTAATGCCAAACAGATTCAGTAGGTAAAGCAACATACTAATTGGATGTTTTGGAACGCATTACATGACACTCCCATCGTCATACCGGCGAAAGCCGGTATCTAAGGCCAGTTACTCATGCGTTTGTGGCACGAGACCCCGGCTTTCGCCGGGGTGACGAGAAAAATGGCGACGTTGTGTCGTGTAGAGCAACTCATGGAAAGTCTTTTTTCCTCGGTCGGTTTGACGGCAACATCATGCTTCCTGATTTCCTCGGACAGGCGTGGGCATACGTCGGTATGACGATATAAGCGTCATATAGCATGGGGATGCGCCCCATCCGGCCGGAGAAGGGGCAGAGGCGATGATGTTTGAAGCCGTCCGTTTTGGCGGGCGGCTTTTTTCCTGGCCGGGCAGGGAAAGGTGAGAGCGGCTCAATCCGAGGAATGGCCGCCGAAGGCTTGTACCAGGCGGGCCATGTGATCGGCGAGAGGATGGGTGGCGGGCGGTTGGGTGCGGGTGCGGATCATCTCATCGAGCCGGGCGATGCGTTCATGAAGGCGATGGCTGCGACGGATGAGATCGCTCAATCCCTCCGGGAGCATGGCGAGGGTCTCTTCATCCGGCTCGGCAAGATCGTCCAGCGAGACCTGGTTCTGTTCTTCCAGCGCCGCCTCCTCGGAAAGCTCGCCGGCGCTGACCGCCTTCTGCAGAAGAAGCCAGGAGGCCAGCTGCATGAGGCGGGTGGTCAGGCGCATGCTCTCGGTGGCATAGGCAAGAGCGGCGGCGCGCTCCAGCCGGCGGGCCTCCTGCCGGCCGGGACCGTCCAGATAATCGGCGGTCTCTTCCACAAGGGTCATGCCTTCCTGAAACACGTCGGCGAACTGGCTTGAAGCGGTGAACCGGCGCATGAAGTTGACGAGCTTGTCGTTTTCGCCGTCGTGCCTGGTCTCGCGATCGGTCATCTGCATGTCCCCCATGATGTGATCCCACGCATGATGCGGGCAAAGGCCGCACTGGTCAATACTGATACACCCCCGTTTCTTGCCAGAACGTGACAGCAAGAACCGGGCCAGAGCGCAAGGCACAGAAAAAAAGCCGCGCACAAGGCGCGGCTTGAAGTCTAACAGGGAGGCGTCAAACAGAGTGGACAGGAGCCACTCGGAAGAAATCCAGATGACCGGATTACGTTAACCATGTATGACGCATTACCGTTACCAAAAGGTTAACGAAATTCATTTTTCCTGCCTAAAAGTTGCAAAGGCTTTCATGCCCGGCGAAACACAGGCGAGGGGCAGTCTTTTTGCCTCTTCTATTCCGATCAGAATCAGGAGGCTGCCTTGACAAGACGGGCGGCGAAGAAGCCGTCCATGGTGTGCGCCGAACCGATGCGATAATGGGGCAGGGTGCGCAATGTGCCTTCTTCGGTGATTGCGTGTTCAATTCCGGGCAATTCGTCAGGGTTGATGGGCTGCAAGGAGACGTCGCCCTTGTGCTCGGCAAGAAAGCGCGCGATCTGCTCCTCTCCTTCCTCCGGCTGCAGGGAGCAGACGCAATAGACGAGCATGCCGCCGGGCTTGAGCATGGCAAGAGCGGCATTCAGCATGCGGCGCTGAAGCGTGACGAGTTCTTGCTGCTGCTTAAGCGTTTTCAGCCACAGCACTTCCGGGTGACGCCGCGCGGTCCCGGTGGCGGTGCAGGGCGCGTCGAGAAGAATGGCATCGAAAGGTAGCGGCGGCGTCCAGCGCAAGGCATCGGCGCACACGATCTCGGCGGAGAGATCAAGGCGGCTGAGGTTTTCGCGCAGGCGTTCAAGCCGTTTTTCCGAGATGTCGAGCGCCGTGACCTTTGCCCCGGCGGCGGCAAGCTGCGCCGTTTTGCCCCCGGGGGCGGCGCAGAGATCCAGTACGGTGCGGCCCCGCACATCGCCGAACAGGCGGGCGGGCAAGGCCGCGGCAGCATCCTGCACCCACCAGGCTCCTTCCGCAAAACCGGGCAGTGCGGGCACGGGGCTTTCGGGATGTGGGATGCGCAATGTCCCGGTGGGCAGAACGGTGGCGTTTAAGCGCGCGGCCCACTCTTCGGCGGATTCGGGATCCTTCAGCGTGAGATCGAGCGGCGGCTCTTCCATCACCGCCTGCATGATGGCGCGGGTGCCCTGACTGCCCCAGGCCCGGGTCCAGATGGTGTGCAGCCAGTCGGGCAGGTTCAGGCGGGCTGGATCCTGTTCTGCCAGCAACGAATCCCGTACCCCCGCCAGGCGACGCAAAACGGCGTTGACCAGCCCGGCAAGATGGCGGGTGGCCGGTCGCGCCCGGGCCAGGGTGACGGCAAGGTCGATAACGGCGTGATCGGGCGTGCGCATGAACAGGATCTGGGCGGCGGCCGTATGCAAAAGGGCGCGCACCCAGCCGGCCTTGCGCGGCAAAGGGCGCGTGATGAAGCGGGAGAGCGCGGCCCGGATCTGACCATGATGTTTCAGCGCAGTGCGCACGATGCGCTCGGTGAGGGCCCGGTCCTGTCGTGGCAGGCGGGACAGCGCAGCGTCCGCGCGGGCAAGCGCGACATCGAGCATCTGCCCCTCTTCCATCACCTGCTCCCACAAACGGGCGGCAAGCCGCCGCGGCGGCAGGCCCGCGCCCGGCTGACGGGCGGATGCGGAAGCCGCGGCCCGTGCATGCATCACCGATGCTCTGGCGCGGCGGCGGGGATGGGCGGATTTCGGGCGTGTGGTCATGAACAGGCGCTCATCCCCAGGGGCCGCGGCGACGATTGGTCTGTGACCAGGGGCCGGCATGACCACGGCGGGCAGCATGATCTGCGCCTGCGTCCCTGACGGCGGAAGCCCCGGCGTTGCGCGAGGCGGGGTCGCTCATGCCCATCTCGCGCGCCAGCTCCAGAAGGGCGGCGATCCTGTTTTCGGTGTTGGGATGGGTGGAAAAGAGATTGTCCATGCCCTGACCGGAGAGGGGATTGACGATGAAGAGATGGGCGGTTTCCGGATGTTCCTCCACGCGCGGATTGGGAATGTGCGCGGCCGCATCAGCGATCTTCTTTAAGGCCGAGATAAGGCCATACGGGTTGCCGGCGATCATGGCACCCTCGCGGTCGGCGGCATATTCCCGCGTGCGCGAAATGGCCATCTGCACCAGCATGGCCGCCAGCGGCGCCAGAATCATCATCAGCAGCGTGCCCACGAAGCCGAGCGGATTGTTGCGGTCGCGCCCGCCGAGAAAGAAGGCGAAGTTGGCGAGCATGGAAATGGCGCCGGCGATGGTGGCGGTGATGGTCATGATCAGGGTGTCGCGATTCTTGATATGCGCCAGCTCATGCGCAATGACACCCGCCAGCTCATCCCGGTTCAGCATGTGCAGAAGCCCGGTGGTGACGGCAACAGCCGCATGCTGCGGATCCCGCCCGGTGGCGAAGGCATTGGGCTGATCGGTGTGGATGATATAGACCTTCGGCATGGGCAGGCCGGCCCGCCGCGCAAGGGAGGCAACAAGGGCATACAGCTCCGGCGCCGAGGATTCATCGACCGGCTCCGCCCCGGTCATGGAGAGCACCATCTTGTCCGAGTTCCACCAGGAGAAGATGTTCATGCCCAGCGAAAAGAGCAGGGCGATGAGCAGGCCCGTCTGACCGCCGAGGAGATAGCCCATGCCCAGAAACAGGGCGGTCAGGGCCGCCAGCAGGAATGTCGTCTTCAGATAGTTCATGGCCGTTCCGGCGAGTTTCTCTCCACGATCCGCATGATAAGCCGTGCACTTTCGCCTCTGGCGATTATGCACGCGCGAGGCATCCACATGCGCTCACAGTGTATGCCAAATATCGTGCCTTCGCCTTTTCCGGGCAAGGGGCGGAGATATGACGGTTCGGTAAGATTGCCTCGCATCTGTCATAAACACCCTGCCGGAACGGGATTGTATCCCGTTCCGGAACGTTTCGGCGGGGTTTGAAAATTCCGCCACACACTACACGACACATATACCGTCATACCGTAGATCAGCCGGTATCTCAGGCCACAAGCGCATGAGTTTACGGCACAAGACCCCGGCTTTCGCCGGGGTGACGAGAAAGATGGCGACGTTGTGTCGTGTAGTGTGATTCCGCCAACTGTTCCGGAAGGATATGCACTATCCTTCCGGCGTGGGTTTTTCCGGAGCAAGGCGCCGAAGCCTGCCTGCGGTGCGCGCGCCCCTCAGGGTTGATCGCCGCCGTGGAAGGGCCGGCGCGGGGCGCTTCCTGTGCGCTTCTCCGGCAGATATTCCACCGACGGCAGGGCGCGTGTCGGCTGCGGATAGAGGCTCATGAGCTCGTAGATGGCCTGGGGCATGTCCGTGGTCACGGGCAGGCCGAGCTCCTTGGCCTCATCGGGCAGAATGGGATAGTCGTGCGTCCAGCGCCCCTCAGAGAGGGTGCGGGCGATCTCTTTGGCCTTCTTGTCGTCCATCTTGCCCTGAAGCAGATACTCCGCGGTGCGCTTCACCTGCGCGATGGCCTTCTTGGAAACATCGGCGAGGATGAGGGTCTGGTCCTCGATATCCTTGACCTGCTTCTGTTCCGTCACCTTGAGCACGGAAGCAGCGGGCGTCTGGCCCAGCTGCGGATCGATGGGGCCGAGCACCGCATGCGGACTCATGCAGATCTCATCGGCAGCGAGCGCAATCAGCGTGCCGCCGCTCATGGCGTAATGCGGCACGAAGACGGTGGTCTTGGCCGGATGGCTTTTCAGGGCGCGGGCGATCTGTGTGGCCGCCAGAACCAGGCCGCCGGGCGTGTGCAGAATGATGTCCAGCGGCACATTGTCGTCGGTGAGCTGAATGGCGCGGATCACCTCCTCGGAATCCTCGATGTTGATGAAGCGCATGATGGGAAAGCCCAGCAGGCTCATGGTCTCCTGACGATGAACGAGGAGGATGACCCGGCTGCCGCGTGCCTTCTCGATCTCGGCGATCTTGCGCTGGCGCATGGCCTCCATCAGCTTCTTCTGAATCACGGGCTGCAAGGCCGAGAAGATGAAGAACAGCCAGAACAGATCCATGAACGTCATGACATATGGCTCCCTGTCGCGAGCGGCGCACGGGCGATCAAGAACAAGCCCTTCGCCATCATAGGTGATTCGTCACAGAGGTGATCAGCCCCAGGGGCCTCGCTTGCGGCTGCCGTCCGGACAGCAGCCAAAGACGCCTTCGTCCGCCTGCAGCGGGCGGTAGCGCCGGCCTTCGCGCCCCCAGATGCCGGCGGCGAACCAGCCGACGATGAACCCGCCGATATGCGCCCACCAGGCCACGCCGCCGGCCTGGGGATGGGCGCTTAGGCTCGCCATGCCCTGAATGAGCTGGCTGACGAACCAGATGGTGGCGAAGGCCACGGCGGGCAGATCGAAGAAAAGAGGATAGAAGAAGATGGGCACGAGGACCACCACGCTCGAACGCGGAAACAGCCGCATGTAAGCGCCGGTGACGCCGGCGATGGCGCCGGAGGCGCCGATGGCGGGCAGCGTGGAGGTGGGGTTCATCCAGGCGTGGGCGAAGGAGGCGCCAATGCCACAGAGAAGATAGAAGATCACATAGGGCACATGGCCCATGCGGTCTTCCACGGCGGGACCGAAGATGTAGAGCGTCCACATGTTGAAGACGAGGTGAAGCAGGCCGCCGTGCAGAAAGGTGTTGGTGAGGAAGGGCAGGAGGGTATTGGGCGGCAGGCCGTGGGCCTCGCCCCAGCCGGGCACGAAATAGCGGGCGGGCACCAGCCCCCAGGTATTGAGAAACTGGCGCAGGGCCGGTTCGCCGCCGGCGGCGAACCAGGACATCTCCCAGATGTAGGCCAGCACGTTGAGCGCGATCAGCGCCCAGGTGGCAAACGCCGGATAACGCGTGGCCACGGTGGTGGAAATCGGAAACACGGCGCGCTTCCCCGTTGCGAGCTATCTTTGCCTTAGAGCCCATGCCCTGCCCGATGGCCTAAGGCGCAACCCAGTCCTTGAGCGTGAGCCTAGCAGGGGCACGGCGCTTGGCAAGAACGCATGATCAGTTTTCTGATTCATCCGACACAAAAGGGCGATTGCGCGCACGCTCTTTCGGCGTTCAAGGGGCCAGGCGATAGCCGCCGGATTCGGTGAGCAGGATCTCGGCGCGGGAGGGTTCCTTCTCGATCTTCTGGCGGAGGCGGTAGATGTGTGTTTCAAGCGTGTGGGTGGTCACCCCGGCGTTGTAGCCCCAGACCTCGTGCAGGAGGGTTTCGCGGGTGACGGTGCGGCCGCCGGCACGATAGAGAAACTTGAGGATGGCGGTTTCCTTCTCCGTTAGGCGGATGCGGCGGCCGTCCTCGGTAAGCAGCATTTTCTGCGCGGGCTTGAAGGTGTAGGGCCCGATGCGGAAGACGGCATCCTCGCTGTTCTCGAACTGGCGCAGGTGCGCACGCATGCGCGCCAGCAGGACGGGAAGGCGGAAGGGCTTGGTCACATAGTCATTGGCGCCGGAATCAAGCCCGAGGATGGTGTCCGCCTCGGAATCCTTGGCGGTGAGCATGATCACCGGGCCCTTGTAACCACGCCGCCGCATGATCTTGCAGACCTCGCGCCCGTCCATGTCCGGCATGTCCACATCGAGCAGAACGAGGTCGTAATGATCCTCCTCGATGGCTTTTAAGGCCTCGGTGCCGTTCTCCACGTCGCGCACCTCGAATTCCTCGTGTAGCGACAGCTGCTCCTGCAGCATCTCGCGGAGGATCTCGTCATCATCGACAATCAGGATCTTGCGGCTGTTGCCCATGGTGCGTTTCCCGTGCATGGTCTTATTCGGTCACCGGCAATCTACGACGAAGACTTCCGTTTTTCAAAAGGCCTAAGGGATGCGCACACGCATTGTTGAGCGATTGCGTCTTTTCGTGAACCCGCGCAATCCGGCGCGTGGCTGGCTGCGCTGCGGCGCATTGCACGTTCCGGCGGCCCTGGGCGAAAAGGGCGTGACGCATTTTCCGCGGGAAGGGGACAAGGCCACGCCTTGTGGCTGCTTTCGCCTGCGCACGGTGTTCTACCGGCCGGATCGGGTTGCGCGACCGGTAAGCGCCCTGCCGGTTAAGGCGATCCGCCCTGATGACGGCTGGTGCGACGATCCTGAGCATCCGCAATACAACAGGCCTGTGCGCCTTCCCTTTCCGGCCTCGGCGGAGCGGATGTGGCGCGAGGATCACCTTTATGACATCGTGGTGGTGCTGGATTTCAACATCCGCCCGCGGGTTATGGGGCGCGGCAGCGCCATCTTCTTTCACGTCGCCCGGCCCGATCTCGGCCCCACTTTGGGATGCGTGGCGATACCGGAAAAGGCAATGCGCCTTGTTCTTGCCCATTGCGGCCCGCAAACCCGCCTGTGCGTGGAACGATAACGCACCGCATTGTGAGGGCGGGGGGCTGAGGGGAGCCCGCATAAGCCGGTTTGCCCCATCATGTGTTCAGCGTGTATCATTCTATGGCCAGAACCGGGAGGAGATCATGGCCGATGTGAAAGAGAAAGCCCGGAGAACCTGGGCGCTTGAGGACGCCAGGCAGCTGTTTGGTGAGCTTATCGAGAAGGCGCGCTCGCAAGGGCCGCAGCATGTCATGATCGACGGCAAGGAGGCGGTGGTGGTGATTTCTGAAGAGGAATACAAGCGGCTGAGTAAAGACAAACCAAACTTTGTTGAATTTTTGCGCTCCTCACCCTTGAGAGGAGTAGAGCTTGAGATTGATCGGGATAATTCCTCAATGCGTGAGGTTGAGCTTTGAGCTATCTCATTGATACAAATATCATTTCCGAAGTTGTTCGCCATCGCCCAAATAAGCGCGTTATTGAGTGGCTGAAAAATACGCCAGATGAATCTTTATATATCAGTGTTTTTACTATCGCCGGAAGGATATTTTATATCCTTCCGGAACATTTCGGCGGGGGTTCCAACCCCGCCTAAAGCATGGGGAGCGGGGTAATATACCCCGCCAAAACGTTCCGGAACGGGATAAAATCCCGTTCCGGCATTTTTTCTATACGGTCAAATCAAGCCTGCTGACGGGCGCCATCGGCCACTAAAACCGTATCGTTCTTGGCCCTGGATTGCCAGAACAAGTCCGGTAATGACGTATTCCTGTGGTTTATCAATGAGTTAAACAACCAATCCCAACCTCTGTCACACTATACGACACCTGCATTGTCATACCGGCGAAAGCCGGTATCTAAGGCCATTTACTCATGCATTTGTGGCCCGAGGCCTAAGGCTTTCGCCGGTATGACGAGAAAGATGGAAGCGTTGTGTCATGCAAGGTGATCAGCCTTTGTGCCCTGATGGTCTAACCTTTTGTTGTGCTCTTGCGGCTGCTTTTCTTGCTCTTGCTGGCCTGTTTGGCGGCGATGAGTTCCAGGGCCTGTTCGAGGGTCACGTCCTCAGGTGCGATGTCCTTTGGCAGCGTGGCGTTGATGCGCTTCCATTTCACATAGGGGCCATAGCGGCCGGTGAGCACCTGAATTTCGCCACCGTCCGGATGTTCACCGAGCGTCTTGATGACCTGACGGGACCCTTTCGCCTGTTTCTGGGCGATGAGATCCACGGCGCGGTTGATGCCGATGGTGAAAACGTCTTCCACCGAGGGCAGATTGGCATAAGTGCGGCCATGCTGGACATAGGGGCCGTAGCGCCCGATGCCGGCGAGGATCGGCTCGCCCGTTTCCGGATGCCGCCCCACCTCCCGCGGCAATGACAGCAGCTTTAAGGCCATCTCCAGATCAACACTTTCGGGATCGAGGCCCTTGGGGATCGTGGCGCGTTTTGGCTTTTCGCCGTTCTCTCCCGCCTCGCCGAGCTGCACATAAGGGCCAAAGCGTCCCTGATGACGGGTCACGGGCAGGCCGGTTTCGGGATCGTGACCAAGGAGAACCCCCTCGGCCGGTGCTGCGGCGGCCTCGCCTTCCTGTGCTCCGCCGGAGAGCGGGCGGGTGTAGGTGCATTCCGGATAGTTGGAGCAGCCGATGAAAGCGCCATAACGGCCGATCTTGAGCGAGAGGGTGCCGCTCTTGCAGGCCGGGCAGGTGCGGTCCGGCTTGCCGTCCGCGCTGCGCGGGAAGATGTAAGGTCCGAGGATGTCGTTGAGGGCCTCCAGCACCTCGGAGATCTTCAGGGCGGAGGCCTTTTCCACCGTTTCGCGGAATTCGGTCCAGAACTGGCGGAGAAGGTCCTTCCAGTTCTCTTCGCCGCGGGCAATGCGATCCAGCTTCTCCTCGAGCGAGGCGGTGAAATCGTATTGCACGTAACGGGGAAAGAAGCTCTCCAGAAAGGCGGTGACGAGCACGCCGCGATCCTCCGGCACCAGCCGCTTGCGTTCCAGGCGCACATAGCCGCGATCCTTGAGGATCTGCAAAATCGAGGCATAGGTGGACGGCCGGCCGATGCCCAGCTCCTCCAGCTTTTTCACCAGCGAGGCCTCGGTATAGCGCGGCGGCGGCTCGGTGAAATGCTGTTTCGCCTCCACCTTGACGGGGGTGAGTGCCTCCCCTTCCTTCACGGCGGGCAGAAGGCGGGAATCCTCCCCCTCTTCCTCATCGTCGCGCCCTTCCTGATAGAGCTTCAGAAAGCCGTCGAAGGTCTGGACCTGGCCGGTGGCGCGCAAGGTGTAGACATGGCCATCCGTGCCCTCGGCGCGGATGTCCACGGTGGTGCGCATGAACTCTGCTGAGGGCATCTGCGAGGCCAGCGTGCGCTTCCAGATCAGGTCGTAAAGGCGCAGCAGGTCCTTGTCCAGATAGGGTGCGACATCCTCGGGCGTGCGGGTGGGATCGGTGGGGCGGATGGCCTCGTGCGCTTCCTGGGCGTTGCGCACCTTGTTGCGGTAGGTACGCGGCTTTTCCGGCAGATAGGTCTCCCCGAAGCGCTCCTGAATGGCGCGGCGCGCCGCCTCGATTCCTTCCGGCGCCATGTTTACCGCATCGGTGCGCATATAGGTGATGAGGCCGACGGTTTCGCCGCCGATGTCCACGCCCTCGTAAAGGCGCTGGGCGAGCTGCATGGTGCGGGCCGGGGAGAAGCCGAGCTTGCGGGAGGCCTCCTGCTGCAGGGTGGAGGTGGTGAAGGGCGGCGGCGGATTGCGCCGCACGGGCTTCTGTTCCACCTTTTCCACGCGGCAGCGCGCCTGTTCCAGCGCCTGACGCAGCGCGTCCGCCTCGCTCTCGCTTGCGATGGCGAGCTTGTCGAGCTTCTTGCCGTCGCGGGCAAAGAGGCGGGCCGGCAGATGGGCGCCCTCGGGCGTTTCAAGCGCCACGCTGATGGTCCAGTATTCCTGTGGTGTGAAGGTCTCGATCTCCAGCTCGCGCTCGGCGACCAGACGCAGGGCGACGGACTGCACGCGGCCGGCGGAACGGGCGCCGGGCAGCTTGCGCCAGAGCACGGGCGAAAGGGTGAAGCCCACGAGATAGTCAAGCGCGCGCCGGGCAAGATAGGCCTCGACCAGATGACGGTCGATGTCGCGCGGGTTCTTCATCGCCTCGGCGATGGCCGCGGGTGTGATGGCATGAAAGACCACGCGCTGAACGTCCTTGTCCTTGAGAACACCCTTTTCTTTGAGGATTTCGAGCACATGCCAGGAGATGGCCTCACCCTCGCGATCGGGGTCGGTGGCGAGAATGAGCCGTTCCGATTCGGCAAGCGCCTTGGCGATTTCGTTGACATGCTTGCGGGATTTGGCATCCACCTGCCATTTCATGGCGAAGTCATGCTCCGGATCCACGGAGCCGTCCTTCGCCGGCAGGTCGCGCACGTGGCCATAGGAGGCAAGCACGCGATAATCCTTGCCCAGATACTTGTTGATGGTCTTCGCCTTGGCGGGCGATTCGACAACGACGAGTGCGTTCATGCCATCACCGTATTCAAGGGGGCCTGGCACTTAAGGCCCCTTGTGCCCGCGCATTGTGCGGACATGTTCCCGGGTTGTTCGCTCATGTCGGTTGCCTTTTGACATAAAGAGGCCTTCGCCGGTGTGCAAGCCCCGGCGCTGTCATGCGGAAAGGGAAGCCGCAGGCGCCCCTGATCCGCCCGGCAGGAAAACGGATGAACAAGAACAACTTATTCGGACATGAGCACGGGCGTTGTCATGTGATGGAGAATGGTGTTGGTCACGCCGCCAAAGGCGCGCTCGCGCAGGCGGGAATGGCCATAGGCGCCCATGATGAGCAGATCCGCGCCGACATCCGCGACATAGTTGAGCAGCACGGTGTCGGGCGAGGCTTCCGGCGCGACCATGATGTCCACCCGCGCATCGATGTCATGGCGGCGTAAGTGCTCGGCCATGTAGCGGCCGGGCTTTTCGCCGTGGACATCCTTGCGCTCGTCCGGATTGACGACGAGCACGATGGCCTCGCCACGGCCCCGCAGGAGAGGAATGGCGTCGTGCACCGCACGGGCGGCCTTTCTGCCGCCGTCCCAGGCGATGACGGCCTTGCGGATCTTGTAATGCGGCCGGCCGATATAGGGCACGATGTAAACGGGGCGCCCCGAGGCGAAGAGCACGCCTTCCAGCAGGGTCTCCTGAAAGCTGCCGGCGGCGTCCTTGGGGTTTGGCTGGCCCATGAAGGCGATATCGGCGTGCCGGGCGTAATAGGACAGAACCGCCGGCGCCTTTGGCGCGCCGCACGAGACAATATGGCTTTCGAACTCCAGCCCGGCCTGTTTGACCTTTTCCTCGAAATGGGCAACGGCGCGCTCCGCCGCTTCGCGCACGACCTTCTGCTGCTGCTCGGACAGCGCGGAAGGAAACTCAATACCGATGTAGCTGGCGATGGTGGATTCAAGGGCCAAGGCCACGCCGGTCAAGCGCGCGTTCTGGCGGCTGGCGAGAGAGATGGCGGCGTCGATGCGATCCGGACACGAGCGGCAGTCATCGAGATGAACGAAAATGTCGCGATAGGGCATGGATGGCCTCCCGGTAATCCCGCTAATGCGGAAGGACGGCGATGATATAGGGGCATTGATACGGGAAAGTTAGTCGAGGACCGGGGCCAAGCCGATTAGACATTGGTTGCCCTTGCGGTTGCGCTGAAACGTGCTGCGGCGGCCGGCTGGCCGCCAACCGCCAGCGCCTACGCCGATGCGGCGAGACGGGCGGTGGCGGCCATCCGGAATACGGCGAAGACATAAAGCAGCGTCAGCAGATGCGGCGTCATCAGGTTGACGATCAGGCTGAAGGCGGGGGCCACCCACAAGAGGGCAAGAAGCCATGGATGAGCATTGACCAGGTCCGGAACCGCCTTGCGGTCACGCTCGGCGATGAGGGCGATAATGCCAAGGGAGAGGATGGTAAGGTCATAATGGTTGATGTAGGGCGGAACCAGAATGCTTGCCAGTGCGGCAAAGAACAGGCGGTAACCCTTCGGCAAGTCGCTGTGCCAGATCTTCCAGCTGCTCCAGAGAACGAGAAGAGCGATCAGCCAGTGCAGTATCATCGCCAGGTGGAAAGACATCCCCCAAGCGGTGAACATCTCGAAGGGGCTGATGATGAAGTAGCTGAAGAACCCCCAATAATGCAGGAATGCGCGCTGACGGGGAATCGTATAGTCGAAGAAGACGCGGAAAGGCTCCAGACCGAACAGCGCCCATGTCAGAACGATGAAGAAAAGAGTTGTGGCCGTTGCCCAGAACAAGAATTTCCAGTGACGGCCGAGCACGGCAAAAACGAACGCAACGATGCCCAGCTGCGGCTTGAACGAGAGAAGCCCGAACAGGATGCCGGCGAGAACGGGCCTGTCTCGCATATACCACAGAGACAAGATCAGCAGCGCCCCGGCGAAGGCGCCGGTGTTGGCATGAAACAGGTTGGCAAGCGCACCGGCCGAGAGCACCGCCATAATCGTCAGCAGCACCCTGCCGCCGGTGATGATCCATCCGGCCCAGGCCATGACGGCGATGGACAAAAAGGTCCACAGATAGAGCGTTGTC
The DNA here is from genome assembly GCF_000746275.1 of Thermopetrobacter sp. TC1. Taxonomy (GTDB): domain Bacteria; phylum Pseudomonadota; class Alphaproteobacteria; order Rhizobiales; family Aestuariivirgaceae; genus Thermopetrobacter. Next base: position 170,808 of record NZ_KN050830.1, read on the forward strand.
GTGTAGTCAAGCAGCCCGAAAGGCAGGATCACGGGAAGGAAATGGGGCGGATATGAATAAGTGTAGAAATGTTCGAATAAGGCGCCATGCGGCCAGCCAAATGTCTGCATGATCCAGGTATTATACGCCACCGGATCGCCAAGTACTTCTATGCGGTCCATTAAGGTTAGGCGTGCGGCGACATACAAATTGGCAAGGTCGTGTCCAATATAGTGGCCCAGAGTGTAATCCCAATAGGGAGGTTTATAGTAAATTATCATGTAAAGAAACCATGATGCAAGCAGTCCTAGAAAAAGGAGAAAATGGTGATAATCAAACGTGCCAAGATGCTTCGCCTCTGCTGATCTGGCCTGAGACATGACTTGCGGCATCAGTTTACACCCCCGGTCTGTTTTTGATTCTGATGATGCAAAGTGACGCTGTATAATCTGCATCCCCTTATAATTGAGCTTTGGTTAACAACGCATTTCCTGGTAGATGAGGCAAGGTTCATGGCCGGCGTTCGCGATTTCGCTTGACAGTGAGCGGGGGATCACCTATTGCGGCGGTGGGCCACCCCTCCCCAACGAGGGGCGAACATCTGGAAGGATGTACTCACATGACCGCAAAAGAGAAACCGGCTGCGCGGCCGGCCAATCCGCGCTTTTCCTCCGGCCCTTGCACCAAGATTCCGGGCTGGAACACCTCCCTTCTTGATTCCGCACTCGTCGGGCGTTCCCACCGGTCCAAGGAAGGCAAGGCACGCCTGAAATACGCCATCGACCTCACCCGCGAGGTGCTGGAAGTTCCCGAGGATTATCGCATCGGCATCGTGCCCGCCTCCGATACCGGGGCGGTGGAGATGGCGCTGTGGTCGCTTCTCGGCGCGCGCGGGGTGGACGTGCTTGCCTGGGAGAGCTTCGGCAAGGGCTGGGCCACGGATGTGGTCAAGCAGCTGAAGATTAAGGACGTGCGCGTGCTCGAGGCCGATTACGGCGAACTTCCCGACCTTTCGCAGGTGGATTTCTCCCGTGATGTGGTCTTCACCTGGAACGGCACCACCTCCGGCGTGAAGGTGCCCGATGGGGAGTGGATCGCCGCTGATCGTGAAGGCCTGACCATCTGCGATGCCACCTCTGCCGCCTTCGCCCAGGAGCTGGACTGGCCGAAGCTGGATGTCACCACCTTCTCCTGGCAGAAGGTGATGGGCGGCGAGGCCCAGCATGGCGTGATCATCCTCTCGCCGCGGGCGGTGGAGCGCCTGGAGAGCTACACGCCGCCGTGGCCTCTGCCCAAGATCTTCCGCCTGACCAAGAACGGCAAGCTGATCGAGGGCATCTTCCGCGGCGAGACCATCAACACGCCCTCCATGCTGTGCGTGGAGGATTACATCAAGGCGCTGGAATGGGCCAGGGAGATCGGGGGCCTATGTGCCCTGCAGGCGCGCGCCTGCATGAACGCGGCCGCCGTGAACGAGTGGATCGAGAACACCGATTGGGTGGAGAACCTGGCGCGTGATCCCGAGACCCGTTCCAACACCTCCGTCTGCCTGAAGCTTTCCGAGAAGGCCGTGGAAGGCCTGAGCGAAGAGCAGGCCGCCGCCATCCCGAAGCGCATGGTGGCCCTGCTGGAGGTAGAGGGCGTGGCCTATGACATCGGTGCCTATCGCGCCGCCCCGCCGGGATTGCGCATCTGGTGCGGCTCCACGGTGGAGACCGAGGACGTTCAGGCGCTGCTTCCCTGGCTGGACTGGGCCTATGCCGTGGCCCGTGAAGAGGTGCTGTCCTCATCCTGATGCGAGGTGCGCAAAGCACATCTGACGGCCGTCACTTCCGGGCCTTTTTTGCTAGGTCGTATCGGATGTGACGACCGGTCAGGCGCTTTTGGTGTTCGCTCTTCGCGCCGGAATCCCGATTCCGTTTTCGCATTCGAAATCATCACCGGAACAGACAGGAAGGAGGCCATCATGGCTCCGCGTGTACTCATTTCCGACAAGCTTTCGCCCACGGCGGTGCAGATCTTCAAGAGCCGTGGTCTGGAGGTGGATTACGAGCCCGACCTGGGCAAGGACAAGGAGAAGCTGATCGCGCGCATCGGCGATTATGACGGCCTGGCCGTGCGTTCGGCCACCAAGGTGACGTCCAAGGTCGTCGAGGCGGCGAAGAACCTGAAGGTGATCGGCCGCGCCGGTATTGGTGTGGACAACATCGATGTGCCCGCCGCCACGGCCAAGGGCATCATCGTGATGAACACGCCCCTTGGCAATGCCGTGACCACGGCGGAGCACACCATCGCGATGATGCTGGCGCTCGCCCGCAATATCCCGCAGGCCGATGTCTCGACCAAGGCCGGCAAGTGGGAGAAGAGCAAGTTCATGGGCGTTGAGGTCTTCAACAAGACGCTCGGCCTCATCGGCTGCGGCAACATCGGCTCCATTGTCGCGGAGCGGGCGCAGGGACTGAAGATGCGGGTGATCGCCTATGATCCCTATCTCTCGCCGGAGCGGGCCGAGGAGCTGGGCGTGGAGAAGGTGGATCTCGACACCCTGCTTGAGCGGGCGGACTTCCTCTCTCTGCACACGCCGCTGACCGACAAGACCCGCGGCATTATCAACGCCGAGGCCCTGGCCAAGATGAAGGAGGGAGCCCGGGTGATCAACTGCGCCCGCGGCGGCCTCGTCGTGGAAAAGGATCTCTATGAGGCACTCAAGACCGGCCACATCGCCGGGGCGGCGCTCGATGTCTTCGAGGAGGAACCGGCCCGGGACAATCCGCTCTTTGAGCTGCCCAACGTGATCTGCACGCCGCATCTGGGCGCATCCACGCGGGAGGCGCAGGAGAACGTGGCCATTCAGATCGCCGAGCAGATGGCCGATTATCTGCTCACCGGTGCGGTCTCCAATGCGCTGAACATGCCGTCCATCACTGCCGAGGAGGCGCCGCGGCTGAAGCCCTTCGTGCGTCTGTCGGAGCTTCTGGGCTCCTTCATCGGTCAGATCGTCGGCTCGGCCATGACCGAGGTGACCATCGAATATGCCGGCACGGTGGGCGAGATGAACACGCGGGCCCTGTCCTCCGCCCTGCTGGCCGGCCTGCTGCGGCCGATCATGGGCGAGGAGATCAACATGGTCTCCGCGCCGGTGGTGGCCAAGGAGCGCGGCATGCAGATCAACGAGGTGCGCCAGACGCCGCGCGGTGTGTATGAGGGCTACATCCGCCTGGAGGTGAAAACGGAAAATTCGCGCCGCACCATCGCCGGCACCGTGTTCTCCGATGGCAAGCCGCGCATCATCCAGGTGAAGGACATCAACATGGAGGCGGAGTTCGGCCCGCACATGCTCTATGTGATCAACGAGGACAAGCCGGGCTTCATCGGTGCGCTGGGGCAGCTGCTGGGCGATGCCGGCGTCAACATCGCCACCATGAATCTCGGCCGCACCGCGCCGGGCGGCGAGGCCGTCTCGCTCATCGAGGTGGACGAGCCGGTGCCGGCGGAGGTGCTGGAGAAAGTGCGCGCCCTGCCGCAGGTGAAGTGGGCGTCCGCGCTCACCTTCCGGCTCTGAAGGCGCTTTAGCGTGCCGAAGCGGGGGTTTTCCCCTTCCGGCAGGCGTTTCGCACTGGTCATGCGGGCAAAAGCCTGCTAAAGGCATTGAACGGCCCCGGGGCAGTTCCGGGGCCGTTGTCATGTGCGCCGGGCCGGATACGGGCGGCCGATGATCGGGAAGTTTTGGGATATCGGGGAATTGGCCAATGACCAACGTCGTCGTGATCGGCACCCAGTGGGGGGACGAGGGCAAGGGCAAGATCGTGGACTGGCTGTCTGAGCGGGCCGACGTCGTCGTGCGCTTTCAGGGTGGTGCCAACGCCGGGCACACCCTTGTCATCGACGGGGTTACATACAAGCTCTCGCTGCTGCCTTCCGGTATTGTCCGCCCCGGCAAGCTGGCGGTGATCGGCAACGGCGTGGTCATCGATCCCTGGGCTCTTGCCGAGGAGATCAGGACGCTGACCGAACAGGGCGTGACAATCAATCGCGACAACTTGCGCATCGCCGAGAACGCCACCCTGATCCTGCCGCTGCACCGCGAGCTGGATGGCTTGAGAGAGCAGCTGGCCGGCAAGGGCAAGATCGGCACCACCGGCCGCGGCATCGGCCCGGCCTATGAGGACAAGGTGGGGCGCCGGGCCATTCGCGTCTCCGATCTGGCCAATCCCGACACGCTGCCGATGAAGATTGAGCGGCTGCTTGCGCATCACAACCCGCTGCGCAAAGGGCTCGGCGTTGAGGAGATCGACGGGCGGGCGCTGTTCGATGCGCTGATGGATGTGGCGCCGGTGCTGCTGCCGTTCATGGACAGCGTCTGGTCCCTGCTCGATGCCCAGAAGCGGGCCGGCAAGCGCATCCTCTTCGAGGGAGCGCAGGGCACCTTCCTCGATATCGATCATGGCACCTACCCCTTCGTGACCAGCTCCAACACCGTGGCCTCCCAGGCGGCGACCGGCTCGGGCGTGGGGCCCTCGACGCTGGAATACGTGCTCGGCATCGCCAAGGCCTACACCACGCGCGTGGGCTCCGGGCCCTTCCCCACGGAGCTTGATGACGAGATCGGCCGGCGCATTGGCGAGCGCGGACGCGAATTCGGCACGGTGACCGGCCGGGCGCGGCGCTGCGGCTGGTTCGATGCCGTGCTGGTGCGGCAGGCGATCAAGGTTTCGGGGGTGACGGGCATTGCGCTGACCAAGCTCGATGTTCTGGACGGCTTCGATGAGCTGAAGGTGTGTGTGGCCTATGAGCTGGATGGCGAGCGCATTGATCGCCTGCCCGCCGGTCAGGGGGCGCAGGCGCGGGTGAAGCCCGTCTATGAAACCCTGCCGGGCTGGAAGGAAAGCACCTATGGCGCCCGCTCCTGGAACGATCTGCCGGCGCAGGCGGTGAAGTATGTGCGGCACATCGAGGAGCTGATCGAGTGTCCGGTGGCGCTTCTGTCCACCTCGCCGGAGCGGGAGGACACCATCCTGATGAAGGATCCGTTCGAGGACTGACCGTCAAGTCGACCGGGGGCAAAATAACATGGTCTGCGGCACCTATTGCTATGATCTTGCGCTGAAACGCGACATGTTCATGGCGGGATGGCGCTTGAGCCTCGCCACGTGGCCAGCGCGGATCGTCGTCTTTGGCCTTCTTCCTTTTAGCCTCGCTTTGGTTTTCTTACTGGCGTGGCTCGCGGGAGAGTATGGATTCGCTATCTTTTTGACACTGTTTGTCGTCCTGTACGTACTGATGCGCTTTCTTTGTCTGATCGTGTTGATACCGAGGCAGTTTCGATCAGAGCCCTATGCGGATACGGACATTTCTGTCTGCTTTTCCAAAGAGGGGATGACGAAGAAAAGCGTGGTCGACGAATGCCAATTTACATGGAATGCATTCCGCCTCGCACGGAAGCTGCCGGAGTACTTCCTGCTGATATTTCACAACCATACATTGATCTTGATCCCCAAGGCAGCCTTTTCAGGCGAGGCGGAGGTGCAGGCCGTGCGCGAGTTGCTCCAAGCTCATGTCCCCCAGAAATAAAAGCGGCGGCGTTTATCATTTCGATCACACTACACGACACATATACCGTCATACCGGCGAAAGCCGGTATCTCAGGCCACAAGCGCATGGGTTTGCGGCACAAGACCCCGGCTTTCGCCGGGGTGACGAGAAAGATGGCGACGCTGTGTCGTGTAGTGTGCATTTCGATGTGGTCCGATGCGGCATTGCAGGGCTGCATCTTGCAGGATAAGGCGGAAGCCTGCATGGTGCCCGTTGAATTGGCAGGTCGTCAGGAGACGGCCTTGAATGAATCCGAACGTTTCAGGCAGGCACGATGAGCAAAGGGAAAAAGGCCTCTTCCGGCAAGCCCAGGAAAAAGGCTTCCGCAAACAGCCGCAAGAAGAAGGGCGGCGTGCTGCCGAGCGAGGAGGAAATCCTCGAATTCATCCGTACGTCCGAGCGCAAGGTGGGCAAGCGGGAAATTGCGCGCGCCTTTGGCATTCGCGGTGCTGATCGCATCGCGCTGAAGCAGCGGCTGAAGGAAATGACCGAAAAGGGAATGATTGCGCGCCGGGGCAAGGCGCTGACCGGGCAGGGAGAACTGCCCACCATTGCCGTGCTCGATGTGATCGATACCGACGAGGAGGGAGAGCTCATCGCCCGCCCCACGGTATGGGACGAGGAAACGGACGGGCCGACGCCGAAGGTGCTGATTCAGGAAAAGGACGGCGGCACGGCGCGCGGGCGCCGGCCGATCGGCGTGGGCGACAGGGTTCTCGCCCGCATCTTCAGGCTGAAGGAAGGCCCGTATCCTTACAGGGCGCGGGTGATCCGCCGCATCGATCACGCGGCGGACGAGATACTCGGCGTGTTTCGCAAGCATGCGCGGGATGCGGGCGGCTATATCGTTCCGGTGGAGAAGCGGGCGCGCAGCAATTTCCCGGTCCGGCCCGAGGATGTGAACGGCGCGCGCGACGGCGAGCTGGTGCGGGCGCTCATCCGCCGCGAACGCCGCAGCGGTGTGGCCTGGGCGCGGGTGATGGAGCGGCTGGGCGATGTGGACGATCAGCGCAACATCTCGCTCATCGCCATTCACGAGCAGGGCATCCGCGACAGATTTCCGGACGAGGTTCTCAAGGAGGCGGAGGCGCTTTCTCCCTTCAGCCCCGAGGGGCGGGAGGATATCCGGCACATCCCGCTGGTCACCATCGATCCGCCCGATGCCCGCGATCACGACGATGCGGTATGGGCGGCGCCGGATGATGACCCGAAGAACGAAGGCGGGCACAAGGTGATCGTGGCCATTGCCGATGTCTCCTGGTATGTGCGGCCGGGCACGGCCATGGATGCGGAGGCGCGGCTGCGCGGCAACTCCACCTATTTTCCCGACCGGGTGGTGCCGATGCTGCCGGAGCGGCTGTCAACGGATCTGTGCTCGCTCAAGGCGGGCGAGGACAGGCCGGCGCTTGCCTGCTTCATGACCTTCGACAAGCACGGCAACAAGATCCGCCATCGCTTCGCACGGGTGGTGATGCGCTCGGCCGCCTTTCTCACCTACGAGCAGGCACAGAAGGCGATCGATGGCTATCCCGACGAAGAGACCGCGCCGCTTCTGGATACGGTGCTCAAGCCCCTGTGGTCCTGTCATGACACGCTGATGGCGGCCCGTCGCCGCCGCGGGCCGCTGGAGCTGGATGTGCCGGAGCGCAAGCTTATTCTCGATGCCACCGGCCTGATTGAACGCGTGGTCTCGCCGGTGCGGCTTGAGGCGCACAGGCTTATTGAGGAGCTGATGATCCAGGCCAATGTCTCCGCCGCGGAGACCCTGGAAGAAAAGGGCATGCCGCTCATTTATCGCGTTCATGACGCCCCGGCGCCGGACAAGATCCATGCCCTGGCCGAATTTCTCAAGACACTGGGCCTTTCCGCCCCCCTGGGGCAGAAGGTCAAGCCCATGCATTTCAACCGCATTCTTGAGCGGGTGAAGGGCACGGAATACGAGCACGTGGTCAACCTGATGGTGCTGCGCACGCAGTCACAGGCCGTGTATGACACGCACAACATCGGCCATTTCGGCCTGAACCTGCCGCGCTATGCGCATTTCACCTCTCCCATCCGCCGTTATGCGGACACCATCGTGCACCGCGCTCTTGTTTCGGCGCTGAAACTGGGGGAGGGCGGATTGTCCAGGTACGACATCGAACACATGCAGGAGACCGCGGAACTGATCACCGCCTGCGAGCGCCGCTCCATGGCGGCGGAGCGCGACACGGTGGATCGCATGATGGCGCGCTATCTGGCCGAGCGGGTCGGGGCCACGTTCTGGGCGCGGATCACGGGAGTGACCCGCGCCGGCCTTTTCGTGGCGCTGGAGGAGAATGGCGCGGACGGCTTTGTGCCGATCTCTTCGCTGCGGGGTGACTATTTCGTGCATGATGAGACGCGTCATGCCCTTATCGGGCGCAACACGGGCGAGACCTTTCAACTGGGCGATCTTGTCGAGGTGCGGCTTCTGGAAGTGGCGCCGGTGGCGGGTGGCTTGCGTTTCGAGCTGGTCAGCCACGGCAAGACGGGCAAGCCGGCGCGTCTTCAACCCCGGCTGCTGGCGGCCGCACGCCGCAAGGCGCGCCCCGTGCGCAAGGGAATGCGGCGGCGGTAGGGAATGTGGCGGCGCTGGGGAGCGCGTCTGAAAATGCCCCTGATGGCGAAATGTGAGGGGAAGGAAGAGACATGGCGGAGACGACCAAGCCGGAGGACCTGAAGGATCTGACCCTGCTCGGGCGCAAGGCCAGGCCGCAGCGCAAGCTGGAGGCCTTTCCCAACCGGGCGGAAAAGGGGCGGTTCTATCTGGTCACGCTGGAGACGGCGGAGTTTACCTGCCTGTGTCCGCTGACCGGCCAGCCCGATTTCGCCCGCATCCGCGTGGACTATGTGCCGGATGAGAAGATTGTGGAATCGAAATCCTTTAAGCTCTATCTCTGGTCATTCCGTGACGAGGGCGTGTTTCACGAGCACGGCACCAACGTCTTTCTCGATGATCTGGTTGCGGCGCTTGATCCCCATTACATCCGCGTGGTCGGGCAGTTTAACGTGCGCGGCGGGATTGCCATCACGGTGACGGCCGAACATGTCAAGACGCCTGCGGCCAAGGACTTCGCCCTGCCGCTTCTGCCCCAGCCGCAAACGCTCCTGCCGCGCTGAAGGCGGGCGGGATGCATAAGGGGAAACGCCAGAGGGCGAAGGGCTGTGCAAAGGCACCGGTTTGGCCCGTGCGCACAAGGCCCGATCAGAAATCACTGACGATGCCCTTGCGCTCCCAGTCACCATAGCGGGTGGGTTCCGGGCCTTCCGGGCCGCCGATTTCCTTCGGGCTCTTCTCTGATGTGTACGCCTGCGTCTTGCCGGCCTGTGCGCGGCGCCGCGCTTCTGCTTCGGCACGGGCGGCGCGGGCCGCCTTTTCAAGATTGCGGCGATAGGTTTCGGGATCGATGCTCATGGCCGCCTGTCCATCCTCACCGTGCTGAGAAAAACGCGTCTTTGAAAACCACCGCCCCGCATGTTCAGTTGCACCGGGGCGGTGGGTTCATCGTCCTGCGCGCTTGTATGCGCAACTTGGCATTACAGGTGGCTTTCGATCCACTGTCTGATCTGCTCCGCGCGCATGGCGCCGGCCGTCTGGGCGACGGGTTTTCCGTCCTTGAACAGGATCATGGTGGGAATGGAGCGGATGCCGAAATGCGCGGCCGAGACGGGGTTGCGCTCGGTATCCAGCTTGGCGAATCGCACCTTTGGCTCCATTGCCGCCGCGGCCTTGGCGAATTCGGGCGCCATCATCTTGCACGGCCCGCACCATTCGGCCCAGAAATCCACGACCACAGGTGTGGAATTGCGCGCAATCAGCTTGGGCAGAATGGCATCGGTAACCTCAACGGGCTTGCCGGTGAACAGCTTGGCGCCGCACTTGCCGCACTTGGCCTTCTCCACGGGCTTGCCGGCGGGAATGCGGTTGACCGCCCCGCAGTTGGGACAGACGATCTGCAGGCCCTCGCTCATGACTTTCTCCCCGCTTGAATGCGTGAAAAGCAGATGACACGAACCATCTTCCAGCATATAGGGAGGCACGAAGGCATTTCCAGACTCACTTTCGGCGTCGCGCCCATGAAGGTTTCCTGGCGGCGGCGCCGGAAAAGGCAAAATAAGGAGAGGGGCATGACCCGGGAAGTGGACGTGTGTATCATCGGGGCCGGTTCGGCGGGGCTTTATGCCACCGGACAGGTGGCGCGGATTACGCGCAATTTTGTCATCATCGATCCCGGCCCGCTGGGCACCACCTGCGCCCGCGTGGGCTGCATGCCGTCCAAGGTGCTCATCCAGGCCGCCGATGACCTCTGGCATGCGCGGCATCACTTCGCGGTGCAGGGCATTCACGGCGGCGAGGATGTGCGGGCGGATGTGCGCGCGGTGCTGGCGCATGTGCGCAAGATGCGCGATGGTTTCGCCTCCGGCCCCGCCGGCAAGGCGCAGAAGCTCGCCGATGCCGGCAAGCTGATCTCGGCGCCGGCGCGGTTTGTCGCCCCAGATGCGGTGGAAGCGGGGGGCGAGACGATCCGGGCGAAGGCCTTTGTCATCGCCGCCGGGTCCCGGCCCATCGTGCCGCAGGCCTGGCTGGACACCTTCGGGCCGGACAAGCTTCTCACCACCGATACGCTCTTCGAGCAGGAGGATCTGCCCAGGCGCATGGCCGTGCTCGGCATGGGCGTGATCGGCCTGGAGATGGGTCAGGCCCTCTCCCGGCTGGGGATCGAGATCGTCGGCGTGGACATGAAAGAGACCATCGGCGGGCTCACCGATGATGGCGTGGCCTATAGCGCGCTGTCCCTATTCCGGGAGGAGTTTCCCATCTGGCTGGGGGCGCCGGCGGAGCTGGAGCCGGCGGAGAACGGTGCGATTCGCGTCAAGGCCGGCGATAACGAGGCGGTGGTGGACAAGGTGCTGGTGGCGCTGGGCCGCCGCCCCAATCTGGACAGGCTCAATCTGGAGGCGACGGGCATTGCCCTTGACGAGCGCGGCCTGCCCGATTTCGACCGGCAGACCATGCGCATCGGTGACACCGCCATTTTTATCGCCGGCGATGCCAACGGCGAGCGCCAGATCCTGCACGAGGCGGCGGATGAGGGACGCATTGCCGGCTACAATGCCGCCACCCTGGCCAAGGGCGGCGAAGTGCGCCGCTTCCGCCGCAAGGTGCCGCTGGCCATTGTCTTTACCGACCCCAATATCGCCATGGTGGGCGAAACCTTCGCCGCCCTGGATGCGCGGCTGGTGGAGGACGAGGGCTTCGTCGTCGGTGAGCGTGACTTTTCCACCCAGGCCCGCGCCCGCGTCATGAAGGCCAACCGCGGCATTCTGCACATCTACGCGGGCACGGAAGATGGCAGATTGCTCGGGGCGGAGATGTGCATCCCCCGCGGCGAGCACATCGCTCACGAACTGGCCTGGGCGATGGAACGGCAGGCGACGATCGCCGATCTCATCGCCATGCCCTTCTATCATCCGGTGATTGAGGAGGGCCTGCAAAACGCCCTGCACGATGCCTATGGTCAGCTTCCCGATTCGGTGAAGGTGCCGGGCATTCCGGATGTGCCATTTGCCGAATGATCAGGGCGGCCGTGTGCGGCAGGAAAGGGCCTGAAACACGCATTCCTGCGGCCCTTGGCCTTTCCGCTTCGCAAAGAGGACATGCTGCGGGCTTTGCGGATGCGGCCGGATGGGGCTAGAAGGGAGCCCGAAAGCGTCGCAGGGGGATTCTTGCGCGTGCGCCCTGGTATTTGCGCAGAAATCCTCGCCGGAATGCATAGACAGGAGATCATCGATGACAGATCCCATCGAACGGCTTGAGCGCATGCAGCTCATCCCCATGGTGGTGGAGCAGACCGCCCGGGGCGAGCGGGCCTATGACATCTATTCCCGCCTGCTGAAAGAGCGCATCGTCTTCATCACCGGCCCCATCGAGGATCATATGGCCACGCTGATCGTGGCGCAGCTTCTGTTCCTCGAGGCGGAGAACCCGAAGAAGGAGATCGCCATGTACATCAATTCGCCCGGGGGCGTGGTCACCTCAGGCCTGGCGATCTATGACACCATGCAGTTCATCAAGCCGCCGGTTTCCACCACCGTGATCGGTCAGGCCGCTTCCATGGGCTCGCTTCTTCTGGCCGCCGGCGAACCGGGCATGCGCTATGCCCTGCCCAACGCCCGCATCATGGTGCATCAGCCCTCCGGCGGCGTGCAGGGGCAGGCGGCGGACATCGAGCGCCATGCCAAGGAAATTCTGGAGCTGCGCGACCGGTTGAACCGGATCTATCACAAGCACACCGGCATGCCGCTGAAACAGATCGAAGAGCTGCTGGATCGTGACACCTTCCTCACGGCGGAGAAGGCGCGCGAGCTCGGGCTGGTGGACGAAGTGATCGAGAAACGCCCCACGGCCGCTGAATGATGAATGAGCGGATGCAGCGCGCGGCGCATCACTGTGCGAGAAAACGACAGGGCGTGTGGTCTTTGATAAGGCGCCGGCGAGGGCTCCCGATGGGCGGAATGAGGCCTGCCTCGGACAAGGTGGGGCGGCTAGAGTCACATGTGGTTCCCGTTCGTTAACCGTGTGAATGCATGGAACGGGAAGCCGTTGGCGGGAACGTGCTATTCTCGCTTGGTGCGGTGTGCCGAATCGATGTTGGCGCGATGTGATGGCCGCTCAATACCTCAGGTCGCGCGATTGCGTGCATGCCGCCTGTGCACGGGCGCCAGATGCGGGTTTTGCCTGTGGAGCAATGCGCGGTCTCGTGGCAAAGCTTGAATGCCGCTCGTGCCTGTCCTAGTTTTCTGAAGGCGGGCACGGTGTGGCCTGCAAGGAAGTCCCGATCGCGGCCGGTTCCTTCCGGCCGGGGTCGTCAAGAAGCCTTGAAGGAGCTTTCATGAGCAAGGACACCAACGGCAACGACGGCAAGAACACCCTCTACTGCTCTTTCTGCGGAAAGAGCCAGCATGAGGTGCGCAAGCTGATTGCCGGCCCGACGGTCTTCATCTGTGACGAGTGTGTCGAGCTGTGCATGGACATCATCCGCGAGGAGAACAAGACCTCGCTGGTGAAGTCTGCCGACGGCGTGCCGACGCCGAAGGAAATCTACGACGTGCTCAACGATTATGTCATCGGGCAGGATCGCGCCAAGCGCATCCTGGCGGTGGCCGTGCACAACCACTACAAGCGCCTCAAGCACGCTTCCAAGAATGATGACGTGGAGCTGGCCAAGTCCAACATCCTGCTCGTCGGCCCCACGGGATGCGGCAAGACGCTGCTGGCGCAGACGCTGGCGCGCATTCTCGATGTGCCCTTCACCATGGCCGACGCCACCACGCTGACGGAAGCGGGCTATGTGGGCGAGGATGTGGAGAACATCATCCTGAAGCTCCTGCAGGCGGCGGACTACAATGTGGAAAAGGCCCAGCGCGGCATCGTCTACATCGACGAGATCGACAAGATCTCGCGCAAGTCGGACAATCCGTCGATCACGCGCGATGTATCCGGCGAGGGCGTGCAGCAGGCCCTGCTCAAGCTCATGGAAGGCACGATCGCCTCGGTGCCGCCCCAGGGCGGGCGTAAGCACCCGCAGCAGGAGTTCCTGCAGGTGGACACCACCAACATTCTCTTCATCTGCGGTGGTGCCTTCGCCGGGCTGGAGAAGATCATCGCCCGCCGTGGTGACAAGTCCGGCATCGGTTTCAAGGCCGAGGTGAAGGAGGAGGATCAGCGCGGCACCGGCGAGCTGTTGCAGGAGCTGGAGCCAGAGGATCTGCTCAAGTTCGGCCTGATCCCGGAATTTGTCGGGCGTCTGCCGGTGATCGCGACGCTGGAGGATCTGGACGAGGATGCGCTGGTGCAGATCCTCACCAAGCCGAAGAACGCGCTGGTGAAGCAGTATCAGCGTCTGTTCGAGATGGAAAACGTGGAGCTCTCCTTCACCGACGACGCCCTGCGCGCCATCGCCCGCAAGGCCATCGAACGCAAGACCGGCGCGCGCGGCCTGCGCTCCATCCTGGAGGGCATCCTGCTCGATACCATGTTCGATCTGCCTTCCATGGAAGGCGTGCAGGAAGTGGTCATCACCGAGGAGGTGGTGGAGGGCGAGGCCAAGCCGCTGCTCATCTATGCCGACAAGGAGGAGAGCAAGGAAGAGGCCTCGGCCTGAGAGTCCAATTGGTAATCCACAAAACCGCCCCGCGCTCCCGCCCAAGCGCCCTGTTAGGTGCATAATATCGGGTGGTTGGGCGGGGGCGCGGGGTGGTGGGTGGCACGAAAATTCGCTGAAAAGCGAATTTTCGTTTGAACTCAAAAAGTTACTTCGCTCTCGCCACGGACACGACCGGCGCGGAAAAGAGCAGAACAAGCTTTGTGCGGAATCCGGGGGATGACATCGAAGAGGTGGCATCCCCTTTTTTATGCCTGACCGCCGGAAAGATATTTCATATCCTTCAGGAAGAGTTCGGCGGGGTAATATACCCCGCCAAAACGTTCCGGAACGGGATACAATCCCGTTCCGGCATTTTTTCCATCCGACTCAAATCAAACCTTTTGGCGAATGCCGTCGTTCTCCAAAACCACTCCATTTCTAGCTCTGGATTGCCGGGATCCCGGTTCAAGCCCGGGACAGGCTGGGGGCAGGGAAAGACGTTTCATGTGGTTTATCAATGAGTTAAAAACCAACCCCACTTATGCACACTACACGACACTTATACCGTCATACCGGCGAAAGCCGGTATCTCAGGCCACAAACGCATGAGTTTGCGACACGAGACCCCGGCTTCCGCCGGGGTGACGAGAAAGATGGCGACGTTGTGTCGTGTAGTGTGCAACTTACGAAAAGTCTTTTTCCTCGGTCGATTTGACGGCAACATCATGCCTCCTGAATTTTCTGGGCCAGTGGTGGACCGATTTACAGTATGACGATGCATGTGTCGTTTAGTGTGGGCATCGCCCCTTTTTTGTGCCTCTTTTTCACGCTTTCTTGGCAGTTGCGGAAAAAGAATGAAGGCAAGAGGCTTTCCCACGGGCGGAAAAGAAATTCAGAATCATTCCAAAGAACTTGAAATCATGGCGCAGGCATCCCATTTTGAGCATACGGAAACGGCCTGTTTGGGCGGCCGTCCCTGTGCAAGGGAGGCGACACGTGATTGCGGCGGGGCGCAGAATCTGTCCATAATCGCCTGACCGGATTCGTGATGTCGCGTAGAAGTTCAAGCCGCCCATGTCCCGGCTTTAAGGCGTCCGTGAATGATACAGGGCGCGGGCGCGTTTCAGAATGAACGGCGGGGCGCGGAACAGGCCCAAAACGATAACAGGAAAGGAAAACAGGACCATGACGGATCTGCCCGAAACCAAGCAGATCGAGCTGCCTCAGCGGCAGACCATTCCGGTGTTGCCGCTGCGCGACATCGTCGTGTTTCCGCACATGATCGTGCCTCTCTTCGTGGGGCGCGAGAAGTCCATTCGCGCGCTCGAAAAAGTGATGGAGCGCGACAAGCGCATCCTGCTTGTGGCGCAGAAGAACCCGGCTGACGACGAGCCGGCGCCGGAGAACATCTATTCGGTGGGCACCATCGCCACCATCATGCAGCTTCTGAAGCTGCCCGACGGCACGGTGAAGGTGCTGGTCGAGGGCGTGGAGCGCGCCCGCATTCTGCGCTACACCGAGGAGACCAGCTATTTCGAGGCGGAATACGAGCCGATTGAGGAGACGGTTTCCGACGAGGCGGAGGCCGAGGCGCTGGCGCGCACCGTGGTGGATCAGTTCGCCACCTATGTGAAGCTCAACAAGAAGGTGCCGCAGGAGGCGCTGGAAACCATCTCCCAGATCGAGGACCGTTCGCGGCTTGCCGATACGGTGGCGGCGCATCTGGCGGTGAAGCTCTCCGAGAAGCAGGAGCTTCTGGAGATCGCCGACATCGCCAAGCGGCTGGAGAAGGCCTATGCCCTCATGGAGGGTGAAATCTCCGTGCTTCAGGTGGAAAAGCGCATTCGCAACCGGGTCAAGAAGCAGATGGAGAAGACCCAGCGCGAGTACTACCTGAACGAACAGATGAAGGCCATCCAGAAGGAGCTTGGCGGCGGCGAGGGCGAGGACGAGCTCGCCGAGCTGGAGGAGCGCATCAAGAAGACCAAGCTCTCCAAGGAGGCCCGCGAAAAGGCGGAGGCCGAGCTGCGCAAGCTGCGCCAGATGAGCCCGATGTCGGCCGAGGCCACCGTGGTGCGCAACTATCTGGACTGGCTGCTCTCCATCCCGTGGGGCAAGAAGTCCCGCATCAAGAAGGATCTGGACTATGCCCAGAAGGTGCTGGACGCCGATCACTACGGGCTGGAGAAGGTCAAGGAGCGCATCATCGAGTATCTCGCCGTGCAGCAGCGCACCAACAAGCTGCGCGGGCCCATTCTCTGCCTTGTCGGCCCGCCCGGCGTGGGCAAGACCTCGCTTGGCAAGTCCATCGCCAAGGCCACGGGGCGCAACTTCGTGCGCATGTCGCTGGGCGGCGTGCGTGACGAGGCGGAGATCCGCGGTCATCGCCGCACCTATATCGGCTCCATGCCCGGCAAGATCATCCAGTCGATGAAAAAGGCGAAGACGGTCAATCCGCTCTTCCTGCTCGACGAGATCGACAAGATGGGCATGGACTATCGCGGCGATCCGGCGGCGGCGCTTCTGGAGGTGCTGGATCCGGAGCAGAACAGCTCCTTCATGGATCATTACCTGGAGGTGGAATACGACCTCTCGCAGGTGATGTTTATCACCACGGCCAACACCCTGAACATCCCGGCGCCGCTTCTGGACCGCATGGAGATCATCCGCATCGCCGGCTACACCGAGGATGAGAAGCTGGAGATCGCCAGGCGGCACCTCATCCCCAAGGCGCTGGAGGCGCACGGGCTGAAGAAGGAGGAGCTGACGATCACCCGCGATGCCCTCATCACTGTGATCCGCCGCTATACGCGGGAGGCCGGCGTGCGCAATCTCGAGCGCGAGATCAACAAGATCGCGCGCAAGGCCGTCAAGGAGCTGGTGACCACGCGCAAGAAGCGCATCCGGGTGACAGAGAAGAACCTGGAGGACTTCCTCGGCGTTCCCAAGTACCGCTATGGCGAGGCGGAGCGCGAGGATCAGGTGGGTGTGGTCACGGGCCTGGCCTGGACGGAGACCGGTGGCGAGCTGCTCACCATCGAGGCCGTGGACATGTACGGCAAGGGCAAGATGACCGTCACCGGCAACTTGCGCGACGTGATGAAGGAGTCGATCTCCGCGGCGGCCTCCTATGTGCGCTCGCGGGCGCCGGAGTTCGGCATTGTGCCGACGCTGTTCGAGAAGCGTGATATCCACGTGCACGTGCCGGAGGGCGCCACGCCCAAGGACGGCCCGTCCGCCGGTGTTGCCATGGTCACCGCCATCGTCTCGGTGCTGACCGGCATTCCGGTGCGCCATGATGTGGCCATGACCGGCGAGATCACGCTGCGCGGCCGGGTGCTGCCTATCGGCGGCCTGAAGGAGAAGCTGCTGGCGGCGCTGCGCGGCGGCATCAAGAGGGTGCTGATCCCGGAGGAGAACGTGAAGGATCTTGCCGAGATCCCGGACAACGTCAAATCCGGGCTGGAGATCATCCCCGTGGCGCACGTGGACAAGGTGCTGGAGGTGGCACTGAAAGAAAAGCCGCAGCCCATCGAATGGGACGAGGCCGCGGAGGAGGCAGCCCGCGCTGCGGCGCTCAAGGGCAAGGAGTGCGAAGAGAGCGCTTCCCGCGCCCATTGAGGGCGAAAAAGGCATCCTGCGGATGCAGGCTGCAGGATCTGTGCACGAACACGCTTTAAGGAGCGCCCGGTCTGAAGCGGCCGGGCGCTCTTTGCGTTGCGTCATGAAAAAACGCGCAAGGGCTGGCCCTTTCGGGCTTAACAAGCGTGCGCTTTGGCTATAGGAAGGGCGCGAAGCGAACCGGTCGGCAAAGTTTGCGTGAATGAAGCCCCCTTCTTTTCAGGGGCAGGCCGGCTTTCGCATGCGATTCATCACGAGAGATTGAGGCCGAGGTGAGCTGATGAAGATCCAGGGCAACGAGATCAAGCCGGGCAACGTGCTGAAACACAAGGATCAGCTTTGGGTGGTGACCAAGGTGGAACACGTCAAGCCCGGCAAGGGCGGCGCCTATGCCCAGGTGGAGATGAAGTCCGTCGTGGGCAACACCAAGCTCAACGAGCGCTTCCGTTCCTCGGAGACGGTGGAGCGCGTGCGCCTGGAGCAGAAGGACTATCAGTATCTCTATGAACAGGGCGACATGTTGGTTTTCATGGACATGGAGACCTATGAGCAGATCGAGCTGCCAAAGGAGTTTCTGGGCGACCGGGCGGCCTTTCTGCAGGACGGCATGACCGTGACCGTCGAATCCCATGAAGGCAAGCCGCTTGGCGTGCAGCTGCCGCTGCATGTGACGCTGGAGGTGGTGGAGGCGGAGCCCGTGGTCAAGGGGCAGACGGCGGCCTCTTCCTACAAGCCGGCGGTGCTGGAAAATGGCGTGCGCATCATGGTGCCGCCGTTCATTTCCGCAGGCGAGAAGATCGTGGTCAACACCCAGGATCTCACCTATGTGAAGCGCGCCAGTGACTGAGCGCAGGCGCTGCAGGCTGCCGCAGCGTTCTCATCACGAAACGGCGCGTTCGCCGCGATCCGCAAGATACGGAAAAGGCCGGAGAACTCATGATCCACTCGGCTCTGCTCAACGTCATGATCAAGGCGGCGCAAAAGGCTGCGCGCCACCTGCGCCGCGACTTTGGCGAGGTGGAGAACTTGCAGGTCTCCCGCAAGGGGCCTGCCGATTTCGTCACGCGGGCGGACCGCCGCACCGAGGAGATCCTGCATGAGGAGCTCAAGAAAGCGCGGCCCGGCTATGGCTTTATCCTTGAGGAGGGCGAGGATGAGGCCGGCGACGGCGAGCATGCCTGGATCATCGACCCCATCGACGGCACCACGAACTTCATTCACGGCATTCCGCATTTCGCCATGTCGATCGCGCTCAAGCGCGGGCGGGAGATCGTGGCCGGCCTTGTCTACAACCCGATCAGTGATGAGATGTTCGTGGCCGAGAAGGGGCGCGGCGCCTTTCTCAACAACCGGCGCATCCGCTGTTCGGCGCGGCGGGGCTTGCGCGATGCGGTGATCGTCAATGGCTGTCCGCATCGCGGGCGGGCCGATCTTGCCCGCTTCCGCCGTGAGCTGGCGGTGGTGCAGGAACAGGTGGCGGGCCTGCGCCGGTTTGGCGCCGCTTCCCTGGATTTCGCCTGGGTGGCGGCCGGGCGGTTCGACGGGTTCTGGGAACGGGGGCTGAAGATCTGGGACATCGCCGCCGGCGTTCTTCTCGTACGCGAGGCGGGCGGGCGCGTGGAGGACCTTGATGGCGGCCCCGACGTTCTCAAGACCGGCAACATCCTGGCGGCGGCGCCGGAGGTGTTTCCGGAGCTGGCCATTATCCTGCGCGCGGTGAAGTGAGCCCGCCATTTGTCCGTTTCCGGCATTTCGCCTTTGCACGGCCTTGCGCTGTTGCGCTAATGTGACGCAAGACGAAGCGTTGGCATGCGGGCGCTTTAAGCCGATTGCGCCGATGAAGGCGGGCGCTCGCGCACCCCGGGAGCGGATGCGGCATGACGAAGGAACTGGATGCGCAGGTGGTGGCCAAGCCGCGGATCTATCTGTTACGCATGGTCGTCTTCCTGCTGCTGGCGGGCATCATCGCGGCGATCCTCTATCCGCAGATCAAGACGGCGTTTCTGGCCAATCCCGGGCTGAACGGCCTGATCCTGTTCACGCTGTTTCTCGGCATTCTCTACACCTTCCGCATGGTGATCCGGCTGTTTCCGGAAGTGAACTGGATCAACCGTTTCCGCATCGCCGATCCTTCGCTTGAGATTCCCTATACGCCACGGCTGCTTGCGCCCATGGCCGCCCTGCTCGGCGCGCGGCGCGGGGCGGTGCTCACGCCGATGTCGCTGCGCTCTCTGCTCGATTCCCTGGCGGCGCGCCTGGATGAGGCGCGGGACATTTCGCGCTATCTCATCGGCCTGCTTGTGTTCCTCGGGCTGCTCGGCACCTTCTGGGGCCTGTTGCAGACCATCGGCTCAGTGGGCGATGTCATCCGCAATCTCGATGTCAAGGCGGCGGAGGCCGCCACCATCTTCGAGGAGCTCAAGGCGGGGCTGGAGGCGCCGCTGGCCGGCATGGGCACCTCGTTTTCGTCCTCTCTGTTCGGCCTGGCCGGATCGCTGATCCTGGGCTTTCTCGACCTGCAGGCGGCGCAGGCGCAGAACCGCTTCTACAACGAGGTGGAAGAATGGCTGGCCACCATCACCGACATCGAGGCGGGCGAGGGCGGCGGTGTTCTGGAGGCCCCGGGCTTTTTGCACATGGATCTGTCCGAGGTGCAGGCGGCGCTGGAACGCATCGAGCAGGTCTTGCGCCACCGGCTGGAAGCCCCGGCGGCGGGCGGCACCGAATCCCTGGACCGTCTGGCCGATGCCATCGCTGGTGTGGTGGAACAGATGCGCGAGGAACAGCAGGTGATGCGGGCCTGGGCGGAGCATCAGACGAAACAGCAGACGGAGATCAAGGATCTGCTGCGCGAGATGCGCCGCAAGTGGCAATGAGGCTTCATGAGGCTCTTTGAAGCCCACTTAAGGATCCATGTGGTTCAACAAGGCCGTCTGGTGATGCGGCGAGAAAGGTGAGAAGGGAGCGCGCATGGCCGGCATTCCCGGCAGACGACGGCGAGAAGAGCAGGGGCTGATGTGGCCGGGCTTCGTGGATGCCATGGCCCAGCTTCTGCTTGTCATCATCTTCGTGCTGACCATCTTCGTCGTGGCCCAGTTCATGCAGGCGCGGGAGCTTTCGGGACAGGATACGGTGCTGGCCAAGCTGCGCCAGCAGATCGCCGAGCTGTCCGAGATGCTGGCTCTGGAGCGCTCGGCCAAGGCCCGGCTCGAATCGACGCTGGCGGCGCTCACGGATGATCTCAATGCCGAACGGGGCAAGGTGGCCTCGCTCTCCGCGGCCCTGGCGGCGGCGCAAGGCAAGGAGGGCAAGGCTTCCGCCCTGGTGGCGGATCTGCGCAGCAAGCTGGCGGCGGAAAAGAAGATTTCGGCCGAGGCCCTGGCCCAGATCGAGCTGCTCAATCAGCAGATCGCGGCCCTGCGCCGTCAGGTGCAGTTGCTCAACGCCGCTTTGGAGGCGGCGGAAGAGCGCGACCGCAAGGCCAAGGCCCAGATTGCCAATCTCGGCAAGCGCCTGAATGCGGCGCTGGCGCGGCGGGTGCAGGAGCTTTCGCGCTATCGTTCGGAATTCTTCGGCCGGCTCAGGCGCATTCTTTCGCAGCGCGCCGACATTCGCGTCGTGGGCGATCGCTTCGTGTTTCAGGCGGAAGTGCTGTTTCCCAAGGGCAGCGCGGAGCTGACCGAGGAAGGAAAGCGCGAGCTGGACAAGCTGGCGGAGGCCATCAAGGAGCTGGAAAAGCAGATCCCGCCGGATATCAACTGGATCCTGCGCGTGGATGGTCATACTGATTCCGATCCCATCCATACGCCCAGGTATGCGTCCAACTGGGAGCTTTCTGCCGCGCGCGCCATATCCGTGGTGAAATATCTCATCTCCAAGGGTGTGCCGCCGGAGCGACTGGCGGCGACGGGCTTTGGCGAATTCCATCCGCTCGATCCGCGCGATACGGAGGAGGCCAAGGCCAAGAACCGGCGCATCGAGCTGAAACTGACGGAGCGCTGATGTTAAACGAGGATTCTCGGAAGAAACGCGACGATGGCCTGCCTGATGCGCGCGAGGAGGGGCGCGATCCGCAAGGGGCGGCGCGGCGGCGCATGGCGCGGGCGCTTGCCGCGTTAAGCGAGCAGGGCGAGAAGATCGCAGGCGGCGCCGGCGTGCCCGGCTCGGAAGAGCCCACGCCGCAGGACTGGCCCGAGGTCTGGGGGCGGCGCATCGGCCGCGGGTTGGGCTATCTCTTCGCGCTCTATCTCCTCTGGCACCTGCTCACCATTTATGTGCTTCCCTAATCCCACGGGGAGGCTGGAGTTTTTCCGCATCCCGGCAAGCGACGCGGCAGAGTGTCGGCGTTCACCCATTCTTGTCGTCTTGCGGCGATAATGGATGGCGCAAGCGCCATGCTGTCGTTGTGGAAATTTCCATGCACGATGGGCTTTCGGCAAGCTTGTGAATGAGCTAGAGAATCAGGTGTGGGGGCGCCGCTGGCCCTCAAGGCGGTCAAAACGTGCGGCCGGCGGTTGAGAAGATTGCGGGAGCATGCGGAACCATGGCGAAGATTCTGCTTGCGGAAGACGATCAGGCGCTGCGTCGCTTTCTCAAGAAGGCCCTGGAGAAAGCGGGCTATACCGTGATCGATTTCGGCGAGGGGCGCAGCGCCTGGGAGGCTCTGGAGAAAGAGCCCGTTGACCTTTTGCTGACCGATATCGTCATGCCGGAGATGGATGGCATCGAGCTGGCGCGGCGGGCGGCGGAGCGCTATCCGGATCTGAAGATCATGTTCATCACCGGCTTCGCCGCCGTGGCGCTCAATCCGGACAGCAAGGCGCCGAAGGAGGCGCAGATTCTCTCCAAGCCCTTCCATCTGCGTCAGCTCGTGGATGAGGTGCGCCGGATGATGGCGGCGTGATAGCGTATGGGAAACCGGGCGCGTGCATTCTTCGCGCCATAAGCCGGAGAGAAGGCTTGCAAGCCGGCGCCTTTGCCGATATATCGGCGGTGCATGTGGGCGGTTAGCTCAGCGGTAGAGCACTACGTTGACATCGTAGGGGTCACTGGTTCGATCCCAGTACCGCCCACCATCCCTCCTTTGAATTTTCTCTCTCTGTCATGTTTGGCCTGACGGGCCACACCCTTTCCCCCCCCTTTCCTGCTTCATTACGCTGAAACGCGCTCTCGGATAAAAACTCACGGCGCTTCGCGCACTTCCACGATCTCGATCTCCGGCGCGGCGCCATGGCGAAAGCTCTGCAGGTCGATACGCAGCGCATCCGCATCGAAACGCGCCGGCACATCGAATTCGAAGCCTGCGGTAATCACCGCCCCTGAAGCCGGTGGCGCGTCGAAGAGGATAAAGCCGCCGGCATGATCCACCGAAAACCCGCTTGAACGTTCCGCCCCGTTCACCGCCACGCGCACGCTTCCCGGAACCGGGCGCGTAATGCGTCGCAGGTTCTCGCCGGCGGCATCGCCATAGCGTTTGACCAGGGCAAAGCGGGTGGTGACGCCATCGCCGCGGCCGATCTCCTGATCCGTGGGCGCCGGCACATCAAGCGGCGGGCAGGATTTCCAGTCCGCCCAGTCACGGAAGCGAAAGGCATAAAGCCGCCCGCGCCGGGCCTCGAAAAAGGCGATGACCCGGTGCAGGTCGTCCATGGTCTTGATGCCATAGCCCACCTGCCAGGACCGCCGCGCAAAACGCCAGCGTGCGTTGCGCTGCTCATGGCCGGAGGCCAGCACCACCACATCCGTGCGGCGCTCGATATGCGCCATCGCCCGCCGCGCAATATCCAGCGGAAAGCGCACGTCATGAAAGGCGGTCATGGATGATGCGTCCCCTAAAATGCCGGAACGGGATTTTATCCCGTTCCTTCAACATCTTGGCGGGGTATGTTACCCCGCCATTGATGCTTTAGGCGGGGGGGCAAACCCCGCCGAACCGTTGGGTAAGGATAAAAATATCCTTCCGGCGGTAAGCCGTATGAAAAAAACCATTCCAAGAATGGCTCTGGATTTCATGAAAAAACTTGCCCTTACAACCCGCCCTCACATCTGCCTTTGGCCCTCGGCCACCGCACGGGCCAGTTCCGCGGCGATGCGGCCGCGATTGCGGCGAAAGCCTTCCGCATCCGGCGTGGTAATGTGCATGGTCACGTTGACCTGCGCCGTCCCATTGCCATGAGCGCGCACGCCCAGCCGCCCGTCCGGCCCGCGCATCAGGGGCAGGATGGCTTCCGCCCCCGCTTCACCCATCAGCCCCAGACCGCCGTCGGACAGGGAGAAGACCTGCGGCGAAGCAACAACGCCGCCCTTGGCAAAGGCGGTGATGCGGGATGATACGCCCGCAACGCCTCCCGTGGATGCAAACAGCCCGTTCAGAAAGCCGCCCATGGCCGTGCGCAATCCTGAGAACAGAACATCAAACCCCCGTTGCAGCGCCATGCGCGAAAGTTGCAGCATCAACCCGCGCAACACGTCGGAAAAGCGCCTGCCGGAGATAACGGCCCGGGCAAAGGCCGCCGACATGGTATGCGAAAAACGGTCCGCCAATTGCGAAAGCCGCGCAAGATCCTTCTGCAGCGCGCCCGTATCCAGCCGCACCGGCAGCGCAAGGCCCTCAAACCGGCTCAGCCCGCGAAAGTTCGAAAGCGCCGCATCCACGGCATCGTCAAAGCGTTCCGCCCAATGCTCTTCCCGCATCGTCTGGTCACATCCTCATGCATCTTTGCTGCCGCCCGCGCCGGCCTTGAAAAGCTGCGATTCTTTTGGTGCATCCGGCCAGCGCCGCATCAAAGCCTTCAGGGTCTGCCGGGAGGGGGGTGCCGCAGCCTGTGCGCCGATTTTGAGCACAGCGGCAATCTCCCGCGGCGTCATCCGCCAGAACTCTTCAGGCGCAATGCCAAGCAGAACTGCCTGTCGCAGCAGCGCTAGATAGTCGATGCTCCGCGCCAGAAGCCGCTCCTTGCGCCCTTTGCCCTGCCGATGGCCCGCTTGCGCAGCCGTTGCCTTTTCCGGCCGGGCTTCCTTCCTGGTGCTCATGGCCGCACACGTCCGCTCAATGCGCTTGTGCCCGCATCACCATCCGTTTTACGCCTTTTCATCCGCAGCATCGGCACCGGGCTCTTCCGGAAAGGTGGCCTGCAACAGCCGCGCCGCCACGGCGATGAAACCGGTCAGCCCTTCCGCATGCGCCATGCGCGCCACATCCTCCGGTGAAACGGCATGGCCGCCCCCATGCAGCCCCGCCGTGATCAGGGCAATGAGATCCCGCGCGGAGATGCGCCCTTCCGAAAAACGCTGCGCCAGCGCCGTCAAATCGGGCACGTTCAGCATATCCTCCAGCTCCGCCAGCGCCCCCAGCGTCAGACACAGCCGCCAGCTGCGCCCGCCAAAACGGACCACAACTTCCCCGCGCACCGGATTATGCTGCATCAATCCCCCTCCTTTTATGTTTGCCTGATAACCCGACCGAAAATTCATCAAACTGTCCTCTGCGCTTGCGGCCCGACCCCCTCCCGGCGCTTCGCGCCGACCTCCCCCTGGTAGGGGGAGGTGAGGATTATGCGTTTTCCCTGCCTGCCGCCCGCTGCATTAGAATCAATCTAGCTTTCGGCGGCACGCTACACGACACTTGTATCGTCATACCGGCGAAAGCCGGTATCTAAGGCCACAAACGCAAGAGTTTGCGGCCCGAGACCCCGGCTTTCGCCGGGGTGACGAGAAAGATGGCAACGTTGTGTCGTGTAGTATGTTCAGGCGGTATGTGTTTATTTAACTCATTGATAAGACACAGGAAAACGTCATTGCCGGCCTTTGTGCCGGCAATCCAGGGCCAAAAGAGAGACAGTCGTGGCAAGCATCGGCCTTGACCAGTGAGCAGTATGGAGCCGCATGTCTCCCAAAAACTGAGCGAGGCCTGAAACCGTGCCGAATTGTTGGGTAAGGATATGAAACATCCTTCCGGCGGAGCGCTTAAGCCCGGAAGTGCTATTCCTGACGGCCATCAGCGCATGCCAAACCGCCCCTCAATTCCCGGGACACGCCCGTGAAGCCTGTGCTCACAAGGCCGAGAACGTAAGCTGTCCGGCCGATTCCAGGCTCACTTCAAAAGCCAGCTCTCCGTCGTGCCGCCCGGTGTATTCCAGCGCCACGATCTGAAACGGCCCTTCCACGATGCCGAAATGGGGGATGATCACCTGAAAGGTGGCGACGTCCCCGGCAAAGAACAGGGCGCGAAAGCGCGCATCGCTCGCCGCGTCGAGAAAAATGCCGCTGCCCGAGATCGAGGCGCTGCGCACGCCGGCTCCGGCCAGAAGCTCCCGCCAGTTCTCCGGCGAAAGCTGATGGGTGGCATCCACCCGCTCCGCCTGAAAGGCCAGCCGGTGCGCGCGCAGGCCCGCCACGGTAACGAAGCTGCCGCTGCCGTCATCGATCTTCAGCAGAAGGTCCCTGCCTTTCTGTGCCACCATGAGAACATCTCCCTGATCCGTTTTCGTGAAAAGGGCAAAAGAGCGCGCCGAAAAAGGATCACGACACCGGCTGCGTCGTGGCTCTTAAGCGCATCACGCCCTGAAACAGCCGCTCCCGCCGCGCCTGCAGCGCCGTCCAGAAAATGGTGCGCAGGTTCACGAGGTGATGCCCGTCAAGAGCAAGCGGCGCATCATCGAGCAGCTCGTCCATGCGCGCGATGATCTCATAGGCCCATCTCTTGCCGCCGTGTTCGCTCCAGATGTGAAAGGTCACCTTGTGCTCGTGCCCTCGGTGGCGGAAGGTGTCCCAGGCCCGCGTTTCGATCTCGTGCAACACCACATGCGGAAGCGGCGCCCGCCGCGGCGGCCGGTCGTGAACATGCGGCCCGCCCAGCAGGGCGGTGAGAATGGCATCATCGCGCAGCCGCGCAATCATCGCTTTTTGCAGGGCAAGAGCGGGATGCATGGGCTGTATCCCTCCTGTTCATGCACACGGATTTGAAGAACGGGCCAGAACGCGCCTTTGGGCTCTGTCGTTCGGAAGAAAGAAGCGCCGCCGCCGCCCTGAAAAACCGCGCCCCGGGCAGAGAAGGGCGCGCGTCTTGAAGGGCAGGCGGCGGCGCTTCGTGCTCAAGCGGCCCCGGCGGGGGAGGGAGGAGGGGCAGGGCGGCTCACTGGGGCCGCTCGAGGCATCGGCAGATCAGAAAGCGGCGCCGGCCATCGGGGTCGAAGACCGCCTGCACCAGGAGCAAGGCGCCATCCCTGCGCAGGAAGCGATCACCGGCCTGAACATCATCACGCCAGCGCAGTCGCACCTCCCACAGCACTTCGCCGCTTTCCATCCCGGCAAACAGCACATCCCGGGCGCATAGGGGGATGAGCGCCGCATAGACGGTGGCATGATCCCGCCAGGCCATCATCTCGCCCCCGGCGCCGTCATCCGTTGTCACCGGCTTTTGCAGAGTGAGCCGCCAGTTCAGCGGCAGGCGGCGCGCAGGCCTGCGTCCGTGCCGGCGCAGGCCCCCGCCGCGGCAGGAGCATCGGGTCATGGTTCAGAAGCGCTTTTTTGCATGTGTGTGAGATGAGTGAGGGGGTGTCCGGACGCGGAAAAAGAAGGGCTCTTTGCCCGTCATGCCCCTAGCCTTGGCATCCGCCAGGGGGCGAGCAAAGCCCGCACAGCGCCCGGCAGGTGCGGACAGTCCTCAAGCCCGGCCCGGTCCTCATACCAGTGCGCCGCCAGCCGGCACACCGCCAGCCGCAGATCCTCCGGCACGGCACTTGGATCGGGGCCGAAACCAGCATCGATATCCACCTGCACGGTATTGAGGCCGCAATCCGGCTGCGGAAAGCCGGGCCGGGCGCGAATGCGCGCCGGCCGCCCGGAAAGATCAACTGTATAGTGTGTCACCGGCGGTGTCAGCGCCACGCCATCCTTGATCACTTTCAGGGACGTCACCGCCCGCACCGGATGCAGCGGAATGGTCAGAATCCCGTTTCGCGGCCAGGCATCCCTGAGCAGCCGCCAGGACTGATCAATCAGCGCCAGACCGCATTCGAACTCCACCCGCCGTGTGGCCGCTGCGATCAGTGTCTGAAGAAAAACATCCTCATCCGCCCCCTCAATACGCAGCTCCGCCTTGAGCATGGCAAGCTCAATCGGCAGCGCCGCCGGAGGCGTGCGCAGACTTAAGGGCATGATGCTGCAAAACCTCGTGTTGTCGGGGAGAATTTTGGCTGAATCAATCAGTTAGGCGCGCCCGCTCCTGTCCCGCACACGACACCCGCATCGTCACACTGGCGTAAGCCCACAAATGTCCAAATAATTTGCTCCATGCGTTGCGAATGATTTTGAATGAGCGGGAAGCGCAAAATATGCGCTTCCCGGTCTTGTTCCTGCTCAGGCCGCGAACTTCAGCAGCTTGATTGCGGCGAAGTCCTGCACGCCGCCGCCCACGCGCTTTGTCGTGTAGAACAGCACATAGGGCTTGGCCGTGAACGGGTCGCGCAGGATCCGCACGCCGCTGCGGTCGACGACGAGATAGCCGCGGCGGAAATCGCCGAAGGCGATGGCCGCTGCGCCTGCGGCGATATCGGGCATGCTTTCCACTTCCACCACCGGAAAGCCCATCAGCGTCGGCCGGGCGCTGGCGCTCGCCGGCGGCTGCCAGATGTAATTCCCGTTGGCGTCCTTGAACTTGCGGATGACGTTCTGCGTGCGCCGGTTCATCACCCACACCGCGTTCTGCCGATAGCCGGAGCGCAGGGCGTAGACGAGATCGATGAGCACGTCGGACGGATGGGATGCCGGAAAATCGCCGTCCACGCCCGTGGCGAGAAAGCCCAGCTTGCCCCAGCTCCAGCCGCTGTCCGCCACCGTCGGCACCGAGAGAAAGCCCTGTGGCCGGCTGCTGCCGTCGCCGTTGACGAAGGCGTCCGTTTCCTGTTCGGCAAAGGCGGTGATGATCTCATCCGCCAGCCACTGCCCGATGTCGACCGCCGCATCGTCCAGCAGCGTCTGCGTTGCCGCCGGCATGGCATAAAGCTCCATCGCCGGATAGCGCAGCTCGGCCAGCTGCGGCGCCGCCGTTTCCGGCCGCGAGGCGGTTTCGCTCACCCAGCCCGTGGCCGGGCGCGAGACGGCATAGGGCTTGCGGTAAACGCCGGCGGAGATGCGCCTGTGCCCGGCAACGGCCCGGATCGGCGAAACCTCGCTCAGCATGTGCCCGATGGTGCGCTCAAGCTCCTCATGCACGAGATAGCCGCCGTCCGCATCCGATCCGGCCGAAAGCGCCTTTTCCTCCAGCCGCTGCAGGCGTGAGGCATCGCCGGCGCGCATATAGCGCTCAAACGCCGCCTTGTGCTCCTCCGCGGCGCTCTCCTCCTCATGGGCCGCATGCGCAAGCGGCAGCCGCGCCGCCCGCTGCGCCAGTGTGTTCAGGCGCTTCTCATAGGCATCCAGGGCCGCATTAATGCGCGCAAGCTTCTCTTCCAGCAGCACATCGGCCTGGCCGCGCGCCTCCATTTCGGCAAGACGCGCATCATTGCTCTCCGTAAACGCCGCATGCGCCCGCATCATCTCGTCATGCACGGCCTCGGCCTGCGCTGCATCACCCGGCGCAAAGGCCACCTTGGTCTCAAGGGGTTCGTGGGACGTGTCGGTCATGAAGGCTCTCCTTGTCTGTCATGGATGAAGTCGGTCAGAATGCGCTCTCCGCGCCTGCACGCTGCGCAGCACAGGCGGCGGCTGTCCCGCCCGCACCGGCGCCAGCACCCGCCCCAGCGCCGTCGTCGGCCGCGCCGGTTCCTGCAGGGGGCCGATGCGGGCGCTGCGCAGCATCGGAAAGGTCACCAGCGAGATCTCCCACAGCTCCACCTCGTGCAGCAGCCGCGCCTTGCGCAAGGCATCGCGGCTGGCGCGAATGGTGCGAAAGCCGATGGACAGGCCGTCCACCGCCCCGATGCGGACGAGCTCCGCCACCTCGCGCCCGGCAAAGCTCTTAATCGCCAGCTGCCCGCGCACGAACAGGCCGCGGGAGTCCTCGCGAATTTCGCGCCAGACACCGATGGGCCGGCGCACGTCATGCTGCCAGAGCATGCGCACGCCCGCCGCGCCCGAACGCTTCAGCGAGCGCCGAAACGCCCCCGGCAGCACGATGTCCCCGGAATCGTCCCGCACATGAAACAGCGAGGCATAGCCGGCAAACGCCCCGGCCGCGTCGATACGAATGGGCATGCGTTCCTCTTGCCAGATTGCGTGTTTATGTTTTGTTCCAGAAGCAAAAAAAGAAAAGACCTCGCCGGAAGAAGCTCCTCCCTCGCCTGAAGATGTTCTCAACCTCGAACGAAAAGTTCGGCGGGGGTTTGAACCCTGCACCCCTGGCTGCGTCACAGCCTTACCTTGCCTGTACCGGGCCTGAGCCGCCACTGTTCAAAAAACGGGGAAACATGATGTTGCTGCCGAATCGACCGAGGAAAGAGACTTTCCATGAGTTAAGAGTTTGTTGTTTAACTCATTGATAAACCACAAAAAACGTCATTGCCGGACGTGTTCCGGCAATCCAGGGCCACGGACTGAGGCGGTTTTGGAGAACGACGGCATTCGCCACCAGATTTGATGTGAGCCGTATGGATATAAAATGCCGGAACGGGATTGTATCCCGTTCCTTAAACGTTTGGGCGGGGTATGTTACCCCGCCATCCCTGCCTCAGGCAGGGTTGAAAATCCCACCGAACGGTTGGGTAAGGATGTGCAATATCCTTCCGGCGGTAAGAGCTTAAGCCCGGAAGACCCGTTCCTGACGGCCATCACCGAATGCGTCAATCGCCCCTGGACAGCCGGGACAAAGCCCGGCTGTGACGCGGTGGGGGAGAGAAATAAAACACAATTATCTCCTACCCCCCCCCCCC
>NZ_JQKX01000020.1 GCF_000746275.1 Thermopetrobacter sp. TC1
AGGCCCACGGCCACCGACGGCCTCTTCGATGTCTGCTTCGGCAGCGTCAAGATCACCGAAATCGACCTGCGAACGGGCAAAACGCGCTCTTGAGGGCGACGGACGCCGCTCCTGTGGTGACTTTTTGCGCCTCCCTTCGAGTTTGCAAGGACACGCCAATGGCGAAGTCTTCGCCATTGGCGTCTCTCAAAGCATTCTTTCACAGGCCCTTGCCTGTCAAGGACGGCCCTAAAGGGCCGCCGCGCAAGCGGTTTCATCCTTGACAGGCAAGGCCCTGTGAAACACCCCCCTCTCGCTCTCCATCACCGGTCCACCCGGACCTTGAACCCACCCCGCCTTTGCGCCCTATAATGTGTCAACCATGTCTCCGAACAGGTGTAAACCATGTCTCCGGGCTGAACAACAAGGCCGGCAATGACGTTTTGTTGTGGAAATTCAATGGGTTGTAACTATCTCTTTCCTTGTTGCAAGGCAGGAGATTGCCGTGTTTCATCTCGTTCTCCTCACCGCGTCACAGCCGGGCTTGTCCCGGCTGTCCAGGGGCGGATAAGCAGGAAAGGTGCATACTCTTCACCTCCCCCTGATAGGGGGAGGTCGGCCCCGCCAGGGGCCGGGTGGGGGTCGGGCCATACGCGCATGAAGGCATTGCCCTATCTTGCAGGTTTCCTACTGCCGAAAGGATATTTCATATCCTTCCAGAACAATTCGGCGGGTTTTTAACCCCCGCCTAAACGTTTAAGGAACGGGATAAAATCCCCTCCTGGCGATTTAGCAACGGCCGCCACTCCAGTTTGCTTTACACCGGAGGTGATATGCCCCTTGTCCGCCCGGGTGATTTTTGCGTTTGTGGCCTTGTTTTTTCTCAGGTACAGGCGGCAAAGTGCGCAAGGTGTGTGGTTTCGGCAATAGGGGCTTGTGTTGTCATCCGGCCGGGTGTTGGTTGGGATTGAGAGCGGATTTCGGGCATGGCGGGCGAAGGATCGGGCTTTTTCATCACCTTCGAGGGCGGGGAGGGCAGCGGCAAGAGCACGCAGGCCCGCCTGCTCAAGGATCTCCTGGAAGAATCGGGCCTGTCCGTGCTCCTCACCCGGGAGCCGGGCGGCACCGACATGGCCGAGCGCATCCGCGCGCTGCTCGTACGCGGCGATCCTGATGCGCTGTCTTCCACCGCCGAGGCCCTGCTCAATTACGCCGCCCGCGATGATCACCTGCGCCGGCGCATCCGCCCGGCCTTGCGGCAGGGCAGGGTGGTGATCTCCGATCGCTTCATGGATTCCACACGCGCCTATCAGGTGCTTGCCGGCGACTGTCCGGCGCGCCTTGTCGATGCGCTGGAGCGCGACGTGGTGGGCGAGACCGTGCCCGATCTCACCTTCATCATGGACATCGATCCCGAAATGGGTCTCACCCGGGCCGGCAGGCGCCTGGCGCAAGATGCCACCAACAACAAAAAGCAGCCTGCGGCACAGGCAGACGCGGCCTTAAGCCATGATTCCGGAAGCGAGGACCGCTTCGAGCGTTTCGGGCTTGCCTTTCACAAGCGCCTGCGGGAGGCTTATCTGACGATCGCCCGCGCCCAGCCGCAACGCTGTGTGGTGATCGATGCCAGCCGGCCGCCTGAACAGGTGGCGGCGGAGATCGCCCGCATCACCACCGCGCGTTTGCGCAAGGCCGGCCTGTTGCCCGGCGCCTGAACCGGGGATGTGACAAGGAGCCCGTCCATGGCCCGTGCCGCTCAGGAAAAGACGGCTGTGCCGGATATTCCGCATCCTGCCGAGATGACCGTTCTTGTCGGTCATTTGAAGGCGGAGGCGCGCATGCTGTCCGCCCTGCGTTCCGGCCGGCTGCATCATGCCTGGCTGTTGAGCGGCCCGGAGGGTATCGGCAAGGCCACGCTCGCCTGGCGCTTCGCCCGCTATCTGCTCGCCCATGGCGATGCGCCGCCGCCGGAGGACGGCGATCTGCAGCTTGATCCCGCCCATCCCGTTTTTCGCCGGGTGGCCGCCCGTGCGCATCCGGATCTTGTCTCTGTGGAGCGCATCATCGATGAAAAGACCGGCCGGCCGAAACGCGCCATCGGCGTGGATGAAGCGCGCCGCATCCTGCATTTTCTCACCCTGACCCCGGCCGAAGGCGGCTGGCGGGTGGTGATTGTGGATCCCGTTGACGATCTCAATCTCGCCGCCGCCAACGCCCTGCTCAAGACGCTGGAGGAGCCGCCGCAGCGCACGCTCTTTCTGCTCATCTCCCATGCGCCGGGGCGGCTCCTTCCCACCATCCGCTCCCGCTGTCTGCATCTGCCCCTGCGCCCGCTTACGCCTGCCCAGGTGCGCGAGACGCTGGCGCTTCTCGATGTAACGGAACGGACTGATGCTGAGGTGCTGGAGGAGGCCATTGCCCATTGCCAGGGCGCGCCGGGGCTGGCCCTGAAACTGGTTACATCCAGCGCCGGGCGCCTGTTCTCCCGGCTGCGAGCGACGCTTGATGCGGGCGGAGTCCCTGACCGGGCTGAAACGACGGCCATCGTGCAGGAGCTGGCTGCCGCCCGTGATCCGCACGCGCTGGCGCTGTTTGTGGATCTGCTGCGGTCCTGGCTGCAGGAGCGGGCGCGAGAGGCCGCGCTGCACGGGAACGCACAGACTGCCCAGCGCCTGGCCCGGGCCGAGGCCGAAATCGCGCATCTCCTGACCCGGGCCGAGAGCCTCAATCTCGACACCGGCCTTGTGCTCACCGCCATTTTTCAGGACTTAACCCGGGCCCTGCAGGCCAGCCCTGCATGATCACGGCATTCATTTTTCACGATGCGTGACATGAGTTTTATTATTTGGATTGTGAGAATATGTTTATGTTTCTGCCTGTTTGCCGTGGACATGCAACATTTCCTGATAAACCGGATGAGCACAACACATAGTATCGTCATACCGGCGAAAGCCGGTATGTCAGCCCATAATCGCCTGCGTTTGTGACTCGAGACCCCGGCTTTCGTCCACGCCTGGCCAAGTAAATTCAGGAAGCATGCTGTTGACGCCAAATCGACCAAGGAAAAAAGACTCTCCATGAGTTAGGAGTTGGTTGTTTAACTAATTGATAAACCACAAAAAAACGTCATTGCCGGACTTGTTCCGGCAATCCAGGGCCAGGGATGAGGCGGTTTTGGTGGGCGATAGTGCTCACCAGCAGGCTTGATCTGAGCCGTATGCTTTTTGATGGGAGGTCCCTTTTGAAGGACAGAGCCTGGAAGAAGCGTTCCTGCCTGCCATAACCGCATGATTAAACCGCCCCTGGATGCCCGGGACAAGTGTTCAGCCCGGGCATGACGTAACTTCTTGAAAATCCAGATAAAAATAACACACTCCGAGTTTGGGCGATGGTGGGAGAATGCCTTGGTAAAAGCATCTATGGTGCATGTGAGTGATTACACTCTTAATAACGAGAATTATTCGCAGCGCATAGAGTAATTTATTTGGACACCACTGGGCTTTCGCCGGGGTGATGCGGAAGATGGCACTGCTGTGTCGTGTAGTATGATCCTGACGTCGTACCCAGCCCTGTGCTGTGCAGGATGATAGGCGTTCATTCACTGTCTTCCGGGCGCGGGCGCCGGGCGGAGAAGCGACCGGTGCGCAACTGGGACTGATAGTCACTCGGCGGTGAGGGGAAGCGCGAGGAACCATAACGCAGAAGCAGCAGTGCCACGGCGAGCACGAGGGCGGCGCCGGCGATCCACATCAGCTGCTGCGCATCGCCGCCTTTGCCAGCTTCCAGCTTGCCCACCTCGCCGATGAGCAGCCGCGTCAGCGCCGTGATCGCCACATAAACGAGGAAGCGCACAGGCATGCGGCTGGTGCGGAAATAGATGCCGACCATGGCGCCCACCTCGAGATAGATGAATAAAAGCAGCAGATCGCCCACCGAAACATGGCCGACCTCGATAAGGCGCACGAATTCGGCAAGTGTGGCCCAGACCGTGACCGCGCCGATGGCGAAAAGCGCCGCATAATGAAACAGATCGACAAGGAGATTGCCCAGGGGATCGATGAAACGGGCAATGCTGCGATCGATGCGCTGAAAGACGAATGGAATCTGCACCGGCACCTCATCGGGTGCCGATATCTGATTCTCTTTGCGTTCGCCGGCACGTGCGGGGGCTGTGGCGCCTGTGCGGCCTCCTTTCGCCTCACGCCCCGGCTGCGATCCCTCTTTGCGCGGTGAACTCTCTCTTGGCGCCATGGCGCCCCCCGAATTTCGCATCATCTCCCCGCCTAATCGGGCGGAGGGAGCAGACTCGTTTCCCCTTCCATCATGCAGAAAAGCGTCCTTGCAGAAAAGGGTGAATTCGCGCCCGCAACACCTGCCGGACAAAGACTGCCCCCCTCCCTTCAGCACTCCTGAGACGCTTTCCATGCAAAGGCCAACAAAAGCGCTTGACTTGCCCCGCCACAGCGCTTAAACGACAGCTCGTCACCAACACGGCGCCGGAACCGGGATTGCGGTGTCCGTGAACCACATCACAAGGCTCAAGCGGGCGTAGTTCAGTTGGTTAGAACGCCGGCCTGTCACGCCGGAGGTCGCGGGTTCGAGTCCCGTCGCTCGCGCCATTCCCTTTTCCTTAGCCTTTCCCGCCATTTCGTCCTGTCAGCCGTTGATTCCTCCTCCTTCACAGGGCAGCCATACCTGCGACCGCACATGTCTTTCCAAGAAAATTCATGAAACGTGCTGTTGACGCCAAATCGACCGAGGAAAAAAGACTTTCCATGAGCTAGGGGTTTGTTATTTAACTTGTTGATAAACCACAAGAAAACGTCATTGTCGGGCCTAGCCTGTCCCGGGCTTGAACCGGGATCCCGGCAATCCAGGGCCAAGGATGAGGCGGGTCTGGTAGGCGATGGTGCTCACCAGCAGGCTTGATCTGAGCCGTATGGATATAAAATGCCGGAACGGGATTTTATCCCGTTCCGGAACGTTTTGGCGGGGTATGTTACCCCGCCATCTGTGCCTAAAGGCGGGGTTGGAAACCCCGCCGAAACGTTCCAGAAGGATGTACAACATCCTTCCGGCGGTAAGCTTTCCAGCCCGGAAGAACCGTTCCTGATAGCCATCACCGCCTGCGTAAACCACCCCTGGATGCCCGGGACACGCCCAGGCATGACGTAACTTGTTGATAATTCAGATAAAAAACCTACTCCAAGTTTGGATGATGGTGGGAGAGTGCCTTGGTAAAAGCATCTATGCTGCATGTAAGTGCTTACATTCTTGATAACGTAAATCATTCGCAGCGCATGGGTAATTTATTTGGACACCAATGTACAACCGCAGGTGACATTCCTGCGCGCATGATCGCAGGCGTGTTCATGTTTCTGAAAGCACGTGAGAATTTCCCCAGGCCCGCGCATCCGTCTTTGGTGGTAGGCCCCAAGGCAGGGGCTTTTCGGAATGAAAAAATCTTGATCCTGATCAAAATTGCCGCACCGTGAAGTTGGTGAAATCGCTTGCGGCGGCGCCTGCGTTCGGCTACCAAATCCGGGCCGGCCAGGCTTTGTGTGCAAGGCGCCGCTGTGAGTCGCCATGATCGTCTCTGATCATGGCCGGCGCCGGGTTCAAGGAGGGGGCGTGGCCGGCCAGAGGGGAGCGGGAGCATGAGGGAGCTGCTGATCCAGTATCTGCCGGTGATCATCTTCATCGGCATTGCCGCGGTCATCGGGCTGGCGCTGCTCGTTTCGGCCATGGTTCTGGCCGTGCGCCGCCCGGACCGGGAGAAGA
Source organism: Thermopetrobacter sp. TC1 (assembly GCF_000746275.1). Classification (GTDB taxonomy): domain Bacteria; phylum Pseudomonadota; class Alphaproteobacteria; order Rhizobiales; family Aestuariivirgaceae; genus Thermopetrobacter. Next base: position 5,761 of record NZ_JQKX01000020.1, read on the forward strand.
ATTCCGCCTACGAATGCGGGTTTGATCCCTTCGATGATGCGCGCATGCGCTTCGATGTGCGCTTCTATCTCGTGTCCATCCTCTTCATCATCTTCGATCTTGAGGTGGCCTTTCTCTTTCCCTGGTCGATCACGCTGAAGGAGAATGGTCTGTTCGGCTTCTGGTCGATGATGGTGTTCCTGGGCGTGCTCACCATCGGCTTCATCTATGAATGGCGGAAGGGGGCGCTGGAATGGGATTGATCTCGGGCGGCAAACCGCTGATCGTCGATCCGGCCACGGCGGCCGCGGAAGCGGCGGCGACCGTGACGGAGGCGCATCGCGAGAGCATGGCCGGCATCAACGATGCCCTGGCCGACAAGGGCTTCATCACCACCACCACCGACGACATCATCAACTGGGCCCGCACCGGCTCGCTGATGTGGATGACCTTCGGGCTGGCCTGCTGCGCGGTGGAAATGATGCAGGCCTCCATGCCGCGCTATGATCTGGAGCGCTTCGGCTTCGCCCCGCGCGCCAGCCCCCGCCAGTCCGACGTCATCATCGTTGCCGGCACACTGACCAACAAGATGGCGCCGGCCATTCGCAAGGTCTATGACCAGATGCCGGAGCCGCGCTGGGTCATTTCCATGGGCTCCTGCGCCAATGGCGGCGGCTATTATCACTATTCCTATTCCGTGGTGCGCGGCTGCGATCGGGTGCTGCCGGTGGACATCTACGTGCCGGGCTGTCCGCCGACGGCGGAGGCGCTGGTTTACGGCGTGCTGCTTCTGCAGCGCAAGATCCGCCGCACCGGCACCATCGAGCGCTGAAGAGGAGATAGGGCGCGTCATAAAAGAGCAATGTCATAAGGCCGCCGCGGGCGGATATGAACGATGAGGAAACGGTCCGGGAAAGAGGCCGGAAAGGATCACGGTAAACGAGGGAGCGGGACGGGGTCATGAACAGCAAGCCGGCAGAGAGCGTCGATGCGGCCGATCTCGCCGTCATGGCCGATCATGTGCAGGCCCATCTCGGGGATGCCGTATCCGAGGTGAAGGTGGTTCATGGCCAGCTGCAGATCGTCACCGACAAGGATCACATCCTCGAAGTTCTGCGCTTTCTGCGGGATGATGCCAACTGCCGCTTCGTCTGCTTCACCGACATCTGCGGCGTGGACTGGCCGGAGCGGGAGAAGCGCTTCGAGGTCGTCTATCACCTGCTCTCGCCCTATCGCAACGCGCGCGTGCGCATCAAGGTGCCGGTGGCCGAGGGGGAATCGGTACCTTCCTGCATCGAGATCTTCCCCGGCGCGGACTGGTATGAGCGCGAGGTCTGGGACATGTATGGCGTCTTTTTCTCAGGCCATCCCGATCTCAGGCGAATCCTCACCGACTATGGCTTTCAGGGCCATCCCCTGCGCAAGGACTTTCCGGTCACCGGTTTTGTCGAGGTGCGCTACGACGAGGACAAGAAGCGCGTGGTCTATGAGCCTGTGAACCTGCAGCAGGCCTGGCGCGCTTTCGACAATCTTTCGCCGTGGCGGGGCGAACCGTGGCAGCCGCGGCAGGAGGAGGTCCTGCCCGGGGATGAGAAGGCGCAAGGGCAGGGGGATCAGGGGGCTGAAGCGCCCGGCAAGGATGCCTGAAACGAGACGGTGAGGCAGCGGGAGTTTCTCTCAAGGATTCGGGTGACAGGGCCATGGCCGAGACCGACGTCAGCGTACGCAATTTCACCATCAACTTCGGCCCGCAGCATCCGGCGGCCCATGGCGTTCTGCGCCTGGTGCTGGAGCTCAACGGCGAGGTGGTGGAGCGTGCCGATCCCCATATCGGGCTTTTGCATCGCGGCACGGAGAAGCTGATCGAGACCAAGACCTGGCATCAGGCGGTGCCCTATTTTGACCGGCTCGATTATGTGGCGCCGATGAATCAGGAGCACGCCTTCGTCCTCGCCGCCGAGAAGCTGCTTGGCATTGAGGTGCCCTATCGCGCCCAGGTCATCCGCGTGCTCTATTCCGAGATTGGCCGGCTGCTCAATCACCTGCTCAATGTCACCACCCAGGCCATGGACGTGGGCGCGCTCACCCCGCCGCTGTGGGGCTTTGAGGAGCGCGAGAAGCTGATGATCTTCTATGAGCGCGCCTCCGGTGCCCGCATGCATGCGGCCTATTTCCGCATCGGCGGCGTGCATCAGGATCTGCCGCCCGATCTCATCGACGACATCGGGGAATTCTGCGAGACCCATCCCAAGGTCCTGCAGGACATCGAGGGCCTGCTGACCGACAACCGCATTTTCAAGCAGCGCAATGTCGATATCGGCAAGGTGACGCTGGAGGAGGCCTTCGCCCGCGGCTTTTCCGGCGTGATGGTGCGCGGCTGCGGCGCGCCGTGGGATCTGCGCCGAGCGCAGCCCTATGAGTGCTACTCCGACCTCGATTTCAAGGTGGCCGTGGGCAAGAACGGCGACTGTTACGATCGCTATCTCGTGCGCATGGAGGAGATGTATCAGTCCGTGCACATCATGAAGCAGTGCGTGGAGATCCTCTCCTCCGCTAAGGGGCAGGGCGAGGTGCTTGTTGGCGATAGGCGCATCGCGCCGCCGCGGCGGGCGGAGATGAAAACCTCCATGGAGGCTCTCATTGAGCACTTCAAGCTGGTTACCGAGGGGCTGAAGGTGCCGGAGGGCGAGGTCTACGCCGCAGTGGAAGCGCCCAAGGGCGAATTTGGCGTCTATCTCGTCTCCGACGGGTCCAACCGTCCCTACCGCTGCAAGATCAGGGCGCCGGGCTTTGCCCATCTGGCGGCGCTGGATTTCCTCTCCCGGGGGCACATGCTGGCCGATGTTTCGGCCATCATCGGCTCCATCGACATCGTGTTCGGGGAGATCGACCGATGATCCGGCATGACCAGGAATATGTTGAACCGCGCCTTGGAAGATGCGGATCCTCCCCCTGGCAGGGGGAGGTCGGCGCGAAGCGCCGGGAGGGGGTCGGGCCCAGAACTCGGCGGCGCGGGAGCAATGTGCGGTTGGCGCGTTATCTGCGGCGCGAAATGACGAAAGCCGAGATGCGTCTCTGGCATTTCCTGAGGCGAAAGAGACTTCTGGGTCTTAAGTTCCGCCGCCAACATCCCTTTGGGCCTTATGTTCTGGATTTCTATTGTCCGGAGCTTGCCCTTGCCATCGAAGTGGATGGTTCTCAGCATGGAAAGATGCGCGGCCGGAAGCATGATCAAGAACGGGATGCCTATTTGGCAAGGCATGGCGTGATGGTTCTACGGTATTGGACTGCTGATGTGCTGCGGGATGTGGACGGGGTTGTGAACGACATCTGTGCGAAAATTCAACTTCTTCTAAATCGCCCGACCCCCTCCCTGACCCTCCCCCTACCAGGGGGAGGGAAGGGGGCGCGCATGGCATCGGGCAGGCTTCTTTCCACAGAGGGGAGGGCCGGGTCATGAGTTTTCGCAGGCTTCATCCCGAGCAGCCCGAGAGCTTCGCATTCACGCCGGAGAATCTGGCCTGGGCGAAGGAGGTGATCGCGCGCTATCCCGAAGGGCGTCAGGCTTCCGCCGTCATTCCGCTGCTTACCCGTGCGCAGGAGCAGAACGGCGGCTGGGTGACGGAGCCGATGATCCGCTATATCGCGGACATGCTGAAGATGCGCCCCATCCGCGTGCTGGAGATCGCCACCTTCTACACGCAGTTTCAGCTTCAGCCCGTTGGCCGCAAGGCGCACATCTGGGTCTGCGGCACCACACCCTGCCGCCTGCGCGGCGCGGAGGAGCTGATCAAGGTCTGCAAGCGGCGCATCGCCGAAAAGGCGCACACGCTCTCCGAGGACGGCGACTTTTCCTGGGAGGAGGTGGAATGCCTCGGCGCCTGCACCAACGCGCCCATGATCCAGATCGGCGAAAGGGTCTATGAGGATCTCACGCCGGAGCGCTTCGAGGAGATCCTCGATGAGATCGCCGCCGGGCGCTGGCCGGAGCCTGGGCCGCAGAACGGGCGCACGTCCTCTGAACCGCTGGGCGGACCAACGACGCTGACGGATGATTCCCTGTTCAACAAGGGATCGGACGCCGAGGCCTTAATCGCTGCCCGCAAGAGCAGTGCGGCGAAACATGCAGCCACGGCGCCGGAAACGCCGGCACACGCGCAAGACGAAACAGCCAGCGCAAAGAAAACCGAAGAAAAGGAGAGGGCCGCGGCCGAAACGGCAAAAGAAACTGCCAAGGAGCAGGCTGAGGCGAGCGCTCTTGCACAAGGTGAGGCGAAAGAGGCGAAAGAGGCAACAGAAAGCCCTGGCGCGGAAACGCCGAAAGATACCGCTCTGCAAGGCGCGGCCGCTCTTGCGGATCTGGCAGAAGCCCGCACGCCAAGCGAAGAGGAAGTGGAGGCCGCTAAAGCCACCCCGCCGCAGCTTTATGAGGCGCCGCCTGCGCAGGTTGATGATCTCAAGCTCATTTCCGGTGTCGGGCCAAAGCTTGAGAAGCTGCTCAACGATCTTGGCATCTACACCTTCGCCCAGATCGCCAGCTGGGGGCCGGGCGAGATCAAGTGGGTGGATGATCACCTCAAGTTCAAGGGCCGCATCGTGCGGGACAAGTGGGTGGAACAGGCCGCGGCACTCGCCGCCGGCGGCGAGGAGGAATACATCCGCCGCTTTGGCAAGAAACCGCGCTGAAGCGTTCAGGCATCCCGGCGCAACGCATAAGGCGCGCGGGGATGAGAGGGCCGGAGGAAGCCACAATGGCCGAGATAACGAACGAATTGATTTACGAAGTGCTTAAAAGCATGCAAGCGCGGCTCGGCAATATTGAGCAGAGTCAGAAGGAGATGACCACACGCATCTCTGCCCTGCAAACGCACATGCTGGCGGTGGAAAAGGACGTGGCCAACCTTTACGAAGCGCTTGCTGCGTTGGATACGCGCATCGAACGCATCGAAAAGCGCCTGGATATCGTGGGCGAACCGGAGCTGTGAGCCGATGCTGAGTGACAAGGATCGCATCTTCACCAACCTCTACGGCCTGCACGACTGGCGCCTGGCCGGCGCCTTGAAGCGCGGCGTCTATGACGGGGTGAAGGGCTTCATCGAGAAGGGCCGCGACTGGATCATCGAGGAGGTGAAGGCCTCAGGCCTGCGCGGTCGTGGCGGTGCCGGCTTTCCCACCGGGCTGAAATGGTCCTTCATGCCCAAGGAGGTGGGCGAGCGCCCGCATTATCTCGTGGTCAACGCCGACGAATCCGAGCCCGGCACCTGCAAGGACCGCGAAATCCTGCGCCATGATCCCCATCGCCTCATCGAGGGCATGATCCTCGCCGGCCGCGCCATGCTCGCCCACACGGCCTTCATCTACTTCCGCGGCGAGTTCATCCATGAGCGCAAGGTTTTCGAGGCGGCGGTTGAGGAAGCCTATGAGGCCGGCATCCTGGGGCGGGACACCATCTTCGGCTGGGATTTCGACATCATCGTCCATCATGGCGCCGGTGCCTACATCTGTGGTGAGGAAACGGCGCTGATCGAATCCATCGAGGGCAAGAAGGGCCAGCCGCGGCTGAAGCCGCCGTTTCCGGCCAACGCCGGCCTTTATGGCTGTCCCACCACGGTCAACAACGTGGAATCCATCGCCTCCGTCGGCGAGATCCTGCGCCGTGGCGGCAGCTGGTTTGCCAGCCTAGGCAAGCCCAACAACACCGGCACCAAGCTCTTCTGCATCTCCGGCCATGTGGAAAAGCCCTGCGTGGTGGAAGAGGAGATGGGCATCACCTTCCGTGAGCTCATCGAGACCCACGCCGGCGGCATCCGCGGCGGCTGGGACAATCTCAAGGCGGTCATTCCCGGCGGATCGTCTGTGCGCTGCGTGCCGGCGGAGCAGATCATCGACTGCCCCATGACCTTCGATGATCTCGCCAAGCTCGGCTCTGGCCTGGGCACCGCCGGCATCATCGTCATGGACAAGTCCACCGACATCATCCGCGCCATCGCCCGGCTTGCCTATTTCTACAAGCACGAATCCTGCGGCCAGTGCACACCCTGCCGCGAAGGCACGGGCTGGATGTGGCGCATGCTGGAGCGCATGGCCGAAGGCCGGGCGGAAAAGCGCGAGATCGACCTTCTCTTCGAGGTGTCCAAGGAGATCGAGGGCCATACCATCTGTGCGCTGGGCGATGCGGCGGCCTGGCCGGTGCAGGGGCTGATCAATCACTTCCGCGATGAGATCGAGGCCCGCATCGATGAATACACGGCGCGGGCGGATGCGGAGGGCTCGATGGTGAAGGAGATGGAGAAGGCGGCGGCGGGCTGAACGCTTCGCCACCCCGGCGAAAGCCTTAGGTCTCGTGCCGCGGACTCATGAGGGTGTGGTGCGAGATTCCGGCTTTCGCCGGAATGACGGGAAAGCGGAAACGGCGGCTTGAGGAACAAACGACAGGGATAGGGCGACATGCCGAAGATCGTCATAGACGGGCAGGAAATCGAGGTGCCGGACGGAACCACCGTCCTGCAGGCCTGCGAAATGGCCGGCAAGGAGATTCCGCGCTTCTGTTATCACGAGCGCCTTTCCGTGGCCGGCAACTGCCGCATGTGCCTGGTGGAGGTTTCGGGCATCCCCAAGCCCATGGCCTCCTGCGCCCTTTCAGTCAACGATCTCAGGCCCGGCCCCAATGGCGAGCCGCCGCAGGTGTTCACGGACTCGGAAGTCACCCGCAAGGCGCGGCAGGGGGTGATGGAGTTTCTTCTCATCAATCACCCGCTGGATTGTCCCATCTGCGATCAGGGTGGCGAGTGCGACCTGCAGGATCAGGCCATGGGCTATGGCCGCGGCGTTTCGCGCTTTCGCGAGCCCAAGCGCGCGGTGGAAAACCGCTATATCAGCCCCCTGATCAAGACGGTGATGACCCGCTGCATCAAATGCACCCGCTGCGTGCGCTTCATCGCCGATGTTGCGGGCTTGGGAGATCTCGGCGCCATCGGCCGCGGTGAGGATGTGGAGATTTCCACCTATCTCGATGCCGCACTGGATACCGAGCTGGCCGGCAATATCGTCGATCTCTGCCCCGTGGGCGCGCTCACCAACGCAACCTATGCCTTCCGCGCCCGCCCCTGGGAGCTGACCAAGACCGAAACCATCGACGCCATGGATGCCATGGGCTGCAACATCCGGGTGGACGCCAAGTTCGACCGGCTCATGCGCATCCTGCCGCGCCTGCATGAGGACATCAACGAGGAGTGGATTTCCGACAAGACCCGCCATGTCTGGGACGGCCTGCAAAAACGCCGTCTTGATACGCCCTGGGTGCGGGAAAACGGCCGGCTGCGCCCGGCCAGCTGGGAGGAGGCCTTTGATCGTATTGCCGAGGCCTTCCCGAAGGACGCGCCGGACAAGGCGGCCGCCATCGCCGGCGGTCTTGCCGCCGCGGAAGAGGCCTTTGCGCTTAAGCGGCTGATGCAGGCCCTGGGCGTGGCTTCCGTGGATTGCCGCCCGCCGCATGTGCCCCTGGGCACTGCCGGCGGCCGGGCGGGCTGGCTGTTCAACGCCACCATCGCCGGCATCGATCAGGCCGATGCCATCCTGTTCATCGGCACCAATCCGCGGTATGACGCCGCGGTGCTGAACACGCGGATTCATCGCGCCTGGTTTGATCGTGACGTGCCTGTCGCCCTGCTGGGAGAGAAGCCGGATCTCTTCTATGACTTCAATTGGTTGGGTGATAATCCTCAAGTATTGCTTGAGCTTGCGGAAGGCCGTCATGCCTTCGCCGAGGTTCTGCGCAAGGCCGAGCGGCCGCTCATCATCCTTGGCATGGGCGCGCTTAAGCGGCCGGATGCTGCCACCCTCTGGTCGGCGGCTGCGCGCCTTGCTCAATCCGTTGAGGCGGTGAAGGAGGGCTGGAACGGCTTTTCCGTCCTGCATGTGGAGGCAGGGCTGGTGGGCGCGCTGGAGGTGGGCTGCCTGCCGGATGACGGCGGGCGTGACACGGCCGCCATCCTTGATGCGGCGGAACAGGAGGAGCTCTCCTTCGTCTGGCTCTTGCATGCCGATGAGCTCGACATGACGCGCCTTGCCAGGCCTTTCGTCGTCTATCAGGGCAGCCATGGCGATGCCGGCGCGCAGATTGCCGATGTCATCCTGCCCGGCGCCACCTATGTGGAGAAGGATGTCACCTTCGTGAACATGGAAGGCCGCCCGCAAATGACGAGCCGGGCGATCCTGCCGCCGGGCGAGGCGCGGGAGGACTGGGCGATCTTACGCAAGGCGGCCGACGTGCTGGGCGTTGATGTCGGCTTTGACAGCCTTGAGGCATTGCGCAAGGCCATGTACGAAACGGCACCTCATCTGGCGGCCATCGATTCCATCACGCCGGCCGATCCTGCGGGGATCGGGGAGATCGCCCGGCTGGGCGGCGCAATTGACGAGGCGCCGCTGAAGGCGCCGATCGCCGATTTCTGGCTGACCAATCCGATCGCGCGCGCGTCTGACATCATGCAGCGGATGAGCGCGCTGCGTAAGGACCGCGCAAACGCGGGCGATGCGCCCGACGGCGGCAACGGCGGTAATGGCGGCACGGCGGCGGAGACGACAGGCAGGGAAGCGGCGGAGTAGGGCGATGCAGACGAGCCTTTGGGATACGCTCTGGTGGCTGTTCATCATCGCGTTGAAGAGCGCGGTGCTCCTGGTCATTCTGCTCGTGGCCCTGGCCTTTCTCATCTATGTGGACCGCAAGGTCTGGGCCGCGGTGCAGATGCGGCGCGGGCCGAACGTGGTCGGCCCCTTCGGCCTGCTGCAATCCTTCGCCGACCTTCTCAAGTTCGTGCTGAAGGAGGTCGTCATTCCCGATGCCACCAACAAGGGCGTCTACATCATTGCGCCGCTGGTGGTTTCTGTGCTGGCGCTTGCCGCCTGGGCGGTGGTGCCGGTGGCGGACGGCTGGGCCATCGGTGATATCAACGTCGGCATCCTCTACATCTTCGCCCTGTCCTCGCTGACGGTTTACGGCGTGATCATGGGCGGCTGGGCCTCCAACTCCAAATATCCCTTCATGGCCGCCCTGCGTTCCGCCGCGCAGATGGTCTCCTATGAGGTCTCCATCGGCTTTGTCATCGTCACCGTGCTCATGGTGGCGGGATCGCTCAATCTCTCCGAGATCGTGCGCGCCCAGACGGCGGGGCTTGGCACCTGGCTCGGCCTGCCCAGCTCCTTCCTCGACTGGTACTGGCTGCCGCTGTTTCCCATGTTCATCATCTTCTTCATCTCCGCCCTGGCGGAGACCAACCGCCCGCCCTTCGACATGGTGGAGGCGGAATCGGAGCTGGTGGCCGGGCACATGGTGGAATATTCCTCCACGCCCTATCTGCTGTTCATGCTGGGCGAATACGTGGCCATCACCCTGATGTGCGCGCTGACCACCACGCTGTTTCTCGGCGGCTGGCTGCCGATCATCGACGTGCCGCCCTTCAACTGGATTCCGGGCGTGATCTGGTTCACGCTCAAGGCGCTGTTCGTCTTCTTCTTCTTCGCGCTGGTGAAGGCCTTCGTGCCGCGCTATCGCTACGATCAGCTCATGCGTCTGGGCTGGAAGGTGTTCCTGCCCATCTCCCTGTTCTACGTGGCGGCGGTGGCCGGCGTGCTCGTTGCGTTCGATCTGGCGCCGTGACGGGGGAGGGCGTGCATGAACGATATCGTCGCCATAATCGATCAGCCGCTGGACAAGTGGAATTTGATCGGTGCCCTGTTTCTGCTGCTGGTGGGGGTGATCAACATGATCGCGGGCAATCATGCGCTGAACAGAAGTATTGCCGAGCGGCGCAAGGCCGGGGCGTCGGAAGAGGAGCTTGCGGCCATGCAGGAGCGGATGGGCCTTGTCAGGAAGATTTTGGTGGTGGGAAATTACGTCGTTTTCCCGTTGGCGGGATTCTTCCTGTTTGGCCCGGTGTTCAGGCAGACGTTCGGTCAATAAGGGCGGAAAGGCTGGGACGGATTGAAGAGGGCGCAAAGGCATGCGGATCGGCCAGGCAATAAAGTCGCTCTTCCTCATCGAGTTCGTGAAGGCGGTGGCGCTGTCCATGCGCTACTTCTTCGCGCCGAAGGCGACGATCAACTATCCCTTCGAGAAGGGATACCTCTCGCCGCGTTTCCGGGGCGAGCATGCCTTGCGGCGTTATCCCAACGGCGAGGAGCGCTGCATTGCCTGCAAGCTGTGCGAGGCCACCTGTCCGGCCCAGGCCATTCACATTGAGGCCGGCCCGCGCCGCGCCGACGGCTCGCGCCGCACCACCCGCTATGACATCGACATGACCAAGTGCATCTACTGCGGTTTCTGTCAGGAGGCCTGCCCGGTGGAGGCCATAGTCGAGGGGCCGAATTTCGAATTCGCCACGGAAACCCGCGAGGAGCTCTTCTATACCAAGGAGAGGCTGCTTGCGAACGGCGACCGCTGGGAGCGGGAGATCGCCGCCAACATCCGCGCCGATGCGCCATGGCGCTGACAGGCTGCGGAGAGGGAGATGGGGCTGTGATGAAGCGTGTGATGAGAAGTCCTGCGGGCTTGAGGGAGGAGAGATGATCGCCACCGTGTTCTTCTACATGTTTGCGGTGTTTCTGCTGGGCTCGGCGCTGCTGGTCATCACCGTGCGCAACCCCGTGCATGCGGTGCTGTTCCTCATTCTCGCCTTCTTCAATGCCGCCGGTCTCTTCCTCATCGCGGGGGCGGAATTCCTCGCCATGAACCTCATCATCGTCTATGTCGGCGCGGTCATGGTCCTGTTCCTGTTCATTGTCATGACGCTTGATGTGGACTTTGCCGAGCTGCGCGCCGGCATGGCCGAATATCTGCCCGTGGGGCTGTTCGTGGGCCTTGTTCTGGTGGTGGAGCTGATCATGGTCTTCTCCGCTTGGGCCCTGGCGCCGGAGGCGATGAAGCTGCGCATGGCGCCCATGCCGAAGGATGTGACCAACACCGAGGCCTTGGGGCGCGTCATCTACACCGATTATGTCCTCTACTTCCAGCTGGCGGGCGTCATCCTGCTAGTGGCCATGATCGGCGCCATCGTGCTCTCGCTGCATCACAGAAAGGATGTGCGGCGCCAGAACATCGCCGATCAGGTCTCGCGCCGGCGCAACGAGCAGGTGGCGCTTGTCGATGTTGAACCCGGCCAGGGGCTGGAGAGCTGAAGGAAAGGTTGCAAGAGGGGAAGGACGGGCCGTTTCCGGCCTCGCAAAACAGGCGGATGCCAGAGGCGGCCTAAAACGGATGGAAAGGGTCTTGGACCATGGCGGTCGGACTGGAGCATTACCTGGCGGTGGCGGCGATCCTGTTCACCATCGGCGTGTTCGGGATCTTCCTGAACCGCAAGAACGTCATCGTCATTCTCATGTCCATCGAGCTCATGCTGCTTGCGGTGAACATCAACCTGGTGGCCTTCTCCGCGCGCCTTGGCGATCTCATGGGGCAGGTGCTGGCGCTGCTCGTGCTCACCGTCGCCGCAGCGGAGGCGGCCATCGGTCTTGCCATTCTCGTGATCTACTACCGCAATCGCGGCACCATCGCGGTTGACGAGATCAACAAGCTGAAGGGCTAGGAACAGTGGATACGATCTTCTTAGCGATCGTCTTTTTGCCGCTCATCGGCGCCATGCTGGCCGGGCTGTTCGGCACGGCCGTGTTCCGCTATGCCGGATCGGCGCCGCCGCAGATCGCCGTGCACGAGGACGATGACGACGGCCACGGGCACCATCACGCCTATGACGGCCCGCGCTGGCCGATGATGCTCACCACGGGCATTCTCGTCTTCGTAGCGCTGCTGTCCTGGTATGCCTTCTTCGACGTCACCGCCGGCAATGTCTACAAGGTGACGGTGGCGGAATGGGTGCGCTCCGGCAAGCTCGTTGCCACCTGGGCACTGCGCATCGACACCCTCTCGGCGGTGATGCTGGTGGTGGTCACCACCGTCTCCGCGCTCGTGCACATCTACTCCCTGGGCTACATGGCCCATGATCCGCATCAGCCGCGCTTCTTTGCCTATCTGTCGCTGTTCACCTTCGCCATGCTCATGCTGGTGACCAGCGACAACCTCCTGCAGATGTTCTTCGGCTGGGAGGGCGTGGGCCTGGCCTCCTATCTGCTCATCGGCTTCTGGTATACCCGGCCGTCGGCCAATGCCGCCGCGATCAAGGCCTTCGTCGTCAACCGCGTGGGCGATTTCGGTTTTGCGCTCGGCATCTTTGCCACCTTCGCCCTTTTCGGCAGCATCGAGTTCGACACCCTTTTCGCCGCCGCGCCGGAGATGGCGGGCAAGACGGTGCCCTTCCTCTCCTGGCAGGTGGATGCGCTCACCTTAATCTGCCTGCTGCTGTTCATGGGCGCCATGGGCAAGTCCGCCCAGTTCCTGCTGCACACCTGGTTGCCCGACGCCATGGAGGGCCCGACACCGGTCTCCGCCCTCATTCACGCCGCCACCATGGTCACCGCCGGTGTCTTCCTCGTCACCCGCATGTCGCCGTTTTATGAACTGGCGCCGCTGGCGCAGCAGGCGGTGGTCTTCATCGGCGCGGTGACAGCCTTCTTCGCCGCCACCGTCGGCCTGGTGCAGAACGATATCAAGCGCGTGATCGCCTATTCCACCTGCTCGCAGCTTGGCTACATGTTCGCCGCGCTCGGCGTCGGCGCCTATGGCGCGGGCATGTTCCATCTCTTCACCCACGCCTATTTCAAGGCGCTGCTCTTCCTCGGCGCCGGCTCGGTGATCCATGCCATGAGCGACGAGCAGGACATCTGGCGCATGGGCGGGCTCTTCCCCTATCTCAAGAAGACCTGGGCGATGATGCTCATCGGCACCCTGGCGCTGACCGGCTTTCCGCTCACCGCCGGCTACTTCTCCAAGGATGCCATCATCGAGGCGGCCTTTGCCGCGCACACGCCCATGGGCACCTTTGCCTTCTGGCTGCTGGTCATCGCCGCCTTCTTCACCGCCTTCTACTCCTGGCGGCTGATGTTCGTGGTCTTTCATGGCAAGTCCCGCGCCTCGCGCGAGACACTGGCGCGGGTGCATGACAGCCCGCCGGTGATGCTGGTGCCGCTGTATGTGCTGGCGGCGGGCGCGCTGTTTGCCGGCTGGCTGTTCAAGGATGCCTTCATTGGCGAAAAGGCCGCCGAGTTCTGGGGCAAGGCCATCTATCTTGCCGCGGACAACGATGTGATGGAGGCCATGCATCATGTGCCCGGCTGGGTGAAGGCCGCGCCTTTCGTGATGATGGTCGGCGGGCTTGCGCTGGCTTTCCTCTTCTACATCGTTGCGCCGTCGCTGCCGGAGGCGCTGGCCCGTGCTTTCAGGCCCGTCTATCTGTTCCTGCTCAACAAGTGGTACTTCGACGAGCTTTATGACCGCATCTTCGTGCGTCCGGCCTTTGCCATCGGCCGCTTCCTGTGGCGCAAGGTGGATCAGAAGACCATCGACGGCCTCGGGCCGGACGGTGTCTCCGCCCGCGTGCTCGATGTCTCGACCTGGGCCTCGCGGATGCAGTCCGGCTACGTCTATCATTACGCCTTTGCCATGCTCCTCGGCGTGGCCGGGCTGGTGACCTATCTCATGGTGAGGGGAGGGTGAAGCGATGTCCGAGTGGCCGATCCTTTCCGCCATCGTCTTTCTGCCGCTGATCGGGGCGCTGTTCATTCTCGCCATTCGCGGCGAGGACGAAATCGCCCTGCGCAACATCCGCTGGACGGCGCTGTTCACCACCGTCTTCACCTTAATCCTCGCCCTCATTCTCTGGAGCGGCTTCGACCCCGCCGCGCCGGGCTTTCAGTTCGAGGAGAAGTACGCCTGGTTCGGCCTGATGAGCTATCACATGGGGGTGGACGGGCTTGGGCTGCCTTTCGTGCTGCTCACCGCCTTTCTCATGCCCGGCGTGATCATCGCCTCCTGGCATGTGAACCGGCGGGTGAAGGAATACATGATCGCCTTCCTCGTCCTCGAAACCCTGATGCTCGGCGTCTTCGTTTCGCTGGATCTCGTGCTCTTCTACATCTTCTTCGAGGGCGGGCTGATCCCCATGTTCCTCATCATCGGCGTCTGGGGCGGGCCGCGGCGCATCTACGCCACCTTCAAGTTCTTCCTCTATACGCTTGCCGGATCGGTGCTGATGCTGATCGCCATGATCGCCATCTATGTGCACACCGGCACCACTGACATCGCCGAGATTCTGGCCAAGCCCTCCACCATTCCCGCCTCCTTGCAATACTGGCTGTGGCTGGCCTTCTTCGCGTCCTTCGCTGTGAAGATGCCCATGTGGCCGGTGCACACCTGGCTGCCGGATGCGCACGTGGAGGCGCCCACGGCCGGGTCCGTGGTGCTGGCCGCCATCCTGCTCAAGATGGGCGGCTATGGCTTCTTGCGCTTCTCATTGCCCATGTTCCCGGTGGCCAGCGAGTTCTTCGCACCGCTTGTCTTCGTCCTTTCGGTGATCGCCATAGTCTACACCTCGCTTGTGGCGCTGGTGCAGGAGGACATCAAGAAGCTGATCGCCTATTCCTCCGTGGCCCATATGGGATACGTGACCATGGGCATTTTCGCCATGAACAAGCAGGGGTTGGACGGCGCCATGTTCCAGATGATCTCGCACGGGCTGGTCTCCGGCGCCTTGTTCCTGTGCGTGGGCGTCATCTATGACCGCATGCACACCCGCGAGATCGCCGCTTACGGCGGGTTGGTCAACCGCATGCCCATGTATGCCTTCATCTTCATGCTCTTCACCATGGCCAATGTGGGCCTGCCCGGCACCACCGGCTTCATCGGCGAGTTTCTCTCGCTCACCGGCGCCTATCTTGCCAATACCTGGGTGGCCCTTTTCGCCACCACCGGCGTGATCCTTTCCGCGGCCTATGCCTTGTGGCTCTATCGCAACGTTGTTTTCGGCCCGCTGGAAAAGGAGAAGCTGAAGAGCATCACCGACATGACCTGGCGCGAGGCCGCGGTGCTGCTGCCGCTTGCTTTGCTGACCGTCTGGTTCGGCGTGCAGCCCGGCATTGTGACCGAGATGTTCAATTCCTCCGTGAATGCCCTGCTGACGCAGGTGCAGGCGGGCCTGGATGCGGCCGCCGCCGTGCAGCAGGCCGCCGTGCAGTGATCGGGAGAGGGGAGACGCAAGGATGAGTCATCTGGACTTCACGGCAGCCCGGCCGGAGATCGCTCTGGCGCTGATGGCCATGGCGCTGTTGCTGTTCGGCGTCTTTCGCAAATCCCGCGTGGTCGATGCCGTCAATACCTTGGCGCTCATGGCCCTGGCGGCCACGGCCCTGCTTGTGCTGTTCGTGCCCGGCAGCGACCGCATCATCGCCTTTGGCGGCACTTTCATCGTCGATGCCATGGCGCGGGTGATGAAAATCCTCGTCATTTTCGCCGCCGGCATCGCGCTGGTCATGTCCGTGCATTACATGAAGTGGGAGCGCATGGAGCGCTTTGAATATGCCGTTCTCATGCTGCTCTCTGTGCTCGGCATGATGGTGATGATTTCCTCCGGCGGGCTCATCACCCTCTATCTCGGTCTGGAGCTGCAATCGCTCTCCCTTTATGTGCTTGCGGCCATGCACAGGGAATCGGCGCGCTCTGCGGAAGCGGGCCTGAAATATTTCGTTCTTGGTGCGCTGGCTTCCGGCCTGTTCCTTTATGGTGTGTCGCTGGTCTATGGCTTTGCCGGCACCACCACCTTCGCCGGGCTCACCCAGGCCCTGAAAAGCGGCATTTCCATCGGCCTGATCGCGGGGCTCGTGTTCATCCTTGCCGCGCTCGCCTTCAAGATCTCGGCCGTGCCCTTTCATATGTGGACGCCTGATGTCTACGAGGGCGCGCCCACGCCCGTGACCGCCTATTTCGCCGCCGCGCCCAAGCTTGCGGCCATTGCCGTGTTCGTCCGCGTGCTCTATGAGGCCTTTCCACATGCCGAGGAGGCCTGGCGGCAGGTGATCGTCTTCATGGCCATTGCCTCCATGCTGCTTGGCGCCTTTGCCGGCGTGGTGCAAAGCAATATCAAGCGCCTGCTTGCCTATTCCTCCATCGGCCATATGGGCTTTGTCCTCGTTGGCCTTGCCGCCGGCGGGCAGGAGGGCCTGCGCGGGGTGATGATCTATCTCATCATCTATCTGGTCATGACCCTGGGTGTTTTCGCCGCCGTGATCGGCATGCGCCGGGATGGCCGCCCGGTGGAGGAGATCGAGGACTTTGCCGGTCTGGCCCGCACCAACATGGGGCTGGCCTTCGCCATTGGCGCGCTGATGTTCTCGCTGGCCGGCATTCCCTGGCTTGCCGGGTTCTTCGCCAAGTATTTCGTGCTGCTCTCTGCGGTGAAGACAGGGCTTGTGGCTCTTGCCATCATCGGCGTGCTCGCTTCCGTTGTCTCCGCCTTCTATTATCTGCGCGTGGTCAAGGTGATGTTCTTTGACGAGCCGAAGGAGCCGGTGGATCCCGCCCCCTTTGAGCTGAAGCTGATCACGGCGCTTTCGGTCATCTTCGTGCTCTTCTATGTGGTCTGGCCTGGCCCGGTCACGGCGCTGGCGCAGGCGGCCATCCGGCCTTTCATCGTGCCGTGAGTGCGAGGGGGGCTTTTGCGCAAGGGTCATGGGCACCGCCGGGCTTGCCACAGCGCCTTTGATCGTTCTTGACGCCGTGGATTCCACTCAGGCGGAAGCGCGCCGCCGCCTGCAGGCCAGGGAGAGCGGCGCCTGCTGGCTGCTCGCCCGCCGGCAGACGGCCGGGCGCGGCCGCAAGGGCCGGCAGTGGATCTCGCCCCCTGGCAATCTGCACCTGTCCCTGCTCTTGCCTCTTGATGAGAGCGGGCAGGGGGATGCTCTGATCACGCAGGCCTTTTTGCCGCAGCTGTCCTTCGTTGCCGCTTTGGCGGCGCACAAGGCCCTGTGTGCCGCGGCCATGCGTCATGGCCTGCCGCAGCTTCAGGGGCTGCTCGCCCTGAAGTGGCCCAATGACGTGCTGCTGGCCGAACGCAAGCTGGGCGGCATCCTGCTGGAGGCGGAAACGGCTTCTGCCCATCATCCCCCCGCGGTGATCATCGGCTGGGGGGTGAACCTGGCTCAGGCGCCGGATGAGAAAGCCGTGCGCTGGCCGGCCGCTTCCTTGCAGGACGCCGGCCTTGCCCTGACGCCGGAAGCCTTGGCCCGCGGCATCGCCGATGCCTTTGCCCGCTGGTTCGATATCTGGCGCACGCGTGGCTTTGCGCTCGTGCGCGAGGCCTGGCAGGCCCGCGCCTGGGGCATGGGGCGCACGGTGCGTTTTGCCACGGAGCAGGCGATTGTCCACGGCCGCATGGAAGGGCTGGATGAAGACGGCGCCCTTCTGCTGCGCACCGATGAGGGCACAAGCATGCGTTTTCACGCCGGGGAGATCCTGCATCCCGGATTCTGATCCCGAAAAACCCCGGTACGGCTCCTCAAGGAGGAAAAACGCACGCGCCCTTGAAACCCTCTGCCAGAGAGGGCAAAAGGGCAGGCGGGTTCCGGGCGGCGCATGAGCCGGGGCAGGGGGCAGGATGAGACATCATGGCATCGTCACAACGACACGACATCGCGCATGACGGCGGAGATCTCGTGCTGCTGCCGCTGGGCGGCACGGGCGAGATCGGCATGAATCTCTATCTCTATGGCTATGGCCATGGTGATCGCCGCGAATGGATCATGGTGGACTGCGGCGTGATGTTCGGGGATGAGACCACCCCCGGCGTGGAGGTCATCGTTCCGGACATCCGCTTCATCGAGGAGCGTAAGGAAGATCTCCTCGGCATCTTCATCACCCACGCGCATGAGGATCACATCGGCGCCATTCCCTGGATCGCCCATCGGCTGGATGTGCCCGTTTATGCCACGAAGTTCGCCCTGCTTCTCATGGAGCACCGGCTGGAGGAAACCGGCTGGGCGGGGGATGTGGAGCTCATCGAGGTCAAGCCGGGCAGCCGCATCCGCGCCGGGCAGTTCGAGGTGGAATATGTGCCCGTCACCCATTCGCTGCCGGAGCCCAATGCCCTGGCCATCCGCACGCCGGCTGGCACCGTGGTGCATACCGGTGATTTCAAGGTCGATGAGCATCCGGTCATTCCGCCGCGCTTTTCCTTCGAGCGCCTGCGCGCCATCGGCGATGAGGGCGTGGAAGCGCTGATCTGTGATTCCACCAACGCCGGCAAGGAAGGGCGGAGCCCCTCCGAGACCGATGTGGCGAAAAGCCTGGAGGAGATCATCGCTCAGGCGCCCGGGCGTGTGGCGGTCACCACCTTTTCCTCCCATGTCGCGCGCATCAAGGTGGTGGCCGAGGCCGCGCGCCGGCACGGGCGCGATGTCGTGGTGGCCGGTTATGCCATGCGCCGCGTGATTGAGGCGGCGCAGAAATGCGGCCTGCTGGATGAGGGCCTGCAGTTTCTCGATGAAGAGGCCTTCGGCTTTCTGCCGCCGGAAAAGGTCGTTCTGCTCTGCACCGGCTCTCAGGGCGAGCCGCGCGCGGCGCTTTCCCGCATAGCCGATGACATCCATCCCCGCATCGCGCTTGAGAAGGGCGATATCGTCATTTTCTCTTCCTTCACCATTCCCGGCAACGAGAAGGCGGTGATCGGCGTGATGAACCGGCTGGCCCTGCTCGGGGTGGAAGTCATCGCCAACACACCGGAGCGGCTGGTGCACGCCTCCGGCCATCCGCGCCGCGAGGAACTGGCGATCATGTACGATCTGGTGCGGCCCAAGCGCTTAATCCCCATGCATGGCGAACCCTGGCACATGATGATGCATGCGGAATTCGCCCGCGCCCGCGGCATTCCGGAAGTGGCGCAGATGCTGGACGGGCAGATGCTGCGTATCGCCCCGGGACCGGCCGAGATTGTCGGCGAGGCCGTTTCTGGCCGTCAGTTCGTGGACGGACGGCTTCTTGTGCCCGGCGAGAAGGGGCCGGTGCAGAAACGGCGGCGGCTGTCTTTCGTGGGTATCGTCGTGGTCTCCGTGGCGCTGGATGGCAAGGGCAACATCCGCGGGCCGGCCCAGATTGTGGTTGAGGGCCTGCCGGAAAAAACCGCCGATGGCCAGCTCATGGAGGACGTGCTGCTCGATGCCGCCGATGAGGCGCTGGAGAACATGGGGCGCGCCCGCAGGCGCAATGACGAGATGGTCATCGAAACCCTGCGCATCGCCGTGCGCCGCGCCGCCGTGGCCGAATGGGGCAAGAAGCCGGTCGTGCACATCCTCGTGCAGCGGGTATGACCTCTCGCCCATGGCCCCGCTGCCCTTCGGCTTTTTTTTTTTTTAGCGAAGGGCATCATGTGCATATGACGGATCTATAATGGATCAGAGCGCTTTTTGACAGCGCACATGCCGCAGCGGTATTTTCAAGACCGGAACAGCCAGGGAGGAAGACCATGAAAAAACCGGAAGAGAACGGGAAGGAGAAAAGGAGCAGGGAAGAGGAAGAGCTTGAAAGGGCCCGCATCGAGCGCTGGACATCCTCGCCGCCTGCGGATGTGGTCAAGCATTTTGTCGAAGGCATCAAGAGCGGCAAGATCAAGATCGAGCGCAATTGATAGGCTGTTTTGGCACACAAGGGCGCCACTAACATCCCATCATGATGGAGGAATCAGGGCATCACGCATGACAATAGGAAGCGCCGGGCCCTTGTGCGCCATCACGCCGCGTGTTCAGCAACGAAGCGTGCCATCCATTCAATAAAGGCCTTGCGGGTCATGCCACGACGCTTCGCCTATGCATCGATAAAGGCGAGCACACCTTCGTCCAATGTAAGATTGGCGCGCCGCGCCTTGCCGGTAAGCTTCAATAGCGGCACGCTGGTGATGGCAAGGGCGCCTTCAGGCAGGCGGACCTTTTCCAGCGGTGTCGGCTCCGGCAATGCGCCGTTCATTTCCACGGCCGCATCCGCCAAAGCGTCCACGGCGTTGGACAAGGTCTCTTCCACGGTTTCGCCCATGGCAACAACGCCAGGCAGGTCCGGAAAAGTCACGCCATAAGCGCCCGCTTCCCCGTCCAAAACAGCGGGATAGCGTCGACAAAGGACAGCCATTTCTCAGCCCCCGGTAAAGACAAGCCTCTCATACCTCCCCGAACACGCGCTTGAAGATCGTGTCCACGTGCTTGGTGTGATAGGAGAGGTCGAAGAGGCTTTCCAGCTGCGCGTCCGTGAGATACTTCCGCACATCCTCGTCCTGTTTCAGGAGATCGAGGAAGTTGCCCTTGCCCTCCCAAACCGGCATGGCGTTGCGCTGCACCACGCGATAGGCCTCCTCGCGGCTCATGCCGGCCTGCGTCAGCGCCAGCAGCACCCGCTGCGAATGAATGAGCCCGCCCAGCAGGTTGAGGTTCTTCTTCATGCGCTCGGGATAGACCACCAGCTTCTCGATGACGCCTGCCAGACGGCGCAGCGCGAAATCCAAATGCACCGTGGTGTCGGGCCCGATGCCGCGCTCAACGGAAGAATGCGAGATATCCCGCTCATGCCACAGCGCCACGTTCTCCAGCGCCGGAATCACGCTCATGCGCACAAGGCGCGCAAGGCCTGTCAGGTTTTCGGTCAGGATGGGATTGCGCTTGTGCGGCATGGCGGAAGAGCCCTTCTGCCCGGGCGAGAAATATTCCTCCGCCTCCAGCACCTCCGTGCGCTGCAAATGCCGGATTTCCACCGCCAGCCGCTCAATGGAGGAGGCGATGACCGCCAGCGTGGCAAAGAACATGGCGTGCCGGTCGCGCGGGATCACCTGGGTGGAGATGGGCTCCGGCTTAAGCCCCAGCTTCTTCGCCACGTATTCCTCCACATAAGGGTCGATGTTGGCAAAGGTGCCCACCGCGCCGGAAATGGCGCAGGTGGCCACCTGATCGCGCGCAAACTGCAGCCGCTCCTTCGCCCGGGAGAATTCGGCATAGAAGGTGGCAAGCTTCAGGCCGAAGGTGGTGGGCTCGGCATGAATGCCATGGCTGCGGCCGATGCAGACGGTGTCCTTGTGCTCAAAGGCGCGTTTCTTCAAGGCTGCCAGCACCAGGTCGAGATCGTCCAGAAGGATATCCGCAGCGCGGGTGAGCTGCACGTTAAAGCAGGTGTCCAGAACATCCGAGGAGGTCATGCCCTGATGCACGAAGCGCGCTTCTGGCCCCACGATCTCGGCGAGATGGGTGAGAAAGGCAATGACGTCGTGCTTCACCTCGCGCTCGATTTCCTCGATGCGCTGAACATCAAACTGCGCCTTTGAGCCCTTCTCCCAGATGACCCTGGCCGCCTCTTTCGGAATGACGCCCAGCTCCGCCTGGGCTTCCGCCGCATAGGCCTCAATCTCGAACCAGATGCGAAACTTTGTCTCCTGCGACCAGATATCGGCCATTTCGGCCCGGGTATAGCGCGGTATCATGGATGACCCTCGTTTCAGGATGTTTTGCCGTCATGCCCGGATTCACCCGGTCAGGGCGAACAGGGCGCGGGCATGAGTGTTTTGCGTAACCTCAAGGCGGGGCTTAGCAAAGGTGCCGTTGCCCCGCAATGGAAGGCATGCGGCCAGGTGAAAAGAGACGCCGGGAATGTGGAAAGGCTTCAGCCATCTCCGTCATGGCCATGATGGGCATGCGCATGCGGGCTGCGGGCATGGATCGCATCAGAAAAGCGGGCATAGAAGCCTTTCAGGATCAGGGGGGAGAGCAGGGTGGTGAAGGCCACCACCAGCAGGATCGCGGCATAGGTTTCATCGCTCAGCATGCCGCTGGTTCGCCCCAGTTCGGCAAAGACAAGGCCCACCTCACCGCGCGGGATCATGGCAATGCCCACCGCGGTGCGCGAGGCCAGCGGCAGGGAAAGCACAATAAGCCCGCCCAGAAGCTTGCCCAGCACCGCCACAATCAGCAAGCCGCCTGTGAGCAGCCAGATGGTGGAGGAATGCCAGTCAACGGCATGCAGATTGAGCGATAAGCCGACGGTGACGAAGAAAATGGGCGTGAACAGGCGGATGATCGGCTCCATCTGATGCTCGATGCGGCGCGCCAGGTTCTCATCGGTGCGCAGGGAGAGGCCAAAGGGCAGAAAGAAGCGCCGGGACAGCGCAAGCCCCGCGGCAAACCCGCCCAGCATCTCCGGCGCGCCGACCTCCTTGGCCAGCCAGGCAAACAGCAGCACCAGCGAGACCATGGCGGTGGGAATGAGCCCGGGAAGCTCGGTTGAATGATCGAGGCGGCCAATGACAAGGGCCATGAACTTGGCCGCAATCGGCGCGATCAGGAAGAAGACGAGAATGAAGGCGCCAACCTTGCTGGCATTGTTGAGGCTGACAACACCGGCGGTGGC
This sequence comes from Thermopetrobacter sp. TC1, assembly GCF_000746275.1. Classification (GTDB taxonomy): domain Bacteria; phylum Pseudomonadota; class Alphaproteobacteria; order Rhizobiales; family Aestuariivirgaceae; genus Thermopetrobacter. The sequence continues at coordinate 28,055 of NZ_JQKX01000020.1, forward strand.
GAATTCATAGAGCAGGGCAAGCAGGATGACGCCGAAAATGTCATCAAGCACGGCCGCGCCCAGCACGATCTGTCCCTCGCGGGTATTCTGCACGTGAATGTCTCGCATCACCCGCACGGTGATGCCGATGCTGGTGGCCGTGAGCGCACCGCCGACAAAGAGGGATTCCAGGGTGCCCAGCGCAAAGACATGGCGGGTCAGCCCATAGCCGAAAACGAAGGGCAGCACGAACCCGGCGATGGCAACGATGGCCGAACGCCAGCCGGCCCGCGCCAGCTTCTGCACATCCACATCCAGCCCCACCTCGAAAAGAAGCAGGATGATTCCGATTTCCGCAAGCAGGCGCAGGGCCTCAACCGGCTCGATCCAGCCAAACAGGGACGGACCCAGAATGACCCCGGCAAGAAGCTCGCCAAGAACGGCGGGAATGCGCAGGCGTGTGGCCACTTCCGCAAACAGGCGGGCAAAGAGCAGGATCAGCAGCAGCGCGAGCAGGAATTGATGCGTGTCCATGAACGATGCCGTTGATGCGATTGCGGAATGATGAAGCTGTCTTTCGACAGACTACGCACATCCGCCGCCAAGGCAACGGCGAATGCCGGTTTTTACCCTTCGATCACACTACACGACACATATATCGTCATACCGGCGAAAGCCGGTATCTCAGGCCACAAACGCATGAGTTTGCGGCACAAGACCCCGGCTTTCGCCGGGGTGACGAGAAAGATGGCAACGGTGTGTCGTGTAGTGTGCCCTTCGATACCGAAAACAGAAGGAAAGGCTTTATGAAACACACAAAGGCGGGATGCGACCATCCCGCCCGCAAGGAGTCTTCATCGTGTCTTGATGCGCAAGGCCGCACACGATTGCAACATTCCGAAAGGATGTGCGTATGAACTGCGGTTTTGCGCTTACACACCGCCGACGAGCACGTATTTCAGCTCGGTGAATTCCTCCACGCCGTGGCGGGAGCCTTCCCGGCCCAGTCCGGATTCCTTCACCCCGCCAAAGGGGGCGACTTCGGTTGAGATAATCCCCTTGTTCACGCCGACGATACCGTATTCCAGCCCTTCCGAAACCCGCCAGATCCGTCCCAGATCGCGGGCATAGAAATAGGCGGCCAGGCCATAGCGGGTATCGTTGGCCAGGCGAATCGCCTCCTCCTCGGTGGAGAATCGATAAAGCGGTGCCACCGGGCCGAAGATCTCCTCGTTGGTTACCCGCATCTCCGAGGACACATCACACAGGATGGTGGGCTCATAGAAGGTACCGCCCAGAGCATGGCGCTTGCCGCCAGTGAGCACGCGCGCGCCCTTGGCCTTGGCGTCCGCCACCAGCTCCTCCACCTTTTTCAGTGCCGCCTCGTTGATCAGCGGTCCGGTGGTCACGCCCTCTTCCGTGCCCACCCCCACTTTCAGCCGGCGCACCCGTTCCGCCAGCTTTTCGGCAAAGGCGTCATAGACGGAATCCTGCACAAGGATGCGGTTAGCACACACGCAGGTCTGCCCGGCGTTGCGATATTTCGAGGCCAGGGCGCCGTCCGCCGCCGCATCGAGATCGGCATCGTCAAAGACGATGAACGGCGCATTGCCGCCCAGCTCCAGCCCCACCTTCTTCACCGTGCCCGCGCACTGCTGCATCAGAAGCTTGCCCACTTCGGTGGAGCCGGTGAAGGTGAGCATGCGCACCTTTTCCGAACCGGTGAATATCCGGCCGATCTCCTCGGCCCGGCCGGTGACCACGTTGAACACGCCCTTTGGAATGCCGGCGCGATCGGCAAGCTCGGCCAGCGCCAGGGCCGAAAGGGGCGTTTCCGCCGCCGGCTTGATCACGATGGTGCAGCCGGCTGCCAGGGCCGGGCCGGCCTTGCGCGTGATCATGGCGTTGGGAAAGTTCCAGGGCGTGATGGCGGCGACCACACCCACCGGCTGGCGCAGCACCATGATGCGCGCATCCGGAAACGGCGAGGGAATGATCTCGCCATAGAGCCGCTTGGCCTCTTCCGCCGCCCATTCAACGAAGGCGGCGCCATAGGTTACCTCGCCGCGTGCCTCCGCCAGCGGCTTGCCCTGTTCGCGGGTCATGATCAGGGCGAGATCATCGGCATGCTCGATGATCAGCTCATACCACCAGCGCAAGATGCGCGAACGCTCCTTGGCCGTCTTGGCCGCCCAGGCCTTCTGGGCCGCTTCCGCGGCATCGATGGCGGCAGAGACGGCATCGGCATCAAGCACCGGCACCGCGGCGATCTCCTCGCCCGTGGCCGGATCATGCACCGCCATGCGTTCCGATGCGGAGACCCAGGCGCCATCGATATAACAATCCTCCTTCAGCAGGGTGGGGTCGTTCAGCATCTCGCGCAGCGGCATGTCCTTGGTCATGGCGGCTTTCCTCACATCCCTGTGGCCTGTTGAATATCGTGCCCGATCCCTATCATGATCCGCCGGCTGGCACCACTGGCGAATGGCAGCATGGCCTTTATGAGTCTTGTCTCGGCAGCGGGCACATCCGGGGCCGCCTTGCTGGCGCTTGATGAGGGGCGGTGTTGGGATAATTTGCGGGGTGGGACAAGGAAAGGCCCGGCGCAGACTGAAAGGGCAGGGAGATGACCTTCACCATCGTTTTCGACCTTGACGGCACGCTCGTTGATACCGCACCCGATCTTGTGGCGGTGACCAATGCGATGCTGGCGGAGATGAACCTGCCGCCGCTTGATCTCGAAACGGGCCGGGTGCATGCGGGCCGGGGCGCGCGGGCGCTGCTGAGCGCCGGCATGCAGGCGGCGGGCCATCCCTTGCCGGACGAATCCGGCTGGCCTGAACTAATCGCCGCTTTCATCGCCCGCTATCAGGCCCGCATTGCGGACCATTCGCGCCCCTTTCCCGGCGTGGAGGAATTCCTGCCCCTGGCGCGGGCGCAGGGGTTCCGGCTGGCCGTATGCACCAACAAGAAGGCGCATCTCGCCGAGGCGCTGCTTGCCGCCCTGTCCTTGCGGGATCATTTCGATGCCGTCGTCGGCGGTGATACGACCGGAAAAGGCAAGCCCGATCCCGCGCCGCTGCATCATGCCCTGAAACAATGCGCCTCTTTGCCGCACCGCGCCGTGCTTATCGGCGATTCCATGGCCGATGTTCTGGCGGCGCGTGCTGCGGGCGTGCCCTCCATTCTCGCCACCTGGGGCTATCTGGACCGGCCCGCTCCCGCTTTCGGGGCGGATTTTACCATCGACAGCCTCGATGACGCCCTGCCGCTGCTTGCCGAACTCTCCGCCGGCGCGGCTCTTGCCTGAGAGAGATGTTCAGGAGCGAATATTTATACCAGTGTGTGAAGAAGTTTCTGTAAGTTACTGATAAAGCGAAAAAGCCGGACCATTGGTCCGGCCTTTCCCCTTCATGGGACAGGCACGCCTTCCTTCAGCGCCGCACAGGCAGAGGTATGATCCGCAGGGTGACGGTTGCGCGCAATCCATCACCGGCGATGGTCTCGACAATGCGTCCGCCGCGCTGCCACTGCCGGGGCGGCAGTGTGATGCGCAGCCGGGCAATATCATTGCGGCCGGACATCTCGCCGAAATCCTCCGCCGGGCAACGGCCGCTTCCCGTCGCCTCCTGCGCGGCGCGGAAGAGATCGCCGGCCTCGCCGGGCAGGCGCGCGCCGAAATCCAGAAGCGTGTCGGCATCACAGTCCATGGCGCGCACGGCGATATGGAGAGGATCGCCGGGGCGCAAGCCGCGCACGATCATGCTCTCGCCCACGCGGATGCGCTGGCCGTCCCGCACCTTGGCAATACCCCGCCGCGGCCAGCGCAAGGTGCGGGTGGTGCGATAGCGCCCGTCGGCGCGCGCCGCGGTGGTCACGATCCATTCACCGGGCGAGATGCGATCGCCATCGCGCCGGATGTGAATGCGCTCAAGGACGATACGCACGGCCCGCGGCGGAAACGGCGGCGTTTCCTCCCAGCCTGGGCGACCACCGCCGCCGAAGGGATCGCCAACCACGGAGCCCGCCGGCACGCGCAGCGCCGCCTCATAAATCCCGCGCCCGACACGCCGGGCGAGGAAACGGAAGGTGCGCCGGCGTTCATCGCGGCGCAAAAGCCTGTTCGCCGCCGGATTGCCGGGAATGAAAAAGCGGCTGCGGCCGCGGGCATGTTCGAAGACGGGCGTGCCGTCATAGCGCAGGCGGAACACAACACGCCCGCGCGGGGTCACCTCGCCGCGCCGGCGCATGCCCCGATCGAGCCAGACGCATTCGCCTGCGCGCGGCGCGGCGGCAATGGCGCCGGGGCGGGCAACTATGGTCATCATCCCCGGCCGCACGGTGATTTTCTCAACCGCGCCTTTGCACACCACGGGCCAGTAGGTGGCGGCCTGCACCGTTTCGGACAGGGCGGAAAGGCTCAATGCGCCAACAACGGCGCCAAAGGCAAGGGCGGAAAAGGCAGAAGAGCGGCAAGAGAGGGACATGGGCATTCTCCTTGGCTTCGCAAAAAGGCTTCCCTTGAGCTCGTTTTTCAAAAAGCGCTTCCAAAAGCCCGAGGGCCTGTTTTCGGGAAAGGGAAGCGCCCTGACCGGCACCGACAATGGCGCAGTGCGCCTGAAACGCCTCTGAATTGGCCATTCATCCCCCATTCAGGATGTCGGGGTGGTTGGAGACAAAGACTCCCGCAAATGCCCATGTGAAAAAAACAAAGGCCGCCTCAGGTTAAGGCGGCCCCTGGAATACCGTTGAAGTCAGAATGGTTCAGGCGTCTTCCTCCAGTCCGTAAAGCGCCTTTTTCTCCGGCTCCTTTTCAACAACCAGGCGCGCAAGATCGACCAGCACCTTCGCCTGTTTCCAGGTGGCATCGTCCTGCATCTTGCCATCCACCATCACCGCACCGGTGCCGTCCGGCATGGCCTTCAGAATCTTCAGGGCAAAGCGCACCTCTTCCGGATCCGGCGAGAAGACACGCCGGGCGATGTCGATCTGCGAGGGATGCAGCGTCCAGGCGCCGACGCAACCCAGCAGGAAGGCGTTGCGGAACTGGACTTCGCAGGCCTCCGGATCGGAAAAATCGCCGAAGGGGCCATAAAAGGGGCTGATGCCCGCCGCACGGCAGGCATCCACCATGCGCGCGATGGTGTAATGCCACAGATCCTGCTGCGCGCTGGCCCGCGGTGCCTGCGGATTGTCCGGATCGGGATCGGCGATAACGCGATACCCGGGATGTCCGCCGCCTACCCGGGTGGTCTTCATGCCACGGGAGGCGGCAAGGTCCGCCGGGCCCAGGCTGATGCCATGCATGCGCGGCGAGGCGGTGGCGATTTCCTCCACATTGCTCACACCGAGCGGCGTTTCGAGAATGGCATGGATCATCACCGGCTTATCGATACCGTGCCTGGCCTCGAGCTGCGCAAGCAGCCGGTCGAGATAATGGATATCCCAGGCGCCCTCCACCTTGGGCAGCATGATCACATCCAGTTTCTTGCCGCAGCCGGCCATGATCTCCATGACATCATCCAGAACCCACGGGCTGTTGAGCGCATTGATGCGCACCCACAGCCCCGTGTTGCCGAAGTCATTGTCCTGCGCCATGCGAATGAAGCCTTCGCGCGCCGCCTCCTTGGCATCGGCGGGAATGGCATCCTCGAGATTGCCCAGAATGACATCCACCTTGCCGATCAGCTGCGGCACCTTGGCGCGCACCTTCTCCACATGAGGCGGAATGAAATGAATCATCCGCTCAAGCCGCACCGGCGGCTGGCGATAGGGCTGCGGCGCCCCCGCGGCGAGGGGGGCATAGAAATGAGCTGGCGGGCGCATGGCTGGCCTGTCCTCTTTCTTTTGCTGACGTCTCACCATGGCGCGAAGACTTTGGGAAAAGGGCTCATGAGCCTTCGCGCCAGACCATGGCATAGTGCGTGTGGTGAAATATTGAGAGGCGGGCAGGGCGGCGCCGTCAACCGCCCCAAAAGGCGAAAAAGAAAGGATTACGGATCAGGATCAAGAAGGCTTGCCGTCGCTCCGGTCAGGCCAACGCTTGCACGCGCGCGCGCACTGGTCTATGCACGAAAGGGCGCCCGCGCCTTTGCAGGATGCCTTGCCGCCTGCTTGAAAGCGCGATCAGAATATGCGGCAAGCCAAAATTTAAGACGCAGCAGAAAGCGGGGTCCCGTAGCTCAGTTGGATAGAGCACCGGATTCCTAATCCGGGGGTCGCAGGTTCGAATCCTGCCGGGATCACCATTCTTTCATCACCCCCCATACCGGGCCTAAAAATCCGGCACGCAGCCAGCCAGGCCGCGCATCACGCCCTCATCGGCAGGAAAAGCTCAGAAGCGGCGCACCAGTTCATCCGGGGTCCATGTCGGCTGCCGCCTGATCTTCAGGCGCTTCTCGAACATGGGGATCACCTGATCGATGCGGGTGACGGCATCAAAACGCACCTCCTGCGAGGACTTGAAAAAGCCCTGGTCGCGCATGTGGCCGATGAGTTCGATCAGCGGATCCCAATATCCATTGATGTTGGCAAGGATAATGGGCTTGACGTGCTGGCCGAGCTGGGCCCAGGTGGAGACCTCCACCAGCTCTTCCAGTGTGCCGATGCCGCCGGGCAGGGCGCAGAACCCATCCGCCTTCTCGAACATGGTCATCTTGCGTTCGTGCATGTTGGCGGTCACCACCAGCTCGTTCACCCCCTCCAGCATGATCTCCTTGCGAATGAGAAACTCGGGGATGACGCCGGTGACATATCCACCATGCTCAAGACAGGCGCGTGCCACCTCGCCCATGAGGCCAAGCGATCCGCCGCCATAGACAAGCCCGATGCCGGCTTCTGCCAGCTGCCGGCCAAGCTTTCGCGCCGCTTCGGCATAGGCGGGATCATTGCCGGGCGAGGAGCCGCAATAGACGCACAAGCTTTTTTTCGGCCGCGTGCTCATGGGCGTCTCCAATGACACTGGGTTAAAGGGGTTACAAGCGCCATTCCCCGAAGGAGAAGGGCGCAATTCAAGGTGAGACGAGTTGCAAAAATTCCGGCATGGTGTCAAACAGGAAAGAAAAGACCGGGGGCTATAAAGGCGTTGACCTTGAGGTGACGGGCCGGGCATCCACCCGCGGAAGGGATGCTTATGGCCAAGTTGGACTTGCGTGCCGCGTTACACAAACCAGAAAAAACAAGGCGCCGTCATGAACAAACCGCTTGTCTGGATCCTGTCCCTGGTCTTTCTCATCCTCGGCATTCTTGCGGCCTATTTCGGCTATCAGGCCTACAGGCAGGGAAAACCCGCCGCCGTGACGGCGCTGATGCGCGAAGGCCCTGCCAAGGGCGAAAAGGCGACACAGGCCAAAGCCACCGCTGAAAGGAAAGGCGCAGAAGGGCAGGAAGAGAAGAAGGCCTCCGCCGCTTCCGCATCCAGGCCAGCCGGCGAGGCAAAGAATATAACCGCCGGTGAAAAGGGCGCAGAAGAAAAGACGGCAGCGCAGACGAAAGCATCCGCACCGGAACCGGGAAAGAAAACGCAGGAAACGGCCGAGGCCCAGACAGGCGAAGGCAAATCGGATAAACAGGCGGGTGCTGAACAGGCAGCCGGGGAATCGAAGCCTGCGCCGGCCTTCGATATCGTGCGCGTGGAGGAGGACGGTTCCGCCGTTGTGGCCGGCCGGGCCACGCCGGGCTCCTTTGTGGAAATCCTCCTTGATGGCAAGGTTCTCGGCCGCGTCACCGCCAATGAACGCGGTGAATGGGTCTTCGTGCCCGACACACCGCTGCCGGAAGGCGCCCACCAGCTGATGATCCGTGCCTATGCCGACAAGACAGGAAAGGAACAGGCCTTCTATTCACGCCAGAGCGTGGCCCTGACGGTGAAACGGGGTGAGAAGCCGCTCATTGTTCTTTCCGAGCCCTCCGCGCCTTCGCGCGTGTTGCAAAAGCCTGTGCGCATGGCCGAAGCCGGTCCTGAAGCTGCCGGAACCAAGCGTGAGCAAAAAGCGGCAGAGCCGGTCACCTCATCCGAAAACGCAGAAGAAACGGCCGGCACGAAGGAAAAGTCTGGCACGCCTCAAGGAGCCGGCACGTCCGAATCGGAAGCGAAAGCCGGGCAAGGCAGCCAGGTGGCAGAAACGCCAAAGGCCAAAAAGAACAAGGCCATGCCGCTGGCTCTTGATGTTGTGGATTATGACGAGAAGGGCGCCATTTTCTTCACCGGCCGCGCCCGGCCCGGTGCCTTGCTGCGGCTTTATGTGGACAACCGACATCTCGGCGATGCCCGCGCTGATTCGGAAGGGCGCTGGACCTGGCACGGCAGCACGCGCATCAGCCCCGGTGTGCACACGTTGCGCGTGGATCATATCGATGAGAACGCCAGGGTGATTTCCCGCATCGAGCTGCCGTTCATGCGGGCGAAGCCTGAAACCATTCTGGCCATGCGCGAAAAGGCAAAGGCTTCCGAACAGGGCACGGCGAAAAAGACTCCGGAAGAGGGGATGGCCAATACCGCCAAGCCATCGGATGAAAAAGCGTCCGGCGTGGGCAAAAGCGGCAGCGAAGAGACACATTTGAGCGATCAGCAGCTTGCCGAGGCGGCGGCGCGCGAAGCTGAAGCTGAAGCTGAAGCTGAAGCGACAGAAGCGGCCATGCCCGCTGCAAAGGCCACCGGCCAGGATCAGGCCAGCACCCCTGCGGTGCAGAAAGAGAAGAGCATGCGTGTGACCCGCGCCGGACAGGCGGAAAGGGTCGAGGGTGCGCCACAGGTTTTCATCGGCAAGGTGGTGATCCAGCCGGGAGACAATCTCTGGAACATCGCGCGGGCCATCTATGGCCGCGGCATCCGCTATACGGTCATTTACGAGGCCAACAAGGATCAGATTCGCGATCCGGACCTCATCTACCCCGGTCAGGTGTTCACAACGCCGCATCCGGATACCGTCAATGGCCGGTGAGTCGGCGATGCTCTTCTTCCATATTGTGAGAGAAAAAGCCGCATCCCGGGATTGCGCCCGAACCGGGCAGGTACAAGGCCATGATGCAACCACAGTTTGGCCACGATCTGTGCAAAATCATGAAAATTGAACAGGACAGGCCGGTTGAGACTTGCCAAGTGCGTCAAGCATTGGCATGGCAAAAGGTGTGAGTGCATGGGGGCTTTTGATTCGCCTGGCAGAGGCGGAAGGAAAGGCATTTGAAAGGCCGCCTCCTCTGGCCAGGGAAGAGCACATGCGTACACGGCATCACGTTTGAGGAATATGGAAAAGACCGTTCCTGCATCTTTCCGGAGCAGGGCCGGTCCGTTGCCATGACAAGGGAAAGAGAAATATGAACAAGCAGGAATTGATCGCCAAGGTGGCCGAGAAGGCCGGCCTGACCAAGACCCAGGCGGCCGCAGCGCTGGATGCGGCCATGGAGAGCGTCATGGAGGCGCTTAAAGCGGGTGATGAAGTGCGTCTGGTCGGTTTCGGCACCTTCATGGTCAGCCATCGGGCTGCCCGCAAGCAGAAGATTCCGGGCACGGGCGAAGTGCGCGAGATTCCGGCCATGAACGTGCCGCGCTTCAAGCCCGGCAAGGCCCTGAAGGACGCCGTCAACAAGAAGTAAGGTTCTCCAACAGGCTGCACGATGTGCTCGCGTATCCGCCCGACACATCGGTGTATGTCAGGGTGATGGTGTGAGTTTCACCGTGTTTTCGTGGCTTGAAAGGCCGCGAGCTTGCCAGCGTTGCGCCGTGAAGCATCGTGCAGCGAGGCGTTTTTGACAGGCTCTAGACACCAAGGCCGCCTTTTCAGGAAGGCGGCCTTTTCGTTTGATTGCATGGCGCATCTGTCGCACTTTTGCCACAGGCGTGTTGAATTTTTGCAACATGCGTTTAGAACGGTTGCCGGAGGCCACACCCTTGCCGGCATGAACTGGAAACAGGCGGATTTAAGAACGCATGAGCGAGCACGGCGACGGGGCCATAACAGAGCACAGGGATGAGCCCGGCATGAGTGCATCCAGGCCGGAACACGCCCGCGGCGAGCGTGCGCATTCCCGGGCCATTTCGCCCGGAACGCCGCCCGGCGGCCGGGGGGTGAAGGCCCAGCCATCCTATGACGCCGAGCGGGTCTATCGCCCGCAGACGGGGCCGATCGGGCTTCTTCTCGTTTTGCTCGCCGTCATTTCCGGTCTTGTCACCTACACCATCCTGACCGGGCTTACGCCCATCAAGCCCACCCGCACGGTGGTAACCACGCTTCTGTGGTTCAACGCCGCTCTTGTGCTGGCCATGGCCTCGCTCATCGGCTGGCAGGTATTCCGTCTGGTCATGGCCAAGCGCCGCGGGCAGGCGGGCGCCGGGCTGCACGGGCGCGTGGTGGCGCTGCTGTCTCTTTTCGCCGCCATACCCGCGGTCATTGTTGCCGTCTTCGCGTCCGTTACGCTCAATCGCGGCCTGGATGCCTGGTTCTCCCAGCGCATGCAGGATATCGTCGATCGTTCCGTGGCCGTGGCCCAGACCTATATTCAGGAACAGGCCGATCTCGCCCGGCTCGATGCCGCCGGCATTGCCGCCGACATCGAACACAACCGCGGCCTGTATGACAGTGACCGCATGCAGTTCATCCGGCGGGTGACGACTCTGGCCTCCCTGCGGGGCGTGCCGGCCATTTTCATATTCGATCGCAGCCTGCGTCAGTTCGATGTTGCCGCCCGCAAGCGCGCCGACATCTTCTTCCGCCCGCCGCCGCCGGATGCCCTGAACGTTGCGGACAAAGGGCGCATTGTCGTCATGGGGCCGGGGCCGGGAGACAATTTCATCCGTGCGCTTAAGAAACTGGAGGGCTATCCCGGCCGTTATCTCTACATCTACCGTCCGGTGAAGGAGGAGGTCCTGCGCCAGCTCGCCAAGGCGCGGGCAGAACGGGCCGAATACTATGCGCTGAAGTCCCAGCGCGTGGATCTGCAGATCACCTTTGCCCTCATGTATGCGGGCGTGACCTTCATTTTCCTGATGGCGGCGGTCTGGTTCGGCCTGTGGTTCGCCGACCGCCTCGTGCAGCCGGTTGTCGGGCTCATCCGCGCCGCCCGCCAGGTGGCGCGCGGCAATTTTGACGTGGAAGTCCCCGCAAGCCGCGGCACCGGCGACATTGGCACGCTCATTCGCGTCTTCAACCAGATGACGCGCCAGCTCAAGTCGCAACGTGAAGAACTGCTGGCCGCCTATCACAAGCTCGATGAACGCCGCCGCTTCACCGAGGCGGTTCTGAAGGGCGCTTCCGCCGGTGTTCTCGGGCTGGACCGGCACGGGCGCATCACGCTGGCCAACCGTTCCGCCCAGGAGCTGCTTGGCCTGCGTGAGAAGGATCTGGTTGGCCGTGCCTTAGGCGAGGTGCTGCCCGAATTTGTTCCCGTCTTCGAGACCGCGCGCAAAAAGCGTTCCGGCTTCGCCGAGGATCAGGTGAACCGCAGCGTGGAAAGCACCACACGCACCTTCGTTGTGCGGGTGACCACGGAAAAGGGTGAGCGCGACGTTTTCGGCTATGTGCTCACCTTCGATGACATCACCGATCTTCTTGCCGCGCAGCGCAATGCCGCCTGGGCCGATGTCGCCCGCCGCATCGCCCATGAGATCAAGAACCCGCTCACGCCGATTCAGCTTTCCGCGGAGCGTCTGAAGCGGCGTTATGCAAAGGAAATCACCTCGCGCCCCGATATCTTCACCCAGTGCACCGACACCATCATCCGCCAGGTGGAGGACATCGGCCGCATGGTGGACGAGTTCTCCTCCTTCGCCCGCATGCCCTCCGCACGGCCGGAGCCGGACGATCTGGTGCGCGTGGTCAAGGAGGCGCTGCTGCTGCAGCGGGTGAGCAGCGAGGACATCACCTTCGAGATGGACCTGCCGGATGAACCGCTCGTCTTTGCTTTCGACCGGCGCCTGATCACCCAGGCCATCACCAATCTGGTCAAGAACGCTAAGGAATCCATCGAGGCGCGGCTGGAGGAGAAGCCCGAACCGCCCGGGCGCATTCGCGTGTCCGTGTTTGAACGGGACGGTGCGGCCGTGATCGAAGTGACGGACAATGGCCGCGGCCTGCCGAAGGAAAATCGCGAACGCCTCACCGAGCCCTACATGACCACCCGCGAGAAAGGCACAGGCCTGGGCCTGGCCATTGTCCAGCGCATCATGGAGGAGCACGGCGGCCGCCTGATTCTGGACGATGCGCCGGACGGACAGGGGGCGCAGGTGAGCCTGGTTCTGCCCTTGAAACGGGAAACGCCCGCCGAAGGAGAGGGGCGCGAGACGAAACGGAAGACGGCGGCCTTAAGCCACGGGGAAAAGGACAAGGACGGCATGAACGCCGCTTCGGAAAACACCATCAACACAAACGGCGAGGGAAGGCCATAAGCCCATGAGTGCAGACATTCTCATCGTCGATGATGAAGCCGACATCCGGGAGCTGATCGGCGGCATTCTTGAGGACGAGGGATACGAGCCGCGGCTTGCGCATGACAGCACCTCGGCGCTGGAAGCCATCGCCGAGCGCCGCCCCGCGCTGGTGGTGCTCGACATCTGGCTTCAGGGCTCTCCCATGGACGGGCTTGAGCTTCTTGAGGTCATCAAAGCCCAGCATCCGGATCTGCCTGTGGTCATCATCTCCGGCCACGGCAATATCGAGACTGCCGTCGCCGCCATCAAGAAGGGCGCCTATGACTATATCGAGAAGCCGTTCAAGGCCTCGCGTCTCGTGCTCGTGGTCAATCGCGCGCTGGAAGCCTCGCGTCTGCGCCGCGAGAACGTGGAGCTGAAGACCCGCACCGGTGCGGCGGTGACCATGATCGGCGAATCGCCCGCCATGCGTCGGCTCAAGCAGGAGCTGAAAAAAATCGCGCCCACCAATTCCCGCGTTCTCATCTCCGGCCCCATGGGCGCCGGCAAGGAGCTGGCCGCCAGGCAGCTGCATGAGTGGTCACAGCGCGCCGATGGCCCCTTCGTGGTGCTGCAGGCGGCCACCCTGGCACCGGAACGCATGGAGGAGGCGCTCTTTGGCACCGAGGGCGATGGCAATGGTCAGGGCCGCATCGTCGGCAAGCTGGAGGAGGCGCATGGCGGCACGCTGTTTATCGATGAAGTCGCCGACATGCCGCTGGAGACGCAGGGCAAGGTTCTGCGCGTGCTTGTGGATCAGACCTTCACCCGCGTGGGCGGAAACCGTCCGGTGAAGGTGGATGTGCGCATCGTCTCGTCCACCGCCCGCGATCTGGAGGCCCTGATTGCCGATGGCCGCTTCCGCTCCGATCTCTATCATCGTCTGGCGGTGGTGCCCATTCGCGTGCCCTCTCTCGCCGAACGGCGCGAGGACATCCCGCTTTTGGCCGAATATTTCATCGAACAGCATTCGCGTGCCTCCGGGCGGGCGCCCAAGCGCCTTTCCGAAGACGCCATGGCCACGTTGCAGGCGCGCGACTGGCCGGGCAATGTCCGCCAATTGCGCAATTACATCGAGCGGCTGATGATCCTGTGCGCCGACGGGCCGGATGTGATCACCGCCGAGATGCTGCCCAAGGATTCCGCCCCCACGGAGGATGATCCGGACGGCTTCGATCTGGAGCGGGTCGTGGCCCTGCCGCTGAGGGAAGCACGCGAGGCCTTTGAGCGCGCCTATCTCAAGGCCCAGCTCACCCGCTTCAATGGCAACATCTCGCGCACGGCCCAGGCCATCGGCATGGAGCGTTCCGCCCTGCATCGCAAGCTCAAGAGCCTGGGGCTGGGCTAAGAAGCTCTTGATCTTTTTGCCGAAGGCCGATCAGTGCGGAAGAAAATGTCTCGCCCGGAAATTTGGGGCTTGCAAGCATAAGCGCGCTTTGTATATATGATGCGCCGCACCGCTCAATGGCGCGGCGTTTTGGGCCGGCGTGAGATCGCCGGCTTCTTTCGTGAGGCGGCTCCCAGGGCATCCTTTCAAGGAGAGGCGATCTCTGAAGAAGGGCACGTTGGGGGGGCGTCTCGGGGTTTGCATCTGCTGGTTGGGGAGGACTTCCGATGGAAGACCGGGGCCTCTTCCAATTGGGGATGGACCTGTCTGCAGGCACCACCCAAACGGAAGAACACGTGCTTGCCTCCGTGGCGCACGAGACCACGGAGAAGAAGGATCACTTCATTCGCAAAAACGGCAAGGTCTATGCCGGCACCCACCTCATCATCGAGGTGATCGGCGGCGAGGGCCTGAACGACGAGGAGCGCATCCGCCAGGCCTTTCTTGACAGTATCAGGGCCTGCGGCGCCACCCTGCTGCACATCCACACCCACAAGTTCACCCCCCAGGGCGTTTCGGGCGTGGCGGTGCTCGCCGAATCCCATATTTCCGTGCACACATGGCCGGAAGCGGGCTATGGCGCCTTTGATGTCTTCATGTGCGGCGAGGCCGATCCCTGGAAGGCCGTGCCCATCCTGAAGGAGGCCTTCAAGGCCCGTGATGTGCGCGTCACCGAAATTCTGCGTGGGGAGGGCATTGTCGAATGACGGACAAGGAACTGGATCCCGCCCTGCAGAAGATCGTGGCGGCGCAGGCCACTGGCGAGGATGAGGAGGACATCGAGATCCCCGGCTGGTGGGTGGAGCGTCTTCACGCCGGCTATCGCCAGATGCTGAAGATCGACAAGCTCCTTTATGACTCGAAGACGAAGGAGCAGCGCATCCGCGTCTTCGAAAACCCCACCTTCGGCCGGGTGCTCACGCTCGATGACATCCTGCAGACCACGGAGCGGGACGAGTTCATCTATCATGAGATGATGGCGCACGTGCCCATGCTTGCCCATGGCGCGGCCCACTCCGTGCTCATCATCGGCGGGGGTGATGGCGGCGTGCTGCGCGAGGTGGTGAAATACCGGGCCGTGGGCCGCATCGTGCAGGTGGAGATCGATGCCGAGGTCATCGAGTTCTCCAAGACCTACCTGCCGATGATCTCCGACGGCGCCTTCGATGATCCCCGCTACGAGCTCGTGGTGGCCGATGGCGCCCGGTATGTGGCGGAGGCCGAGGAGACCTTCGATGTCATCATCGTCGATTCCACCGATCCGGTGGGGCCCGGCGTGGTGCTGTTCTCCGAGGAATTCTACCGCAACTGCAAGGCGCGGCTGGCGGAGGGCGGCGTCATCGTCACCCAGAACGGCGTGCCCTTCACCCAGGCCGATGAGCTGGTGCACACCATGAGCGTGTTCCGCAAGCTTTTTGTGGATCATACCTGCTACACCGCCTGCGTGCCGGGCTATGCCGGCGGAGCACTCGCCATCGGCTGGGGCACCAACGACACGGAGCTGCGGGCGGTTCCGCTTGAGGTGCTCAAGCGCCGCTATGAGGCGGAAAAGCTGAAAACCCGCTACTACACGCCGGAGGTGCACAAGGCCGCCTTCGCCCTGCCCAAGTATATCAAGGATCTCATCCCTTGAACGGCGCGCCCGTTTTTAGAGATGTGGTCGGATACAACCAAGGGAAGAAAAAGGTTTGCGGGCTGTGGCATATATGCCACAGCCCCATGTTTTTGGTTTGGCCGGAATCGATCCGTCACTTTCCTTCCCATTTCCGCCCTAATATGAACATTGCCGTTTCCGGAAGAATGGCATGTCGTGAGGCTGCGCTGATGTGTGCCGGGCGGAAAGGCGTTTTGCGATGTTCCGCCGCGGCGGTGTGGTGTTTTCTCTCTTGCAGAAAGGTGCACAGCGCATAAAAGCACGCACGAATGAGAGCGCACCATGCGCACGAAAACGGGCTGAAAGCATCAGGATCCGACGGCCGGAAAACGGGGCAGGGGGGACCTTCCGGCGTTCGGGCGCCTTCGGGCAGGAAACGGCAACGGGGTGAGAGGTCATGGACGCCAAGGTGAAGATCGACAAGAGCAGACTGCCTTCCAGACATGTCACGGAAGGGCCGGAGCGGGCGCCGCACCGTTCCTATCTCTATGCCATGGGGCTGACCGATGAGGAGGTGCACCAGCCGCTCGTCGGTGTGGCCACCTGCTGGAACGAGGCGGCCCCGTGCAACATCTCGCTCATGCGCCAGGCGCAGGCGGTGAAGCAGGGTGTGGCCGCCACCGGCGGCACGCCGCGCGAGTTCACCACCATTACCGTCACCGACGGCATCGCCATGGGCCATGAGGGCATGAAGTCCTCTCTGGTCTCGCGCGAGGTCATTGCCGACTCGGTGGAGCTGACCATGCGCGGGCACTGCTACGACGCGCTGGTGGGCCTGGCCGGCTGCGACAAGTCCCTGCCCGGCATGATGATGGCCATGTGCCGGCTCAACGTGCCCAGCGTGTTCATCTACGGCGGCTCTATCCTGCCCGGCGTCTTTCGCGGCAAGCCGGTAACGGTACAGGACGTGTTCGAGGCCGTGGGCAAGTATTCCGTCGGCGCCATGTCGGCGGAGGACTTAAACGAGCTGGAGCACGTGGCCTGTCCTTCCGCCGGTTCCTGCGGCGCGCAGTTCACGGCCAACACCATGGCCACGGTGGCCGAGGCCATTGGTCTGGCGCTGCCCTATTCCTGCGGTGCGCCCGCGCCCTACGAGATGCGCGACCAGCTCTGCTATGCCGCCGGCGAGGCGGTGATGCACCTGCTGGCGGACAATATCCGCCCGCGGGATATCGTCACCCGCGAGGCGCTGGAGAACGCGGCGGCCGTGGTGGCGGCTTCCGGCGGCTCCACCAACGCGGCGCTGCACCTGCCGGCGATTGCGCATGAGTGCGGCATCGACTTCGACATCTTCGACGTCGGCCGCATCTTCGAGCGCACGCCCTACATCGCCGACCTCAAGCCCGGCGGCAAATACGTGGCCAAGGACATGTTCGAGGCCGGCGGCATTCCGCTGCTGATGAAGACGCTGCTGGAGGAGGGCTATCTCCACGGCGACTGCCTCACCGTGACCGGCCGCACCATTGCGGAGAACCTGGCCAAGGTGCGCTGGAATGACGAGCAGGACGTGGTGCGCCCGGCGTCCGATCCCATCTCGCCCACCGGCGGCGTGAAGGTCTTGCGCGGCAACCTGGCGCCGGACGGCGCCATCGTGAAGGTGGCGGGCATGAGCCATCTGAAGTTCCGTGGGCCCGCGCGCTGCTTCGACACCGAGGAGGAGTGCTTCGAAGCCGTCACCAACCGCCGTTACAACGAGGGCGACGTGCTGGTGATCCGCTATGAGGGCCCTAAAGGTGGCCCCGGCATGCGCGAGATGCTGGCCACCACCGCGGCGCTTTACGGCCAGGGCATGGGCGACAAGGTGGCGCTGATCACCGACGGGCGCTTCTCCGGCGCCACGCGTGGTTTCTGCGTCGGCCATGTCTCGCCGGAGGCGGCGGTGGGCGGCCCCATCGGGCTCATTCGGGATGGCGACATCATCACGCTCGATGCCGTGGCCGGCACCATCGAGGTGGAGCTCTCCGACGAGGAGCTTGAGCGCCGCCGCAAGGAGTGGAAGCCGCGTGAGGAAAACTTCGGTTCCGGTGCGCTGTGGAAATACGCGCAGCTTGTGGGCTCGGCCCGCTATGGCGCGGTCACCCATCCCGGAGCCAAGGCGGAGAAACGGCAATATGCGGATATCTGATCACAGGCAGGGGGGCATGCCTGTGCGGCGCAAGGCGTTCGCGCGCTGCGGCGGGGCTGTGCGTCTGCCCCGCCGTGCGCGGGCGAAGGGGCTGGCCAAATGGCCGGTTCGCTCTGTCTTGGCCTGTGCGGTTCTTGCTCTGAGCCTGGGCGTGGGGCCATCGCCCTTTGGTGATTGGGATGCGGCCCTTGCCGGAGATGCGCTTGATCAGCTGCCGATCAAGCAGTTTCACTCCTACGAACCGGCGGCACGCAGCAAGCGACAGGCCACGGCCGCCGGCATCCTTGAGGATTTGCGCAAGGGCCGCAAGGCCTGGCGCAAGGGGCGTTTTGCCAAGGCCCGCAAGGCCTTTGAGCGCGCCGCCCGCAAGGGCAGCATCGAGGCGGCCTGGTATCTCGGCCATATCTATCGGCTCGGGCGCGGGGCCAGGAAGAACGACGAGAAGGCCTTCCGTTACTATCGCACCGTGGCGCTGGCCTATGATGCCGATGAGACCAGCCGCATGCGCCTGATGATGACGGTGGATGCCCTTGTGCGTGTTGCCGATTATTATCGCACCGGCATCGGCCCCAAGAAAAAGCGCCGGGATCCCCGCCGTGCCTACCGGCTCTATACCATCGCCGCCGGACATGGCCATCCGGCCGCGTTCTATGGCCTTGGCCTTCTCGCCCTGAAAGGCGAGGGCATGCGCAAGCGGCCGCGCCGGGCCATCGCCTGGCTGGTCAAGGCCGCCCGCCTGGATCATCGCCCGGCCGCCATGCAGCTGGGCGATATCGCCGCCCGCGGTCTGAAGGGCTATGTGAAGCGCGATCCGGTGGCGGCGCTGTCCTGGTATATCATCGCCGCCCGCGGTCTTGCGGAAAAGGACAATCCCGCCCTTTTCAAGCGTATCAAGGCGATCCGCAAGAACCTGAAGGAGGAGGACCAGAAACGGGCCCTTGCTCTCGCCAAAGGGTTTCGCTCCCTGAATGCCGTGCCGGCGGCCGCACCCGTGGCCCGGGCGGTGCCTGCGGCGGCTGCCCAGCCCAAGTGATCTGGCCTTCAGGAAAAATTACGCGAATTCAACTTATTGCCCGGATTACTTGAAGGACTCCTTCAAGAAAGCCTTCGCCTCTTTTGCCGGCACGGGCCGCCCGCCGGTCTGCCGGATGATGTCGCAGGCGGCAAGAACGGGCTCTTGCGGATGCGCCGCCCTTGTGCCATCCGGCAGCACGCGATTGCAGGCAAGGCCGGTATGCACATGCCCGCCCTCCAGCAGGCAGCGGAAGATGACCGCGGCCTCATCCGCGCCATGGGTGCAGGCCGCCCATGTGACCGGCTGATGATCCAGCGCGGCCAGGAAGCGCTCAAGCGCGCTTGCGGTGTCCGTGTTCTCATGGCCGCTGTCGGCCCCCAGCTCAAAAAGCAGGTGCGGCCTTGAGAAGGTGACCACATCAAACACGCGCAGCCGCACGAAACGGGCGACATCAGACGGCGTGCGCATGATGAAGCGCGGCATCACCTCCATGACCTTCAGCCAGCGGAAGAAACCTTTCAGCCGCGAAAAGCCCTCATCGCTCTCATCGGAGAAAATGTCGCGGAAGATCAGATCCACCCCCTGCGGCCTGATGGCGCGCACTGCGTCAAAGCGCGTCTGCATGCCCACCGGCCCCAGAAATTCCGTGGAGAGAAAAACCGGCGGCGCCCCCTCCGGCAAGGTCTCGCCCAGCGCGGAAAAGAGCTTTCGCACGTTTTCGATCCGCTCCTTAATGGGCTGTTCGCCCGGGGCAATCGGCAGGGTGACGATGCTTGCGCCGGCCTCAGCCAGTGTCATGATCGTATCGGCCAGAGCGCGCACATGCGCATCATCAGGCGGCGCATCTGCAGAAACGGCGTTTTTCTCAAGCGTGGCGGAGAGCAGAATGTCGCGACTGGACATGGCATTCATTCCGTAATCTCACGGGTGCGCCAAGGCGCAGCAAGGGGCAGCATTTCGTTCATGCGGGATTGGCCGGACTGCGCTGTCTTGTCAAGCGGGCCTGCCGGCATGCGGCCTCTTGTCAGCGTTCGCCATATGGCGCACAGTGCGCGGCGACGTGTGATCCGTTCAGGCATTGCGGGCGTAAGGATCAGCAGGGCCTGTCAGGGGCAGGGGCCGGGATAGCGTGCACGGTTGGCAGGGAGAGGATCGGGGAGATGAAGATCATCATCTGCGGCGCCGGTCAGGTGGGGCGGGGCATTGCCGAACGCCTGGCGGCGGAGGGCAATGATGTCACGGTCATCGACACGCAGCCCGATCTGGTGCGCAGCATCTCCGACGATCTCGACGTGCAGGGCATCGTCGGCCATGGCGCGCATCCTGATGTGCTGGAACGCGCCGGAGCCGATGAGGCAGAGATGATCATCGCGGTCACCTATACCGATGAGGTGAACATGGTGGCCTGCGAAGTGGCCAACGCCCTGTTTTCCATCCCCACCAAGATTGCGCGCGTGCGGCATCAGTCCTATCTGGAGCCGCGCTTTTCCAATCTCTTTTCGCGCGAGAACACGGCGATCGACGTGGTCATTTCACCGGAAATCGCCGTGGGCGAGATGGTCTTGCGGCGCCTTTCCCTGCCGGGCGCGCAGGAGGCCATCCATTTTGCCCGCGAGAAGGTGGTGGCGCTTGGCATGATGCTGGGCGAGGACTGCCCGCTTCTCGATACACCCTTGTCACAGCTCGCTGACCTCTTTCCCGATCTTAAGGCCGTGGTTGTGGGCCTGTTGCGCAATGGCGAGGTGATCATTCCGCACACCACCGATCAGATGGAGGCGGGGGATTTCATCTTCGTCATTGCCGATGCCAATTCGGCCCAGCGCGTGCTGGCCCTGTTCGGGCATGATGAACCGCCGGCGCGGGACGTGATCATCGCTGGCGGCGGCAATATTGGCCTTTATGTGGCGCGCAAGCTGGAGAAACGCGATGCGCAGGCCCATGTGCGCATTATCGAAAGCAACAGGGCGCGTGCGGAGGCCATTGCCGATTCGCTGGAACGCGCCATTGTCCTGCATGGCTCGGCGCTGGATACGGAAATCCTGCGTGAGGCAGATGTGGAGCGTGCCGATGTTTTCATCGCGCTGACCAATGACGACAAGGTCAACCTGCTTTCCGCCCTGCTAGCCCGTCAGGAGGGGGCCGCGCATACCATGAGCCTGATCGCCACCCTGCAGGCCCTGCCGCTGGCCGGCCCCTTGCAGGTGGATTCCTGGATCGACCCGCGGGCGGTGACCGTTTCGGAAATTCTGCGCCATGTACGCCGCGGCCGCATCAGCGGCATCTATCCCGTCTTTGACGGCAAGGCCGAGATCGTGGAAGCCGCCGCGCTGGAGACCTCGCCCATCGTTGGCCGCAAGCTGCGCGAGGCGGACATTCCGGAAGGGGTGCGCATTGGTGCGGTGGTGCGCGGCGAGGATGTGATCATGGCCACCGGCGATCTGGAAATCCGCCCCGGTGATCGGGTGGTACTCTTCGCCCGCGCCGACATGGCCGAGGAAATCCAGCGCATGTTCCGGGTCTCGCCGGAGTTCTTCTGAAAGGCCTGCGCTTTTTTGAGTTGCAAAGAGCCTGTCACCGATGCCTTGTGACTGGAGTCCTTGCGAAGGCGGAGCAGGGGGATCAGCTTTCGCGCTCTTCGCCCTTGGCCTGTTCCCACAGGCGGTCACGCGCTTCATCCGTGAGCTCGGAAAGCTGCCGGCCTTCCTGACGCGCCAGGCGTTCCACAGCGCGCATGCGCGCGGCGAACTTGTCGTTGGCGCGGCGCAGGGCGGTCTCGGCATCCACGTTCAGGTGCCGGGCGAGATTGACTACGGTGAAGAGAAGATCGCCGATTTCCTCTTCGACCTCTTTTTGCGCGCCCTTTTCATGAGCCGAAGCCAGCTCGCGGGCCTCTTCCGCCACCTTTTCAGCCACGCCTGAAACATCCGGCCAGTCATAGCCAGCGCGCGCGGCCCGTTTCTGCAGTTTCTGCGCCCGCATCAGCGCCGGCAGGGCAAGCGCCACGTCATCGACCAGAAAGGGCGCGCCCTCCTCCTTTGCGTTATCCTCCGCTTGCGCTTCGGCAGGCTCCGTCATTGCCTGCATGCCGGCCTTGCGTGCGCGTTCCTTTTCTTTGGCCTGTTCCCAGAAATCGGCTTTCACCCGGCCGCGCTCCTCCGGCGCGCCGAAAACATGGGGGTGGCGAAACAGCATTTTGCGCACGATGGCTTCCACCACGTCGGGAAAGGCGAAATATCCGGCCTCTTCCGCCATGCGCGCATGAAACACCACCTGCAGCAACAAATCGCCCAGCTCTTCCTTCAACTCCTCCATGTCGCCGCGGGCGATGGCATCGGAAACCTCATAGGCCTCCTCGATGGTATAGGGTGCGATCGTCTCGAAGGTCTGCTCAACATCCCAGGGGCAGCCATGTTCGGGATCGCGCAAGGTGCGCATGAGTGCAAGCAGGGTCTCGATCTGCTTCGGATCCATGCGCAACACATCTTCCGCCGGAGAAGAAAAGCCCGAAGGTTCAGCACGAGATGCGCCGGGCTGCTCCTGTTTTTCCTGCGCCGGTTTGCGTTCTTGATGGTTGTCATTCATGGCAGGGCCCTGCGCCGCATGATAGGATGCGTTTCACTTTTCACACGAATGGCTCCGGTTTGACGGGGGAAAGGCGAAAGGTCAACCATTCCGGAGCGGGAGTTGGGATCATGCGGTGTTTTTTCAAGGCGGTGGCGGCCTATGCCGATTTTGAAGGGCGCGCAACACGCCGGGAATTCTGGCTGTTCTTTCTCATCTGGGCGATTCTGGGCGGCATCGCCGTCTGGGTGGACTTACGCCTTGGCATCTATGCCATCAACTTCCGCAACGGCATCGGCATTTTCTCCATCACCTGGCTGGTGGCGCTGATGCTGCCCTGGCTGGCGGTGAGCGTGCGCCGGCTGCATGATACGGGCCGCAGCGGCTGGTGGGTGTTGTCCTTTCCTCTCCTGCCGCTTTATCTGTACCTGATGGCGCTGCCGGGCGAGGAGGCACCGAACCGTTTTGGTCGCCCCGAACCGCCCTGGTGCTGAAAGCGGTTGAAGGAACGGGGGCTTATGCGCCGCATTCATGCTTGATGACATTGAAATTCTCTACATCCCGGCGCTCTCAACAGGATTGGTGCGCCAGCGCCGCTTTCTTTCCCGGATATTGTCACGGCCGGTGAAAGTCCTGCCGCCGGGTGCGCGCTGTCCTGCTAACGCCGCCTGGATCGGCTGGGGACGACGCAGGAGCGGCGAGCGGGCAAGGCGCCTGGCATTCCGGGACGGCACCCGGATGCTTTTGCTGGAGGACGGCTTTTTGCGTTCGGTTGGCCTTGGTGTGCGGGGGGCGCCGGCATGGTCCCTGATTATGGATGGGCAGGGTGTGCATTACGACGCCACCGCACCTTCCGATCTGGAAGCCAGCATCGAGCGGGGAGACTTTTCTGAACAGGAACGTCTTGCGGCCCGCCATGTCATCAGGGTTCTGCGTGAAGAGGGCTTAAGCAAATACAACGACGGTCTGCCGCCACCGCCGGATGCTTTCGAAGGAAAAGCAAGGCGCGTGCTGGTAGTGGATCAGACAGCGGGTGATCTCTCCCTTGTTTATGGCGGCGTGGATCAGGAGACCTTCGCGGCGATGCTTGATGCCGCGCTGGAAGAGAACCCCGAATCCGAAATCTGGGTGAAAACCCACCCTGACGTGCTTGCCGGAAAACGGCAGGGATGCCTGCCCAGGCGGGATCATCCGCGTCTGCGCCGGATTGCTGACAACTGGCATCCGCATGACCTGCTAGCGCATTTCGACAAGGTTTACGTAGCAACCTCGCTTATGGGGTTTGATGCGCTGATCCGTGGTCGTGAAGTGCATTGCTTCGGCATGCCTTTCTATGCCGGCTGGGGGCTGACGGTTGATCGACAGACCTGCTCGCGCCGCACACACAGGGCAACCCTGGAGGAGGTAGTGGCTGCCGCCTTCGTGCGTCACATGCGCTATCTAAATCCGCGCAACAATCAGGCCGGCACTTTTGATGATGTGGCCCGCTATCTTGCCCGGGAAAGGCAGCGCCTGCGCCAATGGCAGGAGGCGGGGGAAAAGCCCTTTTCCGGCCGGGTGTTCGCCTTTGGCTTTCAACGGTGGAAACGCGCCATGGTCCGCCCCTTTTTCGGCGCTGGCGCTCAGGTGCATTTCGTCACTACGCCCAAGGCCGCACAGCGCCTGGGGATTTCGGCACGGGATCGCATCGCCGTCTGGGGCATGCGCGATCCCGCAGGGCTGCGTGAACTGGCCAGGGAGCACACTCTTTCCATCGTGCGCGTGGAGGATGGCTTTTTGCGATCCGTCGGTTTGGGCTCGGATTTCATTCCCCCCTGGTCCCTGTTGTTCGATCCCGTGGGCATCTATTTCGATGCCGCAGGAAGCAACATCATCGAACACTGCCTTCTGAAGGCGGCGCCGCTGCCCGATGATGTGGTGAAACGCGCCCGGAATTTGCGCGAGAAAATTATCGAAGCGGGATTGAGCAAATACAATTTTCCAAAGCCCCCGCGCGCATTCACCCCGCCAGCCGAGGCGGCGGGCAAGCGCATCGTTCTCGTTCCCGGACAGGTGGAAAGCGATGCCGCCGTGCTCCTGGGCGGCGGTGAGGTGCGCACCAATCTCGAGCTGTTGCGGCGCGTGCGCGCCCTGGAGCCCGAGGCCTTCATCATCTACAAGCCCCATCCCGAAATCCTGGCCGGAAACCGCAAGGGCAGGGGGCATGTGCGGCAGGCGCAGGCCTGGTGTGATCACATCGAAAGAGACGCCGATCTGACCCAGTTGCTCAATGAAGTGGATGCCGTGCACGTCATCACGTCCCTGGCCGGATTTGATGCGCTGCTGCGCGGCCGGGAGGTGCACTGTCACGGCATGCCCTTTTACGCCGGCTGGGGATTGACCATCGATCATCAGCCCATCACCCGTCCGCGCCGTCCCTGCACGCTGGATGAGCTCGTGGCCGCCGCCCTCATCATGGCGCCGGTCTATGCCGATCCGTGCCGGGGAATTCTTCTTTCCCCGGATGATGTGGTTGAAACATTCACGAAAAGGTTGCGCGCGCATGATCAAGTGATTTACATGAACCATGCCCGCATGGCGCGCAGGATATGGCATTATCTCCTCTCCTGGCTGACCGGCGGGCGCGTTGGGCGTTGTCGATAACGGATTTTGGCCGTTGCTGCGGGGGCGGAATGGATAAAACGGCGCAGGAGATCCTGAAAAGGCCCTTTCTCCAGTTTCCCGGAATTCTCGCCTTTGTCGGATTGGCCAGTGTGGGCCTCAACCTGCTCATGCTCACAGGCCCTTTTTTCATGCTGCAGGTTTACGACCGGGTGTTGCCGAGCCACAGCCGCGATACGCTCTACGCCCTTCTTGTTCTCGTTATTGTGCTCTATGCGGCCCTGGGGCTGCTGGACATGGCACGGGCCCGCATCCTTTCGCGCATGTCTACACGCATGTCCCTGAAAATGCGTGATACGATCCAGAATGCGGTTTTGCGTGCGGCGCTCATTCGGGGCGAGCCGGTCATGGAACCGATGCGGAACTTTTCCGTCATGACCGCGTTTATGGGCGGGCCCGCTTTGGCCGTTCTGTTCGATGTGCCGATGATGGTGATTTATCTCTCCGTCATTTACCTGCTGCATCCGAACATGTTTCTGCTTGCCCTTTCAGGTGCAGTCCTTCTCTTCGGTCTCGCCGTTCTCAACCATGTCCTGTCTGCCACCCTGCAACAGAAAGCCGCCAATGCTTCGGCCACGTCCAACCGCATTTTGTCCTCCATCATGCAGGCGGCGGAAACCGTTATCGGTCTTGGCATGCGAGGCCCTGTCCTTTCCAGGTTGGGAGAGATACAGGACAGGGCCCTGTGGTGGGAGACCCGCGCCCGTGAGCGGATCGCAAGCATGGCTGCACTTACCCGGGCCGTCAGACTCCTTTTGCAATCGGCCATGCTGGCGCTTGGCGCCTGGAATGTTCTCAATGGCGAGATGACCGGCGGCATGATGATCATGGGCACCATTCTTCTCGGGCGCACATTGCAGCCAGTGGAACAGGCCATAACCCAATGGCGGGCCTACCAGCGCTATCGCATTTCTCGCGATCGTCTTGTGGGATTTCTTGAGCATCAGGAGGACCACAGGCCGCAATCGCAGGAAATGAGGCCGGAAAACGCGCCCCGCGGACATATCAGCGTCGAGGATCTCGTCATTGCTCCGCCGGGCGTGCGAAAGCCTCTTTTGCGTGGCGTGCGCTTTGAGCTGGAACCGGGGCACATCCTCTGGGTCACCGGAGCAAACGGCAGCGGCAAGACCATGCTGGCGCGCAGCCTGTGCGGACTGTTGCCGCCGCTTGCCGGCCGCATCCTGCTCGATGGCGCCGATATTGATGCCTGGCCAGAACGGGAAAGAGCACGCCTGATCGGGTATTTGCCTCAGGACATCCATTTGCTGGAAGGTACGGTGGCCGAAAACATCGCGCGGTTTGATCCCGCAGCCCGCGAGGAGGACGTGATTGCAGCCGCCCAAAGGGCCGGCGTGCATGAGGCCATCAAGCGCAATGGCGGATATGACCGCCCCGTGGGACCGGATGGGAAATGGCTGTCGGGTGGCATGCGGCAGCGGGTGGCACTTGCCCGCACCTTTTATGGTGATCCCGTTCTCGCCATTCTCGACGAACCGTTCACCGCTCTCGACCCGGCCGGCCGCAAGGCGCTCACGCAAGCGCTGCGAGCACTCAAGGAGCAGGGGAAAGCCCTCATCGTCATTGATCACATGCCCATGATCGAACGCATTG
The DNA here is from genome assembly GCF_000746275.1 of Thermopetrobacter sp. TC1. Taxonomy (GTDB): domain Bacteria; phylum Pseudomonadota; class Alphaproteobacteria; order Rhizobiales; family Aestuariivirgaceae; genus Thermopetrobacter. Next base: position 54,451 of record NZ_JQKX01000020.1, read on the forward strand.
CCGATTTCCGCCTCCTGCTTGAGGACGGCCATGCCCGCTTGCAGACTGCCAGTCGCAAGGCGACACCTACTGGCTTGGGACCACTTTCATGATGTTTCTGCCGGACAGAAGTCGGAGTGACCGCAGCGGTCTGCGTCTGAAGGCCCGCTGGCGCCTCGTGCGCAGAAGGCTGGACCGCTTTGCCGCCTTCAAACGCTTCATGGAATGGAAGAACCAACGGCGGGCCGGGGATCCAAAAGCTTTGTCGCCCATTTCCGGAGAGTTCATCATTGCGGTGGTTTTTGGCCTCGTTTTCGTCGTTGGCGGGGCCTGGGCCTTTCTGGCGGAGATAGAAGGAGCCGTGATCGCTTCCGGCGCGGTCAGCCCCGAGAGTGGTATCAAAACGGTGCAGCATCCCGAAGGCGGAATTGTTGCAGAAATACGCGTGCGCGAAGGCGATCGCGTCCAGGCCGGTCAGGTCCTGATGGTGCTCAAGGCCGATGAGTTGCGGGCCAATCTCGCCATGGTCGAGACCCAGTATTTCGCGACATTGGCGGAAATTGCCCGTCTGGAAGCCGAACGGGACGGCAGAACGCGGCTTCGTTTCCCCCAGGAACTGATCAGGGCGGCCGTCACCAATGCCTCGGCACGCAATGCGATGGAAACCCAGCGGCGCCTTTTTGAAAGCAGGCGGAAACTGAACGTTACCCAGAAAAAGGTGCTGGAGCAGCAGATCAATGCGCTGGAGAAGCAGTTGGAGGGCCTGAAGGCCGAATTGGAAGGAAAGAAACGACAAGCCGCGCTCATTCGCGAGGAAATCAATACCGTTTCCCGGCTTCTTGCCAAGGGACAGGCGCTGAAGCCCCGTCTCCTTGCCCTGCAGCGCACGGCGGCTGCCCTGAAGGGAGACATGGGACGCAATCTCGGTGAACAGGCCAAGACGCGTGAATACATAGCCCAGATACGTCAGCAGATCGTCTCCATCGACCGGGATTTTCTCGCGGGTGTTCTCGATCGCCTGGCGGAGTTGCAGCAGCAGGAAAGTCTCCTTCGGGAAAAGCGCATTGATCTTGCACGCAAGCTGGAGCTGACGCGCATGCGGGCTCCGGCAGATGGCAGGGTTTTGGAAATCACCATGAAGACCATCGGCGGTGTCATTGGCCCGCGGGAGCCGGTCATCCGCATCGTGCCCCTGAAAGAGGCCCTCATCATCCAGGCCAAGGTGCAGCCGACAGACATCGACGAGCTGCGTCCTGATCAGCTGGCGCGTGTGGTTTTTTCGGCCTTTGAGGCGCGCACAACCCCCACTCTGAACGGAACCGTGCGCACGATATCACCCGCCCCCCTCATCGACGAGGCGGATAGTCAGCCTTATTATCGGGTGGACGTGGAGGTCCCCGCCGCCGAGCTTGGCAAGCTGCCCAAGGGCGCGAAACTCGTGCCCGGCATGCCGGCGGAAGTCTTCATCACCACACGCCCGCGCACGCCCATGGATATCATCCTGAAGCCGCTCAAAGATTCCATGAGACGGGCCATGCGCTCCGACTAAACGGGCCTGCCGGGGCATGATGCCCCGTTACACGCCCAAAAACTATCCGCTGCATGTTCGCGCGTGAAGAATTCACCGCGGATGCTGCCGCACGCAAAATTGAAAGCATTCAACCCACAATCAGGGAACGCACGCCCATGTAAGCGCCGTAGAGGGCCACGAGCAGCAGGGCGCGGTTGCGGGTGAGCCCTTTGGAGGAGTGAAAGAACAGGATCATCAGGATCGTGGCCAGCAGCACCATGCCCGCATCCAGCCGGGCCATGACCTGCGGCACCGGCAGGCCGGCTATGCCTGCTGCCGCGCCGCCCACGCCCAGAATGTTGATGATGTTGCTGCCCACCACGTTGCCATAGGCCACGTCGGAATGGCCATGCCGCGCCGCCACCAGGGAGCTGGCCAGCTCCGGCGAGGATGTGCCGAGGGCAACGAGGGTCAGGCCGATCACGCCCTTGGAGACGCCGAAATAATCGGCCACCTGGCTTGCTCCGCGCAGGAACAGATCACCGCCGTAGACAAGCAGCCCAAGCCCGATGAACACCGCCACCAGGGCGATCAGGGGATGTTCCATCCAGGCCGGCACAGAGGCCTCCTCGGCAATGTCTTCCTCCAGCGCCGCAAGCAGGCGTGTTTCCCTTCTGGTGCGGACGAATTCCCAGGTCATGTAGGCGGCCAGCCCCGCGAGCATGAGCAGGCCGAAGAAACGATTGATGTGTCCATAAAGGCCGAGAAGGAAGAAAACGAGCGCCGTGGCCATGAGCAGCAGGCCATCGGGCAAGAGCGCACGCGGCTGATGATGCATCGGCCTGACCAGGGCCGTCAGCCCTAAAACCAGCAGGATGTTGGCCGTATTGCTGCCGAGGATGTTGCCGACGGCGATCTCCGGATGATGAAAGAGCACGGCCTCCACCGAAACCACCATCTCCGGCATGGAGGTGGCGACTCCGACGATGAGAATGCCCACAACAAGGGTGGACAGCCCCAGCCAGCGCCCGAGCGAAACCGCCCCGCGCACCATGGCCTCGCCCCCGAACAGCAACAGGACAAGCCCGGCTATGATGTTCACGATGGTCATCATGTTTGGCAGCCTTGGCCCGATTCAGTGGCGGGTGCAAGCCTGAGCACGAGATAACCCACAACGCCGGAGAGTAAGGAGCCGATAATCACACCGAAGCGTACACCTGCGGCATGTTCCGGCTCGGCAAAGGAGAGCATGCCGATGAACAAACTCATGGTGAAGCCGATGCCGGTGAGCACCGCAACGCCATAAATGTGCAGCCAGCCGGCCGCTTCCGGCCGCCGGGCCAGGCCGGTCTTGACCGCAAGGAAGACCATGGAGAACACGCCGATCTGCTTGCCCAGGAAAAGCCCGAGCAGAATGGCCAGCGGCAGAGGATCGAGCAGCGCCTGCATGCTGAAACCGGACAAGGGCACACCGGCATTGGCAAAGGCGAACAGGGGCATGACGAAATAGGCCACATAAGGATGCAGCGCATGCTCCAGCCGCTTGAGCATGCTGGTGCCATCCGGATTGCGCATCGGAATTGTCAGCGCCAGCACCACACCGGCCAGTGTGGCGTGAATGCCTGATTTCAAGACCGACACCCACAGGATCACGCCAACGATGATATAGGGCGCAAGCCGGGCAATACGCAGGCGATTGAAAAGAATGAGCACAAGAATCGCCGCCGAGGCCGCGACCATGGGGGTGAAGGTGAGCGTATCGGTGTAGAAGGCGGCGATGATGATAATGGCGCCCAAGTCGTCCAGAATGGCAAGGGTGAGCAGGAAGATCTTCAAAGAGGAAGGCACGCGCCGGCCCAGCAGCGAAAAGACGCCAAGCGCAAAGGCAATGTCGGTCGCGGTGGGAATGGCCCATCCCTTGGCCAGGGTGGCATCCACTCCGGCAATCGCCAGATAGACGAGGGCGGGCACGGCAATGCCGCCCGCAGCGGCCAGCGCCGGCAGCAGAACCTGATCGCGCGAGGCCAGCTGTCCTTCCATGAACTCCCGCTTCAGCTCCAGCCCCACCAACAGGAAGAAAATGGCCATCAGCCCGTCGTTGATCCACAAAAGCAGCGGCTTTTTCAGGCCGACGGATCCCAGCTGGATGATCAGGGGCGTGTCAAGAAAGCGGTCATAGAGCGAGGACAGCGGCGAATTGCTGAAAACAATAGCAAGCAGCGCCGCAAGCAGCAGCAGGCCGGCCGAGAAGGCTTCGTGCCGCATGAAGCGCTGCAGCGCATTCTGGGGCGCCGGGGCGGTGTTGGCCACGGGATGATGCTCCCTGTGATATGCTTGTGTCAGGTCCTGACGGCTTCGTGAATGAAGGCCTTGCGGCTATTCCACCCAAGGGGATTTCAGCCTCGCCGCTTGCTGCTGGCAATAGTCATTCGTTTTTCATCCCGCAAGTTACAGCTCGTTCATCGATGCGCGCTATGATCAGGGCGTGCCGCATGAAACCCGTAAAGATTGAATACAATTGAACCGGTTTTCTCCACCGGGTGTCAGGAGGTTTCTGGCACCATGCCGGCATGGGAGGAGAAGACCATGTCGTACCGGATCAAGAGTTTGCTGGACATGATCGGACATCATCCGCGCCGTCTGTTTTCCGTCAGTTTTGCCGGCACGGTCATTGTTTTGCTGGCGCTGCAGGGACCAGCCCATCAGATGGACCTCAATGAGGCCGAACAGATCGCCTATGGTCCGCAGTTGCCGGCACACCTGCAAGCCCAGGCCCAAAGCCCCCTGAAGGATCTGCCCACGCGTGCGGATGTCTTCGCCGCCATGGAGCGGCCCGATCCCATGGCGCTGCTCACGCCGGTTCCGCTTCCAGATCGTAATCGTGCGTCTCGGTGATACGCACCCGCATGAATTCGCCGATGCGCGCATCCGGCACAAGATGACGGGGGATCCAGGTCTCGCCATCCACCTCCGGCGCATCCCATGGCGTGCGGGCGATGATGAGATCCTCCCCCTCGTCGATCTCATCCACGATCACCTCCGTCATGCGCCCTTTCAGGCGGGCAAGGCGCTGTGCGGAAATCTCCCTTTGCAGGCGCATCAAGGCATCACGCCGGCGCTGGCGTTCCTCCTGCGGCACCATGCCCGGCAAATCGTTGGCCGCCGCGCCTTTCACGTTCTCATAGGCGAAACAGCCCACACGATCGAGGGCCGCTTCCTTCAGCCAGTCAAGCAGAAAGCGGAAATCCTCTTCCGTCTCTCCGGGAAAGCCGACGATGAAGGTGGAGCGAATGGCAATCTCCGGGCAGATCGTCCGCCAGTGTTCGATGCGGCGCAGCATCTTTTCCTGATTGGCGGGCCGGCGCATGGCTTTCAGCACCGATGGCGCTGCATGCTGCAGGGGCACGTCGAGATAGGGCAGGATCAGCCCTTCCGCCATCAGCTCCACCAGCGCATCCACATGCGGGTAGGGGTAGAGATAATGCAGCCTGATCCAGATGCCCAGCTCGCCCAAGGCCCGGGCCAGATCGGTGATATGCGCGCGCAAGGTCTTCTCGCGCCAGGTCTCCCGCTCATGGCGCAGATCCAGCCCATAGGCGGCGGTATCCTGCGAAATGATGAGAAGCTCGCGCACGCCGGCGCGCACGAGAGCTTCCGCCTCGCGCATGATCTCGGAGGGTTTTCGCGACACAAGCGGCCCGCGCAAATGGGGAATGATGCAGAACGTGCAGGAATTGGAGCAGCCTTCCGAAATCTTCAGATAGGCATAATGGCGCGGGGTCAGATGAAAGCCCGCTTCCGAAACGAGATCCATGCGCGGATCATGCGGGCGGGGCAGGGCCTCATGAACCGCCGCCATGACCGATTCATAGGACTGCGGCCCGGTCACGGCGAGAACTCGCGGGTGAACCTTCAGGATTTCCTCCGGATCGCGGCCCATGCAGCCGGTGACGATGACCCGGCCGTTTTCGGCAAGCGCCTCGCCGATGGCCTGCAAGGATTCCGCCCGCGCCGAATCCAGAAAGCCGCAGGTGTTGACGATCACGAGATCGGCGCCGGCATAATCGCCAACGATGTCATAGCCTTCCGCTTTCAGGCGCGTGATGATCCGCTCCGAATCCACCAGCGCCTTCGGACAGCCCAGCGAGACGATGCCCACCTTCGGAATGTCTTTTGGGGATCCTGCCTGTTCTGCCATGTTGCTCATGGGCCTTTTGCTTTCACTTGTATGGCGATTTGCGGGGGGTGAGGGGATCTTTCGCCTTTTGCAGTGTTTACGCCCGCAAGACGGGCTGGCTACAGTTGCGCGAGCCTGCGGCTGCCCAAGGCTGCCGCTTTTGGCAGGCCCGGCATCGTCTGCCCGTTGAGAAGCAAGATCACACTCGTTACCGGAATGCAAGGCAGGACCATGACCGCACGCAAGGCCCCTTTCGCGAAAATCCTCATCGCCAACCGCGGCGAGATCGCCTGCCGCATCATGCGCACGGCCAGGCGCCTCGGCATTGCCACTGTTGCGGTCTATTCCGAGGCCGACCGCAACGCCCTGCATGTGGACATGGCTGACGAGGCCGTTTGCATCGGCCCGGCTCCGGCGGCGGAATCCTATCTGCGTATTGATCGCATCATTCAGGCCGCACAACAGACCGGGGCGGAGGCGATCCATCCCGGCTATGGTTTTCTCTCCGAAAACCCGGCCTTTGTTGAGGCCTGCGAAGAGGCGGGCATCGTCTTCATCGGCCCCAACACCAGGGCCATTGCGCTGATGGGCGACAAGATCACCTCCAAGCGCGTGGCGCAGGAGGCGGGGGTATCCATCGTGCCCGGGCATGTGGGGGAGATCGAGGATGCGGAAACGGCGGTACGCATCGCTGAGGAAATCGGCTATCCGGTGATGATCAAGGCTTCCGCCGGCGGCGGCGGCAAGGGCATGCGCATTGCCTGGTCCGCCGATGAGGTGCGCGAGGGCTTTGCCTCCGCCCGCTCCGAGGCCCGCTCCTCTTTCGGGGATGAGCGCATCTTCATCGAGAAATTCATCGACAATCCCCGCCATGTCGAAATCCAGATCCTGGCGGACAAGCACGGCAACGTCATATACCTCGGCGAGCGCGAGTGCTCCATCCAGCGGCGCAATCAGAAGGTCATCGAGGAAGCGCCGTCCCCTCTGCTTGATGAGGAAACGCGCAAGGCCATGGGCGAGCAGGCCGTGCGCCTGGCCAAGGCTGTCGGCTATGATTCTGCCGGCACCGTGGAATTTGTCGCCGGGCAGGATCGCTCCTTCTATTTTCTGGAGATGAACACCCGCCTGCAGGTGGAGCATCCGGTCACCGAGCTGATCACCGGTCTTGACCTCGTGGAGCTGATGATCCGCATCGCCGCCGGCGAGCCGCTGCCCCTTGCGCAGGAGGATGTGCGCTTGAACGGCTGGGCCATTGAAAGCCGCATCTATGCCGAGGATCCCTATCGCAACTTCCTGCCCTCCACCGGCCGCCTGAAACGGTTCATCCCGCCCGCGGAAGAGCAGGCGCCCAAGCGCGTGGTGCGCGTGGATACCGGCGTGCGCGAAGGCGATGAGATTTCCATGTTCTACGATCCGATGATCGCCAAGCTCATCACTTGGGGGCCGGATCGCGACAGCGCCATTGCCGCGCAGATTGATGCGCTCGATGCCTTTCATGTCGATGGCATTCGCACCAATGTCGCCTTTCTCTCCGCCGTGCTGCGTCATGAACGGTTTCGCAAGGGGGCCCTGTCCACCTCCTTCATCGCCGATGAATTCCCGGACGGATTTTCCGGCGCGGAAGAGACGGAAGACGTGCGCGAGACCCTCATTGCCGTCGCCGTCAGTGCCGATCACATGGACAACATGCGCCGCAGCCGCATCAGCGGCCGCATCGATGGTGCCGGCAATGCCTTTGATGTGCATCGCGTCGTCGTTTCGGAAGCGGATGACATGGCCGTGCCCGTGACCATTCTCGAAAGTGAGGATGGGCGTTTGCGCCTGCGCATCGGGGAAGAAGGCAGCGAACGGGAGATCACCGTCAGCCATCGCTGGCATCCGGGCCTGCCCATCTGGGAAGGGCGGGTGAATGACCGCGCCGTGCATGTTCAGATCCGGCGCGTGGGCAATGACTGGCACCTCTTGCATCATGGCGTGGAGAAAATCCTGCGGGTCTACAGCCGCCGCGAGGCGGAGCTTGCCCGCTTCATGCCGAAGAAGGAGCCGCCCGATACCTCGCGTCAGCTCATCTGCCCCATGCCCGGCCGTGTCATCTCCGTTGCGGTGGAGCCGGGGCGCACGGTGAAGGCCGGCGAGCCCTTGTGCGTGATCGAGGCGATGAAGATGGAAAATATCCTGCGGGCGGAGCGTGATGTCATCGTGCAGGTGGTGCACATTGCGCAAGGCGATGCCGTCTCCGTCGATCAGGTGCTCATGGAGTTCGAGCCCGTTTCCTGAACCTGCCTGTTCCGTTCAGGCCTAGGGGGAAAAACACGCTCTCGCATGCCTGATCGCGTCTTTTGTTTGGCGCTTTGGTTTGCGCTATCCTTGTCCGCGTCAGTCAGGGGCGAGGGCACGATCATGACGGAAAACGCAAGAACGATATGCCTGCATGCCCGCATTCGCGGCCGTGTGCAGGGGGTCTGGTATCGGGCCTGGATGGAGAAGGCGGCCCAGTCTCTTGATGTGTCAGGTTGGGTGCGCAACCGCCGTGATGGTTCGGTGGAGGCGCTCTTATGCGGCCGAGAGGATGCCGTGCGCCGCTTAATCGAACTTGCCCATGATGGCCCGCCGGCTGCGCGCGTTGAGAGTATCGATGTTGAGGAGGTGGCGGATCCTCCCGGCATGAGCGGCTTTGAAATCCGCCCGACGGTGTAACACCAGGTTGCGTAAATCACTGGCCGATGAAACCGCCCCGCGTCCCCGCCCAAGCCCCTTGTCTTTCATAATTTGGGGGTTGGGCGGGGGCGCGGGGCGGTGGGTGGTTCATTACGCAGGTTGGCATAAGAAGCGGATCTTGAAAAAAGCGGCATCCCGCGAACCGGGGAGGGGAGAGGTGTTCGCGGGATGCCAAGGGGTGCGGGCCTTGTCTGCTTCAAGGCGGGAGGGGAACCGCCTTTCGGTTGCTGGGGGGACGGCACATCAGGCAGCAAGGCCCGCACTTTTTGGGCTTGGGGCAGGGGAAAGAGGAAACGCTACCACACACGCACGCGACGACACACTCTCTTGCGCACAACTTTTCGCTTCCAGCGATGCCCGTTCCACCAGCGGATCACCTTGCGTTTCCGCCAGCAGCGGGTGCGCCAGCGCGGACGATGATAGCGGCGCGGCGTGACATAATATGTGTTGTAGATCACCGGACGCGGCACGTAATAATAGTAAGGGTAGTAATAGGGGCCGCCCCAGTAGACAGGGCCGGGCACACCCACACCGATGTGAATGTGCACATGCGTCTTGGCCTGCGCCGGCGTGGTCGCGGTGGTAACGGCGCCGCCCACGGTGATGACCGCTGCGGCAAAGAGGGGAGCCAGACGTTTCATCCACATGGTGCCAACCTCCCGGTTCTCCGGGGGCTTTCTGCCCCGGCCGCGCCGGCAAAAGGCGCGGTTTTTTGTCCCTTCGCCGGTCGTTTTACCCTCTGGTGGCTGAACGCTGTCTGATACCCGCATTCATCTGCCGTTCATCTTGCTCACAAGGAGCGGATTGCGCCCTTGTGCCCGCGCATCGAATCGCCCACAGATCATGACGTCTGCTCATGAGGTCTTGTGTGCGCAGGCTGGCGCAGGCAAGGCCGCGACGCCAAGCGAACGTGAGGGGAGGGAGCCCGCCCATGACCCTGTTGCCGGAGAATGACAGGCCCCGCGCCGAAAAGGCCTTTCTGGGCGTTGAGCGCTCCGTCTCCGGCCGCATCTGGCTGGCGCGCCCCTGCGATTCGCGTCAGGCGCTCGCCATTGCCCAGACACATGACCTGCCGGACATCCTCGGGCGGGTGCTTGCCGCCCGTGGCGTGTTGATCGATGAGGTGCCGGATTATCTCAATCCCACCCTGCGCCGCCTCATTCCGCCGCCGGCCCTGGTGCGGGATCTCGAAAAGGGGGCTGAGCGCCTCGCCCGCGCCGTTCGTGAGGGCGAGGATGTGGGCGTCATCGGCGATTATGACGTGGACGGCACCAGCGCCACGGCCATGCTCGTTGAGTTTTTGCAGACTGCCGGCATAAACCCGCGCGTGCACATTCCCCATCGAATCGAGGAGGGCTATGGCCCTTCAAAGGCGGCGGTGGATGCCTTCGCCGAAACCGGTGTGCGGCTTCTGCTCACGCTCGACTGCGGCGCCATGGCCCATGACGTTCTCGCCCATGCCGCCGCGCGCGGGCTTGAGACCATCGTTGTCGATCATCATCAGATGGGCACGGCCTTGCCGCCGGCCCATGCCGTGATCAACCCCAACCGGGCGGATGATGACTCGGGCCTGGGCCATCTCTGCGCCGCCGGGCTCACCTTTCTGCTGGTGGCGCTCACCGCCCGCCTGCTGGAGAAAGAGGGGCACTGGCAGACACTGGGCCGCATGGCGCCCGACCCGCTGCAATGGCTTGATCTGGTGGCGCTGGCCACGGTGTGCGACGTGGTGCCCTTGAAAGGGCTCAATCGCGCCTATGTCCGGCAGGGGCTGCGGGTGATGGCCAAGCGCGCGCGCAAGGGGCTCGCGGCTCTGGCTGACTGCGCCCGCCTGCAGCATGCGCCGGATGTGCATGCGCTCGGTTTCGTGCTCGGCCCGCGCATCAATGCCGCCGGGCGCATCGGCCATGCCCATCTCGCCCTGCAGCTGCTCACCACCCGCCGCCAGGATGAAGCCCAATCCCTGAGTTTTCAGCTGGAACGCCTCAACCGCGAACGCCAGGAGCTGGAAGCGGCCATCGTGGAAGAGGCCGTCATTCAGGCCGAAAAGAGCCTGTCCGAAAGCGGGCGGCGCCATCCGCTCGTCGTTGCGGGTGCGGACTGGCATCCCGGCGTCATCGGCCTTGTCGCCGCCCGGCTGAAGGAGCGTTTCGCCCTGCCGGCGGTGGCCTTCAGCATCGATGATCAGGGGCAGGCCACCGGTTCGGCCCGTTCCGTTGAGGGGGTGGATATCGGCCGGGCCGTTGCCTCGGCCGTTGCCGAAGGCATTCTGGAGCGGGGCGGCGGGCATGCCATGGCGGCCGGCATGGCCTGTGCGGCCGAACGCATTGCGGATTTCCGTGCCTTTCTCGATCAGGCCCTGTCCGCGGATCTGGCGCAATTGCCGGAACAGCCGCCGCTGTTTGTGGACGGTGCCCTCACCGCCGGGGCCGCATCCGCCGATCTCGTACGGCTTCTGGATTCTGCCGGGCCCTATGGCGCCGGCAATCCCCGCCCGGTGTTCGTGCTGCCGGCGCATCGGGTGGAATGGACGGATGTGGTCGGCGAGCGGCACGTGCGCTGCACCTTGCGCGCCGCAGACGGCACGCGGCTGAAAGCCATCGCCTTTCGCGCCGTGGGCACGCCGCTTGGCGATGCCTTGCTCAACGCCGATCACAGGCCGATGCATGTGGCCGGGCGTCTGGCGCTGGACGGCTGGAACGGCGCCAACGCCGCCCAGCTGCTGATCACCGATGCCGCCCCTGTTGGCTAAAAGTTAAAATTCAACAAGCTACTCCGCGTCATCACTAAACATACAATTTATTTGGATAGTTTAATCGGGGGCATTCGTCATTGAGAGATATAAAAACCCAAAGAAAAGAGATTTTTTGATTTTTAAAAATCCTCTTTAGTTTTCTCTATAACGTTGCAATATTTGGCGAAACAATTCTATGCCATAACGCAAATCAATACTAAATCCAAAAATTCCCGGCCTTAACTCAAACATTCTCATTATGCCTTCTGCTTCGATATTATAATAAGCTTGTCGTGCAACCTTAAATAAATCAACGCTTTCATCAAAAGCAGATTCAGAAATTCTTTCTAATATATCTCGAATCTGATTTATATTTTTATAATTTGTATGTCTTCCGAAATGCAAAATAAACCATGGATGTTTCTGTGGGTCAAATTCATTGAAATCAACGTTGATCATCAAAATGGCTGGAGTATTTCTAAGTTCTTCTCTTTGATTTCTTGTCCAATTTTTTTCCAAAATATGTGTTTTAACTTCGTCAATATCTCCTATAAACGGGCGCACAACAGCCCCTTTATCACGTAATCTCCTAGCAAATCTTTCTAATTCCAGATCAAGTTGGTGCGCAAATTGTGTTTGAGATTCTATATAATCTTCATATAAAAGAAAAAAAAGATAGCGCATTTTTCCGCGCGTAACTCCAATATAACTATGTGTAATCCACATATCCCCCTCCAATTTTTATTTCTGCAAGTTTTATACCTTCATAATGAATGAAATGCAAGGATGAGTAAATAATCATTAAAACGATCCGGAACGGGAAACAATCCCGTTCCGGCAGATGTCGTTAATCCCGTTTCTCAAGTATTTCTCACAACGCCTTGATTCAATGGCGTATGAGTTGGGCCGACCGCGATCTCACTCCGCGGCGCGGGCAACGGCCTGCGCCGGCGAGCGCGAACGGCGGCGGCCGCCGCGGCGCCGGCCGCCCCGCCGTCCCCGGCGTGAGCGGGCGGGCTTCTCCTTGCGCTTCACAAGCAGAACGGTGTCGCCCAGATCGACGACCTCGAAGGGCGAGCCGGCCTTGCGCCGCCCGTTGCGCCGGCTGCGGCCATTGCCGTTGCGCACTTTCTGCGCTGACTGCGCTGAGGATTCCGCTGCCGTCTGCGATTCTGGGGCTGCGGTTTCAGCAGTGGCCTGCTGCATCTGCACCGAGGCCTGAGCGCCGGCCGTGGCGGCGGTCTCTGCCGCTTCCGGGGCCGCATCACTCAAGCCTTCGCCGCCCCGGCGCCGCACGATCAGCACCATGGACCCGATATCCACGATCTTGAACGGCGAGGTGCCCTTGTCATCGGGATCATCGCCCATGGCCGCCTGCAGCTGCTTCAGCCGGGCCTGCGCCCGCTCGCGTGCCTTGCGGCCGCCGCGCTTGCCCCGGCGCCGGCGCTTGCGCTTGCGCGGCTCCTTCTGTGCGCTTTCCGCCTCCGCCTCTGTGGCCGTTTCCGTTTCCTGTTCCGCAGCCTCCGCGCTTTCTTCAAGGGTCTGCTGCATCACGGTATCGATGCGCACCGTCTGCGTCTGCGCCGCGGAGCGCTGACGGGCGGGCGTGAGGGTCTGGCTGCCCGGCACCAGCTCGAAGGCAGCCGGCGCGATATCGCGATCAGGCTCGATATAGATGGACACGCCGTATTGATGCTCCAGCCCCGTGAGGTGATCGCGCTTCTGATTGAGGATGTAGAAGGCGACATCCGGGCTGCATTTCACGATCAGCGCCGGATGGGTGTTGGTGGTCAGCGCCTCCTCGATGCCGCGCAGAACCGACAGGGCGGAAGAGGAAACGGAGCGGATCAGCCCGGTGCCGAAACAGTGCGGGCAGGGGCGGGTGGCGTTTTCCAGCATGCCCTGACGCAGCCTCTGGCGCGACATTTCCAGCAGGCCGAAATGCGAGATCCGCCCCACCTGGATGCGGGCACGATCGTTTTTGAGGGCCTCCTTCAGCCGCCGCTCCACCGCGCGGTTGTTCTTCTTCTCCTCCATGTCGATGAAATCGATGACGATCAGCCCGGCCAGATCCCGCAGCCTGAGCTGCCGCGCGATTTCCTCCGCCGCCTCGAGGTTGGTCTTCAGCGCCGTGTCCTCGATGGAATGCTCCTTTGTGGACTTGCCGGAGTTGATGTCGATGGACACGAGCGCCTCCGTCTGGTTGATCACCAGATAGCCGCCCGAGGGCAGCGGCGCGATGGGGGAGAAGAGCTGATCGAGCTGTTGATCCACCTTGTAGCGGGAGAACAGCGGCACCGGCTCCTTGTAAAGCTTCACGTTGCGGGCGTGCGAGGGCATCATCATCTTCATGAAGGCCCGCGCCTCGCGATAGGCCTCCTCGCCCTCGACCAGGATCTCGGACACGTCCTTGGAATAGAGATCGCGGATCGCCCGCTTGATCAGGTTGCCTTCCTCATAGATCAGCGCCGGCGCGGTGGATTTCAGCGTCAGCTCGCGGATGTTCTCCCAAAGCCGCAGCAGATAGTCGAAATCGCGCTTGATCTCGGCCTTGGTGCGCTGGGCGCCGGCGGTACGGATGATCAGGCCCATGCCCTCCGGCACCGCAATCTCCTGCGCGATTTTCTTGAGCCGCTTGCGGTCCTTGGGATCGGTGATCTTGCGCGAAATGCCGCCGCCGCGGGCGGTATTGGGCATGAGCACGCAATAGCGCCCGGCAAGGGAAAGATAGGTGGTCAATGCCGCGCCCTTGTTGCCGCGCTCCTCCTTGACCACCTGCACCAGCATCACCTGCCGGCGCTTGATCACCTCCTGGATCTTGTACTGCCGCTGGCGCTTGCGCGGCCGCCGCTGCGGCACCTCTTCCAGAGCATCCTCCGCGCCCACGGCGTCCACGGCCTCTTCGCCGTTCTCAGCGGCACCTTCCGCAGCCGGGCTTGCCTCACCGTTTTCGTCCTCCTCCGCGGCGTGCGCATCCTCCTCTTCCTCGCGCAGGAGCGCCTCGCGGTCGGCAACCGGAATCTGATAATAGTCGGGATGAATTTCGCTGAAGGCGAGAAACCCGTGCCGGTTGCCGCCATAGTCCACGAAAGCGGCCTGCAGGGAAGGTTCGACGCGGGTGACCTTGGCGAGGTAGATGTTTCCTTTCAGCTGCTTGCGGGTTGCCGATTCGTAGTCGAACTCCTCGATCTTGTCATCCTTGACCACCACCACCCGGGTCTCCTCCGGGTGCGAGGCGTCGATGAGCATCTTGCGGTTCTTCTCGGTCTTCTGTGTTCTGGCCATGATGGCTAATCCCCGCACGCGGCCCGCATGCGCGCGCCATTCTGCCGGTCTCCGGGTGGGGATGGCGGCTGCGCTTGCGGGGGGCGTGCTCAATTTCCGTGAGGCGGGCCGGGCCAAGACGCACTTCCTCACTGCCGTCGGCAAAAAGTGCCGAAGGCGGGCAGCCCGGCGCCATGATGGCGAATCCGGCTGTCATTGTCGGGGAAGAGTGCATGGCAACGAGCCCGTCATCCTGTTTGCTACGTGGTTGTCCGTTTCAGAGCTTTTGCATTCCCGGTTTTTCGCCTGCCGCAGCGGCCGAAAGAGCGGCGCCGCAGACATGGCGAACATTGTCCTTGCCTCTTCGGAAGGCGCCGTTGCCGGGCCTTCCGCCCAAATCCCGCGACCGTCGGCAGAAAGGGGTGCGTCATAGAAGAAAACGCCCGGAGAACCGGCCGCGGGCGAATCCTGCCAAATCCGTGTCCGGAAACATGAAATCCGGACCCCTTGGTGGAATTTGTCCGCATCCTCTTTCTATGCCCTTCCGCCGGCACATGCAAGGACATGAAGGCGCGGCTTTCGCCCATTGACGGCGGTAAGGCGCGCTCAAGGTCGCTTTGCTTGCGGGTTTCCTGCGGCAAGGGATGGTTAACCGCACCGCCATAGAATGCCTAAAGGCGGGCCTGCTTTAAGCCGTTTGTGCAAGACGCCATGCGGCAGATGGCCGATCTTTGGGCGAATCGCTCAACAGAGAGGCGGGAGAAAGCGGGCCTGACAGGGAGTGCGGGAGCCGTCGTGCATGGTTTCGGACGTGCAAGGATCGTGTGCGCGCAAGCGGACGCTTCATCGTGTCCGTCCGGTAAAATGCCGGGCGGGCATGCTCGGGCTGTCTGTTCTGACGCTTCTGCTCCTATTCCTGCTTGATCTCGCAGGGCCTTTCCTTGACGCGCAGGCGGCAAGGGCGGGATCGCTTGCCGTGCCCGTGGCCAGCCACGCCCGCATTCGCGGCGATTCCACCGCCACCCGCTTTGAGGCCGATCTCACCTTTGCCATTCCCTTCAATGTCTATGTGAAAAAGGACCCCTACCGGGTCTTCATCGATCTGCCGGCGGTGGATTTTCGCTTCGGCTCCGGCGCCGGGCGCAAGGGGCGCGGGCTGATCCGCGCCTTTCGCTACGGGCGTATGGGAGAGGATCGCGCCCGCATCGTGCTGGATGTGGACGGGCCGGTGCTCATTCGCAGATCCTACGTTCATCACGCCAGGGATGGCCTGCCTGCGCGCATGGGCGTGGAGCTGATCCGCACCGATGCCAAAACCTTCGCCGCGCTTTTGCGGAACAGCGAGACAGGCCGCGCCCCCCAGCCAAAGCATGGCGCGGGGCAGGGGGACGACGCCCTGGAAAAGGAGCGCCAGCAGGTGGCGGCGGCCTATCGGCACCTCATCGAACAGGCCCTGAAGGACGAGGGCCTCAACCCCACTGGAAGGCCAAATCCGGCGCTCGATCCGCTTCTGGAAAATGATCCGCTCAGCCTCGATGCCGCTGAGGTGCGCACCGGCGAATCCACAAAAAAGGCTGAAACGCGCAAGACGGCACAAGAGAGACGGGATAAGGCAACAGCAAAGCGGGCGCTTACGAATGGCCGCGGCGGAAAGGAGGTCGGCCCCTCATCCGCCGGACGCAGGAAGGCCTTGTCAAACCGGCGGCCGCTCATCGTCATCGACCCCGGTCATGGCGGCAAGGATCCGGGCGCCATTGGCTGGAAGAATGTGCGGGAGAAGGACCTCGTGCTCGCCTTCGCCCGTGATCTTGCCCGGGCCCTGAAGCGTTCGGGGCGTTTTCGCGTTTTGCTCACCCGCTCCGGCGATAGCTTTCTCACCCTGCGTCAGCGTGTGGATTTCGCCCGCCGCCATGGCGCACAGCTGTTCATCTCCATTCATGCCGACAAGTTCCGCTCAGGAGCGGCGCGCGGCCTTGCCGTCTATACACTTTCCGAAGAGGCGTCCGATGAAGAGGCCGCGGAACTGGCCCGCAGCGAAAACGCCGCCGACATTATCGATGGCGTTGATCTCGGTGCGGAAGAGGAGGCGGTGAAGGACATTCTCATCGATCTTGCCATGCGCGAGACCAAGA
Source organism: Thermopetrobacter sp. TC1 (assembly GCF_000746275.1). GTDB lineage: Bacteria > Pseudomonadota > Alphaproteobacteria > Rhizobiales > Aestuariivirgaceae > Thermopetrobacter. Next base: position 70,962 of record NZ_JQKX01000020.1, read on the forward strand.
ATCGCTCCATTCACTTCGCCCGCACGCTCACCCGCAGCCTGAAAGGCGCGGTGAAGTTGCGCACCCGGCCCATTCGCTCCGCCGATTTCCGCGTTCTGCGCAATCCGGATGTGCCGGCGGTTCTTATTGAGCTTGGCTATGTCTCCAACCCCCGGGATGTGCGCAACATGCAATCGCCCGCCTGGCGCCGGCGGGCGGCGGCGGCCATGGCCCGTGCCGTAAAGCGCCATATCGAAACGCAGGTGGCGCTGGAACATCGCTGAAAAGGGCAGGGCGAAAGAACACCCTATGAAACAACTCCTGTCAGGCCTTGCTGCCCTGGCTCAGCTCAGCCGCCATAGACGTCCTTGGGATCGAACAGTCGCTCCGCTTCCACCGGCTCAAGGGTAGCGGCCCCTTCCGCGTTCCTGACAATGCGGCGATAAAAGCAGCTTTTGCGCCCGGTGTGACAGGCCGCACCGCGGCCCTGTGGCGTCACTTTCAGCCAGATGACATCCTGATCACAATCAGTGCGCGCTTCCACAAGCTTCAGCGTTTCGCCGGAACTTTCCCCCTTGCGCCAGAGCTTGCCGCGGGAGCGGGAATAGAAGGTGGCCAGCCCATCACTGAGCGTTTTTTCAAGCGCCTCGGCATTCATCCAGGCGAACATCAGCACAGCGCCCGTGTCCGCATCGGTGACGATGGCCGGGATGAGCCCCTTGTCATCAAAACGGGGCAGGAAGGTATCGCCTTCCTCGATCTGTGCCTTGTCAGCTTCCTTGCGCTCTGCGAAGATCCTGCTCATGATCCCTATCCGTTCTTTAGCTTTGTGATGCGCAATTCCTTGATAGGCCGGCCTTGAAGGGCGGCCTTCTGTTTCGTTGACTTCGGTAGAGGGCAAAAAGCGCTCAATCAAGCGGCAATTCTGAACACATAAGCGGGACAGGGGCGGCAATTGCCTGTTGTCGCCTCTGCCGGAACCGGCTAAAGAGAGCGGCAGGATCCACCCGGCCGCCGGAAATGTCATGGCGCGCCGGCGCTATTCTCGTGGAGAGGATCATGATCACGGTCATCCTGGTGATTCATCTCATCATCACCATCGCGCTTATCGGCGTCATTCTCCTGCAGCGCTCCGAAGGCGGCGCCTTAGGGATTGGCGGCTCCTCGCCCGGTTCCCTGTTCACCGCGCGTGGCGCGGCCAACGCGCTCACCCGCACCACCGCCGTGCTGGCCACTGCCTTTTTCATCACCTCCATCCTGCTCACCATGCTCACGGTGCGCGCGGAGAAGCCGAAATCCATATTCGACGAAACCGGCACGCCGGCACAGAACGGCTCGGTGCTGCCCAATCTGCCCAAGAAACCGGCGCAGCCTCAGGCGCCGGCCAGCCCGAAGCCGGCAACGCCGCAGGTGCCCGTGGAGCAGTGATCGGAAAGGGGCGCTTGCCGCAGCACGATCATGTTACGGGTTATGCGTGATCAAAAATGAACAAGGGGCGGAAGGAAAAGCTTCCGCCCTTTTGCCATGAAGGCCGGCGCATTTGCCTTAACGAGCAGAGGAAAATGACTCGGGCGGTGGAAAAGCCATGCTCCTCTCTTTGCGCGGCGCACAAGCCGGAGTAACCAGAAACGAAGGATCGGGATCGTTCAGGGATTCGTGATCTTTCAGGGCACCGGCGTTGAGCACCAGGACCATCCAGTTCTCAGGGCCGGAACAGGGCAGGGCAATCACACAAGAAAACAGGCTAAAGCGAGGGCCATGGCGCGCTATATCTTCATCACCGGCGGTGTGGTCTCCTCTTTAGGCAAGGGGATTGCGTCCGCGGCACTGGGGGCCTTGCTGCAGGCGCGGGGCTATTCGGTGCGCCTGCGCAAGCTGGATCCCTATCTCAATGTGGATCCGGGCACCATGAGCCCCTATCAGCATGGTGAGGTCTTCGTCACCGACGACGGGGCGGAAACCGACCTCGACCTTGGCCATTACGAGCGCTTCACCGGCCGCTCTGCGGTGCGGGATGACAACATCACCACCGGGCGCATCTATCAGCAGATCATCGCCAAGGAGCGCCGCGGCGATTATCTGGGCGCCACGGTTCAGGTGATTCCGCATGTGACCGACGAGATCAAGCAGTTCATCCTCTCCGGCAACGAGGATTATGATTTCGTGCTCTGCGAGATCGGCGGCACGGTGGGCGATATCGAGGCGCTGCCCTTCTTCGAGGCCATCCGCCAGCTCGGCAATGAGCTGCCGCGCGGCACCACCGCTTATATGCACCTGACATTGGTGCCCTATATTCCCGCCGCCGGCGAGCTGAAGACCAAGCCCACGCAGCATTCGGTGAAGGAGCTGCGCAGCATCGGCATTCAGCCGGATGTGCTGCTCTGCCGGGCCGATCGCCCGATACCGGAAAACGAGCGGAAAAAGATCGCCCTGTTCTGCAACGTGCGCCCTTCTGCCGTCATTCAGGCGCTGGATGTCTCCTCCATCTATGACGTGCCCATGGCCTATCACGCCGAGGGGCTGGATCGGGAAATCCTTGCCGCCTTTGGCATCGAGGGCGCGCCGAAACCCGATCTCTCCCGCTGGAAGGAAATCTCGGAGCGCATCCACAATCCGGAAGGCGAGGTCACCATCGCCATCGTCGGCAAATACACAGGGCTTAAGGATGCCTACAAGTCTCTGATCGAGGCGCTCACCCATGGCGGCATCGCCAATCGCGTGCGTGTGAACCTCAAATGGATTGAATCGGAGATCTTCGAGCGTGAGGATCCCGCCCCCTGGCTGGAAGATGTGGACGGCATTCTCGTGCCCGGCGGCTTTGGCGAGCGCGGCGCGGAAGGCAAGATCCTCGCCGCCCGCTTTGCGCGCGAACGCGGCGTGCCGTATTTCGGCATCTGTTTTGGCATGCAGATGGCTGTGATCGAGGCCGCGCGCAATCTCGCCGGCCTGAAGAATGCCTGTTCAACGGAGTTCGGTGCGTGCGCCGAGCCGGTTGTCGGCCTCATGACCGAGTGGATGAAGGAGGGCGAGCTGCAGAAACGCTCCGCCGATGGCGATCTGGGCGGCACTATGCGGCTTGGCGCCTATCCGGCCGTGCTCAAGCCCGGCTCGAAGGTGGCGTCCATCTATGGCACCACCGAAATTTCCGAGCGTCACCGGCATCGCTATGAGGTGAACACGGCCTACCGTGAGGTGCTGGAAAAGGCGGGGCTTGTCTTCTCGGGCATGTCGCCGGACGGGCTGTTGCCGGAAATCGTGGAGATCCCCGATCATCCCTGGTTCATCGGCGTGCAGTTCCATCCCGAACTGAAATCGCGGCCCTTTGATCCGCACCCGCTCTTTGCCTCCTTCATCGCCGCCGCGATCGAACAAAGTCGGCTTGTGTAAGGCACTTTTCAGGGGCTGGCGCGCAGAATTTTATGAGGACACGCCCTAAGCCTTCAGTGCATTCTTTCCGCACCGGTTCGTGCATGAAAGACGGCTCCGGTCATGATCCTGCCCGAAAGACGGGGCAGGGCTTGCCCCGCCGGGCAGGGCCCGACAAGATGCCAGTCAAGGTGAATGAGAAGCGAATCGCGCCCTTGAAAACACTTGCCGGCGCGATGCTGACGGGGCAAAGGAGCGAAAGGCGCAAGAAATCCCCATGAGGCCGAAAACGGTGCGGATATCCTTCAAGACACGTGCTGCTGCGCCCTTGGTGTCGTTTCTGACGGCGCTCATTCTCTCCATTGCGCTGTTTTCGCCTCTTGCCCATGCGCAAGGCCCGGCCGCCGCCCCTGTCCTGAAAAAAGACGGCGGTACGGTTTCGCCTGCTGCGTCTGCGGCAGCGCCAGATCCGGCCGCATCCTCGTCCCAACAGGCGGCACCTGTGCAGCCAAAGCCGGCGCCGGTGATGAAGCTCGATCCCGGCATCAGCGGCCTGGTCGATGAGGCGAAAGCCGCCGCCGGGCGGGCGGAGCGGCTGGCGAAGGATGTGGAGAAGGTGCTGGCCGACGTGCGCATGAAGGTCAAGCGCCCGGACATGGACATCGCCGCATTGGCCGATGTGCGCAAGAAGCTGGATGCCGAGCGCATCAAGCTGCTTGAGGGGCGCAAGATCATCGAGGATCCGCTCACCCGCGTGCGCCAGCAGCTGGCCACCCTGGGCGAGCCGCCAAAGGACGGCAAGGAGGATCCGGCCATCGCCGCCCGTCGTCAGGCTCTGCAGGCGGTGTTCGACAGGCTCGTTGCCGCCGACAAGAAGCTCGAGCTGATGCTGGTGGAAATCGGCCAGCTTTCGGAACAGGCGGCAGATAGGCAAAGAAGGCTCTTCTTCTCCCGCATCTTCGAGCCCTCGCGCAGCATATTCAATCCACTGCTGTGGTATGAGGGGCTGGCCACATTTCCCGATCTCGCCCTGCGCTTCAAAAGCCTGGTTGTTTCCTGGATAAATCAGAGCGGCAGGAGCAATTTGCCCCTGCTTGTGGTTCTTGGTGTTTTCTTTGCCGCGCTCGGGTTGCTCATCGCAGTCTGGCGCCGCTGGCGTGCCGCAAGGCCCGATGAGCATCTGGATGATTTCAGGCGCTTGTGGCGCGCGGTGCGCATTGCGCTTCTGACGGCCGCCATTGTTCTGCTGGCGCTGATGGTGACCAATCTTGCCCTTTATACGCTGGGCAGTGCCTCGCCGCGCTTCATGCGCCTTTTGGATGCCATCAGCTCCGGGCTGCTCTTTGCCGTCAGCGTGACGGCTCTGGCCCGCGGCATCTTCCGTCCCGGCGCGCCGCGCCTCAGGCTGGTCAACATCGCCGATGCCGGCGCCCGCGATGCCTATCGGCTTTCGGCCGCCATCGCCTTCCTGCAGGGCCTTTATGTGGTGGTGGACAGCCTGGCGGAAATCCTCTTCCTGCCGGTTTCCTTCTCCGTGTTCTGGAGTGCGGCCATCTCCATGATGCAGATGATCCTCATCGCCTGGCTGCTCATCCGCCTGCGGCAGGCTGCACCGATGACGCCGCAGGAGCGGGAAGAGGACGAATCGGCCAGCATGCCGGCCGCAACCGGCGAGCAGACGCGGTTTTTCTTCGGCTGGGCGCGACATGCCGCGCTGCTGATCTGGCTGGCGCTGGTGATCGCGGCTTTTGCACTGATGCTGGGCTATGTGGCCTTCGCCCGCTTCCTGATCGGGCAGACCGTGGTCAGCGCCGCGCTGATCGTTGCGCTCTATCTGTTGCATCATCTCGCCGATGCCGCGGTGCGCAACGCCCTGGACGCCCGCACCTATACCGGCATTTTCCTGCGCCGCACCCTGGGCATTCCGGAGCGGGTGATCAAACAATTGGGCGTTCTCTTCTCCACGCTGGTGGACATTGGCATTGTGTTCGTCGGCCTGCCGCTCGTGCTCATGCAATGGGCGGTGAACTGGGTGGACCTGACCAGCTGGATGCAGGTCGCCTTCTTCGGGTTCAAGGTCGGCAATATCGTCATTGAGCCCGCCTCCATCCTGCTCGGCGTTCTCGTCCTGATCATCGGGCTCATTCTTACCCGCCTTTTGGTGCTGTGGCTGGACCGGCGCGTGCTTTCCCGCCTCGATATGGATGACGGCATCCGCCATTCCCTGGTCACCACCGCCAAGTACACCCTCAACATTGCCAGCGTGCTGGTGGCGCTCTCCGTGGCGGGCGTGAACTTCTCCTCTCTCGCCATTATCGGCGGTGCCCTGGGCGTGGGTATCGGTTTTGGCCTTCAGTCCATCGTCAACAATTTCGTTTCCGGCCTCATCCTGCTGGCCGAGCGGCCGATCAAGGTGGGCGACTGGATCAAGGTCTCCGGCGGCGAGGGGGTGGTGCGCAAGATCCGCGTGCGTTCCACGGAGATCGAGACCTTCGATCGCTGTTCCATCATCGTGCCCAATTCCTCGCTGATTTCCGAGCCGGTGTCCAACTGGTATCATTCCTCGCGCATGGGGCGGCTGCGGCTGGCCATTGGCGTGTCCTACGATGCCGATCCGGACGAGGTGGCCAAGATCCTGCTGCGCTGCGCCAATGCCCATCCGCGCGCGCTGGCCAACCCCAAGGCCTTCGTACTGTTCACCGGTTTCGGAGAAAGCTCCCTGGATTTCGAACTGCGTGTCTATATTGACGATGCCGGCTATCTGGCCTCCACCGCCTCTGACCTGCGCTTTGCCATTTTCCGTGCGCTCAAGCAGGCCGGCATCGAAATTCCCTTCCCGCAGCGGGATCTGCATCTGCGTTCGCTGCCGCCGGAGATGTTCGATCGCGGCGAGCTGCCGCCAACGCCAGAGGAGATTACCTCCGCCGGAAAAGGAGAAGGGGCGACCGATACCAAAACGGCCTGACGGGTTGCCGGTTCAGCAGAAAAGACCGGTAAAAGTCCGAAGGAGGATCACTCCTCGGCTTTTGATGATGTCTCGCCTGCAAACCTTTCAATGGCCGTGGCCAGATCACCATGGCCGACATAGCGCCGTTCATAGGCGAGATTGAGAAAGCGCGCCGCTTCTTGCGCCTTCCGTTCCAGGGCCGGATCATCGTCTTGTGCGAGGTGCACGAGCGTGTCGTAATTGCCGAAGCAGGTCTCGATCAGTTCGGGATGGGTGTCCAACTTCAAGCCCTTCACGATCAGGCTGTCGAAATGCCGTACCAGATAGTCGGTGAGAAAATAGCTGCGTGCATCCCTCTCCAGATGGCGCATGAAATTTTCAACGCCCGTATAGAAGGCATAACAGTGCGGCCCTGGCAGTCGGGAAATGCCGCCTTCCTCGCCGAGAACCGCATCGAGCGCGCCGCCCGTGCCGCAATCGCCATAGGCCACGAAAATGCGGGCATAGCCTTCCTCTTTGGCCTGGCGGATGCGCGCGCGCACCCCTTCCGGAATGCGCTGCGGCGTGTTGTGCCATTCCGCCGGCAGGCAGTGCAGGTCGATATGATCGCGATGCTGCCGGATCAGAAAAAGGATGTCCCGCGCCAGCGCCCCGCAGGCGATGATCAGGCTGCGCCCGCTCTTTGCGCCTTTTTCCAAGGCCTTGGATGATCCGGCCTGCTTGGCCAGGGCCTTTCCCGTTCCCGGCGCGTGCGCTCGGTGACGGGCCGCAGCTCGCCGCTGTTCACGCAGGGCGGAAGGCCCGGCGTGGCGACGCCGTCTTTTGCGGGGTGCCGGTTCATTGGTCATGGTGGCTCATTCAACAGGACAGGGAAAGGCGACGCCAGAGCGCGGGTTCATGCCGAGGCCCGGCGATTGTGCCGCCGCTGCATGAAGGCCTTGGCCGTCTGCACCGCTTCCGCCGCATCCTTGCAATAGGCATCCGCGCCGATGGCCTTGCCGAAATCGGCATTCAACGGCGCACCGCCGACGAGCACGACCACATCATCCCGCAGGCCTTCTTCCGCAAGCGCCTCGATCACCGTCTTCATGTAGGGCATGGTCGTGGTCAGCAGCGCCGACATGCCGAGAATGTCCGGCTTGTGCTCCTTCACCGCGGTGATGAACTGATCGGCGTCGACATTGATGCCGAGATTGATGACATCGAAGCCCGCGCCCTCCATCATCATGGCGACGATGTTCTTGCCGATGTCGTGAATGTCGCCCTTCACCGTGCCGATAACCATTGTGCCGATGCGCTCCGCCCCGGTTTCCGCCAGCAGCGGCCGCAACACATCCATCGCCGCCTTCATGGCATTGGCGGACAGCAGCACCTCCGGCACGAAGAGGATGCCATCGCCAAAATCCTTGCCGACGATGTCCATGCCGCCGACGAGGGCCTTGGTCATGATGTCATAGGGCTTCCAGCCGCGCTCCAGCAAGATCTCCACGCCTTCCACCACCTCGTCCTTGAGGCCGTCGTAGAGATCGTCCTGGATCTGCTCGACGAGTTCGTCATCATCGAGCTCGCGCAGGTCAAGATCGTCCTCTTCCGCGTCGCTCATCGGTCCTCTTCGAATGAAAGTGATTTGCGCCAAGTGCCGCCACTATACAGGCTTTGCCCGCACATGTCACAATGTCATGCGCCCTTGGGCGCTTCCGGCAGACAAAAAGCTCAGTAAAAAGGCCATATCATGAGCCCGGACATCCAAAACCTCGCCAGGGATCTGGCCCGGCGCCTCGCCTATGTCCATGTGGTCAAGAGCGATGGTGTCATCGTCGGCACCAGCGTTCTCTATCCGGACGGAAGCCGTGTTACGCTTTATCTTTCGGCCGACCGTCCGGGGCTTGTTTTCGTGTCCGATTTCGAGGGCGGCCGCCGGCGCGCACGCATGGAAGGCCGCGAGGCGCTTTTCGATGCCGCCATCCGCCGCTGGCCGTTCGATCCTCCGTTCAGCATCGAGGGGGATTCCATCTATGTGCGCGTGCCTGTTGAACGGCTGGAAGAGGCCGCGCTTGCCATCGCCAATGCCTCCGCCCTGGCCCTGCGCGAGGCGCTCGCCACCACGAAAAGCAACCCGGAGTGACTGCCGGCATCCCAAACGCATGCCTGATCAGGGCGCGGGCGTGTAGGGCAATGGCCGCGCCCTGTAGGCGCCCAGATAGGCAGCGGGCACAAGCTCCAGCGGCAGATGCATCGTCCGCAAGGTGAAGGTGCGCCCCTGCGGATCCCGCCGGGAGAGGGCGTCCAGGGTCTTGCGCACCTTCTCCACACGGCGGCTGAACACAGGCGCGATCCTTTCCGTCGTCACCCGGTCATAGCGCCAGCGCCCGCCCTCCTTGCGGAAGAAGCGCGGCAGGCACACACCGTTTTCTCGTGCGCCCGCGTGGGGATAGACGGCAATGGCATGATCGCCGTTCATGCGGATTTCCGGCTGGCCGCAGGCGGTCAGCATGCTCCATTCGCGTTCCATGGCCACAAGGGACGGAAAACGGCCATGAAAAGCTTTGCGGGAGTCTTCTGTATAAATGGGCAGAAGTGGCGACTTGTCCTTCGCCTGCATGGCGAGGCGATAGGCATCCAGCGTCTTTGCCGGATCCTCGGCATCCGCCCCGATCTCGAATCGCCAGATGTTCTCCTTTCTGGCGATTTCCTTCTGATGCTGCTCCAGCAGCGCGATCTTGGACGCCGTATCCGCATTGGCATAGAACAGTCGATAGGCGGAAATTGACAGCGCCAGACAACCGAGCGCCACAAGCCCCCAGCGCACATGCCGCGGCGGGGTGAGGCGCTTGAGGAATGCGCGCACTGACCGCACCACCTCCTGCAGCGGCTTGTCATGCTGCTCTGTTTCGGGAGGCACGTTATCGGTGTCGGCCCTTTTTCTCTCGCCGCCTCTTTCTGGATCGAGCGCATACAGGCGTGATGTGCCAAACAGCGGCCGTCCCCGCCCGCGGATTTCGCTGAGCAAACCATGCTGCACCTGCACCGGATGCAGATGAACGCCGAGCGAGCCGGCATCCAGCCAGATGCGTTCCAGCGCCCGGCGCATCGCCTGCCGCAATTCTTCCACGCGCGCAGGCACATCCTCCGCACCGATCAGTGCCCGCGGCCGCACTTCCACGATGACATCCCAGTGCGGCCACTCCGGGAGAAGGTCGCAGCGGCGCCCGATGATCCAGGCCTCGCGGATATCCTCCTGCCAGTCACGCAGACATGCGCGCATGCGCTCCATGATGCGCTCTGTCGGAAAGGTGTCAGACTGAAGGCTTTCCTCCTGCGGCGGGCGGCTGCGCTCCTCCAAGGCCGCCTCCGAAAGGCGCAGCGTGCGCATCAGAAACATGCGAAACTGCGGCGTATCGTGCGCACCGCCGTTTTCCTTCAGCCATTTCAGAACGCTGCGCGCTGCGAGGTTCAAAAGGCGCTTGTCCTCCGTCGCCGCATCGAGAATGTCGATGACCGCCCGCGTTTCACCCGTGAGCAGACGCGCCCGCGCCGAGGCCAGCCGCCGCGCCGGTGCATCGAAAGGGGCTTCTGCCGGCAGGCTTTCCCAGCAGCGGGCGAGGGTTTCAACGGGCCCATCATCGTTCAGGACAACCTGCGCCTTAAGAGAAGAGAGCACGCCCTCAAGCGTTTCGCCCGCCCTGGTGATGAAAGCGGCGAGGGCATCGGAAAGGGCTTGGGAGGTTCCTCCCTCCGGCTTGACCGCCTCGTATTCCGGAAAAGGGGCGTTGTCCTGCGGCAGGCTGCGGCCTCCATGCAAGACGGAAGGAGCCAGTGCCCGCGGGGCATGAAAAGAGGGCGTGGCCACACCCGAACGAAGAGAGGGGCTGCCCACAGACATGGTCGCCACGGAACGCCGGCCGAAAGGCCGCTGGCCTGCGGCAGAAGAAGCCACCTGGGTGGTTGCGACGGACATAAGCGTTTCCCTTCAACATGACGCAACTCACGATAGTGGAATTCTGGCAGCATGCCGTTGCGGTATGGTGAACAAATATGGTTGGCAGCCTCTTGCCATGGCGTCGCATTATGGGTCAGGCGAGAGGGGGCACCGGCGCATGGCCGCGGGAAAGCGCCGCTTTTTGAGGCCAGGCAATCTCCGGGTGACGCGGATCTGTGGAAAAGCCTTTTTCTTTCCCCATTGCCGGGAGTATAAAGTGCGCAACATTGCGTAAACGGGGCCGGCGGGCTCCGGCTCGTTTGAGAACGCGCACGCCGTCTTGCGAGGAGGATAGATGCCCTTTCAGCTGCTGGACGTGGCCCTGATCGCCATCATGCTCATCTCGGCCCTGTTCGCCGTCATGCGCGGCTTCACCCGCGAAGTGCTCTCGCTTGCCGCCTGGGTGATTGCGGCGCTCGCCGCCTGGTGGGCTATCAACACACAGGAGCTTGTCGACATCGCCCGCTCCTATATCGCGCAGGAAAAGGTTGCCGTGCTGGCCACCGCCGGTGCCGTTTTTCTCATTGTCCTTATCATCATGTCCATCATTTCCGTGCGCATTGGCGATCTCGTGCTCGATTCCGCCGTCGGCGCCGTCGACCGCACCCTGGGCCTGCTCTATGGCCTGGTGCGGGGCTTGCTTCTCGTGGTCGTCGCCTACATGTTCTATGTATGGCTTATCCCGGTGGACAAGCAGGAGGACTGGGTCACCAAGGCGCGCACCTTGCCCCTGATCCGGGCAACGGCGGAGTTCGTCAATGGCTTCCTGCCGCCCGATATCGGCAAGGTCATCGGCGACAAGCTGGCGCTGCAGGCGGCGTTGACCGAAAATGCGGGCAAGGGAGACAAGGGCGGCCCGGCCTATGACAGGAGCGACAAGACGCGTCTGGACAGTCTCATCGAAAGTCAGCAAAACAGGGTTCCCGGCTCGCAATAGCGGGTTTGAGCCTCGCCATGGACAGAAAACGGGATCGGCGGGGCAGGGGCGTCAAACGGGCATCGAGGCGACGGCGACAAGAACCATGAACGGCGAGCATATCTTCGACCTGGATGCGGACAGGCTCCGGGAGGAATGTGGCGTTTTCGGCGTCTGGGGGCATGCGGACGCCGCCGCGCTCACCGCGCTTGGCCTGCATGCACTGCAGCACCGCGGGCAGGAGGCGGCCGGCATCTGCACCTATGACGGCACCCAGTTCAATCTCGAGCGCCGCCTTGGCCTCGTCGGCGATCACTTCACGCGCGAAAAGGTGATCGCGCGGCTGAAAGGCTCTGCCGCCATCGGCCATGTGCGCTATTCCACCGCCGGCGGCACGGTGCTGCGCAACGTTCAGCCCTTTTTCGCCGAGCTCGCCACCGGCGGCTTTGCCATCGCGCATAATGGCAACCTCACCAATGGCCTCTCCTTACGCAAGGAACTGATCCAGTCCGGCGCCATTTTCCAGTCCACGACGGATACGGAAGTCATTCTCCATCTCGTCGCCCGCTCGCCGCACCGGCGGCTGATCGAACGCTTCACAGACGCCCTGCGTCAGGTGGAAGGGGGCTATGCCCTCGTGGCGCTCACCCAGCGCAAGCTCATCGGCGCGCGCGATCCCCTCGGCATCCGCCCGCTCATCCTCGGGCGGCTGGGGCAGAGCTGGATCCTCGCATCCGAAACCTGCGCGCTGGACATCATCGGCGCCGAATTCGAGCGCGAAATCGAGAATGGCGAGATCGTCGTCATCGACGATGCCGGTGTGCACTCCTATCATCCCTTCCCGAAAAAGCCGGAGCGCCCCTGCATTTTTGAATATATCTACTTCGCCCGGCCGGACAGCATCGTGCACGGCCGCTCCGTATACGAAGTGCGCAAGGACATGGGCCGCATCCTCGCTCAGGAAGCGCCGGCTGAAGCCGATGTTGTGGTGCCGGTGCCCGATTCCGGTGTGCCGGCCGCCCTGGGCTATGCGCAAGAATCCGGCCTGCCCTTCGAGCTTGGCATCATCCGCAATCACTATGTAGGTCGCACCTTCATCGAACCGACCCAGAAGATCCGGGCGCTGGGCGTGAAGCTGAAGCACAACGCCAACCGGGCAGTGCTTTCCGGCCGGCGTGTGGTGCTGATTGACGATTCCATCGTTCGCGGCACCACCTCGAAGAAGATTGTGCAGATGGTGCGCGAGGCTGGGGCGAAGGAAGTGCACATGCGCATCGCCTCACCCCCCATCACCCATCCCGATTATTACGGCATCGACACACCGGATCGAAAGGCGCTTCTGGCGGCCACGCACACGCTTGAGGAAATGCGCGACTACATCGGCGCGGATTCGCTCGCCTTCCTTTCCGTGGACGGCATCTATCGTGCCATCGGTTATGAAGGCCGGGATGACGCCTGCCCGCAGTTCACCGATCACTGCTTCACCGGCGATTATCCCACGCCGCTTGTGGACGTGGAAGGCGGCCAGTCCGACCCCAAGCAACTGCCCCTCCTCGCCGATGCCGAGAACTGAGTGGATGTCAAAAGGGCTTAAAACCAAACATCAGAAACGCTGAAACAGCGTTCAGGCCACGTTCTTTCAGGAGCTCATGGCCCTTTCGCGCAAGGTGGACAATGCCCCCGCTTTGCGGCATGAAGGCGGGGCAGGGGGCGCGGAGGAAGGCTGACCGGCTTCAAGCCCCGGCCGCTTTCATGCAAGGCCGCCTCCTGCCGCAAGTCTTGCGGAAAAAAGTGCATGGTCATCATGGGGGCCGCCTTGAGGCCCCGCAAGTTTCCGGGTGAGCTTCCATGACGGAGAACAAGCCGCTTGCTGGACGACTGGCGCTGATCACCGGCGCATCACGGGGCATCGGCCGCGCCATGGCCATGGAGCTGGCCAAAGCCGGTGCGCACATCATCGCCGTTGCCCGCACCACCGGCGCGCTGGAGGAGCTGGACGATGCCATCCGGCAGGAAACCGGCGAAAACGCCACCCTGGTGCCGCTGGATGTCACTGATGGTCCGGGCATCGACCGGCTGGGCGGCGCCATTTACGAGCGCTGGGGGCGGCTGGACATCTTCTTCGGCAATGCCGGCATCCTGGGTCCGCTTTCGCCCCTGGGACACATTGAGCCCGAGACCTGGGAGAAGGTCATCAACGTCAATCTCAATGCCAACTGGCGCTTCATCCGCTCGCTTGATCCGCTGCTGAAAAGATCGGATGCCGCGCGTGTCGTTTTCGTCACGTCCCGCGCCGGGCACAGATGCAAGGCCTACTGGGGCGGCTATGCCGTGACCAAGGCGGCGCTTGAGTGTCTGGCCCGCATCTATGCCAACGAGTGCGCCAATACGAATATCCGCGTCAATCTGCTCAATCCCGGACCGATCCGCACCCAGATGCGGGCGGCGGCCTATCCCGGCGAGGATCCCGAAACCCTGCCCACGCCGGAAGAGCTGGCGGTCGCATCCCTGCCGCTGTTCCTGCCCGAAATGCAGGAGAATGGAGCCACCTTTGACTTCATCGAAGGCCGCCTTGAGCGCAGCGCCTGAAGGTCTGGCGATTTGAGATACCCCCGTCTTGCAGCTCCTGAGCCCTCCAGAACAGCGCGTGCAGAGGGCCAGGAACAGACACGGCATTCATTGTCCCGCTTCGTGTTGATCACACCTTGAAGAACAGGGAGGTTCGGCAATGACCCGCCGCGATGTTCTGATCATGGTTGCGCCCAACGGCGCCCGCCGCGGCAAGGAGGATCATCCCGCCATTCCCTTAACGGCAGAGGAACTCGCTGAAGAGGCGCTTGCCTGCGCCCGCGCCGGGGCCGCGGCCATGCATGTGCATGTGCGTGATGACAAAGGCGCTCACAGCCTCGATGCGGAGCGCTATCGCCATACACTGAAAGCCATCAGCCATGCGCTGGCCGATGCCGGCGCCGATCTCGTGTTGCAGATCACGACGGAGGCCGTGGGCCGCTATCAGGCGGAAGAGCAGATCGCCTGCGTGCGCAAGGTCTTGCCGGAGGCCGTCTCCCTGTCCTTGCGCGAACTGGTGCCTGATGATGAGGAAAAGAGCCTCAATCAGGCCCGTGGCTTCTTTCGCTGGCTGAAGGTGATGAACATCGTGCCCCAGTTCATTCTTTATGATGCGAAAGAGGTTGCGCGTTTCATCACGCTCTGGCGGGGCGAGAAGGGCGAGGCGGGCAGCGGGATCATTCCGTTTCGCCGCCCGTTTCTGCTGTTCGTGCTTGGGCGCTATGACGGAGAACCGGCACGGGCGGACATGCTCGATGATTTCATCAGTGCCCTGGGCGAGCATGTGAACGATGTGGAGTGGATGGTCTGCGCCTTTGGCCCTGCGGAGGCGGAAGTGGCGCTGCAGGCGGCCGAAAGGGGCGGGCATGTGCGCATCGGCTTTGAAAACAATTTGCAGCTTCCCGACGGAACACAGGCACAATCCAATGCCGCCCTTGTTCAGGCCACGGCCGACCGTTTGAAGGCGGAAGGCTTCACGCCCATGCCGGCGGAAAAGACGCGGCAGCTTATGCGCGCCTGTGTGCGCTGAACCTCTCAAAGTCGCCGGTGATAAGAAGCCCTTAACCGTACAAATCGATTCAAATTTTCATCAAATGCATCATCCGCTACCATCAGTCGCGAAGAGGGGGGCGCTTGATGGTGGATCGACGGGCGGCAAGGGCACCTTGGGTGGGCGATATGTGAGCCCTTGCGCCGCTTGGGGGAAGGAGCCACTCGGAAACATCAAGCGCCGAAAGCGAGCGGCGCCGCATTCCAAAGGCGGGTGCGGCGCCGTTTCCTTTTTATGGCTAAAGCAACTGGCTTTCAGCGAATCGGGCTGAAAATTCGTGCTTCCTTTAAGGGAATCACGCCTTCTCATGCGCCAGGGCGGGCTGCCAGCGCGCTTCGGCCGGCTCGCAGGCGTCTTCGGCCAGGTCGGGATCGAGGCGATAGGTGGTGGAACAATAGGGACACTGCACCATGCCCTCCGCCGGTATTTCCAGATAGATGTGGGGATGATCCATCGGCGGTGTCGCCCCGATGCAGCCGAAATGCCGCGCACCGATGCGAATTTCCTTCACGCCCATGTCGTTGTGAAAGAGCGGAAC
The DNA here is from genome assembly GCF_000746275.1 of Thermopetrobacter sp. TC1. Lineage (GTDB taxonomy): Bacteria > Pseudomonadota > Alphaproteobacteria > Rhizobiales > Aestuariivirgaceae > Thermopetrobacter. The sequence continues at coordinate 86,306 of NZ_JQKX01000020.1, forward strand.
CGTTTCCCTGGCCATGAGTCCGCCTGTGCTCCCTGTTCTAGGCTGCCATCTGACAGATGGCGGTTAGCACATTCTGCCATAAACCGAAAGGGCAGGGCCGGATGCGCATGGCCGAGAAAAGCGGGGATCATTTCTCCAGAAAATCCGCACATCTCGGCGCGGGCGTATCACCCCAGGGCTGGATGGGCACGGTGGAGATGGAGTTTTTCGGGCTGCCCTCGATGAGCTTGTCGGAATAGGTGAGATAGACAAGCACATTGCGCTTCACGTCACAGCCGCGCACCAGATGCAGCTTCTTGAACAGGAAGGAGCGGCGCTGCTCATAGAAGGTCTCACCTTGAGCGAACTTGGCCTTGAAGCGGATCGGCCCCACCTGCCGGCAGGCCAGGGAGACTTCCGAGCGCTCCTCGGCCAGCCCCGCCCAGCCTTTCCAGCCACCCACCGTCGGCAGGGCGAAGTGACAGGCCACGCCCTCCACCTTGGGATCATCAATGCCATAAACTCGGATATAGGCATCCGGCGAGAGCAGGCGAAAGACCGTGCGTTTCTTGAAAATGAAATCAGGTTCCGCCTCTCCTGCCCAGACGGACGTCAGCAGGCCCGCAAAAGCTGTGCTGAAAAGCAGAACCATCCCCGCCCGCTTTTTGCAACGCATCGGCACACCTCTTCTCCTTTTCGCCTTTCACACGCATGAATCGAAACCCCGCGGAGCAATGCGCATGCAAACAGGCATTGAGTCAAGCAATCCTCTTACAGCGCCTCAGGCCTCTTTCAGACGCCGCAGGCCGGCGTCGAGGTCAGCAATGAGGTCGTCCGGGTCCTCAAGGCCGATATGCAGCCTCAGAAGCGGGCCCGTTTCCCGCCAGGGGTGTGCCGTGCGCAAGCGCGGGCTGGCCGGATCGAACCGCAGAATCAGGCTCTCATAGCCACCCCAGGAGGCGCCGATGCCAAACAGTTCCAGACCATCGACAAAGGCATGCAGCGCCTCTTCGCTCACAGGCTTCAGAATGATGGAGAACAGTCCGGAAGAGCCTGAAAAGTCGCGCTGAAAGACCTCATGACCCGGCGCATCAGGCAGGGCAGGGTGCAGAACGCGCGCCACCGCCTCCTGCCCGCGCAGCCATTCGGCCACCTTCAGCGCATTTTCCTGATGGCGGCTTAAGCGCACCTCCAGTGTTCTCAAACCCCGCAAGGTCAGCCAGACGTCATCCGGCCCCGTGGACAGGCCAAGATCCCTGTGTGTTTCCGCAATGCGCTCGGCTGCCTCGCCCCTGGCGAGCACCGCACCGATGAGAACATCAGAATGCCCTGCCTGATATTTCGTCGCCGCCTGAATGGAGACATCCACGCCCACCGCGAAGGGATCGAAGAACCATCCCGCCGACCAGGTATTGTCCATGGCCGTGAACAGGCCATGCTTTCGGGCGAATTCAACAAGCGCCGGAACGTCCTGCACCTCCATGGTGTAGGAAGCCGGCGATTCGAGATAGAGAAGGCGCGTCTCAGGCCGGATCAGCGCCTCCAGGGCATTCGGGTCCGCCATGGGATCGAAATAGGTGTGCGCAATGCCGAAGCGCTTCATCGTGCGCGCCAGAAAGCGCCGGGTCGGCCCGTAGACACCATCGCTGATCAGCACGTGATCACCGGCGGAAAGCAAAGCGAGAAAGGGCAGGGTCACGGCCGAAAGGCCCGAGGGCACAATCACGCAGACATCGCCCCTTTCAATCTCCAGAAGGGCATTTTTGAGCGCATCGAACGTGGGCGATTGATGCAGGCCGTACGTGTAGTCCATCGCGCCGCTTTCATAGGCGGAAAGCGAATCGGCCAGAACCGTGGAGCCCCGATAGACCGGCGGATTGACAAAGCCATGCGCGCTCAAATCCCGGCCGGCGTGCACAAGCCGGGTTGTGCGTGCGCGGCTCTTGCCCTTGTCGCCTGACGGCGGTGTGGGAGACTGGCTGCTTTGCTCGCGCGAGGATGACATGAGGGATCTCCTTCCTGACGTTTTGCCTTCAGGGTGTCGCAAGCCGGCCGGCAGCCGGACGCGCTTTCAGAATGAACCATGCCGAGCGGCCACTGCAGGGTCCACCACGATATGGCAGGGCTTTCCGCGATGCGAGGTGGTAAAGAGCATAAACCTCTTTATCAAAACTCTTGACGCATGCCGCGTTTTGCGTTCCGATAAGCCCTGCGGGCGCGCTTGTGCCTCAATGACGTCCGCCCCGTTCGGTCCGTCCGGGCCGGCGGGATAACGACAAGCAATCATCGGCAACGCATCGAGCCAGGGAGCGGTCGTCACGCGGTTCCTCGACCAGCAAAACCACCGGGCAAGCGGAACGTGCACGAAAGCGGTTTCGTGTCTTCCGCACAAGGGTTCTGCATGTCGGCTTCTCCCGTATCCGGCCTGAATTGATTGATTTGGGCAGCACCTCGTGCAGCAGTCGTCAGAGCATTGGAAACAGAGGAAAGAGGAAGAACCGATGAAACGCACTCTTCTCGGGATCGCACTTGGCGCGGCCGTATCCGTGGCCGCCATCGCATCGGCCACTGCCGGCACCCTTCAGGACGTGAAGGCCAAGGGTTTCGTGCAGTGCGGCGTCTCCCAGGGCCTGCCCGGCTTCTCTAACCCGGACGAGAAGGGCAACTGGAAGGGCCTGGACGTTGATCTCTGCCGCGCCATTGCCGCCGCCGTCTTCGGCGATGCCAGCAAGGTGAAGTTCACGCCGCTGTCGGCCAAGGAGCGCTTCACCGCCTTGCAGTCCGGCGAGGTGGACGTGCTTTCCCGCAACACCACCTGGACCATGCAGCGTGATACCGCCCTCGGCCTGAACTTCGCCGGCGTCAACTATTACGACGGCCAGGGCTTCATGGTGCGCAAGTCCCTCGGCGTGACCTCGGCCATGCAGCTCAATGGCGCCGCGGTGTGCACCAACACCGGCACCACCACCGAGCTGAACCTGGCGGACTTCTTCCGCTCCCACAAGATGCAGTACGAAGTGGTGGCCTTCGAGAAGGCCGACGAGGTGGTCAAGGCCTACGACGAGGGCCGCTGCGACGTGTACACCACCGACCGTTCGGGCCTGGCCGCGCAGCGCCTGAAGCTGAAGAATCCGGATGAGCACATCATCCTGCCCGAAACCATTTCCAAGGAGCCGCTGGGCCCGGTGGTGCGTCAGGGCGATGATCAGTGGTTCGACCTGGTGAAGTGGACGCTGTTCGCCATGATCAATGCCGAGGAGCTGGGCGTGACCAGCAAGAACGTGGACGAGATGAAGAAGTCCAACAACCCGGCGATCAAGCGCCTGCTCGGCATTGAGGGCAAGTTCGGCGAGAACATCGGCGTCTCCAACGACTGGGCCTACAACATCATCAAGCAGGTGGGCAATTACGGCGAGTCCTACGACCGCAACGTGGGGCCGAAGACGCCGCTCGGCCTTTCCCGTGGCCTGAACGCCCTGTGGAACAAGGGCGGCATCATGTATGCCCCGCCGATCCGCTGATCGCGGCGCTTGACGGGATCAGGCATCACACCCGGTCCGGCCCGCCGTCATCCAGGGATGGCGGCGGCCGGGCCGGGGCCGTTGCCGCATCTCATCCGCCCGGTCCTGCTGAGGGGACAATCCGCTTCGGCATCGTTTGAGTGCACGATCAGGCTTTCATGCTTTCGGGCCTGGTTTTGAAGTCGGTCTGTCCGCCTTAAGGTGCGTTAAAGAAGCACAAGCCCTTTCTGCCCATGCAGACCCGGATGCGGTGACACCGGGATTAAGGCAGCGCAGTCTGGCGGATCTGCCCCGGCATCTTGCAGATGCGGGCAGGCGAGGGCGAAGGCGGGCATGACACAGCCCCGAGCCCAGCCGGGCGGATGACAGGCGGCACAAGGCAGGCCCTGATCCCATTGTCGAAGCGTGCGGCACCACACACATCAGGGAGCGTGAGACACGATGTCCGTCGCCACGCCGGCTGTCCGCGAAAACGGGGCGCGATCGCTGCGTCTCGGGCTCGTCCTTTTCTTCACCGCGCTGTCCTACGCCATTTTCTACTGGGCGGCGTCCCGTTTCTATTATGGCAATGCCACCGGCCTGCTTGCCGATCTCGGCAGCTACATCGGCAATATCGCCGCCGCTTTGGTTGATTTCCGCAAAGGGGTGCTTGGCTGGATCGGCGGCATTCTCGTTGCTCTGGCCAATTTCGCGCCCTTTTTCGCTCTTGTTTACATCATCGGCGTGGGCCTGCGCATTCTCAACTGGCTGCTGCTGGAGCATCCGCGGCCGGCATCGCCCAATCCGCTGACCGACAGGCACTTCCGCAACATTTTCTTTGAATTGTTGATGTTCACGGCCCTGGCGGTCTTCGTCTGGTGGATCGTGGGCAATACCGTCACCAACCTTCAGGAACGCAAGATCGCCTCCGGCTTCGATTTCCTTTCCGCCACCGCCGGCTTTGGCATCAACCAGGTCCTGTTCATCGACTACACCGAATCCTCAAGCTACGGCACGGCCTTTCTCGTCGGCCTCATCAACACGCTCGTTCTCTCCTTCATCGGCATCGTGCTGGCCACGATCCTCGGGTTCATCGTCGGCATCATGCGCCTGTCCAAGAACTGGGTGATCGCCAAGCTTGCCGCCGGTTATGTGGAGATCTTCCGCAACATCCCGCTGCTTCTGCAGATTTTCGCCTGGTACAACGTGGCGCTGAAACCCCTGCCGCATCCGCGTCAGTCCATCGTCCTGTTTGATTCCATCTATCTGAACAACCGCGGCATCTATTCCCCCAAGCCCATCTTCGAGGACGGCTGGGGCTTTGTTGTCGCCGCCTTCTTCAGTGGCATTATCGCCAGCATCGCCATAGCGCGCTGGGCCAAGAAACGGCAAATGGAGACCGGTCAGCCGTTTCCGGTCTTTCTCACCAGCCTCGGGCTGATTTTGGGTCTGCCGCTGATCGTCTTCTTCCTCACGGGGATGCCGGTGCATTTCGATTATCCGCACCTGCGCGGCTTCAACTTCCAGGGCGGCATGCGCGTGATCCCGGAGTTCACGGCCATGCTCATGGCCCTGACCATCTACACCGCCACCTTCATCGCCGAGATCGTGCGCGCCGGCATTCTTGCCGTGCCCCACGGCCAGACCGAGGCGGCCCTGGCCTTGGGCCTGACCCGCGGTCAGATGCTGCGCCTGGTCATCATTCCGCAGGCGCTCAGGGTGATCATCCCGCCGCTGACCTCGCAGTATCTCAATCTGACCAAGAACAGCTCGCTGGCCGTGGCCATCGCCTATCCCGATCTCGTCGCCGTTGGCGGCATCATCCTCAATCAGAGCGGCCAGGCGGTGGAGATCATCGCCCTGTGGATGCTGGTCTATCTCTCGATCAGCCTGGCCACATCGGCCTTCATGAACTGGTACAACGCCAAGATGAAACTGGTGGAGCGCTAAGCCATGACGGACACCGTCAAGGAGCACAAGCGCAGCTTCTATCGCACCGAGATGCTGCCGCCCAAGCCACCGCCCCCGGCCAGCACCGGCGTGCTCGGCTGGATGCGCGAGAATCTCTTCTCCAGCTGGTGGCACACGATCCTCACCTTCGTGGGACTCTACATCATCTGGCTGATCGTGAGCTTTCTTGTGCAATTCGCCATCATCGATGCCGTCTGGAGCGGTCAGGACCGCACAGCCTGCCTTGCCGATGGCGGACGGGAAATTGGCGCCTGCTGGGCCTTCATCCGCGTCTGGCACAACAAGTACATGTTCGGCTTTTATCCAGAGGATCAGCAGTGGCGGGTGCTTGTGGTCTATGCCATTGGCGCGGTGCTCCTCGCCTTCCTGCTCATTCCCAGGGCGCCGGGCAAGCGGCTGGTCATGCTGCTGCTTTTCGTGATCTATCCGGTGCTGGCCTACATATTGCTCTACGGCATGTCGTCGCTGGGGCTGCCCGTCATCGAGACGACGCGCTGGGGCGGGCTGATGCTCACTCTGGTTATCGCCGCCGTCGGCATCGTCATCTCGTTGCCGCTTGGCATCCTTTTCGCCCTGGGCCGCCGCTCGCAGATGCCGGTCATCCGGTTCATCTCCATCATCTTCATCGAGTTCTGGCGCGGCGTGCCGCTGATCACCGTGCTGTTCATGTCCTCGGTGATGCTGCCGCTGTTCCTGCCGGAGGGGGTGACGCTTGACAAGGTGATCCGTCCGCTCGTGGGTGTGGCGCTGTTTGCCTCCGCCTACATGGCGGAAGTGGTGCGCGGCGGCCTGCAGGCCATTCCCAAGGGGCAGTATGAGGGCGCACAGGCCCTGGGGCTCACCTACTGGCAGATGATGCTGCTCATCATCCTGCCGCAGGCGCTGAAGATGGTGATCCCGGGCATCGTCAACACCTTCATCGGCCTGTTCAAGGACACCTCGCTTGTGTCCATCATCGGCCTGTTTGACCTGCTCGGAATTGCGCAGGCATCGCTGGCAGACGCCAAGTGGGCCACACCGGTGACCGCGCCAACGGTCTATCTCTATCTGGCTTTGGTCTACTGGGTGTTCTGCTTCGGCATGTCCCGCTATTCCATCTTCATGGAGAACTACCTGCACACCGGTCACAAGCGCTGAAAAAGGGTTTTTCGACGATGAGCATCGAGGCGCAAGAGAAGAAGGGCATGTCCGTCTCCGACGAGGTCGTCGTGGAGATGATCGACGTCAACAAGTGGTATGGCGACTTTCATGTCCTGCGCGACATCAACCTGACGGTCTACCGCGGCGAACGCATCGTCATCTGCGGGCCGTCCGGCTCCGGCAAGTCCACGCTCATTCGCTGCATCAACCGGCTGGAGGAGCATCAGGCCGGCAAGATCATCGTGCTCGGCACGGAGCTCACCGAGGACATCAAGAAGATCGAGGAAATCCGCCGCGAGGTGGGCATGGTCTTTCAGCACTTCAACCTGTTTCCGCATCTGACCGTGCTGGAAAACTGTACGCTCGCGCCCATCTGGGTGAAGCGCATGCCCAAGAAGGAGGCGGAGGAGATCGCCATGCATTTCCTGGAGAAGGTGCGCATCCCCGATCAGGCGCACAAGTATCCGGGCCAGCTCTCCGGCGGTCAGCAGCAGCGCGTGGCCATCGCCCGTTCCTTGTGCATGAACCCGCAGGTCATGCTTTTCGATGAGCCGACCTCCGCACTCGATCCGGAGATGATCAAGGAAGTGCTCGACGTGATGGTCGATCTCGCCGAATCCGGCATGACCATGCTGGTGGTCACGCACGAGATGGGCTTTGCCCGTCAGGTGGCCAACCGCGTCATTTTCATGGATCAGGGCCAGATCGTGGAGCAGAACGAGCCGGAGGAATTCTTCACCAATCCGAAGAGCGATCGCACCAAGCTCTTCCTCTCCCAGATCCTGCACTGACACCCGGGGCGAGCCAGAATTCCCTCTCCGGCCGCCGGTTGGGGAAGGCCGGTCAGGACTGCGTAGGGAAAATCGCGTCCTGCCGGGCAAGCCAGGCCTCAAAATCGGCAAGCGCCCGCTTTGCCAGGGCCTGTCGGCGCGCGCGGCTGCGCTCCTTGCCCTTCAGGCGGCGGCCCGTCTCGTCATGCGTGGGCGCGGCGATATCGGGGAACAGGCCGAAGTTGATGTTCATGGGCTGAAAACTGCCCGCATCCGTGGCCAGATGCCCGCCGGTGATGTGATGGATCAGGGCGCCATGCGCCGTGGTTTCCGGCGGCGGCGGCACATCTGCCCCCAGGATGTCGGCCGCGGCCAGCCGCCCGGCGATCAGCCCGCAGGCCGCACTTTCCACATAGCCCTCAACGCCGGTCATCTGTCCGGCAAAGCGCAGGCGCGGCTCCACCTTCAGCCGCAGGCGCGCATCCAGCAGCTTCGGGCTGTTGAGAAAGGTGTTGCGATGCAGCCCGCCGAGACGGGCAAAGCGCGCATTCTCAAGCCCCGGAATCATGCGGAAGATGCGCTGCTGCTCGCCGTATTTCAGCTTGGTCTGAAACCCGACCATGTTGTAAAGCGTGCCCAGCGCATTGTCCTGCCTAAGCTGCACCACAGCCCACGGCCGCTTGCCCGTGCGCGGATTAGTGAGTCCCACAGGCTTCATCGGGCCATGACGCAAGGTGTCCAGCCCCCGTTCGGCCATGACCTCGATGGGCAGGCAGCCGTCGAAATAGGGCGTGTTCTTCTCCCACGCGCGAAATCCCGTCTTCTCCGCTTCCAGCAGCGCCTGCACGAAACGCTCGTAGGTTTCGCGATCAAGCGGGCAGTTGATGTAATCGGCCGTGCCCTTGTCATAGCGCGACTGGCGCCAGCACACGCTCATGTCGATGGAATCCGCATAGACAATGGGCGCGATGGCATCGAAAAAGGCCAGCGATTCCTCGCCTGTGCGCTGCCGGATGGCTTCGGCCAGGGCATCGGAGGTCAAAGGCCCGGTGGCGATGATTACATGCCGCCAGTCTTCAGGCGGCCAGTCCGCCACCTCCTCGCGCACCACGGTGATCAACGGATGGGCGGCCAGCCGCTCGCTCACCGCGCGGGAGAAACCCTCACGGTCCACCGCCAGCGCCCCGCCGGCGGGAAGCCGGTTCGCATCCGCCGCCTGCATGATCAGCGAGCCGGCCCGGCGCATCTCCTCATGCAACAGGCCAACGGCATTGTTGAGCGCATCATCGGAGCGAAAGGAATTGGAACAGACAAGCTCCGCCAGCCAGCCGGTCTTGTGCGCCGGGGTTTCCTTTTCCGGCCGCATTTCGTGCAGAATCACGGGCACACCGGCCCTTGCCGCCTGCCAGGCCGCCTCCGACCCGGCCAGGCCGCCGCCGATGATGTGCAGGGTTTCCGCCGTTTTTGCCATTTCCATGCTCATGGTGCCGCAGGAGATAGGCGCCTGTGCGGACAATGGCAAGCGTTCAGTCGCCATTCAGCTGCCGTGTTCGATACTTTCCGCCGAAGAATGAAGAATGCCTCCGCCATGTAAAAATGAGGGGAGGGCGAAATGATCATGCGCAGAACATCTCTCATGGCCCTGCTTGCTGCCATGCTGCTCGTTTTTACCATTGTACCGGGACGTGCGATCGGGCCGGAATGGCATGCCAGGACCCCAAGCTTTGACTGCGCAAAGGCCACCCGGCCCGATGAGAAGGCGATTTGCAGCAATGATCTGCTTGCCGAGCTCGATACGATGATCGCCACACTCTATGCCATGCTGTGGCATTACATCGAGAATTACGACAACGCCATGGGCGTGCTCTCCCGCCTGCGTGACAGCCAGCGCGACTTTCTGAAACGGCGCGCCGCCTGTGGCGCCGACATCCGCTGCATTGAACGGGTGCAGCGCAAGCGCATCGACGCGCTGCTCGATGATTACAAGCGCGGCACCACCGCTCCCATCATCGCCCCCCTCAATAACGAGACTTCAGAGAAGCCCGCGGCGGCACCGCACAAATAGCGCGCGCTTTTAAGGTCTAGGGCAGGGAGGGGCAGCGTCCCCTGAGACGCGCAATATGAAACAGAGCTGCAAGGTCAGGACTGACCCGCCCCGGGTGCTAAGGCGAAGCAGGGGATGCGCCGCTTCTTCAAAGCGCGGCAGGCCCTGTACGCACCGCGGCGATCAAAGCCGGAAAAGCGCGCGCGATAATAAACGGTGCCATTGCGCTCAAAAACCATGGTGAAGGCCGGCTTGCCACGCAGAAGCCGCCGCGCGGCCTTGCGCGCCTGTTCCAGACGTTTTTTCGCCCCGTCCTTGGCCGGAAAGGCACCGAGCTGAATGTTCCAGCTCTTCAAATGGCGCGCCAGCTTTTCCTGCTGGATGGCCTTCTCGGCCATTGAAGCACTCGGCGCTTCAGCCTTCTTTTCGGATCTTTCAGCTTTCTCGGTCTTGGCAGCCTCAGCCATTGCAGACTCACTCTCCGAAGAGGCTTTTGCCGAACCGGGTGCTGCCACGGCCTGCTTCTCCTCTGTTTCAGCCTCCTTGTGAGAAACAGGCATGCGCACCGGTGCCACCACCATCTCGCGCCGGCTTCTGTCCACCTTGATCACGCGCGCAGGCGCCGGCGGCACGAAAGCCGCATTCGGATCAAGGCTGGCCACCTTCCGCTCCGTCCGGGCAGGAGGCACATCCGCCTCTTCCTCCTGCCCGTGCATGGCAGCCTGCGCATGAGAATCGGAAACCTCATCCGAACCGTTCTCATCCTCACCCTGTTCAGGAGCCGGCTGCGGGCGCACCTGCATGGCAATGGCCCCGGTCACCTTGGCCGGTTCAGAATCGGATGCGGTCGATTCCGATTCAGCGTTGGTCTCTGCCGCCTGAGCCTGCTCACGATCCGCATCCGGCGCGCCATGTGCGCCCGTGTCCGAATTGTCCCGAACGGCAGCGGTTTTTGCCTCGCCATCCTCCGCCCGCTTGATCTTCTGGGCTTCAGGACGCACTGCCACGAACAGGGCGCCGGCGCTTTCAACCTTCGGCGCTTCCGTGATCACAGGCTTGCCCTCGGTGCCGGACGGCTTTTCAGCAAGCACGGTCTTGCGCGTTGCGGGCGCCTGTGCCGTCTTTTCCGTATCATTATCCCGGCGGGCCAGACGCACAATGGACTGAGGCCGGCTGCGCGGAAGCGGCGGCCGCATGACCGCCTTGACCTCTGATGTTTCATCCCCGGCGGCAAGGGCGCGCTGGGCCAGCCTGGCCAGCTGGCCGCTGGGCAGGGCAGGGCGGCGCGCCGGTTTCACCGGTGCCTTGCGCACGGGTTTCTTTGCCGAAGCGACCCTGGTTGTGCGCGTTGCTCGATTGAGCGCCGCCACCTGCGTGCGCGAAAGGCCCGGCGGGATGCCGGCCACAGCGGCAATACGGGTGCCGCGGACAAGATCGCGCCGGCGGATTGTGCGCTCCAAAAGCCGCGCCATATAGGCGTTACGCATGCGCGAAGAGGGCGCGCCCAGCACCACCGCCACCACGCGCTTGCCATTGCGGCGCACCGTGGCGGCGAGGTTGTATCCGGCCGCCCGCGTATAGCCGGTCTTCAGCCCGTCCATGCCGCGCACCCGCCACAGCAGGCGGTTGTGATTGCGGTACGTGCGGCCACGGAAGGAAAAATACTTCAGTGCAAAATAGCGCTTGTAAAGGCGCGGGAAATCCCGCTGGATGCGCAAGGCCAGCGTGGCGAGATCCCGCGCGGTGGACACATTCGGCGGATAGGGCAGGCCGGACGCGTTGCGAAAGGTGGTGCGCGTCATGCCCATGGCGCGGGCCGTTGCCGTCATCCGCCGCGCAAAGGCACGCTCCGAACCGGCAATGGCTTCCGCCACCGCCGCCGCCACATCATTGGCCGACTTGGTCACCAGCGCGCGAATGGCCTGATCCACCGTGATCGTCTGCCCCGGCTTCAGCCACAGCTTGGACGGCTGCATGGAAGCGGCATGACGCGAAATGCGAATCCGCGAGTGAAGCGAAAGCCTTCCCGCCCGGATCTCGCGGAACAGCATGTAAATCGTCATCACCTTGGTGACGGATGCGGGAATGCGCGGCGAATCGGCATTGCGCGCAAACAGAACCCGGCCGCTTCTTGCATCAACAGCGATGGCGGCAAAACCCTGCCGCGCATGCGCAGCCTGTGTCAGCAGGAGATGAAGGGAAAGAACGAGAGATAAAAGGATAATCCAAAGAGCGTTCACATGCCGCACAGAACGCATGAAACGCCCGCAGGACACATCGCCTCTCCCGAAACGCCGAAGAAGCCGCACGCTCATCACTCCCGCTCACTCACCATCACACAAACGCCGCAAAGGCACTTACGCTTCCGTTTTCGCCCGCCTTATGCCTGATGCCTCATGCCTCATGCCTGTTGCCTGATGCCCAGATCACGGCTGGCGCTGCCGTCTGGGCAGGCGCAGCATCATCCACACACTGACAAGAAGCATCGCCACGCTCACGCCAATCATGATGCCGGGCGCAAGCCCCTGCGCAGACAGCGCCTGCACCAGGCTGGACATGGGCAGGACGAAATCCTGTTGGGTCACGGATGCCATGAAGGGGCCTCCCGCCATTCTTGCACTCATGCCCATGCCGCCGTTTTCACCACTGGCCCGTCCTCATACAGGCGGACATCGGTGGCATTGTCGGCTGCATGGTAACCTTCTTTTCACCTGCAGGATGCGCTCATGTGCTTGCCAAAGCGTTAAAACGACGATGCAAGGGCATGCATGCACCTCTTGCAGAAATTGCAATGCTCTATTGGCTGCAATCACACGTCATGGTCGCACCCATGAGCGCATATCGCGCGGACCCGGCTGCGGAATGAGCCCCTTTCCGGTGCGCAGCATTCTGTGTATGGCATTGAGGACGCGGCCTTTTTGCTTCTGGTCGGAAACAACACTTTTGTCATTTGCTCATCCGCGCGTGATCCGATAGATTCCCCGTTGATGCGGTGCTAGTGTGTCGCTTGCGCTTCAAGGATGGCACCGCCAGGCCGGGCATGCATGCCCGCATGAAGAGTGCTGGGGCTTGCGGTGCGGTTACCGTGTCAACACATGAGGGTTTGGCGGGTTTTGCGCCCGGCGAAATCGGTTGTAAGATGATATTCGAGAGCATGACGGGAGACGGCCAGCGAAAGCCATGAGCAACGCGCCAGATCGCAAGACGGACACAGGGCTTAAGGAGAAGACCCGCCCCAAGGTGGAAAAACCGCGGCTTTACAAGGTCCTCCTGCTCAATGACGATTACACGCCCATGGATTTCGTGGTGCACGTTCTGCAGCGGTTCTTCAACAAGGGGCGGGAAGAGGCCACGCGGATCATGCTCACCGTGCATTACAAGGGGGTCGGGGTCTGCGGCGTCTATCCGCGGGAGGTCGCAGAAACGAAGGTCAATCAGGTGATGGATCTGGCCCGGCGCCACGAACATCCCCTGCAGTGTATCATGGAAAGGGAGTAGGCCCCGCAAATGCCGACGTTTTCGCGCTCACTGGAGCAGGCCCTGCACAGGGCACTGGCCATCGCCAACGAATACCGGCACGAGTATGCCACGCTGGAGCATCTGCTGCTGTCGCTGATCGACGATGTGGATGCCTCCGCCGTCATGCGCGCCTGCAACGTCGATCTTGATGTGCTGCGCCGGCAGCTGGAGAGCTATCTGGAGAACGAGCTGGCCAGCCTCGTGACCGACTCCGGCGATGATGCCCGCCCGACAACGGCCTTCCAGCGGGTGATTCAGCGCGCGGTCATCCATGTGCAGACGTCCGGTCGCGAGGAAGTGACCGGCGCCAATGTGCTCGTTGCCATCTTTGCCGAGCGTGAAAGCCACGCGGCCTATTTCCTGCAGGAACAGGACATGACGCGCTACGATGCCGTGAACTACATCTCCCACGGCATCGCCAAGCGTCCCGGTGCCTCGCGCTCGCGGCCCGTTTTGGGCGTGGATCGCGATGAGGACGACATCGCCGGCCTTTCGCGCATGTCCTCGGCCTATGACGATGACGACGAGGGCGAGGATGAGGGCCTTGATCTTGACGACAACGATGATGCGGACGGCGACAAGCCCAAGACGGAGGCGCTGGATGCCTACTGCATCAACCTGAACCAGAAGGCGAAGGACGGCAAGATCGATCCCCTCATCGGCCGCGAGCAGGAGGTGCGGCGCACCATTCAGGTGCTCTGCCGCCGGCAGAAGAACAACCCGCTGCTTGTGGGTGATCCCGGCGTGGGCAAGACGGCCATCGCCGAGGGCCTGGCCAAGCGCATTGTCGATGGGCAGGTGCCCGATGTGCTGAAGGACTGCACCATCTTCCAGCTCGACATGGGCGTGCTGCTGGCCGGCACCCGCTATCGCGGCGATTTCGAGGAGCGCATCAAGGCCGTCATCAAGGAGATCGAGAACTATCCGGGCGCCATTCTCTTCATCGACGAGATCCACACCGTTATCGGCGCCGGCGCCACCTCCGGCGGCGCCATGGATGCGTCCAACCTGCTCAAGCCCGCGCTGGCTTCGGGCAGCCTGCGCTGCATCGGCTCCACCACCTACAAGGAATACCGCCAGCACTTCGAGAAGGACCGCGCCCTGGTGCGGCGTTTCCAGAAGATCGACATCAACGAGCCGTCCATCGCCGACACCATCAAGATCCTGAAGGGCTTGAAGCCTTATTTCGAGGAGCATCACAAGGTGCGCTACACCAACGAGGCCATCCGCACCGCGGTGGAGCTCTCGGCCCGCTACATGTCGGACCGCAAGCTGCCGGACAAGGCCATTGACGTCATCGACGAAACCGGCGCCTCGCAGATGCTCCTTCCGGAATCCAAGCGCAAGACCACCATCGGCGTGAAGGACATCGAGGCCACCGTGGCCGCCATGGCCCGCATCCCGCCGAAATCGGTCTCGCGCGATGACGCGCGCATCCTCAAGAACCTGGCCGATGAGCTCAAGCGTGTCGTATTCGGTCAGGATCAGGCCATCGAGGCCCTAAGCTCCGCCATCAAGTTGGCGCGCGCAGGCTTACGCGAACCGGAAAAGCCCATCGGCTGCTATCTCTTCTCCGGCCCCACCGGCGTGGGCAAGACAGAGGTGGCCCGTCAGCTCGCCCAGCTGCTCGGGGTGGAGCTCATCCGCTTTGACATGTCGGAATACATGGAGCGGCATTCGGTCTCGCGGCTGATCGGCGCACCGCCCGGCTATGTCGGCTTCGATCAGGGCGGCCTGCTCACCGATGCCATCGACCAGCATCCGCATGCGGTGCTGTTGCTGGACGAGATCGAAAAGGCCCATCCCGATCTCTTCAACATCCTGCTGCAGGTGATGGATCACGGCAAGCTCACCGACAACAACGGCAAGACGGTGGATTTCCGCAACGTGATCCTGATCATGACCACCAACGCCGGTGCGGCCGATCTGGCCAAGCAGGCCTTCGGCTTCACCCGCTCCAAGCGCGAGGGCGACGACGAGGAGGCCATCCGCCGCCTCTTCACGCCGGAGTTCCGCAACCGGCTCGATGCCATCATACCTTTTGCGCATCTCACGCCGGAGATCGTGCGCCAGATCGTGCAGAAGTTCGTCCTGCAGCTGGAGGCGCAGCTGGCCGAGCGGCAGGTCAACATCGAGCTGTCGGACAAGGCGGCCGACTGGCTGGCGCGCGAGGGCTATGATCAGCAAATGGGCGCCCGTCCGCTCGCCCGCGTCATTCAGGAGCATATCAAGAAGCCGCTTGCGGAAGAGGTGCTCTTCGGGCGCCTGGTCAAGGGCGGCACCGTGCGCATCGATCTCAAGACCGACCGCAAGACCGGCGCGGAGAAGCTCACTTTCACCTATCTCTCACGCGAACAGGAAAAGGCGCGCCCCAGGGGCCGCAAGCCACGCAAAAAGCCCAAGCCCGCCAAGGCCTGATCATGCATACCTGATCATACGACAAGACGCATACCGTCATACCGGCGAAAGCCCAGTCGTGTCCAAGAAAATTCAGGAAGCGTGCTGTTGACGCCAAATCGACCGAGGAAAAAAAGACTTTCCATGAGTTAGGGATTGATTGTTTAACTCATTGATAAATCACAAGAAAACGTCATTACCGGGCCTTGTCCCGGCAATCCAGGGCCAGGGATGAGGCGTTTTTGGTGGGCGATGGTGCTCACCAGCAGGCTTGATCTGAACCGTATGGATATAAAATGCCGGAACGGGATTTTATCCCGTTCCGGAACATTTTGGCGGGGTATATTACCCCGCCACCCATGCTATAGGCGGGGTAGAAAACCCCGCCGAAACGTTCCGGAAGGATGTACAACATCCTTCCGGCGGTAGACCTAAGGCTTTTGCCGGGCTGACAATAAAGATGGCAATGGTGTGTCGTGTAGCGTGGACAAAACCGATGCCCTAGGCCATGCCGGAAGGACGCGCGCGTCCTTCCGGCTTTTTTCGTTTAAGGACAAGACCGGCCCATGAAGCGCAAACTGGTGCCGACGGGGCTTGAAATGACCCGGATGTGGGGGCACAACCGTCTGGCAGAAAAGACTCCCTTGCCGCCGTGGCGTTCTAGCAGCTGCCCCAATCAGCAGCTGGCCTCATGGTCGCGGCAGGGCAGGGCAGCAATGTGACCGGTTTGATCAGCAGCAGGGCCGCCATGAACACGCAAGCGAAGGGTGAAAAACCGAAATTCTACATCACCACCGCCATTTCCTATCCCAATGGCGATCCGCACATCGGCCATGCCTACGAGGCGCTGGCAACGGATGCGCTGGCGCGCTTCAAGCGGCTGGATGGCCATGATGTCTTTTTCCTCACCGGCACGGACGAACATGGCCAGAAAATCCAGCAGACGGCGGCGAAACACGGCATGACGCCGCGCGAGTTCGTGGACATGATGGCGCCGAAGTTCATGAAGATGGTCGAGGCGCTCAACTGTTCCAACGATGATTTCATCCGCACCACCGAAGAGCGGCACATCCGCTCCGTGCAGGAGCTGTGGCGGCGCATGGCGGCCAACGGCGACATCTATCTTGGCAAATACGCCGGATGGTATTCCGTGCGTGATGAGGCCTATTACGCCGAGGACGAGCTGATCGAGGGCGAAAACGGCCAGAAACTGGCGCCCACGGGCACGGAAGTGCAGTGGATGGAGGAGGAAAGCTATTTCTTCCGCCTTTCCGCCTATCAGGACAAGCTTCTGGACTACTACGAGAAGAACCCGGACTTCATCGGCCCGCCGGAGCGGCGCAACGAGGTGATATCCTTCGTCAAATCGGGGCTTCAGGATCTCTCCATCTCCCGCACCACCTTCGACTGGGGCATTCCGGTGCCGGATGCGCCGGGGCATGTGATGTATGTGTGGGTGGATGCGCTGACCAACTATCTTTCCGGCGTGGGCTTTCCGGATGAGAGCAATCCGCGCTGGAAATACTGGCCGGCCGACCTGCACGTGATCGGCAAGGACATCATCCGCTTCCATGCCGTCTACTGGCCGGCGTTCCTGATGAGCGCGGGCGTTGAACTGCCCAGAAGGGTCTATGGCCACGGCTTTCTGTTCAACCGCGGCCAGAAGATGTCGAAATCCATCGGCAATGTGGTCAGCCCCTTCGACCTCATCGAGGAATACGGCGTCGATAGCGTGCGTTATTTCTTCCTGCGCGAGGTGCCCTTCGGGCAGGACGGTAACTATTCGCACGAGGCCATTGTCAACCGCATCAACGCCGATCTTGCCAACGATCTCGGCAACCTGGCGCAGCGCTCCCTGTCGATGATTTACAAGTATTGTGACGGCGCCATCCCGGAACCTGGAGAATTCACCAAGGAAGACAAGGCATTATTGGATCAGGTTGACAACCTGCTTGAAGAAGTGCGCGCCCATCACGAGGTGCAGGCCCTGCACAAGGCGCTGGATGCCATCTTCCGCGCCGTGGGTGAGGCCAACCGCTATTTCGCATCACAGGAGCCCTGGGCCTTGCGCAAGACCGATCCGGAGCGGATGAAGACAGTGCTCTATGTGACGGCGGAAGTGGTGCGCCAGTTCGGCATTCTCATTCAGCCCTACATGCCGGCATCGGGGGCGAGCATGCTCAATCTCGTCGGCGCCGGAGAGAATGAGCGTGATTTCGCCGCGCTGGGTGAGGTGGGCAGGCTGCCGCCGGGACGGAAAATCGAAAAACCCACGCCGGTGTTCCCGCGCTATGTGGAGAAAGACGAGCAGGGCAAGCAGGCATGAGCGGAAAGAAGAAAAAGCGCGACCTGCCGCCCATCGCGCCGGTGGGGGCGCCGTTTGTCGATTCGCATTGCCATCTCACATACGGCACCCTGGGCAAGGACGTTGAGGCCGTTGTGCAGCGCGCGCACGAAGTGGGCGTGGCCGGCATGCTCACCATTTCCACCAAGCTGGAGACTTTCCCCGAAGTGCTGGCCATGGCCGAGCGTTTCCCCGGCGTGTGGGCCAGCGTGGGCACGCATCCGCACCATGCGGAAAGTGAAAAGGACGTGGTGAGTGCGGCGAAGCTTGTGGATCTGGCCGCGCATCCGAAGGTAATCGCCATCGGTGAGGCGGGGCTGGACTATTTCTATGACCGCAGCCCGCGGGATATTCAGCAGGCGGTGTTTCGAGAACACATCGCGGCTGCGCGCGAAACCGGCCTGCCGCTGGTCATCCACACCCGTGAGGCGGAAGAGGACACGGCGGCCATCCTGGAGGAGGAAACGGCCAGGGGGCCCTTTCCGTTCGTCATGCACTGCTTCTCCTCAGCCCCGTGGCTGGCGGAGAAGGCGCTGGAGCTTGGCGGTTATGTTTCGTTTTCCGGCATCGTGACCTTCAAGAAAGGCGAATCTGTGCGCGAGGCGGCGACACGGACGCCCTTGGAGCGCATGCTGGTGGAGACAGACGCGCCGTTTCTGGCGCCGGAGCCCTATCGCGGGCGGGTGTGCGAGCCGGCGCATGCGGCGGTGACCCTCCGCTATCTCGCCGATCTGAAGGGCGTTTCCGCGGAAGACCTGGCGCGCATCACCTCTGAAAACTTCTTCAGGCTGTTTGCCAGGGCCGAGCCGCCGGCGGCCTTCCGTAAGGCGGCATAGAGACAAAAGGGCAGGGCAAGGCGCATAAAGGGCGAGAGGCAAGGCGCAAAAGACAGGGCTGGCATGGGCGATATTTTCCGCTTCACCATTCTTGGCTGTTCTTCTTCCGGCGGTGTGCCGCGCATCGGCAACGACTGGGGGGTGTGCGATCCTGCCGAGCCGAAAAACCGCCGCCGCCGCTGTTCGCTGCTCGTGCGCCGCATCCGTGAAACCGGACCGGATCAGACCGCAGAGCGCCAACAGAAGGCAGACCAGCCCATCGCCGAGGATGGCGCCCATCACGGTCCGAACGGACCGGCGGCGGGAGAAAGGCCGCCATCACTGCCGCCCGGCATGCCGCCGCCCAAGATCGACGATCCGCAACGGGAGAGGGAAACCCGCGTGCTTATCGACACGTCTCCGGACTTGCGCGAACAGTTGCTCAGCGCCGGTGTGGGCGTGCTGGATGCGGTGCTCTATACCCATGAGCATGCCGATCACATCCATGGCATCGATGATCTGCGCGGGGTCTATTTCAACCGCGGGCGCCGGCGCGTGCCCTGCTATGCCAATGACCGCACCGCCAACATCCTCGTCAACCGCTTTGGCTATTGTTTTTACACGCCGCCCGGCTCTGCCTATCCGCCCATCGCCGAGCTCAACCGCATCGAGGAATTCGTGCCCGTCACCATCGATGGCGCCGGCGGCGCAATCACGGCCCTGCCCATCGACCTGGAACACGGACACTTCCATTCCTTTGGTTTCATTATTAATGGCGTGGCCTATACGCCCGATCTCAACGGCATTCCTGAGGCCACCATCCCGCATCTGCAGGGGCTGAAGGTGTGGATCGTCGATGCCCTCCGCCCGGGGCCAAAGCCGCATCCCACGCATTTCATCCTGGAAGAGACCCTGCAGTGGATTGAGCGCCTCAAGCCCGAACGCGCCATCCTCACCAATCTCCACACCCTCATGGACTATCGCACACTAAAGGAGACCTTGCCGGAGGGGGTGGAGCCGGCCTATGACGGCCTCACCATCGACCTGCCCGTTCTCTCCTGATCCGGGCAGGGCAGGGCAAAGGCTTAGGGCGCGAAGAAGAGAAGCGCTGTGCTGCCGTCGCACCGGTTTTTTTTTCAGGAAAACGGAGCGGAATGCGCCATTTTTAAGCCTTTTTGAGCCGATCATCGGGGATGTCCGCCATGCTGGAAACGCTCACCGTTCTGTTGCTTGGCTTTCTCATCGGCATGCGCCATGCCCTGGAGAGCGATCATCTCGCCGCCGTCGCCACCATGGCCACGCAGGCTGAGACCGTGCGCCAGACCATGAAGCTGGGCATGACCTGGGGCGTGGGTCATACGCTCACGCTTTTCCTGCTGGGCTCCGTTGTCCTGTTCATGGACGGCATCGTGCCGGAGCGTTTCGCCAGCGGCCTTGAGCTCATCGTCGGCGTCATGCTCGTCATCCTCGGGCTGGACGTGATCCGGCGCATGCGCAAACGCCGCGTGCACTTTCATGTTCACGAGCATGAAGACGGCATCCGCCATTTTCACGCCCATGCCCATGACGGCACCATGCCGCACGATCGCGATCCCCATCACCATGTGCATGTTTCCGGGCTGACCTGGCGCGCCCTCATTGTCGGCATGGTGCATGGCGCCGCCGGCACCGCCGCGCTGGTGCTGCTGACCCTGCAGACCATTCACAACGTGCCGCTGGGCCTGCTCTATATCCTCGTGTTCGGCCTGGGCTCGGTGCTCGGCATGGGGATTGTATCCGTCATCATCAGCCTGCCGCTTCTCGCCACCGCCAATCGCGGCCTGACGCGCTATCATACCGCCCTGCAGCTTGGCATCGGTCTTCTCACCTTCGCCTATGGCCTCGTCATCATCTGGCAACTGGCCCCGGACGTTTTCGGCTAAAAGGGCAGGGTAAGCCCTCACCCCACACGCCACGATAATGATCGTCATACGGGCGAAAGCCCAGTGGTATCCAACTAAATTAGTCTATGCCTTGTGAATGATTTTCACCATTAAAAGTGTAAGCACGAATGCCGGAACGGGATTTTATCCCGTTCCGGAACGTTTTGGCGGGGTATATTACCCCGCCAATCCATACCTTGGGCGGGGTTGTAAACCCCGCCGAAATGTTCCGGAAGGATGTACAACATCCTTCCGGCGGTAAAATCCATTTTAAACTCTTGCCCTACACGCCACGACACCCCCGTCGCCATACTGGCGAAAGCCGGTATCGCAAGCCGTTTACCATCGCCGGAAGCTTCTTGCCTTCCATCTACCTTAAGCGTGCTTGCCTTTTCGCCTGTCTCTGTCATCATGATTGCCGCTCACTTTCTGTGCGGGCGCCTGTGTTGAGATGACCGATGATGACTGGTGATCCCGGAGTGATCATGACGGACAGGGAGCGCTTCTTTCCCGCCACATCCATGCCCGATGAGGACTGGTGGCGCATGCTCTGGGCCGAGCCGCAGCATGTGCTGAAGCGCCTGGGGCTTCAAAAAGGCATGCAGGCGGTGGATCTCTGTTGCGGCTATGGCTGGTTCACTCTGCCCATGGCCCAGGTTCTGGGCGCGGGCAGGGTTACGGCCATAGACATCGAACCGGCCATGATTGCCGCGGCCCAAAAGCGCCTGCAGGCCCTGAACGCACCTGCCGTGAACTGGATCACCGGCTGCGCTCAGGAGCTGGACAAGGCCCTGCCGCCGCAGTCGCAGGATTTCGTCTTCATCGCCAACACCTTCCACGGCGTGCCCGAGAAAGAGGCGCTCACCCGTGTTGTGCACCGGGTGCTTAAACCCCGTGGCCTTTTTGTCATCGTCAACTGGCACGCGCATCCCCGGGAACAGACCTGCGTCCTCGGCCGCCCGCGCGGGCCCGCCACGGAATTGCGCATGCCGCCCGCAGCTGTGTGCGCGATCGTGGAAAAGGCGGGCTTTGCCCTTCAGAAACAGGTGGAGCTGCCACCCTATCATTATGGCCTTGTCTTTTCCCGCCAGTAACGTAAGGGGCCGTTCTGCGCCGTGCCGGAACATCAAATGTTCATGCCATACACGCCAAAAGGCGAAGACGAAGACGGTTGCCAAAGCCGCGATCTGGCGCAATAAACCTTGGCGAGCGATCCTTCTGGCCGGGGTGTTCTCTCCTGCGTACAATCCCACAACAGGCACGGCGATGTTCATTGCGGAGCGAGCCGTCATGGCCGGTGAGCCGAAAAGACAGGTGTTTTTCATTTCCGACGGAACGGGTCTCACCGCCTCGTCCTACGGCAAGAGCCTGCTTGCCCAGTTTCGCGACATCGCCTTCGAGACCAAGACCATCCCCTTCGTCGATACAATCGAACGCGCGCACAAGGCGGCGGAGCGCATCCGGGAAACCCAGACAAAAACCGGCACGCGCCCCATCGTTTTCAGCACCCTGGTGAAGGAGGACATCCAGCGCGTGATCGAGGAGACCGGGGCTTTCGTCATTGATCTGTTCAACGCCTTCATCGGCCCGCTGGAAAAGGAGCTTGGCGCCAAATCCGCCCATACCTTGGGCCATTCGCGCGATGTCTTCGGCGATGAGCGTTATCAGCGGCGCATCGAGGCCATCGAATTTGCGCTGAGCCATGATGATGGCGTGCGGGTGCGCGACTATGACCGGGCCGAGATCATTGTCATCGGTGTTTCCCGCTGCGGCAAGACACCGACTTCGCTCTATCTGGCCATGAATTTCTCGCTGAAGGCGTGCAACTATCCGCTCACCGGCGAGGAGCTGGAACGCGAAACCTTGCCCGCGCCCCTCGCGCCCTGGCGGGAGAAGCTGATTGGCCTGACCATTGATCCCAAGGCTCTTTCCGAAATCAGGATGAAGCGCCGGCCGAGCCCGGAATATGCCTCGCTGGCCGCCTGTCGGCGCGAGGTGCGGGCGGCGGAGCGCATTTTCCAGCACAATCGCATTCCGGTGTTCGACAGCACCGCCACCTCCATCGAGGAACTGGCGGGCAATATCCTGAAACATTACCGGCGCACACATGGCAATGGTAACGGTCTTGGCAACGGCAGCGCATGACCTGGCACATCGGAGGATGAGACCATGACGAACGGGCAGGCGGCACTGGTGCGCAGGCTGGATGAAGTGGGCATGGACGACGTGGCCGAGGTGGGCGGCAAGAACGCCTCGCTTGGTGAAATGCTGCGGCATCTCACCAAGGCCGGCGTGCGCGTGCCCGGCGGGTTCGCCACCACGGCCCATGCCTATCGGCTGTTTTTGAAGGAAAGCGGGCTGGACGAGAAGATCGCCCGGCGCCTTGAGAACCTCGATGTGCATGATATCGCCGCCCTGCGCGCCGCCGGCAGCGATATCCGCGGCTGGATCATGCAAGCGCCTTTCCCGCCGGCGCTGGATAAGGCCATCGAACAGGCCTGGCGGGCCATCCCGGATGCCGATTCCGCCAGCTGGGCGGTGCGCTCCTCTGCCACGGCCGAGGATCTGCCCGAGGCGTCCTTCGCCGGTCAGCAGGAAACGCTGTTGAACGTGCGCGGCCTTGAAAACGTGAAAAAGGCCATTCACGAGGTCTTCGCCTCGCTGTTCAACGATCGCGCCATTTCCTACCGCGTGGACAAGGGCTTCTCGCACATGGACGTGGCCCTCTCCGCTGGCGTGCAGCGCATGGTGCGCTCCGATCTCGCCTCAAGTGGCGTGCTGTTCACCATCGATACCGAAAGCGGCTTTAAGGACGTGGTGTTCATCACCGGCAGTTATGGCCTGGGCGAGATGGTGGTGCAGGGCGCGGTGGGCCCGGATGAGTTCTATGTCTGGAAGCACGGCCTTGAAGAGGGCAGGCCGGCGATCTTGCGGCGCACGCTGGGGGCGAAGGAAGAAAAGATGGTCTTCGCCGAGGACGGCGAGGAGCGCGTGCGCATCGTGCCCACCAGCGAGGAGGAGCGCCGGCACTTCTGCCTGAGTGATGAGGAGGTGATGGAGCTGGCGCGCCTGGGGCTTGCCATCGAGAAGCACTATGGCCGGCCCATGGACGTGGAATGGGCCAAGGACGGCATCGACGGGCAGCTTTACATCGTGCAGGCGCGGCCGGAGACGGTGCAGAGCCGCAAGAAGGTGGTGGAGAAATTCCGCCTGAAGGAGAAGGGCAGGGTGCTGGCCTCCGGTCGTGCCGTGGGCAGCCGCATTGGCGTGGGGCGGGCGAAGCTGCTCAACAGCCCCGATGAGATGGAGGCCTTCGAGGACGGGGATGTCCTCATCACCGACATGACCGATCCCGACTGGGAGCCGATCATGAAGCGCGCGGCCGCCATCGTCACCAATCGCGGCGGCCGCACCTGCCATGCCGCCATCATCGCGCGCGAGCTGGGCATTCCGGCGGTGGTCGGCTGTGGCGATGCCACCGAGACGGTGCCGGACGGCATTGATGTCACTGTCTCCTGCGCCGAGGGCGAGGAGGGATTCGTCTATGAAGGCCGGCTCGCCTTCGAGCACGAAGTGCATGAGCTGGAGAAAATGCCGGAAATTCCGGTCAAGATCATGATGAATGTCGGCAACCCTGACCGCGCCTTCGATTTCGCCCAGCTGCCCAATGAGGGGGTGGGGCTTGCACGCCTTGAATTCATCATCAACCAGATGATCGGCATTCATCCCAAGGCGCTTCTGGAGCTTGAAACGCTGGATGAGAAGACGCGTGCCGAAATCGAAGCGCGCATTGCCCCCTATGGCGACCCGGTGGACTTCTTCGTCAAGCGCCTGGCGGAAGGGGTCTCCACCATCGCCGCGGCCTTCTGGCCCAAGCCGGTGATCGTGCGCATGTCCGACTTCAAGTCGAACGAATACGCCAATCTCCTGGGCGGCCAGCAGTTCGAGCCGGAAGAGGAAAACCCGATGATCGGTTTTCGCGGCGCCAGCCGCTATATCTCGGCGTTCTTCCGGCCCTGCTTCGATCTTGAGTGCCGCGCCATGCGCTATGTGCGCGAGGAGATGGCCCTGTCCAACGTCAAGCTGATGATCCCCTTCGTGCGCACCTTGAAGGAAGCCACGAAAGTACTTGAAATCCTGAAGGAAAACGGCCTTGACCGCGGCAAGAACGGGCTGGACGTCATCATGATGTGCGAGCTGCCGTCCAATGCCGTGCTCGCGGATGAGTTCCTGAAGCACTTCGATGGCTTCTCCATCGGCTCCAATGACATGACGCAGCTCACCCTGGGGCTTGATCGCGATTCCGGCCTGGTGGCGGATGCCTTCGATGAGCGCGACCCGGCGGTGCTGAAAATGCTGGACATGGCCATTTCCGCCTGCCGCCGCGCCAACAAGTATGTGGGCATCTGCGGCCAGGGCCCGTCGGATCATCCCGATTTCGCCGTATGGCTGATGCAGGCCGGCATCGAGAGCATCTCGCTCAATCCGGACACGGTGGTGGAGACCTGGCTCAATCTCGCCGCCCAATCCGCGAACTCGGGAGATTGAGGCCGCACCGGCCCATCTCTTTCCGTAAGGGGCCCTGTGGCTTCCCTTGGCATGGGCGCTTTGCTGCCTATATGCCTTCTTGAAGGGGCATATTCAGGCGAAAAAGCGCACAAAGGCGGCCGGGCATGAGCGTTATTCGGGAAGCCATATCACGGGCCGGACAATCAGGGCACGGTTTGCGGCTTGAGGGCGTGCCCACGGGCGTGGCGGGCCTGGATGCGCTTTTCTATCGGGTCGAATTCAGCGAGGACGGCCCCCGGACATGCCCCTTGGGCGGGTTTCCGCGGGGAGCTGCGGTTCATGTCACCGGCATTTCCGATACGGGAAAAAGCCTCCTGGCAGAGCAATTCTGCCTGGCACAGGCCCAAAGAGGCGAGGGCGTTGTCTTCGTGACCGTGGAAAGCCCCGCGGCATTCGTGGACATGGCACTGCAGCAGCGGCGGCTGGCCATGGGGATTGATAAAGACGCGATGCAGAACATCGTCATCGTCGATGCGGCAATGCATGACGCCGTGCGCGAAGATCTGCCAACATTTCTTGCCACGGCAAAAGCGGCCCTTGAGGAAGTCAAGGCCCGGCACCTGGTCATCGATTCCCTGACCGGGCTGTATGAGGCCCGTGAGATGCAGGCGCGGTCCATTGTGCGCCGGATATACCAGTTCGTGAAGGAAAATGGCCTGACGGCCGTGCTGACGTCCCAGAAGCGCTCCGGACATGAGGAGCTTTCGGCGGAAGCTGCCGGTGGCTTTGCCGTCAGCCACATTCTGGACGTGACCCTGGTGCTGGCGAAGAAGATTGTGCTCTCCGCTGCCCAGTCGCGCCTCTGGCATGCACCGATCGGAGAAATGGTGCGATTCCTTCGCATCGACGGATCACGCCTGTGCGGACACGATACCCGCACCCATTTTCTCACGATCACCCGGGAAGGCCTGTTGCAAGTCGGCCCATCCATAGCGGCAGAAGGATCGGGACAATGAGGGAGATGCAACCCGTCAGCGGTGATGAGAGCCTGGAGGCCCTTGTGCTCCGGGTCTTTCTCAAGACCATTGATCTTGTCGGCGGCCCGCGCACGCTCGCGGAGCGGCGGCATCTGACATGGGCCAATTCGCTGATGAGCGCATCCTATATCATCGTGCTGCATGAGGAGGCGCTGAAATCAGTGAACGAAATCGCCGCCTTTCTGGGGCTTTCGCGCGCGACCGTGCAGAACGTGCTGCATGCCAATCCCGACCTGGCGCTGGCGAAGGTTCAGGACATCGCAGAAGAGGAAAAGGACATTCATGTTCATATCGCGGGCGGTCTGGCGAAACAGGCCTACAGGCTTGTGCGGCAAGGGCTGGAAGAGCCAAGGGTTCTGCGCTTCTTCATGGAATCCTTTGCCGAACTTCTCGGCATTGACTGGGCCAGCCAGGTGCTCAAGGCGATCAGGGGGCTGGAATTTCCTCTCAGCGATCCGGCCGTTCTCGCTGAACGCCTGAAAGGCGTGAAACTGAACGGCCATGATGCGGAAGACATCACGCCGCACCTGAAATATCCCATCGACACACCATCAGACTTGCTGCGCCAGCTCAGGCAGTGGCTGGAAAATCAGCAGCAGGATGCGCACGCCGGGGAAACGGAAGCAACGTGAGATGCCCCACCGTCCCATATAAAAATTTTCCATAATATATCTTATACGATTGATGGATATGTGTAGCTGCCACAAGAACGCCTCTTGGCCTGTCAGGCGACAGCTCCCCTATCACCTGCACGGGGTTTTGTTAGACCACACACATTGCCGCCTTTCTGAAAGCCATGGGTCTCAAACTCATTCATGCATTTGTGGCCTGAGATACCGTCTTCCGCCCCTTGGTATCCAATTTAAATTGCTTTGTGTGTGTGAATGATTTTCGCTACGAAGAGCGTGATTGATTACATGCTACGCAGATGCGTTTATCTAGGCAGTCTTACCCCTTTGCCCCAAACTTGAGAGGTTGTTATTTTTTATTGAGTATCAAGTACTTACGTCATGCCCGGGCGTGTCCCGGGCATCCAGGGGCGGTTTACGCATACAGGAGTGGCAGGCAGGAACGCTTCTTTCGGGCTCTGTCCTTGAAAGGGACCTCCCAATCAAAAAGCATACGGCCCAGATCAAGCCTGCTGGTGAGCACCACCGCCCACCAAAAACGCCTCATTCCTGGCCCTGGATTGCCGGGACAAGGCCCGGCAATGACGTTTTCTTTTGTTTTTCAATGAGTTAAGAAACTAGCCCCTAACTTACGGAAAGTCTTTTTTCTCGATCGATTTGACGGCAATATCATACTTCCTGAATTTCCTCGGACACCAATGAGCTTCCGCCGGTATGACGGTGTAGCTGTGACGCAATACAGGACGGTTTTGTCATTCCACCGTGACCGACTTGGCGAGGTTGCGCGGCTGATCCACGTCCGTGCCGAGGAAGACGGCGGCGTGATAGGCCAGAAGCTGCACAGGGATGGCATAGAGGATCGGCGAGACGAAGGGATCGGCTGCCGGCACCGCGATGGTCTCGAAGGCCTCTGCGCCATGGGCCCGGGCTCCTTCTTCGTCCGTGATCAGCACGATGCGGGCGCCGCGCGCCGCCACCTCCTGCATGTTGGAGACAGTCTTGTCAAACAGCTTGTCCCGCGGGGCGATGACCACCACCGGCACATTCTCGTCAATGAGCGCGATGGGCCCGTGCTTGAGCTCGCCGGCGGCATAGCCCTCGGCGTGAATATAGGAGATCTCCTTCAGCTTCAGCGCCCCTTCCAGCGCGATGGGATAGTTGATGCCACGGCCGAGATAGAGGATGTCGCGCGCATGGGCGATCTTCTGGGCCACGGTATCGATATGCGCATCCTGCTTGAGAGCGGTCACCACCAGCCGCGGCACCTCGCTTAAAGTTTTCACCAGGCGCTTTTCTTCATCCGCATCCATACAGCCGCGCATGCGTGCCAGATGAATGGCGAAGGCGGCCAGAACCGCGAGCTGGCAGGTAAAGGCCTTGGTGGAGGCCACGCCGATCTCCGGCCCGGCATAGGTGCGCAGGATCACGTCGCTTTCCCGCGCGATGGTGGATTCCGGCACGTTGACGACAGCGGCCACCACCTGCCCCTTCTCCTTGCAGTAACGCAGGGCCGCCAGCGTGTCCGCCGTCTCGCCCGATTGCGAAATGACTAGGGAAAGCCCCCCTTCCTTCAGCGGCGCCTCGCGATAGCGGAACTCCGAGGCCACATCCACCTCCACCGGCAGCCGCGCCAAACGCTCAATCCAGTATTTCGCCACCATGCCCGCATAGTGGGCGGTGCCGCAGGCGGTGATGGTGATGCGATCGATGGCGGAAAGATCAACGGGCATATCGGGCAGCGTCACCCTGCCCTCGTGAAAATTCACGTATTCGGCCAGCGTATGCCCGATCACGTCCGGCTGCTCGGCGATCTCCTTGGCCATGAAATGCCTGTGGCCGCCCTTGTCCACCAGAAGGGCCGAGGCCTGGGTGAAGCTTAAAGGGCGCACCACCTGCCGCCCCGCTTCGTCGAAGACATCGAGGCGGTCGCGCCGCACCACGGCCATGTCGCCGTCCTCGAGATAGGTCACCCGCGAGGTGAACGGGGCCAGCGCAATGGCATCCGAGCCTAAGAACATCTCACCGTCGCCATGGCCGATGGCAAGCGGCGAGCCGCGCCGCGCCGCAATCAGCAGATCATCCTCGCCCTCGAACATGATGACGAAGGCAAACGCGCCTTCCAGCATCTTCAGAACGCTGCGCACCGCCTCCTGTGGCGCCTCACCCGCCTTCAGGCGCTGATCGATGAGATGGGCGACGATCTCCGTATCCGTATCGCTCTTTACCGTCACACCGGCTTCTTCCAGCTGCGCCTTCAGCACCTGGAAATTCTCGATGATGCCGTTGTGCACGATGGCCACGGATCCGGCGATGTGCGGATGCGCATTCTCCTCCGTTGGCGCGCCATGCGTGGCCCAGCGGGTGTGCCCGATGCCGATTGTGGCCTGGCTGGGGGTTTCCTGAATGCGCGCAAGCAGGTTGTTGAGCTTGCCCGCGGCGCGCAGCCTCTTGAAACGCCCCTCTTCCAGAAACGCAATACCGGCGGAATCGTATCCGCGATATTCCAGCCGCTTTAACGCCTCATACAGGCGCATGGCCACAGGCTCGGTGCCGATGATGCCAACGATGCCGCACATGATCCCTACCGTCCGTACTTAATTTACAAAAAACCTAAGCACATATCCCAACACAATCGGGCACGTGCACCAAATACCTTCATTTCATGCACACGGCACACACATTGTCATACCTGCGAAAGCTGGTATCTCAGGCCACAAATGCATGAGTTTGCGGCACGAGACCCCGGCTTTCGCCGGGGTGACGAGGAAGTTAGCAGTCTTGTGTTGTGTAGTTTGATTCATGCCCCTCAATTCATGACGTTTTTCGGGCAAGCGCGCGCATCTTTTCACGAAAGCGCCGCGCCCATCCCGGCTTGTTCACCTGCCGCGCGCGGGCCAGCGCCAGCGCCTCCTCCGGCACATCCTCCGTGATCACGCTGCCTGAGCCGACATAGGCGCCGCGGCCGATCTTCACCGGCGCCACCAGGGAAGAGTTGGAGCCGATGAAGGCCTCCGCGCCGATGTCGGTGAAATGCTTGGAAAAGCCATCATAGTTGCAGGTGATGGTGCCGGCGCCGATGTTGGCCCGCGCGCCCACACGGGCATCGCCGATGTAGGTGAAGTGATTGACCTTCGCCCCTTCCTCCACCGTCGCCTTCTTCACCTCGACGAAATTGCCGATCTTGGCGCCTGTGGCGATCTCCGCCCCGGGGCGCAGGCGCGCGAAAGGACCGATCATGGCATGAGGGGCGATCGTGGCCTGCTCGATGTGACTGTGCGCCCGGATCACCGCGCCCTCGCCCACCGTTACACCGGGGCCGAACCACACCCAGGGCTCGATGACCACATCCGGTGCAAGCTTCGTGTCAAAGCTCAGGAAAACAGAAGTAGGATCCTGAAAGGTGGCGCCATCGCGCATGGCCTGAAGGCGCAGCCGGTTCTGCATCGCGGCCTCCGCCGCGGCCAGCTGCACGCGATCATTCACGCCCATGACCTCTTCCTCGTCACAAAGGACATGAACGACCTTGCGCCCTTCCGCCGCAGCCATGGCCACCAGGTCGGTGAGATAATACTCGCCCTTGGCATTGTCGTTGGAGACCCTGGGCAGCAAGGCGCGCAGCAGATCGGCATCAATGGCGATAATGCCGGAATTGCAAAGTCTTATCTTTTTTTCTTCATCCGTCGCATCAACTTCTTCCCGAATGCCGGTCACATCGCCCTGATCATTGAGGAGCAGCCGGCCGTAACCTGTCGGGTCCGCGGCGGTAAAGGCGAGGATGACGAGATCGGCTCCCTGCTCCTTCCGCGCCTGAACGAGGCGTTTGAGCGTCTCGCTACGGACCAGGGGCACATCGCCATAAAGAACGAGCACCGTGCCCTCAAAATGCGCAAGCTCAGGCAGAGCCTGCATGACCGCGTGCGCCGTGCCCAGCCGCTCTTTTTGCGCAACCGTAATCGCGCCGGGCAGCCAGCGCTGTGCTTCTGCCTGCACCTCAGGCGCATCCGGCGCAGTGACCACCACCGCGGGATTGGGTTCAAGCGCCGCTGCGGCATCCAGCACATGACCCAGCATCGCACGCCCGGCGATGGCATGCAGCACCTTCGGCCGGCGCGACTTCATGCGGGTGCCGAGCCCGGCAGCAAGAACAACAATGGCGACGGCATGCATGTGGCAAGGCCCCCTGCCCTCTTGATCCCTGCAATCATCCGCACCGTGTCATATGCACATGCGCCCCTAAAAAGAGGTTGCGCAAAGCGCAAAAGGCGCAGTCGCGGATTCCTTTCGGGCATTAGCAGGCCTTGCCGGGCTTGGCCAGTCGCAAGCGGAATCAGAGTTTACGCACGGTCTGCTTGAGAATCTCGGGCCGCGCCGTCTGCACGAATTCGATGGCGATTCCCGATTCGTGATGGCGCACCACCCGCCCGCGCATCTTGCCCAAGGTCACGTGCGTGCCGATGGCCGGCAGCACCGCCATGCGCACCGAGGCGCCGGACAGGGAAATATCCAGCACCTCGCACGGATAGCTGCGCCCGTCGGAAAGCACGATGCGCGACTGACCATCCTGCGGCTCGATGCGCAGATGCCGGCGGCGTTCCCGCGCGCGGCCTTCGGCCTTGGCCTTCAGCCATTCCAGGGTCTGAACCATCTTCTCGCGCCGCTTCGCCGTCATCTTCAGGGCGAGATGAAAACGCTTCCGCTCATCCGATTCGTTTTGTTCATCGCCCTCTTCGGCGTTTTTTTCGGCGTGATCGCCCGCCTTGTCCTCTTCAGCCTTCGCCTTCTGCGCATCAATGGGCGCATCCTCATCGGGATGAACGACCTTCCCTTCCAGACGGCCCACGTCTTCAAGATAAAGAACGAGCAGCGCCCCTTCTTCGGGCAGGATGTCGGCCTCAAGCTGCACTGTTTCGATATCAAGACGCGTGGCCGTGCATGCATGCTCGCTGCGATCCGGCAGCATGAAACGCCCTTTCAGCCGCATGGTGACGACCGGCGGGCTTTTTTCCGGAGTATCGGTGCGAATGGCGTCTCGCTCCTGTATGGCCTGTGCCTGAGTCATGATGCGTCGATCCGTTCCTTGTCTCCGCCCCGTGCATCCGTCCCCACCTGGACG
The DNA here is from genome assembly GCF_000746275.1 of Thermopetrobacter sp. TC1. Lineage (GTDB taxonomy): Bacteria > Pseudomonadota > Alphaproteobacteria > Rhizobiales > Aestuariivirgaceae > Thermopetrobacter. The sequence continues at coordinate 117,995 of NZ_JQKX01000020.1, forward strand.
CATCACACGAAATGTCGCCCCCTCATGCTAGGTGACAGTCGTAAACCCCGCGTTAACGCGCTGGGCGTGAAAACTCTCATGCGCGCGCAATGCGTGTACCCTTCGGCAAATCCCTCTTCAGCCTCATGCGCAAATCTGCTATGCAGCATGCGGGTTCGTTTGGAAAATCCTGACGGGGCCTTGTGCTCACGCAAGGGATCTTCGAAGAAAACCGGGGCGTAGCGCAGCCTGGTAGCGCATCTGCTTTGGGAGCAGAGGGTCGCAGGTTCAAATCCTGCCGCCCCGACCAGTATCAGAGACATGCATCGCCCAAGGGTTCAGGCGATGTTCAGGGCGGAGGCTGAAGGACATGCTCGCGCGCATCTACAGACCATCGAAGAACGCCATGCAGTCCGGCAGGGCGCGCAGCGAGACCTGGGTGCTGGAATTTGAGCCGGAGGCCCCTTATGGCCGCGATCCCTTGATGGGCTGGACGACCATGCGTGATGTGCGCCGGCAGATTTCCTTGCGCTTTCCCAGCCGTGAGGCGGCGGAAGCCTATGCCCAGGCGCATGGCATTCCCTATCGCGTTCTGCCCGAACATGCGCCCAGGCCGAAGCACAAGGCCTATGCCGACAATTTCCGCTTCGGCCGCAAGCGCAACTGGACGCACTAGGAGCTTTTATGTCACCTTGAACAGCGCGTCCAAGGAGAATGGATGCACCCCAGATCGCCACGCAGGAGGCGGAAGATAAGGGACAAGGCCGGATCCACAAGCCAGGCGCCGCCCATATACGGCCCCGTAGCTCAGCTGGATAGAGCAACGGACTTCTAATCCGTCGGTCGGAGGTTCGAATCCTCCCGGGGTCGCCAATGAATTCAATGACTTAGGTGGAGCGCTCTCCATTATCAACAACCTGGTTTACAGCTTGGTTTACAGAATTTGTACCCTGACCGTTCTGCTACTCAAAACTCAGCTCCATTCCGAACAGCATTTCGGATGGGAGAAGTGCAAACCGTAATGTTGTGCTACGGATGTGCAAAAGCTATCATTTCACAATGGAAAACGGCTCATGATTGCAAAGCGTTTATCGGGCCTTGGACCGAAAAGGAGAGTCTGAAACAGGTGCTGATTGGGGTGGTGATTAGGGAGCGCTGGGCGTCTGGCGGAAGCTGACCGGTGATCTCGAGCAGGACAGCCTGATGCTCGACGAGTGGTTCCGGAAGTGCCCCCCTGTCGGCGCAGGGCTCCGAGTTTAACACGATCTATGTGAATGGCTCCAACAACTTGCCCAATCTGCGGCAGGCGGAAGACACTTGGAAGGCCCGCCTGATCAAGGAAGCTTTCCATCAAGCGATGTAAGACGTGGAGGGCTGGTAGCGTGGAGTGGCTGGATAAAATACCAAATGGAATTTGGAATATCTTAGCAGGCTTGATCGGTTGGTTCAGCAAAACCATATTCGATGCGTGGCAGAAATCCCGCCGGCCGTTCAAGCAGGACAAAGAGCGATATGAGGCGGTGATAAATGCGATAGATCCTGTGTATCTGCACTACTTTCGGGAAGCCCCATTGAATTCAATTGAAAGTCGAGCCACCGATAGCTTGCATAATGCTTTCTATGTTCTCTCTTCAATTCGTAAGAGAAAGCCGAAGTATCTACACAAAAAACTCGATACGCTTGAAAGCGAACTTTTCGACGCATTGGCAGATGTCGTGTATTTTTTATCTATGAATCTGTTTCCTCATCGAATGCGCGGAGATATTTATACTATGTATTGGGATAATTTTGATGAATTGAACAGAAAGCATCGCGAACAATTTCAAAAAATAAAGAATGAGTTGATGAGAAAGATCGATCGTTTAATTGCCGCTTTTGAGGCTTTTCGTGATGAAGGTAACCGATTGTTTGCAGAGAAGCTTGTGAAAGAAAATTCCGATAGCTAAAGCCAATAAAATAAAAAGAAACAGAAATAGCTCCATCATTCGGGCCCACCAGCATTCGGCGGGGGCAAAAAAGGGGGCGCGGAAGACGAAGCCATCGGCCGTTCACACGGCGGATTGACGACCAAGATCCATGTGGTCACCAATGCGAAGGGACCGCCCCTCGTCATCAAGGCCACGCCCGGGCAATATGCAGACGTCAGCATGGCGCCGGTTCTGATCGAGGCTCTGCTGGAAAATTGTCATGTGGTGGCGGACAAAGACTATGACGCCGACACAGTAATCTTGCACATCACAGAGCGGGGCGGCACGGCCTATATCCCTTCCCGACGGCATCGCAAAAATCAAAGCAGCGTGCCCCGCCATATCTATCGGCTCCGCAATGCCGTTGAGAGATTCTTCAATCGGATCAAGCACTACCGCCGCATCGCCACGCGCTATGACAAGCTCGTCAGAAACTATCTCGCCGCCATAACCATCACTTCCATCAGGCTCTGGTTGAGGGAGGTGAGTGGATGTTTATGAGTCCCGCCCTAAATCGGGGCCGGAGTTTTATCCGGCCCCGAGTATTTTTCATCATTGTTTAATCGTTGTCCGGCCCCACCGGATAGTTCGGATGATGCGGTTCGGGCTGCGGATGATGCGGCGGCTCCGGTGTAACAAGCGGTATCTGCATGCAGCCATGTTTCACCGGAATGGTTCCCGGCGGACACTGCGGCCGACGCGGCTTGGGCGGCCTGTGGCGGATGGGAACGCAGCGTCCGTGAGAAAGCCGGGTTCCGCGCGGGCAATGGGGCTTGCGCGGCGGTTTCGGGCGCGTGCGCACCGGACGGGCACACCAGTAGGCCACGCCGTTGCGCCGCACCAGCCTGCCCCGCCAGCCGCGCGGAATGGCTTTGCGGCTTGCAAAACGCCGCTCGCCGCGCGCGCAGGAGGGCACCGGCCGCCGCGGCCCGGGCCGGGCGCACCAGAGCACCTGACCTCCGCGGCTCACCCTTCTCACCCGCCAGCCCGGCGGCACCGCCCGCCGTGAGGCAAAGGGGCGCTCGCCGCGTCCGCAGGCGATGGACGCAGGCCGCCGCGGCCCGGGCCGGGCGCACCACAGCGTGCGGCCCCGGCGCGTGCGCACCGGGCGCACCAGCCAGCCGGCCGGTGCATCAGCGCGGGTGCGATAGGCCTTCTCGCCCGGGGCACACCCCTGCCCCGTCGGTGGCTGCGGCGGCTGCGGAGCCGGCTGTGCACAGATGATCTGACGCGTGCCCGTGCCAATCCGCTGCACCCGCCAGCCCGGCGGCACCTGATTGATCGAGGGATAAAGCCACCAGCCGTTCGGACAGGTAATCGGCTTCACCGGCGGCGGTGGTGGCGGCGGAGGCGGCGGTGGCGCCTTGCGGCCACAGACGATCTGCCGCCCGTTGCGGGTGATCACCTGCCGCTGCCAGCCCGGAGGCGCAATCCAGCCCGGCGCCTGCCGCAACCAGCCGGGCGGGCATTGCGGCAGCACGATCGGCGGGCCGGCCTTGGGCGAGACCACCGGCGCACACGCCCGGTTGTTGCCGTTGATATCCGGATCAGCAGCATGCTCCGGCATGCCCAGCCGGGCGCAATTGCGCTGTCCTGCGGGCGCCCCCGCCGGCACGAAGATGGAAACCTCCACCCACGCCATGGCACCCGGGGCCAGGGTCGTTCCCGGTAGCAGGCAGTCCACCTGCCCGCCCGCTGTCGTGCAGGTCCAGGCGGGGCTGGAGGCACTGGCCACACCGATGAAGGTGCTGCCGGCCGGCAGGATGTCATTGACGTGCAGCGTACCGGTGAAGGCAGCGTTTCCGGCGTTGAGAACATCCAGCCAGTAATTGCACACAGCACCGCCGGGTGCGGGCACACAGGCCCGAAGCGTCTTGTGCATCTCCAGATCCGGCCCCGGCGGATAGGCCCAGCCGCAATCGTCATTGTTGCCGGCCGGATCGGCAGGCACGGTGATCGTGGCGCAGTTGCGCACGATCAGCCCGGGGAAGGCCGCCAGCCGGCGCACGGTGAGCAGCAGGGTCACGCTCGCGCCCGGCGCCAGGGAGACGGAGGCATTGCTGGCGCAGGAGATGGGCGTGCCCGTGCCGCCCGGCTGTCCGCAGCTCCAGCCGATGGACCCGCCGGGAGGCGGCACATACTGCACATTGGGTGGCACCGTATCGCTCAAGATGAGCGTTCCGGCAAAAGCGACGCCTGAGACGTTGGTGATGGCAATGCGGAAGGTGCACAGCAGATCGCCGGGATTGGCCGGATCGGGCGTGCACATGGTGTCATCTTTCTGGATGCGCAAATCCGGCGTCGTGGGCCACCATGGCGGCGGTGCCCATCCCGGCGGCGGCAGCCAGTCGATGATCACGTCCCATCCCGGCCAGCTCTCGGCGCGGTCATAGCGGCCGGCATCATCGGTGCACCAGCGATAGATTTCCACATCGCCAACCACCCCGGCCCGGCCGGGATCGCCGAACTGTCCATCATAGTCCACATAGAGCGCCGCCCAGGGCGGTTGATTGCGCGGCAGGGTCAGGCGCGAATCCATGCCCTGCAGGCCGTGCACCTCCAGCGCCCCGTCAATGGACAGCGTGGCGGCCAGCGCCGGATCGTTGCGCAGATCATCGCCGGTCATCCACAGCATGCCGCCGCAGGACAGGCCAATGCCGCCGGCGGCATTGCGGTTGTTCCCGGCAAAGCCCACGGCATATTCCTCCGCCGGCAGACGCCAGCCGCCGCGGCCATCAGGCCGATAGAGCAGAACGCGGGCATTGCCGCCCTGATGCAGACGGTTGAAGGCGGGATCGCCCAAAACAGCACCCCGCTGAGCGAGAATCATCTCACCCCGAGGCGTGAACAGAATGTCGGTCACCGGCTGCCCGCCCGGCACCTGTGCGATCTCAACCCGGGCGTCAGTGGCAAAATCACCGGTGTTGGTGATTCCCACCGACCAGATCTGCGGCCCGTCCTCAACGCTGTAATAGAGCCGGCCGTTGTAATAGGCCAGCGCCCAGATGCGCCGCCTCACATCGGTAAAGCCCCAGGTGGCGGGGTTGGCGGGGTCAAAGGTGGCCTGCGTGATGTCAGCGGTGACACCATCATCGGCCACGGCAGGCAGCCCGGCCACGGGCCGCCCGTTCTGGCCATGATCGTAACTGCCGAGGATATTGCCCGCGAGATCCACTCGCCAGATGAGGCCGCTGTCGAGATCGCTGGCATAGAGCTGATAGTGGGCGGGATCAAAGGCGACATCGCCAATCCCCGGCCCGGAATTGTTCAGGGTAAGCAGCGGCGTGGCCTGCCCGGTGCGGCCATCGATCTTCCAGATGGTGCCGGGCCCGCCGCCGGGGCCGAAAAGACCGTCCATGAAACGGGCCTGTGCCTGCCCCGCGGTGAGAACATCCGGCTGGCCATCGCCATTGGCGTCAGGGCCGACAATGGGCAGTCCATAGAGAGACGTGGCGCCGGCATAGATATTGGGCGGGTCGGCATTGTCCAAAGTCAGGCCGAAAACCTGACCAATGGCCGATGCCGGAACGGACAAGCGAACCGGCGGTGTGATCACCTGCCCGCGCGGCAAAGGCAATCCGTTGAGATTGAAAATCCGCAGCGAGGCCCCGTTCACGTCGATGTAGGCAGCCCCGTTCTGCACCACCGAGCCGGAAAAGCCGCTGACAACGGCATCACCGGAAAAGATCACCGGCCCCGCTGTCTGGGCCTGTGCCCGGCCCTCAAAGCCCCGCACAAGAGCCACAGTCACAAAGAGGAGAAACAGAAAAACAGCCGTGGCTTTATCAACTTGCCGCAGTCCTGACGGGGGCAAAAGCGACATGGACATGACCACCTCCTGATCCCTTGGTGGCCGACATACAAGCCCCCGGAATTGCATGCCGTTTCACGATGGGAACCGAATCCGGGAAAGGGATCGGTTTGTAAGCATTCCATCACAACACATGACCAGGAGTTTTGATGTGAATCACATCGCAATCCGCTTTACGACCAATGGATGATGCCGAGTATCCCCAAGCCGGACGTGCACCGAGGCGAAATGAGTGCTCAAGAAAAGGTGCATGGCTTGCCTGGGCCATTCATGCGAAACTGAGGCTCATGAAGAGTTTGTCATGAGTTTCAGGAAGGAATCAGGCCATGCCGGCAGAATTCACGCCCGTTCTTCACTCCACCATCACCTGCCCGCATTGTGGCCACAAGAAAACCGAGACAATGCCCACGGACGCCTGTCAGTGGTTCTATGAATGCACAGGCTGCGGCGTTCTTCTGAAACCGAAGGAGGGAGACTGCTGCGTCTTCTGTTCCTATGGCGATGTCCCCTGCCCGCCCGTTCAGGAAGCGCGCAAGAAAGGCAATGACGAAAACGCCAGCTGTTGCGGAAGCTAAGCGCCGTAAAGCAAGGACTATAAAACGGTGTTGCACAGCTCGCCGTTGTCATCGATGCGGCGCCGGGCGCGCGACCAGCGAACCGTCCGTGTTTTTGCCCGCATGGAGACGGAATGGGTGGAGATATAACCGGGGCGCACGCGCACGCCACGCAGCAGTGAGCCGTCGGTGATGCCGGTGGCGGCGAAAATGACGTCTCCGCGCACCATGTCCTTCAGCGTGAGCTTGGCATCGGGATGATCAATGCCCGCCGCCTCGATCGCGCGGGCATCCTCCCGGGAGCGCACGACAAAACGCGCCTGCATCTGCCCGCCGATGCAGGCAAGCGCCGCCGCGGCCAGAACCCCTTCCGGCGCGCCGCCCGATCCCATGTAGATGTCAATGCCGGTCTCTTCCGGATCGGTCACGTGAATGATGCCGGCAATGTCACCGTCAGAAATCAGCCGGATCGCCGCGCCTGCCTCGCGCACCTCATCGATGAGGCGCATGTGCCGCGGCCGGTCAAGAATGCAGACGGTGATCTCGGAAACCGGCACGCCCTTGGCCTCGGCCAGCCGCTTGAGGTTCTCCGCCGGTGGCAGATCAAGATCCACGAGATCCTCCGGATAGTCGCCGCCGATGGCGATCTTGTCCATGTAACAGCGCGGCGCCTTTAATAGTGTGCCCCGCTCCGCCACCGCCGCCACAGAGAGGGCATCGGCCAGATCCTTCACCGCCAGGGTCGCTCCTTCCAGGGGCGCGGCGGCGATATCCACCGGCATGCCGCCCTGCCCCAGCTTCTCGCCCAGCCACAGATGCGACACCGCGTTGCGGTCGCCCTCGCCGACCACGACCTCGCCGTCAATGTCCAGCCTGTTGAGGGCATCGTGCATGGCCTCAACCGCCGCCTTCATCGCCGCGCGTTCATCACCACGGCCCCGGTGTTTGGCCACGGCAATGGCGGTGGCTTCCGTCACGCGGGCGATCTCGATGGTCAGGGTGCGATTGAGCATCTTCTGCTGGGCTCCCTAGCTTTAAGGTCGTATCCTTTCAGATTTCCCTTGCCAGCTGCCTTTGCATGCGGCATGCGAACGCCGCGCCCTGCTTGCTAGAGGCGCTCGATGCGAATCATGCGCGGTTTACCGGCGCATAAGCCTTCCTTCTCGATGCGCTCCATGGCGGTGCGCATGGCCTGTTCGGTCGTGTCATGGGTGATGAGAATGAAGGGCGCGGTCTCCCGCGTCTCGCCTTTCGCTTCTCCGGCCCCGGGCATGAAGCGGGCAATGCCCGGGCCCTTCTGCACGATGCTCTCGATGGAAATTTTGGCATCGGCGAACACGCGCGCGATCTTGGCCATCTCGCCCGGGCGGTCATAAAGCTCCATGGCCACGTAATAGCCGCCCTCATGCGCCCGCATGCGCGCTCGCTTCAGGGGTGTGAGCTGTTCGGCCGGGATACCAAGCGGCGGCAGCACGATGCCACGGGCGATATCCACAATATCGGACACCACGGCCGAAGCGGTCGGATGCGCCCCCGCGCCACGGCCGGAGAGCATCACGTCATCCACGAAATCGCCCCGCACCTCCACCGCGTTGAACACGCCGGAAATCTCGGCGATGGGCGAGCCGATGGGCACCAGCGTGGGATGTACCCGCTGTTCGATGCCCTCGCCGGTATCCACGGTAATGCCAAGCAGCTTGATGCGATAGCCAAGCTCGCGGGCATAGCGGATGTCGGCCAGGGTGACATGCTCGATGCCTTCCACGTAGACGTCGGCGAAGGAAATCTCCGTGCCGAAGGCGAGCGAAGTGAGAATGGCCAGCTTGTGCGCGGCATCGAAGCCGCCGATGTCGAAGGTGGGATCGGCCTCGGCATAGCCCAGTTCCTGGGCTTCCTTCAGCACATCGGCGAAATCCCGCTCCTCCTCCTCCATCTTGGTGAGGATGTAATTGCAGGTGCCGTTGAGAATGCCGAAAACACGGCGCACGCGGTTGCCGGACAAAGCCTCGCGCAGGGTCTTGACGATGGGGATGCCGCCGGCCACCGCCGCCTCGAAGTTCAGGGCCACGCCCTTTTCCTCGGCAAGGCGGGCCAAGGCGGTGCCGTGATGGGCAAGCAGGGCCTTGTTGGCCGTGACCACATGCCGGCCGTTGGCAAGCGCCACCTCCACCGCCGCCTTGGCCGGGCCGTCCTCGCCGCCGATGAGTTCGACGAGCACGTCAATCTCGGCGCTGCGCGCCATCTCCACCGGGTCGTCATACCAGGCAAAGCGTGAAAGATCGTGATCACCGCGCGGCTTGTGCCGCGACCGCGCCGAGACGGCCACCACCTCGATGCGCCGCCCGGCCCGCTGCGCCAGAAGATCCTGATGCGCCCGCAGAAGATCGAGCACACCAACGCCGACCGTGCCCAGCCCGGCAAGCCCCAGTTTCAATGTTTCGCTCATGCCCCGCTCCACCCCTCGCTCTTCATCCGCGCGAGATTTTCGCCACTCTCAAACGCCGCTTCGCCGCTTTCAAAAACAAACGCCCGTGTTCTGACGTTAAGACGATTCAGCGCCCTGTGAGCGCTTCTAGACCGATCATGGCCGCTTGTCGATCAGCCGGCGGCCTGTGGCGTTGTCTCCTGCCGGGCCTTATGCCCGTCCTTGCGATAGCGATCAAGAAAACGCCGGATGTTGCGCGCTGCCTGACGGATGCGCTGCTCGTTTTCCACAAGGGCGATGCGCACATAGCCCTCGCCGTCCTCGCCAAATCCCACGCCGGGCGAGACGGCCACCTCCGCCTCTTCCAGCAGCAGCTTGGCAAAGGCCAGCGAGCCCATGTCCTTGAACGGCTCCGGCAGCGGGGCCCAGGCGAACATGGTGGCCGGTGGCGGCGGGATCTCCCAGCCGGCGCGGCCGAAGCTCTCCACCAGAACATCCCGGCGCCTGCGATAGATGCGCCGCGTTTCCTCCACACAGTCCTGCGGGCCGTTCAGCGCCGCGGTCGCCGCCACCTGTATGGGCGTGAAGGCGCCATAGTCCAGATAACTCTTCACCCGCGCCAGTGCCGCGATCAGCCGTTCGTTGCCCACGGCAAAGCCGATGCGCCAGCCGGGCATGGAATAGGTCTTGGACAGGGAGGTGAATTCCACCGTCACGTCCATCGCCCCCGGCACCTGCAAAACGGAAGGGGGCGGCTCGTCGGTGAAATAGATCTCGGCATAGGCAAGATCGGACAGCACGATGAGATCATGCGCGCGGGCGAAACGGATCACCTCCGCATAAAAGTCGAGATCGGCCACATAAGCCGTGGGATTGGACGGATAGTTGAGCACCACCGCCAGCGGCTTGGGCACGGAATGATTCACCGCCCGGTAAAGCGCGCGCAGGAAAGCCTCGCCCGGTTCGGCCGGCACCTGGCGGATGGTGCCGCCAGCGATGAGAAAGCCGAAGGCATGGATGGGATAGGTGGGATTGGGAGCGAGAATGACATCGCCCGGCGCGGTAATCGCCTGCGCCATGTTGGCGAAGCCCTCCTTGGATCCCAGCGTGGCCACCACCTGCGTTTCCGGGTCCAGCTTCACGCCAAAGCGGCGTTCGTAATAGGCGGCCTGGGCCCGGCGCAGCCCCTTGATCCCGCGGGAAGCCGAATAGCGGTTGGTGCGCGGCTTGCCGACGGTCTCGATGAGCTTCTGGTTGATGTGTTCCGGCGTGGGCAGGTCCGGGTTGCCCATGCCGAGATCGATGATGTCCGCCCCGTTCGCGCGGGCGCGGGCTTTCAGCGTGTTGACCTGTTCGAAGACATAGGGCGGCAGGCGCTTGATGCGGTAGAATTCTTCCCTGTTCGGCATGGTCCCGTTCACATCAAGGATCTGGTGGCGCTGGCGCAATCGGCGCGCAAGCAAGCCTCACATGTCCGTTTCATCACGGCCCGTGTGCGCAACAGCGCACGGATTCGCTCATACCTTCCGGCATATCTAACACTCTTGTCTGACACCGCGAAAGGCCAAAAAGCGTACAAGGCCTTTTCGGATCAGCCCGGCGTGCCCGCGCAAGCCCTTGGCTCGGTAATATCCGGAAACGCTCTTTTTAAGACGTGAGAACAATCATGGCAGAAGCCGGCCAGGACAGGACGACCGCATCGCCAATGTCGAAGGCTTCCACCGTTTCCTTCGCCGCGTTCTGAAAGACCACAGAGATGCGCCGAACTTCGCCCGACTGTGGCAGCGTGGCCTCCACGATCATGTGCGAGATGCCGCCATAATAGGCCCATTCCGCAATCCGCCCGGTTAAGCGCACATCGGCCTTATCCTGTCCGCCGAAGAGATCGGAATCGGCATCGGCATGATCCCCGGCGCGGGAGATCCTGATTTTTTCCGGCCGGATCGCTAGGGTCAGCGCGTCTCCCAAGGCCAGATCCGCAGCCTTTCGTTCCGTCACCAGACAGCGCACCGGTAGGCTAAGCGGGCCGACCCCGGGCAGAACGACGCGAAGCCCTTCTTCATCCACCTCTTCAAGAATTGAATCGAAGAAATTGATTTTTCCAATGAATTCCGCAACGAACCTGTTGCGGGGCCGTTCATAGAGCCCTTCCGGCTCGTCCAGCTGTTCGATGCGCCCGTTGCGCATGACCGCGATACGATCGGCCATGGACAAGGCCTCGTCCTGATCATGAGTGACCAGCACGAAAGTCAGCCCCAGCCGCATCTGCAATGCCGAGAGCTCCAGCCGCATCTCCTCGCGCAGGCGCGCATCCAGGGCCGAAAGCGGCTCATCCAGCAGCAGCACGCGCGGGCGCTTCACCAGGGCCCGTGCCAGGGCCACCCGCTGGCGCTGACCGCCGGAAAGGGCATCGGGGCGCCTGTCTTCAAGCCCCTCAAGACGCACAAGCGCCAGCGCCTCCCGGACCCGTTCGGCAATGACCGCGCGGGCCAGCCCTTCCAGGCGCAGGCCATAGGCCACGTTTTCCGCCACCGTCATGTGCGGAAACAGGGCATAGGACTGAAAGACCATGTTCACCGGGCGATGGTTGGGAGCGGTTGTGGTCATGTCCGCCCCGTCGATGAAGATGCGGCCGGCATCGGGCCGCTCCAGGCCGGCGATGATGCGCAACAGGGTGGTCTTGCCGCATCCTGACGGGCCAAGCAGGGCGAAGAACTCGCCTTCCCGGATGTCGAGATCGATGCCGTCCACTGCCGTGACCCGGCCGAAGCGCCGGCGGATGCCGCGCAGCGAGACCACGGCACGCGGCGCATCTTCTCTTGCGGATGCGTGCATCATCCCTGCCCTCCTCCCTGCGCTGCCATTTCCGCCCGCGCGGTTTCCTCCGGCCGTTGCAGGCGGGTGGCGATGAGCGTGGCCACGACCGTGAGCAGAATGAGAATGGTGGACGCGGCGTTGACCTTGGGCGTGACCGAAAAACGCACCATGGAATAGATCTTCACCGGCAGTGTCACCGTCTCCGGCCCCGAGGTGAAAAAGGTGACGACGAAATCATCCAGCGACAGGGTGAAGGCCAAAAGCGCGCCGGCTATCAGCGCCGGTTTGAGAAAGGGCAGGAGAATGTCCATGAGAATGCGCCATTCACTGGCGCCGAGATCACGCGCGGCTTCCTCCCATTCCCGGTTGAAATGGGCAAGGCGCGCCCGCACCACCACCGCCACGAACGGAAAGGAAAAGGCCACATGCGCGGCGATGATGTTCGACAGGGAGAGCGGCCAGGGCAGATGCGAAGGCCAGCCGATGGAGGCGAAGAAAACCATCATCGCCACCCCCATGCAGATGTCCGGCACCACCAGGGGCAAGGCCATGGCGCCTTCAAAAGCCCCCTTGCCGGGAAAACGGAAGCGCCAGAGCATCAGGGCGGCAAGCGCGCCGATGATCAGCGAAAGAAACGTGGAGATGACGGCGATGGTCAGGGAATTGATCAGCGCCTCCAGCAGGGCCGGATCGTTGAAGGCCTGTTCGTAATATTTCGTGGTAAACCCGCGCCAGACCACATTGCGCCGCGAATTGTTGAAGGAAAAGACCATCATCACCACGATTGGCGCATGCAGGACCAGGATGGTGAGCGCCACCAGCCCCTTGAGCCAGACGGCCCGCCCGGGCGCGAGCACGGGCCCGCCTCCCTTGTCCCTGCGGCGTTTCATCAGGAGCACTCCCTTCATCGCGCGCCCTCCCCTTTTGCGGCACGGCGGACCAGAAGGGGGCGCACCGCCAGAATGGCGAAGGTGGCATACATCAGCAGAAAGGAAAGCGCGGCGCCAAAGGGCCAGTCATTGGCTTTCTTGAACTGGGCGGCGATGACATTGCCGATCATGTAGGCGTTGGGCCCGCCCAAAAGCTCCGGAATGAGAAAGGAGCCAAGGGCCGGAATGAACACCAGCAAGACGGCGGAAGCGATGCCGGAACGGGTCAGCGGCAGGGTGATGGTGAGAAAGGTGTGAAACCTCGAGGCGCCAAGGTCTGCCGCCGCTTCCAGCAGGCTCCTGTCAAGCCGCTCGATGGCCGCATACATGGGCAGCACGGCAAAGGGCAGAAAGACGTAGACAATGCCGAAGATCACCGCGAATTCATTGTAAAGCATCGGCAGCGGCTGAAAGGGACCGAAGAGCGCATCAAGGCGCAAAAGCCCATAGAGCCATTCGAGCGTGAAGTTGACATAACCCCGGGTGCGAAAGACGGCGATGAGGGCATAGGTGCGGATCAGCATGTTGATCCAGAACGGCAGCATGATGGCCAGCAAAAGCCAGGTGCGCACCTTAGGCGGGGAAAAGGCGATGACATAGGCCACCGGATAGCCGATGACGATGCAGAGAAGGGTGACGATGAGCGAGATGCGCACCGTCTTGAACAGAATGCCGAGATAGACGGGATCAAAGGCGCGCAGATAATTTTCCAGCGTGCCGGTGATGGCAATGTCCACGATGCCGCGCTTTTCACCAAAGCTCATCAGCCAGACGAAGCCGAGCGGCACCAGAAAGAAAACGATCAGCCAAAATATGCCCGGCAGGCCCATCGCCCAGAAGACCAGCGGATGCCGCCGCCAGCTTTCCATGGGCATCCCCTCCCCTCTCCAGCATTTTCCCGCAACCAGGCAAGAAGATCCGTCCCAGCCCGATTACGGCCATGACCCCACATGGTGTCGCGCAAGACACAACAAACAGGGCGCCACCGCCCGGATCTTCAAGGCCGGCAGGCCCGTGATGTAGCACACGCACGAAAAAGGAAAAGATGGCTTGCACCTCTGATCACGCCAGCCATGAAATTCGTATCCTTCAGGAGTCAGGCTGGAGGACACCTGCGGCGTCATTTTCCTGCTGCGGGCCTGCGCCGGGGCGTGGTTCGGCGCTTGGGCGTGCCGTCGGGATTCACGTTGTGCCCGCCGATCTGGAAAAATTCGCGAAAGATGCCCGGCGCGATGGCCGAGACCGGATTGACCACGAAGCGCGGCCGTTTCATGGTGCCGCGCAAGGCAAAGGTCAGGCCGAAAACGCCCTTGCCGCCCCCGCCGGTGAGGATGTCGCCGATGATCGGTACCTTGCCGATGGCGGCATTGACGGCATAGGCCGGGATGATGGTGCCGCCGATGTCCATGGCGAGATCGCGCTTGCGGATCAGGCCGTTGGCCGTGGCGCCCAGCTCCTTGCCCTTGATCAGCGCATTGCCGATGCGCACGAAGTTCTCATCCGTGGAAAACGGCAGGATCAGCTTCTTGAAACGCATGCCGCGCCGGGGGCCGCGCCGTTTGCCCTTGCGGGTGATATTGGCAAGCCGCGCCTCGTTGCGCACCTCGAAACGCCGAATGACGAGCAGACCGCGCTGCACAGAGCCATTGGGCTTGAGCAGGGCGGTAAAGTCCATCTCACCGCCGGCGATGCGCGAATATAGCCCGGAGGCGCGCAGCACCGCGCCGGCATCCCGCGCCAGAATGCGCAGGCGGCGCAGGCCATTGGCCGCCGGCGTCAGATCAAGGCTGACCGGCTGACCGGAAGACAGCTGCCCCTTCAGGTTCATGCGCGCCACATGCCCGCCGCGGATGTCAATGGTGCCGCGCACATCGGTGATCATCTCGCCGCGCTCCGCCACGATGCGCGCGATGTTCACCTGAATGCGCACATCATCAAGCCCGCTTAATGCATCCTCCTTGCCGGCAGCAGCCTGGGCCGCGCCGCGTTCGGAAAGATAGCGGCGGATCAGTGGTCGGGCATCAAAGATCTGACCGGCCGCTCCCACTTCCAGCCGTGAGCCGCGCATGGACAGGCCAATGGCGAGCCTGTGCAGGGTATCGAGCTCAAGGCGCGGAAAGGTCGCCTCGATCAGTCCGCCATTCTCCTTGAGATCCAGCCGGCCCGTAACCTTGAATCCCCCGGGCCCGGCAATGTCGATGTCCCGGATGAGGATGCGCCCCTTGCGCGTGAAGACAACGCGCAGGCGCGCACTCGTCCCTTTCATGGCCGGCCGCGACCAGTCGATAAAGCCCAGACGCAACGCCACTTTGGAAAGATCCGCCTTCACCCGTGCCTCGGTGAGCCTGCCGCCTTTCTCATCGGCATCGAGATTGATGGTGATCGGCCCGCTGATCCATGGCGAGAAATCCGCGCCCAGCTTCCTTCGGTCGCGATCATTCAAGCGCATGCGCACGCGCAGACGGCTTGTATCTTCCGTCAAACGCCGCTGCCAGGACAGATCGGCGGGCATGCCATCCAGCTTCACCTTGCCTGATGCCTTCAGCACATCATCGGCATAGGCGAGATCAAGGGTGCCGCCGGTGATCCTGAAACCGCTCGGCAAACCGCTCAGCCGGGCATTCTCTATGCGCGCCTCGGCGGAAATGCGGATCTGTTCCGGCTTCATCGCCCGCGACAAGGGCATGCGGAAATGAATGCGCACATCTGCGCGGCCATTGACCTGCGTCTTGCCAAAGCCGGTGCTGCTCGGCAGCTTCAGGGGCGGCAGATCAAGAAGCTCCACGAACGAACGCGCCCCGCCGCGCACACTGACGTCGATCCGCGATGGTGAGACCTTGCGCGCCAGATCGCGCGTTTTCATCACCCCGCGCACCAGCGTGAGACGCGCGCCGGAAGGCAGCCGGCTATGTCCCTTGTCCAGAACGAGCGTGAAGTGATTGCCGGTCATGTTCACGCTGCCGGCGGCATTCTTCACCGGCGGCAAGCCTTCCAGATAGTCGAAGGAGACATCCTGCACCGAAAAGGCGATCCTGGCCATGGCGTCCGGAACCGGTTCGTCCCGCTCGATCGCCGCGCGGATCACCCGCCCGGGCATGGCCAGCTGAAACGTCCCCTGCGGGATGATGCCCGTTTTCAGATGTTCGCGGATCCAGGCCCGGGCACCGGGCGAGACGATGGGCGGCCAGAGTTTTTTCACAACGCGTGCGGTGATGTCTCCGCCGCGCCCGCCAATATAGACGCCGATACCCTCCTTCTCGCCAACGAAACGGCCCTGCATGCGAATCCAGCTTTTGCCTGAGCGCAGCAGGAAATCCTCCACCTCCACCGCCGCCACATCGAGGCGGAACTGCCCGCGAAAGGCGATCTGATCGATGATGATCTCGCCCTTTCTCTGCGGCGCCTTGACGTTGCCGCGGCCGATATCGAAGCGCACGCCGATGCGTTTCAACCGCCCCTCCGGTGAGAAAACGGGCGTCATGCGCCCCTGCATCTCCATGGGTGTGCCATTGACGGATAGAAAGGAGGGATGAATGACAAAAGTCCCGTCCTTCGGATCATAGTCTATGCGCACCAGCCCTTCCTGCACCTTCGCCGGCCGCGCAATGTAGCCCGGGAAATAGACCGTGCCCTGCCCCACAGAGAGTTCCGCCGTTGCCTGCTGCAAGCCCTCCTTGCGCGTAAAATGCATTTCCATGTGGCCGGATACCGGCACCTTCATCTGCGCAAGCTGGGAGACGGCAAAGACATTGCTGGCCACATCGGCGATGACCACATCGAAAATGCGCATGCTCACCTGAATGCTGTGATCCTCGCGCAGGAAACGCGCGGTGAATTCAGTGCGCCAGGTCTTGCCGCCACTGGAGAGCCCTGCCTCGGCATAGAGCACGAAACCATAAGGCACACGCCTGAGCTGCAGATCCGCCTTGGGCGTGAACATCAGGATGTCGGCGATTTCGTCATAATAGGAAATGGAGGCGCGGCGGATATTCAGCCCCTCCAGCGAGGATAATGCCGCCCTGTTATCGCCTTGCCCGAACAGTTCCCGCTCGATGAAATCGAAGACATCCTGCAGGCCGGTCAGCTGACTGAGTTCCTCGCCAATGCCCACTTCCCCGGAGGGCCGGCGAGAGACATCCCTTTCCGGCGCCGGATTCCTTTTCGCCTCTTTGAAGCCGGCATCTCCGGGCTGTTTACCTGGGGCGACGTCTCCCCGGCGATCCTGCTTGTCCTGTTCAGCCGTTTGGGAACCGCTGCGAAAGCCCACCTCAAACCGCCCGTCCTGACGGCGGCGGATCACGATGCGCGGCCCGATGAGGTCGATGCGCCTGATCGCCACCCGGCCTTTCATGAGCGCGGCACCATCGATGCCCACCGCGCCCTTGGGCGCCTGCACCAGCACACGCCCGTCCGCCCCCCGGATCTTCACATCACGCATGTGCAGGATGGGCATGCCCCTTTCCTCGTCACGCTCCAGCACGATGTCCGAGGTGGAAAGGGAAAGCCCCGTGGCCGCCATGGCCTCGTTGGCCATGCGTTCGACCCGGTCCTTCAGGAACGATAGCGAGATCGGCCCCTGTTCGAGCCGCCACCACAGCCCGCCAATGGCAACGGCAAGGCCGGCGAGGATCACAAGCCCCGCGATCAGTACGATCCTGCCTATGCGTCTGCTCAAGGCCCTTGCCGCTCCGGGTGCTGCCAAACCGAAATGCCGAAATGTCGTGAAGACGAAAGGCGCATCTTTGCGTAGCCGAAAGGCGGCGCGCCGTGAAAGCCGCATGCCTGTGGCGTCCGCCCCATGTGAACCAGCACGCTTCGTCTCCCCTATAGCGGAATCATCTGGGCCAGATTGTGATGAGCTCTTGCGTCTTTGCAAGCGCTTCGGCACATAAGGCTATCGACACACCACAGGCGTCTTCAGTTGGGAGACCTGTCATGAGCACACCGGATGTGGGCGATCCCGCCCCTGATTTCGAGCTGGAGACCGATACCGAAGGCACGATCCGCCTGTCCGACTTTCGCGGCAAGAAGGTGGTCGTCTATTTCTACCCCAAGGACAACACGTCCGGCTGCACGCAGGAGGCGAAGGATTTTTCCGAGAAAATTGCCGAATTCGAGAAGGCCGATACCGTCATCATCGGCATCTCGCCCGACAGCGTGCGCAAGCATGCCAATTTCCGCGCCAAGCATGACCTGAAGGTGATCCTCGCCGCCGATCCGGAGCGCAAGGCCATAGAGGCCTATGACGTGTGGAAGGAAAAATCCATGTACGGGCGGAAATACATGGGCGTGGAGCGCTCCACTTTCCTCATCGACCGCGACGGGCGCATCGCCCGTGTCTGGCGCAAGGTCAGGGTCAAGGGCCATGCGGATGAAGTGCTGAAAGCGGCGCAGGAACTGCCCTGACAGGTGCCGTTTACGGAACCGATGGCCGAAGCCCTTCTCGGACAATGAAAATTTGACCGGGCTGTTTACCATGTTCGGTCATTTTTTCACAATTCTTGCCCTCTATGGTTTAATAAACGGGTAACCATCAGGGGCAGGCATGCGTGCTTCTATCCGTGCAGATATGCACTAGGGTCCTACACCTGTCGGGGACGCATGACCGGGACACAAGCCTGTAAAAGAGGCAGGGCATGATTTTCGGAAAGGACAGGAAAGCGCCGGAGCAGCCCGCGCAACAACAGCAGGAGACCGCCACGCAGCAACCCGCTGCCGAGATGCAGGAACAGACCACGCAGGCATCCAGCGGCCCTTCGGTGCTCACCGCGGAATCGGTGCTGGAAGGCAATCTCGCCACCAGTGGCGAGCTGCACATCGACGGCACGGTCCATGGCTCGGTGCAGGCGGCGGTGGTCATCGTCGGCACCAACGGGGCGGTGCATGGCAACGTCGTCGGCGAGGAGGTTTTCATCCGCGGCCGTGTCATCGGCCCCATCTGCGGTGTCAATGTCGTGCTCGTTTCCGGCAGCCATGTCGAGGGCGACATCATCAACCAGACCATCGCCATCGAATCCGGCGCCTACGTGGACGGCAAGATCCGCCGCAGCGAGGACCCGCTCGGTGAATGGCAGCGCATGTGGTATGGCGAGGAAACGGAGCAGCAGCCCGCCTATGGCGCCGATGCCGGCATGATGGGCATGCCAGAAGGTGAGATGTCTCCGGATGCGGCCTATGCCTACCCCAATCCCTACGATCAGCAGGCAACATCCGAGGCCGCTCCGGCCCAGCCCTACCCGGCCGAACAGGCCTTCCCCGGCGAACAGACGCAGCCAGCTCCCTCACCTGAAGAAGACGAGGGCAAGAAGGACGGTTGATCGCCTGGGTCTGACGCATGCGTAGCCCACGCAGCCCATTCCGCATGCGTCCCATGTCTGACATCAGGGCGTGGACTCATAAAAGTCAGCGAGATGCAGCGAAAATGTCGGCCTTAAAGGGCTGGCGCGTCGGATTTTATGAGGACACGCCCTACCCTGCCCGTCTTCGTTCCGCGTCTGGGATAACTCAGCGCAAGAGTTTCAGAATGTCGCCGCCGCGGTTCACCGCCACCTCGTGAATGACGCGGACGCGGTCAAGCAAGGCGGTGAAATCCTTAACACTGTGCACGCGCACATTGTTCACTTCCAGAATGACATCACCGCGCCGAAAACCGGCCCGCGCCGCCGGGCCGCCCAGCACCTTCGTGACCACAACCCCGCCCTTGCGCCAGACACGGGTGGGCAGATCAAGCTCCGCCGCCACCGCCGGCGAGATGTTGGCCACCTTCAGCCCGGCGAACAGATTGCGCCCGCGGATCAGGGTCTCCTCCCGCGGCGGCACTTCAGGCGGGGCGATGCGATCGATGGTCATGTTCAGGCGCCGCTCCCCGCGCCGCACCGTCAGCCTGGCCGTGGTGCCCACGGGCTTCGCCGCAAAGCGATAGCCGAATTCGCGCACATCGCCGATGGGCTTGCCATCCACGGCGATGATGACATCGCCCGGCTTCAGCCCCGCTTTCTTCATGGGCGAAAGCGGATGAAACGACACCACCAGCGCCCCGGCCGGCCGTTTCATGCCCAGCGATTCCGCTATATCCGGCGTCACCTCCTGCAGATAGACCCCGGCCCAGGGCCGCACGATGCGCCCGCCTTCCCGCACGCTGAGCAGCATGGTCTTCACCAGATTGGAGGGAATGGCAAAGCCGATGCCATTGGAGCCGCCGGAGCGCGAAAAGATCATGGTGTTGATGCCGACCAGCTCGCCTTTCATGTTGACAAGCGCACCGCCGGAATTGCCGGGATTGATGGCTGCATCGGTCTGAATGAACAGCTGCGTGCCGTTGCGGCCGATGCCGGTGCGTGCGGTGGCCGAAACGATGCCCTGAGTCACCGTCTGCCCGATGCCGAAGGGATTGCCGATGGCCAGCACGATATCGCCCACCTCCAGCTTATCGGAATCGCCGATGGGAATGGTGGGCAGCTTCTCCTTGGTCTCCACCTTGAGGATGGCCAGATCCATGCGCGGATCGCGCGCGACGATGCGGGCATGAAACTCGCGCCGGTCGGAAAGCACGACACGAATGTCATCCGCCTTGTCGATCACGTGGTTGTTGGTGACGATATAGCCGTCCGGCGTGACAATCACGCCCGAACCCAGCGAATTGCGCACCCGCTCCACCGGACGGCCGAAGGTCAGCCCGCCGCCGAAAAGGTCGCGAAAGAAGGGATCGTCGAACAGAAGCGGCACCCGCCGCCGCACCCGCACCACCTGCCGCGCATAGATGTTGACCACCGCCGGCATTGCCTTCTTGGCCACCGGCGCAAAGGAAAGGGTGATCTCCTGCTTCGTCTGCGGCACCTTGTTCTTAAGGCCCAAAAAGGCCTGAGCCGGTGCATAAGGCAGGGCAAGCAGAACAAGAGCGAAAAGCAGGGACAGCAGCCACCGCACCCGGCGCCACGCATGCGGGTCTGCCCGATATTCAGCACGTTTCGAGAAAGAGGCCGCCCTGGCCTTGCGCAGCATCCGACACGACACAAGGTCGCTGTTTTTCTCGTCATCCCGGCGAAAGCCGCAAGCTTCTGCCGCAAACGCATGCGTCAATGGCCTGAGATACCGGCTTTCACCGGCATGACGGTCTATGTGCTTTGTAGCGGGCCTGCGGACGGTGTTCCGTTCAGAAACGGGCATTGGGGATGTGTCCTTCATCCTTGCGGCCGGGATCATGCGCACGTCAACCTCGCAGCGATCTTGTTCATGGTGTTCATCATTCCCATATCCCCCTTTGCCCCGCCGCGCGCACTGGTCTATCACACCCGGCATGAGCGACAAAGACTTCGATCCGCGCAAGAGCATCATCATCCGCGGCGCCCGCGAGCACAATCTCAAGAATGTCTCGCTGACGCTGCCCAAGCAGAGTCTCATTGTCTTCACCGGCCTGTCCGGCTCGGGCAAGAGCTCGCTGGCCTTCGACACCATCTATGCCGAAGGCCAGCGCCGCTATGTGGAGAGTCTTTCGGCCTATGCCCGTCAGTTTCTGGAGATGATGGGCAAGCCGGATGTGGATTCCATCGAAGGCCTTTCTCCGGCCATTTCCATCGAGCAGAAGACGACGAGCCGCAATCCCCGCTCCACCGTCGGCACCGTCACTGAAATTTACGACTACATGCGCCTGCTGTGGGCGCGGGTGGGCGTGCCGCATTCGCCGGTCACCGGCCTGCCGATCGAGAGTCAGACGGTCAGCCAGATGGTGGACCGCATCATGGCCCTGCCCGAGGGCACGCGGCTGTATCTGCTGGCGCCCGTGGTGCGCGGCCGCAAGGGCGAATACCGCAAGCTCTTCGCCCAGCTCCTCAAGGAGGGCTATCAGCGCGTGAAGGTGGACGGCGCCTTTCATCACCTCGAGGAACCGCCGGAGCTGGACAAGAACCGCAAGCACGACATCGAGGTGGTGGTGGATCGCATCGTCGTCCGCCCCGGGCTTGAGCAGCGCCTCGCCGATTCGCTGGAAACGGCATTGAGGCTGGCCGATGGCATCGCCATTGTCGAATTCGCTGATGAAAAGGATGAAGACGGAAAGCCTAAGCGCCTCATCTTCTCGGAAAAGTTCGCCTGCCCCGTCTCCGGTTTCACCATTCCGGAGATCGAGCCGCGGCTGTTTTCCTTCAACAGTCCGCAGGGGGCCTGTCCGGAATGCGACGGCCTGGGCACGCGGCTCACTTTCGAGCCGGAGCTTGTCGTGCCCGATGAAACCTTAAGCTTGCGCGAGGGGGCCATCGCTCCCTGGCATCGCACCGGGGCCGGCTCGCCCTACTATGAACAGGCGCTTTCGGCCATCTGCCGCCATTTCGGCGTGTCCATGGACACCCCGTGGAAGGATTTGCCGCAGGCGGTGAAGGACGTCATCCTCTATGGCTCCGGGGAAGAGGCGATCACCTTCGTCTATGACGATGGCGTGCGCAAGTTCCGCACCACCCGCCCCTTCGAGGGCGTGATCCGCAACATCGAACGCCGCTGGCGCGAAACGGAAAGCGACTGGGTGCGCGAGGAGCTCTCCCGCTATCAGTCCGATCACCCCTGCCCTGCCTGTCAGGGCTATCGCCTCAAGCCCGAGGCGCTGGCGGTGAAGGTGGCCGGCAGGCACATCGGCGAGGTTTCCGCCCTCTCCATCGCCGCCGCCCATGAGTGGTTCGCCACCGTTGAGGATACCCTAAGCCCGGCCAAGCGTGAAATTGCCGCGCGCATCCTCAAGGAAATCCGCGAGCGCCTGCGGTTTTTGCGCGATGTCGGGCTGGACTATCTGACCCTGGACCGCAAATCCGGTACGCTCTCCGGCGGCGAAAGCCAGCGCATCCGCCTGGCCAGCCAGATCGGATCGGGCCTGACCGGCGTGCTCTATGTGCTGGATGAACCGAGCATCGGCCTGCATCAGCGCGACAACGACCGGCTTCTGGCCACCCTCACCCGCCTGCGCGATCTCGGCAACACCGTCATCGTGGTGGAGCATGACGAGGATGCCATCCGCAGCGCCGATCATGTGGTGGACATCGGCCCGGGTGCTGGCGTGCATGGCGGCGAGATCGTGGCTCAGGGCACGCCACAGGAGATCATGGCCGCGCCCGAATCCCTGACCGGCCAGTATCTCTCCGGGCGTCTGTCCATCCCGGTGCCGAAGCGGCGCCGGCCGGTGAACCGCCAGCGCATGCTCCGGCTCATCGGCGCGCGCGGCAACAACCTGAAAAACGTCACCGCCGAATTCCCCCTCGGCCTGTTCATCTGCGTCACCGGCGTGTCCGGCTCCGGCAAGTCGACACTGACGGTGGACACCCTCTATGCCGCCGCCGCCCGGCAGCTGATGAAGGCGCGGCTTACACCTGCGCCCTTCGAGCGGCTGGAGGGGCTTGAGCATCTCGACAAGATCATTGACATCGACCAGTCGCCCATCGGGCGCACGCCGCGTTCCAATCCCGCCACCTATACCGGCGCCTTCGCCCCCATTCGCGACTGGTATGCCTCCCTGCCCGAAGCCAAGGCGCGCGGCTACAAGCCCGGGCGCTTCTCCTTCAACGTCAAGGGCGGGCGCTGCGAGGCCTGCAAGGGCGACGGGCTGATCAAGATCGAGATGCATTTCCTGCCCGATGTCTACGTGACCTGCGAGCAATGCGGCGGCAAGCGCTATAACCGCGAGACGCTGGAGATCACCTGGAAGGGCAAGACCATCGCCGATGTGTTGGACATGACCGTTTCCGAGGCGCTGGAGTTCTTCTCCGCCGTGCCCGCGGTGCGCAACAAGCTGGAGATGCTGCAGCGCGTCGGCCTCGGTTACGTCAAGGTGGGCCAGCCGGCCACGACGCTCTCCGGCGGCGAGGCCCAGCGTGTGAAACTGGCCAAGGAGCTAAGCCGCCGCGCCACGGGCCGCACGCTCTACATCCTCGATGAGCCGACCACGGGGCTTCATTTTCACGACGTGGCCAAGCTTCTGGATGTGCTGCACGAGCTGTTGGATCAGGGCAACACGGTGGTGGTCATCGAGCACAACCTGGATGTGATCAAGACGGCCGACTGGATCATCGACCTCGGCCCCGAAGGCGGCAACAAGGGCGGCGAAATCGTGGTGGCCGGCACCCCGGAGGAGGTCGCCGCCCACGAGGGCAGCTGGACCGGCAAATACCTGGCGCCGATGCTGAGGCGGAGGAAGGAGGAGGCGGAGTGAGGACGATGCCTGATGATGCATTTTATCTATACGAACTACCAGAAAGAACAGAATGCCTTGATAAACATTTTTCTTTAATAGGAAGAGTGATATTTTTTGCAGCACAAATAGAAGATAAATTGCGCCAGATTGCAAGAATTATTGCATTAAACAATATTACATCCGATATGAACGCGAAAAATATAAACGATTTAATCAACAAGGCTTTTCTTAAGGCAACTGACCATATTTATAAAAAACCTAGCAAAAATATCGTTAAATTAATGACAAAAAAAATTGGCAAAGCGTTTGAAAAGCGAGGTATTGATGCAGACGCAATAAAATACCTCAATGAAGATTTAAAAGACATTTTATTTAATGGCATAAATGCAAGAAATAAAATTATACATGAATATATTCACATTGCAACCAAATACGACTTTTTTCAAGAATCTGATATTCCAGAAATGCATTCAAAAGTCCTTATAGGTATATTATGTGAAGATATTGATAAAATTATTGTGGCGAACTACGCATTATCATCTATTTTGGCTTCTGCTGGAAAATCAGCTACTCTAGATTTAGATTCGTATAAAGCTAATGTAAAAAAATGGATATGTGAGCTTGAATAATTTTCCATCTCCCCAAATGGATCTTGGCCTGTTACGGAACTTTTCAGACCAATTTTTGTGAGAAGATACATCCCCATCCCATAAGAGGATTTCAGGAGGCGCAAGACATGAATGCAGAACCTCAAACCCGCTGCATCACAAAGCTCGTGCGCGAGGGTGACCTGGCAGCGGATGTGGACGTGCTGGTTGTTGATCGTGATGATCTTTTTGAAGAAGGACCCTATTTGCCGTCTGAGGAGGCGAAAAAGCTCGACGCTGTCCGCCGCGCCCTGCGCAACGGCGATATTCGCGCGGCATCCCGCCTTGCCAGACGCGTGTATGCCTTAAAACCGGTTGATGCCGAAGAATAAACAGCCACCATTGGAAGGATATTGTATATCCTTTCGGAACAATTCTGCGGTTTTTCAACCCCGCCCAGAGTACAGATGGCGGGGTAATATCCCCTGCCGAAACGTTCCGGAACGGGATAAAATCCCGTTTCGGCTTTTTTTGCCATAAGGCACTAATCAGGCCACGGGCCAATGCCACCGTGTTTCAAAACTGGCTTGATTGTGGCCCTGAAACGCCCTACCCGCGCATTTCAAACCATTGCCCACGTTTTCATTCAGCAGACCAGGCATCTTATTGAAATATGCGCGAATTCATTTACAATCGCTACCAGTGAGTGTAGCATGCGTTTGCATTAATTACATCTCAATAGAAAAAACGCGTGAGGCGCAGCGCATATGCTCTTCAAAGCAAGCATGATGAAGTGCACCAAGATGATTTTTGCCGGAGCACGCCTTTCGGCGATTATTTCCCTGCTTTTCACAATGATTCCACTTGCTTTTGGGTATCAGGCAAGAGAAGGGTATATAAAAGAAACCATTTCTGCTCCTTCCACCAAAGAGAAAGAAGATCAATATATCCGTTCCATTGCAAATATCACACCGGGCAGCAAGATTTTATCCAAATATTCCTCCAAAGAACACTACCGGGCACTATTTCAACGCATGTTAGAAATTAAACCTGCACCATCCGAAATTGAGGCAGCACGGAAAGCCGTGGCCAGATATCGGCATCTGGCAAAAAGTAAACCGCAACAATACCTACCCGCCCTGGCCAAGAGTCTTGATAACTTGGCCAATGTTCTCTTTGCAAATATGCAAGACGATGAGGCATTGAAAGTCGATCAGGAAGCCATAGCAGTATATCGTGTTCTGGCACAAAGAAATCCCAAAAAATTTGAGTTCATCCTTGTCGTTCGATTGCATGACAAGGCCGTTCGATGGGATTTCGCACAAAGGAAATTTGAATCGATCAAATTTCTTAAAGAATCGGTGGATGTTTTGCGTAAAATGGCTCGGAGCGATATGGAAGTCTATCAATCCGCGCTTGGTATTCTTCTCTCGCGTCTTTCTTCCTATCTTTCCGAGGCCGAACTGTATGACAAGGCCATCCAGGCCGCAAAGGAAGCAGTGAATATTAAGCGCGCTTTGGCGCAAGGCAAACCGATATATTTAAAAGAATTGGCTGAGGATTTGGACAAGCTTGCCAATATTTACTCTAAAGTACATAAGCCAGATGAGGCGATTAAGGCCTTTCGAGAGGCCGTAAATGTCTATCGTTTAATACTTCCGCAAAACAAAGAAAAATATCTATCAAATATAGCTCAAGACCTGAAAAAGATCGCCCACCATTTATTTGATTTGAAGTGTAACCGGGAAGCCTTGAAAGTAGCGCGCGAATTGGTTTGGGTCTGCCAGGAATCAATCAAGCTAAAATCAAGAACAAATGTAATTTTAATACTTTCTGGCATAAAAGATTTAACAAAGCGTATGAAAGAAGCCGGTATGAAGCAAGAGGCAAGTGAATTTGAAAAACTGATTAAAGAAATTGAACAAAACAAACTCCCTCCACCTGCCCCTTTCGATCATGGTGAGGAGCTGCTCCTTAAAGCCATCTTTGAATACGAGGCCAAAAAATATTCACAAGCAAGCAAGACGGCGCAAGAGGCAATTTCAATATTTCGGAATTTTGCGCCGCACGATATCCTGGCAGCCTCCTTGCTCGTGCAGGCACGGATCGTATTGGGAAGTGCCCAATTGGCTTTAAACAAGCCGGAAAAGGCGGTGCACGTTTTTGCACGAGGATTGCGGGAGGTTTTTCAGCCTTTGTGGACAATGCCAAAAAGTACCGTCCCTCTCGCCCAGGAGCTTCTGGATGGTTACCTGAAAGCCTGCCGCCAGATCGGACAACCGCCGAACAAGGATCTGATCGCCCCCATCCAAGCGATCTTGGAAAAATATCCCTCATCGCAAGAGAAGAAACCATGACATGGCCCAAAGCGGGAACTTGCAGGAGGTTGTCACTCCTGGCTCTTGTTCTCTTCATGCTCGGTAGCTTCTCTCTTGCCCATGAAGAGGCCACAGGACGTAATGCCTTGGAGGTGACGGGATCGAAGTCTTTTTCCCGGCCAATGGCCGTGCCCGTCAAAACCGATGCCCATCGCGGCAGCTTGGCGGCGCACACCACCGGCAAAGGCGCCCCATCAACCCCCGTAATGCGTAACATTGACATGATCGTACTTTGCGGAAGCGTTCAGAAAACGCCGGAAGCCGCAAGCGAGGCAGTCTTGAAAGATCGGCGGCGAGCCGAAAAATCCGGTGAAGAGATGCATCTTGCAAAATTGGCCATGAGTTTGCGGGAGCTCTCTTGCACCCTGTTCCAGAGGGGGCAGAAAGATGAAGCCTTGCGGGCCGAACGTGAATCTCTGGTCATTGTTCGCAAACTGGCCAAGCAAAACCCGGAATTTTTTCAGACACTCCTCGCAGACAAACTCATTGACTATTCTAAAATCCTGCACGCACTTGGACGGACGCAAGAGGCAATTGCCCCCTTGCAGGAAGCCGTCGATATCCAACGCACATTGGCTAAACAGTCACCGGCGTTCTCTCTGAACAAGCTGCTGAGCAGTTTGCGCACACTGGCGGATTACCTGCTCGAAGCCGGAGACAAGCAAGCAGCGCTCATGCCCGCGCGCGAGATTGTGGATATCCACCGCAAGCTGGCTAAACGCAATCCCAATCTCAACCTGCCCTATTTGGCGCGAAGTCTGGAGAAGTTCGCCCGGCGTTTGGAGAAAGCGGGCCACCCTCAGGAGGGAATTGAAGCCTTGCAAGAGGCCGTATCGATTTATCGCCAGCTGGCCAAACGTTTTCCCGAAAAATATCTCTCAGAAGCGGCGCGTGTTCTTGGGGACATGGCCTATAGTCTGGAAGACATGGGACGCATGAAAGAGGCCCTGAAAGCCGCGCGCGAAGCAGTTGCCCTTCGTCGCAGGCTTGCCGATAATCTTGCATCACCACTTTCCAAGACAAATCAATCCGAACTCGCTGACAGTCTTGACCAGATGGCCGATCTTCTGTTCGCGATGGGGCGCGCAGAAGAGGCGCTGAAGGTGGATTATGAGGCGGTATCCATTTACCGAGGATTCACCCGTCAGGACCCGATTATCGGCTCTTCGCAGCTGGCCACAAGACTCCAATTTCTCGCTGATCGTCTTTTCAAATTGGGAAAAACGGAGGAAGCGATCACGACCTTGCGGGAAGCAGAGGCTCTTCACCGCAAATTGATGCGGTTTCCTGACCTCGCCGACATTGAAACCGCCAACTTGTCTGAAATGCTGCACAAATTGGCCCGTTATCTTGCGAAAATGAAGCGGTGGCCCGAGGCCTTGCAGGCGGCCCAGGAAGCCGTGGCTCATTGTCGCAGGGTCGTCGCGCAAATGCCCGATGCAGGTTTCGCTTTGGCAAAGGCGCTGAACACCTTGGGGGATGTTTATATGGGATTGAAGCAACCCCGAAAGGCGGTTCGCGCTTATGCAGAGGGGTTGCAGATACTCTTGCAGCCCCTGGAGGAATTGCCAGAGCCCCGTGCGCCTTTTGCTGCAAGGCTCATTCTTCATTATGAAAAGGCATGCAAAGAAGCAAAAGAAAAGCCAGATGAGAAATTGATTACACCTCTTCGTCACATAATAGAAAAAATAAAAAACTCAAAGATGCAGAAATGATTTTTTTTAAGTTTTTGCCAACTCCAGTCATTTATAATCTCACAAACTTCAAGCGCTGTGTGCATGTAAACATTGTATTGCACGCACAGGGCGCTGTTTTGTCAAAAATCCAATGAGGCGCTCAAAAGCCGTTTACGGTGTGCTATCGACGGATCGATTTGCTTTGCGCCCGGCTCACGCCTCATCGAGACCGGGGATGGCGAAATCGCTTTTGAACAGGAGGGCGTGCAGGGTGATGCCGTGTTTGGCCAGATTTTCGGTGGCGCCTTCCTCGCGGTCGACGATGGTCAGGGCGTGGCGGCAGGACACCTCAAGGCCGCTTTCGCGAATGGCATCCAGCGTTTTCAGAAGCGAGCCGCCGGTGGTGCTCACATCATCCACCAGGAGGATCTCCGCGCCGTTTTCCAGATAGCCGTTGATGCGCTCCTTCGCGCCATGGCTCTTGGCCTGCTTGCGGGCAAAGAAGGCGGCGACGGGATAGCCCATGTCATGGCTGCGCACCGCCACCGCCGAGACCACCGGCACCGCCCCCATCTCCAGCCCGCCGATGCAGGCAAGGCCCGAGCGGCGCATGAAATCCACGATCAGCCCGCCGACGAGCCAGGCGCCTTCCGGATGCAGCACCGTCTGCCTGAGCTGAAAGAGATAGCGCGAGCGCCGCCCGGAAGAGAGAACGAAATCGCCGGTCATCAGCGAATGTTCGGCCACGATGGCGCGCAGCCGCGCAAGACGCGGATCATCCGGCGCTGCCGCCCGCTGCGGCGCCCTGCCCCCTTCTTCCGGCTTCAGGCTGTCCTGCATTCCTTGTGCTCTCCCCTCTCTCGCCGCGAAGCGGCCAATCCTCATCGCCCCATGTGCACGAAGCCGCTTGATGAAGCGGGCGCGCATCCATGAATGCGCCCCTGCCCTGCCCGCTCACTTGCCCATCTGCTGCATGGCCCGCGCCTGTGCATCCAGTTTCTGCAAGGTGCAGTCAGCCCAGTCCATCACCTTGCGCAGCGGCCGGATGGGAATGGCCACGTCCATCTTCTTGCCGTCCTTGCGCACATAGGACCAGTTCACAAGCTTGCCCTTGCGCAGCGCCGGCACGATCACGCTCAACACTTCCGGCCGGATGATGATGGCGCGCCCGTCCGGACGTTCATCCAGAAACTCCGGCGGCACCCGCATCGGCTCGCCGTCATCCACCCGGATGGTAATCCCCTCGGAGATGTCGGCCTCCTTCGGCACATCAAGCAGCACCCGCCAGCTCTTCTCGTGCGCCTGCCGCGAAAGCTGCAGACGATGCCCCAGCACCAGATCGGAGAACATGGAACACCCCTGCAGGGCCACGCACATGGCGCTGAAATTCTCCTCGCGCGTGCCAGCCTTCCATTCATCAAGAAAGGTCACCAGGCCGCACAGTTCCTTCGCCTGCGCAGCACTTGGGGCGAAGGGCGCGGTCAGGCCGGACAGGAGCGCAAGACCAAGCCCGGCGCACAGAAAGCCTTTCCGCCATGCGGCTGACGTCATGCACGTTTGCCTTTGATCAAGGGCGGCAGTGCGGTTCGATGCAAGGAAGAGAGCCATGGTCGCCTCCCGGGGATGGAATGATCGAAACATGCGGCAGGTCTTCGCCGCCCTCGCCTTCTTGCCGCGCAATCGCGCGGAAGTGCGCGGCAGCGAAAGGAAAGCGGGCGGCCTGGCCGCAGACGATCTTGCGAAAGAATGCATAGCACGTTACCCACCGAGTGCAATGCCCGTCGTGAAGTCATGAACGCGCTTTCAGGATCATGATCCGCATCATTCTGCTGGCCCTGGCCATCGCCCTGTTCGGCATCACCCATGCCGTGCCCGCCCTGCCGCGGCTAAAGGCGCGGATCAAGGCCGTGCTCGGGCGCGCCTATCTGCCGCTGTTCATTGCCTTGAGCGTCTTCAGCACCGGCGCCATCGCCTGGCTGTGGGCGACAAGCCCCTTCATTGCGCTTTATGATCCGCCGCCCTGGGGGGCGCATGTCACCTTCCTTCTGATGTTCTTTGCCTTTCTCCTTTTCGGCATCTTTCTCTACCCCTGCCGGCTGAAGCGCTTTTTTCGCCTGCCCTTCGCCTATGTGGTGCTGCTGTGGGGCACGGGCCACCTCTTCGCCAATGGAGATGCCGCCACCGTGGTGCTCGCGGCCGGCTTGATGATCGTCGCCGCCGTTCTGCTCGCCCTGGCCCTGAAAAACGGGGTAAGGCCCGAGGCAAAGGACGGCTTGTCCCTGGATCTCGCCGCCCTGCTCACCGGCATGATCCTTTATGTGTTCATGGCCATGTTCCACGGCATGCTCATTGGCGTGCCGGTTCTGCATTACATCGGCATCGACATCGGTTGATCAGACCCCGCCCTCAAAAAGAAAAGGGGCTGTTAGAAACTGGTTTTGCTGTTCCACAACTCATTGAATGTCAAGCACGGCCCTGCGGGCCGCCGCGAAGCGGTTTCATGCTTGACATTCAATGAGTTGCGAAAAGAATGGTCATGAAGCGCCAATGGCGAAAAATCGCCATTGACGCTTCTCTCAGCCCTGAAAGATCATTCTATTAAGACACTGAAAAATTACTATGATTTCAATGATATAAAGCCAAATATTTGTCTAGGACAGCCCCAAAGAAAAACGACCCGGCAGTCAGGACATCGCCTTTGATGATACTCCGGGTAGTCTTGTTTCACGCATGAAACGCCGCTTTTCTCCCCTCCCCCTGGCAGGGGAAGGGACAGGGAGGGGGTCGGGCCACAAGCGCATGAGTTAAACAGCCCCACCCCCTCCCGGCCCCTGGCGGGGCCGACCTCCCCCTATCAGGGGGAGGATTAAGACCTTGCGTTCTTTTGCCTGCTGCTCACGTTTTCATCACCGGGCCGTCTGATCATTCGCATGTGCAGGGCCTGTGGCACAGACGGTCACATCAGTGCTTCATGGGCACGCAGATCTTGCGCGCCATGACCGCCTGCACCGTCTTGATCAGCAACAGCAGCAGCAGAAGCGTGAGCAGAACCAGCAGCACCACCGCCAGCCGGCTCAAGAAAGCCGAGCCGGTAAGAGACGCCATGACGAAGGTTGCCGCCGTGATCGCCGCGGAAGGAAACGAATAGGCCCACCAGGAGAGGAAGAAGGGCAGCCGGGCGAAACGCGGCGCCTCGATCACCAGAAGCAGCGTGAAGAACAGCGCGAGATAGTAAAGCACGCGCCCGAAGGAATCGAGCTCCTTCACCAAACCGAAATAGGACAGAAAGCCCACCGCCGGCGGTGCGATGAGAATGAACAGCGTGGGCAGCAGCCGATCCGGCAGGGGCTCGTGAAACAGCATGCGGTTGAAGACGATGACCAGCAGAATCACCCAGAAGGAGATGCCCACCGCGAAGAAGAACCAGGACAGCTCGATATAGCCGAAGGCCACCCCGCCGAGCGGCACCAGCACATTGCCGACCGCCGGAATGAACCAGGCGGGATTGAGATGCCCCACCTGAAACTTGGTGTGATGGATCCAGCTGCGCACCACATGCAGCGACAGTATGAGATGCAGCACGGTGCCGATGACCCACAGGATGAAGGCAAAGCCGGGCCACAACGGCTTTAAGCACATGGTCATCAGCAGGAAGGAAATGGAGATGGTGGGGAAGAAGGCCATCATCACCGGATGGTTGAGCTCGCCCACGACCGCCTGCGGATAACGGATGGCCTTCGTGGCATAAATGGCAAGAAGCACGACAAACAGCGCAAAGGTGAACAGCCCGAGGGCATGCGCGATGGGCAGACCGATCCCCAGCGCCTTCTCGCCCTTGTGCCAGGCCAGCGTCAGCCCGGACAGGCCCATGACCATGGCGAAGAAAGAGACGGGAAAATACTTAAGCCGCGGCTCGTTTTCGGCCTGGGCTGCCGCCTTAGTGTTGGCATTGGCCTTCGCCGGCTCCTGTGCTGCGTCCTTGCCGGCTGCATCCGCAGCAGGGTTGCCACTCATCGTTCCTGCACTCCCGATTTCATCATCAAACCTGGCGAATTCCGAAAGATGGCGCGCCGTCAATGCCTTTTTCAGCGCATTCTTTCATTCGGCACTATATCCAAGACCGCGCCGAAGACCTGTGACGTGATCACGGAATAACATCGCGGCTCATCCTTGCGCCCTTATCTCTTCCGTGATCCGGAAATGCCTCCCTTCACGATGCAGGCATGAAAGAACAGGCGTGTTCGGTCAGAACGGATGCCTCAGCGCCCCGGGCGCGTCTGTGTGTGCAGCCAGTCAAGAAAGCTGGCGGAGACATCCGTGGCCGGCAGGCGAATGATCGCCGGTTCCTCATAAGGGTGCAAAAGCGCGATTTCCGCCATGCACTCCCCGGCACGGTCCGGCATGGTCTTGACGATCATCACCACCTCCTCGTCATGCTCAAGCCGCCCTTTCCATTCATAGATCGAGCGCATGCCGGGAATGATGTTCACACAGGCGGCCAGCCGCGCCTTCACCAAGGCCTCGCCCAGGGTGCGCGCGGCCTCCTCATCCGGCAGGGTGGTGTAGATCAGGCTTGCCCGTTCCTCCGCGGGGCCTTTAGCTGCGCTTGACATGGCCGTCCCTCCCGCCACATTCGGCACCGATGCGGGCGCCGGTTTCGTCATGAAAAGGTCGCAAGCTGATGCGCCCTGTCCGCCAAACGCCTTGTCCTCGTTTTCAGAATGGGGCACCCTCCGCGCCGGTTCAAGAGGCATGAGGGGCCAAAGGGACTGTTGCGTTCAGAACATCTTCGTGATCGCCCCAAAGGATCAGTCCAAGGGAGAGTGTCAGACAGCATGATGCAGAAGCGCATACCGGCCACGGTGATCACCGGCTTTCTCGGCGCCGGCAAGACCACGCTCATTCGCCATCTGCTGGCCAACGCCGGCGGCAGGCGCATCGCCCTGATCATCAACGAGTTCGGCGATGTCGGCGTCGATAGCGAGCTGGTGAAAGGCTGCGGCGATGCATCCTGCGGCGAGGAGGACATCGTGGAGCTGGCCAACGGCTGCATTTGCTGCACCGTGGCCGATGACTTCATCCCCACCATGACCCGCTTGATTGAGCGGGAGAACAGGCCGGATCATATCGTGATCGAGACCTCAGGCCTGGCCCTGCCCCAGCCGCTCATCCGCGCCTTCAACTGGCCGGCGGTGAAGGCCACCGTGACCGTTGATGGCGTCGTTGCCGTCATTGACGGCCCGGCGGTGCGCGCCGGGCTCTTTGCCGCCGATCCCGAAAAGGTGGAGGCCCTGCGCAAGGCCGATGTCAACCTCGATCATGAAAGCCCCCTGCATGAGCTGTTCGAGGATCAGCTGCGCGCGGCCGATCTTGTGCTGCTGAACAAGGCCGATCTGCTTTCGGCTAAAGAGCGCGAAGAGCTTATCGCGGAGCTTTCGCGCAAGGTGCGTGATGGTGTGACCATCGTGCCCACGGAACATGGCCGCATCGCCCCGGATGTGCTTCTTGGCATCGCCGCCGCCGCGGAAGAGGATGTGCACAACCGCCCCACCCATCATGAGCTTGCAGGCGAGGCCGATCATGATCATGACGATTTCGTCTCCTTCGTGCTGGACCTTCCGGCATTTGCGGATCGCGAGCGCCTGCTGTCCCGTATCCGCCATGTGATGGAGCGCTTTGGCATTCTGCGGCTGAAAGGCTTTGCCAGCATAGACGGCAAGCGCGCGCGTCTTGCGGTTCAGGCGGTGGGGCCGCGGGTGGAAGGCTGGTTCGACCGCCCCTTCAAGCCCGGTGAGCCGCAAGAGAGCCGCCTGGTCGTCATCGGCCTGAAGGGCCTTGATGCCGAGGCCGTGCGCGCAAGCCTGCTTGCAGAAGACTGAAACCGGCCAAAACAAAACGAAACCCCCGACCGGGAGAGGTTGAGGGCTCATGCATCTGCTCGCTGCCACATCCGGCATCGTCGGCGACGGCGAGGAAGCGGTGGATCTCGCCCAGGATCCGGCCGATATCATCGTCATCTCCGCCGCGGATTCGGAACTGGCCGCACTGGCTGCCGCGCATGCCGCCTTGCGCAAGCAGGCGCAGGATACAGGCGTGAGTGTTCCTTCCCTGCGCCTGTCCTCCCTGCTGCTTTTGCGGCACAACATGTCGGTGGATCTGTGGCTTGAAAGGACCGCGCGGCATGCACGGCTGATCGTGGCCCGCATTCTCGGCGGCGAGGCCTACTGGCCCTATGGCGTGGAGGAGCTGGAAGCGCTGGCCCGCGCGCAGGGAATCGCCCTTGCCCTGCTGCCCGGCGGCCATGGCGTGGACGAGGCGCTCATGCGCCGCTCCAGCCTGGACATGCCCTTGTGCGAGGCCATGCGGGCGCTTTTGGCCGCAGGGGGTGTGGAAAATGCCCGGCGTTTTCTTGAGCTGGCCATCACGATCGTGCGCAACGGGGCGGAACAGGCCGCCCGCGCCCTGCCCGCGCCTTGCCCCCTGCCCTCGGCCGGCCTCTGGCATGAGGGGCGAATGCACACAAGCATTCCGCAGGGCCTGTGCAGCGATTCCAGGCCAAAGGCGCCGATCCTCTTCTATCGCGCCCTGCTGGAGGGCGGGCTGACCGCGCCGGTGGAGCGTCTCGCCAGCGCCCTTGAAGCGGAAGGCCTGTGTGCCATGCCGCTCTTTCTCACCTCGCTGAAGGATGAGGGCGCCCGCCTGTTCATCCAGGAGGCCCTCGCTGAACTCGCTCCGGATGTCATTCTCAACACTACCGCCTTTTCCGCCGGCGCGGATGATCCACTCTCCCGCGCCGATTGCCCCGTTTTGCAGGTGATCCTCTCCGGCTCCACCCGGCTGGCCTGGCAGGAAAACCCGCAAGGGCTGGCACCGCGCGATCTGGCCATGAACGTCGCCCTGCCGGAGCTCGATGGCCGCATCATCACCCGCGCCTGCTCCTTCAAGCGCCAGAATGCCTTCGATGAGGCCACCCAGTGCGCCCTTATCCGTTACGAACCGGACGAGGAGCGCATCCGCTTCGTTGCCACGCTTGCCGCGCGCTGGGTCCGCCTGCGGCGCACACCGCCCGAGGCTCGGCGCATCGCACTTATCCTCGCCAACTATCCCAACCGCGATTCGCGCATGGCCAACGGCGTTGGGCTGGACACACCGGAGAGCACCGTGCGGATCTTGCGCGCCCTGAAAGAAGCGGGATACGACATCCCGCACCTGCCTTCGGATGGCACCGCCCTCATACGCTGGCTGCAAGAGGGGCCGACCAACGCACAGCCAACGCCAGCCTCTCCATCGGATGCGATTTTAATTGTCGATGATTATATGCGTTACTTCAATGAGTTGAGCAATGATATTAAGAATTCGGTTCTAAAGCGTTGGGGCCCGCCGCAAAACGATCCCTTCTGTCATGACGGCGCCTTTCACCTGCCGCTGCGCCTGAATGGCAAGGTGGCGCTCGCCATTCAGCCCGCCCGCGGCTACAACATCGACCCCGCCGCCACCTATCATGATCCCGCTCTGGTGCCGCCGCATGGCTATATTGCCTTTTATGTCTGGCTGCGGGAGGTTTTCGGCGCACAGGCAATCGTGCACGTTGGCAAGCACGGCAATCTGGAATGGCTGCCCGGCAAAGCGCTGGCGCTTTCGCCCTCGTGTTATCCCGATGCCGTGTTCGGCCCCCTGCCGCATCTTTATCCCTTCATCGTCAACGATCCCGGCGAGGGCGCCCAGGCCAAGCGCCGCACGCAAGCGGTGATCATCGATCATCTGGTGCCGCCCCTTGCCCGCGCCGAAACCTATGGGCGGCTGGCGGAGCTGGAGCGCCTCATGGACGAATACTGGCAGGCCTCAAGCCTCGATTCGCGCCGTTTAGACATCCTGCGCCGCGACATACTCGATCTTGCCCATGTCTCCGGGCTGGACGCCGACGCCGGCGTTGACAACAGCACCGATGAAGAGGAGGCGCTGGTGCGGCTGGATGCCTTTCTCTGCGAGGTGAAGGAGGCGCAGATCCGCAATGGCCTGCACATCCTCGGCGATCTCGTGGAAGGCCGGGCTTTGGCGGAATTCCTCGTGGCGCTGGCGCGTCTGCCGCGTCGGGACGGCCGCAAGGGCAACGCCGGGCTCACCCAGGCACTGGCGAAGGATCTCGGCCTGAACTTCGATCCCCTCACCTGCGAGCCCACAGCCCCCTGGCAGGGCCCGCGCCCTGAGGCGCTGCAATCCCTCGCCGAAGGCCCCTGGCGCACGCATGCCGATACCGTGGAACGGCTGGAAGCGGCCGCGCTGAGGCTCATTGAGCATCATGTTCTGGGCAAGGAAACCGCCCTGCCCGCAGCACTGGCCCATGCGGCCCTGCCGGAAACGCGCGCCGTGCTCGCCTGGATCAGCACGGAGCTTCTGCCGCGTCTGCAACAGGGCGTTTCGGATGAAATCGGCAATCTCTTAAAAGGCCTTGATGGCCGCTTCGTGCCGCCCGGGCCTTCCGGCGCGCCCTCGCGCGGCCGTCCGGACGTGCTGCCCACGGGGCGCAATTTCTATTCGCTCGATCCGCGCGGCCTGCCCACGCCGGCGGCCTGGCGCCTGGGCCGCGCCTCGGCGGAGAACATGCTCATGCGCCATTTTCAGGAAACCGGGGAATTCCCGAAAGCCATCGGGCTGTCCTGCTGGGGCACGGCCAACATGCGCACCGGCGGCGATGACATCGCACAGGCGCTGGCGCTGATCGGTGTGGAACCTGTGTGGGATCACGCATCCGGGCGCGTGACCGGCTTTGCCATTATCCCGCTTGCCCGCCTGGGCCGTCCACGCGTGGATGTCACGTTACGCATCTCCGGCTTTTTCCGTGATGCCTTTCCGGAGCAGATCGCCCTGTTTGACCGCGCCATCCGCGCCGTTGGCGCCCTGGATGACGAACCGGAAGAGGACAACCCCATCGCTGCGCGCATGAAGGCCGAGCGCGAACGTTTGCGCGCTGCCGGCTTCGATGCGGAACAGGCTGAGCGCATGGCTGGCTATCGCATTTTCGGCGCCCGCCCGGGCGCCTATGGCGCCGGTTTGCAGGCCCTGTTTGATGAGAAGCTCTGGCAGGATCTCTCTGATCTGGCCGAGAGTTATGTGAACTGGGGCGCTTATGCCTATGGCAGCAAGGAACAAGGCGTGCGCGCCGAGGAAAGCTTCCGCCGGCGGCTTTCCGCGCTCGATGCCGTGGCCCACAATCAGGACAACCGCGAGCACGACATCCTCGATTCCGATGATTATTATCAGTTTGAGGGCGGCATGGCCGCGGCTGTCAAGCATCTGAAGGGCCGCGCCGTGCCCGTCTGGCACAATGATCATTCCCGCCCCGAAGCCCCGCGCACGCGTTCTCTTGAGGAGGAAGTCTCGCGCGTGATGCGCGCTCGCGTGGTCAATCCCAAGTGGATTGCGGCCATGCGCCGGCATGGCTACAAGGGCGCCCTCGAGCTTGCCGCCACCCTCGATTACATGTTCGCCTTCGCCGCCACCACTGCGGCGGTCAAAAGCCATCACTTCGAGCTTGCCTTCGATGCCTGGCTGCGCAACGAAGAGGTGCGCGAATGGATTGCGGAAGTGAACCCGCATGCCTTGCGCGATATGGTGGAGCGCTTCGAGGAGGCGCTGGCCCGCGGCTTCTGGCGCCCGCGCGCCAATGACGCCGCAGCCCTGCTCGATACCTTGCGCGAAACGGCCCGGCAGAATTCGACCGTGAAAAAATGATGGCCCTTAAAGCTTGACAAAGCGGGGGCTGGGCGCCGACATCGCGGACAAACGCAGGCGAAACAACAGCATGCATGCAAGCGGCATATGATGAAACTCATCCTGTTTGATTGCGACGGCACCTTGGTGGACAGTCAGCACAACATCGCCGCCGCCATGCGGCAGGCCTTTGCCGCCCATGGCGTGCCCTACCCTGGCGATGCGGCCACGCGGGAGGTGATCGGCCTGTCGCTTCTGGAGGCCATTGCCCGTCTTGTGCCCGAGGAAACACCTGAGATGCATGAAAAGCTGGCGCGCGCCTACAAGGAGGCCTTTCTGGCGCTGCGCACGTCACCGGATTTTCACGAGCCGCTGTTTCCGGGCGCGCGCGAGACCATTAAGGCCCTGGCCGCGCGCGATGATGTCCTGCTTGGCATTGCCACCGGCAAGGCCCGGCGGGGGCTGGACGTATTGCTGGAGCGCTTTGCCTTGCGCGAGTATTTCGTCACCCTGCAGACGGCGGATGATGCCCCGTCCAAGCCGCATCCCGGCATGGTGCTGCGCGCGCTTGAGGAAACCGGCGCGGAGCCTGAGCGCACCGTGCTCATCGGTGATACCACCCATGACATGCTCATGGCCCGCAATGCCGGCATTGCCGGGCTGGGCGTGGC
Organism: Thermopetrobacter sp. TC1; assembly: GCF_000746275.1. GTDB lineage: Bacteria > Pseudomonadota > Alphaproteobacteria > Rhizobiales > Aestuariivirgaceae > Thermopetrobacter. Next base: position 156,670 of record NZ_JQKX01000020.1, read on the forward strand.
CTGGGGCTATCATCCGCCCGAGAGCCTGAAAGAGAGCGGGGCGGCCGCCATCGCCGAAACCTTCAGCCACGTTCCGGATCTTGCCCATCAGATTGTTGAAACGCGCAAGACCGGGCAGACGCCTGCCACAGCCCTGTCGAGAGCCCCGTCATGATCTCTGATGAACAGAACAAGCGCACTCCTCTTGACCCCGAAGGCGCGGGTGATGATGCCCCGTGCCCGGATACCGCACGCACCGGGCATGAACAGGGGCTTGCCCTGTCTGCCGAGGCCATGGAACGCCTGATGCGCGATCGCTTTGAGCGGCCCATGCCCAAGCGCTTTTACGAGACGGTTTCGGTGAGCGAAAAGGGCCCGCCTTTTGCCATTCTGCTCGATGAGCGGCCGGTGAAGACGCCGCAGAAGCATCCGCTTGCCCTGCCCACGCAGGCGCTTGCCGAGGCCGTGGCCGAGGAATGGCGGGCGCAGGAAGAGCGCATCCGGCCCTTTACCATGCCGCTCACCCGCCTGTGCAATGCCGCCATTGACCGCCTGCCGCAGCAGAAGGCCGAGACGATCGCGCATCTGCTTAAGCTGGCCGCGCATGACATGCTCTGCTATCGCGCGGAACATCCGGCCGAACTGGCCGCGCGCCAGCAGGAACTCTGGGATCCTGTCCTCGCCTGGGCCGAGAAGACGCTTGCAGGCCCGCTGCGCATCACCGCCGGCATCCTGCCCGTCACCCAGCCGCCGGAAACACTCACCGCCCTTGAACAAAGGCTTGAGCGCCTTGACCCTTATGCGCTCGTTGCCGTGGCCGCCATGGCGGATCTGACACGCTCTGCTCTGCTTGCCCTTGCCGTTCTGGCCGGTGCCATGACACCTGAACACGCCTGGGCCGCGGCCAACGTGGAGGAGGACTGGAACATCGCGCAATGGGGCGAGGACATGGAGGCCGCCGCCCGCCGCCGTCAGAATGCGCGCGATTTCTTCGCTGCCGCCCGCCTGCCTGCCCTCGCCGGCAGCGCCGTATCACTCTGACCGGTAACATCGTTCCGGTTCTGAAGATTCAGGGGCACAATGTCTCGCCGGCAGCGCCGTATCACTCTGACCGGTAACATGGGGCCTTTTGCGCCACTTATGCGCAACGATTTCACCAATGGGCTTAAGAAACAGCTTATCGCCGGAAGGATATTGTATATCCTTCCGGAACGTTTCGGCGGGGGTTTTTAACCCCGCCTAATGCATGAAGGGCGGGGTAACATACCCCGCCAAAACGTTCCGGAACGGGATGAAATCCCGTTCCGGCATTTTATTTTCATACGGCTCAAATAAAAACTGTTGGCAAATGCCATCGTCCTCCAAAGAAGCTCCATTTGTGGCCCTGGATTGCCGCACCAGGCCGGCAATAAAGATTTCCATTTGTTTATCAATGAGTTAAACAACAAACTCTCAACTCATAAAAAGTCGGCTTCGCCGGTTTGACGATATGTGTGTCGCATAGGGTGTGAATCAGCCCGTCACCGCCCCAATTCTTAAGCGGGTCATCCTTCGTCTGTCTTTGCCGGGCAGGGCGCATCTGCTAGCGTGCCGTCTTGATACACATCATCGTTCGCTTTCAAAAGCCAAGGGGAACAGCAAGAAGCCATGCAGGACATCCTCGAAGAGCTGCAAAGGCGGCGGGCGGAAGCGCGCCTGGGCGGAGGCGAAAAGCGCATTGCCGCACAGCATGCCCGCGGCAAGCTCACCGCGCGCGAACGGCTGGAGCTTCTGCTCGATGCCGGCTCCTTCGAGGAATACGACATGTTCGTGGAACATCGCTGCACTGATTTCGGCATGGCCGAACGCAAGGTGCCCGGCGATGGCGTCGTGACCGGTTGGGGCACGATCAACGGCCGCCTTGTTTATGTCTTCGCCAAGGATTTCACTGTCTTCGGCGGCTCGCTTTCCGAGACCCACGCCGCCAAGATGGTCAAGATCATGGATCTCGCCATTCGCAACCGCGCCCCGGTCATCGGCCTGTTTGATGCCGGCGGCGCCCGCATTCAGGAAGGCGTGGCCGCGCTTGGCGGCTATGGCGAGGTCTTCATGCGCAATGTCGCCGCGTCCGGCGTCATTCCCCAGATCTCGGTGATCATGGGGCCCTGTGCCGGCGGTGATGTCTATTCCCCGGCCATGACCGATTTCATCTTCATGGTGCGCGATACCTCCTACATGTTCGTCACCGGTCCGGATGTGGTGAAAACCGTGACCAACGAGGAGGTTACCGCCGATGAACTCGGCGGCGCGGATGTGCACACCCGCCGTTCCTCCGTGGCCGACGGGGCCTTCGACAACGATGTCGATGCCCTGCTGCAGATCCGGCGCATGATGGATTTCCTGCCCTCATCCAACCAGTCCGGCGTGCCGGTGGTGCCCACCTTCGATGATCCGGAACGCTCCGAGCCGTCGCTGGACACGCTCATTCCCGATAACCCCAATCAGCCCTACGACATGATGGAGCTGATCGAGAAGGTGGTGGACGAGGGCGACTTCTTCGAGCTGCAGAAGGATTTCGCCCAGAACATCATCATCGGTTTCGCCCGCATGGAAGGGCGCACCGTCGGTATCGTCGCCAATCAGCCCATGGTGCTGGCCGGGGTGCTGGATGCCGATGCCTCGCGCAAGGCGGCGCGTTTTGTGCGCTTCTGTGATGCCTTCAACATTCCCATCCTCACCTTCGTGGACGTGCCCGGCTTTCTGCCTGGCACCGCGCAGGAATACGGCGGCCTGATCAAACACGGCGCCAAGCTGCTCTTCGCCTTTGCCCAGGCCACCGTGCCCAAGGTGACGGTGATCACGCGCAAGGCCTATGGCGGCGCCTATGACGTGATGTCGTCCAAGCATATCGGCGGTGATGTCAACTATGCCTGGCCAACGGCGGAGATCGCCGTCATGGGCGCCAAGGGCGCGGTGGAAATCCTCTATCGCCGCGAGCTTGACGATCCGGAAAAGATCGCCCACCGCATTGCCGAATACGAGGAGCGCTTCGCCAACCCCTTCGTTGCCGCCGAACGGGGCTATATCGATGATGTGATCATGCCGCGCAACACCCGCCGCCGCCTGATCCGCGCATTGCGCATGCTGCGCAACAAACACGTCGAGGCCCCCTGGAAGAAGCACGACAACATCCCCTTGTGATCATGCCGCGGCATGCCGCCCCTCTTCATGTAAGATCGGTTCGCGTTTTGAAAGCGCCATTGTCCTTCAAAGCCAATTCTTAAGCCTGCCAACGAAAAATTTCCCATCCGGCGCATGTTCATCCCGCACGCCTGCTCCAGGCCCCTCGCGTAGGTCCCCCATGTCGTGCCCTGAATAAGCTGCTTGGCCAAGAGCGCGGAGGCGGAGTGATGACCATTCAAGGGCGCATGGTGAGCCCATCCAGCAAAAATGCTATTGCAAATGATTTGCAATTGCATTAAGGGAAAGACCAGCCAGGCTGATGCGCTCATGCAAGGGCGCACTCAGGCGATGAGCAGAAGAACCTCCGGGGGCGACGCACTGACATGAGACAAGAAGAGGCATGACCATCATGATCGGCACGGATCGCTCCCCTCATCTGAACACGCGGATTTTCCGCCTTTTTTCAAACAGGGCCGACCACAGAAAACCATCCTTATCCACGACACGACACCCGCATCGTCATACCGGCAAAAGCCGGTATCTCAAGCCATTGACCCATGCGTTTGTGGCCCGAGACACCGGCGTTCGCCGGGATGATGCGAAAGATGACACCGTTGTGTCGTGTCCTGTGCCGTCCCCAAACAGACGAAAATCCCAAGGCCCGTTCCGCTTTCCTGTCTCCTTCATGATAACGGGAGCTGTGACGTTGACATGCATTGCCGCCTCCCTGCCCGCTTATGCGGCGGAAACGGCGCAGCAGGCCGGAATGGGCCAGGCCGGTCTGTCCGGTCTGTCCTCCTTCGTGCAGGCCCTGATCATCCTGCTGCGGGAAGGGGCGGAGGCTGTGCTCATCTTCGCCGCGCTCTGGCTGGTGCTGAAGGGGCTGGCCGCTCCTGTGCGTGCCTTCAAGGCTTTGAGTGCAGGTGCCGTTTCCGGCATTTTGGCTTCGCTGCTCACCGCTGCCCTGCTGCTCATGCTCACTGCTGAAGCCGAAGAGATGGCCGAGCTGATCGAAGGCGTATCCCTGCTCACCGCCGCTGTCGTGCTCCTTTTCGTCTCGTCCTGGCTGCTGGGCCAGCGCAAGGCCATGCACTGGAAACACCAGGTTGAGGCGAAAACCCGAAATGCCATGCAAAGCGGCCGCCTTTTCGGCTTGTTTGCCATCGGTTTTCTCGTCGTCTTCCGCGAGGGTGCGGAAACCGCCCTGTTTCTTCAGGCCCTCATCGCGGCGGAAGGCTGGCAGCCCATCGCCCTGATGGCGGCCAGTGCCAGCGCCCTGTTCATTCTGGCTTCAGCCTTCATGCTCGTGCGATTTTTGGGCATGCGCCTGCCTCTGCGTCACTTCTTCATGATCACCGCCTGGGCCCTGTTCGCGCTCGCCGTCGTCTATGCCGGCAAGGGCGTGCACGCATTGCAGGAATATGGCCTGCTGGCCGAAACGCCCCTGCCCGCCCTGCCCCGCCTCGGCGCCCTCGGGATGTATCCTTACGTGGAAACCCTGCTGGCACAGGGGCTTACGCTCCTGCTCGGCCTGGCGCTCAATGCCCGCGCTTTTCGCAAGTCGCCTTCAGATGAGAAGGCTTCAAGCCTCACGCCTGCGGAATGATGGGGCGCAAGAGCCCCTCAACAGGCTTCACATCAGCATGCCACAACACCAGCCCCCGGATGCTAAGCGCCTCCGGGGGCTTTCACGATAACAGCCATGCGCCCGTGTCACTTCATGGCTGGCCCAGAGGCAAGAATGAAGCGGTTTTGATGGGCGATTGCACTTGCGAGCAGGCTTGATCTGAGCTGTGAGAGAAAACTGCCGGAACGGGATTTTATCCCGTTCCGGAACGTTTTGGCGGGGTATGTTACCCCGCCGTCCGTGTTTTAGGCGGGGTTAAAGAAACTGCGAAACTGTTCCGGAAGGGCATGAAACATCCTTCCGACATTAAAAATTCCTTTTTCTCAAATAAGAAATTATGTTAGAATCTACTTTAATATCAGAATAGCCTATCTCTCTAGCTAAATATAATCCATCTATACTTCTGCACCTACTTAATGCTACATAAACTTGCCCCGATACAAATGCCCCCCTTCCATATCTATATATATAGTATCATAAGTTTGCCCTTGAGATTTATGAATAGTTATAGCCCAAGCCAATTTAACGGGAAATTGCTCAAATGATGCAACTTCAATTTTTTTAATTTTATTCATATGTTCATCATATTCATATTTATATTGCGGCCATTTATATCTAGATACTTTATATAAATTATTATTAATATTTACTACTATATAATCATGATCATATGATATTGAATGAATTTTCGCTATTGTTCCATTAACCCACCTTTTATTAGGGTCATTATTAAGCATCATTACTTGCGCTCCGACTTTTAAACATAACTTTTCCTCAGCAGGAAAATAACCCCTTGCTAAATTTCCATTTATTCTAGCATTAAATACATACTCTTTTCCATTCAATTGCATTAAGTTTTCATCATTAATCCTTGAGGCTGTAGCATTCCTAGCAGTCAGAGTAATATAATTTTTATTAACAGGCTTTTTCACTCTTCTATTTAAAGTATTTAATATTTCATCATCTACAATTCCTTCTCGTATTTTATTTAAAATATTTATAAAAATTTGATCAGACTGTCTATATACATGATTTAATTCCACTATATTAAATTCTGCTTTTATTTTATTAATTGCATTAAAAAAGTATATGCCACCAAAATTATTTTCTAAATATTTTAATATTTCACCATCCTGAACTACTGGTGGTAATTGATATAAATCACCAAAAAATATCATTCTTTTTCCACCAAATGGCAAATCAATTCCTGTGGCGTATCTCATCTTAATATCTACTGCTTTTAATAAGTCCGCACGGACCATAGATATTTCATCTATTATTATTAAATCAGCATGTTGAATTATTTTTTTAGTTTTACTATTTACATACGGTTTTAGCTCAATTTCATCTAGTGTAAAATCAGGAGGTATTTTAAAAAAAGAATGAATAGTTTGCCCCCCTACATTAATAGCTGAAACGCCTGTTGGAGCCAATACAATAGATCTTTTTCTAGAATTTTTTAAAAAATATTTCAATAAATAAGATTTACCAGTGCCCGCCTTTCCTGTCACAAATAAGTTGTCATTACTCTCCTCCATAAGCATAAACACTTTCCTCTGATCAATTCCTAAACAATCAATATCTAAATGATTTGACTGCAAATTTACTTCATGAGAGTTATAATAAGGTATTACCACATTATTAGCTTCTTCTTCCTTCTTCTCATTTTGCTGTTTAATATGATCATTATAATTGTTGTTATAAGTTCCATTTGATTTTTCTTGTTTTTTATTAAACAAATAATAAATATAAAGAAAGATAAAAATTAGTAATATATATTGAAAATAATGACTCTCCATTTCGTACCTCTCTTTTTATAATGTATTATATATATTATTAAATATTAATGCTGTTTGTCAATCACCTCCGCCACCAGTGCGTTGAAATCATCCTCCGAGCGCACGGACTGAATCGCGTCCATGTCTACCGTATAGCCCCAGCGGCGCGCGATGCGCTCATAAAGCGGGCGCCGATGCGCGATCAGCCGCTCAAAGCCGTAGACGGCAAAGGCATCCGGATCCACGTCCTCATCGCGCGTAATGCCGTGTTCGCGCTTGAAGTCCGCCCAGACCTCCTCGAGGAAGCGCGGATGATAGTACATGGGCTTGGGATTTTCCCGGAAGCGCTCAATGAGCGTGGCCACATGATCATCGGTCTCGCGGATGTAAAGCAGCAGTGTGTGCTCTTCGAGCGTCATGGCCACGGGATCGGAAGGATTGGCAAAGTCGATCACCTCACACAGCGACCCTCCGGTATCACACAGGAAGTGATCATAGTCATAGATCTCGCGCGCCTTGGCGATGAATTCCGGCACATCAAGCAGGGCGCGGATCTCGCCATGGCGATGCTGCGCCTGCCGCCGGCGGTATTCCTCAAAGCTCAAGCCCCCCTTGGCCGGATTGCCGGGCTTGCCGAGATAGGTGGCCAGCGGCTCCAGATTCTCGAAGGTGATGTTGGAGGAAATATAGATGGAATCGGAGCGCAGCAACTGCCTGAGCAGCGGCACCTTCATCGCCTCACGCTTGAAACTGTCGACGATGTGCTCGTTCATGTAACGGGTGCCGATGCGATAATCCACGGAATAGAGAAACCATTCGGACTTCCGCAGCAGGCGCCCCAGGGTCGTCTTGCCGACACCGGACATGCCGAACAGCGTGACCGCCTTGTTCGGCCAGGCCAGATACTCCTTGCCGCTTGCAAATCGCATGGGATTGCCGCCGGATCGTGAAACGGGCCTGTCGCTCACTCTCTGGATAGCCCAAGCCTGCCCTGCCCGGCAAGCCGCCCATTTGGCTCAAAAGGCGCGCGGCCTTTGATCCCTTGGAGCTTATAGACCAGGAACACACGCATTGCCTTCCTGAGAACGGAACAGAAATGCGCAAATCACGTTTCACTCTTGCCGGATTGGGAAAAATTTCATATCGGTGCGGATCCATATTGGGTTCCCGAGGCTTTCGCAGGGAGAGGAAAGAGGCTTGTCGAGCTTCTCGCTCCCCCTTATACAGACGGTGCATTCTGCAGAAGGCCCCTTAAGGCGGATGAACGCATGTGGAGGTGTTCATGGTTTCGGAAATCGAGCTGGAGGACGACTACAGGCCGAGCGAGGACGAACCCTTCATGAACGAGAAGATGAAGGAGTATTTCCGTCGCAAGCTTCTGGCCTGGAAGGAAGAAATCCTGCGCGAAACCCGCGGCACCTTGCAGCAGCTGCAGGATGCCAATGAGACCCTCACCGACATTGCCGACCGCGCCTCGACCGAAACCGACCGCGCGCTGGAGCTGCGCGCCCGCGACCGGCAGCGCAAGCTTCTCGCCAAGATCGACGCCGCGCTGAAACGCATCGAGACCGGCGAATACGGCTACTGCGAGGAGACGGGCGAGCCCATTTCCATCAAGCGGCTGGAGGCACGGCCCATCGCCACACTCTCCATCGAGGCGCAGGAGCGCCACGAGCGCCGTGAAAAGGTCTATCGCGACGACTGAAAAGGGTGGTTTTTCCTCGTTTGGTCTAGGGCGTGTCCTCATAAAATCCGGCGCGCCAGCCCCTTAAGGTCGACATTTTCGCTGCATCTCGCTGACTTTTCGCCCTTTAAAATAGCTTTGGCTATTTCCTGCGGGCGAAAAGATCAGCGATATTTTGCGAAAATGCCGCTGGCATCGCCGTCTTTTATGAGTCCACGCCCTACGCCCCGGCCGCCTGATCGCCAGGGGCGGATCATGTGGTGGCTTTGGCGGGGCGGGGCTTTTCGCGCTCTTCCAGCTCCAAAAGCTTGCGCACCACCCAGCGCGTCACCCAGGCCGTGGCCTCGGCGCATTTGCTGCCGCGCGCACGGGAAAAAGCGGCGTATTCCTCAGGTCTCCACATGTCATAGGTACGCCCGGTGAAGGCTTTCTGCAGATCCTCGCAGGTAAAGCCGCCGAACTCCTTCTGAAAGGCCTCGGCCAGCTCCTTGCCGAGCTGAAAATTGCCCATGCCGCGGCCGGCATGCAGCTTGTCACGATCGCGCCCGGCACGGGTGGACAGGGCAATCAGCCCGCCGGATAACGCACCGCAGGCCCCCTTCCCTTCCAGGGCGCAACCGCCGGAGAGGCCATGTGATGCCTTGATCAGCTCATCGGAGATCCCGCCCAGCAGCTCCTGAACCACGGCGAGCACGCATTGCGGACAGCAGCCGAATTCCAGCTCGTAATCCAGCGCCCGATGCCAGGCTTCTTCCGCCAGGGCCTCCTTTTCCGCATCCGATCGTTTCATGGTGCGCTCCCCTCCTCGATTCAAGGGATTGTCCGCATATCCCGCACCATGCTGCCCCCATTTCTTCGTTCATGAATTGCGCAAGATCAAATGCGCGAAAAAGGCGATAGCGGCCAAAGACACACCCTCGCCAAACAGTTCGGTGAGACACAACGACACGATGCCCATCTCGTCATACCGGCAAAAGCCCACTGGTGTCCAAGGAAAGTTCAGCATGGGAGGAGCTCCTCGAAAAGGGGCAGGGAAGTGGTGGGGTGGGGTGTGGCGCGTGGCGGTTTTGGCGGCGGGTGAAAAAGGGTTGCGGCCACGAGCACGCGGATGTCCTTGAGCCTCATTGCACCACTTGCGGTATCTGCTTTCGTGACCAGGCGGTGATATTCACGCAGCAGAAGCCAGGCGATCACCGCCACCCACAGTTGTACAAGAATGGCGTTGCGGCTTTCGCCCATGAAACGCTTGACCTTCAGATTTTGCTTCAACCA
>NZ_JQKX01000021.1 GCF_000746275.1 Thermopetrobacter sp. TC1
CGACCTGCGAACGGGCAAAACGCGCTCTTGAGGGCGACGGACGCCGCTCCTGTGGTGACTTTTTGCGCCTCCCTTCGAGTTTGCAAGGACACGCCAATGGCGAAGTCTTCGCCATTGGCGTCTCTCAAAGCATTCTTTCACAGGCCCTTGCCTGTCAAGGACGGCCCTAAAGGGCCGCCGCGCAAGCGGTTTCATCCTTGACAGGCAAGGCCCTGTGAAACACCCCCCTCTCGCTCTCCATCACCGGTCCACCCCGACCTTGAACCCACCCCGCCTTTGCGCCCTATAATGTGTCAACCATGTCTCCGAACAGGCGTAAACCATGTCCCCGGGCTGAACACCTTGTCCCGGCAATCCAGGGCCAAGGATAAGGTGTTTTTGGTGGGCGATGGCGCCCGCCAGCAGGCTTGATCTGAACCGTATGCTTTTTGAAAGGAAGTTCCTCTCTGAGGATAGAGCCCGGTAGAACCGTTCTTGACTGCCATCACCGCATGTGTAAACCGCCCCTGGATACCCGGGACAAGCCCGGGTATGACGTAAGTAATTGACACTCAATACAAAAATAACAACCGCCCAAGTTTGGGCAAGGGGGAAAAAATGCCTAGATAAAGGCATCTGCGTAGCATGTTAACAATCACGCTCTTCGTAGCGAAAATCATTCGCAACACACAAAGCAATTTAATTGGACATCATTAGGCTTTCGCCAGGATCTCGTGCCACAGACGCATGAGTCCGTTGCACGAGATACCGGCTGCTCTACGGTATGACGAAATGGGCCGGAATGGCGGGACAATGTTCAGGCGCTCATTGCGCAGGCCACACCGGGTTACCGGATGTGTCCTTGATCTCGCTGGCCCATTTCTCTTCCACCATCTTCACCACATTCTCCGGCATGGGCACGTAATGCAGCTTCAGCGCCATCTCGCTGCCGTTCTTGAAGGCCCAGTCGAAGAATTTCAGCACCGCCTTCGTGCGCTCCGGCTTCTCCGCCACCTTGTGCACGAGGATGAAGGAAGCGCCCGTAATCGGCCAGCTTTTCTCGCCCGGCTGATCGGTGAGGATCAGATAATAGCCTTCCGCCCTGGCCCAGTCGGCATTGGCGGCTGCGGCCTGAAAGGTCTCGGCAGTGGGCGCCACGTACTTGCCGTCATGGTTTTCCAGCAGCACCGTGGTCAGCTTGTTCTGCAGGGCATAGGCGAATTCCACATAGCCGATGCCGCCGGGAATGCGTTTCACGTAAGAGGCCACGCCCTCGTTACCCTTGCCGCCAATGCCCGTGGGCCAGGAGACGGCCTTGCCGAAGCCCACCTTCTCCTTCCACACGGGGCTGATCTTGGCGAGATAATTGGTGAAGATGAAGGTGGTGCCGGAGCCGTCCGAGCGGTGCACGACCGTGATCTTGCGCGAAGGCAGCTTCAGCCCCGGGTTGAGCGCGGCGATCTTCGGATCGTTCCATGTGCGGATGGTGCCGAGATAGATACCAGCGAGCACCTCGCGTGAAAGCTTGAGCTGGCCGGATTTCAGCCCGCGGATGTTCACCACCGGCACCACGCCTCCCATGATCTGCGGCCACTGAAAGAGCCCGTGTTTCTTCAGTTCTTCAGGCTTCAGCGGCGCATCCGACGCCCCGAAATCCACCGTCTTTGCCTTGATCTGCTTCACGCCGCCGCCGGAGCCGATGGACTGATAGTTGAGCTTAATCCCGGTGGCCTTGTAATAGGCCTCGGCCCATTTGGCATAGACGGGATAGGGAAAGGTGGCGCCCGCACCATTGATGGTCTTCACCTCGGCATGGGCCAGGCCAGCAAGCGTGCTCATGGCCAGACCGGCCAGCGCGGCAGTGAACAGACGTCTCATGAGAATGCGTCTCCCTGTCGTTGCCCTCTGCTTGAAAGAGCCCTTGGCGCATGCATTACAGGAAAGGACACGCTCTGGAAAGGCCCCCTCGCCTTCACCGGGCGCAGATTGTATCCGCAGGCTTTCTTGCCACACCCGCCGATGCTTCCCTCGCCGGGAAGAGCAGGCAGGGGATCTCCCCTGCCCTCACCGAACGTGACGGGGTGTGTTTAGGCCGCCTGAATGCGCGTCCAGGCCTCCTGGATGCGGCGGGCGTGTTCTTCGCCGAGATACTTGCTCTCCTCCAGCCGCTGCATCACCTCTGGCGGCGGGAAGATGGCGGGGTTGGAGAGATAGTCCTTGCCGCCCTCCATGGTGCGGATCACCTCCTTCGCCGTGGCGACCGGCGTGGCATACTGGATGAACAGGGCGTTCTGCGCGGCGATTTTCGGATCGCAGAGGAAATTGATGAAGGCGTGGGCATTCTCGGGATGCGGCGCGCCTTTGGGTATGCACAGGCAATCCTGCCAGATGATGGCGCCTTCCTTCGGCACCACATAGGCGATGTCGTCATCCTCCTCCATGACCTGAAGGACATCGCCATTCCACTCCTGCACCAGGTCCACTTCGCCGGACGCCAGAAGGTCCTGACCATTGTCGGGGGCGAAGGTCTTGATGTTCTTCTTGTTGCGGATGATGAGCCTGGCCGCTTCCTCGATATGGGCGTGATCGGTGTCGTTGAAGGAATAGCCCAGATATTTGAGCGCCAGACCGATCACCGTGCCCGGCTCGGAAAGCAGGGCGATGCGCCCGGCATAAGTATCGGAATCATAAAGATATTTCCAGCTGTCCGGCACGCCCTTCACCTTCGATTTGCGATAGCCGATGCCCACCGTGCCCCACATGTAGGTGACGGAATACTTCCGGCCCGGATCGAAGGCGGCGTCCTTGAAGCGCTCCTCGAAATGGCGGAAGTTGGGGATCTTGCCGTGATCAAGCGGCATGAGCATGCCGGCCTTGATCATGCGCTCAACATAGTCGTTGGAAGGCACGATCACGTCATAACCGGGATTGCCGCCCTTGAGCTTGGCCATGAGCTCATCGTTGTCGGCGAACAGGTCCATCTTGACGACGATCCCGGTTTTCCTGCGGAAATCGTCCAACGTCGTCTCGCCGATGTAGGTGTCCCAGTTGAAGAAGTTGAGCTTCTTTTCCTCTTCCGCCTGCGCCCCTTGTGGCAAAAAGCGCAAGGCGGCGGCCAGCCCGCCCGTCAGCGCAAGAAAGCGGCGGCGGGAAACGGCGGCATGAAACGGACGACTGCGGCGTGCACGCATCGGCTCGATCTCCCCTATTTGCCCCGGAACACGAGATGGCGCCGCCCTTATGCGCCAAAGCCCGCCCCTTCGCAAGTCTTCCTCGCCAGTGCTGGCAGAGGCAGGCGGCTGTTGGCGAATTGGGCGATGGATAAATTCACCGGCTCGCCCGGAACCAAATTTCAACCCTTCTCTGGCACCATGACGGCAAAAAACGGCACGCTGCCGAAAAACGGTCAGCGGCGAGACGGACTTAAAATCAGACGGAGTGCGTGTGGTGAACGAGGCGTGCAAGGAGGCGCAGCCGCAGGATGCGAGCCTGCGTGAGTTTTCGCTCATGGACCTGGAACAGGCATATGGCGCCGCTGAGGGGCCGGAAGCCGCCGGCGCGGAGGCCGAGGCGGCCTGGAACCGCCTGCGGCGCGAGGCCCTGGCCTTTCGCTCCGGCCTGATGGCCGAGGGACGGGCAGAGCTGGATGCCATCTATGGTCATCATCCCCACCACGCCTATGACCTTTTCTGGCCGCAGAAGGATGCGGGCCGGGCGGTGGCCCTGTTCATTCACGGCGGCTTCTGGCAGCGCCAAGCCCGCGAGACCTTCAGCCACATGGCCGCCGGCCTGCTTGCTCACGGCGTGCCCGTGGCCGTGATCGGCATGCGCAGCTGCCCGGAAGCGGATCTTAACGCCCTGATCGGCGATGTGCGGCAGATGGCCGCGCATCTCTTCCGGCGTCTGGCGCGGCCTTTGGTGGCCATCGGCCATGGCTCCGGTGCCCATCTCGCCGCCTGCCTTGTCGCCACCGACTGGAAGGCGCGCGGCTTCGGCACGGAGGTGGTCAGCGCCGGCATGGGCATTTCCGGCATCTATGATCTGCGGCCCCTGCTTGGCACCTCCCTGAAGGAGAGGCTGAAGCTCGATACCCTCACCTGCCATGCCGCTTCGCCGCTTCTGTGGCCGGTTGTCGAATCCCGGCGCTTTCTTGTCTGTGTCGGGGGGCGCGAAGCGGAGGCCTGGCGCCGGCAGAGCCTGTCACTGGCCGAGGCCTGGCAGGCCTGTGGGGTGAATATTGCGCATGCCGTCATTGATGATGCCGATCACTTGAGCATTCTCGACGGCCTTGCCGAACCCGCCGGCATCTTGACCCGCGCGGCCGAACGGCTATGCACTGAAACGGACCGGGCGGCACACTGAGAAAGCGCGGCGCCTTTCCTTGGGCCTTGTGTTTTCCCATAAACCCGCCCGCACTGTTGAAAACCGTGTCAACCGATCAGGCCGGGCGAGAAGCCAATGACCACTCCCGGGAACAGGCCCGCACCCCAAAGGCAGGCCCCTGCGCACAGCCCTGTGCTTGCGCCCTCGGGCAAGTCGGAGAAGACGGAGAATTTTCCCGTCGGTTCATGGCTGATCGCGGCCGATCTGCGCCCGCATGTGGCGGCCTATTATGCCTGGGCCCGCGCCATTGACGACATTGCCGACGATCCCCGCCTCAATGCCAACGAGAAGCTCAAGCGCCTTGATCTGCTCGAGCTTGCGCTGGCCGGGGCCATGGGGCGGGACAATCCGGAGCTTTCCGTGGCCTGGCGCCTGCGCGACAGCCTGTTGTCCACCGGCGTGCCCTTTTCCACCGCCACCGACCTGCTCATTGCCTTTCGCCGCGATGTCACCCAGAACCGGTATGACACCTGGGATGACCTGATGGACTATTGCCGCTATTCGGCCGCGCCGGTGGGGCGGTTTTTGCTGCATCTGCATGGTGAAACGGATGAGGCCGCCTTTGCCGCGTCCGATGCCTTGTGCACCGCGCTGCAGGTGATCAATCATCTGCAGGACTGCGGCGAGGACTATCGCGCGCTAGATCGCATCTACCTGCCCCGCGCGTGGATGACGGAAGAAGGTGCGGCGGAAGAGATGCTGAAGGCACAGGCCCTTTCGCCGCCGCTGCGCGCGGTTGTCAACCGCTGCCTTGAAGGCACGCGGGCCCTGATGGAAACGGCGCGGCTGCTGCCGGCGCGTCTGCATTCCAGACGCCTGGCGCTTGAATCGGCGGTGATTGTTGAAATCGCCGATGCCCTCATTGAGGCGCTGGCGCGGCGCGATCCGCTGACGGAGCGGGTGCGGCTTTCCCGCCTCGATTATGTGAAATGCGCCTTGAAGGGCCTTTTGCGGGGGATGAAGGCATGAGTGCTGTTGCCCTGCTCGGAACGGTGCTGCTGATTGTGTGGATCGTGCTCGTGTTCTTCTGGCATGGCTTCTGGCGCATGGATGTGCGCCTGCCTGCCGCCGGCATGATCCCCTTGCGCGGCGGGCGCTGGCCTTCGGTGGTGGTGCTCGTGCCGGCCCGCAATGAGGAGGAGACGCTGAAAGTCGCCCTCACCTCGCTGCTGGCGCAGGATTATCCGGGCGATTTTCACGTGATCGTCATCAATGACAATTCCACGGATGCTACCGCTGAGATCGCCCGCGAGATGGCGGCAACTTCCCACGAACGCCTCACCGCCATCGATGCGCCGCCGCGCCCTGCCGGATGGATGGGCAAGATGGCCGCCCTGCAGGCGGGATATGAGCATGTGCAGGCCGATCCCCGCCTGTCACAGGCGCGTTATGTGTGGCTGACCGATGCCGACATCCGGCATGATGCCGATGCCTTGCGCCGGCTGGTGCATCTGGCGGAAGGAGAGCGGCGTGATCTCGTCTCGGCGCTGGTGCGGCTGCATTGCGAAAGCGTGTGGGAAAAACTGCTCATCCCGCCCTTTGTCTATTTCTTCTTCCTGCTCTATCCGCCCCGGGCCGTGATGCGGCCGGATCGCTATGCCGCGGGGGCCGCCGGCGGATGCCTGCTTCTGCGCAAGGAGGTGCTTGAGGATATCGGCGCCTTTGCCGCGGTGCATGATGCGGTGATTGATGACTGTGCCATTGCGCGGAAGGTGAAGGACAGGGGCTACAGGCTGTGGCTGGGGCTGACGGAAGTGTCCCGCTCCCTGCGCGCCTATCCCGATCTTGCCGATCTTTGGCGCATGATCGCCCGCTCGGCCTATGCGCAGCTTGCCTATTCGCCTCTGCTGCTGCTTCTGTCGCTTGCGGGACTCCTTTTTGCCTTCGTCTTGCCGGCGCTTTATGCGCTGGGCTTCATCTTCGGCGATGCGGCGGCGCATTTCACCGGGCTTGTCGCCTTCGGCCTGATGACGGCGAGCATGCTGCCCGTGATCCGCTTTTATGATCTGGCCCGTTTCTGGAGCCTCACACTGCCGGTGGCGGCAGTGCTCTATGGCGTGATCACGCTCTCTTCGGCCCTCGATCATCACCGCGGCAAGGGAATCAGCTGGCGGGATTCGCCGTCCTGAACAGGCCTAAAAGGGCCAGGCAGCCTTCCTCTTTCCGGCAGGGAATTTTGGCCCACTGGACAGCGAAGCTTCCCTTCACGCGCAAAAATTGCGCACAAATTCCGCAATTCTCATGAAATGCGCTTTTCCGGCATTGCAAAAATCCCTTTGCCGCCATATTCCCATGAAAGGAGACAGGGCGAAGGAGGAACGGCGTCTTCCTGCAGCCGGGCAGCCTCGCAATCAGGCAAGAGCGATGTCCGCCCGGAGATGAATACGCGTCATGTTCCGTGAGCGGATCGACATGCTGAAGGCTTGATGAGCGACATGACACACGAAACGCCACTCCTTGACACCATCCGCACGCCGGAGGACCTGCGCGCCCTGCCCCGGGAGAAGCTGCCGCAACTGGCCGAGGAGCTGCGGGCCGAGCTCATTGATGCCGCCTCCATCACCGGCGGGCATTTCGGCGCCGGCCTTGGCGTGGTGGAGCTCACGGTTGCCCTGCATTACGTCTTTCAGACGCCGAAGGACCGCCTGATCTGGGATGTGTCCCATCAGGCCTACCCCCACAAGATTCTCACCGGCCGGCGTGACCGCATCCGCACCATCCGCCAGAAGGGCGGCCTGCACGGCTTCACCAACAGGCAGGAAAGCCCCTATGACCCCTTCGGCGCCGGCCATTCCTCCACCTCCATTTCCGCCGCGCTCGGCATGGCCACCGCGCGCGATCTCGCAGGCGGCGACAACAACGTCATTGCCGTGATCGGTGACGGCTCCATGAGCGCCGGCCTTGCCTATGAGGCCATGAACCACGCCGGGGCCACGGACACCCGCCTCATCGTTGTGCTCAATGACAACGGCATGTCCATCGCGCCCGCCGTGGGGGCGCTGACCAACTATCTCTCCTGGCTGGTCTCTTCGCGGCCGTTTCTCACCTTGCGCGACCTGGCCAAGCAGATCGCCAGCCGCTTTCCCCGTCAGCTCAGGGAGGCCGCCGCCCGCGCCGATGAATATGCCCGCGGCATCGTGCTGGGCGGCACGCTGTTTGAAGAACTGGGGTTTTATTATGTGGGCCCCATCGACGGGCATGACCTGAACACGCTGGTGCCCATTCTCGAGAACGTGCGCGATGCCAAGGAGCTGGGCCCGGTGCTTGTGCATGTGGTGACCGAGAAGGGCAAGGGCCATCCCTTCCGCAAGGATCATCCCGAGAAATATCACGCGGTGGCGCCCTTTGATCCCAAGACCGGCGAGATGAAGGTCTCCCGGCCCAATGCGCCCACCTATACCGAAGTCTTCGCCCGCGCGCTCATTGCGGAGGCGGAGCGGGACGAGCGCATCGTCGCCATCACCGCGGCCATGCCCTCCGGCACGGGGCTGGACAAGTTCGCCGAGCGTTTTCCGGAGCGGATGTTCGACGTTGGCATTGCCGAGCAGCATGCGGTCACCTTTGCAGCCGGCCTCGCCGCGGAGGGCTACAAGCCCTTCCCTGCCATCTACTCCACCTTCCTGCAGCGCGGCTATGACCAGGTGGTGCATGACGTGGCCCTGCAGAACCTGCCGGTGCGTTTCGCCATCGACCGGGCGGGCCTGGTGGGCAATGACGGCGCCACCCATGCCGGCAGTTTCGACATCACCTATCTCACCTGCCTGCCCAACATGGTGGTCATGGCCGCCGCTGACGAGGCGGAGCTGATGCACATGGTCGCCACCGCCGCGGCCTATGAGGACGGGCCCATTGCCTTTCGCTATCCGCGCGGACCGGGCGTGGGCGTGGATCTGCCCGAGCGCGGCGAGATCCTGCCCATCGGCCGCGGCCGCATCCTGCAGGAAGGCGAACGGGTGGCCATCCTCTCGCTGGGAACGCGCCTGCAGGAGGCCTTGCGCGCCGCCCGCATCCTGCGCGAGGCGCATGGCATTTCCGTCACCGTGGCCGATGCCCGCTTCGCCAAGCCCATGGACGTGGCCCTGATCGAGCGGCTGGCCAAGGAGCATGAGGTGCTCATCACCATTGAGGAAGGGGCCATGGGCGGTTTTGGCGCCCATGTTCTGGAGCATCTTGCCCGGCGCGACATGCTGGCGCATGTCAAGGTGCGGCCGATGACCCTGCCGGACCGGTTCCTGCCCCATGCCTCCATGGCCGAGCAATATGAGGAAGCCGGCCTGACCGCGCCGCACATCGTGCATGAGGCCCTTTCCGCCCTGGGGCTCGCCGAAACCAACGTCGTGCCCCTCACCGGCAAGAGGTGACGCCATGGCCGCCACCGGTGCCGTTTCGGCCTTCAGGGACGTGGCACGCATCACCCGGGCGGCCTCCAGCTCGTTTTACTGGGCCATGCGCCTGATGCCGCGGCCAAAACGGCAGGCCATGTTTGCGCTCTATGCCTTCTGCCGCAGGGTGGACGACATCGCGGATGATCCCCTCTCCCTGCCTGGGGAGAAACGCGAGCGCCTGCAGCGCTGGCGGCGGCGGATTGACATCCTTTATGACAAGGGTCAGGGCGAGGAGAGCATCACCCGCGCCCTTGCCGCGGCCATTCCCGTTTTCGACCTGCGAAGGGAAGACTTTCTCGCCATCATCGACGGCATGGAGATGGATGCCGATGGCCCCATCGTCGCGCCGGACATGGCAACCCTCGACCTTTATTGCGACCGTGTTGCCTCGGCGGTGGGCCGCCTTTCCGTGCGCATTTTTGGCGAGCGCGGCGATCTTGGCCGCGAGGTGGCCCATCATCAGGGGCGGGCCCTGCAGCTTGCCAATATCCTGCGCGATGTGCCCGAGGATGCCGCCCTGGGCCGTCTCTATCTGCCGCGGGAGCTTCTGGACAAGCACGGCATAGACTGGCGCGATCCGCAGGCGGTGATGAATCAGCCCGGCTTTGCGCCCCTGTGGCGGGAGCTGGCTGACAAGGCGGCGGCCCATTTTGTGCGCACCCATGCCTTGATCGAGCGCTGTGAGGCGGACATGCGCGCTGCGCGCATCATGCTGAAGGTCTATGAAAAGGAATTTCGCCGCCTCTGCGCCCTGTCCGATGAGGAGCTGGCCAATCCCTGCCGCCCGAATCGCCTTGTGCCCCGCTGGGAAAAGATGCTCATTGCCCTTTCGGTCTGGGCCGGCATCGCCTGAAAATGAAAGATTTGTTTATTTCAATGTGTTGCTGAAAAGTATTCAACCTGGCTTTTAATAAAACGACACGCATCCCTTATTCCTCTGTGCCATTGTGCCAAAGCCGGTATGATCGGCTTGCGGATCACAAGGAGCGGGGCTTGTCATGGCCTCGCAGACAAACGGAAAGCGCTGGAAGATCATCATGCCCCCTACCCCGCATCACGCGCGCGAAGGCTGTGTGCACATCATTGGCGCCGGCGTGGCCGGCATGGCGGCTGCGCTTGCATTGCGAGAAGCAGGCCGGCGCGTCGTCGTGCACGAGGCGGCGCGGTTTGCCGGCGGGCGCGCCCGCTCCTTTCACGATCCGCACCTGAACTGCACCATCGACAATGGCACGCACCTCATCCTTGCCGCCAATCATGCGGTCCTCAGTCTACTGGACCGGCTGGGCACGCGCACGCACCTTAAACCGCCGCCGGATCCGGCCTTTTTTCTGTTTGACCGGAGAAACGGATGTCACATCACCTTGCGCATCGAGAAGGTCCTTGGCCCTTTCCTGCGCCTGCGCTGGCAGGGTTCGCCTTCTTCCTGCACCCCGCGCGTAAATCTGGCCGACTATCTGAAATCGACAGCCGCCCTTTTCACCACCGATCCACAAAAGCTCGCCGCCCGCCTTGAGAAAACCGGCCCCTTGTGGCGCCTCTTCTGGGAGCCGTTCATCATCGCCGTGCTCAACACCCCGCCCAATCAAGCCGATCCCGCGCCCTTGCGCCGGGTGCTGCTGGAGACGTTCGGCCGTGGCGCCGATGCCCTCCTGCCCCTTTTATCCGATGTCGGTTTGTCCGGCCTCCTTGCCGATCCCTTCTGCGAGCGGGCACAACGGGATGAACATTTCACGTTGCGCCTCTCTCACCCCGTGCGGGCAATCGAGACCGATGGTCACCGCATCAACGCCCTGATCTTTGATGACGAAACCATACGGCTGAATTCCCGCGATTGCGTCATTCTCGCCGTGCCGCCGTGGACGGCAAGGCGGCTTCTGCCCGCCATTCCTGCGCCTGACCGTTTCTCGCCCATCGTCAATGTGCATTTCCGCTTATCCGAAGAGCACACGACACGACACAATGCTGCCATCATCCACGTCACCCCGGCGAAAGCCGGGGTCTCTCACCACAAACGCATGAATAAATGGCCTGAGATACCGGCTTTCGCCGGTATGACGATGCATACGTCGTGTCGTGTGTCCGAAGAGAGGGCGGAACATGTTGCACAACGCTTTTTCGGCGTGATTGACGGCACGGCCCAGTGGATTTTCCGCCGTGGCCCGCTGATTTCCGTAACCGTTTCCGCAGCCGAAGCCTTGCAGGCGCAAAGGCGGGAAGACATCGCCCGCGCCTGCTGGCGCGATGTGGCGGCCGTGTTCAACCTGGCCGAGGATCCCATGCCGCCGGTGCGCGTGATTGCGGAAAAGCGCGCCACGTTCTTGTGCACGCCGGCCCAATCGGCCAGGCGTCCACCGGCCGATGTCGGCTTTTCCAATCTCTTCCTTGCCGGTGACTGGGTGAACACCGGCCTGCCCGCCACGCTTGAATCCGCCGCCCGCTCCGGCGAGACAGCGGCGCGTCTGGCGATTGCGCGCACGGCGTGCTAGAAGCGCGGGCAACGACAGAACGGGCTGCCGGATTGCGCCTTCATGCCACTTGCCTGACGCGCCGGCCGCCTGGCGCAAGAGAACGCAAGCGAATTTAAGTCATCCCGGAACAGGGAGAGGTTCATGACCAGCGAACCGGCCTTTCGTCGGGCCCACAGCATGGCCGAGGACGCAGCCCGTCATTTGCTGGCACGCCAGCATGAGGACGGGCATTTCGTCTATGAGCTGGAAGCCGATGCCACCATTCCGGCCGAATACATCTTCCTCAATCACTTCATCGGCGATCCCGAACCGGAGATCGAGGCGGAACTGGGAGAATACCTGCGCGCCATCCAGTCCGAGGAGACCGGCGGCTGGCCGCTGTTTCACGAAGGGCCCTTTGATGTGTCCGCCTCGGTGAAGGCCTATTACGCCCTCAAGATCCTGGGTGATGATGTCAACGCCCCGCACATGGTGCGCGCGCGCAAGGCCATTCTCGCTCATGGCGGCGCGGAGAAGTCCAACGTCTTCACCCGCTATCTGCTCGCCCTGTTCGGGCAGATCCCCTGGCATGGCACGCCGGCCATGCCGGCGGAGCTCATGCTGATGCCAAAGTGGTTTCCGGTGAACATCTGGAAAATGTCCTACTGGTCGCGCACGGTGATTGCGCCGCTTCTGGTCATCGCCGCCCACCGGCCGCTGGCGGCCAATCCCACCGGCGCGCACTGTCAGGAATTGTTCTGCACGCCGCCATCAGTGCGCACCCAATGGCAGACCAATCCCACCGGCAGCGCCTGGGGCGAATTCTTCCTCTGGCTCGACAAGCTTCTGCATCCGCTTGAGAAACACGTGCTGCCGCATTTGCCCTTCCGGCGGCGGGCGCTGGAGCGGGCCATGACCTTCTGCCGTGAACGCGCCAACGGGCTGGACGGGCTGGGCGCCATCTTCCCCGCCATGGCCAATTACGTCATGGCCATGCATGTCCTTGGCGTGCCGCCTGAGCATCCGGACTACAGCACCGCCCGCGAATCCGTGCGCCGCCTGCTCACACCGCCGAAGGAAGAGCGCGGCGGCCGCCCGCGCTATTGTCAGCCCTGCGTCTCGCCGGTATGGGATACGGCGCTGGCCACCCATGCCCTTTTGGAGGCCGGCGTACCTGCCGATGATCCCCGCATCCGCGCCGCCTGTGACTGGCTGGCCGAACGCCAGATCACCGAGGTGAAGGGCGACTGGGCCATTAACGCGCCCGATCTCGCCCCCGGCGGCTGGGCCTTTCAGTATCGCAATGATTACTATCCCGATGTGGACGACACTGCTGTTGTCGGCATGCTGCTGCACCGCGTCGATGCACAGCGCTACGCCGATCACATCGACCGCGCCCGCCGCTGGATCATCGGCATGCAGAGCAGTAACGGCGGCTGGGGCGCCTTTGACATCGACAACAATGCCGAGTTCCTCAATTCCATTCCCTTTGCCGATCACGGTGCCCTGCTCGATCCGCCGACGGAGGACGTCACCGCCCGCTGCCTGTCCTTCCTGGCCCAGACCGGCATGCCGCGCGATCACGAGGTGATCCGCAACGGCATTGCCTTTCTCAGGGCCATGCAGATGGAGGACGGATCCTGGTTCGGCCGCTGGGGCACGAATTACATCTATGGCACCTGGTCGGTGCTTTGCGCGCTCAACGCCTGTGGCGAGGATATGAGCCAGCCCTGGATTCGCAAGGCGGTGGACTGGCTGAAGGCCAGGCAGCAGCCGGACGGCGGCTGGGGCGAGGATGGCCGCAGCTACTGGCCGGAGCATCGCGATGATCCGCCACGCGCCTCCACGCCGTCACAGACGGCCTGGGCCATGCTGGCCCTGATGGCGGCGGGCGAAGTGGACGACCCGGCGCTTGAGCGCGCGGTGGCCTATCTGGAAGCGGTGCCGCGCGAAAACGAGCGCTGGCAGGAGGAGCTGTTCACGGCCGTGGGATTTCCGCGCGTGTTCTATCTGCGTTATCACGGCTATGCCGCCTATTTCCCCATCTGGGCGCTCGCCCGCTATGCCAGGCTGAAAACCGCCAACGAAAAACGCGTGCCCTGGGGCATGTGAGACGGATTGGGCGGAAAGACACAGGCGCTTTTGCCCCTTCGGCAGCTCAGGCGGAAAGGCGGGCGATGCGGCCGGGCAGCGGCTGATGGACAAGGCCGGCCAGCTCCAGTTCCATGATGGTGGCGATCACCAGCCCCGGCGGCGCCCCTGCCTCGCGGATGAGATCATCAAGCTCCGTCTCGCCCGGCCCCAGCAGGGACAGCACCCTCTGACGCAGATCGCCGCTGGGCTCCTCCTCCGGCGGCGCGGCGGCATGACCGCCCTCCGGCACCGGCGTGTCGCGCAAGGGCCGCGCATCGGGAAGCGGCCGGGATGCCAGCGGGGCGATGGCCTCCAGAATATCGCGCCCGGATGTGACCAGGGTTGCGCCCTCGCGCAGAAGCTTCAGCGTGCCGGCCGCGCGCGGATCCAGCGGCGAGCCGGGCACGGCCATGACCTCCCGCCCCTGCTCCGCCGCGAAACGGGCCGTGATCAGGGAGCCGGAGCGCATGGCCGCTTCCACCACCACCACGCCCAGGGCCATGCCGGAGACCAGCCGGTTGCGCCGCGGAAAGAACTCCGCCCGCGGCACCGTGCCCGGTGTCATCTCGGTGATCAGCAGGCCCTTCTCGCCGATCTGCGCCATGAGCGCGGCATTTTCTTTCGGATAGACATGATCGATGCCGCCGGCCAGCACCGCCACCGTGCCGCGCTCAAGCGCCGCTTCATGGGCGGCGGTATCGATGCCGCGGGCAAGGCCGGAGACGATCACATATCCCGCCTGCCCCACTTCCGCCGCCAGCCGCCGCGCCAGGGTCAGCCCCGCGGCGGAGGCATTGCGCGAGCCGACCATGGCCAGCATCGGGCTTTCGGCAAGTTCAAGCCGCCCCTTCACGCACAAAAGCGGCGGCGGCCCGTCGATATGTCGCAGCCAGACGGGATAGCCCGCCTCGCCCCGGGCCACGAAGCGCGCGCCCAGGCGTGCTGCCGCCTGCATGTCCTTTTCCGCCCGCTCGCGCGGATAGATGCGGGGCGGCCGCTTGCGTCCGCCGCGCAGGGCAAGCTCCGGCAAGGCTTCAAGCGCTTCTGTTGCGCTGCCATAGCGATTGATGAGCTGATAGAACAGCACCGGCCCCACGTTCTCGCTGCGTGACAGGCGCAGCCAGGCCAGCCGCTGTTCATCATCGAGCAGAACACCCGGCGTTTCCGCCATATTTCTCCCTCGCACGTTGCCTTGCCGGGTACGATACGACTTTCAGGGGAGATTGCAAGAACGGAAGCCGGCTTGCAAAGCCGGGGGTTCAGGCGGCGGTGATCAGCCTTCTTCATCCCTTTTGCCGCCGAGATTGATGCGCGGCTCCTGCCCGCGAATGAGGCGATTGAGGTTCTCGCGATGGGTAAGAAAGATGGCCACACCAATGACAAAGAGAAAATAGACAAGCTCGGCATGGCCCAGAAGCGTGGTGATCAGCGGCATGAGCGAAGCCGCCGTCAGCGCGGAGAGTGAGGAGATGCGATAGAGCACCGCCATGACAATCCAGATGATGATGAAAGCAAGCCCCAAGGGCCAGTAAAGACCAAAGAGAATGCCGATATAGGTGGCAACCCCCTTGCCGCCCTTGAACTTCAGCCACAGCGGAAACACATGCCCGGCAAAGGCGCCGGCGCCGGCCATGATCGCCGCCGGCAGGCCCATGAGCATGTGCGCCAGCAGCACCGGCACCAGCCCTTTCAGCATATCCAGAAGCAGCGTTGCCGCCGCCAGCTTTTTCGAGCCTGTGCGCAGGACGTTGGTGGCGCCGATGTTGCCCGAGCCGATGCGGCGCACATCCCCCTTGCCGGCCAGTCTGGTCAGCAGCAGGCCAAAGGGAATGGACCCCGCAAGATAGCCCAGCAGAAACCATGCGATATCAAACAGACCAATGCCCACCGTCACGCTCCCGCACTTGACCGATCTCTTTTAGCTGAAAGCCGTCTGCCCATTTTCCACGGAATCAAGGGAGAACACCGTTCGTCCGGCCACGACCGTGCGCACAACCCGGCCTTCAAAAACCCGATCCTCGAACGGCGTGTTCTTGGCGGAAGACAGCAGGCTCTCCGGTGTCACCCGCCAGCTTGCCTCGGGATCCACCAGCACGAAATCCGCAAGAGCCCCCGCCGCAAGCGTACCGCCCTCGATGCCAAGCAGGCGCGCCGGGGCGCGGCTTGTAACCTCGCTTAAGCGCAACAGCGATATGGCGCCGGCATGATAAAGGCTCAAGGCGGCAGACAGCAGTGTTTGCAGGCCAATGGCGCCGAAGGCGGCTTCGGCAAAGGGCAGCCGCTTGGAATCCGCCCCTTGCGGATCGTGACTGGAAACGATGACGTCGATGGTGCCATCGGCCAGACCGGCGACCAGCGCCTGCCGGTCCGCCTCGCTGCGCAAGGGCGGCGAGAGCTTGAAGAAGGTGCGCCAGGCGCCGATGTCATGCTCGTTGAGCAAGAGATGGTTTATGGACACCCCGCAGCTCACCGGCAGCCCGCGCGCCTTGGCCCGGCGGATGACCTCCACCGATTCGGCACAGGAGATTTGCATGGCGTGATAGCGCGCGCCGGTAAGCTCAACCAGGCGGATGTCCCGCTCCAGCATGATCACCTCCGCCTGCGGCGGAATGCCGGGCAGGCCCAAACGGGCGGCCAGCTCGCCCTCATGCATCACGCCACCGGCGGCGAGATCGGCATCCTCCACATGCTGGCAGATGAGCATGTCGAAATCGCGGGCATAGGCCATGGCCCGCCGCAGCACCCGCGCGGAAGCCACACCGCGCCGCCCGTCGGTGAGCGCCACGGCACCGGCCTCGCGCAACAGGCCGATCTCGCTCATCGTCTCGCCCTTGAGCCCGCGGGTGATGGCCGCCATGGGCGCCACCCGCACGATGGCGGTATCGCGCGCGCGCCGGAGGATGAAATCGACAAGGGCGGCATCATCGATGACCGGATCGGTATCGGGCATGACGATCATGCTCGTCACCCCGCCCGCGGCCGCCGCCAGCGAGGCGGTGCGCAAAGTCTCGCGGTGTTCGTATCCCGGCTCGCCGGTGAACACCCGCATGTCAATGAGCCCGGGCAGCAGGATGAGCCCCCGGCAATCGACAAGGGCGGCATCGCCCACCGCATCCGCCGTCACCTCCGGCCCGGCGGCGCGGATCAGCCCGTTTTCGATGAGCACACCGCCCGGGCCTTCATAGCCGCTTGCCGGATCAACGAGGCGGGCGTTGATGAAGGCGCGCCGCGCGGGATCCACCGGCAGATGCATGGATGCGCTCATCGTGCCTCGCCTCCCTCTCCTTGCCCGACGTTTTCATTGCGCGCCAGTGCATCAAGAACCGCCATGCGCACGGCCACACCCATCTCCACCTGCTCGCGGATCACCGAACGCGGCCCATCGGCGATGCGCGAGGCGATCTCCACCCCCCGGTTCATCGGCCCGGGATGCATGACGATGGCATCCTCCTTTGCCACCGCCAGCTTGTCCGCATCCAGGCCGAAAAAGCGGTAGTATTCCCGGGTGGAGGGAATGAAGGCGCCGTTCATCCGCTCTTTCTGCAAGCGCAGCATCATCACCACGTCCGCACCTTTGAGCCCCTGTCGCATGTCGGTATGCACGTCAGGGCACAGCCGCTCCGCATCTGGCGGCAGCAGCGTGGAAGGCGCAACCAGACGCACATGCGCCCCCAGCTTTTGCAGAAGCAGGATGTTGGAGCGGGCCACGCGTGAATGCAGGATATCCCCGCATATGGCAACGATCAGGTTTTCAAAGCGGCCCTTGTGGCGGCGGATGGTAAGTGCATCCAAGAGCGCCTGTGTGGGATGTTCGTGCCGGCCGTCACCGGCGTTGATCACCGCGCAGGAGACCTTCTGCGCCAGAAGCGCCACCGCGCCGGAATGCTGATGCCGCACCACGAGAAGGTCCGGCCCCATGGCATTGAGGGTAACGGCGGTGTCGATCAGGGTTTCGCCCTTGGTGATGGAGGAGACCTTCACCGCCATGTTGAGCACATCGGCCCCGAGGCGCTTGCCGGCCAGTTCGAAGGAGCTCTGCGTGCGCGTGGAAGGCTCGAAGAACAGGTTGATCTGCGTGCGCCCTTCCAGGATGGACAGCCGCTTTTTGCGCCGGCGGTTGACGGCGACATAATGCTCGGCCAGATCAAGCAGGGCCGTGATCTCCTCAATGGTGAGATCTGCCACGCCCAGCAGATGCCGCCCCTTAAGGATCGGCGCGCGTTCATCGGTGAGCGCATCCTGCATTGTCGCTCAAGCCCCTGGCTTCATTCACCGCCCAACCAGGATCCGCACCGGCTTCATGGCGGATTGACCTGATCTTCAGGAAACCTAAACGCTCCGCCCCCCACCCGGCAAGAAGGGGATGGGCGCTTTTCAACCGATCACCCAACACCGCCCAGTTTCATAGCCAGCCAGATGAACAGGGGCATGGTAAGCGCCGAGGCCATCACCTGCGCCGTCACCGCCGCGGCGTAATAATCGGTATCGCCGCCCATGGCCCGCGCCAGCATGTAACCGTTGACCGCCGTGGGCACCGCCGCCGTCATCACCAGCACCACAAGCGCCACGCCGGAAATGCCGAAAACGAAGCCCCAGAACAGCGCAAGGCTCGGCATGCCTACAAGCCGCAGGATGACCGAGGCCGAAACTCCTTTGTGCGCTTTAGCCACCGCCTGCCAGCTCAAGCCCGCGCCAACGATCAGAAGCGAGATGCCAAGCGCCGCGCGCCCGAGCAGATCAAGCGCCGTCATCACCGGATCGGGCAGACTGATGCCGGTGAAATGCACAAGCAGGCCAAAGAGAATGGCAAGGATGAAGGGATTGCGCGCAAGCTCGCGCACGATGGAAGCCGGCGTTGGCGGCGTGCGCCCCACCGAGATAGCAATGGCCATGACGTTGGCCACGTTCAGATAGGGAATGATCACGGCAAAGGCCACCGCCAGAAGTGCAATGCCGGACGCGCCGATGAGCTTGTCGATCACGGCCATGGCCAGAAAGCCGTTCCAGCGCGTCACTGTCTGAAACAGGGAGGAAAAGGTGGGTCCGGACATGGACAAGGCCCGGCTGACAGGCCGCCGCACAAGCCACAACAGCACCGTGGCGCTGATGACCTGCGCCAGCAGCGCATAAGAGAAGCTGGCCAGGGCGGCAAAGTCCAGCTTCGCGCGCGCCAGGGAAACGATCAGGAGCGCAGGAAACAGGATCCAGTAACAGACGCTCTCCATGCCCCGCCACTGCTCGCGCGGCACAAGCCCGCTCTTGCGCAGGGCAAAGCCCAGCGCGATGAGCAGCAGCACCGGCACGATGGAAGCGAGAATGCTCAGCATGGCTTGCGCCCCTGCCCCTCCTGATGATCGGAATTGAATGGCACAGCCTTTCACAGACAGCTATCACGCCTTTTCATGAAACGCATGCATAAGGGCTTTTCCTGCCATGCAAGGCATGGAGCTCTGCCGCCGCATCTCCTATTTCGTGCAATTTGAGTCAAATGCCCGCCTTGCGTTTCACCGCGGGTTAAGAGGTCTTTGGCATCATGGAAACGGGACGAGACCAACCACCTGCCATGCCTGCAAAAAGGGGGCAGACGCGTTCGACAGGGAACAACCGGAGACCAGGACGATGAACGTCTATGCACCACGGGCCCATGTGCCGCCACAAGGCCAGGAACGGCGCAAGACCCCGCGTTATCGCGTCTTGCAGCAAGCCTACATCATCTTCAATGACCGCCGCTCCACGCTGACCTGTCGGGTGCGCGACATCTCCTCCCGCGGCGCCCGTCTGAAGCTTGCCGAGGTGGCCCTGGTGCCGCATCAGTTTCAGCTCTATTTCCCCATGGACGGGCGGGAGCGGCCCTGCGAGGTGGTCTGGCGCGATCCGGGGCAGATCGGCGTGAAGTTCCTTGATGCCGTGTGATCCACGGGCATTTTTAAGCACCCATACCGGCTGCGAAAGAACACATGATTGCAAAAGGCCCTGCACGGCATTTTCCGGCAGGGCCTTTTGTCTGTGAGCCGTCAGACGGTGGCTGAGGCGCTTGTCATTCGCTTCACAGCCCGCGCTTTATGGCACGCCAGCCGATGTCACGCCGATAGAAGCCTTCCGGCCAGCGGATCTTCTCCACCGCCGCATAGGCCTTTTTCTGTGCCTCCGCGATGGTGGCGCCAAGGGCGGTGACATTCAGCACCCGCCCGCCCACGGCGATGAGGTTTCCGTCCGCATCCCGCTGCGTGCCGGCGTGAAAGACCTTCACGCCCTCCATGGCATCGGCCTCTTCAACACCCTCGATGACCGAGCCCTTCTCATAGGCGCCGGGATAGCCCCTGGTGGCCATCACCACCGTCAGCGCCGCATCCGGCAACCAGCGCACCGTGCCCCCGGCGAGATCATGATTCACGGACGCCTCGATGAGATCGACAAGATCGTCATTGAGCCGCATCATCAGCGGCTGACACTCCGGATCGCCGAAGCGCACGTTGAACTCGATCAGCTTTGGACCGTCCTCGGTGATCATCAAACCGGCATAGAGAACGCCCACATAAGGCGTCTTCGCATCCTGCATGGCCTTCAAAGCGGGCAGGACAATCTCGTCCATGGTGCGGGCGCACATCGCCTCTGTCATCACCGGCGCCGGCGAATAGGCGCCCATGCCGCCGGTATTGGGCCCGGTATCGCCATCATAGGCGCGCTTGTGATCCTGCGCGGTGGCAAGCGGCAATGCCGTTGTCCCATCACAGAGGGCAAAGAAGGAGGCCTCCTCGCCCACAAGCTTTTCCTCTAAAACCACGCGCGCGCCCGCCGCGCCAAAGGCACCGGAAAAGGCATCGCGAATGGCGCGTTCAGCCGTTTCCATGTCGTCTGCAACGACCACGCCCTTGCCCGCCGCCAGCCCGTCGGCCTTGACCACAATGGGCGCGCCGGTGCGCTGAAGATGCTCCAGGGCCGCCTCGGCCGAATCGAAGACGGCATAATCGGCGGTGGGAATGCCATATGTGCGGCAGATCTCCTTGGTGAAGCTCTTTGAGCCCTCAAGCATCGCCGCCTGTTTTTTCGGCCCGAAAACGGCAATGCCCTCCTCGGCCAGGGCATCGGCAATACCGGCCACCAGCGGCGCCTCCGGCCCCACCACGACGAGGGACACCGCGTTGCGCTTGCAGAAATCGGCCACGGCAGCGAAGTCATCCGCATTGAGCGAGACGCATTCGGCCTCTTCGCAGATACCGGCATTGCCCGGCGCGGCAAAGAGCGTGCCGATCCGCGGCGAGGCGGCAAGTTTCCAGGCCAGGGCATGTTCCCGGCCACCGGAACCGATGAGCAGAATATTCATGGCTGACACCAAGCCTCCCCGGATACCAATTGGCCCTGCACCGCGCCCCTGCAGCACCGTTTCCGACCGAGGCGCTTTTTTTCCGTTCATGGAAAGAGGCACGGGCAGGCCTGTCCCTTCCGGCCGGCACTATGATACATTCGCAGCAAACCAGGCAAGGGCCGAAAGGACCCGACTCCCTAACGCCTCTTAAAAAAACGACCGGAAAGAACGCTCCATGGCCGATACGCCCCGCATCGATCCGATCACCGGCGAGATACTCGAGGATGAGACACCAGACGCCAGCTCAGCGAACACACGCAACGAACGGCAGAGCCTTCTCGCCGAGCCGCCTGCTGAATCCATGATGCCGGCGCCGGCAATGATGCAGGCCGCCGCGGAGCCCCTGCCGCGGGTGGGCAATGTGGTGGAATACACCGTTTCCGACATTTCCAACGCCATTCGCCGCACCATGGAGGACACCTTCGGCCATGTGCGCGTGCGCGGCGAGGTGGGGCGGGTTTCACGGCCGTCCTCGGGCCATGTCTATCTCGATCTGAAGGACGACAAGGCGGTTCTTGCCTGTGTCATGTGGCGCTCCACGGCGCGGCGCCAGAGCTTTCAGCCGGAACAGGGGCTGGAAGTGGTCGTCACCGGCCGCATCACCACCTATCCGGGCCAGTCCAAGTATCAGCTCATTATCGAGACCATCGAACCCGCCGGCATCGGCGCCCTCATGGCCCTCTTGGAGGAGCGCAAGAAGAAGCTGGCCGCGGAAGGGCTGTTTGATGCCTCGCGCAAGAAGCCCCTGCCCTTCCTGCCGCGGATCATCGGCGTGGTCACCTCGCCCACCGGGGCGGTGATCCGCGACATCTTGCACCGGCTGGCCGATCGTTTTCCGCGCCGTGTCCTCGTCTGGCCCGTGCGCGTTCAGGGCGAGACCTGTGCTGAGGAAGTGGCACAGGCGATTGCCGGATTCAACGCGCTGAGCAGGAACGGCCCCGTGCCGCGCCCCGATCTCATCATCGTCGCCCGCGGCGGCGGCTCTTTGGAAGACCTGTGGGGGTTCAACGAGGAAATCGTGGTGCGCGCGGCAGCGGCGTCCGAAATCCCGCTGATTTCCGCCGTGGGGCATGAGACCGACTGGACCCTGATCGATCTCGCCGCGGACTGGCGCGCCCCCACGCCAACGGCGGCGGCGGAAAAGGCCGTGCCGGTGCGGGCGGAGCTTCTCGCCTGGGTGCAGGAGGCCGGTGCCCGCCTGCTCAGAAGCGTGCGCCATGGCATTGATCATCGCCGGCAGAGGCTTCTGGCCGCCGCCCGCGCGCTGCCGCGGCCGGAGGACATTCTCGCCATGGCCCGCCAGCACCTGGATCATGCCGGCATGCGCCTGCACGCAGCCTTGCATGCCCGTTTGCAGGGGCTGCATGTGCGGCTTGCCCGCACCTTATCGCGACTGCATCCGCGCCTTGTGCAAAGGCGCATCGCCGAAGCCCGCCAGATCCTGCAGAAGCGGGAGCATATGCTGATCCTCGCCCTGCGGCGCAGAACGGAGAAAGAGCGCCTGCGCCTGATGCATGCCGCCGGCGCCATCAAGCCCCATCTGCTCACCACCGCCCTTTCCCATCGCCGCGAGCGCCTGCAGGCCGTGCACCAGCGCCTGCATCAGGCCGCCAGGGCCCGCCTCGATGCCGAAAAGCACCAGCTTGCCCATGTTGCACGGCTGCTTGTTTCGCTATCGCATCAGTCCGTTCTTGCGCGCGGTTTTGCGCTGGTGCGCCATGGCAAGGACGGGCATGTGCTCCGGCATGCCCGCGACATTACGGAAGGCATGCCGCTTCATCTTCAGTTCTCTGATGGCACGATCCCGGCCATTGCCGGCAGCGGCGGAAAACAGCGCGCCTCTTCACCCTCTTCGTCCGGGGCGGAGGCTTCAAGACCAAAGCGCCCTTCCCGCCGCCGCGGCAGGGGGGATGACGATGCCCAGGGCTCGCTCTTCTGATCGTCCGCGGCCTTTTACGGTGAAATCGCCCCGCGCCCCCGCCCAGGCCCTTGTCTCATAATTTGGGGGTTGGGTGGGGCGCGGGGCGGTGGGTGGTTCATGATGCAGGTGGGTATAAGGAAGCGCTTGGCAAACACGACGCCCCGCTCTATCAAGAGGCCATGGACAAAAGAAACGACATGACCGCCACTGTTTTGGGCAAGGAAGCGAAGGTACGGTTCCTGGATGCGGATTTTGACATCCTCGAACAGGGAGACTTCGTGCGCTGCGCCGTCACCGGCCGGCCCATTCCCTTAAAAACGCTGCGCTACTGGTCGGTGGAGCGGCAGGAAGCCTATGCCTCTGCCGAAATCGCCCTGAAACGCCATCAGGAGCTCAAGGCCAAGAAAGGCTGAGCAGCTTTCCCTTTCTGTATTTCATCTGTTGTATCCGGGTTGCTGCCGGACAGCAAAAGGAAAGAGCGGTCCGCCGGCGCGAACCGCTCTTTGCGGGATTTCAGCCTTTTGCGGCGAAGCGCCGCAAACTTTTAAGCGGCCTTGACCTTGCGCGGCACCTCGCGCTCGGACTTCAGCGCCGCCACCTCGCCCTCGGTCAGCTCCTCGTGATACTGGGCGTCCTCATTCACGTTCCACACATCATAGAGCTTCTCGCCGGCCAGGATGTTGCGCACGGTGAGCATGGCCGTCATCATGGCGTGATCCTGATTGTTGTACTTGTGCATGCCGTTGCGGCCGATGAGATGCAGCGTCGGATAATGCATCTCCAGATCGCGCCGGATCATCTCCATGTGCTTCTTGTAGTCGTCGTCATAGACGGGATAGGCCTTGGGCTGACGCACCACGGCCGCATCCACCACATCCTGCGCCCGGGCCAGGCCCACCTGCTCGATCTCCTTCTTGGCCAGCTCGATGAGCTCTTCATCCTTCATCGACCATAAGCCGTCGCCTTCAAAGCAGAAGTATTCGAGGCCCAGACAGTTCATGCCCTCTTCCGGCACCAGCTCCGGCGACCAGGAGCGGAAGTTCTGCACCCGGCCCACCTTTACGTTGGGATCGTGAATGTAGATCCAGTTGTCCGGAAAGTCCTTGGTGTCCTTCACGATGAGCGCGACGGTGAGGAAGTCGCGATACTTCAGCTCGCGCGCATGCAGGCGCGAGATCGGCGAGGGACGGATGGAATCCATCAGCTCCCGCACCGGCGCGGTGGAGATCACATGTCGCGCGGTGAACTGCCGCTCCTCGCCCGTTTTCACATCACGCACCGTCACCGTCCAGATCCCGGCATCGGCATCCCAGCTCATGCGCACGAATTCCTGCCCCATGAGAATGCGGCCGCCGCGCGCCTTCACCTTCTCGGCCGCGGCCTCCCACATCATGCCGGGGCCCTTGCGCGGATACTGGAAGGAATCGATCAGGGTCTTGATCACCTCGCCGTTCTTGTCGCGCGCCTTTACGCCGAAGGAATTGGCAATGGCGTTCTTCACCGCCGAGGTGAGAGACAGGCCCTTGATGCGCTGGGCTGCCCAGTCGGCGGAAATCTCGTCACAGGACATGCCCCAGACCTTCTCGGTGTAGGTCTTGAAGAAGATGCGGAACAGCCGCTCGCCAAACTGGTTGCGCACCCATTCATGGAAGGTCTTGGGCTCGCGGATGGGAAAGGCGCGCGCCCAGGCATAGGACATCACGCACAAGGCGGATTCGATCAGGCCGAGGTTCTTGAGCGCCTCAAAGGCCTTCAGCGGATAGGAATAGAACTTGCCCTTGTAATAGATGCGAGACAGACGCGGACGGGTGATGAAATCCTGCGGCAGGATCTCCTTCCACAGATCCACCACCTCCTGCGACTTGGAAAAGAAGCGGTGCCCGCCGATGTCGAAAAGATAGCCGTTGTAGTTGACCGTGCGGGAGATGCCGCCCACGTACTGCGGATCCTTCTCCGCCACGATCACCGACGGATTGTGCTTGGTGAATTCATAGGCCGCCGTCAGACCCGCCGGGCCGGCACCGATGATGAACAGTTCCGCATCCACCTTTTTCATCGCTCTCTCCGGTAATGGTGTGAAACCCGTTTTTTCGTCCTTGAGAATCCGCTGTGTCTTCTTTTCCGTTGCTGGCTTCGCCTTGCCTTCATCAGGCTTCGCTGCGCACCGTCTTCGGCGCAAAGGAAAACAGGCTGTGGCCGGTGTAGGAAAAGATGGTGGCAACCCCTGCCCCGAACAGGATGGCCAGGCTCTTGTGATCGGAAAGCGGCCCGGCAATCAGCAAGGCAAAAGTGACATAGTTCACGCCCTGCGCCACAAGGGTGACCAGAACATAGCGCAGCCCCTCTTCGGCCTGCCGGCGGCCACTGGCGCCAAAGGTGAAACGCCGGTTCAGCTGCCAGGTGAGCACCGTGGCCACTGCCAACGAGATGAACCGTGCCACATAAGGGTGCAGGCCGGCCGTGGCCATGAGATGAAAAACGGCCATGTCCGTGGCCAGCCCGGCCAAACCGACCATCAGAAAACGCATCAGCGGCCGCAGCCGCTCGCTGATGAACAGGCCATCCACCGATTGTGGCAAGCGTTTCATCTGCACATTGTTTTTCTGCATGAACTCAACGCTCTTTCGAATCCGTCCCCTAAAGTGATGGGCTGATCCTAGAAGGAAAAACTGAAAAACCCGTTACGCGCGTGTCGATAAAATTTTCCGCACCTGCATGAAGAAAGGCCCCCGAAAACGGGGGCCTGCTGTCTCTGTCATTTTGATCTCGAAGGGCCGACAGCCAACAGAAGCCATCGGACCAATGTCCGTTTTCATCCCAGTGGCCGTCAGATCAGGCCTCTTCCTCGAGATCATAGTCGAGAATGGCCATCTGGAAGTTGTAGCAGATGTCGTTGGGGTCTTCGTCGTCCTTGAAGATCACGCCGATGAACTCGTCACCGATGTAGATTTCCGCCGAATCGTCCTTCTTAGGACGCGGACGCACTTCCAGTTCCGGCAGCTTGAATTTCTTCTTCAGATAGCGGTTGAGTTTGGCGATTTCATCCGGTGTCACGGCTGAGCCACCCCTTTCCTGATCATTGTGTCATTGTTCCTGCGCAGCGAAACGGCAATCGGCCCTGCGGCCGGCACCGTGTCGTGACTAGGGAAGTAGCCCCTGCGAAGGGTTGTGACAAGGCCGCCTTTGCGCGGTGGCGCATAAAAAAGCTTTAGAAGGGTCAGTCATCCACGCCCTCGATCTTGTGATCCATGACCGTGGCCGGCGGCACATCATCACATCCCGTGGGACCGACAATCCTTGCCGGCACGCCCGCCACCGTCACCTTGGGCGGTACATCCTTCAGCACCACCGAGCCCGCCGCCACCTTGGCGCAGCGGCCCACCTCGATATTGCCGAGCACCTTGCAGCCGGCGCCAAGCAGCACGCCCTCCCGGATCTTTGGATGCCGGTCGCCCTCCTCCTTGCCGGTGCCGCCCAGGGTCACGTCCTGCAGGATGGAGACATTGTCCTCCACCACCGCCGTTTCGCCGATGACGATGGCATGCGCGTGATCGATCATGATGCCCTTGCCGATGCGGGCGGCGGGATGAATGTCCACGGAAAAAACCTGTGAGGCACGGCTTTGCAGGAAAAGGGCGAAATCCTTCCGGCCCATCGTCCACAGGGCATGGGCCAGCCGGTGCGCCTGCAAGGCCTGAAAGCCCTTGAAATAGAGAAACGGCTCGATATAGCGCTCGCAGGCCGGATCGCGCTCATAAACGGCGAGGATATCCGCCCGCGCCGCCTGCCCGATTTCCGGATCCATTTCCAGCGCATCGGAATAGGCCTGAATGATGAGCTCGGCGTTGATGTCATGATTGGCCAGGGTCATGGCCAGCCTGTGCCCGATGGCCTGCCCGAAGCGCCGGTGATTGAGCACCGCCGCATAGATGAACCCGCCCAGGGATGGATCGTTGGTGATAATCTCCCGCGCCTCGCGCCTGATCTGACGCCAGACGGGATCAAGGTGCTGCTCCGCTTCCGTTTCCCGCTCCAGCCAGCCGTTTTCTGCCGCCTTAGCGTTCATGGCTCCGTTCCGTCGTTCCCTGTTTCTGTTTGCGTCCTCTCAGGCCGAGGTGTCATGCCAAAGTATGCACCGAAAAGAAGCCCCCGGCCATTGTCAAGGCCCATGCACCTCGTTCATTTTCATGGCATGAGCGAACATTCCGACATGCACGCGCTTCCGGCGCCGGAAAATTTCCGGCTGCACATCGAACCGGACAGCGGCATTGGCTGGCTGCTGTTCGATCGTGCACACAAGCGCAACGCCTTTAACCTCGCCATGTGGCGGGCGCTGCCCGAGGCGGTGGAAACGCTCACGCAACAGGCGAATAATGTGCGCGTCATTGTCTTGCGGGGCTTGGGCGGACATTTCGGCGCCGGCGCTGACATCGCGGAATTCGAGACCGTCCGCGCTGGCCGGGCGGCCGAAGATTATGACCGCATTCATGAACGAAGCCTCAAGGCGCTTGAGCAGGCTCATGTTCCCACCATCGCCATGGTGGAAGGCTATTGCCTGGGCGGCGGGCTTGCCATTGCGCTGGCCTGTGATCTGCGCATCAGCGCGGATGACGCCCTGTTCGCCCTGCCGCCGGCGCGGCTGGGGCTTGCCTTCCCGCTCGATGCCCTTGCGCGGCTGCGCACCATTCTTTCTGCCGCCCATGCCGCCGAGCTTCTGTTCACCGGCGAACGGTTCGATGCATCCTGGGCGCTGCGCACCGGCCTGATCAACGCCGCCTATCCGGCAAAAGAGCTGGAAGCGCATGTGCGCAAGCGCGCCTTGCGCATCGCCGCCAATGCGCCGCTTTCCCTAAAGTATGCCAAGGCGGCCATCGCCGCGCTCTGGTCCGGCCGCCTCAACGAAGAGCGCGGCACGCTGCAGGCACTGGCCCGGGCCTGTTATGAAAGCGCCGATTACGAAGAAGGCCGCCGCGCCTTTCTCGAACGCCGCACCCCCGTCTTCCGCGGCCGATGAACATCAGGCCGATGGGCACTTCATTACGGTTCTCGTCATACCGGCGAAAGCCGGTATCTCAGGCCATTGATTCATGAATGTGTGGCCCGAGACCCCGGCTTGCGCCGGGGTGACGAGGAAGATGGTAGCCTTATATTGCGTTGTGTGGTTCGCCATGATTGCATGACATAATTTATAAGTATATGAAGTTATTGTTTATAAACACGAATTATTTATACCCCGCCAAGACGTTGAAGGAACGGGATAAAATCCCGTTCCGGCAATTGTCTCCTATACGGCTCAAATCAAGCCTGTCGGTTAAGCGGCCAGAATGGGCCACGCGCATCGCCGCGCAGGCGCTGGCGCTTGGTCTTACATTGGTGACGGCAAACAGACGGGACTTTTCCCGCGTGCCGGATCTGAAACTGGAAAACTGGCTCTGAAAAGGTGCCCTACTCCCACTCGATGGTGCCGGGAGGCTTGGAGGTGATGTCGTAGACCACGCGGTTGATGCCGCGCACCTCGTTGATGATGCGGGTGGAGACGTTCGCCAGAAAATCCGGGTCGAAGTGAAACCAGTCCGCCGTCATGCCGTCCACGGAGGTCACCGCGCGCAGGGCGCAGACATATTCATAGGTGCGCGCATCGCCCATCACGCCCACGCTCTGAACGGGCAGCAACACGGCAAAGGCCTGCCAGATGGCGTCATACAGCCCCGCCTTGCGGATCTCCTCGAGATAGATGGCATCGGCCTTGCGCAGGATCTCCAGCTTCTCCCGCGTCACACCGCCCGGCAGGCGAATGGCCAGACCCGGGCCCGGGAACGGATGGCGCCCGACGAAGCTTTCCGGCAGCCCCAGTTCACGCCCCAGCGCCCGCACCTCGTCCTTGAACAGCTCGCGCAGGGGCTCGACAAGCTTCAGATTCATCCGCTCCGGCAGGCCGCCAACGTTGTGATGGCTCTTGATGGTCACACTGGGCCCGCCGGTGAAGGAGACGCTCTCGATCACGTCCGGATAGAGCGTGCCCTGCGCCAGAAATTCCGCGCCCCCGATCTTTTTCGCCTCGCGCTCAAAGACATCGATGAAGGTGGCGCCGATGATCTTGCGCTTTTGCTCCGGATCCGTCACCCCTTCAAGCTTGGAGAGAAATTCTTCCGACGCATCAACGGCTATGAGCGGAATGTTATAGTGATCTCTGAAGAGAGAAACCACCTCTTCCGGTTCCCCAAGCCGCAACAGTCCCGTATCGACGAAGACGCACTGCAGCTGATCGCCAATGGCCTCATGCAAAAGCACCGCGGTGACGGAGGAATCCACCCCGCCGGACAGCCCGCAGATGACCTTCGCATCGCCCACCTGGGCGCGGATTTTCTCGATGGCCTCCTCGCGGAAGGAGCGCATGGTCCAGTCACCGGAACAGCCGCAGATGTTCAGGGCGAAATTGGACAGAAGCTTGTGACCGTCCGGCGTGTGCACCACTTCCGGATGGAACTGCACGCCATAGAAGCGCCGCGCCTCATCGGCAATGGCGGCATAGGGCGCGCCCTCGGAGACGCCCACCACCTCAAAGCCCGCAGGCAAGCGCACCACGCGATCGCCGTGGCTCATCCACACCTGATGCTTCTCACCCACCTTCCAGACGCCCTCGAACAGGCGGCAGTCCTTCACCACTTCCAGAAAGGCGCGGCCGAATTCCTGATGCTCGGAGGTTTCCACCTCCCCGCCGAGCTGCGCCACCATGGTCTGCTGACCATAACAGATGCCGAGCACCGGCAGGCCCGTCTCGAACACCGCATCCGGGGCCCGGGGCGCTTCCTCCCAGGTGACCGAGGCCGGCCCGCCGGAGAGGATGATGCCCTTGATGTTCTCGCGTTGTAACGCTTCCGCCGCCTTCTGAAACGGCACGATCTCGGAATAGACCCCGGCCTCACGGATGCGCCGGGCGATGAGCTGGGTCACCTGCGAACCGAAATCGATGATGAGGATCCACTCGTGCGCTTCCGCCATGAGGCCCTCTTTCAAAGCGTATTGAACCCTTGCCGCAGCGGCACTATGGGATGTTTCACCGCCCTTTCAAGGCGATACCCTTCTCCATGGCTTGGCCCTAGCCCATCGCCCCACCGCCCGCAAGGGCAAAATGCCGCGCACGCCACCGCTTTCGACAGGCTGCTGCGTCAGAGAAATCCAGCCGTGCAGGAAGAGCCCCCTGCAAGTCCGAGGCTTTCTCAGGGCGTGGACTCATAAAAGACGGCGATGCCAGCGGCATTTTCGCAAAATATCGCTGGTTTTTCGCCCGCAGGGAATAGCCAAAGCTATTTTCAAGGGCGAAAGGCCAGCGAGATGAAGCGAAAATGCCGACCTTAAGGGGCTGGCGCGCCGGATTTTATGAGGACACGCCCTAGTCCTTTGCCGCCTGCAGGGCCTTTAGGCGCTTGTCGGCTTCCATGCGGGCGCGGGCATCGGCCATGCTGGCTGCCGGTGCGGAAAGGGCCCGCCGATAGGCCTGGCGCGCTGCCGCCCTGCGCCCCAGCTTTTCCAGTGCCTGCCCGCGGAAATAATGCAACTGTGGCGAATCCGCGCCCAGCTTTTCCGCCCTGGCAAAATCGGCCAGGGCCTCTTTCACCTTGCCCAGGCGAAAAAGCACAATGCCGCGGTCGATGAGCACGCGCGCATCCCGCGGACGCAGCGCCACCACCCTGTTCAGGTCAGCAAGCGCCTTTTCCCGCTGGCCCATCTGCCAGCGCGCGCGCGCCCGCTTCTCGTAAAGGGTGGAGCGGCCGGGGGCAAGGCGGATGGCCACGTCCAGCGAGCTGGCGGCATTGGCATAATCCTTGAGCCGCATCCAGGCCACGGCGCGGTTCTCGCGCGAATCCACATCATTGGGGTTGAGGAAGATGGCATCATTGAAGGCCGAAATCGCCTCGCGCCAGCGTTTCAGCCGCATCAGGATGTTGCCCTTCTGCGCATGCAGCTCCGCATCCTTCGGATTCTGCTTGAGCGCCGCATCGAGATCCTTCAGGGCAAAGGCAGGCTTGTTGCGGAATTGCCAGATGATGGCGCGGCCCAGGTGCGCGCGGGCGTTATAGGGATCCTTCTCGATGACCTTGGAATAATCATCAAAGGCCTTGTTGGCGAAACCAAGCAGGAGATAGAGATCGCCGCGCGCCAGCCGGATCTTGATATCCTCCGGCATCAGCTTCACCGCCGCATTGAGATCGGCAATGGCCTCGCGGAACTTCTCCTTCTTGGCCAGATTGGCCGCCCGCGCCGCCAAAAGACGCGCCCGCGTCTCCTTCGGCAGGTTCTCCTCGGCCAGCGCGGTGTTGCAGGCCTTCACGGCCACGTCCGGCTTGTGTTCTTCCAGGCAGACCGCAGCCGGATCCCTGGCAAGGGCAGCCGGCCCCGCAAGAACCGTTAAAATGACGGCGACCGACGGCAGCCAGGCCGGATTGGATGCGGTGAAGACCCTGAAACGTTTCATGATGCTTTCGATCCTGCTGGAATTGTCCGGTCAGATGATCCGACCATTCAACCGCCCTTTATGCGAGGCCCTTGTCGGAACAAAAATGACCGAAGTCAATGTCAGAAGCCGCTTTGCATAGGCATGCACGCAATGAATATGCGCATGCGAACAGACTCGCGCAAAAGGTGTTTGGACATCCCCTGGCCTTTGCGGGCATAAGTGCGCTCGATCGCTCCCGTGCCCTGGATAAAGCCGGGTGCTGCATGGGCATGTATAAGCGGCACGGGGCGGCAAACGGGCAGGATTGTGCAGGGCAGGCTCATGGACGCGCTGGTCTTCTTTTTCAACAAGGTGGTCATCGCCGGGCTTGTGACCGGCTCCATCTATGCCCTCGGCGCTGTGGGCGTCACCCTTGTTTTTGCCATTCTCCGTTTCGCCCATTTTGCCCATGGCGATCTCATGGCGCTGGGCGGCGGCATCGCCCTGGCGCTCACCCTGGCCTTTCCGCATGCCGGCGCCCTCTTCGGCCTGCCCTCCGCCTTCGTGCTGATGCCTTTCGCCATGGCGCTGACCGTTATCGTCGCCCTGCTGGCCGACCGCTGGTTCTATGCTCCATTGCGCGCATCCGGCATCCGCCCGGTGGTGCTGGTCATGGCCTCGCTCGGCGTCGCCCTGATGCTGCAGGGCCTCATCCGCCTGATTGCCGGGGCGGATGCCCATTCCCTCTATGTGGCGGAGCGCAAGGACATTTTCCGCCTCGCCCTGCCCTTCGAGCTTGCGCGGCGCAAGATCGTCATCACCGAGCCGCAGATCCTGATCATGCTATTCACCATCGCCGCCGTCGTCTTTCTGCACTGGTTCCTCACCCGCACGAAAACCGGCAAGGCCATGCGCGCGATGAGTGACAATCCGGACCTGGCGCGGCTGTCCGGCATTCCCGTTTCGCATGTGGTGCGCATCACCTGGATCATTGCCGGCGCCCTGGCCGCTGCCGCCGGCACGCTCCTTTCGCTGGACGTGACCTGGAAACCGGACATGAGCTTCAACCTGCTCCTGCCCATCTTCGCCGCCGCCATCGTCGGCGGTGTCGGCCAGCCCTACGGCGCCATTGCCGGCGGCTTTCTTGTCGGCTTTGCCGAGGTGCTCTCCATTTTCAACTGGTCAATCCTGCTGCGCCCCCTAAAGCCCTATCTGGAAAGCCTCATCGAGATTCCGGGCCGGCTGGCCTTCGTGCCCACGGAATACAAGCTGACGGTGCCCTTCGTCATCCTCGTGGTGGTGCTCATCTGGCGGCCCACCGGCATTTTCCGCGGCAAGGTCCTGTAGCAGGCAAGAGGCTTCACGGTTTTTCAAGGAGAAGGCTGCCATGACCACGCCCCGGCAAACACCCCCAGGGAAAGGCACAGACGGCGCGGTGTCCTT
Organism: Thermopetrobacter sp. TC1; assembly: GCF_000746275.1. Taxonomy (GTDB): domain Bacteria; phylum Pseudomonadota; class Alphaproteobacteria; order Rhizobiales; family Aestuariivirgaceae; genus Thermopetrobacter. Next base: position 32,495 of record NZ_JQKX01000021.1, read on the forward strand.
GGGCCTTAAGCAGCGTGCGCTCATCATTCTTGTGCTGACCGCCGCGCTTTATGGCCTCATTCTCACGCTCTTCGGCCCGGCCTATGCCCTGCGCATGACGGTGGAAGCGCTCTGTTACGCCCTCATCGCCCTGGGGCTGAACGTGCAATGGGGCTATGCCGGCCTGTTCAATGCCGGTGTCATGGGCTTTGTGGCCCTGGGCGCCTATCTTTCGCTGTTCGTCTCCTTTCCGGTCAATGAGGCCTTCTGGCAGGGCGATTTTCCCTTGCGCCTCGGCCGCGTCCTTCTCATGGGCGCAGGCGTCATTGCGCTCACCTGGCTGATTGCCCGCGGCAACCGCTTGTTTGGCCTGCCGCGAAGGCTGAGCACGGCCCTTGCCGTGATCGTGGGGGCCGTGGGCTATCTCGTGGTCATGGCCACGCTCGATCCGGTGGCGCGCGACATTGAGCGACAGGCCGGCTTCATCGGCGGGCTTGGTCTGCCCGTGTGGCTGGGCTGGATCGCCGCCGGCGCCGCGGCGGGAGGGCTGGCGTGGTTCGTGGGGCGCATCTGCCTAGGCCTGCGGTCGGACTATCTCGCCATTGCCACCCTTGGCATTGCCGAAATCGTCAAGGCCGTTCTCAAGAATGCCGACTGGCTCACCCGTGGCACCCTGACCGTCTCTCCCCTACCCTGGCCGGTGCCAACGCCGGACACGATCGGCTTCATCGCCGCACGCGCCGCCTATCTCGTGCTCATGGCCGTTCTCATCGTTGTCGTCTGGTGGCTTCTGGAAAAGGCCTGGCGTGCGCCCTGGGGCCGGATGATGCGCGCCATACGCGACAATGAAATCGCCGCTGCCGCCATGGGCAAGGATGTCAACGCCCGCCGGCTGCAGATTTTCATCCTTGGCTCAGGCCTCATGGGCGTGGGCGGCGCAGCCCTCATCGGTTTTACCCGCATTTTCGACCCCGCCGGCTTCCTGCCGCTCAATCACACCTTCCTTGTCTGGGTGATGGTCATTCTCGGCGGGCCCGGCAACAACCTCGGCGCCATCATCGGCGCGCTCATTGTCTATGCCGTCTGGGTCATGTCCGAGCCGGCCGCGCTCGCCCTGTTCCATCTCCTCGGCGAGGCGGGCCAGACGCTTTTCGGCTTGACCCTGCCGGCGGATCTGGACGCCCGCGCCTTGCAGGCCCGCGTCTTTGCCATCGGCCTTGTCATCACCCTGGTGCTGCGATATGCCCCGCGCGGCCTGTTGCCGGAGCCGCGCATGCTCACCCGGGATACGTGACGATCAGCAAACCGCCGGATCATACCACCCTGCATAATAACTCCCCCCCCCCCCAATCATGAAAAACAAGGGCCTGGGCGGGGGTGCGGGGCGATTTCACCGGTCAGCCTTTACGCAACCTGGTATCACTTTTCCGGCAGATGCATCTCCAGCGGCGTGTCGTCCTCAAGATCATCCTGTTCGAGGGTGTCATCCGCATTCGGGTCCAGGGCCTCATCCTGCGGCGATGGCGCCGGCATGGCGAAATCCGGCGGCAGGGAGGCATCGAGCAGACCGGCGGCCTTCAGCTCGCCCAGCCCCGGCAGATCGGCGATGCTCTCAAGCCCGAAATGTTCGAGAAAGGCATCGGTTGTGCCATAGGTGACCGGCCGTCCCGGCACGCGCCGCCGCCCGCGGATGCGCACCCAGCCGGTTTCCATGAGCGCATCGAGCACACCCTTGGAGGTGGAGACACCGCGAATGTCCTCGATCTCCGCCCGTGTGACCGGCTGATGATAGGCGATGATCGCCAGCGTCTCCAGCGCGGCGCGGGAAAGCCTGCGCGTCTGCACCTCTTCCTTGCGCAGAAGATGGCGCAGATCCTCCGCCGTGCGCATCTGCCATCGCCCGGCCACCCGGACCACATTGACCCCGGCATCGGCATATTTTTCAACAAGCGCGGCCATGACGGCGGCGACATCGACCCCCGCGGGCAGCGCCTCGGCGATCTCCTCATCCGAAAGCGGCTGACTGGCCGCGAACAGAAGCGCCTCGGCCATGCGCACATGCTGGGCATCAGGGGCGGCATTTTCCATTATACCCGCATCCGCCGCTTGTGCATCGCCGGTATCTTCCCGCGCCTGCTCACCCGCGCAAGCGCCAGAGGAAGCGCCCCGGTCCTTATCAGGTGAAGAACTTGCGCGTGTGGTGTCATTCATGCCCGGTGTGCTCTCTTCCCGCATGATCGCTCATCAGCTTACGTGCGCCAAATCCTTAAGCGGCCGGTTTGCGCCTGTTCGCCGGCGTGCGTAAGAGGATGGGGGCGAAATGCTCATCCTGCCGGATCTCCACCTCGCCTTCGCGCGCCAGCTCCAGCGCGGCGGCAAAGCCGGAGGCAATGGCCGAGCGCCGCCGGCCCGGCTCCGCCAGATACTCCAGCAAAAGGGCATCCAGCCGGCTCCACTCCCCCAGCGTGCCCACCAGCCGCTCCAGGGTTTCGCGCGCCTCCTTGATCGTCCAGACCGGCTGCGGACGGATTTCATAGCCGCGATTGTCGGCATGACGGCGCACAATGCCGGCGTAGGCCTTCAAAAGGTCCACCATGGTGTCTTCATACTGGCGCACGCGCTCCACCTTCACCGGCTCCGGACAGCCGCGGGGGAAGACATCGCGCCCCAGCAGCGGACGCTCGAACAGCGCCTTGGCCGCATCGCGCATGGCCTGCAGGCGCTTGAGGCGAAAGGCCAGCCGCGCCGCCAGCTCTTCCGGCGGTGGCTCCTCCTCGTCATCCGGCGGAGCAGGCAGAAGCAGGCGGGACTTCAGCCAGGCCAGCCACGCCGCCATCACCAGCCAGTCCGCCGCCAGCTCCAGGCGCATGCGCCGCGCCGCATGGATATAGGCCAGATATTGCTCAGCCAGGGCGAGGATGGAAATTTCGGTGAGGTCCACTTTCTGGCGGCGGGCGAGATCAAGCAGCAGATCAAGCGGCCCCTCAAAGCTGCCCAGCGCCACGATCAGCCGGGCATCCTCCTCCCGTGCCGCGGCTGCTTCCGCGGTTTCGCGCCGCAAAGGCCCGCCGCCGTCCGGCCATGGCGCACCCTCGCCCGCGGGCAACGCCTCGGGCGCCTCGCCCACAGCGAGATCTTGCCGAATGGATTGCTGCTCCTGCTCGCTCATGCAGGCCTCGCCACCATGCACGATGAAACCGAATCATATCGTTGTATTGGGCAGTATGCGCGCAAATGTTTGAAAAGGCACGCCGCACGCCGTCCGCCCTGTGGAGAACGACGTCATGAAAGCCCTGAATGACCTTTTCAAACTCAAGCCTCGGTCATCAGCGCAAAGAGCTGCTCTTTCAGCGCGGCGATCTCTTGCGCTTCCCTTTCCGCCGCCTCCTCCTCCGGCAACGGCGAAAACGGTGCATCCGCCACAGCATGAAGCCAGCATTCAACCGCCTGCGCCCGCTTCAGGCCAGCGCCGGCAAGCGGTGGCGTGACATCTGCGACGGCCTGCATTTCGGCCAGATTGCCGGAACAGTGCAGAATCACATCACAGCCTGCCCTGAGCGCCTTTTCCGCTCGCTCCGCGATGGAACCGGAAAGCGCCTTCATGGTGATGTCATCGCTCATCAAAAGGCCGGAAAAGCCGATGCGCCCGCGGATGATCTCGCCGATCACCTGCGCGGAGTGCGTGGCCGGAAGGTCCGGATCCACCGCCGTGTAGACCACATGCGCCGTCATGGCCATCGGCGCATCGGCCAGTGCTGTGAAGGGCAGAAAATCCACCGCCTCAAGGTCGGCAAGCGGCGCATCCACACGCGGCAATGTCTCGTGACTGTCCGCTTTTGCCCGGCCATGGCCGGGGATGTGCTTGATCACCGGGGCAACACCCGCCTCCATCAGCCCCTGCATGGCCGCGCGCGCCAGAAGCGCAACCACGAGCGGATCCCGCCCGTAGGCCCTGTCGCCAATGATTTCGTGACTGCCGGGCGCGGGCACGTCCAGCACCGGCAGGCAGTCGGCATTGAAGCCCACCGCGCGGATTTCCCGGCCCAGGGCACGGGTCAGCAACCGTGCCGCCTTTAAGGCCTTCAAGGGATCCTGTTCATAAACTTTTGCAAGAGAAAACGCCGGCGGCCAGGCCTGCCAGTGCGGGGGTTTGAGCCGCTGCACCCGCCCGCCTTCCTGATCCACGAACACCGGCGCCTGCGCATTGCCGACAAGACGGCGAAAATCCGCAATCAGCGCCCGCACCTGTTCAGGCGTTTCGATATTGCGCGCAAAAAGAATGAGCCCCCATGGTCTGGCTTCGACGAAGAAGGCCCGTTCCGCCTCCGTGAGCGTCGGGCCGGAACAGCCGCAGATGAAGGCGCGCGCGGTGTGCATCGTCATGGCTCTGCCCCCGTTCGATATCATCCCGTTTATCATAAAAAACACACGCGCGGCCGCTCTTTACCCCCCGCGCGCCCGTGCCATCCAAATTAGACGCTTGCCGCAAACGGACAAACTTCCAATACTTTTTTAGAAGCACGCCATAACTTATTGAAACAAAAGAGAATACCCTTAAAGCATCCGTGCCGTCAGCGCTTGCGGACCAGACAGTCCTTTTCGCCGCGGGCGATGAGGGCATTGCACAGCCGCCGCGCCTGATCACGCGAAGGAAGCGGCCCCACCGCCAGCCGGTAGAACACACCGGCCGCGCCCAGGTCCTTCTTCTGGATCACCGGAGACAGCCCGCCCAGCAAACCGCCATGGCGCGCACGAATACGCTGATAGGCACGCAGGGCATCCTCCTGGGAACGATAGGCGGCAAGCTGCACCACATAACCACCCGCTCCCCTGCCCGGGGCTTGGCCCCTCTGCGGCGGTGTTGGTGTGCTGCGCCCCGTGCGCACGCCGCGCGCCGTGCCCGGGCGCGGCGCAGGCGCCGTGGTCCTGGGAGCAGGTGTGATGGCGGCCACCCGCCGCGTGACTGGCGCCACGGGCTTGGGCCCGCGGCCTGCGGGCGCCGTTGCCTTTGCCCGGCCCGCGTTGAAATTGGTGATCTTCACCTTGCGTTCAGGCGTTGGCACAATGGGGCGGGGCCCGCCCGGCGCCTGCGGTGCCGGCACGATCGGACGCGGCGCAGGCTGCCTTTCGGCAAAGGCCACGGCAGACGTGCGCCTGCTCACCGCCGGCGGCAGGATGGAACGCGGCCCTCCCCTCTCGCGCGCGGTGCGTTCCCGCACGGCAAGGCGAGGCTCCGGTCTCGTACGGCGCGCCGCCATCTTCTTTTTCCGGCGCGCCTCCTCCAGTGCCTTGCGCCGGGCGCGCGCAGCCGCCTCTTTCCGTTTGCGATCGGTTGCAGCTTTCGCCGAAGCCGTGTCTGCGGTTGTTTTGCCAGGGCCAGAAACGGCGGCGACGGCCCGCTTTTGCGCTGCCGTCGTCCCCCCGTTCGTCATTGCTTTGCCCCCTGATGGTCCTGCCTGGGCCTTGGGGGGCGGTGTTTCGGCCGGTTGCGCATCCGCACCGGCCCTGGCCGCCAGGGCCGCCAGCCCTTTTTCATCAAGGCCCGTTGCGGACGTTGATGCCGTTTCGGTCTTTTCCGCACCAGTCACACCGGGAGCGGGAGGCACAGGCGGCGGCACCGGCGGAAGCGGCAGGGATGCCGCCTCTTCTGGCGCTGAGCCTGTCTTGCCGCCTGCCGTGACGGCCGCAACCTGACCGCCCTTTTCCTCCGCCGTGGTTCCAGCGGGCGAAATAGGAGAGGCATTATCCACATCCGACCTGGCAGGGCCGGAAGCGACTGAACCCGTGCCCCTGGCCTGGCTTGCCGTCGCCGTGCGCATGGTCTCGCCATCTTTCGGCGGGGGCGGCAGCTGCATGCCGCCTGTTCCTCCGTCAAGCGCCGGCGGCGGCGGCAAGGGCAGCGGCAGGGGCTCGGCCCCTTCGCCAGTGGCGGGCGGCGCTTCCGGCGCCGGCGGCGTCATCGGCTTTTCCTCGCTGGGCTTGATGCGCGCCGGCTGCTCCTCCTCGCCATCGGTGAGGATGCGATCATAGATCTGCTTGCGCCGCACCGGCATGGTGCCGGTGTCCTTCTTGGGCGGTGCTGTCTTGATCGGCTTCTCAGGCGGCGTGATCACCGGCACTTCCCCGCCCTGCTGCGGCGTGCCGAACTGCTTGTACATGTAGATCACGCCCCCGGCCACGGCGATGATGAGGAGAATGACAATGAGCGCCACCATGATCACCATGCCGCGGCGGCGCGGCTGTTCGGCGCTAAGTTCCTCCAGCGCCGCCGAATAGTCCTCCGGCGTTGCCCGCCCGGCCTCAGCCGGCAGGCCGGGCTCGGTGCCATAATCCTCGAAGAACTCGCCACCGCCCGGCACGTCATAAGGCTTCTGGGCATCGCCAAAGGCCTGTTGTTCATCCACCGGCGCTTCCGCCGCAGCGGCAGAAGCCGTCGGTGCCGCAGGCGCCTCCTGTGCCGGTGGCGGGGATGCAGGGGCCGGCGCAGGCTCCGGCTCCGCCGCCGGCGGCGTATCCGGCGTGGCAGGTGCCTTAGGCCGTGCTGGCGCCTGCGGTTCGGCGGGCGCTTCCGCCTTTGGCGCGGGCTCGACATCAGCGAAGGAAAACGGCAGGGGCCGTGCCTTGGCGGCACCCCCTCCTTCCGCGGAAGTGCGCAGACCAGGCGCGACAGCCCCCTTCTCAGGCGGCGGCGCCGAAACGCCAGGCCCTGGCTCCTCGTGCGCCCCGGCAGCCCCCGCGCCGATCACTGAACGCGCTGATGGGCCAGTTGCCGGCCGTTCTGCCCCTGCCCCGGTGGCCGCGGGCCGCGGCGCAAAGGCACCGGCTTTGCTCTCATGCGCGCCTGATGTCTCATCCTGACCGGGATGGCCGGATGGGCTCCTGCGCCCCATTCTTTGCGCGGCCAGGCGTTCCGCCGCCTCCCGCTGTGCGCGCAGACGGCGGGCGAAATCATCATCCGCCGCGCCTGCGGAACCGCCCCCTGCGCCCGCAGACGAGCCGATACCGGTGCCCGGCCGCAAGGGGGGCGGCGGAGGCGGCGGGGGTGTTCTGCGTTCTGCCCCCTCCTGTCCGGATTTGAGGAAAGGCGGCCTGCGCAAGGGCGGCGGCGGCGGAGGTGTCGGGCGGGCGGCTCCGGATCCGGATGGCGCAGAAGAAGGCCGCTCTGCGGCTCCGCTTAAGGGCGGACGTGGTGATGCCGGCCTGGCGGCTGCAGGCGCAGCGGGCCGCCCCGGTGCAGGTGCAGAAGGCGCCACCGGTCGCCGCGGCGCTAAAGGCGCCGGCCGCACAACGGGCCGGGTCTTTGGTGTTGCGGCCTCGGAAGCAGCGCTGCCTGAGCCGCCCGGGCCCGCTGGCGGCGCCTTTGGCGGCTCACCACCGGCTGTGGCAGAAGGCACACGCGGCCCCTCGCCCCTGCCGGTGAGCACATCGCGTGCGTCCGCCGCTTTCGGCTTCAGCCCCAGTTTCTCGCGCCAACTGACCGACTGTGCCGACTGACTGGTCTTGTCCTGATTGTTGGTCTTGTCGTTCATCCTGCGCCCGTTCCTGCCCCCATGCGCCCGCGGCTTGTTCCCTGAGAGGAAGTATCACACCACCCGCGCCATGCGATCAAGCCGCAATTCGCAGCTTACGCGGGAAAAGCCCTCTCTTTGCCTTTTGGCCGCGCCCTACATCTTTTCCACGGGCCGCACGCCGAGAATGCGCAGCCCGTTGGCCAGACAATAGCGGATGGCGCGCAAAAATGCGAGACGCGTCCGGCTCAGAAGCGGATTTTCCGGCATGATGAAGCGCAATTCTGGCTTTTCCTTGCCCTTGTTCCACAGGGCATGGAATTCCGCCGCCAGATCCTGCAGGTAAAAGGCCACCCTGTGCGGCTCGTGTGCCCGTGCTGCCTGTTCCAGCATGCGCGGATATTCGCCGATTCGGCGAATCAGCTGCCGCTCCGCCTCATCGCTCAGTAGCGAGAAGTCAACATCGCCCTGCGCTTCCGCCCCCAGCTCTTCGCTTGCGTTGCGCAAAACCGAGCAGATGCGGGCATGGGCATACTGCACATAGAAGACGGGATTGTCGCGGCTTTGCTCCGTCACCTTCTCGAAATCGAAATCCAGCGGCGCGTCATTGCGGCGGGTGAGCATCATGAAGCGCACCACATCAGGGCCCACCTCGTCCACCACCTGACGCAAGGTGACGAAATCGCCCGCACGCTTGGACATCTTCACCGGCTCACCGCCGCGATAGAGCTTCACCAGCTGACACAGCCGCGCAATCAGCCGCGCCGAACCACCGGAAAGTGCCTTGTTCACGGCCTCCAGCCGCTTGACATAGCCGCCGTGATCGGCGCCCAGCACGTAGACAAGCTGGGTGAAGCCGCGCTCCAGCTTGTTGCGGATATAGGCGACATCGGCGGCGAAATAGGTATAGGAGCCATCCGATTTCTTCAGCGGCCTGTCGATATCGTCGCCGAAATCGCTGGAGCGGAACAGAAGCTGCTCCCGATCCTCCCAGTCCTCCGGCGGCTTGCCTTTGGGCGGCGGCAGGCGGCCGACATAGACAAGCCCGCGTTTCTCAAGCTCGCGGATCGTCTCGTCAATCAGGCCGGATTCGTGCAGCGTTCTTTCGGAGAAGAAGACCTCATGCTCAATGCCGAGCGCGGCAAGATCCTCGCGGATGAGGGCCATCATGCGCTCAACGGCGAAATCCCGCACTAGCGGCAGCCATTCTTCCTCCGGCTTTTCAAGCAGGGATCGGCCGTATTTTTCGGCCAGGGCCGCACCCACGGGCTTTAAATAGTCGCCGGGATAAAGCCCTGCGGGGATCTCGCCGATGTCCTCGCCCAGCGCCTCCCGGTAGCGCAGGAAAACGGAACGGGCCAGCACATCCACCTGCGCGCCCGCGTCATTGATGTAATATTCGCGGGTCACATCATGCCCGGTCTCTTCCAGAAGATTGGCCAGGGCATCGCCGAAGACGGCGCCGCGTGTGTGGCCCACATGCAGCGGCCCGGTGGGATTGGCCGAAACATATTCCACATTGACCTTCTCGCTCCGGCCGATGTCGGAGCGGCCATAGGCCTCGCCCTCGGCCAGGACCGCATCCAGAAGCTGCGGCCAGAAGGCATCCGACAGCCGCATGTTGATGAAGCCGGGCCCGGCGATCTCCACCTCCTTGAAGTCCGGCTCCGCGCGCAAGAGTGCGGCGAGCTTCCCGGCCAGATCGCGCGGCTTCATACCCGCCGCCCTGGCCAGCACCATGGCGGCGTTGGTGGTCACATCTCCGTGGGCAGGATCGCGCGGTGGCTCCACCGTGATGCGATCAAGCGGCGCATCCGCCGGCAGCAGGCCCTCCTGCTGCAGCGTGCGCAAGGCCGCCTCGACCTTCTGGCGCACGTGATGAAAGAGATTCATGCCGGTCATGTCCGTTACTTTTCAGCGGAAAGGCAATGACAGCGCCGCCCGATCTTCAAGGCACGCGGGCGACTTTGTGTGGTCTCGGCGATTAGCGGAAAAGCGGATCGAGGTCAAACAGCCGCCTGTGCTGTTCGATGGCATAGGTGTCGGTCATGCCGGCGATGAAATCACAGATCTGGCGGGGAAAGCCTTCGCTGTCGTCGGACAGGACCCGCTCCCGCCAGTTCTCCGGCAGCAGGCCGGGATCGGAGACATAAGCCGCGAACAGGTCGGAGACGATGCGTTCCGCCCGGCGCATGGCATCCATCACCTTGGGATGCCGATAGACATTGCGGCGCAGGAAACGCTGGATCACGCGCAGATCCTCCGCCGTCTGCGGCGAGAAGGTCACCAGCGCCCGCCCCAGCCGGCGCACGTCCTCAGCGCTGTTCACCCGCCATTTCTCGGCATTGCGCTGCGTGCGGGCGATGACGTCAGAAACAAGGCGGGCGATGATGCGCCGCACGGTTTCGTGAATGAGCCGCGGCCGCTCCAGATCCGGTTTCAAATCCTGCGCCTCGGCCAGGGCCGCGCCCGCCAGCGGCAAATCGGCAAGATCGATGAGATCGAACAGCCCGGCACGCAGGCCGTCATCAATGTCATGGGCATTATAGGCAATATCATCGGCCAAAGCCGCCACCTGCGCTTCCGCCGAAGGCCAGGTCTCGGGCCTGAGCGCCCTGAAATGCACGAAATCGGCAATCGCCCGCGGCAGGCCGCTGCGCGCATACTTGCCCTGCGGCGCGCCATAGGCATCGATCAGCGGCCCGTTGTGCTTCAAAAGCCCTTCCAGTGTTTCCCAGGTGAGGTTGAGCCCGTCGAAGGCGGCATAGCGCCGTTCCAGCCGGGTGACGATGCGCAGGGTCTGGGCGTTGTGCTCAAAGCCGCCGTAATCGGTCATGCAGGCATTGAGCGCGCGCTCCCCCGCATGGCCGAAGGGCGTGTGCCCCAGGTCATGAGCCAGCGCCAGCGCTTCGGTGAGATCCTCATCGAGCCCAAGCGCGCGGGCGATGGAGCGCGCAATCTGGGCCACCTCCAGCGAATGTGTCAGGCGCGTGCGGAAATGATCGCCCTCGTGAGAAACGAACACCTGCGTCTTGTGTTTCAGCCGGCGAAAGGCGGTGGAATGAATCACGCGGTCGCGGTCGCGCTGAAAGGGGCTGCGCAGGCCATCTTCCGGATCGTCGGCATGAAAGCGCCCGCGGCTCTCCTCGGGCCGCGTGGCAAAGGGCGCCGGCGGTGCCTGCATGGATGCCGCCCGTGACCTCATCGGCATCCTCCCTTCTCCCATGGCGAGAAAGCGGCCGGCGGATGACTTGACAGCGCCCCTGCCGCCGCCGACATATCCTGCGGCAGAGAAAGTTTGCGATCCGCAACAGGGCAAGATACGGGAATCACGCTCATGAGCGCCACTATAACCATCACCGAGGCCGCCGCGAACCGCATTCGCGAAATCCTCGCCGATGAGCCGGGCAAGACGGCCCTGCGCCTTGCCGTGCAAGGGGGCGGCTGCTCCGGTTTTCAGTACGATTTCCAGATCGTGGACGGGCCGGAGGAAAATGATGCGGTCTTTGAGCGTGATGGCGCCAGGGTGGTCGTGGACCCTGAGTCCCTGCCCTTTCTGCTCGGCGCCACCCTCGATTTCGAGGATACGCTCGCCGGCTCGCGCTTCGTGGTCGACAATCCCAACGCCACCAGTTCCTGCGGCTGTGGCGTGAGCTTTTCCATTTGAGCGGCAGGCTAAAAAACCGCTTTCCGGCAATTTCCCGCGCGTTTTCAGGCAAACAGATATTCCAGCAGCAGGAACACCCCGGCGGCCACGGCGATGGAGAGCGCCAGACGCCGCCCGGCGAAGCGCCAGAAGAGCATGCCGGCCAGCAGCCCGCCGATGCGCGCCGCAAGCGGCGCCTCGGCCAGCAGGCCGGATGGAAACAGCACCATGCGCGCCACCAGCGCCGCCACCAGTGCCGTGGCCACAGCCCGCACCCAGCGCAGGACGATGCCGTCCGGATCGATGCGGGCGGCCAGCAGCACCCCCAGCAAGCGCCAGACATAGGTGACCACCGCCCCGGCCAGAATCACCGCGCCCCAGAAGGCGGGCTCGTTCCACACAGGCGAATCGATCGTGAACATGCCGGCCTGCAGAAACTGAAACGGCCCCTCAGGCGCCTGCATCCCCGCGGTCATGGGCGCCTCCTGCCGGTGCGGGCAGCCTTTCGCGAGATCAGCATCGCCAGAGTGCCGCCGATGACACCGGCGAGCAGAAGATCCACCTCCGGCCAGAGAAGATGCACGGGCGGCCCGATGAGCGCGCCAAGGGCAATGGCCGCCCAGTCAGCCCCGCTCCGGGCGCCGTCGAACAGGGCGAGGATGAAGAAGGCCGGCGTGAAGAACACCAGCATGGCCGCCAGGGGCACGGGCATCTGCGCCGTCAGGTAATAGCCGGCGACGGTGGACAGCACCATGCCGCCCATGAGGGCAAGGCCCAGCCCAATCACCCAGGGCACGCGCTGCGGGCGCGGCACCGCGTCCATGTACATCTCCGACATCACCCACAGCGTGGCCGCGATGAAATGCGCTGCCAGATATTCCGGCCAGCGCCGCGCTCCCGGCAGGCGCGCCTGCGCCAGAACCAGCACGACCATGGGCATCAGCCGCACCGCCGTCAGCGTCACCGCCAGCAGGGCCAGCAAGAGGGTGAGCCCCCGGGCCAGCGTATCCACATAGACCACCTGTCCCGGCAGCGCCCACATGAAAACGTCCATTGCCACCGCGCCCTTCAGCGGAAAGATCATGGCCCGCACAAGCGCCCCAAAGCCGAGAAAGGACATGGCCATGACCAGGCCGGGAATGGTGAAGGCCATGCGCATGCCGCGCACAAGCCCCCGCCAGTCATAGCGGGGCATGCACTGCTCGGCCGCAGCAATCTCTCGTTTCCGTTCACCTTTCATGAAGGCCCCATCCCTTTCCCGGTAGCACACCCGTGCCGGTTTACGCACGGCAGCGCAACAGGCCATATTTCTGCCTGCAATGCGTGATCTTAGCAATGACCGGGAAGTCGGCAGGGCTGGGCGTATGACAATTCCTACTACACGACACACATACCGTCATACCGTAGATCAGCCGGTATCTGAGGCCACTTATTCATGCGTCTGTGGCTCGAGACCTAAGGCTTTCGCCGGGGTGACGAGATGGATGGCAACATTGTGTTGTGTCATGTGATCATGTGATGACGATCATGGCGCGTTCTATAATGGGTTCATCTCTTGGCAAGAGGGGGTTTTGGCGCTCTGCGCCGGCCCTGCGCATGGCCGGGATCGTCCTGCTCGCTTGTGCCTTCTTCCTTGCTTTTATCGGTGGCAGTCCGGCGCGGGCTGAAAATCTCGGCGATTTCATCCTCAAGAGCCTGGGCCTGCAAAAGAAGGAAGCCGCCCCGCGGCGGCTAATGCCCCGAAAGCCCAAGAAAGAGGCTCCATCCGGCAATCGGGGCAAGATGCGCACATCCGCCATTCCCCTGCCCCGGCCGCGGCCGCCCGCCATCGCCCGCATAGCGGCAAAGGGCGCACACCCTGCCAAGACAGAGCCCGCACAGGCGCTGGCTGTAACCGGCGACGGCCGCGTGGCGGTGAAGGTCATAGCCCTGGGCCGCGAGCGCAATCCCTTCGAGGCGGTCAAGCTGGCGCCTAAGGAAAAGGGGCGCTGGGAAAAACAGGACATCGCCCTGGCGCGGAAGCGCTGCACCGTGGTGCTGGCCACCACCAATCTTGATGCCGAACCCCTTTCCCCCATCGGCGGCAGGCAAGGCTGCGGCATTGCCGCGCCCATTCTCGTGCGGTCATTGGGCGCGGTTCAGGTGCGCCCGCCCGCCAAGCTCAACTGCACCTTTGCCGCAGCACTCTATCGCTGGATCACCGATGTGGTGCAGCCCGCCGCCCGCAAGCGCTTCGGCCAGCCCGTCATCGCCGTCCGCCAGCTCTCTTCCTATGCCTGCCGCCGCCGCGGCGGCATCACCAGGGGGCCGGTGCGCATTTCCGAACATGCCTTTGGCAATGCCATTGATATCGGCGCCTTCACCCTTGCTGACGGGCGCACCATTTCCGTGCTGAAGGACTGGGGCACCTTCTCCGCTCTCTTCAACAAGAAGGCGGCCTTTTTAAAGGAGGTGCACAAGAAGGCCTGCGGCATTTTCGCCACCGTTCTCGGCCCGGAGGCCAACAGGGCGCACAAGAACCACTTTCACTTTGATCTGGGCCGGGACGGGCGATACAAATACTGCCGGTGAGCGGCCGCTCGCCCATCACATCATTCAGACCGATCACGCCGAAACACGTATCCGGCGCTTCATCTTTTCGTGCGCCGCAAAGGAAGGAGGAGGGAAACCGCCCATGTCCGGCCCCATTGCGCCCTATGCGCCCTATCCCGCCGGCCGCCCGCGCCGGCTGCGCCGCACAGACTGGTCCCGTCGTCTCGTGCGGGAGCATCATGTTACGGTCGATGACCTCATCTGGCCGGTCTTCATCATCGAAGGCGAAAACCGCACCGAACCGGTGTCCTCCATGCCGGGGGTGGAGCGCATGACCATCGACCGCCTCGTGCCCGCCGCAGAGGAGGCCGCCCGGCTGGGCATTCCCCTCATCGCCCTCTTTCCCTACACGCCGCAGGAGAAGCGCACGGCCGATGCCGCCGAGGCCTTCAATCCGGACAATCTCGTCTGCCGGGCCGTGCGCGCCGTGAAGGCGGCGGTGCCCGAAATCGGCATTCTCACCGATGTGGCGCTGGATCCCTACACCTCTCACGGTCAGGACGGCCTGATTGATGAAGACACCGGCGAGATCCTCAATGACGAGACCATTGAGGCCTTGATCCGTCAGGCGCTCAATCAGGCCCGGGCGGGAAGCGATGTGCTCGGTCCTTCCGACATGATGGACGGCCGCATCGGCGCCATCCGCTCCGCTCTGGAAAAGGAAGGGCTGATCCACACCCAGATCATGGCCTATACGGCGAAATATGCCTCCGCCTTCTATGGACCCTTTCGCGAGGCGGTGGGCTCCGGCGCGCGATTGAAGGGAGACAAGCGCACCTATCAGATGGATCCGGCCAACGGCGATGAGGCCCTGCGCGAGGCCGCCCTTGATATTGCCGAAGGAGCCGATTCCATCATGGTCAAGCCCGGCATGCCCTATCTCGACATCGTGCGGCGGCTGAAGGAGACCTTTGCCGTGCCCGTCTTCGCCTATCAGGTCTCCGGCGAATATGCCATGCTCATGGCCGCCATCGAGCGCGGCTGGCTGGATGCGGACAAGGTGATCATGGAAAGCCTGCTGGGCTTCAAGCGCGCAGGCGCAGACGGCATTCTGACCTATTTCGCCCTGTGCGTGGCCCGCATGCTCAAGAATGAAACCCCATGACGGGCGGCGAAAGGCCATGCGCGCCATGGTTGACACACATCAAAGCCGCCGCCAAAAATGATCAAAAATGATCAGGGGGAAACGCTCAGCAAGGGGGATGAGACAAAAATGGCAACTCCTGCCATATCGGCGCTAATGCGCCGCACGTTCGGTTTTGTGCAGACGCACGCTCTTAAGACCAGGAGGCTGACGCGATTATTGGTTGCGGTTCTCGGCCTCATTGTGGCCTTAAGCGCGCTCCTTTCTCCCTCTGCCCCCGTTCGCGCCTGGGATTCCGGCATCATTGAGCTGAAAAAGCCCTGGAGCGTTCCTTTCCTGAAGCTGCAGACCATCGAGGGCGACACGGTTGATCTTCAGAACCTGAAAGGCAAGGTGGTCATCGTCAATTTCTGGGCCTGGTGGTGTCCCTCCTGCAAGAAGGAGCTGCCCGATCTCGAAAGACTGTGGCGGCGCAAGGGCGGTAAGGACTTCGCCGTCATCGCCGTGCATGTGGGCGGCTCCGTGCACAAGGCCAAGACGCTGGTGCGGCGCGCGCAAGTGACCTTTCCCGTGCTGCTCGACCGCAGGAATGCCATTGCCCACCTCTGGGGCGTGACCCGCTATCCCACCACCCTCATCCTGGGGCGGGACGGCAAGGTGTATTTCGTCATGATCGGCTCCAAGGACTGGAACGACGCCGAAACCGAAGAGATCATCGCCACACTCTCCGCCTCAACCCGGCAGGCTGCCGGGAAACATTGACAGGCGCCAGACTGGATAAGAAAAATTTCTCTCCGGAAACGATATTCCGGGCCATAGGCCTTGGGCGTGGTCTCATAAAAGACGGCGATGCCAGCGGCATTTTCGCAAAATATCGCTGGTCTTTTCGCCCGCAGGGAATAGCCAAAGCTATTTTCAAGGGCGAAAGGCCAGCGAGATGAAGCGAAAATGGCGACCTTAAGGGGCTGGCGCGTCGGATTTTATGAGAACACGCCCTTGTCCCGCTATGTATCAAGGAGGGGCCGTGATGCGTTTTTTGCACGCCATGGTGCGCATTTCCGATATCGAGGAATCCTTGCGCTTCTACTGCGACCTTCTGGGCCTGCGGGAGACGCGGCGCAAGGAGGTGCCGCAGGGGCGCTATACCCTGATCTTTCTCGCCGCTCCGGAAAATCCGGATGTGGAGATCGAGCTCACCTACAACTGGGATGAACACAAATATACGCAAGGCTGCCGCAATTTCGGCCATCTCGCCTTCGCCGTCGATGACATCTATGCCCTCTGTCAGAAGCTCATAGACGCCGGTGTCACCATCAACCGCCCGCCGCGGGACGGGCGCATGGCCTTCGTGAAATCGCCGGACGGCATCTCCATCGAACTGCTACAGAAAGGCGATCCCCTGCCCCCCAGGGAGCCCTGGGTCAGCATGCCCAACACCGGCAGCTGGTAGATTTGGCCTCAGCCCCTATGATCACGGACGGGAAAGGCCGTTGGGCACATCGCCAGAACCATCTGCCAAACGTGAGGCATGAGGCATGAGGCATGAGGATCATGCAGCATCGCAAACAAAACAGACGGCTGCCGGATCAAAGTCCGACAGCCGTCTTCGTAAGCGTCTTTTGCAAGCTCATGTGAGGGGAAGGAGGAAGGGTCTGCAAAAGACGTTGGCACCGGAACGCTGACAACAGATGATCCGGCACCAAGGAGGGGAAGCTCTCAGCAATTCTTGCACGTATTGATGCCAAACACGGCATTGATGCCGCACCAGCCGATGATGCCTGTTACCAGCGGCACAACACCGATCCAGCCGATCCACTTGTAATCGCCCGACCCGAAAAGCGCCCAGGCCAGAAGGGCGATACCCAAGACCACCCAGATGATGCGCTGAACGGGTCCCATGTTCTTTTTCATGACGTCCTCCCGAATCTTGTCCTTCTCTGCCGCCCAAACCCCCGATTCTTCAGCGGGCGGCCAGGGAACGTCCCTGCCGTCTTCATATAGGAAGCGCCTGTGAGCTTTTCAGTAACCCGATCACAGAGAGGCGCAGCGTTCTCTCAACGCCTTGCCCATTTTCACGCAGAATCCGGCCCGTGCCCGAGCTCATCATGAGACGAAAGTCGTAAAGTTCATCAGGCGCTGTTTTTCTTTTGTGCTTTTCCTGAAGAGAAACAGACGGTATGGAGAATTTGTCTGTATGCTGATGATTGCGCGCCGGGGGAGCAAGAAGAGGGGAAGGGACGCGGGCGCCCATGAGCGATGAGACAAAAGACCATGCCTTGAACGACTTGGGGCGTTCGGAGGGAAACGCGCAAGGACCGGCGCATTCTTCACTGGATGTCGATTTCGTCCGCTCCCAGTTTCCGGCGTTGAAGGATGCGAATGAAATCACGCCCGCCTTCTTTGAGAATGCCGGCGGTTCCCTGCCCTGCCGGCAGGTGATCGAAAGGCTGTCTGCGTTCTATCATGAATGCAAGGTTCAGCCCGGCATGACCTACCCCCGCGCCCGGGATGCGCAAGCCCGCATGGACGAGGCCCCGCGCCGCCTGAGCGCGCTCCTTAGGGTAAATCCGGAAACGCATGTACTCGTCATCGGCCCGTCCACCACGCAGAATGCCTATGTTCTGGCCTGCGCCTTCGCCCGCGTGCTGGAGCCGGGAAGCGAGATCATCGTCACCGATCAGGATCACGAGGCCAATTCCGGTTTCTGGCGCCGTCTGGCCAGCAATGGGGTGGTGGTGCGTGAATGGCGCATGGACCCGCAAAGCGGACTGCTCAATCCTGCCGATCTGGAAGAACTGCTCTCCGGCAAGACCCGTTTTGTTGCCTTTCCGCACTGCTCCAACATCATCGGCCATTTCAATGACGTGACCGACATCATTCGCCGCATTCACGCAGCCGGGGCTCTGGCCATCGTTGATGGCGTTTCTGCCGCCCCGCACGGGCTGCCGGATCTTTCCGCCATTGATGCCGATGTCTATTTCTTCTCCACCTACAAGACCTATGGGCCGCATCAGGGAGTGATGGCCATTCGGCGCCATCTTATTGAGCGGCTGCCCAACGAGGGCCAATGGTTCAACGAACATGTTCCGCAAAAACGGCTGGTGCCGGCCGGGCCCGATCATGCGCAGGTAGCCGCGCTGGCCGGCATTGTTGATTACATCGAGGCCCTTGCGGCGCATCACGGCATTGATTTTCACGCGGATCCTGCCGCAGCCAACGCGCGTGTGAGAGACTTGATGCGCAGGCAAGAGCATCATCTGCTGGAAGGCCTCATGGATTTCCTGAAAGTCGCCGCGCGGGAAGGCCGAGTGCGCATTCTCGGCCCCGATCGGGCCGACAGCCGCCGCGCCCCCACCATCGCGCTCGATACGAACAGGCCGCCTGCGGAGATTGCCGCCGACCTTGCCGAACTGGGCATCGAAGCCGGTGCCGGAGATTTCTATGCCGTGCGCACGCTCAGCCGTTTAGGTGTGAATCCGCAAAGAGGCGTCCTGCGCCTCTCCTTCCTGCATTACACCACGGAAACGGAAATCGACCGCCTGATCGCGGCCCTGGACACCGTTCTTTAGGGATAAGAAATAAACTTCTGATCGGCGCGCTCCTTTCTGGTGGGTCGGACCTCTCACTCGTTGTCGGCCAGACGCTCCAGCGCATTCGCATCGAGGATTTCCACCGCGCCGCGGCGCAGGCGCACATGCCCGGCCCGCTCGAAGGATTTCAGAAGGCGCGAGACCGCCTCGCGCGTGGAGCCCACTTCCGCTGCAATCTCCTGATGTGTCATGTGCACGGCCCCATCTTCGCCCTTGCGGCGCAAAAGAAAGGCGGCAAGGCGCCGATCAAGCCGGGCGAAGGCCACCTCCCCCACCAGCCCCATCAGATCCCGCAGGCGCTGGGCATAGGAGAGGAAAACAAAACGCCGAAACCCTTCCGAACGCGCCAGCAGGTCGCGAAATATCCCCTGCGGCACCACCAGCGCTTCCACATCGGTCTCCGTGGTGCCCTCCGCGGTGTAATTCTCCGCCGCCATGAGCGCGGCGGTGGTCATGATGCAGGACTGCCCCGGCTCCACGCGATAGAGCAGGATTTCCCGTCCGCTTTCCGATGTGAGGGTGACGCGTGCGGCCCCTTTAAGCACCACCATGTAATTTTCGCACAGATCGCCAGGGCGAAAGAGCACGGTACCTTGAGGAAGCTCCATAATGCGCGCATGCTTTTCCAGCAGCGCGCGCGCCTCCGGCTCAAGCGCGGCCAGGGCGCTTTCCGCCTCCGGGCACTGTTTCAGGGCCTCACTGAGCGATTTTGCCATTTCCTTCCCCCTCGCCCCGTGCTCGAACGGTATCACATTCCAGGCAGGCGCTGAAACTGTGAATCCGTCAATGGCGATGTCGTTTCCTCCCCGATATCCGGTCATGCCGGAATGCGTGTAGGGTTTTTCTTACCTTCACCCCAGGCGATCCCGCAACAGGGCCATGGATGTGCTGTGCATGAAGGTATGTGCTTCCTCGGGCCGCGCTCGGGAGACAGCATGATGTGCCATGAGTGCCGCCTCGTGAAAACCGGACAGGATGAGATTGAGCTTGCCGGGATAGGCACAGGCATCACCGATGGCATAAAGCCCTGCGCAGGACGTCTGAAAGGTTGCCGGATCCACCACGAAGCGGTGCCCTTCCATCTTCAGCCCCCAGTCGGCAAGCGGGCCCATCTTGCCGGCAAGACCAAAGAAGAGCAAAAGCCGCTCCGCCGGAATTTCGAAGGTCTCCCCACCGTGGGCGGCGATGACTGCGGCAAGCGCGCCCTCTTCAAGCCCGGCTTGCGCACCGCCCTTCAGCCCGCGGATCTGGCCGAGCACGAAATCCATTTCGCCGGCCTTGACCATTTCGCGCATGCGCCGCACACTTTCCGGCGCTGCACGAAAGGTTTCGCGCCGGTGCAGAAGCACAAGCCGCCGGGCGAGAGGCGCAAGCTCAATGGCCCAGTCCAGCGCGGAATCGCCACCGCCGGCGATCACCAGATTCCTGCCCCGGAACTGCTCGCGGTCACGCACCGCATAGAACACCGAGCGCCCCTCATAGGCCGCAAGCCCGGGGATGGGCGGGCGCTTCGGCTCCAGAACGCCGCCGCCCGCGGCGATGACCACCACCGGCGCGATGAAACGCAGCCCCGTATCGGTCGTTACCGCATGGCGGCCATCCTCGAGGGTTTCATGGCCAAGCGCGCGTGTGCGGAGATGATAGACGGGATCGAACAGGCCCGCCTGTTCCTTCAGCCGCGCGATGAGCGCCGCACCGGTGATGCGGGGAAAACCCGGAATATCGTAGATAGGCTTGTCAGGATAAAGCTCCGTGCACTGCCCGCCGATCTGCGGCAGGGCATCCAGCACATGGGCGGAAAGGCCGTGCATGCCAAGTTCAAAGACGGCGAACAGTCCGGCCGGGCCGGCGCCGATGATGAGCGCATCGGTCTCGATGACTTTGGCTGCACCCGTCGCCGGGGCATTTTCCGGCCCCTCTGTTGCGCCCTGTTTCGGCATGCGCTCTTTCCGTTCGTCTGATCCGCTGCTGGCCTTAGCCCTGCTGCTGTGGCACGTGCACGACAAGACCGTCCATGTCCGCGGTGATCTTGATCTGGCAGGACAGGCGTGAATTCTCCCGCACGTCGAAAGCGAAATCCAGCATGTCCTCTTCCGTCTCCGAGCGCTGCAAAAGATGCGGCAGGCGCTCGGCCCAGGCCGGATCCACATAGACATGACAGGTGGCGCAGGCACAGGCGCCGCCGCAATCGGCATCAATGCCCGGCACCATGTTGCGGATGGCCGCCTCCATCAGGGTCGTGCCCTCCTCGGCCTCCACCTCATGTTTCTTGCCGTCCGGATCAATGAACGTGATTTTCACCATGCGTCAGATCCCGTTTCTCGCATTTCGCTTCTTTTCAACGGACATGCGCCCGTCGCCATCGCCCCCGGGCTATGAGGGAAGCAGCCCTCTTTGTCAATCGGCACGCGCCCATCCTGCCCCTGTGCAAAGCAGGGCGTTTCAGTCATCGGAAAATCATGCAGTTCATGAACTGATGGGTTCCGAACGCGCTTGGTGGAACAGGTGTCAGACAAGCGCGATGATTGCGTTCATAGGGGGCTCAAACAGGAAAAAGGCGCGGCACCTTCAATATCCGGCACCGCGCCCTTGATCGATTCCTTTTATGCACAGGCCCAAGTGCCCGGTTCTGCCCCCTTTCGGAGCAGTCAGCAAACCGGATCAGAAACCGGAACGCTGCGAGCCCGGGCTTTCCGCCGGCGGCAGCCCTTCGAGGCCGCGCAGGAGTTCCTCCTCGCTCATGCGCTCCATCTCCGGCTCGTCGGGCGTCTCCCCCATGCCGGGACCGGCCAGCAGCGGCGCTTCCGATTCCTCCGGCTCGTCCACTTCCACATGCTTCTGCATGGAGTGAATGAGCTGCTCCTCCAGATCTTCGGGGCTGACCGTGCCCTCGGCGATTTCGCGCAAGGCCACCACCGAGTTCTTGTCATTGTCCCGGTCCACCGTCAGCGGCGCCCCCTGCGCGATGAGACGGGCCCGGTAGGAAGCAAGCAGCACCAGCTCGAACCGGTTGGGGACCTTTTCTATACAATCTTCAACGGTAACGCGCGCCATGCGTTTTCTCCATTCACCGCCTTATCGAAGGCTTCATGAACACGTGATCAGGCCACCGGCAAAAACCGGCAGCCTGATCAAAAACCACTGTCCTGTCTCTTAAGCTGATAGCCCGATCACCGCCCCATTGCAAGAGGCGGGCTTGATGAGTATCCCGTTCATTCCACGATCACCGGTGCGCCGATCTTCACCCGGTTGTAAAGATCGATGACCTCCTCATTGACCATGCGAATACAGCCCGAGGAGACGTTCTTGCCGATGGTGCTCGGATTGTTGGTGCCGTGGATGCGATAGAGCGTGTTGCCGATATAGAGCGCACGCGCGCCTAAGGGATTGCGCGGGCCGCCTTCCATGACATCGGGCAGGCGCCGGCCATATTTCTTCCATTCGCGGATCTTCATCTCCTCCGGCGGGCGCCATTCCGGCCATTCCTTCTTCATGGTGATGCGATGCCGCCCTTTCCAGGTAAAGCCCTGCCTTCCTACGCCGACGCCATACTTGATGGCCTTGCCGCCGGGCAGGATGTAGTAGAGCGCCTTTTCCGCCGTGTTCACGTAAATGGTGCCGGGCTTGAAGCGCTTGTCGCGGAAAGTCACGATCGTCTTGCCCAGATAGCGGCCATGGGCATACAGCCGCCCGTCCTGCCGCGGCGTGGATGTGCGCGTGGAGAAATCGAACAGGCTGGAGAGCCGGAAGCCATCATTGCGCTTGACCGTCCGCGCGGAGGTGACCGCATGCGGGCGCTGTATCCGTTCAGCCGGCTTGTGCTTGATAACGGATACGTAGTTGACCTTCTTGGCCGGCTTGCCCTCCTGCCGCGCCAGGCCAGGCGTGCTCAGCACGCTACAGGCGAGGGCAGCCATGACGGCAAGACGCAATCCCTTGTCGATCTTCATGGAACGTCCCCCTCATCATAGCGATACGTGCAATTTCATCGCGGTGCATCATGTCCGCTCATCACCGCCGACATGCTCCTGTCAATGGAAAGCATGCCCCGATGTGCACGCGATTCTCCCAGAAAATCCTTCACGAGGGATGAAGCAGCACAACCTGCAAGTCAAGAGCCGCCAGATCCATCGCGCATCGAGAGAGATTTCCCGTCAATACGCCTGCATTGCCGGCGTTGACGGCTGCTGAGGCGCGCGCAGAGATGCCGCGCCCGCGCCTGTAAGAACGGAAAAAGCCAGGCAGGCGCAATGTCACACAGCGGCAGCAGCACAAAGGCCCGCTCCGGCACCCCCGGATGCGGCAAAACCAGTCCGCGCTTCTGCCAGATGTGCAAGCTGCGCCCCCTGCCCTTTCGCCCCAGGCCCACGGGCCGGCGGGTCACGCCGTCCATGGCGATGATGTCGATATCTAGCGCTCGCGGCCCCCAGTCGCGGCCGCGCCGGCGCCCGGCCACATGTTCCACCCGGCGGATGATGTGCAACAGCGCATGCGCCTCATGGCGCGCCTCACCCAATACAATAAGATTGTAGAAAGGCGGCTGCCCGCGCAGCCCGAAAGGCTCACAACGATAAAGAGGCGAAATGCGTTTGATGACGACACCGTCCTGTTCCAGAAGCGTCAAGGCTTGGCGCAGAGTGTCGAGCGGCTTGCCGAAGCGCCCACGGACATTCGCACCAAGCCCCAGAATCACCGCCCTGCATACGTTTATGCAGCCAGAATATTCCATTGCAGGTTGTCCACAATTGCCATAAACCTTCCCCAAGGTTCATTTGACAGCGCCCCCGACTCGCGCCTAGAGCATGGAACTGCACATTGCAAGGATCGTCCTTGTTTTTGACATACAAGGCATTTCACATTTGAAGGAGTTGCTCCATGCGTCTTCATGAACACGAGCGCACTGCCATCTTCCTCGACGGGTCCAATCTCTACGCCACGGCCAAGGCTCTCGGCTTTGATATCGATTACAAGCGTCTGCTCGCCTATTTCCGCGAACGCACACGCCTGATCCGCGCCATCTACTACACGGCGCTCATGGACGAAGCCGAATATTCGCCTTTGCGCCCGCTCATCGATTGGCTGGATTACAACGGCTATCGCGTCGTGACCAAGCCGGTGAAGGAATTCACCGACAACGCCGGCCGCCGCAAGCTGAAGGGCAACATGGACATCGAGCTGGCCGTTGACATGATGAAACTGGCGCCGAAGCTCGATCATATCGTGCTCTTCTCCGGCGATGGAGATTTCCGCTCGCTGATCAAGGCGGTGCAGGACATGGGCTGCCGCGTCTCCGTGGTCTCCACCCTTGCCGTGCGCCCGCCCATGATCGCCGATGACCTGCGCCGGCAGGCCGATGATTTCTATGACCTTGTGGATTACGAGAAGGAATTCGGTCGCGACCGGCCGCCGCGCTCCGATCTGCCCGAGGGCCTGCCCGAGGACGAGGAGGACGACGACGAGTTCGAGGACTGAGGCGGCCACCCGGCTTCAAGGGCGGCAAATGGGCGGTGTTGCCGAATGCGATCCGGGCTTTTTTCTCTGGTTCTGGCCGCCAAGTAGAAACAACGGGCTAGTCGGCTGTCCTCAAGGCGGGTTTTGCTTGCGTGCTTGATAAGAGGGCCAATGGGCCATGAGCTTTCCGGACTGTCAGCCCTCGCCGGTGTGTTCCCTCTGTCCGAGGCTGCATGCCTTTCTCGAGGAACAGCGCGCTGCGCATCCGGACTGGTTCAACGCCCCGGTTCCGCCCTTTGGCCCTGATGACGCCCGCCTTGCCATCATCGGTCTCGCGCCGGGCTTGCGCGGCGCAAACCGCACCGGCCGCCCTTTTACCGGCGATTACGCCGGCGAGCTTCTCTATGGCACGCTCAAGGCCCTGCACCTGGCCAGAGGCGCCTATGCCGCACGGGCCGATGACGGGTTGGAGCTCATTGACACGGTCATACTCAATGCCGTGCGCTGCGTGCCGCCCGCCAACAAGCCACTGCCGGCGGAAATCGCCACCTGCAACCGTTTCCTGAAATGCGAACTTGAGAAGCGCAAACGGGTGCGCGTCATCGTCGCCCTGGGGCGGATTGCGCATGATGCCGTGCTCATGGCCCATGGGCTGGTGCGCGCCCGCCATCCCTTCGCTCATGGCCGCGAGCATGCCCTGCCCCATGGCCGCGTGCTGATCGACAGCTATCACTGCTCCCGCTACAACACCCAGACGGGCCGGCTGACGCCCGAGATGTTTCACGCCATTCTCGCCCGCGCCCGCCAGCTTATGGATCGCAGAGCCTGAACCCTTCCCGAAGAAGGTCCGCCCCAGCTCTCAACGCACACCGGAATAGAGAAAAAGGCGCAATTTCACGGTTTCGGATCACCCCTTTCAGGTGCCGATAGTCTGATCGTCCATACTACACGACACCCCCGTCGTCATACCGTAGATCAGCCGGTATCTCAGGCCATTGGCTCATGCGTTTGTAGCCCGAGAGCCCGGCTTTCGCCGGGGTGACGAGAAAGATGGAAACGGAGTGTCGTGTCGTGTAGTGTGCTGATCGTCTTTCCATGGTCCCGGATTGTGGAAAGTCTGTCCATTTTTGGGTGAGCCAAGCGAAAAATGCGCCTGACAGGCGCAAGAGTCCACAATTTGGTCATATTCTCCCTGTTTGAGCCCCTCCGACCCGTCATGCCCCCGCGCGAAAAGAACCGGGGTTTTCGCGTCTGGCACGAAATCGCCCAAAAATTGTGATTCGCTGCCAATACGCTCTTCCCATTGCGCGATCCCCGCGCAGCGGGAACCGATCCCGATTGGGGCATGAGCGGCCAAGAACACAGTGGATTGAGTGAGAACGACAGTTTGAACAGGGGACGTCAAACAGCATGAAACGCTTAAACCTGAAGTCCGTGCTGATCGCGGCTGCTGCCCTTGGCCTTTCCGGTCTTCTGGCCACGGAGGCCATGGCGGACATCAGCCGCAAGAGCGCGCGCGCACGCACCAATTTCAGCGCTGCACCCATCACCGCAGGCATGCCGCGCGCAATTCTGGGCAAGAAACGCACCGTGCGGGTGCGCAAGAGCACGCGCCGGCATCGCAAGGCGCGGCTTGCCCGCTCCCGCGTCGCCGGCATGCGTGCCTGTCGCAACGCCGCCCGTCGTTTCGGCGTGCCGATCAGCACCGCGCTCGCCGTCTGCCGTCTGGAAAGCGGCTTCAGGTGCTCCGCGGTCGGCCGCGCCGGCGAACTGGGGCTTTTGCAGATCAAGCTCTCCACCGCGCGCGCCATTGGCTATCGCGGCTCCCGCCGCGGGCTGCTCTCCTGCAGCACCGGTGCCTACTGGGGCATGAAGCATCTGGCCATGGCCATCCGCCGCGGCGGCGTGTGGAAGCACAATCAGGGCCTTTTCGCCAAGCGCCCGACGCGCGCCGCCCGCATTTATGCGCGCAAGGTGGCCGCCCTGCGCCGGCATTACCGGTGAGCATTACCCACTGAAGGGCACACAACGCACGGGTGAACGCCCTTCGTGCCCCACACGGGCATTCGAGACGCCGGTGGCAACCGCCGGCACAAATGGAAGGTCTACCTCCCGACCCTCCCGCAAGAAGGGGTGCAGGTTCAAAGGCTTGCACCCCATTTCTGATTCTTTTTCCAGCCGGCGCGATGACCATCTTGCTCCTCATGATGAAAAGCCCGGGTGAGAATTCATCCATAGTACGCCACATCCCCCAAATCCTGCTCATGAACATTTTCGAATGGCTCACGAGGGGACACGGGCGCGTCTTGTTCCAGAAAACTCACGATCTCCTTCCGGAACATCCCGACGGGGTTTAAAACTCCGGTCAAGCATTCTGGAATGGGATGAGGTCCCGTTTCGCTCATGAAGACCCTTTTCTAGCCGGCTGAGCCCCATGCGTCCTTCCGATCTCGATCCTCTTTTCGCATCGGCGCGATCGTTGCCCGGCGTCGGCCCGCGCATGGCGCAGACGCTGGCGCGCCTCCTCAGCCGCGAAAAGGCCGAGGATGTGCGCATCATTCATCTGCTGCTGCATCTGCCGCATGCCGTTATCGACCGCAGCACCATCCTGCCCATCGCCCGCCTGCCGCGCAGCCCCGGCGCGGTGGTCACCGTGCGCGGGCACGTGCTGGAACATCGCGAGGTGCCGCGCGGCGCGCGCACGCCCTGGCGGGTACTGTTGAGCGACGACAGCGGCGTTCTCGAGCTCGTCTATTTCCATCCGCGGCCGGACTATCTGCGGCGTATCCTGCCCGTGGGCGAAGAGCGCATCGTGTCCGGGCGGCTGGAATGGTTCGACGACAAACCCCAGATGCCGCATCCGGACCATGTCGTGACCGAAGAGGCGTTCGCCGCCCTGCCCCGGCTGGAGCCGGTCTATCCGCTCACGGCCGGCATCTCCAACAAGGTTCTGGGGCGCATCATGCGCGCAGCGCTCAAGCGTCTGCCCGATCTGCCGGAGTGGCTGGATGAACATTTACGCGCGCGCGAGGGCTGGCCCGCCTTTGCCGAGGCCTTGCGTCAGGTGCATGCGCCCGAGAATGCCGAAAGCCTGGCACCCGATTCTCCGGCGCGCTTGCGGCTTGCCTATGATGAACTTCTGGCCAATCAGCTGGCGCTGGCCCTGGTGCGACGGCACATCCGCAGCGCCCGCGGCCGCCGTCTCACCGGCGATGGCACGCTGGTGGCGAAGGTGCAGGCGACCCTGCCCTATACCCTCACTGAAGGGCAAAGGAAGGCGCTGGCCGAAATTCTGGCCGACATGGCCGGGCCGGAGCGGATGCTGCGCCTGCTGCAGGGCGATGTGGGCTCCGGCAAGACGGTGGTGGCGCTGCTGGCCATGGTGGCGGCGGTGGAAGCCGGCGCGCAGGCCGCCCTGATGGCCCCCTCTGACATTCTCGCGCGTCAGCATCTGGCCAGCATTGCGCCCCTGGCAAAGCAGGCCGGAATTGAAACCGTGCTGCTCACCGCCCGCGAGAAGGGCAAGGCGCGCAAACAGGCGCTTGCCGATATCGCCTCCGGGCGCGCCGGCATCGTTATCGGCACCCACGCCCTGTTTCAGGAGGACGTCACATTCGCCGATCTCGGCCTTGTCGTGGTGGATGAGCAGCATCGCTTTGGTGTGCATCAGCGTCTGGCGCTGCAGGCCAAGGGCGCGCGCACCGATCTTCTGGTGATGACGGCAACGCCCATTCCGCGCACGCTGGCGCTTACGGTCTACGGCGATCTTGAGGTCTCGCGCCTTCTGGAAAAACCGGCGGGACGGCAGCCTGTGAAAACTTCGGTGATGCCCATTGCGCGCATTCCGGAGGTGATCGTGCGCCTGAAAACGGCAGTCGCGGCCGGGGCGCAGGCCTATTGGGTGTGCCCGCTGGTGGAAGAATCGGGCGTTCTGCCCACCACTGCCGCCGAAGAGCGTTTTGCCATGCTTAAGGAGCATTTCGGCACGCAGGTGGGGCTGGTGCACGGGCGCATGAGCGGCGAGGCGCGCGATGCGGTGATGGACGCCTTCCGCGCCGGCGACATCCGGGTGCTTGTGGCCACCACTGTCATTGAAGTGGGGGTGGATGTGCCCTCCGCCACCATCATGATCATCGAGAACGCCGAGCGCTTCGGCCTTGCCCAGCTGCACCAATTACGCGGGCGCGTGGGCCGGGGAAGCAAGCCCTCCTCCTGCCTGCTGCTTTATCGCCCGCCGCTGACCGAAACCGCGCGCCAGCGTCTGAAGGTGATGCGGGAAACCGATGATGGCTTTGCCATTGCCGAGGCGGATTTGCGCCTGCGCGGCGCCGGCGAGCTTCTGGGCACGCGCCAGTCCGGCATGCCGCAGTTCAGAATGGCGGACATGGTGCGCCATGCCCGCCTGCTGGAAATGGCGCGCGATGATGCCGCCCTCATCCTCGCCCGTGATCCGAAACTTGAAAGCCCGCGTGGCGCGGCCCTGAAGCGGCTGCTCTATCTCTTCGAGCGCGACGAGGCGATCCGCCTGCTTCTGGCCGGCTGAAGCCGGAAACCGTTCACAGGCCCCAGATCAGGAAACAATATATTGCTTCATCTGCTCCGCCTCGAAGGCGATCTCCTCCATGCGCTCCTTCACCACGTCGCCAATGGAGACGATGCCGACGAGATGTCCGTCGTTCACCACCGGCAGATGGCGCACCCGCCTTTCCGTCATCACCCGCATCAGCTGCTCGGTGCTGTCTTGCGGCCGGCAGGTGATGACCTCGCGGCTCATGAACAGGCAGGCGGGTTTCTCCGCCGCTTCCGGACCATGCTCGGCCAGGGCGTTGACGATATCGCGCTCGGAAATGATGCCGCTTATGTTGCCGGCCTCATCCAGCAGCACCAGCGC
This sequence comes from Thermopetrobacter sp. TC1, assembly GCF_000746275.1. Lineage (GTDB taxonomy): Bacteria > Pseudomonadota > Alphaproteobacteria > Rhizobiales > Aestuariivirgaceae > Thermopetrobacter. Next base: position 61,236 of record NZ_JQKX01000021.1, read on the forward strand.
GCCGATGCGCCGCCGCTTCAGCTCGCGCGCGGCCTCCTGCAGGGTGATGTCACAATGAGACGTGGCAACATCGCGCCCTTTCCGCTTCAGAATGGTCTCCACCGTCATGGCGTTTCCTCCTCTCTCCCGTCCGGGATGCTTCTTGTGTTTTTAAGGCTTTCGCCTTTTGTATTAATAAAGAAGAATAACATCATTCCCGGGCAGTTGACAAATCGGGGTTGCGTCAAGAACGCGGCCGGTCGAAGAGGCCGAAGAGAAACAGGCCGGTGAGAAACCCGCCCATGTGCGCCTGCCAGGCGATTTCGCCACTGGCATCAAGCGCATGGGAGGCGGCCAGGCCGAAGACAAGATTGCCCCCCAGCCATACGGCGATGAAAATCAGCGCCCCATGGTTGCGGAAGGTTTCGGCAAGGGTGAGCGGACGCACCGTATTGAGATCGCGCGAGAGGCTGAAATCGAGGCTCTCGCCCCGGGCATAGAGCAGTCGGATGGCAGCGCCCATGAGCCCGGAAATGCCACCGGAGGCGCCAATCAGCATGGCATTTTCATTCGGGCTCAGCATGAGAAAGGTAAAGGCGCCCGCAGCGGCGGAGATGAAGAACAGAGCGAGAAAGCGCACCGCTCCGATGCGCCGGGCCACCGGCGTGCCGAAAGCGGCAAGCCATACGGCATTGATCAAGAGATGCGTCCAGCCCGCATGCAGGAAGGCATGCAGAAACGGGCTGGCCAGCCAGGCAAGCCAGCCGCCCGGCATGATATCGGGCGGCATGGCATAGCGGGCGGGATAGAAGGCGGCGTAGGTGATGAGAAGCCGATTGGAGATGAAGGATAGGAGATATTCCCGCACCACATGCACGGCAACGAAGCTCAAGATCAATGCCAGCACCACGGCCGGAATGTTGATGGCGGGTTCGCGCGCGGGCACGTGTGATGATTCGTTCATGAAGGCGGCAGGATCATCCTGAAGCATGTCCTGGGGCCAGGCCCTGCCTCTGGGATCTTCGTCATCATCGCCGCTTCGCCATTCTCTGTCGTTCATGCCGCCTCTCCCGAACACATTCCGGGCGCAATGCCCGGCAATTGTTGTTGACAAGCGATCTTCCGCCCTTGATACGCCCCCGGCAAGCTTTCATCAGCTTAAAAAAGGCCAATCACAACCGGCAGGCCTTGCCGATCGTTTTTCTAGCGGCCACGGCTGACGCCGGACTGGCACGCTCCCTGCAATGCCCGCAACAGGGCAGTCAAGGGACGCATCACAATGAAACACGAACACAAGGATACGGCATCGGCAAGGCAAAGGGCGAACGTGACTTCTCTCAGTCACTACATGCCGCAGCGTCTGCCCATTCGTCACGAGGGCACGCGGCGGCTGTTCCGCCTGTGGGAATCGCTGCGGGGCGAACGCAGCGCTCCGGACAAGGACGAGCTGCCGCTGACGGACATGGGCCCGCTGCTGCCATGGCTGGGGCTGACGGAGGCTGATGAGCGCGGCCGGCAGGTCTGGCGCCTGGCGGGATCTGGCCTGGCCATGCTCATCGGTGCCGGGCTGGAGGGGCAGGAAGTCTTCCGTCGCTGGGAGCGCTTCGAGCGCGAGACCTTGCAGCGCATGCTCGGCAATGTTACAACCCATGCCCAGCCTTTCGTGGCCCAGCTTGCCCTGCGGGATGAAACCGGGGAGCTGGCGGTGGAGCTCTCGGCCTTTCCGCTGCGTGATCCGCTGATGCGCACGCGGCTTGCCCTTTTGCTCATGCTGCCGCTGACAAACGAAGCGGTGCTCTTCGGCCCGGCGGAAGATGCGCGGCTTTTGGGCCTGCGCACCATCTGGACCACGCCAATCCCTGGCGTTGAGGGCAGCCTCACTGCCCCCCGTCCCAAAGGCGCGCACGGATTTGCGCCTTTCACGGTCATTCCCGGCGGGCGCCGCGACTGATCCAGCACCTCTTTGCCAGTCCGTCAGGCTATTTTGAGGTCATCCCTATCGCGCCTGATGCGCCTGCCCTGCTTCGGCCCCTGTCTTCGGTCTGCGCGGCTGCGGCAGGGAAACATGAAGCCCGTAGCGCAGCCCCAGCCTGCGCGCCTCGCCGGCCGGCAGCTCCAGAACGGCAAGCACGGGACGTCCGGCGGCGATGGGCGTGAGATCGCCGGGCCTTGCGTTTTCATGAATGTGCACGATGCGCCCGGCGGCATCGATGAAGATCATGTCCAGCGGAATGAGCGTGTTCTTCATCCACAGGGCGGCCATGCCCGGCCTGTCCCATAAAAGCAGCATGCCGTGCCCCTTGGGCAGGCGCTGGCGAAACATCAGCCCGCGCTGGCGCAATGCCGGCGTGTCGGCCACCTCCACCTGAAGCGTGACGAACCCGTTATCGGTTTCGATCATCAGCGGCATGCGCGCAAAATCCGGCGGCTGTGGCTGCGCCAGGGCCGGCGACCCGAAAGGCGACGGCAGAGCACCGGGCACGAGAAGGCCCGGATGTTCGCTTATGCCTTCAGCGGCAACGAGCGAGAGAAGAACGATGAATGCCCTGAAGATGCGAAGCATGGATCGCCTGCCGCCGGGATCTTGAACGGCAACGGTCAGAAGGCAAAGGCGGGCTCGGCTCTGGCGAACCCGGGCAGGGCCGGCACGGCGGCGTCATGCTCGTCCACGAATGAGACAGCATCACCGCGGCGGGTCCAGACTCGGATGCGCGCGGCATGCTCCGGCCCGAAGACGGCAACGAGGCGGCCAAGATCCTTCAGTTGCGAAAGCAGGGTCTCAGGCGTGGTCTCAATGCGGCCGTTGATGATGATGACATCGAAAGGCGCCTCCTTGGCCAGGCCCTCATCATGCGCGCCCTGCACCACCGCGGCATTGGTATAGCCCAGCGCCTCCAGCGTCTCGCCTGCGCGGGCGGCCAGGGCATCATCCCGCTCCAGACCGATGACAGACTGGGCGATGCGCGAAAGCACCGCAGTGGAGTAGCCGGTGGCGCAGCCGACATCCAGCGCGCAATCATCATGATGAATCTCGGCCAGCTGCAGCATGCGGGCAAAGGTCATCGGCTCCATGAGATAGCGCGGCGCGCCCTGCCCGTCGTTGCCGATGAAGAGATCCTCGTCGATATAGGCATGATCGCGCTGATCTTCCGGCACGAAGGCCTCGCGCGGCACCTCGGCCATGGCGGCGATCACCTTCAGATCGATGACCCCGCCCGGGCGGATTTGCGATTCGATCATGTTGCGCCGTGCCTTGGCGAAATCGCTCATGGAGCACCCTCCCTGATCCTTGCCGGGCCATGAGCCCAGGCGTTGCGCATATAGGCATCAAAGCCTGACCCGTTATGACCCGTAAAGCCAAGCCGCTTGTGCCGGGGCCGGCGGAAAAAACCGCCGCAGCCGCTTTCGCAATGCGGACAGGGGCGATGAAACACGGCCGCATCGCGCTTGTCCAGCCCCGTCTTTGCTGGCAAGCTCTTGTTGCTGCAAGCCCAACGGAAAAATTTTCAAACCGCCCCGCGTCCCTGCCCAAGCACCTTGTCTATGCAAAATATCGGGTGGTTGGGCGGGGGCGCGGGGCGGTGGGCGGTATGAAAATTCGCCGACTGGCGAATTTTCGTTTGAACTGTCAGGAGGAAACGTCCGGCTCTGCAAAAATGCCGGATGCTAACGATCACACAAAAATGGACGAAAGGGCATCATGCACGCTGCTTCCGACATCACCCGGCTGATCGGCAATACCCCGCTGATCAGGCTGAAAAAGGCCTCCGAGATCACCGGCTGCACCATTCTGGGAAAGTGCGAGTTTCTCAATCCCGGCTATTCGGTGAAGGACCGCCCTGCCCTGTTCATGATCCGCGATGCGCTTGATCGCGGCCTTGTGGAACCAGGCGGCGCCGTTGTGGAAGGAACCGCCGGGAACACCGGCATCGGCTTAACCCTCGTTGCCAACGCTCTTGGCCTGAAATCGGTCATCGTGATTCCCGAAACCCAGTCGCGCGAAAAGAAGGAGGCCTTGCGCCTGCTTGGCGCGCAACTGGTGGAGGTGCCGGCGGTGCCCTACCGCAATCCCAACAACTACGTGAAATATTCCGCCCGGCTGGCCGAGCGGCTGCGCGATGTCTTTCCCGGCGGCGCCTTCTGGGCCAATCAGTTCGACAATGTGGTCAACCGCAAATCACACGAGGAGACCACGGCGCAGGAAATCTGGGATCAGACCGAAGGGCGGGTGGACGCCTTTGTCGCCGCGGTGGGCTCCGGTGGCACCCTGGGCGGTGTTTCCGACGGGCTGAAGGCGAAAAACCGCAACATCGTAATCGCCCTGGCCGATCCCCATGGTTCGGCCCTTTATTCCTGGTACACCCGCGGCGAGCTGAAGGCGGAAGGCAGTTCCATTACCGAGGGGATCGGCCAGGGCCGTATCACGAAAAACCTTGAAGGCGCCATCGTGGATGAGGCCTTTCGCATTTCCGATGCCGAGGCGCTTGAGGTGCTCTATGACCTCAATCTGCACGAAGGCCTGTGCCTCGGCGGCTCCTCGGGCATCAATGTGGCCGCCGCCATCCGGCTTGCGCGCAAGATGGGGCCGGGCAAGACCATCGTCACCATGCTGTGCGATCCCGGCTCGCGCTACCTCTCGCGGCTTTACAATCCCGCCGTGCTGAAGGAAAAGGGATTGCCCCTGCCGCCCTGGGTGACGAATCCGGGGCCGGAGATTCCGGAGGTTTTCGAACCGGTGCCGGAGGAGAAATCATGAGTGTAGGCCATCATACCGAAGAGCTGTTCCGGCAAGACGCCTATCTCTTTCAATGCCCCGCCACGGTGCTGGCCGTGAATGATCGCGGCGGCATCATCCTTGACCGCACGGTCTTCTATCCCACCGGTGGCGGACAGCCGGGAGATTCAGGCGTGCTCATCCTGCCGGATGGCAGCGAGATTGCCATTGCCACCACGGTGAAGGATCGCGAAACGGGCGAGATCGTGCATGTGCCTGCGGAAGGCGCCTCCCTGCCCGCGCCGGGCACGGAGGTGACCGCACGCATCGATGTTGAACGGCGACGGCGGCTCATGCGGGTGCATACGGCCATGCACATCATGTGTGCGCTTGTTCCTTTTCCCGTCACCGGCGGTCAGGTAGGGGAAGACGGCGGGCGGCTCGATTTCGCCATCGAGGATGCCTCTGCCGTGGACAAGGAGCGGCTGACCGAGGAGATGAACCGCATCATCGCCGAGAATCATCCGGTGCGCGCTGTCTGGATCACGGAAGAGGAACTTGATGCCAACCCGGATCTTGTGCGCACCATGTCGGTGAAGCCGCCGCGCGGCAGCGGCCGGGTGCGGGTGATCGAGATCGGCGAGAACGGCTGCATCGACAGGCAGCCCTGTGGCGGCACCCATGTCATGCACACGAGCGAAATCGGCCGCGTGCAGGTGACGAAAATGGAGAAGAAGGGCCGCTTGAACCGGCGGATCCGCTTTTCGCTGCTTGAGCCTTGAGGCCCTCAAGTGCACAGCTTGCCGCCGGCGGTGATCCTGCAAGGGACGATGAGTGCATGACGCTGATGCGGCAAGGCCTGAACGGATATCAGGACATGCCGAATTCATGAAAAAGAGGGGGATGCGACCTTGAGCGAGGAAAAAAGCTGGCTTGTCTCCACCGAGTGGCTGGCGGCGCATCTGGATGCGCCGGATGTTGTGGTTCTGGATGCGAGCTGGATTCTGCCGGAAGAGCTGGCGCCGGGCATGGAAACGCCACGGGAGGAGTATCTGGAAGAGCATATCCCCGGCGCGCTGTTCTTCGACATTGACGAAATTGCCGATCCGGATTCGCCGCTGCCGCACATGCTGCCCTCGCCAGAGCGTTTCTCCTCCTTCATGCGCAAGATGGGCATCGGCGATGGTCATCGCGTCATCGTCTATGACACTTTTGCGCCCTTTGCCGCGCCCCGGGCCTGGTGGATGTTCCGCTATTTCGGTCATGACGATGTGGCGGTGCTCAACGGCGGGCTGGACAAGTGGAATGAAGAGGGCCACCCGGTGGAAAGCGGCGAGCCCCGCCCCCGGCAGGCCCGGCATTTCACGGCGCGGCCGCGCCGCTCGCTCCTTGCCGACAAGGAGCAGGTGAAAGCGGCCCTGAAGGCAGGACGGCCGCAGGTGGTGGACGCCCGCTCAAGGGGGCGTTTCTGCGGCACGGAGCCTGAGCCTTATGAGGGCATTCCCGGCGGACACATGCCGGGGGCGAAGCATCTGCACTATGCCGCCCTCATCAACACCGACGGCACCTACAAGACGCCGGAGGAAATCGCGCAGGCCTTCCGCGAGGCCAATGTGGATCCCGCCCAGCCCGCCATTTTCACCTGTGGCTCGGGCGTGACCGCCTGCACCCTTGCGCTTGGCGCAGCGCTGCTCGGCCATCCCGATCACGCCGTCTATGACGGCTCGTGGCTTGAATGGTCGCAGGCGCCGGATACGGAAAAGACAACGGAGGATCCGGTCATCTGCGCCGGAGAGGATGCATGAACACAGAAACCGGCGCAGAAAAGGAGGCGGGCAAGGCTGCGCCTAAGCGGCTTGAGACCGTCGTGACCTATCTGGAGATGACGCGGCCAAGCCATGCCTTTGTGCCGCCACCGTCTGGCTTGCGCATGCTGCTGATGCAGGCGCACAAGCCCACGGTGCATTTCTATCGCTATCTCTATGACACCGTGGGCGGCCCCTATCACTGGATCGACCGCCGCCTGCTTTCGGATGCGGACCTTGCCCGCATCATCACCGCGGAGACCACCTCCATCTTCGTTGCCTATGCCGATGGTGTGCCGGCCGGGTTCTTTGAGCTCGATGACCGGGGGGAAGGCGAGCTTTGGCTTGCCTATTTCGGCCTGATCCCGGACTTTCACGGCCGCGGACTGGGCAAGTGGCTGCTGGCGGAGGCCATCGATGCCGCCTTCGCCAGGGAGCCTAAGGTTCTGCGGGTGGAGACCTGCACGCTCGATGATCCCCGTGCGCTGCCGCTCTATCAGAAAATGGGCTTCGTGCCCTATGAGCGGCGCGAGAAGGTGATCGAGATCCCGCCCGATCTCTCATGAAGGCGCCTTTGATGGAGGCGCCTGAAACCCCGTGGCGATCAGCCCCGCATCCGGCATGGATGGAACGACACACATGAGCGAGACCTTCGATTATGACCTCTTCGTCATCGGCGCCGGCTCCGGCGGTGTGCGCGCAGCGCGCATTGCAGCCGGCCATGGCGCAAAGGTGGCGATTGCGGAGGAATACCGCGTGGGCGGCACCTGCGTGATCCGCGGCTGCGTGCCCAAGAAGCTGTTGCATTATGCCGCGGCCTTTCGCGAGGCTTTCGAAGATGCCAGGGGTTTTGGCTTTTCCGGGCAGGAGGCCGCGAAATTCTCCTGGGAAGCGCTGATTGCGGCGAAGGATGCGGAAATCGCCCGCCTTAATGGCCTGTATCTCAAGACCTTGCGCAATGCGGGCGTGGAGATCCTTGAAACGCGGGCGGAATTCGCAGGGCCCCACGAGATTTTCCTCGTCAGCGAGGAGCGCATCGTCACCGCCCGCATCATTCTCATCGCCACCGGCTCGGTGCCTTTTGTGCCGCACAACATTCCGGGCGCGGCCTTTGCCATCACCTCCAACGAGGCCCTGGACCTGAAGCGACAGCCATCCTCCATCGCCATCATCGGCGGGGGCTACATTGCGCTGGAATTTGCCAGCATCTTCAACGCGCTGGGCAGCGAAACCCACCTGCTCTATCGCGGACCGCAGATCCTGCGCGGGTTCGACCGCGAACTGCGCGACCGTCTGGCCGCGGCCATGACCGCGCGCGGGGTGAACATTCATGTGCATGCGGAGGTGGACCGGATCGAGCGCCTCAATGGCGGCCGCGACGGCTATCGCGTTCACACGCGCAAAGGCCTCACTCTGGAGGTGGCGGAAGTGATGTATGCCACCGGCCGCCAGCCCAACACCTTCGATCTGCATCTGGAAAAGGCTGGCGTTGAGGTGCTGGCCAATGATGCGGTGAAGGTGAACGATTATGGACAGACCTCGGTGCCGCACATCTATGCGGTGGGCGATGTCACCAACCGCGCGCAGCTCACGCCGGTGGCCATCCGCGAGGGCCATGCCTTTGCCGATCGCGTCTTTGGCGGGCGCGATGTGCCGCCTCTCGATTACGAGACGATCCCCACCGCCATTTTCTCCCTGCCGGAGGCGGCCAGCGTCGGCCTTTCGGAAGAAGAGGCGCGCGCCCGCTTCGGTTCGGAAAACGTTGCGGTCTATCGCGCGCATTTCCGCCCGATGAAACACACGCTTTCAGGGCGGGATGCACGCACCTTCTTCAAGCTCGTCACCGCCGGTGAAAACGGGCGCATTCTGGGCGCGCATCTCATCGGCGAGGAAGCGCCGGAGCTCATTCAGCTTCTTGGCACGCTGGTCTCCATGAAGGCACGCAAGGCCGATCTTGATGCCACCATCGCCGTGCATCCCACCGCGGCGGAGGAACTGGTCACCCTGCGCACGCCCGGAAATCCCTATCAGCCGGATGATGCGTCCTGATCCCTTTCCCCTGCCCTTTCAGCCGCTGAAGCGCTCGGCCTCGGAGACGAAGCGGGAATGGCGCAGGCCGAAGAGGATTTCGTTGAGATGGGTGACATCGCGCACCTCGACCATGATGTCGAAATCATAGAAATCGCTGCTGCGGTAGCTCATGTCGAGGTTTTCGATGTTGGCGCCCTGGCCCGAGATGATGCTGGCCACTTCCGCCAGCGCCCCCACCTCGTTATGCACGGTCACGCGGATGCGCGCCGGAAACAGCATGCCTTCCACTTCCGCCATGTTCCAGCGCAGATCAATCCAGTTCTCGGCATCCTCATGCGCCTCCAGGGCGCGGGAGAAGATGGGATGGACGATGATGGCATCCTCCTCGCGGATGCCGACGATGCGCTCGCCCGGCACCGCGCCGGTATGATCGGAAATGCGCAGCGGCAGGCGCCTTAAGCCCTTGGGCAACAAAATGGCCTCGCGCCGCAGGAGCCGCCCTTTGGCATCGGTGGCGCGGCGGGCGGGGGGCTGTTCGTTCTCTTCCGCGCGCGCCTCATCCACGCCTAAAGCCTCCAGCACCTCGCGAACGGAAAGATCGCCGCGGCCTAAGGCCTCCAGCCCGTCTTCCACATCCATGATGCCAAGCTTGGGAAAGGCCTTGGCCAGCGCCGGCCGCTCCGCGCTCAAGCCCAGACCTTTCAGGCGCCGTTCCAGAATTTCCTCGCCAAGCTCGATGTATTCGGCGCGGGTGGCCAGGCGATTGGCCCGGCGAATGGCGGCCTTGGCCTTGCCGGTGACGGCGATGTTTTCCCAGGCAGCAGGCGGCACCTTCTGCACCGAGGAGGTGATGATCTCCACCTCATCACCGTTGTTGAGCTGGGTGATCAGCGGCGCGTGATGGCCATTGATGCGGCAGCCGACGGCGGCATGGCCGACATCGGTGTGCACGGCATAGGCGAAATCAATGGCAGTAGCACCGCGCGGCAGCACGATGAGATCGCCCTTGGGCGTGAAGCAGAAGACCTGATCGGTAAACAGCTCAAGGCGCGTGTGTTCAAGGAAATCACGCGGTGTCTGGCCTTCCTCCAGCTGCTCCACCAGCCCGCGCAGCCATTTGTAGGCCTCCGCCACCGGCTTGGGCACGGTCACGCCCGCCTCACTCTCCTCCTGGGAGCGGGCATCCTTGTACAATCCATGGGCGGCCACGCCGCGCTCGGCCACCTCATGCATGGCATGGGTGCGGATCTGAAGCTCCACCGGCCGCCCGCCGGGGCCGCGCACCGTGGTGTGAATGGACTGATAGCCGTTGAGCTTGGGCAGCGAGATGTAATCCTTGAAGCGGCCGGGCACGATGCGCCAGGCCTGATGCACCGCCCCCAGCGCCAGATAGCACTGATCCACCTCATCGACGATGATGCGAAAGCCGAAGATGTCGGTCACCTGCGACAATGACAGGCGCTTCAGCTGCATCTTGCGCCAGATGGAATAGGGCTTCTTCTGCCGGCCGGTGACCTCGGCCTCCTTGAGGCCCTTGGCGGCAAGCACCTTGCAGATCTCGCCGCGGATCTCCTCCAGCACCTCGCCGCTTTCCGCCGCCAGCTCCTTCAAGCGCTCGCGGATCATGGTGTAGGCGTGGGGATTGAGCACCTGAAAGGCCAGGTCCTCCAGCTCCTCGCGGATGGACTGCAACCCCATGCGCCCGGCCAGCGGCGCATAGATGTCCATGGTCTCCTCCGCGATGCGCTGGCGCTTGTGTTCGGGCATGAAACCCAGCGTGCGCATGTTGTGCAGGCGATCGGCGAGCTTGACCAGCAAAACCCGCACATCCTTCGACACCGCCACGAGAAAACGCCGCAGGTTCTCCGCCTGCGCCGCCTCGCGCGAGATGAGGTCCAGCCGGCGGATCTTGGTCAGCCCCTCAACGAGCGCGGCGATCTCTTCCCCGAAAAGCCGGTGGATTTCCTCCAGCGTGGCGTCGGTATCCTCCACCACGTCATGAAGCAGCGCGGTGGCGATGGTGGCGTCATCCAGCTTCAGCTCGGTGAGAATGGCCGCCACCTCCAGCGGATGGGAGAAATAGGGATCGCCCGAGGCCCGCTTCTGATCGCCATGGGCCTTCATGGCATAGACATAGGCGCGGTTGAGCAGGTCCTCATCGGCATCCGGATCGTAGCTGAGCACCCGCTCCACCAGCTCATACTGACGCATGAGACGGCGGGGAGACTGCCGGGTGGGCGCTTCAACACTGGCGGCTTCATTCATCGCGGTTCTGAACTCTTTCGGCCAGGAACGCACCTGATCGCAGAAGAAATTGCATAAGGATCGGCCCATCATGCCCCTGGGCCACCCTTCCATCAGGGAAAGTGGGCCAAGCCGCAGACAAAGGCAAGAGGAAAGCGCCTTCTACATCCCCTCGACACCGAGCGAACAAGAAAAGCCGGTCCGATCATCGCAAGCCGCGTTGCGCCCTGCCCGTTTATTCCTTGTCGCGATGGGCCTCTTCCCAGGCGGTCAGGGCCGCGCGGAAGCGTTTCCTTTCGCCATCCAGCGCATCAAGCAAGGCAAGCGCATCCTTGCCGGGGCCTGTCTCCTCCAGGGCAGCGGCCAGCCGCGCCAGCCCGAAGGCGCCCACAGCCCGGGCCGCCCCTTTCAGCGTATGGGCCAGCAGGCGGAAATGCCGCGGCCCCTGCGCGGAACGCAAATTTGCGCTTATATCCTCAAGCTGGGCGGCAAACATGCGCAGAAGTTCGCGTTCCAGCGCAACATCGCCCATGGTGTAGCGGGAAAGATGCCCCAGATCGACGATATCGGCCAGAACCGGTTCGCGGCTGATCTCATGATGGCCCTGCCCGCTTGCGGGCCTGCCTGTTTCCTTTTGTGCCGGCCTTGCCATGGCCCCGGCTCCTCACATGCTGCGACTGCGCGAATGTCAGAACATGAAAGACGTTCCTGAAAGCCACCCCTCAAAAAGGCTGCTTGCCCATTTCAGGAACGTGCTCTTGCCTTTCATTATCGCCTGGCATGGCTTACACTGGGTTAACATCTAAAGCAGTGATCGGGCCATTCCCGCAAGCAGGCAGAAGGATCTTTCCTCTAGGCCCTTTGTGGCGCTCAGACCGGATGTGCCCGTGCGGAGATAGGCAAAAGCGACTCGCTTTCGCCAAAAAATTAACCAAAAATGAAAATAGCCGCCCACCAGCGCGCGCAAAACGTTAACATTCGGTGAAGATCCGATCGTCTTGCGTGGTGCGCCCGTGCATGGGGGCGGTCATCGTGGCGCCACAAAGCCGGTCTGTGATCGCACGAAGACACAAAAGGGGCGAGAAAGGTTTGTGAGTAAACGGCGCTGTTTCTGCTCAACCGGCGGCAGGAAGGCGTCGATCAGGAAACGGGGCATTGAGCATGGCACGTAGTAACCGGCAGGCTTCTCACAACAGAGTGGAACGGGAAGCTTCCCAGGCCAAGCGACCGGAATCCGCACCGCAGGAGGCCGCGGCCCAGCAGCGGGCGGCGGCGCGCCGTCTGCCACGGGCGCGCGCAGCGAATGCCAATGATGCCATGGCTGCGGCCATCATCCAGCGGCTGCGGCGGCGGCCGTCCACGGCCCCCTTCTGGGCGGCCTTTGTCGCATCCCTTCTGTGGGTGTTTTCCATCGCCGCGCTCTATGCCCCAACACTGGTGGCCATGAAAGATCCCTTCAGCCACCAGAACCTGCCCACCCTGGCCATGGTGGTCATCGCCCTCTTCGTGCCCATCTTCCTGATGTGGTCCGCCGCCTATCTTTTGTGGCGGGCGCAGCACATGCGCCAGGTCTCCGAGGCACTGGTGCAGGTGGCGGTGCGGCTGATGCGGCCGCAGGACGTGGCCACCGACGGCCTTGCCCAGATCAGCCGTCGCGTGCGCGCGGAGGTGGATCATCTCGTCGGCGGCATGCATGATGCCTTAAAGCGCGCCACGGAGCTTGAAAAGATCGTTCACAAGGAAATGGCGGCGCTGGAGCGCGCCTTTGGCGCCAACGAGGAGCGCATCCGCGCCCTGCTCGCCGGTATGGAAAGCCAGCGCGAGGCGCTATCCCGCATCGGCCAGACCCTGCAGGAGGAGACCGCGCCTGTGGTGACCGGTCTGGAACAGACCGCGCGCAGCGTGCAGGATCTCGTCAAGCAGGCGGCGCAGACCCTGGGCAGCATCAACGGCGAGCTGAAGAAGACCGCCGAGGGCCTTTCACACACCCTCACCCATGTCTCGCAGACCACGGGCGAGACCACCGAGGCGCTGGAAGAGCGCATCGGGCGGCTTAAGCAGGTTTCGGACACGGTGCTGCATCAGGCGCAGGCCGTCACCGATCATCTTGAGGAACAGGTGCAGACGCTGGGCAGCATTTCCACCACGCTCGGCAACGAGGCCGCGCGCTTCGGCGAGGATGTGCGCGGCATGGAAAACGCCCTGCTGGAAGGCCTGCAGCAGTCCGCCAGCATGCTGGCCGAAACCCATCAGCAGGTCTCGGGAAGCCTGCAGGACATGACGCGCACGCTCGCCGGGGAGCTGGAGCGGACGCGCCAGGAAACCACAGAAGTCATAAGGACTTCTGGCGAAACCATCACAATCGACATGAAGGAAGCCGCCCAGGCCCTTACCCAACGCATCGAGGAGGCCGGCCAGGCGGTGTCCGCCCGCATCGAGGATGCGGCTGCGCTGATGAGCGACAAGCTTTTGTCGGTCTCCGGCGAGTTCGTGCACAACGTCAGCGCCGCGCGCGACGAGCTGCATGCCTATCTGCAGGGGGCCACGGAAGATCTGGCGCAGCGGCTGGAGGAAACCTCCGCCACCCTCTTCTCCCGCGCCGAGGAAGCCACCCGCACCATGGGCGAGCGCCTCACCGAAACCTCAACCAAGCTGTTCGGCCAGCTGGACGAGGTGACCGGCGCCATGACCATGAAGGTGGAAGAGGCGGCGGGCACCCTATTCTCGCGCGTGGCGGAAGCGACCAACCAGATCGGCCAATATCTGGACGAATCCACCGGCCTTCTGGACACGCGCATTCGCGAGACCTCCGAAGCGGCGGAGAAGCGCCTGCGCGGTGCCGCTTTGGAGCTGGCCGGGCGGCTGGAGAACGCCACCGGCGCCATGACCGAGAAGCTGCAGGCCTCCAGCGCCGGCCTTGCCGAACAGGTCTCGGCCATCACCGGCCAGCTGGAGGAGCACGTGGCGCGCTCCACCGCGCTCATCGATTCCCGCCTGAGCAAGGCGGCGGAAGAGACGCGCGCGCATATGGAACAGGCGGCGGCGGCCGTGGGCGAGCGCTTCGAGACCCTCTCTGCCTCCATGGCCACGCGGCTTGAGGAAAGCGGCCATGCCCTGCTCGCCCGATATGGCGAGGCGGCCCAGGATCTTACCGGCCAGCTTGAACAGACCATGGCGCATGTCGTGGCGCGGGCCGAGGAAGCCCGTTCGCAGATGGAGCAGGCTGCGGCAAGCATTGGCGAGCGCTTCGAGACCCTGTCCGCTTCCATGGCCACGCGGCTGGAAGAGAGCGGCAATACCCTGCTTGCCCGCTATGACGGCGCCACGCAGGACCTGACCGGCCGGCTTGAGAAATCGGCCACGCTGCTGTTCTCGCGCATGGCGGAAGCAACGGGCCAGATCGGCGAATATCTGGACGAATCCACCCGCCTTATCGACACCCGCATTCGCGAAACCTCCGAGGCGGCGGAAAAACGCCTGCGCGGTGCCGCGCAGGAGCTGGCCGGGCGGCTGGAGAACGCCACCGGCGCCATTGCTGCGCAGGTGGAGGAAGGCGCCGCCTCCCTCGCCCGCCGCGTTGGCGAGGTCACACAGGCGCTGGGCACGCATGTGGAGGAGGCCACCGCCGCCATCGACACCCACATTCGTGCCGCCTCGGCGGAAGCCGGCGAGAAGATCACCTCCGCCGGTACACAGGTGCATGCCGAGCTGAAGGCCACCCTTGCCGAGATGGCCGAATCGCTGAATGCCTCGGCACAGACCGTGACCGACACCTTGCAGGGCACCTCCACCCGCATCGTCCAGCAGCTGCAGACCACGGCCCAGCGCCTCAACGAGATTCTGGACGAGAGCGGCGATGCCTTGAGCGAAAAGCTGGCGCAGTCCGCCGAGACCTATTTCCGCCGCGTCAGCACCGCCACCACGGAGATGACCGATCATCTGGAAAAGGCCACCGACGGCATGGCCGAACGCATCGAGGCGGTGGCGGGCGGCATGGCCACGCGGCTGGAGAACGCCACCGGCAAGATGTCCGAACTGCTCGAGGTGGCCTCCGCCGATCTCACCCACCGGCTGGAGGAGACCACCGGTAATCTCGCCGGGCGGCTGGAGAGCGCCTCGGCGGAGCTGACCGGGCGGCTGGATACGGTCACCACCACGGTCACCGAGCGGCTTGATGAAACGTCCCGCACCCTGCTCGGCCGGCTGGAGACCATCTCCGGCGATATCACCACCCGCCTGGCCGAAACGGCAGAGACCGTGGCCACGCGGCTTGATACCACCGCCCTGGATGTGGCCTCGCGCCTGTCGGAAACCTCCGAGAGCCTGGCCGGGCGGCTGGAGAACGCCACGGTGGAGCTGACCGGGCGGCTGAGCACGGCAAGCGAATCCTTGAGTCAGCGGCTGGAGACCACCTCCGCCGAGCTCACCCGGCGGCTGGAGGAGGCCTCCGGCGAGATCGCCGGGCAACTGGATGCCACCTCCACCCAGCTGACCACGCGGCTGGTGGAAACCTCCGATGCGGTCTCGCGGCGGCTTGAAAGCGCCACCCGCGAGGTCTCCGAACGGCTGGAGCGCACCACCAGCGAGCTGCATGGCAGCCTGGAGACCATCTCCGGCCAGATGTTCGCCCGTCTGGAGGAGACCTCCGGCGAGCTGCTCAACAAGCTGGATGTCACCGCCACCGACATGCGCCGTCATCTCGACGAGACGACGCGCGCCATGTTCGAGCGCATCGAGACCTCGGCCAAGGAGCTTGGCGTGCGCTTCGATGCCGCCAGCAACCTGCTCACGGAGATTTCCAGCGATCTTTCGCGGCAGCTTGACGAGACCGGCCGCACCTTCGTGGAGACGCTGGATACCACCACCAGCCGCGTGCTGGAGGATCTGGGCAAGGCGACCATGGCCTTCGACGAGGGGCTCAAGACCTCTGCCCGCGGCATCATCGGCCGCATCAAGGACACCTCGCAGGCCCTGGCGCATGAGCTGGAAGAGGCCACCGGCGATATTGCCAGCCGCTTCGAGGGGCTGGCGGAACAGCTGGCCGGGCGGCTCGATTCCGTCAACCGCGACTTCGCCCAGACCACGCAGCTGGCCGCCGGGCACCTCAACGAGGCGGCGCAGCAGATCACGGCGCGCCTGCAGGATGTCAGCGGCCTGATCAGCGAGCGCATCGAGGAGGCCGCCGAGGGCATGGACCGCAAGCTCGAGGGCACCTCCGCCCGCCTTGTCGGACACCTCGAAGACGCATCCAAGCGCATGGCGCGGCGCCTGCAGGAGGTCTCCGTCGTGGTGGAGAAGGCCACCGAGCATTTCGACACCCGCATCGGCGAGCTGCTCTCCGCCCGAGAAAACCTCTTCGCCGGCCTTGTGGAGCAGATTTCGGCGCGGGTGGCGGAGGTGGACGCCCTGCTCAAGGCCTATGCCGCCACGCTCGACGGCTCGCTGGAGCAGGCGGAGCGCAAGGCGGAAGAAATCGCACGCCTGGTGACCACCCAGACCACGGCGGCCACCGAGGCCCTGCAGCAGGCCATCTCGCGGCTGGAGGCGGTGGCCGACGAGCAGGTCACCCATGCGGCGCGCACCATCCGCGAGCAGCATGAACGGCTCGTTGCCGCCATTCGCGAGATGCTCTCCGCCTCCACGGAGGACTTCACTGCCACCGCCGAGCGCCTGCAACACACGGCACGGCAGGTGATGCGCGAGCTCGATGCCCTGCGCAGCGAGCTGAAGCGCGAAATCCTGGAGTTGCCGGAAGAGACCCGCAGCAATGCCGAACGCATGCGGCGGGTGATGGCCGATCAGATTGCCGCGCTCAACGCCCTGGCCGACGTTGTGCGGCGGCAGGCGGCCTCGCTTGATCTCTCCCTGCCCGCCGGACGCACGGCACGCACGGGAACCGGACAATCCGGGGCGGATCCGGCATCGGATCTTCTGGAGGATTCGCCGGGAAAATCTGAGGGCATCGCCTCCGTTGCTCCGCAGGAGCGCGGTGCCCGGGAAACCCATGTGCGGAGCGTGCGGGCCGTTCTGGAAGGGGCCTCTGAACGTCCGGCAGGGCTTAAGAGCCAGACACGTGGCTCAACGCCCAACAGCAGCGCTGCCACGACCGGTGCGCCCGCAAGCGCAAGCGTGCGTCCTGTTTCAACCGGACGAAACACCCCTGCCCCCGGTCAGGCGGCATTGGCGCCGAAGGCCCCATCAAGGGCGCGGCCACAGCGGGCGGAGGAGCTCGTGCAGGCGCTCAATGCCACCAGCCGCGCCATTGTGCGGCTGATGGAAGGCGCCCTGCCGGAGGCGCTGGAAAAACGCTGGCACAAGGGCGACGCTGCGGTTTACACCCATCATCTCTTCACCCGCGGCGAAAGCCTGAAGGAGGACATCAGCGCCGCCTATGCCCGCGACAGCGACCTGCGCGAACAGGTGGATGCCTTCATGCGGCATTTCGAGGCGCTGCTCGATACCGTCTCGCAGTCGCCAAAGGCGGATGAACTCATCGCCTCCTGCAAGGCGTCCGAAACCGGCCAGCTCTATGCCCTCTTTGCGCAGGCCACGGGGCGGAGCGTGCAGTAAGCGAGGGGCCTGGCCCTGCCCTGTTC
Source organism: Thermopetrobacter sp. TC1 (assembly GCF_000746275.1). Taxonomy (GTDB): domain Bacteria; phylum Pseudomonadota; class Alphaproteobacteria; order Rhizobiales; family Aestuariivirgaceae; genus Thermopetrobacter. Next base: position 78,605 of record NZ_JQKX01000021.1, read on the forward strand.
CGGATGGATGCATCAGGCACGCAATGCTTGGGCCTGGCCAGGTGTCTTGCGCGCGATAGATTTTAGAGGTGTGCATCTCTAAAAATGGTATGGAGGCCTTTCGCCCTTGAGCCTGCGGCTGAAATTTCGGCACATGCGGCGGGCATTGACGCGCCCGTTTGCCATCTCACGCGGGGTGCGCACCCATGCCGATACCCTGGTGGTGACGCTTGTGGATGCGGCAGGCCGGTGCGGCCGTGGCGAGGCCGTGCCCTATGCCCGCCTCAGCGAGAGCATGGATGATCCCCTCTCTGCGCTTGCCGCGCTTCCCGAGACGCTGCCCGATGATCTGGATTTTGCCGACATTGCGGCCTTAAGCCGGTTGAAATCGTTGCGCACGGCGCTGGATTGCGCCCTGCATGATCTGCGCGCGCGGCAGGAAGGGCGGGCGGTCTGGCAAAGGCTTAGCCTGCCAAGGCCAAAGGCGACAATGACCGCGAGCACCATCTCCCTTGATACCCCTGAGGCCATGGCGGCACAGGCGGCGGAACAGGCAGGCCAGCCGCTTCTGAAAATCAAGCTGGGCGGGCCGGATGGTGCCGAGGGGGACCTGGCGCGGCTGGCTGCGGTGCGCAGGGCAGCGCCCAGGGCCCGTCTCATTGTCGATGCCAACGAAGGCTGGGCTGTCCGTGACTTAAAGCCGCTGCTTGAGGCCTGTGCCGATCATGGCGTGGAGATGGTGGAACAGCCCCTGCCCGCAGGTGAGGATGCCGCGCTAGCCGAGATGAAAAGGCCCGTGCCCGTGATTGCCGATGAAGCGGTGCACGATGTGCACGACCTGCCGCATATTGCCGGGCTCTATGACGGCGTGAACGTGAAACTGGACAAGGCCGGTGGTCTCACCCCCGCTCTTGCCCTGGCGCGGGCGGCCCGGGATGAAGGGCTCTCGGTCATGATCGGCTGCATGCTCGCCTCTTCGCTGGCCATGGCGCCGGCCTTCCTGCTTGCGCCCTTTGCGCAGTGGGTGGACCTGGACGGGCCCTTGTGGATTGCCGAGGATGAAGAGCCCCGCATGCGTATTGAATCCGGCATCATCTCGCCGCCCTCCGCGGCGTTGTGGGGCAGGGCAGACGCGCCAGACGCCGCAGCCACAGGCCAAGCAGAAGGGCCATGAGGCACATCACAGCCATCGCCCACCAGCCCTTTGCGCCATAATCCGCATAAAGCCGGCCGGAAAGCCACATGGCCGCGGTCATGAACACGCCATGGGAAACCGCGCCATAAGCGGCCTGGGCCGTGGCCGTGCGTGCCGCCGGCAGGCGGGTGCGAACGAATTCAATGGCGCCCAGGTGCGTGGCCCCGAAGCTTAGGCCATGCAACGCCTGCAGCAGAAACAGCAGCACAAGCGGCGGATTAAGCGACAACCCCAGCCAGCGCAGCAGTCCGGCCGCCGCGCCCAGAAGCATCAGGCGCACCGCGCCCAAATGCGCCATGACCTTTTCGGAAAACCAGAACAGCACGATCTCCGCAATCACGCCGGTCATCCACAAAAGGCCGACCACTGTGCCGGAATGGCCGAGGCTTTTCCAGTGAATGGCGGAAAAGCCATAGACGAAGGCGTGCGAACTCTGCACCAGCCCGGCCATGATGACGAAAACGATGAAGGGCACGGAAAGAATGGCGATGATGCCCTCCCCCTTTTTCTCGCCCGCTGTGTCACGCGCCTGCTCCGTGCCGGCATCGCGCTCCCGTGGCGGCAAGGCGGCAATGGCGGCAAAGAGCAGCACCTGCGCCAGGACGATGAGCCAGATGAGCAGGCGGGCGGGCAGCACATCCTGCAAGGCACCGGCCCCGACGGCGGCGAAAATGAAGGACAGCGAGCCCCACAGGCGCATGCGGCCATAATCGAGGCCATGACGGCGCACCATGGTGATGGCGTAGGCGTCCGACAGCGGCATCAAGGGCGCAAGCGCGCCAAAGGCCAGAGCCACGCCGAGCAGGATTGCACCCCTGCCCTCGGCAACTGTGGCCAGATAGAGAAGACCGGCGAGCACCCCCAGCGACGATGCGGCCATGACCGGGCGCAGCCGCCCCAGCCGATCGGCCAGGTGCGAAACCGCCGGGGCAACGAGCACGCGCATCACGCTTTGCAGGGCAAGGGCAAGGCCGATGTCCTGTGCAGATAGCCCCTTTGCCTTCAGCCACACCGGCAGATAGGGCAAGGCCACGCCGATGCCGAGGAACAGCGCGCCATAAACGGCCGCCATGCGCCATTTCAGGGACTGTGCATTCATGCCCTTTTTCGCCTCTGCCCCGTTATATCCCCGCGCCAGTCTGCTTGCGACAACGATTCGCTAACCATTGCCGCCGATACTTGTCGGCGGACGTTGAACAGCGATCAGCCACAAAAGTCCAGCGCTTCGGATCCTGTTCGGAGCCGCATAAGGACTTTTCGCAACAAAGAAACAGGCGCCTGCCTGCCAAGGGTGGAGATGCACGGATCATGAAGCGGAAGGAAGGCTCGCTCGACATCCACGAGGATTATGAGGCCATCGAGCAGGCGGTGATGGAAACGCCGCGTGGGCGATGGTTTCTGGCCGAGTTTCTGCGCCGGCATCAGGCCGAGGAAACGCGGCGCCTGCTTTCCGCGCTTAAGCGGCTGGAACGCGCCATGGAGCTGAACCAGCAGCTGGCGCCCAGGATCATGGCCGCCTTCGCCGCCGCCTCTGCCACCATGCATGCGCGCCCGGGCAGCCTGCCCCCTGCCCTGCCGGAAGCGGTGCGGGCCATGGCGGCGGAACAGCGCGCACTTGCGGCGCGGCTGTCCACGCTTGTGCAGGAAGGAGATGATGTCTCGGAAAATGGTGCGGCGCTGAAGGAGATCGCCGCGCAGCTTGATGATCTGGCGCGCAAGACGGAGATCCTCGCCCGCGGGCTGGATGACGTGGCCGTGCTCTGCGGCGCGCCGCATCCCGTCGCTATGGCGGAACCGCCCATGCCGGAGGATGCCCTGCAATGGTTCGCCGCGCATGAAAGCCTCTTTGCCGAAGACGGCGAGGATGAGGGCAAGGCGGATTCAGATAGTGATGGTAAACAGCCTTCCGCTCCCGCAGCCGTTGCCGATACTTCCACCTCTGAGCCGGATGCGGCAGATGAGAAAGAGCCGCTCACGCTCATGGCGAAAGCGATGATCGCGTCCGAAAACGCCGCCTCCTCAATGGCGCCGGATGCGGAAACGGACATGGTCGAGCCCCCTCACCCGGCCTTAGAGGCGACAATTCAGCCCGCACCCGCACATGAGGCGCAGACAGAGGAGAAAGGCGCCGAAACCCGCACCGCCTCCGAAAAGGGCGAAGGACGCCTGACCATTTTCATCACCCCCGCCTCGGCCGAAGAGGCTGTTACGGAAGACAGCCGGAACAAACGAAGCAAACGCACAACCCCGCGCATCGTGATCTCCCGCAAAAGCTCGTCCAAGGAGCTGGACATTCCGCACATGAATGCGGTGTCGGCGGAAGATGAGACCGCCTGATACAGGTGCGCCTGCAACATCATCAGACAACAGATGCGTGCGGGGTCATCATCCCTCGCCTTTCACGGCGCGCCATAAAAGGATGAGGATGACAGCACCGGCGGTGGCCGTGAGCAGGTTGCCGATGAACCAGCCGGCGAACATCAGCCTGATCCCGAGCAGGCCAAGAGCGAATTTCATGAATACCGCGCCGGCAATGCCCAGCAGGATGTTGGTGACAAGGCCGTGATCCGATTGCGTGATCTTTTCAGCGATGAACCCGGCCAGGGCGCCGATGATGATGGCCATGAAAAACCCCACGCCCTGAAAGCCAAGGCTGGCATGCATGCCACCCATACCGCCCATGCCGCCTGCCATTTCTCCCATAGCCCTCTCCTTTCCTTGCCGGTCGGTGATGATTTAGAGGATTCATCCATGATCCATGTGCCACTCATCTGGCTGTTCTTTCCCGTGACGCATCAGCCCTGCCCGATCCGTCGCAGGACCCAGGCAAGCAGCGCCGGTACGTGAAAAAAGCGGGGCACATCTACCACGGGCGGCGGCTGCCTGATCATGACCACCGGCAGGTTGAGCAGGCGCGCAGCTTTCAGGCGATATCGCCCGGCCTGCCCCCCGGCATTGCGACAGATGAGCCATTCCGCGCGCAGGGATGAAAGGAGAGCCGCCTCTTCCGCCACGGTTTTTCTTGGCCCTGAGAGCAGGATGCGCCAGCGCGGCGGCAACGGCCAGTCCGGCCGGGTGAGCATGCGGGCGGTAAGATGAAGATCGCCCCGCGCCACAAGATCGCGCAAGCCCCTCGCGCCAAGGGCGGCGAACACACGCGCGGATTTCGGCAAGGCTTTCGCCGCCGCACCAATGTGCGCAACCTCAATCCAGCGATCGCCCCGTTTGGGCCGCCAGGGGAGGCGATGCAGCCGGGCGATGGGCAGGGAAAGATCAGCACAGGCTTTAGCGACCCTGGCCTGCATGCCTGTGGCAAAGGGATGGGTGGCATCGATCACCGCGGCAACGGCATGTTCGGACAGATAGCGCTTAAGGCCGCTTGTTCCCCCAAAGCCGCCGATGCGCACGGCAATATCGCCAGCGGGCAGGCGCGGCCGTTCGGTCACGCCGGCGAGGGAATAGATCACCGGAATGTTGTGCTGCGCCAGCATGGCGCAAATATCTCGCGCGCCTTCGCTGCCGCCCAGAACGAGCACGGGCCTAAAAACCTCGCCCTTCAGCCCTTTTCTTTCAGCAATATGCGCGCTTCTGCCCTCCTCCGGTTCCGAATACCGGGGCTGTTCAGAAATGGCGTCATTCGGCATGGGCCAGCACCTCACCCCTGGCCGAAATGACGAGCACATCGGCCCGTACCGGCGCATCGCCGAGAACGGCGCGCACAGTTTTCAAGGCAGATTTGGCAATCAGGGCGGAAAGATCAAAGGCCGATCCTTCAAGCGCCTTCACCATGGCGGCAACCGTTGGCGCCTCATGAATGATGGTGCACACTTGCGCATCGGCCCCCGCTTTGGCCGCGGCCTCAGCAAGCGCGGCACGGTTCAGCCGCGTGCGCCTGGAATGGAGATTGAGCGCGCCCTGCCCCAGCTTGGCCAGCTTGCCGGGCCCGCCGGCGATGGTCAGACGCGGCACGGGATGATGGCGCAGATATTTCAGCAGGCCGCCAACGAAATCGCCCATGTCGATGAGCGCCTGATCGCTCAAGCCATAATGGGCCTGCACCGCCCTTTCCGAGGTGCGCCCCGTGCAGCCGGCGATATGCGCCAGCTTGAGTGCGCGGGCGACATCAACGCTTTCGCGGATGCTGGCGATCCAGGCGGCGCAGGAATAGGGCCGCACGATGCCGGTGGTGCCGAGAATGGACAGGCCCCCGACAATGCCCAGCCGCGGGTTCATGGTGCGCTGTGCCAGTTTTTCGCCGCCGGGAATGGAGAGGATCACGTCAAGATCGGGTTCGCAGCCGTCGTTGTCCTGTGTGAGCGCCTCGCGGATCATCAGCCGCGGCCCGGGGTTGATGGCCGGCTCCCCCACCGGCACCGGCAGGCCGGGCAAGGTGACGATGCCCACGCCCTCGCCCGCATGAAAACGGATGCCCTGCCCGGCTCTGGCGGGGCGCACTTCGGCGATGATCAGGGCGCCATGGGTGATGTCGGGATCATCGCCGGCATCCTTGATCACACCGGCGCGGGCCATGCCGGGCTCATGCGCCTTGAGGACGAGCGGAAAGGCAGGCTGTTCGCCCCCGGGCAGCGTGATGGTCACCGGATCGGGAAAACGCCCGTGCCGCAGCGCGAAAAAGGCCGCGCGCGCCGCCGCGGTGGCGCAGGCGCCGGTGGTGTATCCCGTCCGTAAGCGTTTTCGCACGGCTTGCTCCATGCCCGTGAGCATATTACAAGGCCGGCCACGGGCAAATGGCGAGAGCGGACAATCCTTCACATGCCGAAAACCCATCCCACAGACACGCCCAGCGACTTACTCCCGGCAGAAGGCGGCGCGGGCATGGCGCGCGGCTTTGCCAGGCTTGATACCCTGCCCTTTCCGCCGTTTCGCGAAGGTGAGGTCTGGCTGACCGGTGCCGGACCCGGCGCGCCGGGGCTGCTGACGCTTCTGGCCTATCATGCCCTGCAGCAGGCGGATGTGATCGTGCATGATGCGCTGGTCTCCGCTGCCGTGCTTGATCTGGCGCCTCAGGAGACAGAGCGCATCGCCGCGGGCAAGCGCGGGGGCGATGCCGCATCGGTGCCACAAGAGGAAATCACCGCCCTGCTCATTGATCTTGCGCGGAAAAAACGGCGCGTTCTGCGGCTGAAAGGCGGCGATCCCTATCTGTTCGGCCGCGGGGTGGAAGAGGCGCTGGCTTTGGCCAAGGCGGGCATTCCCTTTCGCATCGTGCCCGGCATTGCCGCCGGCATAGGCGGCCTTGCCTATGCCGGCGTGCCGGTCACGGCAAAAGACATCAACAGCTCGGTGCTGTTCCTGACCGGACATGATAAGCGCGGCGAACTGCCCCCGGCGGACTGGCAGGCCATCGCGCGCGCCGGCGAGGTGATCGTGCTTTATATGGGCTTGCGTCCGCTTGCCCGCATTGCAAAAGCCCTCATCGCGGCCGGACGTAAGGGAGAGACGCCCGTGCTCATCCTTTCGCGCCTGACCCTGCCCGATCAGCAGGTGCGGGAAATGACGCTTGCAGAGATCGCGCATGCCCGCCTTGCCATGACCGACATTGCCCGCCCCGCACTTGTCGTCATTGGCGAGGCCGGCCGGCACCGCGCGCTTCTGGACTGGTTCACGCAACAGGCAAAGGAGCTTCCCCTTGGCTGAAGGGCTGATCATCGCGGCGGCAGGCACCGGCTCGGGCAAGACGCTGATCACCCTTGCCCTGCTTGCCCGCATGCGCGCCCGCGGCGTTGAGGTGGCTGCGGCCAAGGTGGGACCGGACTATATCGATCCGGCCTTTCATGCCGCGGCCACCGGAAAGCCCTGCATCACGCTCGATCCCTGGGCCATGTCGAAGGCGGAGCTGGTTCAGCGCCTGCGTGCGCTGGATGAAAGCGCGGAGCTTGTGCTGATCGAAGGGGTCATGGGCCTCTTTGACGGGGCTGCCGGCGGCGGGGGCGCCACGGCCGATCTTGCCGCCGCGTTCGACCTGCCGGTGGTGATCGTGCTCGATGCCAGGCGTCAGGGCCCCACGCTTGCCGCCGTGGCCAGGGGCTTGACCGCGTTTCGCAAGGATGTGCCCGTGGCCGGTTTCATCCTGAACCGCACGGCATCGCCCGCGCATGCCGAGATGCTGGCTGAGGCCATCGAAACGGCAACAGGGCGGCCTGTGGTCGGCGCGATTGGCGTGCATGCGGATCTTGCCCTGCCGGCGCGGCATCTGGGGCTTGTGCAGGCGCGCGAGCATGAGCACTTGCAGAAGTTTCTCAATCAGGCGGCGGAAGATATCGGGGCCCAGGTTTCCCTGTGCCGGCTGGCCAATCTCACCCGGCCGCTCGGGCCGGCGGCAAAGCGCATCCACTCGTGCGATGACGGCGAATTCTGGCGGCTTGCGCCCTTGGGCCAGCGCATTGCCGTGGCTGATGATGCCGCCTTTGGCTTTGCTTACGCGCATCTGTTGCAGGACTGGCACGAACAGGGGGCGGAAATCCGCCCCTTCTCGCCGCTGGCCGATGAGGCGCCGGATGCCGATTGTGACGCCGTGTTTCTGCCCGGCGGCTATCCTGAGCTGCATGCAAAAGCCCTAGCATCGGCGGATCGCTTCAAGGCCGGGCTGAAGACGGCAGCCGCGCGCGGGGCCCTGATTTATGGCGAGTGTGGCGGGTTCATGGTGCTGGGTGAGGCCATAATCGATGCCGACGGTAAAGGCCATGCCATGTGCGGCCTTCTGCCCTTTACCAGCAGTTTTGCCAGGCGGCAGCTGCATCTGGGCTATCGCGCCTTCACGCTTGCCGAAAGTGCCCCCCTGCCCTGGCATGGGCCCTTGCGTGGTCATGAATTCCATTATGCCACGATCACGGATGCCAAAGCCGCACCGCCCTTGTTTGCCAATGTGCGCGACAGCCGCGGGGCGGACCTTCAGCCCATGGGGCTGGTCAACGGGCGGGTGTGCGGCTCTTTCCTGCATGTGATCACCCGCCATGCTGATATAGAAGGCGCTGAAGAAACACCTGAAACGTCAGGCAAAGCCGAGCCTGAAGGGAAGCGGCCATGACCGCGCGCGTCATCATGATCCAAGGCACGGGCTCCAATGTGGGCAAGAGCCTCATCTGCGCCGGATTGTGCCGTCTCTTTGCCGATGCCGGGCTGAAGGTTGCGCCGTTCAAGCCGCAGAACATGTCCAACAACGCAGCCGTGACCGCAGACGGCGGCGAAATCGGCCGCGCCCAGGCCCTGCAGGCACGGGCGGCACGCATCGAACCCGTGGCCGACATGAACCCCATCCTGCTCAAGCCCGAAAGTGAGCGCGGCGCACAGGTGATCGTGCAGGGGCGAAAAAGGGAAACGCTCTCCGCCCGCGCCTATTTCAGGAGACGGCAGGATTTCCTGCCAAAGGTGTGCGAAAGCTTCCTGCGCCTGGTTGACGCGCACGATCTCGTCATTGTGGAAGGTGCCGGCTCGCCTGCGGAAATCAACCTGCGCAAAGGCGATATCGCCAACATGGGCTTTGCCCGCTCATTTGACATTCCCGTCGTGCTCGTCGCCGATATTCATCGCGGCGGTGTCATCGCCACTCTCATCGGCACGCTTGCCGTTTTGCCTCCTGCGGATGCCGATCTCATAAAGGCCTTCATCATCAATAATTTCCATGGCGATCCTGATCTGTTTTCCGAAGGGCGCAGCTTTCTGGAGCGGCACATGCAGCGCCCCTGCCTCGGCATTCTGCCGCATGTGAAGGCCGCACGCCTTCTGCCGGCGGAGGATGCGCTGGCGCTCGACCCTGCCGGATCTGCAAAATCAGAAGCGTCCGACGAAACAGGCCAAGCGGGCCCGGGCAAAACGGTGCGCATCGCCGTGCCGCGGCTTCAGCGCATCGCCAATTTCGACGATCTTGATCCGCTCTTGAGCGAGCCGGATGTTGATGTGCGCATCCTTCAGCCAGGAGACGCATTGCCCGGGGATACCGATCTCGTATTCATTCCCGGCAGCAAGGCCGTGCGTGCCGATCTCGCCTTCTTGCGCGAACAGGGCTGGGATATCGACATCCTCGCCCATGTGCGCCGCGGCGGATATGTGCTTGGCGTCTGCGGAGGCTATCAGATGCTCGGTGAGACAATCCACGATCCCCATGGTCTGGAAGGGCCGCCCGGAGAAAGCGCAGGGCTTGGGCTTCTGGCGGTGCACACCGTGCTTTCGCAGGAGAAGACCACACGCCGGGTTGAAGCCACTCATGCGGCAACGGGCACACCGATCCTAGCCTATGAAATCCACTTGGGACGGAGCACGGGGGCGGACTGCGCCCGGCCCTTCGCCCATCTGAACACCGGCGAGCCGGACGGGGCCGTTTCCGCAGATGGCCGCATCATGGGCACCTATCTGCACGGCGCCTTCACGTCCGATGCCTTCAGGCGCGCCTTCCTCTCCCGGCTTGGCGCCAGATCCTTTGCCTCCGGTTTTGAGGAACGGGTGGATGAAGCGCTCAATACCCTTGCCGCTGCCCTGAAAGAGCATCTTGATATCGAAACCCTCATCTCCCTCGCCCGAAAGCCTGCGGCATGAGCATGCATGATCACAAAAGCCCAACGGCCCTTTCATCCGGGGAAGCGGATGGAGCAGCGCTTTTCGACGATGCCTTCCGAGAGGCTTTCGCCCGGCTTGTGCGCTATCGCCGCGACATTCGCGCCTTCCGGCCCGATCCGGTGCCTCAAGAGGTGCTTGAAAGCTGCATGCGCCTTGCCCATCGTGCGCCCTCGGTGGGCTATTCCCAGCCCTGGCGCTTCGTGCAGGTGCAGGACGCTCAGGTCATGGCGCGCGTCATTGACTCCTTTTCCCGCGCCAATGCCGAGGCGCTGGCGGCCACGGAAGAAAGCCGCCGCGGCCTTTATGCCCGTCTGAAGCTGGAGGGCCTGCGCGAGGCGCCGGTGCAGATGGCCGTGTTCTGTGATGAGGAAACGGACATCGGCCACGGCCTTGGCGCACGGACCATGCCGGAAACCCGGCGTTATTCCGTGGTCTGCGCCATTCACACCCTGTGGCTGGCCCTGCGCGCCCATGGCATTGGGCTGGGCTGGGTCTCCATTCTCTACCCGGAAGATGTGAAAGCGGCATTGAGCGCGCCGGAAAGCTGGCGTTTCATCGCCTGGCTGTGCATCGGCTGGCCGGCGGTTGCGCCAAACAGCACGCCGGAGCTTGAACGGGCCGGCTGGGAGCGGCGCCTGCCGCTTGATGCGGTCTGGCTGCATCATCCGCCACAAAAGGCTCAAGATAAGGGGCGATCCGGTTGAAGATGACGGATGATCTCTTCGCCATAGTCCTTCATCTCTGGCAGGCGCTCAAGGACCTGCTGGCTGATCTGGTGCAGGCGCTCATGGCCCTGCCGGTGGAAAAGACGCTTGGGCTTGCCCTGCTGGCGCTGGCGGTGGAGCGGATCGTGGGCTGGCCGGCGTGGATCCAGGCACGTCTAACCCATCCGGTCGTCTGGTTCGGCCGCATGATCGCGGACTGGGATGCACGCCTGAACACGCCCCAGCGCGGGCGCCTTTTTCGCCGTCTGGCCGGGGTTTTCACCATGGCCTTCGTCATCCTCTTCTGGGGCGGGCTGGCGCTCATTCTTTCGCTCAGCCTGCGCAAGGCCCTTGCGGATTATGCCGGAATTGCGGAAGCGCTTCTGGCCGCGCCCTTTCTTGCCCAGAAGTCATTGCGGGAGCATGTGCACGATGTTCTCACTGCCCTGCAGGCGGCCCGCATGACCGATTCACTGGATGAGGCCAGGCGACAGGTCTCGCGCATCGTCGGGCGTGATACGGCCGAAATGGATGAAAGCGGCATCGTCCGCGCCGCGGTGGAGAGCCTGGCGGAAAATACCTCCGATGGCGTGATTGCGCCGGCCTTCTGGCTTGCCTTGTTCGGGCTGCCGGGGATTGTCATCTACAAGGTGATCAACACCGCCGACAGCATGATCGGTCATTTGAGCGACCGCTATCGCGATTTCGGCTGGGCGGCGGCGCGGCTCGATGATCTTGCCAATTTCCTGCCGGCGCGGCTGACCGCCCTGCTCTATGTGGCGGCGGCAGCCCTGTTTTCGCCGCGGGCAGGCGCGCGCGCCCTGCATGTGGCCTGGCGGGATGCGCGCAAGCACGTCTCGCCCAATGCCGGCTGGCCGGAAGCGGCCATGGCCGGCGCGCTCGATATCGCGCTGGGCGGCCCGCGAAGCTATCAGGGGCGGGTCGTTTCCTTTCCCCATCTCGGTGACGGCCGCAGCACCCTGATCACGGAAGACATCGAACGCGCCTTGTCCCTCTATGGCCGCATGCTGACAGTCACGCTCATCATCGGCCTGGTTGTCTGGATCTTTCTGCCGCGCTGAGGAAACGCGCCGTTTCGTTGCACCGGCCCCGCTTGATCCGCCCGCGCTGGCATGGGATAAACTGATAGCATCCAATGGCGCTCCCCTTGCGGGGCGGCATGAGAGATGCCTGCATGTGAGCCGCATGGCCTGAAACAACGGACACAATCTGTGATGGAAGCGCAGGCCGGCATCGTAACCGGATTGCAGACGGAGGCGCGCATCGCCCGCGTTGCCAAGCGCGCGCGCGTGCTCTGCCGCGGCATGGGCCCGAAGCGGGCGCGGGAAGCGGCGGAGGAGCTGGTGCGCGCCGGGGTGTCCGGCCTGGTCAGTTTCGGCTATGCGGCCGGTCTGGCGGCGGAGGCGCGGCCCGGTCTTCTCGTGGTGCCGGCGCGCATCGTGGCCGATGGCGGCGGTGAGATCGCCACTGACCTGCTCTGGCGCGAGCGGTTGCTGGGGCGGCTGGCCGGTCATGTCGCCTGTTCCGATGCGCCGCTGGCGGCGGTGAAACAGCCCCTGCTGAGCTATCTGGACAAGGCCGCCGCCTGGGCCCGCATGCAGGCCATCGCGGCGGATATGGAAAGTGCGGCCATCGCCGCGGTGGCGCGGCGGGCGCGGCTTCCCTTCATTGCATTGCGTGCCGTGGTCGATCCGGCGGAATTTCCCCTGCCCACCGCCGCTCTCATGGCCGTGGACAAGGACGGGCGTCTGCGCCCCTTCAGGCTCCTGAAGGCCCTCTGGCGCCAGCCGCGTCAGATCAAGGCCTTGAAAGAGCTTGCCGGCCACGCCAAAAAGGCGCGCGCAAGCCTGCTTCTCGCGCTGGAGCTGGCGGGCGCCTCCCTGGCCATGCCCCAGCATGGCCGCATCGACACTCCGGACGATACCCGCCTGCCCCAACCCCGCGACGAACACGAGCGGCACTGAACAACCCACGGCATTCACACAAATGATTTATGTTTAAAAACCCAACAATTTCAAATGGTTCTTAATTATGACATGCAATCATGCCACACCACATCACACAATTTAAGGCCCCTATCTTCCCCGTCACCCCGTAGATCAGCCCACCATTGTTCAATTAGATTACTCTGTGCTTTGCGAATGGTTTTCGCCATGAAAAGCGTGATTCATCACATGCTACGCAGATGCCTTTATCAAAGCATTCTTTCCCCCTTGCCCAAAGTTGGGAGGTTATTATTTTTGTATTGAATATCAACTACTTACGTCATCAACTCAGTTGCCCTTGATATTTCTTTCCATACACGAAGCACCACTTTCCCCCTCCCCCTGGTAGGGGGAGGGCGGGGAGGGGATCGGGCGACGTAGCGCTGCGCTTGCGGCCCGACCCCCTCCCGGCGCTTCGCGCCGACCTCCCCCTATCAGGGGGAGGTTAGGATCATGCGCTCTTTCTGCCTGCAGCCCGCTGCACCGGGACCAATTGAGCTTCTGACAACAGGTGTTTGTTTAATTCATTGAAAAACCATAGGAAAATGTCATACCCGGGCTTGTCCCGGGTATCTAGGGGCGGTTTACACATGCGGTGATGGCAGTCAGGAACGGTTTTTCCAGGTTAGAGGCTTATCGCCGGAAGGATGTTGTACATCCTTCCGGAACCTTTCGGCGGGGGTTCCAACCCCGCCTAAGGCATGGCAGGCGGGGTAACATACCCCGCCAAAACGTTCCGGAACGGGATAAAATCCCGTTCTGGCATTTTATGTCCATACGACACAAATCAAACATGCTGGCGGGCGCCATCGCCCACCAAAAACGCCTCATGCCTGACCCTGGATTGCCGGAACAAGTCCGGCAATGACGTTTTCTTTTTGTCTATCAATGAGTTAAACAACTAGCGCCCAACGTATGGAAAGTTTTTTCCTCGGTCGATTAGACGGCAACAGCACACTTCCTGAATTTTCTTGGGCACCAATGGGCTGATCTACGGGGTGACGAGAAAACGGCAACGGGGTGTTGTGCAGTGTGGGCGATTTCGCCGGTCAGCCTTTGTGCAACTTGGTATTTTGCGGTCTAAATGACGCAGGCCGCAAATCACCCCGGGAGCCAGCGGGTGAGGACGAACGGGCAGCACAGCAATATGATCAGCGTCAGCAGGATGAGGCCGATGGTGAAGGCGATTGCGCTCACAACACCCTTGAAAAAGCCATAAAGCACGAATGCGAACAGGCTATCGCGCGCCTTCTCATGACGGCCGACCTCCTCCAAGGCGCGCACTTCGGCCAGCCGCGCATCGATCCGTTGCAGCAGCCTGTCCGTTTCATCCTCAGGCATGGCGCCGCAGGCTCTCAGGTGGCCGCGCTCTCGCGCTCGCGGCGGATATCCGGCGGGGTGGCCTCCTCCGCCAGCGCGGCAACAGCTTCCTCCAGTTTCAGCGTGCGCTGGGCCTTGGAGCCGAGGCGGCGCTCGTTGACCGTGCCCTCCTCCACCTCGCGCTTGCCGACGACGAGGATCACCGGCACTTTGGCCAGGGAATGCTCACGCACCTTGTAATTGATCTTCTCGTTGCGCAAATCGGCCTCAACCCGCAAGCCTGCCGCCTTCAGGCGCGCAACCACCTCTCTGGCATAATCATCGGCGTCAGATATGATGGTGGCCACCACCACCTGCACCGGCGCCAGCCACAGCGGCAGATGCCCGGCGTAATGCTCCAGCAGAATACCGATGAAGCGCTCCAGCGAACCGAACATGGCGCGGTGAATCATCACCGGCGTGTGCTTCTCGCCATCGGCGCCGATGTAAAAAGCGCCGAAGCGGCCGGGCAGGTTGAAGTCCAGCTGCACGGTGCCGCACTGCCAGTCGCGCCCGATGGCATCACGCAGGACATATTCCAGTTTCGGACCATAGAAGGCGCCCTCGCCCGGGTTGAGCGTGTATTCACCGCCGGCTTCTTCCACCGCTTCTTTCAGCGCCTTCTCCGCCGCATCCCACACCTCATCGGAGCCCACGCGTTTCTCCGGGCGGTCGGAGAACTTGATGCGCACATCCTCAAAGCCAAAGTCCTTGTAAATGTTCAGGATCAGCTCATGCAGGCGCACGCACTCCTGCTTGATTTGCTCATGGGTGCAGAAGATGTGTGCATCATCCTGCGTAAAGGAGCGCACGCGCATCAGACCATGCAGGGCGCCGGAGGGCTCATAGCGGTGCACCTTGCCGAATTCCGCCATGCGAATGGGCAGATCACGATAGCTTTTCAGGCCGTGCTTGAAGATCTGCACATGCCCCGGGCAGTTCATGGGCTTGCAGGCGAAAATGCGGCCGTCCTCGGTTTCGGTGATGAACATGTTCTCCCGGAACTTCTCCCAGTGACCGGACTGCTCCCACAGCGCCCGGTCCATCATGTCCGGGGAGTTCACCTCCACATAGCCGGCACGACGCTGCACCCGGCGCAGGTAGTTCACCAGCTCCTGAAAGATGGTCCAGCCCTTGGGATGCCAGAAAACGGAGCCGGGCGCCTCCTCCTGGAAGTGAAACAGGTCCATCTCCCGGCCCAGACGGCGATGATCGCGCCTTTCGGCCTCCTCCAGCCGCTTGAGATAGGCGTTGAGCTGCTTCTTGTCGGCCCAGGCGGTGCCATAGATGCGCGTGAGCATGGGCCGGTTGGGATCACCGCGCCAGTAGGCGCCGGCCACCTTCATCAGCTTGAAGGCATCGCCGATCTTGCCGGTGGAGGGCATGTGCGGGCCGCGGCAGAGGTCGAACCATTCATCCCCCTGCCAGTAGATACGGATTTCCTCATTCTCGGGCAGGGATTCGATGAGCTCCACCTTGAAATGCTCACCCTTGTCGCGAAAAACCTCGATCGCCTTTTCGCGCGGCCACACCTCCTTGCGGAAGGGCAGATTGCGCGCAACGATCTCGCGCATCTTCTTCTCGATCTTGGGTAGGTCTTCCGGCGTAAAGGGCTCGTTGCGGTGGAAGTCGTAATAAAAGCCGTTTTCGATGGTGGGGCCGATGGTAACCTGCGTGCCGGGATAGAGCTCCTGCACCGCCTGGGCCATCACGTGCGCGGCGTCATGCCGGATCAGCTCCAGCCCTTCCGGATCATCGCGGGTGATGATACGCACCCTGGCGTCCCGGGTGATGGGGTCGGACAGGTCCTTCAGCTCACCGTCAATCTCTATGGCCAGCGCCTTCTTGGCCAGGGACTTGGAGATGCTTTCGGCAACGGCCTGCCCGGTAATGCCCTCTTCATAGGTCCGGGTGGCGCCATCGGGGAACGTCAGGGTGATCATGATGCAAGAACTCCAGCTCAGTCTCTGCACACGAGCGCAGGTAAGCGTCGTTATCGGCCCTCTCGGATGAGGGATGCAAACGGGGCATACAAATTGCCAAGGCGAAAAAGGCATGCCCGGCGCTGGCGTTTTGCCCCCGTTACCGGCTCAGGTCAAGGGAAGAAGATGAGGGCCTTGGGGGAAGAGGCTGCAATGGCCCTTCTCTTTTCGGACTTCCAAACAAGAAATCACTGCATGGCACATGTTCATTTTCATTCTCCGCTCCACCCTCCGCTTCACATTCGGTTTCCCTGAATTGGTTTGAATGCATTGCCGGGATGGACGTGCATTGCCAGGTCTCGATTTTTCAGCCGGACTTTCCGAAAATATTAACCGCAAGTAAACACAAAGTTATCATAAGGTTAATTTATGTATTATTATGATATTTTCTGCAATTTTTGCGTTCAGCAACCAATCATTAACCTTAACAAGCCTATAAATGCCGCCAGGGTTCAACAAAACAGGTCAGGATGAAAGCGATGTACAAGCGTATTTCCTCGATCAGCCTGGCGGCCATTGCCATCGTCGCGGGCCTGAATTCCGCCCGGGCCGCGGATCTGGCTCCGCCGCCTCCCCCGGCGCCGGAGATTCGCCCGTCGATGACCGACTGGACCGGTCCCTACGTCGGCGGTGTGCTCGGCGGCGTCTGCATGGAGACGAAGAGCGACTACTATCCTTACGGCTATACCGACGGGAACGGCAACGGTCAGTACGATCCCGGCGAGCGCAATTCCAGTCCCAATGCCGTTCAGCATCATGACATGAATGGCTGTGGCTTTGCCGGCGGTTTCGTTGGCGGTTTCAACTATCAGATCGCCGACAACTTCCTCATCGGCCTGGAAGGCGACTGGGTCTGGGGCGGTCGCACCGGCGATCACGTCGTACCGATGTACGACAACAACAACAATCTGCTGCATCAGCGCGACCGTTACACCATCAAGTGGATGACCTCGCTGCGCCTGCGTGCCGGCCTGCTTTCCACGGAGAAGACGCTGTTTTACGTCACCGGTGGTCCAGCCTGGCTGCGCGGTGAGCTGAAGGATGTGAACACCGGCTCGAAGTTCGCCAAGACCCATCCGGGCTATGTCATCGGCGGCGGTGTCGAGCATGCCTTCCTGGAGAATTTCCACGTGCGTGCCGAGTATCTGTTCTCTTCGTTCAAGAAGAAAACCTACGGCCGTTACTGCACGGACTGCGATATCGCGGTGGACGTGCACAAGAAGATGGAGCAGTTCCACACCTTCCGCGTGGGGCTGACCTGGAACTTCCCGATTTCCCAGTGGTGAGTTCGCTTCCCCAAGGAGATTTGACAGAGAGCTCCTTCCTCCCTCCCTCTCCCTGTCAAGGACCGGCCCGTTCCTCCCTGCGGGCCGGTCATTCTTTTTCGGCTTTCGTCTCTTCTCTCGAACAGGATGACGCCCCTGCCCTCCGGACACATCGGCCATGGCGGGCATAGCGCCAGAAGGCCGGATCAAAGCGGGCAACACCTTCTTCCGGCACCGGATCGAAGCCGTGGGTCCCGAGGGGATGACAGCGCATGACGCGGAAAAACCCCAGCCAGAACCCGGCCCAGGCGCCATGCATGCGGATGGCCTGCATAGCGTAATCCGAACAGGTGGGCAAATGCCGGCAGTGCCGCCCGATGAAGGCGGACAGCGTCAGCTGATAGAACCGAATGAGGGCAAGAAGGATGATGGCCACAGGGCCCGTGCGGATGGAAACGGTCTTTTGCCCGGGCGCCTTTTTCCCGCCCTGGTTCAGCTCGCTCATGGCCGCCTCATCTCATTCCGGGGCATAACCTGCCTCCTTCAGTGCGCGGCAGACGGCGCGAAAGGGCAAGAGCACGGATTCGTGCCGCTCCGGCACGTGATGCACCGGGCGCAGGATCTCAAGCGCCGACCATATACCCTCAGGCGCGGGGCCGTTATTTCTGATCATGTTCTCGAAGGCATCATGCACGGCGAACATCGTTCTGGCTTCCGTGCCAATGACATGATGGGAGAGAATGGCGGCGGAAGCCTGGGCCAGGGCACAGGCGGCAAGCTCCTGGGCGAAATTTATGATCCGGCCATCTTTCACTGCGAGCATGACATGAATGCGCGAACCGCACAGGCGCGCGCGCATGCGGGCGGTGGCGTCAGCCTGTGGCAGACGCCCGAGATGGCGAATATCCGTGGTCAGGGCCAGGATGTCCGGTGTGTAAAGATCCTCAAGCTTCATGGTCATGGGCATGATCATAGCGGCAGACGGGCATTTTCGCCATCCGGCCACAATGCGGCAGAGCGGGCTCTTGACCGGGCGGCCCTCCGCCTTCTACAGAAGGCGCACACATTGCGAGCAGGGGAAACCAGAACGGTCTTGGCGTTGCCCGTCCTGATACGTGCTACAAGGATCGCGAAAATGGCTCGCTTGCCTTTTCGCCGCTGTTCCTTGCGGGCCCCGGGGCGGGACTGCGCGGCCTTTCTTTCATGACGAGAAGGACTGATGAACAAGAAGGCCAAAACCACGATTCCGAACATCGGCAAGGGCCCGGATATTCAGCGCCCGAGCGAAGAGGAGGCCATGGCGGCGGTGCGGACGCTGATCGCCTGGGCCGGCGACGATCCCGACCGTGAGGGCCTGAAGGACACGCCCAAGCGGGTGATCAAGGCCTTTCGGGAATTTTTCGCCGGTTATGACGAGGATCCGCGCCAGGCGCTTTCCCGCACCTTTGAGGACGTCGGCGGCTATGACGACATCGTCATGCTGCGCGACATCGAGTTCGCCTCCCATTGCGAGCATCACATGGTGCCCTTCATCGGGCGCTGTCATATCGCCTATCTGCCCGATGACCGGGTTGTGGGCATTTCCAAGCTGGCGCGGGTTCTGGACATCTTCGCCAAGCGCCTGCAGACACAGGAGACGATGACGGCGCAGATTGCGCATGCCATCAACGAACAGCTCAAGCCGCGCGGCGTCGCCGTCTATATCGAGGCGGTGCACATGTGCATGTCCCTGCGCGGGGTGGAGAAGCGCAACGTGGCCACCGTGACCACGGAATTCCTCGGGGCTTTTCGCGAGGATCCGTCGCTGCAGGTGCGCTTCCTGGAACTGGTGCGCACCCCGTCCGAACCCTTTGCGCTCTAAGCGCCCAAGCACCGCACGGCCATTCTCTTTCGGCGCACTTTACTTCCATTTTTCGCAACCAACGAAAAACGGGCCGCGCTTCCCTTGGCGGGGCGCAGCCCGTTTCAAATCATGTGTGCTGGTAGCGGGCTCACTCCGCCGGCGCCAATGCTGCCTGCTTTTCCAGCACCAGTTCGGCAACGCGCTCGCCGGACAGCAGCATGCCGCCGAAGGTGGGGCCCATGCGTGGCAGGCCATGCACCTCCGCTACCGCCATGCCGGCGGCGAACAGGCCCGGATACACCTCGCCGGTGTGCTTTACCACCGCATCCTCGGATGCCGAGACATGCATGGCGCCCATGCCCTTCACCTCCATAAGCCTGCGTTTCGCCAGCTTCGAGACAGCCACGGCATCGTGCCCGGTGGCGTCAATGACCGCGTCACACTCAATGGCGATGGGATCGACGCAAGTGATGGCCTTGGGCAGGCCCTTAACCGGCGACCAGTTGATGACCACGCCCTTCACCCGGCCTTCCTCCGCGTCCACGATGAGGTCGTCGAGATGGGTGAGCTGGAGGAACTTCACCCCGGCGCGGGCGGCTGCGGCGATGGTGGAAGCGCAGGCCAGGGGCCCCGGCGTGGCATAGAGGCCATCATCCACCTGCTCGTATTCCACGCCGATCTCGTCGAAAATACGCTGGGCCGGAACGCGCACGGTAATGGTGTTCATGAAATAACCGCCCAGCCAGTAGCCGCCGCCGAGGTAGTTGTTGCGCTCGATGATGAACACGCGCTTGCCCGCTTCCGTCAGCTTGCGTCCGGCCGTGAGGCCGGCAGGGCCGGCGCCAATGATGAAGACATCGGCGCACAATGCCTGCTCCATGTCGGCGGCAAAACGGCGGATGATGGCCCGGCTGATGCGGTTTTCCGGCATGTTCGGGAAAATGGGGCCCATGACGTTCATGGTTCTGGTTCCTCCTCGCTGCACGTTGCCATTTGCCCGCCCGCCGCAGTCAGACGGCGGACGGGGTGCTCAAATGGCGCCTCGGGGAACCTGAAGAAGGCGGGATGCACGCGGGACATGAAAACGGGGAGCGGGGGAATGACCTTGATAACTGATACGCTCAGCGGCTTTGGTCATGGATTGGCATCAGGCCCATGACCTGCCGCCTGTACCCCCTGCCCTGCCGCGGTGAAAGTTGCATGTCCTGCTCACCGCGGCGTGATCAGACAGTGCATCTGGCGCGCTTCCTTCGCCGGCATTACCCGGATCAGGTTCCAAGGGTTGGGTTGCCCCTCTCAGCCATTGCGCGCAAAGGCTCCGCCTTGCGAGGCTTCACGCGCGCCGGCACCCCTGGCGCCATGCACGAAAGCGATGTCTGGTTTCGCTCTCGGCGTGCGTGATGATAATCACGCCTGGAAAAATCGACAAAGGCCAGATTGTGCACGTGTGGATATCATGTGCAATTTTCTACTTTTAAGCGCATATGCTATTGATTGGTTGTCGCAATGCATATAACCTGCGGTTGCCTCACGTCTTTTTCAAACCAAGAATAGCCAATCATGCTGAAATCCATCTTCAACTGCTTCTTGCATGCCTTGAATGCCTGGGATGACTATTCCGGCCGCGCCAGCCGCAAGGAATTCTGGTCTTATGTGCTGGGCAGTTTGCTCGCCTTCATCGCGGCCATGATATTCGATCTCGCCTTCTCCATGTTGCTCTTTCCGGATTATTTCGCTCTGAGCATTGTTGTGGTCGTTCTCCTGAATATCGCCACCATTGCTCTCATCGTCCGGCGCCTTCACGACATCGGCCTTTCGGGGATCTGGGTTCTGATCCTTCTGGCACTCTCCTTCGAATATGCAAGCGCTGATGGGCGCTTGACCGCGGGTTTTGGCATCTGGCCCCATTTCAGCTTTTCCATGAATGGCGGAGCACAAGGCCTGTGGTCGTTCATGCCATCCATTGCCCTGCTGCTGGCCATTGTCATCGGACTGCTGCCATCCGGAAAGAAGGCCGAACGCTATGGTGATCAGCCCGCCGATTGCGCGGCCGATGCACATGCTCTCTCTGACGAGAAGGAAAACGACGAGCCCTCCGAAAAAGAGGCGACATCATAGGCTTTCGTCCAGCCTATGCCTCTTTTCAGTGCCCAGGAGAACGCTGAAAAATCCGCCGCCCTAAGCCCCCCTGACACAAACGGGTAAAAACACATTGCACAAAAACGCCATTTGGCGCAGGCGTTCACTGCAACGGAACCCAGCAGGCCGCGATGGCCAGGGTTTCTCCATTCGGCAGTCTCATCAGGTGCAACGTGTCCAGTTTTTTGTCATCCTCCGTCTTCCACCGGAAGGACAGGCCCTCGCCCTCTCCCTTACGAAGCGGCACGATGCCTGCGGTTGTGTGGCCGGTCAAATAGGCGGTCAGCCCTTTCACGTTCATCTTCACCCGGAAATATCCGACGATCGGAATTTTTTCTTTCCCGAGGCCTGTGAGCCTGCGCAGCCAATCGAGATTGACATTCAGCCCCAGCTCCATCACCTGCGCAGGCAAAAGCTCATTGACCTCAACCGGCAGAGCGCGGAGAAAACGCGGCCGACAGGGCCGCCATTCCCCTTCCTCGCAATAGAGGAGGAAGGAGGAATAATTGGTTACCCCCGTCCTGCTGTACTGGATGTTGATATATGTATTACCCCGCCACCAGATGATGCGTCCGTCCTTGATCTCCACAATCCAGCCATGGCCTTCAGGGGGATGACGAAGAAACCAGTTCTTCAGGGCATCTTCTCGCATGCGCACGATGAAGTTCTGAACACCATACGGTCCCGTATTGCGAATGGACATGCCCGGTCCCACAGGCACTACGGCGGCATTGGTCGCCCTCGGCGGCAAGGCGATGTATTTCAGGCAGACGCGCAAGTTTTCTGACATGCGCACGACCCCGGCCCCGCCTTCGATGACGTGTTGCGGCCTTGCGAGGCGTTGCTTTCTTGTGCGCGGCCGCTCGTGTGTGACAGAAGCGGTGAGAACACGCAGCTTGAGCCGGTCGAAAAATGCCTTGCGCGCCGTCGCACCGGCTGAAGCGCCCCAGGCACCGATGCGGATGATGATGGTCTTCTTGCCCGCACGAGAGAACAGCCGCAGGCCCTTGCCGCGCGCGACGGCTTTCCACTGGCCATCCACTCTTTCATGTAAAATCCACGAGACCGTATGCCGGCCGCTGCGTCGCACCTCGAGGATGAAAGGCCGCGGAGCCATGGGCGCCGTTAAGAGAACTTGCGCCTTCTGTCTCCTTATGCGCCCGTCTCCTGCCTCAGCGATGACCGGCCCCATCGCCACCGCGGAATGCGCAATCTGCAGAAACCGCCGCAGATGCGTGCCATGACCTTCAAGGCCATGTGGCAGGGCCGGATAGCGGCCGAAAACGCCGATGGCCATGTGCAGATCGGCGGCATCCGGATCCTCCCCGGGATCGAGCCACCACCGCCCGCTCAAGCGGATCACCGACCAGTCCGCGGGGAGCGCAACGGACTGTGACAGCAGATAGGCAAAAGCCTCCTCCTCAGACTTTTGGGATGGATTGCGCTCCTGCCCGGGCAAGAGAAACGTTGCGGAATTCTCCGTATAGGCAGAAACGCGCGCGCCATTGCCGGCAAGGCTCGTCCATTGCAAGCGGACCTCTGCGGCCTGCGCCACACTACCCATGATCATGACGAAGAGGAGGAGGAGGAGGATGGTCGTTCCTCTTCCTGTCAAAAGGAACGGACGCATATAGGAACGCGGAAGGATCATGGCGCGCTCTCCATGATCAGAATTGCACTTACGCGCCTCTTTCACAAACAAACATGGGAATTCAGGAATATCCCTTCAAGCAAGGCCACACGGAACGGCACAACAAAATGCCGGAACGGGATTTCCTCCCGCTCCGGCACATTTTTTCAGTGCTGAAAAGCCCCGGCGCTTTCAGCGCTTTCAGCAGTGATTTTCAAAACAGGTGCGTGCGGCTGGTCTGGCGCATTACAGCCGATAAACAGACGGCTTGACAGGCCGTTCACAGATAGGCGCTGATGATGCCGAAGAAGTCATCCGCCTTCAGCGAGGCGCCGCCGACGAGCGCGCCGTTGACATTCTCCACCGCCATCAGCTCCTTGGCGTTGTTGGGCTTTACCGAGCCGCCATAAAGAATGCGCACGCGCGCGGCCTCCTCTTCGCCGCTCACCTTGGCCGCCAGTTCCTTGCGGATGTGGGCATGGGCCTCGGCCACTTCTTCCGGCGTGGGCGTAAGCCCCGTGCCAATGGCCCAGACCGGCTCATAGGCAATGATGGTGTTCGCGGCATTGCAGCCTTCGGGCAGGGAGCCGGCGATCTGGGTGGAGAGCACATCCAGCGTCCTGCCGGCCTTGCGCTCATCAATGGTCTCACCGATGCAGATGATGGCGATCAGCCCGGCGCGATGCGCGGCTGCCGCCTTCTTCTGCACGATCTCGTCGGTCTCGTGATGATCGGTGCGGCGTTCGGAATGCCCGACGATCACGGCCGTGGCCCCGGTCTCGGCGATCATCTCCGCGGCGATATCGCCGGTGTGCGCGCCCTTTTCCTCCCAGTGACAGTCCTGCGCGCCCATGGCGATGGACGAATCATTCAGCCGCTCGCCCATGGGAAACAGCAGGGTGAAGGGCGGACAGATCATCACGTCACAGGCAGGATTCACGCCTGCAAGCTTCTCCTTCAGCGCATCCACCTCGGCCAGGGAAGCGAGCGTGCCATTCATCTTCCAGTTGCCGGCCACCAGCGGCGGAAAATTGGTTGTGGTCATACAAATCCCCTCCTCGTCATGGATGATGTCTGAAAACTCCTTAGCTTTCGCCGCCAGGCCGCCCTTTGCCAAAAAGCCATGCAGCGCGCCCTCGACGAAAGCACGATCCCTGCGGGTTCTTATCACGGCCCTTGCGCATGTTTGAAGGGGCTGTGAAAATCTTGCGCCCACATGACGCGCCTGCATCCGGCAAGCATTGCCGGACACCTTTCCTTCGCCTTTGCCCCCTGCCCCGGGCTTTTAAGCGGCATGATGCTGATCTCTTGCGCCGATTTGGCCCCGCCCATATGATGCGCCGCAAAGCGCGAAAGGGGCGGCATGCGGTTTCGCTCTTTACCGCATGAGAAATCCGCTTTTCTCCCCAAGCCCGCGCAAAGGATGCAACCATTCAGACAAGGTTTTTAAGGGCATGCTTGAAGCGCTGCGCAGCAAGACCGGCGGCATCATTGCCAAGATCTTCATCGGCGTGCTGGCCCTCAGCTTCGCCGTCTGGGGCATTTCCGACGTGTTCAGAGGAACACGCAACGACGTGCTGGCCACGGTCGGCGATACGGAAATCACCGTGCCTCAGTATCAGGAGGCTTTCCGCAACGCGCTCAACCGCCTCTCCCAGCAGCTGAACAAGCCGTTAACACCCGATGAGGCGCGCACGCTGGGGCTTGACCGCCAGGTGCTGCGCCAATTGCTGCAGAACGCCGCGCTCGATCAGGAGATGCAGCGCCTGAAGCTGGATGTGTCGGACACCTTCGTGGCCGAGCGCATCAAGAAACTGGACATCTTCAAGGGCCCGAATGGACGCTTTGATCCCGCCCTGTTCCGCACCATGCTGGCGCGGGCAGGCTTGAGCGAGCAGCAATTCGTGGCAGAAGAAAAGCGCGGCATCCTGCGCGCGGCCCTGATGGATCCGGTCATCGACGGTCTTGCCGCGCCGCAGAGCATGGTGAAGGTCATGCACGAACACCGCAATGCGGCGCGTGACGTGCAGTATTTCATCGTGCGGCCGGAAGGGATCACCGTGCCCGAACCCACGGAGAAGCAGCTGAAGGCCTATTATGAATCCCACAAGGATCAGTTCGCCGTGCCCGAGCGGCGCAAGCTGGCGGTCCTTGCCGTTTTGCCGAAGGACCTTCTTGAGAAGGTGAGCGTGCCGGAAGAGGACATCCGCGACTTTTACAACCGGCACAAGGAAGAATTCGGCGCGCCCGAAACGCGCACGGTGGAGCAGATCGCCTACGCCAGCGAGGATGAGGCCAGGGCGGCGCGCAAGAAGCTGGAGGACGGCAAGGCAACCTGGGAGGATCTGGTCAAGGAAAAGGGTTTCAAGCTGAAGGATGTGAAGCTTGGCACCTTCACGAAAAAGACCTTCCCCGATCCGAAAATCGCCGATGCCGTTTTCTCCCTCAAGAAAGGCGCGGTCAGCCAGCCGCTGAAAGGCACGCTTTCCATCTCGCTGGTGCGGGTGACCGATATCGTTCCCGGGCACATCAAGACCTTTGAGGAAGCGCGCAATGAGATCGAGAAGCGCCTGAAACTGGAGAAGGCCAAGGACAAAGCCTATGAGATTCATGACCAGATCGAGGACAGGCGCGCTTCCGGCCAGTCGCTGGATGATATCGCCAAGGAGCTGGGGCTAAAGATCGTGATCACGCCCTTCGTCTCCGCTGCCGGCACGAATGAGCAGGACAAGCCGGTCAATCTGCCGGCGGCGGCGCGGCTGCTGAAGGAGGCCTTCGCCAGCGACATCGGCGTGGACAATGACGTGATCGCCACTGACGATGACGGCTTTGTCTGGTTCGATGTGCGTGACATTCGCCCGGCCAGCGTGAAACCCTTCGAGAAGGTGAAGGATAAGGTCGCCGCCCTGTGGAAGAAGGAACAGCTGCGCAAGGCGGTGATGAAAAAGGCGAAAGCCCTGGCGGAACGGGCGCGCAAGGGCGAGGATCTTGCCAATCTGGCCAGGGAGGTGGGCGCTGAAGTGCGCACCATCACCGGTCTGAAGCGCAACGATGCCCGCGCGGATTTCCCCGTGGCGGCCACACGCGCGGTCTTCTCCGGCCCGGAAAAGGGCATTTTCACCGCGCCCGGCGCCGATGGCGCATCCGCGCTTGTCATCCGGGCCATTCCGCTGGCGGTGCCGCCGCTGGATTCCAAGTCCAACGAGGCAAAGGCCATCACCAGCGTGCTGAGCAGCTCGCTCATCGAGGATACGCAGGGCGAGTTCATCGCCGCGTTGCAGAAGCTCTTCGGCATGCACCTCAACAATGAGCAATGGGCGCGCATCATGGGCACGCAGGCGCAGTGAGGCCTCGCGGGATCCGAAAGCATGCGCTTGATGACGGGAGTGCGGCGGTGACGGCGTTGGATACGGATTTTGCAGCCTTTCGCCAGACCTGGGAGGCCGGCAAGCCCCAGGTGCTGGCCACGCGCCTGGTGGCCGATCTGGAAACGCCTGTCTCCGCCCTGTTGAAGCTCAAGCCCGGCGCGCAGCACATCTTCCTGCTGGAATCGGTGGAAGGCGGGGCGGTGCGCGGGCGCTACTCGCTCATCGGGCTGAACCCGGACGTGGTGTGGAAGGTGGAAGGCGGCAGGGCGTATCTGAACCGCCGCGCGCTTGAAGATGTCACCGGCCCCTTCGAGGAGGATGCGCGCCCGCCGCTTGAATCCTTAAGGGCGTTGCTCGAGGAAAGCCGCATTGACCTGCCCGCCGGCCTGCCGCCCATGGCCGCCGGCATCTTCGGCTACATGGGCTATGACATGGTGCGTTTCATGGAGCGCCTGCCGGATGAGAACCCGGACGAGCTGGGCCTGCCCGAAGCGCTGATGATCCGCCCCACGGTCATGGTCATTTTCGATTCGGTGGCGGATGAAATGCTTCTTGTCACGCCTGTGTGGCCGCAGCCCGGCCTCTCCGCCGATGAGGCCTACACGCGGGCGCAAGAGCGGCTGAAGGAGATTATCGCCAAGCTCTCCGGCCCCATCGACCCGGCCCTGCTGCAGGAAACAACGGAGGACATCACCCTGCCCGAGCCGGTCTCCAACACCCCGCCGGAGCGCTACATGCAGATGGTGGAGCGGGCCAAGGAATACATCCGCGCCGGCGACATTTTCCAGGTGGTGCTCTCGCAGCGCTTCTCCGCCGACTTTCCGCTCTCGCCGCTGGCCCTTTACCGGGCGCTCAGGCGCACCAACCCCTCGCCCTACCTCTATTATCTCGACTATGGCGACTTCGCCATCGCCGGCTCCAGCCCGGAGATCCTTGTGCGCGTGCGCGACGGCAAGGTGACCATCCGCCCCATCGCCGGCACCCGCCGCCGCGGCCGCACACCGCAAGAGGACAAGGCGCTGGAGGAGGAGCTGCTCTCCGACCCGAAGGAACTGGCCGAGCACCTGATGCTGCTGGACCTGGGCCGCAACGATGTCGGCCGCGTGGCCGAGATCGGCTCGGTGGAGGTGACGGAAAAATTTGTCATCGAGCGCTACAGCCAGGTGATGCACATCGTCTCCAATGTTCAGGGCCGCCTGCGCAAGGATGCTGATGCGCTGGATGCGCTCATCGCCGGTTTCCCCGCCGGCACCGTCTCCGGTGCGCCCAAGGTGCGGGCCATGGAGATCATCGACGAGCTGGAGCTTTCCCGCCGCGGCATCTATGCCGGCTGCGTGGGCTATTTCTCCGCCGCAGGGGAGATGGACACGGCCATCGTGCTGCGCACCGCCATCGTCAAGGACGGGCGCATGTATGTGCAGGCGGGCGCAGGGATCGTCGCCGATTCCGTGCCCCGGCTGGAGCAGAAGGAATGCGAGAACAAGGCGCGCGCGCTGTTCCGTGCCGCCGAGGAGGCCGCGCGCTTCGCCGGCGGGAGGAAGGGCTCATGATCCTGCTGCTGGACAATTACGACAGCTTCACCTTCAACCTGCTGCACTACCTTGGCGAGGTGGGGCTGCAAATGGGCCGCGAACTCGACATCGCCGTGCACCGCAATGACGCCATCACGGTGACGGATGCGCTGGCGATGAAACCAGAGGCCATCGTCATCTCCCCCGGCCCCTGCACGCCCGCCGAGGCGGGCATCTCCGTCGATATCGTGCGCGCCGCCGCCGAGCACGAAATCCCGCTTCTGGGCGTGTGCCTGGGGCATCAGAGCATCGGCCAGGCCTTCGGCGGCCGCATCATCCGCGCGCCGGAGCTGATGCATGGCAAGACGGACAACATTCATCACATGGCCGAGGGCATTTTCCGCGGTCTGCCGCAGCCGTTTACGGCCACGCGCTATCACTCCCTCATCGTGGAAGAAGATACCCTGCCCGCCGCGCTGGAGATTACCGCCCGCACGGCCAAGGAAAAGGGCGCCCTCATCATGGGCCTGCAACACCGCGAGCTGCCCATCTTCGGCGTGCAGTTCCACCCCGAAAGCATCGCCACAGAATACGGCCACGCCTTGCTGAAAAACTTCCTTATCCAGGCCGGCGTGCTCACGGAAACATAAGGCTACAAATGCATGAGCTGACGTCCTCCCCCACAGAAAATCGTCCGCTCTACGGCTTCTTGCGCGGCAGCCTGTGCATCCGCAAGGGCGTGGATGTGACCAAACCCGCGGCACCGGAGTGGGGCGCACAGGCCGAGGAAGAGGCCATGCGTTCGCTCGCTGTTACCGGTGAGAAAAAGGATGGCTGATAAGCCATGCCAGAGACCGAGGGGCTGTGCCATGCCACATGAGCCCTTTATCCGCCATGCTTGATTCTGCAACGCAGAATGGCACAATCCGTTCCGGCAACCTAACGGAGGGGGAAGCTGGCCATGGCGCTTTATGAGGACAATGACTATCGCTTTATCGTTGCCTGCCTGTCCAAGGTGGATATCGGACGGCTATTCAATGTGGCCGGGCATGCCATGGCCGGGTTGATGGACAGGCTGTGTGCATTGCGTGCCGGCGCCGCCGTGAAAGGGGCGGAAGACGAGGCGGCCGTGCCGGCGGACCTGATCAGGGCCGCGGAAGACTTTCTGGATTATCGCACGAAGGATGAGGCCCTGCATGCGCGCATTGCCCGCTGGCCGGTGGTGGTGATCAAGACCGACCGGCAGAACCTGTTGAGGCGCCTGTATCTGACGGCGAAGGAGCGCGGCGTGCCGGCCAATCCGGTTATCATGGAAATGGTGGATGAAAACACCGAAAAGCAGCTGGCCAATACCGCGGCGGTCACGGTGGAGGATGCCCGCTTCGTCTGCGTCGCCCTTTTCGAGAAAAACGGCACCCTGAACGACTTAACGAAGAAATTCTCGCTGTTACGTTGAAGTTATCCATATAGCGCACGTAGTAGTAAGATAATAATCAAAAATAAGGGCTTAACCCATTTCATTTTTTTGTTATATTGAAAGGATAAAATTAATATCAGCAAGAGCTAGCCATGCAAGAAATAGAACACATATTTAAAAATTTAAGAAAACATGAAGGAGAAATATTTTATACAATTAAAGAAAAAAGACCATTTAAATATAGAATGCATAAAAAAGATGCAATAATGGTTAAAGAACATTTTTACATAAACAAAACACATTTTGAAAAGCTTCTTTTCCCTTCCTTGCCCAAAAGCGTCAAGCATGCAAGGGAGCGAGGTGTTCCCGGGGCTTCGTATGCCTTGGCGTTATTAAACGATGAAAGAATTTTACCCAGAAAAATCAATAAAAAACATCATCCAAAACCATCCATTTCGGGAGGCATTTTTGAACGCGCAGGTAAATTCGAAGCATTTGCTCGAAGAGTTCTTGAAAACAAATATGGAGTTTATTTGCTGCCGGGAAAACCAAAATTTTCTGCAAAGATTTTTGATTTCGTTTCTGAAGATGAAGAAATTATTGGAGATGCAAAATATTTCACTATGGTTAGAGGAAAGAATACTCCACCAGCCAAGTATTCCGTTATTGCTGAACATGTTTGGTTGCTTGAGAAACTACCTGCAAAAGAAAAATTTCTTGTTTTTGGTAACGACCGGCGCGTGCCAGAAACTTGGCTAGAAAAGTACGGTCATCTCGTTGATGGGATAAAATTCTATTTCATTGATGAGGACGGAGAATTGTCCCTTCTTTATGACGGTAAAAACCGTAGGAAATCCACGACTTGACAAGGCCCCTGCCCTGCCGCACCAAGAGCGCACATGGCAGAACGTGATCGGCAGGAGGGAGCCGCCCATGTCCGAGTTCACCGCTCTCAAACCCTTCATCGCCAAGGTTGCCACAGGTGCGCCGCTTTCCCGCGAGGAAGCGCGGCAGGCCTTTACCGTCATGATGTCCGGCGAGGCCACGGAGGCACAGATCGGCGGCCTTTTGATGGCCATGCGCGTGCGCGGCGAGACGGTGGAGGAGATCACCGGCGCGGTGGAGGTGATGCGCGAGAAGATGCTGCCCGTGAACGCGCCGGAAGAGGCCATCGACATCGTGGGCACCGGCGGCGATGCCTCCGGCTCCTATAATATCTCCACCGCTTCCGCCTTTGTCGCCGCCGGCGCCGGCGTGCCCGTGGCCAAGCACGGCAACCGGGCGCTTTCCTCCAAATCCGGCGCGGCGGACGTTCTGGCCGCGCTGGGCGTGAACCTTAATCTCAAGCCCGAACAGATCACCCGCTGCATTGAGGAAGCCGGCGTGGGCTTCATGTTCGCGCCCATGCACCATGCGGCGATGAAACACGTGGGCCCCACGCGGGTGCAGCTGGGCACGCGCACCATCTTCAACCTGCTCGGGCCGCTTTCCAACCCCGCGGGTGTGAAGCGTCAGCTCGTCGGTGTCTTCGCCCGTGAATGGGTGGAGCCGCTGGCGCATGTGCTGGGCGAACTGGGCTGTGAGGCCGCCTGGGTGGTGCATGGCGACGGCGGGCTGGACGAGATTGCGCCGTCCGGCCCCACGGCGGTGGCGGAGCTGCGCAATGGCGAGGTGCGCACCTTCGAGATCACACCGGAGGATGCGGGGCTTTCCGCCCATGCCTTCGAGGAGATCAGGGGCGGCGATGCTGAACATAATGCCGCTGCCTTGCGCGCCGTGCTTCAGGGCGAGAAGAACGCCTATCGCGATGCCGTGCTGCTCAACGCCGGTGCGGCGCTGGTCGTTGCGGGCAAGGCCGCCGACATCGCCGAAGGCGCAAGACTGGCCGCCGAGTCCATCGATTCCGGCCGCGCTTTGGCTGCGCTGGAGACGCTGGTGGAGGTGTCCGGCGCTGCGTCTTGATCCCGTCATTGCGGTACAAGCCGTGAGCCTGGGCATCAACACATGAGCCATAAACATAAGGTGGCGGATTGTGCCTGCGTTATCCTCTGGGACAGCTGTAGGAGCAAAGATAAGATTGCATTCTTCAAGATCCTCCCCCTGGTAGGGGGAGGTCGGCCCCTTATAAGGGGCCGGGAGGGGGTCGGGCCGCAAGCGCAGAGCTAAGTTGCCCGACCCCCTCCCCGTCCCTCCCCCTGCCAGGGGGAGGGGGCTCATACGGCGCGACATCTGCCAAACATAGAATTGCACTCACTGAACAGACGAAAAACAGGTGCCCATGCCCGACATTCTTGAAAAAATCGCCGCCACCAAGCGCGAGGAAGTGGCCGAGGGCAAGAAGCGGCATACCATCGCCGATTTCGAGGAGATGATCGCCGCGCAGGAGCCGCCGCGCGGTTTTGCCGAGGCCCTGGCCCGCACCGCGCAATCCGGCCGCCCGGCGCTGATTGCCGAGATCAAGAAGGCCTCGCCGTCCAAGGGCCTCATCCGCGCCGATTTCGATCCGCCCGCGCTGGCCCGCGCCTATGAGGAAGGCGGCGCCACCTGCCTTTCCGTGCTCACCGACACCCCCTATTTCCAGGGCGCGCTGGACTACATGGCCGCGGCGCGCAAGGCCACGGCGCTCCCCGTCTTGCGCAAGGACTTCATGCTGGATGTCTGGCAGGTCTATGAGGCGCGGGCGCATGGGGCGGATGCCATCCTGCTGATCATGGCCATGATCGATGATGCGCTGGCCGCAGAGCTGGAAGCGGCGGCCCTTGAGCTGGGCATGAGTGTTCTGGTGGAAAGCCACGATGCGGCGGAGATGGAGCGCGCGCTGAAACTGAAGACTCCGCTCATGGGCGTAAACAACCGAAATCTCAAGACCTTCGAGGTCTCTCTTGAGACGACGGTTGCGCTCGCAAAACAGGTGCCCGGGGATCGCCTGCTTGTGGCCGAAAGCGGCATCTTCACGCCGGATGATATCCGCTATCTGGCCAATGCCGGCGCAAAGGCCTTTCTCGTTGGCGAATCCCTCATGCGCCAGCCGGACGTCGCGGCCGCCACCCGCGCCCTTTTGGCGATCTGATCCATGCGGGAAGGGGCGCCGGCCTTCCTGTCAATGGACGCTGATCCGCAACCCCCCTGAGGCCAAAGGCCATCGCGTCATTTTTGCGACAGGCGGGCTTGAATGGCATTGACACGCTTGAAGAAGGCCGCACTATCCCCTCAAACGCTTAAAACCGGGAGCGATTGGCCATGAGCAGGCTCACCCATGTCGATGATACCGGCGCGGCGCGAATGGTGGATGTGTCGGACAAGGCCATAACCCGCCGCATCGCGCGCGCCGGCGCCACCGTGCGCATGAATGCCGAAACCCTGCGCGCCATTCTCGACAATACGGTGAAAAAGGGCGATGTACTGGCTGCCGCCCGCATCGCCGGCATCATGGCGGCAAAGAAGACGGCCGAGCTCATTCCCTTGTGCCACCCCTTGATGATCACCAAGGCGGCGGTGGACTTTACTCCGGATGAGGAAAACACCTGCATTCACGTGGAAGCCACCGTGCAGGTGGACGGCAAGACCGGTGTGGAAATGGAGGCGCTCACGGCTGTCTCGGTGGCGTGCCTGACCATCTACGACATGGTGAAAGCCATGCAGCGCGATGTGCAGATCACCAACGTGCGCCTGCTGGAGAAGGCGGGCGGCAAGTCCGGCCATTACGTGGCGGAGGGATGAATGAGGAGGCGGCAACGTGCTGCATCACCGAATTGCATGATGCGAGGATCATATGGCCCATGACGGGCCGCCTTCATTCCCTCCCCCTGGCAGGGGGAGGGACAGGGAGGGGGTCGGGCAACGGACTCATGAGCCTGCGGCCCGACCCCCTCCCGGCCCCTGGCGGGGCCGACCTCCCCCTATCAGGGGGAGGATGAGACAGATCGCATCCTTTGTTTTGTCATCTCGGCGAAAGCCGGGATCACGTGCAACGAACGCATGCGGGTGTGGCCCAAGCCCCCGGCGTCCGCCGGGGGGAGCAGTGAGGGAAATGCGGAGGAGGTTATCGTGAGCCTGCTGCCTGTTGAGGAAGCCCTGCGCCGGGTGCTGGAGGGGGTTGAGCCCTTGCCGGCCGAGGATGTGTCCTTGCGCGAAGCCACCGGGCGCATATTGGCCGAACCGGTCAAGGCCATGCGCGATCAGCCCCCCTTTGATGCCTCCTCCATGGACGGCTATGCCGTGCGCGCCGAGGATGTGCAGCAGGTGCCGGTGGAATTGCGCGTCATCGCCGAGGCGCCGGCCGGCCATGCAGCGCGGGTAAGCGTCGGCCCCGGTGAGGCGGTGCGCATCTATACCGGCTCGCCCGTGCCGGAAGGGGCGGATGCCATCGTCATTCAGGAGCATACCGAACGCATCGGCGATATCGTGCGCGTGCTCAAGCCCGCCGTGAAGGGCCGTTTCATCCGCGAACGCGGCATGGACTATCGCGCCGGCGAGATCCTGCTCGCTCCGGGGCAGAAGCTGGGTGCGCGCCAGATCAACCTCGCCGCCTCGCTCAATGCTCCCGTCTTGAGGGTGCGTCGCAAGCCGAAGGTGGCCATCCTCGCCTGCGGCGACGAGCTGGTGCTGCCCGGAGAGGAGCCGCGCGATGATCAGATCATCGCCTCCAACAGCTTCGGGCTGGCCGCCTTTGTTGAGCAGCACGGCGGCATACCCGTGGACCTCGGCCTGCAGCCGGATGATGTGGATGCCATCGCCGCCGCCATTGAGAAGGGCCGTGAGGCCGATGTGCTCATCACCATCGGCGGCGCCTCCGTCGGCGATTACGACTTCATCGGCGATGCCTTCGAGCGCCTGGGCATAGCCCGCGATTTCTGGAAGGTGGCGCAGCGCCCCGGCAAGCCGCTCATGTTCGCCCGCCGCGATCATCAGCGCATCCTCGGGCTGCCCGGCAATCCGGTCTCGGCGCTGGTCTGTGCCTTCATTTACTTGCGTCCGCTCATGGCGAAACTCCTGGGCACGGCGATGACCCCGCGCACCATCCGCGCGCAGCTTGCCACGGATCTGCCGGAAAATGACGAGCGGCAGGATTACCTGCGCGTGCGCCTGCAAACGGATGAGAAAACGGGTGAGACGCTCGCCCTGCCCTTCTCGCGGCAGGACAGCGCCATGCTGAAGGCGCTGGCACAGGCCGACGGGCTGCTCATCCGCCCGCCCTTTGCCCCTGCCCTGCCGGCGGGATCGCCGGTGTCCGTTCTGCTCATCGATTTCTGATTTTGAACCGCAAAAAGGTGCCCCATGCGTGCCAAGGCCGGAAAGGATCCCGCGCGCCATGCCGAAAAAATGCGCAAGAAAGCGGCGGCGCGCGCCAAAATCATGGCAACGAAACAGATCGAAAAGGGCCTGCTCATTGTCAACACCGGCAAGGGGAAGGGCAAGTCCACCGCCGCCTTCGGCATGGTGCTGCGGGCGCTGGGGCATGGTTTCAAGGTGGCGGTGATCCAGTTCATCAAGGGCTCCCGCGACATCGGCGAGCGCAAGGCGCTTGCCGCCTTTGGCGATCAGGTCTCCTTCTTCGCCTGCGGCGAGGGCTTTACCTGGGAGACGCAGAATCTGGAAAAGGACCGGGCGCTGGCCCGGCGCACCTGGGAAGAGGCCTGCAAGGCCCTTGCCGATCCCGATATCCGGCTTGTGGTGCTGGATGAAATCAACGTCGTGCTCAAATACGGCTATCTGGATCTCGAGGACGTGCTGGCCACCCTCGCCCGCCGCCCGGCCCTTCAACACGTGGTGGCCACAGGGCGCAACGCACCGCCGGCCTTGATCGAGGCGGCCGATCTCGTCACCGAAATGTCCCTCGTGAAACACCCCTTCCGCACCGGCGTAAAGGCCCAGCCCGGCGTGGAATACTGAATGATTTTTCAGAAGCGTTGAGCCGAAAAAAGTGCGCGCCCGGCGGGGGCAGTGACCGGGCGCGCGACCAGACCGGAAAACCCAGGCCATATGGCCTTGGTCATCCGTCTGGCATTCGAAAGCGGGCTGCCACACTCTGTTTCAGCCTGCGTGCAGCCCGCATGAAACCCGTTTTCCCTGAGGGGATGCGTAAATCAGGATCAAGGAACGCGCTCTTGCTGCGGCATGAAAAGTGTGCGTGGCCTACGAAAAAGGGCGCAGGATTTATGGGATAATGGGCCTGAGCTGAAGCGAAAGGGGTGCTGCGCCTCACCAGAAGCGGTATGAGCAAGCGCGTGGTCATGCGTGCGGGCGCGGCGGCAGCGAAAGCGGCCCTGTCTCTCTTACGCACGCAGACCCTGTTACGCATTCGTCTTGAACTCCCCTGCACTACCGGTGCAGGAGAAATTACGCAGGCAGCAGAATTGCCGCCTTGATGAAAGTCACAACCGATCTCTCCTACCCCGGTCGCCATACAGCTTATCATTCCATGGCGCCCGGGTCATGGCGGAATGAACATAGTTTTGCGGCCGGTCACGAATTTTTGACAGGCTGACGGAAGGTCACCTGTCGGTATCACCGGGCTGATTCGCCGTTGCGTCCTTGCCTGCTTCGGCAGCGCCCTTGCCGGACGTGCCCGCATCAGCGCCGGCAGCGGAAGATTGTTCCTTCGCCGGCGCATCGGGCAGGTCGTTCACGGTCTTCTCCTCCGCCTCGATGAGATCGGACAGGCGCTTGAGGAAATAGCTGCCCAGAGATTCGGAGAGGCCATATTCCCAGCCGGCGGTTTCCTTGCGGATTTCCTCGGCGCGCTTCTTGTCCTTGCCCTCCTTCAGCACATGCACCTGCACCCAGAGCGCCTCGCCCTCGCGCCAGACGTCATAGCCGACAACAAGGCCATCCTTGGTTTCCACCTCCGCCTGCACAAGCGGCGGCTCCTTGCGCGTTTTGGCCTTGCGCACCAGCTCGAAATCAAGCTGGGCCATGTCGCGCGCCAGCGAGGCGATCTGGTAATTCGGCTTTTCCTTGGCGCCTTCCGGCTTGTTCACGATCTCGAAAAGCGCCTCATCCCCCTCGCTCTTGCGCTTAAGCTTGCGCACTTCCACCACTTCGCCATCCTTGTGGCGGATGCGCCCGCGCACCACATCATCCCGCGGCAGATCGACGGCATAGTGATCCACAAAGCGCGTGATCGCCGGCACGGGCCGCACCAGCCCCTCGACAAGCCAGACCCGCTCATCATTCGTCAGGCGGACATACTGCCCGCTCTTGCCGGCGCCGAGGCGGTCATAGGCCGGCTTGCCCAGGATGACATCGGCGATCACCGCGCCCTTGCCATCGCGCACGATCACGCGCGTGCCCTGTGCGCCCTCCTTGCCCGGGGTTTCCACATCCAGGGTGCGATAGTTCTTGGCCAGCCGCGTCTTGGGCTCGGCCTTGCGCAGCTTGAGCAGCCCCAGGAGCAGCTTGCGCACCTTGGCATTGTCGGCCGGATAGAGATCGGGGCCGGCATACCAGCGATCCCCCTTGCGCACGAGCTTGAGGCGTTCCTTGCCGTCATCGACCACGATCTCGATTTCGGCCGCATCCTTGCCGCGTGTCTCCAGGGCCGGCAGCAGCGGCTCGCCGCGGCCGGGCTCGATGAGAACGGCATGGGTGGCCCGCCAGCTCCAGACAGCCAGCGCCGTGGACACCATGGCCAGCACCAGCAGGATCACCAGCGTGCGCGTGCGGATCATGGTCTTGCTCCCTCATCAAGCCTTCTGCCGTTCACCGCCTTCATCCTCCGTTTCACTTCAGCCTTCGCGCGCCAGCCGCCGCGCCCTGCGCGCCTGAGCCCGGCGCATGAGCGCCACGATGACGGCGATGATCGCCACGATGATGGCAACCCCGGCGATGTTCACGGCCTTCAGCCACAGGCCAAGGCGCTCGATATCGCGCACCAGGGCGCGCTGCACATCACGCAGGGCGCGCCTAAGCTTGAGGATCTCCGCCCGCACCTTGAGGATGAGCTCGCGATCCTCCTCGGAGATCACCACCCGGTTGCCTTCCACGCGCGCGGTGATGGAGCTCAAGCGCTTCTCGGCATCCTTGAGCTTCTCCTGCAGCTCCTTCTCACGCTGACGGAACTTCTGCTCGGCCTGACGGCGGATGGCCTCCACGCGCTCGAAGGGGCGCTTTTTCAGGCTGCGCCCGCGCAGGCCCGACAGAGCCGCACCGCCGGTCATCTGCTCCAGCGCGTTCAGAAGCAGCGTGGCGTTGTCTGCAGCGGGCAAGATCAGGGTCTTACCCGGCGAAAGCTCCCGGCGCTGGGCCCAGAAGCGATCACTGAGCAGATCGGAATCGGCAATGACCAGCAGGTTGACCCGCCCCTTATCGCGCAGGCCGGAATCGTTTTGGGCCTTGGCTTTTTGAGGCGCCTTTTCAGCCGTCTTTTCCGGCGTCTTTCCGTCAGGGCCGGCCGTCTTGCCCGCCTGTTCCGCCTTCTTGTCCGCCTTTTTCGCACCGTCCTTTTCGGCAAAGGCCGAGACGGCCTCACCAGTGATGCGGGCGGCCAGCACCGCGGGCTTGCCGGAGGGCTTGTAAGCCGCCAGAAGCTCCACGGGATTGGGCACCGCCAGCTTGTCGGTGTCAAAAAGCATGGTCTTTGGCGTGGAGCGGATGAGGGGCGTGAAGGTCACCTTCGCATCCTTCGCCTTTTCCAGCGCACCGACGGAACCGGCCAGAACGAGGTTGACGTTGGTGAACAGCGGATCGTCCGGCTTGACAAAGGTCTTGCGCTCAAGCTGCAGCCAGACGAGATAGCTGCCCACCTGTTCGCGCCCGCCGAAACGGAAGACCACGCGCCGGGCCAGCTCGATATCGCCGACCACGCGCTTGAGCTTCAGCGACACGCCCCAGCTCTTCAGCATGCGCACGATGTCGTCATCCTCGCGCAGCACGCTGTTGTCGATGAGATCGGGAATGGTGGCGGAGGCTTCGTTCCAGGGATCGGCAAAGACGATGACCGGCTTGCCGGATAGTGCGAAATCATCCACCGCCCGGGCAAGGTCCTCGTTCATCTTCACCGGCGTGGCGATGATGAGGGCATCGAGCGGCGGCAGGTCCTTCGCATCCTTTTCAATGGGGCGCACATCAAAGAATTCGCGCAGCTGCAGCATCATCGCCCATTCCTTGCGCGCGCCCCGGAAAGGATCCATGCCGCCGAAGGCGGGCAAGGCGGTGAGCACGCCGACGACCTTGCGGCGCGGGTTGTTCAGTTTGTGCACCAGGCGGGTGAGATCATATTCCAGGCGGCTGGCCCGCTCGGCGGAGAGGAAGGGAATGACCTCCTGCTGATCGGTCATGTTCTCGCCGATGATGCCGAACCAGGCATTGCGCCCGTCACCCAGCGGAATGGCCTGCAGGCCGGCGGCAATGGCCCGGTCCTCCTCCGGCGAGAAGGGTTCGGGATCTACAAGCTCCACCCGCAGCTTGCCGCCGGAGAGATCGGCATACTGACGCAGCAGCGCCTGCACCCGCGCACCGAATTCGGCATAAAGCGG
Source organism: Thermopetrobacter sp. TC1 (assembly GCF_000746275.1). Classification (GTDB taxonomy): domain Bacteria; phylum Pseudomonadota; class Alphaproteobacteria; order Rhizobiales; family Aestuariivirgaceae; genus Thermopetrobacter. The sequence continues at coordinate 117,053 of NZ_JQKX01000021.1, forward strand.
CGCCTTTTCGGCCAGGATCTTGGAGAAATAGAAACGGATGGTGATCGGCTCCTCAATGCGCGCCAGCTCCTTGCGGGTGACGTCGGAAATGGTGAACAGCCGCTCCTCGGTGAAATCGGCGCGCCAGATGCGCAGCATCTGCGAGGCGAACAGGTTCACTCCCGCTAAAGCCACGAAGGCGAGCACAACAGCAATGAGGGCGCGCGCCCTGTCGCTCAAGCCCCTGCTTTCGGGCAGCTGCGGTGTTGCGCGGTCGGTTTCGGTATTCTTCGGCATGGCGCTGTCAGTCCGCCTTCTTCAGTTCCACAACGATCACGTTCACGAAGAGCCAGAACAGGATCATGCTGACCCAGTAGACGACATCGGAGAGCACCACCACGCCGCGGTTGATGGAGGCAAAATGCGTCATGGCCGATAACGCGGCGATGGCATCCACTGCCGCCTGCGGCAGCACTGCCCGCGCCGCGTCGAGCACGATGGGCGTGCCGGCGGTGAGGAAGATGAAAATGAGAAGCGCGGCAAGGATGAAGGCAATGACCTGATTGCGGGTAATGGCCGAGGCGGCCGCGCCCATGGCCAGAAACACACCGGCAGTGGCCCAGGAGCCGAGATAGCTGATGGCGATGACGGCGTTGTCCGGCTCGCCCAGCCAGTTGACCGTGATCCACAGCGTCATGGTGGCCACCAGCGCCAGCCCCATGAACAGCCAGCCGGCCAGCCACTTGGCAATTACCGCCGTGGTGGTGGTCAGCGGCAGGGTCATGAGCAGCTCAATGGTGCCGGTGCGCCGCTCCTCCGCCCACAGGCGCATGGAAATGGCCGGGGCCAGCACCAGAAACAGCCAGGGCAGATACTGGAAGAAGGGGATGAGATCGGCAATACCGCGCTCGTAGAAAACGCCGATCTGAAAGGTGAAGACACCGGCAAGCGCGGCGAAGATGACCACGAAGACATAGGCGATGGGTGTTGCGAAATAGGCCGTGAATTCCCGCTTCACCAGGGGCCAGAGTGCTTGCATCATCTCACGCCTCCCCTGCCGTTTCCTTCTCCGCCTCCGCTGCGGCTTGCGCCGCATCCCCTGCCCGGGGCTGGTTCTTGTCCTCCCCGCCCAGGGTGAGATGGCGGAAGGCCGCCTCCAGCGAAGGCGTATCGCCCGGGGCCATGGCGGCGATCTCCTCTGCGGTGCCGTCGGCGATGATGCGGCCGCGGGCAATGATGACGGCGCGGGTGCAGACGGCGGGCACCTCCTCCAGAATGTGGGTGGAGACGATGATGGCCGAATCCCTGGCCATCTCGCGGATGAGCTGCCGCACCTGATGCTTCTGGTTGGGATCGAGACCGTCGGTGGGCTCATCGAGAATGAGCACGTCCGGCTCATGCAAAATCGCCTGGGCCAGACCGACGCGGCGGCGATAGCCCTTGGAGAGGGTCTCGATGGTCTGTCCCCACACGCTTTCCAGGCGCGTGCGCTCCACCACCTTGTCCAGCGCCTGCCGCAGGGCCGCGCCCTTCAGGCCGCGCACCTCGCCGATGAATTTCAGAAAGCCCTTGACCGTCATCTCGCCATAGGCGGGCGCGCCTTCCGGGAGATAGCCGAGATGGCGGCGGGCGCCGACGGGATCAAGCTGCACATCAATGTCGCAGATCAGCGCCCGGCCGGCATCGGGCCTGAGAAAGCCCGTGGCCATTTTCATGGTCGTGGACTTGCCTGCGCCATTCGGGCCCAGAAAGCCCAGGACCTCGCCCTTCTCCACGGAAAGGGAAACCCCTTTCACGGCATGAATGGCGCGAAAGCGCTTGTGCAGATTCTCGAGCCGCAGCGAAGCCGGCATGGTCGATCCGTCCCTGATCCTAGGCGTTTCGTGACATCTCTCTTGGAACGCGCCACCGACAACGGGCGGCTGAAGAGTGTCAAAAAGACGTGAGCGAACAGACGCTTGAGACTGGCTCTTTCATAGTGATCCCGTCTGACAAACTCAAGTGAAGAGCTTTTCATGCATCATCCGGCATGATCCGGCATGATCCGGCATGCACGCATGCCTCCTTTCAGCCCGTCTCGCCCTTCTGCCCGCTTCAGGTCACTTGCCGCCGGAAGTGCGCAGTTCATGGAAAAAGGCGATGATATTGGCAATATCTCGCTTGGAGAGGATGATGCCCTGCATCGGCCAGTGCGGCTGGCTCAAGAATCGGGCAATGGCGGCATCGGAATATCGGGAAGGATTGGCGGCGATGTCGGAAAACGGCGGCGCCTTCACCGCGGGCTGCAGCTTATCCGGCGGAAAGCCCGGCACCAGATGACAGCGTGTGCACAGTTCGGCGATGAGCGGCCTGGCCTTGCGCGCATCGCCCACACCGATACCCGACTCCTCATTTGCCGCATGCGCTACGCTGAGCGGCGTCAGCATCAGCATGAAGGCGAGTGCGATTCCCGACATGCGCATGGCTCAAGGCTCCCTGGATGATTTTCCGATCCTTGCAGGCGAAGATGCGCCGCCCCTTACCCAATTCCACGAAGCGGCATGCGCGGGCAGCTTGGCGCATGTGCCCCGTTTTCGGACATGACTTGCATCAAGGCGGCGGCTATCTTTTCGGCGCAGAGATGGAGATCATCGGATGAAAGATCAAGTCCGTCCGCGTTTCGGGAGCAGTTTCATGAAGACGAAGGCTTTGCGCAAGACCACATCCGCCCTGCTCGGTTCTCTGGCCCTGATGCTGAGCGCCGCATCGGCGCTCTCCGCGGAAGATACGATGGAGGCCATGGAGGAGTTGGCGTTTGACATCGTCGGCTTCAACGGGCGCGGCCTCTATTACGGGATTGAGGAATTCGGCTTTGACGCCAAAGGGCGGCCGATGGCGAACATTCGCATCTATGATCTGCGCAAGGATGCGGAAATCGACCGTTCGCCGATTTCTTATGTGGAACAGGAGAAGATCCCGGAAGGCGTGACGAAGGCACAGGCCATCGACCGCGCCCGCCGCGGTGTTTATCGCAAGGCGCAGCGGATCATCCGCTTTCTCTCGCTCGTGCCGCGCGGACACATCATCTACGCCAAGAAGGGCGAGCGCCCCAAGGCGCTGCAGGTGGCCACACCGCCGCTTTCCGGAATGATCACCGTGGAGACCTTTCCCCTGCCCTCAGAGCGCTGCAAGGGGATTGAGACCAAGGGCCTGCGCGTGAAAATCACGCGCATGGACGGCGAGGAGCTCCTGCATGAGGACAAGAGCCTGGGCAAGGACCGCGGCTGTCCGGTCGACTATTTCGTCCGCGCCGCCAATGTCTATGAGCCCTATGCCGATTCCGTGGCCCTCGCCGTCGTTCTCGGCGCGCTCCAGCCCAAGGGACAAAAGCCGCAGGTACACAATACCGTCATCGGCCATGTGTGGATCCGCGGCATGAAAAAGCCGATGCAGTGAAGCTGACCGCCATTTTGGCGGCCGTGTCTCTTTCATCGCCCCCTCAAGCAATGCGGCCGATCATCCCGGCCGCGTAAGGACGCATGCATGAAGTATGAATGAGGCCATTGCCACCCGGCGCCGTTAAGCGGTGTGGATATGATTCGCCTGTAGCCTGCATCTCCTTGCACCGCAGTGATGTTCTGTTGCTACCAATGCGTGTCGGGCGCGTGCATGCCATCCAAATTTGGCCAAAATTCTTTACCATTTCATGGAAAAGCGGCTGCGTTCCTGTGGACACCGGCGGGCACACGGGCGATCCCGACGAAGGAATGACGGCTTGCGCGGGCTTTTTCACTCGCAAACATCGAAAAAATCGCATATAAAGATATGCGTTAAGTCAGAATGTTTTACAATGAAGGTTGCGACGATTTGCCTCTTGCAGTCATGGCGTGTGCCTCTTATGCCCATGCCGCCCTTCGGCAAGAGGTTTGGGAGTCGGGAAACGGGGCGATGCTTTCAGGAGGGACGTTGTGAGCATCGCCATTGAGTTGGGATGAGAACGCCAACAGGCCCGGCGCGCTTGGCGTGCGGGGCCCATGAAAACAGGCTCTGGAAAGACAATGGCTACGGCAACGACAAACGCTTCCGCTCCCGCTGTCATCGGATCAGAAAGCGCCGCCCGTCCGGAGGCGGTTTCGGTAAAGGATCTGCTCAAGGATGCCAAGCGCGCCAGCGAGATCCTCAAGGCCATGGCGCATGAAGGGCGTCTGATCATCCTCTGCACCCTGTATGAGGGAGACAAGTCCGTCTCCGAGCTCGAATCGATCCTCGAGCTGCGCCAGCCCGCCGTTTCGCAGCAGCTGGCCCGCCTGCGCGGTGACAAGCTGGTGACCACCCGGCGCGAAGGCAAGATGATCTACTATTCCATCGCCGATGAGGATGTGCGCGCCATCATTGCCTTCCTCTGCGATCTGTTCAAGAATAAGCAAAAACGCCGCAACGCCGCGCACTGAGGCGAAAGGCAAGCCTGACCCTTGTGGGTTTCATGGCGCCTGAAAACGGCGCGTGACAGGCCTTTTGCCATGGTGGTTTCGCCCGGCGAACAGGGAGCGGAAAGGCTCATGTTTTGTGCCTTCATCCGCGCTCTGTTATGGTTCGTTGGAGCAGGCCTGCCTTTTGGTTTCAAGCGCGCGGCCCGGCGGCATCAAGGAGGAAGGCAGGAAGGGCCCCGTGCTTGAGGATCATTCGGCTGAGCTGATCATCACCCTGCTCGGATTTCTGGGCGGCGTCATTCTCGGGTTTGCCGCACGCACGGCGCAGTTCTGCACGCTCGGCGCTATTGAGGAATGCTATTATGGCTCGGAGCGCACGCGGCTGCGCACATGGCTGCTTGCCATCGGCGTGGCGGTGGCGCTGACGCAGTTTCTGCACATTGCCGGCCTGGTGGATCTTTCCCGCTCCTTCCGGCTGGGATCGCAAATTCCCTGGTTCGGCGCCATTTTTGGCGGCGTGCTGTTCGGCTTCGGCATGGCGTTGGTTGGCACCTGTGCCTTTGGCATGCTGGTGCGTCTGGGCGGCGGAGACATGCGCGCGCTCATTTCCACGCTGACGGTGGGCATCGTCGGCTTCATGACCATGAGCGGCATCTTCGCCCGCTGGCGTCTGGAATATGTGGATTCCATCGCCATTGAACTGCCGCCGCTGTCGCGACAGGGGCTCAACGACCTGCTCTTTGGCCCCTCCCTGCAGGGGCGCATTCTGGTGACCGTCGCGGTTGTGCTCGCCACCGCCGGCTGGGCCCTGTCGCGCCGGCGCTATCGCCGAAACATCGTGCAGGTGCTCGCCGGCATCGCCATCGGCGCCACCATCGCCTGGGGCTGGTTTATCACCTCCACCTTCGGGCAGGATCAGTTCTATCCACATCAGCCGGAATCCTACAGCTTCGTGCGGCCGATCGGGCAGGCACTGCTGTGGTTGATGACGGCTTCGGGCTCCTCCGCCTCCTTTCTCATCGGCGGCGTGTTCGGCGTGCCGGCCGGTGCGTTTCTCGCCGCCTGGCGCAAGGGCGAGGTGCACTGGGAAGCCTTCGATGATGCGCGCGAGATGCGCCGGCATCTGGCGGGCTCGGCCCTGATGGGCGCAGGCGGAATCATGGCGCTGGGCTGCACCATCGGCCAGGGCATGACCGGCATCGCCGCCCTTTCGCTCACCTCCTTCATCGCGCTGGCGGGAATCGTCATCGGCGCCCTGATCGGCATTCGCTATCTGGTGGAAGGCCACATTCCCGATCTCTGCCGCCTGGTCTCCCGCCTCTTTCCGCCGCGGGAATCCTGATCTCATCATCACATCAGCAAACAGAGCGCTCAATTCCGCATGGCGCGCATACCTTGCTTCATCACGCGCAAGGGATGATTCACCAACAAGGCGCAAAGATACCAAAAACAACCGTTGATTAAGGCTTGTGCGGCACACTCCATGGTCAGGGAGTGTGTGTCATGCGCAAGCAGTTGTTGACGCGTATCTGGTTCGGAGTCTTGAGCGCCGCATGTCTCTCCGCCGCCTTACCGGCGCATGCGGATGAGGGAGCGAATGCGCAACTGTCCCTGGCCAGGGCGGGACTGCGCCAGGCCCTGCGTATGGGACAGCAGGGGGCCGATCTTGCCTGCATGAGCCTGGCGCTCTATCACGAGGCGCGTGGCGAGCCACTGGAAGGTCAGGTGGCGGTGGCGGCCACCATTCTCAACCGTGTGGCCTCACGCGCCTATCCGGACAGCATCTGCGGCGTTGTCTTCGAGAATGCGAAGGCCTTCAATGCCTGTCAGTTTACCTTCGCCTGCGACGGACGCAGCGACATGCCGGGCAACCCTGTGGTGTTCGCCCGCATGGTGCGGCTTTCCGCACGGATCTTGAGTGTGGCGCGCACCCCCGCGGCCCAGAGCCGCACCGATGCCGAACGACAGAAGATCCGCCGCATTCTCAGGCGCTTCATCCTGGCCACCCACTATCACCGCCATGATGTCTATCCCTCCTGGTCGCGGCGGATGGGGCGCATCGCGCGCGTGGGCAATCACGTCTTCTTCCGCTCGCTGCGGGTTTTGCGGCTGATTCCGGACACGACCCGGCATGACAATGTGCGCGTGCTCTTCTCCGTGGATGAACGCCTCGCCGGCCTGCAGCTGTAAGGCCCTGTTCCTTATCTCGCTGATGCCGCGGTGCGTATAATGGCTTAACGCGCCTGGCCTTTCAGCGGCGCTCGGCGAAAAAGGCGCGCAAAAGGGCGCTGGCCTCTTCCGCGCCTATGCCTTCATAGATTTCCGGCACATGATGACACGAAGGTGCGGAAAAGATGCGGGCGCCATGATAGACGCCCCCCATCTTCGGGTCTTCGGCCGCGAAATAGAGCCTGCGGATGCGGGCAAAGGAGATGGCCTGTGCGCACATGGGGCAAGGCTCCAGCGTGACATAGAGGTCACAGCCGACAAGGCGCTCGCTTTGCAGACGCCGGCAGGCTTCGCGAATGGCAAGCATTTCGGCATGGGCGGTGGGGTCTTTCTCTTCGCGCGTGCGGTTCGAGGCCACGGCCAGCACCGTGCCATCCGGCGCGGTCAGCACCGCCCCCACCGGCACCTCGCCTCGTTGGGCGGCGGCTTTCGCCTGTTCCAGCGCCAGGCGCATGGGTTCCGGCAGGGGAAACATCGGCCCGCTCATAGGTCTTTTTAATCCCTTCACCATCATGATTGCATTCGCCGCCTATGCCGGAAAGGCAGGATGCACCAAAGGCTCTTGCTCCCGCAGCACAACGCGCCTACCTCATGGGGCATGAATACGCGCAACGGACAAGTGAAAAAAGGCGAAAGGCTGGCGCGGCGCATCGCGCGCGCCGGTGTCTGCTCGCGCCGACAGGCGGAACGGCTCATCGCCGAGGGGCGCGTGCGCGTCAACGGCAGGGTGGTCGATACGCCGGCGATCAACGTCACCGAAGAGGACGAGATCCTCGTTGATGACACCCCCCTGCCCCGCCCGGAACCGGTGCGGCTGTGGCGGTATTACAAACCGCGGGGGCTGGTGGTCAGCGAGCGTGATGAGCGCGGCCGCCCCACCATCTTCGATTCGCTGCCTCCCGATCTGGGGCGGGTGATCACGGTTGGGCGGCTGGATCTCAATTCGGAAGGTCTGCTGCTGCTGACCAACGACGGGCGGCTGGCCCGCGCGCTTGAGCTGCCCTCCCACGGCTGGCGGCGGCGGTATCGCGTGCGCGCTTTCGGAAATATCTCGCCCTCCGCGCTGGAGGCCCTCAAGGAGGGAATCGAGATCGACGGCGTGCGCTACGGGCCGATCGAGGCAACGCTGGACAGGGCCGAGGGCGCCAACAAGTGGTTCACCTTCGTGCTGCGCGAGGGCAAGAACCGCGAGATCCGCCGCATCTGCGAACATCTGGGGCTGAAGGTGAACCGCCTGCTGCGCACGGCCTATGGGCCGTTTCAGCTCGGTGCGCTCAAGAAAGGCGAGGTGGTGGAAGTGCCGCGCAAGCAGCTGAAGGAACAGCTGGGCCGGCTTCTGGACGAGATCGAGAACGCAAACGGGCCTTGAAGGCATGCGCATCATCTCCGGCAGTCTCAAAGGGCGGCGCATTCATGCGCCGGAGGGAGCCCAGACCCGGCCGACCACCGATAGGGTGCGCGAAGCACTCTTCAATGTTCTTGCCCATGCCGATTGGGCGCCTGCCCTGGCCGGGACGCGCGTGCTCGATCTGTTTGCCGGATCGGGCGCCTTAGGTTTGGAAGCGGCCTCGCGCGGGGCTGCCTTCGTGCTGTTCATGGAGACGGACGCCCGCGCCCGCGCCGCCATTCGCCGCAATGTGACGGATCTGGGCCTTGCGGGCATAACACGCATCTGGCGGCGTGACGCCACCCGCCCCGGGCTGTGCGCGCCAATGAAACCCTTTGACCTTGTGTTTCTTGATCCGCCCTATGGCAAGGGCCTGGGCGAAGCGGCCCTTTCCGCCCTGCCCGCCGGCGGCTGGCTGGCGCCCGGTGCGGTGCTGGTGTGGGAAGAGAGCGCGCGCAACGATGTGGCCATCCCGCCCGGCTATGCCCTGCGGCAGGAGCGCACGTATGGCGATACGCGCCTGATGTTCCTGCAACACGCCCCTGCTCTTGCCTGACCCGGGCAGACCTCGCGCACCCGCCTGCGCAAAAATGCATCTCTGAAATCGTCAACGCACTACCGTTCGCCTAATCCACCGTAACAGGCATCTCACCCCGAAAAGAGCACATATCTCAGATCAGAGAATCATGCACATGTCGCCCATGCCCTATATTGCATTGCGATATATGAAATAGACGACTAGGCCGTGTTTACATTTTCTTATTCGATGGGGATTCCCTTTGAGGCGTCAATGTGATTCAAGATCGCAAACTGAGGGAGGCGATCTTGATTCGACGGGCACTTACAGACCAGCAATGGGAACGCATTAAGGACATGGTGCCAGGCAAGGCCGGCGACCGGGGCCGTACTGGCACGGATACCAGATTGTTCATCGACGCCGTGCTGTGGATTGCGCGCACAGGCGCGCCGTGGCGCGATCTGCCACCAGAATTTGGCCCCTGGTATACAGTTTATACCCGCTTCTGGCGGTGGTCGCGCAAGGGCGTTTGGGAGCGCCTTTTCAAGCACTTGCGTGAAGATCCGGACTTTGAATATCTGATCATCGACAGCACCATCGTGCGGGCGCATCAGCATGCTGCCGGCGCAAAAGGGGGGCTCAGGATCAGGCCATCGGACGCTCGCGCGGAGGGCTGAGCTGCAAAATCCACGTCCTTGTCGACGGGCTTGGCAATCCTCTGCGTTTCATTCTCACCGCCGGTCAGGTGGCCGACATTGCGCAAGCCATTGATCTTCTCAAGGGCCTTTCCCTCAGCAAGGTGCTGGCTGACAAGGCCTATGATTCGAACGAACTGCGCGCCTTCATTGCCGGGGCTGGTGGTGAGACGGTGATTCCCTCGAAGCGTTCCCGGACAGTTACCATCCCCCATGACAGAGAAATCTACAAAGAACGCCATCTGGTTGAGTGTTTCATAA
>NZ_KN050831.1:0-7987 GCF_000746275.1 Thermopetrobacter sp. TC1
TTATGAAACACTCAACCAGATGGCGTTCTTTGTAGATTTCTCTGTCATGGGGGATGGTAACTGTCCGGGAACGCTTCGAGGGAATCACCGTCTCACCACCAGCCCCGGCAATGAAGGCGCGCAGTTCGTTCGAATCATAGGCCTTGTCAGCCAGCACCTTGCTGAGGGAAAGGCCCTTGAGAAGATCAATGGCTTGCGCAATGTCGGCCACCTGACCGGCGGTGAGAATGAAAAGCAGAGGATTGCCAAACCCGTCGACAAGGACGTGGATTTTGCAGCTCAGCCCTCCGCGCGAGCGTCCGATGGCCTGATCCTGAGCCCCCCTTTTGCGCCGGCAGCATGCTGATGCGCCCGCACGATGGTGCTGTCGATGATCAGATATTCAAAGTCCGGATCTTCACGCAAGTGCTTGAAAAGGCGCTCCCAAACGCCCTTGCGCGACCACCGCCAGAAGCGGGTATAAACTGTATACCAGGGGCCAAATTCTGGTGGCAGATCGCGCCACGGCGCGCCTGTGCGCGCAATCCACAGCACGGCGTCGATGAACAATCTGGTATCCGTGCCAGTACGGCCCCGGTCGCCGGCCTTGCCTGGCACCATGTCCTTAATGCGTTCCCATTGCTGGTCTGTAAGTGCCCGTCGAATCAAGATCGCCTCCCTCAGTTTGCGATCTTGAATCACATTGACGCCTCAAAGGGAATCCCCATCGAATAAGAAAATGTAAACACGGCCTAGCACTTCTCTTGACCTCATACTTAGCAAGTAAGACTAATTTCCCATGCCAATCCTTGCGGAAGCGTTAAGGTCGGCAATTCTTTCCGCCCCCTGGCTCAAAAACCCGGCATTTTTCAGACGAAACCCACTGGTGACCGAGGAGCTTCAGGAAGCAAGATGTTGCCGTCAAACCGGCCGAGGAAAAAAGACTTTCCATACGTTGGGCGTTTGCTGATTAACTCATTGATAAACAACAAGAAAACGTCATTGCCAGGCCTTGCCCCGGCAATCCAGGGCCACAGATGAGGCGGTTTCGGAGAACGACGACATTCGCCAACCGGCTAGACCAAGGCCGTATGAAAATAAATTGCCGGAACGGGATTGTATCCCGTTTCGGAACGTTTAGGCGGGGTTTACAACCCCGCCTAAGGCGTGAATGGCGGGGTAATATACCCCGCCAAAACGTTCCGGAAGGATATATAATATCCTTCCGGCGGTGATCTCCTTTAAAGGACAGAACCTAGAAGAACCCTTCTTGACGGCCATCACCGCATGAGTAAACCGCCCCTGGATGCCCGGGACACGCCCGGGCATGACAAAAGAGTGTGCGAATTCAATACTTTAAAAATGATCTTCCTCCATTAAGGTGGAGTTGGTTGTGTCTGTCCTTACTCCTCCACTGCGTCACAGCCTTATCCTGTCTTGGTTGTTTAAGGAGGGCTAGCCTAAAGGATGCATCGTCTCAATCCTCCCCCTGATAGGGGGAGGTCGGCGCGAAGCGCCGGGAGGGGGTCGGGCCACAAACGCAGAGATAAATTGCCCGTCCCCCTCCCCGCCCTTCCCCCTGCCAGGGGGAGGGAAAAAAGGTGCTTCACGTGTGAAAAGAATATCAATGGCAACTGAGTTGCTGACATAACTAATTGATGTTCAATAAAAAATTGCATCCTCCCAAGTTTGGGCAAGGGTGGAAGAATGCCTAACTAAAGGTATTTGCGTAGCATGTGATTAATTACACTTTTTATGGTGAAAATCATTCGCATGTATAGGGCGATATAATTGAACAGAGGTGAGACGAAGCCCAAAAGGAGGCGCAAATCCGCTCTGTTCAGTTCCGCGCACCCTTTGTCTGGCCACGGGCTCGGCATAGAATGCACGCCATGGACGATTCGCGCACATATCCCTCGCGGCGGCGTTTCCTGCACGGCCTGATCGGCGGCTTGGGCGGGGCGCTCAGCCTGCCGCTTCTGCCCGCCGCTGCGCAACAGGCAACCGACGGCAAGAAGGCGCACACATCCGCTGTCTCAGAAAGCCGCCAGAACGCAAGACAGATCCTGCACGGCATTGCCATGCACGGCCGCCCGGCCTTGGCCCCGGATTTTGAGCATTTTCCCTATGTCAATCCCAGGGCGCCGAAGGGCGGTGTCTTGCGCATGGCCATCACCGGCTCCTTTGACAGCCTCAATCCCTTCATCATCAAGGGCCAGCGCGTCTGGCAGGTGGCGCTTTATGTCTTCGAGCCGCTCATGGCCCGTTCCCGCGCCGAGCCCTTCTCCCTTTACGGCCTCATCGCCCGCGGTGTGGAGATGCCGGATGATCGCCGGTTCATCACCTTTCACATCGATCCGGCCGCCCGTTTTGCCGATGGTGAACCTGTCACCGCGCGGGATGTGCTCTTTTCCTGGCAGACCCTGCGCGATCATGGCCGGCTCAATCACCGCAGCTATTATGCGCGCGTGAAAGAGGCGAGCCTTCTTGATGATCACACCATCCGCTTCGATCTTTCCGGCGAGGATCGTGAGCTGCCGCTGATCCTGGCGCTGATGCCGGTTCTGCCCCGGCATTTCTTTGCCGATCATCCCTTTGAGCGCACAACGCTCAAGCCCCTGCTCGGCTCCGGCCCCTATCGCATCGCCGAGGTGCGCCCCGGCCAGCGCGTCGTCTTCGAGCGCCGCAAGGATTACTGGGCCAGGGATCTGCCCAGCCGCCGCGGTCAGTTCAATCAGGACCGCATCATTCTCGATTATTACCGCGATACCGAAACCGCCTTTGAGGCCCTGAAAAAGGGGCTTGTCGATTTGCGCTACGAGACCGACGCCACCCGCTGGGCCACCGGATATGACTTTCCGGCGGTGAGGCAAGGCCGCTTCATCAAGGAAACGATCCCCACCGGCCTGCCCAAGCCGCTGTCCGCCTTCGTCTTCAACACCCGCCGCCGCCTCTTCGCCGATCGCCGCGTGCGCGAGGCCCTGCTGCATACGTTCGATTTTGAGTGGGCCAATGCCAACCTCTTTCACGGCCTTTATGAACGCACCCATGGCTATTTCGACGGCTCGGAGCTGTCTTCCGTCGGCCGGGCGGCCAGCGCGCTGGAACATGCGCTCTTGAACAAGGTGAAAGCCCGGCTGGAGCCGCGCTTTCTCAACGGCTCCTGGCGCGCGCCGAAATCAGACGGCTCCGGGCATGACCGCCGCAACCTGCGCCGCGCCTATGACCTGCTGCGCGCAGCCGGCTGGCGGCTGAAGGGAGAGACCCTCGTTGATGCGCAAGGGGCGCCATTCTCCTTCGAGCTGCTCGTGGCCACCATCGAGCAGGAGCGTCTGGCGCTTACCTGGCAGCGCAGCCTGCGGCTTCTCGGCATTCAGATGCGCATCCGGCTTGTGGATTCGGCCCAGTTCACCCGCCGCCTGCTCAATTACGCCTATGACATGGTGCCCTACACCTGGTACAATTCCCTCTCTCCGGGCAACGAGCAGCGCTTCTACTGGGGCTCGCAGGGCCGCACCCGCCCCGGCACCCGCAATTACATGGGCGTGGCCGATCCGGCCATCGATGCCATGATCGAGGAAATCGTCGCCGCCCGCGAGCGCGAACCCTTCGTTGCCGCCGTGCGCGCGCTCGATCGCCTGCTGATCAGCGGCTTTTACGTCATTCCCCTCTATCACGCCCCCGGGCAGTGGATCGGCCGCTGGCGCCGCCTGCACCGTCCTGAGAATCCCTCTCTCTATGGCTTTCTCACCGAAACCACCTGGACCGAGCCCGAAACCGGGCAGTAATACCAACCTGCATGACGAACCGCCCATCTTGCGCAGGCGAACATCCCTTGCCATGCGGAAAGGCCGGCAAGAGCGCCATTGCATCGGGGCGCCGGCCGGGGCATTCTCTTGCGCAAGGGTTCAAACAGGCACATGAAAGGAACGGCCATGAATGATGAGACCACAGGCGCGCCGCAGCAGAACGCCGCCAGTGATGATGACGTGCGCGCCATTGAGCTGGACGTGATCTGCGATTTCTCCTGCCCATGGAGCTATATCGGCAAGAAGCGTCTGGATGCGGCGCTGTCCATGCTGGAAGCGCCGGTGAAGGTAACCTATTACCCCTATCTGCTCGCCGCCGACATTCCGCCCGGCGGCATTCCGCGCAAGGACTGGCTGGCCAAGGCCTACGGCACGCCGGTGCAGGTGCGGAAAGTTCTGGATGAGATCGAGAAGGCCGGCAAGCTGGAAGGCATCACATTCAATTTCGATGCCATCAAGGTGCAGCCCTACACCATCGACGCACACCGCCTCATGCGCTGGGCCCAGGAACAGGGCAAGGCCAGCGAAATGGCCGACCGCCTGTTCAAGCTCTATTTCGAGGAGGGCGAGGATATCGGCGACATTGACGTTTTGGCGCAGGCGGCTGCTGATATCGGCCTCATGGACGTCTTCAAGGCGCGCAAGATGCTGGAATCGGAGCTGGACGTGGACGAGGTGTGGAAGGACATCCAGGAGGCGCACAAGCTCGGCGTGAAGCGCATTCCCGCCTTCATCATCGCCCGCAAATACGCCATCCTCGGCGCCGAGGACGCGGTCACCCTGTTCAAGACCCTGCAAGTGGTGCAGCTGGAGGCGGAAGAGGCCAACTGAGGTTTTTAAGCCTGGACATAAGCCTCGATGGCCGCAGCGAGGCGATTAAGCCCGGCATCCAGCAGCTCTTGTGATGTGGCAAACGAGATGCGCACGCTGCCTGGCACGCCGAAGGCCGAGCCCGGTGTCAGCGCCAGATGGTGATGCTCCAGCAGCCAGTCGCAGAACGTCACGTCATCCTTGGGCAAATCGTCCCGGGCGCGGGCGAGAAGCATGGAAATGTCAAGAAGCACATAAAAGGTTCCTTCCGGCCTGTGCGCACGCACTAAAGGCAGCGTTTCCAGCCGCGCCATCACCTCATCACGGCGCTGCTGATAGGTCTGGCGCATGGCCTCCACCGCCTCGCGTGAGCCTTTCAGGGCCGTCACCGCCGCCTTCTGCACAAAGGCATTGGCACCGGCGGTGATCGCGCCCTGCATCTTGACCATGGCACGGGCGATGGGCGCGGCCGCCGCCGCATAGCCCAGACGCCAGCCGGTCATGGCAAAGCCCTTGGAAAAGCCGTTGACCGTGATCGTGCGTGCCTTCATCCCCGGCAGGGCGGCAATGGAAATGTGCCGCGCATCATCGAAGACGATGTATTCGTAGATTTCGTCAGAGAGCACCATGAGGTCGGGATGGGCGCGCACGATATTGGCGATCGCCTGCAGCTCCGTGGGCGAGGCCACGGTGCCGGAAGGATTGCAGGGCGTGTTGATGATGAGCAGCCGCGAGCGCTCCGTCAGCGCCGAGGCGATCTGCCGGGCGGACAGCCGCCAGCCGCTCTCGAAACTTCCCGGCAGAACCACCGGCCGCCCGCCCGCAAGCCGGATAATGCCGTCATAGGCCACCCAATAGGGCGCAGGCAGGATCACCTCATCCCCCTCGTCCACCACGGAAAGAATGGCGTTGGCGATGGCCTGCTTGGCGCCGTTGGTGACAACGATTTCCTCTTCCCTGGCCGCAATGCCGTTTTCCCGGTTCAGCTTCTCGGCGATGGCTGCACGCAGCTCCGGCAGGCCGGGGATGGGGGCGTAATGGGTGTGTCCCGCCTCCATGGCCGCACAGGCGGCCTTGCGGATGTGTTCCGGCGTATCGAAATCGGGCTCGCCCAGGGTGAGCATGATCACGTCCGCGCCTTCAGCCCGCAAGGCACGGGCTTTGGCAGACATGCGCAATATGGCCGATTCAACGAATCGGTTTACGCGGCTGGCCAGATGCTCCTCCGGGCGAAACGGCGGCATTGAAACGTTACTCCCTCTCTAACCCGCGCATGTTGCGGGCTTTACAAACACCTGCTCCTGCGGGCTTGCCTTGAAAGCCCCGGCAGGTCAATAGTGCCTTTCCATGATATTCGCTGGAGTTGCAACCATGGCGAGAACCATCCCGTCATGCGGCAAAGGTGCCGCAGCCATTGCTTTTGCGCTGCTGCTTGCCAGCTGCACGGCCGCGCCACCGCCTGCTCAGCAGGCAAGCCCGGCGGCCGGCCCCTATGCCGACGGCCGCCGGCATCACGAACGCGTGCGCTACAATGGCCGCGATTATGACGTGGCCCTGCGCCACGAGGGCGCCGGCATCTTTCATATCGCCGTATCCGCCCCTCATCGCCGCCTGGGCCACACGGCGGGCGATGGGCGTATTGTTGAGGGCATTGCGCTGTCCACCTTGAGACACTTCGCCTGCCGCAGCGGCGCGCGCGCCTCCGCTCTTCCCGGCACGCTCAAGGCCGCCCAGGGCCGCTGGCAGCTTAAGGCGCGCTGTATGTGATTCTTTTCCGCACCAGGCGAGAGTGCGAGAATACCCGGACATTCCTCCCAAAACGGGCGGGAAATGCGTGTTTGCCCCGTTTTACGACAAAATTTTTTTGCCCCGAAAAGCAGGACACATCGCCACGCTGATCACCATGGCATGCATACCAAAAGGTAATATATTACCCATTTGCAACCTGCATGCCCGTGTCATTTTCAATGCGTTGGTCATGCGTGCATGCCAATGATATTTTCATGTTCATAGCGTCCAAAGGGTCATGAAAGACTATATATGAATGGCTATAATCCGTATTCGGACGGATCCCTAAGAATAATGACGGATCGTCCTTTTGGGGGAGGGACGGGTCCTGCAAGGGGGCAGGCAGGGAAAAAGGCGGAAACCATACCGTTTCCGCCAAGATGGGCGGCATATAATAATGAACAAAATGACACGACGCATGGCCGAAAAGGCATTCAACCCCGATTCCGTCAGCAGACGTGAAATGATTGATTATATCGCGCGCATGTCGCAGGAACTGACGGACATGGCCTATCAGGCCGACTGCAAGTTTGTGGCCTATCTTCTCAAAATGGCGACCATGGCCGCACGCGAGGAGGCCACGCGCGAAGCCCTGGAAAACGATCCGGAGGAATGTCCCTGCTGACAGGCGGGGGACACACAAGAGAAATCACGATAAATCAAGGCGTTGTCCAGATCAAAATATTTAAGGCCACACGACACGACACCCGCATTGTCATACCCTGGATCAGCCGGCATCTCAGGCCACAATCGCATGCGCTTGCGGCACGAGGCTTCAGGCGTGCCCCCATAAAATCCGGCGCGCCAGCCCTGAAGGTTGCCCTTTTCGCTGCATCTCGCTGACATTTCGCCCTTGAAAATAGATTCGGCTATTTCCCGCGGGCGAAAAGATCAGCGATTCTCAAGAAAATGCCGCTGGCATCGTCGTCTTGGTGAGTCCACGCCCTAAGGCTTTCGCCGGAGTGGCGAGGGAGACAAGCATATCTGTCGTCCATGATTTGTGAATAATAATATGAACCCTTATAATTCTTATAATGAATTCAGAAATGAATTTCTGACAAGTTCACAAAAACGATGATACCAGAGATGTATTTTTAAAAATTACCATTTCCCAAAAGTTTGCAAAACCTTCCCTCACAAAGAACAGTCAATGTTTTTACACACCTTGAAAAAATCAAGGAAAGCGCCAATAGCATCTTCCTGCCATTGGCGCTTTCGCATATCATTTGTTTGGACATGGGATTTATTTGGGGATTTCTTTACCACCCCCAATCGTCGTAACCACCCCAGTCATCGTAACCACCCCAGTCATCGTAGCCGCCCCAGTCGTCGTAGCCGCCCCAATCGTCGTAGCCACCCCAGTCGTCGTAGCCGCCCCAGTCATCGTAGCCGCCCCAATCGTCGTAGCCGCCCCAATCGTCGTAGCCGCCCCAGTCGTCGTAGCCGCCCCAGTCGTCGTAGCCGCCCCAATCGTCATAGCCACCCCAGTCGTCATAGGTGCCCCAGTCGTCATAGGTGCCCCAGTCGTCATAGGCACCCCAATCGTCGTAGGCGCCCCAATCGTCATAGGCGCCCCAATCGTCATAGGCGCCCCAGTCGTC
>NZ_KN050831.1:8791-120994 GCF_000746275.1 Thermopetrobacter sp. TC1
TCGCCATAGCCGTCATCCGCATCGGCATCGCCACCAAAACCAGGAACGGAGGGTATACCGCCTACACCATACCGAGAATCGTTCTCATCCGGCGAATGATCGATGATATCGTATTCCTTTGGATCCAACAGGTCATAAAGGCCGCCTATGGGATCTTCAGGCAACAGGGCATCGGCAATCATTGAGCCCAATTGTTCACCCCACTTTCCACCATAGTGCGCACCTACCCCACCAAGAACAAAACCACCTCCTGGCCCCGCAAAGGACCCAAGCGTATAACCGCCGGCCCCCAATAATACAGACCCTCCAAATGATGATCCCGCAATAATGACCTCTCGCACCCCTTCCTTGAGACTTTCTTGAAATCCGTATACAATATCAGGCGCATGTTCAATTAATGTCGTAGCTCCACTTAAAATTAATCCAGGAGCACTTTTTACAGCATAACCAAACTCTTTGACTGCACCCTTGAGTCCAGTCCACCACCCATTACTAAAGCCGTTTCGTAATGCATCCGTAACATTTCTATGCGCGGAGTCCGCAGCCGCTACTAATTGGTTCATAAAATTAGTAATACCAGAAACACCAGCAACTAGATCCTCCGCCAATTCCTTGCTCGGACTATTGTCGCTCGCAGCGTTGCCCATTGCCCCCTCCCTTTGAAAACGTTCCGGAATACAAGGCTGTTGGAACGCAAAGACAACTTCCTGCACGCAAAGATAGAGCAACTAGAGAGGGTCTGTCAATAATATGACTCTTTATGATTGCGCTCGAAAAACGGGAAGGAGCTTTTTCAGCCTTTGAAATGGCGAGTGACATGCAGGCAGCAGAAATCCACGGCCAGCAATGCCGCGGCCAGCGCCGTGATTCCGGCCGGGTCATAGGGCGGCGAGACCTCCATGACGTCAAACCCGCGAATGTCCAGACCGGCAAGGCCGCGGAGGATGCGCCGCGCCTGCTGTGTGCTCAACCCCCCTGGCACGGGCGTGCCGGTGCCGGGCGCGAAGGCGGGATCGAGGCAATCGATATCAAAGCTCAGATACGCCGGCCTTGTGCCGATGATCCGGCGGATTTCCGCAACGACCGCATCCGCTCCTTGATCATGCACCCAGTCGGCATCGAGCACGGTCATGCCCTGCCCGCCTTCGTCGGGATACTGGGTGCGAATGCCGATCTGCACACTGGCCTCTTCCACAATCAGCCCCTCGGCCAGGGCTTCGGAAAAGACGATGCCGTGATCGATGCGCCCCTCCTCCGTTCCGGCCTCCACATCACGGTGGGCATCGAAATGAATGAGCGCCAGCGGTTCGCCCACATGCTCAGCCATGGCGCGCAAGACCGGCAGGGTGCAGAAGTGATCACCCCCCAGCATGACGGGCACCGCCCCGCAGCGCAGCATGGCGCACACGCTGTCTTTCACCCGCTCGGGCATCTCCTGCGGCCGTCCCCAATCGAAAACGACATCGCCGCCGTCCACCACCTTCAGCCGGTCGAAGGGATCGAATCCCCAGGGCCAGATCGGGCCCCAGGCCAGTTGCAGGGATTCGGCACGGATCGCCCGCGGGCCGAAGCGCGCACCGGGGCGGTTTGTTGTGCCGATATCAAAGGGCACGCCAAAGACGATCATATCGGGCTTCTCCTGCCGCCAGCCCTGAGGATCCGCAACCAAGGACCGGCGCATGAAGGTCGTCGCCCCGGCAAAGGAGGCAACCTGCGCATCATTCTGATCGGTCATGCCATCGCCCTTTCGCCTGCAGTCCGTCTCAAGCAGCCCCCTGCCCTCTCTGACAAAGCGGTCTTCATCTGCCTTTTCAGCGCATACAGACATCGATGCAAGAAGAGGCTCCTGTCAATGCATGCGGTCCTGCCAGGATAGGCAAACGCCATACAGGCCAGACACGGCCCTGCTCTTGATTTTCGGCATGGTGCGGCGCCAAAGTGCGCTCAAGGCCAACGCCTGAGCAGGGAGAAAAATCATGACTCTAGCTTCTGAAAGACTAGCCGAGCTCGGCCTGCGCCTGCCGCCCGCGGCCGCACCGGTGGCCAACTACGTGGGCTGGGTGCGCCATGGCCATCTCGTGTTCACCGCCGGCCAGCTGCCCTTTGATGAAAACGGCACGCTGCAAAGCCCCGGCAAGGTGGGCGTGGATGTGGACATCGCCACTGCCCAGGCCGCCGCCCGCCTCTGCGCTCTCAATTGCATCGCCCAGGCCGCCGCGGCCGCCAACGGGATCGACAACATCGCCCGCGTGCTGAAAGTCACGGGCTTTGTCAACGCCACACCCGATTTCCGCGATCATCCGGCGGTCATCAACGGCGCCTCCGACCTGATGGTGGACATTTTCGGCGAGGCCGGCCGCCATGCCCGCGCCGCGGTTGGCGCAAGCTCCCTGCCGCTGAACGCCTGCGTGGAAGTGGAAGCCGTTTTCGCCGTGCGCGAATGAATTCTCTTTCAGGGCGCCACTTGTCATCGCTTGAGTGCGCCTCTACCCTTGCGCCCCATGAGGCAGGATGCAAGCACAACGGGGAAAAGGACCATGGCCAACTACGATCCGGACAACGTCTTTGCCAAGATCCTGCGCGGTGAGCTTCCGGCACACAAGGTCTATGAGGATGACAAGACCCTCGCCTTCATGGACATCATGCCGCGCACCGACGGGCACACCCTCGTCATTCCCAAGAATCCCTCGCGCAATCTTCTCGACATTGATGAGGAGGACCTCTGTGCGGTGATGCGCACCGTTAAGAAGATCGCCCGCGCCGTGCGCCGCGCCTTTGATGCCGAGGGCGTGCTCATCCAGCAGTTCAACGAACCCGCCGCCGGCCAGGAAGTGTTCCACACCCATTTCCATGTGCTGCCGCGCCGCGCCGGCGAGCCGCTGAAACCCCATACCGGTCAGATGGCCGATCAGGAGCTGCTCAAGGCCCATGCCGAACGCATCCGCCAGGCCCTGGCGGAAATGGAAGATGATCAGGCATGAGCCGGAATGTTTTTCCGGCCAAGTTCCTGAAAACCCGATCGTGAAAGGCGACCGTTCCGGAACGGGATGAAATCCCGTTCCGGCATTTTCTTTTTTCAGGAAGCATTCAACTCAGGCCTTGCCCGGTGCCTTGTTGTAACATCCTCAGTGACTGAGATAGAGCTGCCTGCCCCCTGGTCTGACAATCTCCTCGGCGATCTGATCGAGAACGTTTTTGAGCTGCGCCTTGTTTCCGGCCGTATGAAAGCCGGCATTCTGGCAATTGCCGAGGATGGTGGGCAGGTTTTCATAACCCTTGGGATAGAAGCTGATGCCGATGATCTCGATCCCGTGCTGCTTGGCGGCATTGCACACCGCCTCCATGCGCGCATCCGCATTGGCGGTATCGGCCGCACCATAGTATTTCATCAGCCCGTCATGATCGTATTCGCAAAGATTGCTCCCGCCCGCGAGAACGATCATCACCTTGCGCACATTGTCGGATTCACCTTCGTCAAATGGCGCACGGCTGGAAAGCACCCGCCAGCCCCAGGCTATGCCAGAGGGAATATAGGCGGGACCTTCCGAGATCATGCCCTGCACATGATTGCGCAGCTCATCCACATTCGCCTGGATGGACAGATCCTTGAGCGGCTTGATGCTGGGCAGCGGATCCCCGATTTCATAAACGGTCGTGGCATCTTCCTTGTATTTCGGGGCCACACCTGGGACGGGATAGGTGTCATAATCCCCGTCGATTGCATCAAGCTCATCCGCCGGATTGCGCGGGCCCAGATAGCCCTTCCAGGTCGAAGATGTCACTCCGCTGAGCCGCACCCAATCCGGAACGGCCCCTCCCCGCACATGCGGCAGCCGCACATAGGTGCTATAGGGCACCACCCCCAGTTTCATGCGCACACCCGGCGTCTCATCGAGCTTGCTCTTGAGCCTGTCGATGAAATCGGCAACCGCCTCGCGCGCCTGCACGCGTTTTGTATAGGTTTCCTCATCCACGCTGGGATCGAAGCCCGAGGCATTACACGTCATGGAATAGGAAGCGTCCAGAACAAGGACGACCTCCACGGTCTTGTTGCCCTTCACCGCCTGGGAGGAAATTTGCATGGACATGCTGCCAATACCCAAAAGCCCCAGAAAACTGGTGCGGATCTCCACCGACATGTCGGCTGTCATCACGGACGCATTGGGATCGCGAGGCGTTCCGATCGTGATGGCAAGCCCGGCCCTGTCATATTGAACCCTTGGCGAGGCCTTGTAATTCGTCTGCAAATATTGCCAGACACGATCCCTGGCCCTTTGCTCGTCCCTGATCCCTTCCTTGAGCGCGGCCAGAACGCCCGCATCCAGGGCCGCCTGCAGCTTGTGACGCTCATCCTGGATATTGGCGTAATCGACGATTCCGCCCATGAGGGCAAAGGCGGGCACCGCCGCCAGCGCGAAAATGATGCCCACATTGCCCCGCTGGTTTTTCCGAAAACGCCTGAATGCATCAAACATGATCACCCCCGCACGCACTCACAACCAAAGATAGATCACCGGGGAACACTGCTCTCTTTGGACTAAATTTCCCTGAAAAAGTGTGGTTAACGAGGATTTTATAGGCTATGCGTGTATCTTTTCAGGGAGAAAGACTTTCTGCTCAAGATCACAGCCATAAAAAAGGGGGGCGCGAGGCCCCCCATCAATTCCTCTTATGCCTGCAACTCAGCGCGAGATGTGCAACTGTGCCAGCTGTCCGGCAATCTTGTTGAAAACATCGGCAAGTTCGCTGGCGTTGTTGGGCTCGTAATAGCCCATGTTCTGACAATTGTTCAGCAGATCGCGTGTATCCTCATCGTCAACGGCAAAAGCGATGGAAATGATATTCACGCCATCCTTCTTCACGTTTTCGCACAACGTGCTGAGGCGGGCATCCGTCTTGCTTGTGTCCACATCATAACATTTCATGTACAGGTTCTTGTCGCGAACACAGGTATTGGCACCGTCCGTCATCAGAACGACCACCTTCCTCACCTTCCCATCCGGCTCTGCCCCCTGGGTGAAAGGTTCTTTGGGAGACAGCAGCCGCCAGCCCCACACCAGTCCGGCGGGAATGTATGTCCATCCATCGGCGCCCATGGCATCGATTTTGGATTTCAGATCATCCACCGCCGAATCGTTCTCCAGAGAAACAAGCGGCTGTATGGTGGACACTTCCGTGCTCTGGACATAAGCGCCACTATCCGGATCGTTAACCGTGTATTCGTTCTTTATCGCCGGCACTGGATAGGCATCATATCCGTCATCGAGAACATCGTAGCCGGTTTCGACTTCACGCACACCAATATAGCCTTCCCAATCACTTTGCTTGATGCGCCATTCGGAACATGTGCCAGGCCCGCCATTGCGCGGAGTTTTGCAGCCGGAAAGCCAGGAGCTGCCCCAATAGGAGGTATCCACCCGCACATAGTTGGTGAACGGAACGAGGCCGACTTTCACCGAGTTGGCATAAGAATTGCCGGATACCGATTTCAGCGTATCCACAAGCGCTTTGGCGGATTCTCTCAAGGCTTCGATCTTCTTCTTGCCATCCCCGGGAATTTCGTCATCCATGGAGCCGGTGTTGTCGAGCACGAGTACCACTTCAAGAGATTTCGAACCGGCCCGGGTCTGCGACACGATCTTCATGTTGGCATTCGGTACGCCAACAAGACCCCAGAACGTCGTACGGATCTCTATGTTCAAACTGGCCGTGACCTGGCGCACGCCGTCCGCCGTAGTGGAAATATCGACATCGATGTCATTGAAATTGACGGTCACGCCAGACGATGGGTGGTAATTGCTTGCCAGATACTCCTTTACCTTGTTCTTGGCAGCGGTCTCGTCGAGATCCTTAAGCTGCATGGCCGCCAGCGTGCCGGCGTCCAGAGCCGCCTGAATCCGGTTCTTCTCATTCTGGATGTTGGCGTAGTCGACGATACCCCCCATCAGGGCAAAGGCGGGAACAGCCGCCAGCGCGAAAATGATGCCGACATTGCCCCCCTGATTGCGCACGAACTTGCGGAACTTCCCGAATGCCATGACACTCACTCTCCCCGATTGCACAATTTGTGATACATGATGTTGGGGACTTCTATCATAAATTCACTTTGCTTAAATGAATGCGCGCACTAAAATTTATTTGTTATTTTATGAAAATTTTAACCAACAAAACTAAAAAGGCGACGGAAAATGATATTCCGCCGCCTTTTGATATTTTTTTCACTTCACTCCAAAACGTCACAGCCCTCCCAAAATCATTTCGAAAGGTGAAGAGAGACCAGTTTAGTGGCAATATCATCGAAGGTCTGGGCGAGTTCTCCTGTCTCCGGCGTATAGAACCCCATGTTGCTGCATTCCCGCAGCATGTCTTCCGTATCACTGTCTTCGACGGCAAAGGCCACGGTGATGATGCCGATGCCTTTGTTCTTGATATTCTTGCACAGTTTCTTCAACCGCTGATCAGCTTTCGTGCCACTTCCGCTGCCACACTTGAGATACCCGTTCTTGTGATAATCACAGGTGTTGGCACCGTCCGTCATGAGGACGATGATCTTCTTGATGCCGCGCTTGTTGGCGGTGCTGTACTTCACCCCCTTCGTATAGGGCTTTGTCTTCGACAGAATTCTCCATCCCCAGACAAGCCCTCCCGGAATATATGTCCAGCCAGTGGGCTCCATGGCATTGATTTTGTTCACCAGGCTTTGCTTTTTCGTCTTTATATTTTGAAGGCCAAGCATGACAGCTGGCATTCTGTCCTTGCCCTTGTGTTTATACACCCACTTGCCGTTCTCTCTCTGATAGACACCGCTCATCACCGCCGGAATGGGATGTTTCTTGTATTTTCCGTCGGTGATATCGAGATCCTGGTCAGGATTTCTCACGCCGAGCGCACCATCCCATTCACTTTTTGCAAGCCCGTTGTGATCGAGCCACGTCCGGTTCCATGAATTCTTGCCCACCATCACATGGGTGGAGAAAGGCACAATGCCGACCTTGACAGTCTTTGCCCGGGGGCGCCTGGCGACCTTTTCCAACTTGTCGAGCAGGTTCTTCGATGCCTTCTTCAATTCATCCATCTTGCTGCCGCCGGCCGCGCTGTCCCAGCTCATGGAGCCGGTATTGTCCAGCACCAGAACCACCTCAAGGCCACCACTGCCCACTTTCGCCTGAGAGGTGACGGTAAAGGCATAGCTTCCCATCCCGACGAGCTTCAAAAACGGCATGTCTGCATCTGCCGATATCGAAGCCGTGACCTTTTTTATTTTCATGCCGCTGTCGTCTTTTATGTTCTCCACGGTCACGCTCAGCTGGGAAAGATCGAGGCGCACGCCCTGTGTATCTTTATAATTGGACTGCAGATAGTTCTTGATGGCCTTCTTCACGGATGTCTTTTGGAAATCATCAAGGTTGAGTGCGGCCAGCGTACCGGCATCCAGAGCCGCCTGCAGGTGATTGCGTTCCTCCAGGACATTCATGTAATCCATCACACCGCCGACAAGGGCAAATGCCGGCGCGGCCGCCAGCGCGAAGATGATGCCCGCAGTAGCCTTTTCTTCCGCAACCTTTCTGCGCAGTTTTGCGCGTGTCTCCTGCCAGTTCTTGATCATGTTTGACACTCCCCCACGTTCCTTCCGGCACAGGCGGAAGGATGATTACCCTTTCGCGTGGGCATGAGAGTGTCACAACCGGATTATTTTCACGTGGAGGTTGTCAGATAAAATGCAGGCGTGCAGGAAAGAAATGGATAACTCTTTTGAGACGAGCGAATTCCGGCCAAGGAAAACTATTGGATGTTGTTATCGAAAAAGATAATTACTGCGTGCATTTAATGCTAGATAATCATCTTCCTCAAATTCTCTTGTCTCTGTTCAGGAAATTTTTACTTAAGCGAGGCAAGGAAGGCATGAACGTCGCCGCCCTTGCGCCGGATCAGCGTGCGGAAATGATCGCGCAGGGCCATGGCCAGCCACACCCCGCTCATGTTGACATCAACAATGCGGCTTCCCTTCACGCGCCAGCGCATGATCTCACCGCGCGGCAGCACCTTTCCTTCCACCAGATTACCGCGACAGCGGAGAATCTCCACCCGCGCATTGCGAAAAGCGCCGGAACGGGCCGCCATCTGCCGGGCGATATAACGCGCGGCGAGATTGATGTAACGCCGCCTGTCTTTCGCCGACAGCCGCCGCGCCTGCCGCCCCAGTGCAAAAAGGGCAATGCGGGAGATTGCCAGATGCCGCCTCAGCGCCCGCTCAAAGGCGGCCTCACTGCCGGAGCGAGCCGCGGCGATGAAGCTGCGTGA
The DNA here is from genome assembly GCF_000746275.1 of Thermopetrobacter sp. TC1. GTDB lineage: Bacteria > Pseudomonadota > Alphaproteobacteria > Rhizobiales > Aestuariivirgaceae > Thermopetrobacter. The sequence continues at coordinate 17,093 of NZ_KN050831.1, forward strand.
CGCCTTTTGCACGATCCCGGCACTGCGACAGCTGCGCGCCGCTTCTGCCTCTGCGGAAACGAAAAAGGCAACGAGGACGGCCGCCAGAATGAACACGAAAGTCTTGGCAAGAGCGCGGATTGACCGAAGCTGATCGACTAGGCCCTGCCCCGTTCCCCGTTGTGACTTAAGCGGGCTCGTTCCAAAATTGATGTCTCGGCATTCATGTGCATTGCCCGCCGAAAAAGCCCGGCTTGCGGCCTGAAGGGTCATGATCCTGCCCTCCCCTGTTGCCGCCCCCGCATAAATGGGCGGTTTGCCCTAGGGAAAAGTATAGGGGTTTGTCCTCCTCGTGCAACCATTTTGCCGGTTCGGCAGGCCAGCCTCTTGACAAGTCAGGACACCTTCTCTCTAAAGGAATGCAGAGGATATAAAGATTTCCTTATATGCTTCGCGGTGATCGCCCGCGACGAGGACGGACACGATCATGACCAGACAGGCCGAAACGGCATGCCGGGCCGCCCGCAAGGGCGCCTTTTCCATATCCTTCGAGGTCTTTCCGGCGCGCACCCCCCAGGCGCATGCGGCGCTGGCGGACCTGGCGCGGCGTCTTGCGCCCTATAAGCCTAAGTTCATCTCCGTCACCTACGGCGCCGGCGGCAGTTCGCGCGAGGCAACGCTGGAGACCATCGCCACCCTGATGCAGGCGGCCGACATTCCCGTTGCCGGGCATCTCACCTGTGCCGAGGCCTCACGGGAGGAAACGCTCGCCGTGGCCGCTCGCTATGTGGAGATGGGCGTACGGCGCATTGTTGCCCTGCGGGGCGATCCGCCGAAAGGTCAGACCCGATTCGTGCCGCATCCGGAAGGCTTCGCCAATGCGCGCGAGCTGGTTGCCGCCCTGCGCGCGCGCTGGCCGCATCTGAAAATTTCCGTGGCCGCCTATCCGGAGGTTCATCCCGAGGCGCCCTCGCCCTTGGAGGACCTTATCTACCTCAAGAGCAAGCTCGATGCCGGTGCCAACGATGCCCTCACCCAGTTCTTTTTCGACAACGACAGATTTTATGACTTCATCAAGGCGGTGGACGCCGCCCGCATAAAAAAGCCCGTCATTCCCGGCATCATGCTCATGCATGATTTCTTCAAGGTGCGAAACTTCGCCCGCCGCTGCCGCACATCCGTGCCCGAATGGCTCGAACGCCGCTTCGCCGGCCTGAAGGAAGCCGCTAAAGATCCCATCCATCGCGGTCTGGCCGATGCTTTCGCCGTGGAGCAGGTGCTGGACCTGGCTGCCAGGGGTTTCACCCGCTTTCACTTCTACACCATGAACCGCGCCGACACCGCGGAGATCGTCTGTCGCGCCCTGTGTCTGGCGCAACAGCAACAGGAATCCGCGCCAAAGGCCGCTGAAGGCCCATGAATCTTCCGCCACGCAGGAATGCCGCTATCCGTCACATAGTGCTTGTACTACGCTGCCATCCATCACAGGACAATCAAGGGAGATCCTTAAAAGACCATGACCCGGACCATCGTCGCCTCTGCCACGAAGGAGCACGTGATCGGCTTTGATCAGCCCTTCACCATCATCGGCGAGCGCATCAACCCCACCAACCGCAAGAAGCTGGCCGAAGAGCTGGAAAACGGCATCTTCGACACGGTGAAGGCCGACGCCATCGCCCAGACACAGGCCGGCGCCCATATTCTCGATGTCAATGCCGGCATCACCGCCGTTGATCCCAACGAGACCGAGCCGCCGCTCTTACGCGCGGCCGTGGAGGCGGTGCAGGAGGTCTCCGATCTGCCGCTGTGCATCGATTCCTCGGTCACCCGGGCGCTGGAAGCGGCGCTGGAGGTGGCCAGGGGGCGGCCGCTGGTCAATTCGGTCACCGGCGAGGAAGAGAAGCTGGAGAGCATCCTGCCGCTGGTGAAGAAATACGATGTGCCGGTCGTGGCTATCTGCAACGACGAATCCGGCATTTCCGAGGATCCGGACGTGCGATTCGCCGTGGCCAAGAAGATTGTGGAGCGTGCGGCGGATCATGGCATTCCGGCTCATGATATTGTCGTCGATCCGCTGGTGATGCCCATCGGGGCGATGAATTCCGCCGGCGTGCAGGTTTTCCGCCTCGTGCGGCGCCTGAAAGAGGAGCTGGGTGTGAACACCACCTGCGGCGCCTCCAACATCGGCTTTGGCATGCCCAACCGCCGCGTGCTGACCGCGCATTTCATCGCCATGGCCGCTTCCCATGGCTTAACCAGCGCCATCATGAACCCGCTGCATGAGGAGGACATGGCCGCCGTCTTTGCCGCCAATCTCCTCAATGGCCATGATCCCGACTGCCGCGCCTGGACCGCGCGCTATCGCCCTGCCCCCGCCGGCGAGGGCAGCGAGCGCGAAGGCCGCCGCCGTCGCCGCCGTCGTCGGGGGTGAGCCATAACGCCCGGGCTGTGGAAGTAATCGTGGTATCCTGCATCGCGGCACGATGTATTCTGGTCAGTGCCACTTCTGAGACCAACGGGTGGCGGCTTGCGCCAGAAACCTGGAGAATTCCATGACCGGCTCCGGCAACGACAGCGAGAACACCAGGCGGCCGAAGGTGGTTTTTCTGCCTGACGGCGTGCGCGGTGAGGCCCGCGCCGGCGAGACCCTGCTGGGCACGGCGCGCCGGCTGGGGGCGGATATCGATTCCGCCTGCGGCGGCCGCGGCATTTGCGGGCGCTGTCAGGTCTCGGTCATGGAAGGCACCTTCGCCAAGGAGGGCATCACCTCCAGCCCCGATCACCTAAGCCCGCCCACGGAAGCGGAGCAGAAATATGCGCGCATCCGCGGGCTTGCGCCGGGGCGGCGCCTCTCCTGTCAGGCCAGGGTTACGGGCGATGTCGTCATCGACGTGCCGGTGGAATCGCGCCTGCATCGTCAGCTTGTGCGCAAGATGGACGAGTCGCTCCCCATCGCCGTCGATCCGCTCATCCGCGCCGTGGCCGTGGAGGTTGCACCGCCCGATCTGCACGAACCATCCTCCGATTTCGCCCGCCTTGCCTTGGCCGTGGAGGAGGAAACGGGTGAGGATACACTTTCGGCCGACCTGCCTGTTCTCACCGGCCTGCAGCGGGGCTTACGCGCCGGCTCCTGGCAGGTCACCGCCGTTCTGCATCAGCGCCATGAAAGGGATGCACCCCGGCTGATTGATGTGCGCCCCGGCTTTGATGAACGGCTCTATGGTCTGGCGGTGGATATCGGCTCCACCACCATCGCCGCCCATCTGGTTGATCTTCATGACGGATCCGTTCTGGCCTCCGCCGGCTGCATGAACCCGCAGATCCGCTTCGGCGAGGACCTGATGAGCCGCGTCTCCTGGGCGATGATGAACGAAAACGGCGCGCAGGAGATGACCACGGCAGTGCGCGCCGCCATCAACGATCTGGCACGGACGGTCTGCGAAAGGGCCAGGGTACGCCCGGAGCAAATCCTTGATTCCGCCTTTGTCGGCAATCCGGTGATGCATCACCTTTTTCTCGGCATTGATCCGCGCGAACTCGGGCAGGCGCCCTTTCCGCTTGCGGTGGCAGAAGCGCTGGAGCTGCCGGCGCGGGAGCTTGACCTTGCCTTTGCCCCGGCCGCGCGCGCCTACATCCTGCCGTGCATTGCCGGTCATGTGGGCGCGGATGCCGCCGCCGTCATCCTCGCCGAGGCACCGCATGAGCGGGAGGATATCTCCCTCATCGTCGATGTCGGCACCAATGCCGAAATCGTGCTCGGCAATCGCGAACGCCTGCTGGCCTGCTCCTCGCCCACCGGCCCGGCCCTGGAAGGCGCGCAGATCTCCTGCGGCCAGCGCGCCGCGCCCGGGGCCATCGAGCGGGTGCGCATCGATCCGGAAACGTTCAGGGCGCGTTACAAGGTGATCGGTGCTGAGCCCTGGTCGGATGAACCGGGCTTTGAGGAAGCGGTGAAGACCACCGGTGTCACCGGCATATGCGGCTCCGGCATCATCGAGGCGATTGCGGAGATGTATCTGGCCGGCATCATTGACGAAAGCGGCCGCTTCAATGCCGCACTGGCAGAACGCACGCCCTTCGTGAAGAAACGCGGGCGCGATCTTTCCTATGTCCTGCGCCCCGCCGGGGACGGCATGCGGGAAATTGCGATAACCCAGGAAGATGTGCGGGCAGTGCAGCTGGCCAAGGCGGCGCTGCATGCCGGCTGCAAGCTGCTGATGGAGGCCTATGGGATTGAGACGGTGGACCGTATCCGCCTGGCCGGCGCCTTCGGTGCGCACATCGATCCGCTCTATGCCCTCATTCTCGGCATGATTCCGGATTGTCCGCTGGAGAATGTCACCGCCGCCGGCAATGCCGCCGGCACCGGCGCGCGCATGGCGCTTTGCTCACGTGAGGCCCGCGATACGGTCGAGGCGCTGGTGAAACGCATCGAGAAGATCGAAACGGCGGTGGAGCCCCGTTTTCAGGAGCATTTCGTGGCGGCCATGGCCTTTCCGCACGCCAGCGATCCCTACCCCAACCTGCGCCGGCACATCCGCCTGCCCGAACCCGGATCCAGCCGCGCACAGATTCCTGAGAAGGAACACAGACGCCGCCGGCGCCAGCGCCAGCGCCAGCGCTGATGCATCTGTCATTGCCCGAGTATGACGTTTTCCCATGGTTTTTCAATGAATTAAACAAACACCTGTTGTCAGAAGCTCAATTGGTCCCAATGTAGCGGGCGGCAGGCAGAAAGAGCGCATGATCCTAACCTCCCCCTGATAGGGGGAGGTCGGCGCGAAGCGCCGGGAGGGGGTCGGACCACAAACGCAGCGTTAAATTGCCCGACCCCCTCCCTGACCCTCCCCCTGCCAGGGGGAGGGAAAAAGGTGCTTCACGTGTGAAAAGAATGTCAATGGCAACTGAGTTGATGGCATCTGACTAACGAAAGAGGCGGCCCGGCCTTTATGACCGGATGCCGCCCCTTTGCCGCCGTTGTCCGCCGCCTTTGGCGGACACACGCACCTCATGACCCGGCTTGAGGCCGGGAAAACCTGATCATCGCATGGCGGTCGCCGTGTTCAGATATTTCAGCGGATTGACCGCCGTTGCCCCTTTCCGGATCTCGAAGTGCAGCTGCGGCGTGCTCACCGAGCCGGTGCGACCGGCCTTGGCGATCACCTCGCCGCGCCGCACCTTCTGCCCGCGCTTGACCAGCAGCGTCTTGTTGTGGGCGTAAGCCGTCACCCAGCCGCCCTTGTGGCGGATGAGAATGAGGTTGCCATAGCCCTTCAGCTCGTTGCCGGCGTAGGCGACGATGCCGTCGGCTGCGGCATGCACGTCCGTTCCTTCGGGTACGGCGATGTTGATGCCCTCATTGCGCGTGCCGTTCGGCTTGCTGCCGAAGGTGGAGATGATGCGGCCGCGCACCGGCCAGCGGAACATGGCCGTGCTTGTCGCCTGCTGCTGCGTGCGCTCACTGCGGGCCGGCGGCAGCGGATCGCTCTTTGCCTGCTCGCCGCTGCTGATGCGCGATTCATCCTTGCGCGCCCTTGCGCGCGGCGGCTCGATGCGCTGCACAGGCTGCGCCTGCTTCATCTCGCGCGCAGGCTGACGATAGCTCACCTGCGTGGTCTTGCCGTCGGACCAGCCATCGGTGGGCGGAATGCGCACAACCTGCCCCACCCTCAGCTGCACATTGCGCGGCAGGCCGTTGTAGGAGGCGATGCGATAGGGATTGACGCCATACTTGCGCCCGAGCGCAAACAGGGTCTCCCCCGGCGCCACCTTGTGCGTCCGCGCCCGGCCGAAGTTGCGCGCGCTGCCCTCGGCCCGCGCAGGTGTGGGCTTCATCGCCGCACCGGAGCGCTCCATCGCCGGCTTGGGCCCTTCGCGGAAGACATATTTCGGCTGTGCGCGGCGGGTCGGCTCGGCCCGGGCCACCTGCGCGGCCGGCGTGAAGCTCGGCGCCGGCGAGACGGGATTGGCCACGCCCGGAATGCGCAGCCGCTGACCCACCTTCAGCGTATAGGGATAGGCAATGCCATTGGCGGCGGCCAGACGCGTCACCGAAACGCCGTTGGCCCGCGCGATGGAATACAGCGTCTGCCCCGGCTGCACCACGATGGTGCCGGACGCGGCCGGCGCAGGCGTCCGGCCGGCGCGGCGCACCGGCGCATAATCCCGGCTACCGCCGTTATACGTGGGCCGCGCCCAGGAAGGCGTCGGGCTGCTTGCCGGCGCATCCAGCGAACGCGAGGCCACGCGCTCCACCGGCGCCACCGGCGTAGGACGCGTCGTTGTCGCCTCCTTGGAAACCGAACCGGTATCGATGGGCGGATAATCGGAGAAACGCTCCACATCGGAGGAGCAGGCGGCAAGCACGGAAGCCGCCGCAACCGTCAGCGCAAGACGCGCAACCCCATGACGAAACGGATTGATCGTTCTGGACATTGTACTCAACCCCGGAACATGACTGACTGACATGCCCCTATCCTGCACGGCCAGGGTTAAGGAAAGGTTGTTGGATCGCATTTTTGCCGCAAATGCAGCTTGTGCGTGCAGCTTGCGCAGGTTCCATGGCGCATCATCAGCCACACTACACGACTCACCGTTTCCATCTTTCTCGTCACCCCGGCGAAAGCCCATGCCTGTTCAAGAAAATTCAGGAAGCGTGCTGTTGCCGCCAAATTGACCGAGAAAAAAACTTTCCATGAGTAAGGGCTAATCTATTTAACTCATTGATAAACCACAAGAAAACGTCATTGCCGGGCCCCGTCCCGGCAATCCAGGGCCAGGAATGAGGCGGTTTTGGATGGCGATGGTGCCCGCCAGCAGGCTTGATCGGAGCCGTATGCTTTTTGAAAGGAAGTTCCTCTCTGAGGATAGAGCCCGGTAGAGCCGTTCCTGACCGCCATTACTGCATGCGTAAACCGCCCCTGGATACCCGGGACAAGCCCGGGTATGACGTTTTCCCATGGTTTTTCAATGAATTAAATAAACACCTGTCGTCGGAAGCTAAATTGGTCTCAGTGCCGCGGGCGGCAGGCAGAAAGAGCGCATGATCCTAACCTCCCCCTGATAGGGGGAGGTCGGCGCGAAGCGCCGGGAGGGGGTCGGGTCACAGGCTCATGAGGTTGCCGCCCGACCCCCTCCCTGCCCCTCCCCCTGCCAGGGGGAGGGAAAAGCGGTGCTTCATGTATGGAAAGAATGTCAAGGGCAACTGAGTTGATGGCGTAAGTAGTTGATACTCAATACAAAATAACAACATCCCAAGTTTGGGCAAGGGGAAAGAATGCCTAGATGAAAGCATCTGCATAGCTAGTGATTGATTACACTCTTCGCAGCGAAAATCATTCGCAACACATTAAGTAATTTAATTGGACACAACTAGGCACATGCCGGAGGCCATGCCGCAAACTCATGCAAGTGCGGCCTTAGATACCGGCTGATCTACGGTATGACGTTTTGTAGTGTGGTCATCAGCATGAAAATGCCCCTTGCGCCTGTGCTTTTCATGAACAAACGGGCCGCATTTTCAGAGATTGGTGAGCTTTGCCGGCTATGGTGTCTTTAAAGGAAGGGACGAAGCCGGGATCCGGGAGAAGCCTTATGCGGATCATGCACGTTTTTCGAGCGCCGGTGGGCGGACTGTTCCGTCACGTGCGCGAACTGGCCGCACAGCAGGCGGCCCTGGGCCATGATGTGGGCCTCATCTGCGATTCCACCCATGGCGGCAAGAGCGCGGAAGCGGCGCTGAATGCCCTGCGTGATAACATGCGGCTGGGCATACACCGCATTGCCCTGCCCCGCCTGCCCCATCCCGGCGATGTGTCCGCCTATCGCGCCATCCGCCGCATTCTGGAAGAGACCAGGCCGCAAATCGTGCACGGCCATGGCGCCAAGGGCGGCCTGCATGGCCGGCTGGCGGCGCGGCATGATGCCGGCATGCGCACCATCTACACCCCTCATGGCGGCAGCCTGCACTTCTCGCGCCATTCGGCCAAGGGCGCCCTTTATCTCACCACCGAACGGCTGCTGCTGCACAGGACCGACGGGCTCATCTTCGTCTGCAATTTCGAGCGCCGCGCCTTCATTGAAAAGGTGGGCGCCTTTTCCTGCCCCTCGGCCATTGTGCACAATGGCCTGCCGGCGGAGGAATTCTCCTATGTGCCCGTATTGCCGGATGCGGCCGATGTGGTCTTCGTCGGCGAGCTGCGCATGCTCAAGGGCGTGGATGTCCTGCTTTCCGCCCTGGCGCGCCTGAAGGAAAAAGGCCGCGCCATATCGGCCCTCATCGTTGGCGACGGACCGGATGCCGAAACCTTCCGCACCCTGGCCCAGTCGCTCAATCTTTCTAAAAACGTGCGCTTTCCCGGCCCCATGCCTGCGCGCAAGGCTTTCGCTCAGGGGCGCGTGGTCGTGGTGCCGTCGCGTGCGGAATCCTTCCCCTATGTGGTGCTGGAAGCCCAGGCGGCCGGCCGGCCGGTGATTGCCGCGCATGTGGGCGGCATTCCCGAAATGCTGCCCGAAGAGTCGCTGGTGCCGGCGGAGGATCCCGCCGCACTGGCGGAGCGGATCGCAAGCGTGCTTGATGATCCGGACAGCGAGAGAAAGGCAAAGGCGCGCATCGAGGAAATCCGCCAGCGCTTTTCCATCGAAACCATGACGCACGGCGTGCTCGATTTTTACGACAGGGTGCTCTTAGATACCGTCGGCCGTCAGGCGGCATGAAGGCGCGCACCTCAGGCATTGCACCGGCCTCATGTGCAAGGCCCGGTTATCGTTTCTCCGTCTCCTCGGCGGCCGGACGGCGATAGATACAGAACACATGCGGAATGGCCCGTGTGCTCTTCAGGATCACCGGGCGCAGGGTTTCACGCACAAAGCCCAGCCTTTCCAGTTCGGCCAGTTCGGAGGGCGCCAGCGGCCAGGGCGGCCCTTCCGGCGTCACCTCCTCCGGCCTGATCCGGCAGATGAGAAGCAATCGCCCGCCTGGCTTGAGAAAGCCTGCCAGCGGCGCAAAGGCCTGCCTGCGCAATCCAGGCGGCAGGCTCTGCAAGGTGTATGTCTCATGCACAATGTCGAACTGGCCGCGCCACGCTTGCGGCGGCTCAAGCAAGTTGGCAACATGCCAGTCTATTGGTTTGTCAGGAAAGCGTTTTTTCGCCCACTCCACGGCATGAGCCGAAAGATCAAAGGCGGTCACCGCATATCCGGCATCGCTCAAGGCCGCGGCATTGTCGCCCAGGCCACAGCCCACCTCCAGCGCCTTTCCCTGATGCGGTGCGTGTTTCTGAAGCCATTCCGTCAGTAACGGATGCGGGGCCAGATCCGCCCAGGGGATGCGCTCCGGCGCCTCATCTTGAGCGGCATCGGCATAGAGCCTGTCAAACCAGTCAAGAAAGGCTTCTTCGCCCAGGCGTTCCTGTATGGCATCGGCATGGGCGCGGGCGGCGCGGCGCTTTTCCTCCACCTCAGCGGAAAAGGCGGGCATGGCAACGACCTCAGGCGTTTCCGCGAGGGGATGCGCCCCCTCGCGTGCCGGCGCATCCCTATCGTGCGTCTCGCTGTTCCTGTCTGTTTGATCGTCCTGCCCTACCGTCATTCTCAACCTTCCCTGCCGTTTCAGGCCTGTCGCTGCCAGCGGCCGCGCTGATCCTGCCGCCAGTAGGTGCGGCTGATGCCCTCGCTCTCGCCCAGGCGCCGCCACAGCGCCCGCGCCTTCTCCAGCAGCACGGGCTCATGCTGGGAAAACATCACGATCACGCGTGCGAAAGCGGCAATCTCCTCATCCTCCGGCTCCGCACCCGCCACGCAGAAGAGAACATCGGCGCCATTGGGATTGCCGCCTTCATGGGTGATCCACACCGGCTGATGGCGCGCATGGCCCTCTTCCGGAATGCCATGGGGAATGAAGGCCTCCTCCCGCCAGCGCCAGACGGCATCGGACAGCGCGCGCACCCGCTCCGGCTCGCCACAGCGCACCAGCGCCCTCCAGCCCCGCTGCAGGCTCTTCTGCAACAGAACGGGCAGCACCTGCTCCAGCGGCTGACGCTCCAGATGATAAAAAAGCACTTCCGGCATGGCTCCGATCCAACCGGGAAAACCTAGGCGGGTCAAGCATTGGAAGCATTGCTGTGCCCCGTGGGGTCACAACGCTTGCAAGGCCGGCGGCAACGGCGTTACATTCCGCCACAACTTCAGGGAAGAGAGGGGATCTGTGACACCATGTCCGTGCGTGTTCTTGCCGCTGTTGGCTGTCTGCTGCTTATGCTGTTTTCACCCCAGCTGACGGGCAGGCCCGCCCTGGCCCAATTGCTGTGTGACTGTTGCACACCCTCCTCGCTTGCGCGCACCTGTCAGAAGGCCTGCAAGGCTCAGGGGGCCCTCGATCCTACCGGCGAAGGCTTCTGCCGCCCCGTCATCCTGCCTGACTTTCGTGCCGGCAAGCGCCGCACCAACCCGCTTAACGGCATCGATCTGAAATATCTTGACTTAAGCGGGCTGACGCCGGCGCAGCTGGAGCGCGTCCGCCGCTGGGCCGAGCGGGCACGAAGACAGTCAGAGGCACGCTTCCGCCGCATCAAGGCTAAGGCCAGACGCGGCCGCATCTCAAAGGAGGCCTTCGCTCAGGCAGAGGCGCGGCGCGATGAAGTGGTGACCAATTATCACCACATCATCCGCGCCTATCGCGACGCCATTACGCGTCTTCGCGCTGCAGACGCTTCTCGACAAACGCGTTGAGCAGCCGCACGCCCCAGCCGGAGCCCCAGCTGTCGTTGATATCGGTCTTCTCCGCGGCCATGGCCGTGCCCGCCACGTCCAGATGCGCCCATGGCACCTTGCCAACGAAGCGCTTCAAGAATTGCGCCGCGGTGATGGCTCCGGCATTGCGCCCACCGATGTTCTTCATGTCGGCGACATCGTGATCGATCAGCTTGTCATAGGCCGGCCCCAGCGGCATGCGCCAGACCTTCTCGCCGGTCTCTTCCCCGGCCGTGCGCAAGCCCTCGGCGATATCGTCGTCATTGGCAAACAGCCCGGCGTATTCCTTGCCCAGCGCGATGAGAATGGCGCCGGTCAGGGTTGCGAGATCGATCATGAGAGCGGGATCGAACGTATCCCGGGCATAGGCGAGGCAGTCAGCCAGCACGAGCCGACCCTCAGCATCGGTATTGAGCACGGCGATGGTCTGCCCATCATAGGCGCGCACGATGTCGCCGGGCCGCTGCGCCTTGCCGTCCGGCATGTTTTCGACAAGCCCGACGATGCCAATGGCATTGACCGGCACCTTGCGCGCCGCCAGCGCCCGCATGGTGCCGACCACGGCAGCCGCACCGCCCATATCACCCTTCATCTCGTCCATGCCCTGCGAGGGCTTGATGGAAATGCCGCCGGAATCGAACGTGACACCCTTGCCAACGAAAACGAGCGGCTTTTCCCCCTCCTTGCCGCCGTTCCAGCGCATAATGGCCACCCGCGGCGGCGTGCGCGAGCCCTGCCCCACCGCAAGCAGCGCATTAAAGCCCAGCTTTTTCAGCTGTTTGCGCTTGAGGATCTCCACCTCAAGGCCAACCTCCTCAAGCTCGGCGATGCGCTTGGCGAACGTGACGGGATTGAGCACATTGCCCGGTTCGTTAACGAGATCGCGCGCCAGATGCACCGAATCGGCCAGGGCCTTTAGGAGGGCGAAGTCCTTCTCCGCCGCCTCGGCGACATCCGCATCGGCAACGATCAGGTCCAGCTGCTCCACGCGGCGCTTTTTGCCGCCCTTGCCGGTATCACCCGCACCATTGCTGCAGGCTTCGCCGTTTTCGCCGCCGTTTTCCCCTTCCCCGTTCTGCTGGGCAGCGGACTTGTACCGATCAAAAAGATAGTTGCGTAGGGCCATGCCGGAGGCAAGCCGCGCCGCAAAAGCCGCAGGTGCAAGCGGCGCACCCTCCGGCGCAGTGGCAAGCACGGCCGCCTGCGTGATCTTGCGCTGCATGAGAGCGGCCACGATACGACCGCCCAGACGCTCGCTGCCGTAAGGATCGAGATCCTTCGCCTTGCCGGCGCCGACGATGATGAGCCGCTCAAGATCATCACGCACCGCCAGCAGCTCCACGTTCTGGCCGCACTTGCCCTTGAACTCCGCCGCCGACAGCGCGCGTGCGATGCGCCCGTCCAGCTGCTCGTTGAGGGTATTCAGCCAGGCGGGCAGCCCTTCCCCTTCCGTGACGGGAACAACGACAGTGCCACGACTGAGAAGCGAATCATCCGCCGAAAACCGGTATGTGCTCATGACCACCTCGATTGATCCGTGAATGCTTCTGGTCATCCTCTTTTTCGTTTCCGGGAAGGTAGGGCGCAGACGACGGCAAGGCAAGCGCCCCTGCGGCAGGTCCCACGTTTCGTAAGCGCAAATCACGTCTGCCGCCATCACAATTCACTCCTGGCGTTAGAGGACAGCCGCATGTCTCCCGCGCATCCCTTGCGCCAATGAACGACGCACTTTAAAGTCTGCTGCGCAATGCTCAGCGGGGGCATTGTGGGGATGGGGGTGCGTCAGTTGCCACCTTTCTTCATGTGCGCGCAATCCGCCTGGAATGCGCAATCTTTCGGATACAGCGAAAGAGACGGGCATGGCTCACGGCACGGACAGCAAAACTCCCGGCGCTAGGGGCGGCCTCTTGCCACTTGTCGCCATGTTGCTCTGTGGTCTGTCCGTTCTCTCGCTTGGGCCGGACGCCCAGGCGGAAATCGAGATCAAGGAAAAGACGTCCAAACCTCGATTCGATTTCAAGCGCGTTCCCGAAGGCACACCCATAGACGTTCTTGCCACCCGCATCATCTATGATTCCAAGCGGGATGTGGCCACCGCCATTGGCCGGGTGGAAATCACCTATGGCCCTTATATTCTGAAGGCGCGCAAGGTCATCTACGATCGCAAGAACGATCAGCTCTATGCCCAGGGGCATGTGCGCCTGCGTGAGCCGGGCGGCAATGTGCTGGTGGCGGATTATGTGAATGTCGACAAGAAGTTCCGCGATGGCTTTGCCCGCCATTTACGTCTGCTGCTCACCAATGACGCCACGCTCACCGCCCGTTATGCACGCCGCCGTGATGGCTACATCACCGTCTACGAGGATGTGCGCTACACCCGCTGTAAAACCTGTGTCCTGGAAGACAACACACCCTTATGGGAACTGCGATCGCAGCAGGCCACCCATGACGAACGCGAGGGCCGCATCTATCATCGCAACGTCAGCATGGCCATCGCCGGCACGCCCATCTTCTGGCTGCCCTATCTGAGCCATCCCGATCCCAAGCACAAGCGCGCCACGGGCTTTCTCGTGCCTGGTTTCGGCTATTCGACGCAGCTGGGCGCCAACGTGAGCATCCCCTATTTCATCAATCTCGCGCCGAATTACGACATCACGCTCATCCCGCAGATCTATTCCAAGCAGGGTGTTTATGCCCGCGCCAAGTGGCGCCACCGGCTGGCGAGCGGCATGTACAAGATCGATTTCGGCGGTATCCGCCAGCTACAGCCGAAGAAAGTGTCCGATCCCGGAGACCGAAAGTGGCGCGGCCATGTGCGCACCAAGGGGCGCTTCAGCCTCAACAGGCGCTGGCGCTGGGGCTTTGACGGCATGCTGCTTTCCGACAAGACCGTGGCCCGCCGCTATGGCATCGATGCCGAAAACCTTGCCGAATCCCGCCTGTTCATCACCGGTCTCGACGGGCGCAACTATCTCAGCGCCACCATCAGCCATTTCCGTGGGCTGCTCACCGATGACGACAGCGAGACCATCCCCCATCTGGCCCCGCGCTATACCTTTTCGCACACGCTCTCGCAGCCGGTCCTCGGCGGACAGCTCACGTTTGAAAGCGACGTGTATTCCATTCACCGGCGCAAGACCGTCAATCCCTTCACCGGCATCCATCAGGCCGAACATCAGACCCGCATGACCACGGAAGCCATCTGGCAGCGGCGCATGGTCTCCGCCGCCGGCATCGTGGCCCAGCCCTTCGCCCGCCTGCGGGCCGATACGGTCATCACCCGTCTGCTGCCCGATCCGTCCCAGCCCGATGGCATGCGCGAGGCGGAGACCGCTTTTCGCTTCCTGCCCTCGGCCGGTCTCGATGTGCGCTGGCCCTGGCTGAAAACGGGCGATCTGGGCCGGCACGTCGTCAGCCCCGTTTTTCAGGTCATCGCCGCGCGAAACGAGACAGACCGCAGCAAGATTGGCAATGAGGATTCCGTGGCGCTCAATTTCTCCAGCACGCGGCTGTTCCTGCATGATCGCTTCAGCGGCAAGGATCGTTACGAAGGCGGGGTACGGGCCAATGCCGGCCTGCTCTATTCGCTCTATCTGAACAACGGCGGATTCTTCCGTGCCAGTGTCGGTCAGTCCTATCACCTAAGCGGCCGCAACAGCTTCTGGCGTGCCAGCGGCCTGGGCCGCAAGGTGTCCGACATCGTCTCGGCCATGGCCTTTACCTATCCCGGCCTGCTGCGCTTGAGCTGGCAGGGCCGCTTCGATGCCCGTTCGATGAACGTGCGGGATCAGAGCGTTTCCGGATCGCTCTCCCTTTTCGGCCTCACCCTGCGGGCGGACTATCTGCGCTTGAGCGCCGATCCCCTCCAGGCCATCCAGCAGAAGGAAGAACAGGTCAACGCGAGCGCCACATTCCATTTTGGAGAGAACTGGCGCATCTTCGGCGGCTGGCGCTATGACCTCACGTTTGACCGCACGCTGGAGCGCAGCATCGGCATCGGCCTTTCCTGCGACTGCATGGACTTCTCCCTCTCTTTCCGCAATACGCGCACGCGGGATGCCGACGCCAGCTCCTCCTATTCCGTGCTGCTTTCCGTGGAATTCAAGACTCTTGTGGGTGGCGGCATTTCCCTGGGTGGTTTCTGAGCGTTTTCGCCTGAAGAATGCGGCCAAAGCGCTCCAAAACCAGCCGCTTGTCAGCTCATCACATTCGCTTCATATTCTGCGGGCAGGAACGCAGATGCCATAAGGGCCTCAATCAATGACCGATTCCCTTAATGGGACGACAAGAGCAGGGTTTTCCGGCGTGCAGATCTCGTTTCACACTCAGGGGCATTCACACACCGTCCTCTCTCTGACGAGAGCGCTTCTTTTCTGTCTGGGGGTTCTCACAGCCGTTCTTTCCGGGGCAGCCGTCACCACGCCCGCCCAGGCCGGCAAGGTTCTCGCCCTGGTCAATGACTATCCGGTCACGGATTTTGATGTGCAGCAGAAGCAGCGGCTCAATCGCATCATTGGCGGCCCGCGCGACCGCAAGGGGGCCTTTCGCGCCGCCGTCAACGAGGCGGTTCTGCTGACTGAGGCCAAGAAACTGGGTATCGAGGTCAGCGACGCCAAGGTTGACAAGGCCATAGAGCAGATGGCCGCCAACATGGGGGGCAAGGCCAAGCTCAAGGCCGTCTTGCGCAAGAACGGCGTGCGCCTGGAAACGCTGCGGCGCTATGTGCGCTCCACCATCCTGTTCAGAATCTTTTCCGCCCGCATGGGCCGCACGCTGAAAACCACTGTCGATGAAAAGGAGGTGGAGCGCCGTTACCGCAAGATCCTCAATGACCCGCGCCTGAAGCCGGTCACCATCTACAAGCTGCGCGAGGTTCTGCTGCCCATCGACGATCCCAATCCCATCACCCGCAAGCAACTGACCATCGCCCGCCTGGCCGAGGCCCAGCAGATTATGGCGCGCTATCGCGGTTGCGGCTCGCTGAAGAAGATCACTTCCGACATCTTCAACGTGCGCATCTCTCCCCTGATCCAGGCCGATCCGCGCCGCATGCCCAAGCCCATTATCAAGGCCATTCGCAAGGCCGGCACAAAGCGCATGATCGGCCCCTTGCGCGCGCCCAATGGCGTGCAGCTCCTCGCCTTCTGCGGCACGCGCAAGATCGTTCCGCCCAAGCCGGACAAGAAGGTCATCCGCCAGATGGTTCAGGCTGAAATCATCAATCGCGAGGTGGAAAAGGTCATGCGCCAGCTGCGCCGCAAGGCCTACATCGAATACAAGGATCCCAAGCTCGTGCTTAACTGAGCCAGCGGTGCGGATGATGGACCATGACCGGAAGGGATGAAAAACGCCCCCTCGTGCTCAGCATGGGCGAGCCGGGCGGTATCGGCCTGGAAATCGCCGGCATGGCCTGGCGGCGGCAGGCGCGCGAAAAGCCTTTTCTCACCCGCTCCTTTCTGCTGCTGGCCGATCCGGCGCTTGTGAAGGCCCGACTGGCCCGCGCTTGTCTTGACATTCCGGTTGTCACCATCGAAGCGGTCGAAGACACTCCTTTGGCCTTTGCGCAAGGCCTGCCGGTCCTGCCGCTGAAAGGTGCGGGCCCCCTTCCCGATGCGCCCGGTGAAGTGCGTGCCGACACCGCCGCTGCCGTCAAGGCGGCAATTGAGCAGGCCGTCTTTCTCGTTCTCTCGGGAGAGGCTGCGGGGCTCGTTACCCTGCCCATTCAGAAAGAATCGCTTTATGCAGCCGGCTTTGACTTTGAGGGCCATACCGATTTCCTCGCCCATCTTGCCCGCAAGGCCGGGTTCTCTGCCGAGCCGGTGATGATGCTCACCGCCGGTGGCCTGCGCTGTGTGCCGGTGACGGTGCACATTGCCTTAAGCGAGGTGCCCCGGCGCTTAAGATCGGAAGCCATCGTGCGGCAGGGCTCGGTGCTTGCGCATGATCTCGCGCGGTTTTTCGGCATTGAGCGGCCACGCATCGCCGTGGCCGGGCTCAATCCTCATGCCGGAGAAGGCGGCCGCATGGGCACGGAAGAAAAGGAGATCATCGAACCGGCCATTTCGGCCCTGCAGGAAACGGGCGTTGAAGCGTTTGGCCCGCTGCCGGCGGACACGCTTTTTCACGAGGAGGCTCGAAAGACCTATGACGCCGTGCTCTGCATGTATCACGATCAGGCCCTGATCCCGGTCAAGACGCTGGATTTTCATGGCGGCGTGAACGTCACCCTCGGGCTTCCCTTCGTGCGCACATCCCCCGATCACGGCACGGCCCTGGCGTTCGCCGGCACCGGGCGGGCCCGGCCGGACAGCCTCATTGCCGCGCTCACCCTTGCGGAAGAAATGGCCCAAACCCTTGAAAGAGCCGGACAATGAGGGGAACCTCCAACACGAAATCCATTGGTTGAGAAAGGTGCAAGCGCGCATCATGCGAAAGAGGTCATGACCGATCCCACCCAACATGACGATTGGCACACGCCAGACGGCCTGCCGCCCCTGCGGGAGGTCATTGCTTCGCTGAAGATGCGCGCGCGCAAGAGCCTGGGCCAGAATTTCCTTCTCGATCTCAACCTCACGCGCAAGATCGCCCGCGCTGCCGGGCCGCTGGCCGGGCATTCCATTATCGAGGTGGGCCCCGGTCCCGGCGGGCTTACCCGCGCCCTGCTCCTGGAAGGGGCCGAAGAGGTGATCGTCATTGAGCGGGATGAGCGCATGCTGCCGGCGCTAAAGGTCATTGCCGCGCGCTGGCCCGGCCGACTGACCATCCTGCAGGATGATGCCCTGAAGATCGATTATGCCGCCCTTGCCGCGCAAGCCCGCTATCCCGTGCGTGTTGCGGCCAACCTGCCCTACAACATCGCCACACCATTGCTCACCGGCTGGCTGCTTGCCGAGCCCTGGCCGCCCTGGTGGCAATCGCTCACCCTGATGTTTCAGCGCGAAGTGGCGGAACGCATCATCGCCCAGCCCGGCGAGAAGGCCTACGGACGGCTGGCCGTCCTTGCCCAATGGCGGGCTGAAGCCACACGCCTGTTCGATCTGCCGCCGGCCGCCTTCGTGCCGCCGCCAAAGGTCTATTCCTCTGTCGTGCGCATCGAGCCAAGGGCGAAACCGAAGGGCGCCTGTTCATCGAAAGCCCTGCAGAAGGTGACCGCCGCCGCCTTCGGCCAGCGGCGCAAGATGCTGCGCCGTTCCCTGAAATCCCTGGTGAAGGATCCGGAAGCGCTGCTTGAAGCCGCCGGCATTTCCCCGACCCTGCGGGCCGAGGATGTGGATGTCGCAGGCTTCTGCCGCCTGGCCAGCCTTCTTGAAAGCCAAGGCCCCTGGCCTTCCGCCTGAAACACGGGGCAAGTCCATCGTAAGCCCATCACCAGAAGGATTTTCATATCCTTCCAGAAGAGTTCAGCGGGGCCACTACACGACACACATTTCGTCATACCGTAGGTCAGCCGGTATCTAAGGCCAGAAACGCACGAATTTGCGGCACAAGACCCCGGCTGATCTGACATTGGAGACTAAGAAAATTCAGGAAGCGTGCTGTTGCCGTCAAATCGACCGAGGAAAAAAGACTTTCCATGAGTTGGGAGGTGTTTGTTTAACTCATTGATAAACCACAATAAAACGTCATTGCCGGGCCCCAGTCTGTCCCGGGCTTGAACCGGGATTCCGGCAATCCAGTGCTACGGACGATGCGGTCTTGGTGGGCTATGGCGTTCACCAGCAGGCTTGATTTGTGTCGTTTACTTTTTGATGGGGGGCCTCTCGAAAGGTAGAGTCCTGAAAGACCATTTTTGACTGCCATTACCGCATGTGTAAACCGCCCTTGGATACCCGGGACAAGCACACTACGCTGCCATCTTTCTCGTCACCCCGGCGAAAGCCGGGGTCTCGGGCCACAAACGCATGAGTCAATGGCCTGAGATACCGGCTTTCGCCGGTATGACGATGTGTGTGTCGTTTAGTATGCGGGACATGTCCGGGTATGACGTAACCAGATGAACTTCCATAAGAAATATCGCATTCTAAGTTTGGGCAAGGGTGGAAGCATACGTTGGTAAAGGCATCTGCTTAGCATGTGATTAATCACGCTCTTCATGGCGAAAATCATTCGCAATGCACAGAGCAATTAAACTGGACAGTGATGGGGTGATCTACGGAGTGACGAGGAAGATAGAGAGCTTCCGTCGGGTAATGTGCGGCAGGGTGCCATACCCCGCCAAAACATTTAAGGAACGGGGAGCAAACAAGTCACATTGATGTTCCCCCACCCCCTCACAAGGGGGTGGATGCGCGATCGCCTCAGTCACGCGAGAATTTCTTGTACTTGATCCGTTTCGGGATCAGGGCATCCTCGCCCAGGCGGCGCTTCTTGTCCTCCTCATAGGCCTCGAAGTTGCCCTCGAACCACTCCACGTGGGAATCGCCCTCGAAGGCAAGAATGTGGGTGGCCAGACGGTCGAGGAACATGCGGTCGTGCGAGATGACGAAGACGGTGCCGGCATAGTCTTCCAGCGCATCTTCGAGCGCCGAGAGCGTTTCGGTATCAAGATCGTTGGTCGGCTCATCGAGCAGGAGCACATTGGCGCCGGATTTGAGCATCTTGGCCAGATGCACCCGATTGCGTTGGCCGCCGGAGAGCTGTCCCACCTTTTTCTGCTGATCGCCGCCGCGAAAGCCGAAGGCGGCCACATAAGCGCGGGAATTGATCTCGCGATTGCCCAGCCGGATGACGTCATCCCCGCCGGAAATCTCCTCCCACACCGTCTTGTCGGGATCGAGAGAGTCGCGGCTCTGATCCACATAGCCCAGCTTGACCGTCTCGCCGATGCGGATCTCGCCGGCATCGGGCTTTTCCTGCCCGGTGATCATGCGAAACAGCGTGGTCTTGCCCGCGCCATTGGGGCCGATGATGCCGACAACGGCGCCCGGCGGCACGCGGAAGGACAGATCATCGATCAGCAGCCGGTCACCATAGCCCTTTCTCAGGTTCTCCACCTCGATGACACGATCGCCCAGCCGCGGCCCCGGCGGAATGACGATGCGCCCCTGCGCATGCTTGATGCGCTCCTCGTTGGCCTTCAGCAGCTCGTCATAGGCCTTGATGCGCGCCTTGGACTTCGCCTGCCGCGCCCGCGGGCTGGAGGCGATCCATTCCCGCTCGCGCTGCAGGATCTTCAGCCGCGCCTTTTCTTCCCGCGCCTCCTGTTCCAGGCGCTTGGCCTTCTTTTCCAGATAGGTGGAATAATTGCCCTCATAGGGAATGCCACGGCCGCGATCGAGCTCGAGGATCCAGCCCGTGACGTTATCGAGGAAATAGCGGTCGTGCGTGACGATGAGAATGGCGCCGGGATATTCCTTCAGATGATGCTCAAGCCAGGCCACCGTCTCGGCATCGAGGTGGTTGGTCGGCTCATCAAGCAGCAAAAGATCGGGTTTCTGCAGAAGCAGCCGGGTTAGGGCCACGCGCCGGCGCTCGCCGCCAGAGAGATGGTCCGGCATGGCATCAGGCGGCGGACAGCGCAGCGCCTCCATGGCCTGCTCCACCTGCGCATCGAGATCCCACAGGTTCTGGGCGTCGATGATATCCTGCAGCCGTGCCGCCTCTTCCGCCGTCTCGTCGGAATAGTTCATCATCAGCTCGTTGTAGCGGTCGAGAATGGCCTTCTTTTCGGCCACGCCCTCCATGACGTTTTCCAGAACCGTCTTGTCCGGATCGAGCTGCGGCTCCTGCGGCAGATAGCCCACGGTGGCCCCTTCCGCCAGCCAGGCCTCGCCGGTGAAATCCTTGTCCAGTCCGGCCATGATGCGCAAAAGCGTGGACTTGCCCGCGCCATTGGGGCCGAGAACGCCGATCTTGGCGTCCGGGTAGAAGGAGAGGTTGATGTCGTCCAGAACCTTCCTGCCGCCGGGATAGGCCTTGGTCAGGCCATGCATGTGATAGATGAACTGCCGTGCCATGGGTCTCGTTTCGCCACTGTTGCCTGGGCGTTTATCCGTCAAATCTCATGTGAGAACCACATCGCCCCCTGAAATCAGGGAGCTCCGCGCCAGGGGCATTTTCGTCCTCCGCTGCGGACAACCGCGAGACAGAGCGCCCCACATCCTTCGCCGCCTGCATTAGCCCAAGCGCGCGTTCATGGAAAGCCTTTTTACGTGCAGGCCCGCACCCTGCAAATGGAAATGGGATATGGCGCAAGGCTTTCTGTTCTCAGGGCTTGCCCCGCCTCGCCCCCTGGCCTAGAACCTTTGGACAGAATGAGGAGGCGTCGGCCATGAAAGCGCGCGCGAACGGACAGCTTCGCAAAACAGTCGGTGTTGTCTTGCTCGGGACGATCGCCTTCGTTCCGGTTGCATGGGCGCAATCGCTGGCGGGCGGAGGGGGCCAATCCGGAACGCCGGGTTTGACGTCCGAACTCGAAGAACAGCGCACCTGGGCCTACAGCGCACCGACCATCATCATGCGCGCCCGCAACACCATGACCTGGCTGCGTTCCCGCTCACGGTTTCGCACAGCGCCGCTTGCCATGCCCGATGCCCCCGCCGCAAGGGCTGGCATTACGCCTGTTGCCGAAAACACGTCCGGCCCTCTCTCTCATGGCTGGACCTTCTGGAACAGCACCAGTCTTTCCCGTCTCAGGGACCGCAGGCCGGACTGGCGCAAGCGCGGGCAGTCCGCCACCGTCAACCTCGGGCTGGAAAAGGACGTGCTGGAAAACTTCACGATGGGAATCAGCGGCAGCTTCACGTATGCCAGCCAGGACACGCTCTATAACGCCGGCCACACACGTTCTGACAGCATTTCGTTCACGCCCTACATCTCATACACGCCGCTCTCCTGGCTCAATCTGTCCTTGACGGGCGGCTATGTGCGCAACCGCGAAAGGCTGCGCTGGCAAGACAGCGGCATCCAGTTCAATGGCCGCCGCTCATCGAACGGCTATGTCTTCGCCGCCACGCTGGAAGCGGCACGCTGGGTCTCCAACCTGCAACTGGCCGCCCGCGCCGGCCTATCGGTCAACCGTGATCACTGGAAGAGCTTCACGGATAATCTGGGCAATAAGCATGCCGCCTTTACGGACCGCCTCGCGGAAGTCACCCTCGAGGGCGGCGCCTATCTCTGGCTTGATCCCGTGATGCCCTACGTGGTGTTGACCTACACCTACGATCTCAGGAAACCCCGCCAGGAAAGTGATCGCGATGACATCACCCTCACGGGCGGTCTCGCCTTTTACGGCAGCGGCCCTCTGGAGCCGCTCTCTCTGGATCTGTCCGGAAGCGTCATCCTGGGACGTAAGAGCCAGCGCAACGCCACGGCCATGCTGGGCTTGCGCATCAGTTTCTGATGGAACGCGCCCCACCTGCCCAACTCTGCATTCGAAATGATAATGCCTTTTACTCAATGTGATGGTAGGAAAATTTTATCCACGGCATCAGGTTTGCGCCCCTTGCAAGGGCGGCATTCTGTCTCTTGTAAGACAGCCCTTTTCGTCACAAGATGAGACACGGAATCAGGAGTGCTTCAACTTCCGGCTGTGTGATCGGGCAGCCTGACCGATAGCCGGGGATATGCGCGAAATGCGCTTTGCCATGACGAGGAGGAGACGGGCCATGATCATCCGCACCTGGAAGAGCCTTCCGCGTCTTGTGCGCTTCATCCTGCGCAACATCGCCATCGGTGTCACCATTGGCTGGTCGCTGCTGGCGGGCATTCTCTATGCGGATGTGGGCGGCCTGTATTCCATGATCTCGCATTCCTCCTATGGCTTCGCCGCCATGTTCCTGCTCATTGGCGGCTTCGCGGTCACTTTCGGGCCGGCGGCGGTGGCCTCTGCCGTGCTCATGGGCTATGAATTCAAGGATGACAGCGATCTCGACAAGGCCAGCAAGGCGCCGGCTGCGGATGTGAAGGATCTTGCTCCGGCTCTTCTGAAGGCACGCTCCGGGCGCTGAATTGAGAAGCCCTACGGTTGCTCGCCGGTCAAAACCGGCGATCGGGATGTGCGGGATTGCCAGGGGGCTTCACCGCGCAAGGTAAGGGTGCAGGGGTTCAGCATGCGCGGAAGAATGATATGAAGCCCGTATGAGAAACAGGAACAAACGCCATGAACGGCCAAACGGGCGCCTGAGAAAGCATATCAGGCGCCCGTTTTTGTAAATGGTGAAAGCACTCAGTCCCTATGGCGTGTCCTCATAAAAACCGATGCGCCAGCCCCTTAAGGTCGCCATTTTCGCTGCATCCCGCTGACTTTTCGCCCTTGAAATAGCTTTGGCTATTTCCTGCGGATGAAAAGATCAGCGATTATCAAGAAAATGCCGCTGGCATCACCGTCTTCGAATTAAGTCCACGCCCTATGTTGAAAGCTGTCAGTCCCTTTGGCTAGAAGGGATTTTCAAGGCCGTCTTGCCTGACCGCAAGAAAACGCGTCGATTTGGCAGCCTTTCTATTTTGATTTGAAGTGTTCCCAAAGCCTTATGTCAAAGCAAGGCGGGCGAGAAATCAAAGCGGGAGCCCCCTTTCGCGCGCCTTTCTGAAAACGTCCTGAATCGCCTTCTTCATCATGGATTTGACCCATACCTTGCTCGCGGCCTTGGCGCGCCGCCGCACCATCTTGTTCTGCTTGATGAATGCCTGCCCCAGTGGCGAACTGTAAAACTCAATGGCAGCCGCCATCACGTCCTTGTCCATCCCCTTGGCATACTCGCGCGCCATGAGTTCAAAATACTCCTGCTTCCTTTTCAGCATGTCCTGACGAACTTCCGCAAGCACATCGCGCAGAACAGGAAGCATCTTCGGATTGCGCACATATTTTTGTTTCATATCCTGATAGGTGAGCGCCATCGCCCTATCGACGCGCTTTTCGTAATTGCGCTCATAGCCCAGGATCTTGATCAGTTTCCTGGCCAGCTCCATCCGCTCGCTGCCATCATCCGCACCTGATGCTGCGGTTTCCACCTTTTCCTCACCATTGTTATCGTTGGTCATGATCCACCTTTCCTCGCTTGCAAGGAGCGCTATCGTGCCTTGCCCCTTCTGCTGGTTCAGACCTTTTTCTGTTGCGTTCACAGTCCCCATAAATGCGCAGAGAACAACGCCGGCAATGCCCCATGTCGCGGATGCGATACGGAGCTGACGGTTTCTTCCGATAATGCGCGTGCTTTCTGCCACGTGTCGTCTCCTCATCATTGATGGGTGTCGCTTTCGTCTGCGCGCACGGCCCGGAAATGTCGCAGAGGGATGCGACCCGAGCGCAGCTCGACCATTGCGTGCATGGAAGCATGAAAGATCAGTCATGACAAGAGAAAAACGAATCCCGGAGCCGGGTCTGGGAATTTCACGGTTTCACTCTACACGCATGGGGACACTGAAGTATTGCAACACAAGGAAAATCAAATGAATACGAAAATTATCACTGCCCCTTGCGATAAAGGCTCTTTCCCGGCCTTTCACACCCCAAACCGAAAATGCATCAAACCGCCCCGTGCCCCTTACCCTCTGTTTATACGCACTGTCGGATGACCCAAGCGAGAGCGCAGAATGATGCGTTGTGTAAAATTCGGCGAAAGGCGAATTTTCGTTTTAATTCTCGAACCAAAACCATGTGAATGAAGAAAATAAAAGAAAGGAACGAGAATCAAGGAGAGGAATGGTAGGCCCGCGGGGACTCGAACCCCGGACCCGCTGATTAAGAGTCAGCTGCTCTACCAACTGAGCTACGGGCCTTCAGGATGCACAGGGGCGCTGCTGTCTGAAAGTGGCCCCTTTCCGCACGCTGTTGCGGACGGCCTGTCTGTATCAAAGCCTGCGCGCCTGCGCAAGCGCTTTTATGCATGGCCTTTCGGCGTACGCCGCAACAGCCCTCATGCGCCCTAACGCATCACGCCATGCAAACGACTTCGCCCCTCCCCTTTTATCACGCTTTGCCTCTAGGCCACGCGGCCGGATCACCCGCAAACGGTCAGATCAGCGGCTCCAGCCGCTCTTTCAGCTCGCGCTCCTCCAGCTTGGAGAAGTCCTTGGCGATCTCGCGGCGAATCATCTTGCGCAGCGCATCGCTCATCGCCGTGCGAATGTGCCCGAGCATGCGGGGCGCGGCCACGATCACCACCTCGTCGAAGTGCCCCTTGGCCCGTTCGTCATCCAGCAGATGGGCCACCTCGCGCGCCAGCGCGATCTGCTCCTGCTCATGCGGATCGGTGGGGGGTTCCATGGCATGCCGGCCATAGGCCGCGCGATCCTTCGTCCGCCCCGGCTTGTCGGTCACAAGCTCGCGGCTCGGCCGCCTGTCGGCCACCAGCACCTGATCCAGCGCCGGCCCCAGGATGCGGCCGCCCTGATTGGCCAGGAAGAACCGCGCCCGCGCGCCATCGGCCACCACGACCCAGATCCGCTTGCCTTTCATGAGTGATGCTCCTCCCTCGCTCAAATGCATCAGGATGACGTCTTCGCATCCCCCGCCTTTTGAATGTGTGAAGCCATCGCGCCCGCATCAAGAGCACAAGACCGCATCAGCATGTCCAACCGGATGTGAGAATGGCAAATGCGGTTGCCATCATCCCGCCCTTGCGTGTATCACCGGCGCAAAGTCCGCAAACATCCGGCCGCGCTTTCCGGCCGCTGCGCATCACAGCGCAAACCGGCTGGCCGCGACGGCATCGAGATTTCCGGAATATAAGGAGCGACGCTGATGTCCGTGGATACCGAAACGGTGCGCCGCATTGCGCGTCTGGCCCGCATCCGCATTTCCGACGAGGAGCTAAAGCCGCTCGCCCGCGAGCTGTCGGCCATCCTGCAGTGGGTAGAGCAGCTCAACGAGGTGGATACAGAGAACGTACCGCCCATGACCTCGGTGGAAGAGGACATGCCGATGAAGAAGCGCAAGGATATCGTCACCGACGGCGATTGCGTGGAGGACATTCTCGCCAATGCCCCGGCACGGGAAGGCAACTTCTTCGTCGTGCCCAAGGTGGTGGAGTGATTCCGGAGCATTCCTTGCCCGTTTCGCCGGAAATGCCGCAACGCCGAGACGATCGTGATCACAAAAGCATGACAGGAGCCGCCCGATGACGGATCTGACCCGTCTCACCATCGCCGAAGCCCTTAAAGGCTTAAAACGCCGGGACTTTACCGCCACCGAGCTTGTTGAGGCCTATCTCGACGCCATGGCCGCCGGCCGCGCCCTGAATGCCTATGTGGTGGAAACGCCTGACAAGGCCCTTGAGATGGCCAGGGAAAGTGATGAGCGCCTCGCCAGGGGCGAGGCGCGGCCCCTGGAGGGCATTCCCATCGGCGTGAAGGATCTTTTCGCCACCCGCGGCGTGCACACCCAGGCCTGCAGCCATATCCTCGACGATTTCAAGCCCACCTACGAATCCACCGTCACCGCCAATCTGTGGAATGACGGTGCCGTCATGCTGGGCAAGCTCAACATGGACGAGTTTGCCATGGGCTCCTCCAACGAGACCAGCTACTACGGCCCGGCCATCAACCCCTGGCGGCGCAAGGATTCGGAGGAAAAGCTCGTGCCTGGCGGCTCCTCCGGCGGTTCCGCCGCCGCCGTTGCCGCCCGTCTCTGCGCCGGCGCCACCGCCACCGACACCGGCGGCTCCATCCGTCAGCCCGCCGCCTTCACCGGCACCGTCGGGATCAAGCCCACCTATGGCCGCTGCTCGCGCTGGGGCATTGTCGCCTTTGCCTCCTCCCTCGATCAGGCCGGCCCCATCGCCCGCACGGTGAAGGACGCCGCCATCCTGCTCACCTCCATGGCCGGTCATGACGAGAAGGACACCACCTCCGCCAATGTTCCGGTGCCGGATTTCGCCGCCGCCGCCACGCAGGAGCGCGACCTGAAGGGCATGCGCATCGGCATTCCGAAGGAATACCGCGTTGAGGGCATGCCGGAGGAAATCGACCGCCTCTGGCAGCAGGGCGCGGCCTGGCTGGCCGAGCGCGGGGCCGAGATCGTGGAGGTCTCCCTGCCCCACACCAAATATGCCCTGCCTGCCTATTACATCGTGGCGCCGGCCGAGGCCTCCTCCAACCTCGCCCGCTATGACGGCGTGCGCTACGGCCTGCGCGTGGAGGGCGACGATCTCATCGGCATGTATGAGAACACCCGCGCCGAAGGCTTTGGCGCGGAGGTGAAGCGGCGTGTGCTCATCGGCACCTATGTGCTCTCCGCCGGCTATTACGACGCCTATTACCTGAAGGCCCAGAAGGTGCGCACGCTCATCCGCCGCGACTTCGAGAAGGCCTTTGAACAGGTAGACGCCCTGCTCACGCCGGCAACGCCCTCCGCCGCCTTCCCCTTGGGCGCGATGACCGACGATCCCTTGCAGATGTATCTCAACGACATCTTCACCGTCACGGTGAACATGGCGGGGCTGCCGGGCATTTCGGTGCCGGCCGGATTCTCCGCCGAGGGGCTGCCGCTCGCCCTGCAGATCATCGGCCGCCCCTTCGACGAGGAAACCCTTTTCACCGTGGCCGCACATGTGGAGGATGCCGCGGGGCTGGATCTTGATCCGCCGCAATGGTGGAAATGACCTTGCCCGCATGGGGCTTTGCAGTGCATGATGACTGCCGGTCGGCATGCCGCATCCAAACCTGGCATGCCCGTTTGAACGGCAGGGAGGGCCCGTCATGCCGGAGCGCAACGAACGCACCCTATTCGACATGCTCGCCATGATCCTGCGGGGGTTTTCCGTGCTCACTTGGATCACGCTGGGCGTAACCGGCTATGTCTGGTTCTCCAGCGCGCGGGCGGATGGCGTGCCCTTCACCGTCTGGGGCGAGGCGCTGGGCATTGCCGCGGTTTTCATCATGTCCCTGGTCATCTGGTGGTATGCCGGCTTCGTGGCGCGAAAGGGCCGGGAACGTCAGGGCACCCTGCGCTACGAGGATGATTGAGACCATCCTGGTGTGACAAGAACGCCATGGCCCTGCACCTTCTGAAACTGTGCGTCGGCGTTGATCATCCCGATGAACTCGCCGCCTTTCAGAAGCGGCGCATCGCCACCACCGGCCGCAACGCCCATATCACCCGCCAGATGCCGCGCCGGGCCAAAGAAATCCTCGATGGCGGCTCACTGTACTGGATTATCGGCGGCAAGATCCTCGTTCGCCAGCGTATTCTCGCTCTGGAAAGTTTTACTGATTCGCAGGGGATTCGCCGCTGTCGCATCGAGCTGGATCCCGAACTCGTGCCCGTGCGCCCCACGCCGCACCGGCCGTTTCAGGGCTGGCGATATCTTGTGGAAAAGGCCGCACCCCCCGACTTGCCGCAAGTGAAGGGTTTGGATGCCCTGCCTGAGACCATGCGCCGCGAGCTGATGGAACTCTGCCTCATTTGACACACGCAGCGCGTGTGCTACCATGGCGCAGGCTTTTCCACAGATGCAGATGCGGCACATCTATACAAACTGGCGCGAATGGAGCACTCTAGGGGAGCCGTTGGGCGATTCGCTCCAAAGAGCCGGAAAGTGGGGGCAAGGCAACCGTCCGTAACACGACAGCGCCCCTGATTGGGGCATGACTGTTCGGTACGATCGCTTTCTCCCGCATCCGGACATTTGGGCGAATTGCCTTGGGGGTAACGGTATCAACTGGCTTGAGGTGCGTGAATGTCGGGGGACAAGGACAGCAACCGGACCGATCCGGCACACGGTGTGCAGCAATCGTCCGGCCAGGAGGCCGAAACGGTCTCACAAGCCAATGCCGGGGCTCAGAACGTGATCCAGGAAGAGCCCGGCTATCGGGTCGTGCAGGGCCCGCCCGTCGATGCCGACATCGTCGTCTATCGCATTGACGGCTTCGTCAAGTGGTTCGATGTCGGCCGCGGCTATGGTTTTATCATTCCGGACAATGGCATGCCCGATGTTCTGCTGCATCTCAGCTGCCTGAAGCGGGATGGGTACGAGCCGCCGCTGGAAGGCACGCGTGTGACCTGTGACATTGTCAAGCGCCAGAAGGGGTATCAGGTTCTGCGCATTATCGGCATGGATGCCTCCACGGCCGTGCATCCGGCCGAGCGCGTGCCGCGCACGCATGTGCAGGTCAAGCCCGAGACCGGCTGGCGCAAGGCCAAGGTCAAGTGGTTCAATCGCACGCGCGGTTTCGGCTTCGTCAACGAGGGCGACGGCGGCGAGGACATCTTTGTGCACATGGAAATCCTGCGCAAGACGGCGATTGCCGATCTCGTGCCCGGGCAGGAGGTCTATGTGCGCTATGGCCATGGTCCCAAGGGCCTGATGGCCACGGACGTGCGCCTTTCACTCGATGACGGCAAGCCGCTGGAACATTGAGCGAAGCAGGCATCGGGCGCAAACATCCACTGACGCGTAAAATTCAGGCTCCATGAAAACACGGAGAAGGATCTGGCGGGTGTGTTGCCCGCTTTCTTTTTGCCTGCCCAGAGCGCCCGACCACGCAAGAAAGAGGCGGCCCCGCCCTCTTTCGCCTCTATTGCATGGGGTTTGCCGGTTTTTGCCTTTTTCCGAACGCCCGTGTTTCTTCATTCAAGAAGCGGAATGGGAATGGGCATGCTCGTGGCGCCATTCCGCCAGGGCCTGCTTGAGAATGCGCGTGGCCGAATGGGTGAACAGCGCCGCCATGGCCAGCGCCACCACGAGATCCGGCCAGGGCGTGCCCGTCAGCCACACCAGCCCCGCCGCCGCCATCACCGCCACATTGCCCACCGCGTCATTGCGCGAACACAGCCAGACAGAACGCACATTGGCATCGCCATCCTTGTAGCGCATCAGGAGCAGCACCGAGAGGAGATTGGCCGAAAGCGCCAGAAAACCGATAGCGCCCATGACCGGCGCCTGCGGCGTGTTCAGCACGAAGAAGCTGTAAAGCGTGGAGCCGGCCACCCACAGCCCCATGAGAAACAGGGACAGCCCCTTGAACAGGGCGGCGGTGGAACGCACCTTCAGCGACTTGCCGATCACCGCCAGCGAAATGCCATAGGTGAGCGTATCGCCCAGAAAATCAAGCGCATCGGCCTGCAGCGCCCGCGAACCGGCCAGGGCGCCCCCCACCAGCTCCACCAGAAACATCAGCCCGTTGATGGCAATCACCAGCCACAGGCGGCGCCGGTATTCCGCGGATGTGCCATCGAATGTGACATTCCCGCCGCAGCCGCATCCGCCGCCGGAGGTGGAACACTGATCCGCCATGCCTGTTCTCCGTTATGATCCCGTTCGTCTCTCATGATGAAAAAAGGCGCCGCCCTGCGGCGAGTAGATACAGATCCTAAGGGTTACAAAAGCTGTAGGGTCAAGAGGCAGCGTTTCCGCATTTCGGACTTCTGTGATAAGAGATCATTTTAGAAAACAAGGACAATCCGGCCATGGCAAGCTATACGGTCACGCAGCTGGCCAAATCTGTGGGCATCTCGCCCCAGCTCGTGCGCTGGTATGAAAAGGAAAGGCTGCTGCCTGCAGCGGCGCGTTCGGCCAAGGGCTATCGCCTTTTCGACGAACACGCCCGCAAGCGCCTGGAATTTATCCGCCACGCCCGCGCCCTTGACTTCAGCCTGGATGACATTCGCGCCCTTTTGTCCCTCATTGACGATCCCGACGCGCCCTGCGCAAAGGCCGATGCCCTTGCCCGCCGCGTGCGGAATAAGGTGCGCGAAAAGATTGCGGGGCTTCAGGCGCTGGATGAGGAGCTCTCCCGCATGATTGCGGAATGCCCCTCTCAATCCGTGCGCACCTGCCGCGTGCTCGAAATCCTTGCCGATCATGGCCAGTGCCTGCATGCAGAACACCCTGACGTGCGCGAGGACTTTCCGCCCCGCAAACGCAGAAAGGCCTGAGCATCCCCCTGCCCTGCCGGGGCGATCCCCATCCTGCTGAGAACGGTCCGGGCTCAACCGGCTCAGGATGTTCCCTGCTGTGCCTGTGCACGCGCCCGCAGGCGCGCAAAGTCCACATCGGCGTTATGCGAGGAGCGGGTCAGCGGACTTGCCGCCACCATGAGAAAGCCCTTGGCCTCCGCCGCCGCCTTCAGCTCGGCGAATTCCTCCGGCGTGTAGAACCGGGCCACCGGCGCATGCTTGGGCGTGGGCTGCAGATATTGCCCGATGGTGACGAACTGCACCCCGGCGCAGCGCATGTCATCCAGCACCTGCATGATCTGCTGGCGGGTCTCGCCCAGGCCCACCATCAGGCCGGACTTGGTGAACACTTCAGGCGCCAGCTCCCGCGCCCGTTCTAAAAGCCGCAAGGAATGATAATAGCGCGCCCCCGGCCGGATGGTGGGATAAAGCCCCGGCACCGTCTCCAGATTGTGGTTGAACACATCCGGCCCCGCCGCCAGCACCTTCTCCAGCGCGCCGGGCTTGTTGCGGAAATCGGGGGTGAGCACCTCAATACTGGTCTCGGGCGATGTCCGGCGGATTGCGCGGATGACCGCCGCGAACTGCCCTGCCCCGCCATCATCAAGATCGTCGCGATCCACAGAGGTGATCACGGCGTGCTTCAGGCCCATTTTGGCAACCGCCTCGGCCACACGCGCAGGCTCGCCGGGATCGACCGGATCCGGCCTGCCCGTTGCCACGTTGCAGAAGGCACAGCCGCGCGTGCAGATCTCGCCGAGGATCATGAAGGTGGCGTGGCGCCGGGCCCAGCATTCACCGATATTGGGACAGGCCGCCTCCTCGCAGACGGTGGCCAGCCCGCCCTCGCGCACGATGCGGCGCGTTTCGGCATAGTCGGCCGATACCGGCGCCTTCACCCTGATCCACGCCGGCTTGCGCGCCACCGGATTGTCCGGCCGGTGCGCCTTCTCCGGATGCCGCGCCCGCCCCCTGCCCTGTTCATACACCGTGACCATGAACGACGATCCGTTTCGTTTCCAGATCCTTTTCGCGAAAAACCAGATCAAGCCGATGGGCCATATGCTGTTTCGTCTGTTTAGCCCTCACAAGAACAAGAAGCAAAAGAGAAAGCCGCACCTTTCACACACGGGAATGAGATGCGAACCATGGCGGCCTGGACCGATCCCCGTCTTTGCTTCAGGTAAACCAAGAGGTGCCGTGTGCATAAAAGCTGGTCAGCCCCTGCCTGATCAGGTCATGCCGGGCTCAGGTTATGCCGGCCGCATCCAGGGCCTGGGCGATATCGGCGATAAGATCCTCCACATCCTCAAGGCCCACAGAGAGCCGCACCATCCCTTCGCCGATCCCCTGCGCGGCCCGTTCTTCCTCGGAAAGAGCGCTGTGGGTCGTGCTGGCCGGATGGGTGATCAGGCTTTTGGCATCGCCGAGATTGTTGGAAATGTCGATGAGCTTCAGGGCGTTCATGAAACGGAAGGCCTGCGCCCTGCCTTCCGGCAGCGTGAAAGCAATTAGCGAACCGAAGCCCGCCATCTGCCGCCGCGCCAGGGCATGGCCGGGATCATCGGGCAACCCCGGATAGCGCACGTTTTCCGCCCCCAGCCGCTCGGCAAGGAAGGCGGCGATAGCGCCAGCACTTTCGCTCATGCTGCGCACGCGCACCGGCAGCGTCTCCAGCCCCTTGAGCAGCACCCAGGCATTGAAGGGAGAAAGCGCCGCTCCCGTATGCCGCAGGAAGGGCTGCACATGATCATCGATGAACGCGCGCGAGCCGAGAACGGCACCGCCCAGCACTCGCCCCTGCCCGTCGATGTGCTTGGTGGCGGAATAAACGACCACATCCGCCCCCAGCGCCAGCGGCTTTTGCAAAACCGGCGTGGCAAAGACGTTATCGACGATCAAGAGCGCCCCATGCGCATGCGCAATTTCGGCAATAGCGGCAATATCCATCACATCCAGCGTCGGATTGGCCGGACTTTCCAGAATGAAGGCACGCGTCTGCTGCCGCACCGCCTTGCGCCAGGCGTTCAGGTCCCGTCCGTCCACGAAGGTGTGGGTAATGCCGAAGCGGGAAAGCGGTCCGGTTATGATGCGGTTGACCGAGCCGAACACCTGCCGCGCCGCCACGAGATGATCCCCTGCGGAGAGATGCGCGGCCAGTGCCGCAAACACCGCCGCCATGCCCGAAGCGGTCGCCATGCAGGCCTCCGCCTCTTCCAGCGCGGCCAGTCGCTCCTCGAACATGCGCACGGTGGGATTGGCATAGCGGGAATAGACATAGCCCTCCGCCTCGCCGGCAAAGCGCGCCGCCGCCTCCTGAGCCGTTTCATAGACGAAGCCCGATGTGAGATAGAGCGCCTCCGCCGTCTCGCCATGTTCGGAACGGGCAAGGCCTGCGCGCACCGCCCGCGTTTGTGGCCGCCAGTCCGGCAGCGCCGTTTCCTTCTTTTCCGCCATGCGTTCCACCCTGATCATGGGAATTTTTGGGCGAACGATGTCGGTGATGACGACCTCTGTCAAGCGCCGCATGCGCGCGCCGATCCTGATCTCCTGATTTGATGTGCAAACAAGGCTTGTTTTTCGGGCGGACAGGCAGGCCGGCACGATGCTGCAACCGGCTTGAACGGATCACGGACCGCTGTTTCAACGCCGCCTGAGTTCGCGCAAGAGGATATCGCGGGCGAGATTGATCTGCCTGGCCAGCCAGGCGGAGCCGCCCATGTCCGGGTGCGCCACCTTCATCAGCCGCCGGTGCGCGGCGCGGATCTCCTCTTCTGTGGTCTTCGGCCCCAGCCCCAGGATCTCGCGCGCCCTCTCCGGCGTCATGCGGGCATCGTCATCATCGTCTTCCGCGGCATCCGCGCCCCGCGTCGTGCCGCCTGCCGCGCCATGGCCTGCATCAAATCCGGGCCGCTCTCGCGCCAGCCATGCCTCCAGAAGCTTCAGCGACTGATCCCCGGCCCGCGCACATTCCTCATGCAGAACCTTGAGTTCCGCATCGGAAAGATCCGACAGCCAGCGCCCGGCAAAGGTGCCGGCGAGCACCTCGCCATCCATGCGGCCGGATGCATGATCCAGCTCCATGCGCAGCATTGTCGTGCGCACTTCCGAGCGGCGCCCGCCCCTGCTGCCGCCCTGACTACCAGCACCGCTGTCCGGCCCGCCCCAGGGCCACCAGCCCCGTTGCCATGCGGAAAAGGCATAGGCAATGAGCGGCAGGCCCACTTCTCCCAGCCCGCGCGCGGTCAGGAAAATGCCGAGGGCCACACTGCCCGCCAGCAGTAGAAGCCGCCCGCCACGGCGCAACAGCCTGGCCAACCGCTCAGGCGGCGTGTTCAGGAACCACTTCAGCGCCAGCCACGCCAGCAACAGCAGCAGGATGAATGGCAAGATGCGCAGCATGGGGGTGTTATAGCATGATGGTGCAGCTACCGCCTCAGGTTCTCAAGCAACAGCCGCGCCCCTCTGTCAGTGCGCTGTTCAAGGGCTACAAGCCCGCCTGCGGCAAAGGTGCCGATGGCCGAGAGTAGCTCCTTGAGCTGTGCAGCGGAGCCTTCATCAAAGCGGCAGTGCGCCCCGCCGGTGATGCGCGCAATTTCCGAGAACGCCGCGGCAGCGACGGGATCATACCCTTCCTGAAACATGAACACCGGCACTCCCAAAAGCGCAATCTCGCCCGCCTTCTGCGCCAGTTCGTCCATGTTTTCCTCGCAGGCATCGCCAATATGCACCGCCGCAGCCACGCGCCGCTGTTCCGCCTGCTTGCGGATATGGCCAAGAACGCGGCCGATCTGGGTATATCCGCCGCGACAGTCGATGCGGCTCATCAGATCTGCCAGCCGCCGCGGATCCTCCACCCAGCGCGATGCCCGGCACTCGTTGAACCCGCGGTAATAGACCAGCTGCACGGAAAGCCCGCCCAGCTCCGCCGCCGCATGGAACATCTCCGCCTGCAAGTGCTGGGCCTTGTCCCAGGTGGGCTGCCGGCTCATGGTGGCATCCAGAGAGAAGATGAGTCGCCCGCGCCTGCCGCCTGCATGCGCCGGTTTCGGCATGCGCTGCACCTGCTCCAGAAATTGCGCCACCTCATCCGCGCTGGAAATGGCAGGCGCTTGCGGTTCTTGTCTGATGGGCGGTTTTCTGGTCATGGTGTAGCGCTTTTCCCGATCCATTCCTTGTGCACTATACCGCATTTACGCACGTCACAGGGAGGTATGCCGCATGAAAACCCTGAAAATCGCCCGCACGACGGATGAACTGCGCCTGCATGCCGATGCCTGGCGTGCCCTGAAACACACCATCGCGCTTGTGCCCACCATGGGCGCGCTGCATGAGGGGCATCTCTCCCTTGTCGAGACCGCCCGCCGCCATGCGGACGTGGTCATCGTCTCCGTTTTCGTCAATCCCACGCAGTTCGCCGCCGGCGAGGATTATGACACCTATCCGCGCGACCTTGACGGCGATGCCGAGAAGCTGCGCGCCGCCGGCGTTGATCTCATGTATGCGCCGAGCGTGGAGGAGATGTATCCGCAAGGCTTTGCCACCACCGTGCATGTGGAAGGCCCGGCAAAGGCCGGTCTGGAGGATGCCTTCCGCCCCACCCATTTCGATGGCGTGGCCACGGTCGTTGCCAAGCTGCTCATCCAGTCGGGCTGTCATGTCGCCGTCTTTGGCGAAAAGGATTATCAGCAGCTTCTCGTCATCAAGCAGCTGGTGCGGGATCTTGATCTGCCGGTGAAGATCGTCCCTGCCCCCACCATGCGCGAGGCGGACGGACTGGCCATGTCCTCGCGCAATGCCTATCTGTCCAGGGCCGATCGCGAGCGGGCCGCCGTTCTCTACCGCGCGCTCACAGAAGCGGCCGCCGCGATCAGGAACGGCGCGTCCCTGTCCGAAGCCTGCCGGAAGGGCCGGGACATGATCGAGAACGCCGGCCTCATCGTTGATTATTTCGAGGCCCGCAACGCCGAAACGCTCGCGCCCGTTGAGGATGCCACACAAGAGCCCTTGCGCCTGCTCGTCGCCGCCCGCTTGGGCCAGGTGCGCCTGATCGACAACATCGCCGTTCACGAAACGTGAGGGCTAACCAAGCGCCGGCAATGCGCAAGGTGATGTCGCCCTGCGCCAGAAGCACACCGCCCTTCGCCTCAAGATCACGCCCGGCCCGCAGATCGATCGTCCCGCCTTCAGCTGCAAGGCCGGAATGCCGGGTGATTGCGCGCGCCTTTGACGTGCGGGATGAATGCAGCGGTGGCGACGAAAGGCAAAACGAAATTATGCGTCAGCGCATGAGCCCATGGAGCCCGGGCGTTTCGAATGCCGGATCAGATTCTGGACGGCTTGCCGCTGTGACCTGACAGTTTCCGGACAGAGGCCTTGCTAGAGCTTTCATGCTCGGCCAGCCTCTGTTGCCTCGCCCGCATCCTGCGGAACATTCACAGATCGCCAACGGGATCCTCATCCTTGAGGATTTTTTCGAGAAACTCGCCGAAGCTTTCCGCCACCACCCTTTCGCCAATTTCAGGTCCTATAGCGATAACGCGCCCGGCATGCTCAGGCGAGCAATCGAGATAAAAATATATTTCCATTCCGTCATCTGAAATGGGAAGGAGATTCTCTTCCAAGAATTCCTTAAACCCACTTGAACAATTTGCTACATGCGAAAACATAGGAGGTTCATTTTCATCTTCATGCTCAAATACCCCTGCAATGTCATATTTATGAACCGCCAGCGCGCCATATTCTTTAAGAAATTCCCGATATTCACTTGGGAATTTCACGCCCAATTCCTCCTCCGCTGCCCGTATTTGCTCTTCGGAAGCCGGTCCAGCCACATAGGCTGAATCGAATTCGTAAAGCTTCTTTATCATTACAATACCATTTATTTGCAGAAGATCTCCTAAAAATATTACTTTTATTACTTTTATTTTATTTTTATGGAAGCGGATTCCTTTGTGCCCGTGCCGCCAACGAAATTTCCTTTTCAAGTTGGAGGCTTCCACCCTTATAAGTACAACGGACAATATCTCCTATTCGGAAATTTGGAATTAGCCTCAAAAATTCGCTTAATACATATAATTGTTTATCGGAGTTCAAAACCTGAATTCCTTTCTCCTCCATTCTTTCCAGTAAATCCATGGGTGAAAGTTCAACCCCTGTATAGACAACCATGCCAAACTGTCTTGGCTTTGCGCCTGGAACTGTAACAAATATGATACCGTCTTCCGCCCAAAGAGGCATCAACCAACTCTGTTCATATTGCCATTTATCTCCATCATGAAGGACCGATTTCAGCATTTTTTTTGTCATTTTGGATTCCTCCACGGGCTGTAAATAGTATGCCACTCACGATGAGTTTTAATATCAAGAAGCCTCATGTTAAGCGGGCTATCTTCTCCACCAATCGACAAAGGCTTGATGTGATCCACTTCATATCCCGGGGAGACCTTACCCTTTATCAGCCATTGATTCATCCATTTAGGCGCCTTTCCACTGGCCGCCAATTGACGCAAGAAGAATTTTTTCGCGGCTCTGTTGCGTTGTGCGGCTGTTTTGATGGAATGTATCCTCTTGTATTCCTCCCATGCCTTCGCCGTCTCTTCTCGACTAGCATAAAATCCTTTAGTAGATGATTGAAATCGATTCCAAGAACGCACATCGTCCCCCAACACAAAGCGCAGGAAGGCCTGATCGCGCTCGGCCTTGCTCAAATGGGCGACTTCCGGGAGCTTGTCGAATGCAGCGCGGGAGAGCCCTTTCAGTTTGCCTGCCTTGGCCAGCCGAAGCAGCTTCAGCTCCTTGGAGAGCGCATCCCCGGCCCCCGGAACAATGCCGGCAACCGCTGCCACCCACATCACCGGGTCGCCCGATTTCCACGCCTCGTAAAAGGCCTTGATATCGCCAATCACCGGCGTGACATCGAGCGCAAAGTCCCCGATCGTCTTCGCGTTGTCCTTCAGCTTCTCACGTTGCACGCAACTGGCTTCAAGGCCGGGGCAAACCTCTTGCAGATGGTGGTTGTAGCGGAACATGGCGACGGCGCGACGGAAGTCCGCCGTCTGGATCAGATTCAGGTTGTCACGCAGCCAGGGATGAAGCGGGGCATTCTTGTTGAATTCCTCCGCCGTCTCCACCGCCTGGGCAATACGCAGGAGATGTTCCGCCACACAGAGATTATCGAGCCCGCACGCCTTGAGTTCTTGGCTATGCCGTTTTGATAGCGCCTGATAGAATTGAAATAGACTGGCCTTGCATTTGATATCTTTTTTGCACGCCTTCAGATCGCGTTCGAATTTTCTGATCTCTTCATGCGTCAGGTAATTGTTGAAGGCGGCGGAGCGGGCGATGGTGGCGCCCTGGTTCACGTCTTCGGCATCGCCGCCGGCGAGCAGGGCGGCCGCCCCGCCGATGAGCTGGCTGACGGCATCGAGCGTGCGCGGATCAAGCCCGGAGAACAGCCCAGCATTGGCCGCCATGGCCGAGGACAGCGCGGCCGCCGCCCCCGCCTCGAATGTGCCGCCCATGGCCTTCGCCGCCAGGCCGCCGGCCAGCGCATGGGCGATCATGTTCATCACCGGAAGATCCGGGCCCCCGGCGCCGTCGGTGAGATCCCCGATCACTCCCTGCACCGCGCCCAGAACCTGGCCCACACCCACGGCGCGCAAGGAATTCAGCAGGGTCTTGTCAAAGCGCCCGCCCTCGATGACGGTGCTGATGGCGGCGCGGAAGGTGGCTTCCATCACCTGGCGAGGAAGATCGGCGACGATGGAGCCGAGCAGGCCCGCCCCATTGCCGCCAAGGCCGAGGTTGAGCCCCAAGTCGGCGAACATGCTGGCGTCCAAGCCGGCGGTGAGACCGGCGGTGAACAGGGTGGTGGCCAGGGATTTGAGGGCGTCGGAGGAGGTCAGTTCCTTGAGGGCCTTGCCGATGTCGCCCTTGTTGTTGGCCAGGGCCACCGCGGCGCGGCCGGCAGACTACCGCAACCGCCCTGGCCACGCGCCCGGCGGATGACCCGGTACGTTGTCAGCAAGGGATTGTGTGTTTGTGAAATTGCGATACTCTTAAGCGTTCTGCCCGGCAGCGCGCTCCTTGGCGATCTCCAGGGCGCGGGCGATTGACTATTCCTCAGAGGTGAGCTTCTCAAGCAACTCTTCCATCTCCCGAACCAGCAGATTGTATTTCTTGCCGGCATCTATCAATGCCTTGAGCGACGCGATCATAAACAACCGCTTCAATTCCTCGGGGCCAGCCTCATCGGCCTTAAGCACTTCACGGATATCCACCTCGATTCCCAGTGGAAGATCGCCATATTTCTTGTTGATCCTTTGATAATGGGGCTTCTCTTCATTCTTAAGGCCAAAACGCAAGGCAAGCGTCACCCACTCGAATGGCGCATCGGCGAGATAACCCGACGACTCCATGAGGGCCCCAAGCTCTTCCTCCACCTTGGGAGCCACGTCAAAAAAATGCCGTGGCGTCCTCGCCCTAGTGAGGGACACACCCACCAAGCCGAGTTTATTGTCATTTTTTCTTGCGCCACTCATCGGTTCGTTTTGTTTCCTGGCAATGCATCCTCTCCATAACGACGGCGAAAACGTTCAATCAGGCGGGTTTCATATTCACGGGCGGCCCGCTTGTTGGGAAACACCTTTCTTATTTTTGTTATATATTGTTCTCCCGTTTCTCTCCGCAAACGCCTGGCCTGCTGTTCGGCCCGGATCGATGC
This sequence comes from Thermopetrobacter sp. TC1, assembly GCF_000746275.1. Taxonomy (GTDB): domain Bacteria; phylum Pseudomonadota; class Alphaproteobacteria; order Rhizobiales; family Aestuariivirgaceae; genus Thermopetrobacter. The sequence continues at coordinate 56,383 of NZ_KN050831.1, forward strand.
GCCGTCACGAACCCTTGTCCCCTGCGCGCTTTCTCCAATCTTGTATGTCCCATTCGGTCCTCTGATGCTGTAGACATGCGTTTCGCCTACATAATCCAGGGAGTTCTTGTGCGGTTTATTGAAGCCAGATTTGGGTGGCAGGCAGGCATTATGCACCCAGGCGTTCAGGTGGCCGACGAAGTAGGTGTGGGTGCCTTCGACCTCGAAGTTGTAGACACGCGTCGGCCTGTCATCAATGGTCAGCGCCTTGACCAGCAGGAAGCCGGAGGCGTCATCCCCATGGGGCCCGCCGGTCTGATACACGCGCGCCCGCCCCATGCCACCGGCGGCGGAGGACACCATCATCCCCGGCTTCAGCGCGATGGCCTTTACAAACCCGCGCCCGGGCACATGAAACGGATGCTCCTCCGTCGTGCCCAGGGTTTCCATGCGCGCACCATCCGCGCTTGCCAAAGTCACCCACACCACGCGATGCGCGCGCCGGACAAAGGTGCGCTTCACGCGCGCAGGGCGCATCTCCCCTGTCTCGGGGTCGCGGGAAAGCACGATATCACCCGCCCTGACGGCCTCGATGGGCTTGTAGCCATCCACCGTCCGCACCGGTGTGCCCGCAACAAAACACTGCCCCGCCCTCTGAAACAGCTTTGTCTTCTTCAGATAGGACCAGGCGGCCTCGGCGCTCTTGAAGACGAGCTCCTTGCCGCCCAGCTTCATGGCGATCTTGCCGGCGGCCAGCGGCGTAAGGGAGATCAGCCCGTCCATGGCAAGCCCCTCCAGGGCCGCCATCGCCCCGCCCTTGCGGTAATTTTCATAGGCATCCCAGATGGTCAGGCCGATGCCGATGATGGCCATCGCCGTGAACAGGAAATTGTTGTCGATGGCATTGCCGGCCGTTGTCGCGGCGATATTGACATCCTGTCCCGTGAACAGGGCGGCCCCCATGGCCGTCAGCTTGCCCATCAGGGCGGCATCGCGCCGGATCGCCGCGAAAGTCTTCTCGGAAAGCTTCCCGCCGCTGCCAATCTCGGCCATGGCGTCCTGGATCGCCGAGTGCGCATAGATTTCCGCCATCAGCTCGCCGACCACGGCGCCCGTCGCCCCCGCCGCGCAGCCCTTGCCGCCTCCGGAAACCGCCCCCAGGGCGCAGCCCAGCGCCCCGTGCAGCATCTTGTGGCTCATGAAGGACAGGGGATCGATCGTCCCGCCCTTCAGCTGCGAGGCCGGAATGCCGGGTGATTGCGCGCGCCTGTGTTGTGCGGGATGAATGCAGCGGTGGCGACGAAAGGCAAAACGGAATTATGCGTCAGCGCATGAGCCCATGGAGCCCGGGCGTTTCGAATGCCGGATCAGATTCTGGACGGCTTGCAGCTGTGACCTGACAGTTTCCGGACAGAGGCCTTGCTGGAGCTTTTATGCTCGGCCAGCCTCTGTTGCCTCGCCCGCATCCTGCGGAACATTCACAGATCGCCAACGGGATCCTCATCCTTGAGGATTTTTTCCAGAAACTCGCCGAAACTTTCCGCCACCACCCTTTCGCCAATTTCGGGCCCCATGGCGATAACGCGCCCGGCATGCTCAGGCGAGCAGTCGAGATAAAAGGTCGTTTCCATTCCGTCATGAGATAAGTATATCAAATTTTTAGGCAAATATTCACCTAATGTATGCCTTTTTCTCTTTGTAAAATAAACCACATGATCCCATAAAGAGGGTTCCGTTTCATCCCAATCAAAAATTCCTGCTATCTGATAAGGTGCCACAGCAATAGCACCATATTTTTTTAGAAATTCTCTGTATTCTGATGGAAATTTTACACCAAGCTCTCTTTCTGCAACAAGAATTTTATCTTCTGAAGCTGGCCCCGCAACGTCAACATAATCAGGTATATTATATTTCCTAATCTTCATCATTTTTACTTATTCAGCTTTTCCAGAACTTTTGGATCAACTTTCTCTGACTTCACTAATTCATTAAAGCGATGCTTCCAGTATGTTCTTTTCAAGTCTCTTTGAACAGGCCCTCCAGGTCCGGGAATATGCAACGGCCCACCCTTTCTATCATATCGGTTTTGAGAGTCCAATACCTCAATAAGTCTTCCATCCTTTCTCCCTATATGATGAAGAACTACACGTTCCCATTCCCCTTCGTTATTTTTTATCATTGGCGCCAATCCATTTTTCATGTTTCGCAAATTTTGAATACTTAACTCGATATCGGAACGCTGTACGATGATATTGCCGCGATGCCGGGTCACTTGGTTCCAGACTGATTTTTCGCTGAAGGCGAGGCGAAGAGTTCTCAGGAAACGTTCTTCATCGGCATTCCGTGGCGTTATCCCGTTGAAACGCGAGGTTTTCAGCGGGAGATCACCGCCTTTGGCCAAAACATAGCGGAAATAGGCCTGATCGCGCTCGGCCTTGCTCAAATGGGCGACTTCCGGGAGCTTGTCGAATTCGGCGCGGGAGAGCCCTTTCAGTTTGCCTGCCTTGGCCAGCCGAAGCAGCTTCAGCTCCTTGGCGGCTGCATCGCCCGCTGCCGGGACTATGCCGATAATGGCAGCGACCCAGTCTAATGGATCGCCGGATTTTCCCGCCTCGTAAAAGGCCTTGATATCACCAATGAACGGTGTAAAATCTATGATGATTTCGCCGATTTTCTTGGCTCTATCCTTGGTTTTTTCACGTTCAACACAGGATGTATCAAGTGATGGGCACGCCTTCTGAAGGTGAAGGTTGTAAAAGTACGCTTCAAGCGCGTGCATAGTATCTGCATTCTGATACATTATCAGATTTTTTCTTACCCATGGATCTATGTCTATATCTGAAAGGTATTTATCCAAATCATTATACGCCTCATTTATAAGATATATATGTTTTAAAACACAAACATTATCTATTCCGCAACTATACAATGCTTTGCTATTTTCTTTTGATAATTCTAAATATTCAAGTGATATATTAAGTCTACACTTTTTATCTTTTTCCTTACAAGATTTAAGCCTGCGCGCAAGCTCCTTGATCTCTTCATGCGTCAGGTAATTGTTGAAGGCGGCGGAGCGGGCGATGGTGGCGCCCTGGGTCACATCCGTGGCATCGCCGCCGGCGAGCAGGGCGGCCGCCCCGCCGATGAGCTGGCTGACGGCATCGAGCGTGCGCGGATCAAGCCCGGAGAACAGCCCGGCATTGGCCGCCATGGCCGAGGACAGCGCCGCCGCCGCCCCCGCCTCGAATGTGCCGCCCATGGCCTTCGACGCAAGGCCGCCGGCCAGCGCATGGGCGATCATGTTCATCACCGGAAGATCCGGGCCCCCGGCGCCGTCGGTGAGATCCCCGATCACCCCCTGCACCGCGCCCAGAACCTGGTTGACACCCACGGCGCGCAAGGAATTCAGCAGGGTCTTGTCAAAGCGTCCGCCCTCGATGACGGTGCTGATGGCGGCGCGGAGGGTGGATTCTGCGACCTGGCGCGGAAGATCGGCGACGATGGAGCCGAGCACGCCCTCGCCACTGCCGCCAGGGCCGAGGTTGAGCCCCAGGTTGGCGAACATGCCGGCGTCCATGCCGGCGGTGAGACCGGCGGTGAACAGGGTGGTGGCCAGGGATTTGAGGGCGTCGGAGGAGGTCAGTTCCTTGAGGGCCTTGCTGATGTCGCCCTTGTTGTTGACCAGGGCCACCGCGGCGCGGCCGCTCATGTATTGCACCCCGGCCGCCACCGCCTGTTGCAGCATCGTTCCCGCCGTGGTTTCGGCCAGGCCCATGCCGCCCGCAAGCGCGGTGCCCAGACTGTTGCCCAGCCCCTGCGTGGCCAGGCCCACCGCCAGCATGATGAAGGCCGCCGCCCCCGGCGTGAGCCCTTCCGCCTTGTAGTCCCAGTGCCGCGCCACCTCCTGCACCGGGCGCAGCTCAACGCCGTTGCGCCCGACAAGATCCCGCATCCAGGCAAACTGCGGCAGTTCGATCAGCCGCAGCAACGCCTCAACCGGTGTCTCCCCGGGCTTGACCCGAAAGTCCACCACCACCCCCTCGCCCGCCCGGATGCGGATGGACCCGCCCGCCTGCAGCCGGGTGAGGATGGCTTCCTCGATCTCGTGGCCCTTGTCGCGGCGCTTCCACCAGACCGGATTGCGCGAATAGGTAACCTCCCGCTCGAAGTCGCGCGTCGTCGCCGCCAGCAGCGCGATCTTGCCCTGCGGCGCCTCGATGGCGATGTCGCGCCCCGCCTCGAGGTTCGCCGCCTTGATGGTGACATTGCCCGTCTCGGAGCGCAGGGTCAGGCTCTGATCCGTCTTGAGCGCCGTATCATCAACATGGGTCTCATCGCGGCTGACGTTGCGCTTCTTCTTCGTCAGCTTGAGAAAGCCGGACCTGGAGTAGTCATGCGTATAATGGGTCTCGTAGGTGAGCGGATCGATCTTGATGTTGCCGGCAATGCGCAAGGTGATGTCGCCCTGCGCCAGAAGCACACCGCCCTTCGCCTCAAGATCACGCCCGGCCCGCAGATCGATCGTCTCGCCCTTCAGTTCCGAGGCCAGCGTTTCAACCGTCGTCCAATGCTCATCATCCCGCAGCTTGCTCAGGCTAACGAGCCCCGCCCATGAGCTGTTCTTCTTGTAGAAATCGATATGGGTCAGCGCCACAAACTGGGAGAGCAGCTTCACGTCACGCCCGGCATCGACACTCAGCGCCCCGCGGGCCTCAACAACCCCGCCCTCCTGGACGAAGTCGCGATCGGCCTTGATGGTGATTTCGCCGCTGGCCGAGCGGATCGTGGCCGGGACCAGCACCGCCGTTTCATGATAGCGGCGCCAGACCTTGATGGTCTTCTTGCCATACCACTTCCTTTTCTTTTCCTTGCGGTAGTAGTCCTCGCTGACGTACTTCTCCGCGATGCCGGTGTTGAAGACGTCGTTCAGCGCGGTAAGGTGCACGAAGGCATCGCCGCTGATCTCCGAGCCGACGTTGCGGATGTCATGCCCGGCATAGAGCATCAGCCCGCCGGCGGCGACCAGACGTGCCGGTTCGTAGGCGAAGCCCTCAAGACCGTTGTCCAGCTTGAAGACGCGCTTCTGGGCGGTGTTGACGATGTCTTCTCCGGCAACGGCACTTAGGTGCCCCCCGGCCTCGACGATGCCGCCGGTGTTGGTGATGGAGCCGCCGGCGCTCAAATACAGATCTCCGCCGGCAGTGAGCCGGGTCGGCGTGAAGGTCTCCCCGTCGAGCAGCCCGGCAAGGGTGAGATCGCCACCGGCATGCAGCGTCATGGCGCCGCCGCTGCGCAAGATAAGCCCGCCGTTCAGCCGCAGGGCCGCGCTGGCATTGAGCAGCAGGCTGCCGCTCACCTCATAGGGTGCGCCGCTCTTGAGCGCGATGGTGCCGTCCCGGGCGAGAACCGAGGCATCCCGCGCCGTCAGGCCGGCAAGCGACACCTCCGTGCCGGCATCGATGACGAGATCCGCCGCGCCCGCATCCAGAAGGCCGGTGGCGGTGATCGAACCGCGATCGGCACGCAGCTGCATGCCCTCGGCCTCGGCTGTGCCCAGCGCGATGCCCCCGGCCGTGGCCTGCAGGGAGAGGATGCCGGGCGTCTGCCAGTCGCCGCCGCCGTCGATGCGTTCCGCCGCGACACGGACAGACGCGGCGCGGATGCTGCCGCGGTTGGTGAAAAACGCAAGCCCGGACAAGGCAAGCTGGCGCGCGCCAAAATCGATGGCACCTGCGAAATCGAAGGCCTTCGGCGTGCCGAAATCCACCCGATCCGCCGCCAGATGATCCGCATGCAGCGTGAGCGTCTCCGGCGTGCGCAGGATGACATCGCCGGCGTGATCGAGGCTGTCAAGCCCGGTAAGGGACAGATCGCCGCTCTCGGCCACAAGGAAGGTTTCTCGTGCGCTGACCTCAAGCCCGTCCAATCGGAGCGCTCCGCCCGCCTGCAGGCTGACTGTGCGGCCATGCAATTCGGTCTTCAATGTGCGGCGGCCGCTGGTTGTCTGCTCCTCTTCACGGAAGGTCCAGTCTTCGGAAGTGCCGGACGTGCTGGCGAGCCGCTGCCAGCGGCGCACCCGCTCCGTGGCCTCAAAGGTCTGCGTGATGGGCTCTCCAGAGATATCGCCGCCCGCGCTCAGGCTCAGATCGCCAGTCGCCGAAAATTTCGTGGCGCGAAGCAGAATGTCCTCTCCGGCGTCAATGACAAGAAGGCCCCCGGCGTTCAGATCGGCACGCCGCACCGCGTCGCGCCGCTCTTCCCGCCAGGTTTCCAGCCCATGCGGCTGGCCATTGTAGGTCAGGATCGTTTCCCGCGCGCCCGTTGCCTGCGACCGCAGAAAGACGGACCCGCCCGCCACCACGGTCAGATCGCCCGCTGCCGCCATACGCGTGCCATCGGCCACAAGATCACCGCCTGCCTGCAGCACCGCATCGGCGCCGCTCTCAACGCGATCCTGCACGTGCACAGCGCCGCCACTGCTTTCGACCATGAGGGCGCGGCCGGCCTGCAGCGCGCCCGTCTCCGTTATGTCGCCGTCTGTGGCAATCGTCAGCGCGCCACCGGCCACCGCCCCGGCGCCCTCAATCCGGCCTTTCGCCGCAAGCCCGATGTCCGCGCCCGCCGTCAGCCGCCCGTGCCGCAGATCGCCGCCGGCAACCATCGTGATGCCTTCCTCGGCGGTGACATCACGCACAAAATCGATGCGCCCCTCACGCGCCTGCAGCTCCACCGCCGACAGCTGCAGCGGCGTGCTTGAGGCGTCATCATTGTGCAGCACCAGATTGCCACCGGCCTTCGCCGTGAAAGCACCGCCACCGATGGAATAGCCATCAATGACGATGTCCCGATCCGCTTTCAGGCTCAGCCCCTGCCCGGCGTTGAGGAAGCCGGGCCGGCCCGACTCGTCAGCGGACAGCCCGGCCGCCAGCATGCAGGCAGCCAGTCCGTCGCCCGCACACCCGGATCCCCCCGCTTTTTCATCACCACTGAAAAGATCGCGCGCGGCCGCAATCCTCAGCCCCTTGCGCGCCACGATGTGTCCGCCGCGATTGATGACGTCCTCTTCGCGCGCGGCAATCTCTATGGTCTGGCCTTCGATATCGCCTGCCTTGCCTGAACGATCACCGCGCAGAAGATGCGCGCCCCCTTCGCGCGTCATCAGATCGCGGTAATAGGGCGCAAGCCACCCGTCGGGAGTCGTGTGCAGATAGTCCTCAAGCCAGGGGCGATAGCGCGGCATGTCAATGGGCAGGGCCGGCGCCACCGTCAGGGTGTTGAGCGGCTGTCCGTTGATGATCCCGGCGCCTTTCAGGGACACGGTCGTTCCCGAAAGCAGGGTGCCAAGATTGTACATCCGCCCCTGCGCCGAAACGGTGATGGTGTTAGCCGAAACCGTTCCCGCCAGGTCCAGCCTATCGCGCGTTTCGAAGGAAACCCGGCCGCCGGCCTGCACCAGCCCGCCGTCAAGAAGCGCATAAGTTTCCGAGGCCACGGTCACATCGCCGGCAGCCTCCAGCGTGCCCCGCTGAACGATCCCGCCGATGGCCTTCAGGTCCACGTTTCCTCCGGAGCGGAGGCTGTTTAAGGTCAGACCATCAGTCGAAACGATTGCGACTCGATCCGTAGCCGAGAGATAGCCGTCCAGACGGATCCCCAGGCCGGGCTCGGCGCCGCGAATGATGATCTCGCGTGCATTAAGCCTCCCCTCGTCATAAACATCGATTGCATGAGGCGCATCGCGTCGCCCGCCGATCAGAGGAGCGACCACGCCTTTTCCAAGCTCGTAGGTGTGGGCACCGGCCGTAATTTCGAGCACGTCATCCACACTGATGCGCCCGTTGATCACCACGTGTCGCCCGGCAAGCGTGATGGCCCCCTTGGTTTCGAGCCCGCCTTTCCAGACGCCGACACCACCTCTGCGGATATCGAGCTGCACACGCCCCTGTGTGAGCAGGCGGGGCTGACCGGAGGACAACGTTGCGCGCCCCACGTTCACGAAGCGGCAGGAATCGCAGATCACCCCGTTCTCGTTGGCGATCACCAGATCGGCGCGCCGCCCGAACACCTCGATGTCGCCACGCAGATACGAGCTTTTCTGCCCCCGCACTTCGTTGACGATGAGATGTGCCGGCCCGGACTGGGAGAGATTGGGATTTGCCCGAACGAACCCGCCGGTGACCGATTGCCCGTCTCGGGTTGAATTGTTGAAAATCACGCCCCGCGTTACGGAGAAAGATGTATAGCGGTTGTGAGACACGCCGGCTTTCGGCGCGGTGATGTTGACGACTGTCCGGCCCGTGTTCGACCGGTCGAGAGAGGGGCGCTGCCCGCGCGGCGCCGTGGGATCGATGACAATGCCATCGGCCGCCCTGGCCTCTAAAACCGGCCAGAGGATCTGCAGGAAAACCATCGACAGCGCCGCCGCATGCCCAAGCAGAGCGCCCAGCTGAAGAAACGTGGCTTTCAGGACGTCTTTCAGCCGAACCCGGGCATGCATGGATGTCTTATCCTTCATGCTCTCCCCTTCTCAGACCGACCCCCGGGCAGGCCAGGGAGACCGACCAAAGCGAACGCCCGGAAGGGATCGTTCCCGATCAGTCAGGCAATCACGACACCCGCCGCTGCCCCCTTCATGCACCAGCCCAAATCCCAACCCTTCCGCGCATCAATATGCAAAATAACTCCACGCGAGAGACAACCATACGTAGCACGTCTTAATACCACCTTTGCGCGATAGTTCAAGATCTACATAATCCCCAGATATGGTTGCGTGTCAGAATGGGGCAGAAAATACAACCATACACACCGATATTGTGCGTATTCCGCAACATATGATATACGTGCGCGCACGTGTTCGAATCCTGGGCGGATTCATGACGTGATGGGGGGAGAGCGACGGTGAAATGGCTGAACAATCCCTGATTGAAAAATTTGCGTGCAGGGTGGTGAGAGACACTCCGGACAACTCCGGTCAAAATGTCTCGTTCCGCGCCATTTCAGGCCCCAGGCTTCGGTCTGGCCGGCTGGCGTGCCTGTTCCTTTCATGCGGACACCTTGCCTTGCTTGCGTGTGCACAGGCATGGGCCGGCTCTGATGCGCCCGTTAGCGCCGCCGATAACCGCACCAAGGTGACCACAGGCCAGAACGGACGCACCACCGTGCAGATCGCGCCTGTGGAAAAAGGCGGTTTGAGCCACAACCGCTACATCCGCTTCGACGTGCCCGCTGCCGGCGTGGACCTGGACAATCGCCAGAGAAAGGCCCGCATCATTCTCAACGAGGTCGTCTCCACAAGACGCAGCCGGCTGAACGGCCCGCTCTCGGTGCTGGGGCAGAAGGCGCACGTCATCATCGCCAATCCGAACGGCATCACTGTCGATGGCGCGTCCTTTCACAACATCGGCGGCCTGGTTCTCGCCACCGGTGCCTGGTCCAGGTCGAAAAATCGCCTGACCATTTCCGGCGGGGATATTCACGTAACCGGACAGGGCCTCGCCGCCAGAATGAGCCAGGTCCACCTGCTCAGCCACAAGCTGCGCATCAACGCGCCCATCACGGCCGGAGAACACAGGAACCTCGTCCTGGAAGCGGGCACAGGCAGCGCCAAAGTCAATGAGCAGATCCCGATTGACAAACCGGAGGGCCTCATCACTTTCACGGCCGATGGTCGCAACGGCGATACCTATCTGGTCACCATCGAGCAGGGGGCGCATCTCAACGGCGGTGCCATTCGCATTGCCGTCAATGCCAGGGGGGCCGGTGTCCGACTCAGCGGTGATGTCATATCCTCGCAAGGAGCCATCACCATTTCGGGCGATGGCGATGTGGACATAAACGATGCACACGTCAAAGCACGGGATCACGTGCGCATCACCGGCAGGGCTGTCTCATTGAGAAGTCTTTCGCGTCAGAGCGAAATCGAATCCACCCAGTCCGGCATCAAGATTGACGCCAGCGGCAACATCACTTCCACCGGCGTTATCTATCGCGCCGCAAGGCGGGCCACAGCGGATTTCGATGCCCCCGGGGCCATAAGCATGCGGGCGGACAGGGGCATATCCATTTCGGCAGGCTCCGGCTTTATTTCACGCATGACCACGAATGAACACGGCATTGATCTCTCCGCTCAGGAGAGCATCGATATCGATGATACGGAAATCGACAGCAAAGGCCGCATACACGTTGGCGCCGGAGAGGGCCTTTCTCTGACAAACGGCACGATGCAATCGACCGCGAATATTCACCTGCTGTCAGAATCCGGAACCATATCCGCCATCGGGCAGGAAATTGTCGCCGATGATTCCGTCTTTCTTTCTGCAAGCGCGCTTAAGGTCCGGAGCAACACTGTTCGCCGAAGCCTGCTCGAAGCCCGTCTGGGCGGCGTGCTTGGAACCTTCACCGGCGATGTCATCAACGACGGCGGCCTGATCCAGGGCACGATCCGCATCCGCGGTTCGGATCAGTCGCAAGGCGGCGTTACGATCATCACCGACGGCAAGCTCATCAATCGCACCCTGGCGGTGGACCGCATCGGCTCCATCTATTCGCAGAAGGAAGCGCTTTATATCAGCGCCAAGGCCGGCATCGAAAACCTCTCAGGACGCCTGCTTTCGGAAGCCGACATCACGCTCGAAACGGAAAACGGCGTGCTCAACGATGCCCGGCGCGAATCCTTTAGGATCAAGCGCAAGACCAAAGGGCTTCCCCGGCTGCTCGGCTCCAACAAGAAAACTTACTTTTATGGCAACCTGCTTGTCGGAAAGGAGATCGGACAAATCAAGGCTGCGGGCGATCTTCACATTCAGGCAAAGACCATGCGCAATGTCGGCAGCGAAATCGCCGCCGGCAACGTGAATTTGGACATTGCCGAAACGGCGCAGAACATTTCGATCGCGCTTGGCAAGACAACCATCAAGCGCCGCTGTTTCCTGATGTTCTGCACCTATCGCGGCTCTTCGCACATCACAACGGAAACCGCCAGCATTTTCGCCACCGGCAAGATCACCATCAAGGCCGGCAAGAGCTGGTATGACTATGGCGGCAGTCTCACCGCCACGCAGGGCATTGAAATTTCCAGCAGGAGCATTCACTTCGAGCCGCTTTACTGGAAGGAATTCTATGCCAGGCCATCGGGGATTTCCGGCCTGTTCATCGGACACTGGGGGCGCCTGTTCACCAACTATCAGGGCAGCCTGCTCAACACGAACAAGGGCGAGATCCGCCTCATCACCGAGGGGGAAACCATCGTTCTTGATGCCGTGGATGTTGACGAAAAGGTGCTGCGCACCATCGGCGGCCCGGTCTCGCTCACGGCGAAACCGAAAGGACTGCGCCGCAAGAACGCCATCCGCATCGACTTCTGGCCTTTCAACACCTTCTGATCAACGGCAATGCATCGCGTCCGGGGGCACATGCAGAAGCGCGCAACACGTGGTCACGCCCGCAAGGGGGCCCGCCCTGCGCGTCTTCTGTTTCTGGGCATGGCGGGATTTGCCGTCTGCGCCTCTATCTCCCTCGTCATAGCGGCGGAGAAGCCCGAAGCGCCAAACTCGACAGAAAAGCCTTCTACCCAGCCCCCCCAGAACACCGCCGCAACATGTTTTCCAATCAGAACCATCAACCTGCGGGGAACGGCTTTGTTGCCGGAAGCCCTGCTGCGCCCGTTTCTCGCGCAGCAGGTCGGTCGCTGCCTGAATGCGCAGGACATGCAGGCTCTGCTCAAGGGCGTGAAGAAAATCTATGCGGAAAACGGATTGCCTGAAGCCCAGGTCATCCTGCCTGATCAGAATGTTGCCGACGGCATCCTCGATCTCGTCGTGATCGAAAGCCCGTCTGCCCAGGCGCTGAAACTTCCCAAAAGACGCATGGCGCGTTCCCTTGTTCGCAAAAAGCGTCGTCCGGTTCCGCCGCCGCCGTCCTGCTGGCACATCCGGCACATCCGGCTGAAAGGCAGCCCCCTGATCCGGAAGCTGAATGTCCGCAAGACCGTGGCGCCCTATGAGGGGCGCTGCCTAAAGCCTGCGGACATCGCAAAGATGACCTCCGCCATCAACGCCCTTTTCGCCGCGCAAGGGTACATCACCACCTACAGCACCCTGCCGCCCCAGAATATCGCCACAGGGACGCTGACCATCAAAATCATCGAAGGGCGGGTGGAAGACATCACCTATACCGAGACCCGGAATGGCAAGAGCCGCCCCGGCCCAAAGCGCAAGATTGCCACAGCCCTGCCCCTCTACAAGGGCGACATCCTGCATATTCGTGCCCTCGAACAGGCGCTGGCCCAGATGAACCGCGCCCCTTCCGCGAACGCCAACGTCAACATCAAGCCGGGCAAGACCGTGGGAGGATCCATCCTGGAATTCACCAACACCATTGGCGATCCATACCGGATTTACGGCGGCATCGTTTATGGTCGCCGGGAAAACTTCCCCTCGAAACTCAGCGGCGAGCTCACCCTGGAGGCCGACAATCTTCTCGATATCAACGATACGCTCACCCTGACCGTATCCACCGGCAACAACAGCAACACCCTTCAGGGAGCCTTTTCCTTTCCCTACAAATATCTGGACTTTTCCCTCTCCGGCCAGTTCACGGAAACCCTGGAACAGATCTCGGAGATCGCCGATTACTACAAGCAGGATGCCAGCATCATGCTGGCCGCGGGATGGCACGTTCTGCGGGCCGGCTGGGTAAATGCGCGGCTGCAGGCGGCTTTGAGTCACAAGTGGGTGAAAAGCTACATCAATGACACCAAGCTCATGCCGCAGAGACTGTCCGTGCTCGGCTTAAGCGCAACCTTCAATGTCTTTCCTGACAAGACCCTTGCCTTGAGCCTCACGCCCGGGATCAATCTCGGCCTGCCCATCCTGCATGCGACGAAGGACGTTGACGATCCAACAGCGCCGAAAAGCAAATTCACCGCCCTTCTCCTGAACGCCTCCCTGGAGGCGCAGGTCACGCCGAACATGCTCTTTTCATCCTATTGGCAGGGCCAGTACGCCTTTCAGCCCCTTTATGCCTCCGAACAGATCACCATGGGCGGCGAATTGACCGTGCGCGGTTTTGACAGCGTGGCCGTTGATGCCGATTCCGCCTTCATCGTTCAAAACGAGCTGCGCTTTTCCCTGCCCGAGACGCTGCTGCCCCGAAACGGATCGCAAGCAAACGAGGTGGAGCGCGAGATCCGCAGCATCCTCACCGGTCTGCGGCCCTATGCTTTCGTGGATTTTGGCTATGCCTATGACAAGGCCAACAAGATGGGCTGGACCATGTTCGGCGCCGGCGCCGGCATCCGGCTCGACTGGAGGCGTATTTCCCTGGATGTCAGCATCGCCCGCGCGCTTCACCGCTCCACACATGTGCAAAAGCCGGCAGATTTCGAGGTCCAGGCCAGGCTGAAAGTCAGGATCTATTGAAGAGCAACACCCCAACAACAAAGGCGCAAAAGACCATGTCTGAAAAACCACACTTTCCAAAGACATCAGACACCAACCGCACCCGGAAAAGGTCCTTCTCCGGGCTGAGCCCAGCCCTGCTGACGATCGGCCTTCTTGCCCTGTTCATCGCGCCGGCCACCCATGCCGCGCCCGACAAGAAGGCCGACCAGCCCTCTGCCACGCAAACGACTGAAAAGACGGCGCCGCAGCCTTCTGCCGAAAAGCAGCTGGAAAAGGCGCTGGCCCTCCTGGACGAAGGAAAGGTGCAGAAAGCCGTACCGCTCCTGCTGCGCGCCGCGCGCACGAACGGGGATGCCGCATTCTATCTGGGCCGATTGCTGGAGCTCGGCCTGTTGCAGGATGCCGCCGGCATGCAAACGGCCGTCGCATTCTATCGCAAGGGGGTGGAACGTGGCAGCGCCCTGGCCATGGACCGGCTCGGCCTGCTCTATCTGACGGGAAACGGCGTGATCCGCGACTATGCGGAAGGCGCCAAACTCGTTTGCAAGGCGGCGGAAAGCGGCGCGGCGAACGCATTGTTTGATTGCGGAATTGTTCTGCTGGAAGGGCGTGGCATCAAGCAGGACAAGAAAAAGGCCCTGGACTATCTGCAAAAGGCTTATGCCAAGGGACATCTGGGGGCGGGCAACCTGTTGGCCGAGCTTTATCTTGGCGGACAGGCCGGCAAGACCGACAAGAAAAAGGCCTTTGAACTCACGCGCAAGGTGGCAGAACGCGGCAACCCGGCGGCCCTCTTCCGCCTCGGACAGATGTATGCGGCAGGCATCGGTACGAAAAAGAACCTGATCAAGGCCTACATGTATCTCAACCTCGCCGCCGCCCGTCAGCAACGAACGGCCGCACAGGCCCTGCAAACTCTCGAGCGGCGCATGCGCAAGCAGGACGTCCTCAAGGCGCAGGCTCTTTCCCGCAACTGGAAGCCCAAAAAGGCTGAAAATCAGCCCCTGAGCAAGCGCCTGACCATCTTCTGATCACGCTGACCCAGAGGGCCGTGAAAACCACTCTGCCATTGCAACAGGCATCGGCCTCTGGGCGGAAAGTGATCGGAATCCATGTCATGGGCGCCGCGTAATTCATGAGGCCTGCCTAGACCCTGGCCACGTCTTCTGCCAGGGGAGCGATGATGTCTGCCCCGGTTCCGGCGGTCATGGCATAGATGCGCGCCCCCTGCCGCCGCCAGCGCTCGGCCTCAACCAGATAGGCCTCCGCATCCAGATCCCCTTGTTGCCAGCGCCCGCGCACACAAGCGCCGTTGCGCAGGGAAACGCCCTGATCCCCTGCCCAGACCATGCGCAGGATCTGCAGGGCATCGGCGATCACCTGCGGGTCCTCGTGCGAGACGATGCAGGCCACCGCCCCCGTGCTCATCAGGGAAGACACCATGTCCTCAAACCGCCAGCGACAGGGCCCGGCGCTGCAGACATGGCCGTCCTCGGCCCGGTCGATGGCAAGCTCCACCCAGACCGGCAGACCGGTGGACACCGCTGCCTCAACCGCGATCAGCCCGCGGCGAATGCCACGGATCCGCTCCATATAGATGAAATCGCAGCCGTGATCCTTGAAAATGGCCGCCTTGCGCCGAAAGAGGATTTCGAGCTCCCGTCCGGAAAGGTCGTCCTCCGGTTCCGCCTCGCTGCGCGCCAGAGCGCCATGGATGGAAAAGCTGCCCGCCAGGGCGATCGGCCGTTCGAAATCCTCCAGAGCCTCGCGCGCCAGCCCGATGGCCCGGCCGTCCATCCGCTCCATATCATCAAGCCGCCCAAGCCCGTGCATGAGAAGCGGCCCGGTGGAATAGCTGTTCACAAGAATGGCATGGGCGCCCGCATGGGCCCAGTCGGCCACCACCTGACGCACCATATCGGGCGCCTCCAGGTTGGCGGGCGATGTCCACAATTGTGCATCGGGCACCACGCCCTTCTCCGCAAGCGCGCTGCCCCAACTGCCGGCAACAATCACCGGCCGGCCCGTCATCAGGCGGTCTTTCACATGGACATACATATGATGATCCTATCCTGCCCCCACGATCGTGACTAGCTGACGAATGCGTCAACATGCTCAACCGCCTGAAAACAGTATGAAAATATCCCTCTTATCTGACCAGAAGTCAGAAGTTGTGAAAGAATTGGCTGCCAACAAATCGAATCGCCCCATTTGTTGATAAAAAGCGAAAGCGAAGAGCTTCGCCATTCACGAAGCCCTTCGCCGTGCTTCATTCATTATATGCAACGCGCCATCGTGGTCATCCGCCAAATAGTAACAAACAAAGGTCACTATCCTGGCGGACACCTTCCAATCCAAGGATGGCATGCCGCGATGTGTTCACTCCACCTTGGTGAACACGCCGGTGGCGCAGGCGCCGTCATCGGTGCAGCCATCCAGCTTCCAGGATTTGTCATCCGGCATCGTCATCTTGGTGTTGTAGACCTTGCCGTTGCCCGGATGCTTGATGCGCCCGACAACCACGCCGTCCTTCTCCTCCAGCTTGGACTGGATCATCTCCATGCCCACATTGCGCGGCCCGGAAATGACCTTGGCGGAAACGCCATACTCACCGCCCTTCGTGACCTCGACCACGTAATCCTGCCATTTCCACTTGCCGAGCATCTTGTTGATGTCCAGCGCCAGAGCCGAGACGCTGGTCATCCCGACGAAAGCAAGGCCGGCCGCCATAGCAAGGATCTTGCGCATGATGGTTCCCTCCTCCTGAACGGTTTCCGACTGCGATTCCGCCTGCAGAATGCGACAAGACGGAGATCGCGGCAATGCGCAGGCCTTTGCCGGGAAGGAAAGATCCGATCACACGATTGGGGCAAACTCAAGAAGACCCGATGCGGACAACCCCTTTCCTCCCCGCGGCAATGCATATGTTATCGTTATGATCGCCTGAGCGCACATCGCCAAATAAATATTAACATATTCAGAAGTGATATTGCAACTCATTATACGCATCAAAAGAAAAGCTATACCTTTCAATCAGAAACACGCCTGTCTTGACCTCATGGATCATACGACACGACGCACACATCGTCATACCGCAGATCAGCCGGAAACCTGAGGCCACAAACGCATGAATTTGCGGCACAAGCCCTCTGCTTCCGCCCAAGCGAGCCCGAGGAGATTCATAAAGCGTGCTGTTGCCGCCAAATCGACCAAGGAAAAAAGGCTTTCCATGAGTTAGGCGTTAGTTGTTTAACTCATTGATAAACAAAAAGAAAACGTCATTGCCGGGCCTTGTCCCGGCAATCCAGAGCCAGGGATGAGGCGGGTCTGGCGGGCGATGGTGCTCACCAACAGGCTTGATTTGCGTCGTATGGATATAAAATGCCGGAACGGGATTGTATCCCGTTCCGGAACATTTTGGCGGGGTTTACAACCCCGCCTAAGGCATGAATGGCGGGGTAATATACCCCGCCGAAACGTTGGGCAAGGATGTACAACATCCTTCCGGCGATGAGTCTTTAACATGGAAGAAGCGTTCCTACCTGCCTTAACCGCATGATTAAACCGCCCCTGGATGCCCGGGACACGCCCGGGCATGACGTAACTAATTGAATTTTTGTATAAAAAATAGTAGACTTTCAAGTTTGGGCAAGGGAGAAAGAATGCCTAGTAAAAGCATCTATGCACAATATGAGTGCTTACATTCCTTATGGTGAAAATCACTCGCTTCGCCTAAAAATTTTATTTGGACACGGATGGGCGAAAACCGGGGTGACAAGATAGAAGGCAGCGGCGTGTCGTGTAGTGGGTTCATAGACTTGGCTACAGCAGCCTGAGCATCATGGTCAAAAAGCGACAGGCCGCGGCACAAATCATGCCGCGGCCTCGTTGCGTGTGTTGTCTTCAGGATCTCGCCGGTGCCACCGTTCGCGCGTCAGTGCGCCAGCGCGGCCAGCAGCAGCAGGGCGACGATGTTGGTGATCTTGATCATCGGGTTCACGGCGGGGCCGGCCGTATCCTTGTAGGGATCGCCCACCGTGTCGCCGGTCACTGCGGCCTTGTGCGCCTCGGAGCCCTTCTTGTGCTCCACGCCGGCCTTGTCCACGAAGCCGTCCTCGATGAGCTTCTTGGCGTTGTCCCAGGCGCCGCCGCCGGTGGTCATGGAAATGGCCACGAACAGGCCGGTCACGATCACGCCGAGCAGCATCGCGCCTAGGGCGGCAAAGGCGTTGGAAGCGCCGCCGATGAAATAGACCACGAAGAACACCACGATCGGCGACAGCACCGGCAGCAATGAGGGGATGATCATCTCCTTGATCGCCGCCTTGGTCAGCATGTCCACGGCGCGGCCATAGTCGGGCTTCTCCTTGCCCTCCATGATGCCGGGCTTTTCGCGAAACTGCCGGCGCACCTCCTCCACCACGGCGCCGCCGGCGCGGCCCACCGCCGTCATGGCGATGCCGCCGAAGAGATAGGGCAGCAGGCCGCCGAAGAGCAGACCGGCCACCACGTAGGGATTGGACAACGAGAAGTCCACCTGCACACCATGCAGCAGAGAGCCTTCAGGCGCGATCTTGGAGAAATACTCAAGATCCGCCGTATAGGCCGCAAACAGCACCAGCGCGCCCAGGCCCGCCGAGCCGATGGCATAGCCCTTGGTCACCGCCTTGGTGGTGTTGCCCACCGCATCCAGCGCATCGGTGGTGTCGCGCACTTCCGGCGGCAGATCGGCCATTTCGGCAATGCCGCCGGCGTTGTCCGTCACCGGGCCGAAGGCGTCCAGCGCCACCACCATGCCCGCCAGCGACAGCATGGTCGTCACCGCAATGGCGATGCCATAAAGCCCGGCGAGAATGTAGGTGAATATGATGCCGAAGATGATCACCAGCGCCGGCAGTGCCGTGGCCTCCAGCGAGATGGCCAGGCCCTGAATGACGTTGGTGCCATGCCCGGTCACCGAGGACTGCGCAATCGAGCGCACCGGCCGGAAGCCCGTGCCCGTGTAGTATTCGGTGATCCAGACGATCAGGCCGGTCACCACCAGACCGATCACGCCGCACCAGAACAGCGCCTGGCCGGTGAAGGTCTTGTCGCCTGCGGTGAAGGTCTCGCTGCCGCCCAGCCAGCCCCAGACGATGATGGCAATGGCAATGAGCGACATCACCGCCGTGGAGACAAAGCCCTTGTACAGGGCGCCCATGATGGAATTGTTGGACCCGAGCTTGACGAAGAACGTGCCGAGAATGGAGGTGATGACGCAGGCCGCCGCGATCAGGAGCGGAAACAGCATCATCTTAACCGCCACCTCGCCGGTGAAATAGATGGAGGCCAGCACCATGGTGGCCACCACCGTCACCACATAGGTCTCGAACAGGTCGGCGGCCATGCCGGCGCAGTCGCCCACGTTATCGCCCACGTTGTCGGCGATGGTGGCCGGGTTGCGCGGATCGTCCTCCGGGATGCCCGCTTCCACCTTGCCCACCAGGTCGCCGCCGACGTCCGCACCCTTGGTGAAGATGCCGCCGCCAAGACGGGCGAAGATGGAGATCAGCGAAGCACCGAAGCCCAGCGCCACCAGCGCGTCGATCACCGTGCGGTCCGTCGGCGCATATCCCAGCGGCCCGGTCAGGATCCAGAAATAGCCGGATACGCCGAGCAGGGCGAGACCGGCCACCAGAAGCCCCGTCACCGCACCGGACTTGAAGGCGATGTCCAGACCGGCGGAGAGTGATTTCGCGGCGGCTGCGGCAACGCGGACGTTGGCCCGCACCGAAACCATCATGCCAATAACGCCCGCCATGCCGGAGAAGATGGCGCCGATGGCGAAACCGATGGCGGCCGTCCACGACAGGAACAGCCCCACGAGAACGAAAACCACCACGCCGACCATGGCGATGGTGGAATACTGCCGCGTCAGATAGGCTGTCGCCCCTTCGCGGATGGCGGCGGCGATCTCCTGCATCCGCGGCGTGCCGGCGTCAGCCGAGAGCACCTGACGGATGCTCCACA
This sequence comes from Thermopetrobacter sp. TC1, assembly GCF_000746275.1. Lineage (GTDB taxonomy): Bacteria > Pseudomonadota > Alphaproteobacteria > Rhizobiales > Aestuariivirgaceae > Thermopetrobacter. The sequence continues at coordinate 75,771 of NZ_KN050831.1, forward strand.
ATGCGAACAGGATGGAGAGCAGTGCCGCCCCGATGACGATCCACAACGTGCCACTCATGTGTTCAGGCCCTTCTTCCTCTTTCCCCGGAGTGTTTCAAACGCCACGCGCCCGACCGTTTTGAAGGACCGGGCCAGGGCGCGCTTCCCCCGCGCTGCGCCCCGCCTTCGCCTGCCTTGTGCATCAAGGCCCTTGCGGCCGGGCAAGACTGCAGGCCGGGATACGCACACGCAATTCAGGATGCGGGAATTGTGGTCCTTTTCCGGGTTCAGGACACGCTGGCGGCGCACACTAAGGCCTTCTCATGAAGGCTTGAGGTTTTCATTGTGATTATGGTGCTCCGGCGCCGCCTTTTCCCGCCTCCCCGCTTCTTCCGTGGCGGAACATGCCAAAGTTTGAATGTATTGGCAACCGCCATGCGGAAAAGCACAGGAAAGATGAAGAAGAAAAGCGGCACTGCGCTTGACCTTGGTCAAGAGCGGCAAAAATCAGGTTCGCAGCGCCCTGCCCCTCTGAGTGTCTGCGTGCCACAAGTCCGCCATTTGAAGAGCCGTTTGCCAAAGCCGCGGCAGAGCTTAAGAAGACACGTCAAGGCGAATGCCCCGAAATGATCATTCGCCTGTGCTGGGCATCAGCTTCTTAATCTTCTCGGCATAGGCGGAATCGTTCAGAAGCTGTTGCGCCACCTGCTCGTTTTCCTTCGGCGGCTTCATGGCGCGGATCATGCCAACAAGCCGGCGCTTGAGATCCTCCGGCAGATTGGGGTCGCTCTCGATCTCCTGGATACGGCGCTCCACCGCGCCGTTGGCATTGCGTTTGACATAGGAGACGGCAAGCCCCGCAGATACGAAGGCGGCCACCCAGTCCTCGATCGAGGAAAAGCCATAACGTTTAAGCTCCTTCTCGATCTGCCCCCGGATGGCGGAATTTTTCATGGCCTCGATGACCCCCGCCGGCCCGTCGGCCTTTCCTTCAAAATTATAATTCTTGTATTTCTCGCGCAGGAGCAGAAGCACGTCGATGGCGTTCTTCGCCTCCTGCAGCGTCAGCGGCCGCTGATTGAGCACCTTCATCGTATGGCCCCGTGGCGCCGCGCCCATGCGTTGCTGCGCCTGGGCCGGATCCGGGGCCACGGCCAACATCGCAATAAGGGCAGCGCCAGCTATCTTCCACATTGCTCCCTGAACTCCCTGACATGCCGCATCGGGCCGGCAACCTATCCGAAATATGGTCATTTATCCATAGTCCGAACGTCACTTTTCCCCCTGATGCCCAGCCCCCGAGGCATTTTGCCCCATTAGCTTTACGCTAGGTCACATGAAAAACACAACATTTTCACGACAAATTTCAACATGCACGCAAAATGCGCACACGCCACACCTGCAGCAGCTGCTCAATGGAACTTATGGCCTCACTCAAAGCCACCCTCAAACGAATCAATTCGCCGGTGAACGCCCCTCTTCCGATTTCTGCATGGGAATTTCAATTTAATCCGGAGAGTGCGTGAGAAGCAGGAAGCCATGATGTTTTCAGTCCCCGCCTCAAAAATTCGACCGTCTCATGGGGTATTTCGCTCGATTGTAAATCCACCCATCCCATCGGACACGATCCGTGCGGCAGACATGGAATTTTGATCCGCATTCAAAAGATCATTGATAAGAACGTGGACCACTCCAGGGCGTTCTATTCTGGAAAATCCTGCCACCCAGCGCCGAACATTTTCACGATCTGCCGGCATCCATACCAGGCGACGCTTATCGTGTGGCGGAGAAGCGAGGATCTTGTATCGAACAGGAACGAACTGACCATTCAACCAACGCAATTTGCGGAAAATCTGTGGCCGGACGGGATTTTGATCCAAGACTGGCGAAATGATTTCGACAATCCCGTCTCCTTCCACATCGCCCACGACCTCCGGCATGGTTATCCCGGATTCCAGTTCACAGAAGAAAAAAGGATCAGCCTGCATCATGGGAGCCGTTTTCGGCCCTTCCCACAGGACGGAGTTGTCATCATCCTTCACGATCGGACGGTGACAGATCCCGCCGGGAACTGCCTGTGCCGGAACCAGAGCAACAAGCTCCAAACGACCATCCCCATCGAGATCGACTTCGTAAACTGCGCGATAATGTCCACCTTTCCCGATTCTTCCCTGGCCGGAATGCCCTTGGGTTGAATGCGATGAACTTTGCGCAGGTGTTGTTTTGGCGCGCATGTGCCCTCTCAAGGAGTTCCTTTCTTCTGATCGGGCCTGCTCCATGCGGGTGAGATCACGCATGATCCATGTGCGATAAAAAAGCGTTTCGTCAATCAGGCCCTGAGAGAGACGCAACACGGCATGGGTTGGCACGCGCACCTGGGCCATAAGCTGCTTTCCCTTGACGAGGTCCATGCGCACCTCTTGGGTCCAGGGCGCCGAGATACCGGCCAGAACCGCCAGAGTACTCATGGCAATGAAAATGTCGTTACCTTCCAGGCCGGTGATATCCATCCGAATTACGACATCCCGGCCAGTGACCGAGCAGGCCGCATCGCGCAAATTCATCACACCCCTGGCAAACCATTCGATATCTCTCGCGACCCGCGCCGTGCGCGAAAGCCGTTGCGCCCCCTTTTCGGGATGCAGACCAGGCAGCGGGCGTTCAGAACTTGTTCCGGACCTGTCTTGTTCAGTCAGTCCATGGTTTCGCCCTGATTTATTCGTTTTCCTGTCAGATGTCGGTGCAGTGAAATCCAGCCGGATGTGCCCCTGCCCGGTTACGCCACTACTGACCGGATCACCAGCCATCGCAGACGTAATGGACAATAACGCAACAAGAACCGCCATAGCGGCTGTGAAATTAAAAAACGCACAAAGGCGATGATGTCTATGAGCAGAATTCATCGCACACCTCATCATCATTTTTTATATTATTGATGATATTCATCGGTAGCTCTAGCGTTTTCCCTTAAACGATCTGATATATTCTTTATGTAAATAACCCATGATGAACGCTTATTTTTCGTACTTCCTTTTTCATTTCTTCTAACTTTTTTATTTTTGTATTTGCTCACAACATCAACACCCTTGATGACTTTTTGCGCCACATCAACCCCTTTGACACCTTTTCCCACACCACCCGAGGCAAAGTCTTTCACGACATCGAAAGCATTGGCGAAATCGCGCCCTGCTGCATGATTGCGTTCCCATCTTTTCTGATTTGGATTTCCTTTTCCACCCAAGGCGTGATGAAAGGCATCTTTTATTTTAACCCATAACCAGCTTACGCCATTCCAAATCTTCGCATATCTGGGATTGACTACATAATGTTTGCGCCAGGACGGCCTGGAAAACCCGCCTGAATTCTTGTGGCTGTTCTGTCTGGCTGAAACGTCAGGTTTGCCCTTTGCCGGTTCTCCCCAGTATCGACGTGAATATTTTGAAGACCATGTCCTCCCAGCCGATGCCGGCCCTGTATTAGACGGTCGCGATGTGCGCGGTGGTGGCAGGATGATGCCGTTTTTGAGAGACCGCCATACGGTTATGCTGAAACGACGACGGGGAATAAATCCCTTGGGGTTCACCAAGAGCTTGAGTTGAAAATAGCCGCGGGAATCCGTTCGTGTCTCTTCCTTGCGCAGAAAACGCAGATCCCGCGACACAATGCCTTTCACCGGAACGCGCGTAGCCGCCCCTTTGCGTCCCTGCCCTTTCCACAGGACACGCCCGGTAATCTCCGCCATCCTGAATGGTGCTGTCGATGGCCCGAAAATCCGTTTGCGCAACGCTTTCAGATGCGCCGTTTCCGGCAGAAAGAGTATGATTTCATACTGTCCTGCCGCCTTTTTCACGAAAGGGGGCAGAGGCCTTTTGCCATCCTTTCCAGGAGTATGTTGGGTCGACGTGCGTTTACCGGGTTCGTGCCCGGTGCAATCCCAGCGCCGCCCCGTGGCCGTATCGATACATATGGATTGTTCCTTGCATGGCAGCCCGGCCATCACACGGCGCATTTCCGGTGAACACCCGGACCTGATAACGATGATGCGATTTTGTCGTGTAGGTTGCCTGGCTGGATTTATCGGCCTTTTGGGATGGCGGGCCTGATCGTTCGTCTCCCCGCAGTGGCCTCTTTCACCGGTCTTGAGATCGATGCAGATGCCGAAATTCGGCCCGTCATTATTGCCGGCCTGAGCCACATTCAATCCTGTTTCCGGGATCATCCGGAATTGGGCCGGTCTTTCCGGGCTGTCTGTGGAAAGGCCTGTCGAGTACGCAAATCCCGCCCCTCCGATGAGTGTGGGAAGAACCAGGAACAGTCTGGCAAAAAGACGTCTCATGCAAGCCGGCCCATCTGCCACCCTCGTTTTTCACTTTCTCATGATATTTTGCCGGCTGCGTTGATCTGAATCACCATTTGAAACAGGAGATTTCACCGGGATTCCGCGAGCCCGGCCCCCAGCGCTCACAGTTCGCGCACCTCGATGATGCCGGGCAGGGCCTTGAGCGCTGCCTTGATCTGGGGCGAGATCGAGAACTGCTCGCCGAGCAGAATGTCCACCTCGCCCAGGTCCTCATCCATCAGCACAAGCTGCACCGGCGCCTGACCGCCGTTCTTGAGCAGGGCGCGCACATGACGGGCATCCACCGCCTCGCGGGCAAAGATCTTCAGCCCGCGGGTGATGCGACGCGCCTTGCGCTCAAGAGACTCAACCGCGGTGATGCGCAGGCGCACATCCTCCCCGTCCGCCTCGCCCTCCACGGTGACCACCACCGCCGAGCCGGTCTCCAGCAGATCGCGCGCGGCAGAGAGCGTTTCGGAAAAGACCACGGCCTCGTACTGTCCCGTGGGATCGGACAGGCCGACAAAAGCAAAGAGATTGCCGGATTTGGCCCGCCGCTCGCGCTTCATGGTCACACAGCCCGCAAGCCGCGCCGCAAACCGGCCGTCCCGCAACACCTTCTCGCGAAAGATGGCATAGGGCATCACGCCGATGCGCTCCAGCGTCTCCATGTAGTCATCAAGCGGATGGCCGGAGAGATAGAAGCCGACGGCGGAAAACTCCTCCTCCAGCTTCTGCATGCCCGGCCACGGCGGCACATCCGGCAGCGGCAGCTCCTCCTGCGCCGCCTTTCCGCCCCCATCGCCAAGCGCCGCCTCGAACAGGGACACCTGCCCGGTCTCGCGCTCCTCCTTGGCCTTCTGCGCAAGCTCCAGCATGGCATCCACCGCCGCCAGCACCTGCGCGCGATTGGGATTGAGGGAATCGAAGGCACCGGCCCGTGCCATGGCCTCCAGCGCCCGGCGGTTGATGATGTGCGGATCAATGCGCCGGGCGAAATCGGCCAGAGAGGTAAAGGGGCCGCCCAGCTCGCGCACCGCCACCAGATGTTCCACCGCCGCCGTGCCCACGTTCTTCAGGGCAGAGAGCGTATAGACGATGCGCCCGCCCTCCACCTCGAACCGCACCTGCGTGCGGTTGACATCGGGCATGACGATCTCGATGCCCAGCCGCGCCGCCTCGCGGGCAAAGAGGCTGAGCTTCTCGGTGTTGCCCATGTCATAGGTCATGGAGGCGGCAAGGAACTCAACCGGATGATTGGCCTTCAGCCATGCGGTCTGCCAGGCCACCACCGCGTAACAGGCCGCGTGCGACTTGTTGAAGCCGTAAGAAGCGAACTTGGCCACGAGATCGAAAATGGCCTCCGCCTGTGCCCGATCGATGCCGCGTTCCACCGCGCCATCCACGAAACGGGCCTTCTGCCGGTCCATCTCCTCCTTGATCTTCTTGCCCATGGCCCGGCGCAAAAGATCCGCCTCGCCCAGCGAGTAGCCCGAGAGCACCTGGGCGATCTGCATCACCTGCTCCTGATAGACGATGATGCCGTAGGTCTCCTTCAGGATGGGCTCTAGCTTGGGATGGAGATAGTCCGGCTCCTCCAGCCCCTTCTTGACGTTGCAGTATTTGGGGATGTTTTCCATCGGCCCCGGGCGGTAGAGGGCGACGATGGCGATGATGTCCTCGATGCTGTCGGCTTCCATGCGGCGGAGCACATCGCGCATGCCCTGGCTTTCCAGCTGGAACACGCCCACCGTCTCGCCCCGTGCCAGCATGCGATAGGTCTTTTCGTCGTCAAAGCCGATGCCGCGGATGTCGAAATCGGGGATCTTGCGGCGAATGAACTCCACCGCCGTCTGGATCACCGTCAGCGTCTTCAGGCCGAGAAAGTCGAACTTCACCAGCCCCGCCTGCTCCACCCACTTCATGTTGAACTGGGTGACCGGCAGCGGCGAACGCGGATCGCGGTAGAGCGGCACCAGCTCCACAAGCGGCCGGTCACCGATCACCACGCCGGCCGCATGGGTGGAGGCATGGCGATAGAGCCCTTCCAGCTTCTGGCCGATCTGAAGCATGCGCGCCACCACCGGCTCCTCGCGCGCCGCCTCCTGCAGCCTGGGCTCCGCCTCGATCGCCTCGGCCAGTGTCACGTTCTGCCCGGGGCCGGAGGGAATGAGCTTGGAAAGCCGGTCCACCTGGCCATAGGGCATCTGCAACACCCGCCCCACATCACGGCAGACCGCCCGCGCCTGCAGCTTGCCGAAGGTGATGATCTGGGCGACGTTTTCGTGACCGTATTTTTCCTGCACGTAGGCGATCACCTCCTCGCGCCGGTCCTGACAGAAGTCGATGTCGAAATCCGGCATGGAGACGCGCTCCGGATTGAGGAAGCGCTCAAAGAGGAGGTTGAAGCGCAAGGGGTCGAGATCGGTGATGGTCAGCGCATAGGCCACCAGCGAGCCCGCGCCGGAGCCGCGTCCGGGCCCCACGGGAATTCCTTGCGCCTTGGCCCACTTGATGAAGTCGGACACGATGAGGAAATAGCCGGGAAAGCCCATGCGGACGATCACGTCCAGCTCATATTCCAGGCGCTCTTCGTAGTCCTTTTCCGTATAGCCCTGCCAGGGGCCGTATTCCTGCAAGCGGCGTTTCAGTCCCTCCCGGGCCTGCCGGCGCAGCTCCTCGGCCTCGTCTTCGACATGGGCGCCATCCGCCGTGGAATAATGCGGCAGGATGGGCTTGCGCGGCTGCGGGCGATAATGACAGCGCAGCGCAATCTCCACCGTGTTCTCCACCGCCTCGGGCAGATCGGCAAACAGTTCCGCCATCATCTGCGGCGGTTTGAGCCAGTGCTCAGGGGTTACCCGGCGGCGCTCATCCTCGCCCAGAACCGTGCCCTCGGCGATGCACAGCAAAGCATCATGCGCCTCATAGTCCTCCGGATCGGCGAAATAGGCCTCATTCGTCGCCACCAGCGGCAGGTCCATGTCATAGGCCAGCTCAACCAGCCGCGGCTCCACCTGCTTCTCGGCAGCGGTGCCATGCCGCTGCAGTTCCACATAGAGGCGATCGCCAAAAATCTCCTTCAGCGCGGAAAGGCGGGCCCTGGCTTTTTCCGTCTGCCCTTCCCGCAGCACCGTATCGATGACGCCATCCGGACCACCGGTGAGACAGATGAGCCCCTCCGCATGCGCGGCCAGATCCTTCAATGCTACGTGCGGCTCTCCTTCTTCCGCACCTTCGAGAAAGGCCTTAGAGGACAGCTTCATCAGGTTGCCATAGCCCTCCTCGCTCATGGCCAAAAGGGCGATGAAGGGGTGATGCTGCGGATGATGGGCATGCGGCGCGGCAAGGCTCGCCGGAACAGGCCCGCCCTCTTCCGTTGTGGCGTCATCAAAATCGCAGCGCAAGGAACAGCCGATGATCGGCTGCACCCCGGCTTTGGCCATGGTCACGGAAAACTCAAGCGCCCCGAACAGCGCATTGGTATCGGTGATTGCCAGCGCCGGCATCTCATAGCGCAGGGCCAGCTCTTCAAGCTGCTTCATGCGCAGGGCACCCTCGGAGAGGGAATAGGCGCTGTGCACGCGCAGGTGAATGAAAGGTGCATTCATGATGGTTCACGGGGCTCTTGGTTCATGGGGCTCTCATCAGTCGCATCCGAACGGGGCGAACGGCGGGCATCCTTGCCCGCACATAAAGGACTCGCCCGGCCATTTGCGCAGAAATCTACCCGAAGGGTGCCGTTTCTGGCCAGCCGCACGCTTAAGGGTGCCCTTGCCCATGCACACGTCATGCACAGGCAAAACGCCGCAAAGGCTTCAAGAAGTGTTGCATTGAACACCCCTCAGCGCAGGCGCTGAAAGGCCACGGCCGCCATGGTCCAGACGATGAACAGGGCTACGGTGATGTTCATCACCAGTGCATAGGTGATCGAGGGCGTCATCATCGCCGGATCGTGCAGCAGGTTCACGGCCACAAAAATGCCGAGCGCGCCGTTTTGCAGGCCGCCCTCGATGGCGATGGCAATGGCCTGCTCCCGTCCCAGGCGGGAAAACCGCGCCAGATGCCAGCCTGCGGCCATGACCAGCACATTGAGCAGAATCACCACCGGGCCGATTTCGCCCATGGAGCGGCTCATGCGCGTCCAGGAGGAGGCGAAGGCCCAGATGACGATGAGCAGAAAGACCACGATCGACAGCGGCCGCACCACCTTGCCCATGGCCTGTGCCGCCCCCGGCGCCAGATGGTGAATCGCCATGCCGACGAGAACCGGCAGCGTGGCCACGGCAAAGACCTTCATCGCCATCTGCCCCACCGGCAGGGAGCCGGTCAGCGTCTCGCCCGTGAACCAGTTCAGGGCAAAGCCGACGATGAGGGGGATGGTGATCATCCCGGCAAGCGAGGTGATCGCGGTGAGCGTGATGGAAAGAGCGACATCGCCGCGGGCGATGCGCGTGATCATGTTGGAGGTGATCCCGCCCGGACAGGCGGCCAGGATCATCACCCCCACGGCATAGGCCGGCCGCATCGGAAACAGCAAAAGCAACACAAAGGCGAGAACGGGCAGCAGCACCATCTGCACGAACAGCCCAACAAAAACCGGCCGCGGCATCTTCAGCAGGCGCGTGAAGTCGGCTATTTTCAGATTGAGCCCCAGCGCCAGCATGATGAAGGCCAGGCCCAGGGGCAGCATTTTTTCCACCGTCATTGTGTTCGCCTCCCCTCCTCTCTTCGCCTCCCCGCCGTGAACTCCTCAAGACCGTTCATTGCACGAGCGCCAGGCATAAAAGCGCGGCAATAGCAAACTGCAGCTTGGCCGTATTGAACAGAACGAGGTTGAACCGCGGCCCGCTCGCCTTGAAGAAGGACCACACCAGCCACAGGGCATAGGGCAAGGTAAGCGGCACCAGCCAGGGCATGCGCCCGCTCATGGTGTGAAACCCAGGCCACGGGGCCAGCACAATAACGTATGGGATAAGCAGCAATGCCGCATAGAGCAGGCCGGCATGAAAGCGACCAATGACAATGGCCAGCGTGCGCCGGCCCGCCGCCATGTCCTGCAGCATGTCGCGGGTGTTGTTCACAAGCAGGATGGCCGCCGCCGGCAGCCCCACCACCAGCCCGCCGGCAAGGGCTGCGGCGGAAAGCGCGTGCATCTGCAGCCAGTAGCTGCCCGCAACCCCGAAAAGGCCAAAGAAGATGATCACGAAGACCTCGCCCAGCGGCGTGTGGGAAATCGGCCATGGTCCGCCGGAATAGGCAAGCCCGGCAGCCAGCGACAAAAGTCCGATGACGAGAATGGGCACGCCCCCTTTCGCCACCAGCCAGATGCCGATGAGAAAGGCGAGCAGAAAACAGCCATAGGCGGCGCGGCGCACCTGTTCGGCGGAAAGCAGCCCCTCCGCCGTCACCCTGAGCGGGCCGATGCGCCCTGTTGCCTCCGCATCGGCATCGGCCGCATCGTTGTGCAGATTGGTGCCGGCCTGAATGAGCACGGCCGCGATCAGGGCGGCTGCGAAGACGGCAAGATCGATGCGCGCACCATCGCGCCAGGCCAGTGTCGTGCCCACGATCACCGGAGAGACGGCAATGGTCAGCGTGCGCGGGCGCGCCGCCATCATCCACGCCTGCAGGCGCAGGCGCATCACATCAATCTGCCGCAGAAACGCATCCATCGCCCCGTTCATGCCATGCGCCCGCTGCTACTGTCCACCGGCGGCAAGCTTTCGCCCCTCGTGCATGGCGGCAATGCCAAAACTGAGATTGCGCCAGCTCACATCGGAAAAGCCCGCCACGCGCATCTTGCGCGCCAGGGCCTTCTGACCGGGAAAACGCCGGATCGATTCCACCAGATAGCGATAGGCCTCCGGCCTTTTGGCCACCCAGGCCCCCAGCCGCGGAATGATGAAAAAGGAATAGAGATCATAGAAGGGCTTCAGCCACCACTGCGGCGTAGAAAATTCCAGGCAGTGCAGCCTGCCTCCCGGCTTGAGCACCCGGAACATCTCATCAAGCGCCGCATCGGGGTCAGTCATGTTGCGCAGGCCAAAGGAGACCGTGATCGCATCCACGCTGTCATCGGCAAAGGGCAGCGCCTCGCCTTCCGCCGCCACCATGAAAACATGTTCAAGGCATTTGGGGTGTCGCGCGCGGCCTTCGCGCATCATGGCCACGGACGGATCAACAAGGATCACCTCCGCATCGGCGCGCCGGCGCTTGATGAGCCGGGCGACATCGCCGGTGCCGCCCGCAAGATCGATGACGATGCCGCCCTGCGGCAGAGACTGCACGACCCGGCTGACGAAACGCCGCTTCCACAGGCGATGGATGCCGAAGCTCATCAGATCGTTCATCAGGTCATAGCGGGCCGCCACCGCATCGAACAGGGCGCGGATCCGCCGCCGCCGCTCCTCAGGCGATACGGAAAAGAAGCCAAAGGTCTTTTTCAGATCCGTGCCCGTCATGCCGCCTCGCTCAATCTTCGCTGGCCGGTTCATGCCGGCCGGCAGCCTCTGCCTTACGCCTTTTCAGGAATCACATGATCGGTTGGGGATAAAGCATGGGCGCGCCACCCGGAAATTGACGGGCATCAAGATTGTGGTCGAAAGAGTTACAACCATAGGGAACATTCATGCGCGCCATGATTGAAAAACCTGTTGCACCGTGGTCACAGCCTGTCTGAAAAGTGGCGGGATCATGACAATCTCGTCATCTTCGCCCTTGCGCCATGTTCGGCCATGCGGATGATGTGTGCCGGTCATCGTCACATCTGCAAATACCAAAAGGATGGATGGTCGTGAGGCACGCCATGGTCGCAACGGGAGCTTTGCATCATAAAGGCAAATGCATTGCCGCGCTCCTGTTTCTGTCCATGGGTGTCTTTTCCGCAAATGCGCTGGCCGGCGGCTTTGCCATTCATGAACAATCGGCCGAGTTTCAGGGCGCCTCTTTCGCCGGCGTGGCCGCGGGCGGCACAGGCTTTTCCGGCATGTTCTGGAACCCCGCCGTGGTCACTCTCAATCCCGGCGGCTGGCGCAGCGACCTCAATGCCTCCGCCATCATCCCGTATGCCAATGCGCGCGGCCAGAGAACTGCAGCAGGCACACAGCCACCCACTTTCACATATAATTCAGGCGATATTGCCAAAAACGCGCTGGTCACGGCCTCATACGACACCTATCGTTTCAATGACCGGATTTGGTTCGGTCTCGCCGTCACATCTCCTTTCGGCCTGAAAACGCACAATCCCGAAACCACGCTTGCCGCGCAGTACGGCTCCAAGTCCAAGATCCTGACCGTCAACATCAATCCGGTCATCGGCTATCGCGTCAATGACATGCTTGCCGTCGCCGCCGGATTGCAGATCGGCTACATGAAGGGCGATCTTTCCACGCATTTTAATGGCGGTCAGCTTCTTTCTCATGTGAAGGGTGATGACTGGGGCGTGGGCTTCACCGCCGGGCTTCTTTTCACCCCCTTTGACGGCACCCGCATCGGCATCGGCTATCGGTCCCGCATCAAGCACACGCTGAAGGGCCATTACTCCAAAGTTGGGCTTGGTACGGTAAGTGCCCGGGTCAAGCATACCCTGCCGGATATCGCCACCTTTTCCATCCGCCAGGATGTGACCGACAACCTTCGCCTGCTGGGCACGGTGGAATGGACGAACTGGAGCCTGCTTGAAGATTTCACCGTTCGCTATTCCGGCAATCAGGATTCCACACGCTACGACTGGAAAGACGGCTGGCTGTTCGCCGCCGGCGCCGAATATGACTATTCGGACGCCCTCACCTTCCGCCTCGGTTACGCTTACGAGATCAGCCCGGTGACCGACGCCCATCGCGGCACCCGCGTGCCGGACAATGACCGGCACTGGCTCTCTGTCGGCGCATCGTGGAAGGCGGATGACTGGCTCACGCTTCATGTGGGCTACAGCCATCTGTTCGTGAAGGACGGCCGTGTCGCCATCGATTCATCACATCCGCGCACAGGTTTGCGCGCCACCTACAAGAACCACGTGAATATCATCGCCGTTTCAGCCACGGTCGATACCAGCCTGTTTTTCTCCCGCATCGGATCGGGAGGCTGAAACGGACAACGGAATGAGGGGAAGCTGGGGGGCTTCCTGACGAGGGGTCCGGCCTGAAGCGGGAGGCCGGGCCCCTCGGCTTTTTGCGCTCCGTCTCATCTCCTGCCATCATGATCAGAAAGAGAATCGATCATGCGGCCGCATCCACGCGGCGAAGACAGGCCCGATGCCGCCATGACACAGAACATTCCTGACCATCTCTGGTCTCTGGATTTTGATGCCCTGCCTGAGGACATCGCGCGCCTGACCTTTCCACACGGGCCGGGCTATGCCTATGACGCGCCCATTCCCAAACGGGCCTATCGCGAACAGCTGCGCCGGCTGCAGCTGGAGCTGGTGAAGCTGCAGAAATGGGTACGTGCGCACAATCAGCGTCTCGTCATCATCTTCGAGGGACGCGACGCCGCCGGCAAGGGCGGCACCATCCGCCGCTTCACCCGTCATCTTAACCCCCGACACGCCCGCACCGTCGCCCTGCCCAAACCCACCGAGCGCGAGCGCGGCGAATGGTATTTCCAGCGCTATGTCCGTCATCTGCCCACCGCCGGCGAGATCGTCTTCTTCGACCGTTCCTGGTATAATCGCGCCGGCGTGGAGCGGGTCATGGGCTTTTGCACGCCGGAACAATGGCAGGCCTTCTTTGAGGAAGCGCCGCGCTTTGAGGCCATGCTCGTGCGCGATGGCATACGCCTGTTCAAGATCTGGCTGACCGTCTCGCGCGCGGAACAGCTCAAGCGCTTCTATGAACGCAAGACCAACCCCCTGAAAAGCTGGAAGCTTTCTCCCATCGATCATGCCGCCGTCGGCAAGTGGCAGGCCTATACCGAGGCCATTGCCGACATCTTCCGCCATACGCATACGGACCTTGCGCCCTGGACGGTGATTGACGCCAACGATCAGCGCCGCGCCCGGCTGGAAGCCATGCGCGCCGTGCTCGCCGCCATCGATTATGACGGCAAGGACACCGGGGCCATCGGCCAACCCGACCCCCGTATCGTGCAAAGCGGCGCGGATTGGGCGGAAACATCATGAGGGCAAAGCTGACGCCGCCCATGCCCCCATCACAGGCCGTTTCTCTCCATGACCAAGTTTATCTTTGCCCTGCCCTTTTACAGTCTGCTGCCATTGCACGCCGCAATAACTGCACTATCTCATTTCAAGAGGGGATCCGTATCCGCCTCATGACTTCACGTTTGCGGGATGCCTGACCAAAGTCATCGACAGCGTGCAGGGGCGGATGTGAAAAATCTCAAGACGACCGGCCTGAAGAATGTCTTGTCAGGGCAAATCCGGGCCGGAACAGCTCTTGCAGGGGGAGACCGCAGCCATGACTCCGTTGCGCTTAAAAGGCCTGATCCTGGGAATCGGTCTTGCCTCCACCATGATGCTTGCCGGCGCGCAGGCCGCAGAAACCACACCATCGGCCAAAGCACCCCCCGGGAACAAGCAGACGATCATATCCCAGACCATCCTGCGCAATCTCTCCACCACAGCGGATCACAGCAAATTCAAGGAGTTGCAGGGGCCTTTTGAATCCGGCCCGCAAGTGACGAAGGCCTGCCTCTCCTGCCATAACAAGGCGGCCGAACAGCTGCGTCACAACGTGCACTGGACCTGGCTCTACACCAATCCGCAGACGGGGCAGAAGCTGGGCAAGGAGCGCGTGATCAACGCCTTCTGCACCAACGCCCTTGGCAACGAGGGCATGTGCGCCATGTGCCATGCCGGCTTCAACCGGGCGGGGCCGGAATACGATCTCGATAAGGTCGAGAACATGGACTGCCTCGTCTGCCATGATCAGACGGGCAAGTATTTCAAGACGGTGGTCACGCCCGGCCATCCCAAGGTGCGCAAGAAATTCGCGCCCAAGAAGCCCGTGCCCTTTACCGAGGCGGCGCAGCACGTTGGCCTGCCCACCCGCAAGAACTGCGGCAAGTGTCATTTCTATGGCGGCGGCGGCGATAACGTGAAGCATGGCGATCTCTCCTCCGTTCTCTTTGATCCGCCGCGCGATGTCGATGTGCACATGAGCAGCCGCGAAAAGGGCGGCGCCGGCCTTGTCTGCACCGATTGTCACGTGGGCGCCGGCCATGTCTGGTCCGGCTCGCGCTATGTCATGAACGTGGGCGATGACGGCAAACGCCCGCCCGGTGCGCCGCGCCAGAAAACCTCCTGCGCCCAGTGCCACGGTACCGCGCCGCATGACTGGAGCAGTCCCGTCGGCTGGAAACTGAACAATCATACAGACCGGGTGGCCTGCGAAACCTGCCATATTCCCGCCTTCGCCCGCGGCGGCGTGGCCACCAAGGTGTTCTGGGACTGGTCCACCGCCGGCCGTCTGAAGGATGGCAAGCCCTACGCCGAAGAGGGCTACACGCAGGGCGACGGCAAGAAGCGCCACACGTACGTGTCCATGAAAGGCACGTTCAAGTGGGCCGAAAACGTCGTGCCCACCTATATGTGGGCCAATGGCACCGTGCGCTGGACGCTGCCTGAGGATCGCATCGATCCGTCAAAGCCGGTGTGGATCAACCGCGTGGAAGGCTCCGCCGATGATCCCAAGGCCCGCATCATGCCCTTCAAGGTGATGAAGACGGTGCAGCCCTATGATGCGGAGCGCAACGTGCTTGCCCATATCAACCTGTGGGGCGAGGATGACGCCGCTTTCTGGGGCAATCTCGATTTTGCCAAGGCCATCGCCAAGGGCATGGAAATCGCCAAACGGCCCTATTCCGGCAAGTTCGGCTTCGTGAACACGCGCATGCTCTGGCCGATCAATCACATGGTGGCGCCCAAGGAAAAGGCCCTGGCCTGCAATGAATGCCACGTGCGCGAAAACGGCCGCCTTGCCGCACTCGCCGGCTTTTACATGCCCGGCCGCGACCGCTGGAGCTGGCTGGACGGGCTTGGGCTGTTGCTTGCGGGCCTGACCCTGCTGGCCAGCATCGGCCATGCCCTGTTGCGCATCATGCGCGCAAACACCGGCAAGAGGGGGGCTTGAGCCATGGTTGAGAAAACGCCGAACATCACTAATGCCGAAGGCGAAAAGACCTACCTCGCCAAGGTGCAGATCTTCACCCTTTATGAACGCTTCTGGCACTGGACGCAGGCGGCGCTGATCATCCTGCTGCTGCTCACCGGTTTCACCATCCATGGCGCCATTACGCTCTTCTCCTTCAAGACGGCGCATACCCTGCACGTCCTTGCCGCCGTTGCCCTGATGATTCTGTGGATCTTCACCATCTTCTGGCAGTTCACCACCGGCACCTGGCGACACTTCGTGCCGCTGCTGGAAGAGGCGGAAGAGGCCCCCACCTTCGCCCAGGCCGTGCGCGGCTGGCTGACCATGATCGTGAAAATCGCCCGCTATTATGCCTGGGGCATCCTGCGCGGCGAGCAGCACCCCTATAAGAAAACCCTGCGCCGCAAGCACAACCCCCTGCAGGCCCTGGCCTATTTCGGCCTGATGGCCTTCATCGGTCCGGTGCTGTGGATTTCCGGGATTGCCTATCTCACCTATGATTTCTGGCAGGCCGCGGTCTCCTCTTCGGGCAGCTGGCTGAAGGTCATTGCCTTTCTGCACACCATGGGCGCCTGGCTCATGCTCGTGTTCGTCCTCGGCCATGCCTACATGGCCACGCTCGGCAAAACGCCGCTTTATCTGATCAAGGCCATGATCACCGGCGTTGAGGATATCGTGATCACCGAAACCGAGCGCCGCTGGCTGCAGACGCACTACCCGCAGCGCCTCATCCGTGTTGAGGAAGTCCTGCAGCCGGCATCATGAGAGGCTGATCATTGACGGGCATGGGCCTGCCCTGCGCCCCGGCCAGCCGCCGTATCAGGCAGGGCATTGGGATTCGCGCATGCACCATCAGTCATAACGAGAAGATCATCGCTTCAGCTCCCCTCCTTGCATTCGCTCTGGCCCCATGTCAGGCTGGGGTCAAATGCACGGAAAGCGGGAGCTTAACACCTGTGGCACAAGCAGCAACAGCCATGCAGGCCGCCCTGGCCGGACTGGCGCTGGGCGGCAGCCTGATTGTGGCCATCGGGGCGCAGAATGCCTTCATCCTGCGTCAGGGCCTGGCGCGTTCTCATGTGTTCATCTTGTGCCTGATCTGCTCTCTCTCCGATTTGCTGCTGATCATGGCCGGCATTGCCGGCTTCGGCACGCTTCTCTCTGACAATCCGCTGCTGATCACTATCGTCCGTTACGCCGGTGCGGCCTTTCTTGCCTTCTATGGCCTGCTGGCGCTGCACCGGGCCCTGCATCCCCACATCCTGCGGCCGGCGGAAAAGGAAATGCCGCTCAAACAGGCACCCCTCACCGTTCTCGGCTTCACCTTCCTCAATCCGCATGTCTATCTGGACACGGTGGTGCTCATCGGGGGCTTGTCCACACAATATGGCTCTGCCCGCTGGGCCTTCGGAGCGGGGGCCGGGCTGGCATCCTTCATCTGGTTCTATTCCCTGGGCTACGGGGCGCGCCTGCTGGCGCCCCTGTTTTCACGCCCGGCAAGCTGGCGGATATTGGACGGAAGCATCGCCTTCATCATGATCTGGCTGGCCTTGCGCCTTCTTACCGAGCGGGCATGACCGTTTCCGCCCGCCCTTGCTCCCGCCCGGCTTTTGCGCCAGCATCGAGAAGGGCCGATCACCACCAGAACGAGAAAGACCATGAGCGAAGAGCACAAGACCGAAGGCAAGAAGAGCAACAGCCCCTCCTCCACACCGGCGCAGACGGCAAAAACGGTGCAAGGAACTGATGCCGAGGCAACGAACCTGCAGGGACACTACCGGGTGCTCTATGAGGTGCTGTTTTTCATCGCCCTGGCCCTTGCCGGTCTGGGCATGGCGCTCACCAACGCCTCGCCTGCATTGGGATACCGCTATTGGGCGGTGACCATCGTGCTCTTTGCCATCGCCACCATGGGGGCAACCGGCGTGCGCCTGCATGCCGGCAAGGAACCCATGCTGCAGCCGATCGCCCTTCAGGGGCTGCAATGGCTGATTGCGCTGTTTGCGCTCTTTATCGTGCACATGCTCCTGCAGGCCGGGCGCATGACCTTTCCCGCCGCCGGTTTCGTCACCATGCTCATCGTGGGCTTAAGCCTTGCTCTGGACGGGCTTTATCAGACGGGCTGGCGCTTCGCCCTGCTCGGGCTTGCCATCATGACCATGGTGCTCGTCATCGCCTGGTTCGCCGTCTATCTCTGGCTTATCGTCTTCGGCGCCATCATCCTCTGGGGGCTTGCCCTTCTCGTGGAGCATCGCCAGGGCCACGGCCCCGTTGCCCGCTGAATGTTTGACCCTGGCCTAAGGCACGATCATGCTCAGGGAAGATCCGTGCGCTTAAACACCCAATAGCCGATACCCGCCAGCACAAAGCCCAGCACCAGCGGATAGAGCAGCGCATAGGCCATGAAGCCGTAATAGCCGAACAGGTCGAGAATGATATAGGCCGCCGGCCCCAGCAGGATGAGCTGCGGATCGAACAGCATCATCGCGCCGATGCGGAACACTTCAAGCGGATTGGTCAGCGCAAGGCCCACAACGATTCCCGCCGGCGTCTGAAACTGAATGAGAAGGCCGATCAGGATCAGATCGAGGAACATCAGCATCAGAAGCCAGAGGAAAAAGGCCACGGACTGCGCCACATCGGAAGAGCGCGTCAGCGCCGAAACCAGGAAGGAAATGCCCAGAAAGCAGAAGGCCAGAGAGACCAGAAGGGCGGAATACCAGGCGAAATCCCGCCACGGGATTTCTTCCGCGCCCATGAACAGCCCCACGATCAGCGAAATGGCCATGGCCGCGAACACCGGGATGAACACCACCAGAAAACGGCCGGAAAACCGCCCCCAGTACCATCCCGCCAGGGAGACCGGAAAGGCGAGCATGTATTCATAAACGCCGGCCTCACGATCTCCCACCAGCGAGCGCACCGTGGAAAGCAGCACGAAAATGGGCAGGATGGCCATGGTCAGCTGAATGAAGGTCACCAGCATGCGTGACAAGCCCGTAAACCCCATAACACGGGATTCGGTCAGGCCAAAGATGAACAGCACCGCGATCAGTCCGCCGAAAACCAGCGCATAAAGAGCGAACCACTTGGTGCGCACCGATTCCGAAATGTCCAGCCAGGCCGTATGCAGTATCGATGGCATGGTCCTTCCTGCTCCTCCCCTGCCCCGCCGGCGCCCCGAGCACCCGGGGCTGCCTGCAAAGGCCCACGTGTTCACTTGCCCGGTTCCAGTTCGTCCAGATGCTGACAGCGCGAGCTCAAGCCCTTTTCGATAACGGCCTTTTCCATCTCCGCATAAGGGACCGCCCCCTCCACCTTTTCCGCCACGGCGCCAAAGCCGTAGTCCATCGGCGTGGTCAGGCCGGAGACGTAATAGGCCTTGTAGGCATCAAGCCAGGTCTTGCCCGTTTTGTAATCCTTCACCCAGAATTCCTTCGGCTTCTGCCCCGCCTTGTACCAGTCCTGACGGATCATCCAGTGGATGGCATCACCGATGTCATCGAACTTGTGAATTTTTCCGGAAGGGTCACGGATTTCCGCGGCGAAGCGCGGATCGGAGATGATCATGTTGCAGATCTCGCACACCTCGCGGTCATAGCGGATCTTCTCCGGCCCGGTCTTTTCCTTGCAACCAGCAAGCAGAGCCGCCATGCCGCCGGCGATGACGATCAGGAATCCTCTGCGCGAAGCCCGGGGCATCACGCCGCCTCCCTCGCCAGTTCGCGCATCTCCACCTCGGCAAGAACGCCCGAATAGCGGGCAAGCATGCCAAGGAAACGCAGCCGGTCCGGCCCGGCGATAACGCCAGACCATTCCACATTGTCGCTGCTTGTGAACCCCCATTCGGAAATGGCCTTGGCGAAGGCCTCATCCGGCCGGCGCAGGGTTATGCGCACCTTCTGCTTCAGGCCGGGATCGATGGCATCCTCCACCCTGTCATCCAGAACCACCCGGCCGCGGTCCAGCTCGATCACCCGGTTGACCAGCATGGCCACCTCCTCCAGCCGGTGCGAGGAGATGATCATGGTCTTGTCGAGATTTTCGGACAGCAGATCGAAAAGGATCTGCCGCGCCGCCGGGTCGAGGTTGGCCGTGGGCTCGTCCATGATCAGGATGTCGGCATCCCGGCCCATGGCGATGGCAATCAGCAGTTTCTGCTTCTGACCGCCGGAAAGCTTCAGAAACGGCCGCCGCGCCACCTCCTCGATGTCCAGCCCCATGCGCGCCGCAATCTCGCCGATGCGCGCCTGTGTGGTGCCGCACAGGCGGGCGGCGAAGGCCACGAGATCCCGAACCGGCATGCGCAAGGGCGGCGGCATCTGCGGCACGAAGGCCACATGACGCAGCACGGCGATGCGATCCCGGCGCGGAGAAAGGCCGTTGACCAGAACATCCCCCTCATGAACGTATTCGCCGAGGATACAGCGGATCATCGTGGTCTTGCCGGCGCCGTTGGAGCCGATGAGCGCAATGCGGTCACCGTCGTTGATGGTCAGCGACAGGCCGTCCAGCACCCGCGTGCGCCGGAAGGTCTTGACCACGTTCTTCAACTCGATCATCGGCCGCCTCTGCCCTTTAGTGGTTACTGTTACAGACCAGCAAGAGACCAAGTTCACATTTGATGCAAGCGAAACCTGCCGCCTTGACCAAACTCAAGAGTTCCACTCACAAACCCGTGCTCGCTCCCGTCATGGAGAAGGGGCGCCCGATATTCTCTGCGCCCCTCCCCCTTGCGGCCTTTGTGTTCCGGTTCACAGGAGCTTGTCCAGCCCCTTGATGCGGAAAGAGAGGGCGCCCGTCGGACAGGCCTCGATGCACATGGCGCAGCGGGTGCAGTCGGCACCGATGTCGATCTGGGCCTTGGTGGCGCGTCCCTTCTTGGTGATCTCCAGCACATGCGGCACCAGGCACACCTTGCGGCACTCGCCCTCATGCAGGCACTTGGAGAGATCATAGTGCACCGTCGTCGGCGAAACCGATCCCACCACCGCATAGGTCAGCCCGATGGGGCACATGTAGCGGCACCACATGCGGCGCACGAAGAACAGCTCGATCAGCAGCAGCAGGACCACCCAGACCATGCCGCCCAGCGTGCCGTAGATGAGCGCGCGCGAAGTGATGCCCACCGGCGAGACCCATTCAAACACTGTATAGCCGGTGACGAAAGCCAGCACGGCAAACACCACATAGAGCACCGTGCGCAGCCGCCGGTCCAGCTGATAGTCCTTGGCCCAGCCTTTCGCCGCCAGACGCACGTGCAGCATCTCCACCCATTCCGAGAGCAGGTGATAGGGGCAGGCCCAGGCGCAGAAGGAGCGCCCGCCCACCAGCCACCACAGCACCGCCACGGTGGTAACGCCGATGGCGAGGTTGATCAGCACCTCCTTGAAGGCGAGCATCACCTGCAGGGCGGAGTTGAGATCGGCGAAATGAAAGCCGAGCACGCGCGAGGCGGTCAGCGCGCCTTCCACCAGCTGGATGTCGTAATAGTAGGAGACGACAAAGAGCAGATTGATGATGATGATCGAGGGCCAGCGCCATTTGCGCCAGGCGAAGCTCTCCTTCTTGTTGGCGAGCTCCTCAGCCAGCAGCCGGCGCCGCCGCTCACGCTCCTCCGGCGTTTTCTTGAATTCGTGAAGCTTGCGCGCCTCTTCCGTGTAATCGTCCTTTTCCGGGCGGCGCGGCTCCGCCCCCAGCATCTGGCGCAGGGATTCGGCGAACAGGTTCATGGTTCACGCCTCCCCGTATTTCTTGCGGGGAATCACCTCGATGCAAGGCGGTTCCACCGGACAGATCATCTCGCACATGCCGCAGCCGACGCACTTGTCGGTCACCACCGGCGTTTTGCGCTTGTCGTTGGGATCATCGCTCATCGGCTCCAGCTTGATCGCGCCCTTGATCGGACACTCGCGCACGCACAGGTCGCACAGCTCCAGATCATAGGGATGATCGGCAATCAGGATCGGATTCCAGCGATCCACCTCGATGTAGCGATGCTTGCCCTTGAAGTTCTCTCCGCGCGCCAGGCCCTTAAAGCCCAGCCCCTTGCGCGCCAGGCAGGTATCCGGGCGGGTGAGCACCGCAAGGCCCATGCGCACCTGCTCCTTCTTGTCGATTTCGTGCGAGAGGGCTCCTGTCGGACAGGCCAGGATGCACTGCGTGGCATCGCAGGAGAAGTCACAGGCCTGATCACGCGCGATAATGTAAGGTGCGCCATTGCCGAAGCCGTCCGTGAAGTCGCCGAGAATAATGGCCTCCACCGGGCAGACCTGCACGCACTGTCCACACTTGATGCAGGATGCGAGGAACTCATGCTCGTCAATGGCCCCGGGCGGCCGCAGCCTGTTTTCCGCCCGCGCATAGGTCATGATTGGATAGTATCCGGCAAGCGACAGGCCGGTGAGCGCTCCTCCCGCCAGGATCGAAAGCAGAAGGGCGCGGCGCTTTTCCCTGTCGCGGCGGCTCATGCGGCGCTTGCCGCCCTGTCCGCCCTTGGTCTTGCTCTTGCTCATTTTCCCTTGCCCACGTTCTCGTCCTTCAAACCGAAGGGATCGAAATCCTCAAGCGATGTTCCGGCTTTCGTCTCGGCCGTGGTCTGGCCAAAGGTTTCCAGCGTCTTGCCTTCGTTCCCCGTATTGCCCTGATAGTCCTTGGTCAAGGGCTCGAATTCCGGGCTGATCCGCGGCTTGTCATCCTGAAGCATCAGCAACGGCTCGGAGAACGGCGCCAGGCGCTCCAGGAAATCAAGCATGGTCAGCACCGGCGTGCCCTTGAAGAAGGCAGCCGCCTTCACATCCATCCATATGCGGTCGGCGTAGACGAAAAGTCTGTAAGGCGTGTCACCAAAGCCGTCGCCATCAAAGTCGTAGCCCTCGTAATCGTCCCAGTAATTGCCTTCCCAGACGTTGCGCTTGGCCGAGGCGAAGACGGAGACGGTCACCTGCCGGATGTTGCTCATGAAGCGATTGTCCCGGAAAAGGTTTCCGTGCCAGTCGTTGAGAAAGCGCACGCCAACGTCATTGAAGGCAATGGTGTTGCGGTAGATGCGGTTGGTCGTATCCGGCTGGAAAGGCGACACATCGAGATAAAGGCCGATGGAGTTGTACAGCACCTCGTTATCGAGGATGTCGAGATTGCTCGCCTCCTTGAAACCGATACCGATGCCGGCCGCGCCGATCGCCTGCATCACCCGGTTGTTCCGCACCACCACCGAGTCGGAATACATCAGATAGATACCAACGGAGTTGCGCAGATATGTGTTGTGCTCCACTAAATTGTAGCGGGAATACATGAAGTGCAGCCCGTAGCGCCCCTCCGAGACGGTGTTGTTGGCGATGATGTTGTCGGCGGAATACCAGATGACGAGATCGCGCACGTGATGCAGCCGGTTGTTCTTAATGCGGTTGTTCTTGGAATACCATAGGCGGATTCCGTCACCGCGCAGGCCGAGGCTGAAGCTCTTCTTAGACGAGATCTCGTTGCGTTTGATGATGTTGCTGTTGGACTGCTGCAGATCGATGCCGAACAGGCACTCGTCGATGCGCACGTCCTTGATGATGTTGAAATTGCCGCGCACCTGAATGCCGGCATCGAGGTCGTTGTACTGATCACCGGAATTGACCAGGGTCAGGTTGCGGATGGTGGCGCCGTCCGTTTTCAGAACCAGCACCGAGCCCTTTCCGCCGGCATCGATGATCACCTTATCCCGCGGCCCGTCGCCCATGAGCGTGATCGGCTTGGTGATTACCACATTGCCCGCATAGCGCCCCGGCTTGAGCAGGATCACCTCATTGGGCTTGGCCCTGTCGATAATCGGCTGCAGCGGAATGAGCTTTTCCGCCGAAAAGGCCGGTGCCGGCACCGTTATGAGAAGCCCCAGCAGGGCAAGGCGGCACAGCGCCGCAAACGCAACGGCACCATCGCTCGCTGAACGGAACACGCGCAAAAACCGCCTCGTGCGCTGGCGAACGCTCCCTGCCGGAGCCGACAGTCCGTATGTGATCAGCCTGCTCATGTTTGAATGTCTACTGCCAGACGGCACTGCGAGACTTGATCAAGATCAGGTTACCATCTCACAGAGCGGGAGAAGGATGGCTTGCGCGCATCACCGGAGTTGAGGGGCATGGACGGCTTCGCGAAAAGCCGTCCATGCCAACTTTGCGTGAGCAAGCATTCAGGCCGCCTGCTGCTCCTGTTCCTTCAGCTGCTTGCGGCGGATGAGCACGGCCAGGATCATCACCACCGCCACCGCCAGCATCAGGAAGAAGCCGATGTGCGGGTAGGAGTGGGTGGTGAACTGCGCCACCTTGCCCTGACCGAACACCGTCGGCATGAAGGGCTTCAGCGTGAACGCCCCCATCGGGCTCATGTTGTGGCCGAACCAGTAGAGCCAGGCGGAATATTCCACCACGAAGGCCACGGGCAGCAGGGCCGGCACGATGCCCATCAGCCAGTAGAAGATGCGCGGGCCGAAGGAGCCGAGGAAGAAGAGGATCGGCGGAATGATGATCAGCCCCCAGAACACGGCCCAGGCCGCCGTCGTCATGGTCTTCACCAGCGGGACATTGCGCTTGGGATCATTGAACCAGCGGCCCAGCGTCTTCTCATAGTGCCACAGCAGCACCTGCATGCCCGAACCCGTCCACTTCTGGCGCTTCTCCGGCGGCTTTCTCGCCTGATCGGTCAGGAAAGCCTGGCGGAGGATCTCGATGTTCACCTCCTTGCCTTCGCCCTTCTGCTTGGCCTCCTCGAGGATCTGCTTCAGCGATTTCGTCTGCATGCCCTCGCCGCCCCGATTGAGCTGGCCGATGATCTCCGAGAGCTGCTTCTGGCCCGTTTCCTCGAGCTTGGAGCGCACTTCCTCCGCCTTCACGAAGGAGCTGCCGGATTTCTTCAGCTCCTCCTCCAGCTTGGCGATGATGGGCGAAAGCTCCTCGCCGGCCTCCTCCTTGCCCTCACCGAGGGCCGTAACCAGCGACTTGATGTAGGATGCGGGCTGATAGCGAATGCCACCGGGCGTCATCATGGTCATGTACATCCAGCCCACCATGATCGCCCAGCCCACCATCGTGACCGCAAAGCGCAGCTTGGGTTGCGGTATGATGAAGCCAAGCACCAGAAGCGCAAGGAAGAAGAGGAGGAAGGGCGAGAAGGCCTTCTCGACCACACCGCCGGCACCGGTCGGATACATGCCGACGAAGTGGTTGATGGCGTCCATCTCGTGCACGCAGTCGAGAACGACCTCTTCCTCGATCTCTTTCTTCTGCACTCTCGGGCATCCGTTGAAGACACCGTTCATGTGAAAGTGAATGCGGATGCCCTCAGGGAATGCCGTTTTCGGATATTGCGGCGCCGTCAGCGACACCCACCACACCGGCAGGAAATAGATCGCCACCATCAACGCAATGGCGATCGCGCCCAGGATCGCAACGATGACATTCTGTTTGCCCCTGGCTGCCACCTGCGTCATGACCCACCCCTTTGATGTTCTCGCATGCCTTCGCGCCCCTGTTGGAATGCATCAGGCACCGGTCTGGATCCGGCTCCTGACAGGATGAGGGACAAGCAACTGTTCAGCCGCGAACGAATGCATCAAGGCGCAAGAAGGAAACGAATTCTCGGCCGCTATCGTCCGCGCCGGCGCGCCATCCCGTTCATCGGCACGAAGGATGCCTTGCGTGGCAAAGCCACTGTCCAGCCCGTCTTGCGGCAGTTACGTGCTCACATGCGGGCCGCAAAAACGCCGGAAAATCTTTCGTCAGATGATCCGGGCAGACCGGCATTATCGACTTTCGCTCACGCAGAAGTCAGGTTGCCAGGCGCACCCCCGCGTCTGGCCGCCGCCGGAACGGATGGCACCCATCCGCTCCGGCGACCTGCCCGACGTTGAACGATCAGTCGTAATCCGGATTCACCCAGTCCGTGCTCGGCGCCAGCTTCTCCTTCGGCACCGGGATGGACGCGACATAACCGATCACGTCCTTCATGTCCTGATTGGTGAAGCCCTGGATCTGCTTCACCATGTCCGGGTTGGCGTTGCGCCGCTTGCCGTCGCGGATCCACTCGAACTGACGCAGCATGTAGAGATAGTGCTGGCCCTGGATCTTGGGGAAGAATTTCTCTTCCGAACCCTCGCCATTCGGGCCGTGGCAGCGCACGCAGTTTTCCTCAAACAGCTTCTTGCCGCGTTCCAGGTTGGCCTCTCCGGGAGGGGCCTTGCCGTTGTCCGGGTTCATCGGAAGGTTGGAAATATAATGGGCCACCACTGCCAGCGCATAGGGGCCGCCGCCCACTTCGGGCGCCGCGTTCTTGATCTCCTGCGGCAGCGCGAAAGGATACATGGTCGGGTTGTCGCGGTTGCCGGCGCGGATGTCGGCCAGCTGCTTGATGATCACCGTATCATGCTGACCGGCGATCTGCGGGAAGGTGCCGTCCTTGGTGCCCCAGCCCTCGGTGGTGTGGCAGGCGGAGCAGACCTCGAAAACGGCGATGCCGTCCTTGCGCACCTTCTCCTTCAGTTTCGGATCGTTGGCCATCTTCTTCTTCAGATCCAGCAGGATCTTCAGCGCCTCGTCCTGCTCGCCGCCGCCTTCGTTCCAGGCAAGCAGCGGACCGGTGGCCACCGACAGGCCGATGGCCGCAGCGCTCAAGATAAGCAGAGCTTTCTTCATGGGTCTCTCCACTCCTCGGTTGATCGATTCCTTATCAAGCGATCGCCAGGTCACGGCTCGTGACCGCCTTTGTCATTCGCCTGCCAGTTTTCGGGCCGTGGCCTGCGCCGATCATGAACTCACTTGGCAGTGCGATCAATGGTCGAAAGATAGGCAGCGAGCTGCTCGATCTCCTTGTCCTTCAGCTTCTTCACGAAGGTGAACATCGTCTTGATCTTGCCGTTGGTGCGCTTCTTGTCGCGCACATCCTTTATCTGATTGACGATGTAGGCATATTTCTGACCGGCGATATAGGGGTATCCGGCAAGAGGCTTCTTGCCCTCTGGCCCGTGACAGGTGCGGCAGCGCTTCTTCTTATAAAGCTTCTCACCCGCCTTGATGTCCTCGGGCTTCAAGTCCTTGGGCGGATTGGGCTTCGCCGGCTCCATAGAGGCCAGCCAGTCGGCGATTTTCTCGATGTCCTCCTTCTTGACGCGCACCTGCCCCTCCGGGGTTACCAGCGCGCCACGCATGGCCTCGGCCCGCGGCTTGCCCTGGGCGTTGAGCCCGCCCTTGCGCTTGCCGGAGATGATGTCCATCGTCTGCTGGATGAGGTACTTCTTGGGCTGTCCGGCAAGGTTCGGATAGTCCTGAATGGCGCGCTTGCCGTTGCGTCCGTGGCAGGCGATGCAGGTATTGCGCATGTACAACCGCTTGCCCGGATGCTTCTTCTTGGCCTCCGCGGCCTGGGCCACACCTGCGCCAAGGGGCCCGCTCGTGACGATCAGGGCTGCGCCAGAGACCACCGCGGCCGCTATCCCCGCCATGAGCGTCTTTTTCAGGATGCCGCTGTTCATTCCTCACTGTCTCCCGGTTTTTGGCCTTCCACGATATGGAACGATCCTGGGGCCTTATGTGAGGCGGGGGGCGAACCCTTCGCCCCCCGCCGGGGTGTGTCTCGTTTTCAGGTCAGAAGCATCGGCGATCCGATTACTTCTTGATGACCTTGGCGCCGTGCTGCTCCAGATAGGTCTTGGCGCGCAGGCCGATGTCGGCCGCCTTGACCTGATACTGGAACCACTGCTGCGCCCACAGCGTGGCGTTCTGCCAATCCTTCTTCGCCGCGAACTCCTCGGCCTTTTTCTTGGCGTCAGCCGCGAACTTCAGCTGGTCGGTGGCGTCCTCGACCAGGCCGACGACCGTCGGGAAGTCCTTGTAGTTGCGCGAGACGATGAAGTTGACCACGCTGTCGATGACCTTCTGCACCTGCAGGTTCTGCTGGTACTGCTTCTTGTAGTCCTCCTCGGTGTACTTCACACCCTCGGAGAACCCGGCCTCCTCGGCCTTGACGCCCTTCGGCCGCACAACGAGGATACCCTCCATCTCCAGGTGCAGGGCCGAGCAGAACTCCGTGCAGTAGTACGGATAGATACCGGCCTTGTCCGCCTTGAACGTGGCCGACACCGTCTTGCCCGGCTCGATGGAGAGGTTCACGTTGTGACCGGACAGGGCGAAGCCGTGGGTCTCGTCCTCGGCGCGCTCCACGTTGGTGATGTGGATGGAGACCGTGTCACCCTCCTCGACCTCGATGATCTCGGGCGTGATGTGCGAGCGGATCACCGTGGCGTAGACATGCACCACGCCGTCCTTCTTCACGATCTTTTCACGGCCCGGACGGGTCTTGAAGGGCGAGATCCGGTCGTTACGCGAATCCCAGCCGAGACGATAGCGCACCAGCGGCTTCAGCTTGCTGGCCCGGATGGCCACCGCATAGTGCGGCTCGCCCAGCGGCACCGGCATGTCATACAGCAGCTCCATCTTGTCGCCGGAAATGTCGATCAGCTGATGGTTCTGCGGATGCAGCGGGCCGACCGGGTTGAAGCGGTCGATGGCGAGCTTGTTCAGCGACACCAGGTACTTGCCCTGCGGCGTCACCGAGTCGCCCTCCATCGTCATCAGGTGGCCGATGTTGTAGTGGATGTGCAGCTGATCGAGCACCTTGCCCTTGCAGTAGTCCCACTTGGTGACCATCGAGTCCACGTAGATGGACGTGTAGACCACGCAGGGCTTGGAGTCATACTGCGTATGCAGCGGACCAAGGCCCACCTCCACCTGCGTATGCAGGGTCTTCTTCATGTCGAGGATGGGCAGGCCGTAGGGATCCTTGCCGGCGAAGTCCTTGGCGTCGATCAGCTTCTTGATCTTCTCCCAGGAGTACACCGAGGCGTGGGTGTCCAGCTTGCCGGACACGATGATGTACTTGCCGTCAGGCGAAACGTCCACGCCGTGCGGGGACTTCGGCTCCGGAATGAGATAGACCACGCCCTCCTTCGCGGAGGTGTCCATCATCACCACCGGATGGCCGTTGATCATCTTCACCTTGCCGGCCTTCACCAGCGCCTCGGCCTTCTTCCAGTTCACCACATGGAGGAAGTCCGTATCCTTCTGCGAGCAGCCGGCCTCGAACGGCGGGCGGCCCTTCTCGATGCCGCCGATGTAACGCTCAGAGCAGAAGGAGTTGGTGAAGGACCAGCCGTCGGACACGAGCTTGCCGGCGTCCGAAAGGTCCTGCGAGTAGGGCGGAAGCTCCACGGAGAAGGACTTGGCCGGATCAATGCGGCCCTTCTCACGGTCGAACT
Organism: Thermopetrobacter sp. TC1; assembly: GCF_000746275.1. Lineage (GTDB taxonomy): Bacteria > Pseudomonadota > Alphaproteobacteria > Rhizobiales > Aestuariivirgaceae > Thermopetrobacter. The sequence goes on from NZ_KN050831.1 coordinate 104,491, forward strand.
TCCAGTAGGTGACGGCACCGCGGAACTTCTCGTTGAACTGCGAAAGCGGCACGTAGACTGACTTGCCAAGCGGCGCCGGATACTGCGTGGCCTCGATGATGTATTCGGTGTTCGGCGTGACGAACGAACCGCCGTGCTCCGACATCATGATCGGGTTCACGACGATCTGCTTCGTCTCGAAGTCCTTCAGGTCGATGACGGCCACGCGCGGGTTGGCCTTGTCGTTGATGAACAGGTATTCGCCGTCGTACTCGCCCTTGGTCTCGGAGATCGCCGGATGGTGCGTATCACCGAAGGTGATCAGCTTGCCGTTGATCTTCGCGCTCTCCAGAATGGCCTTCGACTCGTCGTCGAAGCCATAGCCCTGCCACGGCTCGGGCGTGAACACGGCGATGAACTTCAGGATGCGCATGGACGGAATGCCGTAGACCATGACCTGGCCCGACTGACCGCCCGACGAGAACACGATGAACTCGTCGCGCTTGCCGGTGGGCACATAGGTCTTGGCAGCGGCAAGAACGTCCTTCTCGGTCAGACCGCGGGCCTTCATGATGGCCTCGAGCTGACCCTGGGCGTTCGCACCCGCGCCGGACAGCGCAAGGCCGAGACCCGCCGCTGTGGACAGCAGCAACGCCTTTTTCAGGATGGATTTCATGACCAGTCCCCTTGGGTTTTGTCTTCCCTCTCGCCTTTTGGTCATGGCCGCTTCCACGCAGAGCTCATGACCTGCAGGCGCAATTACGGGAAAGGTTGACCGCCTTTTCCCACGGCCAAAACCTAGAACTGGTCAGGGAATGTGATCATTGACCAACATCAAGAACCTGAACAAAAGAAAATGTCCCGATTTGATCCATATCAATGCATTTCCTGATCACGCATTCGTGAAGCATAAGGGGGCAACAGGACATAACGCGTTGAAAAAGAACGGCAAGCCACATGCGCCCTGCCCTGTCCTCCTGCGTGCATGGTTATTTCCTTCGCGCCCATACGACGAATGTGTGATACGCTTTGTTTGCCTTGAAGCCCAAAAGCCGCCAACACGCCCGTCATGTCATCGCGCACGCAAAAGAATCGTGCCCGTTCTGCGCCCGTCAGCGCCGGGCTTGTGCTCTACCGCCTTGCCGATGACGGCCCGGAGGTTCTGCTGGTGCATCCCGGTGGCCCATTCTGGAAATCCCGGGATCTGGGGGCCTGGTCCATCCCCAAGGGGCTCATGGAGGAAAACGAGCCGCCCCTTGATGCGGCCCTGCGCGAATTTGCCGAGGAAACCGGTCATCCGCCGCCACCGGGGCCTTATCACCCCCTGCCCGAGGTGCGCCTGCGCAGCGGCAAGCGCATTATCGCCTTCGCTGCGGAAGGAGACCTTGATGCCGGCACCGTGCGCTCCAACACCTTCACCATGGAATGGCCGCCGCATTCCGGCCGCATGCAGGAATTTCCGGAAATCGACCGCGCCGCCTGGTTTCCGCTTTCAGAAGCAAAACGGCGCATCAACCCCGGCATGGTGCCATTACTCGATGCCTTGCGCGCAATTCTGGAAAAACAGCAGCAAGGCTGATTCCCTTCCCGGCCAGACTGATCAATGCCGAACTGCCCCACAGCCGCAGGAACGTCATTTAAATATGATGGGCATGGCATGGGCTATGCATCTTCAGAAAAAGCATTGAAGCCCTATTGGAGCAACGCCATTTATCAGGCGGGGCGCTTCCCCCCTTTCCATCGGCCGCTGACCTTATGAAAACGGCAATCTGAGCGGTGTTTGCCAGCGTATGAAAAACAAAGATGGATGGCATTCAGAAATTTCTCATCATCTTCGGCCTGATCCTGCTGCTGCTCGGGCTGCTCTGGCCGTTCCTCAGGGACATCGGGCTGGGCCGCCTGCCGGGTGACATTCATCTCGGCGGCAAGGGCTGGAGCGTGCACATTCTTCTGGGCACGTCCATTCTTCTTTCCATCGTGCTCACCGTCATTCTCAACATCATCGTCCGCTTCTTCGATAAATGACGCAACAAAACAGGCCACGCCGCCCGGGCAGCGGCATGGCCCGTCATCGTGTCTCTCATGCATTCCCTGATGGAGATGCAGCCTGAAAAACGTTGGCGTGGCCTCACACGGCCTTGCGCAGACCGCCCTCGCCCAGCACGTAGGGGATGTACTTGCGGTCGGTGCCGAGAATGTGATTCTTCAGCCAGTCCACCAGGAAGACCAGCACCTCCTGCGCGGTATCGCCGCCCTGATCGAACTTGGCCTTCAGCTCATTGAGCCGCTGCAGGAACATCTCGTGCGTGCGCTTGTGCGCCTCCGCCTCCGGAAAGCTGGCTTCGGTGAACAGCCGCTCCTCATCGGCGAAGTGCGTCGCCGTATAATCGGCGAGCGTATGGAAGATGTCGTCCATGAGATCCTTCTCGCAGCCCTGCTCCAGGCCCATGGACAGCAGGTTGATCGCCCGCACGAGAATCTGGTGCTGACGGTCGATGAGATCGATGCCGGTGTTGAAGGCATCCTGCCACTCGAGCTTTACCATGTTCACGTCTCTCCGCTTGCTTGAATCCGAACGTCTCTCGCGCGCTCACGCTCCGGAGGCCCGGCGCAGAACCTCCTCGTCGTGCTCGCCGGAAAGATCGTTCTCCTTGCCTTCATCAGGGGCATGGGTGGTCTGTTTCAGTTCATCGTGGAGCTTGGCCAGCATCTGTTCCAGCTGATCGGCAAGCTCATCGCGCGCCTTCGCCGAGGCATCGTCCTTGCTCTCCTCGGGCTCGGCCTTTTCCGCCTTGCCGAAGGCGGTCTCCTCATCGGCCTTCTGCACGCCAAGCCCCTGCTCGATGTCGGAGATGAGCCGGTGCACCACATTGTCGGAGGTGCTTTCCGCCTCACTCTCGCGACGGCCGAAGGACGACGGGCGCGGCGCGGTCTCCTCACGCTCCGCGCGGGTGCTCTCCTTCAGAGAGCGGATATCCTCCTTCAGGCGCGCCAGCATGTCGCGCAGATCCTCGCTGCCGCTGCGTTTGGCCGCGGAGCGCTGCTCGGCGCGCAGGGCCTCGATGTCGCTCTTCAGCTCGGCCAGCATGGCGCGCACATCCTCGCCCCCGTTGCCGGCGGCCGCAGAAGCCATGCCAAACTGCGGCGCCATCCCTGCGGCCATCGGCTGGGCCATGCCTGCCCGCGCCAGATAGGGATCCGTGCTGGCCATCTGCTTCACCTGCGCGATCTCATTCTTCAGCTCGGCCAGCATGGCCCTGAGATCATCGCTGCCGCCGCCTTGCGGTGCCGCGGGCTGCGGCTGCGGCTGAGCCTGCGGCGCAGGCTGCGGCTGGGCACCATAGCCCGGTGCCTGTGCCATGGGCTGTTGCGGCATCGGCTGCTGCGGCATCGGCTGCGCCTGGGGCATGGCCGCCTGCGCCTGCGCATAGGCGGGCGGCACCGCCGGCGCACACATGCCCGCCGCGGCGTAATTGGCGGCCGCCTGCATGTTGGCCAGCATCATCTGCAGCTGCCGCACCTGCTCTTTCAGTCGCGCATTTTCCTCCCGCAGCAGCACGTTTTCACGCATGACCTGATTGAACTGATCGCGCGCAGCGCCGAACATCGGGCCGGTATTGCCCTGAAAACCACCATGCGCCGGGCCTGCCGGCTGCGGCGAAATCGGCTGTGGCGCCACCGGGCGCGCCGGTGTTGCGGTTTCAGGCTGCGCGACCACGGGCTCGTCATTCTCCGTGCCGCTCGAGGAAGCGAGGGCCTCCACCTCCTCGATGATCTCTTCGCTTTTGCTCCGTCTACCGAACCACTTCATCCCGTTCGTCCTTCTGTGTTGCCGACTGCCCGCTTCGCCAGGGGGGTTCATGCAGGCACACACGTTCCCCCTGCCGGGCGTAAGATCCGCGCCCGGAAGCGAACACTCATCCGAACCAGGGCCAAACCCACCGGCACGGATCCCCACCGGATCCGAGACGACATTTCTCGCCCCGCCGGCCCGAAGGCGTGCCATCGGGCGGCAGCCTTGGGCGGGCTTATGCATCGCCAACACTTTGTCGGGAAAAGGCTAACAAAGGATTACAACCGGGAATGGCAATTCCCAATTACAAACTGAAGGGCCTTACGCAGCGTCTCCCATCAGGTGTGCAAAAACCTGCCGCGTGTGCGGGCGCGCGCGATGTTCAAAGAGATAAATGCCCTGCCAGGTGCCCAGAACAGGCCGGCCGGAAGCCACAGGGATGGTCAGGGAGACATTCGTCAGCGCCGAACGGATATGGGCGGGCATGTCATCAGGCCCTTCCATCACATGCCGATACCAGGAGGCGCCCTCCGGCACCAGCCGCGCAAAGAAGCTTTCCAGATCCCGCTGCACATCCGGATCGGCATTTTCCTGAATGGTGAGAGAAGCGGAAGTATGTCGGCAATAGAGAACAAGAAGACCGGTGTGGATGCCGCTTTCCGAAACAAAGCGCAAAACGTCTGCTGTGAATTCGTAAAGTCCTTTTCCCCGGGTGCTTATGGTTAACGTCGCCTGAACCTGCTTCATTCTCTTCCCCTTTATAACGGATCTCCTCGCCGCTGCATCAGGATTAACAAATTCCTTTTTGCTGGAGCGAATTTCTCGCCTGCCATTTTCCGGAATCTCAAAGCCCGCCTGTTAGCATCCCCGACAGATAACAACGAAAGGGGACGTCGAACAATGGTTGGGTGGACACACATGATCAGGACAGGAGCCGCTCTCGCTGCAGGGCTTGCGCTGTCCGTTCTGGCCGCGGCATCGGCCGAGGCCCGCAGCAATGTGGCGCCGGCGGCGGCCTTCGCGCCGGAATATGGCGATACCCTGCCGCCCATTGGCTATGTATCCTTCTGTGCGCGGCACAGGGATGACTGTCAGCCCGTGGGCTACATGACGCCGAAGGCGCGCATTGACAGCCGGCGCTGGGACCTTCTGCGGCAGGTGAACCGTTATGTGAACCGCAAGATCAGGCCGGTCACCGACCTTGAGCTCTACAACCGGCCCGAGGTCTGGGAATATCCCACCACCGCCGGCGATTGCGAGGATTACGTGCTTCTGAAGAAGAAGTATCTGGAAGGGCTGGGCTTTCCGCCGGAAACCCTGCTGATCACCGTGGTGCTCGATGAAAAGGGTGGCGGCCATGCCGTGCTCATGGTGCGCACCACGAAAGGGGATTTCATTCTCGACAACCGGCGGGATGCCATTCTGCCCTGGAACAAGACGGGATACACCCTGCTGAAGAGACAGTCGCAACAGGACCCGCGCCGCTGGGTCTCTCTGACCCGGCGCCCGGGCCAGGGCAAGGGCATGCGCATCTTCGGCAACAACTGAACAGGCGCTTCAGGCATCATCTGCAAGGCCTTGAAGCGCCAGAAAAAAATCGCGAGGACCCCGCGCCCGGCCGGCGTCCCCCTCCCCCATCCCCCACCACAAAGGCCGGGCAGCACGGCCGGCCCCGCTCCCACCCGGGGCCGGCCTCCCTTTTTTCAATTCTCGTCTTCCCGGCATCAGATCGAAGAGACTTGACAATTTTCCTCTCATGTTCTCATGATATTCCACACACGTTTCATATACCACCGCATACACGCATTTCGAGCAAGGGGTGAGCACGAGGCGGGGAGAAGGAATGTGCACAGACTTCAGATGAACAGTTGTGGACAATGCTGCGGACCCGTGTGTCATGGGGACGATAATGTGGCTAAATGCCTCTGAAACGGACCGCCATGGGCTTTAAGTGCCCGGTTTCGCGAACAGGCCTCCCACACGGGCATGCTTGAAGCGCTTTTGCGCCCCGGATGCCGACAGGGCCATGCACACAAACGGAACGCCGCCGTATTGGGGAGATGAACATCATGCCGGTCTATGCCTTTGACGGCCACAACCCGAAACTGCCGCCGGAGGGGGATTATTTTCTGGCGCCGACGGCCACCGTCATCGGCCGCGTCACGCTGGAGCGGGATGTGTCCATCTGGTTCGGCGCGGTGCTGCGCGGCGATGTCGAGCCCATCATCATCGGAGCGGGCTCCAATATCCAGGACAACTGCGTTCTGCATACCGATCCCGGCTATCCCCTGCGGCTGGGGCGCAATGTCGTTGTTGGCCACAATGTCATCCTGCACGGCTGCACCATCGGCGATAACGTGCTCATCGGCATGGGCGCGGTCATCATGAATGGCGTCACCGTCGGCGAAGGCGCGGTAATCGGCGCCGGCGCCCTCATCCCCGAAGGCAAGGAGATCCCGCCGCGCGCGCTCGTCGTTGGCATGCCCGGCAAGGTGCGCCGCATTCTCACCGAAGAGGAATCACAGGGCCTCACCAGCGGCGCCGCCACCTATCAGGAGCGTTTCCGCCGCTATCTGAAAACCATGCACTCCGTCTAACCATCGCATCGGTCTCTGGCCCGCCTTGATGCCTCTGGCAGCATGCCTTTCATGACGGCGCGTGCATACAGCGCTTCCCTGCCCTTCAAGAGCCTGCCGTAGCGGCCCAGTCCAGTCCGATGTCCTTGGCCGGTGCCGATTGCGTGATGCGGCCGACGGAGATGAAATCCACCCCGGTTTCGGCAATGGCCGCAATGGTCTCAAGCCGCACCCCGCCGGAGGCCTCTGTCTGCGCCCGGCCGTTGATCATGGCCACCGCGTTTCTGAGCGTGGGCGGATCCATGTTATCAAGCAGGATGCGCTCAACGCCCGCATCCAGCGCTTCCTGCACCTGTTCAAGCGTGTCGCATTCCACCTCGATGTGCTCATGCCCCGCCTGGCGCGCCGCCTGCACCGCTGCGGTGAGCGAGCCTGCCACGGCGATGTGATTGTCCTTGATCAGCACCGCATCGAAAAGCCCGAGGCGATGATTGCGTGCGCCGCCCATGCGGGTGGCGTATTTCTCAAGCCGCCTGAGGCCCGGAATGGTCTTGCGCGTATCCAGCAGGATGCAGGAGGTGTGCGCGATCGCATCCGCAAAACGGCGCGTCTCGCTGGCGATGCCGGAAAGATGCTGGAGGATGTTCAGCGCCACGCGCTCCGCCGCCAGCAGGCTGCGCGCCGGGCCACAGACCCGGGCCAGAACCGCCCCGGCCGCAATCTGCGCGCCATCGGCCGCTTCCGGCTCAAAGGTGATTTCAGGATCAAGTGCGGCAAACACCCGCGCCGCCACCGGCAGCCCCGCCAAAACCAGCGCCTCACGCGCGCGCATGGTGCCGGCAAAACGCGCATCCTGCGGAATGACGGCTTCGCTGGTGATATCGCCGCGCGCATCGAGGTCCTCTTCAAGGCTGGATACGATGACACGCGCCACATCCGCCGCCTCAAGCGGCGCCTTCAGCAACAGGCGCTCATCTGCCGGCGTGAAATCAAGGATGCGCCGCATCCATACCTCGGCTTGGTTCACGCTTCACCTCCCTTCGCTTTGGCCCGCCATGTCGCGCGCAAAGGCCCCGTGCGCTGCCTCTCCCCCTGACGGAACAGAGAGGAAGCGCCAAGACGTCATGCGCAACGCGCCCTGAAAAGCGCGCAAGAAAGGTATGACAGGAAACAGCCTGCGAAAAGACCGAAAGGACGAAAGACCGATCAGGAACCGGCTGATGCTTCAGCCATTATCCGGCAGGACGCTGACCCGAACGCCCTCCTGCCCCGCCGTGGACAGCGCGGCGGCAATCTTCTCCTCGATTTGCGGATAGGTTAGCCCCGCCACGTGCACCTTGCCAAAGCGGCCGAGATTGAGCGCTCCGGAAGCATCCACCACATAATCGCCGGAAAGGGAATCAAGCCCGAAGGCGATCACCTTCAGCTTATCGCCCGCCTTGACCGTGATCACCTCGGCGGCGTCATGAAAACCAACCGCCATGCCGGCATCGGGCGGCGTAATGTTGGGCTCCGTCGTGGAACAGGCGGAAAGCAACGCGGCCGTCAGCGCCACGGCCGCAACAAGGCCGCCTTTGCTGATCTGCTGTCGCTTTGAGGACAGGACGGAGCCGATGCTCCTTCTCTCGGACCGCCCGTATCTGATTTCAGGGCCGTTCACGTCGCCCTCCCTCCTTGCCGACATGAGCGTTCCCCCCGTCAACAGACATCCTTAACCCATAACACCCGTTCGGGCAAGTCACAACGAAGCGCCGAATCATTCCGCTCATACAACCTGAAGCCTTAAGGATCGGTTATCATCCGCCTTTCTCTGCTTGCGGACGCATCCGCCGGCACATCGGCGCGCACCGCCTTGCGCGGCAGGGGCGCACGCCCCCAGGGCAATGTGCCGCGCTTATCTGAGACACTGAGGTGCCGCACAATGCGTCCTGCCTCATCAAGCCAGAGCGCCTGCGCCCCCTGCCGCCACAGCACGAAACGATCGATGCGCACGCGCACCTCCTTGCAGCCCTCCCGCAAGGGAAAGGCGGCAATCACGATGGCGGCATCGGCACAGGCCTGAGCGATCGCCTGCTTCAGCGCATTGCTTTCAAGCCGCCGTTCCATCACCGCCGGCAGAAAGACGATGGTTCTGCCCCTTTCGCCCGTCTGCCCGCTCCTGATCAGTGCTGTCCGGCATGCGCCGGATGGTGCGCATCTCCAGCCTTTGCGCTTTCGGGCCTCTTTCGGTGTTGCCGGATCACCATCCCGCCGCAGCCAGATCGACAGGGCAAAGCGCCCGGCCCGCCCTGGTGTGGCAAGCAATTGGCCCGCCGCATTGCGCACGGCCACGACCTTGCCTTGAGCATCAACGAGCACATCCGGCCGAACCGCCGCCGGCGCAAGAACCCCGGCCACAACCGCGCCCAACCCCACAAGCCGCCAGCCATCCCGCCGCAGACACAGCCACAGAAGCCCTGCCGCGATCAGCGCGGCCGCCCAAAGCCGCATCTGCGGCACCTCCAGCCACGGATCGGGCCAGTGTGCAATCCAGCCGCTGATCGTGAATACCGCCTTCAGCCCCGCCTCCATCACCTGCCACACGGGCGCATCCAGATGAAGCGGCATGAGAACAAGCGCCAGAACCCCCGCCGGCATCACCACGAGGCTGACAACGGGAAGCGCCAGAACATTGCCAAACAGCCCCCAATGCGAGAGGCGGTTGAAGTGCCAGGCCGAGGGCAAGGCCGTCATCAGCGCCGCCACCAGGGTTGTGAGCGCAAACGCAAGAAAGCCAAGCAACAGCCCCCGCAGCCACCGCTGCCAGAGCGTCCGGGATTCATCCGCTTCTGCGCGTAACACCATTCGCGACAAGCGAACGTGCCGCACCGCTTCATAAACGGCGATCAGCCCGGCCACGGCGAAAAAGGACATCTGAAACCCCGCCGTCACCGCCTTTTCCGGATGCAGGATCAGGATCAGCAGTGCGGCCAGCCCGAGGTTGCGCATGCTCAACGCCGGCCGGTCCAGCATCAGGGCCAGCGTCATCACCGCCAGCATGATGAAGGCCCGCTGCGTGGCCACGGAATTGCCAGACAGCAGCAGATAGGCCGCCGCCGTCAGCAAGGCGGCCAGCGCCGCCCACTTGCGGATGGGATAACGGATGGCCAGGCCCGGGATCGCGGCGAGAAGAAAGCGCAGCGCCTGAAACACCGCACCGGCCACCAGCGCCAGATGCAGCCCGGAAATGGCAAGGATATGCGCAAGCCCCGCCGCGCGCAGCGCCTCCAGATGCGCCTGCGCAAGCCGCCCGCGCTCGCCGATGATCAGGGCCGCCGCCAGCGCCGCTGCGTTGTCATCCCGCATCACCGCCCGCAACCGCCCGGCAATCGCCCGGCGCCAGCGCTCCAGATACCGTGCGCCCAAAAGCGCCAGCCCGCAATCCTTGCATCCGTCCTCGATGAGAAACAGCCCCCGCGCATGGGCAAAGCCCACCGCGCCAATGCCGGCGAAAAAAGGCGCCCGCGCCGGATCAAAGCCCTCAGGTTCCACCGGCTGCGGCAGACGCTTAAGCCGCGCCCGCAGCCGCACCACATCCCCTGGCAGCGGCAGGCGTTCATGACCCTGCGCGCGGGTGTTTTTCCCACTGCGTTTCTTAGGGATCAGCAGCGTGATCCGCACCCTTTGCGGCACGAAGCGCCTGCGCACCTCAGGCAGATCCTTCACCCGCAGGATCATGCGCACACGCCCGGGGCCTGCATGCCATGTGCGCTCCACCTGCCCGGTGAGCGTCACCCAGCCCACATGCGCCGGCAAAAGCCGCACATGCGCCTGCAGCACCCGCCAGGAGACAAGCGCAAAGCCCACACAAGCGGCCGCAAGCAGCAAAAGGCCCCGCTGCCCGGTTCTTGCCGCCTGCCAGATCCCAAGCAACAGAAAAAGCCCGGCCACGGGGCCTGATAAGAGCAGGCCCGGCCGCACCGGTGCGATGAACCACAGCGCCGCCCCGGCCCAGAGAAACACCGCCAGCCATGCCACAAGATCGCCCGCCACCGGCGCTGGCCCCAGTGGCCTGCGCATCAGCCGCAAACCCCTGCCCCAGAAACGCCACGGCCTATCATCGCCTTCGCCGTCATTCAGGGCATCGAAGGCCTCCGCCTCGTCATTCGGCCATACGCCTGCCGCAGGCGGTGTTTCACCCTGCCGCCGCGTGTTCTTGCCGTCCCGCTCCTGCCAGAAACGTTCAAGGCCCATTGCCTGCCCCCGCAAAAACTGGCAAAAGCCTAGCACCATTCGCCGTTTCCGGCACGCATTCCGTGCAGACCCGTCGCCGCCTCCCGGTTTTCAACAGCAAGGCGCGCACTCCCCGGCACGGAGCGTAAAGACCAAGGATCCGTCACATCCGCAAGCTTAAGGATAGCGTTCACAACCATGAGCAAGGTGAGAACCCGCTTCGCCCCTTCGCCCACGGGCTTTCTGCATATCGGCGGCGCCCGCACCGCCCTGTTCAACTGGCTCTATGCCAAGCATCACGGCGGCGAGATGCTTTTGCGCATTGAGGACACCGACCGCGAACGCTCCACGCAGGAAGCGGTGGATGCCATCATCGAGGGCCTGAAATGGCTGGAGCTGGACTGGGCCGGCGAGCCCATCTCCCAGTTCGCCCGGGTGGAGCGCCACCGCGAGATTGTGCACAGGCTGCTGGAAAGCGGGCATGCCTATTATTGCCAGTGCACGCCGGAGGAGCTGGCCGAGATGCGCGAGAAGGCCCGCGCCGAAGGCCGCCCGATGACCTATGACCGCCGCTGCCGCGAGCTGGGCCTGTGCCCGCCGCATGACAAGCCGCTGGTGGTGCGCTTTGCTGCGCCACGCGAGGGCGAGATCGTCATTCACGACATGGTGCAGGGCGAGGTGCGCTGGCAGGCCGAGGCCATGGATGACCTCGTACTCATGCGCGCCGATGGCACGCCCACCTATAATCTCGCCGTTGTCGTCGATGATCACGACATGGGCATCACCCATGTCATCCGCGGCGTGGATCACCTCACCAACGCCGCCCGCCAGAAGATGATCTACGACGCCCTCGGCTGGGAGATGCCGAAAATGGCACACATCCCCCTCATTCACGGCCCCGATGGCGCCAAGCTCTCCAAGCGCCACGGGGCACTGGGCGTTGAGGCCTATCGCGCCATGGGCTATCTGCCCGAGGCCATGCGCAATTATCTCGCCCGCCTCGGCTGGAGCCATGGCGATGACGAGATTTTCACCACCGAACAGCTCATTGAGTGGTTCGATGTCGATGCCATCGGCAAGTCTCCGGCGCGCTTCGATTTCGTCAAGCTGGAGAGTGTGAACGGCTGGTGGATCCGCAATCTTGACGATGAGCGGCTGCTTGCCCGCTTTGAACAGTTCCTGCCCCATGCCGATAAGGACCATCGCACCCGGGCGGAGCTGGCCCGGCGCCTGCTTGAGCAGCCTGAGGGACGCCAGCGTTTCCTCAAGGCCCTGCCCGGCCTGAAGGAACGTGCGAAAACCTTGGTGGAACTCCTTGATCTTTCCTATTATCTCTATGCGGAGCGCCCGCTGGAGATTGCGCCGAAGGCCGCAAAGATCCTGGACAAGGGCGGCCGTGACGTCCTGCGCGATCTTCTTCCCGTCCTTGAAGCGATCAATGAGGCCGGCTGGACCGAGGAGACACTGGAAGAGCGCATCAAGGCCTTTGCGGAAGCACAAGAACTCAAGCTGGGCAAGGTGGCGCAGCCCTTGCGCGCGGCGCTCACCGGCTCCAATGTCTCGCCCGGCATTTTCGAGGTTCTCGCCGTCCTTGGCCGCGAGGAAAGCCTTGCGCGCATTCGCGATCAGCTCGCCTAAGCACTATCACGGAACACAACCCTCTTGCGCGCAGAAATGGCATCTTGGGCATTCCTGCCCGCAGTGATGCCTATTATGGCGCGCAAGAGTGACATTTTTGCACCTATATGGGGATAATTTCTTCTGACACTCGAACCGTTCCAACAAATGTGATATGGTGCGGCCGAAAAACGGGTGGGGCGTTTCGGGGGCCGCAATCCCGGGCGAGATATGCAAGCCTGCGTTCGGCCTGATGTGATTTGGCTGCCCTGCCCTGTTTCTGGAAGCATCGAGTGCATGCCGGCCCTGCGGGGGGCTTGAGAGAGTGCGCGGGGAGGCATGCAAAGCAAAGACGGGGGTTACCGACTGTCCGCCTGATGATGCGGCGTATTCCTAAAAGAGGGCGGACACGGGAAGAGGTGGCACATGGGACAGGACAGACAACAAAATCTTCAGGACACCTTCCTCAACCACGTTCGCAAGAACAAGGTTCCGGTCACGGTCTTTCTCGTCAATGGCGTGAAGCTGCAGGGCATCATCACGTGGTTTGACAATTTCTGCGTCCTTTTGCGGCGGGATGGCTTGTCCCAGCTTGTCTACAAGCATGCCATTTCCACGGTCATGCCGGGCCAGCCCATCCAGCTCTATGAGGAATCGGGAGACGAGAGCTGATCGGGGCATCCCTCCGCCTTTGCCCCGTGCGCTTCTGGATGATGGGGTACAAAAAGGCGAAAAAAGATCTGACGGATCATGCAAAGGCGCTTGCTCCTCAACAGACAAGCGCCTTTTTTAAGTCAGGCCTGCCCTTGTCCCATCTTCAGCGCGGCACCGTGCCTGCCCAAATCAATTGCAATAAACATCCATGCCCGGAAGGACACTTCATATCCTTCCGGAACTGTTTGGCATTTTGGGCTGTCCTAGAAACTAGGTTTTGCTGTTCCACAACTCATTGAATGTCAAGCACGGCCCTGCGGGCCGCCGCGTAGCGGTTTCATGCTTGACATTCAATGAGTTGCGAAAAGAATGGTCATGAAGCGCCAATGGCGAAAAATCGCCATTGGCGCTTCTCTCAACCCTGAAAACCATGTTATGGAGACATTGAAAAATTACCATGATTTCAATGACATAAAACAACATTGACTTATTTATCTAGGACGACCCCTGGCATTTTTCACCTTCACCCTAAGGCATGGACGGCGGGGTAACATGCCCCGCCGAAACGTTTTCAAGGAACGCCCCCCTGCCCTTCCGCCCTCCTTGTGGGTGAAGATGGCCGGAGAGCGCTAGGCCGCAAGGGCTATTGCGCGTTCCGGGATTTCATGTGCCGAATTCCATCAGCGCCGGGAAGGTCTTCTGGATCCACTCGCCGATGGCGTTCATGGCACCGGTCATGATGAGAATGCCGGTGATGATGAGAAAGCCGCCGATGATCTTTTCCATGACATCAAGATGGCGGCGGAAGCGCTGCATGAAGCCCATGAACTGTTCGAGAAAGGCGGCCGCCACCACGAAAGGCACGCCAATGCCCAGCGCATAGACCAAGAGCAGCGCAGCCCCCTGCATGGCGGTATCCTGAGCCCCGGCAACGAAGAGAATGCTGGTCAGCACCGGCCCCACGCAGGGCGTCCAGCCAAAGGCGAACGCCAGCCCCGCCACATAGGCGCCGGCCAGGCCCACCGGCCTTTGCCGCGGCTGCGCCCGCACCTCGCGATAGAGCATCATCATCCTGAACACGCCGAGAAAATGCAGGCCCAGCAGGATGATGATGCCGCCCGCAATGACGGCCACGATATCGCGATACTGCTGCAGAAGCTGCCCGACAGTGCTCGCCGTGGCACCAAGCAGGACAAAGATGGTGGCAAAGCCAAGCACGAAGGCCACGGTGGCCAGGACAAGCCGTCCGCGACGCCCGGCCTTTTCGTCCGTCATTTCATCAAAGGACATGCCGGCGATGAAGGCCAGCGAAGGCGGCACGATGGGCAGAACGCACGGCGAGAGAAAGGAGAGGATTCCGGCCAGGAAAGCCCCTCCCAGACCGATGTCGAACGTCATGAATGCCTCGTTCCCGTTCGTTTCCTCAAGGCGTTTTATGGTTTTTGTGCAGAGACGATAGCGAAAGCGCCCTGCCCTGTCACGCATGCACACGTTGCATGACTGTTTCTACCGCCTTTCCTCTCTCTTTCCCGCCGTTATCGTGCCCTGAAATCCGGCTTGAAGCGGCATGCGCCGTTGAAGCAGCCTGAGCAAGCCGCTATAGAACCGACATCATGTCGGAAGAGCACAGCTTCGATGTCATCGTCATCGGCTCCGGCGCTGCCGGTCTGGACGTCGCCCTGCAGCTGGACGCGGCGGGGGTGGAGGTTGCCGTTCTGTCCAAGACGGAGCTTGAGGAGACCAACACCTGGCATGCGCAAGGGGGCATTGCCGCCGTTCTCGATGATGCCGACAGCTTCGAGGCCCATATCAGGGACACACTGATCGCCGGGGCGGGTTTGTGCGATGAGGAGGTGGTGCGCTTCGTCGTGGAGCATGCGCCGGCGGCCATCGCCCGCCTGGAACGCTATGGCGCCCGTTTCACCCGCGCAGATGACGGCCAGTATCACTTAACCCGCGAAGGCGGCCATTCCGCCCGCCGCATCGTGCACGCCGCCGATGCCACCGGCCGCGAAATGGAAGAGAGCATGGCGGCCAAGGCCCGCCGCGCGCCGCACATCACCATCTTCGAACAACACATGGCCGTGGACCTCATTCGCGAACACGTGCCCGGAAAAGGATACGGCCGCATCGTTGGCGTCTATGTTCTCAACCGCAACAGCGGCCGCGTTGATCTCTTTCGCGCGCGCGCCATCGTTCTCGCCACCGGCGGGGCCTCCAAGGTCTATCTCTACACAACCAATCCCGACATCACCACCGGCGATGGCATCGCCATGGCCTGGCGCGCCGGCTGCCGCGTGGCCAACATGGAATTCGAGCAGTTTCACCCCACCTGCCTTTATCATCCCCAGGCCAAGGCCCAGCTCATCTCCGAGGCCGTGCGCGGCGAGGGCGGCCGGCTGCTGCTGCCCAATGGCGAGCGCTTCATGCCGCGTTTTGATGAGCGCGCCGAGCTGGCGCCGCGTGATATCGTCGCCCGCGCCATCGACCACGAAATGAAGCGCCTGGGCATCGATCACGTCTATCTCGACATTTCCCACAAGCCCGCCGATTTCATCCGCAGCCACTTTCCCAATATCTACGCCGCCCTGCTCAAGTTCGGCATCGACATGACGCGCGAACCGATCCCGGTGGTGCCGGCGGCGCACTATACCTGTGGCGGCGTGATGGTGGACATGCGCGCGCGCACCGATATCGAGAATCTCTATGCCGTCGGTGAGGTGACCTATACCGGCCTGCACGGGGCAAACCGCATGGCCAGCAATTCCCTGCTGGAGTGCCTGGTCTATGCCGAGGCGGCGGTGCATGACCTGCTCGCCCGTCTGGAGGACATCCCGCCGCCGCCGCCCCTGCCCGCCTGGGACGAAAGCCGGGTCACCGATTCCGATGAAATGGTGGTCGTCTCCCACAACTGGGATGAAATCCGCCGCTTCATGTGGGATTACGTGGGCATCGTGCGCACGACCAAACGTTTGCAGCGGGCGCGCAACCGCATCACGCTCCTGCAGCAGGAGATCGCGGAATATTACGGCGGCTTTCGCGTCACTTCCGATCTTCTCGAGCTGCGCAACCTCGCCCTGGTGGCGGAGCTGATCATCACTTCCGCCCTGCGCCGCAAGGAAAGCCGGGGGCTGCATTATACCCTGGACTATCCCGAACCGCGCGAAAGCCAGCGCCACCCCACCATCCTCGTGCCCGACCGCTTCTGGGGCTGCGAATTCATGCTCGAAGGCCACCTGTCCTGAGCCGTTTTGAAAGGTCCTGTAGAAAATCCGGCAAACCGCTCCCTGCCACCGCGCAAAGCATCCGGCTCAGGCGCAGTCGTGTTGTCTCGCAGACTAAACGACCCCCACATCGTCATACCGGCGAAAGCCCACTGGTGTCCAAGGAAAGTTCAGCATGGGAGGAGCTCCTCGAAAAGGGGCAGGGAAGTGGTGGGGTGGGGTGTGGCGCGTGGCGGTTTTGGCGGCGGGTGAAAAAGGGTTGCGGCCACGAGCACGCGGATGTCCTTGAGCCTCATTGCACCACTTGCGGTATCTGCTTTCGTGACCAGGCGGTGATATTCACGCAGCAGAAGCCAGGCGATCACCGCCACCCACAGTTGTACAAGAATGGCGTTGCGGCTTTCGCCCATGAAACGCTTGACCTTCAGATTTTGCTTCAACCACTTGAA
>NZ_KN050832.1:0-937 GCF_000746275.1 Thermopetrobacter sp. TC1
TCCACATCCCGCAGGCTCGATACAGCGCCAAGTTGTGACACCAGCAGCGCCAACAGGTGCGCCCGCGTGTGAAAACGCTTGCGATAGCGGTCGCTGTTATGCCGGCGCACCGCCTCCTCAACAAGGCGGTCAGGAAGCAGTTGGACAATGCGATGAAGCGTGGTAGGTTCAAACATCGGGATTGTTCCTCCGCTTGTGGCAAATCAAGCCTTGACACTTCACTTTTACCACAAGTGGCGGACAATCCCGTACTTTTTTCACCTAACCATCATCTTTCTTGGACACCAGTGGGCGAAAGCCGGTATCTCAAGCCATTTGCTCATGCGTTTGTGGTCTGAGACCTGAGGCTTTCGCTGGGGTGACGAGGAAGATGGTAACGGTGTGTCGTGTAGAGTGAGAAAATTCCCCGTAAGGCGAATATGCCTCTGGGCATTGGAGCCCTTTTCAAAGAGATGCCAATCCCCTTGACCGCAGCGCACCCCCGGCCTATGTTCCGCCTCGCTTGGGAGAATACACGCGCCACACACACACACACCGGCGCCCCAAACATTCCTCATGGGCCCGTAGCTCAGGTGGTAGAGCAACTGACTTTTAATCAGTTGGTCGGAGGTTCGAGTCCTCCCGGGCTCACCAGCCCTTCTTCTGCCTCTTCGCGTTTTCTGGAGCAAACACGTCCTTTAATCTTGCTGTTGCCCCCTCCAGGGCGTGGACTTAATTCAAAGACGGCGATGCCAGCGGCATTTTCTTGAAAATCGCTGGTCCTTTCGCCCGCAGGGAATAGCCGAAGCTATTTTCAAGGACGAAAAGCCGGCGAGATGCAGCGAAAATGCCGACCTTCAGGGGCTGGCACGTCGGATTTTATGAGGACACGCCCTAGTTTTTTCGCCCTTCTATTGCAGCTGGACTGCGTTTTCTGATCTGCTAATCTTGGGGCCGT
>NZ_KN050832.1:1487-80659 GCF_000746275.1 Thermopetrobacter sp. TC1
TTCAAGGGGTTTGGGCGGCCATTCCAAGATCGAAAATGCCGCCAATCCTCAAAAAAGCGCCAGTTGATTCGGATTTTTTCGCGCCTGACGCCGTGTCTGTCCGCTGTAAACACGGATCCGCTCATATTGCTTGTCCGTGATTTGCAAAATTTGCACATCACCGCCTGAAGGCAAGTTTTGCTCTATGGCTTTCACATGCGCCTCGAATGTCTTCTGCCCGCCACAGAAGCGCATGTAGACCGAAAACTGGTTCATCTCAAAGCCACGATCAAGCAGGAACTGGCGAAAGCGCGTGGCCTCGCGCTGCGCCTGTGGCGTGTTCACCGGCAGGTCGAACATCACCAGCATCCACATGAGCCTGTATCCGCTCAAGAAAACGCCATCTCCGCCCTTGCGGCCCATCGCCCTACAATTCCGCAAGCTCCAACGCTTTCGGCGGCACCGGAAATTCAAGCATGGCCCTGCGCTGCTCAAAGCTGCGCGCCAACGATACGCTCAGCCGCTGCACGCAACCGCTTACCGGCGTGCGGCTTTCCGGCAGCAGCAGGTCAAACGACAGCATGCGCACCAGCCGCTCCTTGGCTTGTGAGTCCAGCACTATGCCGCCATTATTGTTTCCGAAATTATCGCGCAACAGTTGCCGCGCTGTCCAGTCCACCAGTGGTCGAAACGGCTCCATCAGGTCGTCGGCCAGAGCAAAGGCATTGGCCCGGTTGTGGTGGTGCATTCCCAGTGTGGGGTGCAGTCCGGCGGCGATGACAGCGCGCGCCACACAGGCACGCAGGACCGTGTAGCCATAGTTCAGGAACACGTTCACGTCGTGCGCATTGCGGTCGCGCTGAAAGCCGGGGCCGAAGAGCAGAGGCCAATAGCGCCGCGCCGCCTGTGCCTCCACGTTTTCCGGATCACCGGAGCGCACCTTGCGCGCTAGACGATCAAAGGCGTCGGCGTTTTCTCCGGCGGCGTGCAGAATGGCCTGCTGCATGCGGATCTTGGCCACCACCACCTGTTTCCACAGGTTCTTCTTCAGCGGTTTGGAGGCGGCGAGCTGCGCCTGCATGCGTCCGCCTTGCGCATGATGCCCTTCCAATGGCCAGAGCAGGGAATGCGGCGCGTGGTTCGGCCCGCAGAAGACAATGAGCGCGCCGCGCTGCGCCAGCCGGGTGCACAGGTTGGCGGAGAAGGTGACGCCGTGCGCGTGAACGATGACGGCGGCGATGTCGTCCAGCGCCACGCGGCCCAGTTCCTCGCCATCCCTGCGCACCAGCATGAAACCGCGCAGCACGCTTAAGTGTACGTCATCGGTGGCTATGTCCACATAGCGATCCATTGTTTTGCCGTGACATCATCGCAGGCGGCATCAGCGCCGGTCATACCAGGGGCCCGGGTCGAACACGCGTCCCGTCTCGTCCACCTTGACCAGGCGAAATTTCATGTTCTTCAGTCCGGCTGGTGCCGGCGAAATAAACTTAAATGGGTCGGATGCATCTCTGTTACGTGCATCCACATTCGCCTCATTATGCGGCGCAAGCGTAATCTGACCATTCTTCGTGAACTTCACCACGCGGCCATAAACCGTTTTTCCGTCCTGTTCCCACGCACACATGTCGTTCTGGAAGATGCGCATCAGCTTGCGCGCGGTCGGGTATTTGCGTTTGAGCTCCGATTTCCAGCCCGGCTGGTGGGCATCGAACATGGAGATGACCTCCGCTTCCCACTTGCCGTTCGGCAGCTCCCAGAGGTCATAGCGGTAGTTGGAGCCGCCCTTGTAGGCCTTGTAGGGCTGGCCGGTACGGCGATCGCGGATGGGGATGACGTTCAGCGCACGGGTGATGCGCACGCGACGGATGCCCTTCCACGGGTTATCCTTGCCATCGACCTTGTCCAGTGTGGGAAATTCCGCCAGCGCCTTCTCGTATTCCTTGCCCGAAAGGTCGCGCGTGTGATTCCACAGGGCATCGCGCAGGTCCGGATCGCGCACCAGCTCGATGTCCTTCGGCTTCAGGCTGGTGAGTGGTACGCGATAGACGACGATGGGATCGCCGCGCTGCGTGCGCTCGCCGGTGAGGCCATAGGCGGTTTCCTCGTGCAATTGCCCCGCAGTCTGGTCGCGCCCCACCCGACGCAGAGAAAAGTCGATGGTCTTGTGACGCGGGCGATGACTGACGATCATGCGACGCACGATGCGCGCCACCTCCTCGCGAAAGCCAGGCCAGGGTTCCGCAGGGATCGATTGCCAGACGTAGTCTTCCAGCCCTTGTGCCTCCAGCCGCCCGGCCTCGCGAGAGATTCGGTTCAAGAGGCCGCGGCTGGTCAGCCCGATGACGGCGGCGTCCAGGGCGTGATGGCGATGATCGTCTCGCGCTTTCGCCTGTTGCTCCTCGGGCAGGTTGTCGCCGCGCAAAATACTGTTCAACCCCCAGCGGCGACGCAGAAGAGCCGTGAGCCGGCCGGGCGTGACCCACACCGGTGCTTGCGCCAGCTTCACTGGATAAAGCGCTGCCAGGTAAAGCCGCGCCATGCGGGCGAGATATTGAGTCTCGTTGAGCTGGCGGGCCAGGAAATCCTCATGGTTGCCCCTGAAGCGCTCAAGCGCGTCCGGGGCGAAGCGCCAGCGCTTGTTGGCCGGCAGGCCCTTGGCCCGCTCGGCGATGCCTTCCCATTTTTCCGTGTGGCCCCAGGCTTCGTATGGGGGCCTGTCGCGTTTTTCCTGATTGGCCTCGCGCAGGCAGACGATCTTGTTTGCCACGCTGTCATCCAGCGTTTTCGCATAGGGCAGGATGTGGTCAATGTCCACGGCACCGGAGAAGAGCATGGAGAGGCTGATGTTCTGGCCCGTATAGACGCAGCGGCGGGCGCGCTTGCCGCACTCCTCCAGTTCCAGCCACAGACGCAGGAGCAAGTGGTTGCGCGGGGTTGGCTCTATTTTCTGATGCGTTATCTCTTCTGCTTCCCGCATCAGTTGGCGGCGGTGTTCGGCCTCTTCGGTATTCTTTTTCAGGCGGCGGTTGTATTCCCTGATCTGTTCGTCGTTCATCTTCAGCTCGCGGGCCAGCTCGACGACAATCTCGGCCGGCTTGCCGTAGCGGCGGATAAGAGTGTTCACCAGCCGGCGAAGCTGGCCGAGGCCGATGTGCACCGTCGGGTTGGTGATGCGGCCCACGCGCAGTTCTTCCGGGTCGTTCGCGTCGCCGGTGCCGGGCGGGATGTGGCGGGAGAGGATGTGGCCGTAGTAAGGAAGTTCCTCGAAGACCTCACCGGTGGCGAATTCCGAGTGCGCGCCATGGCCATATACACACCCGACCGCCTCGCCATAGGTGATGACGTCTTCCTTCAGGGCCTCCAGGATGTGCAGCGAGGCCGTCAGGCCGAGGCGGCCATGGCCCTTCGGCAGCGAAACCTTGAAGGCGACATGTTCGGCCTGCTCCTCGCTCAGGCCCTGTTCCTCGATCAGCCAGTCGATGAGCGCGTCCGGATCTTCCTCGTTCAGGATGCGCTCGATGATGGCCCATTGCTCCTGCCAGCTCTTCGCCGTCCATTGCGGGCCGAAGGCCTTCTTGTTCGCCAGCGCGGCGTTGACCTCATTGCCCGGCAGTTTCCTGCGGTTTTCCGTTTCCTTGTTGAAGCGGGTGAACTCGGGCAGCTTCAATACGCGCTCGCGTAGCGTCTTGAACGGTGCATCTTTGCGGGTGTTCAGATAAAGGATCAGCTTGTCGCGCTCATCCCGCGTCAGCTTGCGGAAAGAACCGTCCGGCTGCTGCACCTCCAGGTGGTTCACTTCCTGATAGAGCCGGAGTTGCTGAAACAGGGGATGGGCCTTCGGCAGGCGTTCCTCGTGCTCGTTGAAGGTGCACTTGCCGACGCGCGGGGGCTTCAGCGGGCGCTGATAGAAGATGATGCGGCGGATGTGATCACGCGCCTCCTCGGTCAGCACCTCCGGGTGGTATTTCGCCTGGGCCTGCCAGATTGCGTCGAATTCCGCTTCCAGCAGCTTGCGGTCGGGGTAGAAATCGTAGCCGTTGCCCTTGCCCTGCGTTTCCGGGCGCAGTCGGGCGCGCACGCTCTCGCCGCGCTGGCGGCGCTTGTGGAGGAATTCGCCGAAGGTGCGGGCGCCTTCCTCCATCATCTTGTGTTCCAGTCGGGCGATGCCGGTGCGGATGGCACCTGCCTCATTGTCGCGGCTGTCGGTCTTGCGGTTGGACTTGAAACCCCGACGCTGGTTCAGATGGAACAGGGCGCGGCCCAGATGGTGCGGCGGCAGCGGCTCATTCAGCGCACGCGCGCGCAGCTCGAAGGGATCGAGTTTTTCCAGCTCCTTGCGCGCGGACTCGTCCGCCGGCATCAGGCCGTATTCCATCAGGGCGCGCATCAGGGCGTTTCTTCGGCGCACGAATCGGTCGCGCCGGCGGCGTGCACCACGGGCCAGGCGGCGATCCTCGGCCAGGGATTTCCTGCTCTGCGGGTCGCGGCCATCGGGGAAGATGCGCACGCCGCCATCGACACTGCGCACGGGTTCGTTTTCCGCGTTCAGCTCGTAGATCCACCAACCGATGGAATTGGTGCCGATGTCGAGAGCGAGACGATAGCGCATGGTTGCCCTCACATGACTGGAAAGGCAGGCGAGGACATGTTATCTATGCACGTAAAGCTTGACAATAATCAGAAGATAATCTAGCTTTTGCTTTGCAGATCAGTAAACGCAGTCTGGCCGTTAACAAGCATTCGACTGCAACAGTTCAGGAAAGAGGCTCCGGCCTCTTTCCTTTTTCATTCCGGTTGGTAGCCAAGCCTCCTGACGGGATTTTTTATCACCCCCTGCCGGTAAGGAGCTTTTCGCCGGCGAGCAGGTCTTCGACGAAATAGGCCACCAGCTCGCTGCGGCCGCGCAGGCCCGCCTTGCGGTAAATGGCGTTGCCGCAGCAGAGGTAAAAAAGCGGCGCATGAACCAAGGTTCATGGGCGGTTTTCGCCCCCACGCCTTGGAATGAAAAGGAGGTGGCGGGGAAAGCCGCCACCTCCCTTCGTTCAAGTATCCGGGAATGCCGCCCTTAGAGGCAGGGATCATCAGCGTGGTGTCAGCGCAGCTTCCAGGCGGCGTGACAGGCGCGGCACTGGCCGGTGAGCTCACCGATGGCCTCGATCACCTTGCGATAATCATCAGCCGTCGGCTCATTGCCCACCTTTGCCGCCACATCGGCGATGTTGCCGGCGGCAAGATGCATCTGCATGCCCATCTGATGCATCTCCGGGGGCAAGACCCGGCCAAAACCGCCAAATCCCTGCGGTTTCTTCCGGCCCTCGCCCATCTGCATGCCGGGCAGCGGCTTGCCCAGCACCTGCATGACAATGCGGCCCATGCCCATGTGCATCTGATCGGGGTTGCCGCCTCCCTGCTCCACCATCTCGGCCATGCGCTGGCGCACCAGCTTGCGAATCTCGGCGATTTTCTCCTCCGGTACTTTCGCTGCGCGCAACTTGCTCATCAGCTCATGGGCCGGGCCGAGATCCTCGCCGGCGATGCGCGCCACTTCCCTGAAATCGCCTTCCGCCAGCGCATTCATCATGTCATCGACATAATCCAGAAATCCCCGCATCATGGCGAGAAACTGCTGCTGCATCTGCGGCTCCATCTGCACCAGCGTGCGCCCGTCATCCTGCGCATCCTGGGCCATGCCCGGCGCCGCAAACAGCGTCAGCGCGAGAAAGCCGGTCAAAAGCTTCTTTTTCATGTCGCATGTATCCCTTTTCTCATCCGAGATGGTTTTTCCGCCCCACTGTTCTTTACGCATTCAGGATACGGTTTCCGTCGCAGCCGGAAACGATGTGTGCGATCACATTATCGCGAGGCGGAAGCGGCAGAGACATGATCTCCCTCCTCTTCCGCCGGGGCATCCAGGCGCGCCAGGCCAAAGTCATCAAGGATGGAATAGATCGAGGGCACCACCAGCAGCACCAGGAAGGTGGCGGCCACCAGCCCGAAGGCCAGCGATGTGACCAGGGGCGTGAGAATCTGCGCCTGCAGGCTCTTTTCCGTCAGGATGGGCAAAAGGCCCACGAAGGTGGTCATGGAAGTGAGCAGGATAGCGCGGAAGCGCGCCCGCGAGGCCAGCGGCGCCGCCTCGCGCACGCTCGCCGTCTCGCCGTGATAATGCTTGATGAAGTTCACAAGCAGGATGGAGTTGTTCACCACCACGCCGGAAAGCGCCACCAGCCCCAAAAGCGAGGGCATGGAAAAGTTCAGCCCCATGAGGAAATGGCCAAACACGGCGCCGACGAAGGCGAAGGGAATGATGGACATGACCACCACCGGCTCGATGTAGCTGCGGAACTGAAACGACAGCAGCAGGTAGATGCCGATGATGCCGACAACAAAGCCGGAAAGGATGGATCGCTGCGTCTTGCGCGCCTTGCGGTCGGCTCCTTCCAGCGAGATGCGCACCCCCGGATATTTTTCAAGCAGCTTCGGCACGAAGGAGGCCATGGCATGGGTGACGATCTCGTTGGCGTTGGCGATGCGCGTGTCCACATCCCCGGTGATGGTAATGGCACGCTGGCCGTTGATGCGGGTGATGCGCGAATAGCCGCGCCCGGGCTGCACGTCCGCCACTGCCTTGAGCGGTATCAGCCGCCCGTCCGGCAGGGCGATGTCGAAATGATCGAGATCGGCCACAGAATCCCGGTCCCGATCGGACAGCCGCACGTCAATGTCGATGGAATCACCGTCGCGCTGCACCGTGTTCACGGTGATGGAGTGGAAAGCCGCGCGCAGCTGATCCGCCACCATCCGGCCGTCCAGCCCCAGCATGCGCGCCTCCGGCTTTAAGCGGATGCGAAACTCCGGCTTGCCCGGGCGCAGATCATCGGAAATGTCCACCGCGCCCACATAGCCCTTCAGCCAGGCCATCAGTTCGCGCGAGGCCGCCTTCATCTGCTCAAGGTCATCCCCCTGCAGCCGGATCTCGATATCCAGCCCCGCCGGGCCGATCTTCGTCTCGGAAAAGCGGATCCACACCACATCCGGCAGGTCCTTCGTCTTTTCGCGCCATTTCGCCAGCACCTCCTCGATGCGGATGGTGCGGATTTCCGCATCCAGCAGGTCGGCGGTGATGGTGGCCACATGCGGGCCCGCCTCACCTGCCGTATCATTGCGGTTGAATTCCACCGTGATGTTGCGCACCAGATCCTGCTGATCCGGCTGGCGCGGCTTTTCCTCCCGGTTGATCTCGCGCAGGGCCTGAATGGCACGCTCAACCGTGCGCTCGGTCAGCGCCAGCGGCGAGCCCGCCGGCAGCAGAATGCGCGCGGCGATGGTGTTGCCGTCGAGATCCGGAAAGGCCTCGAACTTCACCTTGCCGCCGGCCATGGCCGCCACCGCCAGCAGAAACAGCATGGCAGCAAACCCGAACGTGAAATAGCGCCAGTTGACGGCAAAGCGGGCCACCGGTTCCACCACCCGCTTGCTGAAGGCTTCCAGCCGCGCGTTCATCCACTCCTGAAAGCGCCCGCCCATCTTCGCCGTCTTCGTCTTTTCCATGGTGTGCAGAAGATGATGCGGCAGGATGAGGAAGGCCTCGATAAGCGACACCGCCAGCACGAACAGCATGACGATGGGCACAACCCGCAGGATCTGACCGAGATCCCCTTTCAGAAAGGCCAGCGAGCCGAAGATAACCACCGTGGTGATGAACGAGGCGAACACCGAGGGCATCACTTGCGTCACGCCGTCGATGGCCGCCTGCACCGGCGGCTTGCCCTTCGCCCGCTGTGCCGCGATGTTCTCGGAAATGACGATGGCATCGTCCATCAAAAGACCGATGACGATGAGCAGGCCGATCATCGTCATCATGTTGATGGTCATGCCGCTCCAGACCATCAGCAGCCCGCCGCCCAGGAAGGAGATGGGCAGGCCCATGGCCACCCAGAAGGAATAGCGCAGGCCGAAAAACAGCCACAGCGTGACAAACACCAGGATCAGACCCTGCACGGCATTGGTGAGAATGAGATTGAGCCGGTCACGCACCAGCGAGGCCTGATCGTTGGTGATCTCCATGGTCACGCCCTTCGGCAGGCGCGCCTTTTCCTCCGCGATGAAGGCCTTCACCGCGTCGATCACCCGCAGCACATCATCCTGCGGTGTCTTGGTGATGTCGAGAATGGCGGCACGGCGGCCGTTGAACAGGTATTTCTCCTCATCCAGAGTGAACCGGTCGGTGATGGTGGCGATATCGCCCAGCCGCACCTCTCCGCCGCTGGCGCTGGCCACGACCACGATGTTCTCATAATCGCGCGGGCGCTTGCCCTCGTCGGCATAACGGATGAGAATGTCGCGCGCACGCGTCTGCAACGAGCCGGCCGGCAGGTCGAAGCAGGAGCGCATCACCGCATTGGCCACATCCTGCACCGATATGCCCAGTGCCTTAAGCCGCGCCGAATCAAGCGCGATGCGGATCTGATGGGTGGAAAAGCCGCGCACCGTCACTTTCGGGATCTTGCCGGTGCGCTCCATGCGGTCTTTCAGTCTCTCGGCCAGCATCTTCAGGTCCACCGGCGATGCCGCGGGAGCGGACACCGCAACGGAGGTGACGAAATCGCGCGTGCCCAGCTGACGGATGATCGGCTTTTCCACCAGATCGGGAAAGTCGTCGATGGCCTCCACCTCCGTCTTGAGGTCGGAGGTGAATTTCTCGAAACTGGCGCCCTCCACCATCTCCACGGTGGCACGCGCCACGTTCTCCATGGCCACGCAGGTGATCTCGTAGACATTGTCCACGTTGTGCACCGCATCCTCGATGCGCTGGCAGATGGCCTGTTCCACGTCCTCGGGCCGCGCACCGGGCCAGGCCAGGCTCACCTCCACCTTGCGCGGGGCGATACGCGGAAAAGTCTCGCGCTGCATCTTCGGCAGCGCCAGCAGGCCGGCAGCAACGATGGCCAGCATCAGCAGGTTGGCGATGGTGGGATGGGTGACGAAATAGCGAACGACCCTGTTCATCGGCCCTCGCCTCCCGCCGCTTCGCGGATGACCATGCGCGCGGTGTCCTCATCCGGCACGGGCTTGAGCAACTGCCCTTCCAGCGCCGGAACGAGATCGCTGAGCACGATGCGCTCACCGGCCTTCAGCCCCTCGCCGATAATGACGAGATCCCGCATGCGCGCGCGCACCTTCACCGGGCGTATCTCAAGCCGGTTTTCGGCATCGACCACGAACACCCGGCCCTCGTGCACCGCCGCGCGCGGAATGGCCAGCACGTCCTTTACCTTGCGGGTGAGAATGTCCATGCGCACGAACATGCCCTTGGCAAGCGGCGGCTTGTTGCCGGGAGAGACGTGGGAATAGGGATCGTCCACCTCGCCGATGACGCCCAGCGTGCGCGTCTTCGGGTCAAAGGTATCGGACAGGCGGGCGAAGCGGCCCTGCCAGACCACGGGCACATCCCCCGTTTCCAGCCGGATTTCCACTGACAGGCCCAGCCTGTCGATAAGATGGCGCACCATGCGGCCGTTCAGGGTCACATCATCGGAGAGATTGGCCACGAGCCGGATGACAGACTGCATCCGCTGCAAGGGATATTGCGCCTCCACTTCCGCTTTCGCGATATCGTCAGCGCTGGCCAGCTGCTTGCCCACCGGCGCGAACTGCCCCACTTCCACGCCCACCATGGAGATGCGCCCGGTGAAGGGCATGCGGATATGCGTGCGCTCCAGATTGAGTTTTGCCGCGGCCAGTTGTGCGCGCAGGGTGGCCAGTTGTGCCTGCAGTTCCTTGCGCTGGGCGGGAATGAGATGCAGGGTGTTTTCCAATGACTGCACCAGCTTGCGCTGGGCAAGAAGCGCCTTCAGAGCCTGCTCCAGGGTGGCATCGGCAATGGTGCCCCGCGCTCTGAGGGTTTTCTTGCGCTCGTAATCCTTGCGAACGATGTCCAGCGCCTGCCGCTCCAGTTCAAGAAGACTGCGGGTGTTGCGCTCGGTCACGTCCAGCTCGGCCAGCTTTGCCTCCGTGGCGCGAATGCCCGCCTCCGCCTGGGCGATGGCCAGCCGGTAATCATCCGGCGCGATGGTGATGATCTCCGTGCCGGCGGGAATGATGGCGCCCTTTTTCAGGTCCGGATGCGTGTAGACCACCTTGCCGCCCACCTGGGCGATGGCGTTCCACACGCGAGAAGGGCGCACGGTGCCATAGCCGACAATGCGCGGCTGTAGCGTAAGCGCGCGCAGCGTCATCACCCGCACCACCCGCGCCTCCTCCTGCGGCGCCTTGCGCGCCGGGGCCGGCCGGTTGTTGACGACGAAGGCGACAACGGCAATGCCGAGCGCCAGAGGCGGGATGAAAAGCAGCCTGCGCCACATGCGTTCACGTCTCCTGCTGATTACGACTCAAAAATTCAGGCACACATAAAAAGACCGCGCCTTTTTTCAGCTTTCATGGTGCGCCTTGGCGCCGCCGGCACAGGATAAAGGCCACAAACAGCCAAAAGCCGCTGCGCAGGGTCATGGCGCCCACCGTGCGCATCTCAAACGGCGTGCCAACAGCCACCTTGATCCCGAAGATGGCAAAAACGACGACCGTGGCGGCCGCAATGCCTGCCGCCAGCGGGCAGGCCCAGGCGCACCGGCGCATCATCCCCCAGGCGGCCGCCACATAGGCGAATCCGGCAAGGAAATTGAACCAGACCACGAAAGGCAGATAATGCCCGGCGGCGATGCGCGCCTCTTCCGGGCCAAAAAGCACCCGCCCGCCGGAAAACACCGTCAGCCCCCCGAACAATCCCGCCAGCAAGGCCAGACCGCGCACAAGATTTGACCGCCCGTTCTCCACCATGCTTCCCTTGCCTTTCATCAGCCACCAAATGCAGCGCCCTCCCCCGACGTTCCAACATCCGCATGGGTACGAAACGTTCCTTCCCCTTGCGGCACTGCTCATGACCCAAAGGCCAAGCGATCCTTTCCAGTACCGAACGCACGCCCCGCCCATGGCAAAGCCACGACCGGCACAGGCATTAAGCAGGATTCCCACCAGTTAGCAAGTGATAAAACACTTTTTAAGCAGACACCCGAATATGTCTGGGCGAGATATCCCGCCTTTTAAGGCGGCCCTCAGCCAGCCGGAAAATCCAACCAAAAATTCATCACACTGCCCCCTCTTTCGCTCAGGCACCTCATAGAGGAAAAACATCAGGTGACCTAAGGAAGAAAAACCGGGCGGTGAGCAGATGTGAAAAATCGCCTCTGGGCAAATTTTTCGTTTGGCTTCAGAGGAAAACTTCCGATCGGCTCCACCGTGCGGTATGCACACTTGACTTGGGGCAAATGCATGAACGTGCAGTATCAGGCCGCTGCTCTTGCCGGTTGACGAGAAAATCGACGAGGAAAGGATTTTACGCCGCCTTGAGCAGGCCTTTGCCGAGGCGGGCGGCGAGGGGGCGGGTTTCTTCATCCGCCAGCTGCGCCAGGATCTCTGCCAGGCGTGCCTTTTCCGCCACTGAAAGGTCGTTGTCCGCCGCCATGATCCAGGAGAGCACCTCGCGCCCGAAGGTGGCCTCGGAAACGCCGGCCTCGGCATCGCCATGCTTCTGGGCCACGTCAAAGACGGCTTCAACAAGCGGCAGCGCCGCCTCCGGCAGATCGCTCTTCTTGTAAAGCGCGCGCAAGGCCCGCTTGCTGCCCTTCTTCGCGATGCGCTCAAGCTGCCGGGAGGAGACGCCGGCCAGAATCCCCAGCGCCGCCAAAAGGACCGTCACATGCCCGCGCACCGCCGCGCGCAGGATCACCGCCGCGGTCAGAAGCCCGCGCCCGGCCATGAAGCGCATGGCCGCGCGCACCCGCTCCTTGTCCCTGGCCAGGGAGATGAGAATGTCGGCCAGCGCCCGCTCTTCGGTATCCTCCACCGCCTTGCGAATGGCCACGCTCGCCGGCAACTCCCCCTTGAGAATGGCGGTGCGCACCCGTTCCGTTGCCGTGCGCACATGCACGATGCGGATTTCCGCCGGCAGATCCTTGCGCGCCAGCAACCGCTCCGTCACCGCCGGCACATCCCGGAACCGCGCATAAATGCGCTTGAGATTGTCGCCATCAATGCGCACCCGGCCATTGTCTAGCAGGGCGAGCACAACAGGCAGCTCCCCTTCGCGCGCAATCAGGGTCATCAGCCTGTCACTGACAGCCGCGCGCTGCGCCAGCGCCTCGCGCCGCTTTTCATCACCGACCTTGAAAATGGCCACCTGCCGCGCCGCATCCAGGGCCTTCGCCCGCCTGAGAAACGGCAGCGCAATGGCTTCCGCATCGGCCGTGATCAGAAAGACGGAATCGGCATCCAGATGCGCATCTTCGGTGAGGCCTTCCGCGCAGGCCTGCCGCACGCGCATGTCCTTATCCTGCAAGAGCCGGTGCAGATAGGGTGTGACCAGCCGCCGTTCCGGATCCTTCGCCTCCCGGCCGCGCACGAAGGCCGCCAGCTGACAGGCCAGCGCCTGCCTGTCCGTCACGCTGCCACTGGCGAGCACATTGTCGAAAACACGCGTATCCAGAAGCGGCCGCTGCCGCCCTGCCCGCTCGCCCCGTCCCGCTCCGGGCAATCTGGAAAACAGCTTCAACACCTTGGATCCTCACCACCTGATGACAAAAAAAGCGTCATGCACCTCAACCTGCCAGCCTGCCCTCAAGCAGGCGCATGTCCGCCTGTTCGTTCCCGAAAGGTAAACGGACATGCTTAAGAAACGGTGGATAAAAACTGAACGAAGGGTAAATGCAAAAGGGCGCCATGCCCTGCGCAGGCAAGCAGGTCATCACCCTGCCCCGCTCTGGTTCATAAGGCGGCCTTGCCCAAGGCGGGGCGAATGCGCTAGCCAAGGAGGGGAAGAAGCACGCACACTGCGGGCGCCGCAGGGTGCACCAGGGCGGCAGGACCGGCAATGAGGCCACAAGGCCGCTCCGTGCGCTTAAAAAAGCGGCGCAACATGAGGGGGGTCAACAGGCGACGGGAGTTCCCATGAGCAAGAGCGACAAAGACGGCAAACCCAAAAATCCTGAAGCCATCCGCAAGGACGAGGCCACATCGCCCGAAACGGCGCGTCTGACCATCGGCGAGAACACCTATGACTTGCCGATCCGCAAGGCCACCATGGGCCCGGATGTCATCGACATCCAGAACCTCTATCGCCGCTCCGGCTATTTCACTTTTGACCCGGGCTATACCTCCACCGCGTCCTGCGAATCCCAGATCACCTTCATCGACGGCGAGAAGGGCATTCTGCTCTATCGCGGCTATCCCATCGAGCAGCTTGCCGAATACGGTGACTATCTCGAGACCTGCTATCTGCTCCTCTATGGCGATCTGCCTACCCAGGCCGAACGCCAGCGCTTCGACAACGAAATCACGCGCCACACCATGGTGCACGAGCAGATGCGCACCTTCTTCCAGGGCTTCCGCCGCGATGCCCATCCCATGGCCATCATGGTGGCGGTGGTCGGTGCGCTCTCGGCCTTCTATCACGACAGCACCGACATCAACGACCCTCAGCAGCGTGAGGTGGCCACCCGGCGCATGATTGCCAAGATCCCCACGCTGGCTGCCATGGCCTACAAGTATTCGCTCGGCCAGCCCTTCGTCTATCCGCGCAATGACCTGGATTACGCCTCCAACTTCCTGCACATGTGCTTCTCGGTGCCGGCGGAGGAATACAAGGTCAACCCGGTGCTGGCCCGCGCCATGGACCGCATCTTCATCCTGCACGCCGATCACGAGCAGAACGCCTCCACCTCCACCGTGCGCCTGGCCGGCTCCTCCGGCGCCAATCCCTTCGCCTGCATCGCCGCCGGCATCGCCTCGCTCTGGGGCCCGGCCCATGGCGGCGCCAACGAGGCAGCGCTCAACATGCTCGAGGAAATCGGCACGCCGGAGAACATCCCGAAATACATCGCCCGCGCCAAGGACAAGAACGATCCCTTCCGGCTCATGGGCTTCGGCCATCGTGTTTACAAGAACTATGATCCGCGCGCCCGCATCATGCAGCGCACCGCCCAGGAGGTTCTGGCGGAAGTGGGCGATCCCAACGATCCCCTGCTCGAGGTGGCGCGCCAGCTGGAGCAGGTGGCTCTCAATGACGAGTATTTCATCGAGCGCAAGCTCTACCCAAACATCGATTTCTACTCCGGCATCACCCTGCGGGCGCTGGGTTTTCCCACCTCCATGTTCACCGTGCTCTTCGCCCTGGCCCGCACCGTCGGCTGGATCGCCCACTGGCGCGAGATGATCGCCGACCCCAAGCGCAAGATAGGCCGTCCGCGCCAGCTCTACACCGGCCCGGTCATGCGCGATTACGTGCCCATGTCCCGCCGCGGCACCGGCCTGGGCGAGGGCATCCACAATCAGGACTGACGGGACTGATCGCGCTCAATGCGCCAAAAGCCGCTCATGCGAAAAGAAAGCCCGGAGAAACACGAACGCAACAGGAAAAGGCCCGGTTACACCGGGCCTTTTTACGCATTCCATTTGCTCCCGACCAATGTCTGGTCAATGAAGCAAAAGGGGCTCTAATCCCCGGCTTCCTTACCGATGCAATCCTCGCGATCGATGCAGGTCGCTTCCATGCCACTGACCACGCAGCAGACTTCTCCGTCTTCGCAGTCCGAATTCTTGGTGCAGCCGGAAAAATTGGATGCCAGACGCACATCGCCCTTGTTCAGCATGTGCCGCAGGCGCATCAAAGCATCATCCTGATCAGTCTGAACCAGCGGAGACGGCTGTGCAACGTCTCCATTAAGAGGCTGGGCAGAACTGACAAGCGGCATTCCCATGACTGCCATGACAAATGCAAAAGTCACTGCCCCCTTCAATGCGCGCACTGTGTGATTTGACATGATTCTGCCCCTCTCGGGTTTCATCCGCCCGCCTCTCGATATGAGAATGTGCATTCATTGTGTTGCGTGCAAACACAAAACGGATGAGCCCTGATCCAGATCAGAGGCAGGAATGAAGGATGAAGAAGCGCGCTCAATGGGGGCAATGCCTCACTTCCCGCCGCCATTGGCGATGACCTTCAGGTTGAGGCTTTCGGTCAGGCCCTGCGGATCCTCAAGAAGCGTCATGAGCGTTGAAAAGTTCATGGGCGCCTTCGCTTCCATGGAGATCACAAGGCTTTCGGGGTTTTGCAGGAATTCCTTCAAGGCCTGCCCCGCCTGCATGCCCACCTGCGGCAGACCGAGCACGAACAGGAAACTCTGCGGATAGGCGCTCCAGGCCTCGATGATCTGATCTTTCGTCAGGCCGTTCTTCTTCATGCTGAACGCAATGAGCTTTTCAGTGAGCCCCTTGTCCGTCCAGCCGATGGCAAGCCCGCGCAGCGTGATCTCTTCGCGGAGCATGCGTCCCAAAGGCGAATTGGCATTTTCGATGGCCTCGTCGATCCGCTCATCGCTTCCGGGCCCCTGGGCCTCGAGCAACACCTGCGCCGGTATGCGCAAATCCGTCAGCGAGATGTTCAGATCACCGGCCCCTTCCATGCCCGCCCGCAGGGCCGCATTGATATACATACGCTCTTTCTCATCCCAGCCCGTATCGAGAACAACGCCGCCGGTGAAAATAAACCGGGCAAAGCCAAGGCCGCCCAGTGCATCCTTGCGCGAGAGCATGGATACGACCTCTGCCGGCAGCTCCACCCGCCCGAGTTCAATTTCGGAATGGCCCGCGCCTGTACGCCTGTCTCCCTTGAAACCGCCGCGAATGCCTGTCACCAGCAGACGCTTGCTATCATTCAAGGTCAATTCCAGGGTAGGAATGACGACTGATCCCGCCATCAGATTGTCGGCATTGACCTTCTCCATGACATTGCGTGCGGCTTCTGCCTTCAGCACGCTGACATCATCAAGGATCACCTCCGGCATGATGAGAGAGAACAGGGGCGTTTCAGAATCCTGCTTCGTAAAATCGGTGATCTCCAGCCTGAAATCATTGAAGCGCATGTGCTTCGCCGTCAGCAGACCGTCTTCTTCCGCGGGATGATCCACCGCAATGCGAGCAATACGCACAAGCGGCACCGTCCTGTCTTCAATGACAACAGCCAAAACCACTTCTTCCGCCACATAGCCCGTATCTGTCTTTTCAATACGGCCCACGGCCGGCAGAAGCTTGGTCTTGTTCTCGTTCACCTGCGTTTCAATGGATTTCATGAAATACTCAAGCAAAGGCGGCAGCGGCTCGGGATCCCGCGCCAGCGTGGGCGCCGCAAAAGCAAGAAGAAGAACCGCCACCTGCAGAAGGGATAGAAGAAAGCGTGCGCTGCGTGTCATGAAAGATCTCCTCAAATGGTCATATCCCCGGTCCTGTCGGAAATGTCGCATAAGGCCGATCGTCCGTGTTCAACACCGCATTCAGCTAGGCGACATTGGCCAAGAGCTTAGCCTTTCGTTTCATGCATGTGAATGCCACGCCCTTCAATTGTGAAGAAATCTTCACGCACCCTTCACACTTGCCGCTATTGAAAACGCGCCAAACGCCCCCACATCAGCAGTGAACCCATGAATGGGCATTACCGAACAAGGACGCTGAAGGAGGGTGAGACGATGAGATACGTGGTTCCGTTTTCCCGCACGGGTATTCCGGGCCGTCGTTTCGTGGATCCCTTCGCGCTGATGCAGCGCGAGATGGAAAACATGCTGGAATCCTTCTCCCGCGCTCTTGAAAAGGCGCCGGAGGGTGAAGAGGTGTTCTTCACGCCAGTTGTCGAGGCCAAGGAGGACAACAAGGGCCTGACCATTGAGGTGGATCTACCCGGCGTCAATCCTGATGACGTCTCCGTGGAGCTCTCCGAAGGGGTGCTCACTATCAAGGCCGAGCGCAAGATGGAGAAGGAGAGCGACAAGGAGGATGAAGGCGTCAAATACCACATCGCCGAGCGCGCCTATGGCACCTTCATGCGCCGCTTCACCCTGCCCTGGGAGGCGGATGAGGACGCCATCGAAGCAAGCTTCGACAAGGGTGTGCTGAAGATCTTCATTCCGCGGAAAGTGGAGGAGAAGAAGGCCAAGAAGATCGAGATCAAGGCCTGACACACCAGTCACGAAGCCCCTTTGCCGGGAGAGGTTTCCTGCCTCTTCCGGCATTTTGTTTTCTCAAGGAGCATGCGGCACGCCCACACTTTCTGGCAAAAGCCATGGCCGTAAAACCTTTTGGTCCCGGCCTTGCCCGCCGCCCCAGCATACATGCGGCATTCAAAACCACATGCGTAAAAAACAGCCACCCGTCACCGCCTCGGAAACAGCCGCTGAATCACTTTCTCAGGCCCTTGAATCATCACATGAACGAACATGAATCATTTTCTGAACGGCATGAATCAGTCTCTGAAGCAAAAGCACATTTCTCCCGCCATTTCATATGGTTAACAAAACATTCCGAATCTGTTTCCCAACCAATGCCACCCCAATAATCGGCGCCACGGGACCATCAACCCCAGACCGATGCGCCCGGTCCTTGCGCTTCATGCCGCCTTTTATTCCCGAAAAGGCGGCTGCAGGCTCACAGGGTCTGATTGTAGTCCCCGACGTTTTCGTAAGTGGCCAGGTGATCGCGGATATGCTCCCAGATCGCCCGCATGCGCGCTTCCGACACCGGGCTTTCACACACCACGACAAGCTCCGGCTTGTTGGAGCTCGCCCGCACCAGGCCCCAGCTGCCATCAGCAAGCGTGAAGCGCACACCGTTGACCGTGTTGATTTTCTCGATCCTCTGCCCGTCGATGGCCGCGCCCTGCTCCATCAGCGCGCGGTAATGCCGGGTGACGGCCTTAACCACGTCATATTTCTCCTCATCCGGGCAGTGCGGCGCCATTGTCGGCGTGGCATGCGTCAGCGGCAGGGCCGCATAGAGCTCCGAGAGCCGCTTGTCGGGATTGGCATCGAGCATGTGCAGAACCGCAATCGCCGAGACCAGCCCGTCATCATAGCCAAGGCCCACCGGCGGACGGAAAAAGAAGTGACCGGATTTCTCGAAACCGGCAATGGCGTCAAGCTCCGTCGTCCGCCGCTTGATATAGGAATGGCCGGTCTTGAAATAGTCCGTCTCCGCGCCAAGCTCCTGCAGGACCGGATCGGTCTCGAACAGGCATGTGGACTTCACATCGGCCACGAATTTCGCGCCCGGAAAGCGCCGCGCCAGATCCCGCGCGATCAGCACGCCCACCTTGTCTGAATAGATGACATGGCCGGCATCATCCACCACGCCGCAGCGATCGCCATCGCCATCGAACCCCAGGGCAAGATCGGCCCCATGCGCCTTCACCGCATCGGCCATGTCCCTGAGCATGACCTTGTCCTCAGGGTTCGGGTTGTAGTGGGGAAAGGTCCAGTCCGGCCGGCAGTGCCGCTCGATGACCTCCGCCCCCATGGCCCGCAGAAGCTCCGGCGCAAACAAGCCCGCCGTGCCGTTGCCACAGGCGCAGACCACCTTCAGCCGGCGCTTCAGCGTGCCGCCGCGCTTCTTGAGATCGTCGAGATAGCGCGCACGCATCTCCGGATGATGGACAAGGCGGCCGCCCTCCCGCATCTGCCAGCGGCCTTCGAGAACAATGTCGCGCAACTGCGCCATGTCCTCCGGCCCGAAGGTCAAGGGCGGCTCGCAGCCCATTTTCACGCCGGTCCAGCCATTGGGATTGTGCGAGGCCGTCACCATGGCCACCCCGGGCACCCCGAGGGCGAACTGGGCGTAATAGGCCATGGGCGAAAGCGACAGGCCAATATCATGCACCACACAGCCCGCCGCCATCAGCCCGGTGATCAGCGCCTGCTTCACGCTGCCGGAATAGGAGCGATAGTCATGCCCCACCACCACCTCCGGCCGCACGCCCTTTTCATGCAAGAAGGTGCCAAGCCCCAGGCCCAGCGCCTGCGCGCCCAGAAGATTGAGCTCGCTGTAAATGCCGCCCTCGCGCTCCTCGAAGAACAGCCAGCGCGCGTCATATTCGCGAAAGCCCGTGGGCTTCACCAGCGGCAGCGTTTCATATTCGGGCGTGTTCCAGGCGATATCGGGCAAGGGCTTGGGCAGCATGATCATGATCTCCCTGAAGCGCGTATGGCTTTTTGAAAAAACTGACCTGAGGCACAGGTGCACGCGTGCCCTTATGCACAGAACTTGATTGGCATTTCATGAACGCTTCAACGAACGCCACACTCCATGACACACCGTTTCCGTCTTCCTCGTCACCCCGGTGAAAGCCGGGGTCTCGTGCTGCAAACTCATGAATTTGTGGCCTTAGATACCGGCTTTCGCCGGTATGACGATCTAGCCGGTATGACGATAATGTGTCGTGTAATGTGAACGAACGCAGCGAATGTGCGCAATCATCCCGAAATTGGCAACCACTTTTCCCCAAGGACAAATTCTCAGAACGAAAGCATGATCAGCCAGGCCGCTCTGAACACGCATTCCGTCGCGCCGGCGACATCGCCCGTCTGCCCGCCCAGGAGCCGTTTTGCCTGCGCTGCCAGCGTCAGCATCGCCAAAGTGCCGGCGGCCAGAGCCTTTAGGGTGAACCAGACGCCGAAGGTGAAAAATCCCGGCAGTACGCCAAACAGGAAAGCAACACTCATGGCCTGAAGAAGGACATCCCTGTCCGGCCGCCCGGCCGCCCGGCTCTGCCCCGTTTCCCGTGCCGGTGGCAGCGCCGCCAGCAGCCACACCGCCGCCAGCCGTGACAGCGCATGGGCTGTGGAAAGAGCAATCATCGCCGCCGCAATCCCATGCTGCTCAAGAATGTCGGCAAGCGCCAGCGCCGGCAGCGCCACCGCCATGATCAGCGCCAGCACGCCAAAGGCACCAATGCGGGAATCCTGCATGATTGCCAGCCGCCGCTGCCTGTCGCGCCCGCCGAGCGCATCGGCAAAATCGGCCAGGCCGTCTTCATGAAGCGCTCCCGTCATGAGCAGGATGGCAAGCGTGGCCAGAAAAGCGGCAAGATGCGCCGAGGCCCCCATGGCATGCAGGAGGAACAGAACGAGGGCGCCCAAGGCACCGATGAGCGCGCCAACAAGCGGAAAGGCCCGCAAGGCCCGCGGAAATGCGGCCGTTTCACGCACATATGGCGATGAGCCGATCGGAAGCACCGTCAGCCACTGCCAGGCCGCCCGCTCATCCTTAAGCCAGGCCTTCAGCCAGGTACGCCAGCCACTTTCGCTTTCCGGTCCCCTCATTTACGCGCCCTTGCGCCTGTCCTGCCGGCCTTCCACCAATGATCCCTTGGCCACATTCAAGGCGAAGGTTATACGAGGCGACGAACGCGAACGCCACAGACAAAAGCGCCGGGGGAAACACAATCCGCCGGATCCTGAGGAACGGGCAGACACCATGCATGATCCCGACCGCCGCCATCAGCCGCTTGATGACATCCGCGCCCATATCGCCGCCATGCCCGGGCCTGACACCGAGGCCGAGCAAAAGGCCCGCGCGCGTGACCGTTATCTCACCAAGCCGCCGGGGGCGCTGGGCCGCCTGGAGGAGATCGCCTTCTGGCTCTCCGCCTGGCAGGGGCGGCATCCGCCCTCGGCCGAGCGCATCGAGGTGGCCGTCTTCGCCGCCAATCATGGCGTGGCCGCCCGGGGGGTGTCCGCCTATCCGGCCGAGGTCACCGCGCAGATGGTCGCCAATTTCCGCGCCGGGGGCGCGGCCATCAACCAGATCTGCACCGCATTCGGCCTTGGCCTGAAGGTGCATGAACTGGCGCTGGAAAAGCCCACGGCCGACATCACGAAAGCCCCGGCCATGAGCGAGAAGGAATGCGCCGCCACCATCGCCTATGGCTTTCAGGCGGTGGAGGATCAGCCGGATGTTCTTTGCCTCGGCGAGATGGGCATTGCCAACACCACCATCGCCTCTGCCCTGCTCGCCGCCCTTTATGGCGGCCCGGTGCGCGACTGGGTCGGCCCCGGCACCGGCGTGGACGAAGCGGGCATTGCCCGCAAGGTGGCGGTGATCGAGGAGGCCCTCGCCCTGCACGGGCCGCATCTTGACGATCCGCTGGAAATCCTGCGCCGCCTCGGCGGGCGTGAGTTTGCCGCCATTCTCGGCGCCATCATCGCCGCCCGTCATGCCCGCGTGCCCGTCATTCTCGACGGCTTCATGGTCACCGCCGCCGCCGCCATTCTCCATGCGCTGGATCCGGCCGCGATCGATCATTGCATCGCCGGGCACGTCTCGGCCGAACCGGCCCATGCCCGCGCCCTTGAGAAGATCGGCAAGCGCCCGCTTCTTGACCTGGACATGCGCCTGGGCGAAGGCACCGGCGCCGGTCTTGCCGCCGCCATCATACGCGCCGCCGCCGCCACCCACGGCGGCATGGCCACCTTCGCCGAAGCCGGCGTCAGCAACCGCGAGGAGTAAGAAGAAACAGCCGGGATAAAGAAAGGCCGTGACGCAGGGGGAAATAAGGACAAAGACAACCAGCCCCACCTTGCAACAAGAACACACGACACGACACCCCGATCGTCATACCGGCGAAAGCCGGTATCTAAGGCCAGTTACGCATGCGCCTGTGGCTCGAGACCTAGGGCTTTCGCCCACGCTTGTCCGAGAAAATTCAGGAACCGTGCTGTTGCCGCCAAATCGGACCGAGGAAAAAAGACTTTCCATGAGCTAGGGGTTTGTTATTTAACTTATTGATAAGTCACAAGAAAACGTCATTGCCGGGCCTTGTCCCGGCAATCCAGGGCCAGGAATGAGGTGTTTTTGGTGGGCGGTGGCGCCCGCCAGCAGGCTTGATCTGAGCCGTATGCTTTTTGAAAGGAAGTTCCTCTCTGAGGATAGAGCCCGGTAGAACCGTTCCTGACTGCCATCACCGCATGAGCAAACCGCCCCTGGATACCCGGGACAAGCCCGGGTATGACGTAAGTAGTTGATACTCAATACAAAAATAACAACCTCCCAAGTTTGGGCAAGGAGGAAAGAATGCATAGATAAAGGCATCTGCGTAGCATGTGACTAATTACGCTCTTCGTAGCGAAAATCATTCGCAACACACAAAGCAATTTAATTGGACACGCATGGGCTTTCGCCGGGGTGACGAGTTAGATGGCAGCAGCGTATTGTGTAGTGTGCCAGCAGATCTGGTTTGAACCGTGTGGAAATAAA
Source organism: Thermopetrobacter sp. TC1 (assembly GCF_000746275.1). Lineage (GTDB taxonomy): Bacteria > Pseudomonadota > Alphaproteobacteria > Rhizobiales > Aestuariivirgaceae > Thermopetrobacter. The sequence goes on from NZ_KN050832.1 coordinate 23,598, forward strand.
ACGTCGGAACGGGATTTTATCCCTTTTCTTCAACGTGTTGGCAGGATAATTCCCCGCCACGCATGCTATAGGCGAGGTTGCAAACCCCGCCGGAATGTTCCGCAAGAGGCTCAAAACCTTTTCCGGCAACAGGCCGCCCGGACAATGCGGCGTCATTCATGCAGCGGGGGCGATTGCGCGGGAAGAAGCGGGATGAAGCAGACGACCATCCCGTTCTGATCAGGCCGCCTGCTTGCTCTTGCCCTTCTGCATGGCCTCTTTCACCTTTTCGGCGATCTGGCGCAGATTGAAGGGCTTGGCGAGGAAGGTGAACTCCGCGCCCTTTTCCAGCGACTGGGCGAAGGCATCCTCCGCATGGCCGGACATGAACACGAAGGGCGCATCCACCCCCAACTTGCGCAGTTCCTTCATCATGGTCGGGCCGTCCATGCCGGGCATCACCACATCCGAAACCACAAGATCCGGCACCTCTCCGCGCTTGAGCATCTCCTCGGCCAGATCCACGGCCACCTCGCCACAGGGTGCTTCCACCACCGTATAGCCGCGCTGGCGCAGGGCCTGCACCGCCAGCTTGCGCACCGGCGGCTCGTCCTCCACCAGCAGGATCAGCCCCTCGCCGGTCAGGTCCATGCGCCCTTCGCGCTGCTTGCGTTTCTGGCGCAGGCGCTCCTTGCGCTCCTCTTCCGTTTCCACATGCCGCGGCAGATAGATGCGGAACGTGGTGCCCTTGCCCACCTCGGAATCACAGAAAATATAGCCGCCCGTCTGCTTGACGATGCCGTAAACGGTGGACAGGCCAAGGCCGGTGCCCTTGCCCACCGCCTTGGTGGTGAAGAACGGATCGTAGATCTTTTCCAGCACCTCCGGCGGCATGCCCTCGCCGGTATCGGTGACCTCGATGAGAACATATTCGCCGGGCGGCATGATATCCGGCGCCACCGTCGCCGCCTCGTCCGTGGGCACATTGCGGGTACGGATGATGAGATCGCCGCCCTTGGGCATGGCATCGCGCGCATTCACCGCCAGGTTCATGATCACCTGATCCAGCTGCGCCCCGTCCGCCATCACCGGCCACAGATCGCGCCCGTGCTCGAGGGTGAGGTTGATCTTTTCGCCCAGCATCCGCCGCAACAGCGAGACCATGTCGGCCAGCAGGTCATCCAGGGCCAGCACCTCCGGCCGCAGCGTCTGCTTGCGCGAGAAGGCCAGAAGCTGCCGCACCATGCGCGCGGCACGATTGGCGTTGTTGCGGATGTCCATGATCGCCTCGAAGGAGGGATCCTCCGGCCGGTGCCGCTGCATGAGAATGTCGGAGAAGCCGAGAATGGCGGTAAGCATGTTGTTGAAATCATGCGCAATGCCGCTCACGAACCGGCCCACCACCTGCATTTTCTGCCCCTGCTCCAGCTCCTGCTGCATGGCTTCGTGCAGGGTGGTGTCGATGAGATAGACGGTGAGCATGCGCACCGTGCCGTCCTCGTCGGTTTCCGTGGCGACGATGGTCACCTGCGCCCGCGTTTCCACCTCGCTGTTGATGCGCACATCCACCTGCGCCTGCCGCTGCTGGCCCTCGGCGACGGTGGTGAAGGCGGTCAGGAACTTGTTGCGGTCATCCTCATGCACGATCTCGGCAATATCGCCTTCAAGCCGGGCCTGAGGCGTGATCTGCGCCAGCGCTGCGTTGAACATGGCAAGCCGCCCGTCCGCATGCACAAGCGCAATGCCCATGGGCGAGGCATTCATCAGGCGCACAATGCGCAAGGGTTCATGCAGGGCCGCAATTTCCGCATCATCCATGCGCAGGAACACCGTACGCCGCGAGCGCACCTGCCCCTCGCCATTCACCTCCACCCGATGCACGATGCGCACCGGAAACAGCCGCCCCTCCGCATCCTTGAGATCGGCGATGAAGCTTTCGGTGACACTGCCGCCCTTCTCCGGGCGAATGGCATCCAGCCGCCTTGCCACATCCTCCGGCAGCACCGTCTCCAGCTTCAAGCCCTTCTGCAGGGCCACGTCCAGATCCAGCCCCAGCCACTGGGCCAGTGTGGCATTGAGATAGATGACATCCCCTTCTCCGTCGCTGGCCATGACACCGGCCGGCAATGTCTCCAGCCAGTCCAGCAGCGCCTGCAGGTCGCGCACCGCCTGATCCTGACGCCCGCGTTCCGCCGTCACATCGGCGATTTTCCACAAGATGGTGCCGTTTTCGTCAAACGGGCGCGCCTCCACCTTCAGCCAGGCACCGCCCGCCTTCGCCAGCGGGCCGCCGTCCGGCAGGTAGAATTCCTCCACGCCCGCCTCGCCATCCCGCGCCTTCAGGGAAAGCCGGTAGATGCTTTCGGCCACTTCCGGCCGCCCGGCGAAGAGATGATCCACGCCGGCCAGACGGTCCTTGCCCGCCCGTTCGAGCAGTTCGTAATAGGGCCGGTTGGCCTGAACCGGGCGCCCGGACACATCGCTGAGCAGACAGGCCTCGCCACAGGCATCCAGCATGCGCGCGGCAAGGGTCGCATCCTGCGCACCGCCTGCCTCATCCCTGCCAAGCAGAAGGCCGCCGGCCAGCCCCAGCCCCGCCGCAATCAGCACCAAACCGGGCAGCAAAAACCCACCGCCCTGCTCCGGCGCCGGAGCCGCCGCCATCTTCTGCATCAGGCTGAAGCCTGCCAGCGCCACACCGGCAAGCGCACTGCCGCCCGCCAGCACCCAGGCCAGGCGCCTGCTGACAGCCCCTTGCGCTTTGGCTTGTGACGAAGCCTTATCCTGCACCCCTCTTTCGGCCTGAGCCAAGGCGATATCGGTCATGATCGCAATCCCTGCCCCCGTGAAAGTCTCGGCTGTTCACTCCTTCCCGACCCGAAACGTTTGATAACACGGGCCACCCCGAACACGCCACGCACAAGGCCCCTTACCGGCCTGAACAACCACAACGCGCAAAGAGATTTGGGAAACGCACGCACCGGCATATTTCCCACCTTTGCGAATCACCGACAGTATAGGGATTTGGCAGAATCGGAAAAGAGTCGTTCTCGGCGATTGTCATCTGCCCCCTGCCCGGTGTAGCCTTGCGCAGGTTGCATGCATGCGTTTCGTTTGCCGTCTCATGGGCATGCGGCGGACGAAAACGGGGGAATGAACGAGGGGGCAACGATGGACAATATAAGTTTCTACCTCATTCTGGCGCTGGTGCTGCTGGTGGTGTTTTTCGCTGGTGCTGCCGCGCTCAAGGCCCTGCAGAAGCGCCAGCGCAGAAGCCGGCAGGGCGATCGTCTCGGCATCATGGAGGTGCTCGATCTCGAAGAGGGCCGCCAGCTCGTGCTCGTCCGCCGCGATTCCGTGGAACATCTTTTGCTGATCGGCGGCGAGGCCGGTGATGTCGTGGTGGAAACCGGCATCGGCCAGAAGCGCGCCGCTTCCGCATCCGAAACACACGCCACACCGCCAAGCGCGCCGCCGCCGCCTCCCCATCCGCGCGCACCCGCCACCTTCGCGCCGCGGCAGCCTGCACCACCGGCACCGCCGGCACCGCCGCCACCACCGGAATCGGCCGGTTATGATGATGATTATCTCCCGGAAGAGCGGGACATCCGCCCCCACGCCGAGCCCCGGGTGCCGCCGCCTGTCCGCGAGGACTGAAGCATCCGGACGGATCACCCGCATATGCCGCAGGGCGGATGAAAGATGATGCGTCCGCTTTCGCCAAACATGAAAAACCCCGGCACAGGGAGCGTGCCGGGGTGATGGTGTTGATCGAAAGGCGCCATCTCAAGCCGAAAACCAAAACGCAGGCTCAGTCCACACTACACGACACATATACCGTCATACCGGCGAAAGCCGGTATCTCAGGCCACAAACGCATGAGTTTGCGGCACAAGACCCCGGCTTTCGCCAGTCGTGTCCAATTAAATTACTTTGTGTGTTGCGAATGGTTTTCGCTAAAAAGAGCGTGATTAGTCACTTGCTATGCAGATACCTTTATCAAGGCATTCTTTCCCCTTACCCAAACTTGGGAGGTTGTTATTTTTATTGAATATCAACTACTTACGTCATGCCCGGGCTTGTCCCGGGCATCCAGGGGCGGTTTATGAATGCGGTAATGGCCGTCAGGAAGGGTTCTTCCAAGCTCTGTCCTTGAAAGGAACCTCCCATCAAAAAGCATACGGCTCAGATCAAGCCTGCTGGCGGGCGCCATCGCCCACCAAAGCTACCTCGTTCCTGGCCCTGGATTGCCGGAACAGGTCCGGCAATGACGTTTTATTTTTGTTTATCAATGAGTTAAGCAACTAACGCCCAACGTATGGAAAGTCTTTTTTCTTCGGTCGGTTTGACGGCAACAGCACGCTTCCTGAAATTTCTTGGACACGACTGGGCTTTCGCCGGGGTGACAAGAAAGATGGCAACGGTGTGTCGTGTAGTGTGGGCTCAATCCTTGCTTTCCAGCCGGTCTTTCAGCGCGGCGAGCACGGCAAACGGCGAGGGCTTTTCTTCCACAGCCTCTGAAGCTGCCCCCTCCCCCTCGCCGAGATCCCGGACGGGCAGGTCTTCCGTGCTGAACACAACCCGCTCCGTGCCCGGCTTCTTGGGCCAGGGATCCAGCGCCAGCGCCAGGGACTCCGCCGCCAGCTCGCCGATGTCGATCACGTCGTTGACGATAATATCCGGCGCATCATCGGCGAAGGGGTCAATATCCTCCGCGCCCTTTTCCGCCTTCTGGGCCAAGGCGCCGTCCCGCGTGGCAAAACCGCGGGCGCTTGCATGCTCCGGCTTCATGTAGATGCGATCCACCGGCTCGGAGACCACGGCGGAGAAGATCTCCAGCGTGCGCACACACTCCTGATCCACCTCCGCCCGAAACGACCCGCGCACACGAATGCGCCCCTTCTTCCAGGGCATGAGCTCAAAATCCGCCTTGAGGCTGTGAATGGCGGGCAGGCCCATGCGTCTGGCCAGCGCAACGAGCTCTTCCGCATCCGCCTCGATGTGCTCGCGGGTGCCGTCCTTGCCGATCTTGTCGATTTCCACCGGACGGGAGAATTCCAGCGCAACGGCGCTTTCCTCTTCCCGATGCTTGTGTGAAGTCATGATCGTTCCGATACGTTCATTCAGCTACTGGCAAAAGGCCCCGCCCTCGCTTTCGAAATCTTCAGGGGAGCAAAAGCGCACCTCCCCTTTCAGCAAGGTGCGCACATCCGTCTTTTCCAGCTGGTCATGACAGACCCGCACATAGGAGACGAGCCTGGCGAGAGCGGCCTCATCTGCGTTACCTCCATAGATATTGCGCATCAACGCCGCTTTCAATGCATCATCCTCTTCCGCTTCCATCGCACTGCGATAGGCAGCCAGCCGGCCATAGAAAGCCTCGGCCATCTTGCGCACGCGCCCGCCCACCGCCACATCAGAAACACCCATCTCCCGTAGGTTGTGATCCATGTCGAGAAACATCTCATCAAACAGCTCCTGCGCCAGCGCCGCCGCCTTCTCATCATTCTTGGCAAGGCGCAGCCGGTTGAGCACAAGGAACATGTGCAGGGTGATCATGTCGAACCGCCCTTCCACGGTATCCGGCACGCCCCAGTGCGCATAGAAGTGCGGCTGCCTCGCCTGTTCCACAATCCGCCGGTAAAGACGGCGCGGAACGGGATCAGTATCGAACATCCGCTTGAAAAAGCTCTTGAGCCCCATGCGATTTCACGTCATCTCTTCATTGCCAAGCAACAGGGGTTTGAAACGCCGCGGCCCGCACAAGCCCTGCCCCGGCGTGTTTGCAGCAGTCATGCCCGTGCGGAACCAGAAGCGCAAGAAACAGGAGAGCCGAATGTCCCACCGCTCCACCCGTCGCCGGATCCTCCTTCTGGGCGCTGGCGCCCTGCTGGCCGCCTGCACGCCCGATGTGGTGCACCATGGCTATCTGCCGCGCAAGGGCGACTTTGAAAAAATCCATGAGGGCATGACCAAGGCGGAGGTCGAGGCCATTCTCGGCTCCCCTTCCACCACCGCCACCGTCGATATCGACGGCGACAGCTATTATTACATCTCCTCGGTGACGAAACAGACCGCCTTTTTCAAGCCCGAGATCGTGGATCGCAAGGTCTTCGCCATCCGCTTTGACAGAGACGGCCGCGTGAAAAGCTTTGCCCTTTATGGCCTCGAGGACGGCCAGATCGTCAATATCTCCGACCGCACCACACCCACGCCCGGCCGCGAAATGACCATTTTGCAGCAGCTCTTCTCCAATCTCACGGCCAGACCAAGCCTGGCCAAATGATCCCTTCGGCCAGCGCCGTATGAGAAACACCTGCCCCATGTGACCCTCGCCATGAATCCGGATTGGCTTGCCGCTTTCATCGCCTTCGCCTTCTCCACCGCCGGCTCGCCGGGGCCGAACAACATGATGCTGGCCGCCTCCGGAGCCAATTTCGGCCTGCGCCGCTCCGTGTGGCACATTCTTGGCATTGTGCTCGGCTTTCCCGCCATGATCGCCGCCGTGGGCCTGGGCGCAGGCGAGGTGCTCACCCGCCTGCCCATTCTGCAAACCGGCCTGAAAATCGCCGGCAGCCTCTATCTGCTCTATCTCGCCTGGCGCATTGCCACCGCCGCCCCCGCCGGGGCCGACACGCTGCAAGAGGATGAGCGGCGCTTGAGCCGACGCGCCCGTCCCCTGACCTTCTGGGAGGCCGCCGCCTTTCAGTGGGTCAACCCGAAGGCCTGGACCATGGTGATTGCCATGCTCGGCGTCTATGCCGGCCACAACGGATCTTATGTTCAGGATGTGCTGCTCATGGCCGGGCTGTTCATCGGCGTGGCCAGCATCTGCGCCACCGGCTGGGTGCTCATCGGCATGGCCGCCGCCCGCCTGCTCTCAAGGGAGCGCCTCGTCTGGTTCAACCGCCTCATGGCACTGTTGCTGGTCGCTTCCCTCGCGCTGGTCTGGACGTGACACGGACCTTGAAGGATTTCGGCCAGCCTCAACCGCCTGAGCCAAACATGGCAGAGGAACAATAGACCCGCGTTTCACTCCTTGGCGGGTTCTTTGTCCTTCGCCTCTGCCTCTTCCGCCGGCACATGCCCCACGACATGCCCCCCCTCAACGATGGGCACAAGACCGTCCGGATGGTCATGTCCTGGCAGCACCAGGCCGGCGGAGATCACCAGTTTCGCCGCATCCTCCACCGAGATGTCGAGAATCTGCACCTCATCTCGGTGAACGAAGAAGAGAAAGCCGGATGTGGGGTTGGGCGTCGTCGGCATGAAGCAGGCCAGCATCGGGCTGCCTGGTGTGAGGCCCAGATCGCCGGAATCCAGCTCCCGCGCCACGAAAGCCACCACATAAACCCCCTTGCGCGGATATTCGATCAGCCCGACGCTCTTGAAATTGCGCGAGCCCTGCGACAGGGCCGTGGCGAAAATCTGCTTGGTGCCGCGGTAGATGGAGCGCAGAACCGGCATGCGTTCCAAAATGCGCTCCCACCAGCTGATGATGGAGCGCCCGACAAGGTTGGCCGTGAAAAAGCCGATCAGGGTGATGATCACCACCGTAAACAGCAGCCCCACCCCGGGCACGGTGAACGGCAGGTAGTGATCGGGATTGTAGATTTCCGGAATGAGGGGCTTCACCCAGCGGTCAAACAGCGAGACGAACCACCAGGCGATCCAGATGGTGATGGCGATCGGCGCCACCACAACCAGCCCTGTCAGGAAATAGCCTCTCAGCCGCCCCATGGCCGCCCTTCTCCACCGTCATCCGATCCGGAAAGATCAAGGCTGGCCGTCTTCGCCCACCCTCCTGAAAAAACCAACGCCCTACGCAATAAACAGGAATATCAGCCAGCCGTCCCATGGCATTAGAACCAAACCGCGGCGCATTGCAAGCAAAAGCGCAAATGGCAAATGTTGATGGCGCAAAAAAGACGAAAGGTCGCGCCGGCTGCCAATCCCGGGCGACCTTCCGTCCTCCGGCGGGTTCAGGCCAGGATGCAAACCCATATCCCTGTCAGCCCTCTCCCCGCCCCCATGTATGGTCAAGATTACTGACGACCCTCCGTTAGGCTTCGCAATGTCGCAATCTGCGCCTCACGATCCCGCTTTTGTTACCAGACAGTTCACTCTGGAGCGCTTCAGCCGCTTGCACAGCCTTAAAGGCAGACGCCGATTGTCGTAGCCCACCAGGCGCAGACGATAGTAGGTGCCGCGGCCGGCGATCTCCGCCTTCATCACCACGGGCTTTGCCCCCTTCACGATTTGCTTCACGCGGCGCTGCAGCTTCTTCCAGTGGTTCCAGGCCGCCGCCTCGCTCTTCTGGGAAGAGAGCTGAATGGCCCAACCTGTCAGGACCGGCTGTGCCGCCTCCTCCGCCACGGCCGCTTTCGGCAGCGAGACGGACGCACTCTTCATGCCTGCCGGCGCCGATTCGATATTCTGATGCACCGCCGGCGCACTCACCGGGGTAACGGTAATGGTCGCCGCATTTTTCATCCCCAGCGCTTTGGCCGTCTGCCCTTTCACGGCCTTGTCCGTGGCCGTTTCCTCAACGCGGGCAACCTTCTGCGGGGACTTCGATGCACGCGCATCCGCCTGCCTGGCCTCTTTCGCCTTCACTGGCGTGATGCTCGCCACCATCAGCGCCCTGTCCGCCGCCGGGCTGCGCCGTTTCACAGCCGGCGCCGAGGGTTCAGACGCACCGGCCGCAGCAGGCGCCACCGGCTGCGGACGTGCCCGCCGCCGCAAGTTGGTTTCGGCATTGCCGGCAAGCTGCGCAATCCGCCGCGCCGTTGCCGAGCCCGCCGTCACCGCCCTTCCGCCGGCGCCGAGATCGGCAAGGCGCACGCCATCCTCCTTCAGAAGCTGTGCTAAGCGCGTGCGCGCAGGAGCAAAATCCGGCTTCTCCTGCAGCGCGGCCTGCAAGGCGGCCTGCGCCTTCTGCCGCTCATCCAGCGCGAGATTCACAAGCGCCAGCCCGTAATGCACCAGATGCGGCTGCGGATGCCCGTATTTCAGCGCTTTTTCAAAATCGGCCCGGGCAAAGACATTCTGCCCGAAACGGAACAGCACCGTCGCCCGCGAATAGTAGGCTTGCGCGAAATGCGGATCGAGATAGATCGCGGAGGTGAAATCCTCTGCCGCCCGCGCCGGCTTGCCAAGCGCCCGCCAGGCAAGGCCGCGGTTGTAAAGCGCCACTGCCCGCGTGCGTGCCGATAAGGCATCGATGGCAAGCGCGGCATCATAATCCCGCACCGCTTCCTGAAGCCGCTTGAGCTTCTGCCGCGCCAGCGCCCGGTTCACCAGCGCCCGCGCCAGCGTCTCAGGATCCAGCGTGCGGCTCTCGATCGCCTGTGTCAGCAGCTCCTCCGCCCTTTTGGCCTTGCCGGCCTTGAGGGCATCCAGCCCCTGAACCACCTGCAGATTGGCCGCCGAGACGGTGGCCGAAACCTTGCCTTTGGGCTGCGCCTGGGCCAGGGCCGCTCCCCCGGCGAGCAGCGCGACCATGGACACGATGACGAACTGACGGCAAGCGCGGAACGACTTCATGACAAACTCACCAACCCACTGACGAAAACACCCAACCGGTCTTGGTTCACGAATGATGAAAGCACGCGGTTAAAGCCGCGTTTAGCGAAGGTGAACGCGGGCTGGCGAAAGTGCTTCACTTCGGGACAGGGTGAAAAACGGATCACCCGGCATACTACACGACACCCCCATCGTCATACCGGCGAAAGCCGGTATCTCAGGCCATTGACTCATGCGTTTGTGGCCCGAGACCCCGGCTTTCGCCGGGGTGACGAGAAAGATGGAAACAGTGTGTCGTGTAGTGTGATCACCCGGTCAGGAAAACGTTAACCATATGCTCACACAAAGCCGCGAAGAATGAAGCGGAAACCGTGATCTTCCGGGCCCGCCCATGGCCGCATCAGGCTTGTCAACACTTGAGATTAAGGCATCGACATCATGCGCAGGCCACCGTCAGCGACCGCAAAAGCCCCCCGCGCCGGTCTTTCCGGCATCGCGCTTGATCATGTGCAGATCGCCGCGCTGTGGATCCTCGTGGCCTCGGGCTGGCTGGTGGTCATTGAGCCTGCGCCCTATGAGATGCTTTTTGCCTTAACACTCATCATCTTCCTGCCCGCGGGCCTTCTCGTTACGCCGCATGCCGCGCCGCTCATCCTTTTCCTTGCCCTGTTCAACATCGGCGGCTTTATGAGCGCCATGCAGGTGGAGCATGAAACAAAAAGGGCGGTGACCTTCGTGCTGGTCTCCGCCTACATGGCCGTCAATGCCATATTCTACGCCTTCGCCACCGCGCGCGATCCCATGCGCATCGTGCCTGTCATCCGCAATGCCTGGGTCTTCGCCGCCGTCATCGCCGCCATCAACGGCATCATCGGCTATTTCGACATCTTCGGCATGGGCGCGAAATGGGCGCCCATCGGCCGCGCCCAGGGCACGTTCAAGGATCCCAACGTGCTCTCCACCTTCCTTGTGGCGCCCGCCATCTTCCTCATTCAGGACTTCATGCTGAAGAAGGTCCGCCACCGCATCATTGCCGCCGTTGCCCTGCTGATCATCGGCGTTGCCCTCTTCCTGGCCTTCTCCCGCGGCGCCTGGGTGGTGTTCACCGGATCGGTGATCCTGCTTGCCGGCATTACCTTTCTCACCACGCCCTCCTGGCCCCTGCGCTCGCGCATACTCATCTACACCATCTTCGGCATCATCATCGCCGTGGCCCTGCTTGCCTTTCTGCTTTCCCTGCCCAGCGTGCGCAGCATGCTGCAGGAGCGCCTTGCCCTGCTGCAGCCCTATGATTCGGGCGAGACCGGCCGCTTTGCCAATCAGGTGCGCTCCATTCCGTATCTCATCGCAAGCCCCTTGGGCTTCGGCCCTTATCAGTTCGCCCGCATCTTCGGGCAGGATCCGCACAACGTTTATATCAACGCCTTTGCCGCCTATGGCTGGCTCGGCGGCTTCTCCTACCTGCTGCTCATCATCGGCACAATCTATGCCGGCATGCGCGCCGTACTCATAGACACCCCCTGGCGCCATCACGCCATCGCCTTTTTCGCCCCCCTGTTCATGATCATCCTGCAGGGCATTCAGATCGATACCGATCACTGGCGGCATTTCTATCTGCTGCTGGGCGTGGTCTGGGGCCTGTTTGCGGCATCGGACCTGGCCCGCCTGCGCGCCCTCACCGGCCCGCGCCCGCAAACGTAAACTGACAGAATTCCGCAAGAGAAAAGCACCATCCCTTGCGGCGCAAACGCCAACAAGGCAGCATCGCGAACAGGCTGGAAGAAAACGGCAAAAAGGGCTTGGGGAAGGAATGGTCGGAGCGGCCGGATTTGAACCGGCGACCCCCACACCCCCAGTGTGGTGCGCTACCGGGCTGCGCTACGCTCCGAACAACCAAACGAACCACCGGCCGCTCATGGGCGGGCTCGTGTTCTGGCCTGCGCTATAGCACCAAGTGCCGCGGCATGAAAGAGGCAATCCCGCTTTTTTGCCGGCATGGCCGCGAAATTCGCCCTCTTAAGCGGCCTGCCGGCCGGTCAGCGTCACTTCTTCTTGGCGATCCACAGGGCGATGAAACGCGGTTCATAACCGGCCGCCTTGCGCAACACCAGCATCTCCAGCGCCTTGCGCCCCTTGTCGCGATAGGCCTTGATGCGCTTTTCGATATCGGCAGGCTTGGTCACCGGCCGCCCTCCGGCCTCGGTGATGACATCGCCGCGCTCAAGCCCCTTCTTCTCCGCATCACTGCCCGGCGTGACCGAAAGAACCACCACGCCCTTGCCCACTTCCGCCGGAATGTCGAAGGTCTTGCGCAAAGAGTCGGTAAGAGGCGAAAGACGCATGCCCAGAAGGTCCATGGTCTGGGCGCGGGCCTTGCGCTTTTCGGCCTGGGCCTTCATCAGCTTCTCGCCTTCCTCCAGCCGGCCGAGCACCACCGTCAGCTCAAGCGGCCGCCCGTCGCGCAGCACCTTCACCTTCACCTTCGCCCCCACCGGCGATTCGGCCACCAGACGCGGCAGATCGCGCATGCGCTTCACCTCAACGCCATTGAAGGCAATGATCACATCCCGCGGCTTGATCCCGGCCTTGTCAGCGGGGCTGCCCTTGGTCACCTCCGCCACCAGCGCCCCCTTCGGCTCCTTCAGCCCTAAGCCCGCAGCCAGATCTTCGGTGATGCTCTGAATGCGCACACCCAGCCAGCCGCGCCGCGTCTCGCCATATTTCACCAGCTGCGCCACGACTTTTCGCGCAAGATTGGACGGAATGGAAAAGCCAATCCCCACCGAGCCGCCGGAAGGCGAGAGAATGGCGGAGTTCACGCCGATCACCTCGCCCTTCATGTTGAACAGCGGCCCGCCGGAATTGCCCTTGTTGATGGGCGCGTCCGTCTGGATGAAGTCGTCATAGGGGCCGGCGTTGATGTCGCGATTGCGGGCGGAAATGATGCCCATGGTCACCGAGCCGCCCAGCCCGAAGGGATTGCCGATGGCCAAAACCCAGTCGCCCACCTCCGCCTTGTCGGAATCGCCAAAGACCACATAGGGAAGTGGCTTCTCCGGCTTCACCTGCAGCACGGCGAGATCGGTCTTGGGATCGCGCCCGCGCAAGGTCGCCTTCAGGCGGGTGCCGTCCTGCAGAACCACATAGATCTCATCGGCGCCGGCCACGACATGATTGTTGGTGACCACAATTCCGGACGGATCAATGATGAAACCGGAGCCCAGCGCCGTCGGCCGCCGCTTGGCATGCGGCGGCAGGCGCTTCTTGCCGTTTCTTTTCTCGAAGAACTTCCTGAACTTGTCGGAAAAGGGCCCGGGCATGCCATGCGGCGAGGAGAACGCACGCGTCTTGCGCGCGGTGGAAATGTTCACCACTGCCTTGACCAGCGTCTTGGCCAGCGGCGCAACCGAGCGGGGCGGCACGAAGTCCTTCACATAGGCGCTCTGCGGTGGCTGCGTCACGTCTGCGCCCTGCATCAGGCCGGCGGCCGTGGTCTTCATCCCGTCCGGCGCCGGCATCTCCTGCGCCTGATCGGCCCGGGCGAGCACAACCGCGCCCCGTGATGCATCAGGCGGTTCCGCCCGGGCGGCGACAATGCCCGCCGCCGTGATCAGCACCGCCCCCAGAACCCGGCAAAAGGACGACCACCCGCTCATAGCCATCATGCGCACTCCCAAAGCTTGCAGGTTCAGCCCGCGGCGATCACGCGGGCGATGTAGAGCACAAGAAGGCCCGTGCCCACGGCGAACAGGCCTCCCGCTCTGAGTGTATCATCATCCATCTGCGCCACCAATGCCGCCATGCGCTTCAGATGCTGCGGCGCGGCGGCATAGAGGATGCCTTCAAAAAGCAGGGCAAACCCCAGTCCGCCAATGGCCATGGCCAGCATGGTCTTTCCTCCCCAAGCGAGTGGTTCACTGCTGCTGCGCGCCGTCTTCCGCACCGGCCTTCGCCCGTGCCGCCCCGCGTCCGGCAAGCGGGCCTTCCAGGGAGTTGTCGAAGTAGCGGAAGAATTCCGAACGCGGCTCCAGCAGCATGGTGGTGCCCTTGGTCAGGCTCTGGTCATAGGCCTTCATGGAACGCCAGAAGGCGAAGAAATCCTCGTCCTGGCTGAAGGCCTCGGCGAAGATGCGGTTGCGCTCCGCATCGCCCTGACCGCGGATGATCTCCGCCTCCTTCTGCGCATTGGCGATCAGCTCCACCTTCTGCCGGTCGGCCTCGGCGCGGATGCGGGCGGCCTTGGCCCGGCCTTCCGCGCGCAGCTCCGCCGCCTCGGCATAGCGCTCCGCATTCATGCGCTTGTAGGTGTCGTTGAGCACCTCCGGCAGAAGGTCGGTGCGGCGGATGCGCACATCGACAATATCAATGCCCAGATCCTTTGCTTCCGGCCGCACCATGGAAGCAATCTCGCGCATCATCGCCTCACGGTCCTTCGACAGGGCGGCATCGAAGGTGCGCCGGCCGTAGACCGCGCGTAAGGCCGCCTCGATGCGCGGCTCCAGCCGGCTTTGCGCCCGCCTGAGCGAGGCGCCCACGCGCTCCAGGAACAGGCGCGGATTGACCACCTTCAGCACGGTGATGGCATCCACCAGATAGCGCCGCCCGTCCACCACCTGCACCGCCCGGTCAGGCGTGTCGAAAAAGAGGACGCGATCATCGATGCGCACCAGCTCATCCAAAACCGGCACCTTGAAATAAAGGCCGGGCTCGTGAATTTCCTTCTGGATCTTGCCGAAGCGCACGATCACCACCTGCTCGCGCTCATCGACGACGAAGGTCGCCGAATAGACGAGCACCGCCAGCACGGCGAGAATGACGAGAAGAAAGCCTTTCATTCCGTTCATGGCTGACCTCCCTCACCGGGGGTGACAGGGCGCATCACCGGCCGCGCCGGTGCATTGCTGATCGGCCTGCTCGTCCCTTGTCCGGCCTCATTGAGCGGCAGGAAGGGCAGAACGCCCGAGGCCTTCTCGCCATCGAGAATGAACTTCCGCGCCCGCGACATGATCCGCTCCATGGTCTCCAGATACAGGCGCCGCCGCGTCACATCCGGCGCCTTGCGATATTCCTTCAGCACCTGCAGAAAGCGCGCCGCCTCACCCTTGGCCTCGGCCACCACCTTGGCCTTGTAGGCCTTGGCCTGCTCCACGATCTGGGCCGCGCGTCCGCGCGCCTCGCCGAGGATGCGGTTGCGATAGCGCTCCGCCTCGCGGATGAACTGATCCTGGTTCTGCTCAGCACGCTGCACTTCCTCGAAGGCGTCGATCACCTGCCGCGGCGGATCGGCCTTCTCCAGCTGCACGGAGGTGACCTGAATGCCCGCCTTGTAGGCATCGAGCGTCTTCTGGATCAGGTCGCGCACTTCCTCCTGAACCTGCACGCGCCCGCGGGTGCGGATCTCTTCCGCCGGCGTGCGGCCCACCACCTCGCGCATGGCGCTTTCCGCCACCATCCGCGCCAAAAGCTCCGGCTCGCGCACGTTGAACAGATAGTCCTCCGGATCACGGATGCGCCACAGCACCGTGAACTTGATGTCCACGATGTTCTGGTCTCCGGCCAGCATCAGGCTTTCGTCATCCGTGCTGCCGAAGGAGAGCTTGTTTTCCTTGGCCACCTTCGGCCGCTCCACCGTCTCGATCGGCCACAGCGCAAAATGCAGGCCCGGCCCCGTGGTGCGGTTGTATTTGCCGAAGCGCAGAACCACGCCGGCCTCATCCGGCTGCACGCGGTAGAAGGAGTTCAGCCCCCAGATGACGGCAAGCACCGCCACGATCAGCAGTGCGACCATCTTTCCGCTCTGGCCGCTGCCACCGCGCCCGCCGCTGCCGCCGCCAAAGACGTCGCGCAGCTTCTCCTGACCCTTACGCAACAATTCGTCGAGATCCGGCGGAGTGCCGCCTCCCGACGGGCGCTTCGGCCCCTCGCCCCACGGCCCCTGTCCCCAGGGACCGCCGGAGTTGCCACCACCTTGTGAATTCCACGGCATGGGATCCTAAGTCCTGCTTGTATGTTCCTCTTCAGTCCGTGCCTTCTGTCGCAAGCCTTCAAAAAGCGTGAAATTGGCAAGGCCGCAAAGAGGCCCAATATTGCCAGCTGTCGCAAGCAGGCTTGTCGTTTTTTCATTTGCACGAAAGCCCATGCGCACGGCATGGTTTCTCCCGTGCTCAATTGAGGCTTCCTGTATAGGATAGGGGGCCAAGGCAAGTCCATGAACAATATCGTAATGATCCCATGAACCGGTCCATGCTCTCCCGCAGACAGCTTCTTGCCCGCGCTTCTGCCGCAGCGCTTATCAGCCTGCCTGCGCCCGCCGCCCTCATCACCACCGCACATGCCACATCAGCCGCGCCTTTCGGCCCGTGGCAGACGAAGCTTTTTGCCGATCATCCGCTGGTTGGCCGCATTCTCGATGCGTCAACAAAGGCGGATATCGGCCTTTCCGCGCTTGAACGGCGCGTTGAGGAAAGTGCCCTGCTCATTCTCGGCGAGGTGCACGACAATCCGGATCATCATCGCATTCAGGCCCATCTCTTCACCCGCTTCGCGCAGAAGAGAAAGCGCCCGCCCGCGGCGGTGTTCGAGATGATTCCCTATGATCTGCAGCCTAAGCTTGATGCCTTGCGCGAAAGAAAGCGCATCACCGCCGATGATGTCTTTGACGCCGTGGACTGGGATCATTCCGGCTGGCCATCACGCGACATCTATCGCCCGATCATGCAGGCGGTGCTTGCCGCAAACGCACCGATCATCGCCGCCGGCCTGCCGCGCAAGCGTATCAAGGCCTTAATCGACCGCCCCGACAGCGCCGTCAGCCGCCAGGAAATCGGCATTCTGCGCCTGGGCCCCCTGCCGGATGAACTGCAACAAGCCCTGGAACGGGACATCGTGAAAAGCCATTGCGACATGATTTCCCGCGAAACCGCCCGCAAGATGAGCTTCGTGCAGCGCATGCGCGATGCGCTTCTTGCCCGTCACCTCGCCCTTGCCCACGCAAGAGAGGGCAGCGCCGCCCTCATCTGCGGAAACGGCCATGCCCGCAAGGACTGGGCCGTGCCCTTCTACATCAAGCGTCAGCGCAAGGGGGCCTATTTCGGTCCGCAGGGCAAGCGCTTATCACCCCCCGACCCGCTGGTGATCTGGCAGGCGGAGGCGCGCAAGGATGCCAGGGATGTCGCGGATCTCCTGCCCGAGGGCGCGGAGCCGGCAAAACTCGCCGATATCGTCATCATAACCCCGCGGGCGAAACGCAAGGATCAGTGCGAGGAATTCCGCCGCTTCATGCAGCGCAAGCGCAAGTGATGGCGCTTCTTTACCGCAGGATTGCGACGCGAAGGAGCATCCCGTCAACTTTTCAGCACCAGAATACCCCCCATTCCATCCAAGGCGAAAATTACAAATCTTTACGGATAACCCCAAACCATATACAATCATAGGGAGATATCACTAACTTAAAAGACAGCGGGTCTTCAATTTGCCGGGGAACCACGGTTTCGCCAGGGCCTTATGCATGGTCCTTCTTTTTCTTCCGCCTTCAAGCGCGTGGGCGGAGGAAGATCCGGCATGGCGTATGGGGGCATTCTGGGCGATCTGGGCAGAAACCAATTTGCCTGAGTTGCCTTATAAGGCCCTATCCGGCAAGCTTGAGTTTCATGGTGCGCATCTCTCATCGCTTGAATTGTCGCGCACGGTGGTTCCCGAATTCACCATTCCCACGCCGTTCGGGGATTGGCAGGGACATCGTCTGGAACTGGCGGGACAGGTGATCAAGCACTGGGGCAAGCAGAAACATACGGAACTGACCGGTGCCCTGATCTGGCGCACGCCGGATTGGCTCTTCATTGATGCGATGTCCATGAATTTTGCATTGGGAAGTGGCCTCTCCTATGCCTTCAAACGGCCGAAATTTGAAAAGGGGGCGGAGGGTATTCGTGGCCATAATTCACGACGTCTCCAGTTTTACATCCTCACGGAGCTGGAATTGACGCCAACACCTGCACCAGACTGGCATCTCGTTTTTCGCCTTCACCATCGCTCGGGAATTTGGGGGCTCATCAGTCCGCGCAAGACGGGCTCCAATTATCTCGGCGTGGGACTGCGCCATGATTTCTGACAGCCCTTACCCTCAACGCTCATGGGTGGCCCGGCGTGATGCGCCTGCGCCCCTCGTCAGGATGAAATCACCGGCCCTTTGCCCGGGCCTTCTTCTCGGCCTCCAGCACGGAAAGCGGTGCATCGGGCGTGCGCGTGCAAAACCATTTCGACGGCGCCTTGGCCACGCCCTTCACCGCCTTTTCGGCAAACCGCCGCCGTTTTTCGCATACTGCAAGCGACGGATAGGCCCTCGGGCTCCATCCCGCCGGCTTCACCTCCGCCCCCGGTGTCCAGACGCCATTGAGCAGAATGTAGACCACAAGCCAGTATTTCATGGCTTTTGATGATGCTTTGGTTCTCGTGCGCTTTGAGGCCGCTTGCGGCCTCTCATGATCCGGCCTTTGTAAGGCCATGCCCCGCCGGGATCGTCAAGGCCCTGCGCCCGCCGCTTCAAGACTTTGCAGCGCCGCTGATGATGGCGATGCGGAAATGCCCGGCTGGCGTTTGCGCCATCTCCTTGAGCGCATGACCCTTTTCCGAGCACCATACGCGCACGTCCTCGCCGCATGGCGGATAGGAAACGAGCAAATCGATGCGCGCCCCCGCACCGATGTCCGCCACCGCCCGATTGATCTCCAACAGATACCCGGGACAGGTCTGACCGCGTACATCAACGACCCAGCCCGCTCCCTCGCGCCACACACGCGTGCGCGTTTGGGGGCGCCGGCCGTGCAGCCAGCGGCGGATTCTGTCAAGGGGTGAAGGCATGGCGCATCGCTCCGTTCCGCCATGCAGGATAGCACACCCCCCATGACACCGCCAGCGCTCACACCGCCACCGGCGCTTTGATGTGCGGATGCGGATCGTAGCCGATGATCTCGAAATCCTCGAAGCGGAAATCGTCAATGTCCTTCACCTCTCGCCGGATGTTCAGCCGCGGTAATGGCCGAGGCGTACGCGCAAGCTGGGTGCGCGCCTGCTCAAGGTGATTGAGATAGAGATGCGCATCGCCCAGGGTATGAATGAATTCGCCAGGTTTGAGCCCTGTGATATGCGCGATCATGTGCGTGAGCAGGGCGTAGGAAGCGATGTTGAATGGCACGCCGAGAAAGATATCGGCGCTGCGCTGATAGAGCTGACAGGAAAGCTTTCCTTCCGCCACATAGAACTGAAACAGCAGATGACAGGGCGGCAGCGCCATTTTGTCCAGCTCCGCCACATTCCAGGCGGAAACGATGATGCGCCGCGAATCCGGCGTGTTGCGGATCTGCTCGATCACTTCGGCGATCTGATCGATATGCCCGCCGTCACACGTGGGCCAGCTGCGCCATTGCTTGCCGTAGATGGGGCCGAGGTCGCCGTTTTCATCCGCCCATTCATCCCAGATGGTCACGCCGTTCTCATTCAGCCAGCGGATGTTGGTATCGCCGCGCAAAAACCAGAGAAGCTCATAGATGATGGAGCGGATGTGCAGCTTCTTGGTGGTCAGCAGCGGAAAGCCTTCCGCAAGATCAAAGCGCATCTGCCAGCCGAAGATGCTGCGGGTGCCGGTGCCGGTGCGGTCGCTTTTCTCCACCCCGTGCTCCAGCACGTGGCGCATCAGCTCAAGATACTGGCGCATCGGCTTTTCGCTTCCCTGCCTGCGGACATGAAGAGATTCCTGCCGGGCAAAAGCAACCGACAGGAATCGGGCCTCTCATGCGGATATTCAAAGCGGGCCGGCGCCCCCGGTTCCTGACGAAAACGCCGGGAGTGATCAGGCCAGCTTGTCCATGGTGTTGGTGGCCTTGGCCAGCAGATAGTAGAAGGTGACGCGCTGCTTGTTGCGGTCGCCCTTCATCTGCTCGCACACCTTCTTCACTGCCTCATCAGCAGCGGCGGCATCAAGCCCGAGCTTCTTGGTGCAAAAGCCCTTGCGCACTCGATCCAGCTCCTTGTCATCGGAGCAGGAGACCAGGGAGGCATCGCGCGACCGCAGGGCAATGCCGAGATATTTCACGATGGTCTCCACCGCCTTCTCGTTGGGATTGGAATCGTAGCGCTTCACATCGTCGAGATATTTGGAAATGTCGGCCATGAGGCTGATCCTCCTTCCAAGCGTGCGGCGGGAGCTGCCCCCGTCCTTTTCAGTTTGCCCCTGGCGCCGCCGCCTGCTGCCGTGCGCGAAGGCAGAGGTTGCGCGCCGCTTCTTTTTCTCCCGGCCAGCGACTCGGGAGTGCCGGAAGGGAATCTAGCCCGTTTGCACAAATCCTGCAAAGTTTCCGCACTCAAAGGGGTGGAAAACTTCTCCGATCTTCCCATCTAAGGACTGAAAGCCTCAAAGCGCCTCAGCAAGGTGCGAAAAAGAGGGGCTCTTTGGGATTTATGGGAAACCTGAAGGCAACAAGGGAGGGTGGAAAGCATGCGGATCTATTCGCCCGATTTCGCCTATGGCACGGAGATCCCCGAGCGTTACACCTGTGAGGGCGAGGACATCTCTCCGCCGCTCGTTTTCGAGGCCGTTCCGCGTCAGGCCAAGAGCCTTGCCCTCATTGTCGAGGATCCCGACGCGCCCGATCCCGAAAATCCGCAGCGCATCTGGACCCACTGGGTAGTGCACAACATCCCGCCCATGTACGAGCTGGATCCGCTGGAGCCGGAGTGTCTGAAGAAGGGCGCCAGCGGCAGTGACATGCCGGAAGGCGCGGTGGAAGGCTACAATGACTGGGAAAAGATTGGCTATGGCGGCCCCTGCCCGCCCATTGGCCGGCACCGTTATTTCTTCAAGCTCTACGCGCTGGACACCACGCTGCCTGACAAGCCCATGACGCGCGAGGAGCTGCTTGCGGCCATGGAGGGGCATATCCTCGAAAAAGCCGAGACCATGGGCACCTACCGCAAGCGCAAGACGGAGGAAACCGCCGAAGCGGCTTAAAATCCTTGCGTCTCACCGCTGTTGAAACCACCGGCCGGAACGGGAGGCTCCCGTTCCGGATTTTTAATGCCATTTTATTTCAGTTGGATACGCGGCACCCCTTAACCGCCCCCTTCAGGGGAAAGCCAGATAAGACGCCTTTTTGGCCTCACAAGCCCTCATAGGGAATATTCAGCACATGGCCGCAGTGCTTGCAGTGGCTGGCGTCCGGGTCGTGATAGAGAAGCCCGCACTGCGGACAGCGATAGCGCACCTTGCGCGGCCGGAAAATGGCCTGCACCAGCCGCAGGAACAGGGCGGCACCAAAGGCCATCATGCCCACCGCCAGCAGACGCCCGCCCGTTCCCACCAGCACGATGTCGCCAAAGCCGGTGGTCGTCAGCGTTGTCACGGTGAAATAAAGCGCATCGATGTAGTTGTTGATGGCCGGATTGACCGGAGCCTGAAAGGTATAGACTAGGGCCGAGACCACAAAGACATAGACCACCAGATTGACCGAGGCGTTGATAACCTGCTCGTTGCGCCGGAAAAACGGCCATTCCGCCCGTAAGGAGTTGAGCATGTGATAGCTGCGCAACAGCCTCAGGGCCCGCAAGATCCGCAGATAGGCCAGGTTCTCCACGATAAAGGTGCCAAGCAGCGAGATGATGACGATCACATCCGCCCATGTTGAAGGCAGGGTGAAGAACCGGCGCAGGCTTCTGGCGATCCACAGCCGCGCCAGAAAATCCAGCGCGATCAGCACGGCAAAGACGATATCCGCCGCCCTCAGCCACGGGGCGCGATGGATGAAGGAGACAACGAGGAAATAGGTGATGGTCACCGCATCGAAAATGAGCAGGGCGACGCGAAACCGCCTGGCCTGCCGCGACCGCCCTTCATAAAGCAGCCGCACCTTCCGCCGAAGCGCGGCGAGGCCCGTCTCCCCATCACCGGCGGGTTTTCTTTTTCCCGTATTCATGCCGTTTCGGCATGGTCTTCTAGGGTGGAGATGACCAAGCGGCCGCCAAGGGCCTGTATGGCCCGCTCAAGACGTGAAAGGGATGTCTTGTGATCGGGGTCGAGCATGCGGCGAACCACCTTTTCATCCACACCAAGTTTTCTGGCCAAGGCGGACTTGGACAGGCCGGAGCGACGCCAAAGGGCAATGAGAGCGAGCTTGGCGGCAACGGACGCAGGCACGGCAATCGCCTCCAGCCCGTCTTGTAATGGAGAGGGAGCCGGCAGAGGTTCGTCATCCTGTACGCGGGCGAGCAAGGCCACCGCCAAGGCATCCTCGGCCATGGCGCGCGCCTCTTTCCGGTCCTGACCGCCCGTGATGGCTTCCGGCACATCAGGGAAGGTCACAAGAATCCCTCCATCAGGATCCTTCTCAAATTTTGCCGGATAGACAAACTGCATATCACATACCTCACTGTTCTGTATTGAATCCACATGACACGACATCCGCATCGCCACCCCAAAGATCAGCCGGTATCCAAGACCACTCTCTCATGCATGTGTGGCACAAGTTCCGCTGATCTTTGGGGTGACGAGATAAATGACAACAGGATGTCGTGCAGTGTGGCAAAGTTGTTTCAATCATCAAGGCCCAGCTGCTTTTTAATGGCAGAAGCCATGAGCGGTGTTATGCGCTTTGGCACAGTTGCTTTTCGCGAACCCACATAGACCATATAATGAGACCCTTTTCCCTTTTTCTTATCCACAACAAACCCAAGCCCTTTCTCATTAGCCTTTTTCTTGATATCCTTAAGAAATTTTCTTTTATCCATGATTATTACTCCTTCTTTAAATAACTTTCACCCAATACGCTAATTATGTTCGGACATATATGTCCGAATTCCGGTCTTGTCAAGATGCCCCGTGAACAAAAACCTGATCTTGCCCCCCTTCAAATCCGGGGCGGGTGCGCTATATTAGAAGAGCCTGAGCAATCAGGCTATGGCGATAAACGGCTGTCCGAGTAGCCCTCCCCGGACCCGGGGGCAGTACCCGGCGCCTCCACCACATGCGCCGCCGGTGTGTTACATGCTATCGCGACGCATCTGATGGGGGCGAAATAGTTTCGACGGGGAGGGGAAAGGACAGACCTTTCGCCCGGCATGGTACCGCCGTAACGGGCCACAGCAATAGTTGCCAACGACAACTATGCTCCGGTGGCTGTCGCTGCGTAAGGCAGCGCCAGTGCCGAAAGTTCAAGTCCCGGGCGCATGAGCCCGCCCGGGCGGGGTTCGGAGGGCACCTGGCAACAGAAGCCCTCCTTTTTCATGTCTGCTTTCAAAGTCCTGCCCGTTTTTGGATTTCTCACCTCGCCCAGAACCCTTTTCATTCAAAGCCTCCTCCCACTCTTTTTGCGCCCGATCAACGGCTATTTATGGCGCTCATATCCACCCGCAGGGGCCATCACCTTAGCCTGGGCCCACAACGTCATTGGCGATAAAGGCTTGGTTCACCATATTCCTGCATGCTATCCCTGCTGCAGACAGACGAGCGGATAGCGCGATTGTGGCGATGCATTTCCCTGCGTTCGTCCGTTCAAGACAGTGAAGCGTTCAAGGAGGCCGGATGCCATGACGGACACTCCAGGCAATGGCAAGGAAGGCCCGCAGGGCCCGGGCGGCGTTGTCGATCTCATGCGTTATGATCTGCTCACGCAGGCCGCCCTGCGCCAGGTCATCCGCATGGCGCTCAAGCGCGTGGAGAAGGAAGGGCTGCCGGGCGAGCATCATTTCTACATCGCTTTCGACACGCGTCACCCCGGTGTGGTGCTCTCCGAGCGCCTGCGCGAACGCTATCCCGAGGAAATGACCATCGTTCTCCAGCATCAGTTCTGGAACCTGAAGGTCCATGCCCATTCCTTCGAGGTGGGGCTTTCCTTCGGTGGCGTGCCTGAGCGGCTGGAGATCCCCTTCGAGGCCATCAAGGGCTTCTTCGATCCTTCCGTGCAATTCGGCCTGCAATTCGAGGTGAGCATGCCGGAGGAAGGCGAAACCTCCGAGATGGAGCCCCTGGCCGCTGACACCGAAGAGAAGACTGCCTCCGCCGAAGAAAAGCCCGAAGCCAGCGAAGCGGCGGAGAGCAGTGCTACGGCCGAGGATGAAAAAGGCGAGGATGCGCCCAAGGTCATCTCCCTGGATGCCTTCCGCAAGAAATGAGACGAATGAGCGCATCATGATCACGGGGGCCAAAGCGGGCGGACTTGCCGTCCTGATCACACTGCTCACACCATGGCTCATGGCGCAGCCTGCGGCAGCGGCGCAGATCACCACTTCGCGCAGTCATGCCGCCGCACCGGCAACAAGCATTGCCGCCCTGGCCGAACGCGCCGTGCGCACCGCCCCCGCCAAGCAGCTTTTCGGGCAGGCCCGCTGGCCCGCCGCCTTGCCGGCCCAGCCCTATGGCTTCTATTCCCGCGGCTGTGCCGCCGGCAACGTGCGCATGCCGCTGAACGGCCCCTACTGGCAGGTCATGCGCCCTTCGCGCAACCGCTATTGGGGCCAGCCGGTTCTCATCCGTTTTCTCAAGAGGCTGGCCAAAGAGGCTCATGACAAGGACGGCTGGCCGGGCCTGCTCATCGGCGATCTCTCCCAGCCGCGTGGAGGCCCCATGACGTCCGGCCACGCCTCCCACCAGATCGGGCTTGATGCCGACATCTGGCTCACGCCCATGCCCTCCCGCCGCCTGACCATGAAGGAGCGGGAGACCATCTCCGCCGTGCTGATGACGAAGGATCGCAGGCACATCAATCCGGCCCGCTTTACCGAAAGGCATGCGCGCCTCATCCGCCGCGCCGCCTTTCAGCCGGAGGTGCAGCGCATTTTCGTGCATCCGCCCATCAAGAAGTATCTCTGCGACTGGTCGCGGCAACGTGGTGAGAAGAACCGTCGCTGGCTGGCCAAGGTCCGCCCCTATTACGGACACAACTATCATTTCCACGTGCGCCTGCGCTGCCCCAAAGGTGCACGCTCCTGCAAGAACCAGGGCGATCCGCACCCCAGGGACGGCACCGGCTGCGGCCAGGAGCTTGCCTACTGGTATTCCGACAGGCCCTGGGGCGGCGGCCGCGCAAAGAAGCCGAAACGCTTCGTCAACGGCATTCCCCTGCCCCGCCCGCGGCCAAAGAAGCCAAAGCCGCGCCGGCCGCTCACCCTGGCGCAGCTGCCGCGGCAGTGCACGGCCGTGATCCTCGCCAAGGACAAGGTGCAGCCTGACCCGTCTCAGCGACGGGCGGACAACCGGAAATGATTCATTTTCCCTAAAACAGGAAAACGTGCAGGTTCGTCCGCCCATGCTTTCCTCGCCGCGCCGCGCGGTTCTGCCCTTCCCCGTCATCTTTGGCCATGCATTTGACAAAATGTTGCCTTCAATCTTGGATTGAAGAGATAAAACCGACGCAATGGAACTTTTGAAGGGAATGTGAAACTGGCTTTAGGCATTTTGGAAAGCCCGCAACCATTC
The DNA here is from genome assembly GCF_000746275.1 of Thermopetrobacter sp. TC1. Taxonomy (GTDB): domain Bacteria; phylum Pseudomonadota; class Alphaproteobacteria; order Rhizobiales; family Aestuariivirgaceae; genus Thermopetrobacter. The sequence continues at coordinate 48,565 of NZ_KN050832.1, forward strand.
CGCGCATTCTGAGAAAATCAATGTGGAGCGCCTTAACACCTTAAGCCGGGATCACACCTTGCTTGCCGCATCCTATGACCTGATGGTGCAGGCGGGGGAACAGGCTTCAAGTTGCCAAGACCGGGGGAAAACATGACGAACGAAAACACGAAAGCGACGGATTTCGAAACACAGGCCCAATCGGAACAGAAGCACCTTGCGGAACAGGCTCAGGCTTCTCAGCCCGAAGAAGAACAATCCGCCCCCGGATCCGAGCCGGAAAAGCCTGCCGGCGGCGAGGAGAAGGACGTGCCCCTTGTCATAGAATGGCGCGAGCCCGATGGGTTTCTCTGGCTTTCCATCAGGAATTTTCTTTTGAGTGTCATGACCCTGGGAATTTATTACTTCTGGGGAAAGACGGAGGTGCGCCGCCGCATCTGGCGCGCCATTCACGTGAACGGAGAGCCGCTTGAATACACAGGCACCGGCTGGGAGCTGTTCAAGGGCTTTCTGATTGTGGGCATTCCCTTGTTCGTGGGCTTTTTTCTTTATGGCTTCTTCGCCGCGATGGTAACCGGTGGTCAGGAACTGCTGATGGATCTCATGGCCATTCCGCTCTATCTCTTGGTGGCCTGGCTCGTGGGCCTTGCCATTTACAGAACCTGGCGCTACCGCCTGCGCCGCACGCGCTGGCGCGGCATTCGCGGCACACTGGCCGGCGCCCCCGTAACCTATGCCAATGCCTATTTCATCACCACGCTGCTGATGGGCCTCACCCTGGGCTGGCTCATGCCTTGGCGTGCCCGTGAGCTGCATACCATCATGACCAACGATACCCGCATCGGCACCTCACCGCTTCGCCTTGAACCTGAGCCGGCCTTGCGCCCCCTGTACAAGGCTTTCGCACCCGCATGGTTCATGGGCGTGTTCTTCTATGGGGTCACGGTTCTGGTCTTCATGACGATCGCGGATATCGCAAGAGCAAGAGAGGGGCTGCCACCCTCCGGACTTTCCCTGTTTCCGAGCACGATCCCCACACCGGTTCTGCTCTTGTCCCTGCTGCCGCTGCTGTTGCTGGTTATCTGGATGTGGCTGCGTTATTCCACCCGCGTATCCAACTGGTTTGCGGCCCACACCCGGTTGCACAACGGCCGTTTTCGCCTGGATCTCAAGCCGAAGGACCTGTTTTTCCTCCGCCTGGGCAACTTTTTCATTGCCCTGCTTTCTCTCGGCATCTTGTTGCCCTTTGTGCAAAAGCGCATGGCCCGTTTTATCGTGACCAGGCTATCCTTTGAAGGAACGGTGGATTTTGCCAAGCTCACCCAGGCGACGGATAGCCTGGAGCACAGCGGAGAAGGGCTGGGCGAATTTTTCGATATCGATGCCTTCTGACGGATTTCGCCGAAATGCAGCGGTACACACAGGCACGGGCATTCAGGGGGCGTTTCTCCGACGGAACAAACGCCCTTGCCGTGCCTGTCATCGTGCACATCAAAGACACGGGGCTTTACATCCAGCCCGCCAATGCAGGAGCAAGGCACGCCTCCTTCGGCAAATTTTCCCCTTCACAACCGATTAGCGGCGGCCTCTGGCCTTGGGATGTACTGACAAGCTCCAGCCCCCTGCGGCCGGGAGAAAGCCCTCTTCTCGGGCACAGGGATTATCCGGACGCACGCCTGTTCATCGATGATCCCGCCATCGTACCGCTGCTCATACAGCATGCCCCAGGCCTCTCCCCCCGCGCGCATCGCCAGAAGATCTTCTGGTGGCTGTCCGCGGGAGTGTTGGGGATTGTGATCCTGATCGCCTGGCTGTGGACATCGAACACCTCCATTGCCCACATCATCGCCCGCAACCTGCCGCAATCGGTGCATGATGCGCTCGGAGGCGCCATCATTGTCAGCCTGACCAAGGACCGTTTCTGCAATGAGCCGGAAGGACGCGCCGCCCTGCATCAGCTTGTGAACAGGCTCGCTCCTGACATGCAGGCAAGATACAAACACCGCGTGATCGTCGCTCCCATCGGCATGATCAACGCGGTCACGGCCCCCGGCGGATACATCATCATCGGCAAGGAACTTCTGGACTTTGTTGAATCGCCGGACGAAGTGGGAGGCGTCCTTGCGCATGAAATGGGCCATGCCGCGCATCTCCATCCCGAAACCGCAACGGTCCGCGCGATTGGCTTCAACATGTTCGCCGAAATGATTTTCGGCCGGGACTTGCTGGGGCAGGCGTCCAGCCTGTTGATGCAATTGCATTTCTCCCGTCAGGCCGAGCGCGAGGCGGACAACCACGCCATTCAGCTCATGAAGAACGCCGGAGCCGATCCAGCCGCCCTGGCGGTCTTTTTTCGCCGTCTTCAAAAAAAGCACGGCGAAGATGACGATATACCCGGCTTTCTGCGCACGCATCCCCAGACAGAAGAACGCGTCCGCCGCATGGAACAGGCCCACATCGCCAACACCCGCCCTTTGCTTTCCCGGCTCCAGTGGCAGGCCCTGCGCCAAATCTGCAAGCAAAAGGGCAAGCTCTCCTCCTGGCTGCGCCAGGAAAGATAGCCTCCCGGTGATATTATAGTGGAAACAAATTCTACTCATGCCCATTAGATGATTGGCCCAATTCTGATTTTTATGACTTGGGGAAAGAAAACAACGCATGCATGTAAACAACGCGCCCAAACTCCTCATGCAGAGAGGCAAGGTTTACTTCATGCACTGTTTGCGCATCGATAACGCGACCATCCGCACTCTCGCATGCGAAAGCATGACATGCGTCTGCCACGACGATGATTCCAAACCCCAGGTCATGTCCCATGCGTGCCGTGGTGCTCACACAATGATCCGTGCGCACGCCGCTGATCACCAGCCGCTTTATGCCGCGCCTGCGCAGATAGGCCTCAAGCGCCGTGCCGATAAAGGCTGAATGCGCGCTCTTGACGAAAACCGGCTCCCCCTCTTTGGGCCGTGCAAATTCGCGAAAGGCAAAACCGGGCTGTCCTTCTCGCAGCGGGGAATCCGCCTGGTTCGAATTGTGCCGAACATGCACAACCGGCCAGCCATGCGCCCGCCAGTGCGCAAGCAGCCGCGCTGCGTTGGTTTCCGCTTGCGGATTGTTGCGTGGCATTTGCTCTGCCAGTGTCACGAAGCCTTCCTGCCAGTCGATGAAGAGCAACGCCGTCTGCCGGTCCATGGGCCTGTCTCCTCGCCAGAGAGAGAATGCCCACGCAGCCTGCAAAGGCATGGCTGAAGACACAAGGTTGCCGTTTGCCGGCATGGTGGCATTCTGCAACCTTGACCGGCATCATCATTCATGAAAGGCCCATGCCATGAAGCTGGATGCCACAGACCGCCTGCTGCTGCGTCTGTTGGAGCAGGACGCCAGCCGCAGCCAGAAGGAGCTCGCCCACATCGCCGGCATTTCGCGCGAAGCCGTGCGCCGGCGGATTGCGCGCCTGAAGCGCGATGGCATCATCCGCCGCTTCACCGTGGATGTGGCCCTGCCGAAAGATGTGGAGAAAGGCAAAATCGGCACCCAAATGCTCACCGCGCTTTTCCTGCTTCGCTTCCGGCATGTTGATTGCGCCCGCATGGCCGCCTTTGTGCGGGACTGGCCGGAATTGCTGGCTGCCTGGACAGTGAGCGGTGAGCACGATTTCGCGCTTCTTGTGGAAGCGGCAAACATGGACGAGCTGATGCGCCTGCACGGAAAGCTTGAGCGCCACCCCTCTGTTGCCGGCATCACCACCCTGCATTTGACCAGGACCTGGCTTCGCCGCTTTTGACCGCACCCATCAGCCCTCTGTCCCGCCCCGCGCGGCGAAACGGCGCGGCATTGTTCCGCGCCCACATCTGGCCTCTTGCGGCAAAATCCGCTATCGCAGGCCGATAAAGACCTAGACCTTTGGGGCATGCGCCCAAGAAATTAGGGGCATGCACCCAAGAGAAGCGACATGTTCGGTTAAAGAACAGGAGGGACAATGGCAGGCGCGCCGAGGAAGATCCGCAAGCTGCTCGTTGCCAACCGGGGGGAGATCGCCATCCGCATCATGCGGGCGGCCAATGAGCTGGGCATCAAGACCGTCGCCATCTATGCCGACGAGGACATGCTCTCGCTGCACCGCTTCAAGGCCGATGAGGCCTATATCGTCGGCCACGGGCGCGGCCCGGTGAAAGCCTATCTCGATATCGACGACATCATCCGCATCGCCAAGGAATCGGGCGCCGATGCCGTCCACCCCGGTTATGGCTTCCTTTCCGAGAACCCGGATTTCGCGCGCGCCGTCATGAACGCCGGGCTGATCTGGATCGGCCCGCCGCCGGAAGTGATGGAGCGGCTGGGCAACAAGGTGGCCGCCCGCAATCTCGCCATCGAGGCCGGTACGCCGGTCGTTCCCGCCACCGATCCCCTCCCCGCCGACATGGACGAGGTGAAGCGGCTGGCCGAGGAGATCGGCTATCCGGTCATGCTCAAGGCCAGCTGGGGCGGCGGCGGCCGCGGCATGCGCATCATCCGCTCTGCGGAAGAGCTCGAGAAGAACGTGCTGGAAGGCCGCCGCGAGGCGCTCAATGCCTTTGGCAATGATGAGGTCTATCTGGAAAAGCTCATCGAGCGCGCCCGCCACGTGGAGGTGCAGATCCTCGGCGATACTTACGGCAACATCGTGCATCTCTTTGAGCGCGACTGCTCCGTGCAGCGCCGCAATCAAAAGGTGGTGGAGCGCGCGCCTGCCCCGTATCTGTCAGAGGAGAAGCGTGCCGAAATCTGCGAGGCGGCGCTCAACCTCATGCGCCATGCCGGCTATGTGAACGCCGGCACGGTGGAGTTCCTCATGGATGTGGCGACGGAGGACTTCTATTTCATCGAAGTCAATCCGCGCGTGCAGGTGGAACACACCATCACCGAGGAAGTCACCGGCATCGACATCGTCAAGGCCCAGATCCGCATCGCAGAGGGCGGCCGCATCGGCCATGTGGACGAAACCGGCGTGCCGCCGCAGCAGGAGATTGAGCTGTTCGGTCACGCGCTGCAATGCCGCATCACCACCGAAGATCCGGCCAACAACTTCGTGCCCGATTATGGCCGCATCACCGGCTATCGCTCCGCCTCCGGCTTCGGCATCCGGCTGGATGCCGGCACGGCGTACAATGGCGCCGTTATCACCCGCTATTACGATTCCTTGCTGGTAAAGGTCATCGCCTGGGGCATGACGGAGCAGGAGGCCATCGACCGCATGCTGCGGGCCTTGCGCGAATTCCGCATCCGCGGCGTGGCCAACAACATCCCCTTCCTGCTCAACCTGCTGGATCATCAGCAGTTCCGCGCCGCCACCTATACCACCCGCTTCATTGACGAAACACCGGAGCTGTTCGATTTCCCGCGCCCCCGCGCCCGCGCCCTGCGCCTGCTGGAATACCTCGCCGATGTGACGGTGAACGGCAACGACCTGGTGCGCGGCCGGCCCAAGCCACAGCACCTGCCCCTCATCCGCGTGCCGGAGCACGACCCGGGCGAGCCGCCCATGGAGGGCACGGCCAAGCACATTCTGGATACGCAAGGCCCCGAGGCGGTGGCGCAGTGGATGCTCGATCAGAAGCGCCTGCTGATGACTGACACCACCATGCGCGATGCGCATCAGTCGCTGCTTGCCACCCGCATGCGCACGCATGACATCGTGAAGGTGGCCCGCGCCTATGCCCACCGCCTGCCCACGCTCTTTTCCATTGAGTGCTGGGGCGGCGCCACTTTCGACACCGCCATGCGTTTCTTAAACGAATGCCCGTGGGAGCGCCTGCGGCTCTTGCGCGTGGCCATGCCCAATCACCTGCTGCAGATGCTCCTGCGCGGCGCCAATGCCGTGGGCTACACCAGCTATCCGGACAACGTGGTGCGGGGTTTCGTGCGCCGCGCGGCGGAAAGCGGCATCGACCTCTTCCGCGTCTTCGACAGCCTCAACTGGGTGGAGAACATGAAGATCTCCATCGAGGAGGTCTTGAAGACCGGCAAGATCTGCGAGGCGGTGATGTGCTACACCGGCGACATCCTCGACCCGAACCGCCCGAAATACGACCTCGACTATTACGTGAAGCTGGCCCGCGAGCTGAAGGCCACAGGCACCCACATCCTCGGTATCAAGGACATGGCCGGGCTTTTAAAGCCCCCGGCGGCGAAAATCCTAGTCAAGGCCATCAAGGAGGAAACCGGCCTGCCTGTGCATTTCCACACCCATGACACATCGGGCATCGCCGGCGCGTCCATCCTTGCTGCCGCCGAGGCCGGCGTGGATGCGGCCGATGCCGCCATGGATGCCATGAGCGGGCTGACCAGCCAGCCCTGCCTCGGCTCCATCGTCGAGGCCCTGCGCAACACCGAGCGCGACACCGGGCTGGATCCGGCCACCATCCGCGAATTCTCCGATTACTGGGAGGCCGTGCGCGCCCGCTATCTCGCCTTCGAATCCGATCTGCGCGCCCCCGCGTCCGAGGTGTATCTGCACGAGATCCCCGGCGGCCAGTTCACCAACCTGAAGGAACAGGCCCGCGCCCTTGGCCTGGGTGACCGCTGGCACGAGGTCGCGAAGATGTACCGCGAGGTCAACATGATGTTCGGCGACATCGTGAAGGTCACGCCCTCATCCAAGGTGGTGGGCGACATGGCCCTGATGATGGTCTCCGCCGGGCTGACGCCGGAGGACGTGCTGGATCCGGACAAGGAGATCGCCTTCCCCGAATCCGTGGTGGCCATGTTCCGCGGCGAGCTGGGCCAGCCCCCCGGTGGCTGGCCGGAAGCGCTGCAAAAGAAGATCCTGAAGGGTGAAAAGCCCATCACCGGCCGCCCCGGCGCCGATTTGCCGCCTGCCGATCTGGATGCGGAGAAGAAGAAGGCCGAGGAGCTGGTGGGCCGCGAGATCACAGAGGAGGAGCTTTATTCCTATCTCATGTATCCCAAGGTCTTCGTGGACTATGCCAGGACCACGGAAAAATACGGGCCGCTTTCCGTTCTGCCCACGGAGAATTTCTTCTATGGCATGCAGCCCAATGACGAGATTTCCGTGGAGCTGGAAAAGGGCAAGGCGCCGCACATCCGCCTTATCACCGTCAGCGAGGAGGACGAGGAAGGCTTCGTGAAGGTCTTCTTCGAGCTCAATGGCGAGCCGCGCGTGGTGCGCGTGGAGAAGCGCCATGTGGAAGGCGGCGAGGAAAAGCGCAAGGCCGCCACGCACCCGAAAGCCGATCCCGGCAATCCGAAACAGATCGGCGCGCCCATGCCCGGCGTGGTCTCCACCGTCTCCGTGCAGGAAGGTCAGACGGTCAAGGCCGGCGATGTCCTCTGCACGCTGGAAGCCATGAAGATGGAAACAGCCATTCACACCGAAACCGACGGCAAGGTGGCCAGGGTGCTGGTCCACCCCGGCCAGCAGGTGGACGCCAAGGACCTGCTCATCGAGCTGGAATGAAAAGCCTGCCCGGTGTGTTCTGGCGGGAAAGGAAAAATCCAGGCGCAATCAGGCGCCCATCCGGCTTGTGATCGGGGGCAAAACGCCCCCCTTTACACCACCGGCGCGCCATAGCCGGCGGAATAGGGCACGGGGCCGGAAAAGGCGATCACATCGCCGTCTTCAAGAAATGCGTCCACATTCAGCGGCCCTTTCAGCGTCGGTGTGACATCCCGCCCGTTGCGCAGGATGAGAAACACCTTGTCCAGCGGAATTGACAGGCGCTTGACCACATCCTCCACCGTGCTGCCCACCGGCAGCTCAAGCTCCACCGCCCCGCCCCGGCCGCAGGCCTGCGCCACCGAATTGAACAGCCGCACCGTCACCCGAATGGGCGCATCGGGCATGTTATGACCAATTCGCGCGTTCATCCCGTTCCTCCCTGCCGGACTCGCCATCGGCATAGCCGCGGACGGTAATGCGCAAATTGACCTTGCTCAAGTATCCCTTGCTGTAGGCAGCCCCGCGCTTTTATCGGCAGCGATGCGCATGGCCAGATCAAACATCCGGGCGAAGATGTTCGCCATGTCATCCGCGCCACGTTCAATCAGCTGTTCCAGGATGGCATCAAGCCCTGTATGCTTCTGTCTGTCCATTCTCTGTTCTTCACGGTTGGTGTTACAATTCCATGGAATACCAGAATGGACCGCCCCTGCCGGGGCATGCCCCGGTAGGAGCACTCAGCGTAAGCCTCCTACAAAATTTCCAGACCTAAGGTTACAGTACCCAAGACTGTCCCAAGTAACGTGCTCATCTCCTTCTCTTTCTTGAGAAGGCAGGGGCAGAACTGAACATTCTCCACAATTCTCCAGCAGCCAAATTGCGCCTGACGCAGAAACGCTGTTATTTCACTTCTGATGAAAACCATCTTCGACACGACAGACCTGATCGACACGTTCGAGGTGCGGTTCCTCGAGCGGGGCGTGTCCTATCATGAATCGGGACGCGTTGAACAGGCACGCACCAAGATATCCCGCAACGCCCGCAAGATGACCATCGAGGGTGTGGTGCGGGGCAGCCGGGGCAAGACCTATCATCAGCGCATCGAAGTTTTCCATGGTTACGGCCATGCCAGTATCGAAGGCGAGTGCACCTGCCCCGTCGGATACAATTGCAAGCATGTCGTTGCCGTCCTGCTGGAAGTCCTGCATCAACGGGATAACAAATCCGACCGCATCGGCATGACGGAGACGACACCTACTCCCTCGCCCGGACACACCGCCGTGCCTTGCGATGACCGCCTGCTGCAGTGGCTTGAACAGGTGCAACAGGCCGCAAGCGGCCGCGAAGCCGCCCAGGACCCAAATGCCTATCCGGATCATATTCATGAGCGGCTCATCTACGTGCTGGCGCCGGATGACCGCAAGGAAGATCTCTCCCCTGCCAGCATCCGCCTTCTCAGCACCCGGCGGCTGCTCAAGGGCGGCTACAGCAAGACCGTCCGCCGCTACAATCCGGAAAACGCCTTGCGCGACACCCCTGCCCGTTTTCTTCGCCCCGTCGATCTCGACATCCTGCGCCAGCTCTACTGGGAAGTGAAAAACCGCGACGAACACGGACACTTCTGGCGGGCGGAGGAAGACTATGACCTTTCCCGTCTCCCCGGCGGCGCCAGCCTGTTGGAAAAGATTCTTGGCACGGGCCGCTGCCACTTCGGCTCCCTGAAGGGGCCTCTGCTGCAAAAAGGGCCGCAGCGGCGCGGCGCCTTTTTCTGGCATCGCAGCGAGGATGGTCTGCAACAGCTGCGGGTGCGCCTGCTGCCTGAAGGCGAGAATACAGAGGCAAGGGCCAACGACACGGACAAGGAAAAAGAGGCGCAGGCTCTAGTTCTGCCCGTGAATCCGCCCTGGTATCTGGACCTGAAAACCGGCCTGTGCGGGCCGCTTGATCTTGGCATTTCTCCGGGGCTGGCCGCCCGCCTTGCCGCAGCGCCGCCCTTGCACCCGCGCGATGCCGCCCTCGTGCGCGAACAGCTGGGCAAGATATTCGGCGATGCTGAAAAGGCACCCATGCCGCCGCCGGAAATGCCGGAAAAGGTCATTGTCCGCAAGGTAAAGCCAACGCCGGTTCTGCGGCTCATCCGCGGGAACCTGAAATACGATCCGGCCTTTTTCGAACCATTCGGCAGCTATTTTTCCCGGCCGTTTGAAAAGGTTTCCGTGCCGCTCGCCCGCCTTTCCTTCGATTATGACGGAACGGAAATTGCCGACGACACACCCGGCGCCAGCATCGATTTTCAGAAGGGCGATGAAATTGTCATCATTCCCCGCGACCACAAGGCAGAACAAGAGGCACGCGAGACCCTGTATGAATTCGGCTTTGTGCGCATCGAGGACATCGACCTCTTTTCCAAGCCGGCCCGGCACCGCAAGGACTATTTCCTCACCCCCGACCCGGACCTCACCGTCAGAATGTCACTGTCTGGCCCGGAGCGGCTGAAAGCGCTCTATTTCGAGGATCCGAGCCGGTTCATCAGCTTCTCCGCCGAGGGCGTTCCCTGGCTGCAAAAGGAAAAGGGCTGGCGGGTAAAGGTGGCAAAGGATTATCCGGTCCGGCTGCTGGATGAAACAGATGTGCACTGGTGGGGCGAGATTGAAGACGACAGCAGCACTGATTGGTTCTCCTTCACCGTTGGCGTTGAGGTGGACGGACAGCGCGTCAACCTCATCCCCGTGCTCACGGGCATCCTGCGGCAACTGCCCGCGGAATTGTTCACCATCGAAGATACCGGCAAGCGCAACGCTATGCTGGAAAAAATAGTCAAGGATCATCTGCACTTGTGGACGCAGCTGGATGATGGCCGCCTGGTGCCGCTTGAGGCGGAGCGCGTAGTGCCCGTCATGCGCATGCTGCTGGATCTGCAAGAGGGATTTGGCACGCAGGATGAAGACAAGCTGCGCATCTCGCCGCTGGAATCTGCCGATCTGGCGGAACTGGCCGAAGAGGTGCCGGATGTTGCCTGGCACGGCCATGAACGGGTGCGGCGCATCGCAGAGGCGCTGCGCAGGATTGCCCGCGAAGGCCTGCCCAAGATTGCGCCGCCGCCCAATTTGCGCACCACCTTGCGCCCCTATCAGCATCAGGGGTTGTGTTGGCTGGTTTTCCTGCGCGAGGCGGGGCTGGGCGGCATTCTTGCCGATGACATGGGCTTGGGAAAGACGGTTCAGACCCTGGCCTTTCTGCTGCTGGAAAAGAACGAGGGCAGGCTGAAAAGGCCGGCCCTGATTGTCTCCCCCACTTCGGTGCTGCCCAACTGGGAGGCGGAGCTACAACGCTTCGCGCCCGATCTGCGCGTGTTGCGCCTGCACGGACCGGAGCGCAAGGCGCGCTTTGCACAGGTCAGCGAATATGATGTGCTGCTCACCACCTATCCCCTGCTCGCCCGCGACGAGGAATTCTGGCGTCAGCAGCCGCTGCACGCCCTCATTCTCGATGAGGCGCAGGCGATCAAGAACCCGAAATCACGCGGCGCATCAGCAGCGGCGCAATTGCGGGCGGATGTGCGCCTGGCGCTGACCGGCACGCCGGTTGAAAACAATCTTGAGGAGCTCTGGTCACTGTTCAATGTCCTCAACCCCGGCTTCCTGGGGGATCTGAAAACCTTCCGCCGTCGCTTCCGCACCCCCATCGAGAAGCGCGGCGATACGGCCCGGATGAAGCTTCTCAAGCGGCGCATCCGTCCGCTTGTGCTGCGCCGCAGCAAGGAGGAGGTGGCAAGGGAACTGCCGCCGAAGACGGAGATTACTGAATACGTGGTGCTGGAAGGCGCGCAGCGCGATCTTTATGAAACCATCCGCCTGATGATGAACGAGAAGGTGCGCCGCGCCATTGCCGAAAAGGGGCTGGAGCGCGCGCGCATCGAGGTGCTCGAGGCCCTGCTCAAGCTGCGTCAGGTCTGTTGCGATCCGCGCCTGGTGAAGCTGCCGGCGGCGCGCAAGGTGAAGGGATCGGCCAAGCTGCACCGGCTCATGGAAATGCTGCCGGAATTGATCGCGGAAGGTCGGCGTATTCTGCTGTTTTCCCAGTTCACGTCCATGCTCGACCTTATCCGCCCCGAGCTTGAGAAACACAAAATCGATTATGTGGAGATCACCGGCAAAACAAGGGACAGGAAAACACCGGTTATGCGTTTTCAGGCCGGGGATGTGCCACTGTTTCTGATTTCGCTGAAAGCGGGCGGCAGCGGGCTGAACCTGACCGCGGCCGATACGGTGATCCATTACGATCCGTGGTGGAACCCAGCGGTGGAAAACCAGGCCACCGACCGCGCCCATCGCATCGGACAGGACAAGCCGGTGTTCGTGCATCGCCTGATCGTGAAAAACTCGGTGGAAGAGGCCATCGAGCAGCTCAAGCACAAAAAGGCGGAACTGGCGGCCAGCCTCCTTGAGGAGGGCAAAAGCACGCGCTTCACCCTGACCGAAGACGACATCGACGCCCTCTTCGCCCCGCTCGAATGACGCCATTTTTCGGAATGTCTGACCGGTGAAACTGCCCCGCACGATGCCCAAAATGGGCGTTACCGGCAGGTCATGGCCATTTCGGGAAAATGGCTCGGCCCCGGATACATGCCGGAACGAATGCAGACAGGCCGAATGGACCGCAGGAGCTAAGAGAGGATGGTCAGGACTGGCGGAGAGGAAGGGATTCGAACCCTCGAGGCGGGGTCTACCCGCCTACTCCCTTAGCAGGGGAGCGCCTTCGACCACTCGGCCACCTCTCCGCGCGCGTTTATGCCCGCATTCGCGCCGCGTTTCAAGGCCGGAATCGGCTCAGGCAACCTGCATGGTCTTTCATGCCCGGCGCTTTTTTGCTGTGTCCCGTTTCGGAAGCGATGCTGGAAAGATCCGCGGCCATTTCCGGCATGGTTAAGGGAAAATTTATCGCTCCGGTGCTTGACTGTGACTGTGAGTATGTCAAAAGTCACACAGAGAAGTGCTTCGCGACCTGCGATGGAATAAGCGGGCGCCTTGCACACGAAATCGGGGAGTTGACGCCATGAAACGCCTTCTCGTCCTTGTCGGCGCCGCAGCCAGCCTCATTGCCCTTGGCCTTGCCCAGGAGGCCATGGCGGACGAGAAATTCATCCCCAAGGGCTTCTCCTATCGCCCGGGCGATACCCGCCTGCCGCCGCTGAATTCCCAACGTTATCGCATCATCACCCGCGCTGATGAACTGGAAGCGCGCATCTACACCAGCAAGAAGCTGCGCTCCGATTTCGAGGATTACATCTATCGCAATCAGCAGCGCGATCTTTCACCGCCGCGCCCGGGCTGGCGCTATTACTGAGCATCACCGCCCTGCCCCGGCGCTCATCACGGGCCCAAAGCACCCGTTCCAGAAAAGCACGCAGCATATCGCAATGCGCCACAAGCGTTCATGGCGCACTTTTGTGCTCAGTTCAGCCCCATCCAGGCCCGCGCGCGCCGCAGCGCCTCCTGAAGCTGATCGCGCGTCATTTCCGCAGCGATTTCCTGCCGATAGTGCCGCGCCTTTTCATGCCCGCGAATGGCGGCGAGGTTGAACCATTTGTGCGCCTCGACCAGATCGGCCTCAACCTCTCGTCCCAGGCTGTACATCAGCCCCAGCTCGAAGAGCACATCCGCCGCCGCGCCCTGCGAGATCGTGGCGGCATCGACAAAGGCGTGATCCATGCGTGCCATGGCTCCAGTCCCCTACTTACAAACGCTCTCTCCCGTGAGGGTGGCCGCCCCCGGCAGGTCTTGCCGCCTGTTTGACCACCACTTTCACGCAACCTGTAAGGTTCATGCCACCAGTTTGCGGTGTGGAGCATAAGGGGCCGTTAAGGAGCATGGTAAAGAAAGGACAAAGATGACGGCCGCATGGTCTCCTTCATGAGAGGACGGATCCAAGCTATTGATATTAAAGGATTATTCACAGAGCTTCCGCAACAGTCCCGCCTTAGCGCAGCATTTACCATGCATGCTTTTTTGCGGCCTCAGGGCTGCGGCTGCCGGCGCCTGAGCGTTACGATGACCGGGAAATGATCGGAGCCGGCATTATCGCCGATCCAGGGTCCGTCCACACGCTCGAACTCAGGAGAAATGAACACGTGATCGATGGCCAGCTGCGGCAATGGTCCGGCCCAGGCCGGCCAGGTCGGCAGCCAGGTCTGCCGTTTCAGGCCACTGCCGCGAATGAACGTGTGCAACATCACCGAAAAGGGCGTGGCGTTGAAATCGCCCATGACGATGCGCGCGCCCTTCACCCCTTTCACCAGCCGCGCCATGGCCCGCACCTGCTTGTATTGCGAGCCAAGCCAGGGGAAACGCAAGGTGTGCACCACAAAAACATGCACCGGCCCGGAAGGCGCATTCACGATCACGTGCAGATAGGGCGGCCCCATCCACAAGAACCGGGCCCGCACCTTCTTCACCGGCCAGCGCGACAGGAGCGCCAGATAGCAATGCGGCATCTCTGCACAGTCGGCCCGGTAGGGATAGTCCGCCTGCAATTGCGCATAGAGCACGCGCTTGTCGGCCTGAAATTCGACGAACCCCAGCACATCCGGCTTCTGCCGCATAATTTCGCGGCGAATGGCGTCCACATCCACATTATGCAGCCAGGTGTTGAAGCTCATCACCCGGATGTGCCAACCGTCCGTGGGTTTTGAAAAACCATCGCTTTTATGCAGCATGGCCCAGCCGCCGATGGCCACGCCGCCCAGGACGACAAGCACAAAAGCAACAACAAGAGAATGACGCGGCAGAAGCAGTCCAATGGCACAGGCGGCGGTAACGATCAGAAAATGCACGGTGAACTGGGAGAAGACATCAAAGCCGAGCCAGAACGTCGTCAGCCACGGCAGGAACAGCCCGGCAATTGCCCCAGCAAGGCCCAGAGCACACAGCACCTTCTGCCAGTTGCGGACGAACCGCTTGAACATCCCGCCCTGTCGCTGCGCCCGTTCCGGCGCCAAGGGCAGCGATGCACCATCCTCGTCCTGTGCCGATCCGCTCATGGGCATTGCCGCTGGTTCACTGTTTCATCCTGCATCAATGATCGGATGCGCATCCCTGAAAAAGCAGGAAAAATGCCAGAACGGGATAGACCGGCCTTGCCGCACTCCCCCCAAACTTTCACGCCATGGAGCCACAACCCGGGCGAACCTTTCCCGCCCTTGCCCGAGATGCAAGGACGCCCTCACCCGGTGCATCCAGCATTGCGGCAAGCACAACCTGCCCCGAATCAATTCACCGCAATGGTATCCCGCAATTGCGGCAGAAAGGAAACCGGCAAGACGGCACCTGCCTCCAGGGCCCGGAGAATCCGATATGCCACTGCCCTTGGCTCGCGGGCAAGGGCCTATCCTGCACACTATACGGCACAACGTCGCCATCTTTTTCGTCACCCCGTAGATCAGTCCAGTCGTGTCCAATTAAATTGCTTTATGTGTTGCGAATGATTTTCGCTACAAAGAGCGTGATTAATCACATGCTACGCAGATGCCTTTATCAAGGCATCCTTCCCCCCTTGCCCAAACTTGGGAGGTTGTTATTTTTGTATTGAATATCAACTACTTACGTCATGCCCGGGCTTGTCCCGGGCATCCAGGGGCGGTTTACGCATGCAGGAGTGGCAGGCAGAAACGGTTTCTCCAGGCTCTATCCTCAGAGAGGGAACCCCTTTCAAAAAAGCATACGGCTCAGATCAAGCCTGCTGGTGAGCACCACCGCCCACCAAAAACACCTCATTCCTGGCCCTGGATTGCCGGAACAAGTCCGGCAATGACGTTTTTATATGATTTATCAATGAGTTAAACAAACACTCCCTATTTCGTGGAAAGTCTTTTTTCTACGGTCGATGAGACGACAACCTCATGCTTCTTGAACTTCCTTGGACACGCTTGGGCTTTCGCCGGCATGACGGTATGAGTGTCGTGTAGTGTGCCATTCCAGATCAAGACCGCCAGGGAGATTATGAAATTCCCAGTTTCTTGCGCACCAAGTCGTTGACGGCTTTCGGGTTGGCCTTGCCTTGTGTGGCCTTCATCACCTGACCGACAAACCAGCCGGCCACATTGGGCTTCTTCTTGGCCTGTTCCACCTTGTCCGGATTGGCGGCGATGACCTCGTCCACCACCTTCTCGATGGCCGACAGATCGGTCACCTGCTTCATACCGCGTTCCTCAACGATCTTTTCCGGATCGCCGCCTTCGGTCCAGACGATGTCGAACAGCTCTTTCGCCGTGCGCCCGGAAATATCGCCCTTCTTGACCAGATCGATGATCTTGCCCAGCTGATCGGCGGAGACGGGGCTTTGCTCGATGCTCAGCCCGTCCTTGCGCAGCCGCCCGAAGAGTTCGTTGATGACCCAGTTGGCCGCCGCCTTGCCATCGCGGCCCTTCGCCACCTCCTCGAAGAAGTCGGCCGCGGCCTTGTCCGCCACCAAAACGGAAGCGTCATAGGGCGTCAGCCCGTATTGCTCAATGAAACGGGCCTTCTTGGCATCCGGCAGCTCGGGCAGCGTGGCGCGGATCTGCTCCACCCATTCCGCATCCAGCTTCAGCGGCAGCAGGTCCGGATCCGGGAAATAGCGATAATCGTGCGCCTCCTCCTTGGAGCGCATGGAGCGCGTCTCGCCCTTCTTCGGGTCGAACAGGCGCGTTTCCTGCTCCACCGTGCCGCCGGATTCGAGAATGTCGATCTGGCGCTGCGCCTCGTATTCGATGGCCTGACCGATGAAGCGGATGGAATTGACGTTCTTGATCTCGCAGCGGGTGCCGAACGGCCCGCCGGGACGGCGCACGGAAACGTTGATGTCCGCGCGCAGACTGCCCTGCTCCATGTTGCCGTCACAGGTGCCGAGATAACGCAAGATGGTGCGCAGCTTGGAGACGAAGGCCTTGGCCTCCTCCGCCGAGCGCATGTCCGGCTTGGTCACGATCTCCATCAGCGCCACCCCGGCACGGTTCAGATCCACATAGGAATAGTCGGGATGCTGATCGTGAATGGACTTGCCGGCGTCCTGCTCCAGATGCAGCCGCTCAATGCCAACCGGGATGGTCTCGCCGTCCACTTCGATATAGACCGTGCCCTCTCCCACGATGGGCTGCTTGTACTGGGAGATCTGATAGCCCTGCGGCAGGTCGGGATAGAAATAGTTCTTGCGGTCGAAAACCGAATAGAGATTGATCTTCGCATTCAAGCCGAGGCCTGTGCGCACCGCCTGTTCCACGCAGAATTCGTTGATGACCGGGAGCATACCGGGCATGGCCGCATCCACGAGCGACACATGCGTATTCGGCTCACCGCCGAATTCGGCCGAGGCGCCGGAAAACAGCTTGGCCTTGGAAAGCACCTGGGCATGGATCTCCATGCCGATGATCACTTCCCAGGGGCCGGTTGCGCCCTCGATGAAGTTCTTCTCGTTGGGCGTGCGCGTATCAATGATTTCGGTGACCGGTGCGTCCATGGTTCGCTCCCGAGCCTGCGGATGAATCCCGCCCCCGTGAATGCCACCAACGCGGCGGCGGCGCAAGATCGGAAATATCAGGCAGGCATATCCTTTTTCGAACAAGGGCAGGCGCCGTTCTCCCTCGTGACAACAACGAAGACGAAACGGAATGGTAGCATGATAGGAAAAGAGCAATTACAAATAGCGGGATTACCAGAAAGCGGATCGCTTATGGTTTCACGTCCGAAGGCATGCAAGTGAGGCCACATCATGCGGGATCGACATCATAAGCCGCTCTTTTCACCGGAAAAAGGCCCCGGGCCCTGCAGCCTCTGGTGCCGCCTGACCGCGCCGCTGTTTCAGCGCTTTTTCCTTGATGAGAACCGCAAGCCCTCCGTTCTTGCCGTTCCCAAAGGACAATATGTTCTGCTTGTGGATGAAAACGGCCGCCTGATTGATAACCCGGATGTTCACATCCGGGACAAGCGCGCGGTCCATGATTACATCACGGGGGATCCTCGCAAACTCACTCATACCATCATGTTGGGTTTGGCTCTGCAGATGACCTATCTTTTTGTTTTCTGGCCTCAATTGCAAGCCGTTACCCCCGTGAAGCTTTTCATGGCCACAGCTATTCCCGCAGTGTTTGCTCTTGCATTGATGCTCATCCGCATTCTTCATGGACGGGCGCACAAGCCCAAAGGCGGCCTGCCCAGGCGCCAAAACCCTGCATTCTTGCGCCGTTTAGCTCTCTTCTCGGTTGCCAGGCTGAATGGCTATAATATGAAAAAACGGCTGATCTTCTTTGCCGCCACGGCCCTGCTTGTCCTGGCTCTCGGTAATACCATTCACGAGATTGCCCAAAATCCGCCCACACTTTTCGTTCAAATACACCTGTTGCTGGCCTGTCTCTGGTTTGCCTTCGCCCTGAGCTTCGCCGGCATTCTGCTTCTTGCCAATCTTGTCTTTTATCCCTGCCTGCGCTGTCACGGCTTCACGTATGAGGACTTCATCATATCAACCGATACCGGTCCGACAGAAACGAGCCAATGATCCCATGAACACGCAATGGGCTTTCGCCGGCATGGCAAAGAGAATGTCACGCCCCGTCCCGGAAAAAGAGGCAGGCCCCTTGAATCACGCTCTGGAAAAAGGCTCGTAAGCCATTGTTAACCATAAACTTTCCCCAAGGTTTTGAATCTCTTTCTCACCAACCTGAATCTCTTTCTCATCAACCTGAATCAGTTTCTCAGGCCGTTGAATCGATATCTGAAATCAAGCCCCCTTCCCGCACCTGCCTGCCCTGCCGGCATGGTCGGCAGGATCAGCTAAAGCCCCGGAATTCCCCGAAAAGAGTGGAGAAAACGTAAAGATCAGCGGCGTTGAAAGCGTAGGCCAGACTGCATACCTGAAAAGTGACGTACCGCTCACTTTTGTGGCTGATGATCAGCCATTCACCAGACCGTGACCATCCCGGCCGCACATCATGGGCGGAATGGCCGCATCCCAAAAAGGAAAGCCGCGTCCATCACCTTTTGGGGGAAAACAACACGGTTAGTAAGCGCATTCACCATAAAGGCGGGAGGATCGGCCCGTGTCCAAAGCACATGAACTTTCCCGGCGCCGGGGCCCTTTAGGGCTTTTGGAGCTGATCGCCATTGGTGTTGGCGGCATGATCGGCGGCGGCATTTTCTCCATGCTCGGCCTTGCCGTGTCCATCACCGGCCATGCCGCCCCGCTTGCCTTTCTGCTTGGCGCCATGGTCGCCTTCTTTGCTGGCTATTCCTACATCCGCCTTGCGCTGACCTTCAGAAACGACGGTGCCTCCTATATCTACCTCTCCCGCGCCTTTCCCAAACGCCCGGAAATTTCCACCCTCACCGGCTGGACGGTCATCATTGGCTATGTCGGCACTTTGGCGCTTTATGCCTTCACCTTTGGCGCCTATGGCGCGGACATGCTCGGCCGCTCGCACGATCCGCTCGTGCGCATGGCGCTCTCCCTTGCCGTGCTGCTGTTCTTCCTGGTGGTCAATCTGCGCGGCGCACGCACCACGGGCCACACCGAGGATCTCGTCGTGTATGCCAAGATCCTCATTCTCGCCGTCTTCGCCGTGGCGGGACTGCAGAGCATCGAACCGGCCAACTTAACTCCCCTGATCAACAAGGGCGTGCCGTCCATCTTCATGGCCGGCGCCCTCATCTTCGTGGCCTTCGAGGGCTTTCAGCTCATCACCAACGCCGTGACCGAAACCGAAAATCCCGACCGCGACATCCCCCGCGGCATCTACGGCGCCATTGCCATCACCTCTTCCATCTACATCCTGCTCGCCATTGTCGCCATCGGCAACCTGCCGGAGGAACGCATCATCGCCGCGGAGGAATACACCCTAGCCGAGGCCGCACGCCCGGCACTGGGAGAAGCAGGCGTGCTGCTCGTTGGCATCGCTGCCCTGCTGGCCACCTCTTCCGCCATCAACGCCACCGTCTTTGGCGCCGCCCGCATGATGGCGGAAATGGCCCGCGAAGGGCGCATGCCGCACATCCTTGTCAAGCGCAATTTCGCCAATGTGCCCTGGGTGGCCACGCTGACGCTCATCGGCCTTGGCGCCATCTTCACCCTGGCCGGCGGCCTTGAGGTCATCGCCTCCTTCTCGTCCATGACGTTTTTGCTCGTCTCCATTGGCGTGTCCGTGGCCAACCGGCGGCTGCGGCAGAAGACGAAATCAAAAGGCTGGGCGGTTCTTTCCGGCATCGGCCTGATGAGCATCACCGTATTGCTGCTCATCGTGCATCTGGCCCGCGATGATCCCAAAACCCTGGCTGCCGTTGCCGCCATCTATCTCGCCGCCGGCATTCCCGCCTGGTATTACGGCCGCAGCATGCGCAAGGCCAAAGAGCCTTCAGAAGGCTGATCCGCCATCAATTGGACAAGACAAAAAGGGGGAAACAGGCGCTTTTTCGGGGCGGATGGCGCCTGTTCCCCCATGGGCTTTTCCATAAAAGTGATGCGACACAATCAGGGGAGCCGTCTT
Organism: Thermopetrobacter sp. TC1; assembly: GCF_000746275.1. Lineage (GTDB taxonomy): Bacteria > Pseudomonadota > Alphaproteobacteria > Rhizobiales > Aestuariivirgaceae > Thermopetrobacter. Next base: position 68,490 of record NZ_KN050832.1, read on the forward strand.
CCCCTCATGATGCGGGAAGGAAGGCTCAAGGCCTCAACTCCCCGCTCTGGATTGCCGGATTACTTGCCCTCCTCGGCGGGCATGGCGCCGGCCGCCTTCAGCGCCTCGGTGGCGGCCTTGGTGCAGCCGGCCTCGTCACCCGCCTTCAGCGCCTCCTCGGCTTTCGCCTTCATCTCGTCCACGGTCTTCTTGGCCTCATCGGCAAGCTGCGCCGTCTGCATCGCGGCATCCAGCTTCTGCAGCATGGCCTGACACCCTTCTTCGGCCATGGCCGGAGCCGCCACCGCAGCCGCAATACCCAGCGCAACCAGAATTCTGCCCATGTAAGACATGTTGTTCACTCCCTCTTGTGAAAATGGTCGATCCGTTCGACGACAACGCTGCCGGACCCCGCGTCCGACAGCGGGAATGAAAAATCAGGACCCGGGCATTCACACGGCATGATTGTGAAAAAAGCCGTATCAATTTGCGGAAAGATTGTGGCATCATCAACATGCGTCTCAAAAATTGCACATATCGACCTTGCGTTAACGAATTGTCAGGCCCGGGGGCGTTTACAATGCGAACAAATCGCGTTAGAGAAAGCCGCTGAAAGTCATGAACGGCAGAGCTGACATCGCCGCGGGAAAGATGAAAAACATGCGCACGCAGCCGATCCACAGGATCACGAGCCAGAACGTCGCACGGCCTATCGTGCGTTCGCGTGCGCGCCTTCTTTCCGGCCTGCTCCTTATTGGCCCCTGATTGCCGGGGGCCCGCGGTGCGCATGCCAAGGGCAGGCAGTCAGGGGATCCTTCCACAAACGGTCAAGACAGCAACCAGGGCTTCACCGGCCGCCGGCCGCGCCATGACACCGGGCGCCAGCATGAGGGCCGGTGGCGTGAAAAGCCCCGAAAAGGAACAGGAGCAGGAAGATCCATGAGCGAGCAGGAACGCGTCTATATCTTCGACACCACATTGCGCGATGGCGAACAGTCCCCCGGGGCCACCATGACGCTGGAGGAAAAGCTGCAGGTGGCCGATCTGCTCGATGAAATGGGGGTGGATGTCATCGAGGCCGGCTTTCCCGTGGCCAGCCCCGGCGATTTCGAGGCCGTTTCGGAAGTGGCCAAGCGCGTGAAACGCGCCTCCGTCGCCGGCCTCTCCCGCGCCAACAAGCGCGATATCGAGGTGGCGGCCGAAGCCGTGCGCTTCTGCGAGCGGCCGCGCATTCATACCTTCATCTCCACCTCGCCGGTGCACATGAAGTACAAGCTGCAGAAGTCGCCGGAGGAGGTGCTGGAGCTGATTCAGATGTCGGTGTCCCTGGCGCGCAACCTCGTGGATGACGTGGAATGGTCCGCCGAGGACGCCACTCGCACCGAGCGCGATTTCCTCTGCCGTTGCGTGGAAACGGCGATCAAGGCCGGCGCCACCGTGATCAACGTGCCCGATACCGTGGGCTACGCCACGCCGGAGGAGTTCGCCGATCTCATCCGCATGCTGATCGAGCGCGTGCCCGGCGCGGAGAAGGTGATCTTCTCCACCCACTGCCACAATGATCTGGGCCTGGCCGTGGCCAATTCGCTGGCCGGGGTCAAGGCCGGCGCCCGTCAGGTGGAGTGCACCATCAACGGCATCGGCGAGCGCGCCGGCAACGCCGCGCTGGAAGAGGTGGTCATGGCCATGCGCGTGCGCAATGATGTCTATCCCTTCACCACCGGTATCGACACGCGCATGCTCACCCGCGCCTCCAAGCTGGTCTCCGCCGTCACCAGCTTCCCGGTGCAGTACAACAAGGCCATCGTCGGCCGGAACGCCTTCGCGCACGAATCCGGCATCCATCAGGACGGCATGCTCAAGCACACCCAGACCTACGAGATCATGCGCCCGGAGGATGTCGGCGCCGGCAAGACCTCGCTGGTCATGGGCAAGCATTCCGGCCGTCATGCCTTCCGCACCAAGCTGAAGGAGCTGGGCTACGAGCTGTCCGACAACGCGTTCGAGGATGCCTTCCGCCGCTTCAAGGAGCTGGCGGACCGCAAGAAGCACGTCTACGACGAGGACATCGAGGCCCTGGTGGATGAGGAGATCGCCACCGCCACCGACCGCCGCAAGGTCGTGGCCTTAACCGTCATCGCCGGCACCATGGGCCCGCAGACTGCCACCCTCACCGTGGACGAGGACGGCACCCACCGCACGGTGCAGGCCACGGGCAACGGCCCGGTGGATGCCACCTTCAACGCCATTAAGCAGGCCTTCCCGCATGGGGCGCGGCTGGCGCTCTATCAGGTGCACGCCGTCACTGAAGGCACCGACGCCCAGGCGGAAGTGACCGTGCAGCTGCGCGATGAGGAGGCGGGCATCTCCGCCGTCGGCCGCGCCGCCGATCCCGACACGCTGGTGGCCTCCGCCAAGGCCTATCTCTCCGCGCTCAACCGGCTGGAGGCCAGAAAGGCCCGGGTGCGGCCCATGTCCACCGTCGGCGACGAGCCCCTGCCCGAGGCCGAACGCCGCGCCGGACCATAATGCCGATACGCGGCCGATACGCGAGGCAGAAGGCCCTCAATGCCGCGGCCTGAATGCCCCGGCCGCAACGACACCACAAAAAAGCCCGCGCCCCAGCCCGCGGGCTTTTCCTTTTCCGGGAAAGCCCGAACACGTTCCCCACCAAATATTTCCGCGGGGGACACGACACGACACCTGCTTCGTCATACCGCAGATCAGCCGGTATCTCAGGCCATTGCCCCATGCGTCTGTGGCCCGAGACTCCGGCTGATCTATGGGGTGACGCGAAAGATGGCGACGTTGTGTCGTGTGGTGAACGCCATCGCAAATGCCGGAACGGGATTGTATCCCGTTCCGGAACGTTTTGGCGGAGTATATTACCCCGCCATCCGTGCTTTCGGCGGGATTAAAAATCCCGCCGAAACGTTCCGGAAGGATATGAAATATCCTTCCGGCGGTAGTTTGCGGCCCTTGCCCGAGGCTTCCGCCGGGAGGATGAGAAAGATATCACTTTTCATGTCGCGTTAAGTGGGCGGTGGCGGAAAGGAAGGGCCATGTCCCTGTTCGATGTGATCGTGCTCATTCTGGCGGGGCTTGCCGGGGGTGTGGCCAATGCCTTGGCCGGCGGCGGCACCTTTTTCACCTTTCCGGCCCTGCTTGCCATCGGCCTGCCGCCCACCGTGGCCAGCGCCACCTCTGCCACCAGCCTCTGGGCCGGGCGGCTCAGCGCCATCGTGCCGCAATCGCGCCGTATCAACCTGCGTGATCCCGTCATACGCCGCCGCATCACCGTTGCCCTGCTCGGCGGTGCCACCGGCGCCGGGCTGCTCCTGATCACGCAAGAGCGCACCTTTCTTTTCATCGTGCCATGGCTTTTGCTCATCGCCACGGTCAACCTGCTCTATGCCCGCCACATGGGGGCCTTGCTCCGGCGTCTTCTCGGCCTGCGGCTGCATCAGGGCCTGGAATTCCTCCTCGAATATCTGCTTGCCGTCTATGGTGGCTATTTCGGTGCCGGCCTCGGTGTGATGACCCTCGCTTTCTATGCGGTCTTCACAAGGCTCTCCCCCAACGCCGCCAATGCGCTGAAAAACGTGATCACCGCCCTCATCCTCACCATCGCCGTCATCATTTTTCTCACGGCCGGACGCGTGAACCTCATCGCCGCCCTGCTCGTCATGCTGGGCGCCATTCCCGGCGGCTGGGCGGGCGGCTGGCTGGCCGAACGTCTTGATCCTCATCTTTTACGCCGGATCATCTGCGTGCTCGCCGTATGCATCACGCTCTATTACTTCGTGAAGATCATCATCCTTCGCGCCATCTGATCCTTGAAATGTCTGAGACCAGGTTGCGTAAAGGCTGACCGGTGAAATCGCCCCGCGCCCCACCCAAGCCCTTGTTTTTCATAATTGGGGGGGTTGGGTGGGGGCGCGGGGCGGTGGGTGGTTCATTATGCTGGGTGGTTGAAAACGGCAGAGCCGCCAGGCCCCCGGTCACTTGACCATATTGGCAAGCCTTGTGCTTTGCCGCTATGGTTGTGGCCATGAAGGGGGTGAACGGAGTATCGGACATCGCCGGCGGGGGAGAGAAGGCGCATCATCTCGGGCATCGTCAGCGCCTGCGCCAGCGATTCCTGCAGGCGGGCGCCGATGCCCTGGCTGACTATGAGCTCCTGGAGCTTGTACTGTTTCGCGCCATCCCGCGGCGGGACTGCAAGCCGCTGGCCAAGGCGCTGCTTGCCCGGTTCGGATCCTTCGCCGAGGTGATTTCCGCGCCGCGTGAGCGCCTGCGCGAGGTGGAAGGCGTGGGCGATGCCGTGATCACCGAGCTCAAGATCGTGCAGGCCGCCGCCCTGCGCCTGGCCCGGGAGAATGCGCGTAAGCGCCCGGTCTTCTCCGGCTGGTCGGACCTGCTTGCCTATGTGCGCGCCGCCATGGCCTATCTCGATCGCGAGGAGTTCCGCGTCCTCTATCTCGACAGCAAGAACGCCCTCATCGCCGATGAGGTGCAGCAGAAAGGCACCATCGATCACGCCCCGGTCTATCCGCGCGAGGTGGTGCGCCGCGCGCTAGAGCTTTCCGCGGCCTCCATCATTCTCGTGCACAATCACCCCTCGGGCGATCCCACCCCATCACGCGCCGATATCGAAATGACCCGCCGCGTCATCGAGGCGGCAGAGGCCGTCGGCATCAAGGTGCACGATCACGTCATCGTCGCCCGTGAAGGACACGCCTCTTTACGCGGACTGCAACTGATCTGACCGACCATACTACACGACACCCCCATCGTCATACCGTAGATCAGCCGGTATCTCAGGCCATTGACTCATGCGTTTGTGGCCCGAGACCCCGGCTTTCGCCGGGGTGACGAGAAAGATGGAAACGGTGTGTCGTGCAGTGTGCTGACCGACACGGAACACCGCCATAAAGCCGCTGCAGGTATTCAGCAATTGCGCACGAGGTCGGCAATGCTGGCGTTCGCGCCGCCGCAGCGGCCCTTGCCCGGGCCTGTGCCCTTACCTTCGGTGAGGGATGCAGGGCCGCCGGATGTGGGCTGTGGCCTGACGGCGGAAGCCCGCCCGCCCTGCTCCGCTTCCTTGCGCTTTGCCCGTGTTCCTGCCTTGCGCGGCTTGGCCACCGCAGGCGGCAGCACGTGTTCGTGCCAGCCGGGAACGCCGCGCCAGAGATCATAGGTCATGGGCAGCATGCGCCGCTTCAGCCGCGTGCGATAGACATGCGTGCCCTGCAACACCTTTTGCACGTACATACGGGTTTCGGTGATGGGGATCATCTCCACCCATTCCACCGGATCCGGCCGCCCGGAGCGGAAATCGCCATAAGTCTGCAGCCATTTGCGCACATTGCCGCCGCCGGCGTTATAGGCGGCAAAGCCGAGCACGTAGGAGCCGCCGAACTTTTCGATGAGCCGGGCGAGATGATGCCGCCCCAGCATCAGGTTGTAGGACGGCCGCGCCGTCAGCCAGCTTGTGCGATAGGGCACGCGCAAGATCCGGGCTTCCCGCCGCGCCGTGCCCGGCATCAGCTGCATGAAGCCTTTCGCCCCGGCATGCGAGCCGGCCCGGGCGTTGAACTCGCTCTCCTGCCGGATCAGCCCGAGCAGCGCCGCCTCCTCCAGCGGCGGGCCCAGATGGCGGAATCGCGGCAGGGCACGCACGGGATAGCCATAGTTGTCAAGATCGATGCCCCGCCGCCCCGCCGCCTTGGCCAGGCGCACCGCGAGCGAAGGTCCGCCGGCATCCCACAGCAATGAGGCCACCGCCGCCAGCTCATCCCGCCGGTTGAAGGCATAGGCCAGCGGCCAGACGAAATAGCCGCTCAAATCCCGCCCCCTGCCGCCGGCCGAAGCGAGAAGCCGCACCGCCCGCACCAGCTCATGCCGGTTGATGCGCGCCTTCGCCTCCGCCGTGGCATGCCCCTCTTTCAGAGGAATGGGCCGGCGCCCCAGCCCGATCTTCTCCCGCGAGAGAAGGCCATAATAGACGGTTGGCGTCTTTGCCGATTCCCGATAGGCCCGGCGCGCCCCCTCGATATCGCCCAGCGCCTCGCGCGCCCGGCCCACCCAGTACCAGCCCTTGGCCTTGGAGGTGCGCGTGCGCGCAAGCTTTGGCATGCGCAGGAAATGCTTCAGCGCCGTTTTCGCATCATGCAGCTTCTCAAGCGCCATGAAACCGGCCAGGAACTCACCGCGATAGGCCGGCTTGCCGGGCCTGGAAAAACCATGCGTGGCCATGAGGCGATAGATGCGCCGCCAGTGCCGGCGATGCTTGGGCCCCATCATGTAACGCGCCACCAGCCGCTTCTCCACCCACCATTGCACGGGATCCAGCTGCGCTGCGCGTGCAGGGGCCCGCTCCAGCATGGACAGGGCCGTGGTCACCGGCCCGCGCTTGCGATAATAGCGCGCCAACGCATAGCGCAGGGAAGCGCGGTTGCGCATGGAAGCGGGCAGGCGCCGGTAAAGCGCCGGGCCGTTGCGCCTGAAACGGATCAGCGCGCGCGCCGCTTCTGCCGTCCGGTAATGGCTTGAGGACACCCGCCGCCCTGCGCGCATGGCGGCGATGGTGCGCTGCGCCACGATAAGGTGATCCATGCGCCGGGCATCGAGATCACGCGATATATGACGGCGCAGGTTTTGCAGCGCAAAGCGCTCCGCCTCCACGCTCAGGCCCGGATCAAGCCAGGCCAGGCGCACATGCCGCGCCGCCGGCACCGGCTTGCCTTCCTTCTCGTTAAGCCAGGCGAAAGCCAGATGGCCATAGGCCGAAATCGGCTTGTGCCGGGCGAAATAGGCCCGCGATGCAGCGATGTCCCGCGCCAGCATCAGCCGCCGCTCCGCCCGCACACGGAACGTGCGGGCAAGCGGCCAGCGCGGATTGGCATCCACGAAGGCCAGCAGCCGGCTGGCCGGCGCATCCTTGGGATTGCCGAGCAGATAGAGCCATTCCACAAGCTTGACCGCCACGGCATCCCGGCTTCTCAGCGCCACGGCCCGCGCCTGATCATACCGCCCCTTTAGCGCAAGACGCACCGCCTCCACCGCCGGGCCGGAAAGGCGGGCGGAAAAGGCCTTGCTGGCGCTGGCGCGGGTGATCGGCCGCGCCGCCGGCTCCCGATCGCCGGCGAAAGACGGCAAGCCCCCCTGCGCACAGACCGCAAGCGACAGGGCGAGCGCAAGGATGCGCTTTCCCGCATGAAGATGGCGCTTCTCATGCATGTCTGAAGAGGATTGTGGCCGGGCGCAGGCCGGCGCATGGGCGATGCGTGCTGTCATGTTGCTCTGCCAAGCCCCTGATCACGAAAGGATTGATCTCACTGCTTCCGGCCGCCCATGGTGTTGAACATCATACGCACGCACAGGGTTTACGCAACGATAATGTGGTGCGCTTGCGGCCAATACAAGGCAGGGACATGCTTGCCGTCCCCCTGCCCTTGTGGTTTAAGCTGCACGCGATCACCGACGGAATCCCTCACCGCTCCCTCAAAATGGGAGCCCAAGGTTGTCGGAGGCATCATTCCGTCGGCATGGTTGAGAGTTGGTTAACGCCCGGCACCGGCAATGCTTTTCATGCGCCGGGGCCGGGCCAGGAAGGCAGGTGAACAGGCCATGGCCAGGGAAAAGTTCAAGGGTTCGTTTCCGGCGCTGATCACGCCCATGACCGAAGACGGCGAAGTGGACGAGGCGGCCATGCGCCGCTTTGTGGACTGGCAGATCGAACAGGGCTCCGATGGCCTTGTCGCCGTCGGCACCACCGGCGAATCGCCCACCTTGAGCCACGAGGAACACAAGCGCGTCGTTGAGATCGTCGTCGAACAGGCCAATGGCCGCGTGCCGGTGATCGCGGGCACCGGCTCCAATTCCACCGCCGAGGCCATAGACTTCACCCGCCATGCCGAGAAGGCCGGCGCCGATGCCGCCCTCGTCGTCGTGCCCTATTACAACAAGCCCACCCAGGCCGGGCTTTATGCCCATTTCCGCGCCGTGGCCGAAGCCACCTCCCTGCCCGTGTTCATCTACAACGTGCCCGGCCGCACCGTTGCCGATATTTCCAACGACACCATCGTGCGCCTGGCCAGGGACTGTCCCAACATCATCGGCATCAAGGACGCCACCGGTGATCTCACCCGCGTGTCCATGCTGCGGCTGGAGCTGGGAGAAGAATTCGTGCAGCTCTCCGGTGAGGACGGCACAGCCCTTGGCTTCAATGCCCATGGCGGCGTGGGCTGCATCTCCGTGACCGCCAACGTCGCCCCCGCCCTTTGTGCCGAGTTCCAGAAAGCCACCCGCGAGGGCGATTTCGCCCGCGCCCTGAAATTGCAGGACAAGCTCATGCCCCTGCACAAGGCCATGTTCGTGGAAACCTCGCCGGGCCCGGTGAAGTATGCCGTCTCGCTTTTGGGCTTCTGCACGCCCTTTGCCCGCCTGCCCATGGTGGAGATTGCCGAATCCTCCAAGGAGGCGGTAAAGGCCGCCATGCGTCACGCCGGCCTGCTGGACTGACCGGCACGGCGCAGGCCCCCTCAAAAAGGGAACGCGTTCATCAACGGCAGGCTCCATGCCTGTCTGATAAGCGTGCCGGCGGGAAGGTCCATCCGCGCAAGGGGCCCAATCAGAAAGAGATCCGTGACGAAAGGGGTGGGAACGGCCATGTCCTCGAAAAGCGGAGGCGCCAAGGGCAAGAAGAACGGCGGCAAGGTTGTCGCCGAAAACCGCCGCGCCCGCTATGACTATCACATCGAGGACACGCTGGAAGCCGGCCTTGTGCTTGTCGGCACCGAGGTGAAATCCCTTCGTGAGGGCCGCGGCAACATCGCCGAAAGTTACGTCGCCCCTGAAGGCGGCGAGATGTGGCTGATCAACGCCGACATTCCCGAATACAGCTTCGGCAACCGCTTCAATCATGAGCCGCGGCGCAAGCGCAAGCTTCTGCTGCACAAGCGCGAGATCGAGCGCCTCACCCAGGCCGTGCAGCGCCGCGGCATGACCATCGTGCCCCTGAAGATGTATTTCAATGACAAGGGCCGCGTGAAACTGCTCATCGGCCTGGCCCGCGGCAAGAAGCTGCATGACAAGCGCGAGACCGAACGCAAGCGTGACTGGCAACGCCAGAAGGCCCGCCTCATGCGTCAGCTCGGGCGCTGAATCCTGCGGATATGCGTCACCTGGCCGGGGCTTTTCCCGCCTCTCCAAGCGGCGCCACCACGGCGATCATCGGCCCCATGGGCAGAAAGCGCCCAAAGCGCTCAAGCTCCGGCGCATAGATCTGGGATATGGTGCCGTCCAGAAACAGGGCGTTCGGCGTTTTCAGCGCATCACGAAAGAAGCGCGCAAATCTGTGAAAGGTCACCGGCTCTTCCGAAAGCGCAAACCACACCGTGCGCCCATCTGCCTGAACGCCCACGCCGTTTCTGATGCGCCGCGATGGCGAATTGGCGCGAAAGCGCGGATGCAGCCGCCCATTGATCACCAGCATCGGGCCGGACTGCGTGGCATAATCCACTGTCATCTTTGCGCGTGCAAAGCGCCGCGATTCCCACACACCCGCCTTGTCACCACGAACCCAGAACACGCCGTTGGGCAGCAGATGAAAATTGCCCCGGCCCTTGCGCAAGTTTATTGATTTGAGCGTGCGGCCATTTTCGACATAAAGCCCCGCCGGCGCATAACGAGGCGTGTACATGCCGCCGTTCATGGCAAAGCGCAATTCAAGCCCGCGTTGTTCAAGATGCCGCCTCAAGGCAGCGAAGGAATACAAAGGCCGCTTGGCATCATCGGCATGAAACAGCCGGATATCATCCTTTCCCGCAACAAAACGGCAGGCGATGAACCCGCGCCCCTCAAAGGAAACGCGCCGACAGCCGCTCATGCCGTCTTCGCCTTTCACCGGCAGGGAAAAGGCCATCACGACAGCCACGCCCAAAAGCCTCACGGCAAGCATGCCCCCCTGCCGTTCAAGCCTTCTTACCGTCCTGCCCCGTCTTGCCATGATCATCTCTTGCCTGGGCCGTCTTGCGCCGTGTGATGCGGCTCTTCCGCACAAACCACATCCAGAAAGGCAAGCACCGCCTGCTTGTGCCGCTTGTCACCCACCGCGTTCATGTGATCCCGCCCGGGCAGCACCACCACTTGGGCCTGCGGCATCACCGCCTGCAAAGGCTCCGGCGGCCCGGCAATGCCATCCTTCTCGCCCACGGTGATCAGCACCGGCATGTCAAGCGCCGCCAGGGCCTCCGGCGGCACCGGATCGCGCCCCGCCCGCATGCAGGCGGCCAGGGCTTTCAGGTCCGAGCCCGTGCGCTCGGCAAACTGCCGAAAGGCGCGGGCGCGCTCCGAAGAAATTACGGCCGGATCCTCTGCCTCCAAAGCCGCGGCGATGTCTTCCGCCCCTCCCACACCGCGCAGAAGGTTGCCGGCCATGCCGGCGAGAATGAGCGAACGCACCCGGTCAGGGTGGGCAATGGCCAAAAAGGCCGCCACACGCGCCCCCATGGAATAGCCCATGACATGGGCCTTCCGAACCCCGAGGTGATCAAGAAGCCGCCGCGCATCCGCCGCCATGGCCTTTGCCCGATAGCAGGCGGGATCATAGAGCTTCTCGCTTTTCCCATGTCCGCGATGATCCGGCACGATCACCTCAAAACCGGCGCGGGTGAGCGCATCCGTCCAGCTGGTGGACACCCAGTTCACCCGCCCGTTGGAGGCAAAGCCGTGCAGCAGCAGGACGGGATAACGCCGCTTTTCCGGCGCGGAGTCATCGGGCGCGAAGACCTCGTAATGGATCCGCACGCCATCGGAAATGAAATCCGGCATGATCCCTTCACGCACTTGCAGCTAAGGCCATTTAAGGCCGAGTCACCTTATGCCAACATGCACAATAAACCACCTACCGCCCCGCGCCCTCACCCAACCCCCAAATGATGAAAGACAAGGGCTTGGGCGGGGGCACGGGGCGGTTTCACCGGTCAGTCTTTGCGCAACTTGGTATCAGGAGGCATCGGTCGCCACCCAGGCCTTCACGATCCGCCCCGGATTGGGCACGGGCTCGCCCCGCGGCAGCGCGTCGATCACGTCCATGCCGTCCACAACCTCGCCCCAGACCGTATATTGCCCGTCGAGAAAGGGGCAGTCCGTAAAGCAGATGAAGAACTGCGAATTTGCCGAATCCGGATCCATGGCCCGCGCCATGCCCACCGTGCCGCGCTTGAAGGGGGTATTGGTGAATTCCGCCTTCAGATCGGGCTTGTCAGAGCCGCCCATGCCCGTGCCTGTCGGATCGCCGCCCTGGGCCATGAACCCCTCGATAACGCGATGAAAGGGCGTGCCGTCATAAAAGCCCTCGCGCACCAGGGCCTTGATGCGCTCCACATGCTGCGGCGCCAGATCCGGCCGCAGGCGGATGGTCACCTTGCCGGAAGTGGCCGGATCGGTGGTGTCGATATCAAACACGATGGTGTTCTCAGGATCGGTGATGCTCAAGGTCTCTCTCCTCTTGAAGATTTCATGACCGGCCGCTTTTGCTTAGGCCCTTCCGGGGCGCACTATGCCCCTTTGCCGCAACAAAGAAAAGCCGCAAGGAGCCCAAGACCTTTGCAAAGCATGAAAAACGGCCCGCACACTACACGACACAACGTTGCCATCTCTCTCGTCCCTCCGGCGTATGCCCGAGGTGTGCAAGAAAATTAAAAAAGACTTTCCATACGTTGGGCGTTAGTTGCTTAACTCATTGATAAACAAAAAAGAAAACGTCATTGCCGGGCCTTGTTGTTCAGCCCGGGGACATGGTTTACGCCTGTTCGGAGACATGGTTGACACATTATAGGGCGCAAAGGCAGGGTGGGTTCAAGGTCGGGGTGGACCGGTGATGGAGAGCGAGAGGGGGGTGTTTCACAGGGCCTTGCCTGTCAAGGATGAAACCGCTTGCGCGGCGGCCCTTTAGGGCCGTCCTTGACAGGCAAGGGCCTGTGAAAGAATGCTTTGAGAGACGCCAATGGCGAAGACTTCGCCATTGGCGTGTCCTTGCAAACTCGAAGGGAGGCGCAAAAAGTCACCACAGGAGCGGCGTCCGTCGCCCTCAAGAGCGCGTTTTGCCCGTTCGCAGGTCGATTTCGGTGATCTTGACGCTGCCGAAGCAGACATCGAAGAGGCCGTCGGTGGCCGTGGGCCTG
>NZ_JQKX01000026.1 GCF_000746275.1 Thermopetrobacter sp. TC1
TGCGCCGTCGAAATCGTAATGCCGCGCGCCTTCTCCTCAGGCGCCTTGTCAATCTCGTCATACGCCGTCGCCTGCGCCTTGCCCTGCTCAGCCAGAACCTTCGTGATCGCAGCCGTCAGCGTCGTCTTGCCATGGTCCACGTGACCAATCGTCCCGATGTTCACGTGCGGCTTCGTCCGTTCAAACTTCTCCTTCGCCATCTTTCCAGTCTCCGTCAGATTGGCTCGTGTTCCGTTTCACGCCCTCATCGCCGCCACCGGCGCGAGAGCCCGTTGCATCCGCGCACTCATGCGTTCTTCGAGATGATCTCCTCCGCCACGTTCTTCGGCACCGGCGCGTAGTGATCGAAGATCATCGTGAAGTTGGCGCGCCCCTGCGACATGGAGCGCAGGGCGTCCACATAGCCGAACATGTTGGCCAGCGGCACCATGGCGGTGATCACGGTGGCGTTGCCGCGAATGTCGGTGCCGACAATCTGGCCGCGGCGGGAGTTGAGATCGCCGATGATCGATCCCTGATACTCCTCCGGGGTGGTCACCTCCACCTTCATGATCGGCTCAAGCAGCTGGGCGCCGGCCTTCTGCAGCGCCTCGCGCATGGCCTGACGGCCCGCGATCTCGAAGGCCACGGCCGAGGAGTCCACCTCGTGATAGGCGCCGTCCTTCAGCGTTGCCTTCACGTCCACGACGGGGAAGCCGGCAATGACACCGGAGGACATGACCGACTGGATGCCCTTGTCCACCGCCGGGATGAACTCCTTGGGCACGTTGCCGCCGACAACGGTGCTTTCGAACTCGTAGCCCTTGCCCGGCTCGTTGGGCTCGATCTCGAGAATGACGCGGGCGAACTGACCGGCACCACCGGTCTGCTTCTTGTGGGTGTAGTCCACCTCGGCCTTCTTGGTGATGGTCTCGCGATAGGCCACCTGCGGCGCACCCACCTGAACCTCGAGATTGTAGGGCGGGCGGCGCAGAATATCCACCTTGATGTCCAGGTGCAGCTCGCCCATGCCGGCGATGATGGTCTGGCCCGATTCCTCATCCGTATAGACGCGGAAGGAGGGATCCTCCTTGGCCAGCTTCTGAAGCGCGATGGTGAGCTTCTCCTGATCCGCCTTGGAGGCCGGCTCGATGGCCTTCTCGATCACCGGCTCGGGGAACTCCATCTTCTCCAGCACCACCGGCTTGTTGACGTCGCAGAGGGTGTCGCCGGTGTTGGTGTCCTTCAGGCCGACAAGGGCCATGATGTCGCCGGCGAAGGCCTCGTCGATCTCCTCGCGGTCATTGGCGTGCATGAGCACCATGCGGCCGATACGCTCGGTCTTGCCGGTGGTGGTGTTGAGCACGGTGGTGCCCTTCTTCACCTTGCCGGAATAGACGCGCACGAAGGTGAGGGTGCCGTAGGGGTCCTCCATGATCTTGAAGGCAAGCATGGCCAGCGGCTCGTCATCGGAGGCCTTGCGCACCACCTCCTCGCCCGTCTTGTAGTCGATGCCCTTGATCGGCGGAATGTCCACCGGCGAGGGCAGATAGTCGACCACGGCGTCAAGCAGCGGCTGCACGCCCTTGTTCTTGAAGGCGGAACCGCAGAGCACCGGGAAGAACTCGTTGGAGAGCGTGCCCTTGCGCAGAAGCTCGCGGATCTTGTCCTCGGAGAGCTCCTCGCCGGAGAGGTAGGCGTCCATGGCCTCCTCATCGAGCTCGACGATGGTCTCGAGCATCTCCGTGCGCATCTCCTCGGCCTTGTCCTTCAGCTCGGCCGGGATTTCCGCCTCATGGAACTTCGCGCCCAGAGTCTCCTCATCCCAGATGATGGCGACCATGCGCACGAGATCGATCACACCCTCGAAATCGTTCTCGGCGCCGATGGGCATCTGGATGGGCACGGGACGGGCGCCGAGGCGCTCCTTGATGGACTCGACGGAGGCGAAGAAATCGGCGCCGATCTTGTCCATCTTGTTGACGAAAACGATACGCGGCACGCCATACTTGTCGCCCTGGCGCCAGACGGTCTCCGTCTGCGGCTCCACGCCGGCGTTGGCATCGAGCACGGTGACCGCGCCGTCGAGCACTCGAAGTGAGCGCTCCACCTCGATGGTGAAGTCCACGTGGCCGGGCGTGTCGATGATGTTGAGGCGATGATCGCGCCAGAAGGTGGTGGTGGCGGCGGAGGTGATGGTGATGCCGCGCTCCTGCTCCTGCTCCATGAAGTCCATGGTGGCGGCGCCGTCATGCACCTCGCCGATCTTGTAGCTCTTGCCCGTGTAATAGAGAATCCGCTCGGTCACAGTGGTCTTGCCGGCATCGATGTGGGCCATGATGCCGAAGTTGCGGTATTTCTCGATCGGTACCTTGCGGGGCATTGTCCTGCTCCGGAAATCCTCGAAATTCTGTCTGTCCGCGACAGCCCGGCCTTGATCCTCTGCCGCCCTGAAGCCTTACCAGCGGTAATGCGAGAAGGCGCGGTTGGCCTCGGCCATGCGGTGTGTGTCCTCACGCTTCTTCACGGCGGCGCCGCGGTTGTTGGCGGCATCCATCAGCTCGCCGGAGAGGCGCTCGACCATGGTGTATTCGTTGCGGTTGCGCGCCGCCTGGATCAGCCAGCGGATGGCCAGCGTCTGACGCCGCTCGGGACGCACCTCCACCGGCACCTGATAGGTGGCGCCACCTACGCGGCGGGAGCGCACCTCCACCTGCGGCTTGACGTTCTCCAGGGCCTGATGGAAGACCTGCAGCGGGTCCTGCCTGGTCTTCTCGGCAATGCGATCGAGCGCCTCATAGACGATGCGCTCGGCAACCGACTTCTTGCCGTCATACATCAGGCAGTTGATGAATTTCGACAGCACCACGTCCCCGTATTTGGGGTCGGGATTGATCTCGCGTTTCTCGGCGCGGTGACGACGGGACATCTTGCACCTTCCCTTAAACCTTCAGGCGCCGCTGCCGGCCGGTGATGCAGCCTGCAAGACGACGCCCTTTCGCATTCCTGACGATCACTTCGGCCGCTTGGTGCCGTATTTCGAACGCCGCTGCCGACGGCCCTCCACACCGGAGGCGTCCAGCACGCCGCGAATGATGTGATAACGCACACCGGGCAGGTCCTTCACACGGCCGCCACGGATGAGCACCACGGAGTGTTCCTGCAGATTGTGCCCCTCACCGGGGATGTAGCTCGTCACCTCAAAGCCGTTGGTGAGGCGCACGCGCGCCACCTTGCGCAGCGCCGAGTTCGGCTTCTTCGGCGTGGTGGTGTAAACGCGGGTGCAGACGCCACGCTTCTGCGGGCAGGCCTGCAGGGCCGGCACCTTGTTGCGCTTCACCGGGCGCTTGCGCGGCTTGCGGATGAGCTGGTTGATCGTCGGCATGTCGGCTCAAACCCGTTTGCAAAACCCAATCAAAACCCTGCGGGGCCGCAAAACGCGCCTGCCGGAACACCTCGCAGCAGACGCACAAAGATACGACATCCGGGCAGCAGCCCCGTACATGCCCGGACATCACAAAACCAGAGGACCGGCATCGGCTCGCCCTGGTTGCGGGTGCGGCCAACGCGGTCTTGCCTTACGCGCTCTTTCGCTTTGTTGTCGCTGTCTCGCGGGCAGCGTTCAGGCTGTGGAGCCGCTTTCAGCACCGCCATTTGCTCGCTGCAGTGTTCAGGAGCCAGACGGGATCATTCCTTCCCGCGCGGTGCAAAAAAGCCCCGGTCGGCAGCGCCTGCAGCCTGCCCTTCCCGAAGACGGCGTTACCATTAGACGCGGACTCTTTCCGCGTCAAGCCCTCCGATGCGCTCTCAGTGCGGATTTTTGCGTTCCTTTGACATGAACAGGGGCTGCTTGAGGCCTTTCGGCTGTTCAAGCGCCGCTTTCGATTCCTTTTGTCGCAGGTAACGGAGGGCACATGCCTCTGCCTCAGGTTCTCATGCAGCCCTTCTGATTTTCGGGCGAATACGGATTCGCTTGGACTTGCGCGCCTTTCCCCGTTTTTTCCGAATCATTGCCGCAAAACTGCCGCGAAGCGGCCGCGCCTTTGTCCGAAGCACTGGTCAGGATGCCATCCGCAGGGGGGCTGGCATGGGAAAGAGTGATCGTTTTCGGCTAAGGGAGGGATTTGGTGCAATGACCTTGTCTGTTTCGCGGCGGCAGGATGCGTTTGCGGAAAAGCGTTCGATCTCGGCCATTTCCGGGTTCTGGCCGGAGCTGAACTGTCATGATGTCAAGGCGGCCATTTCCTTTTACGGGCGCACGGCGGGCTGGCGCTTCCGCGAGGTGCGGCTTGCCGACGGCGGCAGCTACTGGCTGGCGCTGCAGGCGGGCAAGCCCCTGTGCGGCATTCATCCGCTGGATCCGGTGCTGCATGCGGGAATCGTGCCGCACTGGATGAATCATGCGGTGGTGGCCGATCTGGACGGCTCTTTGCGCGCGGCGCTGTTCCGCGGCGGCAAGGTGCTGCGGCCGGTTCATCACGTGCCGGGCCTGGGGCGGCTGGCGGTGATTGTGGACGGCTGCGGCGCCCTGCTCGGTTTCATGGAACGCGAAGAGAAGGGCGCGATGCAGGATGAGACCATGGATGGGACTGTGGATTCCGCCCTGGCCAAGGCCGATGCCGCACGAGCGGGCAAGCCCACGGCCCACCCG
The DNA here is from genome assembly GCF_000746275.1 of Thermopetrobacter sp. TC1. GTDB lineage: Bacteria > Pseudomonadota > Alphaproteobacteria > Rhizobiales > Aestuariivirgaceae > Thermopetrobacter. The sequence continues at coordinate 4,631 of NZ_JQKX01000026.1, forward strand.
CTGTTGCGGGCGCATTGAATTGGGGCAGCCTGCGCTACTCATCAGGGCGATGCAGGTGCACAGGGCGGCCTTTTGTCTCAAGGCCGCCCTTCTTTTGCCTCATACCAACCCGCTCATGGACCACCCACCGCCCCGCGCCCCCACTTGGGCCAACCGATATTATGGACCAAACAGAGCGCTTGGGCGGGAGCGCGGGGCAGTTTTTGTGAATTACTGGTTGGACTCTCAGACCATGCTCTGCTGCGGCAGCCAGCGGGCGAGGCGATCAAGGGCGCGGCGGATGTCCTCATGGCTGGCGCAATAGGAAAAGCGCAGGAAGCGTTGACCATTCACGGGATCGAAATCCAGCCCCGGCGTGGCGGCAACGCCGGTCTCGCGCAGCAGGCGACGGGCGAAAGCGACGCTGTCCTCGGTGAGATGGGAGACGTCACAATATATATAGAAGGCGCCATCGGCGGGGCTTAACCGATCCAGGCCGAGGGCGGGCAGGTTCTCAAGCAGGAACCGGCGGTTTTCGGCATAAACGGCCTTGCGCGCCTCCAGTTCGTCGGTAGCATCGAAGGCGGCTATGGCCGCATGCTGGGAGACGGTGGGCGCGTTGATGAAGAGGTTCTGGGCGAGAACCTCGGCCGGGCGCAAAAGCTCAGGCGGCAGCACCATCCAGCCGATGCGCCAGCCGGTCATGCCGTAATACTTGCTGAAGCTGTTGATGACGATGGCGCGATCCGACACCTCCAGGGCCGTGGTCGCGGGCTTTTCATAATCGAGGCGGTGATAGATCTCATCGGAAATGAACCAGCCGCCCGTCTCCTCAACGACCCGGGCCAGCGTGTGCAAGCGCTCTTTGGAGAGCATCGCCCCTGTCGGATTGGCGGGCGAGGCAACGAGCAATCCCTTCATGCCGGCGGCCAGTTCCTGCCGCACCCGCTCCAGCGGCGGGGCCCAGCCCTGTTGCGGACCGGCCTCGATGAGCACGGGCTCGATGTTCAGGCCATGGAAGATGTTGCGATAGGCGGGATAGCCGGGATTGGCGAGCCCGACGCGATCGCCGGCGTCGAAGGCGGCAAGGAAGGCGATGACGAAGGCGCCGGAAGAGCCGGTGGTGACAAAAATGCGGTCGGGATCGATCTTCAGTCCATGCTGCTCGGCGTAATAGCGGGCGATGCGCTCCCGCAAGGGGCGGATGCCGCGCGCCTCGGTATAGCCGAGATCATCCGAGCTTAGGGCCTTTGCCGCCGCCTCGCGCACGCGCTTCGGCGCGGGGCCGAAGGGCTGGCCCACCTCCATGTGAATGACATCCTCGCCGGCGGCGGCCATGTCATGGGCCTCGCGCAGGACGTCCATGACGATGAACGGGGAGACCCGGGCGGCTCTTTCGGATGGAGCGGACATGAGACGTTGTATGATCCCTGACTGGCGCCGCTGTGGCATCCTTTCCGTACCGGAAAGGCTTGCACGGCCGGCGCATTGGTTTAGGCTACCTTTCACGCCTGCGGTTAGCAGACTTGTGCGCGGCAGGCCAGCCCGCCGGCTTACCCCTTGCGCGGCATCAGCCAAGGAACAGGCCGCATTCCTGCCATGAAGGCAGCGCATGTCTGAATGCGATCGCAGGGCCTGGCCCGGCCGGGGCGGGCTGCGGCAGGTTCGGCTCCACGGGGCTTTATGAGGCATCATGAGGCTTTTATCTGATATCTGAGCGAGGCCTTTTTCAGGATCATGACCGTCACCATACTGACACGACGTCTTCATTCGGCCGCGGCTGTTGTTCTCGCCCTTGTCATGATCATGCAGGCGGCGCTTGCGCCGGCGCAGGCAAGGGGGCGCGGGCTGCCGCTGATCCGCGATGCGGAGATCGAGGAGCTTTTGCGCATTTACACCACGCCCATCTTCCGGGCGGCGGGGCTGGATCCGCGGGCGGTCAGCATTCACATCATCAAGGACAACCGCATCAACGCCTTCGTGGCCGACGGGCAGCGGATCTTCATCAATACCGGGCTTCTGATGAAGGCGAAGACGCCGAGCGAGGTCATCGGCGTGCTCGCGCACGAAACCGGCCACATCGCCGGCGGTCATCTGGCGCGCACCGGCATGGAGATGCGGCGGCTGAGCACGCTGGCCATCATCAGCCAGCTGCTTGCCATCGGCGCGCAGGCGGGCGGGGCGCTTGCGGGAAATCGCGATATCGCCCGTTCCGGCAAGGCGATCATGCTGGGCTCGCAGTCCATGCTGCAGCGGCAGTTCCTTGCCTATGCCCGCACGCAGGAATCGGCGGCCGATCAGGCGGCGGCGCGCTATCTGCAACGGGCGAAGATTTCCGGCAAGGGCATGCTGAACATGTTTCAGCGGCTGGCCAGCCAGTACATGGCCACGCTCAGCCACGCCGATCCTTATGTCATGACCCATCCCATGCCGATGCAGCGCATCCGCAATCTGGAGCGGCTGCTCAAGAAAAGCCCCTATTTCAACACGCCGGATCCGCCCTGGCTTGTGGAGCGTCACAAGCTGATGCAGGCAAAGCTTGCGGGCTTCATCGGGGGCGCGCGCGGGGTCTATCGCCGCTATCCGCCGTCCGACACCTCGCTGCCGGCGCGCTATGCGCGGGCGATTGCCGCCTTTCGCATCGGCGATCTCAACGGGGCGCTGCCGCTGATCGATTCGCTCATCCGCGCCAAGCCCAAGTATCCCTATTTCTGGGAGCTGAAAGGACAGGCGCTGCTGGAAAACGGGCGGGTGGCGCAGGCGATTCCGGCACTGAAAAAGGCAGTTTCCCTGGCGCCACGCAACGGGCTGATCCGTCTGCTGCTGGCGCAGGCCCAGCTGGCGACCGAACGCAAGGATCAGGCGAAAGCGGCGCTGGCCAACCTGAAGAAGGCCATGCCGCAAGAGGGGCGGCGGCCCATGCTGCATCAGCTCATGGCGCGCGCCTATGGCATCCTCGGCAATTATGCGCGCGCGGAGCTGGAGACGGCGGAAGCAGCCATTCTCATGGGCGACCGGCAGCTGGCGGTGCAGAAGGCGAAAAACGCCATGCGCCGCTTCAAGAAGGGCTCGCCGGAATGGTTGCGTGCTAACGACATTTTGAAGACGGCCGAGAGACGCCGGTGATAGAACACCTAGACATGGCGTTGCCTGAGCAAGGGCTGTTGCAACAACAACGAACGGGAGTGTTCGCATCATGATGTCCAAACGCGCCCTGCGCACGATCGTTTCCGCCTTTTCCGGCCTTGCCCTGCTTTCCGGCGTGGCCCTGGCGGCGGAATTCACCCCGGCGCAGAAGAAAGAGATCGAGCAGATCATCCGCGGCTATCTGCTCGATCATCCCGAAATTCTCACCGAGATGGTGGACAAGCTGGAGAAGCGCCAGAAGGCGGCGAAACGGGCGCAGGAAAAGGCGGTGATCAGCGCGCATGCGGATGCCCTGTTCCGCTCCGGTGGCGATCTCGTCATCGGCAATCCCGAGGGCAAGGTCGCTATGGTGGAGTTCTTCGACTACAACTGCGGCTTCTGCAAGCGCTCGCTGCCTGACGTGATCAAGCTGAAAGAGACCAATCCGGATCTGAAGATCATCATCAAGGAATTTCCCATCCTCGGCCCCGGCTCCATGGAGGCGGCGCGCTATGCGCTGGCGGCGCGCAAGCAGGGCATGGACAAGTACTGGAAGCTGCACGCGGCCCTGCTGAAGCATCGCGGGCAGGTCAATGGCGATGTGGTGCTGAAGGTGGCCAAGGAGGTGGGGCTTGACGTGGAAAAGCTCAAGCAGGACGCCAAAAGCGCCGAGATCGACAAGACGCTGGATCTCAATCTGTCGCTGGCCAATGCGCTGGGCATTCGCGGCACGCCCGCCTTCGTGATCGGTGACAAGCTGGTGCCCGGCGCCCTGGGCTATAAGAAGCTCAACGCCGTCATCAGCGAGGTGCGTAAAAAAGGCTGCAAGGTCTGCTGATTTCGCGCAGACGAGAATCGCTTTGCCGGAACGGGAGTCCATCCCGTTCCGGAGGGTCTTGGCGGGGATCTCACTACACGACACACCGTTTCCATCTTTCTCGTCACCCCGTAGATCAGCCGGGGTCTCGGGCCACAAATGCATGAGTCAATGGCCTGAGATACCGGCTGATCTACGGTATGACGATGGGGGTGTCGTGTAGTATGGGCGGGGATCTGAAAAACCCGCCAAATTGTTTGATAAAGATAAAAATGTCCTTCCGGCGTCACTCCTGCCTTCATGTTTCCGGAGGCAAAGGCGGCATAAGGTTTTATCCCTTCAGCCAGCCTTCGATGGTGGCGCGCTCCGGAATGCTGCCGACGTGCACGATCTGGCCATTGATGGCAATTCCGGGGGTGGACATGACACCGGCGGCCAGAATCTCGGCGGTATCGGTGACCTCCTTGACGTCAACATCCACGCCCAGATCCTGTGCCACCTGACGGATGAGATCCTTGGCGTTCTGGCAGGTCTTGCAGCCGGAGCCATAAACGATGATTTCCTTCATGGTTTCCTTCTCCCTCGTCATTCGTTTCTGGAATTGCCCCTTCAGGCGAAGAGGCCGTTGAACAGGTAGCCCACCATGATGAAGGCCACGAAGAGGATGCCGGCGAAGGTGGCGATGAGCTGCGGTTTCAGCACCTTGCGCAGAATGATCATTTCGGGCAGCGAAATGGCGGCCACGGACATCATCAGGGTGAGCACCGTGCCCACCGGAACGCCCTTGGCCAGCAGGCTTTCCACCACCGGAATGACGCCGGAGGCGCTGGAATAGAGCGGAATGCCGATGAGCGCCGCCAGCGGCACCGCCAGCCAGTTGTCAGCCGATGCATGTTCGGCCAGCCACGCTTTCGGCACATAGCCGTGCAGGAAAGCGCCGACGGCGATGCCGATCAGCACGTATTTCCAGATGCGGCCGACGATTTCGCGCACTTCGCGCCTGGCAAAGTCGAAACGTCCTTTCCAGGAGGTGTCGGCCTCCGGCATGGCCACCTTGCCCATGCGGATCTGCCAGACATATTCCTCCACCCACTTTTCCAGTTTCAGCGCCTCGATGAGCAAACCGCCGATGATGCCCACCGTCATGCCGGCAACGACATAAAGCGCCGCCACCTGCCAGCCGAGAATGGCCGCAAGCAGCACCACCGCCACCTCGTTGATCATGGGCGAGGCAATGAGAAAGGCCATGGTGACGCCCAAGGGAATACCGGCCTCGAGAAAACCGATGAACAGCGGCACCGAGGAACAGGAGCAGAAGGGCGTGACCGCACCCAGCATGACCGCCAGGGGATAGGAGACAAAGCGCGATTTGCCCGCCACCAGCTCGCGCACCTTTTCCGGTGCGATCATGGCGCGCAAAAACCCCATGGCGAAGACGATGATCACCAGCAGGGTGAAGATCTTGGCCGTGTCCTCGATAAAGAAGTGCACCGCCTCGCCAAAGCGGCTTTGCGGCTTCAGGCCAAAAACGCCCCAGACAAGCCAGTCCGCCAGTTTGGTGAAGATTTCCAGCATGATCGCAACATGCCTTTTTTATTCACGGCCCCTTAAGCCCTTTCGGAAGTCGCTGTGGCGGGCCGTGCGATGAAACACGCTCTTTATCGGAAGAGAGGCGGCCAGATTAGCCGGCCGTCGTCTTACCCCTCATGCAGCGTCGCTGCAGGTGCCGGCGGCGCTATCCGTTTCGGCTTCCGGCCCGTTTTGGGCATTCAGCCGGGCAAGATCGGCGCGGAATTGTTCGGTTTCGCGCATGCCGTCATGAAGCGCCTCAATGATGGTGCGCTGCCAGGCGGGCATATCGCTTGCGAGCGCATAATGCACCCACAGGCCCTTGCGCCTGCCCCGCACCAGGCCCGCCTTGCGCAAGGCGGCGAGATGAGAGGAGATGCGCGGCTGAGCGAGATTGAGCGCCTGCACGATCTCGCAGACACACAGGCTGGGCCGCTCCACAAGTAGCGCCAGAATGCGGCGCCGGGTGGCATCGGCCAGCATGGCAAAGAAGGTGTCCATTGCCCTGCCCTTTTCCTGAGCGTGATCTGGATATCTGTTTCTGCGTATATTGCTTTTCAGATATATCTTGTCAAGCGTATATAGACAGAAAGGGATATTACGCACATGCCGCAAACACGGCACCCTGTTGCAGGCTGGTCGTTTCCGCCCTCGCTCTCCTCACCGCCTCACAGTGGGGGATCCCGGTTCAAGCCCGGGACAGGCAAGGCAGGAAATAATGATTTCTTCTTGTTTTTCAATGAGTTAGTTAATTGCCATACCAACTCATAAAGCACACGACACGACACGCCACTGCCATCTATCTCGTTCCCTGGCGAAAGCCGGGGTCTCGGGCCATAAACGCATGAGTCAATGGCCTGAGATACCGGCTTTCGCCGGTATGACGGTATAAGTGTCATGGAGTATGCCGGACACGCCCGGACATAAGGTAACTAATTGATATTCAATACAAAAATAACAACCTCCCAAGTTTGGGCAAGGGGAAAGAATGCCTTGATAAAAGTATCTGCACAGCAAGTGATTAGTCACGCTCTTCGTAGCGAAAAACATTCGCAACACACAAGGCAATTTAATTGGACACGACTGGGAGAAAGCCTCAGGTCTCGAGCCACAGACGCATGAGTAAGTGGCCTGAGATACCGGCTGATCTACGGTATGACGACATAAGTGCCGTGTGCTCAAGGAAAGTCTTTTTCCTCAATCGCTTCGGGCGTGTCGCGGGCCGTGGTTCACACTACACGACACACCGTTGCCATCTTTCTCGTCACCCCGTAGATCAGCCGGAGTCTTGTGCCGCAAACTCAGGCGTTTGTGTCCTGAGATACCGGCTTTCGCCGGTATGACGGTATATATGTCGTGTCGCGGGCGGTGGTTATTCCTCGGCGTTGGCGGCCAGCCATTCTTCCAGCCAGTGGATGTCATAGAGGCCGTCCTGGATCTCCGGCTCGCGCAGCAGGCGCTCGAAGAGGGGGATGGTGGTCTTCACGCCGGAGATGACATATTCGCCGAGGCAGCGGCGCAGGCGCATGAGGCATTCGGTGCGGTTGCGGCCGAAGACGATGAGCTTGCCGATAAGGGAATCGTAATAGGGCGGAATGACATAGCCGCCATAGAGGGCCGAATCCACGCGCACGCCAAGCCCGCCGGGGGTGTGCACGGTATCGACCCTGCCCGGCGAGGGGACGAAGGTTTCCGGATCCTCGGCGTTGATGCGCACCTCGATGGCATGGCCGGAAAAGCGGATATCCTCCTGCCTGTAGGAAAGCGGCGCGCCGGAGGCAACGCGGATCTGTTCCTGCACGAGATCAAGGCCGGTGATCTGTTCGGTGACCGGATGCTCCACCTGCAGGCGCGTGTTCATCTCGATGAAATAAAAGCGGCCGTCCTCATAAAGGAATTCCACGGTGCCGGCGCCGGCATAGCCGAGCTTGCGCATGGCGGCGGCGACGATCTCGCCGATTTCGGCGCGCTGCTCGGCATTCAGCGCCGGTGAGGGCGCCTCTTCCCACACTTTCTGATGCCGGCGCTGCAGGGAGCAGTCCCGCTCGCCCAGATGCACGGCATGGCCCTGTCCGTCACCGAAGACCTGCACCTCGATATGCCGGGGGCGATCCAGATATTTCTCGATGTAGACCTCATCGTTGCCGAAAGCGGCGCGGGCCTCGGAGCGGGCGGTGAGATAGGCGTTTTCCAGCTCCTGTTCGCTGCGGGCCACCTTCATGCCGCGGCCACCGCCACCGGCGGTGGCCTTGATCAGGACGGGATAGCCCATGTCTTTGGCAAGGCGGCGGGCCTCCTCGACGGTCTCCACCGCCCCGTCGGAACCGGGCACCACCGGAATGCCCAGCTCCGCGGCGGTCTTCTTGGCCATGATCTTGTCGCCCATCAGGCGGATATGCTCCGGCGAGGGGCCGATGAAAGTGATGCCATGTTCGGCGAGGATCTCGGCAAAGCGGGCGTTTTCCGAAAGAAAGCCATAGCCGGGATGGACGGCATCGGCGCCGGTGATCTCGCAGGCGGCGAGAATGGCGGGAATGTTGAGGTAGCTCTCCGACGCCGGCGGCGGGCCGATGCAGACCGATTCGTCGGCCAAGCGCACATGCATGGCGTTTTCATCGGCGGTGGAATGAATGGCCACGGTGGCCACGCCCAGCTCGCGACAGGCGCGCAGGATCCTCAGCGCGATCTCGCCGCGGTTGGCAATGAGCACCTTCTCGATCATGCCGCCCTCGTCCCGCTTGTTCGCGATGGCTTTCGGTCTTCCTGCCTCATTCGATCACCATGAGCGGCTGATCGAATTCCACCGGCTCGCCGTCCTCGACGAGGATGGCCTTGACCACGCCGGCGCGCGGCGAGGGGATCTGGTTCATCGTTTTCATGGCCTCGACGATGAGCAGGGTCTGCCCCTCCTTGACGGTATCGCCCACCTCCACGAAAGGCGGCGCGCCGGGGGCCGGGGCGCGATAGGCGGTGCCAACCATGGGCGAGCGCACCACGCCGGGGTGGCTGGTGTAATCCTCACCGCCGCCAGCGCCTTCTTCCGCGGCGGCCGCCGGCGCGGGCGTGGCCGCGGGAGTCGGTGCTGGGGCGGGCGCGGAAGGCACCGTGACCGCGACACCCGAACCGGCCCGCGAAACGCGGATGCGCAGGCCCTCGCTTTCCACCTCGATCTCGGTCAAGTCCGTTTCATGCAGCAGATCCGCGAGCTCGCGGATCATGGCGCTGTCGATTCGGCTCTTGCTGGTCTCTGACATGGACATCCCCTAGTCATTGCGGGCGCTGGCCCCGGCCCCTTCGCCCGCATCCTGCTCTCGCCAGGCGTGCATGGCCCTCAGTGCGAGGAGATAGCCCTGAACGCCCAGCCCGCATATCACGCCATCGGCAACGGGCGACACATAGGAATGGTGGCGAAACGGCTCGCGGGCGAACACATTGGAGATATGCACCTCGATGATGCGCCCGGCAAAGGCCTTGAGCGCATCGTGAATGGCAACGGAGGTGTGGGTATAGGCGGCGGCGTTGATGATGATGCCGGCGGCCTTATGGCGGATGGCCTCGTGAATGGCCTCAACCAGTGCGCCCTCACTGTTGTGCTGAACGAAGACGATCTTCAGCCCCAGATCGTGCGCCTGCCGGCGGCAGGCGGCCTCGATGTCGGCCAGCGTGGTGCGGCCGTAGGTTTCCGGCTCGCGCAAGCCCAGAAGATTGAGATTGGGCCCGTTGATGATGTGGATGACGTCGCTCATGCAGGCGGCCCCGGCTTGGGATCGTCGTCACATTCGGGAGGAACGCGGCATGTGGCGCCTATCCCGGCGCCGGCGATTCGCGCAATCACCTCCTTTGCGGTTCGCCCATTCGTCTAACCCTTCCGGCCTGCGGGAGCAAGGCGAAGCCCTGTGATTTCGGCAATTTCCTCACATTCCTGCCCCTCGCGAGCGGTCAGAATGGCCCAAAGACGGCCTGATCCGCTCCCGCGAGAGTCACACGGCATCACAAGTGCGTGAGACACGCCACAGGTCATGGACGCGGACCACTCCAACATTAAAAATCCGTCATGAGCTGGCTCCCGGAGTGTGGAACGCCTTTCCACGATCCAGGAGTGGGGGGACGCACACGGGAACGATCGCTCCCTCGAAGAACGAAGGGGCGCCTGTTTCGTGTGCGCAGGCGAGGCTTCTTTTGCAGATCAAAGAGGCCCATCATGAGGAACCAGCTCATGAAGCTGTTCTTCTCCGGCCTGCTGGCCATTGGTGTGGCAGCCACCGGGGCGGCAGCGGCGGAGAAGAAGAAGGAGGAGGGGAAATTCGAAAGGGTTTCCCAGGAACTTGCCAACAAGAAGGGGTGCCTGAGCTGCCACGAGGGGATCGAGACGATCCGCGAAGAGGGATCGGAGATGCTGCAGCAGATCCGTGACCTCGGCAAATCGGTGGGCGACCCCGAAGGCTGTGTCGTCTGTCATGGCGGCACGCCCAACGCGACGACCAAGGAGAAGGCGCATTCCGGCGCGCCGAAGGACCTTGGGCCCAAGACCTTCTATCCCGATCCGGGCTCCATCTGGATCGCGGAGAATACCTGCGGACAGTGTCACGCCGACTATGCCTATCGCCTGGAGCGCGCCCTGATGAATACCGAGGCGGGCAAGCTTCAGGGCAATCTGCACACCTGGGGCATCCCGGAGGTGCAGAATCACAACGTGCCGTGGGGCAACTACGACGTTGCCGACACCGACGGCCCGGAACCGATCGTGGGCACCGATGCCTACAAGAAATACATGATGGCCATGATCAAGGCCTTCCCCAAGCAGTTCCCCAAGGAACTGAAGATGGTTCCGCAGCCTTCGGTGGAGGAGATCGAGAAGGACCCCAAGCTCGCCGGCTTCACCTACTCGCGTCAGCAGTGCCAGCGCTGCCACGTGGGCGTGCGGGGCCGCGAGAAGCGGGGTGACTACCGCGGCATGGGCTGCTCGGCGTGTCACATCCCCTACAGCAACGAGGGCTTCTACGAGGGTGGCGATCCCACCATCGACAAGAAGCAGCGCGGGCATCTTCTGGTGCACCGCATCCAGGGCACGCGCGAGGCGAAGGTTGAGGTCAACGGGCTGACCTATTCCGGCATCCCGGTGGAGACCTGCAACTCCTGCCACAACCGCGGCAAGCGCATCGGCGTGACCTATCAGGGCCTCATGGAGTTCCCCTACGGCTCGCCGTGGAACGCCATGGGCAAGAAGCAGCCCAAGCTGCACACCAAGAAGTACCTCTTCATTGCCGACGACCTGCATCACCAGATCAAGAGCCGGCCGGAGAACCCGAAGGGCGGTCTGCTCTGCCAGGATTGCCACACCACCATCGACATGCATGGTGACGGCAACATCTTCGGCACGACGCTGGCGCAGGTCGAGATCGAGTGTCAGGACTGCCACGGCACCACCCAGAAGTATCCGTGGGAGCTGCCGCTCGGCTACTCCGAGGAGTTCGGCAACAAGCTGTCCGACAAGCCGCGCGGTCTGGCCAAGGAGCAGCTGGCGGAAACCGAAACCTTCGCGACCAAGTATGATCCGAAGGACGGCTTCCTGCTCACGGCCCGCGGCAATCCGTTCGGCAACGTGGTCAAGGACGGCGACAAGGTGATCCTGCATTCGGCCACGGGGCTGGACTTCTTCGTGCCCATTCTGAAGGACATCAAGAAGAAGGGCACGTGGAAGAGCATGGACGCCGAGGTGGCCATGGACAAGGTGGCAGCACACAACGACAAGATGGAGTGCTACGCCTGCCATGCCTCCTGGGTGCCGCAGTGCTACGGCTGCCATGTGAAGGTGGACTACTCCAATGGCAAGAAGGACACCGACTGGGTGGCCAACGGCAACAAGCGCTTCCCCAACGGTCAGACGGCCGAAAGCCCGCTTGGCACGCACGGGCTGAAGAGCCCCGGCAAGGTGATGGAGACCCGCTCCTACCTGCGCTGGGAGGATCCGGTCCTCGGCATCAACGGCGAGGGTCGCATCACGCCGCTGATGCCCGGCTGCCAGGTGGTCTATACGGTCATCGGGCGTGACGGCAAGGTGCTGGTCAACAACAAGATCGCCACCTCGCCGGACGAGCAGAAGGAGCTGGGACAGGAGCGTGTGCCGCTGGCCATCGACATGGCACCGGTACAGCCCCACTCGGTGCAGCGCAAGGCGCGTCGCTGCGAGAGCTGCCACAACAACCCGAAGGCCATGGGTTACGGCATCGGCGGCGGCGTGTTCCAGACGCGCTATGTCGAGAACGTGGTCGAGGATCTGATCGATCAGCGCACGGGCAAGCCCATCCCGAAGCAGTATCAGATCCAGATCCAGGCGATCCCGCAGCTCGACTTCGACTGGTCGACCATCATCAAGGACGGCCAGCAGGTGCAGACGGTGGGCACGCACTGGCCGCTGTCCCGCGCCCTGCCGGAAGACATCCGCAAGGGCATCGAGCGCACCGGCCTGTGCATGGGCTGCCACCGCAACATGAGCAACGACAAGCTCTGGGCGGCGGTGAACACGCCCGGCCGGCTCACCGACAAGCAGCACATCGAGCTGATGAACAAGATGTTCCAGCTCTATGCCGAAAAGAAGATGAAGGACGGCAAGAAGTGAGCATGGAACGGACCTTGGGCATCGCCTGAACACGATATCTGGGGCCGACGGCACCATGCCGCCGGCCCCGTTCCGTTCACGCTTTCGCGAGCCATGATCTCCATCAAACGCGAATGATCACAACATCCCTAAAGTTACTTCTGAACACGGCCCGCAGGACGGCAGGCGCGGCCCTGAGCAGAGAAAGGGCAAATCCAGTTCCTTGCCTTGCCCTGCCCTGCTTCTTTCTGCCCTGCCCCGCTGCCTGCCCTAAGGCCCTGCAACAATGCGAGGGATCACCCATGCACACCGGCACAGCGAAAATCGGTTCAAGCCGCCTGCGGCGCCTGCTGCAGGCCTGCGTTGCCGCATCGCTCCTTCTTGCCTCTGGTGCACCGGCGGCTTTTGCCGGCGAGACGGGCAAGAGCGACAAGACGGAGATGATGCCGTCCCTTGATGAGATGAAGGCCTTTTCCAGCACGCTGGGCGGCGGTATGGCCATGCCGGCGCCGAAGACGCCGGTGACGCCCAAGGGGCCGCATGGATCCGCCAATCCGCATTACAAGCTGCCGCCGGACAAGCTGCTGCTAGTGGCGCTTCAGCATCTCTCGGAAGGGCGGCCGCAGGAGGCCATGCGCACGCTGAACATGGCCATCGCCCGCTATCCCGATGATTACAAGCTCAGGGGCGTGCGCGCCTCGCTCTATCTGCAGCATCGCCAGTATGCCAAGGCGCTGGCCGATCTGGAGGTGGCGCTGAAGCAGCATCCGGATGATCCGCTGCTTCTCGTCAACCGGGCGCAGGCCTACCGCGGCTTCAAGCGCAGCAAGGAGGCGCTGGACGATCTCAATCACGCCATCCGCATCAAGCCGGACTTCGTTGGTGCCCTGTTCAATCGCGGTGCGCTGCTGTTTGAACAGAAGCGCTACAAGGAGGCGCTCGCCGATTTCGAGAAGGTGGCCTCGCTCAACCCGCATCTGCCGGCGGCGCGTTTCAACATCGCCGTCACCTATGAAGCGCTGGGCAATCGCAAGCAGGCGATGAAGGAGCTTGAGGACTTCCTGAAGGTGGCCAAGCACAAGGGCTGGATCGCGGTGGCGCGCAAGCAGCTCAACAACTGGCGCAAGATGGAGGGCCTGCCGCCCATCGATTTCGACACGGCGGAGAAGAGCGCCAATCAGGCTGGAAAAGCCGGGGAAGCGGAGCAGGATGCCGGCAAGACGGAGAAGGCGAAATGAGTGCGCGGCGGTATGTGAAACGACATGACCCCTGTCATGGCGGCGATGGGGAACGGCGGGCAGGATGTGCGCGAAAAGGCGCACGATCCGCTCCCTTCGCCCTGCTCCTTGGCACGCTCGCCCTTGCCGCCCTGGGCATGCATGCCATGGCCCGGGCAGGTGCGCAGGCGCCTTCCGCTGCCGTTCCCGCAGCCCCTTCCGCGCAGAACAAGCCTCTCACGCCTGCTGCGCAGGATGCGGCGCCTGTTTCTTTCGACAGGCTCATGAAGGAGGCCGGAATCGTCCTGAAGCTCCCGGAAGGGTGGACGGCGATCACGCCGCCGTCCAATCCCTGGTTCGATTTCGACCGCGCCTGGAAAAGCCCTGACGGGAGAATGGAAATCCGGCTGGCTGTACGCCCGATTGCGCGCATGGTGCTGGATTATGAGGATCCGCACAGCTCCGCGCCTGATCCCAACGATATGCACGGGCTGATGTTCACGGCGATGATCGGTCAGTTCGCACGTCAAGGCGAGATGCCAAGCCGCGATCTGCCACGGGCATTGGCCCGCAAGACCTTCAATGCCGACTGGGCCGCCATGGCCGCTTTCGGCGCCGATCCGGCCCTGAACACGCAGCACAGGGAAGGAATGCTGCTTGCCCTGCACAAGCATCGCACGGCGGATGTCTTCGTACTGTTTCTCTATGACGATCCCGAAAGGAGCAAGCCGCTGCTGAAGGATCTTCTGAAGGTCGTGCGCTTTAAGCAGGCCACCCCGCTTGCCGTTCTCAAGCGCGAGGAGGAAGAGGCGGCAAAGGCGCGCAACGCCTATCTGGAAGAAGGCATGAAGGCCGGTGCCGGGCCTGAACAATGCATCCCGCCGCTAAACGCAAAACAGGTGCACAAGACGGAAAAGGACCTCGATCAGTCCCCCAAGCGGTAGGATATGGTTATTTTCACACTGTACGACACAAGATTGTCATCTTCCTTGCCACCACCGCCGGAAGGATATTGTATATCCTTCCGGAACAGTTCGGCGGGGTTTTAAACCCCGCCAAAATGTTCCGGAACGGGATAAAATCCCGTTCCGGCTTTTTATTCCCATACGACTCTAATCAAAACTTGCTGGCAAATGCCATCGTTCTCCAAATCCGCCCCATTCTTGTCCCTGGATTGCCGGGATCCCGGTTCAAGCCCGGGACAGGCAAGGCCGGCAATGTCGTTTTCTTTTGGCTTATCAATGAGTTAAACAACTCACTCCTAATTCTTTCGCCGAAGCGACGAGAAAAATGGGATCGTTGTGTCGTGTAGTGTGCTTTCAGACACAATGTCAGATGGTCCATATGGAAGCACAGGGCGTTCAGTGTGCACCGGAAGGCGCAGGGAAAATGTCCGGCTTTCCGTTTCTCAGGCCGATGACCCGTTTTCCTTCCAGCAGCTTCAGGGCGAGATCGCCGAAGACCTGACGGCGCCAACCGCGCAGAAGCGGCAGATCGCGCCGGCCGGCGGCGAGGGCCTCGATGTCCGCGGCGGAGGCGACAAGTCTTGGAGCAAGGTTTTCCCGCTCGCAGACGATCTTCAGCGCCAGTTTGAGCACATCGGCGCGGGCATTTGCCCCTTCCGGCGGCGCCTTGCGCCGTTCGGGCATGGCGGGAAGCTTCTCCTCGGGCAGGGCGCGCACCTCCCGGATCACGGCGAGGATGCGCTCAGCGGCCGGATTGTTGACAAGGCCTTCGGGAAACAGGCGCAGGCGCGCCAGATCCTCCTTCGTCTCCGGCATCTGCGTGGCCAGCTCCACCAGCGCCTCGTCCTTGAGAATGCGGCGGCGGGGCAGATCGCGCCGCTGCGCCTCCTCCTCGCGCCAGGCGGCCAGCCTCTGCATGGCGGCGAGCTGACGCGCATCGCGGGGGCGGAACTTCACCCGCTTCCAGGCATCCTCCGGCCGCTGCGCATAGGTCTCGGGATCGGTGAGAAGATCCATCTCCTCCTTCAGCCAGGGCTCGCGCCCTGAAGTTTCGAGCATTTCGCAAAGCCGCTCGAAAATCACCCGCAGATGCGTGACATCGGAAAGGGCATAGCGCAGCTGCTGTTCGGAGAGCGGACGGCGGGACCAGTCGGTAAAGCGGGCGCCCTTGTCGATGCGGGCGCCGGCGAGGCGGTTGACCAGGGCCTCATAACCCACCTGATCGCCAAAGCCGCAGACCATGGCGGCCACCTGGGTATCGAACAGCGGCCGCGGAATGATGCCGGCGAGATGATGGATGATCTCGATATCCTGCCGGCCGGCGTGAAAGACCTTCAGCACCGATTCATCGGCCATGAGCTCAAAAAACGGCGCAAGGTCCATGCCCTCGGCCAGAGGATCGATCACCGCCGCCTCGTTCGCACCCGCCATCTGGATCAGGCACAGGCGCGGCCAGAACGTGCGCTCGCGCATGAATTCGGTATCGACGGTAACGAAGCGTTCCTTAGAAAGCCGCTTGCAGAAGGCATCCAGGGCTTCCGGGGTGTCGATCACCATCACCGGCGCGGCGGTTTTGTCCTGCCCCCGGTTACGCGATTCCCTGTTCCTGTGCGATGTCCTGCCCATGGGCGTCACTATGGCGAGGGGGCAAGCTCTATGTAAAGGGCATCATGCGCTCTCATCCCCACAAAAACGCGCTTTTTCAGCGACACTGACGCCGCCACCCTTCGCGGGCGGGGCAAGGCTGACGGCTCTTTCTTGACAACACCGCGGGCTTGTGCGCAATTCCCGGCCATTCCGGAAATTCGGCGCGCGCGAATCAGGAATCGCACAGCCCGGGAAAGAAGAGGCCTCTGCCCGAATCGGCAGCGATTCCTCTCCTTATTCGCGCCCCTTGAACAGGCAGGCACGCAATCATGCCCGAGAACAAGACGCATACCGAGGACATGCACGCCTACCGCACGCACACCTGCGGCGCGCTGCGCAAGGAGCACATCGGCGAGACGGTGCGCCTGTCCGGCTGGGTGCATCGCATCCGTGATCATGGCGGTGTGCTGTTCATCGACCTGCGCGACCATTACGGCATCACGCAGGTGGTGGCCGACCCGGACAGCCCGGCGTTCTCCACGGCGGAAAAGTTGCATGCGGAATGGGTGATCCGCGTGGATGGCTATGTGCGCGCGCGGCCTGAGGGCACGGAGAACCCGAAGCTGCCCACCGGCGAAGTGGAGGTGTTCGCCACCGGCATTGACGTGCTCTCGGAAGCAAAAGAGCTGCCCCTGCCGGTATTTGGCGAGCCGCACTATCCGGAGGACATCCGCCTGAAGCACCGCTATCTGGATCTCAGGCGCGAGCGCATGCACCGCAACATCATGCTGCGCTCGGCCGTGGTCAGCTGGCTGCGCAAGCGCATGGAGGCGGAGGGTTTCACCGAATTTCAGACGCCGATTCTCACCGCCTCCTCTCCGGAAGGCGCGCGCGACTTCGTGGTGCCCTCGCGGCTGCATCCGGGCAAGTTCTACGCCCTGCCGCAGGCGCCGCAGATCTACAAGCAGCTGATCATGGCCTCGGGCTTTGACCGCTATTTTCAGATCGCGCCATGTTTTCGCGACGAGGATGCGCGCGCGGACCGCTCCCCGGGCGAGTTCTATCAGCTCGATATCGAGATGAGCTTCGTCACGCAGGAGGATGTGCTGAACACGGTGGAGCCGGTGCTGCGTGATCTGTTCAGGGAATTCGGCGGCGGCCGGCCGGTGACGGAGAAGTTCCCGCGCATTCCCTATCACGAGGCCATCCTGAAGTATGGCACCGACAAGCCGGATCTGCGCAACCCGCTGGAAATGCAGGATGTGTCCGAGCATTTCCGCGGCTCCGGCTTTCGCATCTTTGCGCAGCTTCTTGAGAAGGACGAGCGCAACCGTGTCTGGGCCATTCCGGCGCCGGGCGGTGGTTCGCGCGCCTTTTGCGATCGCATGAATTCCTGGGCGCAGGCGCAGGGCCAGCCGGGGCTTGGCTACATCATGTTCCGCGAGGAGGGCGGCAAGACCACCGGCGCGGGGCCGCTGGCCAAGAACATCGGGCCGGAGCGCACCGCGGCCATTGCCGAGCAGCTGGGGCTGAAGGCGGGGGATGCGGCCTTTTTCATCGCCGGCAATCCGCAGACCTTTGCGCCCTTCGCCGCGGAGGCGCGGCAGAAGGTGGCCGACGAGCTGGGGCTGATCGACAAGGATCAGTTCGCCTTCTGCTGGATTGTCGACTTTCCCATGTATGAATGGAACGAGGAGGAAAAGCGCATCGAGTTTTCCCACAATCCCTTCTCCATGCCGCAGGGGGGCATGGAGGCGCTGCAGGAGGCGTGGGAGGCCATCGAGACCGGCGATTACGGCCCGGCTCTGGGAATCAAGGCCTGGCAGTATGACATTGTGTGCAACGGCGTGGAGCTCTCTTCCGGCGCCATCCGTAACCATCTGCCGGAGCTGATGAAACTGGCGTTCAAGATCGCCGGCTATGAGCCGGAGGTGGTGGAGGAGAAATTCGGCGCGCTCTATCGCGCCTTCCAGTATGGCGCGCCGCCGCACGGGGGCATCGCGCCCGGGCTTGACCGCATGGTCATGCTGCTGGCCAATGAGCCGAATATCCGCGAGGTGGTGATGTTCCCGATGAACCAGCAGGCGGAAGACCTGCTCATGGGCGCGCCCGCACCACTTTCGCCGCAACAGCTGCGCGAGCTGCACATCCGCGTTGTGCTGCCGAAGAAGCAGAAACAGGAATCGTGAGCCATGGGCAAGTCCCGGGACCGGATCATTCCCGCCGCCGAATGCCAGAACATGGATGAGGTGCGGCGGGAGATCGATCGCATCGATGAGCAGATGGTGGAGCTTCTTGCCGAGCGCTTCACCTATGTGGACCGGGCCTGGCAGCTGAAGATGGACACCGAGGAAGGGGCGACCGTGCCCTGGCGCATCCAGCAGGTGATCGACAAGGTGCGCGCCAAGGCCGAGGAAAAGGGCCTGCCCCCGGCGCTGGCCGAGGCCCTGTGGCGGCAGATGATCGGCTGGTTCATCCAGTATGAAGAGGAGCGCATGCGCCCGGGCGGGGATGATTCCACAAAGGCCTGACAGGCATTTGCGCCCCATTGAATCACGGCCTTGGCGTGTTCCGGCTGTACAGGGTGGCAGGCGATGCTGGGCGGCGCGGGCGAGGCGTTCCTACCGAAAGGGCTCCTGACCGCAAAGTCTTTTTGCGTGTTTCCGAAAGAGGCGCACTTGTCCTTGGTCAAGGAAGGCGGCCTGGCCGATGTGCTTGTTGTGCGCTGCCGGTCATGGCAGATCGGTCCGCGCGCCCTGCCGCAGGGTGATTTCGCGTCTTGTCCTGAGCGGCGGGACATGCTTCTGAAATACATAAACAAGCGCAAATCGGTGTGCCGCAACCGCCCTCATCGGCTTCATCTGCGGCATGACGGAAAACGGTGAGCATCTCAAGACAAGCGAGTTCGGCGAAAATCATGACCACGACGGCAGAAGCCATGCGCAGCCATGCGGGCTCCGCCTTTTTCGAGCGGGGCTTTCGTCCGTTCTTCTTCGGTGCCGGTGTCTGGGGGGCGCTGGCCCTGCCCGTATGGCTGTGGATGTTCGCCACAGGCAGCGACGTGCTAGCCTATGTGAGCGGGCGGGAATGGCACATTCACGAAATGCTCTATGGCTATCTCGCCGCAGCACTCACCGGCTTCACTTTAACGGCCGTGCCCAACTGGACCGGGCGCATGCCCGTTGTCGGCCGGCCGCTGGCCGCGCTTTTTGCCGTGTGGATCGCCGGCCGCATTGCCTTTTTCTTTTCCGGCGCAATGCCTGTTCTTGCCGCCGTCATCGATTCCGCCTTTCTGATCCTGCTGGCCGGGCTCATCTGGCGCGAGGTGATCGCCGGCGGCAATAAGCGCAACATTCCGGTCTGCGTGCTGGTTTCGCTGATCGCCCTTGGCAATATTCTTTTTCACATCACGCGCCTCACTGAGGTGACCCTCATCGATGAAACGTTCGATGAGCGTTTAACGCTTGTGGCCATCTCCCTGCTGCTGATGCTCATCGGCGGGCGCATCGTGCCGTCCTTTACCCGCAACTGGCTGATGAAACGGGGCATTCGCGACGAGGCCCGCCTGCCGGCGCCCTTCGGGCCCTTTGACCGTTCCACCATGGCCATGACCGTGGTGATCCTGCTTTTGTGGCTGTTCCTCCCCGACTGGAAGCTCACCGCCGCTGCCTTCGCCCTCATGGCGGTGCGGCATTTCATCCGCCTGCTGCGCTGGAAGGGGTGGACGACCTTTGCCGAACCGCTGGTGACCATCCTGCACGCCGGATATCTGTGGATCCCCGTCTGGTGCGCGCTGATGGCGGTTTCCATCGCCTGGCCCGATGTTCTGGACTATTCCACCGCCATTCATGCCTTGACCGCCGGCGCCATCGTCACCATGACGCTGGCGGTGATGACGCGCGCAAGCCTCGGCCATTCCGGCCGGCCGCTGACGGCGGACAGGATTACGCAGCTCATCTATCTGCTGGCCATTCTCGGCGCCATCGCCCGCCTTTTCGCGCCGCTTTCGCCCATGGGCTATGCACCGACCGTGCATCTTTCCGGCACGCTGACGGCACTCGCCTTTCTCATCTTCGCGGTGCACTACGCCAAGGTCTTCTTCCGCCCGCGCCTGGCCTGATCCCGCACGGCACACAAGCAATCCCGAATCCGTTTGCCGATCGGGTTGCCCCCCCATGCCCGTGATTGTAGCTCAGGGCGCTGGACAATCCCTGAGAAGCGAATACCATGGCGTGCAGGTTTGCCAGACCAGGGGGAAGCGGGCGCGATGGCTTCCATCTATGATTTGAAACCGCGGTTTCAGGCGCTGTTGCGGCCGCTGGTTGGGCGGCTGGCGAATGCGGGTGTGAGCGCTAATCAGGTCACCGTGGCGGCGATGCTCTTAAGCCTCGGGCACGGGGCGTGGCTGTGGTTGGCCGCGGACAAGACGCTGCCGCTCATCCTTCTGCCGCTCGTGCTGTTCTTGCGCATGGCGTTCAATGCCATCGACGGCATTCTGGCGCGGGAACACGGCATGAAGAGCAATCTCGGCGCGCTGCTCAACGAGCTGGGGGATGTGATCTCGGATGCGGCGCTTTATCTGCCCTTTGCGGCGGTCATCGCTTTCGGGGCGGTGCCGGCGGTGCTGGCCGTTGTTCTCGCCATCGTTTCGGAGATGACCGGCGTGCTCGGTCTCACCATCGGCGCCAGCCGCCGTTATGACGGCCCCTTTGGCAAGTCGGACCGGGCCTTTGCCTATGGCCTGCTGGCGCTTCTCATCGCTCTCAGTGTGCTTTCCGATACAACCGTGCGGGCGATCCTGTGGCTGTTTGTGGCCTTGAGCCTCGTGACCATTCTCAACCGGGCGCGGTGGGCGCTGAAAGAGGCGGAACAACGGCAAGGCGGCGCATGAAAGGGATGGAGAGGCCGGTTTGATGGTCATGCCGTTTGAAACGCTCGCTCCCGGGGTACTGATCATGGCGGGGCTCATCCTTTGCCTGCTCATTGGCGCGGAGGTGTTCCTGCGCCTGAAAGGGCGGGCGCTGCCTGCAGATCAGAGACGGGAGATCCGGGCGCGGCTGAGCACCTGGTGGGTAATCGCCGGGCTGTTTCTTTCCGCGCTCATTCTGTCGCCGGGGCTGTTCATCGCCTTTTTCGCCTTCGTCAGCTTTCTGGCGCTGAAGGAATATCTCTCGCTCATCCCCACACGCCGGGCAGACCGGCGCGTCCTGTTCTGGGCCTATCTGGCGATCCCCGTTCACTATTACTGGATCGCCAGCGGCTGGTACGGGATGTTTGTCATCTTCATTCCCGTGTACATGTTCCTGTTCCTGCCCTTTCGTATGATCCTGGCCGGGGAGACCCGCGGGTTTCTGAAGGCGGCGGGCACGCTGCACTGGGGGCTGATGCTGACGGTCTATGCCCTCTCACACCTGCCGGCCCTGATGGTGATGCCGCTGGCGCAGGAGGGCTTCTCCGGCGCCGGGCTTGTTCTGTTCATCGTCTTTCTCGTGCAGTTCAATGACGTGGCGCAATACATCTGGGGCAAGCGCTTCGGGCGGCATCGCATCGTGCCGGCGATCAGCCCCAACAAGACGTGGGAAGGCTTTCTCGGCGGCATGGCGACCAGCCTTATGCTCGCCCTTGGGCTGGCGGCGCTGCTGACGCCGTTCAGCCCGGTGGAGGCGGCCCTGATCGGGATTGCGGCCAGTGCTGTCGGCTTCATCGGCGATGTGGTGGTCTCGGCGCTGAAGCGGGATCTGGGCGTGAAGGACAGCGGCACGCTGCTGCCCGGGCATGGCGGTGTGCTGGACCGGGTGGACAGCCTGCTGTTCGCCGCCCCGCTGTTCTATCACTATGTGCGGTATATGCACGGGGGATGAGGCGGGGCGCGCAACGATGCACGGCAAAATCAACAGATTCTTGCGCTGGCTGTTCTTCGCTGTCGTGGTGCGGGCGCTGGTGCTTCTGGTGCTGGGCATGAACGTGCGCCATCGAGAGCGTCTGCCCGGCAAGGGGCCGGCCATTGTCGTTGCCAATCACAACAGCCATCTCGATACGCTGGTGCTGATGTCTCTGTTTCCGCTGCGTCTGCTGCCGCATCTTCGTCCGGTGGCGGCGATGGACTATTTCCTGCGCAACCGCTTCCTGGCCTGGTTTGCGCAAGAGATCATCGGCATCGTGCCCATCGCGCGCGGGCGGCCGAAGAAGGGGGAGGATCCGCTGGCGCCCGTTACCGCCGCCTTGAACCGCGGCGAGATCCTCATTCTCTATCCGGAAGGCACGCGCGGCGAGCCGGAGCGGATGAGCACCTTCAAGAAAGGAATCGCGCGGCTGGCGGAGCGGGCGCCGGATGTTCCGGTTGTGCCCGTCTATCTGCACGGGCTGGGCAAGGCGCTACCCAAAGGGGATTTCGTGCTCGTGCCTTTCTTCTGCGACGTGTTCGTGGGCACGCCCTTGCGTTACAAGGAATGTAAAGAGAGAGGCGCCTTCATGCAGGCGCTCATGGCGCGCATGAACGCCCTGGCCGCGGAGGGGCATTTTCCGCCCTGGGAATGATGCCCTTCTTTGATGAGCTTCCCCATTGAGGCGGGTATGGAGGATGCGGGCCTGGATGCCATGAACGAGGCACCTTCATCTTGCGGACCGAACAAAGAGGCGGCTGCCGGGCCGGCGCCGGACGCAGCGAGCGGTTCCCGCGCCCGTTTTGGCGAGATACTGGGCGCGTTTCTCTGGGGTTTTGCCGAGGCCACCTTCTTTTTCATCGTGCCTGATGTGCTGCTCTCCTTCATCGCCGTGCGGCGGGGCCTGCGCGTGGCGCTGAAGGGGGTGGGAGCTGCTCTCATCGGCGCGGTGCTGGGCGGCCTGCTCATGTATTCCTGGGGCGCGGGCGCGAAGCTGAAGGTGATCGTGCCGTTTCTGGACGTGATTCCCGCCATCTCCCGCACCATGATCCTTGAGACCCTGGCCGCGCTTGAGAAAAATGGCGCCAGCACCCTGTTCATCGCCGCATTCACCGGCGTGCCCTACAAGATTCCGGCGGCGCTGGCGCCGCATGCGGGGCTGTCGCTTTCTGTCTTTCTTGTCACGTCGGTTCTGGCGCGGGGATTGCGCTTTGTCTTGTCCGCCTTTCTAGCCGCCGGCATCGCCGCGCTCTGGCGCCGCACATTCCGTACGCTTTCTCCCTTATGGGCCTGGGCCGGTTTTTGGGCTGTGTTCTACACGCTGTGGTTCCTGCTGATGCCGTCGTGAAAACGGCGCCAAAATCCAGTGAACGCCCCGGCTTGCAGACCTGCGCGATACCGCGCGCTTCTGGTGTTGACTTCCTGCTTGTACATCTATTAATAGAACTTTTCTATAAATGGGTGCGGGTATGCGCGATTCTGCGCTTTTGCGTGCAACACCTTCATGCCACGGGCTTTTTCGCCGCATGCCTGCCAGATGGCACGACGTCAGGAGGGGGGATGACGATCATGATCATGCGGGGCGGCTTTGCCATCACGATTTTCGCCTGCGCTTTCGCGCTCAGCGGTTGTGGCGGCGGTGGATCGATAATTGAAATTGATTATCGAAATCACGAATTGAAAGGGGAAGCAAAAGGCTGGGGTTTTACTGAGGAAGCAGGAGCGCAGGGCAAAGCAGGCTATTTCAAACTTACGCGAGATTCTAATTATAATATGAAAAGCATAGAAATTGATGGACATGTATTTGATAAAAATTGTGATAAATATAATTTGGAATCAAAATGTGAAGATTCAGAAGGAAATGTAGCCAGTGTTTATAGTCTTTATGATTATGATTATATAGTTACGGCGAATTGGGTGCCTAAAGGGAAAAGTTGGCCCAAAAAAGCTTATATAGGTGCTGATATTCCAAATATATCTCCATCAAATGTTAAAATTTCTGGCTCTTACAAAGGCAAAGCCGAGATCCTATATGGCAATAAAAAAAGTAATCCTTCCTTCGCCATGGGTGATCTTAAGCTTAATATCAATAACAATAAAGTCAGCGGTACGGTGCAAAACTTCCGCAAGGATCCTTATGGAAGCAATCTCTCCTTGAGTGGGCGGTTTGACATCAACGGGTCTGTTTCCGGTAACAGGCTCAGCGCTTCGTTCGGTGGCAATCTGAACGGGGAAGAAATCGTGAGAAGCAAAAGCCGGATGGAAGGTGGCTTCTTCGGCCCAAAAGGCGAAGAAGTGGGCGGCGGTCTCTCCAGCGAAACCAAGAAAGGCACCCTCATTCGCGGCTTGTGGCACGCAAAGAAATGAATGCGCCAGAGCCTGACCACCGTCCGTATTCCGATTTACCGATCGCCAGCATATTATCATTCTGCAACATGTGCTTCATGAAATGCAGCAGGCAGAATGCCATTTATTTGGCTACTCACAAGGCGTTCGGCTGGCGCGCTCTCTTTGTAGATCTACTTGCCATTGCTTTCTTTTTTGCCGTTTCTGCTGCCAAGGCGGATGAGAGCCGGTCCATCATCGAGCGATGCAAAAGGCTGCCGTCGCATCCGGATCGCATGGAATGTGTCTTCCGCCATGGCATGGCGGCCAAGCGCCAGCGCCGTTATCGCGCCGCCATTCGCCTGTTTCGCCACATGCTGGCGCAGGAGCCGGATTTGCCGCGCGTGCGGCTGGAGCTGGCGGAAAGCTATTTTCTCATCGGCAATGATGCGCAGGCCGAGCATCACTTTCGCTATGCCCTTGGCAATGGCCTGCCGCGGCAGGTGGAGCAGAGGGTGCTTGCCTATCTCGACGCCATGCGTGAGCGCAAATTCTGGTCGGCCTCGCTGGACTTTTCCGTCATTCCGCAGAGCAACGTGAACCGGGCCACGAAGAAACGCGTGATCGTTCTGGGCGGCATTCCCTGGACGCTGGATGCGGAATCACGCAAACAATCCGGCCTGCGTGTGAATGCAAGCGGGGATTTCACCGCCCGCCCCTATCTGGCCGAAAATCTGCGCGGCCATGTGCGCCTCACGCCTTCCGTTTCCGCCACCACGGACGGGAAATTCCGCATTTCGCGGCTGAATGTGGAGGATCTTTCCTTTGCCAGCTGGACGCTGACCCTGAACGGCGAGCTGGGGCTCGTGTTTCTCGCCGATCTGCAGGAAGTCTCCGCCGGCGTGGCTCTTGGCCACACCTGGAGCGAGGGCGAGAGCTATCTGTGGACCTACGGCGGATGGCTGCGCATGCAGCGGGAGCTGGGTCCGCGCACGCTGGGATATGTCTCGCTTGCGCTGGACCGGCTGGATTACGCCAGCACCTCCAGTTACGAGGACGGCTGGGAATGGCGCGTCAGTCCCGTGCTCCGCCAGCAGCTGAACGCCTGGCTTGCGGCAACCGTCTCCGCCTCCTTCACCTGGCATGCCATCAAGCCGAAGGACGAGGCCTATATCAGCGGCGGCATTGGCCTTGGCCTCGATGCCATTCTGCCATACGACTTTTCTCTCTACACAGGCGTTAATCTTGATCGCACGCGCTATCAAAGAGCGGATGACGTCTTTGGCAAGCGGCGCAAGGACTGGAAAGTAACCGCAACGGTGCGCCTTACCTACGGCAAGTTCACCGCCTTCGACCTTGCGCCCTATATCCAGTATCAATACGAGCGCCGCAATTCCTCGATCTCCTTCTATGATTACGACAATCATTCCGTGAACATCGGCCTGACCAAGCAGTTCTGAAAACCTGCTGCCTTGGGGGCGATGCCCTTTCCTTCGATCAGGCCAGCGGGACGCCGGAGCGGCATTCATTCTGAACGGTCATCGACAAAGGCAGGCATTGACCTTCCGGCGCGGGCGTGAAACACTGCCGGAGCCTTGCAAGCGACTCGCATTTTCAGTTTGAATACACACATCTGCAAACCCGAATGAGAAACCATCAGGCAGGGAGGAGACGGTCATGACCATCGAGAAAGGGCAGCGCATTCCGCAGGCGACGGTGTTCGTCATGGGCGAGGCGGGGCCGGAGCCTGTGAACACCGAAGACTTCTTCAAGGGGCGCAAGGTGGTGCTCTTTGCCATTCCCGGCGCGTTCACGCCCACCTGTCAGGCACAGCACATTCCTTCCTATGTCAGCAACGCCGAGGCCCTGAAGGAAAAGGGCGCGGATGCCGTTGTGTGCATGGCGGTGAACGATCCCTTCGTGCTGGCAGCACAGGCCCAGGCCACAGGCGCGGATGGCAAGATCGACTTTCTTTCCGACGGCAATGCCGAATTCACCCGGGCCATGGGGCTGGAGCTGGACGGATCGGGCATTGGCCTAGGCACGCGCTCGCTGCGTTTCGCCATGATCGTGGATGACGGCGTGGTGCAGGAGATCTTCATCGAGCCCGATCCCGGCAAGATGACGGTGTCGTCCGCGGAAAACGTCCTTGAGCACATGTGATGCCCGGTCTCTCGAGCTCGGAGCGCTCCTAAGGCATGTCCGTCAAGTTTCCGGCGATGATTGTGCCGGCGGTTTGCCAGGTAAGCTGATGTGCAAAAACGGCGCCTTGCGTTACAGCTCAAGGAGAGCGTGCACCCGTTCCCGCACGAAGGGGAGGACTTCGGCCTCGAAGAAGGGATTGCGCTTCAGCCAGGCGTTGTTGCGCCAGCTTGGGTGCGGCATGGGAATGACGGGCGGAGCAAGGGTCAGCCCTTCCCGCCAGTGACGGACGGTTTCGGTCAGCGTGCGGCGGCACAAAGGGCCCAGGTGCCAGCGCTGGGCATATTGGCCGATGGCCAGGATGAGCGCGATATTGGGAAGGGCTGCCATGATGCGCGTGCGCCAGGCGGGGGCGCATTCCGGCCGTGGTGGCAGGTCGGCCCCGCGCTCGTTCTGACCGGGAAAGCACAGGCCCATGGGCACGATGGCGATGCGGCGGGCGTCATAGAAAATCTCCGGGCCGATGCCCAGCCAGGCGCGCAGGCGATCGCCCGAAGGATCGGTGAACGGCCGGCCGGAGGCATGCACGCGCGTGCCCGGCGCCTGCCCGGCAATGAGCAGACGGGCGGTTGGCGAGACCTGCAGGACGGGCCGCGGCGCATGCGGCAGGGCGGCGCCTTGCGGGCGGCGGCGGCAGATGTCGCAGGCGCGGATCTCTTCAAGCAGCGCGTCCAGATCTTCCGGCTGCTGCCGTTTCACGTCCTGCGGGGCGGGAGATTTCACGTCCCGGTCATTCATGGTCAGCATATGCCGTTTCAAGCCTTTTTCGGCGGCCAGGCGCTCATGGCCGGTCGCGCCTTCATGCGTGTCAGCCAGTCAGACAGGGCCTTGCGCCCTTCCGTGGGATTGATCCGCAACACGCGCATGAAGCGCAAAGCGACATAAAGCGTGATATCGGCAATGGAAAAATCATCCCCGGCCAGCCAGGGCACATCGGCAAGCCGTGCCTCCATGATATCCAGCGCCTGCATCACACGGTCGCGATTCACCGCGCCCCATTCGGGAATTTGCGGCCTTTCCAGCTTCTGCATGGCCGGATGCGTGTGCCGGAAAAGATGAAAGAAGGGCATGAGCACCTGAAACTCCGCGTGGCGGTTCCACATCTCCACCAGTGCCTGCCGCCTGGCATCATCGCCGCCGAACAGGGGCGGATCGGGCTTTAATGCCTCGAAATAGCGGCAGATGGCCATGGTCTCGGCAATGCAGGTGCCATCATCCAGCTCCAGCACCGGCACGAGGGCGAAGGGATTGCGGGCAAGGAATTCGGGGCGCTTGTGCTCCTCTGCATTGAGATCGAGCGGCACGGAGGACACATCGATGCCCTTTTCGGCGAGAAA
The DNA here is from genome assembly GCF_000746275.1 of Thermopetrobacter sp. TC1. Classification (GTDB taxonomy): domain Bacteria; phylum Pseudomonadota; class Alphaproteobacteria; order Rhizobiales; family Aestuariivirgaceae; genus Thermopetrobacter. The sequence goes on from NZ_JQKX01000026.1 coordinate 32,235, forward strand.
CAGGCGCACCCGCCCCGGGCTTGGCGCACGCGGATCCTCATACAGTCGCATCGGCGGAACACTCCTTCATGATCTTGCCCATCCTTCGGTCTGTCACCTTTTCCCTGCCGATTAAAGGAGATTTTACCAGGTCGAAGAAGCGGCTCTTAAGAGTTTTGCACTAACTTGGCCTTCCGAAAAGGCGCCCGAAAAGAAGCGCCAGAAAGACCGGGGCAGGACGACAGAGCTGGAAGGGAGCCGATCAGCGTGGGTTACATCGATCTCAAGGGATCCTCGGCACGGCTGTTGAAGACTACGGCCGCCACTGCATCGGACGCGCATGGCGGTGCGCATCTGGCCATGCGCGTTGAAAAGGACGCATCCGGTGCGGACGTGGCATCGGCAAAACGGCAAGGCGAGGAAACGCTGCTGCTCATCTTCGTGCGCAATCAGCTGCGGGTGGCGCTGGCGCTGCCCTTGATCGCGCTTCTGTTTTCGCTCGCCAATCTCTCCTGGAGCAATGTCTGGGCGGTGTTCACCTGGCTGGTTCTGGTGCTGATCGCGCAGGGCATTCAGGTGATCGTCTGTCATGCCTATGAAATTCACAGCCGCGGTAAACGCACGCGCTTTTCCCGCATCTTGCGCACGCAAACAGACTGGAACGGCCTGATCCTGGCCAGCGAGCTGCTTTATGCGCTCACCTGGGTGCTGCCGCTGTTCTCGCTGTGGGATGCAGGCAATACCCTGCAGCACATGTTCATGATCGCGGTGCTGATGGTGGTGGCGGCGGTGCGCATCCTCATCGCCTTCAGCTTTCTGCCCATCGTGCTGGCGGGCTCGGGCGTGATCACGCTGGCCATCGTGCTGCGCTGTCTGCTGGCGGGCGAGATGTTCTATATCTGGCTTGCCGCCATCGTGCTGATCACCGAGATCTTCTTCATCCAGCTCTCACGCCGTCTGCAGGAAACGGCGCAGGAAATGCTCATGCTGAAAGCGGAGCGCGAAGGGCTGATCGACAAGCTGGCGGCGGCGCGCGACCGGGCGGAAGAGGCGCGCCGGCGGGCGGAGCGGGCCAATCGCGCCAAGTCCATGTTCCTTGCCAACATGAGCCATGAGCTGCGCACGCCGCTCAATGCCATCATGGGCTTTTCCGAAATCATCGAGAAAGAGCTGTTCGGCCCGGTCAACGTACCGCAATACCGCGACTATGCCCATGACATCCGCGAATCCGGCCAGTATCTCTTGAGCCTGATCAACGACATTCTCGATCTTTCCCGCATCGAGGCCGGGCGCTTCGAGCTGCGCGAGGAGGCGGTGAACCTGGCGCGTCAGGTGGAGGAATGCATCCGCCTTGTCGCTTTTCGGGCCACGGAGCGGGGCCTGAAGATCACCACCGATATTCCGCAAGACCTGCCGGCGCTGAAGGCCGATCCGCGGGCGCTTCGCCAGATTCTGCTCAACCTGCTTTCCAATGCCGTGAAGTTCACGGATCGCGGCGGACGCATCAGCGTGCGGGCACGGCGGGCGCAAGGGGGCGGCCTGTGCATCAGCGTGATTGACAATGGCATCGGCATCGATCCGGCCGAGCTTGCGGATGTGCAACAGGCTTTCGCACGCGGAAAGAATGCCCTTGACGGCGCCGTGGAAGGTGCGGGACTCGGGCTGGCCATCGTCCATGGGCTGGCGCGGCTGCATGGGGCGAGCGTGCATTTCGACAGCCGCCGTGATGAGGGCACTACGGTGCATGTCATCTTTCCGCCCGAGCGCGTGGCCGAGGATGAAACCGATCTGGGGCTGGAGGCCTTCCTCGATCCGGAAGAGACAATCGATGACAACTGCAAGCGGCTGCTGGATGCGCTGGATGCACGCCCGGCCTGAACCAGCATCCGTTGAGACGTGTGGCGTTACCCGGCAGGAAAGACTTAAGCGTAAGATCTCTGAAGGAATGAAATAAAACGCCGGAACGGGATTTTATCCCGTTCCGGAACGTTTCGGCGGGGTATGTTACCCCGCCATTCACGCTTTAGGCCGGAATTATACGACCTCTTCCGGCGGGGTGTGACCACAAACGCAAAGGCGTTAGCGGACTCATTCCGCGGCGGGGCGGCGGGCCAGGCGGTTTCTCACCTCATCGAGCGCCTGCTGCAAAACCTCGATGCCGGCGCCGGGGCGCGTGGCGTTTTCGCTGATGTGACGGCGATAGAGGCGTGCGCCGGGCAGGCCATGAAAAATGCCGAGCGTGTGCTTGACCATGGCATGCAGCGGCACACCGCGCGCAAGCATGCGCTTAACATAGGGCATGAAACGCTCCACCGCCTCAACCGGCGATGCCACCGGCGCCGGTTCATCGAACAGCTCCGGATCGACACCGGCGAGCACCCAGGGCGTCTGATAGGCGGCGCGCCCCATCATCACGCCGTCCACATGGCGGAGCTGCTCCTGACAGTCCGCCATGGTGGCGAGCTCGCCGTTGATGATAATCTCCAGATCCGGGCGCCGCTGTTTGAGCCGGTGCACGCGCGCGCGGTTCAGCGGCGGCTTTGTGCGGTTGGCCTTGGGATCAAGCCCCTCAAGCCAGGCCTTGCGGGCATGAATGATGAAAGTGCGCACGCCGGCTTGGGCAACGATATCCACGAAGCGGTCAAGATCGGCATCGGCATCCATGTCATCCACGCCGATGCGGCATTTGACCGTCACCGGAACATCAACCGCCTGCATCATGGCCTCGGCGATGCGGGCGACGGTTTCAGGCTCCTTCATGAGCACGGCTCCGAAGCGCCCCTTCTGAACGCGATCGGACGGGCAGCCGACGTTGATGTTGATGGCATCATAACCAAAATCCGCGCAAATGCGGGCGGCCCTGGCCATCTTGCGCGGATCGGCGCCGCCCAGCTGCACCACCACGGGATGCTCCACCGGATCATATCCCAGCAGGCGCTCGCGGTCGCCATGAATGACGGCCTCGGCGGTGACCATCTCGGTATAGAGAATGGCGCGCCGGCTCAGGATACGGTGAAAAACGCGGCAATGCCGGTCTGTCCAGTCCATCATCGGCGCAACGGCGAAGGTTTTCGGAAAATGGCCGGCGCCGCTTTTCAGCCTGTCTGTCATCTTCGCCCAAGCATCCCGTATGTGCGCGTGCTGCATTATTATCGTTCCTCGCTTGAAGCATGCCGATGCCGGGCTGACAAGGCGGCGCTGCCTTGCCTTTCCGGCAGACGGGCCTTGTGAAAAGCAGCGGGGCGATTACGTATCGCGTTCCTTGAGGCGGCGGATGATGCGGTCGCGGGCGTGGGGTTCCTTCAGCCCCCGAGGGGTGAGCACATGGCGCTTGAGGAAAAAGCCGGTGAGCCGCAAGGCATCCGCCTGATCGCGCGCGGCGGGCACGGGGCGGTTCCCCTGCCCTTCCCCCTGACCATCCGGCCGGAGAAAGGCGGGAAGCGGTAGAAGCTTATCGGCATAGGGGCGGCCGGCTTCTTCAGAAACGGCGCGGCCGCTTTTGGGCGAAACCCAAACCAGCGGGCCTGAGCCACCGGCGGCGCAGCGCGACAGATCAAGGCCGAAGCCCAAAGTGGCCAGCAGGGCAAGCTCCAGCCGGGCAAGCAGGGCCGGCCAGATCGTCGGCTCGCCCAAGTGATCAAGCACGGTGCGGGCGGCCCTGAACATGGCAGGCTCGGGCTCGCGCTCCGGCAGCAGGTGCAGATCGGCCACGAGAAGCGCCAGGCCATCCAGCGCAAAGGGATCGGCAAGATGCCGGCCGGCAATGCCATCGATCAGCTCGATGCGCATCATGCCCAGCTGATCCTCCAGCCGGGCGCGCCAATCGGCCTGCACGATATTGCCGGGCTGCAAGAGAGGCCGCGCCTTTCGGCTTGCGCCGCCGGGTACCCTGCCCCGCCAGCGGCCGCGGTTTTGGGCGAGGACCTCGACAATAACGCCGCGCTCGCCATGGGGCCAGGTGCCGAGGATTATGGCCGTCTCCTTCCAGTCCATGGGCGCGATGTGGGGCGTTGCGCGGAAGGCTGTCAAGGGTGCTTAGGCCCGGCGGGTTTTGGGCCGGCGGGCTGAGGTTTTAGGCTGAAAAAGCCGTTAACCCTCCATCAACCATGAACGGGCAGAAGCCTTTGCGCTCTGGCCGCATAGAAGGTATAATTTTCAAAAAAGTGTGTGGCCATCCACTGGGAAGAGGGACAAGATTCTGCCCCATAAACAAGGGGATGGACTGGTTCTCATCATTAAAGTGCACACTATATAACGCTTTTTTGTCATGCCGGCGAAAGCCGGCATCTCGGGCCAAAAATGCATGAGTCTGCGGCCCGAGACCCCGGCTTTCGCCGGGGTGACGAGGAAGATAGAGAGCTTCTGTCGTGTAGTTTGAGTTTTCCTTTCTGGCATCACAAGATGCTCCGGCCGCTGCAGATAGCGATTCATGCCCCTCAGATATTGATTCAGGCACTTGAGAAATTGATTCAACGCCCTCTTTAGAAAGTGATTCACCTGTTTGAAAAACGGATTCGGCAACGCTTTATAACCCCCTGATTTCTCTTGCTTATCTCTTATTCCCCTCTTCGGCGTCCGTGCCGTTTTCCTCACGCGCCAGGGCCTCTTGCAGAGCGTTCAGATTGGTCTCGTCAAAAACGGTGATGCCATGGCGGGTGAGGAGCGCGGCGGTGACACCCCGGCCCTGTTTCAGGGTACCGGTAAAGGTGCCGTCATAGATGCCGCAGCAGCCGCAGGAGGGGCTGCGTGCCTTCAGAAGGGCGAAGCGGCAGCCTGCGGCCTGTGCCGCCTTCAGGGCGGTGTGCGCCCCTTTCAGGAAAGCGGCGGTGACATCCGCGCCCTTTTCATTGATGACACGGGCGCGGCGATCAAGGACATCCTCGCCTTCGCCGCCAATGATTTCCGCAGGGGGCCGGGGCGTGGGCAAGCCGCCGTCATGCTCCGGGCAAACGGGAATGAGGCGGCCTTCCTTCTGCCAGCGGCGCAGGCGCGGATCATTGAGCGGACGGCTGTCGCCGTCATAGCGCACCGGCTCGCCGAGCAGACAGCGGGAGATGAGAATGCGCGGCTTTTGCTCGTCCTCTGCCATGGCGTTTCGTTCTTCCCTTTAACAACCGTCCGTATGGAAGCGGCCGAATTTCGCTTAGAGTCCAAACGAAAATTCGCCAGAAGGCGAATTTTCACACCACCCACCGCCCCGCGCCCCCACTTGGGCCACCCAATATTATGCCTAACCGAGGTGCTTGGGTGGGGACACGGGGCGGTTTGTTGGATTTTCGGTTGGGCTCTTGCGGGCATTACGGCGCATTGACGGACCGGGCGGTAACGACTAGGCCCTTTTTTCGCAATGCACGTTTTCAGGCAAGGGAGCGGCCCAATCTTCATGCGCGGCATTCTTATGGCGGACAGCGCAATGGCGAGGCGGACTTTCTCATCGAGAGCAGGCGTGATCGCCGGTGTTTTGCTCGCCCTTGCCCTGTTGGTGCTTCTCCCTGCCTCGTTGATCACGCCTGCGGCGGCACAAACGAACGTGCAACCGGATGTGCAAACGCGCGCTCCTGATGCCGGCGTTTCCGCGCCCGTTCAGAACAGGCCCGCGGTGCGGCCGCGCAAGGGCCCGCCAGAGAAGCCGCTCAAGGTTCTGACCAAGATCATCCCGCCCTTTGTCATGCACGGGGCGGACGGGCGCCTGCAAGGCTTTTCCATCGATCTGTGGCGGGCTGTCAGCCAGCGTCTGGGGCGGGAGAGCGAGATTGTGCTTCTGCCTTCGCTCACGGTCCTGCTTGACGATATCCGCAAGGGCGCGGGCGATATCGCTATCGCCGCCATCACCATCACGGCGGAGCGCGAGAAGGTGATGGACTTTTCCTATCCCTATTTCCGCTCCGGGTTGCAGATCATGGTGCGGGCGGATGAGGGCTCCATTCTTGCCCAGGCGCTGTCGGTCCTGAAAGGCATGGTCACCTCGCGCAGCTTTCGCATCGCCATGCTGGCGCTGGCGGTTCTGGTGCTGATCACGGCGCATGTGATCTGGCTGGTGGAGCGGCATCGCAATCCCGAATTCCGCCATGAATATCCCCAGGGGCTGTGGGATGCCGTCTACTGGACGGTGGTGACCATCTCCACCGTCGGTTATGGCGACAAGACGCCGAAAACCCACATGGGCCGGGCCATCGCTCTGGTGCTCATCGTGTTCGGCTATATCGCCTTTGCCTGGTTCACCGCCACCATCACCTCCGCCGTGACCATCACCAAGCTGGAAGGCGCAATCAACGGCCCGGCCGATCTGCCGGGAAAGCGCGTGGCCACGGTGCGCGGCTCCACCTCGGCCGGCTATCTCTCGCGCCTGCCCGGGGTGAAGGTGTTTCTCTATGACCGCATCGAGGATGCCTATGCCATGCTGGAGGCCGGACGGGTGGATGCCGTTGTCTATGATTTTCCCGTGCTCAGCCACTATGCCATGACCAAGGGCCGGGACAAGGTGAAGCTGGTGGGGCCGGTGTTTCAGCATGAGCCCTATGGCATCGCCCTGCCGGAGGGTTCTCCTTTGCGCGAGAAAATCAACCGCGCCCTGCTCTCCATTCAGGAAAGCGGCGAATATGCCCGGCTGTATCAGAAATGGTTCGGCCCGGCGGTGAAATAGCGCCGCAGACGCATGCGGTGCATTCACCCCCACCACTCCGTTTAATGTCACTGTTCAGGGGTGGTTTACGCATGCGGTGATGGCAGTCAGGATCAGGAACAGTTCTTCAGTTTTGGCCCATCGCCGCGAGAGTTTGACCGCCTCTTTCGGCAAGGGGCCGCTGGTTCATCTGTTTCATTTCGGGACGGACGTTAACGCGCTGGCAAGGACGGATTCACTCCCGCGTTTACCATCATAGCGCGCAATGCCATGATGACGGCGACCGAGGCCGGCAGAGATGGAACCGCGCTTCGGTCCGCACCGGAGCGTTGCGCCGCCAGAATTTGGCGGCCTTGCGGCCCTCCCCCAAACACACCCAGGCCGCACGCTCCGGCCCGCCTGCCCGCACGAGCCTGCATCGAAGCCCCCATGCAATCGTGCGGCAGGCGGGAGCGGGGGACGCATCCCCAATACCTTTCCCCTAGGGCATGTTTGCAGGCACCATGCCACAGCCGCAGGCACATATGCCACGGCCGGCTTTGCCCTTCACTTATGGTGAATGACAAGCCCTAAGGCTTCCAGGGCATAGATGCCGAGAATGAGCAGAAGCACGAACACGAGGGTTGCGGAAAAGCCGCTTTTCCAGTGTGCGGGCGCCACGCGCAGGTTGAGATAGACCATGAGAATGGTGCGCGCCTTGGCCCAGGTGATGACCATGAGCAGGGCCGTCCAGGCCAGGCCGAGCGAGGCGGCGGAGGTGACCCGGCCGGCGATCATGGTGCCGACAGTGAGGGCCATGAGCAGAACCCAGGCCATGATCAGCTGCCGGGCCGTGGGCAGGTTGTGATCATCCTTGGCATGCGGGCGCGTGTTCATGTGCAGCTCTCCCTTCGGCAGGCCTTCTTTAGCGCAACAGATAGACCACGGGAAACAGGATCACCCAGATGAGGTCCACCATGTGCCAGAAAGCGGCACCGGTCTCGAGATTGTCGAGGCTGTGCCAGATGGCGACAATGACGAGGATGATGATGCCGAGCACCACGTGCAGGGCGTGAAAGCCGGTCAGGAGATAATAGAGGGTGAAGAAGGTGTTGGTGTCGATGGTGTGACCGGCGGAAAGCTCGCCGGAATATTCCACAACCTTAACCCCCAGAAAGACAAGGCCGAGCAGAACGGCAATGGCCACATGCAGCCGCATGAGACCGGTGCGCCCCTCGCTTTCGGCGCGCACAGCCAAGGCGGCAAACAGGCCGGATGTCACGAGCACCATGGTGTTGATGGCGCCGGCGAGGCGATTGAGCGTATCCTGGGATTCGCGAAACAGATCCGGGTTCATGACGAAGGCCACGGCAAATCCGGCAAAACCGGCGCCAAAGACGGCGATTTCCGAAATGATGAGCAGCCACATCATGGGATTGCCCGGCAGCTCGGACAGCGGCCCCCAGCCCTCGTCCAGGCTGCCGGATGTGGCCTGATCCCCTTTCTGCTCACGATCCGTCTTCGTTTCGCTCATAGCCTCTTCCCCCAAAGGCAGGCAGCGGCTCACCCCATACTGGCGCGGCCCTTATTTCAGGCCGGCGGGTGCATTTTCGGGCATTGGTGCGCGCTTCTCCGTAGCCGTCATCACATTTTTGCCCCTTCCTTCTCTCGCATGCGCCGTCTTCACGCCACCAGGTGCCGGTAAAGCACGGGCAGCGCGGCGGGGAGCCGCTCCGGATTGGAGACGATGGCATAGGCATTGCGGCCGAAGATATAGGGAAAATAGGCCTGCGCCTTGTGGTCGATGGTCACGCCAAAGACCTTCAGCCCCTCTCGGCGCGCATCGGCAATGGCGCGGGCGGTATCCTCCACGCCGTAGCGCCCCTCGTAATGGTCGAGATCATTGGGCTTGCCGTCGGTGATCACCAGCAGCAGGCGGCGGGTGTGCGGCCTTTCTGCCAGCTCCTTCGCCACATGGCGGATGGCGGCGCCGAGGCGGGTGTAGAATCCGGGCTTGAGAGCGGCGATACGGCGATGCACGCGTCTGGAGCGCGGTTCGTCAAAGGCCTTGATCACCGAGATGAAGACACGGTGTCGCTTGATGGAGGAAAAGGCATAAACGGCATGATCATCGCCGCAGGCGGCCAGCCCCTCAACCAGCGCGGTCAAGGCTTCCTTCTCGATGTCGATCACCTGCCGGCCCTTCACCCAGCTTTCGGTGGAGCGGGATGTGTCAAACAGCACGGCCACGGACAGGTCGCGGGCGGTCTCGCGCGCCTGCAGCCAGATGCGGTCGGAGCCTTCGCCATGGGCGGCCAGATCGGTGAGCGAGCGCACCAGCGCATCAGTGTCGAAATCCAGGCCGTCCATCTGGCGGCGCAAAATTTCGCGCTTGGGCCTTAAGGCCTCGAACTGGCGGCGCACGGCGCGGATGCGGCGGCGGGTGGCCTCATCCGGCTGCCAGCTCGCCTCGCTTTCCTCCACCTCCTCGCCGGGGCGGACGAGCACGCGGCAATGGGCGGGCAGATAGGCATTCTTGCGATAGTCCCATTCGGGATAGACATGCTCGGCGGAAAGGCGCTCGCGCTCCACGTCCTCGGGCGAAAGGTCGAGATCGAAACGCAGCTTGGTGGAGGGCTTCTTCCTGCTCTCCACCAGGGAAATCTCATCGAGATCGTCCCGGGCCTTGCGGGCGCTTTCCGGATCGTCCTCGTCATCGACCATGCGATTGAGGTTGAAGAATTCGGCCAGCGCCAGAATATGCTCGAAACGATTGAGGATGAGCGGATCCTTCTTTTCCGCCTCATCGGCACGCCGGCGCCGGCCGCGATAGCGGCGCTCGGGCGCGTCCTCGTCCTCGGTGCCGCCGCTATCGGCCGTTTCATCGCGCTCAAAGGGCGCCTCGCGCGCCGGGCGCGGCACGGCATCGCCCCACAGCGGCACCGGCAGAAAGGTGCGATAGCGCCGGGGCGCGACAAGATGCGCAAGATCGGCCGTTTCATCAATCAGGGCGGCCAGCACGGGATTGCGCGCCGCCCGCGCCTTAATCTCCTCCTCATCCGTTTCTCCGGCCCCCTGTTCAAGCAGGGTGCAAATAGCCTCCTCCACCGCCTTTTCCGCAGGCGGCAGGGTGCGGCGGGGGCGCACGCGCAAGGCGGCGGCGCACAGGCGGCGATAGCGGCGCTTCAGCCCCGGCGCGATGGCCAGGGTGCGGCGCACGCTGGCCAGGGCGAAACGCAGGGCCAGAACGTCGGCCTGCAGGGGATCATCAGCGCCTTCTGGCCAGGTGCCCTGCACGGCCACGGCCCAGGCCGCCAGCCAGTAATAGAGATCGGCATTGGCTTCCTGCTCCGGAAAGACATCGAGAACATCGGGCAGAAGCAGGGTGTCGCCATCCATGCGGGCGCGGGGCACCTGCCAGGTTTCATGGCCGAGGCGATGGAAGATGCCAAGGCGGGCGTGGGTGGTGCGGCGGGTGGTGGCGGCAAGGTCCACGCCGGGATCGCCGCCGAGGGTGCGGAAGAAGACGCCGAGGCGCCCCTGCATGTCGGCGAAGGAGACGGCGGCCTGCGGCCAGCGCGGCAAATCGGTGGGGCGGGTGATCAGCCTGTCCCACAGCGTGCCGATGGTCTCTTCCGGCTCGAAAATGCTGAAGCCCATGATCCCCCCTTTCTCATATGCCGCCTGTTGCCCATGGCCGTATCACCTTGCGGCACTGGCGGCGGGCAGAGTGGCCGCTGCCGTCTTAGTCGATGATGGCGGCGATGGCCTCGCGCAGGCCCTCCTTGACATCCTCGTCATCGGTGAGCGGCTCGATCAGCGCCGCCTCGATGGCCTCCTGCATGGGCATGCCGGCGGCGATGAGGTTTCCGCAATAGATGACGAGGCGGGTGGAGGCACCTTCCTCGAGATCGTAGTCCTTCAGGCCGCGCAGGCGGCGGGCCAGGCGCACAAGCAGGGCGGCGCGCGATTCTTCCAGGCCGGTTTCGCGGGCGACGACCTCGGTTTCCACCTCCGGCGGCGGATAGTCGAAGGAAATAGCGATGAAGCGCTGGCGGGTGGAGGGCTTGAGGTTCTTGAGAATGTTCTGATAGCCGGGATTGTAGGAGACGACGAGCATGAAGTCGTCCGGCGCATGCAGGGTCTCGCCCGTGCGCTCCAGCGGCAGGATGCGGCGATCGTCGGTGAGGGGATGAAGGACGACGGTGACGTCCTTGCGCGCCTCCACCACCTCGTCGAGATAGCAGATGCCGCCGGTGCGCACCGCGCGGGTCAGCGGCCCGTCGGTCCAGACGGTCTCGCCGCCTTTCAGCAGATAGCGGCCGGTGAGATCGGCGGCGGTGAGATCGTCATGACAGGCCACCGTAAAGAGCGGCAGGCCGAGGCGGGCGGCCATGTGGGCGACGAAGCGGGTCTTGCCGCAGCCGGTGGGGCCTTTCAGCAGCAGCGGCAGCTTCAGCCGGTGCGCCTTCTCGAACAGTTCACACTCATTGGCCACGGGACGGTAGAAGGGAATGTCCCGGGCCGTATCATCGTTCTCAGCGGGGTTGTCTGCCGCGAGAGCTACCGTGGCCGATTCGCTCATGCCGTCGCCTCCCTTGCTCGTGGTTTCGGTTGACGGTGGGAACGCTCCCCCCTTGCTGGCAAGGCTATATGCGCCGCCAATGAATCTGTTTGACGGAAGTCAGATAAATTCAGGCAAAAGAAAGCATCCGCCAAGACAAACGGAAGCGGAGCGGGAGTGCTCCCGCTCCGCTCTTTTTTGTCGATGCGTGTTATTCTGCCCTTGACGCTCACTCCGCCGGGGTGGCCGCAGGGGCGATGATCTCCTTCTCGCGCGGCACGAAGACCGAGTAGAGATAGAGGAACACCGCCAGCAGAACCACCACACCGGCACCCTCGCGGAAGAGGTAGAAGAGCGTCAGCTCATCCTGCACGTCCATGAAGTTCTCGCCACGGACGCGCTGCAGGTGCGTCTGCACGGCACCGGCGAAGGTGAGCGCGAAGGTGATGAAGGCCATGGCGCCGGTCATCACCCAGAAGGAGACCATGTTGAGCACCTGGTTGTAGGGCTCGCGGCCCAGCAGCTTGGGCATGGCGTAGGTGATGAAGGCCAGGTTGAGGCAGACATAGGCGCCATAGAAGGCCAGGTGCCCGTGCGACATGGTCACCTGCGTGCCGTGCGTGTAGTAGTTCACCGGGGCGAGCGTGTGCAGGAAGCCCCAGATGCCGGCTCCGAAGAAGGCAAGCACCGCACAGCCCAGCGTCCAGAGCAGGGCCGCCTTGTTGGGATGCTCGCGCTGGCCCTTCCAGACCATGGTGAAGACGAAGAGGACCATGGCGAAGAAGGGCACCACCTCAAGCGAGGAGAAGATGGAGCCGATCCACTGCCAGTAGGCGGGCGTGCCGATCCAGTAATAGTGATGGCCCGTGCCGAGAATGCCGGTGAACAGCGAGAGCGCGGCGAGACCATAGATCCACTTCTCCACCATCTCGCGGTCAACACCGGCGAGCTTGAGCATCAGGAAGGCAAGCACCGCGGCCATCACCAGCTCCCAGACGCCTTCCACCCACAGGTGGACGATCCACCACCAGAACATCTTGTCCAGCGCAAGGTTGGCGGGGTTGTAGAAGGCGAAGAGGAAGAAGATGGCAATGCCCCACAGGCCAAGCAGCAGCACATTGGCCACCGCCGTCTTGCGCCCCTTCAGCACCGTCATGGTGACATTGTAGAGGAAGATGAGGGCGGCAACGACGATGCCGAGCTGCACCCACACGGGCTGCTCGATGAACTCACGCCCCTGCTTGCCAAGGAACGGATTGCCGTGGAACAGGTCGAAGATATAGGTGACCACCACGCCTGCCGTGCCGAGAACCAGAATGGCCAGCTGGACATAGGCCAGGGTGGGGTTCTCGATCTCGCGTTCGGCCTCCTCAGGGATGATGTAATAGGCGATGCCGAAGAAGCCGGTGAGCAGCCACACGATCAGGGAGTTCGTGTGCAGCATGCGCAGGATGTTGAAGGGCAGGACCTCGGCCAGGAAGTTGGGATTGAGATAGACATAGCCGATGACCACGCCCATGAGCACCTGCACCACGAACAATACCATGGCGAAGGCGAAATACGCCAGGGAGATCTTCTGGGATTGATACTTCATGGTTCCTTACCCTCCCCTCAGCCGGCGAGATTGGGCGGCCAGTTCTGGGTGTTGATCTTGCTCGTCCACTCGAAGAAATCGACGAGGTCGTTGAGCTGCTGATCGGTGAGATCGAAGTGCGGCATCTGACGCCGCCCTTCCACGCCGGTGGGCATGGACTTGATCCAGGTGATGATGGCCTCGCGGGCCGCCTTGGGATCATTGTCGTTGTTGGCCAGGTAACGCTTCCAGACGTTGCCCAGCTCCGGCGCGTAATAGGCGCCCTCGCCGAGAAGTGTGTGACAGTCGATGCAGGCGTTCTCCTCCCACACCTTCTTTCCGCGCACCACGGAATCGGTCAGTGGTGGCGTGGAGACGTTGACGATATAGCTGTAGCTGTGCGCAACCAGCAGCACGAAAACCACAAAGAAGAATATCGTGCCGCCGAAGAAGATGTTGCGTGCCGTCGACTTGGTTTGCATGACCGCTTCCCCTCGTTCATTCGTGGGCTCGCGGCGCAAGCTTACGAAGCCTTCATCTTTTTCCGCCTTGACCATTGTCAAGATTCTTGCGCCTGCAGCGCGCGGAGAGGCGCTGCCGCCCTTCTCTTGACAGGATGTCGCAGCTCGATCAGAAAGCAGGAGAAGCTGATTTCGGGTATAGCCCTTGAATATTGATCCAGATCAAGAAATTTATTCTTATTTCTTACCAAAATGATAGGGAATTCTAGTTGACCAATACTTGGCTTTACCCTTGATGAAAGTCAAATGCCCCTTTTCTCGCCTTGTCTAAACTCTGCGGCCGTGGGCAACCCGTGCAATCTCAACCAAAACCCTAGACTAGAGGGACGTCATGAAAAGAGCAGCATTCTACGCCTTGTTGCCGGTTGCGGCCCTGCTGCTGCCCCTGAACGGCGGGAGCGGCACGTTCACGAGCAAGGCGCACGCGGAGGACCTGCCTCCGGCGCCGACCCTGACCAAGGAGGAGTTCGAGAGGGCAAAGACGCTTTACTTCCAGCGCTGTGCCGGCTGTCACGGCGTTCTGCGCAAGGGCGCCACGGGCAAGAACCTGGAGCCCAAGAACACGCGCAAGCTGGGCACGAAGAAGCTCGCGCGCATTATTACGGAAGGCACGGACGGGGGCATGAACCCGTTCAGCGACATCTTCAGCAAGGAAGACATCCTGCTGCTGGCGAAATACATCCAGCTGCCGCCGCCGAAGCCGCCGGAGATGTCCCTGGCCATGATGAAGAAGGCCACCAAGGTCTACGTGAAGCCGGAGGACTATCCAGACAAGCCGCTGCACGGACGCAACTGGAAGAACTTCTTCCTCGTCATCGAGCGTGACGTGGGCAAGGTGGCGGTGGTGGACGGCGACAAGCACGAGATCGTTGCGCATCTCAACACCGGCTATGCCGTGCACGTGCTGAAGTCCGCCGAGAAGCACCATGTGAAGGAAAGCGAGCATCCGGGGCGCTTCTGGTACACCATGGGGCGTGACGGCAAGCTGACCAAGATCGACCTGTGGCAGACCCCGGACAAGATGGTGGTGGCCGAGACCAAGATCGCCTATGACGCCCGCGACGTGGCCGTCTCCGGCGACGGCAAGTACGTGGTGGGCGGTGGGTACTGGCCGCCGCACTTCGTGATCGTGGACGCGGTGACCATGGAGCCGCTGCGCGTTATCTCCACCCGCGGCTATGACATCAACGGCGAGTATGTCGAGGAGTCCCGCGTCGCCGCCGTGTACACCACACCGCTGCAGACCTCGTTCCTGATCTCGGCGAAGGAGCTGGGTCAGATGTGGCAGGTGGACTACACGGACCTGAAGAACCTCAAGATCGTGCAGATGCAGACCTCCAAGTTCCTGCACGACGGGTTCTTCGATCCCACCGGCCGCTACTTCCAGATCGCGGCGAACGCGTCGAATCAGATGGTCGTGGTCGATACCAAGGACTGGAAGCTTGAGGCCATCATCGACGTGGGCCGCAAGCCGCACCCCGGCCCGGGTGCCAACTGGGTGGATCCCAAGTGCGGGCCTGTGGGCGGCACGGTGTATCTGGGCGAAGGCAAGATCACGACCTGGGGCAACGATCCGAAGGGCCATCCGGATCAGGCCTGGAAGGTCTGCTACAACGTGACGCTGGACGGCCCGGGCGTGTTCATCCGCACGCACCCGAATTCGCCCTACGTGCTGGCGGATCAGACGAAGTCGCCGGATGAGGAGGTGCGTCAGTCCATCTACGCGCTGGAGAAGAAGACGCGCAAGCTCATCGGCCCCATCGTCGTGACCGAGAAGCCCGGCTATGCGGCGGTGCACATCGAGTTCAACGCCGACGGCTCGGAGTTCTGGGTCTCGGTGTGGAACCGCACCGATCCGAAGAAGCCCAATGGCGAGATCGTGGTCTACGACGCCAAGACGCTTAAGGAGAAGAAGCGCATCAAGGGCTTCTACACGCCGACGGGCAAGTTCAACGTCTCCAACCGCGCCAATCACGTGACCTGATCGCGCCGGTTGCAGGACGTAAACTCAAACGACGCGCAAGGAGGGTGGCGGCATGGCGATGTCGCCGCCCTTCTGCTATTCTGCGTTCAGACGGAAGGTTTCCGAACAACACCGGCCGAAAAAGACATCTGCGAAGGAAAGGGAGGGATGCGATGAAACATGCCTTGATCGCTCATGCGGCTTTGGCCTTTTCCCTCATGGCGGGAGGGGCCGCGCTGGCGGCGGAGAAAACGCCTGAGCCGCCGCAGATGACGCCGGAGAAGCAGAAAATCTGCGAGGAAGCGGAACAGCGCTATCAGAAGATCTATGGTCACCCCTCCGCCAGCCTGAAGGACAAGGGCATCGTGGTGGTCAAGATGTACAAGTACACCTTCTGCCCGCCGCAGGTGCGCGTCAAACCGGGCACGACCGTGCGCTGGGTGAACGTGGACAAGCGCACCTCGCATTCCGTCTGGTTCAAGGAGGCGGGCAAGGAAGAATCGGAGCGCATCTTCCCCGATCCCGAGGAGAAGGTGGAGATGAAGTTCGACCTGCCGCCGGGGGAATATCCCTATCTGTGCGGCCCGCACTGGAAGACGGAGGGCATGGTCGGCAAGGTGATCGTCGATCCCAAGGCGCCGTAAGCGCGCCGCCCTTCTTCATGATGCGCCGCGTCTTTGCGGCCTCAGCCGCCGGAGCGGGGCGATCCCGTTCCGGCCATTTCTTCATGGCAATACGGCGCGCTTAAACCTGCTGGCGAATGCCTGCGTGCCTCCTATCGCATTATCAACTCAATTGCCCTTGATATTCTTTATCATACATGAAGAACCACTTTTCCCCCTCCCCCTGGTAGGGGGAGGATTAAGACATTGCCTCTTTCAGGCCTGTCCTCCCTGGACTGCCGGGTTCCGGTTCAAGCCTGAAACAGGCAAGGTCGGGAGATGCCCATTGGGTGATGCAATGGCGTGAAAAGGCGGGCCTGGGGCGGGCTGTGGCCTCTTGATTTTTGTTGCTGCCCCGGCGAAATCGGAAGGCGGCCTGCCCCTATTGGCCGATGCGGCGATCAGGCGCTGACCCATGAGATTTTGAGGAGAACGCCATGGCCCTGCCCCTGAAAGAACTGGCCGACATTGCGCGGCTGCCGTTTTTGGTGCTCACGCCCATTTGTGTCGGTGCGGGCGCGGCGGTGGCCTCCTGGCGCGGTGCACCCATGGATGCGGGGCTGCTTGCCCTGGTGCTCATCGGGGCGCTGGCGGCGCATGTGGCGGTCAATGCGCTCAATGAATATGGCGACTTCAAAAGCGGGCTGGACATGGAGACGCAACGCACGCCCTTTTCCGGCGGCTCCGGCACCCTGCCCGACCGGCCGGATCTGGCGCCGCTGGCGCTGCGGCTGGGCTTGAGTGCGCTGGCGCTCACCGCGGTTCTCGGGCTTTACTTCTTCTGGCGGCGCGGGCCCGGCATTCTGCTGGCGGGGGTGCCCGGCTTCATTCTGGCCGCCACCTATACGCCGTGGATCCTGCAAAACCGCTGGCTGACGCTGATCGCCTCCGGCGCCGGGTTCGGGGCCATGGTGCTGGGCACGGAGTTCGTGCTCTCAGGTACCTACAGCGCCAGCGGGCTGTTTGCGGCGCTGGTGGTCTTCTTTCTTGTCAACAACCTGCTGCTGGCCAACCAGTTTCCGGACATGGAGGCGGACAGGCGCTTCGGTCGCAAGAACATCCCCATCACCATGGGGCCCGAACGGGCGGCGCTGATCATGGGCCTGTTCTTCCTGCTCGCCTATGCCAGCCTCGCCGCCGGCATTGCCTTCGGTGCGCTGCCGCGGGCGGCGGCGGCCGGCTTTCTCACCATGCCGCTGGCGTGGATGGTATGGCGGCGGGTGACGCGCGATCATGCCGACATGGCGCGGCTCGTTCCGGCGCTGGGGCAGAACGTCATGCTGACGCTGATCACGCCCTCGCTGCTGGGCCTCGGCATCATGGCCGCCAAATGGCTGGCGTAAGGAAACAGGCCGAACCGGATGAATATTCTCGCTTCGGATGGAAAACATTCAGTCGACAAAAGCTTTTTTTAACAATCATTCTTTTTTCCTGAAGATCAAGTTGGACTTTTTGATAGACAAATAACCGGCAATCAACATGGCTACAGGAAGCAGGAACAATAGCCAGCCAATCATATCGAAATATGTTTCAAAAACATGCTTAATCCCAAATTGCATAAGATCACTTATGAATACTGCCATATAAATAACAGCACATAGTCCCCCATAAAAAATAAGTAATATTCCTGTAATAAGCATTACGTATGCGATGAGTTTGTTCATCACAGCCCCTTTCATCATTTGGAAGTTTCATCCTTCTGTTTCAAAGATTCGTTTTGATCCTTGCGTTTTGATCTATACTTTTTTTTGAGCATGACTATCCCTATGGTGATTAAGATAACCCCAATAAATAACACACCACAAGATAATAGATAAAGCTCCCATTATAATTATAAGAAGTAGTTTTAATATATATGCATGTGCTTTCAAACAATGATAACAGGATAGCGCCTATTATCAAAATGACACCAATAATGCCCATGAATATTTTCATGCCATTTTCCCCTCATGGCATGCGCCGGTGCCGGGCCTGTAAAACAGGTTGTATGTGTCTATGGGGATGATGCGGCCATCATCGGTTACAAAATGGATGCAGGAGCGTTTCACGCGTCCCAGGCAGAAGTTGGCGGCATCAAGAAATTCGACAATGGCAACGCGGAAAATGTCGGCATAGGAAAGATTTTCAGGCATTCTGATCTGCGGCAGGCAGCACAACATGGACTGAAGCCGTCCCGGGGCGCTGTCGCAGGTGGTATCAAGCGAGAAAAATTCAAGAATGCGGGCGTGCAGCTCCGGGTATTTCTCGAAGGAGATGGCATTGGGCAATTCTGCCACGATGACATCGCGCGGAATATAGCGGGTGACCGGCGCGATCTTCTCTCCATCGCGCAGGGCGTAGCCGATGCAGATGGATTCGGGATTGCACGGCAGGGGAATGAGGTCTTCTTCGGCAAATCCACAGTCGCCTTCGATGATGGCCCGCCGGATATCGGACAGCACGACGCGCCCGCGACCTGCTGCATCGTTCAGCAGGCGACCGGCCCTTTGAACGGGCTGGAAGGTGACACCGCGCACGCATTTCCAGCGAAGGGCATGGCGGATGATGTCAGCGGGTTCATCCTCGTTCAGCCCTTTGGCGATAACCGCCACGAGCGTGGTGGAAAGGCCCGCCCGCTCCAGATTTTCCAGCGCGCGGCGGCGCACGCCCGTTAAATCGGCTCCCCGCAGCTCTTTCAACACATGGGGGCGCAGGGAGTCGAACTGCAGATAGATTTCAAACCCCGGGGCAAAACGCGCCAATGCCTCGGCAAATTCCGGCTCGTTGGCGATGCGCACGCCATTTGTATTGAGCATGATGTGGCGGATGGGCCGCGCCTTGGCCATTTCGATGATGCGCAAGATATCGGGGTGCAGTGTTGGTTTGCCGCCGGAAATCTGCAGCAGATCGGGCTCCACTTCCGATTCCACCAGTGTGTCGAGCATTTTTTCGATCTGCGCCAGCGTTTTGAAGCCGCCCCGCCCCGGGCCGGACGCGGCAAAGCACACGGGGCATTCCAGATTGCATTCATCCGTGATGTCGATGAGCGCCAGGCAGGAGTGCTGTTCGTGATCCGGGCAGAGACCGCAATCATGAGGGCAGCCCTTTTCAATGCGCGTTTGCGGTGCCTGGGGCAGGTCAGACACCTTCAGAAAGTCGCGCTGGCTGAGGTAATAGCTGGCATCGGTGGATATCACGGCGCGGCTTACGCCATGTTGCGGACAGCGCTTGCGAAAAACGATTGTATCGCCCTCGCGCAAAATCTTGGCCGGCACAAGGCGCAGGCATTTTTCGCACAGCGAGGTAGTCTGCCCGAGATACACATAGGAAGACTGCTTGCGGCGAAAGGTGTTCATCCCCCCTGCCCCCGGTTTATTCTCACCAGCATCCATGCGCCATAGCCCACAAGGGCAGCACAGACGACATGAAAGATGTTGAAAGGCCCGATGACCTTGCCATAAGGCTTGAGAAACTCCCAGATGAAACGCTGCGCGCCATACCAGATGGTCAGCAGATAAAACCCCTTGTCCATGAAAAAACGTGAGCGGCGCGCAAGCATGACAAGCGCGAATATCAGAAAGGCCGCCATGGCCGCGCTTTCATAAAGCTGAACGGGATGGCGCATCACACCATCGCCGAAATCCACACCCCAGGGAAGGGACGTGGCCACGCCATAGGTGAAATCAGGCCGGCCGGCAAAGAAGCATCCGAGACGGCCGATCATCACGGAAACGGCAAAGCCGGCGACAAAAAGAATGCCCGTTGAACCGGAAATTCCTGCTCTTGCCTTGTAAATTTCCACGCCGGCAATGGCTCCCAGCAGGGCGCCTGCGATGGAGCGGCCGATACCCCAAATGCCGGAAAGCCAGAGATTGGCCGTTCCGAAGAAATAACCGCCAAGAACGGCTCCTGAAACGAGTGCGAGGGCATAGCCCAGGCCAACAGCATCTTGCACGTCATGGCGAGAAGCTTGCAGGCGCCAGACAAGGACGAAAATGGTCACCCCGCCAGCCGCAAGTGCCGCCAGGATGTCAAACAGTACATGATAAAAAACTCCCCCGGTCATGGTGGCATTATATCGCCCTCTCTGCCTGCATGGCCGGGGCGAATTGTCGCCTGAGCGGCAAAAGTTTCATTGAATGCAGCCTTCTTGCTGCCCCCTCTGGCGCCAGGGAATGAAAAAGCGGCAAGGTTGGCTGTTTCACGCCGGTTTTACAAAGTAACAGCCGGCCGGTTTGGGCAGACATTCCTTGATTTTCATCAAGGGGTTGATCGGGCCCGTTTCCTATCTTTCCTCGGGGAGCGAAACCTTTTCCTTTCGGGTTGCGGATGGAGAGAAGCAGGCGGACACTGGCGCGAAGAAGCGGCCTGTTGCTGAGAGGGCTCATGCTGCTGGCGCTGGCGGCCTTGCCGGCGGCGGCCGTGGCCATGGCGGAAGGGACTTTGAGCCCCCAGCGGCAGAAGGCGCTTGTCCATCTGGTGCGGCAGGACTGTGGCTCCTGCCATGGCATGACCTTGAAAGGCGGGCTTGGCAAGCCGCTGTTGCCGGAGAACCTCGCGGACAGGGATGCTGAGACGCTCGCCGAGATCATTCTGGATGGCATACCGGATACGCCAATGCCGCCATGGCGCTCCCAGCTTACTCAGGAAGAGGCGCTGTGGATTGCGCGGCGGCTGAAAGAGGGGTTCCCGCATGAAACGCCGTGAGTTCGTCAGGTCGTTGGGGGTTGTGCCGGCCCTGCTCGCCGGGGCCGCAACAAGCGGGCGTGCGGCCGCCGAAAAGACGGGCGAGGCCTCAAGCCAGACCGCTGAGAGTGCGTGCGCCTGCCGCGGCACCGGGGATCTCGGCCTGGTGATTGAGCGGGCCACGGGTTCGGTGCTGATCGTGGAGCACACGAAAGGCAGCATCCTTGCCCGCATCGAGGGGCTGGGCGATCTTTCGCATGCTTCGGCGGTGTTTTCCCGCGATGAGCGCTATGCCTTCGTTTTCGGCCGCGACGGCGGGCTGACCAAGATCGACCTGCTCACCGCGGAGGTGAAGAAGCGCATCATCCAGTCGGGCAATGCCATTGGCGGTGCCATTTCCGATGACGGGAAGCTGATTGCGGTGTCCAACTACAAGCCGGGCGGCGTGCGGGTCTTTGATGCGGAAACGCTCAAGCCGGTGGCGGACATTCCGGCCACCTATCGCGGCGGGCGCTCGAAGGTGGTGGGGCTGGTGGATGCGCCGGGCCGCCGCTTTCTCTTCGCGCTGTATGACGCCGGCGAGATCTGGATGGCGGACTTTTCCGGCAAGGCGCCGGAGGTGGTGCGCATCGGCCCGGCCGGGCGCTACCCCTATGACGGCCTCATCGCCCAGGGCGGGCGCATCTACATCGCCGGGCTGTTCGGCGAGGACGGCATGGCGCTCGTCGATCTCTGGCAGGAGCCGCTGCAGGTAAAGCGCATCCTGAAGGATTACGGCAAGGGCGAGAAGAAGCTGCCCGTTTACAAGATGCCGCATCTGGAAGGCTGGACGGAGGCGGCCGGACACTTCTTCTTCCCGGCGGTGGGGCGGCATGAGGTGCTGGTGATGGACGGGCGCAGCTTCAAGCTGGTGGACAAGATCCCCGTGCACAGCCAGCCGGTTTTCGTCATGGCGCGGCCGGACGGCCGGCATGTCTGGGTCAACTTCGCGCATCCGGACAATGACACGGTGCAGATCATCGACGTTGTGAAACGCAAGGTGATCCACACCTTCAAGCCGGGGCGCGCGGTGCTGCACATGGAGTTCACCCCGCGGGGCGAGCGCGTGTGGCTTTCGGTGCGGGATGCCAACCGTATCGACATTCACGATGCCCACACCTTCACGAAGGTGGGCGAGCTGCCGGCGCGGGCGCCTTCGGGCATCTTCTTCACGGTGCGGGCCCACAAGATCGGCCTGTGATGTGAGGGCGCAAACGACACGGGCAGGGAGGCGACGGTGGAGCTTAAGGCGCAGGACATAGCCCGCTTGCAGCGCTGGCAGCGCAACTTTCCGATTCTGCCGCGCCCCTTCGCCATCGTCGCGCAGGAAGAGGGCTTGACAGAAGAGGACCTGATCGCCTGGACGCAGGCGCTTCTGGATGCCGGCATCCTCTCGCGGCTGGGCGCGGTGGTGCGGCCGAACACGGCCGGGGCCAGCACCCTGGCGGCGATGAAGGTGCCCAAAGAGCGCCTGGATGATGTCGCCGCCATTGTTTCCGGGCAGCCGGAAGTGACTCACAATTACGCGCGGGATCATGTATACAATCTGTGGTTCGTGGTGACGGCGGCGGACCGGGCGGCTGTGCAGGCCACGCTGAACCGGATCGCCGCGGCAACGGGGCTTGGCATTCTGGATCTGCCCATGGAAGCGGCCTATCACATCGACCTTGGCTTTTCGGCGCCGGATGAGAAGGGTCTTGCGCGCTCACCCTGCCGGCCGGTGCGCCCGGTGCGTGCGCCCGCACGCGCGGTGGTGAGCGATTTCGACAGGCTGCTTCTGGCCGCCATCGAGGACGGCATTCCCCTTGTCCCCCGCCCCTATCGCGCGGTGGCGCAGCAGCTGAACAGCACGGAAGAGCGGGTCATTTCCCGGCTGTGTGCCCTCCTGGAGGGCGGGGTGATCACCCGCTTCGGCTATGTGGTGCATCACCGGAAACTGGGCTTTCGCGCCAATGCCATGGTGGTGTGGGACATTCCCGATTCGCGGGTGGATGCGGCCGGTGCGCTCATCGCCGCGGATCCGTGCGTGACCTTATGCTATCGGCGGCCGCGGCGGCTGCCTGACTGGCGGTACAATCTCTTCTGCATGATCCATGGCCGGGAGCGGGCACAGGTGCTGGAGCGGGTGAAGGCCCTGGCCGAACGGCTGGCGGCGCGCCTTGCCCTGCCGGATGTACCCCATGCCGTGCTGTTCTCGCGCAAGCGGTACAAGCAGTGCGGCGCGCGGTTTTCGGCCGGACTGAAGATGGGAGCGGCGTGATGCCCCTGCGTGCGCAACTGGATGAGATCGACAGGCGCATCATCAACGAATTGCAGGGCGGCTTTCCGCTGGTGGAGCGCCCCTATGCCGCGGTGGCGCGCGAGCTGGGCATCAGCGAGGCGGACCTGATCGCGCGGCTGAAGCGCCTGCTGGAGATCGGGGCGGCCACACGCTTTGGCCCGATGTATCATGCCGAGCGCATGGGCGGGGCGGTGATGCTGGCGGCGCTGGCGGTGCCGGAGGCGCGCTTCGAGGAAGTGGCGGCGCTGGTCAACGCCTATGACGAGGTGGCGCACAACTACAAGCGCGCCCATAAGTACAACATGTGGTTCGTGGTGGCGGCGGAAACGCCGGAGCGCATCGAGGAGGTATTACAGGACATCGAGGCGCGTACGGGGCTTTCCGTGTTGCGGGCACCGAAGCTGAAGGAATATTTCATCGGCTTTCGCGTGCCGGTATAGCCATGGGGCCGGAAAGCCCTCTGGCCGTCTGCCAGAAGTGGCGGCGGGGTGCGAAGACGGACCGGCGGAGAAAATGGCGGGCTTTCATGGATTCTCACGGGAGGAAACGGCCGGCCAGACAAGGGCATGAGCGGATGAAGGGTCATGCAGCGCATCGATGAGAAGGACAGGGCCATCATCGCCGCCACGCAGGCGGGGCTGCCGCTGGTGCCCGATCCCTGGGCGGAGGTGGCGAAGGAAACCGGGCTTGAGCCGCAGGAGGTGCTTGAACGCATGCGGGCCATGGCCGAGCGCGGCGTGATTAGGCGCATCGGGCTGGTGCCCAATCATTATCGCCTGGGCTGGACGGCCAACGGCATGAGCGTGTGGGACGTGCCGGATGAGCTGGTGGATGAGCTGGGCGAAAAGGTGGGGGCGCTGCCCTTTGTCACCCATTGCTATCTGCGGCCGCGCTCCCTGCCGGAATGGCCCTACAATCTCTTCGCCATGGTGCATGGCCGCAGCCGGGCGGAAGTGGAGGGCAAGGTGGCGCGCATCCATTCGGTGCTCAAGCCCCATGTGCGCTCCTTTGACGTTCTGTATTCCACGCGCATCCTGAAAAAGGCGGGCCTGCGCATCCGGCGCGATGTGACGCCCATTCCCCACGGATCGAAAGGATGAGGGCTTATGTTCCGGCTCAGTCACTACATGCAGGCTCTGGTGGCGCTTGAACGCGGCACGTCCCCGCCGCGGCTTAAAGGCGCCAGCCCGTTAACGGCGGCGCGCAGTGAAGCACAAGGAGACACCACCAATGCCGCGCCGCGCAAGGAGAGCGCACGCCCCGCATCCGGGCGCGGAAAGTCCGGGCCGGTGGTGATCTGGAACCTGATCCGCCGCTGCAACCTTCTGTGCAAGCATTGCTATGCCATTTCCGGCAATGTGGATTTTCCCGGAGAGCTCTCCTTCGATCAGGTCTGTGCCGTCATGGACGACCTGAAAGCCTATGGCGTGCCGGCGCTCATCCTCTCCGGCGGCGAGCCGCTGCTCAGGCCCGACATTTTCGACATCGCCCGCCGGGCCAAGGCGATGGGCTTCTATACGGCGCTGTCCACCAACGGCGTGCTCATTTCCGAGCCGGTGATCGCGGATCTTGCCGACATCGGTTTTGACTATATCGGCATTTCGCTGGATGGCATCGGCGCGGTGCATGATGCCTTCCGCGGCATGAAGGGCGCGTTTGACAAGTCGCTGCAGGCCATCCGCCTGTGCCGCGATGCCGTCATCCCCGTGGGGGTGCGCTTCACCATGACGCGGGACAACGCCCATCAGTTCGAGGACATGCTGGCGCTGGTGCGCGACGAGGGCGTTGAGAAGTTCTATTTCTCCCACCTCGTCTATGCCGGCCGCGGCAACAAGAACCGCATGGATGATGCGGCGCGCGAGCATACCCGCGCGGTGATGGACCGGCTGTTTGAGGTGGCCTTCGAAGAGGCGGAGAACGGCACGGGCCGGCAGTTCGTGACCGGCAACAACGATGCCGACGGCGTGTACCTGCTTTTGTGGGTCGAAAGGCATTTTCCCCGCCATGCCGCGCATGTGCGCCGCATGCTCGAGGCCTGGGGCGGCAATCAGTCCGGCGTGATGGTGGCGAATATCGACAATGTGGGGGATGTGCACCCCGACACCATGTGGTGGCATCATACGCTGGGCAACGTGAAGGAGCGGCCCTTCTCGGAGATCTGGGAAGATACCTCCGATCCGCTCATGGCCGGGCTGAAACAGCGGCCGCGGCCGGTGAAGGGCCGCTGCGCCGCATGCCAGTATCTTTCCATTTGCAACGGCAACACGCGCGTGCGCGCCCAGCAGCTCACCGGTGATCCATGGGCGGAGGATCCGGCCTGTTATCTCACGGATGCGGAAATCGGCGTGAGCGGTCAGGGGCGGCAAGTGGAACTCACCCCCTTCCGCGGCCGCCGCACCGCCGCCACCGGCGCGTGAGCGCCACCGCCTCATTCATCCGGAGAAATACCCGGGAATGGATGAATTTGAGCGCTGGCGAGCTTCACCTCCCCCTGGAAGGGGGGAGGGAACAAAAGCCGAGCGACTGGAGGTCAGATAACGGATTCAGGGCTGTCTGACTGCCGGAATGGGATTGTATCCCGTTCCGGAACGTTTTTGGCGGGGTATGTGACCCCGCCATTCATGCCTGAGACGGGATTGAACACCCCGCTGAACCGTTCCGGAAGAGGTTGAAGCCTCTTCTGGCAAGGGCAATGGCGCCCGCCTGCAGGCTTGATTTGCGTCGTATGAAAATAAAATGCCGGAACGGGATTTTATCCCGTTCCGGAACGTTTTGGCGGGGTTTAAAACCCCGCCGAACTGTTCCGGAAGGATATAAAATATCCTTCCGGCAGTAAGAGCTTGAGCCCGTAAGAACCATTTCTGACTGCCATCACCGCATGTGTAAACCGCCCCTGGATACCCGGGACACGCCCGGGCATGACGTTTTCTTATGGTTTTTCAATGAATTAAACAAACACTTGTCGTCAGAAGCTGAATTGGTCCTGGTGCAGCGGGCGGCAGGCAGAAAGAGTGCATGATCCTAACCTCCCCCTGATAGGGGGAGGTCGGCGCGAAGCGCCGGGAGGGGGTCGGGCCGCAAGCGCAGCGCTAAGTCGCCCGACCCCCTCCCTGCCCCTTCCTCTACCAGGGGGAGGGAGAAAAGGAGTGTTTCATGTATGGAAAGGATATCAAGGGCAACTGAGTTGATGACGTAAATAGTTGATATTCAATATAAAAAATAACAGCTTCCCAGGCTTGGGTAAGGAGGTAAAAAATGCCTGGATAAAGGCATCTGTGTAGCATGTGATTAATCACGCGCTTCATGGCGAAAATCATTCGTAGCGCATAGAGCAAATTTAGTTGGATACCAATGCGTTTTCGCGGGAATGACGAAGAAGGTTGGCTATCGAAACTTTGGAAAGCCTTTGAGCAGGGATGCCAGCCATTCATGCCCGCAGGACGCGCACCGTGTCCTGCCGGACGCTTAGGGCGGCTTCGTCGCCTTCCCGCCGCGGCGGCTGGCCGGGCAGATGCGGCTCGTCCACCAGCACCTCGTGCTCGCCCACCATCACGCCATAGCGCACCACCGGCCCCAGAAACTCCGCGTGGCTGATGCGCACCGGCACACACACCTCGCCCTCGCATGCCGCCGCTCCGCGCTCCAGCAGGTGCGCCGCCTGCGGGCGGAACACCGCGTGTGCCTCGCCTTCCGGCTCATCCGCCGCCACCGGAACGGCGAAGCCCGCCGGCCCCTCGAACCGGCGTTCGCCATTGCGCGCCACCACCCGCCCCGGCAGGCGGTTGGCCGCACCCAGAAAGCCGGCCACGAACAGATTGGCGGGATTGTCATACAGCTCCATCGGCGGCCCCGCCTGCTGGATCACGCCGCCTTCCAGCACCGCCATGGTATCCGCCAGCGTGTTCGCCTCCTCCTGATCATGGGTGACGAACACGGTGGTAATGCCCAGCTCCCGTTGCAGGCGCTTCAGCTCGCGCCGCATCTGCACACGCAGGTTGGCGTCCAGATTGGAAAGCGGCTCGTCCAGCAACAGCACCTGCGGCCGCACCACAATGGTGCGCGCCAGCGCCACCCGCTGCTGCTGCCCGCCGGACAGCTGCGACGGCCGCCGCTGCGCCAGGTGTGCCAGCCCCACCAGTTCCAGGGCCTCCTGCACCCGGGGGCCGATCTCCGCCTTGGGCACGCCCCGCTCCTTTAAGCCGAAGGCCACGTTCTGCCAAACCGTCATGTGCGGCCATAAGGCATAGTTCTGAAACACCATGCCCACGTTGCGCTCCCACGGCGGCAGCGTGGTGACATCCTCATCGCCAATGAGAATGCGCCCCCTGGGCTGGGGGCCAAAGCCGGCGATGGCGCGCAGCAGCGTGGACTTGCCTGATCCGGACGGCCCGAGAAAGGCAAACAGCTCTCCCGGCGCGATCTCCAGGTTGATGCCGCGCAGCACGTGGGTGTCGCCAAAGGAGATGTGCAGGTCTTCGATGAGAATGCGCTTCGGCGCCGGGCTATTGCCCGTCTTCTTTTGTGCGGACGCTCCTGCCTGTCTCTCCGCCGTCTGGTGCATTGCCTTCTCCATCCTTACACACCCTGCGCCGCCATGCGCTCATCCAGCGCCGCCTGCGCCCGCTGGCGTTCCACGAACCGGTGCGAGAGCCACGTGGCGAAGCCGACGATGACGACCGCCAGCACGCCCAGCGCCGCGCCCGGCCCGCGCCCGGCCGCCGTTTGCATGTAAACGTAGATGCCATAGGAGAGCGGTGCGTCCGCCTCGCTGGAGACCAGCATGATGGTGGCGGAAAGCTCCACCGCGGCGGTGGCAAAGGCGGTGACGAACCCGGCGGCGATACCCCCCGCCATGAGCGGCACCACGATTCGCCGCACCGTCTCGAAGCGCCCGGCGCCCAGGTTCTGCGCCGCCTCCTCCAGCGTCACGGAGACCTGCTGCAAGGCCGCGGAACAGGCGCGCAGGGCATAGGGCAGGCGGCGGATGGTGAGCGCCACCACGATGATGACCCACCACGTGGCCAGCGGCTTGCCCACGCCGGGGAGCACGAAATCGTGAAATGTGCGCAAGAAGCCGATGGCCAGCACCACACCCGGCACCGCCACCGCCGCCGTGCCGATGTAGTCCAGCACGTGCCGCCCCGGCAGCCGCGTGCGTTGCACGATGTAGGCAATGGCCGTGGCCAGCATCACGTCGAACAGCGCCGCCAGCCCGGCATAGAGCAGCGTGTTGGTGATGTAGGGCATGGCGGTGGTGAACACCTCCCGGTAGTGCGCCAGCGTGAAACCATCCGGCAGCACGGAGAAGGACCAGATGGTG
Organism: Thermopetrobacter sp. TC1; assembly: GCF_000746275.1. Lineage (GTDB taxonomy): Bacteria > Pseudomonadota > Alphaproteobacteria > Rhizobiales > Aestuariivirgaceae > Thermopetrobacter. The sequence goes on from NZ_JQKX01000026.1 coordinate 60,403, forward strand.
CCGAAGGAGAGCAGAAGCAGCCCGATGTGCGGCGAGAGCACCACCAGCAGGATGAGCAGGATCAGCGCATAGGCCCCCGCCTTTTCCCAGGGCTTGAGATCACGCCGCAGCAGCCCGCCACCGCCCTTCTGCACCGAGGCGTATTCGCGCCCACGCGTGGCCAGGTGCGCCACCCACAGCGACAGCAGCGAAAACACCACCAGCATCACCGAAATCACGTAACCCATCGGGTCGGAAATGCCGATGGAGGAAATGCGCAAGTATGCCTGCGGCGCCAGCATGGTGTTCACGTTCAAAAGCAGCGGCGTGCCCAGATCGTCGAAGACTTTCAGGAACACCAGTGCTGCGCCCGCCACATAGCCCGGCATGGCCAGCGGAAACACGATGCGGCGGAACAGGCGCAGCCCGTGCGCGCCCAGGTTCTGCGCCGCCTCTTCCAGGGAGCGGTCGATGGTGTTCAGGCTGGCGGAAAGGTTGATGAGGATGAACGGGAAATAATGAATGGACTGCACGAGAATGACGCCGTTCAGCCCCTCCATGAAGGGAATGGTGAAGCCGAAATGTTCATCCAGCAGCAGGTTGATGGAGCCGTTGGCGCCGAAAATCATCTGCATGGCCACCGCGCCCACGAACGGCGGCATGATGAGCGGCAGCACGCCGAGGGTCTGGATCAATGTTGCCCCGGCGAAGTTGAAGCGCGAGGTGAAATAGGCCAGCGGCAGCGAGATGATGGTGGCCACCACCACCGACATGAAGGAGACGTAGAAGGAATTGTAGAAGGACTCCCGGAACAGCGGCGTGCGAAAGAAATCGAGGAAGTTCACCAGCGTGAACGCGCCGGTGTTGGCGTCCAGAAACGCCACATAGACCACCTGCGCCACCGGAATGAGCAAAAACAGCGCGAGAAAGGCGAAGATGGCCAGCGCCAGCAGCGCCGCGCCCTTCTGCTGTCGCCAGGCGGCAACGACATCGCGCACAAATCCGCCCGCCATCTTCCGGCCGCCTGCCGCTGTGCCCGTGGCGCTCATTCGTTTCCTCCGAAGCCGTTCACTGGTGCGCCGGACAATTCCGGGGGTGTTCCAACCCGATCATTAATCCCGGTGTCATATTTCTGATTCCACCTGAGATGCCGTTTGCGCCCCCCTGAGAGGAGGTGGGACAGGGAGGGGATCGGGCAGCAAACTCATGAGCGTCTGGCCCGACCCCCTCCCGCCCCCTGACGGGGCCGACCTCCCCCTGCCAGGGGGAGGTATATGAAGGCGCCTGCGTGACCGGATCACCGATAAAGACAGCTGAGCGGCACGCCAGGAGCAATTCCGGGACATACGCGCCGCCCGCCGCCATCAGCTCACTGCACCATGGCCTTCGCCTTCTCGGCCAGCGCTTTCGCCTTCTCGTAGTTGGCCTTCACCATGGCGTCCCACTGCTGCTCCACTTCGGCCTGCCGGCCCGTCACCTTGTCCGTCTTCTTCTTGCGCTTCTTCTTGAAGATGGCGGCGAATTCCGGATCCAGCGACTTGGCCTCGTCGATGGGCACCGCCGCGACCAGCGCGCGGGCCTCGTCCAGCAGCTTCTGCGCCTCCGGGTTCGGTTTCTTTGCCAGGGCTGCGGCGGCCTCGTGGATGGCCTTCGTCGCCGCCTTCAGGTCGTCCAGCCGGTAGGTGATCATCACGTCAAACAGCGAGTTCACCAGGTTGTAGCGCGCCTTGGACTTTTTCACGTCAAAGGCCACCTTGGCCGCGATCTCGCCCTTGAACGGGTTGGGCAGGTGCTTCGCCGGGCCGTCATACAGCTCCGGGCGCACCGGCAGGCGCTGGATCTTCGGATCCAGCAGCAGCTTCTGGCCTTCCGGCGAAAGCACGAACTCGATGAAGGCCGCCGCCGCTTTCGGGTGCGGCGCGTTCTTCACGATGGCGATGTTCGCCGGCACCAGCGCCGTGGTGGAGGGATAACGGAACTCCACCGGATAGCCCGTGGCCTTGGACGAGAAGCCGAAGAAGTCGATGACAATGCCGATGCCGAACTCGCCGGAGTTCACGCCCGAAGGCACGCCGAAGGAGCGCTCCGTCACCGTTTTCAGATTGCCGCCGATGGCCTTCCACAGGGCCCAGCCTTCCTTCCAGCCCTTGCCCTGCAGGACGGTTTCTACCGTCAGGTGCGTGGTACCGGAGCGCGACGGCGCGGACATGCCGACATGGCCGAAATAGACGGGCTTGGCGAGGTCCTCCCACTCCTTGGGTTCGGGCAGCTTCTTGGCCTTGAGATAGCGGGTGTTCCACATGATGCCGTAGCCGGAGGCGGCAAAGCCCTTGTAATAGCCGTCCGGGTCGTTGAGCGGGAAGGCGCCGATTTTCTCCGGAATGCCCTTGGCCTTCACCTGGTATTTGGCCAGCAGGCCGTCACCTTTAAGCACCTCGAAGGCATCCGGGGCGGAGGCCCAGAAGATGTCGGAAGTGTTGTTGGAGGCCGTTTCCTGAATGTATTTCACGCCGGCGGTGGTCTTCTTCTTCAGCATGTCCACCTTGGTGCCGGGATATTTGGCCTCGAAGGCGCGCTTGAACACGCTGGTGAGATCCTTCGGGAACGAGGTGACGACCACCAGCCTGTTCTCGATCTCCGCGGCCTTGAGGGAAACGGGCAGGACCGCCGTCGCCGAGATCACGACGGCCGCCAGAAAAGTGCGCGCGAACATTGTGATATCCTCCCTGAAAAGGTGTGAAGAAACGCGCGTATCGCCGGCTTCGCGCCGGTCTTTTCACTTGGAGGCAGCCTCCGGCAACCTGGGGGCAGCCCCGGGCAACACCGGCGCGAGCCGCCGGTATGGATCAGCTTATCCCATCGTGAGACGGCGTCAATGCCGCATTTGCCCTGGGTCAAGGAAGGGCCCCTGCGGGGCATGGTTTAGTGCGCGATACAGGCACGAGGAAGGGGAGCACTGGCATGAAGACCATTCTGGCGGCCGCCTTGGCGCTGACGCTGCTGATGCCGGCAGCCCATGCAAAGGATGCGAAAGAGCCCGATGCGGCGGCGCTTTATGCGCAGCATTGTGCCGAATGTCACGGGGCTGGGCGCCTGGGCGGCACCGGGCCGGCGCTGTTGCCGGAGAATCTCAGGCGCCTGCGCAAAAGCCGCGCGGCGGATGTCATCGCCAAGGGCCGCGTGTCCACCCAGATGCCGGCGTTTGGCGACACGCTGAGCGAGGCGGAAATCGCCGCGCTGGTTAAATACATCTACACGCCGCTTCCCAGCATGCCGGTGTGGGGAGAGAAGGAGATCCGGGCCAGCCGGCACATTCCCGTCGATGTCGATTATTCGGTAACCAGGCCGCAGTTCAACGCCGATCCGCTGAACCTGTTCGTGGTGGTGGAATCGGGCGATCATCACGTGAGCATTCTCGATGGCGACACATTTGAGCGCCTTGCCCGTTTCAGGAGCCGCTATGCCCTGCACGGCGGGCCGAAGTTCACGCCCGATGGCCGTTATGTCTTCTTCGCTTCGCGCGATGGCTGGGTGACCAAGTATGATCTTTACACGCTCGACGTGGTGGCGGAGGTGCGCGCCGGCATCAACACGCGCAACATCGCCATTTCCCACGATGGCAGCGTCATTGCCGTGGCCAACTATCTGCCGCACACGCTGGTGCTGCTGGATGCGCGCGACCTTTCGCTGAAGCACATCATCCCTGTGCGGGCGGCAAACGGCGAAACGTCGCGGGTTTCGGCCGTCTATCAGGCGCGGCCGCGCAAGAGCCTGGTGGTGGCGCTGAAGGATGTGCCGGAAGTGTGGGAGATTCCCGATCCGGACGCGGAGCAGCCCACCATCCGCCGCATTGCCGTGCCGGAGCCGGTGGACGATTTCTTCTTCGATCCGTCCTATGATCATCTTCTGGGGGCCGCGCGCGGCGCGCACAAGGGGGCGCTGGTGCTGAACATGAATACGGGCAAGGTTGTGGCGCACATCCCCCTGCCCGGCCTGCCGCATCTGGGCAGCGGCATCACCTGGACCTGGCAGGGCCGGCCGGTGATGGCCACGCCGCATCTGGGCGAAGGGCGCATCAGCATCATCGCCATGGACACCTGGGAAGTGATCAAGACGCTGAAAACCCCCGGCCCCGGCTTCTTCCTGCGCTCGCATGAAAAGACGCCCTATGCCTGGGCCGATGTCTTCTTCGGGCCCAACAAGGACAAGATGCTGGTCATCGACAAGCGCACGCTCAAGATCGTGAAGGTGCTCAATTACGCGCCGGGCAAGACGGTGGCGCACGTGGAGTTCGACCGGCATGGCAAATACGCCCTGATCTCCGTGTGGGAGATGGATGGCGCGGTGCTGGTGGTGGACGCCAACACCTTCAAGGTGGTCAAGCGCATCCCGATGAAAAAGCCCGTGGGCAAATACAACGTCTACAACAAGATCACCTTCTCGGAGGGGACGAGTCATTGAGCGCTCATTCAATCCAGGGCCAGAAATGAGGCGGTTTTGGTGGGCGATGGTGCCTGCCAGCAGGCCATACTACACGACACACACACACACACACATATCGTCACCCCGGCGAAAGCCTTAGGTCTTGAGCCACAAACGCATGAGACAATGGCCTTAGATACCGGCTTTCGCCGGTATGACGATATAAGTGTCGTGCAGGGTGCCCGTCAGGAATTCCTGATAGAGGTGTTGCGCTCCGTTATGCCTGCAGAAGGTCCGGGGGGATGTCCAGGATTGGCGCGATGGCTTCGGCAGCCTGTGCGGAGAGAGCCTTTGCCGTGTCAAGCGCGCGCAATTCATTCAGGGAAAGACCTGTTTCCGTGGCGAGATCATTGAGGGTCAGGCCGCGCCATTCACGGAAAAACACGCAAGGGCGGTTCATCCTCGACAAGAATGCGGCGCACCACGTCCAAGGGAATCACGGCTTCCTCGCCGGCATCGATGCGCGCTGCCAGCCTTTCCGCCTCGCGCCAGTCTTCTTCAGCGATTCCGGCAATAGTGATTTCAGCATGCTTGGCCATGGCCCTTAAAATCCTCAAGCAATGAGGCGCACGATCTCTCTGTCGCCGCCTTTCTTGACCCGGAAGATAGCACGAACCCCATGCGGCAGGGCATACATCGTTGCCGGAACGGAATCACACTATATGACACAGCATTGCCGCCTTTCCCGTTACCCCGCAGATCAGCCCACCACTGTTTTCAACCCCGCCTAAGGCATAGATGGCGGGGTAACATACCCCGCCAAAACGTTCCGGAACGGGATGAAATCCCGTTCCGGCATTTTATTTCCACACGGGTCAAACCAAACCTGCTGGCACACTACACGACACAACGTTGCCATATTTCTCGTCACCCCGGCGAAAGCCCATTGTTGCCCAAACAAATTACTCTATCCGTTGCGAATGATTTTCGTTATTAAAAGTGTAAGCACTCATATGCACCATGGATGTTTTTACCAAGGCATTCTCCCACCATCGCCCGAACTTGGAGTTGGTTATTTTTATATGGAATATCAATAAGTTACGTCATGCCCGGGCGTGTCCCGGGCATCCAGGGGCGGTTTACGCATGCGGTGTTGGCAGTCAAGAAGGGTTCTTCAGGACTCTACCCTTCGAGAGGAACCTCCCATTAAAAAGCATACGGCTCAGATCAAGCCTGCTGGTAAGCACCATCGCCCACCAAAAACGCCTCATTCTTGGCCCTGGATTGCCGGGACAAGGCCCGGCAATGACGTTTTCTCATTGTTTATCAATGAGTTAAGCAACTAGCGCTCAACGTATGGAAAGTCTTTTTCCTTGGTCGGTTTGACGGCAACAGCCCGCTTCCTGAATTTTCTTGGACAGGCGTGGGCGAAAGCCTTAGGGCTCGGGCCACATATGCATGAGTCAATGGCCTGAGATACCGGCTTGCGCCGGTATGACGATGCGGGTGTCGTGTCATGGGATCCGTAATACCCAACAGGAAAGTCCGCCGAACTGTTGCGGGGCCGGTTGAAAATCTCTTCCGGCAAGGAAACGGCGTGAGGGGCAAGTGGTAGGTCCCGCCCTGCTCATGGTGTCGGCTGGGATCAGCGGCCGGTGTTGCCGTTCTTGCCGTTGGGTGCGGGGGTGCCGTTTGGTTCGGGCGGGCTGACGGGGATGACCTCGCCGGTCATGGCGAAGTGATTGAGGGCGGCGACATCGGCGATGATGACGTGATCGCGCTGGATGCGCACGCCGAGCTGGCGCAAGCGCTTGAGCGCGCGGGAGAAGCTCTCCGGCTTCATGCCGAGGCGGGCGGCGATCAGCCCCTTTTCATAGGGCAGGTCGATCTGGGCCTCGCCCTCCTCCTCCGGGCAGAGGCCGACGATGAAGTCGGCGACGCGCTGGGCGCCGGTCTGGCCCTTGATGTGCTCGATTTCCTCCACGAGATCGCGCACGCGGCGGGAGGTGGCGGCGAGCATGCCCATGGCGAGGTCGGGATCGGAAATGAGCGCGGCCTTGAAGCTGCTGGAGAGCACGGGCAGAAGCCGCGCCGGGGCGACGACCTCGGCGCTGGCCGGATAGCGGCCGCCGAGGAACATGGCGATCTCTGCCACCATGGCGCCCTTGCCGAACACGCCGATGACCACCTCGTCACCATCGGGGCTGTGGCGGGTGATTTTCACCAGGCCGTCGAGGATGACGTAGAAACAGTCGGCGCGGTCGCCCTGCTGAAAGAGCATGACGCCGCGCGGATACTCGCGCGGGGTGGCGCCCTTCAGCAGGCGCATGAGGGCATCGTCGTCAAGACGGGAAAAGAGCGGCACCTTCCTGATGAGGGCCAGATCCTGTTCGGTCAGCGACATGCCACCTCGCTCTCCCTCGCCATCCGTCGCCGTGCCCCCGGATCCGGCTTGCCTTGCCCCTTTCGTTCCTAACCGAACAGCCGCCGCAAGAGAGAGGGCCGGCGCGCGGCCGGTTCCTCCTTGCCGGATTGGGCCTCCGCCTCCTCTCCCACGGTCTGAGGCGGCATGCGCGAAATGGTCCAGCGCGGCACCACCGTACCGCCACAGCCACAGGCCGAGCCCATCTTGCGGGGATCGAAGATCTTCATGAAGGTGGGATCGTCCGGATCGTCAACATAGAGGAAGCCGCAATAGTCCTCGCGATGACGGCGGCGGAGAAAGTCCTCCGCCTCGGACAGGAACTGGCGGAAGGCTTCGGGCGGCATGGGCGCCTCAGGCAGGGTCTTCTCCCTGAAATCCCGCACATACCAGCCTTCGGGCCGTTCGGCGAGACGGGCCCACAACGCCTCGAACTGCGCCCATTGCAAAAGGCCGATGAGGCGGCCGGTGAACTTCTCTCGATACCCCGAGCGCGGCATCGCCTCCCCTTCACTCACACCCCGCCCTCTGCGCCGGTGTTCCAACGCGCATGCACACGGCCCAAACGGCGGTTCTTCCCTCTCCCTCGGGCCCGGTCACGATCTTGTGTCCGACCGGATTCCTTTTCGTGATCTGCATCATAGACGCAAAAGGCTCCGGTGAGCAACCGGAGCCTCCTTTCAACCATGGTTCATTTTTCACGGGCCCGGTGGCGGATCTTTCAGCGCCTAAGGAGCCCGTGCCGTTGTCCGGTCACTTGAAGCCGAGCTTCTTCAGCCCCATGGTGAGCGGGCAGAAGCCCGTGAAGCCGGCCTGGAAGAGATTGAGGCCGACGAAGGCGGTGAACCACAGCCAGGACACCTGGCTCAAATCCGCCTGGCCGAAATAATGGGCAAGGCCGAGGCTGATGAGAATGAACAGCCCGGCAAAGCTCATGGTCAGAGATTGTGCCGTCATGGTTTTTGCTCCCTTGTTGAAGGCTGATCGTGGCCGTTCCTTCGGGGTTTCAGGATGCCATATGGGAATGCCGTGCGCGATGATCCAGTCAGGATCAGGAGGGGTTGGATGATGTGTTCAGGGACAGACGGTCTAACGTGGGGGCGTCCGACGCCTGACAGGCGCGCTGTTGCGCCCGCATGAAGGCCGCCAGCACCTCCCGCTGCCAGTCGCTCAAATCTTCCGAGACCCTGTAGTGCACCCACTGGGCATCGCGGCGCATCTGCACCAGGCCGGCATCACGCAACACGGCCAGATGCCGCGAAACCCGGGACTGCGGCACGCCAAGGGCCTTGACCATGTCGCCGACCGTCATCTCCCCTTCGCGCTGCAGCAGGGAGAGGATGCACAGCCGGGTCTCGTCCGCCAGAGCCTGAAAGAACTGCACATACGACATGCGGCCGTATATGAGATTTTTCTCATGAGCCGTCAAGCGCACAACAGCCCTTGCGTCACCTGCAGCGGGTTAAGCGCGCCAGAGGTTTCATCACGCGAAAAAACCCCTGCCCTGCCCTCACGACAAATCGGTGGGGCAGAAGATTTCGTGCAGCACTTCCATGAAGACGAGCACCTCCAGGCTGGCGATCTGATAATAGATCTCCTTGCCCTGACGCCGGGGCTGCACCAGATTTTCCGCGCGCAGGCGCTGCAGCTGCTGGGAAACCGCCGCCTGACGCATGCCGAGACGTTTGGCGATCTCGCCCACGGATTTCTCACCATCCAGCAAAAGGCAGAGAATGCGCAGCCGGGTTTCGTGTGACAGCGTTTTGAGAAAGCTGCTGGCCTTGTCGGCCCCGCGGGCCATTTCCTTTGGCGGTATGTGCAAGGACTTGGCGTTCATGGACTCCCCCGTGGCGTTTCCTCCTTCGGGGCGGCGGCTTCTCTCCTCTTTCATTCATTGCTGGCCGCCTGCCCGGCTTATCCGTGCCGCCCCCTGACAGAGGGGATCAGCCTCCGTCATCAGCCGCGGCAGCGCCGGCCTTTTGCGGCCGGTTCTTCTCACGCGGCAGTTTTTTCAAGAGATTGTCCAGACGGCTCCAGAAGCCGTATTCCGTGTTGTAGCCCTCAATGCGCCCCACCTCGCGCCCGGCATCGTCAAGGAGCACGAAGGTGGGTGTCCAGTAGATGCCGCGGATGTGTTCGAGATCCTTCGGGCGCGGCTCATGAATGTCCACGATACGCAAGGGGGCAATGCGCCCCTCGTCGGTCTTGTTGTAAACAACGCCGATATCCTTCATCCAGCGTTCGCAATAGGGGCAGGTCTCGCTCATGAACATCACGAGCGTGGCCGCGGCTGCCGGCCGCAGTGCGGTAAAGAGAAGCGTGATGAACATGCATCCCGCCAGCCACCACAACCGAAGGCCCCGCCCCCGGCGCCGCTGCGGCAATGGCATTTCACGAGCCTGGATCATGGCCTGTTCTCCCCGTTGCTGGCGGCGCGACGGACAATGCGCGGCGCAGACCGACAGGCGCGCATGCATCTTTGGCCCTTCCAGACGCGGCGATCGTCCGGCACGAAGCCGTCGCGATTGGGCATGCGCACCTTTGTCAGACTTTCGGCATCGGCGATGAAATCCTCATCGACGATGCCGTTCAGGTTCAGGATGAAGGCGACAAGGGCGTAGGTCTCTGCCGGCGAGAGGGTATGCCCCTCAAGGAAGGGCATGGCCCGGCGCACATAATCAAAGAGGCTCGGCGCATAGGGCCAGAAGGAGCCGACGGTGCGGCGCGGCCGGTCCGTGCTCAGCGAGCCCTCGCCGCCGATGAGGGCGGGCATGTTGCCCACGCCTTCGCCGAATTCGCCATGACAGGCGGCGCAGCGCTCAGCATAGAGCGCCTCGCCCCGGCTTACGCTGCCGGATCCCGGCGGCAGGCCGGCGCCGTCGGGCCCGCGCACGTCGGTATCCCACAAGGCCAGCTCCTGATCGGTCGGCGGGCGGCCAATGGTCTCGGCGCGGGGGGATGCTCCAGCGGCCAGAACGAGAAACAGCCCGATGATCACGGCCGCAACTCCAGCCCGCGCCCGACGCAGTGCACCGGAAAGGAGCTGCAGACGGCTTTCGCGCCTCTTTTTTCCCGCACCTCCATTGTGTGACATATGCATCGTCATGCCGGCGAAAGCCCAAACCTGACCAAGGAAATTCAGGGGACGTGCTGCCGCTTTCAGAGTGATCAATGAGAAATTGCTTTCAGACAGGCAGGACACACTGCACGACAGAAGATTGCCATCTTCCTCGTCACCCCGGCGAAAGCCGGGAGCTTGAGCCACAAATGCATGAGACAATGGCCTGAGATACCGGCTTTCGCCGGTATGACGATATAAGTGTCGTGTAATATGCAGGCAGGATGAGTTATTCAATTTATTGATAAACCAAGAAAAACCGTCATTGCCGGCCTTGTGCCGGCAATCCAGGGCCAAGGGTGAGGCCGTTTTGGTGGGCGATAGTATTCGCCAACAGGCTTGGCTTGAGCCATATGATCTTTGAAGGGCGCGCTCCCTTGAAGAACCGAGCCTGGAAGAGCCGTCTTTTATTTCCATTGCCACCTGCATCAACCGCCCCTGGATGCCCGGGACAAGCCCGGGCATGACGTCACTCTTTGATTTGCTGCTGTTCAACATGCATGCCCGACCGCACAGCGGCGCGCGCGGCCGATTGCGGCGGGAAGAGCGCGGCTTGTCCGGCCGGGGCGCGCCCGGCGATGATTCTCTTTCAGTCCAGGCGCACATGGGTCACCTTTCCGTCGCTGGCCACGTGCCAGGTGGTGATGGCGTTGTTGTGATAGATGCCGGTCTCGCCCTTGTCGGACAGGGCCTGGGCATAGGTGGGCTGCACAGCACCGGTTTCGTCCACGGCGCGGGATTGCAGCAGCAGCTCCTCCCCCTGCCAGTCAAACGGCAGGCGAAAGCGGGTGAGGCAGCGCGGCAGCACCGGCTCTTCCAGCCTTGCCGGCTGCCAGTTCACGCCGCCATCGAAGGACACATCCACGGCCACGATGCGGCCACGGCCGGACCAGGCAAGGCCGGAAAGCTGTTGCAAGCCTTTCCTGCGCAGGGGATTTTCCGGACAGGGATGGGTGATGACCGACTTCACCTCCATTTCAAGGGTGAACAGCCGCGCCTTGCCATCGGGGCGCAGATCGGCATAGCGGGCCGTTTCCTCCCGGGTCATCCAGGGGGCATCGCCCACCTCGATGCGGGCAATCCATTTTACGGACGCCGCGCCTTCCAGCCCCGGGCAGAGCAGGCGCAGGGGATAGCCCTGTTCGGGGCGCAAGGCCTCGCCGTTCTGGGCGAAAACGAGCATGGCGCCATTGAGCGCATGCTCAAGCGGCAGGGAGCGGGCATAGCCGGCGCCATCGGCGGCCTCGCACAAAAGCCAGGCGGCCTTGCGCTTCAGCCCGCAGAGCTTGAGCACATCCTTCAGCAAAACCCCCGTCCACTGACAGCAGGAGAGCATGCCGTGGGTGAACTGCACGGCGTTGTTCTGCGGCCCGCGCCATTCCAGGGCTCCGTTACCGGCGCATTCCAGAAAGTGAAAGCGGGAATGCACGGGCAGGCGGCGCAGATCCTCCAGCGTGAAAACACGCGGCCTTTCCACCAGCCCATGCACGAGCAGGCGGTGTTCCTGCGGGGCGATGTCGGGCGCGCCGGCATGATGCCGCTCGAAATGCAGGCCGTTGGGCGTGATGATTCCTTCTAGCGCATGCAGGGGGGTGAAGCTGACGTTTGATTCCCGTGTGGGATTCATCCACGGAATGACGCGGCGCACGACATTGGCCTCATGCGGGCTGGGCCGGCCATAGGCTTCAGCCAGAACGGGGCGGCCGCCCTGACGGCGCTTTTCGCTCAAGCGCACCAGTGCTGTATCGGCCGCCGCGGCGGCCTGCCCTTTCCTTGAGGCCGTGATGGAAGCGAAAGCGCCGGCCCCGGCGGCGAATGCGCCAAGGCCGGCGGCTTTCATCAACGTCCGGCGGTTGACGGGTTTGTCCTTCACGTCACACCCTTGCGTTTCCTCCCTGCTCCCTTCACGTATCGGAGCGTTCCGGCCCGCTCCTCTTAGAGGACGCAGACCGACAGACCTGGGCCGATCATTTGTCGGTGACCAGCCGGACGTCGCGATTCTTGGGGATGCGCACGACCTTCTTGTCGCGGATCCAGTCCTTGACGATGTCCCACACGGGCGGGCCTTCCACGCCCTCGTTCACCGAGGCCCAGCCGGCGACGACATATTTCTTCTGCGGGTCGATGGGCTCGCCGGTGCGTTTCAGGCGCAGGTTCTGGATGCGCTGGCCCATGGGCTTGTAGGGATGCAGATCGTAGGTGAGCCCGCCGGTGCGCACCATGTCGCCGCCCTGCTGGTAATAGGGATCGGGGTTGTAGAGGTTGTCGCAGACATCCTCCATGATGTCCTTGATCATCTTGCCGGTCATTTCCACGCGGTAGGCCTCCGGATAGGTGATGGCCGTCTGCGAATAGACGTCGTCGGCGGTGATGTCCTGACCGGCCATGACCGAGGGGCCCCAGCGGAAGCCCGGCGAGAAGGCGATCTCGGCATCGCGCCGTTCCATGAGGGCTGTGCAGATGAGGTCATCAAAGGTGCCGTCGATGTTGCCGCGGCGATAGAGCGTGGTCTCCGCCCGGCCCAGCACCTCGCCCAGATCCTTCTCATAGGGCTTGCGGATCTTGTCGATCAGCGCCTTCATCTCCGGATCGGGCGCAATCGCGTCGGAGAACACGGGCATGAGCTTGTAGGACCAGCCGCTCATGCGGCCGTTCTTCACCTCGATGTCAAGGCGGGAGACGAACTTGCCCGAACAGCCGGAGGAGACGAGCAGCGTGTTGCCGACAAGATAGGGCTCGGGGATGGCATCGTGCGTGTGGCCGACGAGGATGACGTCGATGCCCTTCACGCGGCGCGCCATCTTGCGGTCCACATCAAAGCCGTTGTGCGAGAGCAGCACCACGAGCTCGGCGCCGGCGGCGCGGGCGTCATCGACGTGCTTCTGCACCATGTCCTCACGGATGCCGAAGGACCATTGCGGGATCTTGTAACGGGGGTTGGCCACCGGCGTGTAGGGGAAGGCCTGGCCGATGACGGCGACCTTGACACCGCCGCGCTCGAACATCTGCCAGGCCTTGAAGACCGGCTCCTCCCATTCGGCATCGATGACATTGCCGGCAAGATAGGGAAACTTGAGCTGTTCGATGAGCTCCTTGACGCGCTCATCACCATAGGTGAATTCCCAATGGGCGGTCATGGCGTCGGTGCCGAGGGCGTTCATGACGTCCACCATGTCCTGCCCCTTCGTCTGCAGGGCCGTCCACGAGCCCTGCCAGGTGTCGCCGCCGTCCAGCAGCAGGCACTTGCCCGGCCTTTCGGCGCGAATGGCCTTGACGATGGTGGCGACGCGATCCATGCCGCCCACACGGCCATAAGCGCGGGCCAGTTCCTCGAAATCGAGGTAGGTGAGCGCATAGGCCTCGGCGGTGCCGCGGCGGATCTTGTAATATTTGAGGAAATCCTCGCCGACGAGATGGGGCGGCAGGCCCATGGCCTCGCCAACACCGATGTTCACGTCCGGCTCGCGGAAATAGATGGGCCTGAGCTGGGCGTGAATGTCGGTGACGTGAATGAGCGTCACCTGCCCTTTCGGCTTGAATTTCAGGATCTCATCCTGAGTGATCTTCTGTGCGGCCACGGCCCGGCGCAGCCCCTCCACGGTGCCGCCGGTCATGGCCAGAGCCGCCAGAGTCAGCTGAATGAAGTCTCGCCTGTGAATGAGCACGTCTCTTCCCTCTGTCCCGTTGTTCTTCGTATCCGTTCGTCTGATGTCTTGTCGGGTTGTTGTGTCTCACTCCCGGTCACATGCATGACCGGTCCGATCATTCCAGCCGTCTCTCCCCCCAGATCGGCGGTCACCGTTTTTCAAGGTTCTCAGGTCTCCTCCCTGCCCTTCCTGCCAGTTGGCCTGACATTCAAATCAACAGGGTGTTCCGGTCATCCTTTTTTCGTTTCCCTGTGCCGCCCCGGCAGAGGCCTGATTATGCCCCCTTGCGGCGGCAGAGGCGGGAGGGCGCCCGTTTGCGCCACGGTCAAAGGCGGGCGCCTCTCCCTTTATGCGTTGCGGTCTTGCTCTTGTCCGGTTTTCCCGGGCGGAATGATGCGCCTGTCTCAAGACCCCAGGCTCCGCCGGGAAACGTCAGCGACGCACTGCCGGCACCTCAACGGGCAGGCCGCGCGAGCGCCATTTCACGAAGAGCTCGAGATTGACGTATTCATCCGAACCGGGCTTGTACGGCTCGGCGCGGATCTGCTTGTTGCAGCCCTTGAAGCGGCGATGCAGCGAGCCGATCTTCTGCCACTTCAGACGATAGGCCGGGAAGGCGCCGCCCCCGCGCCCCTCGGAGAGCAGGTCGGCGCGGATGTACCGTCCGGCGAAATCGTAGTGACAGTGCTTGCAGGCCATGTCGAGCTGGCCGCGCCGCTTGAAGTAGAACTCCTTGCCCTTTTCGAAGAAGGGTTTGGCGGGCCCGTCGATCTTCACGTTCATCGGCAGGCCGCGCGAGACGTAGCCGATGAGCGTGGTCATGGCCAGAAGCGGCTCGGACTCCCACTTCCAGGGCTTGGCCTTCATCTGCTCGGTGCGGCAGCGGTTGATGCGCTGCTCGATGTTGATGAGCTTTTCCGTCTTGGGATCGTACTTGGGATAGACCGGATAAACGCCGCGCAGACTCTCCGGCTCGCCATGGCAGCTGGCGCAGGACTTGCCGGCCTCGCCCTCCACCTTGGTCCACAACTCACGCCCCTTCTCGACCCAGAGCATGCCGGGGTTGATGAAGTCGTCATCCTGAATGGACTGGGTCTCCTTCGTGGCGAAGAGATAGCCCGACTTGCGTCCATCCACCTCGTACTTGCCCTTGCAGGCATCGCAGGCCATTGCGCTCGATGCGCCATAACCGGCAAGGCCGGCGGCGAGCAGGAGCGAAGCGACGACTGCCGCCCGCTTCCTGCCGCGCCCGTTCATGCTCACCTTCCTGGACATGTTTCCTCCCGCTGTCCTGATCTCATTCTGTCGTTTTCTGAGTTCCATCATCCATTCAGGCGACGGTGATCTTGGCCTTGGCGGTGTATTCCTCGCCCTTCTCGTCGTGCCAGATGAACTCGAACTCGCCGGACTTATCCACCTTGCAGGTGAAGGAGCAGTAGGGATTGGCGGAAACGCCGCCTTCCCAGTCCGCCCAGAAGAACTTCTCGCCGTTGTACTTGGCGGTGAACTTGTCGATGATGTGCCGGGGGATGAGCTTGCCCGTCTTCTTGTCCTTGCGATTGCCGGACTCCATCTTGTGACGGATCAGCGTCTTGATGGTGATGATCTCCCCGGCCTTGGCCGTCTTCGGAACCTTCACGCGTGCCTTCGCCATCGCTTTCGTTCTCCCGTTCGTCTTGGTTTTTCTGCCGCCCCGCCGTCAGAGGGGCGTTGATCCATCTTTCACCGGCGTTTCAGGGCGCCTGAATTAGGGCCGCATCAGCCGCCGCAGCCGCCGATGGTGACCTTCACCGTGGTCTTGCCGATGTACCACTTGCCGTCGGACATCTGGGCCACGGCCCACACCTCCTGGGTCTCGGCCATGCGCACGCGGATCTTGGCCACGGCCTTGCCCGAGCGCGGGGTGAAGTGGAACGTGCAGATGTGCGGCTTGGGGTTCTTGGTGGAGATGATGGAAATGGACTTGCAGTAGTCCTTTTCCGTCATCGGGCTGTCGGCGGAGACCTCGGTGGGCACGGTGGCGCCGTTCTCGGCGATCTCCGGCATCACCAGCTTGACCTTGCCCTCGGCGGGCTGGGCGCCACCGGTGAGCTTGGCCAGGAAGGCCGCGGCCTGATCCGGCGTGGCATGCGCCAGGTTCGACAGGGCGGCCAGCGTGGCAGCAGACGCGCCGGCGCCGATGAGGAAGGTGCGACGGTCGATGACCTCGATCTTCATCATGCTCATTCTCTAAAGCTCCTCGACATGTTGCGGTTTTCGCCCGGCCCGCGGCAGGAATGCCAGCGGATGGGCGTCACTTCTGCTCAGGCTTCTTGAGGGTGACCAGGTAGGAGATGATGTCCTCGATCTCCTGGGCGGTCAGGATGGGCTTGCCCCGGAACTTCTTCATCACGCGGTAGAGCCCCTCCACGCGATAGAAGGCCGGCATGATGGTGTCCGGGTTGATGACCTTGGGATTGACCAGACGAAGACGGATCTCCTCCGCCGGCATGTTGCTGGCCAGGTCGGACAGATCCGGGCCGATTTCGCCGTGGAACGGATAGTCCTTCATCTGATCGATCTTGTGACAGGCCAGGCAGTTGCCCTTCTTGCGGTTCGCGATGAGCTTGCGGCCGCGGGCGGGATCGCCCGGCTTGTCGGTGAGCGGCTTGGGGATGGCGATGTCGCCTACGATTTCGTAGGGCTTCAGACCGTCGTCCTTGACCACGCCGGCGGTGGCGGCGACGGTCGCCAGCCCCAGACCGGCAAGGCCGGCCATGACTGCGATCGCACTTTTCCTCATGGACTGCTTTCCCTCCCGAAATCTCGCGTCTGTCATGTTCTTGCCCTCTTGGCCCTTCGAGCAGGCCCGCCTCGCCGGGGGCAGAGCCGGAAGGCCTGTCTGTTCTTGCCGCTCCGGCATCCTGCTGCCCTCGACAACGCGCCGGTGACTCTAGCTTCTATTTGTATATTTGCAAGTCTGAATGTGTAAAATTGGAAATAAAATCTGTTTTATACTAGACATGTCTTATAAAAGATGCTTCTAATATGAGAAATTGTTTTATTAGAGTTTTCTAATATGAGGATTTGCTTATTCACTATTTGCGATATGGCGGGAGGGCGGGAATTGGGGCGAGGAAAAGCTCAATTCCCTGATCTTCATCAATTTTTTCGCCGCTTTCGACTGGCAGGAGGCCCGTTACGCATCACGGCGTGATCGCCGGATTTGCGCGTTTGAGTTGCGAGTGAATTGCAAAACGGAGCGGACGGCGCAGGCGGGATGTCATGCGCACAAGAAAAGAAGCATTCACATTTGCGACGTTTTGCCGCACTTCATGCAGAGCATACAACGTCGCTCATGCCCGCCGGCACATGCCACTGCCCTTCAGAACCGTCTCGCTTGGGACCCGGGAAAGCCGGCACAAAGCAGGCAATGATGTTTTTCTTATGGGTTATCTATGAGTTATATGCCCTATTGGGAGACAACGCACTCCACGACACACCGTTGCCACCTTCCTCGTCACCCCGGCGAAAGCCTCAGGTCTCGTACCACAAACGCATGAGTCAATGGCCTGAGATACCGGCTGATCTACGGTATGACGATGCGGGTCTCATGTAGTGTGATTCAGTGGGGGCAGGCAGTGCAGCGATCAGTGACTGTTCCATAAAATGCCGGAACGGGATTTTATCCCGTTCCGGAACGTTTTGGCGGGGTATGTT